>NZ_CP035925.1 GCF_013373365.1 Lentibacillus sp. CBA3610 | reverse complement strand
ACTCTGTATATTTATTATATACTGGACTGTACTAATCATAAAAACATTAAAATAGCCGCCACATCACTGTGACAGCTGCTTATTAATCCGATATCATTTTTTTCCTTAAAATGGCGTTAATCACACCGCCTATCATAATAATGATACCGGTCAGATAAAACCAGATCATTAAAACAATAACCGTACCAAGACTGCCGTATGTTGCCGAGTAATTGCCAATTGAATTGACATAAAAGGAAAATGCCAAAGAAGCCAGCTGCCAGCCAATTGTCCCAAACAGGGCGCCCCAGACAACATTCCTGAAATAAATGCGCATGTTGGGCGCCATGCGATACAGGGCCAGTAACACGATAAAAATAACCGCGGATGACACAACCCAGCGCAATGTTTGCCATACACTCACAAAGCCCTCAGACAATCCGAAAAATGCGAAAATGTATTCACCAATCATTCGCCCGAATACAGGCAGCAAAAAGGCCATGCATATGACTAAAACCATTGCAATCGTTAAAATAATGGCAATTAACCGCGTCACGATAAACGAGCGGTCTTCTTCTACTTCATAGGCACGATTGAACCCCCGCATAATGGCGTTGATAGCATTTGATGCCGCCCACAGTGTACCAATGACGCCGATTGATAACAGTGAGCCGCTTTGATTATTGACAAGCTCGGAAACATTCTCATTAATCAGCCCGGATATCTCCCCTGGTGCGTATCGTTCAATAAAATCGGTCACGTTTTGCGCATCCAGCGGCAAATAACCGACAAGTGTCATTAAAAAGAGCAAAAAAGGAAATAAGGAAAGCAATAAAAAATAGGCAAGCTGAGCGCCCAGCCCAAAAATATCATCATCTGTTATACGTTGGTACAATACAATAACAAAATCTTTGGTCTCCTGCCACATTTTATCGCCCTCACATGAGTCATTTACAGATTGTTATCCAACTTTTTAATACACTTAATCTTTTAAACTTAGTTCATTTCAGATACTTCAAGCACCACAAAACCTTCTTTTGTGGTGCTCTGTATCTGACCTCACTTTCATCCCATGTCTCAAGACGATGGGCTTTCGCGTTCAGTGAATTCTGTAAACTGTTCTAATGTGTTTTCCACTTGTTCCAGTGCATTGATGGCATTATCGGCACTATTTGTGAATTGTGTATTAATACGGCCGAATGCATCTCTTGCATTTTTGACTGCTTCTGATGGCCGTTTAACATAATAGGATGAACCGCTTTTGACAGCCGACATTTTTCCTCTTGCATAATGCCTTGCATCACGATCCAATAAAGAAAGAAGTCCTCCTGCAATAGTGCCGATTAATAATCCTAAACATAATTTTTGCTTACCCATCTGAAATCGCTCCTTTAACGTTATATATTATTTTCATTCCTGATAGAATTTAACAATGACTCACAGCCTTTTGACACTAATTCATAAGTGCCGTCAAACTTCCCGGTAAAGTATGGATCCGGAACATTGGTATCTTCTGCTTTATCCACAAAGTCCATCAGCTTGGCAACCGTGATGTCGGCATTTTTATTGTCCATCTCCTCTAAGCCGCTGATGTTTTCGTCATCCATAGCGATAAGATAGTTAAAATCGCCAAAATCCTGCGTATGTACTTGCCTGGCCTTCATACCGTCATAGGGAATACGCTGTCTGTCAAGTATATCCCTTGTCCCTTTATGCGGGGGATTCCCAACATGCCAATGACCCAGCCCCGCTGAATCCACCTCGATTTTATCAGAAAGGTTTTCCTGTTTCACCAAATCCCTGAAAACGGCTTCTGCCATAGGCGACCGGCAAATATTCCCAAGACATATGAATAATACACGTATCATAAATTCAACACCCTGCCCCCATTATATTCTTGTTGCTGCTTTCATTATAATAGGAGCCATTCATAAATTCCAATATCCTCTATTACACAAGCGGTGCAATACACCCCTCATCATTATTTTTCGCCGAATTGACATAACGCGCAACGTCATAAGCCTGCATGTCTTCTGTTTCCAATGATTCCAAGAAATGATGTGCTTCAATCGGTGTCCGGTCACCTGCTTCAATCCAGGCATTTTCCTGATCCTTTGGCAAAATGATCGGCATCCGGTGATGAATATCCTGCATAAAATCAGTCGCCGCTTTTGTCAGAATAGTACATGTGAAAAGTTTTTTATCACCTTGTTCCCATTTGTCCCACAGTCCGGCAAACGCAAATAATCCCCGGCCTGATGTCTGGATCCGTTTAGGCTGTTTTTCACCGCCATCATGTTTCCATTCGTAAAAACTATCGGCGACAATCAGACAGCGCTTCCGTGCCATCAGACGTTTGAAACTCGGCTTTTCATGCGCTGTTTCGCTGCGGGCATTGATCATCTTATAACCGATTTTCTCATCACTCGCCCATGATGGAACAAGCCCCCAGCGTAAATAGCCGGCACGCTTTTCCTTGCCATCATGAATAATCGCCAAAACATTTTGGCCAGGTGCAATGTTATAGCTTGGCTGATAATTCTCAATCGCCTGTTCAATCCCGAACGCCTGTAAAATGTCCACTTCATCGGCGAGTAAGGTATAACGTCCACACATCTGTTTCACGCCTCCCTTGGAAAAACTCGGTCCCACCTCATTTTTCAGAGGCAGGATGTCAGAGGTCAAATTGGTTGAAATCGGCGAGCAGCCGATTTCAATATCTAAAAAATACTCAAATCCCACTGTGTCGCAATATGACGGAGCAGACGGGTACCGGCAATACTATTTCCTTTATCCCCAAGGGCCGGACCATAAACACCGATTCCGCAGCCGTCTGTAAAGGGCATCGTTTCATCCCGGACTCTTGGTGGCACAGCCGCTAAGATACCGCCGGACACACCACTTTTTGCGGGTATCCCGACATAAGTGGCAAATTTACCCGAGGCGTCATACATACCGCACGTCAGCATGAGCACTTTGGTTAGCCTGGCAACTTGTCTTGGCATCATCTCCTCACCATTCTTCGGATCCATACCGTCATTGGCGAGAATCAGGCCAATTCGCGCCAGATCATCCAACGTCACATTGATGGAGCATTGTTTAAAGTATGTTTCCAGCGTGGCATTCAAATCCGAGTCCAAAAAACCGACTTCCAATAAATAGTAGCCAATCGCCCGGTTTCGGTTTGATGATTCCCTTTCCGACTCGTACACGTCAACATTTAAACTTGGGCGGTATCCAAGTATCTTCTCAAGCAGCTGAAAGACCGGCTCAAGCCGCTCCTCCGATGTATCACCCGGCAAAGTGGATGTCACCGTGATTGCGCCAGCGTTATTAAACGGATTCAGCGGTTTTTTGACCGGTTTCATCTCCAGGTGCATGATGGAATTGAATGCTTCCCCGGTCGGCTCCACATCAACGTTATCAAGCATATACGAAACACCACGTTCCATGCAGGCCACGATGAACGTGATAGCCTTGGAAATGCTTTGCAATGTGAACGGTATTTCCGTATCACCAGAACGTACTGACAGGCCATTATTGCCAATGATCGTTATACCCAAATCATCCGGATCAGCTTCCGCTAAAATTGGAATATAGGAGGCAACATTCCCGTCATTGGTATGCTTCCGGTAAAAAGCTACCCAATCGTCCACATATTGCTGCAGCCACTCCTGTGTCTCTCCGGTATTCCAGTTAGCTATCCCTTGAACCATACAATCACCTCGTAATCGTAGTATGCCTATAAGACACGGAATTCTTCATAATTTGTTTAAAAATGTTGAGGTTTTCAGGTAGGATGGCGCTATGACGAAAACCTTAGTCAGTGAGCGGCACTGTTTCACTGGTTGTTTCGACTTGACTTGTACGCCCGTTTGAGCGAAGTGCCCGTTCGACGACCTTCTGGATATCCTCAGCCAATTCCCCATGTTTCTTGTCCTGATAAACCTCGGGATAAATCGGGTCGTTTATTGTTAGGCTGATGGTTGAAGCGTCCACCTTGCCTTTTCCGGCTTCAAGTATTTGATATGTGCCATCAATTGCTACGGGCACAATCGGAACTTTCGCTTTTGTCGCTAACCTCAGGCTGCCGGATTTAAAGGTACTAAGTTCACTTCCATTGCCCCTTGTACCTTCAGGGAAAATAACGATCGAATGCCCTGCTTTTAAACTGGCAATTCCCTGATTAATGGCATTAACCGATTGGCGGCGGTCGCTCCGGTCGATGAATACACAGTGCAGAAGTTTCATCCAGTTGCTGACAACCGGCAGTTTTTTTATCTCTTTTTTGGCAATGAACCCAACCGGCTTTCCCAAGTGACCCAGCAAGGCGAGAATATCAAACAGCCCCTGATGATTTGCGATAAACAGTACTGGACCGTCCGGCAATTTCTCCTGACCGGTTACGTGGATAGCTGAATTGGTTTTTTTAATGATTTTTTGCGACACATTTTTTGGTGTGGCAAAAATGTGATCCATGGTGATGGAAGTCCCGGACTGATTCAGTTTCATTTTTACGCGGAGCAGTTTAAACCAGGCGCTGATTATCAGTATTCCCGCATATAAATAAATTTTAAGACTCCTGATCATTTTACTCCCCTCCCATTATCACTATTATTATACCGCTGAAAGAGGCCTATGAAAAGAAACAAACAGTATAATAAGAAAAACTCAAGGCTAGCCTCGTTTTTCCAGAGGTCAGATGCAAGAGTCGAACTTGAAGAAATTGGCGAATCAGCCGATTTAAGATTGAAAGCGTCCCCTGAAATGATATAAAAATTTCGCTTGTTTTTTCAGTCAAATGGGAGTACGATTGGGTTTTGAGCAAACTTAGAAAGGCGTCATAACATGAATAAACGCGTTTACTTTTTAATGATTGTCGCATTCGTTGTCGGAATGGTCGAGTTGATTATCGGCGGAATATTGGATCTGATAGCCGCTGATCTAAACGTCAGTCTCGGTCAAGCCGGTTTCCTGATAACGATTTTTTCATTAATTTTTGCTGTTGGGGCTCCCATATTATTGATTCTGACATCACATATTGAACGGAAGCGGCTGACACTTATTTCACTCGCTGTATTTCTTGCGGGAAACCTGGTGACAGTGTTCAGCCCGACATATAGTGTTGTTTTTATTGGCAGGGTTATATCAGCACTAAGCGGATCACTGCTGATTATATTATGTCTGACCATTGCACCATCCATTGTCCATCCAAAATACCGCGGACGGGCAATCGGGATTGTTTCCATGGGTGTCAGTGCCTCGATTGTGCTTGGTCTCCCCATCGGATTGCTATTGGGAAATGCCTTTAGTTGGCGTGCCCCGTTCGTGCTGATCTCAGTTTTGACTGTTCTGTCAATGGCTGGTGTGCTTTTTCTGATGGGTCATGTCGAGCCGAAACCTTCCAGTTCAATCAGAAAGCAACTGGCTACGTTAAAAAACCGGCGAATATTTTTCGGACAAACCATCACCCTCCTGTTTATGACCGGCCATACGATTCTATATGCGTACCTGACACCTTTTTCCAAAACGACTTTGGGTGTGGATGGCGCCTGGGTCAGTATCATTTATATGATTTTTGGCATTGCGGCAGTAAGCGGCGGCGGGGTCGGTGGTGCCCTCTCAGATAAATGGGGATCAAAGAAGACCATTATCGCAACCACTCTTATATTTAGTCTTGTCATATTCGCCATACCGTACACGACATTTTCGCTGCCTATGTTTTTGGCTATCCTGGTTATTTGGGGGCTGCTCAGTTGGATGTTGTCTCCAGCGACACAGAGCTATTTGATTGGTCTGTCACCCGAAACGTCGGATATACAGCAAAGCCTTAACAACTCGGCCCTTCATCTCGGTATCGCATGTGGGTCATTCATTGGCGGGCTTGTCATTGAATGGGCTTCCGTTGAACAAAATGCAGCAGTTGGCGGAGTATTTGTCATCCTTTCGATAGGTGTGGCATTGATTTCAATGTATGGACAAGGAAAAATGCAAAAACAAAAGGGACTGAACCATTAAGGCCAGTCCCTTTTACGTTTACTTACCAATAAATTGTTGTGTCCAATGGTTGCCTTGTTCGACATAGCCAACACCGATGTGAGTGAAGTCTGAATTCATGATGTTTTCACGATGCCCTTCACTGTTCATCCAGCCGTTCACAACTTGCTCTGGTGAGGTCTGTCCTTTGGCAATGTTTTCACCAGCTGTTTGATAGGAAATACCAAAATCTTTCATCATATCAAATGGTGATCCATAGTTTGGGCTGTCGTGTGAAAAATAGTTGCTTATTGCCATATCGCGGGATTTTTCACGTGCCACTTTGCTTAATTCTGTATCGACTTTGAGTGGCTCAAGGCCTTGTGCTTCACGTTCCTGGTTTGTCAATTCAACCACTTGCTGCTCAAATTCATTCAGCTGCTGTGATTGTGATTGATTTTGCTGCTCGTTTTGCTGCTCAGTTGGCTGCTGTGGTGCTTGTGCTTCTGGCTGTTCACTTTGCTGTTCTTGTTGTTTATCTGCTTCTTGTTGATTATTTTGCTGTTCTTGCTGTTTATTTGCTTCTTGTTGATCACTTTGCTGTTCTTGCTGCTTATCTGTTTTTTGGTCTGATTTGTCATCATTTTTAGGTTGTTCCTGATTTTGCTCCGGCTTATCCTGCTTTGATTGTTCTTCTTCTGACGCTTGCTGATTGCCATTACCGTTTTGGTTATCCCATTTGATTTGCGGGAAGTATTTATTCAAATGGTTGCTGAATTTATCGGATGAAAGTTCAGCCCAATCACTTCCGTTAATAGAATAATAGACTTTATGCTGAGTTGATTGATTTTGAGATTTATCTGCACTTGCAGAGGCATCCGCAGTTGTCTGAAATGCTCCGCCAAATAATAACGCTGTGGTCAGTGAACCGACCATTAATTTGTTAAACATTGATGTCACCTCTCCTGTGTTTTTGTTTGCAAAATCATCGTACCACGCTTGTTCTGTAATATTATTGGCATCGATTTCCAAATATTTATGTTCTGCATAGATTTTTCTGAAAATAACGGTACAAACAGGCTTCAAATTTATTTAGTCAGATAATTAATAGGAAAAGGTTTGATGCAGTGGTAATTTTTACATCAAAATAACTATTGACACCTCTGAAAATACCCTGCATATATTACAATCAGCCATTAATTGTAAAGGAAATGTTACTTGATTTTTCACTGATTATCATTTCAAATAGAGGAGAATGAAACGTTTTTGGAAAAGTTTAGATTCATCTTCAGCCAATATATGTAAGTCGTTTATCACCCCCGAAAAACGTGATAAAATAGAGAATGATATAGTAGTAAAATGTGGACTTTTTTCCGCACGACTTATGATTGAATTTATTCCTGTTTTATTTTTATAGATTTATCTTACATCATTGGAGGAACATAACATGTTATCAAATGCAGAAATCGGAATTGATCTGGGTACTGCCAATATACTGATCTATTCCAAATCAAAAGGAATTGTTTTAAATGAACCATCTGTTGTGGCGATTGATTTAAATACTAAAAATGTTGTAGCTGTCGGTTCTGAAGCAAAAGAAATGGTGGGAAAAACACCACAGAATATTGTCCCGATCCGGCCTTTAAAAGACGGCGTTATTGCGGATTATGATGTGACCGCACAAATGCTGAAGGAATTTTTGAAAAAAGTAAGCAAGAAAATGGGATTGTCAATGCGTAAGCCGACTGTCGTCGTATGTACCCCGTCAGGCAGCACAACGGTCGAACGCCGGGCAATCCACAATGCTATTTACCCAGCTATGGTGTCAAAATGTCCATTTAATCGAAAGAACCTGTGGCCGCCGCAATCCGGTTGCAGATTTGCCGGTTGATGAGCCGATTGCCAATGTTATTGTGGATATGGCGGCGGTAACTCCGAAAGTGGGGGGATCATCTCATTTCGGCGGTGTTTCCAATAATTCGATTCGTAGCGGCGGGGACAAATGATGAAGAGAATTGTCACTATATCGGAAGAAATATAATATTCTGATCGGTGAACGTACAGCCGAAAATATTAAAATGGAAATCGGTTATGCAGATGAAAATCATGACGAGGAATCCATGGATGTCCGGGGACGAGACATGGTATCCGGCTTGCCGAAAACGGTATCGGTCTCCTCAAAAGAAGTCTATTCAGCGTTAAAAGAATCACTCGAACAAATTCTGGAAACCATCCGAAATACATTGGAGAACTGCCCGCCCGAACTGAGCGTGAATATGTTGATCGCGGTTATCGGTCCTTACGGCGGCGGAATTCAATGTTTAAAAGGGACTGAAAGAGGGTTGTCAGATGAAATCTATTGTACCTGTCCATATCGCACGAGTCCGCTTGAAATTCCGTAAGCTATTTGGGACAGGGGGCGTTCACTGAAGATGATTTCCAAACTTCAGAAAGCTGCAAAATAATTGATATAGCAGAGTCCATGATGATGCTATGCACGGTTTTGATGGCAATTAAGCTGGTGACCCAGCTTTCGGGAAGAAATTTCAGTTCTCTGGTTCATATTTTCATTCTCGCGCCCATGTTTTCGGTCTCACGCTCATGTTTTTGCTCTCCAGCCCATGTTTTCGCTCTCCGGCCCATGTTTCCGTTCTCCAGCCCATGTTTTCGCTCTCCAGCCCATGTTTCTGCTCTCCGGCCCATATTTCCGTTCTTCAGCCCATGTTTTCGCTCTCCAGCCCATGTTTTCATTCTCCAGCCCATATTTTCGCTCTCCAGCCCATGTTTCTGCTCTCCAGCCCATGTTTCTGCTCTCCGGCCCATGTTTTCATTCTCCAGCCCATGTTTTCATTCTCCAGCCCATATTTTCGCTCTCCAGCCCATGTTTCTGCTCTCCGGCCCATGTTTCCGTTCTCCAGCCCATGTTTCTGCTCTCCGGCCCATGTTTCCGTTCTCCAGCCCATGTTTCCGCCCTCCAGCCCATGTTTCTGCTCTCCGGCCCATATTTCCGTTCTTCAGCCCATGTTTTCGCTCTCCGGCCCATGTTTCCGTTCTCCAGCCCATGTTTCCGCCCTCCCACTCATATACATGTTCTCAGATGGCCGTTTATACTCCGTGGGAATGGTCACCTATTTTTGCCCACAACTTCCAAAAATTATCAGCTCCCATAAAAAGGATTTTTAAAATATATCTGGAATTATAAGGGTAAGGATAGAGAGGTGATTATATGTATACAGTTATTTATCTGTACCGCGTTAAAAAGGAACACGTTCAAGGTTTTCTCGATATTAACACGCGAGCAGGTGAAATCTATATGTCCTATGGCTGCCTGGAGGAGACAATCTATCAGGCTGAGAATCTCCATGGTGATAACAACTTTAAAGGACTGATTGACGTTATCCAAAAGGAAGAAAATGAAGACATTTTTCTTGGACAGTCTGTATTCCGGAACAAATCACACTATGACGAGGTTATGGAGCAAGTAAAGGCCAATCCTGAAGTCAGCCAGCTTTTTGATGAACTGTCTGACACGATTGATTTATCAAATGTGATTACCGCAAGATTTTCAACCGATAATTAAAAAGCTGTTTACATATATTTCAGAATACTATATAATAAAATTAATCATGTTGAAGCGCTTCCACGTCTGAACCACATGATATATCAAAACACAATCAAAAAACTGCCTAATCTGTTAACAGTTCAATGCCAGTTCTGATTCAACAGACAAAAGCCAGTTCAAATAGACTTGCAGCGTACTGTGGTCTTTTTGGACTGGTTTATTTTTTACAGGAAGGAGTGATGACGTGTCTGGAGCACTTGAGAATATCAAAATTCTCGATTTGTCACGTGTCCTGGCCGGCCCATACTGTACGATGATTCTTGGAGATCTTGGTGCGGAAATCATAAAAGTTGAAGCACCAGGCGGAAGTGATGAGACACGTAAATGGGGACCGCCCTTTCAAAATGGTGTCAGTGCCTATTACCTCTGTGCCAACCGGAATAAAAAAAGTATGACGCTTGATCTGAAATCTCCGGAAGGCAACGAAGCCATCAAAGAACTAGCACGTGAAAGTGATGTGGTCATTAATAATTTTAAATCCGGTACAATGGAGCGTCTTGGGCTGGACTATGAAACATTATCCGAAATCAATCCGGAAATTGTCTATTGTTCTATTACAGGTTTTGGCGAAACAGGCCCATATAAGGATATGCCGGGTTACGATTTTATCATCCAGGCGATGAGCGGTTTGATGAGCATTACCGGTGACAGCGAATCCGGCCCGCAGAAAGTCGGCGTTGCCATTACGGATATTCTGACTGGTCTCTACGCGTGTATCGGTATTCAAGGCGCACTGCTTGAACGAACCCAATCAGGCAAAGGGCAAAAGCTCGATTTATCCCTGTATGATTCAGCTGTCAGCGCGCTTGTCAATATCGGCAGCAACTATTTGATGGCTGGTAAAAAGCCTTCCGCACTGGGAAATCAGCATGCGAATATCGTTCCATATCAGACGTTTCAGACAATGGATGGTGAAATGGTCATCGCTGTCGGAAACGATAATCAATTCAAACGATTATGCGAGATTTTAGAAATACCGGATTATGCATCAGATGAACGTTTCCAAACCAATCCGGATCGGGTCGCAAACCGCGGAGTTTTAATCCCATTGCTTCAGGAGGCTTTCTCAACTCAGCCAACTGCTTATTGGCAGGAAAAATGTCAGGAAAATAATATTCCATGCGGACCGATTCAATCAATTGATGACGTTGCACGTGACCCGCAACTGAACGCACGGGATATGTTTATCGATGCCAACCACCCGACAGCAGGCGATATCCGCATGATCGGCAGTCCGCTGAAGCTTTCCAGGACACCGGTTAATGTCAAACACCATCCGCCTGATGCGGGCGAGCATACGAATGCGATTCTGGAACAAATAGATATGACGAAATTAAACAATTAGGAGATGATTAGATGGATTTTAATTTTTCAGAAGAACAGGATATGCTGCGCAGTACAGTCAGAAGCTTCGTTGATAAAGAAATTTTGCCTTATATTGCCGAATGGGACCGCGAAGGAAAATTCGACCCTGTGATTATGAAAAGGCTTGCTGATCTTGGTCTGATGGGAGTTTGCATTCCGGAAGAATATGGGGGGAGCGGCATGGACTACAATTCGCTTGCCATTGTCTGTGAAGAGCTTGAACGCGGGGACACAGCTTTCCGTACAGCTGTTTCCGTTCATACCGGCCTGAATAGCATGACGCTTTTACAATGGGGCAATGAAGAACAAAAACAAAAATACCTCACACCACAGGCCAAGGGTGAGAAAGTTGGCGCTTACGGACTGACAGAGCCAGGTGCCGGTTCTGACGTAGCTGCCATCCAGTCCACAGCGGTCAAAAATGGTGACCATTACATCCTGAACGGGTCAAAATCATGGATCTCTTTATGTGATACAGCCGATCACTTCCTTGTATTTGCCTATACTGATAAAGAAAAACGCCATAAAGGCATTTCGGCATTTATTGTTGAGCGTGACTGGGAAGGTTTTGCATCAAAGGCAACAAAAGGAAAGCTCGGAATCCGCTCCGGCAACACGGGTGAAATCTTTTTCGATAATATTAAAGTCCCGAAAGAAAATTTGCTTGGTGAAGAAGGAGAGGGATTCAAAATTGCCATGGCCGCACTTGACAACGGACGATTCACAGTCGCTGCGGGTGCTGTCGGACAGATCCGCGCCTGTCTTGAGGCCAGTGTCAAATACGCCAATGAACGCGAAACATTCGGTAAACCAATCGGCCAGCACCAGCTTGTCCAGCAAATGATTGCCAAGATGAAAGCAGGTCTGGAAATGAGCAGTCTGCTTGTCTATCGCGCAGGTGAACTGAAAAATGCCGGAAAACGCAACACGGAAGAAACGTCAATGGCGAAATGGCAGGCATGCGATTTTGCCAACAAAGCTGCCGATGATGCCGTCCAGGTCCACGGTGCCTATGGCTATTCCGACGAATATCCGGTTGAGCGCTATTTACGTAATTCAAAAGCACCGGTTATTTACGAAGGCACACGTGAAGTGCACACAATCATGCAAGCCGGCTACGCATTAGGCTATCGTGAAGACAAACCATTAAACAAAATGCTCCCGGCATGGGAAGGTGAACGGGCAAAGGTATAGGTTAAGCTGTTTACAAAATGGCTGCCTGAACAGCAGAAGGAGGCACGTGGAGGATCCTGCGTTGCTGTCCTTCTGCGTTCTTCATGTAAAATATTATTAGGAGTGGTTCAAATGAAGCTCAAAAATAAAACAAACAGCATTTTTATTGATGGGAAATGGCATAGTGTCGACGAACAGGACACAGAAACGGTCTATAATCCGGCAACACTTGAGCCGATCACGGAAGTAGCCTATGGTGGAAAGGCAGAAACCGAAGCCGCCATTCAAGCTGCATCAAGCGCCTTTAAAACATGGCGTGACATGACCGGCCGTGAGAGATCGCGTATTTTATACAAAGCGCACGAACTGATGCTTGAAGATGCCGATCGTCTCGGTGAAATTTTGACAACTGAGCAAGGCAAACCGCTAAAAGAAGCAATTGGTGAGGTCAAAGGCGCTGCGGGCTTCCTGCTCTGGTATGCCGAAGAAGCAAGCCGTGCGTATGGCGAATGGATCCCGTCATCCGTTAAATCCAAGCGCCTGCTTGTCATTCCGCAGCCTGTTGGTGTGGTGGGTGCAATTACACCGTGGAACTTTCCTGCATCAATGATCACCCGAAAAATCGCCCCGGCACTTGCAGCTGGTTGTGCGATTGTTTTGAAACCGGCACCGGAAACACCTCTGTCAGCCATTGAAATCGTCAAGATCCTCGAACAAGCCGGCATGCCAAATGGTGTTGTCAATCTGGTGACCGGTGATGCCGAAGCAATCGGCAATACGATGTTAGAGAGTAAAGATGTGCGCCTGATGACGTTCACCGGATCCACCGACGTCGGCAAACATCTGATGCGGGAAAGCGCTGATCATGTTAAAAAGTTATCGCTTGAGCTCGGTGGTCACGCGCCAATTGTTGTATTTGACGATGCAGATATTGATAAAGCTGTTTCACTGGCACTCGTCAGCAAATTCCGGAATAACGGCCAAACGTGTATTTGTGCCAACCGAGTTTACGTCCACGAGTCGGTCCAAGACGCCTTTCAGGAAAAGCTGACCGAAAAAGTTGCGGAACTTAAAATTGGTGACGGTACCGAGGAAGGTGTTAAACTTGGGCCGCTGATTAATGAACAAGCGTTACAAAAGGTTGAGAAACACCTTGATAATGCCGTTAAAAATGGAGCGGAAGTCATCTGCGGCGGTGATAAATGGAACGGCGGCCTGGACGGTTATTTCTATCAGCCTACTGTTCTGTCAAATGTCACTGACGACATGCTCGTCATGAACGAGGAAACATTCGGACCAATCATGCCAGTACAAGTTTTCAACGATGAGGATGCCGTCATCGACAAAGCAAATGACACCGACTACGGCCTCGCTGCTTATATTTTCACTGAAACGACCAGCCGTGCCGTACGTGTCTCGGAAAAACTCGATTATGGCATAGTCGGCGTCAATGATGTCACCCCTGCCGTAGCCGAAGCGCCATTCGGCGGCATCAAGCAGTCCGGCGTCGGCAAAGAAGGCGGCCACCACGGCATGGATGAATTTTTGGAGATGAAGTATGTATCGATGGGGATCGATAACTGAACAAATAAATGATTATAGACTGATAGCCGCATTTCCTGCTGGAGGAATGCGGCTTTCTGTTTTATTTGGAAATTATTTGAAAACTACGCTGTAGATCATGCCGAAATCGCTGTAGTTCGGTCAATAAACGCTATAGATTCGAATGAATTCGCTGCAGGTTGAGCGAAAATCGCTGTAGATCATTTTATAGAGTTCCTGCGCCCTTCTGAAGCAACAGCCAGGTTATAACTTTGATATACACAATTAATCTGACAATCAATATTCTTGGATGCATGAAATTTACTTAAACAGCATTCCTGCATCCAAAAATTTTAAACGACTTCTCCGCCCCAAATTACGTTTTCTTTCAATATTTGTGCATTCTTCTAACCATAATAAACGTAAAGTTAAGTTGTCTTTTTGCATATAATGCTTCACATTATGAATAGAATACTTTACACTGAACAAAAAATAATATGATGACAAAATAATCGTCCTAAGGGGAGACGCCATGCTTAACAATAGAATAGCGGTTTGCAGGGCTGAAAAAAAGTGGACACAGCAACGATTAGCCGAAGAAGTTGGTGTCAGCCGCCAAACAATAACAGCTATGGAAAATCAAAAATATAACCCTTCATTGATATTGGCTTTTAAGGTTGCGAAGGTGTTCGGGAAATCGATTGATGATGTTTTTGAGTTTGAAGAAGAATAAAGCGGTTTATATATGTCTAATCATAATTGTTTTTATAAAAAATAATAACGAGGAGGACAGTGATGATTGCATTAGAGATATTTTTAATAATCCCGATCTTTTTAATATGCGCGTTTATTGTTTGGAAATTCAACTGGAGTAAGGAAGCTAAAGATGAGAGGGGTCAGAAAATCCTAAGTCTTTCTATGCAATATTCAATTCCTATTTTTCCTGTCGGCTGGGTATTATTAGAACTTTACAGTAAGCATGTTCATGAAGTGTCCTTTCAAATCTACAAAGATTTTTTGTGGATATTATTCGTCCTCATGTTCATTATCCAGGGGACCAGCATTGTTATATTAAAAAGAAAGGGTATTTAGATTCAAACCTCGACTTAGTTTACTGATCTAAAAATTGACAGTATACACATTTCATTTTATAATATACTTAGAAATAAGGTACCGAGTAGCGTTAATCACTCGGCACCGGCAACTACAAACTGCATAAAGCGCAGTTGACCAGCTGTCTGGCTTGTCTACCTGAAGAAGTAATCGCTGACCTTGGCTTTGGGGCGATTACTTTTTTTCGTTCAGGTAAACGACAAGCGAGACAATTAAAGTTAAAGTAGTTACCAGTGAAATGTTGAACTGCGCTACTAAACTAAACGCCTCCTATGTCGTCACCCGACCACCTCCTTTCCCGGATTGTAACCGTGACAAAAGGAACAGGGAAAGATGGCCAACCGCCCACTATACCTATGTAGTTGTTATTAATATATTACCATATACTTTGATGAATGAATACCAAAAAGCGAATAAACGTTCTATATACTTTCGCTCCTTTGGAATATACCCAATCTTTATATCATACCTCGCTAAGATTTTTTCCCTTTTGTTTGTGAACAGGATTTTCTAATGATGAGTCTCCCGATAGTGCTCGTACTGCCGGTACAAATCATGCAATGCCGAAACAAGTGCATTGCCGGCTTTTCCCAAATAATGCCCTTTCATCGTTTCAGCAGGGCCGTCCACCCCGTCCTGCAGGCTGTGTCCTCTTAATAGCTGATGAACAAATTGTCTGCCATGTTCAGTCGCCAGAGTGCAATTGGCTGCTACAATCACACCATATTTTTTATCAATTTCCGCTGTTATCGTCAGTGTCTCATAAATACTCTTCGCCGCCATACCGGATGGCAATCTGGCATGTCCTGCAATAAACACCGTATTCATCACCATCATCTCCCCCTTAGCTATAAAGTGAAACTTCATTCTGCGGGGCGGTTTTCCCCGCAGATTGTTAGTTGAACAGAATCGGACATTTAGGGACAGTTAACCGCCGTTCTTTGGCGGATTACTGTCCATTATATGCGGGATAAAGTGAAACTTCATTCGGTGAAGTGCTTTTCTTCACTGAATGTTAGTTGAACAGAATCGGACATTTATGGACAGTTAGCCGCCGTTCTTGGGCGGATTACTGTCCATTATATGCGGGATAAAGTGAAACTTCATTCGGTGAAGTGCTTTTCTTCACTGAGTTTTACGGACGGTTACACCCGGAAAAATCCGGCCCGCGGTAGCCGAGTTTTCTGGAAATCGTCTCAGCTGTAAGCTTTGTTTCAGCTTTTAACCATTCCAGATTCTCTCCTTCAAAATGGCTGGACAATCCGCTGACTGCCAATGCTGCAATGACTCGATTGCTATAATCATAGATTGGATACGAAATTCCGGTTGTATCAGCATCCTGTTCACCGATACTGTACGCATAGCCTTGTTCATAAATCTTCTGCAGTTCCTCAAGCAGCTTCTTTTTATCAATCATACCGCGATTCACAGGAGGATTCAATTCGTTTTCATTTAAAATTTCTTCTTGTCTTTCTCTGGATTTATTTGCCAAAAGCATCTTGGGGCCTGACCCCAAATAAAGAGGTGAGCTTTTCCCGACGCGTGTATTCAGCCTCAAAGCTCTTGAGCTGTCGACTTTTTCAATATATGTGGCTTCGTCATGATTGCTGATAACCAAGTGGATTACCTCATTAATATCCGCAGCCAGGTCCTGCATAAATGGTAGCGCGACATTGCGAATTTCCAGCTGATCAGAAACAATTTGTCCAAGTTCCAGCAGCTTAAGTCCCAGACGATATCTGCTGTCATGTTCGCTCTCCTTTGTTTTATATAAAAAATCACTGGATTCCAGTGCTGATAACAGTCGATAGGCGGTCGGCTTTGGGATCTCCGCCTTATTGGCAATATCTTTTAGCGTTAATTCAGGTGCTTCTGCTGAAAAAATAGTTTTTAGTAATTTAAAGCTTGATCACACTCTGATCATAGCGAAAACTCCTTGCAGTTATCATAATAAGAAAAAAGGCTGCCACTTAAATTCAGAGCAGCCTCGGGTCATTCATCAGTTCGTTACATGCGTTTTTTCTTTATTGGTTAATTCATGAATCGTCACGCCGCGTTTGGCCATTTCATCTATATAAGGTTTACCTGGAACAATTTGCTCTGGTGGATAGACGCCACGTTTGCCAATCGTGCCGTTTGCGATCATTTGGGCGACGACTGAAATCGTGTTGGCAGTAGCCCGGGCCATAGCCGTCACATTATGTTCCCTGTCTTTGTATGTCGTCATTTCAAATTCATGTAACGACGCCTCGCCGTCTTTTTCTCCACCGACTTTCACCCTCAGCAGCACGACATCATCCTTATCACCAAGTTCGACAATCGGATCGAGTACTTTGAGCAATACTTCCCTCGGATTGATTTCCTGTCCGTTCACATCAACCGAATAGTCCATACGGGTCAGATTCAAATCCACCAGCAGTTTAAATTTCTCGGCATGACCCGGATAGCGGATGGTCTTATACTCCAATGTCCTCAACTGCGGATATGAGATTGATAATGTCGATGTTCCGCCTGAGGTATGGAATGCTTCAAGCGGGCCAAATTTTTCAAAGTGGACGCGTTCCACCTCACTCAAGGATTTAATTTTCTGTTTCATTCCGTCACGGATAATCAATGCCGGATCGGTATAATGATCGAAAACACCTTCCATCGAGAAAACGTGGTTGTATTCAAACGGCGGCTCCGGATTCACCGGGATTCCACCGACATACAGTTTAATTTCTTCAAGTTCATCAAGTTTACTTGCTCCGTGACCGGATAAAATATTAATCATGCCCGGTGCAACACCCAAATCGGGAATTAACGTCACGCCGGCAGCCTGGGCGTCATCTTTCAGTTCCAGGACTTTATCGGTAACATGACCAATATGCCCACCTAAATCGACGGCATTCACCCCAACGTTAATGGCCGTTTTAGCAACGATTTCATTAAATGAGTAAAACAGAGCATTAATGATGACGTCAAACTGGCGCATATAATTGCCAAGATCCTGTTCATTCCTGGCATTGACCTGATAAGCTGTCAATTTTGGGGAATTTAACTGATCAACAACTTTTTGCGCGATGTCAATATCGATATCAGCGAGACCGACTGCTGTCACACCCTCACTGGACACTAAATCCCTCGCCGCTTCTTTACCCATTAACCCGGATCCCAATACACCTATCTTCACACGCATTCACTCCCTGCCTAAAATATGTTCCCATCTTTCCACAGTATTTCGCCCTTTTAAGGAGGACTGTTCCCCATGTATATTTGATTATCTCCATATTCATGAGAAACAGCCGTTCACTAAGTTTAATGACGTTCCGAGTTGTCATTCGCCGTGATTGGGTTCCGGTAGCTTATTCCGTATCAATCTGTGCACGCTGGAGCTTACCACTGTAATCGATGTAAACGGCTTTCCACTCGGTAAACACATCAAGTGCCTGGACGCCGGAATCACGATGGCCATTACCTGTTCCTTTTGTGCCACCAAATGGCAGGTGTATTTCTGCACCTGTCGTTCCGGCGTTTACGTACACGATGCCCGTATCGAGATCACGCTGCGCTTTGAATACGCGATTGGCGTCTGTTGTGAAAATCGAGCTTGACAGACCGAACGATACACCATTATTAACTTCAATCGCTTCTTCAAAACTTTTCACCGGGATCAGCGAAACGACCGGACCAAAGATTTCTTCCTGGGAGATGCGCATATTCGCTGTGCAATCGGTAAATAAAGTCGGTGCGAAATAATGACCTTTTGCATAGTTGCCCTCATCCAGCACGTAACCGCCGGCAACCAATTTGGCACCTTCTTCCTTACCAATTTGAATATATTTCCGGATTTTTTCCAGTCCGGCCTCATTAATGATCGGTCCGACTTTGTTTGATTCATCCAGTCCGTCGCCGATTGTCAGTTTTTCAATTTCGGCGAGCAGCCGTTCTTCAAGCCGTTCTTTCACATCTTCATGCACAATCACCCTGCTGGCGGCTGTACAACGCTGACCGCTAGTGCCATATGCGCTCCAGATAATACCTTCAACAGCCAAGTCGAGATCGGCATCGTCCATAACCGTGATCGCATTTTTTCCACCCATTTCAAGTGATACCTTCTTCAATTGTTTACCGCATTCACTTGCGATATTGCGGCCGGTTTCATTGGATCCGGTAAAGGAAATGACCCGGATATCATCATGATGGACCATGGCATCACCGACTGATGAGCCTTTGCCGTATACGACATTCAGCACACCCTCCGGCAAGCCTGCTTCTTCCAAAATTTTCGCCAGTTCATATGCCATGATTGGTGTTTCGCTTGCCGGCTTCCAGATGACTGCATTCCCCGCCACAATAGCCGGGAATGACTTCCACGTCGCAATCGCAATCGGGAAGTTCCACGGCGTAATGATTCCGACGACACCAACAGGAGCACGCTGGCTCATGGAAAATTTATTCGGCAGCTCCGCCGGGGTTGTGTGGCCGAACAGGCGGCGCCCTTCTCCGGCCATATAAAACGCCATGTCGATGCCTTCCTGCACTTCACCGCGTGCTTCTTCCAGGACTTTGCCATTCTCCATCGTCAGCAGCTGTGAAAGGCGTTCTTTGCGCTCTTTCATTATTTGGCCGACTTTAAATAACACCTCAGCTCTTTGCGGTGCGGGAACAAGCGCCCACTCTTTCTGTGCTTTTTTTGCCGCTGCAGCAGTTTTATCTACCATTGTGCTGTTTGAAAGGGGGACATTGACAATTGTTTCACCGTCTGCCGGGTTAACCACTGGGGCTGATTCATTTGTTTCCACCCATTCGCCGTTAATAAAGTTGGTCAGCCTCTTTGTCTCAAGCAAGTTTTGAGCCATAATAAATACCTCCTATTATTGATAATGAATCAACTATTTATGTGCACGATCACGGATTTGTGTAATCGTGGAAGAAACAGAAATCTGTTCCTTATCGGTCATAATCTCAATCACAGCCGGTACGTTTTTTTGCAGCGCCGATTCGAATGCGTCTCTAAATTCCCCAGCAGTACTTGCCGAATAACCATCAGCTCCGACGCTTTGGGCTAAATCTTTAAATGAGACGCTCCCTAAATCGGTTCCGATGACTTTTTCAGGGTACTGCATTTCCTGATGCATCCGGATTGTCCCGTACATTTGATTGTTAAACACCAGGCCGATGACCGGGATATGATATCTGACAGCTGTTTCGAGTTCCTGCATGGTCATCATGAACCCGCCATCACCGGCTAACGCGATTACGGGCTTATCCGGCAAGGCAAGCTTAGCCCCCAGTGCTGCCGGCAACCCATAGCCCATAGCACCGGATGTTGGTCCAACGTATGTGTGCTTCTCCTTGAACGGGTAAAAGGCGTGCATCCAACCGGCAAAATTTCCGGCATCATTGGTCAAGAGCGCGTTGTCCGGCAATATATCCGCCATCACTGACACTATATGCTTGTTGATGACGTCTTTATGCGAAACAGCAAGACTGCTTACACTTTCAAAAGCGCGACGCCGTTCATTCACCCAATTTTGCCAGTTACCCTTGATGTTCATATTGGTTAATGCCTGTAATGCTTTTTCTGAATCCGCGACAATACCAACATCAGGCATAAATACTTTTCCTAACGTATCGTAACTGATATCAATGTGGATTAATGTTTTCTCCGGTGTGATGATCCGGTAATCCTGTGTTGTTACCTCGGATAAACGTGTGCCGATTGCCAAAATCGTATCCGCTTCTTCCACAGTCTTGAGTATTTTCGGATTGGTACCAAGACCTAAATGCCCGGTATATAATGGGTGATCGTTCGGAAATGCATCTTGTCTGCGAAATGCCGCAATGACAGGCAAATGATATTTTTCGGCGAATGCTGCAAGAGCTTCTTCCGCCCGGGAACTTTTTACGCCCCCGCCGGTAATGATCAGCGGTTTGTCGGCAGCAGAAAGCAACTGCTCAACCTGCGTGATTTCCTCCTGTGCCGGGACTGGCTTCGGTTTAACTGCAGCTGGGCCAAATGTCATCTCCGCCTCAGCAGGCAGGACATCCTCAGGAAGTGATACGACAACAGGGCCTGGCCTTCCTGTCTGTGCTATCCGAAACGCCCGCTGCACAATCTCTGTCATACGTTCCGGATCTTTTACTTCCACTGCCCACTTGGCAATATGCCCGAAGTACCGATCAAGATCAACTTCCTGAAAACCTTCCCTTCCCCGGAACTTGCTGTGCACCTGCCCCAAAAACACAACCATCGGGGTGGAATCCTGATAGGCGGTATGCACGCCAATGGAAAGATTGGATGCCCCAACGCCGCGTGTCGCCATCACAACACCCGGCTTTAACGATGACTTGGCATAACCTTCTGCCATAAAGGCTGCACCGCTTTCATGCCTTGTTGAAACCAGATTAATAGATTCCTCATCATGCAGTGCATCCATTAAAGGCAAATAGCTCTCCCCGGGTACACAAAATGCTTCACGAATGCCTTCAATTTTCATACACTCAACAATCGCCTGAGCAGCCGTTACCGTTTTGGTTGTTCGTGCACTTGTTTTCATTTAACGCGTCACCTCCTTCAAATCTAACTGTTTCATGCGTTCAATGACTTCCTCCAGGCGTTCAGCCGGGACCGTAAGTGCTACCCTGAAATATCCTTCACCAAGTGATCCAAAGGCGTTTCCCGGTGTAACAATAACACCTGCTTCGTGCAGCAATTTATTGGCAAACGACACGGACGTGAACCCATCCGGAACCTTTGCCCACAGAAAGATGGTGCCATTTGGTTTGTCTGCCTCAATGCCAAGTTTCCGGAAACCGGCATACAATTTTTCCATACGCTTCTGATAAATGGCGTTATGCGCCTCTACATCCAAAAAATCACTTCTCAGTGCAGCAGCGGCAGCTTTTTGGATTGGGATGAATTGACTTGAATCAATATTGCTCTTAAACGCTGCCAGCGCCTTGATGACTTCCTTGTTTCCAACCACATAGCCAATCCGCCAGCCGGTCATATTGAAACTTTTCGACAGCGAACCGAATTCCACCGCATGCGCTTTAGCACCCGGGACCTGCATCACACTTGGTGATTCATATCCGTTGAAAGTGATCATGTCGTATGCAGCATCATGCACCAGCAGAAGCTTATTAGACTCGGCGAATGCAATCGCTTCCAAAAAAGTTTCATAGCTGGCGGTTGCAGCTGTTGGATTGCCGGGATAATTTAATAGGATTAATTTTGCCTGATCGATGCTGTCGTCATCAACCTGGTCATATAACGGTACATAACCGTTTGTATCATCCAGTGGCAATGCAGCACGTTTCCCGCCGGCTAAATGAACAGCAGGCCCATATACCGGGTACCCGGGATCAGGAACCAGAACGGTATCCCCAGGGTTGATTGCAGCATGCATCAAATTTGCAATTCCCTCTTTTGATCCGATGACAGCAAGCACTTCTGTTTCCGGATCCAACTCAACATCATATTGTCTTTGGTAAAAATGCGCCACCGCTTCCCTGAACTCTTTAATGCCGCTGTACGTGGAATATCTATGATTGGCAGCTACTTTGGATTCCTCTGTCAGCCGGTCAATAATAAACTCTGGTGTCGGCAAGTCCGGAGCGCCGATTCCTAAATCAACCACATCCACGCCATTTGCCTGGAGCTCTCTTTTCTTCTGCTGAATTTCGGAAAATAAGTATGGCGGCAAATTGTTCACTTTATCAGAGACAAAAGACATCCCGCATCCTCCCTGTTTCATTTTGTGAAATGCCATTTCATTTATCTGCTGTCAGTGTAAATGACCATTTGAAAAATTGCAATGATTTTTTAATTTAAACTGATGAAAAGGTTCTGATCACTGACCTGCGCTTATTCTGCGGCACAAGTTTCCCTTCTGCCGCCCATGTTCGTGGTTTCGCGCCCATATTTCCGGGTTTCCTGCCCATGTTTGTGCTTTTGCGCCCATGTTTTGATTTATGAGCCCATGTTTTCGATTTCTCGCCCATGTTTGTGGTTTTGCGCCCATATTTTCGATTTCACGCCCATGTTTGTGCTTTTGAGCCCATGTTTTCAATTTCACGCCCATATTTGTGGTTTTGCGCCCATATTTTCGATTTCACGCCCATGTTTTGATTTACGAGCCCATGTTTTGTTTCACACGCCCATATTTCCGATTTTCTTGCCCATGTTTCGTGATTTCCCGCCCATGTTGTCACTATTTGCTCGCCCCATCCCTCAAAATCCCGCTGACTCCCCTTTCAAAATTAAACATTCCAAATAGCCCATTTCATTGTTATGATTAAAGAAATCCACCAATTCTCGTAAATGGGGTGCTATCATGAATACTGAAAAAGCTTATGCAGCCAATTTAGACCAGCAAGATAAACTGGCAAAGTTCCGGGATGAATTTTATATACCACATGACACCATATACTTGGACGGCAATTCACTGGGCCTGTTATCAAAACGCGCAGAACAGGCTATTGAAGATATGGTTAAATCATGGAAACAGTATGCGATTGACGGATGGACAGAAGGTGATGAGCCCTGGTATTACCTGTCCGAAAAATTGGGTGCGATGAGTGCTCCTTTAATAGGAGCCGAAGCTAAAGAAGTCGTTGTAACCGGTTCAACGACGACAAATCTGCATCAGCTAAGTGCCAGTTTTTATAAACCTGGGGGAACACGAACAAAAATCCTGGCTGACGCTTTAAATTTCCCTTCCGACATTTACGCCCTGAAAAGCCAGCTGCAACTGAAAGGCTATGATCCGGATGACCATCTCATCCAGGTTGAAAGCAAAGATGGCAACATACTGGATACCAGGGACATTGTCAGCGCGATGACGGATGACGTTGCCTTGATCGTTCTTCCCGCTGTCCTCTACCGAAGCGGTCAGGTGCTTGATATGAAAACATTAACTCATGAAGCGCACAAACGCGGCATCCCAATCGGTTTTGATCTCTGCCATTCAATCGGATCGGTTCCGCATCAGTTGTCAGACTGGGGCGTCGACTTTGCCCTCTGGTGCACGTACAAACATTTAAACGCCGGTCCCGGAAGTGTCGCCGGTCTTTATGTGAACCGGAAACATTTCGGGCATGAACCGGGGCTTGCCGGGTGGTTCAGTTCATCGAAAGAAAAACAATTTGATATGGAGCATACACTGACACCAGCTCAGAATGCCGGTGCCTATCAAATTGGCACGCCACACCTGTTAAGTGCTGCCCCGCTGCTCGGTTCACTGGAGATGTTTACGAAAGCCGGCATTGCTAACATCCGGCAAAAATCACTTCTGCTCACACACTATTTAATGGAATTGATTGAAAGTGAACTAACCGGTTATGGATTTACCATCGCCAATCCGAAAAGTGAAACCGAACGCGGCGGACACGTATTTCTCGAACATCCTGATGCAGCCCGGATTTGCAAAGCACTAAAAGCAGACGGCGTGATACCTGATTTCCGCAAACCAAACGGCATCCGCCTGGCACCTGTCGCATTGTACAACACGTTTACAGACGTATGGGAGACCATTCAAATCCTGAAAACCATCATGGACGAAGAGCGTTATAAATATTTTGAAAACGAAAGGGGGATCATTGCCTGATGCCACAAGCAAAATGGATCGATATTACACAGCCGCTGACGCAGGACATGGCACACTTTCCCGGGGATACGCCATTTGACTACGCATTGACTTATACAAAAGCACAAACCGGATCGGTCAATGTCGGACAAATCACCGGCAGTGTTCATACCGGCACACATATTGATGCACCGTTCCACTATGATTCGAGCGGGAAAACGGTGGATCAGCTGGATTTGGATTTGTATATCGGCAGGGCCGTTGTCATTGACGTCAGCCATACGGAAAAAATCACGGCAGAAACATTGAAGCCATTTGATCTGCAAGGCGCATCACGTGTTTTACTACGGACGTCATTGCCAAACAATCCGAAACGTTTTCCCAATCATATGCCGGAACTTGACCCAAGTGCCGCAGAATTTTTATCCGGACATGGTGTCACATTGCTCGGCGTAGATTTGCCATCCGTTGACCCACCCGAAAGTAAGGATCTGCCTGCTCATCATGCGCTGTATCGTCATGATATTTTTATTCTGGAAAACCTGATGCTTGATCACGTGCAGTCCGGACATTATGAGCTGGTTGCACTGCCGCTTGCCATTGCTGGTGCTGATGGCAGCCCGGTCCGTGCCGTATTGCGGTCAATCGACGAATAGGAGGGATCCTGAATGCGTGACAATCCATTTGAAAATGAAAAAAGCATCCACACTGATTTTGTGGAGAACATGACGTATGGGGACTACCTGCAACTCGACTATCTGCTTGACAGCCAAAAACGCCTTTCCAATCATCATGATGAAATGCTTTTTATCATTATTCACCAGGTCAGTGAACTTTGGCTTAGGCTGATCATCCACGAAACCAAAGGCGCGATTGAAGCGATCGAACAGGATAACCTGAGGGCCTCCTTCAAAATGCTCGCGCGTGTCTCAAAAATACAGTCGCAGATCATTCACGCCTGGGATGTGCTGGCTACCCTGACACCTGCCGAGTATATGGAATTCCGCGATAAGCTCGGTAATGCGTCGGGCTTCCAATCCTATCAGTACCGTCTGGTCGAGTTTGTTTTAGGCTATAAAACGCCGCATATTTTAAAGATTTATAAAAAGGAACCCGAACTTTATGCTATTTTAGAGGATGCCTACTGCAAACCGGGCCTTTATGACGTTGCGATCCGGGCTTTATCCCGCCATGGATTTGCGATTGATCAGGCGGTTCTCGACCGTGATTTTTCCAAAACATACGAAAAAAATGCCTCTGTCGAGAAAGCATGGATGGATGTGTACCGGAACGTGTCAGTCTACTGGGAGCTGTATGAACTAGCCGAAAAGCTGGTCGACATTGAAGACTGGTTCCAGCAGTGGCGCTTCCGGCATATGAAAACGGTGGAACGGATCATCGGCCATAAAACAGGTACCGGCGGCTCATCTGGTGTCGGTTATTTGAAACAGGTGCTGAATCATTATTTCTTTCCGGAATTATGGGAGCTCAGGAGTAAACTATAACTCAGTTCAGCATGTGATTGTGGATGGTCCCCGAAATGGTATATAATATAGGTTACATTTTTAAAGTGGAAAGGAATCAATTATGCGTGATCAATGGTCAACCAAAATAGGTTTTATCTTATCATCAGCAGGCGCGGCAATCGGTCTTGGCGCCATCTGGAAATTTCCTTACATGACCGGTATGAATGGCGGCGGTGCCTTTTTCCTGCTGTTTATTATTTTTACGTTAGTCATCGGACTCCCCTTGTTGATCGCCGAATTTATTATCGGGCGTGGTGCCCAGGAAGAGGCTGTCAGTGCCTATAAGAAACTGGCTCCCGGAAGCGGATGGCGGGTCATTGGCTACTGGGGTGTCGCCGGCGCATTTATCCTGCTGTCATTTTACAGTGTTGTCGGCGGATGGGTCCTCATATACAGCGCTATGTCGCTTTTTGGCTCCGTCATTACCGACAACGCCGATTATGAACAATTATTTGGGATGATTACCGGTGAACCGCTCCTCGCCATTTCCGGGCTGGGATTGTTTTTAATCATCTCAGTCATCATTGTTTCCTTTGGTATTAAAGACGGGATTGAAAAAGCAAGTAAAGTGATGATGCCATTATTATTTATCTTTTTTATTATATTGGTCATCCGGTCCGTAACCTTTGAAGGCGCAGCTGAGGGGCTTAAGTTCTTCCTGCAGCCGGACTTTTCCCAAATCACAGCAGAGGGTATTTTATATGCACTGGGTCAATCCTTTTTTGCCCTGGCAGTAGGTTTCTCCGTGATGGTGACATACAGTTCCTATCTCGGAAAAGATGTGAGCCTGCCATTTTCGGCGGCTTCTGTTTCAATCATGAATATTTTTGTATCGCTTTTAGCCGGGCTGGCGATTTTCCCTGTTGTCTTTTCATTCGGACTGGAACCGGAAGAAGGACCTGGGCTGCTATTTATGGTATTGCCGGAAGCATTCGCGCAAATGCCATTCGGTGAAGTGTTCCTGAGTTTATTCCTATTATTATTCCTGTTTGCTATTTTCACCTCGGCATTCAGCATGCTGGAGATTATTGCATCAGCGATCACTGCCAGAAAAAACTATTCGCGAACCAAAGTCGTCTGGATCGCCGGACTTGTCGTCTTTATTGCAGGGATTCCTGCCGCCCTGTCTTCCAGTACGCTGGCAAATTTTAAACTATTTGGCCTGACCGTCTTTGATGCCAGTGACTTCCTTGTCAGTAACATCATGCTCCCTGGCGGATGTCTATTGATGGCTTTATTCATCGGGATTAAAATGGATCGTACCCTGATTAAACAGGAATTTTCATATGGAAACAACCTGTCATCCGGAACCTATCAATTATGGTTCCAAGTCATGCGGTGGGTTGTCCCCCTCACCATCGTTATCGTATTTTTAAACACATTAGGGATTATTTAACATGGAAGTCTGCACGACAGGCTTCCTTTTTTCATATGTTAAGGATTTAATTGTGAACTTTAGCGAATTAATTGTGAACTTTAGCGAATTTGGAATGAACTTTAGCACTTTTCTTGTGAACTTCAGCATATTGATCGTGAACTTTAGCATTTATAGGTTAAAATGACTTTTAAAGGGAATTTTACCATGGAGGAGGTTATAACATTGGCTGAAAAAATAGTAATTGTCGGAGGTGTTGCCGGCGGGGCCAACATTGCAGCTCAACTCCGGCGTGATGATAACGATTCTGAAATCACCTTGTTTAATAAAGATCAGCATATCGCTTTTTCAACGTGTGGTATGCCCTATTTCATCGGTGGTGTTGTTGAGAAGCGAAAGCACCTGCTCGTGAACAGCGATAAATTTGCCGAAAAATACAACATAAACGTCCAAACCAATACAGAGGTTACAGCCATTGATCGACAAAACAAGCACGTAACATACCGAGATATGTCAGGGGAGCACGAGTCATCTTATGATAAACTCGTTCTGACACCGGGCGCTTCCGCCATTAAGCCTGACCTGGAAGGACTTAATGATGAGCGCGTGTTTACACTTCACACCATTCCGGACATGGATGCCATTCATAGCTTTATACAAACACATGAACCAAAAACCTGTGCAATTATCGGTGCCGGTTTTGTCGGGTTGGAAATGGTCGAAAATTTGAGAGCGCTCAATATTGACTGTACGGTAATCGACCGTTCTGAACAGGCCATGAAACTGGTTGATAAAGATATGGCATCGATTATCGAGGATCACTTAGCTGCCAAAGGCGTTCATCTTATTTTAAATGATGAACTCGCTTCATTTTCGAATAACGGTACAACGTTGCATTTAGGCAGCGGAAAAAATTTGCAGGCAGATATGACAATACTAGCTGTTGGAATCCGGCCCAATACAAAACTGGCCAGAGACTGTGAACTCGAAATCGGAGAAACAGGGGCTGTCAAGGTAAATGAGTATATGCAAACGAGCGATCCCGATATTTATGCTGTAGGGGATGTTGTTGAAACAAACGACTTTCTGACCGGTACACCAAGACATGTTGCACTTGCGGGGCCAGCACACCGTCAGGCTTTCATCGCAGCCAGTCATCTTCAAGGTGACAGGATTGAATACACAGGAATACAAGGGTCGGCTATTTTCAAAGTGTTTGATCTAACAGTAGGTTCAACAGGTTTGAATCAAGCCGTGCTGGATCATTTAGGCATTGCTTACAAAGAGGTTACACATGAGGCCTTATCCCATGCCGGCTATTATCCCGGCGCTGAGAAAATTTGCATAAAAATACTTTTTGATGAAAAGACAGGACGCCTATATGGCGCTCAGGTCATTGGGAGAGAAGGTGCTGATAAACGTTTAGCTGTGCTGGCAACAGCTATGAAAGGGAAAATGACGGTTCATGCACTACCCGAATTGGAGCTGGCTTATGCACCGCCATACTCGTCACCAAAGGACCCTATAAATGTCATCGGTTATAAGGCTGTGAGTAAATTGAAGTCATAACGGCTGTTTTAGCCTCAAGCACTTGAAATACATATTTATCATGTTTTGTTAAAGGATAAAAAAAGGCTAGTATTTAGGAGGATAGAATGAAACACCACTTTGAGAAAATTTTTCTGGGTCTGTTAACGTTGCTCGGTTTAGGCATGATTCCCGTTTGGTTTAGAAAACGCCCCCGGAAGGACTGGACGATTGTCTTTTTGCTGGCTGGATTTTTAGCAGGTATGCTGGACTTATACGTGACAGCCCATAAACTGGTACGCTATCCCAACCAAATACTTAAAAAGCTGGACATAAGCTTACTCTTTGACTATTTATTGCTCCCAAATATAGGGGTCTTATACAATCAGTTTTCATATAAATCGGGGTTTTGGATGGCCATGCTAAAATCGTTTATGTTCAGTATCCCGATGACAATCGTGGAGTATCAATTGGAAAAACGTACGAATTTAGTTATTTGGCGAAAATGGAACTGGTTCTACAATTTAACGTCAATAACAGCGTTTCTATGGATTGAACGGGGGTTTATAGCGTTTATTAGAAAATTTTCCAACCCGCGCTTTGCCCTAATCAATAAGTTGAAAAAAAAGCGAAGCACATTGTTAAAACAAAATACAGTTTACCCTAAATAAACATTGGAAAAGAAGGACTTGAATGAAAAAAGATGACACATGCAAATCTCCAGTGGCAGCGATGCTATGGTCATTTGCATTACCGGGGTTTGGACAGCTGTATAATCGGGATTACTTACTCGGCCTATTGCTGGTGGCCTGGGAAATCATAATAAATTTATACTCCAACTTAAATATCGCATTGATGCACTCATTTCATGGGGACTTTGAAATGGCACATGATATTATTGATTATGAGTGGGGGTTGTTTTACCCGTCGGTGTTTGCATTTTCATTATGGCAGGCATATAACAAGGCAAAGGCTGTCACATACAGGCAAGAGCATCAAAAAGAACTGAAGAAAGTTTATTTTACCGGGCTTTTCTTCGGCTTGACCACCGGAATGAATATCGGACTCACGACACATCATTTATATCAGGTGAAGGCACTCCAATTCCTTGCATTTCCAGTTTTTAGCGGATTATTTTTCGGAGTTATTGGAGCTGTCATTGGCCATCTGATTGAAAGATTTGCTGAAAATCGTAAGCAGCGAAACAGTAACCATCAGACTGACAACTGACTAATCAATGGGGTATTTCTCCTCTTCTTCTTACACACATAAGGGAATGACTATAAAAATTGTCATTTTGTTATTTACAGTGTTAATACAAATGATAAACCATTAAATTATTCATACAAACATTGTTACGACAAGAAAAAATAGCGTACTAAATGTTAGGTGATTTAGTACGCTAATATTATGTGATTTTATTTTTTCTCCACCGTAATGAACTACATAGAAACATTTGGCGCTTCTTTTTATTAATATTGGCAGTCAAATTATTTCAAGGGAAACGATTAGGGAATTTTTTAAAATCCTTCATCAAACCGATAAACAAGCCTGTATTGATCTTCATCCAGCAGATCCTGCATATGCACCTTAGAATTATGTCCAAGAAATACCTCTTCATCTGTGACGGCAACAATCATTGCTTTTGTCTGATTTTGAAGATCAAGATAAATATCACCGACAACAGGCCTGTCGAAATTATCGTTCTCTGCCAAAACACCAGCCGCTTCATCTTCCTCAAGCTGTGCTTCCGTGACAAGTGCTTTATCATAGTAAGCTATATCTTCACTGTCATCAGTTTTGCCCGGAACCAACACAACATATTCGCTGTGTTTAACACCATTATCCCGCGTTGTGACAACATTTCCGTCTTCCACATTGTCTACTTTTTCAATTTCATTAAGGGAGTAATGGTCAAGAAAATCAGGTGCCGGTTTAATAATCAAAATATAGTCACCTGACTCCGGTTTCTTGTTTTTATCAATTGTGTATCGCTTTCCATAAAAGATGAACGTGTCGTTATGTTTCGGTCTGATCGGTTCAATATTATTAGCACTCGTTATATCCTGCTGCATATCTTTTAAGCGATAGAGGTGTACAGATTGCTTGAACATCGGCTTTACTGAATATACCTTATGAAGTTCATTTTTATAATAAACAAACTGACCCTTCCTGACCTGAAATAATTTCATTCTGATACCTCCTTCTGTTTATATATTATATCTTTTTATATTTTCCGTAATACCATATAAATTAAACATAAAATCAGAGAAAATACAAATTCAGGAAAATCCTTTTCTTGTGATATTTCAGCCTGACATTGATGATGACCGCTATTTGGGGTAAGACCAAGGAGAGAATTTTTTGCAGTCAATCAGGTTTTTTGCAGTGTTGTGCATTGAAGTATCATCATTGGGAATTTTAATCAGGATTTTTATTTCTATTTTTACTGCATCCCCAATGTTTTTTGCATTCGGTAGATATTCGTTTTGTTTTTCCACGATTCATCACGAGAAGCACAATATTGGCAGACATATCACTTATTTCCTCTTTTAAGGAGCCAAACTCGTTAGCATTTGATACGTTTATCCCATCGATTTCTGCCTGCAAGTGCTCCTGTCCATGACGAAGTACCGATAGTATCGCACCAGCTCACCCACTCGCCTCCCATTGGCTGCTTTCAGTATAGCACAGATGGATAAGAACATAATATGACTTTTAAGAATTCCTTTTATTATTTGTTAAGGGAGTCCGATACCACTGGACAAGCACGATTAGAAAGACTGGATGGCGTACCACCCGGACAGTATGAACCAATTATTGTTCCAACTCTTCTGCTATTAAGGAAAGCTCTTCCCAGCGCTCCATTTTTGCCTCCAATTTTGTTTCTGTTTCCTGTTGCTCTTTATAAAGCTCCTGCACTTTTTCAGCATCACTTCCAGCACCGGCTATCCGTTCCTGCAATTCCTCCAGTGCCGTTTCCAATTCTGTTATATCGTCCTCGATCGTTTCCCATTCCATTTTGTCATGATAGGACATCTTCTTTTTCTGCGCAGGTCTCTTCTGCTCTCTTTTCACCGGTTTTGACGATTGCTGTTTTTGCTGTTGCTTTTCCCGCTCCAAAAATTCACTGTAATTACCGTAAAAATGCTCAATTGGACTATTGTCACGGAAAACAAGCATATGATCAACGACGCGGTCAAGAAAATATCTGTCGTGTGATACGGTAATGACCACCCCCGGGAATTGGTCCAGGTATTCCTCCAGAACCCCCAATGTCTGTGTGTCCAGGTCATTGGTCGGCTCATCCAGCAATAGAACATTCGGCTCTGACATAAGCACTCTTAACAGATAGAGGCGCCGCCTTTCCCCGCCGGATAGTTTCCGGATATAATTCCATTGTTCGCGACGTGAGAATAAAAACCGCTCCAGCATCTGTTCTGCTGTAATTTCATCCCCGTTTTTCGTATGGATAACCTCAGCAACTTCCCGAATGTATTCAATAAGGCGTTTATCGTCATCAAGTTCTTCATCACCCTGTGTATAATAGCCGATTTTGACGGTTTGTCCTGTCTCAATCTCACCCTCATCAGGTTTCAATCGTCCGGCCATTATATTCAGCAAAGTCGTTTTACCTGAACCATTCGGCCCGACAATACCAAGACGGTCACCGGGGACGACTAAGAAATCAAAATCACGGATCAGCTGATTGGAGCCATATCCTTTTTCGATTCCTTCCAGTTCAATCACTTTATTCCCAAGTCGCGTTGAGCCCGCTTCAAACGACACATCACGGGATTCGGTATTAAATGTTTGTTTTTGCATTTCCTGTACCCGTTCAACCCGTGCTTTTTGCTTTGTTCCTCGTGCTTTTGGCCCCCGTTTCAGCCAGGCGAGTTCGCGCCGCAGCGTGTTGTGGTGCTTTTCCTCGTAGCTTCTTTCCAATGCTTCCCGTTCGGTTTTTTTCTCCAGGAACAATTCATAATTGCCCTCATAAATATAAAGATTCCCTTTATCCAGTTCAAAAATTTGATTCGTGACCCGATTTAGAAAGTAGCGGTCATGCGTTACAAGCATTAACGCCCCTTTATACGATGCCAAATATTTCTCCAGCCATTCCACCGTTTCATTATCAAGATGATTGGTCGGCTCATCAAGAATGAGGAGATCAGCAGGCTGAATCAATGCCTTCGCAATGGCCACCCGCTTTTTTTGACCGCCTGAGAGCTCGGAAACGTTTTTATGAAAATCAGTAATCCCTAATTGCGTGAGAATTGTTTTGGCCGCTGTATTAGCTTCCCACGCATCCTGCTCATCCATCAGCCGCTGTTTATTCAGCAGCCGCTCCTGATTTTTTTCATTTTCCGGATCACGCTGCAGATCAAGAAGAACCTGTTCATATTCACGCATGACCTTCATAATGACTGCTTCCCCGTAGTAGATTTGTTCGATGACGGTTAAGTCATTGTCCAACTCAGGTTCCTGCGCCAAATATTCAATCTGATAATCCTTTGCATGGTCGATAGTGCCTTGCTCCGCTGTATCGATTCCAGCAATCACTTTCAAAAATGTTGATTTCCCGGTTCCATTGACACCAATCAAGCCAATACGGGCATTCGGTTTGATCATACATGAAATATGATTCAGTAATGTTTTGTCGCCATAAGATTTAAATAAATTCTCAACCGTGAGCATCATATTACCTTCCTATTGTTGAATCTTCATCATTTTTCCGGTTCCTGATCAGCTGTTTTATGAAAATAACAATCAAAAATAACAGCCAGGATGTGGCAGCGTAAAAGATAAACTTACTGAACGGATTCATCTCCTGAAAAAAGAACGCCATTCCAATCCAGATAATACCCAACCCGATTATTTGATAGACTAAAATTTTAATGGTAACTTCCTCCAGACATACAAATCTCTCTACCCCCCAGTTTATCGTACTGACGGATACTTTGCCATCATGAGATATTGGGGAATACGTATTTGGCTGAAGTTGTCACCATTAACTTGAATAGAACAGGAAAAATACTTACTGAATACGTCAATCATCCATACAGGAGCAGTTTCCCCGGACGTTCATTTATCCAACTCTTTGACGACATTTGCTGTTTCGATTGCTGCAGCTGCTGCTTCCGATCCTTTATTGCCGGCCTTTGTTCCTGCCCGTTCAATGGCCTGTTTAATGGTTTCAGTCGTTAATACACCAAAAATAACCGGCTTACCAGATTGCATCGCGGCACTGGATATCCCTTTGGCAGCTTCATTGCAGACATAGTCAAAATGAGGCGTTGATCCGCGGATGACCGCCCCAAGTGTCACGACAGCATCGTATTCTTCTTTAACCGCCATTTTTTTGGCAACCACTGGAATTTCAAATGCTCCCGGCACCCAGGCAATGTCGATGTTATCTTCCTGTACACCATGCCGTTTCAGGGTGTCTTCTGCCCCTTCCAGCAGTTTGCTCGTAATAAAGTCATTAAACCGTGCCACAACAATGCCAACTTTTAAGTCTGATCCAACAAGGCTGCCTTCAAATGTTTTTCCCAAATTGATCATCTCCTCTAGTTATGATGAAAACTGAATAAATGGCCCATCTTTTGATATTTCGTGTGCATGTAGCGTTCATTTTCCTCGTGTGTCCCTGTTTCAATCGGTATCCGAGCATTGATTTGAATGCCATGAGACTGGAGTCCCCGCATTTTTTCCGGGTTATTGGTTAACAGATTTACTTTTTCTGCGCCTATATCTTTTAAAATCTGAGCACTTATATCATACTCGCGCATATCCGGAGCAAAACCCAGCTGCTCATTCGCTTCAACCGTATCCATTCCGGCATCCTGCAGCTGGTAGGCACGCAGTTTATTGATCAGCCCGATACCACGCCCCTCCTGACGCATGTACACTAAAACGCCGGCACCTGCCTCATTAATTTTATTCAAGGCTTCATGCAGCTGTGGTCCGCAATCACAGCGGTAAGAGCCAAATACATCACCTGTCAGGCATTCGGAATGTACTCTGGTCAGCACTGTCTCTTTTTCATGAACATCACCTTTCACGAGCGCAATGTGTTCCTTATCATCCAAATCATTCGTGTATCCGTACACGGCAAACGTGCCAAAATCGGTCGGCAGCGTTGTTTTCACAGCACGGCTGACATGCACTTCATGCTGCTTCCGGTAAGCAATCAGATCTGCAATCGATATCAGCTTCAGCTCAAATTCCTCAGCCATTTTACGTAAATCCGGCACCCGCGCCATTGTGCCATCATCTTTGATAATTTCACAAATGACACCTGAAGGGAAGGCACCGCTCAGCTCAGCCAGATCGACAGAAGCTTCTGTATGACCCTCTCGTGTTAGAACGCCGCCATCTTTGGCAATCAGCGGAAACACGTGACCCGGCTGCTTAAAGTCTTCCTCTTTAACGCCCGGATTAAGCAGCGCCCGGATTGTTTTCGAACGCTCGTCTGCGCTGATACCCGTCGTTGTATCGTTGTGGTCGATGCTGACAGTGAAAGCTGTTCTGAACGGGTCGCTGGTCTGACGCGTCATTAAAGGCAGCTTTAATTTCTCAGCTAACTCCGATTTAATGGATGTACACACAAGCCCCTTTCCATGTGTAATCATAAAATTAATCATCTCCGGTGTCGATTTTTCCGATAATGCCACCAGGTCGCCTTCATTTTCGCGGTCCTCATCATCGACTACAATCACCGGCTTTCCTGCTTTCAAATCGTTAATCGCTTCCTCAATTGTATGAAACACGTTGTCCACTTCCTTCGTTTTTGAATCAATTTATACGGTGCTGGTGATTGAGCATATTTTTTACATGTTTGGCCAGCATGTCACATTCAATATTCACGATGTCACCCTCACCTTTGTCGCCCAATACTGTCTCGGATACTGTATGGGGGATGAGTGATATCGTAAACGTACTGCCGCTGATGCCGAATACTGTCAGGCTGACACCATCAACTGCGACAGAGCCTTTCATAATAAAGTAAATGGCCAGTTCGTCCGGCATTTCCACATCGTAATAAATTGCATTTTCCTGTTGTTCTTTTCGGATGATTGTACCGGTTCCATCTACATGACCAGATACAAAATGGCCGCCAAATCTGCCGTTTGCAGGCATCGAACGCTCAAGGTTCACATTTGACCCTTCCGCCAGCACCCTGAGGGAAGTTGCATTCATCGTTTCCGGCATGACATCCACCCGAAAACTTGTATCCGCAAAGTCCGTTACGGTCAGACAGATACCATTGACCGAAATGCTGTCCCCAATCCGAACATCTTCCGTCATTTTTGCTGATTCAATTTTCATTTCGATTGATTTTTCCGAGACATGGTTTATTTGTTTAATGGTGCCTTTTTCTTCAATTATCCCCGTAAACATTTGTATCGCCCTTTCGCGGTTCCGCTATGATTTTAATGTCCTCACCGATCATTTCCACATTAGTGATATAAAGTGACAGCGTTTCTGTTAAATGCTTAAAGCCGTTACCCGCAATGGATGAAGGCGCATCTTTTCCGCCAATCAGTTTAGGTGCCATATATTGCACAAGCTGATTGATTTTTCCGCTTTCAAGAAAAGATCCGTTAACCGAAGCACCGCCTTCAACGAATAATGACATGATCTTCCTGCTTCCCAGGTAGTTAAGTACCGTGACGGGATCCAGTGAGTTAAGCGGTATAATCGTCACACTGTTTTTTTCCTCAAACGGCTTCATTGACACTTCGCTGATATGATCCCCGGTAATAATCCACGTATCAGCTTGGCGATCATTAACCACATTTGCATCCGTCGGCGTGCGCAGATTGCTGTCCAGAATGATGCGCAGGGGATTCCTGCCGCCGTTCGGAATTCGTGCTGTCAGACTTGGATTGTCAGCAAGAACCGTATTCACACCCGCCAGAATCGCATCATGGGTATGACGGTACTGATGGACATCGCGCCTTGCCGCCTCGCCCGTCACCCATTTACTGTCACCCGTATGTGTTGCCGTTTTCCCATCCAGGCTGACAGCAGACTTCATCGTGACATACGGCGTTTTGGTCCGGGTGTAATGGAAAAAATGTTTGTTAACTGCTGCTGCCTCTTTTAGCAGCACACCTGATTCAACATCAACACCTGCTGCTTTTAACTTTTCAATCCCGCGCCCTGCAACTTTTTCATTCGGATCCTTTATGGCAATAACCGCCCGGCTTAACCCCTTTTCAATGATCAGGTCAGCACACGGTGGTGTTTTGCCATGATGGCTGCACGGCTCAAGCGTGACATAAATTGTTGCACCTTTTGCTTTATCACCGGCCATTTGGAGTGCATGAGCTTCCGCATGCGGCTCACCTGCCTTCAAATGCGCGCCTACTCCCAGGATTTCGCCATTCCTGACAACAACCGCACCAACCGGCGGATTCGGACCCGTTTGCCCTGAAACAGAGCTGGCCAGGTTAAGGGCCATTTGCATATAATGTTCATCGTTCATGACTGATTCCTCCTTTTTCAAACCATTCGGAGGTTTCGTAACGCTCCGCTTCTTTCTTAGACACTAAAAAAGCCCCTGAATTCACTTCAGAGGCGTAAGGGCAGAATTTTAATCATATCGTTTATTGTCAAATACGGCAAAGCTTATCGTAATTGACAACATCAATTACCTACACTTCACCTTAAATAAACGATTTGAAAAATTCCTTCTCCCATCCAGACTGTCACTGTCGGTTCCGGAGTTTCACCGGATCCACCGCTTGGTCAAAAACCGCACGGGTAGCGGACTCAGAAGCTGGCTTCATCACCGCCGATTGGGAATTTCACCCGACCCCGAAGGAACATTTTGCATTCATATTTGAATTTTTTATAGTATAGCACTCTATGGGAAGGGAATGCAAAAATACCACCTTCTTTGTGACTACAATCGAAAGAAAATCACAAAAAGGGGCGTGAAAAAATAAAAAAATGACGCCCCTTTTTCAGATACCGATACGATTGTAGTAGTGAGAAGGAGGTTAAATTTTGTGTCTAACGTTTGAAAGTTACTGTGACATAATTTTTCAAACGTACACTATTATCTTTGATGGCTGCTCAATCGATTTTTTAACAAACGCGATCGATTAATGACTCTGTTCGATTGTTTTTTGGATAAGCCCGGCACCGCACTTTACGCCAGAAGGTCATTAAATTAATCCATCTTTTCAAATGCCTGCACCATCAGCTCATAGTTCATAGGACCAAATGCCCTGAACTGGATCCGCCCGTCAGAATCAATCATAAAGGATGTCGGGATAGGCTGTATTTGATACTTATCAGCAACCTCTGTGTTTTCATCCATCAATACGGGAAAAGTCATGTCATACGCCTCAGCAAACTCTTCCACATCACTTCTGTCGCTTTCCGTATCGGTCAGGTTGACTGCCAAAATCTCTACATCTTTATTTTCATAGAACTTCTGCATATCCGGTATCTCAGCACGGCAAGGCGGACACCACGTTGCCCAAAAATTCACCATGACACGCTGGCCGCGCAAATCGGATAATTTAACGTGTTCCCCTTCCATCGTCTCCAATTGGAAATCCGGTGCCAGATCGCCTTCTTCAATCCCTACTGTATCCTCCCCGGTATGCTCATCAGGGGCATCAGTGCTCCCCTCAGCTCTTTCCGATTCTTCAGCCGAACTTTCCTCTACCGTAAAGTCATTTTTTTCAGCGGTCTGAGCGCTCTGATCATCCTGTGAATCAATAACAAAATCATACACCGCCCAGGCAAACATCCCAGTCAAGACAACAATAATTACTGCTTTTTTCATATGAAAAACCTCCCCTTATCCCAGGTTTGCAAACCATGTGATTTCACCTTCTTCATGTCATATATTAGGACAGTTACACTCATGATGAATACAAGAATCAAAAACCACTGGGACATTATGTAGCCATAAAGGGTCGTATACGGCAACACGAATAGTAAAATAGTTTGCCCCAAGCTCCAAACAGCGAAAACCATGCCTGTCATCATGATAGCAGAGCGCTTTTCATGTATGATTAAAAAGAAGACCGACACGATCAAAAGAATTCCCAAATGCCCCAGGACAGTACATTGTCATTCAAAACGACTCAATGAATTCATAGACAAACGCTGATGCCAGAAATATCGGAACAAGAGAGGAAAGGACAGCGTTGACTTTTGAATTTTTCTGTTGAAAACCAATAAAAGAACCGCAACATAAAAGGCATTTGAATCACTTGAGTAGGCAAGCACTGCCAGTGGATCTGTCACGAATAGTTCAATATTCAATAACACTTTTCCTGCCCATATGAAACAAGATTGATAATGAGTGAAACACTTTCTTCTAATTGCTGTTTTTTAAATGACTTCGATAAAGGACTGCTTACGTTAAAAAAGATCAGTCCTGCTGCAATACTCAAAACAATGCAAGCAATCTTTACAAATACCCAGGTTAGTGTCATTGTATGTCCTCCGTCTATTTCAGATTCATTAGATGTGATATAACCGTCATGTGAACGTTTGATAAAAAACGTGAAATCCACTGGTTTTCACCTTAATTACTATGAAAAAATCTTATCTGCTATAATACTATATAAATCTATTATATAAAGGGGTAACATTATGCAACTGCGAAGAGGACCAAATAATTGTATCACCGATATAGCTGATGTGAATGTCGGCCATGTTACGCTATATGAACATATCAGTCATAAGGATACCATCTGCACAGGAGTTACCGCCATTTTGCCGCATAGTGGCAGTCTTTTTCGGCACAAGGTTCATGCCGCGAGTTCGGTCATCAATGGCTACGGCAAGACAGCCGGACTTGTTCAGGTCGACGAACTGGGGTTGCTGGAAGCACCTATTATGCTGACAAATACGTTTAGTGTTGGAGCTGTGATGCAAGGGACGCTTCAATATATGCTTGACGAAAACCCGGAGATCGGTGATACGGCAAGCTCGCTCAATATCGTTGTTGGCGAGTGTAATGACAGTTATTTGAATTCAATGCGACTGCAGGCTGTCAAACCGGAACATGCGATACAGGCAATCGAACATGCCTCGAGTGATCCAGTTGAGGAAAGTGCTGTCGGGGCAGGTAAAGGTATGATTTGCTTCGGGTATAAAGGTGGAATCGGAACAGCGTCACGTGTTGTGAAAGGCTACACAGTCGGCTGCCTCGTGCTCAGTAATTTCGGCAAACGGGAAGATGCTCGTTTCGCCGATTTCAATAAGATACCTATGAACACTCCTGATGGATCGATTATGATGGTAATCGCAACCGATGCACCGCTTAATGACCGGCAGCTGAAACGGCTTGCCAAACGTACTGCTGCCGGACTGGGCAGAACCGGCAGCCACATTGCACATGGCAGCGGCGATATTGCCATCGCTTTTTCAACGACTAATTTACATGAACATGACAATGGATCGCTCATGGAAAATATAAGCTTTCTTCGTGATGAACATCCCATCATAAACGGACTCTTTCAAGCCGTCGTCGAAACAACTGAGGAAGCTGTCATCAGTTCACTCCGGCATGCTGAAACAACGAAAGGCCGAATAGGACGTGTCGTTGAGAAAGCGCCGTTGGATTAACCGGAGCACTCAAAGGGAAAGATCGGCAGCTCACCGTAAATGGTCCAGTTGCAGGAGAAAACATGAAATAAAGAGTACGGATTAGATTATGGAAACTTTTCAACGACCGATGGGGTTAATAAACGTCAACTGCCGGATTTACGAAAATTAAATGGATTACCATTTTCGGACAAGTATTCATCTTCCATTGTAAACTGCTGAAAGATGGTATCACGTCTGTCTTTGAATACTTCCCGTCCGGCAAGCAAGTTTATGATTTGAATGTTCTTTTGAACGGCCAATCCCAAGTTGGTGGCTGCCGTGCCATGAGAATGCTCCAAATTGGTCATGGTGAAAAAACGGTGGTCCCGCTGATCATGAAACGCCAGTTGATAATCTCGGGTAACTTTATAACGGTCCTCGTCTTCCCACATAATTTTATCCTTAAAACGGTCATAGAACCATGCAGGAATATGGGGTTTATAACCTGTTGCCAGGATAACCTTATTCGTTTCATAATCAAAGGAATTTTCTTTTTGCCACTGATGACAGTTCAATACATACTTATCATTGTTCCGATTTATATGTTTCACTTCTGTATTGGGCTGAATGGTTACCGGCTGTTCCGTTTGGCCAATTGTTTTATGGTAAAGCGTTTCGTATAATTCCATCAATGTCTGTGGATTAACACCTTTTCTGAGCGTTCCTAATGTGTCCAATGTGTCGAGACGCTGGTTAAAGCCGAGCGAATGAAAATAATCAACAAAATCGGGTGAAAAATACTCCTGGCCAAATTTGGCTTTCTCCAATTGAAATAGGCCGCTGGAACGGGTGAATAACGTCAATTGAAATACTTTATTTTCCTGTTCTTTTAACAGATTCAGTAAAACCTCGATGGCACTCTGACCAGAACCGACGATTGTAATGTGCGGGGATTCAACTAAGCTTTCCTTTTCGTACATGTAGCGATCTGTATGTAAAACATCTTCCTTTGGGTGTCCTGACATGGTGTCCAGTACCAAGGGTTCACTTCCGGTTGCCATGGTAACGTTTTTTGTGAAGTATGAGGATCGTTTTTGAGTTGAGGTTTCTTCCACGACTACCTCATAGTGAGGCTCCGCAGCTTTTTCATGATCGATCACATCGACGACCTTATAACCGAAGTTGAGCTGTTCCAATTGATCGGCCACCCATTGCAGGTAATGGTTATATTCCTGACGGGGAATCTGAAACTTGTTAAAAAAGTAGAACTGGTACAGACGATTGTGTTCATGTAAATAGTTGATGTAAGTGAGTCGGCTTGTTGGATCAGCGAATGTGACAAGGTCCCCTAAAAAAGGGGTGGTCAAATTCATTCGTTCAATTAACATTCCGGGATGCCATTCAAACTTTGGCATCTTATCAAAAAATAAGCTATCAAGTTCAGGGGTAATATCCAAGAGAGCAGCTAAACCAAGATTATAAGGCCCTATCCCGACCCCGATTATATCGTACAGTTTGTCAGACATTTGTTCCACTTCCTTTCAGGCGAATCTTTACAATATCATCCCCAAGTCTTCAGGGATTATGCTTCGATTGAATCGTCAGAACACAAAGGTATCTTTTAACGACAAACATCACAGTACCAGTGGGTTTTATGTGCGGTTTCCGGGAGGGTAATAATAAATGAGTTATGTGGGAGTATTGATAACAGCATCAGTTTTGAACGTTATTATTCGCCTGATTTCAGACCCCGCCTTTCATCCGAATCAACGTTGCGTTTACCTTTTAACCACTTGTAAAAAATATCAATCCGATTAAACCCCCATTGGAGTGCCAGTCCCTGAATGGCAATGCCGAGAATGGATACCACTGTTAAGGTCCAGACCGAAATGGTTTGCTCGATTTCAAATACTCTGTGGCCAAAAAACAATAAATAGCCAAAAATCACGAACAATGCATCAAAATAGGATTCAACAGAGTTTTCAACGATTTGAATGAGCAACGCTTCCCCGAGCAGTAAAAATAATATAATGGACAGGATCAGTGACTTCGAGCGAAACGTCAGCTTTTCAACAAATGGCAAGACGTAATATTTTGTGATGGTTTTAATCCGAAATAAATAGATAACCCGTACAATTCTGGCCATCTGAAAAAATTGATCGAATGGAATGATAGCGATTAGAAGAAATGGGTTTTGTTTTATAAATGCCCATTTCGAACTGGACATAATAAAACGAACAGTAAAATCAGCAAAAAATATCCCCCACACAACCCAGCTGATTGTTGTGTTATAGGTTTCATCCGTCCAGATCGTTATAATGGTAATCATGACAAGCAGGATCATGATGCTTTCATAAGTGATCTTTGCAACTTTCTGCATGGTTTGTCCCTCTTCCGACTGGTTTACACACTTTATTATAATAGAAAAGCCAGGGAAGCGTAACCCTGGCACATTTTCCAAAAAGCTATTTTTTTATCGCGATTGTTATTTCGTCAGTACATCATGGTATTCCGGTGTTTTTTCCATTTTCTCTTTCGCATAAGGGCATGTTGGATCAATCTTCTTTCCTTCGTCCCGTGCATACGATACCATTTTTTCAACGAGCTTGCCGGCGACGCCTTCACCGCGTAGTTCCTCGGATACATACGTATGATCCACGTTCAGTTCATTATGACCGGATTCCTTAAATGTGATTTCCGCTTTTGGTTCCTGTTCATCAGCGCCTATATAAAATTTGTGGTCACCTTTTTTGATATCTGCCATAAAGATTTCCTCCTTAACTGTTTAATGACATCTTTCCCATTTCATCACTGACCTAATCTCTCCGTCTTATCCAAACCATGGCAATGTTACGACAATCGCAGCAACAAAGATAATCATTAAATAATTCACAGAGACCATAAACATTTTATCCGCCCATTTCACAGTATCCCTGGAAAAAAGACCGCTGATCGCCAGGGCAAGGTATCCGATATTGAGCAACGTTGCTATTACAATGAAGGCTGTCCCCAGTGAAAACAAATAAAACGGCAGCGGCAGAAGACACGCGATGTAAATAACCATCTGGCGCTTTGTAATCTCCATACCGTATACAACCGGCAGCATAGCAACGTTTGCAGCCTTGTACTCATCATATTTACGAATCGCAATCGCAAATGTATGCGGCATCTGCCAAATGAAAATAATGAGTGCCAAAACGATCGGTACAATATGTGAGGCAGGCTCCAATGCGGCCCACCCAATCAGTGGTGTCACGGCACCGGAAACACTCCCGATCACCGTATTGAGGGTATACTTGCGTTTCGACCACATGGTATAGAGAAAAACATAAGTGAACCAGCCGATAAATGCATATATGACCGCTTCAAGTGTGGTAAAGGCCAACATCAGTAAACCAATGACACTTGCTGCCATTCCAATCCACAGAACTGTCCTGAGCGAAATATTACCTGTCACCGTCGGCCGTGACTTTGTCCTGTCCATGACAGTATCAATATCGACATCATACCAGTTATTGATCACAAGTGCTCCGGCCATAACCAGCGTACTACCGATAATGGTCAGAAGAAATATATCAAAATTAGCTGAAAAAGATGCACCTGTAAAATATATTGCCAGCCAAAATCCGGCAAAGACCGGTACTGCGTTTGCTATCAGCACCGGAATTTTAAAAAGTGACTTCAGGTCCGCCACGATTGATGTTTGATTTTCTTTCTCTGATGCAAAATCAGTACGATTTATATCTGATGAGGTGACGATTTGCCTGCTCATCCTATTCATCCTCTCAGTAAACATGACAATTAATAAAAATACTTCCTCATATATTGTAATAGTTTGTCCCCAATTATGTAAGCAGAATGAATTGTAAACTACAGGATAAATGAACACGAGTTAATTGAAGGATAAGTCATTTTTTGAAGCTCATTTGTCAATACCATAAGCATACAACCCCTATACCGGCATTGATTCTTAAAACTTTTTGCTATACCTTAGTACCAGGACCTACACCGGCTCCAGCGTTTCTTCATCAAAGAATACATTTCGACTTGCGATTTTTTTGGTGCAGTTATATAATCTGCACAGTATAGATTCAATCTTCCTTAGGTAATGACACAAGATCTCCCAAGACGTATTTATCTTTATTATATCATGTTTCAGCCTTGCATGCCTGTCTTCACACAATTGTCATCCTGCTCAATTCTCAGTGCCCCATATTTAGACCTGCAGCAAAATACAAACAAGACAATAAACGAAAAGAAGCAGAAACCATATTAATATGGTTTCCGCTTCTTTCATCAGCTAATATTTACTCTGTCCCTTTTGTCCATTCACTGACGGTATCCTGGTTATTGTTGACCCATTCTTCAGCTGCTTCGGCAGGGTCCATTCCTTCGTTGATTTTAACCATAACTTCACCGATTTGTTCTTTTGACCACTTAAACTGATCAAGAATTTTATGGGCTTTCGGAGCATCTTCTTCCAGTCCGCTTCGTACAATTGTATTAATGTTGTCAGGGTCGCCGTAAATATTTTCCGGATCCTCAAGATATTTTAGATCATATTCAGAGAATGTCCAATGCGGCGACCAAAGCGTCACCACAATCGGCTCTTCATTTTCAATCGCATCGCCCAATGAAGCTGCCATGCTCGGGGAAGAGCTTGCCTGAAGTGTCCAATCATCCAATCCATATTCAGGCATTACGTCTTCTTCTGTCAGCTGCATTTGGCCAGCACCTGGCTCAATACCTGTAATGGTATAATCTGTATTATCGCCGACTGAATTTGTGTTCTCTCTCAGATCTTCAATGGAATCGACATCCATATATTCCGGAACGACAAGACCAAGCGGCGCTTCTTCCAAGTTCGGTCCTAAATGCACCAGATCTTCTTTATATTCTTCCCAATAGCTGGCATCCGTATGCGGCAGCCATACACAAACAGTTGCATCCGCTGAACCATCGGATACACCTGTATACATTGCACTTGCTGCAGCGTAACGTCATAGCCTGCTTCTTCCAGTACAACTTCCATGACATGGTTGCTGGCTGTAGCTGATGCCCATGCAACGTAAGGAATTGTCAGTTCTTCCTGGCCGATTTCACTGACAGTATCGCCATTTGACGATTCATTTGAAGCTTCTTCGTTTGAGGCACCATCGTCTCCATTGCTTTCACTGCTTTCATCATTGCCACTTCCGCCGCAAGCCGCCAAAACCACCAACAGAATCATAATGGCAGTTAACCCTAAAAATCTCATTCGTTTTAACACCCATTCGTCCTCCTCTTATGATGTAAAATTATTTATTTAACGTATTAAATGTTTCACGCATACTTTCAGGTGTGAATTGTAATTGATCAGGATAGTCTGGTTCCCAGTTCCGATAGTTTTCACCATTTAGTTTCTTAATCATTTCCGACGTATCAAAAACGGCTAAATCATAGACCCAATTGGCCATAATCATGATAGATGCCATATGCGCGCCTTCATTTGTAGTACCGCACATATCTTTTATTAAATTCACCTGATAATCACGGAAAAAAGCATCGAACACGGACGTCATCAGACAGCCGTCCGTGACAAACCCTCCCATAATCAGATGCTTGATTCCCATATTTCTGAGCATCAAATCTAAACTTGTATCATAAAAACTGCTCCAGCGATATTTATCAATGACGATATCACCTTTTTCAGGCTTAATTTGATCAAAGATTTCCACCGCATCCGTTCCATCATCGTAAAATACGGGCCTGCCCTCATCATTCAAAGGTTCTTTATTGGACAGACCGATCGTATCTCCCCGGTTAATATGCCGTGTGAATATGATCGGAATACCTGCTTTCCGGCACTCAGCAATTAGCTTCTCTGTATTATTCACAACTGAACCGACGCCCTCGATACCAAATTCACTTTCTTTTTGCACATCGATTAAAACGAGTGCTGTATCATTCTTGTCCAGTGCAATCACCACCTTTGTGTTTTGGAAAATACTCAAATATCTTCCGTGATTCCATTGCATTGGCTAATCTGAGCGTCCAGTCAAAATAAGTCATGGTTTGATTTATATCCTCAAGGTCCCCTTTGGCCGTCTCTTTCGCTTCGTCAGAGTCACCATTTTCCGCAATATCTTTCAGTGTGCCTTCCACCTGTTCATAAGCTCTTAAGGTAATGTTTCTTTCCTGCCTGAGCATTTTGGTGAAAAAGGCAAAAAAGTTTTTAAAAAAGTCTTTATCGGCAATATAATGATCTTTCCGGTCGCCTTTTTTCCACACTTTAATCACCATTTCAGTATCAAGAAGATCCCTTAACCCTGTGCTGACACTTCCCTTGCTCATCGCAACCTGATTTTTTATTTCATCCAGATTAAGCGGTTTGTCCGCAAAATAAAGCACACCGTAAATCCTGCCCACAGACGGTGTCACACCATAAATCACCATCGTCTGGGCAATTGCACTAATCATAATATCGCGTGATTCCTCAATTTTTTGCATATCATTATCAGTCACCATGATTCACCACCCCTAGTTCGATCAGTATAATATGTTCAATTTGTTTTGTTCATTTTGAATAGTTTAGTTGGAATTATACAGAACACTATTCAGTATGTCAACTCTTCCTTGGTAGAACTATCGGTGCAGGAGACACAAAAAAAGCCGGCCCTGTAATAGAGCCAGCCTCTGTAATAATCATTCTAACAAAACGAGTCTTTAGGTTTCGGTACCGATAGTCCGAATAGTGGTCTGAGATACAAGGCCAGGAAGGTTCCTGCCAGTGCCAGGATGCCCCAGACATAGCCATGAAGACTGAATGACGCAATGCCACCGAAGTATGCACCAATATTACAACCAAAAGCAAGACGGGCGCCATAGCCCATCATCAGACCGCCGATAACAGATGCTGTAACATTTTTTCCATTCATCTTTGAAAATTTGAATAGTCCCCCGGCAGCCGATGCAAGAAACGCGCCTAGAATAACGCCAAGATTCAGGACAGTCGTCGAATCGGAAAAAATGGATGCTTCCAGTGCTGCAGCGTTAGCACCTTGCCAATAACCCCAGCTCGCCACATCGATGCCTAAAAATTGGGCCGCTTTGGATCCCCATAGAGCAAAAGCTGATGTAATGCCCCATGGCGTTCCGCGAACCATCAATGTTAGAGCATTCAGAACGGCTAATGCAATGGCTGCAGCAAACAACGGCCATGAACCGCGGAAAATGCGTCTCCACCCTGAAGCTGATGGTTTAGGCGCCATTTTTGGCGGTCGCTTCTTTCTTTCCACGACTAACGTAATCCACGTAATGAGGCCAAACAGTGCAATCGATAACAGCCAGGCACCACCATAGCCAAATCCGGTCGATGTTGCCAGCGAAACAGGTTCAAATGCCGGTAAGTCTTCCGTCCAAAACGGCAGGTGATAGGCACCGACTGTTGAACCAATAATGAAGAATAAAAGCGTGACAAACATGACCGATCGCCCGCCGCCAACTGCATAAAGTGTCCCGGAAGCGCATCCGCCGCCAAGCTGCATGCCAATGCCAAACATAAAAGCGCCTACTAAAAGACTCACACCAACCGGTGATACATAACCGGCCACGCCTTCTCCAAAAAATGAATAGCCAAATGCCAGGATTGGCGCAAATAATGTGACGGCAACAGCAAGCATTAACATATGGGATCTCAATGCCTGCCCATTACCAACAGACATTATCCTGCGAAACGCCGATGTAAAACCGAAACGTGCATGAAACAGTGTATAACCAAGGAGCAGACCAATGACGAGCAGTAATGGCTGTACGATATTTTCTGTTGCCATAAGATAAATCATCAGGATTGCGCCTGCAATGAGTCCACCAATAATTAGTGACGTTTGCGGTTTATTTAAATCAGTATTATTTCGTGGAACAGGATCTTTTACTTCATCTACCGGTTGAACCTTTGTCGTTGAAGCCATTTCAAAACACCCTTTCCTTATCATTTTAGTCGGGTTTACTTTATAATAATAAAGGCTAACTGTTTTTGTGTCAAAAAAATTCAAAGCTTTCCGGGTTGGGTGTTCAAACAGTCCTTTTAAACCTTTACGCATAAGATATCCCGGAAGATTAAAAAATGTAGGGGGAATTAAAATGCCTCAATATGGTCAATCCCGTCCAGGCAATTGCATTATTCCCGGATATCGATATTGCGGACCGGGATGCAGCGGACCGGGTGAACCGGTTAATGCTGTCGATGCTGCATGCCAGGCACATGATGTATGTTTAGAGAGAGGTGGATCAGCTTGCTTTTGCGATCATGAGTTTCTGCAGCGTCTGCGTCCGTTAATTAACCCATACACAGCAGAAGGAAGACATGCCAGGACAATCCATCATGCTATGAGAATCGCAGCACGTTTTAGATGTTAAAAGGTAACCAAAGAATGAATCAGTGATATTGTGAAATATATTTAATAATTTTTACAATCCATGTTTTGCTGATTTTAAAAATGGGTATCGGGATATCAGTAGTAAAGGCAACATACAATCCTTGGAGGTATCCCAGATGGAAGACAACGTGGTTAGCTTTAAAAATAACGCCAAACGATTTAACTGCTCAGATGAGGAACTGATTAAAAAACTCCAGGATTTAATTTCCCGGTTTCAGGACCCAAATTTATCCAAAAAAGATCGGGAGGCAGTTTTTCAAAGAATTAATCAATTAACAGATCAGCTGACGGGTGAAAATGATGGATACCATAAGTGTGACCTGTAATCCCTTTTAGAGGCTTTAAGTCACACATTTTTTTATTTTGCCGTGAGCACCATTTAAGCTTCTTTTGGCTTGGACGGCAGGCCGTACTTAAAAACGAGTCCCCGTCCTTAACTCACTGTACTGCATATGAATACGGTTTTCCGGTTTTCTATCAACGGTATATAACACGAGGAGAAAAAACAATTCCACGGGCTTCATCAAAAAATAGACGGCGTCAGCTTTCCACTTTGAGTTGATATGCTTGCTGATGGGATAGCCATAATTATCATAAAAAGTACGGATAATCTTGTGTGATTTCGGTATATACTGCTCCATAATATTTTCAAATGCATTGGCAATGAGCAGCTGACGGTTCACTGTAATTCTCGATTCCTTCCTGATACCCGACCTGACCGGCTTAACCAGCTTTTTATGACCTCTGGCGGACACTGTACATAAATAATGACCATCGCCCTTCACAATCTCCGGTTTTGGAGCAGGAATAACCGAATAGTTAAAAGAACTTGTTTCGAGAAACACGCGTATAAAGCTGTCAGGACGCTGACCAAACAGCACCAGAATCAACTGGATAATGATCAACACCGGAAATAAAGTAATTGCCCATAGCCGCGGCATTTTCTGATAATGCTGCGTCACACGGAAGAAGAACAGTAACAACTTATTGCTGTAGGTGATTTCTTTTTCCTGCTGATTTTTAAGAAATTCATCCAAGGAGTCTTTTAGTCGTGCGATGTATAAAAATGTTAAGGATAAAAAACTGACTTGCAGCAGAAACACAGGAAATAACTGACCATCGTGTGAAAAACTTGTATGCGTGAGATAGGCTGCCGCGAACAAAACATTTAAGATGATAATGGTACTCAAGCCCACATATATAATCGGAGACAGACCACTTTGAGTCAAACTAATGACCCAAAAGCTAACCACACCTAACGTCACGAATACAACCACTGTCAACATATGCTCATTGGCAAGCGAGGCATATCCATTTGCTTTGTCGCCTGTCATTTCAAAAATACGCAATGGCTCACCTGCCTCTAAACCACTTTTATTGATTTCAAGACCAATCAAGCATAAACAGTAGATGAAAATGGAATAATACACGTCGAGCGTTTTGGATTTAACCGATCCAGCCTTTGCATTCCGGTCTTTCTTCCTCCCGATAAAACTCCGAACTGTCCGGATAAACGCATATGCAGGAATGGATAAAAATAAGAGTATCACCAGCGAAGCAAAAAGCCATCCCAACATTCTTCCTCCTTCCAATCATGCACGATATCCTATCACGGGAGCGCCTTATTCCTCCGTTTCAGCTATTCAGGATCTTCCCGGAAATAAAATAAGCGATTGACACTGATCAGTCCTGGTTCTTTTTCAGCATCTCCTGCAAATACTCCTCCGACTTTCCTTTGGGGATACTGAGGGTTTCCCACTCTTCATCTTTAAGTTGCTTGCCAATATAAACAATTTGTCCGACATGATAAGCATAATGAGCCAATTGTCTTTCAATGGCATCCATCACCGTATGATTTTCACCGCGTATAGCAACATTTTTTAATAAATCTGCTTCATCTAATTCATCAATCGTTTCGAACAGAACCTCCCAGCCTTTTTCCCAAATCGAAACCATGTCCTGTTTTGACGTTATGGTATTGATAAATTCCTGATCACGGTCTCTGGTTGTTTTTTCACCGTCAGATGTTAAAAAATCAGTCCATCTTGAGGTCATATTGCCACTTAGGTGCTTGACGATGACCGCGATATTATTAGAAGATTCATTTAAAGTCCAATGGATATCTTCATCGGACAATTGTTGCAATGCTTTATCTCCCAGCTCCTTTACTTTTCGGAATCTTTCCCGCACCACTTTTAAATACTCAGTCCCAATTGGCATCACATACCACCACCTTTAATTCTTATCAAGCAACTCTTCAATTATGCCACTTTTAATACGAATTTTCCGAATCATTGAACCATAATCTTGCGCAACTCAATAACCCATGTTCAGTTTACCATATTATTTGTATAACAGTATTAATTTTATAGTGATTTTAAACAGTATCTAACACCCCTACTCCTCCAGGATTAATTATGAAAAAGCCCGGAGTTTGGAGGAGATGATTTCAATATTTTTGACTTATGAACCTCTCATTTTGATACGAAGCCGGGGCTGAATCAGAAATGTTTCTTTAGTTGGATATGGGTAAAAGATTTCGACTCTACTGTTTCATAACGTCAATATTTCCATTGTTAGTTGTTAATTTTATGAGATTGTCGCCATCGCCAACGATGGTGTCCCAGTTAGAACTACCAAAAATCGTTGCTGTACCGTTATCAGTCTTTACATCAAAAACTGCATTTGTTGGGTCTTTTTCCGTTTCAATTTCAATGTTACCATTATCAGATTCCAACTCAATCGAACGATCTAAATGATTGGTATAAAGGGAAATTGAGCCATTATTTGTTTGACCGCTAATATTCCCCTCAACATGATCCAACTTAATACCACCGTTATCCGAATTTGTATAAACCTGATCAGAATTGATGTCCCCCATTTCAATGCGGCCGTTATTTGTTTTAACTTGTATTTCTTTTATATTGAGTTGACTGGCTTGAAAACTTCCATTATCCAGTTCAGCTTGCAGCGATTCGTATAATTTTTCCGGTAAATAAACGGTTAACGCGAGTGTTTCGCCAAAAAGATTGATATTGAATATACCTTTTTGCCTAACCGTTTGTATGGACAGTGTATTCCCATCAGTCTTCACTTCCAGCCTATCCTCAATATCGTTCATTCTTGTGCCAGCGAGTTCCACTTTAATGTTGGAATCATTCGTTGAAATAAGTTCTACCTTCTCATTGTTTGTATTGATCTCGATATTTTCAATGTTTTCCGGATCGATGACTTGCTCTTCAGACGAATTGGATTTATCCATTAAATTAAATGCTATTAAACTGCCACCCACACCGACTAATAAAAGAATTAACGCAATAACTGACATCTTTTTAATACTTTTCATTTCTCATACCACCTTTTACCAGGTTTACATTATATCTTAGATAACGAACAAATAGATTCATTAAGGTACGTGTTGCAAACAACATTCCGATCACAATAAAAAGACCAAGACCGGAAAAGGCAATTGAAAGAAATAATTCTAAAAACTCGAATGTCCCTGGATAAAATGCTGTATTAATGAGAACCATTACAGGAGAAACAATAAACGTAAGACCTGTTAACCATCCGCCCATAATAGTCAGAGCCAGTGCCAAAAAGGGTCCAAGCACGACAACTAAGTTAAAAAAACTTAATCCCAGAACCGCCCACATCGCCCGGAGTACATTGCCGGTTGATGTCGTTTCTTCAACTTTTTCAAGATGGTATGCTGCAAGCAGTTCTTTTGCTATTTGTTGCGGTGTGCCAAGAGAATTGGCGATTTGTTCTTCGGTTTTTCCTTCTTCGGCACCAATGTCAAAATGTTCCCCGAAATCTTGCAAAATATCTTCACATTCCGCTTGAGGAAGCTTTTCCAATTCTTTTTCCAAGCTTTTCAGGAATTGTTCTTTATTCATGATTAACACCTTCCTTTATAATTTGATTAACACCTTTCGAAAACTGCTCCCACTCATCGTTAAGGATATGAAGATAATCTCTGCCTTTATCCGTGAGGCTGTAATATTTCCGGGATGGACCCTCTTTTGACTCTTGCAAATACGTTGTTAAGTACGCCTCTTTTTTCAATCGCCTTAGTAATGGATAGACGGAGCCTTCAGAAATAACGATCTGATCCGAAATGTTTCGAACGATTTCATAACCATAGCGATCTTGCTTATTTAACAATGCAAGTACGCATAGTTCTAAAGCTCCTTTTTTAAATTGTATGTTCATTGGGAAATACACCTCATTTTTACTACTGTGTATTAAACAGTACTGTAATATAAAAGTACCTCGTTAAAAGTAATGTATCACATGCTACTGTTTGTCGCAAGGTACTGTATGATTTTTTATATCAATTCAGCATTGACTTATACGACAGCCACTGTTATGGTTATATACATAACTATATAACCGTATTGGTATATAACTCATTACAAAGATAGTGGGCGATAAACATGCAAAATCCCTTTGAGCAGGATAAACCGATATATATGCAAATCCGTGAAAAAATGGAAGATCAAATTATTAATTATCAACTAAAAGAAGAAGAGCAGGCACCTTCAACAAATCAGCTGGTTAATTTTTATAAAATTAACCATGTCACGGTATCAAAAGGCATTAATCAATTGGTTGATGAAGGTATTCTTTATAAGAAGAGAGGCATTGGTATGTTTGTAGCAGAAGGGGCCAGAGAAAAGCTCATTCAAAAACGAAAAGAATCGTTTATTGAAGATTATGTTGTCAAATTGGTTCAAGAGGCCAATAAACTGGAAATCACAGAAAATGAAATGATTCGTTTTATTAAAAATGTAAAAGGTCGTGATACAGAATGAACGTTAAAGTACAAAATGTGAGTTTACATTATGGTCATCACGCGGCACTCAAAGATATAACATTTGAACTAAGCAGCAACAAAATATATGGACTGCTTGGGAGAAATGGTGCAGGAAAAACATCGCTTCTATCCATCATGTCATCCTTGCGTGAACCATCATCGGGTTCCATGACTATCAATGGGGAACCTTCATTTGAGAATGCAAGGATTATGCCGCAAGTTGTGTTTATGTATAACAAGGATTATAAAGATGAATCTGATAATGTAAAGACCATGCTGCAAGGCGTACAACGCTACCGTCCCCGTTTCGACATGGATTATGCTGAATATCTTATCGACCGGTTTAAACTTGATAAGAAGAAACCTGTCAAAAAGTTTTCGAAAGGGATGCAATCTGCCTTCAATGCCATCATTGGTTTAGCGAGTAGAGCACCTTTAACCATATTTGATGAGGTATACCTTGGTATGGATGCACCAGCACGCGATATATTTTACGAAGAATTATTGAACGATCAGCAAAAATATCCAAGAATCATTATCCTTTCGACGCATCTCGTTTCTGAAATGGATTATTTGTTTGATGACGTCATGTTATTAAACAAAGGTGAAATGCTGCTTCATGAAGGATATGATTCACTTATTTCGAAAGGTGCAACGATTACCGGAAATCGGGAGTTAGTCGATGAATTTGCTCAATCAAAGCAACTGATTAGTGTACAACATTTGGGTAGCACAAAATCTGTCATGGTTTATGGGGAACTGAGTGATCAGGAGCATAAAAGTGCATTGGCTAAGGGACTTGATGTATCACCAGTCTCACTTCAAGATTTATTCATTCATTTAACGAAGGAGGAAGACGATTATGAGACAGCCCGCCGTCTTTCTTAAAGTGGCAAGAGATGTGTTTTGGATGCAATTAAGTTGGGCATTTGGCTTTTTGGGCATTATGCTCGCCATTAACATTTTTAAAATCATAAGATCAATCATCCAAGGGAGTGGGGTTGATAACTATTATAATGCCGTTTTTGTAGCAGGCAATATTTTCATGTTTGTGCTCGGAATACTTTTTATGTACTTTCTGCCCTACTATGTCGAAAATGGCGTAACAAGAAGGGATTATTTCAAAGGGGGACTCATCGCTTCTGTTGGGTTATCAGTCATTATCCCCATTATCGCATCCGGTATATCAGCCGTCGAACAGTTCGTTATCACAAATGTTAGTAACTTAACATTTAATGAACCCGATATTAATTCAGTAGTACTGGAAATCGACAGTAATATTATTGGTGATATTATCCAGTCTGCTATTTTGACACCGTATATTGATCCCGCGAGCAACTGGATTCTGGCCATGGCCGTATTCAGTATAAATATCTTTATATATTATTTACTCGGCTGGTTCATTAGTGCAAGTTTCTACCGCTTTGACACGGTCACTGGTTTGGGATTCATTCTTATTGCTTTAATTACGTTAATGCTGCAGGACACATTATTAAGAATTTCATTGGGGTTGCCTGTACTCGAAAGGTTTGCAGTACTGGAATCTCTTCCATCAGGCATTATTATTCCGGGTATGTTTTTGGTCATCCTGATTTTAATTTGGGTCATCCGACTACTGACCAAAAGGATTGCGATTAAGATGTAAGTTGCCAAACGTATTACAGTCAGTAAAGTGAAACTTATCGGTTATTTAAGGATAGTTAGCCGCCGTCTTTTGACGGGGTTACTATCCTTTACATGTGGGATAAAAAGCCGGTATTTATCGGCTTTTTTGTCTCACACAAATGCGCCCGTTCTTAATAAAGCATCATACCGTTTTGTTTAAACTGAAGAATTTTACAAAAGACTTTAATAATGGAAAGAAACGACCTCCAAATTACATACTGCCTCTGCACACTTCATAGCGCCTATCATATAGTGATGATAAATACCCAAATCAGGAGGTAAGTTAGATGGACAATACAAATTTTATAAGACAAAGCCTGTACTTACATGACATTCCTGTTTATGAGGATGACATGCCATATATTCAGTTTCTGCTTCATACGGTCAACCAGGCTCAAATGTCGCTGAACGAATTCCCTGATCTCAACAACGAAAATCCGATTACGATTGTCGACAAGGGATTGATATATGATGACTGATTTAGCCTTTCTAACCGCCAGTGAACTGGCCCCGTTAATTGAATCGCGGCAAGTATCCCCTGTCGAATTAACAACGCACACATTAAACCGTATCGATCAAATTGATCCGGCCATCAATGCCTATATTACGCCAGTAAACGAATTAGCCTTTAAAGAAGCAAGCAAGGCAGAAAATGAGATTATGCACGGTTATTATAAAGGACCGCTGCACGGTATTCCAATCGGTATCAAGGACAATTTTGAAACAAAAGGCATACGTACAACAGCGGGCTCAAAAATTTTAGCAGACTACATTCCTGACAAAACCTCCACAGCAGTAAAAAAACTGTTGGATGCAGGCGGAATCACGCTGGGAAAACAGAACACGCATGAGTTTGCCGCTGGAACAACAAATATCAATCCGTTCTATGGCCCTTCCCGAAACCCCTGGAATACTGAGCACATGACAGGCGGTTCAAGTGGTGGCAGTGCCGCAGCCCTGGCAGCCGGTCTCGGAACACTTGCAGTCGGGTCAGATACAATTGGCTCCATTCGCATACCGTCTGCCATGAATGGTACTTACGGATTAAAGCCAACACACGGGCTAATCAGCGGTTTCGGATCCATACCGACAGCCTGGTCAATGGATCACCCGGGCCCAATGGCAAGATCGGTTACAGATTTAGCACTGATGCTTCATTACATGGCAGGGTATGATCCAAATGATCCCGCAAGTCTTCATGTGCCTGCCCACAATTATACCGGGAATTTGAATAAAGGAATTGTTGGAATAAGAATCGGGATCCCGACTTACTACCTTGAGGGGTTGGATTCGGACGTAGAAGTACTTTTTAAGCAAGCTATAACAACATTGCAAAGTCTAGGAGCAGACATAAGAGAAATCGACATTCCCGAATTATCCATGTCAACATTTTCAGGTCTGGCCACAATGAGCGGGGAAGCATCTGCTTTTCATTATGAATGGCTTAAGACCCGTTCTGAGGATTATGGAGCGGACATCCGTGCTTTCTTACAGACCGGTGTATTGTCGAGTGCAACACAATACCTTAAAGCCCAGCAAGCCCGGAGAAAGCTGGTCAAAGGATTTGATAAAGCGTTTGCGGATGTTGATATTATAGCAGGTCCCACCATCCCTATTACAGCCCCGGCATTCCAGGAAAACTGGGTTGAACAAAATTTAGCCGTCGAAAGCCGTTGTGTACCATTTACCGCACCTTCCAATTTAACAGGTATGCCGAATTTATCCGCACCAATGGGCTTAAACTCAAAAGGACTTCCTGCCGGCATGCAATTCATAGGAAATCATCTATGTGAAAAACAATTATTGCAAGTCGGGCATGCATGGGAACGGTGCAATCCACTGGGTTTTAGAATAAACAGTTAATACTATAAAGGACATGATGTGCAAGTGGTCATGTCCTTGTCTCTAATTCCTATGATATTGTTGAAAAAATTCGTTTGTGGGGGGATCAGATATAACGCGATCCTTCGCTTTTACCTTAAATTGGGGAACTTCTCCTGTACCCTCATACCATTAACATTCTTTCCCTCAAAGTTATCGAGCAATGCACGCACTTCATCAGTTGACTCTGTACTCATCAACTGGTTTCTTAATTCACTCGCCCCTCGATACCCGCGTACATATATCTTAAAAAAACGACGAAGCGGTTTGAATGGACGCGGCTCAAATTCCTGTGAATATTTATCATGAAGATCAAGATGCAACCTTAAGAGCTTAAGCAGTTCCTTACTATTATGGTCTTTTGGATCCTTTTCAAAGGCAAATGGATTTTTAAAAACGCCACGCCCTATCATAATCCCGTCAATATCATATTGATCAGCAAGCTTTAAGCCGGTCCCGCGGTCAGGAATATCCCCATTGATTGTCAAAAGTGTATCTGGTGCCACATGATCACGAAGTTTCCTGATCTCCGGAATTCGTTCCCAATGAGCATCCACTTTGCTCATTTCCTTTTTTGTACGCAGATGAATGGAAAGATTGACGATGTCCTGTTCCAATAAATGTGTCAGCCAGTCACGCCATTCATCTACATTCGTGTAACCAAGCCTTGTCTTCACACTTACGGGCAATCCGCCTGCTTTTGCTGCTTGTATAATATCTGCTGCTACTTCCGGACGACGGATAAGACCGCATCCCTTCCCTTTGGATGCCACATTGGGGGCAGGACAGCCCATATTGATATCCACACCCTGAAAGCCAAGAGCCGCCATACCAATGCTCATTTGCCGAAAATATTCAGGCTTATCTCCCCATATATGGGCCACCATTGGTTGTTCATCTTCTGTAAAAGTCAAACGCCCGCGTACACTATGGATCCCCTCTGGGTGACAATAACTTTCTGTATTTGTAAACTCTGTAAAAAATACATCAGGTCTGGCTGCTTCACTTACTACATGGCGAAAAACAACATGCGTCACATCTTCCATTGGTGCCAGTACAAAAAACGGACGTGGTAAATTATGCCAAAAATTATCTTTCTTATCCAAATTTAAAATCCTCTCATAATGCAAACAAAGATTTTCCCTGCTTCTTTACACTTATACCATGCTTGAGCACTTTTAATCAAGCTGATAGGAAACGCTTATTTTAACTGGGAAGTTATATTTTAATCAGACAGTTTTCCTCTCCAACCAGGACACTGCCTCAACATGATGCGTCTGCGGAAACATATCCACCGGCTGGACTTCCTGTGTAGCGTAACCGCCGTCTTCCAGAATGCGCAGATCGCGTGCCAACGTTGAGGGGTTGCAAGATACGTAAACAATCCGCTTCGGTTCCATACCAAGCATCGCCTTTAACAACTCCTCGTCACAGCCTTTCCGCGGCGGATCCACAATAACTACGTCCGGACGCATACCTTGAGCTGTCCACCACGGCATGACTTTTTCCGCTTCGCCAACGTAAAACTCGGCATTGGTGAAACCGTTCAGTCTGGCATTTTTCCTGGCATCATCAACGGCTTCCGGGACAACTTCCACACCGTAGACTTTTTTGGCCTCCTGTGCCAGAAACAGCGAAATAGTGCCAATTCCGCAATAAGCGTCAACAACTGTATCATTGCTGCCAATTCGGGCATATTCTAACGCTTTGTCATATAGCTTCTTCGTTTGGGGTGGATTAACCTGATAAAAAGATTTGGCAGAAATAGCAAATTTAATGTCACCGATTTTGTCATAAATATAGTCTTCTCCCCAGATGGCCTTCGATTTTCTGCCCCAAATGGAATTTGTCTTCCGGTCATTAATATTATGGACAATCGATTTGATATGCGGATAAGTCTTGATCAGTTCCTTAACCAGATCATCCTGATGCGGGAGGTCAGGTGTCCGGGTAATGATGACAATCATCGTATCCTTTGTCACCTCACCCGTGCGAACGACAATGTGCCTTAACACACCGGTATCATTCTGTTCATCATAAGCGGGAATGTCAAACCGGTCAGCTATCCGCCGCACTGCCTCTACCATCCGGTCATTCACTTCATCCTGAATATTACACGTCTCCATTCCCTCAATAATCCGGTGACTGCGCTTTTGGTAGAATCCGGTTTTCAGTTCACCGTCTTCTTTTTCCCCGACAGGCATCTGCACTTTATTGCGGTAACGCCAAGGATCTTCCATGCGAATAATCGGGTGAACCGGCACGTCTTCCAGGTGGGCGATTTTCCGCATTGCGTTACCTACCTGTTCCTGTTTCATATCGAGCTGCATGTCATAGCTCATATGCTGCAGCTGGCATCCGCCGCATTTATAATACACATCACACGGCGGTTCAACGCGCTCTTCACTGGATTTGGTCACATTGAGCAGTTTCCCGAATCCAAAATTTTTATTGACTTTAACGACCTTCACTTCGCCTTCTTCGCCCGGGAGCGCATAAGGGACAAATAATGGATAGCCATTGACTTTCCCGACGCCGCTCCCCTCGTGAGTCAGGTCTTCAAAGGTGAGTGTGATCGTTTGGTTCTTTGTCACCGGTGCTGTTTGTTTTGCCATGAGTATCTTCCTTTTCGTACGTTAATGTGGTCCTAATCTTACCATATCCTTTTTAGGAAATAAAAAGACTGCCACTTGAAAGCAGTCTTTCCGATTAATTTTCGTCATCTTTTTCAATAAACGTATCCGGCACGAAAAATTTAATATGCTGTTGCAGGTTCTCGAATTCTCCCGGCAAACGTCCGCCGTATTCACCATCTATATTCAATTGCATTTTCTCTTCGTTTTCGACGCTGATTTTCCTGGCTTGCGTATATAAGATTCGTTTATCTTCAAGATGTTGACCCCTTAATGCCAGACTTGCAATCCGGACAAATTCGGCCAGATTCATTTTCCTTAAAATCAGCAAGTCAAAATAGCCGTCGTCAAGTCGTGCATCTGGTGCCAGTTTTTCAAATCCGCCTACCGAATTCGTGTTGGCTATAAGGAACAGCATGATTTCTTCATCTATTATCGTTCCATCATATTCAATCTTTGTCCGTATGGGTTTTAAAGATGGAAGCATTTCGATACCTTTTACGTAATAAGCTAAATGCCCTAGCACTGTTTTCAGTTTGCTCGGCACATCATACGTCAATTCCGTCAATTTGCCGCCCCCGGCGATGTTCACAAAATAATGCTCATTCACACGGCCGATGTCCAATAGCATTGATTGACCTGTCAGAATAACATCGACAGCTGCTTCGATATCACGGGGGATGCTTAAAGCTCTGGCAAAATCATTGGTCGTTCCGGTCGGGATAATTCCAAGTTTCGGCCGGTGAGTCAAACCGGCAATCCCATTAATGACTTCATTAATGGTCCCATCACCGCCAGCAACTACAATCAGGTCAAAATGTCTTTCCGCAGCTGCCTTTGCTGCTTCGGTGGCATCACCCTCACCTGTTGTGGCGTGTGTCGATGTTTCGTAACCGGCCACTTCAAATCGTTCAAGGACATTTGGCAGTTCGCGTTTAAATGCTTCACGGCCGGATGTCGGGTTATAAATAATACGAGTTTTTCCCATGGCTATCCCCCTCACAACACGCAATTCCGTTTTACACCTAACCTCTATAATAGCGTTTTTCATCCTATTTGAAAAGTCATTCAGCGAAAAATATGGACTACCGCTGTGATGGCAGTAGTCCATATTCGCTCCGGTGCGTGTGCGACTTATCCAGAGCGTTCACTCGAAAGTTTGGCGTTTATATGTTCATGTTTGGCGATTCTGGCTTAAACTTTGGCGTTTTTCTCATGATGTTTGGCGATTTTGCCCAAAACTTTGGCGTTTCACTGCTTTATCGTTTTTCAATCTCGGCTAGCAAAATCTTATTGACCATCGGCGGGTTTGCCTGTCCTTTTGTTGCTTTCATAACCTGTCCGACAAGGTGTTTGATTGCCTTGTCTTTTCCATTTTTATAGTCAATGATCGATTGTTCATTTTCATCCAGAACTTGCGTGATAATTTCAGTCAGCTGGCTTTCATCAGTAATTTGGACAAGTCCTTTTTCCTTAACGATTTTTTCCGGATCGCCGCCATTTTCGACGAGTTCTGCGAAAACTTTCTTGGCGATTTTGGATGAAATCGTACCGTCCTCAATCAGTTTAATCATACTAGCCAATGCTTCCGGTGTCAGGGCCAGTTCATTCAATTCTTTATAATGCTTGTTCATGTAAGCTAATACGTCACCCATCAGCCAGTTCGACGCCTGTTTAATATCCGCACCATTGTTGACAGCCTCCTCAAAGAAATCAGACATTTCTTTGGAGCTGGTCAACACACCCGCGTCATATTCCGGCAGCTGTAACTCATTAATGTAGCGCTGTTTACGGGCATCAGGCAGTTCGGGAATCTGCTGGCGAATGCGCTCTTTCCATTCTTCATCGATATACAATGGGACAAGGTCCGGTTCAGGGAAGTAACGATAGTCGTCTGAACCTTCCTTGACCCGCATGAGAATCGTTTCTTTGGTTTTTTCATCAAAGCGGCGTGTCTCTGATAAAATTTCGCCGCCTGACAGCAGTTCTTTTTCCTGACGTTTTTCTTCAAATTCCAGCCCTTTTTGCACGAATGAGAAGGAGTTCAGGTTTTTCAGTTCAGTTTTGACACCAAATTCCTCCTGTCCGATTGGCCGGATGGATAGGTTGGCGTCACAGCGGAGTGAGCCTTCTTCCATTTTACAATCGGAAACGCCAGTATATTGAATAATATTTTTCAATTTTTCCAGATAGGCATATGCCTCTTCCGGTGAACTTATATCAGGCTCAGAGACAATTTCAATCAATGGTGTGCCCTGACGGTTAAAGTCAACCAGGGAATAGCCGTTATCCTGGTGCGTCAGCTTTCCGGCGTCCTCTTCCATATGGAGACGGGTAATCCCGATGCGCTTTTTCTCACCGTTCACGTCAATCTCAATCCAGCCATTTTCGCCGATGGGCTGATCGAACTGGGAAATCTGATAGGCTTTCGGGTTGTCCGGATAAAAATAGTTTTTCCGGTCAAATTTAGTGTCCGTTGCAATGTCACAGTTCAGTGCGAGTGCGGCTTTCATAGCATAGTTAACCGCTTCTTCATTCAATACCGGCAAAACGCCCGGATAAGCGAGGTCAATCGGATTGACATTAGCATTTGGCTCATCACCGAATGCGTTGGGACTCGGGCTGAAAATTTTTGAATTTGTTTTTAACTCCACGTGTACCTCAAGTCCGATGATCGTTTCAAAGTTCATGATTTGGCACCTCCCAATTGAGGTCGTTTTGTATGATGTTCTGTTGCTTGTTCATAAGCGTGTGCCGCACGATAAACCGTATTTTCATCAAACGGTTTTCCGATAATTTGCAGGCCGATTGGCAGCCCCTTTTCTGAAAAACCGCATGGCACGGAAATACCCGGAACACCAGCCAGATTGACCGGGATCGTTAAAATATCGTTGGCATACATCGTCAATGGATCATCAATGTTCTCGCCGATTTTAAATGCTGGTGTTGGCGCTGTTGGACCGATGACAACATCGTAATCTTTTAAAATATTGTCAAAGTCATTTTTAATCAATGTCCTTACCTTTTGTGCTTTCTTATAATAGGCATCATAGTACCCGGAGCTCAAAGCAAATGTGCCGAGCATGATCCGACGCTTCACTTCATCGCCAAATCCTTCACTGCGGGAATAAGTGAACATATCCATCATGTTATCCGCTTGATCCGAACGCACCCCGTACCGGACACCGTCAAAGCGGGCCAGGTTGGCGGACGCCTCAGATGATGCGAGTAAGTAATAAGCAGCCACGGCATACTTGGAATGCGGCAAGGATACTTCCTCCCACTCAGCCCCGAGTTCTTCATATTGTTTCAAGGCATTCATGACCGCTTCTTTGACCTCAGGTGCCACACCTTCTGCAAGGTATTCTTTCGGCACGGCGATTTTCATACCTTTAACGTCGCCTGTCAGCTCTTCGGTATAAGCCGGAACATCCACGTTAGCACTGGTTGAATCCATCTTGTCATGCCCGGAAATAATTTCAAGAATACGTGCGTTATCTTCTACACTTCTTGTAATTGGGCCGATTTGATCAAGTGATGACGCAAACGCGACCAGACCAAAACGTGATACACGCCCGTATGTCGGCTTCATTCCGACAACACCGCAAAATGATGCTGGCTGACGAATCGAACCGCCTGTGTCAGACCCAAGGGAATAGAGAACTTCACCAGCTGCAACAGAGGCAGCCGATCCGCCGCTTGATCCGCCCGGCACATAATCCGTGTTCCATGGATTGCGAGTTGGTGTGTAGCTGGAATTCTCAGTAGATGAGCCCATCGCAAATTCATCCATATTCAATTTACCGACTGTAACGGTTTTTTCGGCGTTTAACTTTTCAATGGCCGTTGCATTGTACAGCGGGTCGTCAAAGTTGTTCAGAAATTGACTGCCACACGTTGTCCGCAAGCCTTTCGTGACGATATTATCTTTAATACCGGCCGGGATACCCATTAAACGTGCTTCCTCATCGGGGGCAGCATCCAGTTGTTTCGCCTGACTGCGAGCATGCTCTTCATCAAGCGTCAAAAATGCCTTAACCTCATGATCGACCGCATTGATCCGGTCGTATGAAGCATTGACCAGGTCTTCTGCCGATATCTCTTTTTTATGTAACATTTTTTCCAGTTGTTTAATGCTATGGTCAAATAATGACATGTCTTTCCCTCCTTACTCCAGAATTGATGGCACGCGGAAATAACCATCCTGCTTGTCCGGCGCATTTTTTAGTGCTTCATCCTTTGAAATCCACTCTTTTGGCTCGTCTTCACGCAAGACATTCTTAAGGTCGAGAACATGTGTCGTCGGCTCTACATGCTCTGTATCGAGTTCATTTAGTTGCTCAGCGTATTCGATGATCGAACTCAGGTGATCTGTAAACATATCAGCTTCTTCTTCCGTAATAGCAAGCCGTGCCAAACCAGCAACATGCTTGACCTCTTCTTTTGAAATATCCGCCATAGTGGACACCTCCATAAATATGATTTTTATTCTTACTTTTTTATCATTATTTTTACCTAAAGACACTACTGATAATAGCAGAATTCACCGCCACTGAGCAAATAAAGCGAAACTGCATTCAACAGAGCGTTCTTCTCTGATGAATGCTAGTTGAGCCGAATCGGGCATTTAGGGTCAGTTAACCGCCGTTGTTTGGCGGGTTACTGACCATTTGCGGGGAAAAGCGAAACTGTATTCATCAGGGTGCTTTTTCCCTGTTGAATGTTAGTTGAGCAGAATCGGGCATTTACGGACAATTATCCCCCGTTTTTGGGGGGATTAGTGTCCGTTATATGCGGGGAAAAGCCGACTTTAGTGGAATGTTTTTCTCCTATTAAATTAAGCCAGACATGTTCTGACTTCGCGCTCATGTTTTTCGGGCCCATGTTTTGAATTTCCCGCTCATATTTCTACTTTCGGGCCCATGTTCCGGATTTCAGGCCCATATTTCCATTTTCTGGCCCATATTTCTGAATTCGGGCCCATATTTCCATTTTCGTGCCCATGTTTCGGAATTCGGGCCCATATTTCCATTTTCTGGCCCATATTCCAGATTTCAGGCCCATGTTTCCATTTTCCCGCCCATGTTCCGGTTTTCGCGCCCATGTTTCCGTTTCTCCGCCCATGTAGTGTTTCTAATCACGAATGTTTTGCAGCCTCGCTAAAGTTTTTCTCACTGCTGTAAGTTTTACTCCCGGGGGTTGAAGCACCCCTGCTCTTTGCATAAAGAAAAAACCACTCCGCTTCAAAACAGGGAAAGTGGTTTTCGATTTTTCAATATTAGTATTCGTTCATTTTATCAACAGCCTGATCATATTCTGCTTCTACCTCAGCTTTTGGTTTCTCAGCCAGACTGACGCCAACAGCTATGATCAGATTTAGCAGGAAGCCAGGCAAAATTTCGTACAGATCAAAGATGCCACCTGACAATATGTCGCCCCAAATAATTACAGTAGCAGCACCTGCCAGTATACCGGCAAACGCGCCATTCCGTGTGAACCGTTTCCAGAATAGTGCAAGCAGCACCGTCGGCCCGAATGCGGCACCAAAGCCCGCCCATGCATAGCTCACCAGATCAAGCACACTGCTTTCCGGGTTCATGGCAATTAGCGCTGCAATCACTGCGATGATAAGGGTGGCAATTCGGCCAACCCAAACCAGTTCCTTTTCGCCTGCTTCCTTTTTGAAAATGGCTTTATAGAAATCTTCCGCCACAGCAGATGATGAGACAAGCAATTGCGAGTCAATCGTACTCATGATTGTAGCAAGAATGGCAGCCAATAGAACCCCTGCAATCACCGGATGGAATAAAATCTGTGAAAAGGCAATAAAGATTTTTTCCGGATCATCAAGCATCTGCACACCATTTTCCGTAATAACCGAAATGCCAAACTCACTTAATACATTGACATCCTGTGTACTGATGAACGCCAAACCAACAAAACCGGTAAAAATGGCACCATATAAGCCGAGTACCATCCAAGTCGTACCAATGAACCGGGCTTTCGGAACATCTTTTGGCGACCTTAATGCCATAAACCGCACGATGATATGTGGCTGACCAAAGTAGCCAAGTCCCCAAGCCAGGGATGAAATGATAGCCACCATGCCAACACCTTCAATCATGTTCAAGTGACTTGGGCTGATTTCACCGACTGCTTGAACTGCGGTATCCCACCCGCCAATATGATTGATTGCAATAATCGGCACAACTATAAGAGCTACAAACATTAAACTGCCCTGAATGAAATCCGTCCAGGCAACGGCCAAAAATCCGCCTAACAATGTATATGAGACAACAACAATGGTTCCGATCCATAAAGCTGCCTGGTACTCCAGCCCGAATGAGGCCTCAAATAATTTTGCGCCGGCCACCATACCGGACGATGTATAAAACGTGAAAAATAATAGAATAACAAGTGCAGAAACAACCCGAAGTATATGGGAATTGTCTTTGAAACGATTTTCCAAAAAATCCGGAATCGTAATCGAGTTATTGGATACTTCCGTATAAACGCGCAGCCGCTTTGCAACAATCTGCCAGTTCAAATAAGCCCCGATGGAAAGACCAATCGCCATCCAGGCTTCAGCCAGACCGGCAGCATAAACAGCCCCGGGCAAGCCCAGCAAAAGCCAGCCGCTCATATCTGACGCACCAGCACTTAGCGCAGCCACCCCAGGACCCAATTTACGGCCACCGAGGACATAGTCGGATAAATTATTCGTCATCCGATACATGATGATACCAATGGTCAGCATCCCGAGCAGATACACAATAAATACGATCAGTGTGGTCTGATCCATTTACTTATTCCTCCCCTCCGTGAACAGTGTAATGATCGAAAGTATTACAATGATAGGCATTGGGGCAAACATCCAGAACCACGTCGCCCCGGAAATAGCATACTCCACTCGCACTCACCCCTTTCTGAATATTTGTACTTCATTATAACATACGTTTCAACTAATGAAATATTATGAATTACTTGAACTATATCTGGAAAATCTACAAATAATGGTGCATCCGGCCCGGAAAACGGCAAAAAAAGCCTGAAATAGCTTTCCACACTATTTCAGGCACATCATCATAAAGTAATAGGGTAATAAATTACTGATCTTACGCTTTAAACTAAATTAAAAGAGACTAACATCCTGCCCTACTGAAAATACTTTAGGTTCCCATTCCATCGCAGAATCGGCAGGCGCTTCCTGTACTGCTGATAACCCTGCTACAAGCAAAGCTCCAAATGCAACAGTTGCAATAACTTTTCTCATATTATCCCCCCTTTTTTACAGGCTAACCAATTCTTCATAAGTATTGTTAGCCAGTTTATAATATTTAACAGATTCTTTGTATCTGTTATTCCCTTCAAAATGGTTTGCCAGCATATTCGCGTAAATTACCAAGTTTGCGTAATCCTTATGCTTCTTCAAGTACGGTATAAATTCATCAATCACCAATGATTCAAACTTCTCAAGTTCTTGATTAATTGCATAATTATAAGTATAGGTAATGAAATAAAATAGTTGGAACCTTTCTTTTTCATCAACTTCTTCCAATAATTGTAGGCTAAATTCAACCATTTCTTTTGCTTTATCAAAGTTGTAAATAGAATAATATTCTTTAATCAATGAGGTAGCTGCAAGTATTCGTTCAAACAACAGTATATCTTGTTCTTTTATTATTTCCTCATAATGGACAATGGCCTTTTCTCTATCCCCAACCGTCGAATACAAATAACCTAAATTTTGATTCGTTAACTGTATAACACGCCTGTTCTGCTTCAGCTCGCCTAGATGTTTGGCAAGATTATAATTTTTTATGGCTTTATCATACATCCGTATTCTACGGTAAGAAATTCCAAGCACAATATGACATTGCGCACATTGAGTAAAATTATATGTGACCCGAAAAGTGGCAATAGCCTTTTCAGCATAGTCAATCGCTTCAAGTGTGTTCCGCAGCTTACTGTGTGTTACACCAATCGTGTACTGTAAATCAGCAATCTCCTCTTCGGATAATTCTAGCTGATTAAACTTCTCTTCCGCAGCTTTATACATCCGCATTGCCTGGTTGGATTCATTGTTAGCTGTGTAATAATTCCCTCTAAACTTATACCAATAATATTGATGCAGACTGTCAAAGGTACCGGACATTTCCACTAATTTGTTAATCTGACGCAACGCTTTGTCCATCTCACCTATGACCAGAAAATACCTAATCTTATGAATTTCAAACATGAGTAGACTATCTGCTGAATGATTGTTGTACATAATCTCGTTTAATTCCTGGTAGATTCGTATGATTTCATCCCTGTCATGATTTGTTGTTAGCATGCCAAACCATTCCTGACACTTCTGCCTGACCATTTCATCCGTCTCATTATCCAACTGAATACCCAATCTGGTACACAATAAGCTTATAACATGTGGGCTTGCCTCTGTTTTCTCATTTTCGATTTTGGATAAATAAGCGCTCGAGACAATGCCCTCAGCCAGTTCTGCCTGGGTCATTTCCTGTTTAATTCGGTGAAGTTTGATATGAGGTCCGATTTCCATCTTTTTACCCACCTCACTAGCTGAAATTTAGAATGATTTGGTAATAACGCTATATTTATATAATAACATAAATTCCAAAAATTCATATTGGGAAAGTTGAGGGGTAAATATAGCAATAAACCCCTTCGAAAATTGCCGACTTTCCTGAATTGAGGAAAGTTGGTTAAAAATAGCCCTTTTTTCATACATTTCATTTAAAAAAAGGGCTTTCTTATCGATTTTGGGTCTATTGCATTGATTCAAATTTCCTTATCTTTTATGAATCAAACATGCGAACGTCCGCTTCATTGCTGCCTGCTTCCCGATAAATGAGGCTTTCCATTTTTTCGTTGGACATGATTTTTACCTCCAGATCATAATAGTCCTGGAACATTTCATCTATCAGACCAACCGCGTACTGAGTAAAGCCGATAACCTCACCTTTGCTGTAAAACTCCAGTGGGATTTCCAACGTTAATTGCTGCAATTCTTCATTTATATAAAAGCCTTCACCGATAACACCGACATAATCCGGAAAGAATTCTTCAACGCGTGCACCGAAATTTTGAACTAATTGTTGCGTATCATAGTATTTTTCTTCAGCTTCATCAGAAGGGAACAGGATATTTTCCTCATTTATGGTTTCCCATTCGTCAATCGTTGACTGGCCGCTTTCAACACCTGTTTTAGCCACATAATTTCCAGGTACAGGTGAACTTTGATCTTCTTCTCTGTACAAAGCGATCATGATCGGGATATTACTGAGTTCTTCAATGTTCCGAATGCGTTCCAAAACAGTTTGAGCAATTTCTTGACCTTTTTCCATCATTTCCGACTCAGAAATTTCTCTATGCTCTGTATTGCCGTCCACTTCATATGTGAAAACCGATTTTAAAGCGATTCCGATTGATGCCCCGACCAGTTCTACCGAATCATCTTCATTTCGCTGCAGAAAATTATGCTCCAAAATATGGGATAAGTACTTCGGATTGTTCTCATAATCTTCCTTTGCAGCTGACTCTTCGTCAAGCGGCGGGTTCAATGCCAGCTTCAGTTCCTCTGCCGCCTCCTCACTAGCGGCTTCCAACTCTTCTTCCGTCGGATACGTATCCAGCCAATTATAAAGCATATCCGATGTTAAATATTGACCTTCCTCAAAGAAGTATTGCTCCGGATCGAAGTATTCTTTGGAAAGTCTTCGCAATCCGGTTTCCATCTCATCAATGTCGACACGATTTCCCATCTGATTGGTGATAACACCGCGGGATGCACTGGGACGGTATGGCAGAATGGTCCGGTAATTTTCATCTGATAACTGGTTGCTTGAGACAATCGAATTCTGCTGTTGTGTCTCATCTTCGTTTTGCACAACCTCATCCTCATTGTTGATCGACGGTGAACAACTTGTCAGGATCAGGATGGCACTTGCCAGCAGGGCTGTTATTTTTTTCAACTTACTCCACTCCTTAATCATCTGTGACGTCTCTAAGCTGTTGTTCGTTCCAAATGGTAACACCGAGTTTTTCTGCTTTGTCCAGCTTTGAACCGGCATCCTCCCCAGCAATGAGAATATCCGTGTTTTTGCTGACACTGCCGGTGACAGACCCGCCAAGCTTCTCAACCAATGCCTTTGCCTCTGATCGTGTAAAATCATTCATTTTCCCTGTCAGAACAACTGTCTTGCCGGAGAATGCCGTATCGTCTTCAATTTCCTGCTGTTTGGCACCTTTGTATTTCATATTGAGACCGAGCTCTTTCAGCTCATTGAGCAGGCTTTTCACTTCGTCTCCTGCAAAATAGCTCACAATTGAATCAGCCATTTTGTCGCCCATCTCGTTGATGGCCACAACGTCTTCAAACGTTGCTTCCTGCAGTTTTTCCATCGTTTCAAATTGAGCGGCAAGTGTTCTCGCAGCTTTGGAACCGACAAAACGGATGCCAAGCCCGAACAACAGTCTTTCCAGCGAATTCTCTTTTGACGACGCTATCGCCTTAAGCAGATTGTCGGTTGATTTTTCTCCCATCCGCTCCAGTTGCAATAAGTCTTCACGTTGTAATCGATATAAATCGGCAATGGTATGAACCAGATTTTCCCGGAACAGCTGAATAATCACTTTTTCACCCAGACCGTCAATATTCATGGCTTCCCGGGAAACAAAATGGATCAATCCTTCTTTTAATTGCGCAGGGCAGTTCGGGTTCATACAACGCAGCGCAACTTCTTCTTCAAGACGGACGAGTTCACTGCCGCATTCCGGACAATCATCCGGCATAAAGAATTCCTTCTCATCACCTGTCCGCTTTTCTTCAACAGGGCGAATGACTTCCGGAATGATATCACCGGCTTTTTTAATTACAACCTGATCACCAAGACGGACGTCCTTCTCCCGTATCAGATCCTCGTTATGCAATGAGGCACGCTTGACCGTTGTACCGGCCACTCTGACAGGGTCCAATATAGCCGTCGGGGTCACAACACCGGTCCGGCCAACGCTCAGTTCGATTTCGCGAAGTGTCGTCAATGCTTCTTCAGCGGGAAATTTGTAGGCAATCGCCCAGCGCGGATTTTTGGCAGTGAAGCCCAGCTCTTCCTGCTGTGTGAGATTATCGACTTTAATGACAACCCCATCGATTTCATAATTTAATTCCGGACGCTTTTGCTCCCAGTACGTCACAAATTCGATGACCTCATCAATCGTCTCGCACTTCAGCCACTCCGGATTTGTTTTAAATCCGAGTTCCTGCAAGTAATCCAGACGCTCACTGTGGGATTCCAGGCTGCCTGCTTGCCATTCACCAACACCATACAGGAAAATATCCAGATTCCGTTTGCCCGCGATTTTTGGATCAAGCTGCCTTAGTGACCCCGCAGCCGCATTGCGTGGGTTGGCGAATGGTTCTTCATCGTTCGCTTGTCGCTGTTCGTTCATCTTCAAAAATGATTGATGCGGCATAAACGCTTCACCACGGACCTCAAGCGTATTTTCCTCCTGAATGGAAAGTGGTATGCTGCGAATGGTCTTCAAATTGCTCGTGATATCTTCACCGGTTGTTCCATCACCACGGGTTGCACCACGGACAAACGTGCCATTTTCATAAGTGAGTGATACCGCCAGACCGTCAATTTTCAGCTCACATACAAATGAAATCGGCTCATCGGTCAGTTGAGCAGCACGTCTGGCGAAATCACGCAAATCACTTTCGTTAAACGCATTGCCGAGGCTCATCATCGGTACATTGTGCTGGACTTTCTGAAACGCATCCAGTGGCTCGCCGCCGATTCGTTGCGATGGTGAATCGGCAGTGACCAATTCAGGGAATGATTCCTCGAGTTTAAGGAGTTCCTGCATTTTCCGGTCATATTCTGAATCCGGGACACTTGGGTTATCCAGGACATAATATTCATGACCATATTGGTTTAATAATTTCCTTAGTTCAGCAATCTTCTGTTGTGCTTGTTGTTTTTCCATTCAGCAAGCACCTCCTATTGTTTCGTGATGGGCGCGAATTTAGCCAGCAGCCGTTTAATGCCGGTCGGCGCAGGAAACGCAATGTCGAGTTCCATCGCCTCGCCCTCTCCCTGAACTTTGACAACCGTACCAATGCCCCATTTCTTATGTTCTGCTTTATCACCGGGGCTCCAGGTTTGAGATTCGGCACCGGTTGTTTCTTGCATTCTGCCGGCGCTGCGTTTTGGTGCAGACGGCTTATCGGGCGCTTTTTCAAACGATCCGTACATAGCCGCGCGTGCCTGCTCAATGCCATCAACAAGGTCTTCCGGAATTTCGTTAATGAACCGGCTGATTGGATTCATATTCGTCCGGCCATAAAGTGTCCGCATTTTGGCATGGGTCAAATAAAGTTCCTGTTCTGCCCGTGTCACACCGACATAAGCCAGACGCCGTTCTTCTTCCATCTCTTCATTATCGAACATGGACCGGCTGTGCGGGAATACATTTTCTTCCATACCGATCAAAAAGACAACCGGAAATTCCAGTCCTTTGGCAGCATGAAGCGTCATGAGTGTAATTTTCGGTTCACTATCGGTTTCTTCGTCATCAACACGATCGATATCCGCGATTAATGCCAAGTCAGTGAGAAAAGCGATCAGGGTTTTATCTTCTGCATATTCTTCAAAATTCTGGGTAACCGTCTGGAACTCCTCCAGGTTTTCCAGACGACTCTGTGATTCCAGTGACCGTTCATTTTTCAGCATTGTCTCATAACCTGTCCGTTCCAGTATCGCTTCGACCATATCGGTTGCCGTCAAAAATTCCTGCTGCTGCGCCAGCGTTTGAATGAGTTTGCCAAATTCCGCCAACGCATTGGCCGCCTTCTTCGTAACCCCGACAAAATCAACTTCTTTGACGGCCTGGTAAAATGAAATGCCATGTTCAGCCGCATATGCACGCAGTTTATCCACTGATGTTTTTCCGATGCCGCGTTTAGGTACGTTGACCACGCGCTCGAAACTTATATCATCATCAGGATTGGTGATCAGGCGTAAATATGCGGTCAGATCTTTTATTTCTTTACGGTCGTAGAATTTGGTGCCCCCGACCATTTGATACGCGATATTCGACTTCATCAATGTATCTTCAATTGCCCGGGACTGGGCATTGGTCCGGTACAGAATTGCAATATCATTCCCGGAGAACCCTTCTTCGCGTGTCAGCTCCTGGATTTTATCCGTTATAAACAGCGCTTCTTCCTGCTCGGTTGCCCCTTGAAAATAATGAAGGTTTTTGCCCTCATCATTCTCTGTCCAAAGATTTTTCGGTTTGCGGCCTGAGTTATTGTCAATAACGCTATTGGCTGCAGCAAGAATTGATTTCGTCGAACGGTAATTTTGCTCCAAATAAATGACCCTTGAAGATGGATAGTCTTGTTCAAACGACAGGATGTTAGCAATATCTGCTCCGCGCCAACGGTAAATTGACTGGTCGGAATCACCGACAACACAGAGATTCTCATACCGGTTTGCCAGTTGTTTTATCAAATAGTATTGGGCATGATTGGTATCCTGATACTCGTCCACATGAATGTACTGGAACCGGTTCTGGTAATATTCCAGCACTTCGGGGATGCGTTTGAATAAATGAATCGTCTGCATGATCAGATCGTCAAAGTCGAGTGCCTGATTTTTCTGCAGTGTTTTCTGATAACGTTCATAAACTTGCGATACCTGGCGCTGGAAAAAGTCCCCGGCATTTTTGCTGTATTCTCCCGGGGTAACAAGTTCATTTTTTGCACCGCTTATCTGCCCAAGCATGGCCCGCGGATCGAATTTTTTCGGATTGATATTAAGATCTTTCAAAATTTGTTTGATGACTGATAACTGATCACTGCTATCCAGGATCGTGAAATTACGGTTGTAGCCGATCCGGTCAATATCCCGGCGCAAAATACGCACACACATTGAGTGAAATGTGGATACCCAGATTTGTTCACCGCCTGCTCCAACCAGTTTATTGACACGCTCTTTCATTTCCCGTGCGGCCTTATTCGTAAATGTAATAGCCAGCACATTGCGGGGAGCGACATCCTTTTCACCGAGCAAATAAGCAATCCGGTGTGTCAGCACCCGGGTTTTGCCGCTTCCTGCCCCGGCCATGATCAGAAGTGGTCCTTCTGTATGCTTGATGGCTTGTTGTTGTTCTTTATTTAATCCATTAAGTAAATTTTGTATTGTTTGACTCACGGTGACACCGCCTTTAATGATGTTCAGGAAAGTCAGCCGATGTAAAATTGCTCATCAAGATCATCGACTTTCAACATTTATTTATCTTTAACTGCGTTCACTGTTTTCAGTGCTTGCTTGATATCCGAATAAATCAGGTTGCCAACGACAATGGTATCAGCATGCTCCTTCATTTCACGCGCCTGCACGCTATTTTCGATCCCGCCGCCGTAAACAAGCTTCGTATCCTTTAACTGCTCCTTCACAGTTTGGACAAGTTCCGTATTCCCATATGTGCCGCTATATTCCATATAAAAAACCGGCAAATGGAAAATATGCTCTGCCATGTACGCATAGGCCACCACATCATCATCGTCCGGCAGCTCACATTTCGTCTGTTTAAATGCTTTGGCTTCCTCGTTTAAAATACAGTAGCCTTCCACAACGATTTCATCCCAGTTCATGGAGTCCTGATATTCCTTAATCGCTTCATGCTGGATGTCCATCATCCATTTTTTCTCCGTACTGTTCATGACCATCGGAATGAAATAATAATCAAACCCGGGTGTGATCGATTCTAAATTGGATATTTCCAAAACGCATGGCACCGTATGGCGACGAATGCGCGATAGTAAATCCAGCACACCGTCCAGTGTCACATCATCCGTCCCGCCAACGACCACAGCATCAGTCCCCGACTCACAAACAGCATCAAGATCTTCATCTGATATTTCCTTGGCAGGGTCCAGTTTAAATAAATGATTCCAATTATCAAGTGAAAATTCCACGTATAATCCTCCATTTATAAAAGATTAAATTCATTAAGTCAGTGATTCATGTCGTTTAATTACTTTCATTATAAAAGTATACCAAAAATTATGCTATGAATTTAGGGGTTCGTGAAGTGATTTTGCGGAAATTCGTGCAGGTGGATAGTTTCGGGTGTCTAAGTAAGAGGTTTTTGCTATCCCCCGAGTGGGAGATAGCATTTCTATGATTCATGATCATCAAGTAAGCGGTCCAGCGCAATTTTATACCCATCACTGCCGTAGTTAATACAGCGGCGCACGCGGGAAATGGTAGCGGTTGAGGCGTTTGTGTCGTGTTCAATGGCGTTATAGGTATCGCCTTCTGTCAGCATTTTGGCTACTTGCAACCGTTGAGCGAGCGCATGGACCTCAGACATGGTTGCAATATCATCAAAAAATTTGTAGCATTCCTCACGATTTTTTAATGAAAGAATTGCATCAAACAGTTGATCCAGTTGTTCACCGCGCAGTTTATCAATCTGCATGATGACATCACCTGCCTTTTATTGGTTTGATAGCGTAACCGATTGTGAGATTCCCGGATTAGATGGTACAACGTTTATCCATGTTTTGCCCTGAACCAGCTGTACAGGCTCGCCGTCCTGTACCGGTATAATCCTGCCATCACGCTTTTCCCACTGGACTTCCCGGACTTTTCCTTTCTGAACCAGATAAGCGTTGCCGCCTGATGTTAAATCGATTGATCGTCTGCCGGCATCATCAATGACCTGATGTGGTGTTTCCACAATTAAAATATTGTCGGTTGTAATCGGCTCCCCGGAATTCAATTCAACCGTTTTTTCGCCGTCACTGTAACGGGTATACTTCTCGCTGCTTGAATCATATATGTATTCCACAGTATATTTCAACCTGTTGGAATAATCAATTTCCACAGTGGATGCGGGATCACCGCTGATGTCAGCTGCTTCTTCCTCTGCAGCAAACGTCAGAGGCTCATATGTTTTTGTTATGTCATACCCCTTTTGCTCTGCGGTATCATACACTGTGCCAAACTGCAGATAAGAATTGTGCGGTGCTTGTCTAAATGATTCGCGTTTAAATAACTGTCCATCATTATCATAAACGGCACCATCCAAATGTGCAATTCCGCGGTTTTTGATCATCTCATTCACAAAATTGGCCGCACCATGGTAAATATAAAGCGAGTCGTAGCTGTTTGCCAGATCAAAGTAATATTCTCTTGCACTTCGGACCGGCCCAACAACTTCCGGCAGTTCACTCTGATACATAGCCAACAAGCGTGTTATTTGTCCTTCAGCCAGTATTTCAAAAACAATGTCTGCCTTGCTGAGACCTGACTGCGGACGCGCTTTCGGATGATTATTGACCATGACGCTGACGATCCGATTGTTTACCGGCCCATCCGTCTGCACCCCTGTCAGTGGGAACGTATTCATCTCAGCCGCGGATTCAGAAGCTTTTTCTTTCTCCTCAACGTCATTTTCCTTCGACTCATTATCCTGTGCATCCGGCTCATCATCTGAACATGCAGCAAGGAACGCCAGCATGACGAGACACATGCAAGTAAAGATCTTTCTCAAGATTCCACCTCCTCGCCTCAGGTACTCGTGAAATACCTATGGAATCTATTATACGTCATCGCATCGTTGCTGGAAAGAGCACCTCACGCTTTTTCACATCCATAATGCCTTGTTGCGTGATTCGGATGTATGGCAAATGGGTGGCCGATAAAAACAGGACTGAGTAAACAGGGTCACCGAATGGATAGCCAAATTCCTGCAGCAGTTTTTTCAAATGACGTTCTTGTTCCATCAGTTCCGCCATACTGCCGTCAAACATACTGCCGCCCAATTTCAGCGGCATCTCGAACAAAATCTTTCCTTCATGAACGAGCACAATTCCACCGCCCAGTTCTTTGAGACGTTTCCAAGCGAGCAGCATGTCTTGTTTGCTTTTCCCGATAAAGATAAGGTCACCTGTCGTTGAATAAGAACTCGCCAGTGCTCCCAGTCTGTTCGTAAAACCTTTAATCGCTGTGTTAACCCGCCATTTTCCTTGTCGGTCAATCATCATCAGGAAGGCATCATCCGTATCATCCGGTATGACATCGAGCGTCACATCCGTTTTGATAGCATAAGGCTGGATGATCACATCATTCACCATGTTTAACCCGATTGGAACGGAAAATTGCATATCTCCTAAACTAAGATCCCAATCAAAGTCTATCGGATTGATTTCATATTTGCCCCAATCAATTTTCGGCGGAATATTCCGGTCCTGAGAGTCTTTCAGAATCCACTCGCCTTTTGCCAGAACACTGATCGGATGGGGGTTATCTTTCGCTTCCAGTATATTAATATTCGCTATCCGGCCCGGTGCAATACATCCCAGTTCATCAAGCAAGCCATAATGATCAGCTGCATTGTGCGTGGCCATTCGGTACGCTTCAGTCAGCGGAACACCTTTTTCTATCGCAATATCGATGCAACTATTTATGATGCCATTTTCATAGAAAGCAGGTGTTGCCCCATCCGTCGTCAGCGTCACATGGTCGAACGTCTCAAAGCCTTCTGCCAGCATTTCTTCCAATATGACAGGCAAGTCCGGGCGAATCGATGAATAGCGCAACCCCGTCTGATAACCAAGCTGCAGCCGCTTAATGACTTCTTTGCCTGTCATCGCTTCATGTTCTGCAGCGACACCTAACAGCTTCATTTTGGTTAATGTTTTTTCTGACGCTCCCGGCAAATGACCTTCTACCGGTTTGCCGAGGCGATTTGACTCCTGAATCCAATAAAGCAGGCGGTCATCCCCATTAAGGAGTCTCGGCCATGCTGTAAGCTCGCCTCCCTGAATGACAGACGGATGCTCAAGCCATGACAGGACTTTATTCGTGCTGAAATAATCATCCCCATGCTGCAGAGCCGTCTGTGAGTCAAACCGTGCCCACCAATACATGGATACAGGCAGCTGATTAAAGTTATCCAATAAAGTAAACGCTTTCTTTCTGTCCAATAAAAAATTCCACATTAAATTATCATTTATGAATGTTGTCGTCCCGAATTTAGCCCCGTGCATCGCAAGCAACTCAGGGTTATATAACTGGAATGGGTGTGCATGCGGCTCGATATACCCAGGGACCAGATATAAGCCATCACAATCGATGACTTCTATTGATGAGCTGTTTTCCGGCAGTTCATCCCCAACGTAAACAATCCGGTCATTAAAAATCCAAATATTCGCTTGAAGCCACTGCTTCGTATATGTGTTTAAGTATATGCCATTTTTTAATACAATGGTCGGTTTCTCCTCCCCATCAATAACAGCAACATGTCTTCTTAATTCTCGGTTTCTCCAATGTATATTCTCTGTCATAACAACAACGCTCCAATATATGATTTCTTCTATCATAACATATACAACGCTTTCATACGGTGCTGTTTTAAAGAATGAAGTTGACTTTTTTGTGAACAAATTAACAAAGGAAATTATATCCATTCAAAAGGCTGCTTTTGTAAAGTTTGACTCTTTTTAACCTGCGATGTAATTGCTATGTTGATTTCCGTTTCGGCCAGTCGCGCACCTTAGGGCACGGCTTCAGCCTCCGTTGCGGAAAACCGCCGCTGCTCAGGTCTAGACACGTGCTTTTCCCGCAGGAGTCGACTGGCCTCCACTCCAATCAACAACCACATGAGGAGTTTGATTACACAAAAATAAATATAATTATAAACACAAAACAGCGGAGGAAATACGCGGAGACTCCTGCGGGAAAAGTGGCCAAAGTGAGACCCCACAGGGACGAGCGATACATCCACCGAGTACGCTACGAGTTGAGAGGAGTGCTGCTTCACCGAATACACTTGCAACACGACGAGCACACCGAATGCCCGAGGAGGCTCACCAGCCGCCCGCGGAAAGCGGAGTGTATTTCCGGAGCGGTGTCACTACTCTCAACCATTATCTCTTTACATCAATGTTTATGGGTTTTGTGGCAAATACAACAATATTTGAGAAAACACCCTTTAGAAAAACTTAAAAAAAGAGAGGAAAAGTTAATTCCTCCCTGGTAAATCACGCATCATTCAGCATAGTATCAACGATTTGCTCAGCCAGTGCTTTTGCGGATGATACACCGCCGATTACCGGGGTGTCACCAGGCAGGAAATGGGTATTCCCTTCCTGAACAAAGCTCAGATTTTCCCAGACTGCGTTTCCTTGAAGCTGACCTTCAAAAATATTATCATCTTCCTGAACTATCGCAAGGAATTGCAGATCTTCTTCCTCGAAATTTTGCAAGGTTTCAACACCGACTTCAGTGAACCCGTACGGCTCGATTTCATCCGGTTGATAGGCATTCTCAAAGCCGAGTTCCTCCATAACTGCTGCCGGATAAGAGGTATCTGTATAAAGCCGCAGCACCGGTGAATTTTGAGAAGAAAAAGCCATCGTTGCTATATATTTCGTACCTTCCAGACCCGCATCAGCCAACCGTTGTCTTTGCTCTTCGTAAAAATCATTCAAATCTTCCATAGATTGCACAGCTTCCTGCTCCTTATCGGTGATTTCAGCTATGGTCTCAAATTCATTCATCAATTCGCCATACAAGTCGACTGACCCTTCTTCGCTGTACGGCGCAAACATCACGACCGGTGCTATATCCTCCAGTCGGTCTATTATCTGCTCATGACGGAATTGGGCCGCAATAATCAAATCAGGATCCATTCGTGAAATGGCTTCCAGATTCGGCTCTTGACGGGTTCCAACGTCTTCAACACTATCTGCCAGTTCTTCCTCAATATTCATCCAGGAGTTAAAGCCGTCTATATTTGGTACACCTGCAGGCTGGATGCCAAGGGAAAGCAGCTGCTCAGCGTTATACCACTCCAGGGCAACAATATCTTCAGGGACTCCCTCGATTGTTTTTTCACCTGTCGCATCTTCTATGGTAACCGTACGTCCTGAATTGCTTTCACTGTCTTCATTACCTGTTTCGGTTTCACTGTCGTCTGAGCCGCATGCCGCTAATACCATCAGTACAAAAACACTAAGTATCATCAACCATTTCCGCATATCATTCACTCCCTGCCGAAACGATATGTTCTCAAAAAGAATCTAACACCTATTTTTAACATATCGTATGTACTATTATAACCCTATCCCTAACACTCAACTGAGAATGATTCTCATTATTGAAAGCAACTAAACTTTATCGTGTATCCAAATGAATGTCAACCTTTTCATTTGAGATGAAATCGTGTATAATCTAATGAGAATGATAATCAGTTACTGGAATCCTGAGGAGTGAGCAGACTTGACCAAAGGCGAACTGTTTGATGTGACAATTATTGGCGGCGGGCCTGCCGGGCTTTTTTCAGCCTTTTACAGCGGACTTCGGGAAATGAAAACAAAAATTATTGAATATCAGCCTCATTTAGGCGGTAAAGTTCATGTTTATCCTGAAAAAATGATCTGGGATATTGGCGGAGTGCCGCCGATTTCAGGGGCTAAATATATTGATCGGGCGGTTGAGCAGGGACTGACGTTTAATCCTGATGTTGTACTGAACGAAAAAGTAGCATCCATCACCCGCAATGAATCGGGCATTTATGAGCTGCATGGTGATTCAGGGATTCATTATTCCAAAGCCGTCATTGTGGCAGTGGGCAGTGGCATCTTAAATCCCAAAAAATTGGATATAGCAGGTGCAGAAAGATTTGAAGAATCCAATCTGCATTATTCCGTTGAATCTTTGAAGCATTTCAAGGGCAAGACCGTTATGATTTCCGGCGGTGGAAGTTCGGCAACAGACTGGGCAAACGAGCTGGAGTCAATTGCTGAACGCGTGTTTATTTCCTGCCGAAAAAATAATTTTGACTGTCACGAATCGCTGGCAACCCGGCTTAAAAACAGCTCGGTCGTCTGCTTCTTCCATACAACGATTACCGATCTTGTCGCCGGGGAGAGCGGTGATACCATTAAAGAAGTTGAACTGAGTAACCATGAAACAGGAGCCGTCAACTATTTGCCTGTTGATAATGTAATTGTCAATCATGGCTATGAGCGTGATACAGCATTACTTGAAAATAGCGACCTGGACATTGCCATAGCAGATAATTATTTTATTTCGGGAAGTGCCAACAGTGAATCCTCACTGGATGGATTATATGCTGCAGGTGATATTCTGATGCATGAAGGTAAATTGAACCTGATAGCTGGTGCCTTCCAGGACGCTGCCAATGCCGTCAACCAGGCAAAGCAGTTCATCCAGCCTGATGCTGAAAAGGCTGCAATGGTCTCCTCACATAATGACGTATTTAAAAAACGTAATGAAGAATTGAAAAAACAGATGATTGAGTAAATAGCCGTACAAAACCCACATTCTTCAGGACAGAATGCGGGTTTTGTAATGGAACGGGCGTGATATCCGTACTATTCAATCACATTTCCCGATATCTTTTCGATAAAAAAATTCCTCTGAGTGTACATTTTGTTTCAGCCATTTATATGCGTATTCAGCAGCATCTTCCACCTCGGCTGCCTTTGCTCCCGCAAGCAGCACTCTTCCGCCGTCAGAAACAATCCCATCACGTGTTTTCCGTGTTCCGGCATGGGCGACAAAAGAATGGGCATCCATATCCATTTCGGGTAACTTAACACCTTTTTTATAACTTCCCGGATACCCTTTTGAAGCGAGTACTACACCAGCACAGCTTTGTTCTTCCCATTGCAGGGATGGGTCTTTTCCACCAAGAACATCGAGAAAGACCTGAAGCAGATCGTTTTTTAAAAGCGGCAGGACAACCTGCGTTTCCGGGTCGCCAAATCGGGCATTGAACTCGATTACTTTTGGCCCATTATCCGTCATGATCAATCCTGCATACAAAATCCCGGTAAACGATTGTCCCGCGGCAGCCATTGCATCAGCGGCTTTTTGCAGAACGTTTTCACTTGAAAATGCCAGCGTTTTCGGGGAAATATCCCTGGCCGGCGCGTATGCCCCCATCCCACCGGTATTCGGACCCTTATCCTGATCAAAGGCACGTTTATGATCACGAGCCGGTATCATCGGGAATACGTTCGTCCCATGAACAAACGCCATCAGTGAAAACTCTTCACCCATCAGGCATTCTTCAATGACGATAGACTTGCCCGCTTTGGATAAAGCATTATTAACAAGCATGTCATCAACAGCCCCCATTGCTTCCTGAACTGTCTCTGCAACAATCACACCTTTGCCCGCAGCAAGTCCATCAGCTTTGACAACAATCGGGGCACCCTGTTGTTCGATATAGGATTTGGCTTCACCGGCATCTGTAAAAGTGGCATATGAAGCCGTGGGAATACTGTTCTCTTCCATAAAAGCTTTCGCATACCGCTTACTGCCCTCGATTAAAGCCGAATCCTTTTCCGGGGCAAAAATAACAAGCCCTGCTTCATGAAATTCATCGGCAATCCCGGCAAGAAGCGGGTTTTCCGGACCAACAATCGTCAAGTCTATTTGCTTTTTTACCGCAAATTCCAGCAGTCCACCGATGTCCAGTTCATCAATGTCCACACACTCTGCAGCCTCGCTGATCCCGGCGTTTCCCGGTGCTGCATAAATCGTATCAACCTTATCACTTTCAGCCAGTTTCATGATCATGCTATGCTCACGACCGCCGCGCCCGATGACGAATAGATTCATAGGAAAACCCCTTCCAGTCTAGTGTTTGAAATGTCGTGTGCCTGTATAAACCATGGCAATGTCATATTGATTGCACATATCAATCGCGTCCTGATCACGTTTGGACCCGCCAGGCTGAATAATCGCTGTAATCCCTGCTCTCGCTGCTTCCTCCACCGTATCAGGCATCGGGAAAAATGCATCCGATGCAAGGGCTGCCCCTTTTGCTTTATCCCCCGCCTGTTCCAGCGCTATTTTTGCCGCGCCAACACGGTTCATCTGTCCTGCGCCGACACCAAGAGTCTGCATGTCGCTTGCGAGTACAATGGCATTCGATTTAACATGTTTGACCGCTTTCCAGGCAAATAATAAATCATCCAGCTCGGCCTCAGTTGGTTTCTTTTCAGTCGGGTATGTCAGATCATTGCGGCTGATTTCCTTGTTGTCATTGTCTTGGACAAGTACGCCGCCGTTGATGCTTGTTAATTTGTGAGCGTTAATTTTGGCTCCATCCATATTCAATTCAAGCAGCCGGATATTTTTCTTTTTCGTTAAAATCGTGAAAGCTTCAGCGGTAAATCCCGGCGCAATGATGATTTCCAGAAAAATACCGCTTAATTGTTCAGCTGTGTCTGCATCGATTGTCCGATTACAGGCAACAATTCCGCCGAAAATCGAAATCGGATCGGCATCATAGACTCGCGAAAATGCTTTGTTCAAATCTTCAGCCATTCCGATGCCGCATGGGTTCATATGCTTCACAGCCACGGCTGCCGGTCTGTCATATTCCGCAATGATACCGAGTGCCGCATTCACGTCCTGAATATTGTTGTAGGATAATGCCTTGCCATGAAGCTGCCTGGCGGATGCAAGACTCATCGGTGATTCAATTGGTGTTTTGTAAAATGCCGCTTTCTGATGCGGATTTTCACCGTATCTTAATGTCTGGACCTTTTCATATGTAATGGTGTAGTTTTCAGGAAATGCTTCATCAGTAAAATAGCCGGCAATCAGCGTATCGTATTGTGCTGTATGGCGGAAAACCTTTGCAGCTAATTTTTTGCGTATGGTCATATCAAGCGCATCATGTTGGATGGCTTCAAGAACATCATGATAATCGTCCGGATCAACAACCGGCATCACGTCACGGAAACTTTTTGCAGCTGCCCTTAGCATTGCGGGCCCGCCGATATCAATGTTTTCAATGATATCTTCTTCAGTGGCATCCGTTTGATCAAACGTTTGTTTAAATGGGTAAAGGTTCACAACAACAACATCAATCGGGTTAATATCTCGATCTGAAAGCTGCTGGTTATGATCATCATTATCCCGTTTGGCCAGCAATCCTGCATGAATCACCGGGTGAAGCGTTTTGACACGTCCTTCGAGCATCTCGGGAAAACCCGTTACGTCTTCCACAGCCGTTGCCTCAATGCCTGCTTCCTGAATTGTACGCAAAGTGCCGCCGGTAGAAATGATGTCATAGCCTTGTTCAGCCAGTCCTTTGGCAAAATCAGTAATGCCCGTTTTGTCGGAAACACTTATTAATGCCTGCTTTTTCATGGAAAAACTCCTTGTTAAAGATTTTGTAGTGGTTCGTCTTATAAGTTAAGTTTGAGTAGATCTCAACGAGTTATTGCTGTTGCCGCAATAGTTTGGCCGCTTCTCGCGCGATTTGATGCTGGTGTCGCGCGATTTGATGCTGATGTCGCACGATTTGATGCTGATGTCGCACGATTTGATGCTGGTGTCGCACGATTTATGCACTGTCGTAAACTCAGTGCATAAATCGACTCATTATTTGCCGGATCACTCGCGGATAAAGCTTGTGCTCAACTTGCTGAATCCGTTCTGTCAGCTGTTCCTTCGTGTCATTTGGATAAACCGGGACTTCCTCTTGCGCGATAATCGGACCAGTGTCGATACCATCGTCGATATAATGAACGGTCACGCCCGTCTGGTCGACTGCGGATTCATATGCCTGGCCAATAGCGTCCAAACCAGGGAATTCGGGTAATAATGACGGATGGATGTTAATGATCCGCTCAGGAAACTCACTCAAAAGCGTCGGACCGACAATCCGCATATAACCGGCCAAAAAGAGCCACGTCACACCCGCTTCACGCAATTTTTCCAGCAGGACGCGCTCATAATCCGTTTTCGAACCATATTCTTTCGCGTTAAAAATAAACGCCTGTACCCCAAATTTTTCCGTTTTTTCAATGACGGCAGCACCTGGTTTATCGCAAATAAGCAGCACAACATCACATAACAGATCATCTGCCTCCATGATAGCCTGAAAATTACTGCCGGCTCCAGATGCGAATACGGCCGCCCGTGCCTTTGTCATGACGTTATATGCACTCCTTCTTTTGAAACAATTTTGCCAATGACTGATGCTGTTTCGCCTTGTTCTCTGAGAATCCCCAGCACAACTTCGGCATCATCCTGTGCGACAACAAGTGCCATACCGATTCCCATATTAAAAATACCGTACATCTCCTCATCAGCCATATCTCCGAGCCGCTGCAAAAATGGAAATATTGAAGGGCGCTCCCAGCTTGTTGAATCAATCTCCACGCCAAGTCCGGCAGGCATCATGCGGGGCAAGTTTTCATAAAACCCTCCGCCGGTTATATGCGATACGCCTTTAACAGGTACTTCATCAAAAAGCATACCAACTGATTTGGCATAAATTCTGGTGGGGGTTAACAGAACGTCACCGAGCTTTCCATCCAGGCCGTCATACGTTTTTTCCAAATCCAAATCCTGCATCAGCTTGCGCACAAGTGAATACCCGTTGGAATGAATGCCGCTTGAGGCCAGACCAATTACTGCATCGCCGGCTGAAATATTTTCACCCGTTACTAACCGGGATTTTTCCGCAATTCCGACGATGAAACCGGCTAAGTCATAATCTGTATCATCGTACATGCCGGGCATTTCCGCTGTTTCACCGCCAATCAGCGCTGCTCCTGCATCCTTGCAGCCGTCAGCGATGCCTGCCACGATTTGCTCAATGATTGCTGGTTCATTTTTGCCGCATGCAATATAATCGAGAAAAAACAGCGGCTTTGCACCCTGGGCGACAATATCATTGACACACATCGCAACCAGGTCAATGCCGACAGTATCATGCTTCGCCAAATCAATCGCCAGCTTCAGCTTTGTGCCGACACCATCTGTGCCTGAAACCAGAACAGGCTCTTGATAGGTTTGTGACGACAGATCAAACAACCCGCCGAACCCGCCAATATCATCCAGTACTTCTTTGCGGCCAGTTCTTTCAATATGCTTTTTCATGCGCTCTACCGCATCATACCCTTTTTCAACGTCGACGCCGGCCGACTTGTATATGTTTTCCATTGTTTGCCCCACCTCTTTTTCCTGCATGTAACTGATAGCCGTCCATAAATCAGAGTGCCACCAACTAGAACCAAAAAACAGTTTTACATAAGATAGATGCCCGTTTCTGTTCAGCCTCTATAAACCGCTTCCTGTTCTCCGTTTTCCTTCACTGGATAGTTTCCCGTCATACAAGCCATGCAAATACCCTGATGAATCGTTTTATCTTTGACGATTGCTTTCGTCAGCCCTGCTTCTGATAAATACGCCACACTGTCTGCTCCAATAATCTCACCTATTTCATCAACTGAATGATTGGCTGCAATCAATTCATCCCGTGTCGACATATCTATCCCGTAGCAGCATGGGTGCTGAATCGACGGTGAGGCGATCCGGACATGGACTTCCGCCGCACCTGCCTTTTTCAGCATATGGACAATCCGTTTACTGGTTGTGCCACGAACAATGGAATCATCAATCATGACAATCCTTTTTCCGGAAACAATCCCGCGGACCGGGGCAAGCTTCAATTTCACACCCTGTTCACGCAATTCCTGTGACGGCTGGATAAACGTCCGGCCGACATAGCGATTTTTGATGATGCCCATTTCATACGGGAGGCCGCTCGCTTCCGCGTAACCAATGGCTGCTGAAATGCTTGAATCCGGAACACCGATGACCATATCGGCATCAGCCGGCGACGCTTCTGCCAGTTCCTTTCCCATTCGTTTGCGTGATGCATGAACATTCACCTCATTGACATCACTGTCCGGACGTGACAAATACACGTATTCCATCGCACACATTTTCCGCTGGCCTCTTATTGCAAAGCGGATTGATGCAATTCCCTCGTCATTGATTGTCACAAGTTCCCCCGGCAAAACTTCTCGTTCGAACGTTGCGCCGATCTGGTCAAAAGCGCACGTTTCGGATGCTACCACATAGGCATCACCGAGCCTGCCGATTGACAGCGGCCTGATTCCGCTCGGGTCCAGTGCTGCATACATTTTATCCTCGGTCAACATGACAAACGCATATGCACCGGTAATTTTATTGATCGCGTCGGTTATGGATGTTTCATTAATCCCCATGCCACTGCGTTTAATCAAGTGTGCGAGCACTTCTGTATCGGAGGACGTCTGTAAAATACTTCCCTGACCTTCAAGCTCGCCGCTTAGTGTTTCAGCATTCATGATGTTGCCGTTGTGCGCCAGAGCCATGCCTTCTGTCTGTGATTTAAACATCAATGGCTGGACATTCTCGGGAGTGTTTTCGCCTTGAGTGGAATAGCGGACATGGCCGACAGCTGAGGCACCTGAAAGCTTACTGAAATCGGCTTGTTTAAAAACATCGTTAACAAGGCCAAGTCCTTTATGAGCCTTCAGCTGTTCCCCGTCGCTGACCACAACGCCGGCACCTTCCTGACCGCGGTGCTGCATTGAATGAAGGCCGTAATATGTCAGTTCCGCTGCATTTTCATGTCCCCAAATTCCGAAAACGCCACATTCCTCATTAATGCCTTTCATTTCAGCAAGCATGGAATGGCCCCTTTCCATGAGTCTCGCAATATTTGCACATCTTCGTCGATTAAAGCACCATCATTGGCTCTTACAACGAACTGTCCAGTATCAGTAACGCTGCCGATCTGACTGGCATCAGCTACTGCCGCTTCAAATTGTATTTGTAGTTCCGGTTTGACCGAGACGAGGAAACGTGACTGGGATTCACTGAACATTGCAGTCGTCGGATGACCGGAAATTTTCACTTCCAAACCAAGCCCTTTTCCATTAAAAACACTTTCGGCAAGTGCAACACCAAGGCCGCCTTCAGCCAGGTCATGTGCCGACTTGACAAAACCATTCCGGATTGCCGCGAGCAGCTGGTTCTGACGGTCAGCCTCCACCTGCAAATCAATGGCAGGCGCTTTTCCTTCATATCTCCCTTCCACGACATTTTGCAATTCACTGCCGCCGAATTCAGTCTTCGTTTCCCCAATCACATAGATCAGATCTCCCGGCTCCTGAAAAAAGCTCGGTGTCAAATGGTCAAGCGATTCAATCAAGCCGACCATGCCAACGACCGGTGTCGGAAAAATCGACCTGCCGTTTGATTGGTTATAAAGTGAGACATTTCCGCTGACGACCGGTGTTTCCAAGGTATAGGCGGCTTCACTCATGCCTGCAACACTTTGTTTCATCTGCCAGAAAACTTCCGGATTGGTCGGATTCCCAAAGTTCAGTCCATCCGTCAGACCAAGCGGCCGTGCACCTGAAGAGACAATGTTCCGTGCTGCCTCAGCTACAGCAATCTTGCCGCCGGTTTCGGGATCGAGATAAATGTAGCGTGAATTACAATCTGTTGTGATCGCCAGCGCTTTATCCGTTCCCTTAATCCGTATAACAGCCGAATCCGATCCCGGTGCCACCACGGTATTTGTTTGCACCATCGAGTCGTACTGATCATAGACACTTTCCTTGCTGGCGATTGTTGGCTGCTGGAGCAACTGTTTCAGCTTTTCACCATGATCAGCCACATGCGGCACCTTATTTTCCAATTGCTGAAACGCCTTAACGTATGCCGCTTCTTTAGCCGGCATATGATAAACCGGTGCTTCTTCGGCCAAAGCATCGACCGGAATATCGGCAACAATCTCACCATGCTGTTTGAGCAGAAATGATTTTTCCCCGGTAACTTCACCGACAGCCACTGCCTGCAAACCATATTTTTCAAAAACATCAATGATTTCCTGTTCACGCCCCTGTTTCACGACAAGCAGCATCCGCTCCTGTGACTCAGACAGCATCAATTCATAGGCATTCATATTCTTCTCGCGCTGCGGTACGAAATCAAGATTCATGGCAATTCCTGTACCAGCCTTACTTGCCATCTCACTTGCCGATGACGTCAGTCCGGCTGCCCCCATATCCTGCATCCCGACGAGCGCATCAGATTGAATGACTTCCAGGCAGGCTTCAATCAGCAGTTTTTCCATAAACGGATCACCCACCTGGACAGATGGCCGGTCCTCGTCAGATTCATCACTTAAATCATCTGAGGCGAATGTGGCCCCATGGATACCATCACGGCCAGTTGGTGCGCCCGCATAGATAACCGTGTTGCCAGCACCGGAAGCAATGCCTTTTTGAATATCCCCATGGTCAATCAGTCCAACACACATCGCATTAACGAGGGGATTCTCCTCATAGCTGTCATCAAACTGAACCTCACCGCCGACCGTCGGGACACCGACACAGTTTCCATAGCCGGCGATGCCGTGAACGACTTCCTGAAACAGATATTTCGTCCGGCCGGCTGTCAGATTGCCAAACCTTAGTGAGTTCATTAAAGCAATCGGTCGTGCTCCCATTGAAAACACATCGCGAATGATGCCACCGACACCTGTTGCAGCCCCCTGATATGGTTCCACCGCCGATGGATGATTATGGCTTTCCACTTTGAAAACAACCGCTTGCCCGTCACCAATATCAATGACCCCGGCGCCTTCTCCGGGACCCTGTAAAACACGCGGACCATCTGCCGGGAATTTTTTCAGGAGCGGTTTCGATGTTTTGTAACTGCAATGCTCCGACCACATGACCGAAAAGATTCCTGTTTCGGTAAAATTCGGACGCCGCTGCAGAATATTTTTCACCTTCGCATATTCCTCATCACTCAGCCCCATCTCAAGGTAGCGTTTTTCCCGTTCAACACTTTCCGGACTGATCTTATAAGTTAGCGGCATATGCGTTCCTCCAATTTTCGATTAATGACTGAAACAGCCTGAAGCCATCATTACTGCCGAGCAATTTTTCCACGGCGCGTTCCGGGTGAGGCATCATGCCGAGCACATTACCCTGTCTATTTATGATGCCGGCGATATTCGCAGCCGATCCGTTCGGGTTGTTCTCGTATGTGAAAACAATCTGATTATTCCTTTTCAACTCAGACAAGGTCTCATCATCAGCGAAATAATTCCCTTCACCATGGGCAATCGGCAAATGAATAATTTCACCTTTATCATAGCTTGTTGTGAAGCGTGTTTCATGATTGGCAACAGCAAGCGCTTCATGGTGACACATGAATGACAGATGCTTGTTGGGGAGCATTGCCCCGGGCAGCAAACCGGCTTCCAGCAGTATTTGAAATCCATTGCAGACACCCAGTACCGGCTTGCCCGCACCAGCATGTGCTTTGATTTGCTGCATCACACCTGATGCTGATGCGATCGCCCCCGAACGCAGGTAATCACCGTATGAAAACCCGCCCGGCAAAAGAATTGCATCATAGTTTTCGAGATTGCCAGTTTCATACCAGACTAAATCAGCCTCCATCCCGAGAACATCTCCCGCGGCATGGTACATATCACGGTCACAGTTCGAACCGGGGAACACGATGACAGCGAACTTCATGAACGCACAGCCTCCTCCACTTCAAAGTGATAGTCTTCCATAACCGGATTGGCCAATAATTTGTCGCACATTTCGCCGATACGCTGATTAATATCCTCGGAATCTTTCATGAACACCTCAACCAGCTTCCCTGTCTGTACCTCTTCCACTTCAGAAAATCCCAGCGCGCTGAGTGATGTCTGAATGGCTTTGCCCTGCGGATCGAGCACATCCTTTTTCGGCATAATATGAATGGTCACTTTTTTCATGATCTGGCCTCCAGTCGATTCAATAGTTTTTGATAGACTTCCAGCAAATCACCGTTCCCCTCACGGAAAACATCTTTATCCAGGTTTTCATTTGTCGTTATATCCCACAGTCTGCACGTGTCAGGCGAAATTTCATCGGACAATACGATGCATCCGCTTGCCAGCCGGCCGAATTCCAGCTTGAAATCAACCAATTTAAGATTGATTGCTTCGAAAATCTTCCTCAGCTGCTGATTGATTTCCAGTGCTTTCGTTTTGATCTCCTGCAGTTCGGATTTATTGATATCACTCAGAAATAAAGCGTGCTCATCATTGATCAGTGGATCCCCCAGATCATCATCTTTATAAAACAGCTCGACAAGCGGCGGGTTGAACGGCGTATCAGCTCCAATCCCGAGGCGTCGTGTAATGCTGCCCGCAGCCACGTTCCGGACAACAACCTCCAGCGGGATAACCTCCGTCTGGTGGACAAGCTGCTCGTTTTCCGAAAGCTTTTCAACAAAGTGTGTCTGAATGCCTTGTTCATTTAAAACGTTAAAAATATAAGCGGATATTTCATTGTTCAGACGGCCTTTTCCAGTAAAAATCTCCTTTTTCCCGCCATTAAATGCCGTTGCATCATTTTTGTACTCAAGCACGAGATGCCCTGTGTTATCCGTAGCCTGATACACCCGTTTTGCTTTGCCCTCGTATAACAAATCTGCCTTCATTATTCCACCTCAAGTCCGATTCGATTGAATATGGCATCCACATTTTTCAGGTGGTACGTATAATCAAAACAATCGTCAATCTCATCCTGTGTCAGCTTTGCATTAACCTGTTCATCTCCCTCCACCAGCGCTTTAAAATGCGTTCCACTCTCCCATGCCTGCATTGCTTTGGGCTGTACCAGATCATAGGCCTCTTCCCGGCTCATGCCCTTGTCAACAAGTGCGAGCAGGACGCGCTGGGAGAAAATAACGCCATGTGTTTTATCAATGTTCCGTTTCATATTTTCCGGGAATACGGTCAGTTTGCGGACGATACCGGAAAAACGGTTCAGCATGTAGTTCAGTGCAATTGTTGAATCAGGCAAAATAATCCGTTCCGCCGATGAATGGGAGATATCCCGTTCATGCCAGAGTGAGACATTTTCGTACGCTGTCACCATATGCCCCCTAAGAACACGCGCAATGCCGGTCATGTTTTCCGATCCGATCGGGTTGCGTTTGTGCGGCATGGCTGATGAACCTTTTTGCCCTTTTGCAAAAAATTCCTCTACCTCACGTGTCTCCGTTTTTTGCAGGCCGCGGATTTCAGTGGCAAACTTTTCAATCGACGTTGCGATCAGCGACAGGCTGGAGATATAGGCAGCATGACGGTCGCGCTGTAATGTCTGGGTCGATACTGGTGCAGGTGTCAGGCCGAGCTGTTTACACACGTGCTGCTCAACGAACGGGTCGATATTCGCATAAGTGCCGACTGCGCCTGACAGTTTACCAAACTCGATATTGTTTGCCGCGAGTTCAAAGCGTTCCAGATGGCGTTTCATTTCTTCATACCAGAGCGCCATTTTCAACCCGAACGTTGTCGGCTCGGCATGAACGCCATGGGTGCGCCCCATCATAACGGTATGTTTATGTTCAATGGCTTTATTTTTCAGGACATCGATAAAATTGTGCAGATCTTTACGGATAATGTCATTCGCCTGCTTCAGCAAATAGGATTGCGCGGTGTCAACGACATCTGTGGACGTGAGACCGTAATGGACCCATTTGCGCTCATCTCCCAGCGTTTCGGAAACCGCGCGGGTAAAAGCGACCACATCATGGCGTGTTTCCTGCTCGATTTCCTGAATCCGCTCAACGTCAAAAGAAGCGTTCCGGCGAATTTTTTCCACATCTTCAGCCGGAATAGTTCCCAATTCACGCCATGCTTCACATGCGAGAATTTCGACCTCCAGCCATGCATTGTATTTGTTTTCCTCGCTCCAAATCGCGCCCATCTCTTCCCGGGTATAGCGTTCAATCATTGCTTTGCCTCCTCGTATACTGCCAGTTGTTGTTTTGCTTCATCCAATGTATCCGCGATAAAGGTCATATGCCCCATTTTCCGTTTAGGTTTGACTGCTTCTTTGCCGTATAAGTGCAGGAAACCATGCCGCATGTCCGGAAGCACATTCAAGGCCGTTTCCACATCGTTACCAAGAATATTGACCATGACAGCAGGCCGCAAGCGTTCGATTGGCATCAGCGGCAGCCCGCAAATGGCCCGGATGTGCTGCTCAAATTGCGATATTGTGCAAGCCTCAATTGTATAATGCCCGGAGTTATGCGGCCTTGGCGCCATTTCGTTCAGATAAATAGCGTCACCCTTGACGAACATTTCAATCGCAAACGTTCCGGTGATATTCATTTTTCCGGCAAGTTTCCCTGCTGCATCAAGCGCTTTTTGCTGTACCGCGGCACTAATGGACGCAGGGACTGTTGTTTTATATAAAATATGATCCTTATGCTCGTTTTCGGAAATCGGGAAAAACATAATCTCACCTGATTGTCCGCGCGTAAATACAACAGATATTTCCTTATCAAAAGGAATCCATTGTTCGATAATGCATATGTCATGCTGATCGGAAAATTCACATGCCGCTTTGATGTCATCATTCGTGTTTATCTTGAGCTGACCTTTGCCATCGTATCCCCCTCTAATCGTTTTAATCACGGCCGGTAAGGATATATTTTCCAGAGTCCTTTTACACATTTCACTGTCCCTGACAACCTTATTGGCAGGTACAGGCAGATCCGCTTCACGCATTATCGACTTTTCTTTTTCCCGGTTCTGAGTGATTTCCAATGCATATGTACCCTGGGGAAGTTTACCTGTTTGTTCAATATAAGCAGCTGCATTAAGATCAACATTTTCAAATTCATATGTGACCACATCACTGATGTCAGTCAGTTTCTGTATGCCGCCCATATCGTCATAAGCTGCCGTGATCTGGCAATCAGCAACCTGTGCGGCCGGGCAGTTTGGCGTCGGGTCGAGGACCGCCACCTGATAGCCCATATATTTTGCCGCGATAGCCATCATCCGCCCAAGCTGGCCACCGCCGATAATGCCGATGGTTTTCATGGGAAGTATTACCTTATTGGTCTGCAAGTTCATCCCTCATTTCATTCACCGATTGTTTCATGTTTTCACGGTAATCTTCCAATCTATCAGTAACCTCATCGTTGAATGCCCCAATTATCTGAGCAGCGAGAAGTCCGGCGTTTTTTGCACCTGATCTTCCAATTGCCACCGTTGCAGTTGGCACACCGCCGGGCATTTGCACGATTGAAAGTAAAGAATCGAGTCCGTTCAGTGTTTTTGACTGAACCGGCACCCCGATAACCGGCAGTGTCGTCTGTGCTGCGATCATCCCGGGCAAATGCGCCGCTCCGCCTGCCCCCGCGATAATCACATTCAGCCCCTTCTTTCTTGCCTCTTTTGCGTATGTGAACATATCATCAGGTGTCCGGTGCGCGGAAATCACTTCTTTTTCATAAGGGATGTGTAATTCATCCAATGTGCTGCATGTATGTTTCATCGTTTCCCAATCCGAGATGCTGCCCATAATAACGCCAACGCATGCCATCCTATCCCTCTTTCCATGACTGAATATTAAACCCTGTTATTTTTTCATTAAAATAAATAAGTCTATCCGTCTCCTCCATATCTATGAGAGAAGATGATAGACTTAGCCTGACCATATCAGTATTCCCGGCTAAAAACCGACGCCGGAATACATGCAGTGCAATTAAACAGACGTATTTCGATTACGTCCCATCCTCCCTCATAGTCCGGCATTTACGGTGCCGGGTAGAAACTTTCAGGCCATATCCCCGAAAATATATGAGGCAGCGTATTTATTTGGTAGTTAAATCATAGCAGATTTACGTTGACTGGTCAATGAAAATCGAACAATTAAATTACATTTATGTTTAATATTCGGTTTTAATCATTCATTCACACACCTAAATATACTCCATCAGTGATTTGGGGAGTAACATGCCACTGCTAATTAAAAATGTGAAATCTTCCCTGGATAATATTGATGAGCAGGCTGCCAAGGCATTAATCAAAAAATACGGCTTTCAAAAACTGATTGCCGAATTCCCAAATGAAACATGTCACTATCAACCTGAGTATTGGGCAAAAGAAATATTCGAAAATAGCACAATACGCTTAACCTGACCAACAACACCCCATAAAAAGTGAGGTGTTGTTTTTTTTGGATTATAGCATGTCAAGTTCCTTACAATTTTCGGTTGTTCCCTGGTCTCGCTATCGACCTTTGCGTGGCTGACGGTGTCCCGCCCTCGCTCACCTTATTGCGATTATTGAATAACCGGCCTTTCCGCACTTGTTTCACCCAGAAACCGCCATGGATCTGTTTCGGCTCATAGGAGATAATAAATGCTTTCGGATCAATAGCCTTGATCGTCTCATAAAGTGTCAGTTCATATTTTCTCGGGGTCAGAATCTGCATGGCAAGCCGGTCACCTTCCATCCCATAAGCAAACCAGCTTGTTACACCGTAGCCTTTATCCCGCAGCTGCCGGGTAAAGTCAATATTGGGATTGGATGATATGACATTGACGGTTATATAGCCTAATGCCAGTTTTTCTTCAATTTTCGTACCGACGACAACACCGATTCCAAAACCGATTGCATAGGCAAGAATATTCTGGATCTCGTTTAAATTATCCAGTACAAGACCAAGACCCAGGACATACATAATAACTTCAAACATACTGACAAACGCCGCCATATAGCGCCGCCCTTTTAACGTCAGGATCATACGCATGGTGGAAAGGGAGACATAAACAATATTAACGATTAATATAATAGCTACCATCACAAATGCATTACTAAGCAACAAGGGTCCCTCCTGCCGATTCAGCCAATTATCTTCGTAAAACCATGATATTCACCCAACGTACCGCCAATGCATATATTATTAAAGACTATTGCCGGATGGGAGGTGTGATCAGCATGGATCCTTTTCAACAAATGTCTGACTGGCGAAAAAATATGGATCAATTTTTTGGTGATAATTTCTGGAACGAATTTGAAAATATCATAAAACCAACGATTCCACAAATCAATATTTACCAATACGATCATGAGCTGATATGTATTGCCAGTATTCCCGGATTGACCGATCTTAATAAAGTTGATATTTATGTGGATCACGCAACACTTGAACTGAAAGGCGTCATTGACATTGCCTATACAGGGGGTACTGTCGTCAAAGAAGAAATCCTGCAGGGTGTCTTTGAACGAAACATTGCTTTGCCGTACCCCGTCCGACGAGACAAAATAAATGCAACCTATCAGAATGGCTTAGTGGTGATTCATCTGCACAGACTCATATCGGACGAAAACAGCCGCAGTAAAGTGAATGTCCAATTGACGGATTAAGTTTCAGTCTTATTCGGTCCATATACACGTTTCTCGTCTGACGACTGTTTACCTTGCAGGCGCTTATTCAATGTTCTTTTCCAGTTAGGCGCAAGCAGTTCACACGATGCCAGTTGCTCAGCCAGTTGAAGATCGCGTTTTTTCACATACATGACCTCATTACAGGCGGCAATTGTCCATTCAGGATACGGACGTTCCATTAGCTCCATCTCCATGCCCGCCTTGGCATAACCTTCCTGCAGCACACGATAATACCAGCCTGTTCGTCCGCTATTTTGAATCCTTAAGGCTAAATCCATCACCCGAAAGCGGCGAGCAGGCTTCCAGCATGGTCTCCTGGGTTGGGACACCTGGATGATACTGTCGCCGAACCGATATCTATCACCAATGCAAACCGTTGATTCGTCGACATGGGCCATCGCCAGATTTTCTCCAAATGCGCCTGTGCCCATATCCTCAATTTGCTGATCCTCACGCCAATAGGCATAATGTTTCGACGGATAGGCGAAAAGGGCTTTTTCCGGGCCACCATGACTTTTCTTATCGGCTACTTCGTCATCGGTAAACCCCTCGGGCCCAACCCACCGCTTGCCGTCTGCCACGTTTTTGAAAATACCGCTTTCCCACGGACGATCCATCCGGTCTTCAGCATCCGGACTGCCCATACGTTTCACTTTTCCCGTCAGGATTTTATTTACAATTGGTTTAGTCATTGAACACGCCTCCTATTGTTATTGTATCTTTATTGAATGAAAAACAAAAACGACATGAACGTCCCCGGAAATTTTTTGATAAACAGCGGTTAAATTGCTGCGACGTACGCGCAAAATTAACTAAATATTTCTATTACCTTATCCAACTTTAATTATGTTATAGTAAATGAATAACCCACGACAGTTGGAGGAACAAACATGACAGACAAATTGAAAAAAGCCACGTTTGCCGGGGGCTGTTTCTGGTGTATGGTTAAACCGTTCGATCAATGGGACGGAATCCACGGTGTTTTATCAGGCTACACTGGCGGCCATACTGCCAATCCGACTTATGAGGACGTGAAAAGTGGTACAACAGGCCATTATGAAGCGGTCGAAATCACTTATGACCCTGATGTTATGTCATATAAGGAAATTTTGGATATTTACTGGCGGCAAATTGACCCAACGGATGATGGCGGCCAGTTTCATGATCGCGGCGATTCATATCGGACAGCCATTTTTTATCATGATGATGAACAGAAAGAGCTTGCCGAAAAATCCCGGGAATCGATTGCCGAGAGCGGAAAATTCAAGGGTCCGATCGTTACGAAAATTTTGCCGGCACGGGTGTTTTATTCGGCTGAAGCGTACCATCAGGATTACTATAAAAAGAATGAGGAACATTATCGGCAGGACCGGGCGGAATCCGGCCGTGATGAATTTATAGCGAATATATGGGGGGAGCAGGCGTAATAGTCGCTCCTTCTTTTATGTCAGGTCAGCATTGACTGCTCTTCCCTTTTTGCTGATTTTACCGGTCTTCTGCTGATTCATGTTCGATAATTTGTCTCTTCTGCTGATACCCGCGCTGATTGATTCATATGGCGGTGGAACATTATATGCTGTGCTAGGCGCCTCTGCAGCTGCAGGAGCCATATTCCTCACCGTGTACCACACATATATAATCAGAAATCAGGCACACCAACGTTAAAAAGCGGAACCACCAGGATGGTTCCGCTTGGGGATCAACCCCTAGCTCAATTAACTCAAAAAGATAAAATACAGGATAAATATCACAAATAGCCCATACATAACCGGATGAATCTCTTTGATTCGGCCTTTCAGAACCATCGTAATCGGATAGAAGATAAACCCAATGGCGATTCCCGTTGCAATGCTGTACGCCAGAGGCATCGAAACAACCGTCAAAAATGCCGGTACAGCAATTTCAAACTGATCCCAGTCGATATCTTTTAACGAGGAAGACATCATGACACCAACAATGATCAACGCCGGTGCGGTCACTTCACCTGTCACCACGCTCAGCAGCGGCGAGAAAAACAGTGCCAAAAGGAAAAATCCCGCTGTCACAACAGACGCAAACCCGGTACGGCCGCCCGCGCCAACACCTGCTGTCGATTCGATATAAGATGTCGTCGTTGATGTCCCGATAACTGAGCCGGCAACTGTTGCAGCAGAATCGGCAAAAAGTGCTTTGCCAGCGCGCGGCAGTTTATTATTTTTCATGAGCCCTGCCTGATTGGCAACTGCCACAAGAGTTCCGGCGGTGTCAAAGAAATCAACAAATAAAAACGTCAAAATAACAACAAGCATTTCAATCGTAAAGATATCACCAAAGTGGGCAATTGCCTGCCCGAACGTCGGCGCTACACTGGGGACCTCCCCGACGATCCCGCCAATTCCGGACGGCGGATCAATCAACCCAACTAACATACCGGCGACCGCCGTGATAATCATGCCGTAAAAGATACCGCCTTTAATATTCAGGCTTAGTAAAATAACCGAAACCACAATACCAAATACAGCCAGAAGAACCGGTGGTGAGGTTAAATCCCCCAGTGCCACAAGTGTCGCATCATCCCCAACAATAATTCCGGCATTCTGAAAGCCGATAAAGGCAATGTAAAGACCTATTCCGGCGCCGACTGCCAATTTCAGATTGGGCGGAATGGCATCAATGACTTTTTGACGCAGGCCGGTCAATGTCAAAACGATAAAAATGAGTCCGGAAGCCAAAACACCGGCAAGCGCCGTTTCCCATGGGATTCCAAATCCTAATACAACCGTGTAGGAGAAAAATGCATTCAGCCCCATCCCGGGAGCGAGAGCAATCGGATATTTTGCAAGCACCCCCATGATTAGTGTACCGAGGGCAGCTGCAATGGCTGTAGCCGTAAAGACCGCACCCTGATCAATCCGTGTTACACCTTCTGGCAGTTCCTCGACACCAACCAGTGCCAGTGTTGACGGATTGACAAATAAAATATAGGCCATGGCCAGAAATGTTGTCATTCCCGCCATGAATTCACGTCTGTAATTTGTCCCCAATTCTTCAAAGCGAAAGTATTTTTTCAATATTTCTCCTCCCAACTTTTTCAAGGAAATGTGTGTTTAAGAAAAACCAGGCCCAGCCTCGTCTTTCAGAGGTCAGAGGCCGGAAGTCAGATTGGAAGAAATCGACGAACCAGCCGATTTCAAGATTGAAGTCTTCATCTGAAATGTTATACTTTCTGACCTTATTAAAAAACACTCCTGCCGGGGGCAAGAGTGCTATACAAGACAATGCAAGAAAAAGCAATCAGAAGCGCAATACTCAACATGATGACTCAATCCTGCGTAGTCGGACCATTTACGGTGGTCCGGTAGAGACTCTTGGGCCATATTCCCCAAACTATACGCAACTATAAAATTATAGTTTTAGCTTACTACAAAAATTCGATATCGTCAATCTGAAAATCGAACATTTAACACTTTTCATTGGATTAATGTTCGTTATTCCCACTCAATCGTTGCCGGTGGTTTACTGGTGACATCATACACGACCCGGTTGATATGCTCAACATCATTGACAATCCGTGTTGATATTTTTTCCAATACATCCCATGGGATACGCGCCCAATCGGACGTCATGCCATCAACTGATGTGACGGCTCTGATGCCGATTGTATAATCATATGTCCGCGCATCTCCCATCACACCGACACTTCGGATATCAGGCAGTACGGTGAAATATTGCCAGATATCCCGGTCCAAACCGGCAGCTGTAATTTCCTCACGCAGAATAGCATCCGATTCACGAACAATCGCCAGTTTTTCCTCTGTCACTTCCCCGAGGACACGAATCGCAAGCCCCGGCCCCGGGAAAGGCTGCCGCCAGACAATACTTTCCGGCAAACCAAGCTGCAGGCCAAGCTCCCGTACTTCATCTTTAAACAGAGCATTCAGCGGTTCAATCAGTTCAAATTGCATATCTTCCGGAAGCCCGCCGACATTGTGGTGGGACTTGATCGTCTGAGCGGTTTCCGTACCACTCTCGATAACATCCGTATAAAGTGTTCCCTGTGCGAGAAAATCAATATCTTTTAATTTATCGGCTTCATCATCAAAGACATAAATAAATTCATTACCGATGATTTTTCGCTTCTGTTCCGGGTCATCCACTCCTTTTAATTTGGATAAAAACCGGTCAGCCGCATCAATGTTAATGAAATTCATGTCAAAGTCTTCCGCGAATGTCTGTGTGACCTCTTCCGCTTCATTTTTCCTCAGCAAACCATGATCAACGAAAATACATGTCAGCTGTTTTCCAATCGCTTTGTGGATCAGAGCAGCTACAACTGAAGAATCGACGCCGCCACTGAGCGCGCACAATACTTTCCGATCGCCGACTTTCTGCCTTATATTGGCAACTTCCATGTCGATAAAATTTTCAATCGTCCAATCTCCCCGGCACCCGCACACGTCATACACAAAGTTCTTCAACAGCTGCCAGCCATATTCCGAATGACGCACTTCCGGATGAAACTGCACACCATACAATTGATGCTCCTGGCTGCTCATAGCTGCAATGGGTGTTGAAGCGCTTGTCGCATCAATCTGAAAAGAATCCGGCGCTTTCATCACTTTATCCCCATGGCTCATCCAAACCGTTTGCTCATCCGGTGAAGCCCCGAACAAAACAGGGCTTTGATTCAACTCTATGTTCGCCTTGCCATATTCGCAGTTTTCCGTTTTGGCAACCTCACCGCCAAAGTTCAGTGCCATCAGCTGCATACCGTAACAAATGCCCAATACCGGTATACCCAATTTAAAAATCTCCGGGTCGCAGCGAAAACTGTTCTCATCATAAACACTATGCGGACCGCCTGACAGGATGATACCTTTTGGATTCATTTGTCTGAGGGTTTCAGCAGTTACTTGATGGGAACGCAATTCGCTGTAAACACCATGCTCCCTGATACGTCTGGTGATCAGCTGGTTATACTGGCTCCCAAAATCCAATACTAAAATCATTTCATTCTGTTCCATTTATTTCGCTCCTTACCCGTGCTATTTATATTGTGCCAAAGGGCAAAAACATTATAAACTCTGATACGCTGCATATGCCATTCATTTTACAGGTTATTGGACCCGCGCGGAATTTTGCTGTTGTTGCGCAAAATTAGGGCATCGCCGCGCGAAATTTCGATGGTACTGCGCGAAATCGGGCCATCGTCGCGCGAAATTCCGGATTGCTGCACGAAATTGGCCATCGTCGCGCGAAAAGGACGCTCCGCCCGCGCGAAATCCATTAAAATAACCTGAACTCCTGCCCGCATGCAGCAAAAAGCTGTACGAAGGCAGAAATCCAGGTTAAAAATACACGCAACCCATTGAATTCCGCCTTCATAGTCAAGGTATTTACGGTACCCCGGTAGAAACTTTCGAACCCTATTTTCGAGGATATATGAATGGCGTCTATTTATATCATTAATACGAAACTATTCTACTAATCAATCAGGACCTGAGTCAAGTCATGATTTGCTTCATTAAATTTTTCCATGATTGGCTTAATCTGACTGTCTCCTGATTGTCCACTTCATTTTTATAAAGCATCCGTTCATAATGCCGGGTTAATTTATTCATCGTATCTGTGCCATAACGGGAATCAATCCGATTGGCAAACTCCCGCAATGTCTGATCGGGCTTTTTAGGGAAGCCCCTGTGCGCAAGCAAATCCAGAAGACAATGATAGGCATCCTGGAAAGTTTTGCCATCATGTCGGAGCTCAAGCTTCCGGAATAAATAAGCCGTTCGCCAGCGAAATCTGGTTCGGTAGATAATAAATCCAATCAGCGCAGCCATCACCACGCCAATCAGCACATACCACCAGTTGATGGCAAAATTGCCTGAATCATTATCGTCTTGCGCTGCAGCCGTTGTTGCTTCTTCTTCCTCAGGCATCTCTTCCTGCTGGTCTTCAGGTGTTTCCATTTCCGGAGATTCCTCTTCATCACTCTGTTCTGATTCATCCAAACTCATATGGAAGTCTGTCAAATTGGAAAAGCCTTGTGTCGGCTCGAACGGGACCCAGCCCGACCCCGGAAAAAAAACTTCCACCCATGAATGGGCATTCGCATTCGTGACTTCATAAATATCATATTCTTCAGTCGTATCACCATTTTGCACAACGTCACCACCGGTAAACCCTTTTGCCCAGCGTGCCGGTATGTCCAGCGACCGCAGCATGACAACCATCGCAGTGGAGTAATTATCACAGTAGCCTGCTTGCGTTTCAAACAAAAACTGATCCACATAATCCTGGTCCTCGTCAGGAACAGGCACATCACTAATCTGGTACGTAAAACCACTTCTACCAAAATAAGATTCAATGGAAGTTGCCTTATCATAACGGTTCTCATCACCTTCCGTTACCTCCTCTGCCAGATCGTGAACCCGCTCAGGCAGAGAATCCGGTAGCTGTGTGAACCTGTCCTGAATCATTTCCGGGGTATCACCGGGATTGGTGTCACGCAGCGCATCTATATCAAATGACGGGGTTTCATACGTGATGGTATATTGATCAAGGCTCGGTCCATCTTCCTCACGCTCTGCCCTGATCTCCCCAAATTGGTGATCCAATAAAAAATCAACCGGATGCGCCGTTTCCACTTGCGAAATACCATACGGATAGACCAGCTTTTCCATATGACTGTCATCCTGAAAATCCAGCATGGTCCGATACGCTTCTGTTTCCACATTATCTGAGAATGTTTCTAACTCGATACTATTCCCGCGCTGTACTTCAAACGCCGGATCACCGGACTTTTCCCAGCCCTTGCCGGTATACACATCCTTTGTTTCCACACGCCAGTAGTGCTCATCTTGCGCTGCCGCCTGAAAAACCGGTGTGTAATCCTGGACGAACGATCCGCCCAGCCTGCTGTCATCCTCACCATATCCGACTTTTTGTATACCCGATCCAGCACCCGGACCACCGGCGTTTTCCGCAGCACTTTGAATAAATGGAACCGGATCAGGCCATTGCGGGTCAAACTTCGGTGCAGCGTAGCCGATCAATGTCGAACATAACACAACTGCTGCGAGTGGAACTGCCCATAATGGAGCTTTTTTCACCCATGAAAATCGGATCGACTCCCGGCCAATTTCCTTGAAAAAATTCGACATGCCCAGAGCTGCAAACGATACTATAAACGTACGAACAATGGCAGCCCCCGCATCATAGACGGTAAATGTATCCAATAGACTCAAATAAACAAATGTCAGCAACACAAAAATAAAAATGCGTTTCATGACAATAAACCAATAATAAAGCAAGTAGCTTAACATCCAAATCAAAAGCAAAAATAGCACGCTGCGGAATAATGGCGTTAATTCATGCCACTGCTGAGCGAACAGCGCATTGAGGTTAAATCCGATTTCCACCAGCAGCTGCTCAAACCACATACCGCTTAATAGTGGCGGTGTGATAAACAAACTGTCAATAATAAATAAGAGTCCGAATCCCTTTAAAGGTATGGAAAGCCACCATTTCACCCCAAGGAGCGAAATCAGGAAACAAAACAGTGTATATAAAATAAAAACCACCATATTGGTTACTTCACCAATTTGGTTAACCGGATACAACCACTCCAAAAATAAAATAAATGCACAAACATATAAAAGTGAGGTGTATAGAATTGGCGTATCTCTGCTCATACAATCGTCACCTCAATCATTTTCCTGGCGAGTTCATTTTCAGTAAGCACATTGACTGCAATACCTTCACCGCGGAGTTGCCGGATCAAAGTCTGCTCATGTCCGGATATCCGTGTTGAAGCCTGTATGAAGATAACAACAAATTTCTTCGTGCGCTGACGAATCTGTCTGACAACATCCGGAAACTCATTTTCCAAATGTGTTTTGACTAAAATCGTATTGGCACCTGGTGTGACTTGCATCATTTCCTCGCGCAATTTCACGGGAAAAGGGACGGTTCCGCCGGGCTGAATTTTGGTCAGGTGCCGTTTGATCCAATCTTTCTTAGTCGGATCATGAACCAATGGCAAATGAACGGTATTTTCCCCGATGGATAAAAAACTTGCCTGAGAGGTCTGTTTTTGGATTGACGCCAGCAGGGATAGCGTCAGTTCAATTCCCGTTTCAAATGCCAGCTCATTGATACCCTGATAATAACAAGCGTCCAATATAACTAACGTATCCACGCTTTTTTCCTGTTCGAATTCTTTTGTGATAACAGTATTCTTCCTGGCAGTCTGCTTCCAGTCAATCCAGGAAAATTTATCGCCCGGTGTATACTCACGGATTCCGGTCGCAACATGCGTATTCTTTAAATTCAATGCCTGTGAAGAAGCCGCTCCTTGGTCATAGCTGTTAATGCGTTCACCAATCGTAACAGGGCGTTCATTTGGAAAGGCAGCAATCTGGTCCTTAACATGAAAAATATGCTCTTTGGTCACGAGCCCGAACACATCCCCGGTCTTGATCCGTACTGCCTGCAGCTGATGTTCACCGCGCGGTATTTGTTCAATGGAATACGGCAGCTCGATGACACGGCGGAACCCTGGAAAAACAATTTTTTTAATCCTGCGGGTGATCCGCAGTTTCTCCGGTTGGCTCAGATAGCGGTACCGCTCGTTGTAATTATCCATTTTCTGCAGCGTCTCCGGAAAAAGCTCTTCACAAATACAATAGTATAATGGGAACGGAAAGGATCGTTTTATGCGCAGATTCACCTGAATAGAATCACCTGCTCTGGTGACATGGCGGGAAAGGCTCCGTGTCACGTGCCAGTTTTTAATCGGGTAGAGCAGCAACCCGATATGGTACAGAAAAATCGGCATAGCAGCAAAAAACAGAAACCAGCTAACAAACCCGCCCTGAAACATCGCAAACGAAAATAGCACCAATAATAGAAAGACCACGAAACTCAATTTGCCTATGAATCGAATGGTGCCGTTCATGAATTAAATTCCTTTCGAATCGGAACAGGAGTCATCTGAACGATATTTTCAATTACCGAATCACTGGTCAACCCATCATATTTTGCCTCGGCATTCAAAATGATACGGTGAGCTAATATGAATGGTGCCAAATATTTAACGTCATCCGGCAAAACATAATCACGTCCGTGCATGTATGCATATGCCTTTGAAGCTTTCATAAGGGCAATCGAACCACGCGGGCTCACACCCAGATAGACGGCTCGATTCTCCCGTGTTCCGGTCACTAGATTAATAATGTACGCTTGAACGTTCTTATCGATATAAACGTCTTTGATTTCTTCCTGTACAGCTATTAATTCATCTCGATCCATCACAGCCGAAATACTGTCAATCGGATGGTGTTTGGATGTGCGTTCAAGCATTTGCATTTCCTGCTCAGCCGAGGGATAACCCAGTTTCATTTTTAAAATAAACCGGTCAAGCTGTGCCTCGGGCAACGGGTATGTCCCTTCATACTCGATCGGATTTTGTGTTGCCATCACAAAGAATGGCTCTTTTAACGGAATCGTGTTACCATCCACTGTCACGTTATTTTCTTCCATCCCTTCAAGTAATGCCGATTGCGTTTTTGGTGATGTACGATTGATTTCATCTGCAAGCACAATATTACCGAGAATGGGGCCTGAACGGAACTCGAACGCCAGCTCTTTTGGGTTGTAAATCGAGACACCCGTTACATCTGCCGGCAATAAATCGGGTGTGAACTGAATCCGTCTGAAATCACAATTCAAGGATTTGGCCAGTGCCCTGACAAGCATTGTTTTGCCGACACCGGGTACATCTTCCAATAAAACGTGTCCTTCCGCTAAAAGGGCAACAAGGCTTAGTACCGTTTCTTCCTCTTTCCCGATCATGACTTCATTTATATTATCTAAAACTTTTTCAATCTTTTCATTATAGGCAGCAGTATCCTGCATCATCCGGTTAACGCCTCCCAGCTTGGAACTATTACATTTTAACTATAGTGAACTACATCGCCATTAAAATGGCGAGCTTCTCGTTTCACAGAGACGGCAACCCACCTCTCCACGAAGGCCTGTTCCGTGCCTATATGTTCTAAAATTAAGAAGCCGTTTCCAGTTTCCCTTTTGCCCTGCTTAAAATGTTTCGGGCCGCATTCACATCCCGATTTGCCGTATAACCGCAGTTTGGACAACAATGTGTACGTTCATCCAATGTTTTGCGAACCATTTGGCGGCAGTTGGAACATTCCTAGCTTGTATTTTGTGGATTCACTTGAATGACACACTTACCAGCCTCTTCCGCTTTGTAAGTCGTATACACAACAAGTGAACGCCACGAAGCATCCAGTATCCATTTTGACAGCGTCTTATGTTTAACCATGTCTTGAATGTTGAGATCTTCAAATGCAATGAGGTCGTATTGATCTGCCAGTTGTCGGCTTACTTTGTGTGCTCGGTCATGACGGCGATTTGTCAGCTGTTCATAAGCTTTTGCCAGTTGTTGCTTTGCCTTGTGCCATCGACGGGACCCTTTCTTTCGTCGTGACAGGATTTTGTTCCAATAACGAATTTTTTTCTCGGATTGTTTTAAAAAACGGTGGTTGTCGTATAAATCGCCGTTCGAGGCGGTTGCCAGATTCAGAATACCCAGGTCAATGCCGATTTCTCCGCCTGTTGATGGGGCCGGTTCCACATCAATCTCACAGGAAAAACACGCATACCATTTGTTGTTTTGACGGCGAATGGTACAAGTTTTAATCGTCCCCTCGATTTGTCGATGACACTTAATGCGAACATTGCCGATTTTGGACAGCTTGAGGCATTTCCCGTTTAGAGCGAAGCCACTTTGAGGATAGGTAAAACTATGATAGCGATTGTCACCCTGGAATCTCGGAAATCCTGCTTTCTGTTTAGCCTTCAGTCGTCGAAAAAAGGCCTGGAATGCTTTGTCAAGAAGCCCGGCAACATCCTGCAACACTTGAGATTGTATCTGCTTGTATTCAGGGACCTCCTGCTTTAATAGGGGAAGTTCCTTTTTTTGACCATAATAATGAATGGCGACACCACGTGTTTTATACAAAGATTCGCTGCTCAAGCATGGCGTATATAACTGACGGCACATCATTAATACCCAGTTTCATGCTGGCTTCTTGTTCTGGTTCGGTTCAGTTTAAACTTATACGTTTTTTTTCATTATCATCTCTACCTCCTTTTGGATTGATTCGCAATATATTTTTGGATAGCATCTTCCGAAATAGAGCCAGCCGTTTCAATATAAAAGCTACTGTTCCAAAGCCGTCCTTTCCACAGATACTGCTTTATATGAGGAAATTCCAAAAATAGTTTAGGGGCAGAAATCCCTTTTAGCATTTTCACCATATAGGAAGGAGCTACTTTTGGATGAGCGGACACAAAGGCATGAATATGGTCAAACTCATCCACTTCTATCATATGGACGATAAAACCTTTTTCTTCCGCTATATCCCGGAAAATTTCTTTGAGTCTTTTTTCGATAGCCTCGTTTAGAATTTTTCGACGATATTTCACGGACCAAACAAGGTGATAATTCATATTATAGACACAGGTTCTTGCATGGATAAGATTCTTTTTCTTCATACATTTAGTATATCATTTATAAGGTATATTAGCTATCATAATGGTTATTATTAAATGCAAAGATGGATATGAAGTGAAAGCGAAATTTTTCCACTTGTCTTCATTCTATTAATCTATTATAGGCTGTGTATTCTCATTTTAAACATTCAGCATCGGGTTGCCCTTCATGCCGTTCCAGATGTCGGATTGTTCCACCTGATAGGCCAGCTTCAACAGCATATCCTCTTTTCCTTTGGATGCCATCACTTGTACACCCAACGGCATACCTTCACCTGAAAGATGTACCGGCATAGACATAGCCGGCTGGCCGGTCAGATTGGCGAGCTGTGTAAATGGTGTATAGGTGAGGCTTGGCAAAAAGACATCCCAAATAATCGCCTGCTGCTCTGACTTATCAGCCTTTTCCATTTTTCTGCGCCATGCTTCCTGCTCTTCCCGGGAATAGGTCAACTCGCCCACTTCAGGTGCGGTAAACGCTGTTGCCGGTGTTATGAAAAAGTCATATGTCCGGTGCAAGGCCTCCATTTTTGCCGTTGCCACATCCCATGACGCCAGACTTGCTGAAAAGTCAGCGCCAGAAACAGATTTTCCCGCTTCATGCAGCAGCCATGTTTCAAGTTCCACATCATCAGGTGTGAGCTTCCTGTCAAGCGATTGTTCCAGCTTGGCTGTGACCGACGAAATTTCTCCACTGTTCATCATATAGTAATCTTGCATTAACTGAATACCATCCACATCATTATCTTTTTCCTCGACGATATGCCCGGCATTTTCCAGCCAGCGCACAGTTTTAGCAACTGCTTCACGCGCATCATCTGAAACAGGTGTTGCGACCGGTGACTGGGTTGTATAGGCAATCCTGAGCGGCTTCTCGAATGGCAGAGCCATATCCTCTTTATACTGACCTGAAAATGGCGGTGTTTGAAATGCCGCCTCTGGCTGAACGACTTGCAGGATATCGAGCAGTGCTGCACTGTCACGGACACTCCGGCTTAAGGCAAAATCAATCGAGGCTCCTTGCCACTGGCGACCGGCACCGGGACCGACCGGTGTACGTCCGCGTGTCGGTTTGAGGCCGAACAACCCGGTAAATGAGGCTGGTATCCGGATCGACCCTCCGCCATCACTCGCACCTGCTGCCGGGACAATACCGGAAGCAATAGCCGCAGCAGCCCCGCCACTGGACCCTCCCGGCGAATAGTTTGTATTCCAAGGATTGCGGGTGGGCCCATAAACTTCAGGTTCCGTAATATTTTTCAGACCAAATTCCGGCGTGTTCGTATGCCCCATAAATGAAAACCCGGCAGCTCGCAATTTGCTGACTAAGTTTGAATCGTGGTAACTGACTGCCTCTTTCATTAATTTTGAGGAAGATGTCAGCCGTTCACCTTCAAGTGACTGGGAAAGGTTTTTCAGTAACATCGGCACCCCTGCAAAAGGCTGGTCGGCATTTATGTTTTCTGCATCCGCCATTGCTCGGCTTTTACGATCATGAACAACGGCATTCAGCACGGGATTGATCTCATTCATACGCTGAAAGGCCATCTCCAAAAATTCAACCGGAGTCAATTCGTTCATTTGTATCAATTCGGCTATATCGGTTGCATCTAATTTCAAATATGTTCGCAGCTCCATTCTATTCCTCCTGATCATCTGTTACTGCCTATTGTATCATGTTATCCAACTGTTTCCGATTTTCTGATAGGCTCTTTCTTAAACTTTGTGGGTTTTAACCTCGTAGTTGAGATAAACTTCGACGTAAGTGCTTTGTTGATTTCCGTTTCGGGCAGTCGCGCACCTTAGGGCAACGCTTCAGCCTCCTCGGAAGAAAACCGCTTCCTGCTCAGGTCTAGCTGCCCGCTTTCCCGCAGGAGTCTCCTGCCCTCCACTCCAATCAACAACCACAAGAGAGTTTTCATTACACAATAAATATAATTATAAAGAACAAAACAGCGGAGGAAATACGCGGAGACTCCAGCGGGAGGATAGGCATAGGTGAGACCCCGCAGCGCGTCAGCGAGTTTTTTTCTGCGAGGAGTGCTGCTTCACCGAACACACTTGCAACACGACGAGCACGAGGAGGCTCACCAGCCGCCCGCGGAAAGCGAAGTGTATTTCCGGAGCGGTGTCATTCCACTCAACCATTATCCCTTTGTGTCACAGTTTATGGATTTTGTGTCAAAAAATAATCTTTGAGAAAACAGCCTTCTAATATGCTTGGATGTATCATGGCTGGTTATCACGTTTCTTCCAGGGAGGATCCCCGAGTTTATGCAGTTTTTGATTTACTTTATAAATCGTAAAAGGTACAGCAAAAACGATACCTGCACCCATCAGCACCCATATCTCAGGTAATCTCTCCAGTAAATCATCCCACATAGCAACACAACCCTTTAATTTTTCGTCTGATCGACAGAGCCCGAGGATTGAATATTAACAGATGCACTTACATCGATACTGGCATCCGCAAAATAGTTTTGACCGTGATCCCAATCTTCCTCGATCCCCTTCCAAAAATCATAATGATACTGATTCAAAACATGATTCACTCCTAATACATCAGTCTTTAATTCCCCTTGCACTTTATCGATTGCCTGCTTCATAAGGCTTTCCATTTTTGCCTCGGCCTTTTGCTCGAGGTCTTTCAATTTTTCCTTTGACGTCAACCTTCCTTGACCAAATGTTTCCGCAACTAATGCTTCGACATCAGTATTGACGTCAACACCGATATTCGCCTTTGATTTATTCGTTATCGTCATCGAACTGCTAATATTCATGATCTCCAGCGTTACCGTCTCATCATCCATTTCCACCTCCACTTTTCCACCATCTTTCTCACCAGTTATAAGAATATAACCTCTCGTTTCCTGTTGATTAAGGGTGCCAACCATTCGATTACTGTTGCCGTGAAAAACACCTATCCCCTCATAATCCAATGCGTCACCACTTTTAACCATTCTCGGAATAACATAGCTGCTGTTATTCAACAAATGTTCATGAAGCTCGCCAATTCTTAACGGTTGGAGGGTCCCTGCATTTTTATAACTGTTTTCCATAATTGATTGAATATGCATGACAGGCAATTGTTCATTTTCAGGCTGTATATCCAATATGTCTTTTGCCTTGCCATCAACTATAACAACATCCACTTCCCGCCGCATTTCGTGATCGCGGAGAAAAAGATCCATCACATCGGAAAACAGATTTCCCTGCTGTGCCAGCTCACTTGACACTGCGATCGTCTGAAGGTGCGGGAAAAAAGGCGAGCGGCTCGATAGTGTTGCCATTTCCCGTTGAATAGCGAACAGACTTTTACCTCTGGCTGTTATATTGGCAAAAGCTTGCTTATCAGGGCTGCCTTGACTCGGCCCACCCAACCCGGATGGTACGACAAACTGATTCGTCATGGTGACCGCATTTTCATCCGCACCGCTGTCTTCCGGCGAATCAATAGCAGAGCCGATGATAAAACCCCGATCTTCAATTTCCACACGATCCCAGCAGCCGGATAATACAACGATAATCAGCATATAAGCGACTAAGTGCAGCCCTTTCCGCTTCATCATTGGCTTTTCACACCTCTCAACCTTGCAACAATGAACAGTAATACTGTAATAACAGTTGTCACAGCCATTCCATAGTAACTGACGAATGTGCCGAACGCTGTAACTCCCGGCGTATCTTTCGGGGTCATACCGATGACATATATTATCGGAGCCAGCAGGAAAATCAGCTGCATTTTCCGGTTTTTCCGGAAAATGGAATTTAATGCGAACACGGTAACATCAAATGCCATTGCCGTTGTATTAAAAATAGCCATAATCCAAATGACAAAAAACAGTGATTCAAACCGTTCAAAAAACCCACCCGGAATTTGGACATCCTTGGCTAACTCAACAGTAGGGTACATCAGGTTACCGGCAACCAGATTTCCAAATACCGCAATACACGTGATGTAGATTAAACAATACAAGAAAACCGCAATCGACATGCCAATGCAAGCTTTCCTGGGCACGTTTTCCGGTTTCCTGACCAGCGCGGTATAAAATAACAAAATACCAATCCCCAGGAAAGAAAAAATGCTTTGTTTAAGCGCTTCCCAATGCCCGCTCACATCCGTTTTAAAAACAGGAAGCAAATTTCCCGCCTCAAACAGTCCGGTCGTTAACAACATTACAAGAATTGAAATGACTAAAATAATCGGAAAGAACATCATATTCAGCCGAAACAGCCCCGCCCGCGTTCCGGAGACAGCATAGACAACAACCAATAAAAAAGACAGACCCACTACTCCATATGGTGTCTGATCAAACAAATACTGTGTTGCAACATCAGCGATGACACGTGTCTCATAAGCTGCCAGCATAAGCCCCTGAACGGCTAATAGAAATGTGAACATAATTCCAAGCGGCCTGGACGTTATCAACGTTGCATAATCAATAAAATTTTGCCGGGGAAATTGTGAGGCCAGTTTTGCCACCAGCCATGTCAAGAGGAGCACAAGGACCCCACCGGCGATTATTGTCATAAGACCATCCACAGCGATTGTCGGATTGGCTATATACCTCGGCATTGATAACACACCAACTCCAATGACTATCGAAGGGACAGCAATCATAATTTCTCTGTCACCTATGATATTATCGGCATACTCAAACCGCTCCATGACCTATGTGTCCCCTTTATTCGTGGATTCGTCATCAATTGATTTCAAATAAGATGGTCTTCTCGTGCGCATCGTAATGGGCGCCCGTAAAACGAGATCTTTCCAGTCCCGGAAAAAGCTCGGGGAATATGGTGTCGAGTAAGGTATCCCAATGCTCTTTAAATTCACGATATGAATATTGATCATAATATAAACAAGAATGATCCCATAAAGCCCAATATGGCAGCTGCTAACATAAAACCAAACCGCAGCAGCCGGAATGCTATCGCCATACTATACGATGGAATGGAAAATGAGGCAATCGCCGTTACCGCTACCACAATGACCATAATGGGGCTGACAATCCCAGCCTGTACAGCTGCCTCGCCGATTACCAATCCCCCTACAATCCCGATTGTATTACCAATTGTCCTCGGCAGCCTTGCCCCGGCCTCACGGAGCAGTTCCATAGTCAGCGCCATCATCACCGCTTCAACCGCTGCCGGAAAAGGGACACCTTCCCGTGTAGCCGCAATCGAAAAAGCAAGATTAGACGGAATCATACCCTGATGAAACGATAATAGCGCAATATATAATGAAGGTAAAAACATGGCAAGAAAGGCTCCCAGATAGCGCAGTGCCCTGAGAAATGATCCAATCATCCAGCGTTCGTAATAATCTTCAGGAGATTGCATGGCATTCCCGATTGTAAGCGGGGCAATCAAAGCAAAAGGGGTTCCATCAAGGATAATGCCCACCTTACCCTGCAAGAGAGCAGCAGAAACTTTATCAGGCCTTTCCGTATTTACCAGCTGCGGAAAAGGTGATAAAAAACTGTCTTCAATCCACTCCTCAACAAAGCCGGACTCCGGTGCATCATCCAAATCGATCGATTCGAGTCTCCGATTAATTTCCTGAGTCAAATCCGGGTGAACGATCCCCTCAACATATGTAACGACTAATTTTTTCTTGGAACGTCTGCCAATTTCATGGGATTTAAATCTTAAATTTGGATCGCGTATTTGCCGGCGAATCAGCATCGTATTCGTTCGCAAATCTTCAGTGAAGCCTTCACGCGGCCCCCGGATCAGTGATTCAGAAACCGGTTCCATAATGGCACGCATTTCCCAGCCTTTTATATTAACGATTAAAGCTTGATCGATCCCATCCAGATAAACTAATGTACTGCCATACAAAAGATGATTGGTTATCACATCCAAATGATCGCCCCTGCTGACATCAGCAACCGAAACGAGTTCCTTCTCCATGTCATCCAGGACCGGGCCCGGCCTATTAGGAAGGTTTTCTTTTTCCACAAACAGCTGGAGATTTTTCATCAGGTTACTATTAATTTGCTGCTTATCTGCCAGGCCGTCAATATAGATAACGGCACACCGAAAATTCGACTGCCCGAGGGATACCTCTCGAACGACCAGATCACCTGGCTCTTCCAGCATCTGTTTTAATACGGCCAGGTTTTTATCCAGGTTCTTTTTTAGATGAATTGGAAACGCCTGCGCTTGGTTAGCATTTTCATCATGTTTTTGTCTCGTCTTAAATAAAGAACCAAGTCTCATCCCATTACCCCATTTTGCTTTGTCATTCACCCTTTGGTTTCCCTAAAATTGATGATTTATACGGTATAAGACTTTTCATTACTGCCAAACTAAACGTGAAATTGTGTCATATGAAAAGGAGGACAAAATTCATGCCGGCAAATACGAAATTGACCTCAGCTGAAATATCACAAACATGGGGAGCGTATTTGAATACCAGTTTAAGCAACAAAGTGTTAATGTATTTCCGTGCAAAAGTGGAAGATGCTGATATCCGTCCGATAATTCAAGAAGCTTTCAACCTTTCGCAATCCCACATAAATCAATTAACAGCTATTTTTGAAACGGAAGGCATCCCTGTACCATATGGCTTTAGGGATGAAGACGTCAATACCGATGCCCCAAGACTCTATTCGGACAATTATTTTCTGCAGCATATTATGCAACTGGGACAATTGGGCATGCAATCCTATTCCATGGCCATCAGCGGTTCCACCCGCCCGGATATTTACGCATTTTTCACAGAAGGGTTTTCCGATTATAATCAATTGCATCAGCGCGCTGTCACGACTGCCCTTTCAAAAGGTATTTATACCAGACCGCCAACGATACCAACACCGACCAGGCGTGACTTTGTCAAAAAACAAAACTTCCTGACAGGTTGGTTCGGTAAGCGTCGGCCATTGCTTGCTGTTGAGGTAGCCAACCTGTTTGAAAACATTCAGCGAAATGCATTGGGTGCCGCAACAATAACCGGCTTCAGCCAAGTGGCAAAGTCAAAAGAGGTGCGTGACTATTTCAAGCGAGGCGTGGACATAGCCAATAAACATGTGGAGATATTCAGCTCAGTTTTACGGGAAGACGACATCGTTGCACCGAGTGGATCCGACACATTTGTCACAGCTGAATCAACCAATGCGCCTTTTTCGGATAAATTAATGATGTTTCATACAACAGGAATGATTACACTTGGGATTGGATTTTATGGGTTGAGCATCTCAACGAACATCCGCAGAGATTTGGCGACACACTACTTGCGCCTGACGGAAGAAATCATGTTATATTCCGAGGACGGTGCCAACATCACGATCGATAACGGATGGCTTGAAGAACCGCCCCGAATGGTCGACCGCAATAAGCTTGCCAATGATTAGAAAGAAGGCATATTTCCAAAAGTGCCTGTTTGGCAGCGTGAAAGGAGAAAATGTGATGACACATCAACATATACATGATAAAGGTTATAGGGCAACCTCGATACGCAGCAATATCTGGATATCGGAACCAATTACAGCAGACAACATTAATGACGGTAAAAGGTAAACGAAACACGCAAAAAAAAAACAAAAAACAGAGATAAACTTGAAATGCTGCTGTGGATATTGCCCTGCCCGGCTTTGGACAGTATTAAAATCATAAATTTAAAGGATTTTACTTATGCGTTAGAATTCATTATCATGTATAACGGGAACTTTAATGAAATCATCCTTTTAGCTTTTCATGGGTGAATTCAGGAAGCTACAACCAGACGAATTACGGATGGCTGATGTTTTATCCGTTGTTCTCTCTTTGCAATTGTGGTGCATATAAAGAAGGGGAAGGCGAAGTAAGCCATACGCCTGGTCCATTCGTATTTTTTCAGCCTATTTCGTAACAGTAGGATTAATTTTTTCACCAACATTCACCCTGTTCGGACAAACTGATTGGACCCATGTGGCTCCTATTGCTCGGAGGGATTGCCGCCGGGGCTGATTTGTTGGCGCATCATTCGCTGGCTGCTGTTAAAAGGCTGGAGATGAACACATTAATTAAAACCTCATTCAGGAGGGAGGCTTTGCTATGGCAAGTCAGGCAGATAGTTTACCCCAAAGGTTTTTGTTTTTGCCACAAAATCCATAAACTGCGACACAAGTACTACTGTTTTTTTTTAGAATAGCTTGTTACGATGCAGCTGGCATGAAATGATTTGTTAGGAAGACGATTAAAAAGGACTTGAGAAAGTTCTCGATTCCAATATTGTTTAATAATATTGTATAAGAGTGCTTTAATGACAGCAACCCCTTAATAACTTATTTCCCCAGATACTTGTTAGACTCATTCTGTTCACGCATTATATTCCGCAAGCACAATATGGCCCAAATCCGGAATAGTTTATCAGAAAAACCCAATAAGGAGATTTGGTTTCCAAGACTTGCTCAGATACTAAATAAGCCTCTATTTTGCCCTCATAATTGACCAACCGACATGATTCGGCTTCCATTCCATCCCAATCATCATACTCGCCAAGATAAGCTTTTCCAGCGATATTCGAGCACTTTCCACTTGATGGCTTCGGCAACTTAGGACGCCCATTGTGCAGCCACATCTTTTTAGAAATTGTACCTTAAGCTTATTGTTGGCCACATGCCAGCGAGAGTTAATAGCACATTACGTTGTCCACCCTCTTAATATCATCAAATTAACTCTGGATTTAGTCATATTGCTCATCAACGAAAAACTCCTCTGGCTCGCTCCATGATTTTCCTTGACGACTGATCTTGGCATCCGCGCATAGTGTTTTTTTAGCATTGAAAACCACACAGCTGTGTAACGTTACAACAGTCAGCTTCTTATTTCTTCTGACCATAAGTGTTTCAGAAAGGCCCGATGAGCAATAATGCGGGCAATGTTTTGTTCGCGTAAACGTCCGTTTACAGAAATACACGGACACTTTTTTGTTTCATTCTTTAATTGGCAAAAACGCAATCAGAACACTTATCGCAAAATAACTAAAACGCAATCAGTAGAATTATGTACATTGAATTCAAAAGTTGAAAGTCTCTTGGCTTTTAATTTTTTTCTAAATATGATAAAAAGAAACCAGCACTAATAATAAGTACACAGATACACACGTATAATTTTCAGCAAAAGAATCAAAAAATATTAACTCCTTCCCCTTGGCACAATCAGCCCGTTTCCGCAATGATAGGGTGCTATCCTATCTTGATAAGCGCCCTTTTAATGGAGTACTAACTGAGATACCCCCCATTTTATATTATCAATGTTTGCTCCTGTATAATGCTTTGATTTATCCGATAAAGAAGGTTACGGTGTCAGCTACATCTTTCTGGCTTCACAGGTGTATTATGAGTTGGTGATTTAAATAACTCCTCTTTTTCTCCAATCAGGTATCGACCCCATCCATGTCAGTTGCTAAAACCCATCGTAGGAAGCACCGCATTCACTCTTATTAGTGGAGAAAAATTCATTGCACAGCTTTTGGTTAAACCCAATATTGCGGCTTTCGATGAACCATAGATGGCATCTGAACTTCCTTCCATCCCAGAAACTGAAGTTATATTAGTAATGACCCCCTCACGCTGCTGTCTGAACATTAACCTTGCGAATAACTGTGAAAAATAAATATAGCCTTTAACATTTATATCTAAAACATCATCAATTTCATCGACTGGATAATCTAGAATACTTTTCGCCAAATAGATCCCGGCATTATTAACTAAGCTTTCAACGTCAGAATGATTTGCTTTTATATATTCAAAAAAATTAGAGACCTCTTTATAATTACTTACATCCAGTTGATATGTATGTAAAGCATCGTTTCTATTGGTTAGTTGCTTCTTTAAATCGTTTAACGATTGTTCATTAATATCACATGCAATCACTGACGCCTGATGACGTAAGCATTCTTTAACAATTGCTTTTCCTATGCCAGAACCCGCACCTGTAATGATTATCTTTCTACTTTCCAACAATTATTAACCCTTCTCTCATTCATATGAATAAAGCTAAAGTGCTTAACAATTCTTTCAGACCTCTGTTATTTTCACAAAGCGTTATTCCGTTAAATCGCCCTATGATGCAATATAGCGCTAATCCTTATTAGGGAAAAGCGCCCATTAATTTAAGATTTAGAACTCTAATCAATGTACTTTTCTACAGAATGATCATCTGCAAATTTTATAAGCTTCTTTGAGCTGCAAATAAGAAGTAATCCAAATCCAAGTATTGTAAATCCCAAAAGCCAATATAAGTTGTAAAAGGTTCCATAGATAATTGACGCAAAAAATAAAAATGTCAAAATACCGATCCCGATAATGGTGACCACACAGCCAATGATCAGTATAAAACTGGAGAAAAATTCTATAATGCTTTTCAATGAAAAAACCAACCTAACAGTATTCCGGATTTGCGCCCTTCGTATTGCTTAAATAAAATTAAAGTAATCCGTTACCCCATAGGTAACCAATCCTAAAATAGATAAGACACAAGTTATAGCACTTAAGAGATATGTTTTACTTTCTTTTTGATAAATCCATTTCATTATGGTACGAAAAGCGAACACAGCGGTCATACCAACAAAAATAAGTATTCCGAGATGTAAGAATTCATTTATTACTATGGTCATCACAATAAAACTGGTCCAATAGAGTATTTTTTCACCATATTTATGTAGTTTATTTACGTATTTTGTACCTAAATCGGATTTCTCTATATTAAATTTCGCTATTAGATTTCGATTGATAAATTGATCTAAAACCAGAATAGCAATTAGAATAATAATAAGGACTGCCATTTTATATGCCTCCCCTTATAGCCCATCACCTTATTTCATAATCGCGCCCGTTAATTTAAGAATATCTCTTATTAAAAAGTCTCGTTTGGTAATGTCGTTGTTTAAACAAGGTCACCTTTCATACGAATCTTGTTCGCAATCAATAAGATTAACCAGCATACGACCACGGAGAGAAGGAGGGATGAAAGCTATGGTGTATTCAAGGATTCAGAAATAGTCTATGTGGATCCCAATAGAGAGTTTATCTATGACCAACATACTTCGTCTACCTCATAGTCTTCCGAGGAGTCCGCCTCACCCGTTAAACATGAAAAACATCCTTGATGAGCGACTGCACTGCCTATCGCCCATATTTCCTGACCGCAGTTGATACAGGTCGCTCCATTTTTCTTATCCTTAACTGCTTGTTTAAGATTTTTCTTAAACCGGTTTGGTTCTTCTCCAGGATTATTCTTGCAATGCTTATTCACATACGATTCTATTGAAATGGGTACCATTGATGACTTCCTTTCTTATGCCTTTTCCTTATTTTATCGCAATTGTTTATGTATGTTAATTGGTATGCTGTTTCATTGTATAAATTGAAATAAAGACTGTTATATCAATAAAAAAGGGGATACTAAATCGCTTGTGATTTGTATCCCTGAGTTTTATGTTATTTTGTATGTTCTCTCCTTGAACTGAACCCGTTAAGTTTACATAAAGAGCCTTATATAAAGAGCTTTTCCCGCTTTTGTTTCCGTTTGCGACGGTACACTAAAGCCATAATACCAACGATTATCACGATGAACGGCAGAACAATCATTAGCGAGCTGCTGTCCAATATTGAGTCTTCCTTAACATCTTTTTCAGCTGATGCCGCTGGAAGATTTTCATCATTATTTTCTAACTGGAAAGAAGAAATGACCTTACCATTTTGATCAATCAGCTTAAGTAAGCCTTCATCACTGACCTCTTGACGCACGTCCCCGTCCGAATCATGTGTATATGTTACCGTTTGCGGCAATTTATATTCCTGGTTGCCGGCCTCAAAAGTTGTACCTTCATCAAGCGTGGATTGCTCGAAATTGTCAAATCCATAGTCTAATAGATTCGTTGTATCCTCATACGCCTCTTCCTGCATATTGGCCTTTAATGTGATGACGACCAGATTTAAGTCATCTCTTTGTGCTGAAGTTGCCAGCGTATACCCTGATTGGTTAACAAAGCCTGTTTTCCCGCCGGTTACGCCATCATAAGGCATTTCCCGCATTAACTTGTGATGGGTCAAAAGCGTCGTGTCCCATGATTTTCCATTCCAATCCATTTCAACTGTCCCGAAGATTTCCCGGAATGTTTCATTTTGCATGGCATATTGAGTTATTTGGGCTAAATCTTCTGCTGTTGTTACATGATCAGAATCAAAAAGACCATGGGGGTTTTCAAAATGCGTGTTTTGTACGCCGATTTTATGCTGCAAGTATTCGTTCAGATCAGATGCAAACTGCTCGACACTGCCGCCCACATGTTCAGCAATTGCCACACCCGCGTCATTTCCGGAATTAATCAGCAATCCTTTAACAAGCTTCTCCAACGTGACCTCCTCGTCCTCCTCAAGATAAACCCTGCTCCCCTCGGTATTTCTCGCATTCTCACTGACCGTTGCCGTTTCATCAAGGTCAGCTGTCTCAATAACATAAATGGCTGTAGCGATTTTCGTTAAACTGGCCGGATACATAGAGGCATCTGCATTCTTTTCATAGAGGACGTTACCAGTCTCAGCATCAATCATAATCGCGGCTTCACTTACAATAGAGGGAGCTGTATCATCTGATTCAGCCTGGGCGACAGTCGTGAAAAGTGGATTTAAGGCTAGGATAGTTGTTAACAATAATAAAATTTTCTGCACAATAACACCTGCTTTACGCTCTTAAACATTCTACTTTTCAATTCTATTATATTTTTGTCGAATTTTTGGCTTGTTTAATAAATTGTTATCTGATTGTAATAGGTAAATATTGGTTTGGTAGAGGCTAAATTGTTATGGTTATGTAACGGATAATAATTATAATGGATAAGGGAACAATATCCTCTTAGGTGAAGACTCTTTTCATAAATACAACAATCTTTTAGAATACAGCTTTAGCGAAAGAAGGATGTGAGGTAGATGACAGCTGATGCGAGTGCCATAACGTTTGAAAATGTGAATTACTCCGCAGAGGATATACATATTTTGAAAAGTATTACAGGGAGTGTTCCAGAGGGGAAAATCACAACGTTAGTCGGCCCTTCCGGTGCAGGCAAGACAACGTTGTTTAAATTATGCAATGGGCTGCAGTCTCCGGATTCAGGTAATATTTTCGTCAAAGGCAAACAAATCGACCATTATGAACCTGTCGAATTACGCCGGAGTGTCGGAATTGCTCTGCAAAAAGCAACAATGATCAGCGGCAGCGTCCGGGAAAACCTGGAGCTTCCCTTGAAATTACAGGAGTCGGAATTGGCGGTAGACCGTGCTAAGGAATTGTTGAACATGGTCGGTCTGGATGACACATTTTTACAAAAGAAAACGAAAGACTTATCAGGTGGTCAACGACAAAAGTTATCAATCGCCCGTACGCTTGTGAACCGGCCGGATATTCTGCTGCTTGATGAGATCACATCATCACTGGACAGTGTCTCCCGTCAGGATATTGAAGAACTTATCATCAAAATTAACAATCAAAACGGCACAACCATTCTATGGATCACCCACAATTTGCAGCAGGCATTATCAATCGGTGATTATACCTGGGTTATGATGGACGGGGAAGTCGTGGAAACCGGTGAAAGCAGTTTCTTAAGAAATCCGCAGAATGATAGGGTAAAGCAATTTGTAAGAGGTGAAATCGAATGAGCTTCCTAACATTAGCTATCTCACTGCTGTTTGTCATCATCCCGATCATTTTATCCAAAACCCTGAACCTTGGCCTGGAAAAAGATACAATCATTGCATCGGTTCGGTCCATCATCCAGCTGCTTGCCGTTGGTTATGTTCTGCAGTTTGTATTTGATTATGAGAATATGCTCTATATCATACTGATGGTCGTGCTCATGATTGTGGCTGCTACACATAACGCTCAGAGAAAAGGTGCCGGCATTAAGGGGATTATTTGGAAACTGGTCGTCACATTTATTTTTGTGGAAGTTCTGACACAGGCTATTTTGCTCGGACTGAGCATAACACCACCAACTGCACAATATATTATCCCAATCAGTGGAATGGTCGTCGGCAATTCAATGGTGCTTGCCATCCTGTTCCTCAACCGCTTCACGTCCGAAATCGAAACACATCAGGACCAAACCGAGCTCATTTTATCACTCGGCGGCACACCAAAGCAGGCCATTCACAGTCAACTTATCACGTCCATTCAGGCGAGTACGATTCCAACGATTGAAAGTCAAAAAACAATCGGACTCGTCCAGCTGCCGGGGATGATGAGCGGTCAAATTATCGCCGGTGCCGACCCGGTTCAAGCGGTACTTTTCCAGCTGCTCGTTCTTTTCCTTCTATTAACAACCGCTGTCGTCACCAGTATCATGCTGGGTTATTTATCCTACCCTACCCTGTTTAACCAGCGCATGCAGCTGATTCAGGACAGTGATGTTCAATCCGATTGAAAAGACTTTCATTCAGTGGAGCGGTCTTCTCCACTGAATGCTATCCCTTCCTCCCCAAAGGTTACTGTTTGTTACACAGAATCCCTCCTTTCATATGGATAGCGACTTTGAGCCTACCCTTCCAAATCACCAGCATAATGCTTGTGAAATGGAATATAATACTAACAATATATTTCCCAACTTTCCGTAAATAAGTAAAATTTCCCATTTTTAAATTAAAAGAGTATTGCAAATAAAACAAACCATGGTATAATTTGTAATGTGGGAATTGACTGAAAAATCTTTTATCGGGGGTGAGGCGGATGACGCAAAAACCGTTACTGGAAGTTGAAGGACTGAAAACATATTTTTATCTGGACGATGATATGGTTGCCAAAGCCGTTGATGGGGTTGATTTTACAGTATCTCCGGGCGAAACCGTGGCAATCGTCGGGGAATCAGGAAGTGGTAAAAGCATCACCTCACTGTCCATTATGCAACTCATTCAAAAACCGGGAAAGATTATTGAAGGGACGATTTCACTGGAAAATGATAATCTGCTGAAAAAGTCCGGTAAACAGATGACAAAAATCCGCGGAAATGATATTGGTATGATTTTCCAGGAGCCAATGACCGCATTAAATCCTGTCTATACAATTGGCAATCAAATTACTGAAACATTAAAAAAGCATAAGAAATTGTCCAAAAAAGAAGCACACCAGCGAGCCATTGAACTATTGAAAGTTGTTGGTTTTCCAAGGGCGGAGAAAATCATCGATGAATATCCGCATCAGCTTTCAGGTGGAATGCGTCAGCGAGCGATGATTGCCATGGCCATTTCGTGTGACCCGAAATTACTCATTGCCGATGAACCGTCAACAGCTTTGGATGTGACCATTCAGGCTCAAATATTGGATTTACTGGCAGAAATGAAAGAAAGACTTGATATGGCCATTCTGCTTATTACGCACGATTTAGGTGTCGTTGCCGAATATGCTGATCGCGTCCTCGTCATGTATGGCGGTCAGATTGTTGAAAAAGCTTCAGTGGAGCAGTTATTTGAAAATACGAAACATCCGTATACAACCGGTCTCCTCGAAAGCCTGCCAGACATAGATAAAGAGATGGACAGACTCGGTGCAATAAAAGGCACTGTCCCGCCGGCACACAGTTTTCCCAAAGGATGCCGCTTTTCAGACCGCTGCCCGCATGTGATGGATCACTGCTATGAATCGAATCCCGAATTACGTCAAGTCGAATCTGATCATCATGTCCGTTGTTTTCTCTATGAATAAGGGGGTTACATAAAATGAGTCTTTCAGAGCAAGAGGTGCGTGAGAAAGTAACTGAAAATAAAGAAAACAGTGATCATGAAGTACTTGTCCAAGCTAAACATATTAAAAAATACTTTCCGATTAAAGGTGGCATCTTTAAACATACTGTCGGGCATGTCAAAGCAGTTGATGATGTTTCACTCTCGATTAGCAAGGGAGAGACACTTGGCATCGTCGGTGAATCAGGATCAGGCAAATCAACACTGGGACGTGTCATTCTCCGGCTGCTTGAGCCAACTGAAGGTGACATCATATTTGAAAATAACGATATATCACACCTCAGTAACCGAAAACTCCGGGATTACAGGAAAAATATGCAAATTGTTTTTCAGGATCCTTTTGCTTCCCTGAATTCCAAAATGAGTGTTGGCGAACTGGTTGAAGAACCACTGCTTGTGCAAACTTCTTTAAGTAAATCGGAACGGAAAGAAAAAAGTACTAAATTATTGGAAAGGGTTGGATTGCGCGCAAGTGACCGCATGAAATATCCACATGAATTTTCCGGCGGACAGCGCCAGCGCATAAGTATTGCGCGTGCCCTGACTCTTAACCCGAAATTTATTATTTGTGATGAACCTGTCTCCTCCCTGGATGTTTCAATTCAGGCCCAGGTTCTGAACTTAATGGCTGATCTGCAGGATGAGTTTAATTTAACCTATCTGTTCATTGCGCATGATTTGAGTGTTGTCAAACACATCAGTGATCGTGTAGCTGTCATGTATCTCGGGCGAATCGCCGAGATTGCACCTAAAGGTTTACTTTACGATAACCCGCTGCACCCATATACACAGGCATTATTGTCGTCAATACCATCAACAAACGTCCGGAGGCGCCGTGAGAAGATTAAATTGTCGGGAGATTTGCCAAGCCCCGCCAATCCACCATCCGGATGTGCATTCCGAACACGATGTCCATACGCACACGAACGATGCTCAGTGGAACGGCCGGAACTAAAACATTATCATAACGGCCATTATGTCGCATGCCATCTATACGACGGCCCTGACACATGACAAGCGGGTGTTGATTATAAACAGGAGGTGATGTCTGACGTTCAATGAACAGCTGAGTGTCCGTCTTTTGAAAAACTAAAAGGGGTGAATACATTGAGATTGAAAAACAAATGGTTCATATTTCTTATTTTTGTATTAGCGTTTGGACTGTTTCTGGCTGCCTGCAGCGGGGACTCTGCCAGTGAGGGGGATGCAGAAGAACCTGAAGAAGGCAGTGATACCGAAGAGGAAGAACCGGCTTCTGATGAGCCGCAAATGGGCGGTACACTGACAGGTGCTATGGACACTGCGCCTGCTGGTGTCTTTAACCCGATTTTTTACGAAGAGGCCTATGAAGCGAATATCCTGGATTTCACACATGAATCGCTTCTCAGTCAAAATGATAGTCTTGAATTTGAACCACATTTAGCCAATGACTGGGAAATTAATGATGACCAGACTGAGATCACATTAACACTTGAGGAAGGCGTTACATGGCACGACGGTGAATCGTTCACAGCAGATGACGTTGTCTATACGTACAAAGCCATGTCCAGTCCCGGCTATGTGGAAGCAGGCGGTATCCGTACCGAATATGTTGTGAGGCTGCTTGGATACGAAGAATTTAATAATGGTGAAACGGATGAATTTGAAGGGGTTGTTGCTGAAGACGATCATACGGTCACCTTTAAATTTGCCGAGCCGAACGTAACGATTTTAAAAGATGTGAACTTCCCGATCATTCCAGAACATATCTTTGGGGATGTACCAATTGATGAGATGACTGAGCATCCTGCCACATTAAATGCAGGGGAAGTCATTGGTACCGGTCCATTTAAATTTACGGAGATGCTGGAACGTGAACAATACATCCTTGAAAAGAATGCTGATTATTGGAAGAGTGAACCATACCTTGATCAAATTGTCTGGCAAGTAGTCGATCAATCAGTCATGCTTGGTTTGCTTGAAAATGGTGAAATCGACTTTATCGGTGATCCAAGTGGTGTACCGGCACCTGATTTTGAAACAGTAGATGCGCTTGATCATGTTGAAATCATTGAACAAACCGACTTCGGCTATCAGCTGATGGGATTCATCATGAATCACCGGCCGGATTCACAAGTCGAAAGCGGGGAACTTAATCCGGACGAGTGGATTCCAAATGAAGATATGAGCAATCAGCAAGTGAGGCAGGCCATGGCCTATGCCATCGACCGCCAGGCCATTGTTGATAATCTGTTGCATGGTCACGGATCTATGATTAATGCACCAATCGCACAGCAATTCTGGGCATACGATGAGGACGCAGCTACTCAATATGAATATGATCCTGAACAGGCCGAGGCACTGCTGGACGAAGCAGGTTATGAGGATACGAATGATGATGGTTACAGAGAAACACCTGATGGCGAGGAATGGGTTGTGAACCTGAACTATCCGACAGGTAATCAGCTTCGTGAAGACTCAGCACCAATCATAGCTGATTTCCTTGAGCAGGTCGGTATCCAAATTGACCTGCGCCAGCCAACCGAAATGACAGCTTTCCAGGAAAACCTGACGGACAACAACGAAGATTGGGACCTTTATCTGCTTGGCTGGAGCCTGGGAAGCGGTGATCCTGATCCATCCGCATTGTGGGGAACCGAGGCTGCGTACAACTTCTCCCGTTGGAACAATGACGATTCTGAGCAGTTAATGGCAGAGGCTATGCAGCCACCGGAGGCATTTGAGCAGGAATACCGTTCGGAAAAATACAGTGAATGGCAGGCTGAGTTTTCAGAGGATCTGCCAGCTCTTCTCCTTTATGCACAAAATAAAATTTATGCGTTCAATGAACGAGTGAATGGTGTTGAACCGATGCCATATTCGTTCAATAATGATCCTGAGTTATGGTGGGTATCTGAATCTGAAGAGTAATGTTGGATGATTATGGTGAAAGAGCGTGCGAGTTCCGCCGCATGCTCTTTCTTTCATTCACTAAAAATACATGATACCGCCTTTAGGGGCTCACAAACATCCAGTTCTGGGAGGGGGGAAAGATTGTGTACAAATATATTATCCGTCGTATACTCGTGTTTATTCCCATGCTGTTTGCCTTAACCGTTATCGTATTCGGACTGGCCATGGCAGCACCCGGGGATGCCATATCAGGAAACGAGCTCGCTGATCCGAATGTCGATCCGGAAGTGTACGAGCAGCAGCGGGAAGCGTTGGGACTGAATGATCCGGTACCTGTTCAGTATTGGGATTGGATTAGTTCTGCAGCACAGGGAGACTTCGGAAATTCACTGGTCTATAACGGCCGTTCCGTAGCTGAGCTGATTGAAGAACGGTTTGCCAACACCCTTTACCTTGGGCTTTTTTCACTGGGTATAACCATTCTTGTCGGCATTCCTATCGGTATATACTCGGCACGGCATCCTTATTCACTGTTTGATTATGGTGCGACGGGATTTGGGTTTCTCGGCCTGGCTATCCCGAATTTCTTCTTCGGGCTGATTGCCATCTATTTACTGTCCATTCATTTGGGCTGGTTCCCGGCACAAGGGACACTTTCCGGACCAGGCCAATCCGGCTTTAATGAACTGTCGGACCGGATTCACCATATGATTTTACCCGGGATAACACTTGGCCTGGCGGGAACAGCAACCTATATGCGCTACATGCGTTCGGAAGTTCTGGATGTCCTTGGCAGTGACTATATCCGTACGGCAAGAGCTAAAGGGATGAGTGATACGAATGTTCTCTACAAACATACACTCCGCAATGCCCTTATTCCAATTATTACGTTAATGGGATTTGAGATTGGTGTTTTATTAAGTGGTGCGGTCATCACTGAGCAAGTCTTTCAGTATCCGGGGATCGGTACACTGTTTTTAAACTCGGTCACAAATCGTGATTTCCCGGTAGTCATGGCGATTGCTCTCATACTGGGAACACTCATTCTAATAGGCAATTTGATAGCCGATATTTTATACAGCATTATTGATCCGAGAATCCGTTACGATTGAGGTGAATCATATGCAATCCAATCCCGAAGAACAGCTGTCGTCACAGCCTGAAAATACCCCGGGCAGTGAACAGCAAGAGAGTAAAAGTCCGTTTCAATTGGCAATGCGCCGGTTCATGAAAAATAAAATGGCTGTCATCAGTGTTTTTGTCATATTTTTTATTATTATCATTTGTGTAATGGCTCCTGTATTTACAGACCAGGATCCGGAAGCAACTAATGTGCTGCTGATTGAGCAGGGGCCAAGTGACGAGCATATTCTCGGAACGAATGGACAGGGGCAGGATAATTTTTCACGATTACTGTATGGCGGGCGTATTTCCTTAATTGTTGGCTTCAGCGCGATGTTCTTTACACTGGTTATTGGTGTTTTCCTGGGATCACTCGCAGGTTATTACGGCGGTAAAGTGGATGGTATTATTATGCGCGCGGCTGACATAATGCTGATGCTGCCATTTTTAGTATTGGCGCTCACAATTATTGCCATTATAGAAGAAATCACCATTCCAATATTCGTTATGATTATAGCGCTGACGAGCTGGCCGAACCTGACCCGGATCATCCGGGGGACATACCTGTCACTGCGGGAACAGGAATTTGTTCATGGTGCCCGGGCGATCGGAGCCAGTGATATCCGAATTATCATTAAACACTTTATCCCCAATGCTATCGGTCCGATCATTGTGAATGCAACACTGATGATGGCCACTTACATCATTATCGAGTCAGGCCTGAGTTTTATTGGCTTTGGTATCCCACAGCCAACGCCGACATGGGGAAATATGATTTCAGAAGCCATGAATGTCAGGATTCTCCGTGAGCACCCGGAAGCATGGATTCCGCCTGGTTTAGCCATTTTCGTTACTGTTCTTGCCATCAACTTCATAGGAGACGGCATGCGTGATGCCTTTGATCCGAAAAGTAAACAGCGATAGTTCTATAGAATCGTATGTTTGCAGTAGTTTATCGTTTCACTATCAATACTAAAGATTCGCTAAAGGAAAAATGCCATATGTAAACATCGAGGTTTCCCAATATAAAAGGAAACCTCTTTTTAATGCTCATTTTTTCCGTCTAATTCCAATAACACGACCGGCTTCTTTCGGTTTTTCATCCGGTGTGTGCCGGCTGGCTAGATCCTTCACCTGTTCAAAAATTTCTTCCGGGAACGGAGCTGCCTTGCCGGCTGTCTGGTCAATTCCCATCAGCATCTGTTCACTTGTGGCTGCACGTTTGCCATTTTCACCGAACAGTTTATAGAATACATGGGCACGTTTGACATCATAATCGATCATTTGCATATGGACTTCAAATGGTTCGCCACGTTTCATTTCATCCAGATAGCAAACATGATTTTCCATTGTGAAAATTGTATACGCATACTGCTCACGAAAATCATCGGTAATGCCAACTAATTTCATAAAACGATCGACACCCCAGCTGAACGCACGTACATATTCAGCATCATTCATATGACCATTATAATCAATCCATTCCTCAGGTACCTTGTGCTGAATGATTATTTTTGGTTCACCCATTTTGAGAACACCCCCATTAGGTTATAGTCTGTATTACAATCCACCGGACAGCTTTGCACCGGGCCAGTATTTTTCCAATAGCTGCTGCAGCTCGATCAGGAACTGGTCACGGCGGTCTTCCAGTTTTTCCATCTCAACGTCGCCGGTCTGATCCTCTGTTCCAGTGACAACTTTTTCGGTCAATTCGTCCGTTAATTCAGGTGCTTCCAGTTTCGTCCAAGGCAGTTTCAATGCAGGACCGAACTGTTCCAGCAAATGGCGCATGCCTTGTTTGCCACCGCCCATATGCAATGTCATGAATGGCCCCATCAGTGCCCAGCGAAGTCCCGGGCCGTAAATGATCGATGCATCCACTTCGTCCGTTGTGGCAACTCCATCATTAACGATGTGCAGGGATTCACGCCAAATTGCCTCCATTAGACGGTCGGCAATATGCCCTTCAATTTCCTGACGCACAACGAGTGGCTTCATTTCCATTCCATCGTAAAATGCCCTCGCTTTCTCGATATAACGTGATTCTGTTTTATCACCACCCACAAGTTCAACAAGCGGCATCAGATAAACCGGATTAAACGGGTGAGCCACTATCACACGATCCGGATGGTTCTCACAATCTGCCTGCAGCTTGCTCGGCAATATACCGGATGTGCTTGATGCAATAACCGCTTCCTCGGGGGCATACTTATCAATAGTTGCAATAACATTTCGTTTCAATTCTTCCCGCTCCGGAACATTCTCCTGAACAAAATCTGCCTGACTCAATGCTTTTTCCACATCTTGCTCAAAAAATAGATTATCCTGAGAAGCGCCTTCAGCGAGACCCATTTGTTCCATGGCGGGCCATGCGCGCTTGACTGCATCACGGGTGCGGGCTTCCGCCGCCGCGTCAGGATCTGATGCCGTTACGTGGTAGCCGTTTGCCAAAAATCGTGTAATCCATCCGTTGCCGATCACACCAGTTCCGACAACGGTAATATATTTGGTTGAAGTTTCTGTTGTCATGCTAGTCTTCCTTTCCATATGGGTTAAGCAAGTTTAATTGTTCACGCGCTTCAGCCGGGGTCATGATATCTGAACCAAGGCTGTGCACAATACCGGCTGCTTTATCGACAAGCTGCTCGTTTGTGGCAAGTTGCCCTTTCTTTAAATACAGGTTGTCCTCAAGGCCTACGCGAATATTTCCGCCTTGGAGAATCGATTCGGCTACCATTGGCATTTGCATCCGCCCGATCCCAAAAGCTGCCCATCTGCCGTTTTCCGGAATGCGGCTTTTCATATAGGAAAGCGTTTCTGCATCTGCAGCAGCTCCCCATGGAATACCGAGGCAGAATTGGAATAACGGATCCCCATCAATCAGACCTTCCTGCACTAATTGATTCGCAAAACGGATATGCCCGGTATCAAAGCATTCCAGTTCAGGTTTCACACCGCTGTCCTGGACAAGTTTCGCCTGTCTGCGCAGCCAGTCAGTCGGGCTGACATACAGCATGTTCCCAAAGTTGGTGCTTCCGCAATCAAGGGTACACATCTCAGGGAGCAATTTTCCAACGGGTTCGTGACGTTCTTCAGGTGTCTGGATGTCAGTCCCTTCACCGCCTCTTGTCGGATCGTCTTCACTCGGCACCCAGTCTCCGCCGCCACCGGATGTAATATTAATAATCACATCGGTTTCCGATTCGCGAATTCGTTCCACTGTTTCCTGAAACAAATTGACATCATGACTCAGTTTACCTGTTTTCGGATCACGCACATGAATATGAGCAATCGTCGCGCCTGCCTTGGCTGCTTTAATAGCTGAATCAGCGATCTCTTTCGGGGTTACCGGAACGTCCGGATTTTTTTCAAATGTGTCACCTGCTCCCGTCAAAGCACATGATAGCATTACTTTTTTATTCATACGTATCTCCTCCAGTCTGTTGTTTAGGTACGTGTTTAAATATTTCACCGCTATCGAAAAAGTCGGTTACACGGCGAATCCAGTCATAATATTCTTTCCACTCATGAAGTTCTGCCAGCAATTCATTAATTGCCTGTTCATTTTCTTCCGTCAATTCCGGTTCGTGCTTTAATTCATTGATTTTCTTCATGAGCCGCTGCTCAAAGTTTCGGCTGCGGCCAATTGCTCTCTGCCATGTGGATGTGAACAGTGAGATGAATGTCTGATAATAATCTTCTTCAACTTGATACAAGTCTTTGCGGACACCTTTTTTAAATACACGCTCAGCAATATTCATATCGATCATTTCCCTGACAACCTGGCTCATTCGGGTTTTGCTCATCCCGGTTTCGGATGCCAGTTCATCCAGCGTCATGGGCTCGCCGTTCATGTAAATAATACCCAGGACACGGCCGACGCTTGTCGGAGCACCAAATGCATTCATATTATCCGTAATTTTTTCAATAAATTGCGTGTTGATTTCATCTATTTTCTCACTTTTATCCAATTTCATCCCCCTTTTCCGGAATGTTCACTGAACTTTATCATACCTTTTAGAAAAGTTAAAATCTTCCACTGCCAAGGTTTTTAAAACAATTTGAAGCAATCTGAAGCATAAACGTTATAAATAACATGAAGCAAAATTTTTATAACATTTATATCATTTTCAAGTGGCACTCATACAATACTGAATCAGACTGCTTTCGCGGGCTGCAGTTTGCGCTCAATCCATCCTAAAACCAAGTCGGCGATAACGGCCATTAAGGCTGTAGGTATCGCACCAGCCAGAATGATAGCTGTTCCGTCGGTCGCATTTGTTCCAGTCACAATAATGGCACCAAGACCGCCAGCTCCGATAAAAGCACCAATTGCTACAATCCCGATTCCAATGACCAAAGCCGTCCTTAAGCCGGCCATAATGACACTGACAGCTAGCGGCAGTTCAACCATGCGTAATAGTTGAAAGCGCGTCATGCCCGAAGCATACCCTGCTTCTATCACTGTCTTATCAACGTCTTTCATGCCGACATATGTGTTTTGAGTAATCGGCAAAATGGAATAAAGGACTAACGTGACAATGGCTGTGTTTGTGCCGAGACCCATAACAATCATGATAACGGCCATCGCCCCCAGCGCCGGGATGGTCTGAATAATGCTGCCGAACGCCAACACCCAGCTGCTCAAGTTACCATATTTGGCAATCAGAATACCAAGCGGGACCGATATGATGGCCGCAAATAATACACCGTACACTGCCATCAGAAAATGCCTGTAAAATTCTGTCCAGATATAGCCGCCATTGGCACTGACATAATTAATTAACTCCTGTATCGTATCCATATCAATCCCCTCCTTCTCCGGCATCCTCAAAGTAGTTATTCGCCTGCAGGAATTCTTCAGCAACTTTCCGCGGATTGACACGCTCGACATCTGCCCTGTAATTCAATTCCTGCATTTGTTCGGTTGAAATCTGGTTACTGAGGCGCTCAGTAATCGCTTTGATTTCCGGATATTCTTCCAAAACCTCATTATTAATAACCGGTGATGCATCATATGGCGGGAAGAATTGCCTGTCGTCTTCCAGTACCTTCAAATCAAATTCCTGGATCCGGCCGTCCGACGAATAGGCCAGGACAACATCCATATTGCCGGTTGCCGCCGCTTGATAGACAAGTCCAAGATTCATCGGATAAACGTCACCAAACTCGAAATACGTCTCCTGGAATCCGTCATAACCATCGCCTTCCCGGTTAATCCAGGCATTATCGACCCCGAAGCGGAGTTCATCAGCATATGGTTCAAGATCGGATATGGTTTCAATATTATTCGCTTCGGCAAATTCTTCCGTGACCGTAATGGAATAGCTGTTATCGAATCCATACGGTTCTGCCCACGTTTGATTAAACCGGTCCTGAAATTCCCGCTCCACTGTTTCCAGTGCTTTTTCGGGATCCTTAATCGGCTCCATGTCAAGAGCACCTGCTATATCCGTGCCGGTATAACGCGTACTGGATATGTCAATATCCCCGCGTTCCATACCTTGATGCTGTACAATCGATGAACCAAGTTTTGTAACCAGATCGGTCGTCGCATCGGTTTCCCGTTCAATCATGATAGCCAGCATTTGTGCAATGATTTCCGACTCCGATTGTGTAAGTGAACCGATCTTAATCGTATCTTTAGATGTTCCTGCAAGTCCCGGCAATGCACAACCTGCAAGCATTACGAGCAAAAGGAATAGAATACTTCCTTTGGATAATAGTTTCTTCACTGTATTCACCTCCAAGATTACGCCGTTTCATAAGAACTCTTTAAGCCATCAGGTGTGAGCTTATTTTCAATTACTGCAAGCGAACGATCAGCAATCACGGCTAAAATCGTAGCCGGAATGGTCCCTGCCAAAATTAATGACGGCTGATATAAGTTCAATCCATCAAAAATAAAATCACCAAGACCGCCGCCACCGATAAATGCCGCCAGCGCTGCCCAGCCAATCAAATAAACGGTTGACAGCCGAATACCAGCCATAATGACCGGAAGCGATAATGGAAGTTCCATTTTTAAGATCGATTGCCAATTACTCATGCCCATTCCTTTACCTGCTTCAACGACACCCTGATCAACATCACGGACGCCAATATACGTATTACGCAAAATCGGCAGTAACGAGTAGAAAAACAGTGCCAGAATTGCAGGGATTTTTCCAATTCCAACTATCGGAATGAAAAAAGCGAGAATCGCCAAACTTGGAATGGTCTGTAAAATACCAATAAATGAAATGAAGCGATCAGCAAATTTCGGTACGCGCGAAAGAAGAATCCCAAGTGGTACCGCAACAACTACGCCAAGCACGATAGCTGCCAGTGAAATATAAAAGTGTTCCCACGTTTTTATCATGAGTTCATTTCCATGTTCCGCAAAAAATTCCATCATTGTTATCCACCTCCTACTCTGCCGCGGCTGTTATTTCCTCAAGTTCCATACCGTCGCCCCAAATCGTGTCATAAACCAGATTTGCCAGCGTTGCCCGTGTCACAATACCCGTCAGTTTATCCTGTTCATCCACTACCGGCACATACGTTGCACCACGGCGAAGAATTTTGTGAACCGTGTCACGCAACAGACTGTCCTGGGAAACTTTAAAGATGTTATTCTCCATGACTTCCTCGACATATGTGGCTTTTTTATAATTCAGGTTAATGGCTTCAATATCAATAAACCCTTGTAATCCATTGTCGGAATCGACTACGAGCAGTGAATCAACATGTTTGTCACGCATCGTTGAAATAGCAGATTTCAATGTTGTGCCGGTTTGGACGGTAACCGGTGAATCATCCATAATCTGGCCAACTGTTGTGACATCCGGACGACCTTGAATCAGACGGTCTTTACCAAGGAATTCCTCAACAAATTCATTTGCAGGGTTCCGGACAATCTCATCCGGTGTATCCACTTGAACAACTTCTCCGTCCCGCATAATTACAACGCGGTCAGCGAGCTTCAATGCCTCATCCATGTCGTGAGTCACAAAAACAATCGTCTTATCCAGTTCCTTTTGCAGCTTTTTAAACTCTTCCTGCAGGGAGTCTCTTGTAATTGGGTCAAGTGCCCCGAATGGTTCGTCCATCAGTATCAGTGGAGGGTTTGCTGCAAGGGCACGCAATACACCAATCCGCTGCTGTTGCCCGCCGCTCAATTCGTGCGGGTACTTATCAAGATATTCTTCCGGCATATTAACAAGTTTCAATAGCTCACGTGCTCGCTCATCTTTCTTTTCTTTCGGCCATTTCAGAAGTGTACCGACAAGAACAATATTTTCTTTAATCGTCATATGCGGCATCAGCCCTATCTGTTGAATGACATAGCCGATTGACCGGCGCAGTTCCACCGCATCCTGATCTTCAATACTTTTGCCATTGACAAGAATTGATCCGCCGGTAATATTAATCAGCCGATTCACCATTTTCATCGTTGTTGTTTTCCCGCAGCCACTTGGGCCGATAAAACAGACAAATTCACCTTTTTCTATTTTTAAATTTAAATGACTCACGGCAGGTTCACCGTTGCCATATCGTTTCGTTACATTATTGAACTCTAACAATGTATCTCCACCTCCATAATTTCTCCGTATCTGAAATCATGTTGCTTAGTATAACGAGAATGACATTATGAGCAAACAAGCAAATAATCCTGTGCAGTTTTAAAAATGTATATAATTTTTATTGTATAAAGTTTATAAAGTGTGCATCTTAAAATTCCTCCAAATTTCGTGGAATTTCGATCCAATCTGTATTTTCAAAACTTTAACCCTCTTTTTACTACAATCGAAATTTACGCAAAAAAAGGGGCATGATCAGAGAAAAAATAATTTTCTCGATCATGCCCCTTTTTCCGATTTTATATCGATTATAGTTACAAAGGGAGGTGGGGGTTATATATATAAACAGAAAGAACGCTATGTCTTCTGTTTATCACGCAATAAGCCTGTCTGCTTTTTTTCCAGACGTTTTTCAATTTGAGAGAGTTGTTTCTCATCAGCCAATAATTCTTGTTTATTTTCCTGAACGAGCTGTTCAAATGTTAATGACTTCGTTTTCATCCGAATGCACTCCCTAGATGATTTGCCTTCAATCTTTCATCCTGAGTTTCATCGATAATTCTGTAATTATTGTGGTTAACGACGGTGTTAGGATACCCGTAATTAATTTTTTCATAGTCTTTCATTGCTGATATGTCGACAACAACACTATTTTTGGTTTTAGATGGCATGACTTCGCCTTTTATGATCAAACCGTCTTGTTCAAATTCGATGATATCGCCGGACTTGGCCTTCTTCCGGTCAGGTTTAAACATTATTGAACCTCCTTGGATATCAACCTGTTTTGTCCAACTCCATTTTTATTGTCAGGGGTTGTTAAACCTTACCCCTGACGAAGGGGGGTATATGGTTTACTATACTGAAAGAATTTGGCAAAGAGTTGGTGAAAATATGGCACAAATATGTAAAATGAAAAAAGTCCCCTCCTTATATGGAAGAGACTGAAAAAAATCACCCATTCATGGCTGTGCCTTCTCCAACAATTGAAGCAGGGGTTTGTAATTTGGCTAATATGTCTATGAATGAAATATGGCCGTACAGAAATGTTCAGATAGGAGCTAGGCATATGGATATCACGTCATTAACGATTGAAATCATTATTGGTTTTTTCCTTCTTTTTTTGATTGTAAAATTTACCGGGAAAAGAGTTATCAGTCAAATAACACCATTCACCTTCATTGCTGCAAACGGTTTTCATATAGAAAAGAACTGGGCACGCGTTTTGCCCAGTTTTTCTAATAAAATCCTACCTTGCTATTTGGAATTTGTTTGATCTGTCGTCATCAATGTCACAACAATCAGTACAATCACAGCTACTGGAATGGCAATAATGACACTGTTAAGTTCAAAAGGCTTGCTGAGAACGACTTCCCAAATAAGTGTCGTTCCTACGCCTGTAATCATGGAGGAGATACCACCTTTTGCATTGACACGCTTCCAAAAGAAAACAGCTAGTAAAGCAGGTGTCAAACCGGCGCCATAAACCGTATAGGCGTACATTTGTACCTCCAGCACGGTTGGAAAATAGTTTCCCAATATGAAGGATAAGACTCCCAATAAGACAATAAATATCTTTGTCGTCAACACCAGCTGTCGGTCTGTTGCGTCTGTTTTAAAGTATTTCCCAATAATATCATATGTCACATTGGTTGCGGCCGAAAGCAAATAGGAGTTGCCGGTCGTGACAATAAACGCTGCTGCAGCTGCAAGCAAAATGCCACCAACTATAGTTGGCAGTACCGTTGTTGTTCCAATCAGTGCCATACCTGGGTCGATATCCTGAAAAAGGGATCGTGACGTAAATGCGATGAGAGAAATCGTTGGTGTAATAAGCAGTATTCCTACCAACCAGCCGATTTGTGCTTTTTTTCCAGTACTGCCTCCTTTTGATGCAGCAAGGCGTTGATACATGTTCTGATCCCCTAATAAAAGGAAGAAGGAAGGCAATAAAAAACCCAACAGCTGAACGGTAGTCAATGTTCCAGTTGCTGTCAAATGTTGTTCTGGTACATTTGCCGTTATTTGATCCCATCCTCCGGCAATAGAAAACATCACCGGAAGGGCAATAAACAAACCGATAATAGCAAGAAAAGCGCTGATGGCATCTGTTGGTGCAACCGATCGGAGTCCGCCAATCGTTGCAAGGAAAATGATAAGGATAGCACCGATAATTGTTCCAATCTCAACAGACATGCCAGTCGTTACGTTTAATACAAACCCAAGTCCTGTCATAGCATAAGAGACAATTCCGACAAATGCCAAAATAATAATGATACTTGCTATCATTCGAGCCGTCTTGCCGTATTTAGCCTCCAGTATTCCGGAAACTGTAAATTTGCCGAATTCACGGATTTTCGGAGCAACAAAATAAAGAATGGTGATACCCGCCAATGTCGGTATGGTCATTATGAGTGCTGGTATAATGCCATATGTATAGGCCATTGATGTTTCGCCGCCTGTAATACTGCCGCTCCCTGTCCATGTTGCCAGCAATGTTCCTGCCAAAACGAACGTTCCGAGTCCTTTCCCGGCCAGAATAAAGTCTTCGCTGTTTTTGATTTTCCTGGAAAAATAGATACCAAGTATGATCATAACAATGCCATATCCGCCGACATACCATAGTAATGCTGGATTGTTAGTTAATTCCATGCTGATAGCCCTCCTGCGTTGTTTAGAATCTTTAACTTTTACTTCTACCCCTGATGTTCACGGCTTGTCCTCTACCTCGGTACAATCTTCACTCCAAATTTGCCCCGAATGATATTTTAAGTGTGCCCTTTTCAATTATGCAGCATTTATTAAACCATTTGGTACATAATAAATAGATTATCACATTCATGATAACGATACCAAAAACGTCTGCATAGATAAAATGTTGAGGACTATTCTTTAAGACATCCTTACAGTCAGCCATCCTTTGTCCGAAGACGATTTATCCCCCACTTATTTTGGACTGTTGCCTTCCCAAAATTGAAGTGGGGGTCTTCTCGCCTGTGAAGCATGCGGTTTGGGCAATCGTCCCCTGAGCCCATCGCAGCAAATATCTTTGTGAAGAAGGTGTTGCTGCACCTTCTTCATTCCTGTAATGCATGCCTCGGAATTGATGGACTACCTGCACCGACAACATCTTTTCCGTTTGATCCACTTCGGATTATAATCTGCTGAAATTGGAACCGGTCCGTAATAACCATACTAACTTGATTTTTTTAAGAGGAGATCCTGATCACTCTCATTAGATGTAATAGCACTAACTACTCCCATAACTGCAAACCCGGCAAGTGAACTTAAAAACATTGCCAGATAAATATTCTCAACTAAATTAAATGAGGTAAATACGACATAAAGTGTTGTTCCTGTAATTAATGAAGCGATGGCGCCATAGTTATTGGCATGTTTCCAGAAATAGCCTAAAGTAATCGGTGCGATGATTCCAGAGATTATCGCCGAAAAGCTAAACTGGATCAGAATCGACAATGAATCCGGACGCTCCAATGAAAAATAGAGTGATACAAGTCCAACCAAAATCAGGGAACCTTTAGCTGCTATTACAGATTTTCGGTCCAGTTCAGCAGCTGAAATATTTTTCATAAAAAGTGGTGCCAGTATTCGATAAAAGTCGTTTCCAATACTGGTTGTAATTCCTAAGTACAAACTGTCTGTGCTTGATAAGATTGCTGAAATAATTCCGACAATTATTATCGCGGCAATCACACCAGGGAAAGCTTCAATAACGTACATCGGTATCGCAGAATCGGCACTTTCCAATGTCGGGAACACGACACGTGCTGCCAGCCCACCGAGCACCATTAATGTGGAAATGATACACAAAATAATTCCAGCAGACATCGTAAATGGAGCAAGCTCCTCTTCGGTTTCAATTGATAAAACTTTGTTTAATAGGTGAGGCATTAATACAAAACTGAATAACATGAATTGGACAGCCATAATCGCAAGCACACTATTATATGGACCATCAGTGCCGACTGCGGCAATTAAATTCGGATCAATCGCTGCTAATTGCTCTGTCAATACGCCGAAGACATTGAATCCGCCACCGATTGTCCAAAACAACGAGACCATAATCAAAACCGATGTCACTGCCATTAAGATTCCTTGAATCCCATCAGTAATCATTTGAGCGAATGCACCGCCAAGTCCGATATAAAGAATAGTAATTGTAACACCAATTACTATTCCCCATTCATATGGGATGCCAATCACGGTTTCAAAGATCGTCGCAAGACCAACATTTTGCCCGACAATATAAAAGACATTAAATAGAATCAATATAGTAACAAGGACTTGTAACGTTTTTGAATTGTAACGTCTTCCCAGCCATTCAGGCAGTGTCGATACACGCCCGAGTTTTTTTCCGTAACGCCAAAAGGCTTTGGCAAATAATAATAAGGCAATCCAGGAGATGCCAAAACAACCCAGCGTATACCAAAGAACAGAAGTACCGTATTCATAAGCAAGTCCCGGTACACCAATAAACAAGTTTGCACTGGCGTAGGAGGTAGCAAAACTGGCTCCAACCAGCACAGGACTTACCTTTCCCCGAGCTGTAGCAAAGCCATTCATTGATTTGACTATGAGCACTTCCCCGCTTGCCAATCCAGGTAACAAGAGCAAAGTTAAATGATCAATAGAATAACACCGTCCATAACAAAACACTCGAGCTAGTTAGCATGCCTCAGCTTTCCTCCTTTCTACCGACATAAATTTTTTTCCATAAAACAATGCCGATTATCCAGCATAAAATGACCAACAAAAAATAAGTCAGGATCATTGCATCTCCACTCCTTTTGCCTTGAAAAAGGGCAGTACTTCGCCTTCAATTGTCGTAAAGGAGACCGAAACGTTCATTTGATAGGTAATCTCACTTGGTTCTATCAACAAATGTGTCAGCATTGAAGGGCCTTCTTCCAATTCCACCACACCGACGACATACGGGGTTTTCTCCTGCCAGGCAGGATGACCTGTCCGATAAATGATACTCCATGTTTTTAATCTACCCTGTCCAGATGCCTCTTTCCAGGTCAATTGATCACTAAAGCAGTGGGGACAATGCGCCCTCGGGTAGAAAATAGCATGGCTGCAGTCACCGCAGAACTGGAGTGAAAATCTGCCCTTAGCGATACTGTCCCAAAACGGCTTACTTATTGATGTCTTGACAGGTTTCGGTAACGAAATGTTCATGATACGCCTCCCAACACAAGTGCTGTGGTTTCGCTTAAAGTTGCCCCATTACCCGTAACAAGTGCATGCCGGGCGTTTGGAATTTGTCGTTGCTCTGCATCACCTCGCAATTGGTGGACGGCTTCAACCACATGTGACATGCCCCCGGCTAAATCAGCCTGGCCAAAACCGAGCTGACCGCCATGCGTGTTTAGCGGATAGTCCCCGTCATGGCCAAAACTATGATTTTCGATAAAACAGCCAAATTCACCGGTCCCACAGAGACCGATGCTTTCTAATTGTGTGGCGACAACGCTGGTATAACAGTCATATAGAGACAACAAATCAATGTCATGAATATCAATTTCCGCTTGCTGAAGTGCAGACGGAATTGAATATTGAAATGGCAAATCATCAATGTCCGGTGCCTGGCTTACTGCACGATGGGTGATTTTTTCGCCTGCACCTTTCAAATAAACGGGTTTGTGCTTCCCTTGTTCCGCACGATCTTTGGAGGTAACGATTATTGCCGCCCCACCGGCGACCGGCATCACGATTTCTAATAGATGAAGCGGATCAGCTATCATTGGCGATGAAAGAATGTCATTCAGTTCCAATGGCTTGCCGTGAAAAATTGCATTTGGATTGAGCTGGGCATTTTTTCTTGACCAATAAGCAATTTTTGCGAATTGCTCTTGTGTCGACCCGTGCTTTTCCATGTGCAGCCGCTTCAATAATGCATAAGAAGTATTTGCACCTAAAGCACCAAATGGTACATCGAATTCCCGAATTGGATTGCGGTTTGGTGAACGGAGTGTTTCGCCTTTTTCATTTTTGTTCGCTAATACACAAACGACGGTTTCGCACATGCCCATTTTAATAGCAGCAGCTGCCCGCCAAATCATTCCAGGCCCCGTCGCTCCACCAAGATCTACCATATTCGACATTGTCGGGTTGATGCCTAAATATTCCGATACGGTTGCAGGAACGTGCTGGGGTGTCTCGCCAACCTGTGGACCGACAAGCAATCCGTCAACCACATCTTTGGAAATACCAGCATCCTTAATCGCCTTTCTTACTGAATCCGCGATTAAACTCAGTGTTGTTTTCCCTTGCGAATAGCGTTCCGGTTTCAGCTCGCCGATACCAATAATTGCTCCGTGAGGATTGCGCGACATTAGTAATACTTCCTTTCTACCAATCTCGTAAAAGCCGCTAAACTGTTTGGATTGCTTAAAGATGCTTTATTTTTCACTTCATTTCCCAGCGCTTCAGTTTTTGCTGCACCTTCTACCTTTTTTCCGTTAATCGTATATGGGATTTCGTCTACAAAGTAAATCCGTTTCGGAACGTGTCGGGGAGATGCATTCGTCCGAATTTGCCGGCGAATCTCTTTGATTAACTGCTCGTCTTGTTGACCAGCCACAAGACAAAGAACAATTTCTTCATCATTATCAACAGGCAGCCCAAAGACTATAGAATCCTTGACTTGTGCATGCCGCTCGACAACTTTATAAATTTCCGCTGTACCGATCCGGACGCCGCCAGGATTTAACGTCGTATCTGACCGTCCATAAATAATAAATGTTTCATCAACTGTCTGCTCCACAAAATCACCATGCGTCCAAATCCCCGGCCATTTTGAAAAGTAAGTTTTTCGATAACGTTCATCTCCGTCTTTTCCATAAAAGGTAATCGGCATGCTTGGAGCTGGCTGGGTACAAACAAGATCACCTTTTTCGGCATAAACCGACGCTCCCCTTTCGTCAAGAACATCGACGGCCATTCCTAACGCCTTGCACGTAATTTCGCCTTTGCGGACAGGGTGAGCCGGTGTGCCCATTACGAAACAGCCAATAATTTCAGTGCCCCCGGAAATGGATGCAAGCACAATGTCCTGTTTAATCGTCTGATATACCCAATCATATTGCTCAGCGCTTAAAGGCGCACCGCAGGACAAAATACTCCTGAGCGTCTCGAGCTGATAATCCCTCTGCAGCTCGACATTGTTTTTCATTAGTGTTTCTAAGTATTTTGGGCTTGTCCCAAAATGGGTGACCCCTGTTTGATCGGCAATTCGCCAAAGGTGTGTGATATCATCAGTCCGAACAGGAGATCCATCATACAACAAAATTGCCGTTTCACTTGCCAGTCCTGTCACAAGCCATGGATACATCATCCAGGCGGTATTGGTATACCAAAAAAGAACATCATTTTTGTGCACGTCACAATGCAGCTGGTGCTCCTTAACATGCTGAAGTAAAGTCCCCCCGGCAGAATGGACAATAGCCTTAGGCAGCCCGGTCGTCCCGGAAGTATATAAAATATACAGCGGATGTTCGAATGGCACCCTGGTATACTCAGGTACTTCCGCCTGATTATCACATAATGAATCCCACGTAAGCATATCAAGTTTATCCGATTCAAGCCCTCCGTTCAGTGTGACGACGGCAGTTAAACTACTGATAGCGTCGCTGGTTTCTTTGATCTTGTCTGTAATATCAAACGGCTTTTGCTTATATTGATAGGAAAGTACAGAAATCAGCACTTTTGGCTGGGCCTGCCCGATACGATCAATCATGCCTTTTGCACCAAAGTCAGGAGAACAAGACGTCCATACCGCACCAAGTGAAACCGTTGCGACTAACGCAGCGAGGCCTTGAATGTTGTTGATTGTCACTCCGGCAACCCGGTCACCTTTTTCAACACCCAATTGTTTCAATCCTGTTTGTGCTTTGGCGACAAGTTGTTTCAATTCTTTTAACTGAATCGAGCATTGAATTCCCGCCTCATCTGCTTCATAGGCAACGATCCGCTCATCGTTACCCCTTAGTAAATTCTCAGCGAAATTCAATTCTGCTTCAGGGAACCATTGGACATCAGGCATGAAGTCCGCTGGTATGTAAATCCGCTCTCCTTTGTATCCAATAATCCCGGTATAATCCCACACTTTTGACCAAAACTCATCTAAATGAGCAATGGACCAGTGATGCAGCCTTTCATAAGGAAAAAGAGGCTGATTGGCAAATGCTGCAAAAGCGTTGATATGTGACTGTTCAATATCTTTCCGGGCTGGCTCCCAAAGAACCGTGGAACGTTGCTGCGTCAGTTCCGTTGTCATGCTGATTCTCCTTTCGTTTTTGGTACTTCTATTAAGAGAGCGAATGCTTGGCCGCCACCTCCGCATAAAGAGGCAATTCCTTTTCCGCCCCCACGTCGCTTCAGCTCATGCGCAAGCGTTAATACGAGCCGGAGTCCGGTGCCGCCAAGCGGGTGACCGAGAGCGATCGCTCCACCATTGACATTGACACGATCGCAGTTAACACCTAATTCGCGGCAGCTGGCAATGACTACACTGGTAAAGGCTTCGTTAATTTCAAACAAATCAATATCGTCAATGGATAAATGTTGTCTCTCCAGCAAATTTTTGATAGCTTTCGCCGGCTTCGTTTGCAAACTGGCATCAGGCCCTGCCACTTCCTGCCAGTCAATAATATCCGCAAGTGGTGTTTGATTTAAGCTTTGCGCATTTTCTTCAGACGTTACGAGGCCTATGCTTGCGCCGTCAGTCATTTGCGAGGCATTCCCCGCTGTGATCGTGCCCTCCTGAGAAAAAGCGGGAGAAAGATTGCTCAGCTTCTCAATCGTTGTATTCGCACGAATTCCTTCGTCTACTTTCAGTAAATCAGTTATAGAAGCAATTTCATCTGCCAGTTTACCATTAGCTTGGGCATCAGCTGCCCGTCGCTGGGATAGGACTGCATATTCATCTTGTTCCTGACGGGATATGTTATAAGTTTGGTTGTAATGGTCAGTGAGCATTCCCATTGATTGATCCGTTAAGGCACACCACAGTCCGTCATTTTGTAATGTGTCATTTAACTGTGTATGCCCAATCCCGCTTTGCATTCGGACATTCACGGTATGCGGGGCATTCGTCATTGAGTCAAATCCGCCAACAAGAAATAAATTGCCCTCATTGAGTTGAATTCGCCGCGAAGCATCTGCGATCGTTGCAAGTCCTCCCAAACATACGTTGTTCAGTGTAATTGCAGGCGTTTCCGGGTCTATTCCAGCATGATAGGCAACTTGCCTTGCGGGATTTTGTCCTGTTCCAGCCTGGATGACTTGAGCAAGTATGGCCCCATCTGCTTCCCTGGCTTCAGGATAACGATGTAATAATGCTGCCACTGCGCTTGTTCCCAGGTCGACAGCGGACAGCTTGGAAAGTGCCCCTTTCCACTTTCCAAAAGGTGTTCTAACCCCATCCAATAAAACAGTCTTCATCGTACCTGCCTCCCTATCATCAAAAACTCTTATGTTGTCGGCCCTTATTAATTTTTTTTACTAAATTTTTATATGTCTCTGTTTTATCTCGCTGGTGTATCCTCACTGTTTTCAATAACAACACCAGCAGAAACAAGATTGACGGTATTCGCAATCGTATCCCCCACAGGGCAGTGCTGTTCGACAAATTCAGTAAACTGCTTCACTTTATCTTCCGGCGCATCGGTTTTTAAATGCAGTTTATACCTTATATCGGAAAAGCCTGGACGTACATCCGCTTTATTCAGGAAACCATCCAAATCGATATCCCCCTCGAGCTCGATACGCAAATCCTCAATGTTGACACCAAACTTATCCGCGTAGGTCCGTGCTGCGATCGATTGGCAGGCCCCGAGTGCTGAAAGAAGCAGTTCGACGGGATTTTCGCCCGTGTCGGTCCCTCCCAGATCTTCTGGCTCATCAACAATCACCTTATGTCCTCTTGACCGCGTCTCAACCTGCAATTTTTCACCTAACTGTGCTGTAGCTTTAAACGTTTCCAATGCCATTAATAATTCTCCTTTCATTTTTTGAAATTAAATCCGGATACGCTCTTACGCTAATTCTTCTCCACACATCCCCCCTTAAACGTCAAAAACCCTTCTCCAAAAGAGAAGGGTTCACAAAATATAAAAATCGTTTTGCTACAGCCTTCTCATCTTCGGATTTCTGCAAATCCCTGAAATTGGCACCGGGTCCGATACGCAAATGCAGCATCAGACTGGTTGCCGAGAGTTCAACGGGTCAGTCCCTCACTCTCTCTGGATAAGAAGTCTTCACATTATTCAATTGTTTTTAATCCCACACACTACTGCATAAGAAAGGCTGAGCAACTTGGTACGCCAGCTTCTTCAAATGGCTGACAAATAAGGGATTACATTGTCCAACAAACAAAAAACTCTTTTCCGATAAGAAAAGAGTTTTGATTCAAATCATCTTCTTTTCTTATCTTCCAAGCAAACGCTTGATGGAATTAGCACAGTATTCCCAGAATAGAACCTGTTGCCGAAGTATCAACGGGCCATGTCCCTCCACCTCTCTGGATAAGAAAGTAATCATATGAAATTAATTGTATTTATATTAAAATAATTCGTCTCTTCTGTCAACTGTTTTTTCGAATTGTTTAAAAATAGGGTAGTGAACCTCTCCACCTAAATCAAGGATTTTGATGGAGCTTCCCTATTCACAGACGATCGCTTTGTTCTATTGAACCGAGGCTCACATCATCTCCAAGGGCTTTGTTTATACTGTTCGGACAGGACCTTGCCCTACAGTCACACATGCAGCGGAAATTCGCCGCTGCACCACAGCATCAGATAAACCTATAAACCCTAAAAACTGGCGCTTTCCTCTTTATTTTAAAAAATGATTGAGCTGCGTCTTATTAAGTATTGCCTTTTTTACGATATTTAAGAAGTTAATTTTCATGGTAGTTGGAGCAATCGATTTATGCAATTGAACTGAGATTCAAAAGAACCAGTCCACCTTTTTCAATATTGATGGCAGCATTATGATCGCGGTCAAGAATGGTTCCGCATGACTTGCATACATGTGTACGAACGGACAAAGCCTTTTTAACACGTTCCCCGCAGTTGGAACAATCTTGACTGGTATAATGCGGTTTAACTCTAATAAGTTTCCCGCCATTGTTTTTACATTTATATTCGAGCTTGTTACAAAAAGCGCCCCAGCCAACGTCATGAATCGCCTTTGCCAAATGCCGATTTTTCATCATATTTTGGATAATTAGATTCTCAACAAAAATAAATTTATAAGTCTTCGAAAGACGAAAACTTAACTTATGGAGAAAATCACGGCGCTGGTTCGCAATTTTTATGTGCAGCTGCTGCACTTTTTTGAAGTTGTTTCTTCCAGTTGTTTGAGCCTTTTTTCATGCGGGAAAGTTTCTTTTGCGCTCGCTGCAGTTTCTTTTCTTCTTTCAGGAGAAACTTCGGGTTTTCGACTGTCGTCCCATTCATATAATTAAATCAAGCATTAACTGCAAGATTTTTTCATTTTTAAAATAACTGCTGCAACGATTTGTTACAGATACTTGAAGTGCCACATAACCCTTCATTTTATGTGGCACTTCAAGTATCTGACCTCACTTTCATCCCACGCTTAAAAGCGATGGGCTTTCTCGTTCGGGAAAATCTGTAATAAAACATAATTGAAGCTTAAAATAGTTGAAACCTCTTTGTATCAATGAACTGATACAATGGGTTTCAGTTTGAAGATGCGTTGATTATCTGAAGACACCATCAAAAGATCATGCTTCAAACTGACAATTCTAAGTTGGGGGAATTCGAAATGACTAAATTTAAACAACCAATCAAGATGTCCGTCGTTTCCACCGCATTTGTCACATCTTTGGCATTCACACCTGCATTAAGTGAGGATGTATCAGCCAAGGCTAACGTCGATTCTTCAGATACCGGTTCTGCCATTGAGGCATCAGAAACGACACTGTTAAACCAGGGAGACCGTGGTGAAGCAGTTAAGTCAGTACAATCAGAACTTGCTTCCCAAGGTTATTATACATATAATCTTGATGGCATCTTCGGACCTATCACGAAAGACGCTGTAGAAGGTTTTCAGTCCGACCATGGATTGACCGTTGATGGAATAGCAGGTCCTAAAACAAAAAAAGCCCTGTCTTCATCGGGAAACCAAACCGAGGCTGAAACCAAAATTGAAAAACAAACTGATACCATGACGTTAAATTCAACTTCGTCTGCTTCAGGTTCCGAAGTTGTGTCTATTGCAGAAAGTTTAATCGGAAGTGATTATGCATTTGGAGGCACAACACCGGATGGATTTGACAGCAGCGGGTTCATTAACTATGTATTTGATCAGGTTGGTGTCGATTTGAGCAGAGAACATTCTGATATGTTGGGCGTCAGATGGCGTCCATGTCGATTCACCCAGTGCAGGTGACGTCGTATTCTTTGAAGACACATATAATACCGGGGGAGCCTCACATAGCGGCATTTATATAGGAAACAACCAAATGATCCACGCGGGTACTGAAGACACTGGCGTTGAAATGACTAACATGAACATAGACTATTGGCAAAATCGCTATTTAGGGGCCAAATCATTTCAATAAAGCAAACCATTATACAGGATAATAGTTAAAATAAAAAGGCTATCCATAAGAGTAACGGGTTCCGTTGCCTATCGCAAAACTCTAATTTGCATACCAAATTATAGGTAAAAATGTATATTAAATCCTGGATTCCCGCCTACTCATAACGAGGTAGGCGGGGTAACACCTAATTTTCCATAAATCTCTTTTTGCTTGCTAAGAAGTTCGCCAATACGCGGTTCTTTCCCTGGCGCTTCAAAGTATTCTATAACATCCCAGTTGATCCAGCACGCTCTGTAAACGTATATTTTTAATAAAATCGTATCTTGCATTTGTTTTTTGATATAAGAAAGATAAAATGAGAGCCCACAAACTCCACAAAAAAGTTTCCCATCAAGACTCTGTTCGGATGATACCAGTGTGCGGCGCATGTTCAGCCGTTCCTTCAGATTCCCGAACGCTTTTTCAACAACGTCCTTATTGCGGTAAAGCTCCAATGCAGCGATGGCGCCCATCGTTTCATTGGTCATCAGCGCAAAATATCCAAAATATCGCTTGGCTTTGTTGACAGCCTCTTCTTTGACGGTGACTTTTGTCCCGCGTTTCGGGGTGGTTTTTGTCTCAAAATACGTTTGATCGGATACTGCTTTTCATGTTCCGGGAGCCTTTCCCTGATTTCCAATCACGACGCAGGGTTTGATTAACTTGCGGTCAAATGCTTTCATCCTCGCGGCCCGGTCAATATTGTAATAAAAGTGATGTACATACGCCCTGGACTGTGTCAGGGCGTCTCCTTATTAAGGACGTTGCTGCGTATAATGCACGTTGTCCGGACCGTGCGGCATATTAACTCGTATTTCTCACTGTAGTGTTCAAACGATCGAAAAGCCGTCATAGATGGCATCCAGTTCTTTCCGGACGAAAGTAAGAGACATTTACGGAGACCAGGAACTTCAGATGGTTTTTTCACAAAGCGTTGATATTTTCCTGACTGTAGAAGCCTCTGTCCATGACCAGCTTCACCTTGGAGAAGCCAAGCATATCCAAAATCGGCAAGCAGTTTTCTGACGGTCTTGGAATCCGGGATATTACCGGCCAGTTTTGCGATAATAAAAAACGGCAGGTTGGATGTTTCGCCGAACACAACGCCAGGTTTAGCTGAGGCAGTGGATCGTTTTCTTTATTCCAGCCGTATTGGACTGTTCTCAAAGTTCGGACTGGCTGGATATGTGGTGATATCATAGGCCAAATTCCTTTCCGTCCGCCGTTTCCCTGCAGCTGGAAGACTTATATTTCGCGTCTTCGGTGATGGGACGCGAACAGGGTCGCTGTTCGCTGAGACGTGATGTTTTTGACCGTAAGGGATGTTTATGTAAATGACTCCATTTCAAAACGGTAGAGCGGAGCGCTGGTCCTCCAGGACCAGATAGTATGCGTGGATAGAATTCTGGCGATACTTGTCGGAAAACACGCTTTTTAGGTCTTCTGTAACCCCGGTATTTGGCACCGATTTGATCCAGAGATAAGTAGCGCCGTAAAAAATAACGTGACGTTTGCACAGATGGACAGGACTCTCTTTGCCACGGTATGCGCCTCTTTATTTTCCCGTCCTCTCTGCCGTCTGTCGGGACATTTTCCGGGTTTAACTGTCCACCGTCGATAAGGTCCTTTTGGATCGGGATTGGCGCTTGTCTTTGTCCCAGTATGAAATGGACTCATACGCATAGGTAATCCCTGAACGCTTATCTGTTTGATAGACGATAGCCATTTTTCCGCCTCCTCGTTATGTATATTGTAACACATAACGAGTATAAAAACAATAAAAAATGGGCATGAAGCCCAACATTATCGGATTTTCACCTGATTTATCGTTATGTTATGGCGGGAATCCAGGTTAAATTGCGCAAAATGCGGTGCTTTTTGTTGATAAAAAATAACTCAGTTCAATTAGAACTGAGTTATTTTTTAGTTTACTTCTTCCCTTATCAGGAATAATAATTATTTATTGATACGTAATGAACTTGTGCAATCACTCTTACTATTTCGATACTTTCGTTTATCATCATCATATTCTCAGTTTTTTAATTCATCTATGTCATATTATAGAAACTTTGGGCATCGAATTTTTACCGAAATTTGAACTAGTATGGGTACATAAAATTTATACGTCCGGCAGTTATTCCTCACGCATTCCACTAATCGATGTAATTACTTCCATAAATCTCCCCTTCTCTCTTTAAGTTATTGAGTTCGGTTTTCATTGAAAAGAATACACCTCATCGGAGAAATCACGGCCTTTCTTTATTCCACAATATGACCCTTATGTATCGAACCCGTCGCCAAACCTTATTCCGGATTTGCGCCTGATTGATGAAGAAATATCATATAAAAATTCATCTTTTGGGTTTAGCTTTAAACAAATAAACAACATCATATTTTTTCATTTCACTAGAATCCTCGTAAAAATTTGACCGAAAAGACATTGAATTATTTTCGTTATTAGATATAGCAATCCCCGACAATACTGCTTCTCCGTTTTCTATAGATATTTCATTTTCTTGAAATGTTCCCATAGTACCCTTTTTCTCTACATCATTATCCAATACACTTGTCGATCCTGTACTTCCGCCACTGCTGATACCAATATTAAATGCAGAGTGATTCACCTCAGCATTGTCTTTTTGAGATGTAATAATAATCGTTCCCTCACCATCACTAACCTCTAATGATATTTGGGTTAATTTATCATCGACTAGTTCTCCTTTTTTGTATTTCTCTACATGTACAGACATTTCATTATATTTGTTGTCTATATTGAAATTAAATACAAATGATTCATCTGAAGTTGTTGAAAGAATCGCTTTTTCCATCTTTGATAAATCAGTACTGGAAATAGTATTCGTATCGGTTTTGGTATTACTACTGTCGCTATCGCAAGCACTTAATACAAAAGCGAATATGGTGATTAATATTAAAATACCGAGCCTTGTTTTCAATTCACTTTCCCCTTTATAGCGATTTTGATTTTCTATTCACAATACGCCATTTCTATTAAACTCACCTAATTCCGTTAAATGTCCCGATGAAGCAATAATAATATGCGCAAAGAATTATTCCGTGGAAGTTCCGATTGCAGAAATCCCCAATCTTAATTGGCTTTTTCTTCTTCTGGCATCTTTTCTAAGGTTACTAATATAAGTGTTGCTATCGGTCCAAGGAATAAAGAAATGAAAAACCAATTAAGACCCGATCTGTTTTTCCCTTGTGCCAATCCAGCGTTAATAAGGGGCAGAGTTCCCCAGCCAACAAAAAATTGGTCTTCCACGCTGATCCCCCTTAGTAATTGATTGCAGCATAATTTCTGCAATTTGTAACAAGAATTGTTATACAGTTAACTAGCCATATATGGTACCGGCGTCAGGTCTTATTCCAGATTTGCGCCCGATTAAGGAATTAAAAACCGCTTCAATTACTCGACGCCGATCTTTTTATAGTCATTACAATTCCAGCAATTAATTCAAGAATGGCTAATCCTGATACATACAATCCGATTGATGGAAGCGACAATATTCCTAAAACAATATGGAATGCTGCTGCAATATATAAGCCTATTGGTTTTTTAAAAAACACACTAAAAATTGCATAAAGTAATACAGCTACCATAAGCCCTACAACAAGCCAGGTAATCCACGATGTCATTTAAAATCCCCTCCCTTGTTTCATACCACAAAATGGCCCGATAATGCAGATTTGGAAGCTTTTTATTCCGTTAAAATGCCCGATAATTGAAGACCATTTTCCAAGATTTAAGGGCACTTGTTCAAGAAATGCCAAGAATAATTAAACGCTACCTAAGCAATTTCTGAACAAATTTCGTTTTCCAAATTCCAAAACCTATCAAAGCGCCAAGTATATTAAGTATAAAATCATCTATGTCAAAACTTCCTCTTCTTGTTACTATTTGTATCACTTCAATAAAGAACAGCACGACAATCATTGAGATGATAAATATGCTTGTTCCTCTTATTTTTTTAATAAAAAACGGTAGATAAATGCCCATTGGCAAGAACATAAACAATTGCCAACAAGGTTTTTTATAGGTATATCCGCATTCATACTGCCGTCAAATATCGCCTGTATATATGTACTGACTGTTTTAAATGGAACCAAATTTGAAGAGGACTTTATATATTCTAGTAATGACAGGTCGTTTATATATAACCCCTACCGCCCATAAGCAATAGCATTACCAATGCGAATATATAAAATATGAAACTGAAACCAAAAACGGTTTTTATAATCTTTTTCATTCACTACACCACTTTTCGTTCTTAACATTACTGCCATTTTAGTTTAAGATAATTCGGTTAAATCCACAATGTGTTGCTCCACAATCTGGTTTAAGGCGATAATATTTATTCCAGATTAGCGCCGTTCGTAAGATTGTTATTAAAAAAGGTAGTTGAATAAGGTATTCAAAGTCACCTAAACTGATACGATTCAATTTTTTCATCGCCTGAAAACATATCTTTTATTTTAAAGTGATTATTTTTGACTTCATCTTCGCCAATAATTATAACATTGCGAACCCCTTCTTTATTTGCTTTCTCAAGCGCCTTTCCTATCTTTTTATTGCTCATTTCAAATTCGACTTTATACCCTTTTTTTCTTAAATCATTTGCTACCACTAAGGCTTCTTTTTGAGTACCTAATGGAATTATATAATAATCTACACTAGGAATTTCTTTTAATACTTTATCAAATGTACTCATAGCTGTATAAATTACATCTAAGCCAAATGAAATTCCTACTGTTGAAAAGTTCTCGTTTGTACCTATCAACCCACCAATTGCACTATCATATCTTCCACCGCTTCCAATACTTGACTTAATTGATTGATCATAAGAAGATGTCATAAGTAGTCCCCGTATAAATCTCTAACCCCCTTGCTAAAAACGGGTTAAATACACATTGATTATTGATACCAAGAAATTCTAAATAAGTTGCCAACTCTCTCAATTCATCTAAACCTTGTCTCACTTGTTCATTTTGGTTGGAAAATGACTCGAAATAACTGAAGCTTGAATTATTTCCATCGGTTAAAAACTGTCTCAGTGAGCTTATAGTTGATTTTGATAATCCTTGTTCACTAAGTTCGGTGACGACAGCTTCTAAACCAACTTTTTCAAGTTTATCAAGTATTAACACTACTTTATTCATCTTTTCACCTTCTGTACCAAACACTTCAAGCATCCCTGTCAGTAGTTTTCGGTTGTTATATTGGACCATTACATTTAAGTCCAGCTTTCTAAAAGCATCCAACGCCATAATCATTAGTTCAGCCTCTGCTATTTGTGAATCAACGCCTACAATATCCACATCGCACTGAGTAAATTCTCGAAGCCTACCCGTTTTTATAGGGCCATCTCTAAATACCTTACCAATTTCATATCTTTTAAAAGGAAAGTTCAATGTTGGGTTCATTGCAATTACTTTTGCAAACGGAATAGTGAGATCATATCTTAAAGCAAGACTTCTTTCTCCTCTGTCTGTCAAAGTGTACATCTCTTCTAATATTTCTGCTCCTCCACCATATTTAGAAGCAAGCAATTCAGTGTGATTTAATATAGGTGTCTCCAGTGGTTGACATCCATATTGAATAAATACGTCTTCTAAAATCCTTCTAATGTCTCTTCGCATTTTTTCCGCATTCGGTAAATAATCTTGTGTACCCTTTACATTTTGGTAATCCATTTTCTTCATTTTTCTTACCTCCAGTTTTTTGATAAATAAAAAACCGCACCTGAATTAAGTTTATAACCAAATTCAAATGCGATTTAATGATAAATAGCCTTCCTATTTTGCGATTTTAAAATCGAATAGCAAGGCTACTTGATATGATGATGTAACTGTGAGAACGAAATTCTAAATGGACACATCTTACCCACCTCTAATTTCCACTAAATGTATCATATTGCAATAATCGTGATAGCTATCAAAGCAACAACTTGGTATTTTTTTTGCATATAAATCCCTCCTACCTAAGAGGGTATGTCTAATATCCCAAAATTATAATTTCCTATTAAATTAACCTTGCCATTTTCATAATAAGAGCTGACGGATCGACAACTCCTTATTAAATATTTGCGCCCTATTCCTTAATATTTTAGAATTACGAGACTTAATTTTTTTACCGCCAAGGAAGAAGCGCTTCCAAACCTCCAATCACCGCCAGTCTACAATTTGATAGTCATTTTTGCTTACATTTTTTAATGTTTGCGATAGGCAACGGAAGCCATTACCATAAGAGACAGCCTCTTTGTTTATTCCTGCTTTTACAAATGGAGGCATTGTTTGGCGAGATAACAATTATTATAATTTTGTGAATGCCGGGAAACTGATGAGAGAAATAAATGAGCTTTCTCTTGATTAGTGAAAATAACAAGCACTCTTAATTAAGAATGCTATCATAATAGATTACTGCTCCTCCATTTCCTCAATGGCATCAGGATAAACAACTGAATCAAAAACTTCCCCGGTATCAGTATTTTCCATGTTTATGGTCACTTCATAATTATCAGGGTCTACGCCATCAAACAGCTGATAATAGAGTCCGGAAATCGCCAGCCCCATTGCCGCAAACCCATCAAAACTATTCTCGAATTTTTCTTGATTTACGACCATTGTAAATTCAGAGAATGAATCGTTTGCCATAATATCTTCAATGGAAATATATTCCCCATCATTTTTAATCTCCTCAATCGTTTGATTGACGTTCTCTTTAAGTTTAACCATCATATCATTATGTGTGGACTTAGACATTTTGTATGTGAGAGAGCCATCATCATTCTCCGCCACTTCAGACACACCTGCTTCTTCAGCCTCGTCAATGACCTCTTCTTTATCCTCACCTTCCAGTAACGAAGGCGGTATCGTAATTTCTGCATCCAGCAGACCTTCGTCAACATTGATTGACTCTTCTTGTTCCTCTTTATTTTCATCTTGATCACTTGCTGATGTACTTTTAAATGACGCCAATCATCAGTGCAATAATGAGTAACACAATGCTTAATCCCCATAACCACGGCAGGGAGTATTTTATGTGACGTCCCATCTCAAGGCCTGATAAACCAAGTGCCAGCCAAACCGCTGGTGCAAGCGGGCTGATAAATGTCCCTACGATATTACCAATAATCATCGCATATGCTGTTGTTAACGTGGCTGTGCCGAAACCTGCTGCAATCTGTTCCACTACCGGAAACAATGCAAAATAGTACGCATCAGTGCTTAGCAGTATGTCAAAGGGTACTCCCAAGACGCCAATAATCAGATGTAAATAGGGGCCAAGAGCGTCAGGCATAACAGCAACACCATCTTCTGCTATGGCATTCAGCATACCGCTTCCAGTTAAAATCCCTAAAAATGAACCGGCAGCAAGAATGATTGTTGCCATTGTCAGGGCGCTTGAAGCATGTGCCTTGATTCGTTCAGTTTGATCTTTCATTTTTGGATAATTAATAGGCAGTGCAATACTGACCCCAAGCATAAACGCAAAGCCAGCTGGAATGATGCCTGATACCAACAATGCAATAACACCGATTGCAATGATCGCATTGACCCAGATTAATTTCGGACGAGCAAGGGAATTTTCTGTGAAAGAAGCTTTCTCATCCTCTTGTGCTATTTCTTCCGGTGTCTCCTCAAGTGCAGCTGCGGATTCCCGCAGAGCCTCTGGATGCCCAAATTGTTCGGTGATTTTCCGTTTTTCCCTATACCCAAGAAAAATAGCTAAACCGATCATCAGTACCATCCCAATTATTTGTACCGGGATGAGCGGGTACCATAATTCCGTAACATCCATACCTATAACAGAAGCCGTTCGTCCCAAAGGCCCGGCCCATGGCAACATATTCATAATGGCAGCACTTCCGGCGATTAAGAGAAGCAGTAAATAGGGGCTCATATGCAATCGCTTATACAATGGCAGCAACGCCGGAATAGTAATCAAAAATGTCGATGCACCGGAACCATCCAGTTGGCCAAGAGCTGCAATCAACACAGTCGCGACACTGATCGCAATGATATTCCCTTTTGAAATCGCAATCATTTTATTAATAAAAGGATCAAAAAGCCCGGTATCCTGCATAATACCAAAGAAGAGAATGGCAAAAATGAACATGATGGCAACATCGATTACAGAATCCATTCCCTGGTTAAAAAACTCACCAATTTCACTCAAGCCAAAGCCGGCAGCAAGCGCACCCACTACCGGTATTATAACCATGGCAATGATAGGTGAAACCTTTCCCTTAATGAGTAAAATGACAATTGTCAGTATAGTCGCAAATCCGATTAAACTTAACACAGTATCTTCCTTTCTTTCATGCTGTTAAGTTTCCTCTGTCACTAGCTTCCCTCCCTTTGGAGAATGTTCAAACAATTTAAATGGAAACGCTAGCAAACTACAGAAGAAAAATATTATTTTGATTAATAAACAAATTAGCACGAAAAAAAAGAAGGATAAACCTTCTCATGATAAGTTATTTATTTTTTATATTATTAATTTTGTTCATAAGTTTCACGATGCATGTACTCGCGTTCCGGTCTCCCGACACTTCCGTATTTTAATCGGGTATGAATCACCTTCTGAGATACTAAGTACTCCAAGTAGCGGCGGGCCGTGGATCGGCTTGTCCCAATCTGTTTGCTTAGATCTACAGCAGTTATCCCTTGTTGCTTATTAGATTTCAAAAGCTCAGTGATATCATTCAATGTGATCGGATCAATACCCTTGGGCAAACTAGCATTTGTAGTGCTGGAATGGGCCGGGTCATGAATTCCTGTAATAGAATCAATCTCATGCTGCTCCAAAGCGTCTTTCGCGGTGAAAAATCTCCGGTGCTGCTTATATCGTTTCAGAGACTTTGCAAAACGGTCAGCATCCACCGGTTTTACGATATAGTCAAAGACGCCGCCCCGCAAAGCTTCATTTATGATGTTCGTCTCGTTGGCAGCAGTAACAGGGATAATATCCACGTCATGATAATGATGACGAATCTGCCACAGCAACTCCATCCCTTTTACATCAGGAATGTAAATATCAAGCAAGATCAGCTGCGGCTTTGTGTGGCAATTTTTTAGATAAATCAGTGCTTCCTCACCAGTCTTAACCATTTTATCAACCAAAAATCCTTCATTTTTTTCGACATATTGCCGATTTATATCTGCAATCCGAAAATCATCTTCAATAATAAGAACATGTATATCATCACTCATCGGTGTTTCCTCCATTTTTAGGTATAATCAAGACAAAACACGCACCGCCCATTTCTCCTTCTTCCAGCATGATTTCACCACCTGCCTGATGGACAATATGCCGGCTCAAGGCCAGCCCTGTTCCTCCATTTTCCTTTTCTTTTGTGGAGTATCCCTGTTCAAAAATATACGGTGCATCCTCCTCGGTAACACCAGGACCGGAATCATCCACCTCAATCACAACGTCATCTCCCAAATCCGTGAAAAAGACGGCTATTTGCTTATCCTCTTCCTGATTCTGTTTGACTGACTCAATTGCATTTTCAAGCATGTTGCCAAGACCGGTAATCAAGGCCTCCTGTTTGATGCCATGATATTGATGATTAAGCTGACTGTCCGGATGGATAGATATATTGATTGCCAGTTCATTCCCCTGATTGATTTTCCCTTGCAACAGCCCCTGCACCACAGGGTCTGCTACATTCTGTGTCAAAAAGTGGGAGCGCTCCTGCTGAATATTTTTTTCTTTTTTAATAAAGTCGATAGCTTGCTGGTATTGATTTAATTGAAGCAAACCAAGAATCGTATAGAGTTTATTGGAAAATTCATGGGTTTGAGCCCGCTGTGTATTCGCATACTGTTTAATTTGCTGAAGCTCACGTGTCACATGTTCCATTTCTGTTTTTTTACGGAATGTGGACACAGCCCCGGCAATCGTTCCTTCTCTGTACACAGGCACCAGATTTACCAAAACAATCGATTCTCCAAGTATCATTTCCTTGTCATATTGGCTTTCACCGTTTTCCAAAACGTCAAACAAAGCAGTATGAGGCAATATTTCCCTGATCGACTTGCCCGCATAATCACGTTTTTGCTCCGTCTCATTAAACAAAATGTTGTTAGCTGCTTTATTCATCATGGTTATGATTCCCTCATTGTCAACAGCTATCATGCCTTCATGGGTCGACTGCATAATCGCTTCTTTTTGCAGCAATAAATCAGAAATTGCCTCAGGTTCCATATCAGATAATAATTTTTTGATGTAGCGGGCAATCAAAATCGCACCAGCAATACCTAATAAAACCACTGCCAGAAGGGTAATCCACAGTGATTGACTCTGGTTCGCTATAATGCTCTGAACATCTTCATTAAGAAAACCGACAGACACGACACCAATAATATCTCCCGCTTCACTCTGAACCGGCACCTTCCCGCGAATAGACAGTCCGAGTGACCCGGTACTGCGAGACACATATTCTTCCCCGTCCTGCAATGCACGTTCATTATCCCCGCCTATCATTTTCTCCCCGATCCTGTCAGGTTTTGGGTGAGAATATCGCGTCCCCTCCCTGTTTCCAACAACAATAAATTCTGCATCTATTTCTTCCCGGATTGGTTCTACAATATCTTGAATCACAGAGGATGGATTTTCCAATTGGAAGGCTTCTTTTATTTGGGGTGTATCGGCAATACTCTGTGCCACGCTTAAAGCGCGTTTGCCAACCTGGTCTTCGATGGTATTGGAAATAAATGTATGAAGGAAACTGGCAAAAATGATAAAAATACCAACGATTAACAGACTGATTAACCCAATCATTTTAAATTTTAAACCGAACTTGACAGTTGGCAACAAATTTTGCATTTTATTACCCTTCCGAAGACGATTCATATGGTACGGTCCTTTCTGGGGTCTGTCCCTCACTACGGTAACGCGTTAAAGCAGTGGGGGACAGACCCCTTTCACGAACTGTTTTATTTGTGAATGGGTTGCTGATTAGCTAAAATAGAGCAGTTGACATCATGAAGAAAGAGGGATAATCCAATGTTCAAAACTTATCTGTGACTGCCTAATACTTCTCGCCGGCAGTTTTAACATCTCTCAGATTATTGTTTATTGTTCTTTTTCTGATTATATTCGTCTCGTCAAGACATGGACTCCAGAAGATTTCACCGCGTGATTGGGCATGGATTCTTTTGCTCGGTGTCGTAGGTGTTTTCATTAATCAGTGGACTTTTTTTGAAGGGCTTGTCACTGCAGATTCCACAACATCTGCACTAATTCTTGCCACAGCCCCCATATTGACCGGAGTCCTGGCAGCCATTTTTTTGAATGAAAAATTTACGCCGCGCATGCTCTTTGGTTCAGCAATTGCGATCACAGGCATTTACTTTGTGGTAACCAAGGGAGGCGCTGCACTCCATTTTGAACCCGGTTTGTTGTGGATTGTCGGTACAATGGTGTCATTCGCCATTCTGATTATTATCACCCGATTTTATCACAACGGCATAGCCCTCTTGTCACAACGCTTTATTCAATGTCATCGGTTTTTGTTATATTCATTGCCAGCCATTTTTATCATGGATGACCCTGTAACACTGGGCCGGCGGCTGGCAAGTTATGGGGTCTTTTGATGCAACAGCGATGTCGTCCATGGCATAGCCACACTTATGGATCATTATATTCGCTATGGCCGCTGCTTCAAAGGCCTCTATCTTATCCAACCTGGAACCATTCATTGCCATGATTATGGGGGTGCTTTTGCTGCAAAAACCGATTACCGGCCACGAAATAATTGGCTCACTTTTTATTGTGGGCGGTGTTATGTTTTTGCCACTACCCCAGCACCGGAGCAGAAACGTCTGCGGCATTAATACAGCTGCTCTTTTGGGTTCAAGGAACGCCTTTCATAAGAAAACGAACATTATATTAGAATGACGGGGCAACCTCCAATTAAACCGGACTGAGCATAGTCTTAATGTAACAATCGCGGCAAACAGCGCACCTGCTGCCCAAGGTGCCTCGATGATCCCGAGCCCCAATCACTAGCCCGCCAAGTGCCGCCAAAGCGCATAAATCTCTTCCCGGAAAATCATCGGTTTTCTCCCTGCAAAGACATCCCGGATCATTCCACCGCCGCAACCCGTTAAGGTTGCCGCGACAATCACCGCACTTAATGGGCGCACCAATTTGAATAGCAGCGGAAGCCCCCTGTAAGGCAAATGAAGCCATCCCGATCGCATCAAAATACCATTTTCCAATATTGGATCCACCCGGTCCGGAATCAGAAAACATAATAATCGTGATGAAGACAGCACAACCTAAGTCTCCTGTGTCCAGATGGGACGGCCTCCGATTGGATACCAATTAATAATTACGAATCGTGCTTCCTCCATAAGCCGTTGCAAACCCCAAAACGAGAACACCAACGATATCATAATCCTCTTGCATCGCGACAAGAGCACCACTGATGGCAAAAGCAAGGGTACCGATGATATTAAGAATTTCCCATGTCATGACGCTTCTCTTCCTTTTTGTTTTATTACCATTCTATAGCAACCAGTTTAGAGACTTTCAAATGATATCATTATCATCAAAAATGTCATCATCACAGGTTTTGAAAGCAGGCCAATTCACTGCTCCACCGGCCTTTGCCATGTTTATACCATCACGTTGATTTCTTACCGATCATTTTAATCCACTTCTGTTTAAACATTGTTTCCCCGTTCTCTATGTATGGCGAAAAACCTGTTATGACATTCCCGGTTTTAAGTTCAGTATTGATATCATGAGTGATCTGTTCTTTAATGTGATCATCTGTCCCGGTCAGCGCCAGCCATCTGTTCAAGTGAACCGGAACGTCGATAATTTCAGCTTGTTCAATTTCCAGTCCTGTAGTTTTACAGTTCATAAACTGTGACCTCTTAGCGCATTCACATGGACGGATCCGGAGCCTTTCATAATGATTGTAAAGGCGGTACATTCATCATTCTTCCGCGGGAAATCATATCGATGACGCTGACATTCGTTTACGGAACGCACACTTTGTTCATTTCATGAAGGATTCTGCCTGGATCTGTAAAATGATGAAAACCCAGTCTGCTTATGACCAAATCAAAGGATTCTTGTTTAAAGGGGAGATTTTCAGCATCAGCAATTTGATAATCAATATTTGACAGCCCCTTTTGTTCTGATTGTCCTTCACTCATCATTTCCTGAGATATGTCAATGGACGTCCACATGATTAAAAAGGTGCTATCGGAACGACTCAAAAATGCCGGTCCCCGCAACGTCAGACAGTCATGCCATTATCCAAGTCCAGACTATCCACAATCCAAGTCAACAGATCCTCTTGATTCAATGTTAACAGCTCATTTGAAAAGCCCGCTGCCTGCTTCCTGAATTGCTCCTTGATTTCCTGCTCATGTTCCTTATTCACACTAATTCCCTCCTTTTGCTTTATATTTTAACATACCTCAACTGTTTCACTCTTATTTTCAATCCCCTGTTATGTTTACATAACTGCTCTACGTTTCTTGGACCTACAAGGGGCAGCCATTCAAGCCACAGTCCATAAATACAGACCATCGCATAACCCCATGTTCCAATTAACCATCCAGCAAGTACCGACCCTATTACCTGCCCAACCGCCAAAAGCAAAAACGGAACGCCAATACCTAGGGATGCATTCGTCATAAATTACACGATAACCCCACACAAGAGCACGCGGTTAAAATATATAAGAGGCGCCGAATATGCCAGCCGATACGTAGACACGTACAATTTTCAGGTGAGATCGATAGAATATCGATGCAGAAGCGATCGCCAAACTTCTAATTTATAGCTAAAGACAGTCCGCCCCCTTTCAATCAGAGACCGGAAATCCCAGTACATAGTCCTATGATGACCCAAAATCCGGAAAGCTGCCATCACTGTAATCACCGGCCACTTCTATAACGTCCTCGAAATGTCCAAAAGCCGCTGTTGGAAATTCCTAAAATAGTGAGGCCAGACTCAAAGGATTGACCTTTACGCCGCGTATAGACAGTTGCCCTTTTTCAAACCTTAACCTTGGATTTGCCCCTACTTTCGGAATCACTTGGAAGTTCCAAATCAAAATCAGCAATGTCAGGATAGCATAAATTAAATACGTCAGTCGCCAATTCTCTGTTAATAAAATAGCACCGACTCCGGAAAGGGCTATGCCAAAACTTGTTCCTGAATTAATCCATGTATTTGCTCTTCCTTGTTTATTCTCTTTAATCCATAACGATATCGCAGCGCCATAAGGTGGTGATACCAATCCCGTGCTTCCGCCAGCAAGTAACACGCCAAGCGCAAGTATCCAGGCATTTGGCGTTACAGACATCAACACATTCCGGAATGCTGACAGGCCAGCTGAGATCATCCTTCTTGGCCCTGCTGCTGTCGTAATGACAGTGGAGAGGACAATCGTAAAGCAAGGCCAATAAATACGACCGAGATCACCCCTGATACAAACTCGGACATATCAAGGGATTCATTTATATGGGAAGAGCAGACCAAAGCTGACCTTGCCAATCCATAGGTGACAGCATCATGTAACGCCAGGTAAAACTAACCGTGAAAATTTCATCGTATCCATCCTCACTTTTAAATTATATAGAACGACCTTTCTAATTAAAGGTCAAAAATTACGATGTATTCCGGACAAGCATCCGTGCCATCGCAATAGAGTATTCGGTTTGCCTTCTCTGCGCCAATCAGTGTGGTCATAGATGTGGTGCCTTCAAGCAACAATGTCATCTTGATTAGCTAGGTCACGTTTCGTTATCTTACCCTTTTCTTTGAGCCAATTTCTGAAAATATTCGAGCAAATTGGATTTATGCCCCCGTGCAAATGTTTTTCATCTCATTATCAGTTTCCCGGAATAATCCGCAATGGCTTCTTTAAAAACATGTCCCTTGATATGATTGTTCTTTCAACCAACGTCCATGCGCCTTCAGGCAAGATGAACGGCGATCTGATCCATTTCCCACACGGGGAATCAAATAAGACCAATAGCGCTCTTCCCGTTGCCTAAGTACTTCCTCAACCAAATTGTCCTTGGACGAAAAATGATTATAAAGCGTCATCGTTGCGACATCGGCTTCATTAATAATTTGCTTCAATCCGACGCCGCGAAATCCGTATTCATAAAATAATCGTTCAGCTACTTCGAGCAGGGTTTCTTTTTTAACAGATCGACTCATGTCTTACACTTCCTCTTTAATTAGATAGAATGATCTTTCTATTTTAGTTTATCAATTAGCGAGTTTAAGTCAACCAATACTTGCTGCATCTGTTTGCAAGAAACCTCCCCACCTCGCATCACCCATCCATTTTAATGAATTAAAACGTTATAAACTGTAAAACATAACCGCCTAAAACACCTATAATCACGATCAGCCACGCTGGCACTTTCCAGATATTTAACAGCGCAAATAAGATGACAGCCAGGGCAAAGTCAGTCGTACTGGCGATTGAGCTGCTGATGACCGGATCCATAGAAGGCAGCCAGCAGATTCCGACCACACTCGCGTTTTCACACCCATTAAACCACCTTGAAAGATGCCCGTTTACGCAGTTCACTCAGAAACGGCAGTGCTGCTACAATGAGCAGAATGAAGAAGGAAAGATCCCAATGTAGCAATGATAGCTCCGATGACGCCTTCCATTCATCGTTCCGAGTAACTGGCGAATGTTAAACAGCGGCCCGGTACAGCTTGTGCCATGCCATAACCGGCCAAAAATTCATTTGCCGACAATAAGCCTGCAGGGACGACTTCCCGCTCAATCATAGGTAATACCACATGGCCGCCGCCAAAGACTAACGAACCAACCCTGAAAAAGATATCAAAAATGTTGAGCAGCGGATTATTGGTAGTGCTGTTTAACAACAGCGGCAATATTATAAGCAGACTGATTAAAATGCCTAGACGTAGGCCAAGTTTTTTGAAATTGTTGATGAGAATGGCTTTAACGTTCGATTCGGCTTTATCTTTAAAAATATAGTCCCAATAAACCTGCTGCTAAAATGATTAAATCTGCATCCATGCTGACGGGTATATAACATGACGGCAGCCGCCACAACAGCTATCGCCAGCCGCGATTTATCAGGTGTCATCTTTTTGCCTAATCCAATCAGTGCATGCAAGACAACCGCTGCTGCAACGATTTTCAAGCTATGTATGAAGCCTGCATCGGCCAGCGAAAATGTCTGATACATCATCGCAAAGACAACGAGCACAATAACTGACGGAACGGTAAACCCGAACCACGAGATGAGTCCGCCAAGCAAACCGCCGCGCATCATTCCGATTGATATGCCGACCTGACTGCTTGCCGGACCAGGCAGGAATTGGCATAGCGCGATGATATCCGCGTAAGTCTTATCGTCAAGCCATTTACGCCGGTCAATGTATTCGTCTTTAAAATAAGCCAGATGCGCGACCGGCCCGCCGAACGACGTCAGGCCCAATTTGGTTGATGTTAATAAGATTTCGATGAACGTCCATATTTTGTTTTTGTCAGCCATAGTCTTCTCCCCCTCTATTTAATCCCGCATATAACGGTCAGTAACCCGCCAAAGGACGGCAGCTAACTACCTTAAATGCCCCGATTTCTGTTCAACTAACATTTTAGCGGGGAAACCGTTCCGCTAAATGAAGTTTCACTTTTCCCGCATATAATGTTAGTAACCGCCAAGGACGGCGGCTAACTACCTTAAATGCCCGATTCTGTTCAACTAACATTTAGCGGGGAAAAACCGTTCGCCTAAATGAGTTTCACTTTATCTCCTTAAACAGTTCGTAGGCTTTGCTCTCGTAGTACCTCGTCACCTATCCGATAATACTTTCTGATCTTTCCATTGACATTCACTTCACGCTTATCAAGAAGTTCATCTTCCTGCATGCCATGAAGAATCGGATAAAGCGTTCCGGCACTTATTTCATACCCATGACTGCGCAATTCTTCCAACATCCAGGTTCCATATATAGGCTCTTCTTTGGCATGGTGAAGTATATGAATATGGATAAACCCTAAAAAAAGCTTGCGTAATATCTTATTATCCAATGAATAACTCCTTTCCTATTCGAAAACCAATATCGATTAGCGATATCGATTGACGTTTATGATTATATACGTTTTTAGTCGTTAATGCAAGTGCTTATTTGAATACTCAGCACTGAGGATTAAATTTATTTTCATATCACTTGTTTCTTGAAATTCACTATATTAAACACTGAATATTCGGAAATTATTTTTCTCCTATTTTACCAAAAAAGAGAAGCCGAATTTTCAGGGATAATTTTTTGAAACTTTACACAAATAGATTTCTTTGCTTGGCATCACATCCTTTGCTATAATGAATCTATCAGGTGAACCGCACCTGTATAGGTTTACCATTTTCGTTATATCCTCGTCTGTTAGTCGTTTTGTTCTGATGTCTCTACAGATTTGAGGATATTCTTTTGCCGTCTTTTGACACTTAAGTATTTGAGCCATTTTCAAATAGCTGCATCAAAATATCCCGTTATTTTGTGTCAAAAAGATAATGGTTCTCATGGCCGTGTAATCATGGCTTGATGCATGTTCGATATGATATCGGATATGCTTTTGTCTGTTGAAACCTTCATTTCAATCTTCCAGCGGCTTCTGCCTGCATAGAGAAGCTTTCGACAGTTTTTATCCGTGATTTTGATATCGGTCAAAAACATGAAACGCTTTTGGCCATCTGCCGTTTTTTGATCGTAACCTTCCAATACATGAATGTCCAATCATTATTACGCAATGTGATTAACCCAAACGAATCTTTGTCCTGCTGCCCTTTCCATTAGTCTCTCATCTTATCCAAACGCCATGAAACTCTTCACTGATGCTTTTGATGCGGTCTTCTTTAAAGCGTAACAAGGAACTCCATGGTTGTTATGACAGGTTTTAAATACGTTCTCACAATGCATAACAGACTATCGGCAATAATGCAGATTGGCAGCCTTAAATTTGATCGGAAGCCATAACGATAAAACGCATTTTAATTCACAGTCCTGTTTGGGGACCTCTTCTGACTCATTCTCATAAACTCGGATCAACACTGAAAACCATATTGCCAACAACCAGTTTTCCGCCTCCAGGACATGAATGCATGTAAACAGTCTTTTCGACATCGTCTATCTCGCCTCAAGCAATGATCGCAATGCTTCTGATTGACGTGAATAACACCCCGGTCCCATCATATAATCGCCCCAATACTTGCCGCCAAAATACGGCCATCTTCAAAACACCTCTTTTTTCAATAAACTCCCCCTGATCATTATAAGTCCGTTATGTTACGCCAGTTTCATCGGTTCCAAAGCGCGAGAGGAAGTCATTGAAGGTGTCGTATGTGGTAATTCTCCAAGGTTTCAAATTGTTCACGCCTTTTTGATGTTGACAATACATTCATCTTTGTTGAATTGATGATTCGTCATCGATCGCATGTTTTCAGGTTCACATACATTTTCAGGATGATCATGAAAGAGGATATCGCACCCATAATCGATATAGCTTTGGATGGCGTGGATCAGGACATGTTTTCATTATGTTTTGCAAATCTTTAAAAAAGTGTTTCCTGAATTTCATGAGCTCGAAAAAATAATTTTCACCTTTTTCCATGTTTCTTTTTATTTTTCTCGTTACCATCTTAAAATCCCCTAAATATGCGGTATAATAGGCTTTCTCGTAATTATATTTATACCATGTTTTTCCATATTTTAGGTCGTATTAGCTCGAAAAATTTTTAACCTCTTCAGTGCTGTTTGAATACTTGAATTTGTTCAGTTAACGTAAATATTTACCTGCAGTGAACGAATTTTTCAAAAAACATATGGGAATCATAATAAAGTCCCTCTCGCAATTAGGGGGACTTATTTAATGGACTTTATTATTGAATTTCCTTCAGATAAGCCTAAAGTCATTTTACTGCTTCATCTTCCGCATGACTCTGTTTCTGCAAAACGCTTAATCCGTTCTCCTATGTCATCACGAACGCGTTGAAATACTTCCCACACCTCTTCTTCCGTACCTTCCGCTTTTGCCGGATCGTCAAAACCCCAGTGTTCCCTTCTGACATAGGGTGGTGTCATTGGGCATCTATGTTCCGCATCCGCACATAAGTTTACTGCCCATCGTTGCATTTTTTCCAAAAACGCTGTATTCAATTTTTTCTGATTTTGATCAGATATATCAATTCCAACTTCATTCATGGCTTTTACAGCATTTGGGTTTAATCCATGTGCTTCGATTCCAGCACTTCTAATCTCCCATTTGTCTCCCAGATATTTTTTTGCCCAGCCTTCTGCCATTTGACTGCGGCACGAGTTTCCTGTACACAGAAAATAAATCTTTTTTTGGGACATCCCGAATTCTCCTTTTCATTATATTCTCTTTTTTGACAAAGATTTTGGAAGTAGCTTTCTATAAAACATTAAGTCCTAAGGCAGCCTCCTCCAAAAAACTTCATAATCCTATCACCGGATTCTTACAAAACCAGCAACGTTAAGTAAAGCCCCAGTAACGTTATAAACAGGATCGGAATCGTTAGAATAATTCCTATTTTAAAATAAGCGCCCCATGAGATCTTTACGCCTTTTTGCGACAAAACATGGAGCCATACTAAAGTCGCAAGTGAACCAATTGGTGTTATCTTTGGACCCAAGTCAGCTCCCACAACGTTTGCGTAAATCAGTGCCTCCCTGATGACGCCGGAAGTATCTGTTTCAGCAATCGCCAGGGCATCAATCATCACGGTTGGCATATTGTTCATAATGGAAGACAAGAAAGCCGCAATGAACCCCATGGTCATGGTGGCAACAAATAATCCCTGTTCTGCCGCTGCCTCAATCACAGTACCCAAAGCACTCGTTAACCCGGCGTTTCCCAATCCATAAACAAACCACATACATACCCAGGAGAAAAACAACAATGTCCCATGGTGCACCTTTATAACCGCTTTGTATTCAACCGTTTGGCTATTTTGGCCATCAACAGGAAGAAGATCGCATCACACCAACAATGAAAGGAACCGAACGAATGAACTCACTAACAAAGTAACCGATGAGCAATAACCCCGGAGCACATACCAAGACATACGGAACATTTTTAAATCCTGTATGGCATTGCAGGCTCACTTAATTTTAAGAAACTTCTATAGTCTCGGGATACTCTTTCTGAATAAATCAACAAACCGTAAGTGCGTTGGCAGAAATAAGTTCGGAATATTGAGCATATTCCACACATCCGATATCAAAGAAGAGTCAGCTGAACCGATATTAACAAGGTTACTGACTACAAAGGCAGTGACGTGGTTATCTGCGATGAAACCATGGGCCATGATAAAGGAAAATTCATTTTTTCCTTAAAGTTTTTAAATTCAACCATGGCAAGGACAATCGGTGTAGGGAATTAGTGTGCTCCATCATTGGAAAAACAGGGCAGCTACCACCGCACCTAAAAATACTAATATAAATAAACATCTTGATTCCTTTACCTTTTGCAATCCTTGCCAATTGCAGTGCTGCCCATTCAACAGCCCGATTTCATCCCAATATCAAAGAAATAGTATTAATGGCAACAAAAAGCCAGGGTAGCGTTCCACACATTTCCGTTACGTCCAATAATCGCTGAAAAATCACTACACCTACTAACAGCGACAATGGCCCACCAATGGAGACCACCAAATATTCAATCCCTCTGGGCTGCCAAATAACTAAAACAAGTTTTTACTAAAAATATTAAAATAGCTAGTATCAGTGTGATGACAAAATAATTCCCCTCCAATTAACAACAAATGATCGTGTACCTTTCATCCAATTCTCTGAGTTGTAATCTTGACGGTGTAATTGATCAGAATTTTTGCTGAACAAATGGATAATAGTCATTTGTTTTATTTTATGGAATAAAATCCATTGTCCTTTTCGCTCTTCCTTAAACAATCCAACATCTCTTAATTTTCTAGATGCTGGACTATGGAAGGTTGGCTTGCTTTAAAAATCTCGACAAATTCGCAAACACAGCACGCCTGATTATCGATTAATTTCATCATCGTCAGTCTTGTTTTATCACCCAGCAATTTTAAAATTACCGCAGCCTTCTCCATTTCAATAGCTGTTTGTTGCAAAAAATCCACCTCCCTATGTCATTTATATATAATTATATAACGATTAGCTTATATAAACAACAAAAAGTACAAATACGTCAACTTTTTATAAAATACCATCCACCAACCAATTTATCTATATTTGGAAAAAAACAAGAATCAGAAGGCTTACCCCCTGACTCTTTTCATCACATCCAGCATCCGCGGAAAGTCTAAATGGATTGACGGTGTGTTTTTCATACACATCAAGAGGAAATCGCGCATGCCATTCCAAAAGAAGATCCGTATCCACCTGCTTCAGATATCGCGTTTCAATCCGCTCTGAATATCGGAGCAAAAAATAAAGCATTGCCCTGGCAACAGTACCTTTTCCGTATTCCGGTTCAAATAATTCTTCCGCTGCTTTACCGCAACCTTCATCAATCCGACTCATTCCCAGTTCCGGTGTGTATTCCGAAAAATCATGATAGGGGTAATTACTTCGAAAGGAATTACAGTAAGGATCACACGTGAACAAATGATGGATATCCCCACGCATCGGCTCTTCTTCATTAAACCAGGACTGCGGCACCACATGCTCACAGTTATATTTATAATCGGCTGAAATTTGCGCAATCCGTTCCAGGTCGTTATCCGGTATCCGATCCATTTCTCTTTCCCGTTCCAAAGAAATGATGTAGTCCGCCCCTATTACTTCTTCAGGATCTCGGTTTTTTCCATTATAAATACTCGTCAAATTACCGTCCGGCCGAAGATCTACCCATGGATACACATACTCACTCGGGTCATATCTAACCTGATTGATATGGCCTTCCCGAAGCAGGTCACTTATCGCCTGAACGACTTCAGCGTCACCAAGCTCAAAATCAATCCCCTCATAAAATGCGTTTCTATCCCTTTCGTCCTTTTCCTTGTTAAAATATGCCTTCTCATCTGATTCAATTCGCTTCTTATTATCCCTTAACTTTGAGAGAACTGCAATTATGCTCCCACGATTTGTCGCGACGGGAAGCATGATTTCTTTTTGCTTGCTCGTTAACATTAACGCCATACCTCCTATGATCGGTGATTTTTAGATTCTTAAAGCATCTCATTCATTTTTGTTTCACCTATTATTTTACAGGATAATTGTTTTCTGAATATATACTTGATATTAAATTTTTATAAAATTTAATATCCATTTTGAAATGGATCTTCCGTAACAAAAGACCTGCGATGTTTTCACGTTATTTGAACATAATAAACACCCCTAAGGTTAAATTTCACTCTAATCCCCCCATGTTGAGTGGATAATCTTATTCCCTATTCACTTCTATAATCGAATCATTTCTCAATTCGGGGGCATGAAAATGAAAAATATTTTTTAAATTTTTTCAGCTGGAGGATGCTACTTTTTCGGGATTCGTTTCGACTATAGGGGTGAGAAGGGTTATATATTACGCTCAGGGGGGTATATAAACAGTAATGGGAACTGGCCGGTCACCATATGGGACGACATCAAAGTCATGGGAAAATCCGTTAATATATGTAGGACATTATCGCGTGGTGCCCAGTCAAATGTGGAACGCGGGATCATTCAACACCATCTTTAATTTGTTGAGAACTCCGGTATCAGAAAATAAATATCCTTTGCTATGTATTTAGTTTGAAGTTTACAAACCATTGAACATGCAAAGGATATTTATACATTATAACCAAAATTGACGATTAATTTTGGACACCGTATTCGTTCGACAATCACTTTATCCTTCTTCCTTATCTGTTTTCACCAATGTATAGAAAGCTATAAATCCGATGAGAGAAGTCGTGAATAATATGGCTCCCATTGGAACAGCTGATGCTTCATTTATGCCAGCAAGCGGGGAAAAACCTGACCCGAGCAGCATTGGGAGCATGCCTAAAACGGCACTTGCACTCCCGGCACGATGCCCCTGCTTGGCCATTCCCAGGGTAAACGTGCTTGTGATGATCATTCCCATAGTGGTCATGTATATAAAAATCAATATGACAAGTGATGCTAACGGTCCCTCAATAATTGTCATAATCAGCAAAATGGAAGTTGCCGTCAGCGCAATTGTAACGGCTGCCTGAAGTAATTTCTTCTCCGGGATGATTCCACTGAAACGCCCGATAATAAAACTCCCTGTAATAATTGCTATCCCATTTATCCCAAATAGCACACTGAATACCTGGGGAGATACGCCATAGATATCCTGGTATACAAAAGGGGTCCCTGATACATAGGCAAAACTCCCCCCATGTACAAACCCGACAACCAATGCGTAGCCTATAAAAGAACGGTCTTTCAGCAAACTGCCCATTGTCATCACAGAAGATCCAATAGAACTTGGAATACGTTTCTCCCGAGGCAATGTTTCCTTTAATTTCGTGGCAACAATAATAACAATCAAAAGTCCAATAATAGCTAAAAAGTAAAAAATAGTTTGCCAGCTTGCTGATGGAAAAGCCAGGAGTGCTCCACCCAACATAGGCGCGACCATTGGTGCAACAGCATTAATGACCATTAACAGCGAGAAGAATTTTGTAAGCTCCTTACCGCTGAATACATCACGTACCACAGCACGAGAAAGGACAACTCCGGCTGATGCGGTAAACCCCTGTAAAAACCGTGCAGTGATCAGTGTTGTCATATTGGGTGCAAATGCACAGAACAGGGAAGCTAACACAAACAAAGTAGTAGCTATTAACAAAGGCTTTTTTCTGCCCTCGGCATCACTGATCGGTCCGACAACCACTTGCCCAATCGCAAGCCCGATTAAACATGCGGTTAAACTAAGCTGCACCTGTGTGGCGCTGGCTGTGAAATCCTGAGCGATCCCGGGGAAACTGGGCAAATACATATCGATATTAAGCGGTCCCAGAAAAGCAAGCAACCCAAGTAAGAGCGCTAACCCCAAACGCGTTTTTCCCTTTGGATTATGTAATAAAGACTCGCGTAATTCTTGTTGTTGTTCGAGATAAATAAGTCATCACTCCTAATCTGTATTATTATAAGTGTCAATATGGGTTTTGTTAAATTAAGTGCTTGAATTTTTTCTTCTATCAGTTTTATCAGAGTTACTGTCATGACCGTGAAAGCACTTTGAGTATCCAGCGATTAGGATTATTCTTGATTAGCTCATATGTAAAAAAGGAAATGAAAAAGGATGCTTCCGCACAAGCTACATTCTTATACGAAAACATCCTTTCACTCATAAAATGAGCTCATCGTTTTTCCTGGCATTTATGAATATCAGCCCCATTGTATTCACAATCAATTACTACGAGCTCTGATTGACTTTATGTCACGTTCTAACCAATCTGTCAACAATGCATTCGATCACAGAATGATTGATATCGTCTCTAATATGGTAAAAGGGGTCCAGTTCGTTAGTAACCCTCCAACGTTCACTTCGACAACATGCAGAAACTATTGAAATGTTCTGCTATTTATTCGTTCATCAAAGAAAAGGCCGACTGGTTTTAAATAAAACCAATCGGCTGATGGGTTCTTAATCCCCTTGGCAAACAAAATACATTTATGATGATTCACCGCTTCCCGAGACAGATCCCTGTATGTTTTCTGCATAGCTGATAGCCCTTTCAACTGCGCTTTCTGCCTCAATATAACCCCATTGATCATCGAATACCGGCTCACCGGTCATTTGTAATATGCTTTTGACATCATTCGGGCTCAAATCCGGGTTCGCTTCAAGTATCAAGGCAGTGACACCTGCACATATAGGTGTTGCCATGGAAGTGCCGGACATCTGAATATAATTTTCATCAATAACCTGCTCAGCCATTTGTGTTTCCAGTGCGGAATCAGGAGCCAGCAATGAAATAATATCCGTTCCGGGTGCATAAATGTCCGGCTTTACGAATTCGTCAATGGTCGGTCCGCGGCTGGAGTATTCAGCGATTTCATCATCAGAGCGATCAACTGTATCCTGGTCGGCTGATGCACCGACAGTGATGATGAACGGATCAATCGCCGGTGTACTGATGGTTGCCGGAGCCGGCCCGCTGTTTCCTGCAGCAGCACAAACAATAATGCCGCTGTGCCATGCTTCCTGTGCAGCAATTGCCAACGGATCATCCCTAAACGACTCATGTGCCGATGCACCTAGAGAAAGGGAAATGATCCGGATATTGTGCGCTTCTCTGTTATCTATGCACCATTCAATGCCCTCAACAATGGTAGACAGACTTCCGCCCCCCATTTCATCCAGCACTTTCACACCGACGATGGATGCTTCTGGTGCAGGTCCTTGATATTCCCCGTTGGAAAGTGCGCCATTCCCTGCTGCATCCCCGGCACAGTGTGTCCCGTGCCCATTGTCGTCATATGGCTCGGTCTCTCCATTAATCAAATCGTGAAACGCAGTGATACGGTTTTCCGGTGTTGTTAAATCGTCATGGGGGTGAATACCGGTATCAAGAACAGCAATTGTCACATCATTCCCGCTAAGGTTGTGTGCTTCTCTAACATTCTCGGCACCGATTTGTGTGTCCGCTACATCGAGAAATGCTGAAACAGCCCGGTCATAGTAGATCCGCTGAATTGCTTCATGATTCCTGACTTGCTTAATCATTCCGGGTGTAAGATGGCCTCTGATGCCATTGATAATGCGAATTTCCCGTTGCAGGTGATTATGAGAATCTACGTTGCAAGCTCGCAAAAGATCATCTTTTTTGTCCTGTTCACAATCTTTCTTGTAATTGACAATAATAGGGATTTCATTGTTACTCGTTTCCTGGGGGTCGGTTCTCCGATTGATGCGCAATTGTTCGACTAAACCAGGATCCAATCTGCGGCCGTTTTCTTCAAACCAAACTCTTTTTCTTCTGTTCATTTTCTTCTCCTCCCTCATTAGGAATTTTAAAACAGAAAATTGCCCCCCTTACTATTATTCTATTAACTTAATGGGGAGGGTACAATCCGACAACCGGACTATTTAATAAAAACAATGAATTCTCTGAACTATTAATTCAGAGTTCCCATAAATACTCTCGCGAAGATTTGGGGCTGAGTTCTGATAAAAAATAAGAAGGCATTCTATCATAAATGTGTGTTTACACGGCAAATACATTTAGAAAAAACCTTCCCATAAAAGACATTATAACAATAAAAGAAAACAGATAATCCAATCGTTTTTTGAATAACAAAAAGAGCCAATCAAATTACAATTGGCTCTTTAAATGGAACAAATTCATTCATTTCCATTTTTAACCCATTCCGCAACTGTAACGGTTCGTTTAGCTTGATGTTTCACTGCATCTTCAACATCCTCAATCATGTTACCATCCTGATCAACAGAAACGCTTGTTCCATATGGGTTCCCTCCAGCACCATATAACATAGGATCAGTGTACCCAGGCGATGCTATGATAGCTCCCCAGTGCATCATTGATGTATATAAAGATAACAATGTGGCTTCTTGACCGCCATGCGGGTTTTGTGCAGACGTCATGGCACTTACAACTTTATTTACTGTCTTGCCATTCGCCCAAATCCCGCCTTGAATATCTAAAAACTGTTTCATTTGCGATGCCATGACGCCAAAACGGGTTGGTGTACTGAATATAATAGCATCTGCCCATTCAATATCATCTGATGTTGCCACTGGAACATCTTTTGTTGCTTCTACGGTTGATTTCCATGCTTCATTTCCATCAATGACTGATTGTGGAGCCAATTCTTCTACTTTAAAAACTTTGACCTCAGCATCTGCTTCTTTTGCTCCTTCTTCAGCCCATTTGGCTAATTGATAGTTTGTTCCACTCATGCTGTAAAAAATGACCGCCAATTTAGTGTTTAACATGTTTCTTCTCCTTTACCACTTTATTTCCAGGAATTGGATATTGTGTTCATTCCAGCTTATTGTTCCGTTCATTTGAAATATATATGCATTATGACGTCGTTTTCCTGCTAAGTCACATCCTTTACAAAAGAATTCAAAACTGCCAGAAGTTCTGTCATAAACCTGATTTACAATTCATTCAAATCACCTGTTGACAGCATTAAAATACTGCAGAGTGGGTTAAAGAAGGAAATAAAAAGATTATTTCATATAATTAAAAAAAACGAATCAGATTTGATTGGCTCTTCTTAAAATAGGAAGACTTAGCTTATAGATCCGTCTTCCTCCACCAGCCATTCCTGGCGTATAGCATCACGATATTTTCAAACGCCAATCGAATTGATGATTCTATCTACTTCCTTCTCACCGGCCGCTTCCCAACGGCTCTTATCAGTTATGTTTCCATCTTTGTCAAGAGGCGCTTGGAATTGATTGAATCCTGTGGTTGTCAGCAATGAATTTCCATCCCAGTCCAGACCGGTGTTTACGACATGCTTGATGACAAACGGCGTCCGGAATTCCAAATAGGCCTTAGCACTGTCAAGCTCCCCTTCAATGACGTCAAACGGAATTCTGATATAGATCGTCTCGCCGCCTTCCCGGTACAGGACCATATCGAACATCCCGCGGTCATATTCCCAGTTCCCGCAAAGTGTTTATCCATTGGACCGGAACATTCTGTACACATCACCAAAATAGGCTTTCTTCCCTTCAATTTCCGTTTCCAGTTTTAACATGCACCTTCACTCCCCGATTAGGATATCATGATTAGATTTAACCTAATGATGACGCAATATACCTCAAACTCTATACAATAAACACCCACTTGAATACCAGTCCAAATACTTGTCCGCCCCATGCTAAAACTCTGCCGTTTTTGGCTTAGCGCCCTTTTTGTTCATAATCCTTATCGTAACGGATGTAATCCCCAGCACAATGTGGTTTGCTGTTTTTGGAGATCAGGGTATTGTTTATTTAACCATGTTTAATATGATTTATTTCATCCTCATAGGAACATATGGCATCTACTTGTTCACGAAAGAATCACCTGTTAATGAATCTGCTGACTGCCTTTGAAAGGACAATGGCGCCGTCGGAAGTGAAGCTAAGCGTGAGGAAATTGAAAAGTTGGTTCGACCAATTGATACAGTTAGAAGTACAAAAGTATTTGAAAAGGAATATGAGGGTTGACGCGGATAAATCAGAAATAATAAAGAAAAGGAGAATTACCATGAAACATATTTTCCAAAAAGGAAATGATCCATCGAAACCGACATTACTATTATTGCATGGAACTGGAGGGACGGAGCAAGACCTCCTTATTGATGAAAAAGGCATCTCCTCGAATATTTCGGTTCCGGACGACGGTGAGTCATATGTACTTTAATAGTTAAAGCAGAAAGAAAAAATACCTTTTCTTTCTGCTTTTAATTGAAGTCCTGGATTACTCCAAACTTTTGCCTCTACAATGCGGCTTCCAATGCGTTCACTGTTTCATTAGCAAATTTGTTCGTTTTAACCGTATATAATGAAACATGCTTAATTCTCTTCTTTTCCCGCCTTAATGGCATAGTGTTCTGAATCCAGGTAGTATAATTCCGTATTGAATCCATTGTCTTTCAGTAAGTTATCCATTTCTTTAGATGGAATTCTTATTTCAAGCGGAGGCCCGGATTCCGTTTCAACAGCTTCCCAATCCACTAATAACAAATATCCTCCCGGTTTAAGAATGCGTTTCATTTCATAAATCGCCTGGTTTATATCTGTTACCTCATGAATGACAAATGTATTTAGAACACGGGTTACCGAATGATCAGCGAGTTTAATATTTTCAAGATCACTCTCAATAACTTTAATGTTTTCGATACTTTCCTTTTCTGCATTCCTTTTAAGCCTTTCAAGCATTTCAGGTTCAATATCCACAGCATAAACATCACTTTTTGTCAGCTGGGCTAAAGCAAGGCTAAACAAGCCCGGTCCTGCTCCTAAATCTGCTACCGTATCATCTTCGTTTACATGTAACTGTTCAATTATTTTCTCAGGTTGTAATTCTGCTTTTCGTTCCTCACTCATTAATTTATCAGCATTCCTCGGATCAAAACGTTTGTTTTCCACCACTATTCACCTCTTAAATCGTTTATTTCAGCTTGCAGTTATTTTCAGGTTTGACTCCAAAGCGGCAGCGCAAACCAGAACGTATGGAAATTCCCATCTGACTCTGCACCAATCTTCCCACCGTGATGTTCAACAATTTCTTTGGATATGGCGAGACCAAGGCCTGTTCCCCCTGAATAATAACTTCTGGATGTGTCCGTCCGATAAAACCGTTCAAATATCCTGTCCAGTTCTTCAGCAGGAATTGCTTGGCCCGGTCCGGCAACCGACACCCGGTATATATTGTCCAGTTTTTCCCCTTTAACAAAAATAGGACCTGTTCCCTGGTAATACGAAACAGCATTATCAAGCAGATTACCAATCACCTGTAAAATGCCGCCACCATCCACATTGACAACGCCATATTCAGAATGGACATCCACCGAAATGTCCGCATTTTCAAGTGTCCAATGAAACATTTCAACGGATTGCATGACAGCCATATGCATGTCGACAGGTTCTTTTTCGGAAAACGTCTGATTTGAGATATAGTCCCATTCCTTCAATTGCTCCAGTTGTTTAACCATGTCGGTAAGCCGCTGGGATTCATCATAGAGCGACCGATAAAGTTTTTCATCCCCGTCAATCACACCACTGCTTAATGCATTTAAATAGCCGTTTAAGTTTGACAAAGGGGTCCGGAATTCATGCGACAGATCTGAAATAGCTTTCTGACGATGCTCTTCATTCATTTTTAACTGGTACACCATATCATTAAAATGGCCAATCAATTGAGCTGTCTCATCCTTGGATTTAACTTCAATCGGTTTCGGATAGTGTCCTGATTTCATACGTTTTGTCGAATCAATCAGCTTTTTTAATGGCTCCGTCAATTTTCTCGTTATATAAAAATGGGTTAAACTGCCGGTTACGATTGCGGCAGCACTGAAAATCCACAAGTATTGAAAGAGTACTGCTTCAAATTGCCCCTGTTTTTGTGCATTCATCGACCCCATCCCGTCAGCCAATGAACATGCAGCATGATAGATGGACCACCCGCTTAACACAATAAATGCGGTAATCACAATTGTATTGGTGATGGATAAACGCCACAGAAACTGTTTTGGCAGCCAGGACTTTCTATGTTTACTCATCAGCAAATTTATACCCCATTCCCCGGACGGTTAATATTCGTTTCGGATAGGATGGCTTGTCTTCAATTTTCTCGCGGAGTTTTTTAATATGTGCGTCAATTGTACGGTCCAATATTGTCTTATCAGCATATGGGTACAACTGGTTAATCAAATCTTCCCTGGAGAGGACAACATTCGGATTCTCCATAAAATAATAGAGCAGATTAAATTCGTGTTTCGTCAAATCCAGCTGTTGGTCAAAAAGCAATACTTCGCCTTTGCGTGGTTTAATGCACAGCCCGCCATATGCAATCTTTTGACAAAATTGTCCTGTCCTTCGCAAAACAGCCTCAACATGTGCGACAAGTTCATCAGGATCGAATGGCTTCGTTAAATAATCATCCGCACCCATCTTCAAGCCGTTTATTTTATCATTTGTGCGTGCTTTGGCGGAAACCATTATAACTGACACTTCATTTCGCTCCTGCTCCCTCACCCATGTACAGAAGGCTTCTCCACTCATTTTGGGAAGCATTAAATCAAGCACAATCAGACAAGGATGATACGTCAAAAATGCCTGCTTGGCCTCTTGTCCATCTGCAGCCTCAATAACGTCATACCCTGCTTTTTCGAGATAAATGTTGATTAGTTCACGAATCATCTTGTCATCTTCAACTACTAGAATGGTTTGTTTCACCATGACCACCTCAAGTTAATTGTACTATTATGACAGTAAAAATTGATTTCACACGACTTATCATCCCAATTCAGATAACCACGTACCCTCCACCAGATCAAGCAGGAAACCTGAAATAATCGGCATCAACCCGAAAAATAACACCAGGCCCATCATAATCATAATCACGCCGCCAACTTTCATGATCACCTGGCTGTGTCTGACAATCCATTTGGTTGAACCGAGGAAAAACGTCAGCAAAAGAAACGGTAATGCAAAACCAATTACATACATGATCGTGTAAAATACACCCTGACCGGGATTACTGGCGGCCAGAAGCAAAATTGACCCGAAAATCGGCCCTATACATGGCGTCCAACCTGCCGCAAAGCCAAGTCCGATAAAAAATGTCCCGATATACCCCGCCGGCCTTTTGGAGAATTGATATCGTTTTTCCTTCATCAATGATGGAATGGTAATCCAACCGGCAACAAATAAGCCCATCACAATAATAAGAATACCGGCAATACGCTGAATAAGCAGCCCGGATTCCCCAACGAGCAAATCCTGTGCCCACTTGCCTAAAAATGAGGCACTTGCCCCCAAACTGATAAATACCAGGGAAACCGCCAACAGAAAGATGAGTGAATGACTTAATAACTGCCGGCGAATTTTCGTATTCTGATCTCCCTGCAATTCTTTTACACTGATACCGGTAATATACGACATATAAGCCGGGAAAATCGGCAGCACGCACGGTGACAGAAAGGACAAGGCACCTGCACCCACCGCCAGAAACATTCCTGCGATTAACATTGTGTCTGCTTCAATTCCACCCATTACGATCCCCTCTTTCTTTTACAATATAGAATAAATGAAAAACCGGTGACGAAAAAAAGACCCAAGAACCATGGTGTGATCATATAGCCAAATACAGTTACAAATGGCTGAATAGACAATAATAATAGAACGCCAAGAGACCAAACAGTTAATATAACAAGGATTGACGTACCCGAAGAAAAACGATTTTGCATAAAAATAAATAATAACCAGAGAACGGTCAGTAGAATCAGATACCCGAAGGCAAATTGATTATCGTTCCATATGTATTGACTAAATTCATATGCAAAAGATGCGGTCAATAATACAAGCAGGAAGGATTCCAGGAAGACCAGCGTATCCAGCTGCCACTTTGATGATTTATAAAGAAACAACACCGCACTGAAAAGTACAGCCAGATAAAATGAATCCGAACCACTGGGATATGCCAGTATGGTCAGCGGATCCTCTATAAAAACAGGGAAATTCAATATGATTTTTCCTACCCAGACAAAGATGATCAGGTTAACGAGCTGTGAAATCATTTCTTCCAGATAGATTTTTCGTTGTTCCTTTGACAATTCACCAAGCATCACCAGGATAATGAACCCAATCGCGAAACTGAAAACCATCATCCCGATTGACATTAATTTACTTGTTATCACCACGAAATGATTCCTCCCATTCGTACCTCGTACCATATAATACACGAGCAATATGAAAATTTGATGAATGGTACTTTATTTGACCAAAAAAAGCAATCAAGGCATGGTATGATCAAAATCCTCCACTGCTTATCAGGTATTTTTTTACAATGGTTTCAACTGTTCTATGGCAAATATACACAGCCGTTCGCGCTGCCTCACGATAGGTACTTGCATCTATTCCATCTTTTCCAATTCCTGAACCATAAGGTCGTAATTCATTGCGCCCATTGCAACGTATTGTATATGACCGCTGGAATCAATCATATAAGAAGTCGGATATGCCATAACCTGATACGTTTCTGAAACATCGGAATTTTCATCCATCGGCACCGGGAATGTCATGTCATATTCTTTCACAAACGCCCGAACATCCTCTATGCTTGTCTCCGTTTCTGTCAAATCAACTGCTAAAATTTCCACATCCTTATTCTCATACAGCTTTTGAAAGTCGGGAATCTCTGCCCTGCATGGCGGACACCAGGTAGCCCAGAAGTTGACGATGACACGCTGACCCCGATAGTCAGACAATTGTACCGTTTCTCCCTCAAGTGTCTCTAATGTAAAGTCTGGTGCAATTTGTCCAACAGAAAGCCCTATTTCATCGGACTCCTCGACCTGACTTTCTTCCCCGGCAGACGGTGGTGATGTGATTTTGGCACCATCCGAACTATTATTTTCTTCAACGGACGTTTCACCAGTTGAACTTGTAAAATCATAAACAGTCCATCCAAACATGCCCACAACAACAAGGACAAGAATCGCTTTTTTCATTGCCTGTAACCTCCAAACCTTTCGCATACTGTTATTTACGTAACCGTGACGTTAAAAAGAAAACCCGGCAAGCTGCGTAATGATCTCGTTAAACAACCCGGAATTTACCAAGCCATGATTTCCCTCATTATTCACAGTACAAGACCAATATGAAAATTTGATGAAAATGACATTTATTATTGTAAAAACTTTAAAGAACAATGAAGAATGCAGGGAAGTTTTCAGGAACCTTCCTGATTAGCGAGCGACACTTTAGTAGCTTTGTGAAGAACTGGCGCAGGATAGTAATATTGACTGGATGATAGCTGCCTTTGGAGGCACCGGTGTCATTATTAGTTCGTTTTAGGCGTTATAAATTAGATTGTCATTATCCTTCCACCTAAATAACAAACATAATGGTTGCTTATGCTAACTTCAATCAATTTAAAAGAAAAAACAAAGGGAAAAACCCTGCTGTTTTCATATTACCGGAAAAGAAGCAGCTGCAGGAGAAGCTTTACTTACTTGAAGTATAGAACTGTTCTAACACGCTATCTTTCTGCACTATTTTTAATAACAATCGATAATTTATAGTTCGCATATTCATTTAAATCTTCTAAAAATCTATCTAATACCTCATTGGATGGAAATTTACATTCAAGAAGGTAACAGCCCTCTCCACTGATTTTGTAGTTATCTATAATATATTGTTCCTGTGTTTTTATAAAGGAGAGATAAGGTTGATGGTGAATCGTTTGTGTCATGACCGTAATAAAGGCATGTACAACATACCCTAATTTGGCTTGGTTAACCTTTATGGTATATCCCTCAATCACACCATTGTCTTCCAGTTTGGCTACTCTATCTGCAGCAGCCTGTCCGGTCAAATGGACTTTTTCACCCAAATCTTTCATAGAGATACGACTGTTATTGGATAATTCATCAAGGATACGCTTATCTGTCTCATCTAACATTTTTCAAATCCTTTCAAGTTTCAAGTTGAACGGCAAAAAGACTTGATTTCATCCATGTATTCTTTCATTGATGATAATATATAATAGATATAAATAAAAGCAAAGGAGGTTTACCATGAATATACAACAAATTCGCAATGCAACGCTGGTTGTTGAATATGCGGGGAAAAAGTTTTTAATCGATCCAATGTTAGCGGAAAAAGGGGCCTTCCCGCCTTTTGGACCTCGTGTAGGCTTTCCTGATGCACCAAGACAAGATCAAAATAATCCGTTAGTTGATTTACCGACGTCTATTGATCATATAATTAATCATGTTGATGCCATCATTGTTACCCATCTTCATTTAGACCACTGGGATGATGCTGCCAAAGAGGCACTTCCAAAAGATATAAAATTGTTTGCGCAAAATGAAGAAGATGCGACAGAAATTCGAAGCACCGGTTTCAAAAATGTCGAGGTTTTACAAAAGGATACCGTTTTTGCAGGCATCCAATTAACGAAAACAAAGGGCGAGCATGGCAGAGGTGAATTGATAGAACTTGCTGGTAACGTATGTGGCGTTGTTTTCAGGCACTCAAACGAAAAAACGCTATATGTAGCTGGTGATACGGTTTGGAATGATAAGGTTCAGAAAGAAATCGAAACACACAAACCTGAAATCATTGTACTCAATGCTGGCGATAATCAATTCCTGGAAGGCGGTTCTCTCGTCATGGGCAAAGATGATGTCTATGAAGTGTACCAGGCTGCCCCTAACGCAAAGATTATTACGGTGCATATGGAAGCTGTCAATCATTGGACACTATCAAGAGACGAATTAAAAAACTTCATAAGTGAAAAAGGAATATCATCTAATATATCAGTTCCGGAAGACGGTGAATCCTACTCATTTTAACAATAAAAGCAGGAAGAAAAATTATTTTTCTTCCTGCTTTTATGAACTGATCGTGATGGCGCTGCTGTTTCGCTTATCTTCAGCATACGCCTCTGGAATTAGCACAGTATAAATGTCTGTTGCTGAGGTCCAGTCCCTCAACCTCTCTGGATAAGAAAAATACAATTATTTAATTAATCCATACTATCCACTTGTAAAATATATGCCAGTTTTAACCTTGCTAATACGGTAACGATCAATCACTGATCAATCTTCTAACATATTGCCAGTTCGGTAAACAGGCACTTATCCGATCAGAAGTTGCTATTTATCACTTCTTGATCACAGCCTGTATAACATGACCTAAACCCACGTGTCTTTTTCCTTCTGCTCGTGTCGCTTCACCGTAATAAAAATGAACACATTTCTGATACTCCCACAGCTAAAGCAGTGGGGTTCTGAATCCATTGTCCTTCTTCCGACCGGCAGCCACAGACACATTTACATGTGCTCGCATTTAGGGTTATTCAGGATACTGGGACCATTTCCTTCAGAACTTTCACGGCCAAAGCAGCCTCTTGCTGCCATTAACGACCGCATCTTTGACTTTCGCAAGCCCGGTGGTATCACACCGCCGTATGTGTTGCATTAGTTTTTGACACTGATTCCTGAATTTAAAATCATGCTTTTGCCGTTTACAATAGCCCGTATTACCTGGTTCATGCAACTTTTTAAACCAATGGAAAAGGCTTGCCTTCACATTTTTGCTTTCGAATTTGGTCTTGGTCCTGACTTATTGGCATTTCATCAATAAAAAGGCTGAATATAGTCGCGCTGCACCTTCGTATTGTCATCAATCCAACATGCCAGCGCTGTGACAACAGTACTGGCTTTGAACTTCTGAGTATTCACTTCTGCAAAGGTGCCGCCGAGGCGTATCACTTTTTCACGCAGTATGGTGATAAACATGGCCGGTGCCCGATGGCCGAGTGTTTTTCCAAAACGTTTTTTGCGTATATACTTTCCTGTTTTCCCGGATGTTTCAGTATTCTGCTTTCGTTTTTGCAGGGCTTTAAAATGCATGGTCTCCGTACAAAAGTGATCACCAAGCGTGAGAAGTTCATTTGCTAAAGTACGGTGGGATAATTTTCGAATCACTGCTTGTTTGCGATGCAATTCTTTTAATCTTACACGATACTTCCGATAATGATTGGAAAATACCCAGGTTTTCTTGCCTTGTTTGATTGTGCCATCTCTATTGAAATTTTGCGGGTTTGTCGCCCGTTTCGAACGGTCCATTTTACGTTGAATCAATCGAATATCACGTGATATTTCTTGAACCTGTTCCGCTAAATTGAATAAGACAGCTTTTGTTAATGATGACACAGCCAGGGTTGATGTGCCAATATCCAATCCAACGTTTCCCTTTCCAAGCATTCTGTTTTTGGATGGCGGATACCCGCTGATAACCAAATCAGCAAAATAGCGTATGCGCCCTCTTATTTCTTTTTTGACATCCGCACAATTTTACCCGTATTGATCCTCCACTGTTTTCTTGTTGCCATCGAGGTGATTGTATATGTAAATGGTGTTTTGGTTATCCAAATGGTGAAGGATTCCAGAAGTATAGGCATCGTTCTTTTTGATTTTCAGTGGTGTTGTTAAATCTTTATAAACGAGAAATCCATCTATAAATCGCCAGCCTGTCGTGTTAGTTTTCCCTTCAAAACTTTCCATTTCCCCTTTTCGAACAAAGCGGACATGTTTGGCCTTGCCAAATAGCTTTTTACTGAATGCCAGCCAGGCGCGGGAGGCTGTTTTTTGCGCAACAGCTGCATTCACTTTATTATGGAAGTGCTGACGAATAGGTTTTACCCACACGTGTGAAGCAAATTCTGTCAGTTCATATTTTTTTCTTAAAAGATGAAGCTTTTGATTGATCATTTTCTTTTCATGAATAAGCGAGGCATCATGGTCATCTTTTGCCAATTTCTTATTGACGCTATGCAGTTGGCGGATTAACCGCTTATATGCCTTTTCCCGTTTCATTTGTTTTTCACGTTTCAAGTACTCACCAAGAACGGTATTATATATGACCCGGCAAATTTCCAATTCATCAGTGATGACAGCAAACATTCTTGTGTTATAATCTAATTCAAGGGTTAACACAAACGTTGGGGATGTTGTTTTAGCCAATGTGAACACCTCTTTAGAAGGGAACGTATGTTTCACTTTTATTATATCCTATTGACTATCAGAAAGCAAGAAATAGTTTACTAAACACACTTAATCTTTTTAACTTAATTCATTTCAGATACTTCAAGCACTACAAAACCTTCTTTTGTGGCGCTTCGTATCTGACCTCACTTTCATCACATGTCTCAAGACGATGGGCTTTCTCGTTCAGTGAATTCTGTAATTTTTAATCCAATCCAGAATGTCTGCCGGATTATATAACATGTCAAGAGCTGGCGGGCCGCCTGTTCGATAGTTAAGCTGATCGTCAGAATAAACCTCAAACATGACATAACCCCCGGATTGCACGGAATCCATCATGTTGTCCATTAAAAATGGCTGGTCTTGTTTCGGAACGTGCCCAAATACCATAATAGCAGCATCAAATTGATCGGCTTCACTTTTCGTTCGTCAAATCAATTTCAACCGTTTCGACGTCAATAATTATTTTGTTGAGCCAATGTTTCGTTTTCAAAGACAACTATCGATTGATCATAAGATGTCACATCATGTCCCTGCTTGGCCAGGTAAACCGCATTCCGGCCTTCTCCTTCAGCAAAACAGCCTACTTTTGAATGATCTGGAATGATATCACCCATATCATGTATAAATACATTTTCTCTTTCACCATAAACAAAATCATCATCCGAAAAGCTGTCATCCCAATGTTCTTTTGACATCAATCATTACCTCCTTGACTTATTACTTCCAAACATCCTCTGCAATTTCGGGCGACGTGTCGTAACTTTACTTTGCCCACTGCTCGTCTTCCGTCAGCATGTTGCCTTCTTCTGTTGAGGCAAACCCGCATTGCGGATTAAGGCATATTTGTTGGGGAATTGTTTCGTGTTATCTAATCCTCCTAAAGTGTATTTGGTTTTAGCCATTTGTAATTTAGTAGCATCAAGGGAAAAGTCGCCGTTCTGGTCATAATGGTTCCACTTTCTCCTCTTGGACTATACTTGATGCATTTACTTGGCATGGAACATTGTTGTTTAAAAAAAAATCCAGCCAAAATTTTAATTGCCGTTCCCAGAATTAGAACTGCCAAAATACCTTGCAGTACCTTTGTGTTAATGCGCTTCCCAGCATTTGCGCCCAGTGGGGATGCAATCAGACTTGCGATAATCATAATGACAGCCGGAACAAAAAGTACCTGTCCCGTCATGAGCTTGCCGGCAGTTGATCCAATGGAAGATATAAATGTAATGGCAAGTGATGATGCAATCGTCATCCGTGTCGGTATTCTCAGGACAAGCAGCATAATCGGAACCAGTATAAATGCGCCGGCTGCTCCCACGATACCGGCACCAATCCCTGCCGCAAATGCCAACATTGCGGCGAGCCACTTATTAAATGTAACCTGATCAAGCGGAATATCATCAATCTGCTTCTTGGGAACAAACATCATAACAGCTGCGATGGCAGCCAGCACGCCATAAACAAAATTAACACCGCCATCTGTCATGAAACGGGATCCAAATCCGCCGATAAAGCTCCCGATAAGAATGCTGATGCCCATGTAAATAATTAATGTTTTGTTTAAGTAACCGCCTTTTCGGTATGCCCAAACACCGCCGATCGTCGCAAACAGCACTTGAACTGCGCTGATGCCGGAAACTTCGTGGGCTGTAAACGCTGATAACCCTAATAGAGGTGGAATGTATAAGAGCATCGGATATTTAACGATGGATCCGCCAATTCCAACCATACCGGAAATAAATGAACCGGCAAATCCAATCAGGAATAGAACAACGATATAAACGAAACTATATTCCATATGAACCTTTCCCTCCTAAAAGAAGAGGACCCCCAGTGTTAGGGGGTCTCCATTAAGCCTTTTTAATCCAGAATTTCAGGACGTCGTCTTCTTCTGCCTCTTCCATTAATTCATGACCACCGGATTTCGCCCATGCTGCCAGGTCGCTTTTGGCTCCTTTATCTGTTGCATGAACTTCCAGAATGTCGCCTGACTCTATCTCATCAATTGCTTTTTTCGTTTTGACAACAGGCATTGGACATGCCATACCTTTCGCGTCTAATACTTTTGCTGCTTCCATCATAAGTTCCTCCTTATTTAACATTGCATTGTTATATTCTTACAGTTATTCATATACGTCGGGTTTCCGCGGGCTGCGCCAAGCCTCCTCGTCAGCTCATTCCTAACTGACTGAGATGGTGTTGGACCGTTTAACTTCCCGCAGAAAACTTCATATATGACAACCACTAATTTAGAGCTATCAATTTTACACAGAGGTCTTCTCTCTTCAGTTTTGAAAGAATCCAGCCAGAATCTTATCCGTGCACTGCACAACGGTTTGGACCAATTTCCATTTCGCGTTGTTTTTCGTCTTCCGGATTCATTTTACCCATATTGGTCTGGCGTATATTTTCATACTCATTAGGCTGTGGCGGTAAGTTCTCGGTAACCATCTTCCGGAATTCATTTTCATCATCCACCTGCAGGCCTGAGTTACGCTGATACAGATCCCCCAGACGTGCTTTGACACTGCCGTCATCAGTCAATTCTTCAACGAATGAGTAGTGCGCAGGCAGCACAACCAGGTCGTCAGACAGCTCTTTGTAACGGTTGTAAAGTGTATCGCGGAGATCGCCCACCCAATCGTCTGCCTTGCCGGCCAGGTCCGGACGGCCGATGGATTTGACGAACAGAATATCACCGGTCAACAGGTATTGATTATCAATAATCAAGGATGTGCTTCCTACTGTGTGTCCAGGTGAATAGATCGGCTGCACCTTTACAGTTGTACTGCCGACTGTTATACCACTGCCTTCTTCCAGTGATGCATAGTCAAATGTGACCTCCCCAGCATCTTTAGGCGGCAGGTGATAGGTTCCGCCTGTATTGTTAGCAAGTTGACGGCCACCTGAAATATGATCAGCATGAAGATGTGTGTCGATGGAATGCTTAATCGTGGCACCTTTCTCTTCAGCAAACCTCTCATATATATTTGTCATACGATTGGCGTCGATAACCGCAGCTTCATTTTCTGAAACGACCATATAGGATAGGCATCCTTTACCAAGACGGACAAACTGGTACAGACTGCCGCCACCATCCAAGTCAGCTAGTTTAACTGGCTCAAGATGTTCACTCCAGGCTTTCATACCGCCTTCCAAATCGTAAACATTAGTAAACCCTTCTTCTTCCATCAATTCAGCTACCATTTTTGATGAATTGCCTTTAGCACAGACAATAATGATTTCCTGATCCTTATTCAGTTTTTCGGAAACAGGACCAACGCCATCGATTAGGTTAAAATACGGCTCATTCATAACCTCAATACTGTCGCCTTCAATTTTCCAATCATCGAACTCATCCGTGTTCCGCACGTCGAGAATCAATGTTTTTTCACGATTGACAACGCGCCTTGCGAGTTGCCCGGTTGTAATAGATTGTGACATTATCCAGCCTCCTTCAAAAAATCTTCATTAAAATGTCAGTGAGATATCAGCATCTTTGGCGAATTCAATAAATGATGCCGCTCCGCCAACTTCTATGCCATCAACAAAATTATCTTTTTCGAGATTCATGACATCCATCGTCATTTGACAGCCAATCATTTTAACGCCCATTTCCTGTGCCATGCCCAGCAGTTCACTGATTGAAGGGACATTGGCTTTTTCAAATCCTTCCTGAAAATGTTCCTTTCCTTCAGGCAGCGGCAGATTCTTGTGCGCTTCTTTATGAATCAGGTTAAGCCCTTCAAACGTGAAGAATATGCCAACCTCTTTATCGGATGCTGCAGCAGCGGTCGCAATGTTAAATACTTTATACGCATCAAACAAACCCCCATTAGCTGCAATAATTGCTACGCGTGTATTGTTTTCCATTGTTAATTCCTCCAAATAGTTGTTTGATTTTGCAGTTGGTCCGTCCCATTAGAACATGTCCGGTACAATATTTTCCGCATTCTTAACTTCCATTTACTTCTCTACGTATTCATTCCAGGCCAGCATGCCACCATCTACATTGGTCACATCATAGCCTTGAGCTTTCAGAAATTCACTTGCTTTGCCGCTTCTTCCACCAGAACGACAAACCATATAATAGTGTTTGTCTTTGTCAATTTCGTCAAGACGATCAGAAACCTCTCCCAATGGAATATGTTTCGCACCAGGAATTTTACCTTGTGCAACCTCATCATCTTCACGGACATCAATAATATTGACATTTTCGTTGTTTTTCATTTTCTTCTCGAGTTCCTTGGTCGTTATTTGTTTCAAAGGTTAGCCTCCTTGTGTATTATATTGCTGACATTTCACTCTACCGTATGCAAACTATAATCTATAACACCATTTACCGGTAGGGGTATAAATTAATTAAAAAATAGGCTGTCATTGCTTTATCTTAATTACCGCTGAGTAAAACAATAGTTGATTTTGACCACTTTCCTTTTCTAAAAGTTTCTAATATACATGTACCGGTACGGGTATTAAAATGTGCAATAAAAAAAGGTTAGTACAATTTATTTGACTTAACCTATCTTGTCGATTAGAAGATGTACGGTCAATTTGTCAGCTATTTTTTTATCTGCTTTTGACAAGCAGATTGACTGCCTCTTTAACTAGATCCTCAGAGTTTTCACCGTTTTGTTTCTCTTCACGGATACACTGCTCAAGATTCTGACTCACAATTACCGCAACCGTGCGATCCAGTGCATTTCGGACAGCCGTCATCTGTGTCACAACATCACGGCAATCCTTTTCTTCTTCCATCATTTTCTCTAGCCCTCGGACTTGTCCTTCTATACGTTTAACGCGGTTTTTAACGTCTGCTTCAAATTGCATTCGATTGTCACTCCTTTCATTAATTCCACATCAATGGAAGCAATACAATATACACATCTAATAATCGGACGGTATTTCATGAATATATCCCTGGACGTTGACAAAATAAATCATTGCTTCTATATAATATCGAATTTAAAATCATATTTCCAGTGTTCCAATAACCGGGACAATCCTGCGATAGAAAAGTCTTTACAAATAAAGTTATGAAAGTGTTTGATGCTATCATAATTTCCTTTCTTCAGAAGGACTACTCTTAGTTTATACCCCAACAGGTATTTTGTCAAACTACAATAACCACATGTCTGTTTGTCGATATTTTTAAGACATCAGTGATAATATAAACATCAATCCGTTCTTCAGCACCGCTGTTTGCATGCAACATATTGACCAGGTTGACAAGTCTTCTGGAACACACAAAAATTGAAAAGAAATTAACGCCTCATATCTTCAGGCACACGATATAAGCATGTTGGCTGAAGTCGGTGTCGACCCCGGAATAGCTATGGAACAGGTAGCCCATGGTGAACTGCAAACGACTATAATCTATACTATATAGCCAAAAATGAAAAAAGACGCTGCCGTAAAAGTAAAACACTTCTACGAAAAACGTCCTTTCCACATTAACTTTCAAACTATATTGTACATTCTTGTGACATTTTAGTTTTGAGCCGAGACAACCCCTGTCATTTCAGGCGTGGGAGCGTGATCACATCATGCCGACCGTGTTTTAAGCATTTAAACATACAAAAATCAAAGCTAAAAATCCTATGAAATCAACGTTTTAAATTTCCAGTCATAAATATAAATAGCTGATTCCAAGCACAAACATGAGCATTTTAATTAATAATCACAATGACTTAAATATTTGGTGTCGGTTTTTCCTCAAATCCTATATAGGCTATTTTGAGAATGGACGTAAAAAACACTTTACTTATTACCGTCTCCGGCAAATTATAATCCCTGCGAAACTTTGATAATTTCCAGCCCTCCGCAATAGCTCTTTCTCCAAAGTTCTCACAAGATGTAATCACTGCATTAGCTGCTCTTTTTTTAGGCATTTTTTTCTCTTGGTATAATTTCGTACTGTTTGCAACAGCTCTATATATAATGCTGTATACTTGAGCAACTGAATAGTGATTTAATAAATTTTCAAAAACTTTATGTGTTTTTTCTCCCGGATTAAAGTCAAAACCTACTTTATTGAAACTATACAAAAGATATTCTATCGACTCATTTAAAGCAATCTTTTTCCACATATTGAAACAGAAATCTTTATCTGCTTCAAATTCTCCTTGTGAAGGATACATTAAACGTTCAATCATATTATGATAATTATTATCCAATGAATTTATATTTATTCTATACAATACTCTATCAACGTAATATGTGCCTGGAAAAGTTTCATCATCCACAAAAGCTTCAATGGAAGAATTTGAATGAGGTACTATTAGCCCCCTACCAGCTAGAGTTTTAATTAATTCAATTGTGAAACTATTAGAAGGAGTTAGTTTATTATCTAAAGTCCATATAGGCACTATATGACCTAGATTTTCATCAAGTCCACCCCTAATTAATACAGACAAGAAAAGTTTGTCTTCGAGTGACAAATTTTCTTCTAGCTTTTTTTCATAATTCTTTTGATTATAATGCTCTCGAATTAGATTCTTCTTTCTATTCTCTTCCTTAATTAAAGCCTCTCTTCGCTGCTCCTCACATGTGCTACACTTGCATTGATCATGATTCTCGTGGCTACAAATTGGACAGTAGGGTCTATTCTGTCCTAAGCGAAAACTATTTTTTGCTCTCCAGTCCTGCACCAATTTAGCGTCACAATATTCACACTGATCTTCAGTTATTTTTTTTGGGAAAGACACTAACAAATTGTGAAGCTGAAACATTTATATCATACTCTTCCTTGAGTTGTGTAACGGAAACACCTTCGTAATATTTATTTATTACTTCCACAACACTTCTCTTATCAAGGTGTTCAATCTTCGGACTTAATTTCTCTAAATCCAATTGCTCTATGTTCACTTCCATTTACGACACCGCCTACCTTGCTTTATAAACTATGTATATTGTAATAGATATTATCCGTTTTCTAAAGAATAATAATTTTTCTATCTTGTAACAGGTGTATCAATGTGAAAATAACTCTAAATTTTAATACAATTTGTTATAATTAGGGTTTGCTGAATACATCAGAGTTAACGATTCTTCCTTATTTTATTACATTGGAATAGGGTTATTATTTATTGCAGGTATGTCTGGAACACATTTTCCCAAGTGTCCCAATACTTGCTTCCACTGATTCTTGACATTCAGGTGAAAGCTTGGAATACCTATAATATTTTGCCACCCAAAAATACTTCAGTAGAGTTTGTTCCAACGATATGAGGTTCACCACTTAATCATTCATTAAATAAACACTTTTAGTTTCTACTGCTTTCTTTTAGTAATTTTATCTCTTCATCATTTAAATTAAATAGTTACATTCAGGACATTTGTCCTCTTAATAGCTCTTTCATCCTTAGAATTACTTAGGATTCCTTGATGTTTTGTGGTTGGAGGGCAAAAGGTGGGTACAGTGGAACAAGAATTTCGCGTTTTTAACTTTTTATGTATTTAAGAAATTCATCCTCTGGTTGAAACCACTGCCTCCTGGAGATACTTCACTTCACCCACCAATTGCATGAATGCATTAGCAGGGGTGATTACTTCATTCTGATCGCCATCCGTATCGATCGTGAGAGGTTGTCCACCTTGAATCATAAATTTTTCTATTTCAATAGAACTCACAAAGTAATCAAGCTGCTGAGCGGCTCGCCTTACTGTGAGCAATGTTGTAGTTCAATGAACCTGAAGAAAATTAGATTCTTAAACACCGATGCGGAATTCCGCACCGGTGTTTTGTTTTAAACCTTTTAAAAAAATAGATGACTCTTTGGTCGAACTAAACCTCTTAGTGGTATCAAGAGCTTATCTAATACTTTTTTCTCAGTTGGAAAATATATTTTTCAGAAATAATATTCTGCACATGATCCCTGTCTTTTATGGTAAAATTGTAAATATTGAACTAAGTGAACAAAAAGGAGAAGATCCCTTTGATTGCTACATTCAATATCTTTGATGAAGATTTAATCGCTCAGCAAAGGAATGCTGTAAACAACACTAAATTCCATAAAAAGGGTAGGGTGATGCAGATAATCGTATCAATTTCATTGGTTATGTTTGTTTTAATAATGGCTGGATATTCAACACATTTTGTTATTTTTGGGTTTATTTTGTGTTTAATTCTCATTCCTCTGATATGGAAGTCTTACGAGCACGCCATTCTAACTCGCTATAAAAAAGATATTATTAAACAACACAAACACAAAATAGGCGCCTTCACTTTGAGATTATCAGAAGAAGAATTAATCAAAGAGTCCCATAATTTAACTGAAAAGTTTCGATGGGATGAATTAGAAAGACTCGCAGAAGATGAGGAGCGCTATTTCCTATACTTTACAGATCTAGCTGCAATCACAATAAAAAAAGAACCTGACAACATGAATGAAGAACAAATTATGAATTATCAATCGTTTATAAAAAGAAAGTTAAGGAAATGATACAGGTTTAATCATACGAAATCGTCCAAAAAATTGAAAACGCGTTGACCAAGATAAAACAATAAAGTATGATGTTTCACTACTGATTAATTAAATCATAATGTTCGAGAAATGCTTGTTCTTCTTCTTCAGTGGCCAAACGGTAATCATCTACTTCTAAGTAGTCTCGTAGCTCTTCAGGTGGGTTGGACACCTCAAGCAGAAAGGTTTTATGAAGTTCAATTAAATTACTAAAGTCTCCAGTTTTCCACTCATTTAAGAATTCTTGGAAGTATTCAGTCGTTTCTGCATCTAATTCTAAGCCCTCAATGTAATTTTTTAAATATACTATATTATCTTCTGTTAAAGCTGCATAATCTGATGGGGCTTCAAATTCTCCCAATTGAGAAGGATATACCGGTGTAAAAGGAAAGGTCGGGGCGTCATTACCTTTCAATTCTCTGACCCTCTTTGATTCAATTTTTTGAGAAGTCATCTGAACAATTTCTCTTTTAACATCCTCGATCATTGTCATACTCCCAAAATTGTCTTTAGTTTCGTTAAAGCGTTCTTGTGTCCAATCTTCCGGAATTGTTTCGCTATTAATTTTGGTTTGTGATTCTAAATCCTCTACAAACTCTGGGTTTTCTTGGCTAGTTGTTTCTGCTTCTTCATCTAATGATAAAACAACATAAGATACTCCCCCAATAAATAATAATACTATTAATATTATCGCGGACAGCTTTTTCATTCGCTTTCTCCCCCTTCTTTTTTATTTCTAATTGTTACATAAACTTCTTAATTTGGGAACTAATGCAATCGGCGACCCTGACATAATAAACATAGGCGTTGATTATGTTGCTGCCAATTATCCGTAGACAAGCGCCGGGTTTTGGTGGGATAATAACAACATGAATGCGTTATGTGATACAAACCCTTCCGTTTCCGAAGTGACGTATAGAGTCAATGGCGGGTACAATGGTTTAGCCGAGCGTCAAATGTATTACAATCGATGTCTGGACGCAATTCCATAACTTTAATCAAAACAAAAAGTGGCGATTTGTCTTCAATAAGACCGCCACTTTTTTATTTTTTATTAATCCATTTCGATTTTTTCTATGTAATTAATGATTTCTTCGTTGGCAAAGGCTGTAATTTCCACTTTCTCTGTGTCTTCGACAATACGTTCCGTGTCATTTTTTATGGCTTCTTTATCTGTTTCACCATCCAGCCCCTCATTCCAACGTACAGGTACTTTATATCTATTAATGGTACCATCCCCATTCCCGCTATAAGTGACGGCCCCATCTACGATGCGGGTACCCTTCAACATAATCACATCTTCAGGATAGGTAGCACTTACATCTTCGTGGTTAGGTCTAAGCGGCGTACCGGCAGGTTTTTTTATGACATATAATTTATCTATCTCCGGATTTGGGCCTAGTTGGTGCCAGATTCTTGCGTATTCAATTTCTTCAGAGGAGTATTTGGATAAATCAACATCGTCATCTTTAGATCCATCTTCCGTTTCTGATGAGGAGATATTAGATTCATCGTTTTCTAATTTGTTTGATGAATTATTATTGGAATCGCTCTTCTCTGAATCACCTGTGTCCGCTGTGGACTCTGATTCATCTTCTTCCGTATCTGATGAATTCTCATCTGTTTCAGAATTTACGACAGGTCCGTCTTGCTCGGTATCCGCTTCTTCGCTCTCAGAATCTTGACAACCCGTAAAAATCAAAGCAATTAAAAACAGAGCTGTAAAATAAAGCAGCACTTTAAATTTTCGCATTCAACCTACCCATCCCTTCCCATCAATTCATTTTTTCTAAATAAAAATATATGTACTCGGGCGAAAAAAAGAAAAAATTTCAGACCCAACATACATCGTATTATCTATCATCCAAAATAACAAGATTTTTCGTGATTTATTTGCAATCCCTGCACGAACACCTCACCGTATAACGAACTCACGATGTGCCTTCTCTTATGTGACATAGAACCGCCCGGTGCTCCATTAAACCGACAGTCCTTTAACGAGATTGTCGGTTCTTTTTTTATAGTCACGCGTTATCAATGATAAATCAAAACCAGAAAACCCGTTGCTCCACGGCTGTTCCGCAACCAATGAAACGCGTGAGATTATTTGTACAAGGAGAGGTCACGCATGAATACAGGATTCACCAAAATAATCATATCTATCAAAAATTCGATTAAAGAAGACATGCCGAAAAACAAAACGGATTGGAGTTACGTTGCATGTTCACAGGTGTGCTTGTGTTTTTATACGTTTCACTTATTAACGCATGAAAAAATTTAGGAGTGATGATGACAAATGAAACCAGAAACGTTGACTTTCGAACTAAATAATACCTATTTCGTAATTCCCGAACTGGAAATCGATGTGGAATTCGATTATTTATCCAGCGAAGACAGAGACCTTGCCATACACGAGTTAGAGCAACATATCCAGCGTGAAAACATCACGCCAAGATCAGGAAAGTCCGTGATTCAACCTGACGATATGATCTATATTCCAAGCACACGAACCATCGATTATGCAGATATGATGTTCTATTATGCGGGTTCATGCTAAGCCGGTAGCCTTATGATAATAGGGTTATCGGTTCTTTTTTTTGTGAAACGCTATAACTAAAATGCAGATGAATAATCTACTGGAAGTATGATAAAATAGAAGAATAATATATCGGCTTCTCATGGGAGGGTGGCTCACTTCTGTTACTCGTAGGCAGACATTGGTCATGTCATAACGGGGAAGGGGGTGAGGCATATATGTCAACTTTTCAGGTGCTCACCTTACTGTTTGCATTTGGAATGCTTGTGGCATTCATTATGTCTGACAGACATAAATAAACCTCCCCAATGAGTTGGACGCTCGGAACGGGAGGTTTATCTTCCTAAGAGCCGCCCCCTTTGACGGGGCTAGGTCTATTCGGCCGCTCATGTGTCAACATGGGCGGTCGTTATTATTTTATGACCTTCTACTGTTATTATACCACGAAAATCATAATTGTACACTCCACGCTTTTTAATTCCAAAACAAACAATGATTTTTGAACCGGACCGCATCCCGTGACGGTATTTTCGCACGGGCGCAAAAATGATAAAAATCATGTATCGTTTTTCATACTTATGTATATACTAATATATACAAAGGAATGAAAGGCGTGTTACAATGGAGTCAAATCAAAACAAGAATAAAGGAGTGAGCCGTATGTCAACAACTGCTCAAAAGTGGGGAAACAGCATCGGTGTTCGTATTCCCCAAAAGATAGCAAAAAAGTATAACATCGTAAATGGTTCCGAGCTGGAAATCAGTGAAGACAATCAAGGTATTATATTAAAACCAGTTTCTAAAGAACCTTCCTTGGAGGAATTAATGGCCGGGATCACAAAGGAAAACCAGCACGAAGAGATTAACTGGGGTAAGCCGGAAGGGAACGAAGTTTGGTAATGGTATTGGAACAAGGAGATTTAATTTATATTAACTTCAGCCCGCAGTCCGGGCATGAGCAAAGAGGTATGCGTCCGGCCATCGTACTGTCACCCAGCTTATTCAATCAAGGGGCATTCATCGCAGTCTGCCCCATCACGAAAGAGAAAAAAGGCTATCCATTTGAGATTGAACTACCAGACGACCTCCCGGTGTATGGTGTCATTCTCACGGATCAAATAAGAACGTTGGACTGGCGTTCCAGGTCAGCAGGCCTCAAAGGAAAAGCACCGCAAGAGATAGTTGAAAAATGCTTCAATCGAATTCATACTTATTTAACGATGGATGAGCGTTAACCATGATATCCTTTGGGATGTTAATTGCGTTCATGATGTCTGACCATAAAAAATAACCCCTCCTATGCGTTTCTCGGGCGCCGAGGGATTTATTTTTCTTCATGCCGCCTAGCCTCTCTTGTTGGGGCTTTACTCTATTCGGCCGCTCACGTGCAAACATGGGCGGTCGTACTTATTTTATGGGGGTCTGCCGCCACGAATATGTTAATTGTACACTTTCGCAATAAAATCGTTTTCTGTTATTCCACAATCGCGCTCTTTTCTTGAATACTTGGAATCAATCTAAATAACTTTCGTCCGTTTACAATCTACCTTCCCTTATGCGGTAAATGATATACTTAAAGTAAGCTTTCAAAAAAGCCTAACTAAAAGCACAGGAGGAAGAGTTATGTCAGATTTTGCTACAGCGATTAACTGTATGGACGGAAGAGTCCAACTGCCGGTGATCGAATGGATGAAGGAAAAGTTTTCAGTACAGTACATAGACATGATCACTGAAGCGGGGCCAAACAAATTATTATTGGAGGGAACGGAACAGGAGATTCAATCGATTAAGTCCAGGGTTCAAGTTTCACATGAGGCTCACGGATCAGGAGTAATAGCGATTGTAGGACACCATGGCTGTGCGGGAAATCCTGTTTCAAAAGAGGAAAAATGGACACAAATAAAAAAATCCGTTGAAACTATCAATACCTGGGGATTATCTTTAAAGGTTCTTGGGCTTTATGTGAATGAAAACTGGGAAGTTGAAACTGTTACAGAATAGTCCTAGAAGGGGTCACGCCATTTTTAAAAAAATTCTACGCTAAGAGTGGAAGTATTGTTATATAAAGGAGTAGCGTCATACAAAACCAAAAAGCCTAATTCCTCAATGTTGTAATCGAGAAATTAGGCTTTTTTACTTCACAATCGCGCCCGTTAATTTAAGATTCTTCTTCACATTTGAGATTTTTAACTGTTTGGCATTTATAAAGGCAGTCACTATTATGAATAAACCTAAACAGGCAAATGTGGCAATCCCTGAGTATTCGCTATCAAAAAACGTTGTATTTACCAGAATAACCAATATTATTAGTACAAGTGATACATACATTCCCCGAATATATTTCATAAAATAAGCTTCCCCCTTTTAGATTTCACAAGGATTTATTCCGTTAAATGCCTTTACAATGGCAATTTGGGCGCTGCCTTTTATTCCAGAAGTACCGCCCTTTTCTTGAAAAAGAGAAATCCTTCGATCATTTCATATTTTTATAATAATGTTTTTTACCTTCGCAAGTTTTCACATATATCCATGGAACACCATTTCCTTTTGCCTTTCTTATTAACACAGAAGGCTAGACATTGGTTGTTCGCACATCTTTTCAACTTATCAATATCCCGATTTGCGTGCATTTGAAGAAGAACAAAAGCGAATAGTGAAATGAGTCCATCCGAACCAGGTTGTTATAAGTGAATTGTCCTTCGGATTAAGTGGACATGTGTTGTCTCAATTGCAACTGAACCATGCGAAAAGGGAAGGAAAAAGCCAAGGATAAATCGTAACCCTCGGCTCGTGAACGGAAGAGGTCGCAACAGCGACTTTGTTCTTTTTCCTAAAATATTCTGAAGTCGCCCTGGTTTCGCAATCGGGCAACCCGGCGCTGAATTTTATTTTAGGGCTTTATCATTGACTTATTACAAGCGGATTGAGTATACTTTAAGAATATCCGATGATTGAACATCTAGTGGCACTGCATGGGCAGTGCGTTTTCTTTATATTTAGAGGTGAGAGAAATGCCAGCACAATTATCCTTTACAAAAATGCATGGACTGGGAAATTCCTATATTTATGTGAACGGCTTTGAACAAGCGTTGTCAGAGAAACGTTTGCCCGAACTTGCTCAAAACGTATCTGACCCAAATACCGGCATTGGTGCTGACGGCTTGGTTATTATGGCTCCCTCGGAGACGGCCGAGGTAAAAATGCGTATTTTCAACAAAGACGGGTCTGAGGCGAAAAACTGTGGCAACGCCTTGCGCTGTGTTGCCAAATATGTCTATGAAAAGGGGATGGTTAAAAATACGACATTCCACATTGAAACGTTATCCGGATTAGTTCGAGTCAACGTACATGTGGTAAACGGAACAGTCGATGAAGTTACAGTGGACATGGGAACGCCGAAGTTGAAAAGCAGTGACCTGCCAATGACCGGCGGAACAACTGAAAAGGACCTTGTTGGTGTGCCCATTGAAGTGGATGGGAACACTGTGTTAATGACAGGTGTGTCTATGGGAAACCCGCACGGAGTTTTTTTTGTCGATGATATTGAGGAGGCACCCGTGAAATCATACGGACCGGTTTTGTCTGATCATCATCGGCTGTTTCCCGAAGGTCTTAATGTTGAATTCGTTCAGGTCGTTAACTCTCATGAACTGCAATTCCGTGTGTGGGAACGCGGATCGGGCATTACCCGGGCGTGCGGAACCGGAGCATGTGCCGCCGTCGTCGCTGCCGTTTTAAACAATTATGTAAAGCAAGGTAAAGAAGTCACCGTCCATTTGCTCGGCGGAGACATGAAAATCCTTTGGGCAAATGAAGGTTCAGTGTATATGAGGGGCCCAGCAGTAACAATTTGTGAAGGTCTTTACTTGATGGGAGTGTAACGCTTCGCATACCGTCACGTTCATCCCATGTAATGTGTATATATACGGGTAAAGGAATGTGGATTTGGATCCCGGGTTATCTCGGTCCCCACTTCCTGGCAAATGTCTCCCTCGCTCAAGCCTCGTGCCTCAATTACGAATTCTTGCGTTGCCACGTTTTGAATATCTTGCCCGTAATCACCACATTCGCCTGTATCGTTTTCATTTGGTAGCCATTACATCAAACCCCCGTTACCTCAGGGCTTGTTGAACGTCGATTAACGATTGTTCCACGCAAACTCTGGCCACCCTATCACCTTCCTGTTTTTGTGCTCAATCGTTAATGTGTCCAACCGTTTTTTTCAATTATTCCCACCATCGGCTTTGTGTGTCAAAAATCCCGTAAGAAAATCGACAGCTTTCGGAATAGCCGCCTCCTCCGCGTTTAATTTTGCGGAATGCAGGCCGTATTCTGAATGAACCCCCAGCCAAAACATCGTCCCGGGAATTTCATCTAAAAAATAACCGAAATCTTCGCCAGTCATTGCCTCATCACAAATATGAAGCGTCATGTCCGGGTACGTTTCACAAAAAAGGATAAAATCTTGAGTCAGCTCCGAATCATTGATCACCTGAAGATAATTGGATCCATAATCAATGACCGCTTCACAGGAAAATCCGGCTTCAATTCCACCAACAAGTGCTTCAATCCGCTGTTTGACTTGCTTCATCGATTCTTGCGACAACGTACGAATTGTCCCTTCAATGCGGGCTTTTTCAGCAATGATATTTTGTCTTGTGCCGCCTGTAATTTTTCCGATGGTTACAACAGCTGAATCAAGCGGATCAACGTTTCTGGAGACAATGGTCTGCAACTGTGTAACGAGATAACTGGCGGCAACCACCATGTCATTGGCTGTATGGGGATAGGCTGCATGTCCGCCCTTGCCTTTCAAATCAATAAAAAGCTCCGAGGTGTTGGCAAACAATAAGCCTTTCTTCGTTGCTACAGTTCCTGCCGGATACTCAGGCGCAATGTGCAATGCGTACAGCTCATCCGGGCGCCACTCTTTGAACGGCATACTTTCAATCATCGGCAATGCCCCGCCCGGTCCTTCCTCAGCGGGTTGAAATAGAAACAGCAGGTTATCCCGGGCAGGATGTTGGGCAAAATGTGCCAATACCGCGAGTGCAATACTCATATGAACATCATGCCCGCAGGCGTGCATCTTTCCTTCATGACGCGATACGAAATCAAAGCCTGTTTCCTCGGTAATCGGCAGCCCATCCATATCGGTACGCCAACCTATGGTTTTTGACGGATTGGTTCCGTTCACTTTCACAAAAATCCCCGTCTGCCACGTTTGTATCTCCAGATGCTTTTGCGGAAACTGCCTGATCTTATTAAGCAATAACGCCTGTGTCTTCACTTCCTCAAAACCGAGCTCGGGAATTTGATGCAGTTGGCGGCGGAATTCGATCCAATCATACTTCATAACGATATCAACTCCGTGATCGTTTGCTGCAAAGCCGCAATAAATGTGTCAATTTCCTCTTCCGTCAAAGTCAGTGGCGGTAAAAGCCGAATGATTGTTTTCTGCGTCACATCAATCAAAAAACCTTTTTCCACCATGGTTTTTCTTAATTCGGCGACGAACTCGGCATCTTTCTTCGAAACAATGCCAATCATCATTCCCCTTCCGCGGATGCTGGCGAGGGTTTCCGGAAACTGTTCTTTCAGGTCCGTCAACTTGTCCCATAAATAGACGGCTCTTTCACGCCCGTCTTGTAACTGTCCTTCATCAAGCAAAACACGTAAGACAGTATTTCCGAGGGCCGCACTAAGTGGAGACGGCGCAAACGTCGTACCATGATCCCCCGAGCTGAAACTGTTTTCCAGCTTTTCTCCTGCGATGATACCGCCGAGCGGCAAACCACCGCCAATCCCTTTTGCAAATAAAATTAAATCGGGCCACACCCCGGCATGCTGGTAAGCGAACAGTTTGCTGGTTCGACCCATACCCGTCTGAATTTCATCCATACAAAACAGCACTTCATATTGGCGGCAAAGTTTCTCCACTTCTTGCAAATATCTTTCCGAAAGGGGGAAAATGCCGCCGGAACCAAGTACGGGTTCCATAAGTACCGCCAACGGCTGATGCTCCTGGATTACTTTTTCCATTTCTGTTAAATTTTCTTTTTCAACTTCGATGACCTCAAAATCTGGCTGCGGAAAGTCCTGCTGCACACCGGGCTGCCGTGTAAGTTTCAATGCGCCAAGCGTGCGTCCGTGGAAACTTTTTTCCAGAACAACGATCCCGTTTCGCTCCGGTGCATGCTTCATTCTCCATTTATGAATCAGCTTGACCGCAGCTTCCGTTGCCTCTGCACCCGAATTGGCAAAAAACACTTTCCCGCGGATTGAATGTTCAACAAGTGTTTTCGCCAACTGAATGGCAGGCTGGTTTAAATATATGTTGGAAATGTGCAGGAATTTTTCGCCCTGTTCCTTCAACGTTTTAACGACCTCTGGATGAGAATGGCCAAGAACATTCACGGCCAGTCCTCCAAACAAGTCGAGATAACGGTTTCCCTCTGTGTCGTATAAATAGCTGCCCTCGCCTTTTTCGACGGCAATCGGCAATTTTGATTGGCTGTACGTCGGCATAACATAAGCTTTGTCAAGCTCCTGCCAGTCTGTCACAGTTAGTCTCTCCTTTCATCTTCCTTCAACTGCCGAAGTTCCTGCTTGATCTCCGTCTTGCCACGGGTTTGTTCATCCATTCGCTTGATCACGCGTGCAGGGGCGCCCGCAACGACCGCATTTTCCGGTACATCTTCTGTCACCACTGCACCGGCAGCCACGACCGCAGCTTTTCCGACGGTAACTCCTTCCAAAATCACAGCATTCGCACCGACAACGACTTCATCCTCCACAATGACCGGTTTGGCGGAAGGTGGTTCTACAACACCGGCCAACACCGAGCCCGCACCTATATGACAGTTTTTTCCAACCGTTGCTCGCCCGCCGAGAACCACGTTCATGTCGATCATCGTTCCTTCGCCGATGACAGAACCGATATTAATAGAAGCCCCCATCATAATGACACAGTTTTTACCGATTTCCACTTGATCGCGAATAACCGCCCCTGGTTCGATTCGCGCGGGCACATCTTTTAGATCAAGCAGCGGGATCGCCGAGTTGCGACGGTCGTTTTCTACCACATGGTCCTCTATTTTATCTTTGTTTGCTTCAATCGCCGATTTGATTTCCTTCCACTCCCCAAAAAGCACCCCTGTGTTTCCGGTAATGAACGCCTTTGTATTTTCGCCGAAATCAACTCCATCCAGGTCCCCTTTAATATGTACCTTTACCGGCGTCGATTTTTCACTGTTTTGTATAAAAGAGATAATTTCTTCTGCATCCATCATGTTTATTGTTTTTCATCCTTCCAATTCGTGTTTTTGTTTCATTCATCGTACCAAAGATTGGCGGTGAGGTCCATGGAATGAACCGGCCGCTACCAAATCAATAAATGCCCTGACTTGCTTCAGTTCGTGAATAGGAATCGGAACCCGTCACTCTGCAATATCTATTATTTGTCACACCCATCCCGGTTCCTGCATATCATAACATGGGGAATACTGTGGAGAGGGTGAAGTGTTTTGTGTGGCATTACCGGTATGATTAATTGGCAAAATGATGTGAGAGCGGAAAAAGCAACATTGAGAAAAATGGCGGATACATTGACTTCAAGAGGCCCGGACGATTCGCAAGTGTGGCTGAGTCAACACGCCGCCTTTGGTCACAAAAGACTGGCCGTGGTCGATCCTGACGGCGGAAAACAGCCGATGAGCAAGGAACATAACAACGTAACGTACACACTTGTTTACAATGGCGAATTATATAATACACAGGAATTAAGGCAGGAACTCAAAAGTAAGGGCCATCAATTTACGACGTCATCGGATACGGAAGTTTTACTGACAGCCTACATCGAATGGAAAGAAGCATGTGTCCGGTACTTAAACGGCATCTATGCTTTTGGTGTTTGGGATTCGGCTGAACAGCAGCTATTTATGGCACGTGATCGGCTTGGTGTTAAACCACTATTCTTTCTGGAATCTCAAGGACGTTTCCTATTTGGATCAGAATTAAAAGCGATTTTGGCACATGATAATGTCCATGCCGAAGTCGATTATACGGGCTTAGCGGAAATCTTTGGTTTAGGTCCATCACGCACACCCGCGCATGGCATATTTAAAGGGATTAAGGAACTCAGGCCAAGCCATGCCTTAACCTTTTCAAAAGCGGGATTAAACATTTGGCGTTATTGGAATGTGGAAAGCCATGAACACACGGACACGGCAGATGAAACAGCCGAAAACATCCGGCGTTTATTCGTTGATGCAGTCGAGCGGCAATTAGTTGCGGATGTTCCAGTGTCTGCATTCTTATCAGGCGGTCTGGATTCAAGTGCCATTACTGCCATTGCAGCAAACGATTTTAAAGCGAATGAGAGCGGACCATTAACGACGTTTTCAGTTGATTATGAAGGGAATAATCGCTATTTCAAGGCCAGTTCATTTCAGCCTTCCACTGATCAGGATTGGATTGATAAAGTGGCCGATCATTTCCAAACGGATCAACATCATGAAACGATAACCGGATTTGAGCTAGTGGATTTATTAAAAGAGTCGGTGGAGCTGCGTGACCAGCCTGGCATGGCCGATATTGATTCGTCCTTGTTATGGTTTTGCCGCCGAATCAAAGAGCATACAACCGTCAGTTTATCAGGCGAATGTGCCGATGAAATTTTTGGAGGATACCCTTGGTTTCATGACATTTCCAGTCAAACTAGAGAGACGTTCCCCTGGATGACATCATTGGATGCGCAAAATGATTTACTGCTGCCGGAATGGCAACACAAACTCAATTTAAAATCCTATGTGATGGATCGCTATAAGGAAACCATGCGTGAGACACCTCGTTTAGCCGGGGAAAGTAAAGAGGATACACGGCGAAGGGAACTATTTCACTTAAATATGCAATGGTTTATGGCTCAATTATTAGATCGTTAGGATCGGGTGAGTATGGGAGCCAGCCTTGAAGTTCGAGTGCCTTTTGCCGACCATAAACTCGTCGAATACGTGTGGAATATTCCATGGGATATGAAAAATTTACATGGCAGAGAGAAAGGTATCTTACGCAAAGCACTGGAAGGTCTGTTGCCGGAAGATGTCTTATATCGAAAGAAAAGCCCCTACCCTAAAACCTTTCAGCCCGAATATACGCGTCAGGTCGTGAATTGGATGAAAGACATACTGGCGGACACTGAATCGCCATTGTTTCATTTTGTGAGGCGGGATCGAATTGAAACGATTGTCGACAGTGAAGGAAACAAATTCACTGAGCCATGGTACGGCCAGTTGATGACGGGACCACAGCTGATTGCTGATTTATGCCAGATTGATCACTGGCTAAGAACGTATGATGTTAAGGTCTGCGATTAAAGAAAGCGCCCCCATTCCTGCAGAAATGGGGGCGCTTTTGTCAGACGTTTAATTGAAAAGATTATTAAATTGGATAAAAATACTATCACAATAGCAGCCCCAACACACGGTGACTCCTATGACAGCGAGCCGCTCACTAATTTTACGGTCACTTCTACATGCTGTTTCATATTAAAACCGCCTGTTTATCATTCATGGGTTGTGCGCTGAATGTAGTCGCATCAATTACATTCAATATCGCACCCGCCGTATCAAGGTTTGTCAAACACGCGATGCCATGCTCCACTGATTCACGACGAATCATAAAGCCGTCGGACCGTGGTTTTTTGCCAGACGTCATAGTATTCACTACAATCTGGACTTCGCCATTTTCAATAACGGACAGGACGTTTCGTTCTGAAGATCCGATTTTCCCGACCTGTGTAACGGGAACACCCGCTTCATCCATATATTGTGCCGTCCCTTCCGTAGCATAAAGCTGGAAACCAAGCTGATGAAAACGCTCGGCAATCTCAAGCGTCTCTGCTTTATCTTTATCCGCCACAGTCAGAAGCACTGCGCCTTCCTGAGGAACGGACAAACCAGCAGCAATCAAGCCTTTGTACAGCGCCTTTTCCAATGTTTTGTCATGACCGATTGCCTCACCTGTTGATTTCATTTCAGGTCCCAGTATGGTGTCAACACTGCGCAGTTTTTCAAACGAGAAGACAGGCACTTTGACTGAGACAGTATTGTTTTCAGGCGAAATTCCGGATTGGTAGCCCATGTCCGGTAATGTCTCCCCTAAAATGCACCGTGTTGCCAGGTTGGCCATCGTGACACCGGTTATTTTACTCAGGAACGGAATCGTTCTGCTCGCACGCGGATTTACTTCAAGTACATAAACTTCGCCATCCCGTACGATGAATTGAATATTGATAAGCCCTTTTACACGCAATTCCCGGGCTATTTTTTCTGTTGCCACCATACATTTCTGCTTCACAGCACCACTGAGCCGTTGTGGCGGATAGACGGCTATGGAGTCGCCTGAATGAACACCTGCCCGTTCTATATGCTCCATAATTCCTGGCACAATTACCGTTTCGCCATCACTGATGGCATCAACTTCCACTTCGATGCCGGTTATATACTTATCAATCAGGATGGGGTGTGCATCATCTGCTCCATTTGATTTTGCATGCAAATATAGTGATTTACCTAGCAGTCATTCATCCATAACGATTCCATACGGCTGCCGCCAATGACATATGAGGGTCTTACCAGAACGGGATAGCCAATATATGCGCCGCTTCTTCGGCCGATCAGTTTCGGTACAGCTTTTCCTTGCGGGCGCAAACAGGTCAAATCGCTTAGAAGCTGTTCGAAACAGGTCCCTGTCTCTTGCTTTATCAATGGCCTCAGATCACGTCCCAATATCTTCACGCCGCGGCGCTCGAGCCCATCCGCCAGAATTGATGGCTGTTTGACCGCCAAAACTGAACAATCACCCCTTCAGGGCTGTCAAGATTATGACATGCATGACATCTTCCAAAGTGAGCGGTTCAAAAATAAAGGTTATCGAAATACTGAAATCGGTTGAGAGCGTTTCCGGTTATTATCATAATAACGCTTCATAGCCATCTCCTTGGATTGCCAATACAGAATGGACAGTCGCATAGTCAAACTCAATCCCCTGGCCAAATCCGGATTGGCCCTTGATCCCAGAACAAGTATTTCTTGCGGGCCGGGATTTAAGAAGTCATTTCATCTCAGCTGCTTATAAAAAAATAAAGTGGTTTCTGATTCAAATTCCGCCGCACATGTGTCAACCATTTTATAGACAGGTGTGATGTTATGCTCCGTACGCAGTTCATAGATATTATCAACGGTTGCACCCCAAAGCCTTGCTATATGGGTATCTGAGAGCCCTGATTGCTTTGCTTCCATTAATGTTTCAGGCAGAAATCTGTTCTCGGTCAACCTTGTCTCCAAGCGAATTAGCTGTTCAATCTTAACTAAAAAGAAACGATCTATCTTAGTCAATTGCCATACCTCTTCCACCGTTAAACCGCGGCGGAAAACTTCGGCCAGGACGAACCGGCCGCTCATCATCCGCTTTTTTGCAGACGGTTTTTCAGTTCCTCACAGGGCTCTGCCAGATCCGGCAGCCATAATTCTTCTTGCTCCGATATCAAGCGAACGGACACCTTTATAGTGATTCCTCAAATTACGGCCGATTGACATAACTCGCCGGTTGCTTTCATTTTGCGTACCGGCCGGTACGATTGCCGGTTGTGATTTATCAAACGGAAAGCGCGGGATTTCGTAATCACGTAATCAAGAGCCGGCTCAAAACAGGCGTATGTCGTCCCTGTAATGGGGGTTGACGATTTCATCAAGCGATAAGCCAGCCGCAATTTTAGCTGCCATCTTTGCAATCGGATAACCGGTTGCTTTGGAGGCAAGTGCTGAAGATCGGCTTACCCGCGGGTTCACTTCTATCACATAATAGGAGAAACTGTCAGGGTCAAGAGCCAGCTGAACATTGCACCCACCTTCAATATCCAGTGCCCGGATAATTTTCAGCGAAGCATTCCTTAACAGTTGATACTCCCGGTCACTGAGCGTTTGAGATGGTGCAACGACAATCGAATCACCGGTATGAATGCCGACTGGATCAACATTTTCCAGATTGCAAACGACAATTGCCTGGTCATGCTTATCGCGCATCACTTCATACTCGATTTCCTTGATCCGGGCTATGTTTTTCTCAATTAAACATTGTTAACGGGGACAAACGCCAATCGTTGCGGGGCAATTTTCTCAGTCCGCTTCATCATAACACATGCCCGGTTCCGCCTAGTGTATAAGCGGGACGAAACGATGACCGGGGTAACCAATATCACGTGCGAAATTATGTGCCTCTTGAACGGAATGAAAACTTTGGCTGTCTGGGGCAGGTTCATTAAGTTCCCCAGCAAAGCACGGGAATTTTCCCCGTTCTTCTGCCTGTTCAATAGCATTGAGCGGTGTCCCCAGCAATTCGACACCGTGTTCACGAAGAATACCGGTTTTTTCCAATTCCACAGCCAAATTGAGCGCTGTTTGCCCGCCGAGTGTTGGAAGGATTGCATCAGGCTGTTCTTTCCGGATAATTTAGTCAGAAAGCTGGCCGTCAAAGGTTCCATATTAAATTTGAATCTGGCTACTGTCTCCATCCGTCATAATTGTCGCCGGGTTGGAGTTGGCCAAGAACGACTGTATAGCCTTCCTCTTTCAATTGCCTGACACGCCTGCGATCCGGAAATAGTCAAATTCAGCTGCCTGTCCGATGACAATCGGGCCTGAACCGATAACGAGAATTTTCTTAATGCTGGGATTCTTAGGCATATATATTCTCCTTCTGTCTGGATTCTGATATCATCTGTAGAAATTCGTCAAATAAAAATGGTGTATCTTCGGGACCGGTGAGCTTTCGGATGGTAACTGCACCGAAAAGGCCGGATATGCTTTATGTCTGATCCTTCCACCGAAGAATCGTTCAATGAAACTTGCGTCAATGCCAGATCTGTCCCGCTCAATGAATCATGTGTCACCGCATAACTGTGGTTTTGTGACGTCATAAATGTTTTATTTTTTTCCAAATCCCTGACCGGCTGATTGGCACCGCGATGACCGAACGTCATCTTCTCTGTATCTGCGCCACAGGCAAGTGCCAGCAGTTGGTGTCCGAGGCAAATCCCGAATAGTGGAATTTTCCCCAAAACCGTTTTAATCATCTCAACCACCTCAGGCACATTCTTCGGATCACCTGGTCCGTTCGTCAGCATAATGCCATCAGGCTTTAAGCGTAAAATGTTTTCAGCACTGTAATTATATGGAACAACCGTCACATGACAATCCCGTTTCGTCAATTCACGCAAAATACCATGTTTCATGCCGAAATCCACCAGGACAATCCGCCTGCCTCGTCCGGGCAAGACATAGGGCTTGACAATTGATGTCGTTTTGACCTGATCTGTACGCTCCGGCAGGTTTTTTACCATGTCAATGAGTCTTCAGACGAACTTATCATCATCGGTCATCATGGCCTTCATGGTCCATACTACGGATGATTTTTCGTCAATTTTCGTGTATCTATGCCTTGATATTCCGAATCCCGTTTGCTTTCAAAATAATCATGTAATGTTTCATCCACTGCGAAAGTTTGATGGGGAATTCACTAAATTCTTTGACGAATCAACCCTTGAATAAATGGCGTTACCGTTTCCAAATCATCCCGGTTTAATCCCGTAGTTTCCAATGACGCGATAGTCATAGCAACCATCTGCCCACAATAGGAAGGATCCGTTATAACCTCCTGATAGCCGGTCATACCGGTATTGAAAACAACCTCAACCTGTTGCGATGGTCAGCGCCAAAAGCCTTTCAACCAGTGAAAATGGTAACTGTCTCAAGAATAAGCTGGGCGTTTAACCATATGAAGACGCCTCCTTGAGCTTATATATGATTTAATAATCTAGTTATTATGTATAATTATACATAAAAAATTAATATATATGCAAATCAGTTCCCACTGCCTCCTATACACGACTTTTCCCTATGCAATAGCTGCCAGTGAATCCCCTGTACCTGCCAGCTAATGAAAGGGGTGTGTTTTCCCCATAGAATAAAAGGGTGTTTGTCAAAATAAGACACTTAATTCAAACCACAATCGTCAAATCCACTAGTCGCCCTTCCTGTAGCATGCAATAAGGGCAATTGAAAGGTATTGTCCGGTTTACAGTACCAAGTCTATTAATTCGTTCAAGACGGTTGCATTTTCGTTATCGAACAGTTTACCAAGCATCTTCGACGGCGACACTAGAGCCCCCTCAGAGCGGCAGCTCGAGGGTTCTAGTGAGCCGCAGAAAGCGATGTATATTCGGACTGCGAAAACAATTCAAACGGAAACATATGAACCTGTATCATAAAGAGGTTAAAATATGTTCACGTTTCCCATGATGTACAGCGGTTCGAACATATCCCATTCAATTGTTTCGCTTCGACAAAGTGTCATATAAATGTTGCCAAGCGCTTCTGTAATGACCGGATCATGATCAAGTTCTTCAAGTGCATCCATAAGGTCGCTGGAAGGCTTTTAATGCCATGCTCCTCACGTTCTGCTTTATCCATTTCATAAATATTTTGATCAACCGGCTCCGGTGGTGTCATCTTATTCTCGATGCCATCCAGTCCGGCAGACAATAACACTGCAAGCGTCATATAGGGATTCGCCGCTGGATCAACACTCCGCGCTTCAATGCGGGTGCTTAACCCTCGTGAGGACGGCACACGGACCAATGGGCTGCGGTTCAGGCCTGACCATGCTACATAACAAGGCGCTTCATAACCGGGAACCAGCCGCTTGTACGAATTAACCGTCGGATTGGTCACAGCTGTAAAATTCGTGGCATGCTTGATGATGCCTGCTGTAAATTGCTTCAATGTAGTGCTGACCTGCATATCGCCTTTTTCATCATAGAACACATTCTCGCCGTCTTTAAACAGCGACATGTTCACGTGCATGCCGGATCCGTTAACGCCGAATAGCGGTTTTGGCATGAAAGTCGCATGCAAGTTGTGCTTCCGGGCGATCGTCTTCACGACTAATTTAAATGTTTGAATGTCATCCGCATGTTTCACGGCATCGGAATACTTAAAATCAATTTCATGCTGCCCGGGAGCAACCTCGTGGTGGGATGCTTCAATTTCAAATCCCATTTCTTCCAGCTCCAGCACGATATCACGCCGGCAGTTTTCACCCAAATCAGTCGGTGCCAAGTCAAAATAGCCGCCTCTGTCGTTCAGCTCCATTGTCGGGTCACCTTTTTCGTCCAACTTAAACAGGAAAAATTCAGGTTCCGTTCCGATATTAAAGGTTGAATAGCCGAGTTTCTCCATACGTTTCAGGTTCCGCTTTAAATTGTAGCGCGGGCAGCCTTCAAACGGGGTACCGTCCGGATTATAGATATCACAAATAAAACGGGCGACCTTCCCTTTTTCCGCTGTCCACGGAAAAACAACAAATGTATCCAAATCAGGATAGAGATACATGTCTGATTCGTCAATTCGGACAAATCCCTCGATTGATGACCCATCAAACATCATTTTATTATCAAACGCTTTTTCAAGTTGACTGTACGGGATCTCAACATTCTTAATCGTCCCCAGCATATCCGTAAATTGTAAGCGAATGAATCGTACATTTTCTTCTTCAATGATTTTATAAATATATTCTTTGTTCATAACAGTACTCATCCTTTTCAACATATATTAGACTGATTCTTTTAGATATGACGGAAGCGCGGATCTTCCCATTAAATAGTCGTCGACTTTGTGAGCTGCTTCCCTCCCTTCATTAATAGCCCAGACGATTAAACTCTGACCGCGTCTGGCATCACCTGCTGTAAAGACGTTATCAATGCTGGTCATAAAGTCACCGTATGCCGCTTTTACGTTGCCATTTTCAGTATCCAGACCATACTGCTTCAGCTCTGCATCGGGGCCTTCAAAACCGATGGCAATAAAGACAAGCTGAGCCGGCCAAACCTGTTCTGTTCCGGGTATTTCTCGAAATGTTGCCTTGCCGTTTTCATCAGTTGTTTTTTCCATTTCCACGGTATGCACTTCTTTCAGCGTACCGTCTTCACCGGCAACAAATCGCTTTGTCTGAATACAGTATTGACGCGGATCTTCCCCGAATTTAGCGGCTGTTTCTTTATGGGCATAATCCACGGTGAAAACATTCGGGAATTCAGGCCACGTGTTGCTTCCAGTTCTTGCTGATGGTGGTTTTGGATGTTTCCCGAATTGCACCACACTGTTGCACTCTTGACGAAGCGCTGTTGCGATGCAGTCTGCCCCTGTGTCACCGCCGCCAATGACGATGACATCTTTTCCTTTGGCATCGATAGAGTCTTCATCCTGCAGCAAGTGCTTCGTGGAAGCTGTCAGATAATCCATTGCGAAATGGACACCTTTTGTATCTCGCCCATCCAATGTCAAATCACGCTGTTTTTGTGCGCCGATGCACAAGATGACCGCATCGTATTGACGGTTTAATGCCTCAAAGGAGATGTCTTTGCCTGCTTCTGTGTTGAGGACGAAATCAATGCCCTCTTGTTCGAGAAGCCGGATTCTGCGCTCGACCACATCTTTTTCCAATTTCATATTGGGAATACCGTACATCAATAGGCCTCCCGCCCGGTCCTGACGTTCATATATGGTAACGTGATGGCCGGCCTGATTCAATTGATCGGCACTGGCCAGACCGGCAGGACCGGAACCAATGACAGCCACTTTTTTCCCTGTTCTGTTTTCCGGAATCCGCGGTGTAATCCAGCCATTTTCAAATCCCTTATCAATTATCGTCCGTTCGATACTCTTAATGGTGACGGCAGGATCTGAAATGGCTAATGTACAGGAGCCTTCACACGGTGCGGGACATGCCCTTCCCGTGAATTCAGGAAAGTTGTTCGTTTTTAACAGTCGCTCCAGCGCTTCTTTCCATCTGCCCTTATAGACCAGGTCATTCCATTCCGGTATCAAATTGTAAATCGGGCATCCGGTTGTGGCGCCGTTGATGACTTCTCCGATCTGACAAAAAGGCGTGCCGCAATCCATACATCTGGCGCCCTGCTGCTGCAGTGTTTCGTCAGAGAAGTGCGTATCATATTCACGCCAGTCATTTGTCCGAGTAAGCGGATTGCGTTTTTGGGTCTCCTCACGCTGATATTCCATAAATCCTGTCGCTTTTCCCATGTCATCGCCCCTTTCGTTGGTTCTTTCCGACTCCGGAATCCCGGATTATAATGGTACTTTTTCCGGTCCTTTTGTTTTTCTCGGAGCCGTTTGCTCACTTTTTGCTTGAAATGCACGCATTGCTGCTTCCTGATCTGTTAAGCCGTCATTTTTATAAGTCTGTATGGCGTTCTGCATATTCTTATAATCTTTCGGAATCACTTTAACAAAATCGCCGATGCACCGTTCCCAGTTTTCCAAAACATGTTGGGCTTTTTGGCTGTCGGTATAATGAAAATGCTTCTTAATCATCCGTCTGACTTCTTCTTTTTCAGCAGAATTAGACAGTGTTTCAAATCCAATCATTTCCTGGTTGCACAGCTGCTTGAATGCTTCTTTGTCTTTGGCATAAACATAGGCGATACCGCCTGACATACCGGCTGCAAAATTTTTGCCAGCCTCGCCCAAGACAACGACACGTCCCCCTGTCATATACTCACAGCCATGATCACCGATGCCTTCAACAACGACATGTGCACCACTGTTGCGCACTGCAAATCGTTCGCCGGCATAACCGTTCATATACGCTTCACCTGATGAAGCACCGTATAATGCGACATTGCCAGCAATAACGTTGATGGATTCAGCGTTTGTTGCTTCCGCTGGCGATGAGACAACGATATTCCCGCCGGATAAGCCTTTTCCGACATAATCATTCACATCCCCTGTCAAATAGAGTGACATGCCTTTTGGCACATAAGCACCAAAGCTCTGACCCGCTGAGCCCCTGAATCGCAATGTGATTGAATCTTCTTCCATTCCTTGTTCACCATATCGCTTGGAAATCTCGCTTCCCGTAATCGTCCCAACTGCTCGGTTTGTATTTTTAATCCAATAAGAAAAGTCTGCTTTTTGCTTGAGTTCAACCGCCTGTTTAACATCCGGCCAAATTTCCCTCGAATCAAGTGACTTATCAAGCTCGTGGTCCTGTTTTGTCTCGTTGGTTGATGGTCCGTCAATTTGGTGAAGCAACGCTGATAAATCCAAATCACGTGCTTTCCAGTGCGCTTTCTTCCTGTCACTGACTTTTAGAACATCAGACCTGCCGACCATTTCTTCAACCGTTCTGAAGCCGAGTTCAGCCATAATCTCCCGCACTTCCTCGGCGATATAGAACATGAAATTGACGACATGATCGGGATCACCCATGAACTTTTTGCGTAGTTCAGGGTTTTGTGTGGCCACGCCGACCGGGCATGTATCCTTATGGCATACCCGCATCATGACACAGCCCAGCACAACCAGGGGTGCCGTCGCGAACCCGAATTCTTCTGCCCCGAGCAAAGCAGCCATGACGACATCTTGACCGGTCATTAACTTGCCGTCCGTCTCCAACACAACCCGCTTTCGCAGATCGTTTAATTTCAGCGTCTGATGCGTTTCACTAAGACCGAGTTCCCATGGTAGTCCTGCATGCTTGATACTTGTTTTCGGCGAGGCACCGGTTCCGCCGTCATAACCGCTGACGGAAATAACATCGGCCTTCCCTTTGGCAACACCTGATGCGATGGTGCCGATACCGGCTTTGGCCACAAGTTTTACACTGATGCGCGCATCTCGATTCGCGTTTTTTAAATCGTGAATTAACTGTGCCAAATCTTCAATGGAATAAATGTCATGGTGCGGCGGTGGTGAAATCAGATCAACACCAGGGGTTGAACCGCGCACACCAGCCACCCATGGATACACCTTGCTTCCAGGCAGCTGTCCGCCTTCACCCGGCTTGGCACCTTGAGCCATCTTAATCTGAAGTTCATCTGCATTGACCAGGTAATGGCTTTTGACACCAAATCGGCCTGATGCGATTTGTTTAATGGCACTTCTCTTCAGATCACCGTTTTTATCTTTGACAAAGCGGCGTGAATCTTCACCGCCTTCCCCGCTGTTGCTTTTGCCGCCGATGCGGTTCATGGCAATTGCCAATGATTCATGCGCTTCCTCACTTAAGGAACCAAATGACATGGCGCCTGTTTTAAACCGTTTAACAATCGATTCGGCCGGTTCTATGTCATCAATTGAAATCCCACGCCGATCCTTAAATATCAGTAGGTTCCGCAAAAAGTTAAGCCGTTCCTCGTTTGCTGCTGTGGAATATTCCTTGAACAAATCATAATTGCCTCTGCGGCATGCCCATTGCAGTTTATGGATGGTTGTCGGGTTGAACGCGTGATGCTCCCCGGTCTTTCGCCATTGAAAATCACTTCCCGGATCCAATGAAAAATCGACATGGTTTTCATAGGCTGTTTTATGCCGCATACGTGCTTCTTTGGCAATCGTATCAATGCCTATTCCGCCAAGCTGTGATGCCGTTCCGGAAAAATAGCGGTCAATGACTGATTTGCTGATGCCAATGGCTTCAAATATCTGAGCGCCGCGGTAACTTTGGATCGTTGAGATGCCCATTTTCGACATGACTTTGACGATACCTTCTGTCACGCTTTTAATATAGGTGTTAACAGCATCTTGGTAGCAGAGTGATAGGTGGCCATCATCAATCGCTTGATTCAATGTCGCATAAGCGAGATACGGCGTAATCGCATCCGCTCCAAAACCGATTAATGCAGCAAAATGATGCACTTCCCTGGACTCGCCTGATTCAGCAATGATACTCACATCCGTACGCGTGCCGGTGCGGATAAGATGTTGATGCAAACCGCTTACAGCCAACAGCGACGGAATCGCAGGTGTCTGGTAATTCATCTTTTTATCTGTCAACACCAGAATACTGATGCCATCAGCAATCAAACGATCTGCCTGCTGGAAAATACGCTCCATTGCACCTTCTAAATCACCGTCAAACAATGTGTCAATCGTCCCAGCTGTAAACCCGTCATAGCTGTCACCCTTTAATAAGTCCAGCTGATGATTGGACAAAATCGGTGTATCAACCTGAAGTCTTCGGCAATTCGCCTCATTGGGATGAAGAATATTGCCAACCGGCCCGAGCATTGTCATCGTCGAGGTGACAAGCTGTTCACGATAGGCATCAATCGGCGGATTCGTCACTTGCGCAAACAGCTGCTTAAAATAAGAAAAGAGTGATTGCGGATGATCAGACAGCACCGCTAGCGGCACATCATTGCCCATGGCACCGACTGGATCTTTCTCACCTGTGATCAACGGGATTAAATATTTGTGGGCATCTTCATACGTGTAGCCAAAAGCTTTTTGCCGTTTTGTCAAGTCATTGAATTGGTTGGACTCAGCCTCTTCTGCCTCATTGCTAATGGTCATCATTTGCTCGGAAAGCCATTGTTGATACGGCTTTTCAGCTGTCATTTCCTGTTTAAGCTCATCATCGGAGATAATCCGCCCTTCATCCATATCAAGCAGCAGCATCTTTCCGGGGCTGAGACGGTCTTTATACAGAACCTCGTCTTCCTCGACATCAATGACACCCACTTCTGAGGAATAAATCAGATGATCGTCTTTTGTAATGTAATAACGCGCCGGACGCAGCCCGTTTCGGTCCAGAATCGCACCAATCTGTTTGCCATCGGTGAACGATATGGAGGTAGGTCCGTCCCAAGCTTCCATCAGCGTACTGTGATATTTGTAGAAGGCTTTCTTCTCTTTTGACATATGCGGATTATTTGCCCATGGTTCTGGAATAAGCATCATGGCAGCATGAGCCGGTTTTCGGCCGGCAAGAACCAGAAATTCCAGTGCGTTATCCAGCATCGCCGAATCACTGGCTTCAGTGTCCAGAATCGGCAGCACTTTTTCCAGATCATCGCCAAACGCTTCAGATACAAACTGTTTCTCGCGTGCCTGCATCCAATTCTTATTCCCCTGAAGCGTATTAATCTCTCCATTATGCATTAAATAGCGGTTCGGGTGTGCGCGTTCCCAGCTCGGAAACGTATTCGTGCTGAAGCGGGAATGGACTAACGCGAATGCCGATGTAAAGCGTTCATCCTGCAAATCGGTATAGAAGGTTTCCAACTGCTCAGGCGTCAGTAATCCTTTATAAACAAGCGTCTGGCTCGACAAACTTGGAAAATAAATCGATTCGTTTTGTTCCAGCGCTATTTTTTCCGCCTGTTTACGGATAACATATAATTTTCGTTCAAATGCGGTTGTCTCGCCAGCCGTACCATCAGCTCCAATAAATACCTGGCGGATAACCGGGCAGCTTGCAATCGCCTTTTCACCGATCGTATGAACGTTAACAGGAACCGTTCGCCATCCAAGTACCGTCTGCCCTTCTTGTTCGATCAGTGTATTGATTTCATATTCCAGTGATTCACGTTTATCCGTATCATTCTGGAAAAAAATCATTCCCACGCCATAGCGTCCCTTTTCCGGGAGGTCAATGTCCGAACAAACTTGCCGGAAATAATAATCCGGAATTTGCACCATCAGTCCGGCCCCGTCTCCCATCGTCGGATCATCGTTGCCGCCGCGATGGTCAAGCTGACACAGCATGTGCAGGCCTTTCTGAACAATGTCGTGCGTCGGCTTACCACGCATGTGCGCATATAAGCCAATGCCACAAGCATCATGTTCCAATTCGGGGCGATACAAACCCTGAGCTTTCGGTATTTGATTGTAATGCATCATTCATCCCTCCCAGGATTGTCAGTTAATTCCGTATTTACTATGTATTTGTCATTATAGGTTTTCAAATTAATCGAAACAATATATAATTTAGATACAATCAATCTATTTTTGATATGAATGGTGGATGATAGGAATGGAATTACGCCAGTTACGCTATTTTATGGAAGTAGCAGAATGGGAACACGTTTCGGAAGCTGCACTTAATTTACATGTTGCTCAATCAGCCGTAAGCAGGCAAATTGCCAATCTGGAAAGTGAACTTGAAGTCGATTTGTTTAAACGTGAAGGCAGAAATATTAAGTTAACCCAGATCGGAAAGACATTTTATGATTATACAAAGGCTGCCATGGAAGCGATTGACAATGCCAAAAAGCAAATAGATGAATATCTCGACCCTGAACGCGGAACAATCAAAATCGGCTTTCCAACAAGCTTATCCAATCATCTGATGCCCAGTGTGATTTCCGCCTTTAAAGATGAATATCCGAATGCCAGGTTTCAGTTGCGTCAAGGATCGTATCGCTACCTGATTGATTCCGTCAAAAAAGGTAACATACAAGTGGCATTTCTCGGACCGGTCCCTAAAGATGAACCTGACATTGAGTCCCACATTTTATTTTCCGAACAGATCATGGCATTGATGCCGATTAATCACCCTTTTGCCGAGAGAAAAAGTGTATCGCTTACTGATATGAAACATGATCAATTTGTCAGTTTTCCTGAAGAGTATGTCCTGAATAAAATAACGATCGATGCATGCAGACAAGCAGGCTTTAACCCAACGATTTCTGCCGAGGGAGAAGATCTTGACGCCATCAAAGGTCTTGTCTCTGCAGGGATTGGTGTCACACTGTTACCGGAAAGCACATTTCATGATACAACCCCTAGCATGACGGTAAAAATACCAATCAAGCTCCCGCAAGTTAGTCGAACAGTGGGAATCATTAAGCCAAAGGGAAAAACACTCTCGCCATCAGAGGAAGTGTTTTACGCTTTCGTAAAGCAGCTTTTCTCACGGTTACAGCAATTTCAATAGGTTACTTTTTCAAATATAGGGATTTGCGAATACTCATTATTACAGACGGGTACATGAAAGAAAAAGGAAGCTATCCTCGGGAAAGGAGGACAAAAGGAGAATAAATGTAAAGAATTAGAATTTAACTATTTCCCAGAAGAGTGGTGAAACTACAACTTTTATCAACCAAAAATGCGAATTTTTTCTTAGATTCTCAAAATATAAAAGAAATGAAGTGATTGCGAAAATGGTAAAAACATAAATAATTAAACTTAAACAAAAGAAGCGCGATTGTGGCATAACGAAGTTCGCTCTTGGATAACTAGGGTGAAACAGGAGTTGACATTTATTCTTTGAATACATGTCACAATGAAAGAACATTGATCATATCACACTTTTTATTAAAAGGTATTGATAAAAAAGCTAGCCTTTCAAATATACTCATCGCGAATCATCCTTTCCTTTTGAGTCAGGAACATTACCTGAAATAGCTCGTTCGTTTTGAAGTTCATAACTTTTTTGATATGCATGCCCTTGGCAAAGAATATATCACGGACAGCTTGTCTAATAGCCTATTGGTCAAAAAAGAAGCATGTTTCTGCTGAATCTTCTTCCACATATAAGCATTGACAATAAAGGACAATCCAGATGTTAACGAATAATTCCAATCTCATCTGTGAGGCATTATTAAATATTTTACTGATATTGGAAGCTTCATATTCAACTGATTCGTATCCTTAATGTACATATTTTTCTGCTTTTGAAACCGGTTCGTGATGAGGGGGCTGACTTTTTTGTTCGATCAATGGGTTGAGGCGTGGCATAAATAACAGGCGTCTTTAAAAATATATTCGTTTAATGTCCTGAGAATAACTTCAATTAACATGGGCCTACTCCGTTTCCCGCTTAATTTGAAAGAAATCACCGTACTTTTTTGCTTGTTCAGCCGTTGTCATCTTTTTCAGCTTCGGTATATGTTTCGAACAGTGAATGTAAGCTTCATCTACTTTTATCAAAACCCACCGGAGTGCCTTATCACGTTCTTCTTCCATAATATCCGCTAGACGTTCCTCTGACAATTCCAATGACCTGAGTTGGTCATGTTCCAGTATGTCTGCTTTTCCATTCACATGCAATCCGATCTGATACTCAAAAAAGTCGATAAACATCAGACCTATATGGGGATTTTCCGTTATATTGCCTAAACTCGCCATAACACCATTTCCTTTATACTCAGGATAAACAAGTGTCTTGTCATCAATCAATTTTATGAAGCCCTTCCTGCCTGAACGGAAAGACGAATCACAGTTTCCATCACTGTCAGAGGTTGAAATAAAAACCATTTCCTGCTCCAATATAAAATCCTTCATGACATCGTTTAGGCGGTTCAGCATCTGATTGTCATAGAAGGCAAGCGCCCTTTTTCGTGTTTCGTACTTCTCCTGGAGCCTATGCTCCCCTCGTTTTTCGGTCAATATTTATCCTCCTAAGTGGCGGGTATGCTGCAGCCTGTCGGGGTCCACTGATTTTAAGCGCACCAATTTGATGATAAAACGTTAAAACAAAACCTGTCCAGCATCCTTATGGTGCATTCCATGCCTGAGAACTGGCTGGCATATTATTCTGTGTAAAAACCGCCTCTCGCAAGCAGCACTTCATGACTTTCCTGTTCAACTATTTTGCCCTGATCCATGACGAGAATTGTGTCGGCATTACGGATCGGAAACAATAGCGCGGGCAATGGTCAAGAGCTGATTTAATGAGACGAATTCGATACGATTCATGCTATTCAATACCATTTTAAGTATAGAGCAATCGCTTTGGATACAAGATCATTGTAAACAAAGTTTTAAGACTATTATATATGTTGATTCAAAAAACTACAAAAAGATATTCTTCAGAATTTCGCTGATCAGATTAAACTTATTCGATCTGAAGATTGTGATTTCAAATGGTGATGGTCAAGACCAGTATGAAGCTTTAAAAGAGGATTCCCTCATTTTAGGTAAAAAAGAAAAGTAATTAACCAAGAAGAATTGCACTTTCAATCTAGGTTTAAGCTCGACAAGCCGGAAAAATTCACGATGAATAATCACTCGCTTATGGTGCCGTTTGGGATTTTTGGAATGAATAATTCTATTAAGATGAGGCCTGTCAAAGTGGATTTACCTAATCATTAATAATAGAAGGTCAGCTCTGTCACAACAGGAGCTTATCTTACCTTTCTAATAAGGACATGCCTATCTACAAGTATTTGCTGTAATTCGATAGTTCACTCATTGATATTGATCTTTAACTTCTTCTATAACATGGCTCGATTTAGAAGGACGAACTTATTAGATTAGCGTCAGCAATAGGTAAGCCTTTGAAGTTATCTCCAGCTTTTGTCGGGTAGGTCAGGGATATTACTACCCCCTTCCCCCCTAAAGGACCGGTGAAAAACTATATTTTTTATCCATCAAATATGCAAACCAAGACCCGGATTTTTCTTGGATACCCTTAAAAATAAGGGAAATAAAGTGATGGCGGTGGTGTCTTTCATCCCGTTTTTCAGTTTCAGCGCATGCTGAAACACCGGTCCTGGGCCCTTTGCCTTTGAACCGGCTTAACTTCTTAAGATTTTGAACGATGGCGGTACAGAGTGCTTGTTCCTGCATGAAGTCCAGCCCTCTGCTTCTAGCACGATCCATGCCGTGAACTGTCTTGGCCTCAGCGAATTCATGTTCACACTGGACACGCTCGTCCTGGATATCTTGATATTTGCCATCAATCTGGATTTGTTTTGCTTGATTTTTGGCCTTGACGTTATCGACTTTTTCCTGCCGTTTTCTTTGGTGTTCAGGGTTGTGGGTTTTTCTTTGCCAAGTCGGGACCTCTTCCAATTCATGGTTTCTCAAGGCAATCAAGGGAATGATGCCTTGGGAAATGAGATAGGCCAAATACGCCGGTGTGCCATAGGCCTTGTCACCCGATAACGTCCGGATCTGGATTTGCGGATGTTGAAAACGAACAGCGTTTAGCTGTTGCTGGCTTATTTCTCTTTCAGCTGTACCGGAAGCAATGCTTGCATCAGTTTTCAAAATAATCCCTGATTCAACGTCTATCAGGTTGTGCACGAGGAAACGCGGATAAGCTTCCTGCCCTTTGCTCTTTTTGTACAAACGGGCATCAGGGTCTGTCGTACTCCGATGGGTTTGATTGGAAAATGTTTTGCCATGAAAGTCCTCATGGCTGGCATTTTCCTGAAGTTGATCCGATTGATGATTGTTCTTTGATTTCGGAGGCTGAGGAGTTTGATCATCATCGTCGCTGTCCGTATTGTCATTGTCTGATGGGAGCCAAGGATGCCTCGTCACGTTGCTTTTATTTCCAGATAACCTTCAATGGTTTGAACCGGGGCCAGCTCTATTTCTTCCAGACTGTGAATGGACGCGTTTGCACGCACTTGTGTGCCGTCCACACCGGCATGAACGTCTGGGCGAACGAGGCCGGAAGCAATGCACTGATTAACGACATGCATCATGATATCATCAAAAATACCGTGACGACGCCAAAGCGCTCTTGTCTTAACAAGTGTTGTCCGATCAGGAAGAGAAGACTTAAAATCCAGGCCGCAAAACCACAGGTAGCCAGCATGCATAGGGAGCGTTTCAAATAGTTCCCGTTCCGAGTGATTAAATAGATACTCCAGTACAACTAGCCGCACGATCAATTCAGCATTTGTAGATGGCCGGCCTGTTTTTTCGGAGTAGAGAGGTTTCACCCAATCGTGGACAGCTGAAAAGTCGATCACATCTTTCACTCTTCTCAGGATATGGTTCCCGGGAACGAGATCCTCCATATCAATATATTGAAACATGCTGGGTTGAATGTGGTTTTGCTTCGGTGAATGCATAATCGGATCATCCTTTTATAAGTGTTCTATAGACTATATTCGACATAAAGCAAGAAAATTCCTAGTACAATTTGACTTTTTCACCGGACTTCTAAGAACCGCACGTGTGCCTTTCAGCACATACGGCTCAAGCATGCATTTATCCATGTCTAGGCTAAATTAATCCTATTATCTTCTTTCTCTTTATGTAGTCCATAACACCCCGAAGTTGAGCCTTATTTGGAATGTTATTCCTTGCGGGGAATACCTTGTGGTATTCCAGATGGCAAGATATGTGAACCAATTCTATGTTCTTATATTCATTATTCCCACCTTGGACTCTAGGAATTTTATGATGCATTTCTAGACCTTCGGTTCCATCTGCAATTGATTTACTACACAAAGAGCATTTGTATTTCTGCTTTTTCGCTAGCTTTTGTCTATACGCTACATTGTTTCTATCAAACTCTTTCATATCACGTTTCTCAAAATAATCTTTGAGATTTTTGTTAAAAGGACTATAATCATGTGTGATTAGCACGTGTCTTACAATTGGTATCCAAGACACCTTTTTCAATTGATTATTGGTTATTGGGTCAGCCATAGCCAGATAAGATAGCCACCACCAATTTTAGCTAATCCAGCTATAACTCTGTTAACAAAAACAATACTCTCGCATAGATTAATAAGTGGGCAAAAGCCTAATTTGAAAATACGGGGGAAATACTGTGAGCCAAATTAAAAATTATTATGCCGGAAGCAACTCCAGTCTCGGGTTTTATTCTTTGTATGAAGAAGCGCTGGCAGGCCTTGAATATCTTTATATATTGAAAGGTGGACCCGGTACAGGCAAATCCACGCTTATCAGAAAGGTTGGAAACACACTTGCGGAAAAGGGCTTTGACATAGAGTTTCTACACTGTTCGTCGGACAATGATTCGTTGGATGGCTTGCTTGTTCCTTCGCTAAAGGCCGGAATTGTTGACGGAACGGCACCGCATATTGTGGATCCGAAATATCCGGGTGCAGTTGACCGCATTATCAATTTGGGAGACTTTCGCGATGATAAGAGACTGTCGGAGCACAAAGAAGAAATCGTCGCGCTAACAAATGAGATTACGGAAACTTTTGCAAAAGCATATGAAACCTTTTCAAAAGCCCGCAAGATACATGATGACTTGGAAGACATTTATTTGAGTGCCATTGACTTTCATAAAGCAAATCAAGTGGCAGATAATCTGATTGAAAAAATCTTTCCGGAAACGGTCGACGCCGATCAAAATCCAGCTAACAAATATCGATTTTTCGGAGCGGTAACGCCGAAGGGGGCAGTGCATTTTTACAAAAACTTGACGGAAGGTTTAAACAAACGTTTCATCGTCAAAGGACGTGCTGGCAGCGGTAAATCGACAATGATGAAAAAAATCGGCAAGCATGCGGAAGACCTTGGCCTGGAAGTCGAGTATTATCCTTGTGCATTTGACCCCGAAAGCATGGATATGGTCATCGTTCCAACATTGAGCACAGCCATTTTGGATGGAACAGCACCGCATTTAGTCGAGCCAAATCGTGCCCATGATGAAGTTGTCGACATGTTCGAGCTTTGTATTGAACCTGCTGTTGAGATGGAAAAATTGGAGGATATCCGAAAAATAGAAACGTCTTACAAATATTTAATGCAACGTGCAACGAACGATCTGGCGCAAGCCAAAGAAACGCACGATCAATTGGAAGGATTTTATGTAACCGCAATGGATTTTGAAGCGATCGGAGAGAAAACCAAAGAAATAATATCGGAAATCAGCAGTCTTGCCGAGTAAGGATACAGTAACGATTCACAGAATATGGGTTTTATCGCCAAATACTGAAAGGATGCATTCTTATTCCCGAAAGTTAGCAATAGGTAAGCCTTTGAAATTATCTCCAGCTTTTCCCCTGCTCCGCACCGAACGTGCCAGTTTCCCAGCATTCGGCGGTCCATCTACCGATGTATAATTGATTATAAGTTCTTCGTTACTTTTAGACGTGAGATAGTTCTACCTTTTCCAGCCCGCATTCCATTCGGTATTGATTTAGTTTCTTTATTATTGAGTTATTCAATCCGAATTTCTGTGTTTCGGATGCAATGATTTCGTTATCTTTACGATGTACTAGCCGATGTATGTCCTTATGAAGGATACGAAGATTGTTGAACTTATCCGTTCCTCCAAGATGTTTAGGTGTATAATGATGACAGTGAACTTCGTAGGCAGTTAAATCCCAACCTGTGATTTCGCATTTCCCCATTTTCATACTGAAACGGCTAATGCGATTATCCATGTATTCAACTGTTCTATCTGGAAGATTTGCCTTCATTAGTACGCTGATTTCAAATTCAATATTTGGCTGTAATTTATCGTAAATTTTCTTCCTGCCTTCTTCTGTAAAAAGAGATAATGATGGACTAAAGTTCATGGCATTTACTGTTTTGACGTTTCCTATAGGAAACAGGTGTACAGTGGCAATTTTGAACGTCTTAAATCCTTTACTATAAAACTTCTTATAGGTTGAAGTAGGATTGATTGGATGTCCATATTTCCCAACAGTACGAAGGCGATTGTACAGAAAGGCTTTTAGATCATAGGCAAGACGTGAGAATTCTGGATTGACATGTGTCGCTCTGTTAAAATAATTGTGAATACCTAAAACAAAACTGTTAAAGCGTAAAGCATTTTGGACTGTAGGGGAGTCTTTCAACTTTCGGATGTGCCTTTTGGCTTGTTCTTTAAGTTTCTCCCTTTTCTTACGTTTGATGCCTGTATGGGCAACTCTTTTATCCTTCTTCACATTTGCTTTAATGGTAAACCCTAAGAATTCGGATTCTCTTTTTCGCAAATTCACAATCTGCGACTTTTCTGGTGAGATATCCAGTTTTAAACGTTCTTTAATATATAATCTAACTGCATGGTACCACTTTTGGGCTGTTTTTCCATCTCGACAGAGAATTTTAAAATCGTCCGCATAGCGGACAAGGTAACCTTCTTTAAGGTTTGTACGTTTTTTCGCATTTCTTTCTCCAGCTTGAGATTTGTAGTTTTTCGAGAAAGGGAAAAACTCCCACTGACCTGCAACCCACTGGTCTAAATCGTTTAATACAACGTTCGCTAATATCGTCGATAAAATACCGCCCTGGGGTATACCCCTAGAAGGCACCCCTTCTTTATCAATTTCAGCTTTGAGCATCTTAGATATACAAGCCAATACTTTTCTATCATGGATACCTAAATTCCATAACTGTTTGATGAGAAGTGTATGATTAACATTATCGAAAAAGCTCTTGATATCAACGTCCACAACATAATGAAGCTGCGATTGATTAATTAGAAATTGTACTCTTGCCATAGCATTATGAGTAGACCGTAACGGTCTGAATCCATAGCTATGTTTATAAAAGTGGGCTTCAGCAATTGGCTCAAGAACTTGTTTAAAACACTGTTGAATAATACGGTCAAGGATACATGGAATGCCAAGTGGTCTTAATTTACCATTTTCCTTTTCAATCCATTTTCTTCTAACCTTCTTAGGATGATAGTTTTTTAGTTTTGTTTGGATTATTTTCACTAATTCATTTTCCGTAATCCTTTTGATGTCTTTGATGGTTTTTCCATCTGTTCCAGATGTTTTCGAACCTTTATTAGATTTGACCATCCGATAAGCTAGTAAAATATTCTCTCGTGATGTAATCATTTCATATAAATGGTTAAATGAATCGTTGTTACTAGCCCTCTTGTGTAAATCCGTAAAAGTTTCCGTCATATTGTAGTAATCCCAATATCTTAAAGTTGACACTGTGGCATCCCTCCCAAAGAGTGATGTTCCCACATTCCTACCCGATCGGTGTCATTCACGTGAAGAAAATAATCATTCTAATTCGCTAGACTTGGGGCTGTTCCTCCACTCCCATTACAGAGATTCATCAGTCGTACCCCTACCTTCGCAAGGATAAATGTATTTCGGCTTTAGCCTTATTACAAACGTTTCGGGATGACATCCTTCTTTCAACGTTCCTTACTTCCAAAGTACCTTACAACGTAGCTATCCATTTTAGACGTAGGTGCTTCCTTTAAGCCTGCGGACGACGATACCGCCATTGTCGTATAGGCGTATTTCAGAGGCGCAGTTTTACTCTACACCACTCGGCCCAACGTTAGCTGGGACATAGCTTTACACTATGTTCAAACTTTAGACCCTTACATCGGAAGTTTGTCAGTCGCTCTAGTGGAACATTCTCACCGTGTCTACTTTTTTCAGGCCATCCGGCATATCTTACATACCCTCCAATTGGATTGGATTTAGCCTTCCTTCTGCCCGACTCTACCTGTGCTTCGTACCCCATGAACTGTCATTCAATGACGCACGCAGAAATATTGATGGGGTGGTGTCAGGAAACATGGTTCCGTCATTCCCATCCTCCGTTGTAACGTTAGAATTAATAGAATTCCCCGCATGTTCACCCTTCAAAGGGTTTATAGCGGAACTTGTCGCGCGCGCCCGTTTGTGGCATAGTATCATAACTCCCCATCTAAAAAACAGGTGGGGTATTTTCTAAAGTAAATAATTGGTTAAAATTTAGATGTTTTTGTCATTCTTCAGCTTTTTTCTATAGTACTGTTTTTCTTCCTTTGTACTACTAAACGTTTTTTGTGTTGGATAGTGAGCTTTTGCAAGCGAACCACCACTCACATCTTTTACTGTATTAACAACAATAAACGCATCTCATCAACCTCACGGATCAATTTTTTTAAATAAAATAATTGCTGTTTTGGAACTGCAACATAAATAAGATTCTCATCGTTTCCATTCCCATCATTTTTACCTTGCAAGATCGTAGTATGGGCACCAAGATTCTCTCGAATAAAACGAGCTATTGATTCGCTATAATCTGAGAATATATGAACAACCTTTTTTGATTCAAACCCTTCTAAGACGTAGTCAGTCACTCGCTAACCAATAAATAAAGCTACTACAGTGTTTAATGTTAGAATTGGGCCAATAACAAAAATTCCACCTACAACAATTAAAGCATCTAGCACAAAGTTTGTTCCTGTTATTTCCCAGCCGAATTTATAGTTTAGCACTTTTGCAATAGTGGACGTTCCGCCTATAGTACTTCCCGAACGAAAGATGAAACCAAAGCCAACCCCAGTAAATACTCCTGTATAAAGGGCAGCGAGAAGGGGATCATTCAGTGGAGACCCCAAATCCTCCAATATGAACAGAAATATTGAAAATAAGGGGATAGCAATAATTGATTTTATTATTACTGACTTAGGCAAGTAACGATAACTAATTAATAAAACGATTCCATTCGCGATGAAGTTCACCAATGCAGGAGACCAGCCTAACCCAAAATAAAGTAAGAGGGATAATCCAGGGATGCCACCCTCTGCAAGTGAGTTAGGCATTGCAAATATTGTTACTGAAAAAGCAAAGAAAAAAGTACCCAACACCATAAGTCCAAAATCTTTCATATCGCACTTCCTTTTTCTCTCTCTAATTAATAACCAGTATATAAGTTTTTGGTTTATGTTGCACAATTGAGTGAAACTTCTTTGGTGTACGATACTTAATGTTCCAGAGTATGGCCCTATGATGCAATATTGGCGCTAATCCTTATTAGGGAAAAGTCAGCAATAGGTAAGCGTTTGAAGTTATCTCCAGCTTTTCCCCTGCTCCGCGCAAAGCATGCAAGTTTCCCCGCACTTCGCGCTCCATCTAACAGAATGTACTAAATGATAAGTTCCTCGTTACCTTCAGAAAAGAGGAAAACTACCGTCCAAAATAGAAAACTCTTGCCTGAAAGCTCGCACTGTGTAAAATCACACATTCCTACCCGATCGGTGCAATGCACGTTTGGAAAACCACAGTTCCATTCGCTAGACTTGGGGCTATTCCTCCACTCCCATTACAGGAGTTTCATCAGTCATGCCCCTTCCCTCACAAGGATAAATACACTTCGGCTATACCTTATAGTAACCGTTAGGGTGACAGCCCATGTTTCCAACGTTCCTTGCTTTCCAAGTCCCTTACAACGTAGCTAGTAATACTAGACGTAGGTGCTTCCTATAAGCCTGTGAGCTGGATACCGCCTCCGGTATAGTGTATTTCAGAGGGCGCATTTTTACTCTACACCACTCACGCCATCGTTGGATGACCCATAAAGTTTCCTTATGGCCAAACTTTAGACCCGTACATTCGGAAGTTCGTCAGTTCCCTTTCGCGAGAACATTCTCACCTTATCCAGTTTTTCAGCCGCGCGGCATATCCGTTAGCATACCTTCTCCTATGGAGTGGCTCCAGCCTTCGTTCTGCCGAATCTACCTGTACTTCAAACCCCATGACCTGTCAGACATGACGCATGCAATAGTATTGACGGGATGGTTTCGGGAAACATGGTTCCTTCATTCCCATCCTCCGTTGTAAGTTTAGGATTAATAATCCCCTGTACTTCACGCTATAAAGCGCTTATAACAGAACTTGTCGATCGGCGCCCGTTTCTGGAAGATTGATTTTCCGTGGGGTATTTAAATAACGATACCTTCAATATGAAGTAGTTTCTTTTTCATTTCTATGCCTCCAACGTACCCAGTCAGACTTTTACTTTTTCCAATAACCCGGTGACATGGAAATATAATCGGCAATGGATTCATACTGTTTGCATATCCTACAGCACGAATAGCTTGCGGTCGATCAATAGAACGAGCAATTTCAGAATAGGATTTTGTTTCCCCATAAGGAATGGCTTGCAATGCTTTCCATGTTTGCTTTTGGAATGATGTCCCTTCAAGTTCAAATGGTAAATCAAAACCCTTACGTTCTTCACCAAAATATTCATGAAACTGTTCTCGAATGGGTTTTCCCAGCTCAGAGCTCTTTTTAACAGTATTATTTTCAACAAAAGTTAACCAATGATGATCGGTTAAAAATACGCGTGCAAGCGTTCCGTTTTCCTTTAGCACAAATCTTAAAAGCCCAATATCTGTTTGACATTCATCATAGATCATAGCTAAAATCCTTTCTATACTGTTGGGGTGTATACTGAGTCTGTTTTTGAAAGGCATGATAAAAACTTGATGCGTTTTGAAAACCTACTTCATAACAAATATCAATAGTTGACATGTCCGTGTTTTTTAGAAGATGAACGGCCTTACGCACTCGTAGATTCTCTAAGTAGGTGCGTGGTGTTCTTGATGTGTGCTCTTTAAAAAGTCGTCCTAAATAATAAGGGCTTATACCAATGTTTTGCGCTATTCGTTTCAATGTAAGGTTTTCCGTATAATTCTCTTGAATATATGCCTTTGTGTCATTAATGAGATCCATTTTAGGATCAAAATTCACCATATCCGGTTGGCATCTTTTGCAGGCGCGAAAACCTGCTTGTTTTGCGTCCTCTGCTGTTTGAAAAAAGGTGATATTTTCTTTATTAGGGCACCTCGATTTACAAGAAGGGCGGCAAAAAATTCCTGTTGTTTTCACCGCATAGAAAAACACGCCGTCATATGAGTGGTCACAGCTGTTAGCGATTCTTACCATTTCATTGAAAAAAAACTTTGCATGAACAACCATCCCATTCAACTCCTTTTATTACTACGAAAGAACATATAGACTGCATATATAGAAACGACAACCAATGGAACAATGATATATGACCGAAAAAACGGAAGCACAAGTGCACATAAAATCAAGGCAATCAATGAACACACCCAGGGTAAGCTTCCTTTTTTAAACAGTTTGACACCAGCAGCCATCCCAAGAATATAAACAAGAATACCCAAAGACGTTGGAATAAATAAAATATCATTAAACGTAAGAGAAAGAGCCTTTGTAATGAGAACTCCCGCCCCTGCGAATATAACGACAAACAAAACCATGCGCCTTGATATTTGGATTTTTGGATGTAACACAGAAAAATAAGAAGGAAACGCACCATCTCTACTTAGTGAATAACCTAGCTGAGTAAGACTTGCGACAAATGCATTTGTTGTGCCTATACAAATGATGTAAGCAAGAATACCGGTAATTAATTGCGCATTTAAACCAAGTGTATCATTCATAATGACTGCAATGGGCGATAAATTACTCTCCTCATCACCGTATGTCCCCGTTCCAATGGTTATAAAACTAAGTGCCAGAAACAGCACACCTATAACAATGGCACTATTAATCGTACTTTTAACGATGTCTTGTTTTGGGTGTTTAAAATTGCTTGCAAGGCTGCAAATCGCCTCCCAGCCAAAAAAAGCCCAAAAAATGACGGTTAAAGCAGAGCCTATTGAACCACTTCCATTAGGAAAAAAAGGGCTAAATTCATTCCAGCTTATTTTAGGAATAGCAAGCACAATCGTTATTACTAATAGAAGAAATAAACACCCACTTAACAATAATGCTATTTTACCGCTTACTCGAATGCCATAATAGTTAGTGATTCCCGCAATAACCAGCATCAATAAGGCAGCAAACGTTATTTGAATCTGAGAAAAATCAAAAGCATTTCCTAAATAATAAGCTCCTGTTAAGGCCACGATGGTCTGTCCAACTGCTGCTGTGACAAAATAAAACCATCCAACAATATTTCCTGAATGTTCCCCAAATGAATATCTTACAAAAGTAGCAACCCCTCCAGCGTCTGGGTATTCCCTTGCCAAGCAGGCAAACGAATAAGCCAGGGGAAAACTAATCATAATCACGATCAACCAGGATAATATGGACGCCGGCCCAGCTATTGAGGCCGTAACACCGGATAAAAAAAGCACACCTGATCCTAAAACTGTTGCAATATATAAGGCAATTCCTTGAAATAATCCAATTGATGTATTGTTCATGTTGTCACCCCTTTTCTACATGAATTATATCAATGTAGAATTGAGGCACACTTCCGGATTTTTGCGCTTTAATTCTTTATAGCAGTTCTTATGGGTCTTGTTTTTCAATATTTGTGATTTATATAGGGGACGGTATCCATAAAAAATAGAAGATTGTAAGCAGTCATTTATTCCAGATAATGGCCCGTTTGTTGAGGACAGTCCTTATTGAAAATTAATCAAATTAGTACAACAAATATAACATTTATAATTCAAAACACGTATGGTTTTTTACCTTAATCAATCAGAAAATGTGGTGGTAATCATATGTCACTTACTGGTACATTTAAAAGGTAAGGAGCGGTTTTAAAACAAAGAAAGAAGCTCAATCAGGTGCAGCCGCCCTCGTTCATGAAGTAGAACAAGGGATGTACGTGGAGGAATCGAACCAAACATTTATCGAGTTTGCAAATGAGTGGCTTAAAATCAACAAAGATTCAAAAGATGTAAAACCGGGAACCATTCGTGTCAGGGTACATGAGATTGGCAAATGGTTACCTTACCTCTCCCGGCTAAAATTAAAAAACATTACAAGAAAGAGGTATCAGGATGCATTAATTGATTTAAAAGACCAAGGCTATTCTGATAGCACAATGTCGGGGATCAACCGAACCGGGAGAATGATTTTTCGAAAAGCACTCGAAATGGAGCTAATCAAAAAGGATCCAACGGAGTTTGCTTATCTCAAAAAAGATAAGAAAACGATTGAACAGCTGAAAGAAGAGGAAATTCCAAAGTACCTTGAAAAAGAGGAACTTGCATTGTTTTTAGAAACAGCAATGGATTATGGACTTGAACATGATTACTTGATGTTCCTGATTCTTTCCTATACAGGAATTAGAGTTGGTGAATTAGTTTCCCTCAAGTGGAAAGATGTCGATTTCGTAAACCATACGATAAGCATCACCAAGACCTATTACAATCCCAATAATAATACATTGGAATACCTACTAGTCACACCAAAGACAAAAAAATCACGTCGTAAAATTATTGTGGATGAAGAGATAATCAACGCTTTGAAGGAGCATAAAGAAGTTCAAGATCAAATCATTAAGCAATTAGGGGATGGTTACTATAACAAGGACTTCATCTTCGCAAAAATGGAACGTCAACATGGTTATCCCATTGTCATCAAGACCGTTCAAAACAGAATGGCGCGACTGCTTTCCCTAGCAGAATTAAATACAAACTTAACGCCACACTCTTTGCGACATACGCACACGTCACTTTTAGCCGAAGCGGGTGTCGCACTAGAACAAATCATGGACAGACTTGGCCATTCGGATGATCAAATCACCAAAGATGTGTACCTCCATGTCACGCAAGAAATGAAAAAAGAAGCTTCCCACAAGTTTGGACAACTTATGAGAAGCCTCCGCTAAAAACCTCGGGTGTTAGCAAAATGTTAGCATTTCACTCTCATCTTACATAAAATCCTTCTATATCAGGGGTTCAGAGGGCAGGTTACATCATGCCGCCCGTACTTGACTTAATTTCTTGGCATTTCATAAGCTCACCTTTTAGTTTTTCATAAATATATCAGCCTGCCAAAAGGGAAATTAAGTTCGCTTCGTTTCGTGCATTTATTATTTTTAGTTACTTTTATGTGACATTTTAAAATGTCACATAGGAGATTCTCTACAATCAAACACCTCATGCGTTTGTTCACCTATAGATATCATACCTTGACACCAAGCACCGAACCAATCAATATTTTCTAGTATCTCCATAACTTTTCATATTCATTCCGAAAATCTTGTTTATTGTTAATATTATATAACGGCAATCCTATTAATGAGTAGTTATCTGTTTCAAAAGTCAAAGTACCTTCAGTGGAATACTTTTCAGTTATCTCTTTTAATAGGTCATTTTTCCATTTATCCTTATCTAATAACCCGTTACCTTTAGGTTCAATAAAAACATGATAAAATTGATTTTTCTTGTCTTTAGACTTTAACAATAAAATAAAGTCTGGTTGAAACCCCCTGCCAGTATCAAAATCAAATAATTTATAAACCTCTTCATTCCTTAACAAATATACTTCCTGATAATTCATTTTTAGATTGCTAATAGTGTTTTTTATTTCATTTATCAATCCTATTTCTTCATCTGTACCATTAAAATCGTTGAGGATGTACCAGTCTTCATTAAATAACTCTTGGGCAATCCTTACCGATTCCTCATTTTCTTCAATAACTTTTGTCTTTGGTTTACCAAACACATCATAAAACTTAACTGGCTTAAATTCAGTGCCTATATAGGGATTAATATACTCTTTAATTTCCACCATGAATTTATCCAAAACCTTTGATAGTATTTTTAACTTTTCCTTATTCGAGATTTGTTTAAAATCTAAATCTTGATTAACTACGATATTGACATCTAAACCACCCATAAATTCTTCCTTCAATAGATCATCAATACTATCAATATCTAATTCAGTTTTTAAGTTTTTAAACTTAAATATTGAGTTTTCTGGTTGGGCCTTAATATTTATCGCCTTATAGAAGATTTGACGATCAAAGTCACTAAGGTTCTTGTTCAGAGTCTTATTTGTTTTTTCTTGATACTCTATCCTGCTTACATCCTTGTCTTTCTGTAAATGTAACTCTTCTTCTGTATATTCAAAACCCGCAACTTTGCATTCAAAAAACCAATTTTCCTTTAAGTCATCCAAAGACTTCTTTTTACGATTTGGATTATTGATTTTCTCGTTAATCCATAAGACAGTGTTATTGTAAAAAGGTTTTTCTTTAAATTCTGGTTTCAGATTAAATCTTTTTTCGACTTTATTATCCTTAATGTAACCATCTTTTCTTAGTTCTTCTTTAAGGTGAGAGATATAACGAGAATCTTCATCGTAAGTATAATAATATAACTCTTCTAAGACCCGCAATTCATTATCCATCTCATCATCAAATTTTCGTTTATTTTCAACGTGATTCTTATATGAAAAAGGATAGTACCTAACGCCTCTACCTATAAGCTGTTTTTCTTCAATAGTAGCTTTTGGTGTTTTCCTTGATGAACCACCAGCATTTTGTCCTTGATATAATCTAACTATGTCGAATAAATTTAATACGTCCCAACCCTCTGTTAGCCTTTTTACAGTAAATATAGCTCTTATATTATTTTCTTTGTCTTCAAGGCTATTTAATAACCTTTCTTGTTCGTCATCAGTTTTCTCTTTTTTAGTAGTATTTCTATCAGAATTAGTAATAATACAGTTTCGTTCAGAAAAATTGTGTTTAATATAATTAACTATATGAGAGTAGCTTATGTTCTCTCGTTTTATATATTCTAAAACATCTCGTGTCCTTGATTTCCCCTTTTCATGGGCATTCTTATTTTCAATAATCTTATTCTCTATATCATCTAAAAATGAAAAGTCACTAACTGTTAACTCCTTGAGGATGCGCTGAAAATATTCATAGTCTTGTTTTGACTCATCAATAGATTTACTTCTGAATAGCACCACTGGCTTAAAGTTTGCTAAGCTTTTATTACCTAAACCATAATGTTTCAATGCGATTTTTTCTCTATACCAATTAAAAAGAAGAGCGTGAAGGATTCTGTCTTTTTTATCAAAATGGGACGAAATTAAATTAATTTCCTTCGTATACCCTTCTCCTAGAAATTCCTTTAGACCAAATTTATAAATGATTTTGTCCATATATTTTTCTGCAACTTGCTTATCTTCAGGTAGAGTGGCAGTAAACTCCAATAGTATATTATTATTAATATCATAATTTCCTCTTTTATTTAATAACAAGTTTATTACTGTATGTTCCCAACCTTTACGCTCCACCTCAGCTTCCCCTGTTTTACCAGTTATCTCAGTCTCTAAGTCCAACTCAGTTTGACCAATATTTTGTTGGGTATTTGTGTTTAAATGATGAGCTTCATCCGCCAACATAACAATGTTTTTGTTATCCAGTTCATCCAATAATATATTGTTTTCTTTTTCCACGTGTATATCGTTGTAAAGTTTTTGTATTGTAGTAAACTTTACCTCAATATCGTTCGTATGTTTGCTAAAAGTATTTACTTTTTTAATATCAATCGTTCTGTCATTAACAATTATATTTTTTGTAAAAAGATACTTGCGATGTTGACTTTCCACAAAATTGTTCTCAGTTTTATCCACAATATTATTCTGATTTACAAAGAATAAAAAATGCCTATAACCCTTTTCGTAATAATATAATATACACGCTGCCATTAATAAAGTTTTCCCTGTTCCAGTTGCCATATTGAACATCAAATGAGTTGGGGGGTTAGGGTTTTTTATTTCTTTAATGTTTTCATAAGTTATTAAATTTTCAAATGCTTCTCTTTGCCAGTAGAACAAATCATATTTCAAATTATCTATAACATATTTAGGTACTTTTGGAAATGGAAGTCTTAATTTCCGCGCCTTTTCGCTAAGGGTTTTATATAACTCTTGATCTTGTGTCAAATTTTAATCCCCCTCATAAAATAACTTTGTTAATTCTTGATCTCTTTCATCAATCCCATATTTACTATCTTCCATTTCCGTTCGGTGTATATACATCTGATTTAAATCCAACATTTGAATAAACATTTTTTTTTGCTCATCAAGAGTTAGATTTATAAATTCATCTTTTTTTATAATTTTTTCTTGGAATTCTTTAACTTTAATATTATAATGTAAGAAATATTTTTCACAAAGCTTAGAAAACAAACTCACTAATTCATTGTAGTTATCACATTTGATGATCTTTTCTTTTGCTGATTCGTTCCATTTTGCAAGTTCACAATATATGAAATCTCTACCACCATCCCAATTGACGGCTTTAGAAATCCCGCCTTTTTCACCATTAATCACATTATTAAGACGCTTAACTGATATATCTTCAATATAATCCATTTGTTCAATACCAATAAATTGACGATCTAACTTCATTGCTACAGCTTGTGTTGTTGCTGACCCCATGAAAAAGTCTAATACAATGTCACCTTTTTTTGTTGCCATATCAATGATTCTTTGCAGTAGCTTTTCGGGCTTTTTCCCTGTAGGGAAGGATACACCTTTGCCACCTTCGTTTTGAGTGTTTTGAAAATCAATATCTGACCACATATCCCCTAAAAGTTGGGCTAATTTTTCATAACCATCTATTTCTTGTACAGCCCCTGATAAAAATGCGATCCTACTACCATTTAAGGCATATTGAATGTTACCGTCTGTATCGCTATATTTTATTACTTTGTTTTCGCTCTCTAAACTTTTCGATTTAATATCAGCTGGAATTGAATTAACTAACCGGTAAATTTGACTTTTATGTTTAATACAGAATTCCATAAAAAGTTTATTGTTAATAAAATCCTCAGTAATGGTAGTAGCCGAATCAATAATACTGTTCTCAATTAAAACATCCTTCAGACGTCGAGGTTTATAAATGTTTTTTCCTTCATCTACAACTTCTAAAAAGGCATTGTAGTGTGTATCCCACTTCGTTTTTTCAGTATACTGAGGGTTAATAGTGACTTCCCCATCCCCTTTATACACTAATATGGTATCTTTATTTTTTAATATAGTTTTATTTTTAAATCTTGTTTTGTTGCCAGAAATTGAATTAGATTTTACAGAAATTGATGTTATATAATTTTCCCGATCAAAAATTTCATCCATTAATACTTTTAAATAGGCATCTTCATTCTTATCACAATGGACAAATATTAATCCATCTTTTTTCATTAGTGTTTTGGTCACTTCTAAACGATTTTTCATGAATGTAAGCCAAGTTGAATGATTAAACCTATCGTTATAAGCAAAACTGTCTGAACTAGTATTAAAAGGTACATCAATATAGCAAAGTTTTATCCTGCTAGAGAATTCTTTTTTTAATGAGTGTGAACGAATTTCATAATTCTTAGTCCTTCTGCCGCAAGGGCTCAAAAGCATAAAAAAGGAAGTACCTCCCCAAATCTTGTATAATGGTAGTCGACCAAAACGTCCCAAAAAGACTGGAGGAACTTCCTATGACCATTATACGACAAACGAGCTTATTTGGCATCCAAGAATTATATGAAATGGAACCTACCCAAAAATATGAGGCAATCATTTCCGCGATTGATTTGGATTCGATTTACCATGAAGTGACCAAAAAATCGCGACTTGGTGCGCCGAAAGAGCTGAATTATGCAGCGATGATTATTTCCATTTTCATTCGATACATCGAGCGTATCCCAACGATAAAAGACCTGGTCAAACGTCTAAATGACGATATTGCCTTTAAACTGAATTGCGGATTTCTTGTTTCTGATCCAATCCCATCTGAAGCTTCTTATTCCCGGCTTTTTGCGAAGCTGAGCGAATCAAACATTTTAGAAAAGGCACAGGAAAAAGTTGCCCTTCAAGCCATTGCGGAAGGTTTTATCGTTGATGACACAGTCGCCATCGATGCAACCCACTTCGAAGCACGCGATCAGGCACCACCTAAAGAAGAAAAGCCAAAGCCGGAGCCTAAAAAGCGCGGCCGCAAATCCAAGGAAGAGCGTGACCAATGGCTAAAGGAACAAGCTGAAAAAGAAGCTAATATGCCGCTTTATGACAAGCGAATTGAAGCCCAATTGGGCGTTTCCTTAACCGAACTGCGTGATGAAGTTCCCCGGGATCCCCAATGGGGCGTCAAGAAAAACAGTAAAGGCAAAAATGAATTCTGGTTTGGCTATAAAGGCCATCTGGCGGTCGGTGCATCGAGTCAATATATTTTACAATCCCTTTTTTCATCCGCAAATCTGAACGACGGAAAAGCTGCGATTCCTTTACTGAAAGGGATGGATGAAAGCTTGCCTCTTTCAGATCTGCGTTATCAGACGATGGATGCCGGTTATGATTTTGAACCGATTTACCAGCAAGTGTACCAAATGGGGCAGCAATCCATTATTGCCTATAATAAACGGAATGAATCGGAACCAATTGGGTTTGATAAGTATTTTGCCCCGACTTGTTTCCGTGAGTATTCGTATCGTTATGATAGTTACGATGCCAAATATGAAACACTGAAGTACACGAGCCCGAAGGAATGCAAAGATTGCCCATTAGCCAATGAAGGTATTTGCCAAAAAGTGTTCAAGATGAAAATTACCAAAGACCTCAGACGATACACAGCGCCGGCTCGTGGCTCCAAAGCCTGGAAAGCTATTTACAACCGTCGTTCAGCAGTGGAACGCGTTAATGCGTATTTAAAGGAGTTCTTCCAGCTCAACAATGTTCGTAATCGCACAGGTGAACGTGCTAAAGTCCATTTTGACATCGTTACTTTGATGTATAATGCTTCAAAATTAGCTGCAGACCGTATTAATGCAGAGCTAAACCTACAACAGGCTGCATAACAACCTGTTTAAAGGAATTTTAAAAAATCCATTTTAAAAATTCTGCAGGTCTTTGTGTTTTTAAAAAGAGCAATTATGAAATTGATTCAGTGTAACGCAATTAAATTATTTCCTTTTATCACAATATTGTCTTTCAAATAGCCGTTTTCGTCTCTTCTAAATTCTGTTATTTCTGATTTTCCATCTGTAGTGAATCTACTCCAATTAACAAATGCTTTTTCATCTAAGAGCCTGTCAATCTCATCATGAGCTAAGACCTCATTAAAAAACACTTCATTTCTTTTTGCTTGTTTTTCTCTAAAACCTGCTGGTTGAACAACTTTTTCACCTTTAACTGTTTTTACTTTTTCACCTTCATACCCAAAATATATGTCTTCCCCTTCTTCAGTAGCTTGCCCACCAGCTAAAATACAATCTTTATATGGAAAGTTAACAACAACTTCACCACGACTATTGATAAACTCCTGATTATCGGAAAGACCAATCCGGTTAATAAAATCGGTATACGAATTATCTATTTTATTTTCTTCCATAAAAAACTTAAAATCATTTGTTTTAAAAACATATGCACCATTTATTTGTACGAAAAATTTATTCCTCGTTCCATCATGGCTCAACAAGATATTTATTACTTTTTTATCGTAGCTATCTATTAAGTCAATTAAAAGTCTCTGATTCAATTCCTTTCCTTCATCATCCCACAGTCGTTCATCTGCCCTAAGAGCTTCAAAAACTAGTTCTTTTAAATTGCTGTTGTCTCTCATTAGTTCTCCTCCCAATAAAATGTGGTATTTAATTCACTAAACCCTTACCAACTTCAACTATTTTTAATTTTATCCTCAGTGCCTAAGAATCTCAATATATAAGAAAAAATACAAATAAATCTTAGTGGAATCCGTTTCATGCCCACCTCTCTACATTAGACCGTCGTTAATCTATTTGTGATAGGTGACGGTCTTTTTTGTATTTACAGAGACGACAGGAGTGTTGAGAGGAGTGCACTTGAAAGGAATAAAATAAATAACGAAAATGTCATGCCTGTAGGTATCTGGATGTCGGAAAACAAGGATGAAAAGTCTGTAAACAAGGCTGTGTTTTCGCTTAACATCTTACCCACACCTAAAAGATCCACAGTTCCCCATATCAGAAGCTGGATAAATTAATAAACCAATTAACTCCAGGATGTTTCATTCAGCTGACGATACAAAAAAATACTCCGACACATTTGTGATGTCACAAATCATGCTAACCTCCATCTTTGCTTCCCTTATAGTCCAACGGAATGATTCACCCCTACACGTTTAACATGATATTTTTGTTCGACGTTTATTTTAGCAAGCCTTATCCCTTCTCTTTACCGAATATGGTAAGTCGTTTTCCTAATATATTTCTCTTGATTAGCAATCGAATCAAAATGTAATAGTAACAATTTGGAATTTACTGTAGCTCCATTTCTAGTTTCCTTATCTTTTTCTTGTCTTTTTCCCCTTGTTTAAGATCCCATTCCTTCATTTCATAATCATTTAATTCTTGATCAGTCAGCTCCCTATCGTAAGCAACAATTCCATGCTTTCCTTTATCATGATCAAATTCAATAAACCCGTTTGGCTGACAGCCTAACGATACTGGCCGCTTGCACATTTCATACCAATACAACATCTCATCATAATTATTTTGGACCAGTTCAGGTTGCTGTTGTATCTTTGAATCCTCTAATTCTTCTTTTTCTGTTTCAATAAGATAATCGTGGTAAGCATCATCTAATATTTTTTGATGCCCAGTTGTCATCTCTCCCATTTTTCGAATATGATGATAAGGATGGATATATGCCCCATCACCAATATCCAATCTATCTGATATACTAACAATATTTGGCGTTGTTGAATATTCATTTACTGGAAGAACAACATGGTATCGTGTTTTACGATAGCCTGTTTCCTGCTGATACTTTTCCTCTAATGCTTCCATCTTATCATTTCCCTCTGCAAAAGGGTACATCGTGTTATCCTTTAACTCCGGTGCTTCCGACCATTGAATCAACAATTGCGGTTCATCAATTGCTTTATCGATAACAGTATATTTACCTGCAAATATTTCATTAAACTGTTTCTGATACTCTTCATCCCTCAGATTCTCAGATGCTTGCATTTTAATAAATGCAGCACCATTTGTATTCCCTTTGGCAAATGACTTCATTTCCTGTAAAGATATTTCCTTTACATCAGTAATCTGATTCATACCGTACTCCAGTAACAACATATCGTTTTCTTGCTCTTGTTCTTTATCACGTTCTTTTACCAAATCAGGTTCTATTTCATCAATAAATTCAACAGCCGTTTGACGAACATGGTCCAAGAGTTTGGCTTTATCTTTCATTTCTTTATCCTGTGTCCAATTGGCCAAGTAACGAAGAGAATAATCACTTGTATCAATATCAAAATAAGATGCTACCGCATAAGCCGTCATTTCCGCCTGAAATTCCTTTTCTTCTGCAGGCATCGCTTGATAATGTTCATTCTTTGGATTATGCAGTTTGGCATGGGCAAGTTCATGCAATAATGTCTTAACGTTCTGCAGCTCGCCATTTCGAGGGTTCAGACCAATATGGCCATTATTCTTGTCATGAACGCTATGATAAAATGCCCCTTTTGCTGCACCAAGTTCATCAAACGGCTCACCGATCGTGACATCCAGTTTATCGCCTATTCTATGCATACTCGCCAGCATCGTGTGATAATTGGCAACATCGCCTTCCATCCATTTATTCGGGAATATTTCCGGCAAATCACTTTCTTTGGCATTCGTCTGACTTATATCAAAGACATTGCCAGTTGAAAAATACAATCGGCTTTTTCGTTGCTCAAGTTCCCCTTTATAGATCTGTCCCTTCTCCTGCTCTGTTGCATATTTCATATTTTCCCACTTGCCCTCAGCCGTTTTGAATTTTGGTGCCGTTTTATTCGGCACTAATACCTTAAGAGCTTTTTCACCTTTTTGAACTTGAAATCCTTTATCCTTCCAGAAGTTATAGCTACCGACAGCCTCTGCACCTTCAAACTGACTGCGAATCAATGCTGCATTCTTCGGTGAATAATGATAAAACTTCAACATGAACGCCATTAACTCATTCATTTGTCCCGGCGACTCAAAATAATAATCAATGGCGTCATTCATTTTCGTAGTCAGGCCCTTAACTTCTTCCTTCTTTTGTTCCAATGTTTTACGTTTAGCCATACGATATCACCCTTATATAAAAAATGATTGTAAATAAAAAAGGACCTCCACTAAGGAAGCCCTCACATCTCCATAATCAAATTGTTGCTGCTTCTCATTCGATCTCATCTGTGCTTTAGCCGACTCACCTTTCAGTTCATCTTCCAATATTTCAGTCGGATGAATCGAAAATTCTTTTTCAGATAATGCCATCTCAAAAGGCTCTTCATAGTCAAAAAGCGCAATTTGCAACTGCTCATAGGCATCTAGTGTCAGGATGTCGTCCATTTGATAAACATCTAATGAATCGTCCCAGTCATCGAGTCCTGGAGCTTCATATTCAGCCGGGTTAAATAAGCATACATACAAGTCATCCCTGTCATCCGGCTCTGGATTCCATATGCCTATCGTTATTTCTTTTTGCTTCCTTCCATCCTTCATGACTAATTCAGCAGGACAGTTCGCTTCAAAGGATGAAACAATCTTATACGTGTTTTGCACAATCAACCACCTCCAAAATTATTAAAAAAAGACCCCCTAAGTGGAAGTCTTTTTGAAAACATCGCTTTATTTGGTTGGCTCACCATCTAGGATGACAGAATTCGTCTCCATATCTAACGGAATCAATGCTTCCTCATCAGCCATACAAATGGTTTTAATTACATCCAGCGTCACAGGATCAACATCTATTTCGACTTCACCGTCTTTGACAATGAATACAACACTGGATTCTTTGATCTCCTTCACATAACCGATATCTACGGACTGATACTCACCATTCACATACAAATCCATATCATCACCCTTTCGGAAACTCAAATGTTAATTTTTGTTCTGATGTATCATAGCGCAAGTACGCATCGAATGTCTTTCCTTTTTTACTCTTGAATCCTTTCACTAAATTAGTTTTGTTACCTACCAGCAACTTTTTAATATTCGTTTCACTGATTGTTTTTCCTAAAAATCGTTTAGGAAGTGTAAATGTGCATCCATCTCGATAACGAGAACAGCCATAAAACTTTCCTTTATTCTCTATTTTGCCTCCTTCTTTACCGCAAATGGGGCAATCTCCTACAGTAGACTCTTCTTTCACCTCCTGAAATTGTGATTCAAGCGTCTTCATTTTTGCTGGTGCATCCTTCAAAAGTGATTCCAGCATCTGCTTTATTTTGGAAATGAAGTGTTCCTGTGAGCCTTCATTTTGGCCGATTTTGTGTAGATAAGTTTCCCATTTGGCTGTCATCTCTGGACTGGCTAAAACCGTTCCTTCAACAGCCTGACATAAAATTTGGCCTTTCCCCGTAACCGAAACTTTATTCTTGTTTATCTCGATATATTGCTGCTTTTTCAACGTATCAAGGATACCTGCTCTTGTGGCTTCAGTTCCAATCCCTTCATTTTTTTTCAATGTATGCTGCAATGCTTCATCATCGATTTCCTTACCAGCCTGCTTCATGACATTAATTAGTTGACCTTGCGTATAGGCCTTCGGAGGTTTCGTTTTTCCCTCAGATATATCAATCTCAACGTTACAAGATTCCTCTTTCTGCATGGACGGAAGAACCGTATTGTCTTGTTCAGCTTCATCCTCTGTATCCGGTGTATCTTCCGTAAATAAAGATTTCCAGCCTTTCTTTAGCTCCACTTTGCCGGTTTTCTCAAAGCACAAACCATTTACGTCAACCTCCACCTTTGTTTCTTCATACTCATAATCGCCAGCAAACATTACGAGTGTCCTTGCCACAATTTCCTGATAAATGTTCCATTCTTTGTCTGTTAAATCCTGCTTGTTTGGTATCTGTTTTGTTGGAATGATCGCATAATGTTCCTGTACTTTAGATCCATCCACATAACGTTTTCGTGCATCAGGATAGACGATATCCATGGTTACGTTTAAACAGGATTGATAGGTTGATAGATAACTTTTTAAATAAGCAAACTCACTATCCGTAATATAATGACTGTCCGTTCTTGGGTAGGATAATAATTTTTTCTCATATAATGATTGGGCTGTTTTTAAGACGTCGGACGGGCTGTATTTCCATTTTTTATTGGCTGTTGCTTGCAATGTTGATAATGAATGCAGCTTCGGTGCTTTCTGTTTCTTCTGTTCTTTTGTAACCTGTTGTATGGTGCCTTGATTGTCTCCAGATGATAGACGATAAGCATCTAAGCTGTTCATAGCATCCTCTTTCGTTTGATAACGTGCTTTCACTTTGGCATCAAACGAACCATTTTTGACGCTCACATTGCCAATCAATTCGAAAAAAGGTTTAGAGACAAAGTTTTCAATTTCCTGTTGTCGTTTATACAATAAATAGAGTGTGACCGTTTGAACCCTGCCGACACTGAAGACGCCTTTCATGCCGTTCTGCTGCAAGAGCAATGTATATAAACGGGATGCATTCATACCGACCAGCCAATCACTCAATTGTCTTGTTTGGGCTTCTTTATATAATGACACATAGTTGTTCCCATCCTTTAGCTGCTTGAATCCACTCTGAATTTCATCCACTTCCAATGAGTTTATCCATAAACGCTTAGTTGGTTTATCGGAAGCACCGGCCATTTTGATAATACTTCTGGCAATGTTTTCACCTTCACGGTCGCAATCAGTTGCAACAATGATTTCATCTGTTTCCTTCAATAATTGCTTCACAACGTTAAACTGTTTCGTTTTATCCTTACCTACTTGAAATTGAAATGTGTTCGGGAATATGGGTAAGTTGTCTAATTGCCACTGTTTCCACGATTCATTATAAGCATCCGGTGGAACTAACTCTACCAAATGACCAAAACCCCAGGTGATATATGTTTTATCTTGAAAGAACCGATTATCGTTCACTTCCATATAGCCATCTTTTTGACTGACATGTTGAAAAGCTTCTGCGTAATGCTTCGCTTGACTCGGCTTCTCGGCTAATACTAATGTAACGGTCAACTTAATTCGCTCCTTTTCCGTGTGAATTGTTTTGGCTGCTTCGTTGGATTAATTTTCACAATGAATTTCTCTAACTCATACCGGTTTAATAATTTTACGCCGCATACATTGGCTAGTGTTTTAGCCTGCTTCGTGAAAAAGGAATTCGTGATCACCCACGCTTCATCTGCTTGATAAAAAAACATGGCTGCTAATACTTCACGTACAGCATCCATACTGACATTGTGTCTGTAACCATAGCGTTTTGCCTGTATTACAATTTTATTTTTGCCTTTAAGCACCACATCTGCTCCGTAGTCACCTGATTTTTGTGTCACAACTGGACGATACCCCAGTTCCTTAAACAATACTTGCAGGTACACTTCAAACTGATAACCCTTCATACGGTCAATGTCTCTTATGCCTGACTTTTTCATCAGGTTAAACCGTTTTTTCTTCCTAACGTATTTGATAATCAATGGTAAAACAAGCAGAACAATTAACATAGCACTGAAAAAGAATAATAGATTGTTCATAATTACCACCACCTTTTTATTTATTCATAGCCATCCATCATTCGGTCAAATTCCTGCATGTTTCGGTCTTTTTGATAATCATGAAATGTTCGACGCATGGCTTTGCTTAATTTCATCATGGAAGCATTAAACGCATAAACTGTCTGATGTCGATCAGTAAATGAATGCTGTTGATTGAATGATTGCCACCGATTTAATCGTTTTGGCTGAAACGATAAATTGTTTTGCGCTTTCGCATAGTCACGCATCTCAGACAGTACTGCATTACCCATTCGCTTTTTCAAGTCATCCAGTTTCGTTTGCTTATACGTTTCATAATCACTCCCTTCACCGTACATCTCTTTCATCACGTTCACTTCATCATCCAATTGTTGATGCAACTGTTCCATATCATCCGGATGAAATTGCTGCAAATAAATCGTTGTTATGTCATCTATATATGGTCTTGCTTCATTAATCGATTGATAACCATATCGCCATTGTTTCTTATCCGATGGAAGGTGATTCATGGCTTCTTGAAATAATTCTTTTGTTTGGCGATAAGTGGACAAGGAGACACCATTTTCTTTTTTATGATGAACGGTTCCACGGACAAGGTCATCAATTTTATTCCGTTCATGCGTTCTATCCAGAATCATGTTGGCCACTTTGGATTTCATTTTATCCAGTGTCTTGGGTTTACGTTTGGCACGGTATTCTTCCCGCCATGTTTGACTTTCCTTATCGAAAACGTCCATTGTTTCACGTGTTGGATAGGTTTCAGTTGAAGCAATATGGACATGAATGTTGTCGGTATTATAATGCAAAGATGCTGTCCATACAGCTGAGTTTTCCATGCCTTCTGACTTCAACACCGTATCCATCGTTTCACGGACAACCTTCCGCATGTTTGCTTCATATACTGTATGTGTTTTTGGATTATAAAAACCTTGTTCCATCAACCATTTATTATTAAAACTAATAACATCCTGCCACATGGGTGATTCATTTTGTTGTGCTTTTTGGAATTGTTGCTTCAAGATTTTTTTGTCATTCGGATTCAACTGATCATTATTTTTTGTGAACAGTTCACCTTGTTTTGCTTCGTCATCCATATAGTCCATGAAGTCATGAAAGACAACAAAATCATCCGTTTCTTTGGATGACTGGTTCACATGAATATGACGCTTGGCATCTTCCCGATCGATATAATTAATATAATCGTTAAATGTATTGGAGCCAGGTGTGACAAATTTGCTTCGTAACACTACCGCAGGACTGCTCATGCATTATGCCTCACTTTCTTGTTGCTTTTGTGCCTTTCGCTTTTCATAATCCAGTTTCTTTTGACGATGTTTGTGAATACGTTTTTGAATTAGTTCCTCTGCTTGCTGCATCCCATTCGTCTTATATTTCTCAGTGGTAATCAAATCTTTAAATTCATTGATCAAGTAATAATGGTTCATAAACTCCAGAAGAATTTTTGTATCTCGGTCAACCACATTGCCGGTGACTTGAATACGCTGTAATTTCTCTTGCATGGTCGCCAACTTTTCATCCATTAAATCTGAGATCATATTTTTTAACGCAACATTCTTTTCATTACGATCTGCATAATAGTGATCAATGGCTTCCGTAATGACATCAGCTTGTGATACATTTTTCTCGTCTGCAATACTTTGTATCTTGTCTTTGGTTTCTGGACTTAACAAAAAGTATGAACCTTTCTTTGTTGTCTTTTTTTCATTCATTCGTCATCATCTCCTTATATGTTTATCTTGAATACTTTCTCCAAATAATCATCAACTTCTTCAGGATCAACATCCAGCACAGTAGTTAGTAACAAATACATTTTCAAGGATTGTTTTTCTAATTGGTCAAGCCGATTGTACGTCATCTCTAATGCATCACCTACACGACTTAATGTCGAATCCAATTCTTTTTCTGCACGTTTGACACCATTAAACTGTGCTAAATCTTCAATGTGTCGTTTTAACAATTCATTCCGCGACACGTTTTGTTTTCGTGCTTCGTCATTTAAAACTTTGACGGCACCGGTGTCTACATCGCGCACTTTTATTTCCATCACGGTATCATTCCTTTCTGTTAATTTGCTGCATGTTCACACCACAATAGGATGTGAATACCTTCCCTCTTTGGCAAATCCCTTCACTAAATGGAGCATCTTCATGAGATCGCAATTAGTATTGAACAATTAGTATTGAACAGGATAAGGGGAAAATGTCCCCACACAAGGTGGGGAACTAGGCAGAGCCTAGTTTTCCGGTAAGACCAATTTTTCAACTGATTATATAGCTTTTATATAGGTGTCTATATAGCTTTTATATAGGTGTCTATATAGCTTTTATATAGGTTTTGGCTGCTACTTTTTATCCTTTTTGGAGTCCTCGTTGTTCTTATCTTCTTTGTTTTTGTTGGCAGTTTGTTTATCCCTTTTCGCATTATCGGCATCCTCTTTGTCATTATCTTGTTGCTTATTGTCATCCTTGTTTTGTGTCAATGCATTCAGTTTTTCTTCACGATTTTGATATTTATCCCGGAGTTCTTTCACTTTGTTTTTCAGTTTTTGGATTTCATTTTTCGCGTCTTCGATAGCTTTATCCTTTTGTTCAATCTCGCGTTTTGTGTCTGTTTGTTCACCCTGCGTTTCAAATGCCATGTCTTGTTCCAGTGATTCTTTTTCTCCTTTAAGTGTCGTCACCAGTTCTTCCTGAAAAGGTATATCTTCATCGATAATCGTCGTGATTCCTTGTTTCGTACGTTCCATATCGGCCATAATACTTTCTTTTTTGTAGCCTTTATCTGTCTTCGTTACCAATGATTGATTGATATCAATTTTTCGGTAATCCCCAACGATAATGACTTCTTCCGGCTCAGGTAAATCCGATTCTTGGATGTTCTGATCGGTCGCCGTAGCTTCACCACCTTTGTTTTCTATTTGTGATTTGTATTCTTGTTTGAGGATGTTTTGATTACGATGTTCCCTCACGAATAACCCAATCACTTGAAAGGATTCAGGGACATCTTCAATCTGAACGATCATGTTATTGTCGGATTGATACACCAATTCTGCATTGTATTTTTGACTCTCATTTTGTTCTTTCGCATAAAACGAAAATGTCGGTTCCACTGCATCTGTGCCGGTATGGTTACGTTCCAATGTCACCTCCATCAGTTCATCATTCGGGTTATATTCCCAATCACGAAGCGTTAATGTGGTTTGACTAAGCCCGCCAATTGATTCATTAAATGCTGTTTGAGCTATCGCACTGTCATCATACATCCACGTTTTGGACGTAAAAAAAACGCCAAACGCTAGGCCGGCGACAAGCAATAGACTGATATAGGTTTTGTTTTCACGTCCGCGATTCAATTTGTTTTTCAAATGGTCTCACACCCTTCCTTGATTAATTTTTACCCGTTAGAAATGGTTTAACATACGGCATTGGATCAACTTTTTCACCATTTATGATCACTTCAAAATGCAAGTGGGCTCCGGTAGATGCACCTGTTGAACCAACTTTACCAATGACATCACCTGCCTCAACTTTTGTTCCTACTGGCTCTCCTTTTTCCATCATGTGCGCATATCGTGTCCGCAAGCCGCCCTCATGTTTAATTTCCACATACCAGCCATACCCTGTTCCCATGTTGCTGCTGCTTGATTGAAACGTCGTGCCATTTGCTTTACTGATAACAATTTCACCATCCGCAAATGCTGTGATTGGTGTCCCATGAATACCATTCGATGCGACGTCAATGGCAGCATGAAACGAGGAACAGCCACCACAGCTCCGATTACCGAAGCCCGAAGTAATATTTTTCGTATGTGGTGATATCCATGCTTTATCGCCAATCAGTTCCAGATCCGGTTGGTCCGATGGTTCACAATTCATGGTTAAACCACCAAACTCTTGAACAATATCTTTGGTCGTTGGCACCCAATGTTCGTTTAAATTATTCGGATCGTTATCTGCACCAACTGGTGCGTAAACACTTCCCAATTGTTCAATCGTCACCAAACCATCGACTTTGATGCGGTTATATAATGTTTTAGACATAGACGCCAATCCTTCCTTCAATGTTGGAAAAGAAAAAAGTCCGCTGCCATCCGGATTCATCAATCCGCCAGGATTATTTTTTTGTTGAACGGCATTTGATGTTCCCCATGCGGTTTCATGTAACGCAATGGCAGCAAATAAAACAGGATCAAGGCCTTTTTCTTCCGACAACTGTATAATGTCATCGCCATGACCTTTTAGGGCTCCCGCGCGCTCTTCACTCTGAAAAACAGCATCCCATTTTTCCTGATTAATCTCACCTGTTGCCGAACATACATAACCGGCAGATGGATTACTTTGTTCGGAATGTTGTTCGTCGACGCTGCCACCTAACGCACCAATAATGGCAAACATAATGCTCATTAAAACTAAACCAATCAGTATAGGAATAATATTCGCTGCAACAAGACCAATCATCCATCCAATCGCTTTTGTCTTACCAATGGCTTTCACAGCACCCCAAATATGTTTCATGTATCCTTCTTTCCTTCCATGCCTTCATCAGGGGTTTCTATGTTGTTCATCAGCCATTGATCGTTTTGTTGCACCATTGTCAGGTAAAAAAGCTGCGTTCGTTGATTGGTCAAACGTTCATTTGATGTCACATGCCATGTGGCAAATGCACCGAATGCCATGTTGTTGGATTGTGACGTATTAGATGCAAACAGTTCAATAGATTCAATACGCCGTTCAACATTTGCTTCTTTCACCGTTGGAATAGTTTGCTTGATGTCCTGCAAAAATGAAGACGTCACAACTCCTTCCCATTTATCCCAGTCGGCGATTTGCGATAAATAAAGAGCAAGCCCTTGTTTCGCTTGCTCCTTGGCACTGGTGACTGCTTGATCACCAAATTTATTTTGATATGTGGCTTCATGCTGGTCTCCCATTGTTTGTTGATTACCGTTATTGTTTATAGCATTTTGTGTTTCATCTTCAGCATTTGAATCTGGTTTAGCACCTAATACTTCATCAATTTTGTCTTCCTGAAGCGTTGGCGGCTGCTCTGTTTCTTGCTGTGATTCATCGAATAAATCTTCCGGATTTTGTTTTTCTTCATCATCGGTTGTCCATTTCCAGACATACATGGCTATGATTAACAAAGCGACAATGATGAGGAATGTAAACTTATAAAGAACCCGTTTTTCCATTACAAGCCCCCCTCAAACAGATGCAACTCTTCGTCCGATGCTTCAATGGAAAGCATTAAGTTGCCAACACCACTAATACTCAATAAACATTCCCCTTGTTGTAGTTGCGGCACATGTTCCAATTCACTATCCGTCAATTGTCCCTCAAAAACGGTTCGCAATGTATCCAATGAGTTGGCATCCTGCTGCATCACAAATTTATATTGGGTCAGTTCAAATAACGTCCGTATTTTGGTAACCGTATCCGTGTCGGAGTGGTCTGGCACAAAATCACGGATGGATTGACTGGCCAGGATGAGGCCACCGAAATACTTCCGTGCTTCTCGTGCAAAGTCCGTTAAAAACTTAACCGCCAGCATGTTTTCCGAATTAACCAGTCGATGCGCTTCATCAATCATGACCAGAAAACGTGTCGCTTCATCAGCATCAAACGCTTCATCGTCATACATTTTCTGTTTTTGTAATGATCCAATCTGTATTAAGTTATCCCAAATTAAGTTCAAAGCGTTAAACATCTGAGCATTGAACACACTTTTTTCTAACCCTGTTAAATTACGAATCGAAAAGAAAATCACTTGTTCATTCGTAATGTCAGGAATCGTTGTATGACCATTAAACAAATACGAAAAACTGTTCACCAGATTATCAATCACCAATTCAATTTTTTCGAGTCGCTTAACTCTTGTAGATGACAGTTCTGAACGAATGATTCGCTTCTCAGTATTGTCATAGAGTTGATCACGAATGAACATTAAAAAATCACTGAAAATCGGATAGTCCTCATTAGCCAGTGATGTAATACCTGTTGTATGCATTTTATCCGTGAAGCCGAGTGAATCATAAAATAGTCGCAACACTTTCTTGAATTCTTCGATTTCCTCAGAGGAAGGGTTACCAGCCAGAAACATATAAAAGGTTGCCACCTTGGATATGTGCTGCATAAAACTGATTTCTTCATTTTTTTCCGGATGGCTATTATCTTCTGTACGAAAGATTTGCAGTGGATTGATGACACCATCACTGCCATCGAGACTGATTGTGTGTCCATTCACGGACTGAACAAGTGTCTTAAATTCACCCGTTACATCAAAACCGCGAATAAAGTTTCCACGTGCTTCATTATCCATCAATAATTTTTTAAGCGTGGTTGACTTACCGGCACCCATTTTCCCAACAACCACCGCATTAAAAAAGCGTCTCATTTTATCCTTATGAAAGAGATCAAACAGTACGTTCCCTCCGGTGAACGATGTTCCCAAATAACTTCCGGTACGATCATTTAATTCCGAGAAATGATAAGGCAGACCTGATGCGAGTGTTAAAGCCGGCATGCCTTTTCCTTCCCGTTTGTTTGGAAAAGCCAGCTGCTGTTCATAAGGAAGGAATAAAGACTGCCATTCCCAGTAAGTTTCATTCAAAAAGATTTGGCCTTTAAACCCGAATGACTGTAATTTGGACATGGTTCGCTCCACTTTTTTATCCAGTTCCCATATGGTCGGTGACGCCACAAATAAACGAATATGCACTAACTTAATGACCTCCCCCATTTCACTTATTTGCCTGTATAAGTCTTCCATCTCCTGATAACCGCGTTGCGCATCCATTCGTTCCGATTCATGCTTGGAGCTCCTGAACCGGACATCCTGTTCCACCATACTTTTATTAATCGCACTCACCGTCTCATCCTGGTCCATTGTTGCGACGTCTGTTACAACGGTCACATCATACATGGCCATGATTTTATCGAGCCATAACACATCGACCCTGGACGGATACTCAAAAACATGAATACACGCTTCATAACCATCTCCTTTTTTAATGGTTTTGTCTTTAAAACGAATACCACCTTGCGGTTGGATCGCTGTCAGAAAATCTTTATCCAGTTCCGGTGGTTTTGGTTTGCCTGATTGTTTTGTCTGTACTGTCATCGTAACCATCCTTTCATAATTTCGTGTTTTGATTGTTTAATAAAAACAAAATCTGTTCCTTTTTGGTTCGTGTTAGTTCTGTCAATGGGAAAGCCTGTTGCATCCCTTGTATGGCATCATGTTTTCGATCCACAAGTTCTTGCTTGTCATCCGCATACACAAAAATGAAGAATTCGCGATTCGAACGTTCACGCTCCAAGAAGTCAAACTCAACTAATTTTTGGTCGATATATTCCAATCGAATAGGGCTGGTTGTCTGTTCGCGCTTTTTCAACCAATAAGTGCGCTGAGCTTGCGTATTCGCAGGAAAATTTAAAATGATCTCTTTATAGGAACGGAAATAACTCCGTAAAAACCGGGTTCGGTTCATCAATAAAACATTCAAATCCGTATCGTTCAAGGCATGAATGTTTTTTGTTTGAATCTGAAGAATATCCATTACGCCATTCTTCAAAAGAATATGGTCATCATGCATTTGAATAAATGGCAGTATTTCTGGTGTCTGGCGTAACATTTTGTCTTTCTTGATGCTTGAGGATTTGTCACGCTGTTTCGTTTGAAAAACGCTCTTGATTTTAGTTCCCCATTGCCTTCGTTTCGTCTGTTTATTATTAGATTCACCGTGAGTCACCTTGCCATCTTGGCTCATATTAACTGTTGACCTCCTTCCATTAGCGTTACCCGCGCAATTGACTGTTTTCCTGTTTGTGTTTATCCATCGCATGGTAAACAGCCTTTTTATGGCGAAAAAATAGAATCAGTGATTCATAATGTCTTTTTTTCGGATTGTGACCGGATGGCATGAACAGATAAATCATGAAGCCAATCACGGCCACAAAATACGGCATCATAAACACACTATGAACCAAATCACGCAAAATCGTTAAAACTAAAAGAGAGCTAATCAATAAAATGACCAGCTCCCGCATTTCCAACCCTAAAATTTTTGGTTTTGCCTTAATCTCTTTTGGAATCTCGTATGTCATGGTCTCTCAGCCCCTTTTGCATATCTTTTGGTTTTTTCACATCCTTTTTATCCAAGCCTTGTCGGATACTTCCACGAACATGATTCATTTTCTGTCCTGCATCGTAACCGGTGTTATGTGCCCGTGTTAGGAAATGACTAGCTCGATGCACCGTACGATTGCCACCAAACAAGGTATGTTTTGGTTTTGGATGGATATGGCCATCTGAAGTTCCCACATTTGGCTGATTCGTCATTTTCGGTGATGTTGGGATATTAACATGGCCAGATGGTTCTTGCGACTGTCCACCATGAACAGATGATGGTGTGACACCACCTGAATGACCGGAACTAATACTGGTTGATTGTTGACCTTGTCTTGGCATTGAATTGACAGATGACGGACGAGCTTCCTGAGTTGGTTGTCCCTTCCCAACAGTGCTTCCTCCGTTGTTTTCATAACGTGAAGCATCTCCGTTCATCATGTTTGTAGAGAATTGACCTTCTTGACGTGGCGATTCAGCATGTCGATGAGACGGCATTGGTTTCACATGGCTATTATTTTTCAATGCTCTTGTCATGCCAGCACCACCAGCAACCGCACCGCCACCAATCTTGCCGCCTGTTTTTAGCATTTTACCACCAGCATCAGCTGTCATTTTGCCGCCTGCGCCAACCATGCGGCCGGCAGCATAACCACCCATCATAGCCTGCCAGCCAGAACGCAATCCGGCATCAATGCCCAACAAGCGTTGTACAATATCAGGTGCATCAATTAACGCCCAAGCACCAGCGATCAAGAGGAGGATTGTTCCAATAATGCCAATATGCTGTTCCATGTCATTCGCCCATTGCGCATAGATGATGAACATCCGTAACAGCACCATCATCACAAAAATGACAGCAAATGTACTGGCAATCTCTACTAAAACTTTTTTCAAACGTTGGCCTCCCGTTAAATCCGTTGCTGCTGTGAACATGGCAAATAATTGATGAAATGCCAAGTCAAACATGGCTCGCCCGATTTTGATGGTTGTAATGACCAGCGCAAAAGCTGTTACTGCCATTGTAGCTATTACAATACCCCAATTGACATGATACCTGTAGTAGCTTTGTTGCCCCAGGTTAGTAGCTGGCACTGTGTTTTCGTTTAAATCTACTATCCTTGTTCCACCATCACCTGTTGAAATAAGGCGTTTTTTTAGAAAATCCTTATCTTGGTCTGATAACTGTTTTACCCAATTCTCAGTTGTCCAGCTAAACCACCCCTCATCCTCATATATATCAAGCTTTTCATTTATTTCAATTGATTCAGGGTTTTCTAATTGATTCCCGTAAGTATAATCTGTTGTCCCGATATCTTTATTCTCTGGATGGGGTGGATGCGGTAGTAGGTTTTCATTTCCTGCTACGGTTTCTTCATTACTTCCATTTGCGTAATTGAAGTCACTTTCAACATAATACATTATATCTGCAATATTCCTTTTAAGGACGTTATCGGATAGTGTGCCGGGTTCATCTAATGCCGAAACACCTTCGTTCAACAAATCATCCATCATACTCATGAGATTCGGCAGGATGACGATGACACTCACAGCGATCAAAACATTCATGAGCACTTCATTTCGCTTTTCAATTTTATTCAACATAAACTGAAAACCTACAACGGTTAATGTGACAACAAACATGCCAAACACATAGGGTTGAATCGTTTCAATAAAGCGATTCATGGCTGGATTATCATACACACCGCCAAGTGTGACAACATCCGTTGCCACACCTTCTATCCAATTGTTAATCCAGACTAACGCTTGAATAATTCCCCATAAAATGTTCCGGATGAGATCATCGTAAAGCCATCCACTGCTCACATCCAAAATAGATGCTAAATCTTCATAAAGCTTTTTCAAATCATCACCCATTAAGATCTTCCCCTCCCTCTTTTGCCATAAAAAAGGAACTCACCTAAGTTCAGGTAAGTTCCAGCATGATAACTATGGTATTGTTTTAATACGTTAAATTTATTTCTTCTTTTTCCACATAATCTACGTTTTTTTGAATTCCTTCTTTTACATCACTATATAAATCGTCATCCAGAAATGTACTATTTTTTGTATTGGTTTCATCAATAGTCGTATTTAAAAGCCATGCTTCCCCTAAATAATCAAATGCAGAATTAATCTGCCCGTCATGAACTACAGTGAGTCCCCCGTCTTCAAAAGGACTGTGAGAAGATCCCGAATGAGATTCATATTCTTCACTAAACGTGTTTATCTGTTGCTTTTGTTCATCATTAAGATTATCGATATTTATATAGTATGCTGTCATGTCTTCATCTTTCAGAGCTTTATCATAGGCTTCAAGCAATTTGGTGTTTTTCACATAGTCTTGTTGCGCATCATAAATCAACACATAAAAAGCTTCGTTATTATCCTTTTTCGTAATCATGTCATCTAACGTAATTTCATTCAATCCAGTTTTCGGTGATTCTGTCGCTTCATCGCTATTATCTTCTGCAGCACTGTCAGACCCGCCACAGGCACTTAAAACCAGTAAAACCGATATTAGTATCAGGCTGAATAACGTTCGTTTCCGTATCAAGTTACCATCATCTCCCATACAACCTTTTGAGAACAGTATAACAGGCCTTTTTGACACTTAAAATGGTTATCTTGTCCTATCCGGATCATCCGGTAATTTTATATTAATAATCGTTTTTAGCTTACTTAGCTCATCAGCTGTGAAGGTGAATCCTTTTCCCAGCCTCGTTTTATCCGGATTCCACCACCTCACATCATATTTCGGTTCAGCGCCATTCCAGCTAATGATGTTGAGTTCTTTTGTCCATCCGGCTTGACTTTCATGCAATACGGCAATTTCTTCGATAACATCCCAATCCACACGGTATTTTGGTTCTTTCATAACTTCTCACTCCTTGTCTTTTCTTTTAAAATAGTGCCTGTTCACGTAATTTTTCGGCTTCTTGATCACCATTGGACTGTTTATTTGATGGTTGTTGCTCGGTTGCCTGATTAGTTTTCTCATTTTGATTAACTTGCTCTTCAATTCGTTTCGTTGCTTGATCCTGCCACGTTTGCATGACGTCATCCGGCAGATAATCCTGTAATGCTGCCAGTACCTTAAAGTGTATTCTTGAAAAATGAGGATGATAAACCATGAAACTCACATAATGGAGAAATGACCAGTGATCAACCTCTTGAAGCAATGTTTTGGTTTTTTCCTCATCTATCTCACCCTGACTTTGTTCAATTTGTAAAATATGCCGTTTAAACTGCTCAAATGCCTTATCTGTCATGACGTCAGCCATTCGTAAAAATAAATCGTCATTTGACCCCGCAGAATAGACCATGCTGTTTAAGTCCATATCATGATACGTTTCGGACATAATTGGGAGCATCATGATGGAATGGTCCGTATCAAAGTCATCAGCCAAATACTGATAACGGAATTTATGACTGGTTTTATCATGGTTAAAAATCGGTTTTGGCTCAATCTTTTTTCGGTTCTTATCCTGCCGTTTATTCACGCGTATCAACACGGACTGCCCTTCTTTTAATCGCATCAGTTCATCAGATGTTAAAAGCGAGCGTTCTTTTGTCGATTCACTGTGCGACTTATCGAATGAATGATAATCACCACTGCGACTGACATCCGTAATCGTTTTAGCCCCGAGCATGCTCGAATAGTGTTCAGCCGTACTATTATCTTCGGTGAGAATATAGATTTGGTTGGAACAGTTGCCAATAATCGTATCCGAATCGTCACCATAGGCCGATTTCACCTGTGAATAAGCTTGAACGATTAAGTGATACCTGAAGCCACGTCCGGCACCGACTGTTACCATACTGGCCATACCATCGATAGCCGGCATATTTCCAAACTCATCAAGGATGAATTGCACATGCCGTTTCATTTTGCCATTCTTGCTTTTGGTTGCCTTTTCTGAGTTGACACGGTACAACTGACTGACAAAGATACTGGCCAATACGTCATTTGAATTGTCCGAATCAGGTGTTGCTAAAAAGACAGCCACTGGTTTATCGCCAAACCCGATTTCGGTTAAATCCAAACTGTTATGGCCGGTTACTTTTGCGTTAGGTTCAAGCGTAAAGATTTGCAGTTTATCCATCGCTACACTGAAGATACTGCCTCTTGTATTGCCGGTTGAAAAGTTACTGGTGGCATACATCAAACGTGCTGGATTATTTTCATGTCGTGCCTGGAAAAATTCATCCAACGCGTTATTCCCTTCTTCATCTGTTTCACTGCCCTTACTGGAAAGGAAGTTGGCAACAGAGTACATGGTGACCCGTTCTTCCTTGCCGATTTTCACCATATCCTCCGTTAATGCTAAAATAATGGCTGTCACCAGTGACTTCGCACTGTTTGACCAAAACGGATCTTTGGCGTTTGGATTATGATACAAACTGAATGCCACACTGTTGGCATATTTTTGAGCGTCACTCACCCTGCCCTGTTTCCATGAATCAATGACCAACTGTAAAGGATTGAACCCCATACTCATGGCATGCTCAATCAAATTAAACACATAGACAACATAACCACGCTCTTTCAGCGTCTCATAAGATGCACCAGCCAGTTCCCCTTTTGGATCATTGATCACCATGGAGGGTTTCTGACTAGCCCTGCTTTGAACATCAATCATTGGCACAACGAATGTTTCACCTTTACCGGAACGGGTAATCCCAATGACCATGGTATGAACAGGGGCATCATCCAGCAGAAGCCGGTATGGTTTTCCTGTTTCCTGCAATCCCCCAATAATTGTCCCGCCTTTTCCGTCGTATTCTGTTTTGGATGCCGGTATAATCTGATACTGTTGCTTCATGTTCTTGACGGATTCAAACTCATTCGTGCCATGTTGTCCACGGTTAATGGTTTGGTAATTCATTTTGATGTTGTATAAGAATTTTGTGAGACTAATGCCTATGACAATATAGAAACCCACATAAAATTCTAGCCATTCTTTTTGGAAAATAAAGAAGTAATGCCAATCCACGGAAAAGGTATTCAAATTGACTTGCTCCGGATTGTTATCAAATCCTTCAACCAAATGCAGCACTTGCTGAAAAAAGTGTAATAGAAAGTTAGACAGAAAGAATCCTGCTATGAATGTAAGCAGGATAAAAACACATATAAACTTCCAATTACTTAATCGCTCGGTTAGTGGCTTATGGTTCGTGTTCAATGGCCATCACCCTTTCATGTTGCTTCGTACGTGCTGCCATTCGGTTATACGTTTTGATGAATGCTTTGCGGTTTTGTTGCAGATTTTCATTGGCGTCTTTCATTTCTGACGTGTAGTCAAAAACGGACCAATTTTCGCCTACACCGGCATCTTCAATGGTATTCACGATATCCCTTGTTGCCTTCCAGCCAGCCTGATCATCGTCCATGGCAATTAAAAGGTGTTTATCTGCAAACTGTCCTTTGTGTTTTGCCAAATAATCTTTGATTTGTCTTGTTTTGGTTGCGCCTGTTAGAGCCATAATGCCAACATTCTTATCTATCTCACGAAAGGACAACGCATCCAATATGGATTCACTCACCACGACATTTTCAGCATCCTGCGGAATGTCCATAAAAAAATCCCTCGTTTCTTTGGAGGGATTGAAAATAAGCTGTATTTCCTTGGGATCAAGGCTTTCATCGATACTGGAACGAAGTAAAACGCGATCCAGCGTATTGTCTTCGCCGTACAATGGGAAAATCAAGTTTCGTTTACACATCCAGCTATTATTGGCATAATTTTTGTTCAATAAGGGTTCGGCTTTTTGAAAAACATGCTGCATGATAGCCTCATCTTGTAAGTCAGCTACAAAACCACGTGTTGTCTGTTTTGACAGACCACGGTAACCATTATCTAATGCCTCACTTTTAAAGTAGTTTTTCGCATACGAAAATACACGGTTTGACCAATCCAGGGACTGCCGTTGTTGTGTCGTCAGGTTGGGGTACTGTTTTTCGATCTTTTGTTCATAAACTGACATCTCTCCTTTTTCATGAAAATCAAGCATCATCCGTGAGCCGCAATGGTTTTCCCGGTTGCACTGGATAAAATGCTTATTATTTTTATACATAAAGGCTTCATGCTTGTTACATTCCGGGCAGTTGCAGATAAAATAACGGCCTTTATCTTCAGCATTCAAATCACTTAAAGCATTTTCGATATTTTGAAAAACGAGTTTCTTATAGGGATTCAGCTTGCTCATCATCGTCACCTACTTTGACAGCGATCTTAGCTTCAAATCGTTTTAATACAGGTGCAAGGACGTGTTCTTGAATAGCTTGATCTGATGTCAGAACTGTTCCTTTAGCTAATAAGTCATCGAAAGTTGTGTGAAATGCCTTCATCAATTTGTTATGAAGATGATAGGCTTTTCTAAATCCATGTTGTTGTATGAAAGACTCGCCAAATAACGTCAGTTCCAAATGCTGATAGCCTTCATGCTTGAACACCAATACATCAATTCGCTGTTTGGGAAGCGATTGATAATTCGTGACCACATGCGTTACAAACCAATTGAACGATTTTTCATCGTTCATATAGCGTTGAATCGCGTCATGCTCGTACGATTCACCTTTGCTTCGCTGTTCTTCCGCATCCGAATGATTCGATTGTTTATGCTTCGAAAATGACTTATGGCTTCCCAATGTTCCTACATTGGCGAGTTTGTCTGATTGGTCTCCGTGTTTCTCAGAGGATTTAGCTGTCTCTTCGCTCACCCAATTCACAAGCGCATGATAAGCGTTTCGTATCGCTGCCAGAACATCTTCCATTTCCGCATAAATGCTCGTGTCAATATAGGGTGACATACCATCATAAATTTGTCTTAATTGAGCTTCCGTCATGTCTAGTTGATCGCCCATGATGGTAGAAAATCGTTTTTTGAATGCCTCAAATGTGTTATTTTCCGGCTTAACAGCTTTCACATTGGAAAGCAGTTTATCTTTCATTATCATTCATATTACCTCCAATAAAGGACTCCCTGAACGGAAGCCCTACATGTCCATCTCTTGTTCATGTGTCTTGTTTTGTTTCTTCCCAAGTTTCATCGCCTTTTCTTTTTCCAGATCCTTTTCAATCTGACTTAACTTTTCCTTTTGTACCGGCGTTAAGTCCATATCTTTTATGTCATCCAGCACCTCGCGTTTGAGTTCATAGACCTTCTCATAACCGTGTTTTGCTTCAAAATCCTTCATCTCTTGATTTCTTTTTTGAACATCTTCAGTCGGTTCTTCCTTTTCATCCGGTTGTTTATCTAAGGAATCCAGCACTTGCCGCTTATAAGCATCCTTATAATGGGTTTCTTCCCTTGTAGGCTGCAGCTTTTCCAATACATTTTGTTTATAAGCTTGCTTAAACTGTTCTGATTGATTCACCCGGTCATCATGTTCTTTTTGCACGTCATCTTCAATTGTTTGAAGTTTTTCCTTCGGATACTTTGATTTCAGAACTGTGTCTTGATACAGGGATTCCAGCTTCTGTCGTTTCCATTTATAGCCTGCATTATCAGGATTTAATATTTCCTTTTCTTTCGCCGACAGAAAGTCAGCGTACTTGTTTGCCAATTCTGTTTCAAAATCATGTGTTTCCGGCATGTTCAACCTCCTCAATAAAAAAGGGTTCCATTCATTGGAACGCCCGTTTGTTTAATGGTTTAACTGTATGAAGTTTTGGATGGTGACAGAATCGCCTAAATCAAACTCATCACTGATTGCCTTTTCGACACCACGAATATCATCTATCGATTGAATGGGTTCCGCTAATGTTATATCAACATTGCCGCCGCCATCTTCATAAAGATAACTTATGAAATATTTGTACTCAGCACTCACAATGCTTCACCTCCTTAAAATCCAACAACACGACCGCCCAACCAGCTGACAAGGCTTGCTGCCAAGTAAACAATGCCAAAGCCGATTGCAACGTTGACCATCCATCCCGTATACATTTCCTTTTTTTGGGGATCTTTGGCAAATGTCCACATTAACCCAATAACAACAAGCACCAGCCCGGCTAAGACTGGTGCTATCGGTTTAATCCCGTCTGTGATATTTTGTATGGTTTGAATTGCGTCTTGCACGTATTTCACTCTCCTTTCTTCGCAACATTCGTGATCTGTTTCTGGTTCGATACATTAAAATTCAAGATGATGTCTTGGTGTTGTTCATGAAGCCACTCATAATATGAAGACCCGTCAGCTTCGATAATGCCTTTTGCCAGTGTTTCAAATTCCTTGAATCCTTCAGGTTTAACAGGTCTGCGTCTTCTTTTTGATGATGATTCTTTCTTCGATGGTTCAGCAGAATCTTTAGTGGCTGTCTTATCGTCCTGCTTAACGTCTTTGTCCTGATGCTTATCCATTGCTTTTCCAAATTCATTGTTAGACATGATTTACACCTCCTCATCTGACCAAAATAAAAACCCTTTTCCGTGAAAGAAAAGAGTTAATGGGAAGTCCTAAACTTCCTGATACTAATAATTTAACAGCTTTTTTAAGCATTTTTGTTCGTTATTCGTTCGCCTTTTTGTTCGCTTATTGTTCATTTTTCGTTCGCATCTTTTCATTGCCTGTTGACATTTAACGACTAGACACTTTATGAAGTTTTAAATGAATTCTCCACCAATAGTTTTCGATTTTCATTACTAAGTTAAAAAATAGTCAGATTTTCCGATTATTTATGTTAAAATTAAATCTGTAGATTGTAACAAAGTAGGCTTAAAATAAACATCTTTAGATTCAAACTTTATGCAACAAACGGGCCAGTTTCTGGAACTATAATGTTCAAAATGAAACTGGATAATTGAATGATACAAAGACGTAATTATTCACGTAAGATGAATAAAACAAAAGCTGCTTAGTATTGGGTTACCGAAGTAGCTTCCATTCCAATTTGAATGGCTTCTTCCACAAGGATAAGTGCTTTTTGGCATAAGCCTTATAGCAACCGTTTCGGATGACAGTCCTTGTTCCAACGTTCCTTGCTTTCCAAGTCCCTTACAACGTAACTATCTATTCTGGACGTAGGCGCTTACTATAAGCCTTTGATGGATGCCGCCGTTGTCCGGTATAGTGTATTTCAAAGGGCGAATTTTACTCTACACCACTCACACCATCGTTGGATGACTCATAGGTTTCCCTATGTTTAATCTTTAGACCCGTACATTCGGAAAATTCGCCAGTCCGAACATTTCTCACCTTTATCCAGTTTTTTTTCAGCCGTACGGCATAACCTTTTCCAAAAGGAATGGCTTCAGCCTTTGTTCTGGCCGATCTACCTGTTCTTTAAAAACCCCATGACCTGCCAGTCATGACGCATGCAGGAGTATTGACGGATGGTTCCGTCATTCCCATCCTGCGTTGTAAAGTTTGGATTAACTATAAGTAATCCTCTGCATTTCACGTTTCAAAGTGCTTATAGCATAGCTTGTTGAACGGCGCACTATAGCGGGCTTTTTCTATACTGATAAACATTAATGGAATAAACCAGCCTCCTTGGACTTTTTCATCAGCCTGTCGGTATGTTTATTAACCACATTTTTAAACAGGACACCGAATAACACAAAACCGAGTCCAAATAAACCCAGAATAGCCATATCGTGTATTGCTGATTTCCATATAATGCCCCCGACTGCTTCACGCATTAAATCAATGGCATAGGTGAACGGAAGGAACGGGTTGATTGCCTGGAAAAATTCAGGAAGCAAAACAACCGGATATGTGCCGCCCGCACCGGCAATTTGCAGAACAAGCAGGACAATGACCATTGCTTTTCCGACATCGCCAAAAAGTGAAACAAGTGTGAAGATAATCAGCATAAACACCAAACTGATCAGCAGGCCGAATATCACAAACCAGACAGGATGTGCCATGTAAGCATCAACAATAAACCGGTCACCCAGCGTTACAATGAGTGTCTGCAGTAAACCTATCGTAAGGAACGTGAACAACTTTCCAATATAACGCTCCCTGCCCGTTAGTTCTTCCCCACCATGAACGTCTGCGGCCAATAGGGAAATCAGTAGCAGACCGCCAACCCATATAGCCAGGACAGTGTAGAATGGGGTCATCCCGGAACCGTAGTTCGGAATTGGAAAAAGTTCATTTTTGCTGAGCTTGACCGGTTCCTCAAAAAAGCTCCGTTCTGCTTCAGGATCGTTCTGTAATAATTCAATAATTTCATTGATGTCAGTTTCACCCTGGATGTCACGAATTTTATCAGCAAGTTCATTGACTTTACTATTCACGTACGGATATTCGCCAAGAATTGTATTCAGCATTTCCTGCCCCTCACCAATATTATTTTCGGTATTTGACAGGACTTGTTTTACCTCCGGAATTGTTGACTTGATTTCTGATAAAATCCCTTTTGCATCAGATAACGTCTGTTGCGCATTGTTGATTTTCTGTTTGACTATTGGCTCAATATTTTCTTTATAATCTGTCAGGAAATCTCCTATTCTGTTTGCTGTATTGCCAGATAACTCTTCTAAATCGATGATAACGGAATCGACTTCCTGCTTTTTGTCCTCAATGAATGCTGTAATGTTTTGACCATTCTTCTGCGCTTCTTCAAGAGCTCCACGCAGTGTGCTCAATCGTTCTATGGCATCTTTAATTACCTGATCCTGATTAGCGCTGTTATTCTGACCGTTGTTCTGATTATTATTCTGGTCGCTGTTTTCCTGACCGTTTGAACCCTCATCACTATTCTGCTTATTTCCATGTTCACCGCCATCGGCCTGTTGCTCCTGATTCATTTCCTTCAGCTGCTTCAACTTTGCTTCTATTTCACCGATGTGACTGGTTGCATCACCCAATGAACTGTCAATGCTTTGCTGCAGTTCTTTACCCTTGCTAAAATCAATGTTCACATTCTGGGCATCTTTAAGCAGTTTGTTGATGTTTTCAGCAGTGCCTTGCGCTTTTTTCAAATCCTCCTCAATTTTCGGTGCCATTTCATTTAAGCGGCCTTCAGCTTTTGACATTAAGTCAGCTGTTTCATTAACCGTTTGAAGGCCATCATTGGTTGTCCGCTCAGCTTCCGGAAGCATGTTTTGCGCTTTATTGATGATAGACTGCGCATCCTTTGTATCCTGCAGGCCATTTGAAATCAAATCATGAATTTCCGGTAATTTTTTTTCCATCGTAAAAACATAATCCTCAAACTTTTTGATATCAGGCAGCTTTTCGTTCAGCTCTACACCAATTTCATCAAACATATTAAAAATAACGCCATTTACTGTGGAAATAAAATTGCTACTGACCTGCTCCACAATCGTACTGGCACCCTTGTCTGTTATTTTCGGGGATATGGCATTGATTTTTTCATTTACGTAGTATTCCGTTTTGCTTTTTTTTGGATTATCTGTAATAACCGTTGACAGGTTATCGGAGAAATCCTCCGGTATGACAATGACAGCAAAATAATCGCCATATTTTAGATTTTCCATTGCCTTTTCACGGTTTGTAAAATGCCAATCCATTGAATCGTTGTTTTTAAGTGTATTGACAAGGTCGTTACCAACGTTGATTTTTTCGTCCCTGACCTGCCCCCCTGCATCTTCATTCACAACACCGATTGGAATTTGATCGGTCTGCCCATATGGGTCCCAGGAGGCCTTTATGTTAAACCATGCATATAATGATGGCAATATAATAAGTCCCCCAATCAAAATAGCTGCAACCCAATTGCGTGTTATATTCTTCATATCTTTCGAGTAAATTTTCCAGCCATTCTTCATGCATATACCTTCTTTATTCTTTATCATTTTGACAGTTTGAGGATCAATAACTTTTTCGCATTTAAACATTGTAGCACTTTTCACGTTGAAAACATAATCGAAAAGAAAACCTTAGCATTCCCCTATTAATAGTATACTTGGTTTCAGCAAATATTTTCCACAAAAATTAAAGGTCTGTTAATCGTTCACAACCCTTTTTTAAAAGAAAGAGATTTATTTATGGGAACATTAGACAAACTACAGACTTTAGTAATACTATTTGCTGTTGGTTGGAATAAATGTATAATCTCAAAAATGATGGGCCACTTAATCTCACCTTCAAACTGAATGGAGTATAGCATCCCTTGCAGGACCTGTTCTAATGCCTGTAACCGTTTCTGCTGCCGTCCTACCATTTCCAACTGCTGTTCAACCGATTGTTGCCATCTAGCTTTTCCTTGATTTGCTCCAATGAAAAGCCCATATATAAAGATCCCCTTATATAAATACTATGAATTTCCCTTGGTAAAACATAAAGGCAGCTCTCTTTTGTTCGCTGGATTGCTAATTGAAATTTATGATTAATTTTTTCAGAATCAGACTCGTTTATTATGTAGCCTTTGTCATCCAAAGAACATAAGGATCCTATTTCTCTAATCTCGGTCATTATATAAAATCCCCCATTTCTTTTGTTGATTGTGTTTATTCGAAAATATGGCCCTATGATGCAACATTGGTACAATACTTATTAGAGATAAGCGCCCTTTAGCTGAAGAATACTTTTATCTTAATACCATTCATCGTAAATTTCTTTTAGAAAACCTTCCGTAATGGTTATTGTTGTTGTTTAACATAAGTCAGTCATATAACAATAAAGTTGGTAGCCTTAAATATTACTGAAATTGATTACCTATCTTCCGCAACGGGCGACGCGACAAGTTCTGCTATAAACACTTTGAGGCACGAAATGCTGGGAACTTTCAAATGAATTCCAACTTTACAACGGAGGGTGAAAATGACGGAACCACGTTTCCCGAATTCATCTCGTCAACAATCCTGAGTGCATCTATTTTTGAGGTATGAAGCCAGTTGATTCGGCAGAACGAAGGCTTGAAGCCTCTCTTCGAGAGAAGGTATGTCGACGGATATCTTGAACGGCTGAAGAACTGGATGGGGCATCTACCAGAATAACAGTAAAATATACAGTTTGTGAGTATAATGGCGTTATGAAAGGTTTTTAAAAAGTCCGTAACCATTATTATTGGAATCAATCTTATGAAAAGCCACCTTTTTGTAGGTGGCAAAGGCTTTAAATCTGTTAATCAACACCAGGGAACCATCCAGGGGTGTGGATAATCGCTTTCCAAAGAGGATTCGGTACGACCAGCCGATCTTGACCATTTGTATCTAAAATCGTCTCAATATCGGAAGCCTTTCCTTGTTCGATTTTGCCTACCCAGTCGGGATCTATAATAAGTTCGCGTCCTAAAGCTAGCAAAGGGTACATCGCTTTGGATTGCGGATCGGGCATCCTCGGCTGAGTAGATGGAGCCTACTCCGACAACAGGGACTTTGTTCCCTACACGATCTTGGATGATGTCTAAGCGTGAACGTGTATCTTCCAAGCCTCGTCTAGGACGGGACCAAAAATTCATTAGTGAAACATGAATGTAATCCAGTTCCTGATCGGCTAAAACATCGACGAATTCCAACGTGTCCGCCATTGTAATACCTGGAGTTTGGGGTTCTTCAGGAGAAAGCCGGTGCCCCACGATGAATGGATCTTTTGCGTGGTCACCCACGGTTTTCTGGATCTCATTGATGACAGCCAGTGGAAAGTTCATTCGTTTTTTCAGGCTTCCACCCCAGTGGTCGTCACGATGATTTGAATGAGGAGAAAAGAACTGATGGATCAGGTATCCATTCGCTCCATGGATTTCAACCCCGTCGAATCCGGCTTGAATGGCTCGACGGGCGCCCTCCCCATACGCATGAATGATTTCCTTGATTTCGCCATCCTCTAATGCACGGGGAACCGGTTCGTTCTCTCCTGCCGGAACTGCACTAGCACTGACAATGTCCCCATTTGGGACTAAATCCGGTGGACACAACCGGCCGCCATGATAAATTTGCAAGACCGCTTTGGCGCCTTGATCTTGAATCGTTGTCGCCAACCTTCTTAATCCCGGGATCATATCATCATTGTGCACGCCAATTTCGCCGGAGAAGCCTTTGCCGCCTGCTGTCACATTGGCACAGGCTGTGACGACCATGCTGACCCTTTTGAACGACGTTTATAATATTTCACTTCATCATCAGAAACCGTTCCGTCCGAATTTGAGGACCAGTTGGTCATGGGGGCCATGATCACACGATTCTTCAATCGGGTACCATTCGGAAAAGAAAAGGATTCAAATAATGGCTGGTATTTTTCATTCAACGTTTTTGCCTCCCCTTTATAACTTCAACCTTAAAAAAGATTATTTTACAAAAATTTCCTATAATAAAAACAACCTATCGCATATCATATAAATACTTTCATTACTCGCAAATTCCTTAGATATTCCTTAGTGCCTCTTCAATCGGAACATCGCCTGAGAGAATTTCAAACACCCGATGGGATGTATTTTCTGTATCTAGTGAAGTGACAGCAACCTGCGCTACATCAGCACGCGGAATGCCATTGGAACGGTCTTCGATATGTTCCGCCGCGGTAATGGTCCCATTGGCAGGTTCGTTTAATAACCTTCCGGGACGGAGAATGGTATAATTCAAATGACTGGATTGCAGGTTTTTGTCCGCATCGCCTTTTGCTTTGAAATAATATTTCATGGACTCCGGGCCATTATCAGGGGTATCAGCATTCATCGAACTGACCATGATAAAACGCTTTACATGATTATTTTCTGCCTCGTTCACCGCCTTCATAGCACCTTGGCGATCCACCAATTCCGTTTTTTCAGGACCGGTATGGCCACCGGAACCAGCGGTAAAAATCACCGCATCGCAACCGTCAAAAGCATAAGAAAAATCCTGCTCTAAATCAGCAACAACAACCTCCGCCCCTAAATGTTCTAGTTCATTCGCCTGATTTTCGTTGCGAATCATCGCCTTTGCTTGATGTTCGCTCTTGTCCAGGACAGATAAAATATGTTGCCCAATTTGTCCATATGCACCGATCACTAATACTTTCATATCAACAGCTCCTCTTATAATAATTTCACAGCTCCAACTGGCGGTTACTTTTCATCCTAATATTTAAATTTGTCTTCTCTAATAGGATTAAACAATCGAATCAATTCCATTAAGCAGTCTCTTATACGCTATCAATACCGAATTCATCAAGTATGGATGCGATATTGAACTTTTATTCTATTTTACCACGCTAGCCCTTAATCAAAATAAGACCATAATCGCGTCTTTCGTGTTGGACAGATACCCATTGTACTGTTGTGAATTCGTCAAGAATCCAGTTCCCATTAAATCGACCAAGACCTGATTCTTTTTCCCCGCCAAACGGGACGTGGAACTCGTCATTAACGGTGATCATTGACATGAACCATACCGATATGAAGTCTTCTAGCGATGTTTACCCCATGTTCTAAGGAATAAGAATGGACGGCTCCGCCTAAGCCATACGGTGAATCGTTGGCGATGTCACTCCTTTGCCATGAAAAAAATCGTTAGTAAAATCTGTGCACTTTCCTTACCTCACACGGAGGACAATTTTTCCTTTGGCATGATGTGTTTCACTTAATCGGTGGGCTTCTTGAATCTCCTCAAGTTTCATAACTGTCCCTACATTTGCGCGGATCTTTCCTTGTTCAGTCATTTCCCCGATCTTGGCAAGCTGTTCACCATCAGGTTCAAGGAAAACATAGCCCGCTTTCACCTTTTTCGTATGGGCTAATTCCTGATCAGGCTGACCAGCAATAGAAACCAGAACACCTTCTTCTTTTAACACATCATAACTTTGCGTCTGGATGTCACCGCCAAGCGTATCAAACACAATGTCCATATCGGCAAGAACCTGTGTGAAATCTTCGTTGCGGTAATCAATAACTTTGTCTGCCCCCAGCGATTTTACAAATTCAACATTTTTCGTGCTGCAAGTCGTTGCCACCCAGGCACCCAAGGATTTTGCGAGTTGAATGGCAAAACTTCCAACTCCCCCTGATCCAGCGTGAATTAACACTTTGTCACCTTGTTTGATGTCAGCAAAGTCATCAAGACATTGCCACGATGTTAATCCAACAAGCGGAATTGATGCAGCTTCTTCAAAAGATAGATTTTCCGGTTTTTTTGCAACAAGGTTTTCATCAACCGCTACATATTCCGCATAGGTTCCATTACGGGTTATATCCGGCCGGGTAAATACCTTGTCTCCGACCCTGAATTTCGTCACTTTTTTTCCTACCTCTTTTATTGTTCCTGCGGCATCCAAACCGAGAGTAAGCGGAAAGTTATAATCCAGCATTCCTTTCAGATACCCCTCACGTATTTTCCAATCAACGGGGTTTACGGACGTAGCTGCTATCTCAATCAAAACATCATTGTCTTTCAAATTTGGTTCGTCTATTTCCGTATACTTTAACTCATCAATCCCGCCGTAATTTTCAATAATAACTGCTTTCAATTTGGGTCCTCCTTCATCATGCATTTCCTTATTCCTAATTCGTTATTCCCCATCGACTTTTATAAGTTGCTTGCCAAGATTCTCACCTTTAAACAACCCGAGAAAAGCTTCTGGTACGTTCTCAAATCCTTCCACAATATTTTCTTCATATTTCAGTTTCCCCTCGGCTAACCAGCTTGAAAGATCTCGGATACCTTCACTGAAACGGTCAGCATAGTCACCAATGATAAAGCCTTTGATCAATCCACGGCTCTTAATGAGTTTTGTCTGAATTCTTGGACCTAGATCACCGTCAGTCCGGTTATAAGACGAAATCGCACCGCAAAGAGGGATGCGTGCAAATTCATTTAATAGATTTATCGCTGCGTCAGAAATTGGTCCGCCGACATTGTCAAAATATATATCTATTCCATTTGGACAGGCTTTCTCAAGCGCCTGTTCCATATTTGGAGAGGTTTTATAGTTAATCGTTTCGTCAAAGCCAAGTTCCTGCTTTAAATAGGTTGTCTTTTCATCGGAACCAGCAATTCCGACAACTCGAGCTCCTTTAATTTTGGCAATCTGTCCAACGATCATACCAACCGCTCCTGCTGCACCGGATAAAACAACTGTTTCCCCTTCTTTTGGCTGACCAATATCAAGCAGACCAAAATAAGCAGTCAAGCCAGTTAAGCCAAGGACACTCAGGTATGCGGTCAGAGGAGCGATTGTTTCATCAATTTTACGTACCTTGGATTCCTGAATAACGTTATATCGCTGCCATCCGAGCGTCCCGACTACTTTATCACCGACGCTTAACTGATCTGAATCAGACAAAACGACCTCTCCAATAATTCCGCCACAGATCATCTCATTTAATTCGAAAGGTTTCACATACGATTTTGCATCATCCATCCTGCCCCTCATATACGGATCAACAGATAAATAGATTGTTTTAACAAGAACCTCTCCTTCTTCCGGTTGTGGTACAGGACTGTCTTTAAATGTAAAATTCTCTTTTGTTGGCATCCCTTTTGGGCGCTTTGCCAATAGAATCTGACTATTTTTTAATTTTTCTTTTAATGTCATTATCTTTCCACCCCTTTAGCCTTCAAGTCGACTGCAATATTATCCCTGGTTGCTTTGGAGTATGGACAGATTTGATGGGCGGATTCAACAAGTTGTTCAGCTACTTCTTGTTCAACCCCTGGAATTTTAACATCCAATGCAACAGTAAGAGCGAAACCTCCACCGGTATCTTTTCCTATTGATACTTGCGCTTTCACCTCTGTTTCGCCAATTTTAGTTCGTTGCTTTCTGGCAGCCAAATTCAACGCACTGTCAAAGCAGGCCGCATACCCAGCGGAAAATAATTATTCCGGATTGGTCCCTTCTCCCCCTGCACCGCCAAGTGATTTAGGCATTACTAATGGCATATCAATTATCTTATCATCTGAAATCACACGTCCATTACGTCCACCTCTGACAGTGGATGAAGCAGTATATAAAGCATTCAAGTTTATCACCCCAATTTAATTTTGTGCAATTTAATTGCGCGATACTTATTAAACCATAAAAATTTCTTCTCGTCAAAAAACCAGTTTGACATTTTATGAACTTCCATATAGTTTAAAATAGAGAAGGACTGAAAGGATGATAATTAATGGAGAAAGATGAAGCAATAAAATTAAACAACCAACTGTGTTTTTCTATCTATTCATTATCAAGGGAAATAAATAAATTGTATCGTCCGTTTTTGGAAGAACTCAATTTAACGTATACACAGTATCTTGTCATGCTTGTTTTGTGGGAAAAAGAATCCTGTACAATGAAGGAGTTGGGAGACAGTCTTTTTCTCGATTCCGGAACACTTTCCCCAGTGCTCAAGCGCCTTACAGAAAGAGCGTTAACATACCGAAAACGAGATCCCGATGATGAAAGACGTGTATTAATTTCCTTAACTGAAGAAGGAAAACAATTAAAGGAAACGGCAGCGGAGATTCCCGGTAAGCTTATTAAAAAGAGTGGTCTCACTGAAGAGGAATTTTCGAGAACCCTTTTCGACTTCACAAATTTATTACAGCATATTCAGCAAGCGAATACAGAGTAAATCATGTGCCTCAGCAAAAAGGAAAGAAAAGGTAACAGGCCCCTCTTTCCTTTTTACAGTTTAAATGCCTTTCTCTTACTAGAATATTCTTGTATCCGGGATGGCTGATGCTCCTGAAAAAAATCCAAAATCAACCATAAAAAAGGTGACAACCTCACCTCCATAAATTAAACTACATTTTTCTTCCTCAGCTGTGCCTTTGTAACTCCTTTTTACAAATCTCCCCCATCTCCCTCGATCCCTTATCCCACTTGACCTCAACCCTTGTTTCATCCATAGAAATCCCGTCTTTCATCCCTTACATGAAGGAGATTTAACTCTTATTTTTACTATTTATTTTAAGAAATTTAATACAAATAACCAGACAGTTTAGTCAAAAAAATAATAGTTTGTCGCTCTTGGTTTCTTCTTTTCAACAGTCGAATATTGGGATGAACACTACAATGATTGGTCAAAGGATAGAATTGACCACGTCAAGACATTCGTTCAATTACGCAAAGGTTTTCAAAAAACGTGGGTTCGTAAATTGTGACACGTGATTCGCAAAATGAATAAATTCCCCCACAATGCAAATAATAAACCTATCCCTAACAAAAGAGGTGAGTCACCCATGGAACGTTTAATGTTAAAAGGCCTGTTGGCCGCGTGTGTCGGAATTTTACCCTTCATATTCAAAAAGGGACCTTTACCAATTTTAATCATTGCCTTCCTTTTTAAGGCCTTTGTAGCAAGCTTAGTCGATACTTACGTGGTGGAATCCAAACGAATTAGGTATCCCGTTCGCTTTCTGTCCAAACACTTCAAACTGAACATCCTCTATGATTATTTGATGTACCCGATCATTGGCGTCATCTATACCCGAATGACTTACACTTCCAACCCGGTGATGATCTTGTTAAAGACACTCGTCTTCAGCATCCCGATGACAATCGGACAATGGTTTTTGGAAAAAACAACAAAACTGTTCAAATATCATCATTGGAACCTTGGTCATTCATTCGCCACCCTCACAGGCACACTCTTGTTTGAGAGAAGTTTTATCGGACTTGTTAAAAAGGTGACCAAAGGTGGTCAAAGGGATACAGATTCTTGAGGTTTCGTCTCCTTGACTGACCGCGACTATTAGTTTGAGGATACTCCGTAAAAGAAATCAATAAAGTAGAACGGTCCTCTTTATTACAACTATGATTAAGGAAAATCACACAACCCTCCGTAAAAGAAGATTGTATGGTGTGTTTTTTATCACGAAGCAAGATACTGTATCGCCTGGCTACTAACAATTAACCATGTGACCAAAATACCATTGGCAAAAGACCCGACAAAGATTAAGCGTTTTTCTCAACGCCTTGAAAAAGGGGATTAAGAAGGTAAATGGTCTGTATCAAAATGTCTTGAGGATTTTCGCCATTTTTCAAAACACCTTTTGAAAGACTCTTTTGGAACCCAACCCATACAAGGGGTACAGCCTTATTCTGCCATTTCGGAGGACTTGCAAAAACATCCTTATTGAATATTTGTTTCATCTGAGAATATTTTCTGGAATTTTTGTGGGAGAATAGATTTTAAAAGCTGTTTATTAGGTGTAGTACCAGCAATCTTCCCCAGTTTTGTATGATATAGACGAGGGGGAAAGGATGTGCTTGTTTGATAATATACTTAAATGATGAAAACACCCGATTAACAATGCACACTTACCCAACCTGCAACCTTTGATAAGACAAAAAGCACCTACAAAAATAAAGGTGCTTTTGATTGTATTTATTCTTTCTGTCTATTTAAGAAATAGTTAAAGTGTTTGACACAGAAATCAATGTGACAATGATAGCGTAAATTATGCCTCCAAGGTAAGGGTTCATGCTGACCCGAAAGATTTTCCTTGAGATTATTGCAGCAACAGGCAAAATAACCAGAAAACTTATTAACCATATACCAACAATAGCTGATACATTTTCAAAGAATACATGTCCTGTAACAAAAAACGTGATGTACTGGATCGCGAATACAATTGCCACACCTATTGTGTTAAATAAAGCAAGTAATGCAGTATTAACCCATTCTTTTTTGCTATTTCTGTAGTAATTAAAACTATTCACTACTACTGAATTAGCTACAAAGAATATTAAGAAGAACGGAAGGTATTTTAAGGCTATAATGATTTTATCTGGCGTAAACGTTCGAACTGCAATAAACCATATTCTAAAGTCGGTATTAAAAAAATAGTCGCTGACAAATACTAAACCAAAGGAAGCAGCGCTGACACATACGGCTAAAAGCACCGTCTTACCCAACAATTTAGGACGAATGGATACACCAAGTTCTTTTAGAGAAGCCTTTTGCTCATTTGGTGTGAATTTTCGCGCCAAGACCATTAACAGAATCGCAAACACTCCATTTACCGCTGCCCAAATGCCAACATAGAACGTATATGGCTGTGGAAAGAAATCCGGTCGGACGGTTACACTCCAGTTATACAAGGCAAGGTAAGAAACCCCTGAAAATATGGCACTGACCACGAGTCCACCCCAAAACCATCCTTTTTCTCTTCTGGTTCTCATCACAGTCGGAGCCGGTTTTTGTGAGGCACGAAGGTCCGAAAAAGGTTGGGTGAACAGTAAGAGTTTTGTCAAACTTACGATGAACACTCCAAAACCAATGAGACCCAGAAAATTAAAAAACTCTTTGTATTGCCATGTTTGGTTAGTAGCCGGGATAGGTTCCGGAGCTCCTAACGTTTCATCGAAAAAATTAACAGTTACCTTTGCCACATGAGCAGAAAAGTGATTCCACGGGTGTGTTTGAGTTGGATTATAAATAACCCGTGTAGTTGTCTTTCCGTTAATCTCTTTTTTATACATTTCATAACTGGAACGTTCGGAATTGAAGTTTTCAGGACTTTTTCCGAAACGCAAAAACGATTGCGCAGCCTCCGTGTGTATAAACTCTCTTGGGGGAGTAACCGTTCCATCAGGTTTTTGGGATCGAAAAAAGAATTCATCATATTTGGCAGCTACGATTCCAACATCTCTGGCTCCATATAAATTGAAATATTCTTTTGTTTTTGGATTTTTATAAATAGCATCATTACCAACCAATAATACGGAAGAAATCAATGGATTATCCTTTTTATTATCTACCATAATCGACCAGTTGGCAGCTCTGGCACCATTTGAGTGGCCAGTCACTCCAATTCTCGATTTATCCACGTAAGGAAGACGAGCCATCAGTTCGACAGCATCATACATTCCAGTACCACGGTCATCCCATTCAGATGGTTTAACAGCTTCGGAATCCCCATGCCCGTACATATCTATGGACATGACAACATAGCCTCTTCTGGAAAGCTCGACAAAATTTAAATCCTGCATTTCCTTATTATTATACCAACCATGACTTGTAACAATCCCCGGTGCCTGATTCTCATCTGATACACCATCTGGCACAAAAAGTAACGCACTCAATAGATGACCGGATGGAGTCTCCCATTGTAATTCCTTAACTTCCACGTCACCACCGGAAGTTTGAACAAACGAAGCTCCAACCATACTAACCAAACATAATATGACAGATAGTATCACAAACAGTTTTGCTCTTTTCTTTACTTTCTCCATAATCTCCCTCTTTTCTTGATATTATTATTTTTAAACCTGAAAATAATAATAGACCAATCTAACGGCGCAAACACTATAACGGTTGGTTAAAAGCCCCCTTTTAATAACATGATGTCATTCAAACAAATGTGTAAAATGACAAAAACCCATACAACAATAGAACTTTCCTGAAGAAAGTACTATTACAGTATGGGTCTCCATGTCTCCACCATAATTTTAACTTGTGACACAATTATAAACATCTATGTAACCGCTATCAAGATGTTTTAAATAGGATCTCAATTTGCCAGCGAAGCGTATAGAGATCATGAATGTGTTCTTTCCCTATATCCGTGGCCGGTATATAGGTGATGAACATATTGGGGTATGTCTGAGACAAAATCTACATTCACCATTCCAAATTACGGATATAATCGTTATAAATTTAGTGGTTCACCTTTTATGTTGCACCTTAACGGACATTAAGAATCAGAATTAAGGGGGGAGTATGTACGATAATATCTGTTATCGGACGTCTAAAAAACATTGTTTAATCAATGTTTTACTTTTTATACCAATTCAAATGTTGATGTTACACATATATCGGAGTAAAGCCCATAAGTTATGAATACATTTTCATAATAACCGATCCAAAGTAAATAAAGCTCATAGCAAAAACCACAGTCAGAAATGCAGTTAATCTTTTAGGTAAATTTCCGTAAAAGTAGATTAAAACCAAACCTATAATTAAGTGAAAGACCAGAAACAATGTAACATTCATTTTATTCATTCCTTAAATACACTTAGTTTGGAATTTACAAACTCCCTTATTTCACTGACATATTTTTTCCCAACTACATATCTCTTTACTACAGCAAAGAGTTCCTATTTACTGAAAATCGTTATACATTATGTTGGCAGTAGATTTTTAACACTGGCAATTGTTTGCTGTATAAATCCAATTTCAGTAGTCCTACCCTATAGCTGAGTAAGAACAGCAAAAAGAACTTAATTGACAGTCAGCTATTCAACTCTTGCGCCCGTTCGTATTGCCTAACTATGATTAAAAACTCCTGTTGTAAACAAAAATTGGCATTTTGGAATCACCCACGAGGAAAATACCTAATAAAAAGGAAAAGGATGTACATAATAATATAAAACATTTTGATTAGGAGGTCTAACATGGCTGACATACCTTTATCATCTACAGAATTAGGAAATCTGTGGCAAGCCTATCAAGAAAAATCAATGGCGTTACATGTTATGAACCGTTTTTTTACAAGTTCCGACGATAAGGAAATCCAAGATGTTCTCCAATCTGCCCTTGATATTGAAACGAAAAATATAAACACTATTAAACATTTTTCAGAATGAAGGGGTTCCAATTCCTGTTGCCTTTAGGGAAAAAGATACTGACAAACATGCCCCGCATTTGTTTGATGATAATTTTTATTTGATGACTGTACGCCTTTTTGCCAAGATTTTGATTGGCCTTTATGCTTTGCACTCTGGTATGTCTTATCGCGAGGATATCTACAACTTATATCACGACTTTACATCGGATAGTCAAACGATTTATAACAAGCACACAGTGTCTATTAAAGAAAGGTGTTGTAGCACGTCCTCCCAGCGTTCCCATGCCTAACGACATTGAATTCGTCCAAGACACAAGTTATAGCAGTGGCTTGAATCCCTTTGGGAAAAAACGTGTACTTAATACAGTTGAAATTGGCTTAGTGTATCAGGCACTAGAAGTAAACATTACAGGAACACAATTGATGACGGGCTTTGCACAGGTTGCTGAAAACCCTGATGTCAAATAATATTTTCAACGCGGAAAAGAACTTGCGGAAAAGCAAGTGTCAATAATGAATGATCTTTTACTGGAAAGTGATACACAAGCGCGCCTTCCACATGGTCAGGAATTGTAACCAATTCAACCATTTCACCGTTTTCCGACAAAATTATGATGTATATGACACATTTGCTATCGATATTCGGTTTGGGAGGTAACTCAGTAGGCGCAGCCTTTAGCTTTCGAAATGACCTACTTTTAAAAATGGGAACAATTATGACCAACACGTTTGATTTTGCCAAAGACGGAGGGAAAATAATGATAAAACACGGTTGGATGGAAGAACCCCCTCAAGCAACGGACAGAACAAAATTATCAAAAGGACAGGGCAAATAATCTAGGCGTGATGCTTAATCCATACTTAAATGGAGGAAAAAAGCAATGTAAAAAATCTATGATAACTTAGGACAAGATAATATGAATCAAAATAATAAGTATGAAAAACTCTTTTGGAGCATCGCATTACCAGGTATCGGTCAAATTTTAAACCGTAAGCTTTTTAAAGGCTTTCTTTTTATTGGATTGGAATTTTTGATTAATGTTCAATCAAATTTTAATAAAATAATTATCTTAAGTTTCCACGGTAATATCGAAGAAGCTATGTACCAAACAGAATATGGATGGTTGATGTTTTATCCTTGTTTATACTTTTTTGCAATATGGGATGCTTTCAAAGATGCTGGTGGAGGAAAAGAACCTTATTCTTTTTTGCCATTTGTTTTTTCGGCCTATTTTGTGACTGTAGGTACGATCTATTCACCAAAACTAATGCTATTTGGGGTATTGTTGGGGCCCATCTGGCTTTCAATGCTAAGCGTACTCCCGGGTTTATTTGTGGGATTTTTGTTAAAAAGGATACTTACAAAAAGGCTGCCCCCATGATCAGCCTTTTCCTTAGTCAAATGTATTTCTAATCAACATAACCGCATACTTTTGAAAGCAATACACTATAAATATGTGATAAAAAAGTATCTTCCCCCTTATTCAACAAAATGGCCCGTTTGTTGAAGAAACATTTTTTAAAATCCTTTATTAATTTTAACATAAAATTCGAAATGATTGGTCAGAATACTAACAGTTTAAGTGATATTTATCAACATATTAGTCAATCACGACCTCCATAACATCCTCAAGTGGAACCGACAAATTTTCCTCATTATCAAATTTTAAAGCATTGGTTAGTGTATCGGCCAACAATAACTTTCCCTTTATTTTTTGAAAATCATGTGCACCATAATCGTAATACTCAACCTCGACTGTAAGGTCATTTTGTAAGGCAAGTTGTAACTTGGTATTGAGTTCAAACTGCTTTTGTTCATCGAGGATTGGCTTCTTTTTATATTCCTGTTCTCGCCACATTTGCTGTAACATCTCCTCATGTTCCGGCATCATCATAGCAGTCCACTTTTTTGTCCCTCTATCGTTGACTTCACTCATTTTAAGACCTCCTAAAATCAAACATTTGTTCGTATTATAGCATAACATTAGGAATTCTGTACAATGAATTTTATTAAGCGTCAATTAATATCACGGTAATAGCATGGAATCCATAATTAGTTCGTGGATTCTTTGCAACGTTTTCATGAAAATTGTACCAAATAGATTTTTCACCTCAAAAATACCCCTTTAGACTATCATGTCCAAAGGAGTGTAAACGGAACTATTTTTTAATTTTACATTAACCAATTTTAACGCTTTATGCATTATAACTTCGCACAAGTCATGAGGAAAATGATGATAAATGGAATACCTAACACCCATAACCAAAACTCGGCGGAATAAACCATGTTCAAATACATGTCGGTATGCATAAACCACTGGAAGACAGCCAGGAATATAATGCCACAGAAAATTGAAAAAGCAATAAACACTATAAAGAATAACATGATAAGCAATGATTTTTTGACTGTATGAACAACTCCCATCATCAAGAAAATCCCCTTTCAGCAAAGACACCGTATAGATGTCGTCCGAGTATTTCCAATGCTTCTTTCTTTATTTCATAATACCTCGTTTTACCGACAAATAGCTGCGGATAAATGACCTCGTCACTATATCGAGAACCGTCATGACGTCTATGCAAATACTTCAATTCTATCAATTCTTGTTCAATCGGATTTAATGAACGAATGGTTGAATGCAAAATTTCTAACCACTCTGATGCTTGTATTGTTTTTAGAGCATACATTTCTGTCTTGCTCTTTTTGAAATTGCTGGATCCATGAGGCATATCGGATATAGATGAAACGATGCTTGGTACCTTCGTTTCGTTCGCCATGGCTTTAACTTTAAAATACCGGTTTAGCCAGTTTTTTTCCGCATGTTCAATATAGAAATTCTGTTCATCCTTTAAAATGTCTTCAATTTCCTCTTGCGTGAATATGTTCTCAACATCCGTGCTGAATTGCATGAAGCGATTCACCCTTTCTTACATCTCAGATATTGATTTCAACCCAGATTTTCGTCAATTGGCAGGATGATGCTTAGCCAATGAATGCATGACCCATGTTATCCGTTGAAAATAAATTGAGGCATGATCCAAATCATCTTGTTGAATAGATTCCAAAGCTTTAGCCAGGTTCATATCATAATAATCCCATTCTTGTTTTATATACGCTTGATCAATTTGAGACACAACTATATCCTCCTTTATAAGTTATTACTTAAAATCTCACTGACACAATCATATAAGTCTTCTTTATTTGAATAGCATTCATGGTTTGATTTAGTGACCATTTCGTACAGGCCATGCTGATTTACCTGAACAGTTGCCTTTATTTCAGGAATAAATAGCGATTCTTCACCATGCAACATACCGATGGCCATATACAATGGATCAGACATTTTTCCTAGGTATTCATAAACGTGTAATTGATGAGCCATGTGATCAGTCACGATGCTCTTCCTTCCATTTGCGTATCCTCGCATCCCCAAAATGCCGCCCAGTCCAAGACGTTAATTCTTCCAGATAAAACGGTTCTTCACAACGTGGACAGGAGGGCAGCATCTTTTTTCCTCGATACTTTTGCTCTAAATGACGTATGGTCTTTAACCATGGCTTATAGTTAATAATTCGCTTCCGTTGTTCAAGCATGTATTCCAATTGTTCATTCATTTGCTCCCAACGTGACGCCATATCATACATGGCATCATAGGGATCAATCATTGCCCCACAGCTTGAACACATGACGCTTCTATTTCGTGTGTCAAGCATGTATTTTCTTTTTTGGCACTTACATATCTTTTCCATCCCCCGATTGATTCGAATTTGATCCATATGAATGATCTTGTCAGGCAGTTGGTCAGTCATTCTACATTCACCCCGTTCACTAAATATTACGTTCAAACAGCTTTCCTTCTAATCAGCTTTGCCATGCCATAACTTCTTCCTCGCAAACTTCTTCAGACGTAACGCCATATTCGTTTGCTAAATTTTTGATATTACTTTTTGAATAACCATTTGCTAAACACAATCGCTCGTAAAATCCGGCTCTCGGATTCGTGATGTTTAGCCAAAACAACCTTCTCCTCACTGCTTTCATATACTTCAAGTTACTTCTAGCTTCGCGAATAGACTGATTGATGTTCATTTTGATACCCCCTTATCATTCAGTAATTGTCTTTTCTGGATCCGGATTCATGAGATCATGCAGCAACTCACCTATAACTTTTTCTTCTTCACTATTTTTTCCATTCAATGCTTCCATCCGCAGCCTGTATAAAGATAACGCTTCTCGCATAAGGTGTGCTTCCGAATAGCCTGCATGAACCACCAATGTCTTGTCATCACTTTTATTGATCACTTGCATCTAAATCCTCCTGATTAAGTTTAATTTCACATATCAGCTAATCATGGTATAATTGAAGATATCTTCTTGGACATCAGAAAGTTTGATATTTAGGCGTATCGTTGCTTTCTGTTTTCCAGTTCATTAAGATATTTTCTTGTTTCAGCTGCCGTTGGTACATATTTGTCACCAACGGAGCTTTTATGTTGCATCCATTCCCGCCATTTCCTGTCGGTGTCCACTTGACTATCCTTCGGGTCAAACACCATCACACTTTTCATACCTTGCCACATCTTAAAAACCCCTCCTTCTATAATCTGAACCGTTCATAACGATAACGTTTGTATTGTCCATCATTCTTGAGAAGTTCCGTTCATTCACCCGTTCTTTGAGTTCATCACTACTTAAATTGGTCGTATAAACAGTTGCTTTACCTGAGCGATCATCCAGTATCTCGAAAAGTTTGGACGTCGACCATTCTGTTTGCTGCTCTGCCCCAATATCATCCAGCACTAATAAGTCCACATGTTGAATAACGTTTAGCAGCTCATCTTCTGTGACACCTTTTGTATTATAGGTCCGCTTGATCTTCGTTAGCAGCTTTGGAAGTGAGAGAAACAAACATTCATAGTCTCTTTTCATCAATGCTTTCGTTATAGAAATCGATAGATGACTTTTTCCGGTTCCATAATCGCCTGTCAATAAGAGATTCTGTTTTCGATCGAATGAATGGCTATACGCCAATGCCTTTTCTTTGGCCTCCTTTAAGTTGCTGTCGGGTGAATCAAAGTTATCGAATGTTGCTTCTTTCAGCGAGTCATTTATCAACGAATAATAATTAAAACTGTCCATCAGCTTACGATGTTTGAGCCGGCTGTAGTTTTGTTCGGCTGCCTTTGCCAGTTTGATATCTTCACATCTGCATCCATAATTAGCTATGACCCGCTCCCCTTCACGTGGTCCAGAAGGGATGATCAATTCGGTCTGTGATACGTGCTGATCGCAACCATCACACACAAACATTTGAAGCAGTTTTTGTTCCGGACTTTTTATATGCTGTTTAATACTTTCCATCAGGAAGTCCTCCTAAAATCCATAATTATAACCATCATTCGTTGAACCTGCCTGCTTACTCGACTTTCGCGTCCGATTCTGAAATTGATTCCGGTATGCCTGTTCTTCAGCATTTGCTTGCTCAACAGTGATAATGTTGTTTTTTTGCCATGACTTGAGGATTCTCTCGGTGTATCCCCATGACTTTTTATTACGTTTAATGGCTCGTTTCATGGCTACAATAACTAAATCTCCACCTAAATCATTTATCCACTCAAGAATAGATTCTTGTTCATAAGGGCTCGTGCCCCCAAAATTTTTCTCATAAAATTCGATTACATTTTTATTAGTAGTAGATATATTCTCTTCTTCTTTCTCTTTTTCTACTTCTTCTTCTGTACCGTCACATGACGTCACGCTAACGTTATTATCTTTTTCCTCCAATAACTTTTGTTTTTTCTTTCGCTCTCGATACCTTTTATTACGATCTGCATTCAACTTCCTTGCACGTTCCATCCCATCAACATTTTGATGTTTTTCCCAATTGATGATTTGTATGAAAGATTCCTCATCGATTTGGATCATCCCAAACTCTCGTAATGTCTTTAATGCCAGTCGTACAGTGTTTAGCGATCTATCAAAAACAGTGGAAAGCATTTCTTCTGTATACGGGATGTTTTCATTAAGATAAATATATCCATTTGCGTTGGTTTTTCCTGCCTGTGCAAGTAATTTCACCCAAATAATGAGAATGGTATCTGCCTCTGGCATTTGCTCTATCAATTTTATTTTTTCATCCTCAAACATAGATATATCTAATTTAATCCATTTTAGATCTTGCATTACTATCTCTCCTTACCTATTTGGGACATGTTTCTTTACTTAATATATTTTAAATGGCGCTGTATGGATACTTCATACGCACTTCTTGTGCATTCTGTGCTGATGCGTATAACCAATCAAAAAACATCTTTGTAGGCACTTTAGGATGACCTAACTCCCTCGTGACTGGGAAATCTCCACGGTTGAATAACTCATTACACTTAGTAGGACCAACCCCTGTAATATCCATGAACTGTTTTCTTGTCAGCAATGGTGGCAATTCTGATTCCTTTAATTCTTCAACGAGGATCGGCTACCAATTGTTTTTTGATTTCGTTTGCGAACGTTTGTATTTCCTCCGAGCTGAATGTTGTGCTTGGCATTCTCATCACCATCCTTAAAATGTAGTTTTTAATTCAAATAACATTACTCATTTTGTTCCTTTTTGGGACAATCATTACTAAAAAATTTTATCCAGTTAAACCTCAATGAATTAGCAATATTTTTCGCTGTATCAACAGAGGGCTTTTTTGTTCCTCGTTCTATACGAGTGTAATGACTTCTTGAAATCTCAGATAGACAAGAAACTTCATTTTGGGTGTATCCCCTTTTACCCCGAATTTCTTTAAGCCAAAATCTCATTTCGCACCTCCTTTATGTTCCTTATAGAAACGTTATACTTATAATGTTATGTTACTTAAAGGAACTTGTCAATAATAATAAAAAAGTTTGTTATACTTTTAGGAACAAAGGATGAAGTTACTGAAAGAAACCTTTATAATGTAGGTAGTAGGTGGAAAGTAGTGATAATATGAGTCTCCTCTCTGAACGTCTAAAAAATTATAGAGAAGAACTAAAGAAAACCGACAAAAAATGGACCCAACAACATGTTGCTGAGAAAATTGGTGTGGCTAGAGTCACCTATACAGCTTATGAACGTGGTACTAAAACACCGCCTTTGGACATCATTAATCAAATTGCTGATTTATTTGATATTGATACAGACTATCTTCATGGAAGAACAGACGATCCTATCAAGGGGGTTGATGAGGAATTAAAAGAATTATTAAAAGATCCACAAACTGACTTAATGTTCAACAACTGGAGAAACATGTCTGATGAGGAAAGAAGAGAAGTGCTTGATACTATTGAATATCTCCATTTTAAAAGGAAAAAGGGAAAAAAATAATTCTACAGCCAAATACGGAGACTATAGTAGCAGAAGATAAGCGAATTTAGGAAAATAGGAAATTACACGGTGTACATATAATTGTATACCTTTAATTTTACACTTTATTAGAACATACGTTCCGGTGGAGGGTTGTTATATTAATACTCATCTTGAAGATTATATTCAGAATTTGTACAAGTTTCTCCGTATCAATAGACCTGAACAATTAACAATTGATAATATTGCTAAGAGGCTCAATTTAAATATTTATTACGGCAAATTCAGTCTCCGTTTCGGAAATGATTTAGTGATCCAAAAATCGACAAGACAGCGAGAGTGGCAGTTATTTGGTCATGAAGTTGGTCATTATTTGAGGCATTGTGGAAACCATCTAACTTTGCATCGTTTGTTTTTAGACATGCAGGAATGGCAAGCCAATCATTTTGCTTACCATTTCTGTGTGCCAACCTTCATGTTACAGAAAATAGACTATATTTCAGTAGACACCATTATGAATTTATTTAACGTTGAATATGATTTCGCTGTTAGACGATTAGAAATGTATCAAAACAAACTATATAAGGAGGGCATGAATCATGTACTGTCAAAAATTCAAAACTAAATCTGGACAAGTTAAATGGGAGTGTATTGCCGATGGAGAACCTGACCCTGCAACAGGAAAGCGCAAACAAATAAAACGACGTGCAAAGACACAACGAGAAGCCAAAGAACGTGTGAAAAAAGCTGTCCGGTCAACTCAAGAAGATAAAATTGACGAGAATTCAGGAAAACGTGTTACATTTGATCAAGTTGCAGCTGCTTGGTTGGAAGTATACAAACAAACAGGCGTTAAAAGGAGCACAGTACGGATCCGGGAAAAAGAAGTCGCTATACTAAACCGTTACATGGCAAAAAGCCCAATTGGAAAGATTACGTATTCCATGTATCAAAAATTCATTAATGACATTTCCCCAAATTATGCCCGGACTACAGTCCAAGGAGTAAACACATCAGCTGGCATGATTTTTCAACATGCAATAAAGGATAGGCTTATTAAAGAAAGTCCAAATCGCGATGTTATTATACCTAAAAAACGAAAAACAGTTGAGGAAATTGAAATAGCACCTATTGAACAAAAATATTTAACAAACGAAGAATTGAACGAGTTTTTAAATGCCACTTTAGATAATGGCCAGGAATTAGATATCGAGCGTTTCTATCTATTAGCCCTTTCAGGCATGCGCTCCGGAGAGTTATGTGCATTAAAATGGTCTGACATTAACTTTAGCACTAATACCGTTCGAATTACAAAAACACTCTATAACGAAGATAACAACATGCGCAAATTTGAATTAACACCGCCAAAAACGAATGGGTCAATACGGTCGATTGAAGTGGACTCTGAAATTATGCAGCTTATTAAATCACATTACAAACGTCAGAAAAAGATCAAAATGAAATATCGTTATGAAGTGGAACATGACGGTGATTTCGTTTTTTGCCGAGCGAATGGTTATCCTTATATACAAAAAAATATTGTGATGAGGATGGCTAGGCTGATGGAATATACCAACATTGAAAAAAAGGCGACGCCCCATATCTTCAGACACACCCACATAAGCATGATGGCTGAAGCTGGCGTTGACCTTGCGACGGTTATGGAAAGGGTTGGACACGATGACCCACAAACGACTTTGAAAATCTATACACATGTAACCAAGAAGATGAAAAAGGACGCTTCCGCAAAAGTTAGCAACTTATACGAAAACGCCCTTTCCAAAATAAAAATCAATTAAATGTTACTTTCTTGTGACATTTTTAATATTACAAAGGCTTTAAACCTCTTATAAACACTCTCAAATCAAGGTTTACGGGCGATGATTTACATCATGCCGCCCATATATTAACCATATAAGCATGAACAAACAACCTCTAAAAACCCTATTAAATCAATGTTTTTGTATTTTCAACAAACATAAAAAAGACCAATATTAAACACAAACATGAACAAAACATGAACATGAACAATTATCTTTATCATATTCTTTATGTGACTACTATAGAATCTTGTCTGGTCAAGTTGGAAGCAATTGAATAAACTTCTGCACCGCCTTCACCATCTCCCATGAACATAAAAAGTGCAATTTCAGCTAACATAGTACTTTTTACGCTCATCAATAAATGTTTCGAGAGATGTGGCGCTGCAATCCTCCCTTACAGACATTAACTCCTGCCTTTATCTAATTCTGAAATTATCAAAACAGCATTAGTAAGAGTTTTTTATAGCATATTCTTTTATGATATTTAGATTTTCACTGACTGTAAAATATAATTCGGGATCTCCTGAAAAATAATTATCTTCTTTTGCAACATCCCTATAGAGTAAGGATTGTTCATAAAATGGAGCGTGCAATCTTCTTATGATATGAACAACTTCTTTAGAGTCTACTTTATTTCTTAATAATATTTCCAGCAACCTACTAAGACCATCTGCACCCGTATAATGTTGTAAATGCATATCTTTAGTCACATAATCTTTCATATTTCTATCATCATACATACATTCACTGCTGTGGTGAACAATTCTAAAATTATATTCTTTATCATCATTAATGTTTCTTAGCCATTCCAACCAACCTTTATCAGCTGATTGTATTATTTCCTCGCAATTATCACAATACCATTGTTTAAGTGGTTCTATAGTTATTTTTCCTTCTTCCCTTAGTGATTCTTCTAATACATACTCATTCATTAACGATCCCGCCTTGTTATTTATTTTCTCTTTATTAAAACTTTTTAGACAGTTTCTCAAACCAATTAACTGACTTATCAACATTTAAATTAATTTTAACATTCGTGAGATTATCATTATGATTTGGCACTGAGATTTTTTCACCATTAAAACTTATAGCAGAAATTGACCTACTGTGTAAATTAATATAATTTTCATTGTCATCAAGACCGAAATTTATATCACCGGCATAATGATAGATACCTTCTTCGTCTGGAAGAAAACAATCTATACATGAGATAGAGGTAGTTATGCCAATAATGATATTATTATTGGATAGTTCAAATAGTAATTTAGACTTTGGATTCTTATGAAACTTAAAAGTTTCACCCAAGAAAGTGGATACCAATTCAAACTCTTTATCTCTCAATATATATCAGCTCCTTTTTCTTTATTTACATAATTCGACAATAAATTCTATTTTCCTGCATATATTGTAGGTTTTTAGTTATAATATCAGATTTAATTTATAGAGGGAGAAAAACGAGGTGCAGATTTTTATGGAAACGATCCTTATCCACCGAAGGGATAAAACACCAAAATTGAGACCGTTTAATAACGGTCTCTCTATGTCGTTACCATTTGGGTCTCCAATTGAATCAAGAGCTGCATCGGACCCAACCCCAACAGTTAAATCCATAACTGTTTCACCCAATGAATCGACCGAGGTATTAAGCACACAAGAAGCACCAAGTCTTTGTAGATCCTTCAAATAATTATCATTCCTTGTTATCGGAAATAATCGGGCAAAATAAATACCCAATACGGCTTATGAGAACAGATGAGCCACAGGTGTTGACTAAGAGGACATCATCTGGGCTTAAACTTGACTCTTTGGGTACAGATGACCCAAGCTGTGATTGGATTTATGTACATTTGCGCAACTATAAAGTCATCAATAGAATCTGGAATTGTCACTGTATATCCGCTGATGTTTTAACGAACTCCTGCCAAGTAACCTCTCCCCTACTGGACGTAGGTGCTTCCTTTAAGCCTGTGAGCTGGATACCGCCATTGTTCGGTATAGCGTATTTCAGAGGGCGCATTTTACTCTACACCACTCACGTCATCGTTGGATGACACATAAGTTTCCCTATGTTCAAACTCTAGACCCGTACATTCGGAAGTTTGTCAGTTCCCTTTCGTGAGAACATTCTCACCATATCCAGTTTTTCAGCCGTGCGGCATATCCGTTGGCATATCTTCTCTTAAAGAAAAGAGTGGCTCCAGCCTTCGTTCTGCCCAATCATCTGTGCTTCATACCCCAAAACCTGTCAGCCTTGACGCATGCAGGATTTGTTGACGGGATGGTTTCAGGTTTCATTCATTCCCATCCTCCGTTGGCCAAAGTTTGAAATTAATTAAATTGTCGGGATAGATTTCCAGGCGCGCATAGTGTGGTATGACCGTTTCACTTACCACGTTTCCTTGAGCCCTACGATCCCGGACGGTCGGATTTCCCGAGTCCGGTTCTGACCCCGGGTCTTCTGTCGCCGTTTAGGCCTTCCCTGCCTATCCCAGGTTTAAATGGTGACACCCATATGCACCCATAGATAAATAGGTTTACCTAATAGCTAGTCTTTGCAACGGGATGGACAGTTACCAGACTCAGTGTTCTGGGTTTATTTACTACCCCCGCTACCGACCCCGGGCGCCAGAGGCCCTTCCACTCACTCCCGGTGTTACCTTTTGTTGAAGTACATCTATTTTCTGCACTTAATCGGGCATTACCGCTATTCTCGTTAATACGGCCTCATGCGTCAATCCTAAATCCTCCAATCCCATTTCACTTATGCTTATAAGGTTGGTCTTTGCTGGTTGTTGTTCATCCCGCTGGAGTAGGATTTTCCGACGTTATCTCCTGAGAACTTTCCTTGGATGCCCAAGACCCATACCCCCGGGCTGCTCCCTATGGTGCATGTGACCCGTTTCTTTCCACAGGACTCCGGCCTCCCTCCCCGGATGGGTCGCGCGTGCATGTCCCTTCAACAGCTTCAGAGCGCCGCCGGGATTTCGGGGCTGCAGTATCCTTCCTTCCCTCCTCTTGCTAGCCGCACAGCTCCGACCCTTATTTCTCTGTGTAATAGGCCGCCCCGCGCCCATCCAAGCTCGTGGTTGTACTCTCCCGCATTGGATATGCTAATCGCCCCGAATCGTCAATTGGCGATGCAAAGACTTACACTCTCCTTTTCTCTCTGTCGGCTGCTCCCCGCCATGTTTCACGCTTCAAAGCGTTTATAGCGGAACTTGTCGCGCGGCCGATTACGGAAAGAATATAAATTGGTTTCCAGTATGGAATTGTATTTGAAGTTAAACAATTTTTGCAGGGGAAAGATCATTTTCCTATAGAACCACCAAAAACGCGAAATGGCAGTATTTGGACTCCCTAAACCTAAGCGATTAGATTGATTGTTGAATTACTCCCAAATTCGGCAATGAATAGTTTTTGGAAACAAAGATCTTCACTTACACCTTAATTAGTATCTGCTTCAGATTTTTTACAAGGGGGATCCTGTTTTCCACCCATACCTTTTTACCTACATCCCTTGATTAATGGCATGGACCAAAGCTGTCTACTAACTTCTTTATTTGCCTTGCATTTTCAAAGTCATCTACATGATACAATAGTTTATCTTTAATATTTTCTTTTATAATTTTACCTTGCTCCTCATTGCTAAAATGTTCTAATTGTTTATCATATTCGCTTTCAATTATTGTTTGCTTGGCAGTCCTGGATAAAGTTTAAACTCATCACCATCGAACCTCGAAAAAAGCTCTCCTAGATTCCTCTTTATATCTGACTCTGATTTATAATTTGACGTACAAATAATAAGAGCTTTTCCCAGATTTACAGTATGGTCTTTATCAACAAATACACCCTCGTCAAACATTTGATAAAAAGCACTATGGAATATTTGATTGGCCTTATCAAATTCGTCTAAAACAATTATGTTGGACTCTCTATCCAATAAATCCTTAGCAAATGAGCTTTGTTTCGTACCTTGACCAAACAGATATGACGCAAAACTTTCATTTTGAAACATGGAAAATTGTTTGCGAAACAATTCCCCCTCTAAAAGAGTACTTATATACCTTGCGGTTTCAGTCTTTCCTACTCCAGTTGGTCCATAGAACAAAATTACAACTGGCTTTTCAAATTGTTCCTGAACTAATGGATATAAAACTGATAGTAAATCCATTTTCAAGTGAATTTGTCCGATAATTTTATTGGAGAAGCCCTCTTTTATTTGTTTTAAAATATCTTTGTCTATTAATTTATACGGGTACGATACAATCTCTAACCGACCATTAGACTCTCTTTTAAATTGATTTCGCAGTTTTTCTGGTGGGTTTTGAAGAAATAAATTGTCAATTTCATAAATCATGGTTATATGATTTATAAAGTTATCAATGACATGGTCATTAACTCCAGTGTATTCATCAGAATACACCACTAAATTTTCTGCATACAACTTTTCTGAATCATGATCATAATCGTTAAGGTCAGTCACTAACTTCACTTCTTTTAACTTTGAATCAATTATTCGAATAATGTCGGTAAAATTCTCATAAGTATCGGGTAATATTTTTGTGAACTCTTTTTTAGGTCCATTGAAAATTGTAATTTTATTATTCATTCAAATCAGTACCTACCCCTGCCAGAATAACATCATATACTTTTAAATATGGATTTTCAGGGCATTTCCCTTCAAATATATCCATGGCACTTAATTTATTTGGTTCTTTAGTTTCCTCCGACATTTCTTTCTCCATTAATAAGTCGTCTTCCAAACATTCCCCTACTTGAATGGCATAATAATTTAAATCCATTTTAATTAAATCAGTCAATCCATAATTATTACGAAAAGCATCTATATTAAATCGAAGAACAACTTTATTATTATTCTTTATTCCTATAAGCTCATAATACCCTTTTGCGTGTTCTAAAGCCTCATCTAGCTTGGAAATGTTTATATGATCAATATCGTCTTTAAGTAAAACTGTGTAGGGGGTATACATTTTTGCAAAAGCAAATGAATCTTTTTTTGCCATCAACCTATAATCCCTAAAAACTGTAATGTCTTCACTTCTTCCATCTTTTGTTTCACTAACAAAATCTGTTAGAACCGTGGTTGTAAAAGTGTTTTTAAGGACTTTTGTACCTTGTTTTGTTATCTCCCCGTTCGCTTCAGCACTAAATGCCCCTTTTAAAACATGGAGAAATTTTAGGCCAGCGCCAGCTTGTGTTTCTAATCTTGCCAAAGCCTTCTTCGCCTTTTCATCTACTTCTTCCCCCGTTGTTTGGGAATTCCCTCCATGCTTTATGTCTAAATAATCAGTAGCTGAATCTTCATCAAAATATACAATTTTAATCATTCAATCCCCCTCCCTATTGACCTGCAAAATAATATTGAATAGGATCTCAAATTTTAGAATCAGCGAAATCCAATTTATATTATAAACTACTAATAAAACAAAAACAAATGTTCGTATTCGTTAAAACTAAACCGTGCGTGTATTTTAAATATTCTTTTGAATCCCTATCTAAATTTGTTCCAGATTATGACTCTTAGACACAAAAGGAATGATACTACAAGCCTTTATTCTATCGGGGCTTTCACAATAAACGGCATAATGGTCACACCCTCCCGACAAAAGGGATTCTTACCTTATCATTAATTCCTTACAACAACATTAGACGGTGATCACCGGTCAGGGCGCCCACGTTATTTTCGTGAGGAACAAGTCGCCGAAATTTTGGCTATGGCCTGCCAGCCACCGGAGGACAAGGGTTTCCCGTTTAGCCATTGGACACCCGGAGCATTAGCCCACCAAGCAGGAGAACGAAAACATCGTTGAAAGCATTTCAACCCGGAGTGTCACACGTTTTTTAAAAGAAGCAGATTTAAAACCTTGTCCCGGCGCTTGCTTAATAATCGGAGTAGTTTTACTTCGGTTGAACAATTAGAATACCAAATCAAACAGTTTATTGATTATTACAACAAAAACCTTGCAAAACCATTCCATTGGACCTATTAAGGGAAAATCTTGCATATATAAGAGTGGGTTTACGAATTCCACCATTATGCACTAGTGGAACATACCAGAAATTCCTTCCAGTTTAATTTTAACATACTCCCGCTTAGCTTGTTAGACTGGAAATAGAATCCAATCTATCAATTACTAAGAGGTGAGCGACCATGTTATTTCTTTCAAGACGCGAAAAAAATGTGTTGCATCACTGGAAAAATGGCCAAAGCATTGAATATCGAATGAAATTAAGAGCAACAATCATGTAAATCAGCACATTATCCCAGACATCATATATCAGATTAATTCAGCTAAAAATCTGGGGTAATATGCACTACTTCTCACTTTGTTTCAGATTTGAAAATAATTAAGCATATTATTCCATATCCACACGAATAGGTAAAAAAAGGATCCCCCTCAAAAAGGGAGATCGAATGCTGGTATCAATTCGTTTTCTGAAATTCGGACCCTATATTCTTCGACCAACCGTAGCGAGAAGTCCACATCGTCTTCAAGTGTTATGAACCAATCACCGTAGTCAGTTTCAAAGCATGCCGCGTAATAACGATTTAGAATACCAATTTCCAAATTCATGCCGGTAAACGTTTCAAAAGATTCGCGGCCTATTTTAATCCGCCACACTTGTTCAACTTCATCAAAGGCCATTATACCTTCCCGCATTAGAGACCACTCTCCCCGACGGCCATCTGGATGATCTCCTCATCGATCTGTTCTTTCTTTTGCTGCGCCCCGAACAGTAGACTATTAATTGTTAAGGTGTTGATAAGGCGTGGCCAACCCCCTGCGAGCGCGGATCGGCTCAGGCACAGCCGATGTAAATATGGGCATTTTGGCTCCAGCCAGCTCATAATGATATACAATATAAATGTAACATCATCTTTATTTAATGGCGTAATTGATACCCGCATAACGATACGCCCGGGGGGGATGAGGTTTAAGATTTAATCGTGTTTTAAATGTGAGGCCGGCCAATACAAGGATAAAGGATTCGATGATCCAATCTGGAAATTGAAAAGGATTGCTAAATCCTGTAAAAAACTCATCCTTTGCCACAATGCAATTTCATCCAGAATAAAAACCGTGTGACTTTGCGCTCCTGGTCCATCCGTTCAATCCCTGCTGAATTTGGCGAAATAAATCGACTTTGGCGAAACTTGATCTTCCCCCACAGACACCGGTAGAAATCCAAAACACCAGTGGACAATGGAAATAGACCACATGGTATATGCAGGATAAGCGATTCTTGAAGGACCGTAAAGTAAATGTCTTGCCGGCACCCGGATCACCAATGATTAAACCAATCCCCTTGGATTTCTGTAAATATTCAAGGCCGTTAAGGGCTTCCTGGTAGCTTGTTGAGTGAAACGCATCAGCCGATCGCGTGTCCTTTGAAAATGGCTCTCTTGCCAGTGAATAAAATGGTTTATACATGATCCGTTTCCTCCCCTTGATGCTTCGTATTGGAAACGGCGAACGGTGATGGCCCCCGTTTGACATGCGCATTGTCATGTATAGTAACCGGGGTAGCTTCTGTCACTTTTTGGCCGTCTTCAAAAACATACACGGCTTGTTCATCCAATCGAACCTCGATTTTCTGCCCGATATACTTAGATGGCACCTCGTATAACTTTTTTTCTAATGTTATGGTTCCATCCAGCTTCACTTTACGCTCCGCGCGCTTTAAAAAGATAGTGTCCAAAATGGACAAATCCTCCATAAACGTGATATTATCTAATTGAGATTGGAATAGTTGATGGGGTGTTTTACCATCTAGCGATGCATGCTTTTTACGATGATAATCCACCTCCAACCATTCCCAAAACCTTTCATTTAATTCCTCTAAGGAATGTACGGGATTGGCCTTTAATAACGGATAAAACCGCGTTTGTATCGTTTTGAACACCCTTTCTATTTTGCCTTTGTTATGCAAAGCTTTGCATAAAAAAGGTTATGTATAGTAAATGGTAATGTAAAGTAAATTAATTTATTCACGTAAAATCCAGTGTTTTTAGTTGATTTACTTCACATTATCACCCGATATTAAAGATTAGCAGTTGCCTAATAAAATATCGGGAGGTCTTCAAAATGATGGGTGAAAAGAAACAAACACTTTATGAAATTACATCGGAGGTAGAGGCTTATTTTAACAGCCTTTCATACCACAAAGTGAGAATCAGGGTTTACAATAATGGATGGAAACTTCTAAAGAAATTCATGGAAAAGCATCGAATAGAGTTTTTTGATGCGAAGGTAGCTGATGTGTTCATATCAAGTGTATTGACAAAAAGATTCTATACGGATCTTAGCCAGGGAAAAGAAAAGGACGTAATACGGAAGCACCAAATGTACTCACCGGAGTACCAAAACCACTGGTATGATAAGATTTCCGGTCTGTTTCGAAAGAATATAAATTTGAAGGTGAAATAGGAAACCTGATACAGGATTTTTTTAACCTACAGAAACCGCAGGGTTGTCGGAAGACATTATAAATAACAACAAATTGTATCTCCACAGGTTTTTGAGCTATCTTGATTCGAACAGGGTTTTGGCTCTATCTGATCTTGATAAAAAACATATTCTGGGGTTTATCAACGGACTTGGCTCTGCCTCAAAATCAACGATTCATTGTACACTTTGTTCATTGCGTTGCTTTCTAAGGTATTTATTTGATACTGAATATTTAGATTCCGATTTAACGTATCTTGTACCTAAAAGCAGCTATAGAAAAGAAGCACGTCTTCCTACAACCTATACAAAAGATGAGGTGGAACTTCTGTTGAACGCCGTGGATACGGCCAGCCCCAAAGGCAAAAGGGATATCGCTATGATACTATTAGCGGCCAGGCTCGGATTAAGGGCTTCAGATATCTGTGGTTTGAAATTTGAAAATATACATTGGGGAACCAATACAATACACCTTACTCAAAGAAAAACCCAAGAAAAAATCGAACTCCCTCTTTTAGTTGAGCTCGGAAACGCGATTATCGATTATCTGAAATACGGAAGGCCTATGTCAGATCTTCCGTATATATTTTTACGTGCCGGGCAACCATATGACAAACTTGAAGAACCTACGCTTCACAGTATAGTTTCCTTTTATTTAAAGCGCGCAGGTATCAGCAATATTGATCAAAAAAAGCATGGACCACATGCATTGCGGCACAGTCTCGCGGGAATTCTTCTGGAACAGAAGACACCAATTCCAGTTATTTCGGAGGTACTTGGACATTCGAATACGGAGAGTACAAAAACTTATCTCAGAATTGATCTTACATCTCTTCGGCAATGCGCCCTAGAGGTACCTAAAATCCAATCACCTCATTACCAGGAGGTGAACTGAGATGGAACTATCAGGAGTCAATGCTTATTTGATTGAGCAATATATAGCATTCAAAAGAAATATGGGCTATGCCCTGAGCAACACTTATAACTTCAAAACGTTTGACGATTTTACAATCAATAACGGCGCAACTTCAATCGGTTTGACGAAAGGATTGGCAGAGAAATGGAAAGAAAAACGCCCGAATGAATCTGACGTCACGCGCTATAAAAGAGTTAATGATATTGCCAACTTTTGCATCTACCTGAATCAATTAGGCTATCAGTCTTACATTCCGAGAACGCCTAAAAAGTATCAGACAACTTTCACACCATATATTTTTTCAAAAGATGAGCTAAAATCATTTTTTACTGCTTGTGATACGATCAAGGTAAATGGTAAATCTAATATGAAATTTATCCTTCCTGTCGTTTTTCGTGTCATTTACGGCTGCGGATTAAGGATAAATGAGGTAATGTCACTTAAAAATAAGGATGTAAACCTTGACGAAAATTATATTATTGTCAGGGAAACGAAAAATGGATGTGACCGGATACTTCCCCTTTCCGATTCTTTAATAACGATTTGTAAACAATATAAAGTTCATATTTCTTCAAACGACTCCGAGGGCTACTTTTTTATACAGTTGAATGGTAACCGTTACGCCCCGGACACAGTATATAGATGGTTTCGTAAAATTCTCTGGGAAGCCGGTATCTCGCATGGTGGGAAAGGTTTGGGACCACGGGTACATGACCTTAGTTATCCAAACTTAAATAAAATCCAAACCTTTTTAATAAAAAGCCGATACTTCAGAAATTTAATTAAAAAAAGGTTTGGATTTTATTCTTTTATTGTATGATTTACTTATCAAATGAATAGGAGGTCATACAAATGAATGTACAAAACCTGCGGAATAATTATCCCAAACTCATTTCCTACATGGAAACAAACGGTTACTCAAAAACATACGTTGACAGGTTCAAACGGGAGATTGAAAAAATCCTGTCGGCTGTGGATTCAGAGGGATGGTCATGCTATACAGATGTATATCTGGATTACACCAAAATATCAAACTCCCCTGATTATCTCCGTGAAATACGGACTATTATTGGGGCTATTGAACAGTTTGATGTTCATGGTAAATACCCGGACGGAAGGCGCAGACATCAGCTTTTCAAAAAAGGTGCTTATCCGTTGTTGTCACTAGAATTCAAATCTATCATTGATTGTTATTGTGAGATTGAAAGAAAGCGGGGCAAGAAAGCTTCAACCATTTATACGGAATCCCACAATGCATCTACATTTTTATTAGCTCTTCAGCAGAGTGGCATGGACAGTTTGGATAGTATTACGGAAGAAGCCGTGCTTGCTGTATTCATGTCATCAGATGGGAAGCTCCGTAGGAGCTACTCATATAAGAAAAACGTCTCAGCCGTGTTTAAGGCGTGTATTCCTTATCATCCAGAAACCTGCCACCGGATCTTGGTTTTTCTTCCCGTCTTAAGAGAAACCAGAAAAAATATACAGTATCTAACGTCAGAAGAAATCCAGAAAGTTAAGGAAGCACTCGTAAATGCTGGAAATTCGCTTACACTCTGCGATAAAGCTATCGGTATACTTGCACTTTATACAGGACTACGTGGCTGCGATATTGCAGGATTGAAACTTGGCGACATTGACTGGGACAGGGATTTAATTTGTATCAAACAGCAGAAAACGGAGTTCCTTCTTGAACTTCCTTTAACGGCGGTTGTCGGAAATGCTATATATGCCTATCTGACATCAGAACGCCCTCACACAGAAAGTAGGTATCTTTTTCTTTCACAACATAAACCGTACGACAGACTGCAGCACAGAAGCATTGGCAACGTGGCAGTCCGGATCATGAAAGCTGCAGGCATTCGGCAGTCCAAAGGAGACCGAAAGGGATTTCATATTTTCCGCCATCACCTTGCCACTGCCCTATTGGGAAATGGAATCCCCCAGCCTGTCATCAGCAGAACGCTTGGTCACACTTCACCGGATTCCCTTGAGGCATATTTAAGTGCGGATTTTCCGCATCTGAAAGAATGCTCTATCGACATAGAGTGTTTCCCTGTGCCAGAGGAGGTGTTCTCTCATGAATAGGTTCACTTCTTTTCTTGCACCGCTCATGCAGGCATATGTTTCTTACCAAAAAGCATCCAGACATTGGAATGAGGCCTCTTATGAACCAAACCTCGTCCTGTTTGACCGGTATTGCAAAAAACAGTATCCGAAAGCTGCACTTCTGTCTCAGGAAATGGTGGATGAATGGTGCCATAAGCGTGACACAGAAACCAACAATTCATGCAGATCAAGAATCTATGTTGTTGTAAGTTTTATACGATACTTGAGAAAGCGCGGAAAAACAGACGTTATGATACCTGAAATTCCAAGGAAAGAACGGCGCACTTATATTCCCCATTCTTTTACAGATACTGAACTGGAGAATTTTTTTCGCGCCTGTGACAGCCTGCCTTCCGTATCGTACACACCCGAACAGCGTTCCAGGAAGATAACGATCCCTGTATTCTTTCGCCTTCTTTACAGTAGTGGAATACGAACAAATGAGGCCAGAATGCTAAGGGTTGAGGATGTCGACTTACGCCATGGGATTCTGAACATCGGTTATTCCAAAGGACATGCCCAACATTATGTAGTGCTGCACGACTCCATGCTTGAACTTTTGAAAAGATATGATACAGCAATACGGAAGCAGTACCCTCATAGGGATTATTTTTTCCCTGCTAGGGGCGACACTTTCCATACGAGGAAATGGGTACAGACAAACTTCCGGGAATTATGGAATAAATATAACAGCTCTCATGCTACTGCATATGAACTCAGACACCATTATGCCATAGAAAACATTAACCGCTGGACAGATGAAGGCTTTGGATTTGATGCAAAACTGCTTTATCTTAGCAAAAGCATGGGACACAGTACACTGGAAAGCACAAAGTATTATTATTCCCTTGTTCCGGGAATGGCTAACATCTTGGAAGAAAAAACAGGGATGGATTTCGACAGCATTGTTCCGGAGGTGGATTATGAAGAAAGCGACGAATGAATCCATTATAATCGCACGCCATATCCATGCCTTTTTGAATGAATACGTTCCTTCCCAGAAAATCCGAAGCAACCATACATTAAAATCCTATCAGTATGCACTGACCTTATATATTGGTTTTCTGGAGACAGAAAAAGGGATCCGTCCAGAAAATCTGTTTGGTGGATGTTTCAAAAGAACAATCATCGAGGAATGGCTACTATGGTTGATGGAACATCGTGGCTGCAGTCCGGAAACTTGTAATAACCGTTTGGCATCCTTAAGAGCGTTTCTAAAATATCTGGGGAGCAGGGAAATCTCCATGCTGTATCTTTTTGAGGATGCAACAAGAATTCCACGGAAAAAGGAAGTACGCAAAAAAGTAAAAGGGATGAGCAAAAAAGCAGTACAGGTATTGTTATCCGTTCCGGATTTATCCACAAAAGCGGGTCGAAGAGACTTGGCACTTATGATTATCATATATAGCACTGCCGCCAGAATCGATGAAATACTGTCTTTAAAAATAGAACACCTGCGTTTAGACGTGGAAAAGCCGAATGTCACCATCATCGGAAAGGGAAGCAAAATAAGAACTATGTATCTTCTTCCTAAGGCAGTTGCACATTTAAAGGGATACCTGAAAGAATTCCATGGTAAAACTCCAAATCCGGAAGCTTATGTTTTTTATTCAAGGAATACCGGATTACAAGGAAAAATGAGTCAGACTGCAGTAAACAAGCAACTAAAAAAACATGCTAGTGACGCACACGAAATATGTGCTGAAGTTCCACGAGATCTCCATGCTCATCAGCTGAGGCACGCCAAGGCCTCCCACTGGTTGGAAGATGGTATGAATATTGTACAGATTTCATTTATGTTAGGGCATGAACAGTTACAGACCACAATGGTATATCTAGACATTACCATAGAGCAGGAATTAAAAGCCCTTGCAACACTAGAAGATGAGAATGACAAAAAGGTATCAAAGAAATGGAAAAACACAAAAGACGGACTGGCCGAATTCTGTGGTGTTAAGTCAATGAAAAAGTAAAGAAAAAATCCAAACCTTTTTTCATTAAAACGCTTAGATATCAAGTATCTTTGAAAAGGTTTGGATTTTATTTAAGTTTGGATAACGAAAAAAATCCAAACGTTTGGATTTTTTTCGACATTCATTTAGTGTGCATTCATTGGCAGAAATGTCCCGTAAGGGACTGGATCTATACTATTCTCTCCCAATTCTGTCTAAATATTTGGGTCACAATTCATTGGAAGCTACGGACAAGTATGTCAGATTAACCTCGGATATGTATCCGGAATTAATTCAAGATGTAAATAATCTGTGTTCATACTTATTTCCGGAGGTGAAGTCAGAATGAAACCTACTGATTTTTCCTATTATCTTACAAGGTTTCTCACAAAATATCTTCCAGGCGAAGCTGGAGCAAGCAAAAACACCATTGCCTCCTATAGAGATACGTTTATTCTTTTTCTTCGTTTCCTAAGCGATGAAAAGAACATTCCTGCGGATAATTTGACCTTGAATATGGTAACCAAAAATATAGTGGTGGAATATTTAGATTGGATGGAAAAAATGCGTAGATGCAGCACAGCAACGAGAAATGTTGCGATTGGCAGCAATCATTCTTTTTTAAATATCTCCAATACGAGGAATCCGGATAATTTATTGGAATGGCAGAAAGTCCTCTCTATTCCAGTCAAAAAGACAAAAAGAAAACCATAAACTATCTAACTCTAACGGGGTAGAGTTACTGTTTAAAATGCCAAATATAGAAAACAACGGCTGGACGCCGCGATTTAACTTTATTAAACACTCATGTATGAAACGGGTGCCAGGGTTCAGGAAATAATAGACTAACACATCATGGTTCCGGCTCGATAAACCTATACTATTAAATTGATTGGCCAAAGGAAACAAAGCCAGGATTTGTACCTTTAATGGACCAACGGTACAAATACTGAGCGATATATGAAGAACAAGACCTTTTAAAAATTCTTCGATTTATATCCTTTTGTTTCAATAACAGAAGGAGGAAAACTGACAGAAGCCGGGGTAAATTATGTATTAGCCAAATACAAAAATTTAGCTCGGGAAGAAAATAAAACATTGATTCCGGAAGTGTTTACCTGCCATTGTCTCAGACACTCAAAAGCAATGCACCTACTTCAAGCCGGTGTAAATCTTGTATATATAAGAGATATTCTTGGTCATAGTTCTGTACAGGTAACAGAAATTTATGCCAAGACAGATTTCAAAACAAAAAGAGAAGCAATAAGAAAGGCATATATACTGATGTAACACCTTTCTGATGAACCTGAGTGGCAAGAAAATGAGAACCTATTGACGTGGCTGAACAGCTTCAATAAATAAGAACAAATGATAATGTAAAGTATTTTAGCATAATACCCTGCTTTGACTGCAAAGAAAAGATTTACTTTACATTATCATTTACTATACATAACCCTTTGCTTTGGGATTGTATGGTTGCGTATGGGCCAACGTTATTCCCAATTGGGCACATGCATGTTGAAGCGTTTCTGAACGATAAATTTTACCGTTATCTGCGTAAATAATGCTTGGTTTTCCACGCCGTATCAATGCTTCCCTTGTGACCTCCCGCAACCCATCAAACTTCTCCGAAGTAAAAAACTGTGCGTAAGGAACAAGCCTTGAACAGTCATCAATATAGGCAATCAAAAAGGTTTTCTTCATTTTGCCATTTATCGATATATATGGACCATGTGATAAATCCGCCTGCCACAATACATTAACCTTATCGTAGGCAAAACGTTTTCGTTCTTTTTCTGAGTGAAAGCTTATATGATTCCTGCCGGCCATACTGTGCTTTTTCAATAATCGATTGATAGTGGCATAGGAGACCTCATGTTCTTGTATCTCCCCCTGTTTAATCAGCTGTTCGTAGAACACGCTGACCGGCATGTGAGAAATTCTTTCTTATTTCTAAAATATGATCCTATCATCCAGGACAAATCTCCTGGGAATTCCTCGATCTGAACGTCTTTTGTTTCAATGCATCAAATCCCGTCCTTCGATAATGAAGAAGCCATTCTTGCATTGTTTTAGCTGCAACCTTCCGTTCTCCATAATAAGGAACCTGATGAATTTTCCCCTCCAATTCTTGAAAGTATTCTTTTGCCTCCATATGTCCGTTCAACAGTGGGGCAATCAACCCATAGCGAAATAAAGCAATTTCCTCCCGTGTTTTTTCATTCATGAAATTTTCCTCCTTTTGATAGAAGGACAACCGGTTATCCATTGCTTTCATTCTACTTTTTTCGGCAAAAGATTCATAGGAAGATTTATGTGGGATAACAATTTATTTTGACACGCCCCAAATCGCGCCTCAAATATGGTACAATTAATTTGCCCATAAAATATGATGATAAGTGACCACAGCTCCTTCGAAAGAAGGTGGATTCGCCTAAATCCTGGATTATTTTCACATATTTTAGGGCTTCTTTTTTGATGTCTTTCGACAACCCGAGTTGATAGCCTAAATCCATGAAAAAGCTATGAATCCAGTGAAGGCGCTCACAAAAACGCTTTAAATACTGAGCCAGTTGTTGGCGGTAACCATGTACTTTTTTCTCCTCCAGAAATTCACGCACTCTCCCAACAATCGTATGGATTGTATGTTGGAAATAAGGAATTAAAAAGCTTGGGAGAATAGAGATATTAACCTTGCAAGCTAAGAGCTAAATCGACATATAGGGATATGAAATGCTTCATCCTCATTAATGCCATATCGCCAGTAGAAACCGTTCCGATGCAGATTTCCTTGAGCTATACAGTTGCAATCGGGACATCGATTAAATACCGGGAAATCGTTATCTAATCCTCGTTCATTATATTCCTCAAGATCAATTCCAAAATCGTGTACAAGAATCATAAAAAAACTCCCCCTTATAATATGCAAAAAATTTAGCATATTACTTCAGGAAAGTACAGAAATTACACTGGAGGATTTTGAATAAAGTAAGCCTGTTTTGGATCGAATAAAGTGAGTCTTTACAACAATCATCTGGCAATTAACCCAGGAAAATCAAACAGAATATCAAGTTGCGGAAAATCTGGACATCTCGGTAAAAACCGTTAAAAAATGGCGCAATCGTTATGCGGAAAACCGGGAAGGCGGACTTTACGACCGTTACCGATCCGGTGCTCCTGCCAAGTTTAACGTTCAGCAGCGATGTGAAGTCATTGCGATAGCCTGTGACCAGCCATGGAATTATGGTTATTCGACTCACACTCATTGGAACCTGGATATTCTCTCTGAAGCAGCAGCGCATAACGCACAGGGTCCAGTCATGAGTCGTTCGAGCGTCCAACGTACGCTAAAACGTAACGATCTCCACCCGCAAAGTTATGAGATGTGGCTACACAGTAAAGATCCGAGGTTCCGCGAAAAAGTGAATGATGTCGTATCGCTTTATCTTGATCCGCCAAAAGATGCCGTGGTCATTTCCGTTGATGAAAAAACCGGCATGCAGGCCCTGGAACGTAAAATGGAACCCCAGCCCGCATTGCCGGGCAAATCAGGACGTTATGAGCATGAATATATACGTCATGGCACAGAATCGCTGATTGCCGGGTTCGAGATTAACACTGGCAAGGTTGTCGCTCAGGTACGTCCTACCCGTAAGGCTGATGACCTGCTGGCATTTATGGAGAAACTGGCCTGTGCCTATCCCGATCAAAACGTCATCATCATTTGGGATAATTTAAACATTCATAAGGATGGCCCATCCCAGAGATGGAGTAGGTTTAACGAAAAACATAATAACCGATTTTCTTTCCACTATACGCCTATTCATGCCTCCTGGGTCAACCAGGTGGAGATCTTTTTCGCCATCCTGCATAAACGCTGTCTGAAATGGAGCAGTTTCTGTTCCGCAGAGGCATTAAAAGAAGCTGTACTGGCTTTCATTGATCAATGGAATCAGGAAGAAGCCCATCCGTTTAACTGGACATTCGGCGGCTATCCGATGCAACATGAACCTAAGGAGGCTGCATAACATGAAAATCGATCCAACGGAAAAAGATGTGCTGGAAGGTATCCTGGAACGGAAAGGATTCACCCACCTGAACGTCCGTAAACACGGGAACCATCTCGTCATTTATTCGGTGGAAGACGACGAAAAAGTAAACCGGGCGAGATTGACAAAGGTTACGGCCCAGTACTACCAACTTGGCATGGCTGACCACCGTGGAAAATGGGAATCCACACCCTTCAGAGGGACCATGGATGAAATGGTCACGTTACTGACAAATGATTTCGCCTTTGCCCTGGCTTCCTGGTAGGTTGGATGGTCAGCAGTTAAATATGGACAACTCGAATTTTTAAAATAATCTTGTGACAAATATGAGGGGTATGTCTTTTTTAGGTACTAAAGACAAACGATATATTCAAAATAATATGTTTTGTTCGCCAACAAGTAGAATTGGTTACCTTTTTAACTCAAACATTTGCCTTTCCTGAAAAATGTTTACCCGCAGACAACTTAGCCGGGAAAGGACTTTTGAAATGTTTCACTAGTCATTTTTGTTTGGGTTTGAATTTGCTTTATATAATGAACGACAAACAATCATAAATAATGCTACGCCCATAAATACACTCAACATAGTCAATAATGAAAGACTATTATTTCTAATCAATTCTATAATAATGTATAAAGCCACGCAAATAAGTCCGACCACAATTATATTGCGGAGAAGTGAACGCATATACTCAACCTTTCCATTATTTTATTAAAAAGTGTCAATTTGTCAGTCTACTGGTAAGAAACGGTTTTTCCTATTTAGTGAAATTACTAGACTCAAAAGTACCTTAAAAAACTTAAAGTTCCTCACGACAGACTTTACCAAACTATCAAGCAGGTTTTTCTTTTTATTCTATGACACGTTTTTTCTTCGTTAAAATATATCCAATTAACAATAGTACAATTGTTACAATAACAATTATACTTAACTCTTGATAATACACATATATCGGTTCTCCTTCAGTCCATACTCCTCTAAATGCAATTAAAGCGTAGTAAATTGGATTTAAAAACTCTACAATTGTTTCCAAAGAATCAGGAAACATCTCTGGAGGAAATGTTAGCCCTCCGAGAAACATCTGATAGAAAAAAAACAAAAGCGCAACAGACTGGTAACCAGCACTCTTTGAAGTTACTGTGAAAATAATCGCAGCTAAAGAATATTGGAATAAATTAACTAAACCGATTACCGTGACAACTGAAAGTATATTATCAATCGGAATTGGCACATCCGATGTTATAATTGCAGTTATCACTAGTAGCATAATAGCCACAAATTGAAAGATAAGAGTAGGTAATAAAATACCTATAGAAATTGTGAAGTGGTCTAAGCCAAGTAAACGATACTTCAATAAATTGCCTTGTTCTTTATAAACTGAATAGTATTGTCCATAAATGACAATCACTGCATTGATAATAATGATTAATATAAATGCAGGCAATAAATAGTCTACTAAACTAAAACCTGTTTCTTCTATTATTTCGCCCGCAAATACATTACTGAATATAATAAACATTGCCACAGGCAAGAAAAAACCTATAGCTGTATCCTTATAACCTCTCATAAGGAGTTTAAGTTGAAAAAAAGAAAATGTAGTAAGATTAGACATATAGGGTCTCCCCTTTCTGATCAATAACATAACCTAAATTTTTCAAAAATGCATCTTCAAAGGTATGATTTTTCATTAATATATCTTCCGCCCCTAATATTGAGAGCTCCTTTAAAACATAGGCTTCATTAACAGGGGAAAACTCAATTGTATATCTACCTTCTCCCAAATTACTTATATTAAATTCTTCACTGAGTTCCTTTACATTTATATCATCTAGTGTGAAACTTACAATTTTCTTCTGACCAAACGTATTATTGATGATTTCTTTTACAGAACCTTCAATCTTCTTTGTCCCTTTTTCAATAATGAGGACATAATCAGCTAAATACTCTATTTCTTCTAGAAAATGGCTTGTAAGTATAACTGTTATTTCTCTTTCTGAATTTATTTTCTTTATTATACTCCATATTTTTCTTCTAGCGATAACATCTAATCCTGTTGTAATTTCATCAAAAATGATTATTTCAGGTTTTCCGATCAGTGTTAATAAAATTGAAAGCTTCTGTTTCTCTCCTCCAGATAACTTAGTTACATTATTATTTTTAAATTCAATTAAATCAAATTCCTTCAACAATGCTTCAATATTTACGTCTGTTTTCAATATGTTCTTATAAAGTTGACATATTTCTTTTACTTTTGCCCCTTCTTCAAAAGAAGAGGACTGCATTTGAAGCCCCACTTTTTTATATAAATGATTTTTATCGAATGGATATTTAATTTCACCTTCGTACTTTGTTAAGTTCATTATGCAATTAATTAATGTTGATTTGCCTGCCCCATTATGGCCTAAAATTGCGAATATTGAACCTTTCTCTACTTCAAATTCAATATTGTCCAGCACTTTAGTATCTCCATAAAACTTATTTACCCCATTAATACTTAACATTGACTACCTCCTAAATTAGAAACTTCGCTTATATTATCATATATAAATGGTGAGTAGATATTTCTACTTCAAACTAGTTTCCACATGTACTAAATTAATCGTTTACACTTTTATTTTTCACTGACTTACTATAACCGACAGTAAATTATCTGCAAGCTCGTACTCTAAAGAAGGACTTATACCTAATCGGTTATTAGTCATGTGGACATGAGACATTAGCAAAGAATATTCATTAAATATCCCATTCTCCTCTAAACTATTAATATACTCAGAATACAATTTATTATTTCTTAAACTTGTAACCCTTAGTTCATTTAACCGTTTTGTATAGTATTTTAGTCGAAAAGACTGATCTTTCTTAATATTGCTATTTACTGCATAATTCCTCCAAAAATCTCTATAATTCTCTATCGCTGTTTTTCTATTGTCCAAACGTTCAAAGGATAAATAGATTAGATCAAACCCTAAGATTATTCTTTTAGTAAAATCTAATTTGTTTAATTTCAACGCCATTTTACTACTCTCACAAAAAACATCTTCAGAGTCAGACATGGAATCTCTTCCTCCATATCGATCATATTCAGGATTGTAATCAATTTCTACTACCGATCCATGTTTGCACCAATAAGTGTGATGAACTCCCTCCATACCAATAGAAATGTTGTCATAAAAACTATATTTATCTACAAGATTAACTTCATAATATTTAAGAAACTCTCTGATAGAGTCAGCAAAACACTCCTTAATAATTTTGTAGTTTTCCTCTTTACATTTGAATCTTAACCTAACATGTGGACCTCCTAACCAATAACGAATAAAAAAAAACTTCTCTAGTTTAGTTTGTTTAATAAATTGCTCAAAATCATGTTTTAAATAAACATCCAATGCTTTATAGTCATGAATATAGCCGTGAAGTGAATACCACATTTGCCTTCCCCCATTACATGTAATAACTTACTTGTTGAGTTGGTGCGTTACATACTACGCCCATATAATTGATCGTACATTCTGTCTGAAGATTTAGTTTATCTTTTATATATGAGTCATTATGATTTTTCATTGGTCTAAAGGAATACTGAAATCTATTAATATAAATTCCAATGAATTGCATCACCTCACCAAAAGAAGTAATATGGTTACGCAAACCAAAATTTGAAATCATATCTTTGGTTGAATATCCAATAACGACTGTATTATAGGAATTCATATCAAAGATATTACGGTTATCATACATTAAATAACTATAGTTAATATCTACTTTGTAATGATTTCCGTTCTCAAACCAGGCAATAGTCCCTTCACTCTCTTTTTTCAAAATCATCAATTGTATATCCTTATTATTAAAAAATTTTTTATTTGTTTTAATTAATGACAAGATTTTATCTGGTTTCACTTTCTCAAATAAATCTCCTTTATTATAGTTTCCAACAATTGTATGTGCTGAGTTTCTTTTTTCAACGTTAATAAAAGGAATACTGTAGAATCCCTCGCTAAACTTCTCGACTTTCTGGATTTCTTTTTCATTGTTGTAACAATCGATTAAAGGACGTAAATGGGGGGCTGCACAAAGTTCATCGAGGGAGATATCTAACCTTTTATCATACCCAAGTAAACTATTATCAACATTTATTACTTCTGATAGGTCCATTTCAATTTCTAAAGCAAAAGAGACGTAGGAATACCTTTTATCAAGATTTACATGAGAATAAAATTCTTGGCTATTAAATTTTGTATATTGATAATAATTTAAACGATAGTTGCCTAACTCATTTTTAATGTTATACAATAAATGACCCGAGTCTAACATGCTAATATATAAGGAGAATTCATTGTACAATCGAGATAGATTAAGTATATCACTTACTCCTATTAAGTAAGTTTTTTTCTCATCAAAAACCTCCGTACTCATTTTTTTTGATGATATTAGCAGGAATTGATCCGTGTACATCGCATAATAATATGCATATCCGTTAATGATGAAAACTAACCTGGTTGAATGAAAACTTCTGGCGGAAGGAGAATTGTTATGATCGTTATAATTACTTAGTAAATCAAATCTTCTAATTCTAAGAGAATGATTAATAATACTATTTAAAAATACATTCTCCTTCCATGATTGATCATATTCTTTTCTATTTTTAGCTACTATATATTCTTTGGAGAACGAAGTTACTGTAACAATATGATTTTCATTATTAGAAATATATCTTTCTTCGGAATAATGTTTATAGTAACTTTCTTCCAATTCTTTAACTGTGTTATGGGAAAGGGTGTGGTTCATGATTGACAACTTCCTCACTTCCTTTTAATTCGTTTATCCTCACTCCATCTGAGATTCTCGTACTATTAACATTTTGAAGAATATAACCAAAACTAATATCCTGCATAGTAGGTATCACAACCTTAACACAATTTAAATCTAAATCTTGTAGCGAGCGATTTGTTAAATTTACAATTAATATATCATCATGAAATTCCATTATATCATTTGTGATTTCTTCAAAAAATTCCATTTGAGTTAAGTTCCTTTTCCTCAATAAAACAGACCGTTTTTTTATAGAATCTTCTGCTTTAATACTATGAGGAGTCTCAAGAGCAAATGCTAATGCTTTTTTCATATGAATAGAAGAGTATAAGAATAAATGATCTTCAAGGTTTCTAACATTGGAGTAGTCTTTAAGAAAATCCTTTATATTTTTGCTCTCATAACGTGTATCTTTAAAACGTAAAAATGCTCTAATAGAAGTGGAAGCTTCCACTAATGCGGATTCAATTGCTTTAATTGGGTCTATGTTCGATCCGGCAGCTGTATAAAAAGCTAATTTATAATCGTCTGAATTTTGACGTTCTAATAATACCCAGTATGAAGGAACCTGGCTTTCAAGTGTTATATCAAAGATATGTGTTTTGTAACCAAAAAACCACAAATAATTAATCATCATATTAATATTTTGGTCTCCTAAACCTTGAACATCAGTAAGTCTTTCTGGAGAAGACTTTGAAAACCAATAAACAAAAAATGAGTCTCTTTCAATTATTTCAAATAATCCAGTTATTGCTGCTTCATAATAATTTGCACCTAAAGCAACCCCATTTGAACTTGAACCCAGAAAAGACTTTTTCTTTACATCAGGGTAACTATCAAGAGCAAAATATATTATTTGCTCGGGAACTAGTATGTATTTTTTTCTTTTTATGGAATAAGCATATTTCCAAAAGATCCTATCAGAAATTTTATATGGCTTGTAAGGAAAATCTGAATTTGCATACTGTTCCTCAGAAAAATGTATAAAAGTACTGAGGGGGATATAATCCTCATTATGGTTCATAAGTTCCTCCTCACTATTATAAAAACAACTAGTAAAATTCGGAATAGCCCCTTGAAGTCGTTCTAAACCTTCTAATAATGCTGTATAATAAGAACCTTTAAATGTATCTGTCCTGCCATGAGCATCAATAATTCGATCTCCTATAAAAAATTCTGTACTTAGTAAGGGCATACTATCAGATATACTTCTTGTAACCTTGTCAAATAAACCAAAATCAGAATTTACGAAACTATCAAGGTTTTCTTCTATCTTCTTTATAACGGTATTTAGAGATTTAGAACGAATACCATATAACATCTTCGCTTTTGAATCAATTATTCTAAATTGTTCATTCTTTATAATTGTATCTTCCTCACTACACCCTTCACATTGAGGATATTTATACATCCTCACTTTCTTACACTCTTTTGTCATTAAATTCAAAACGAAATAATACTGTCCATCATATGATCTTATTTCATCTTTTAATATATTAATTAAGTGTTTGTCAAAAGTTGTAGTATTTAAAAATTTGATGAATGCAGGATTTTTCTTTGCCTTTATTCTCTTTTTGATGCATGTGATACACCCACGTTCATGTTGCTCATACGCAATAAAAATATATTCATTATGTTTGTACGTTGCTATGTTATTAATTTCCATCCACCTCTATTCTACGTATAATTAATTTTGAATTAGCCATCTTCTTTTCATATTTCCACGGTTTTTCCGTATAAAATATTCTGTTTGCAGAAAGTAACTTTAAAATTTCTTCATTTTTCTGATCTATATTTATATAACACTGCTGCAATGTTTGATAACTTATCTTTTGTTTTATAGGTTCATTTATTTTAACTTTATCCAAAACTCCGAAAAAATCCTTGTCTTGGTTTAAATTAAGTAGTAAATAATTTACATTTAATTCATTCATCATTTTTATGGGTTTAAAGGTTCTTATGTGATTCGTATAGTATTCCATACCTGTTGGTGTATCCACGCCTAAAAATACTTGATAACTCTCTGATTCCAAATATTTTTTCACGAAAAACTCCACATTGTTTTTCAAAATATTCGAACTTTCAAATAACCCGTCCTTGCCTTTAGGTATAGAATAAACCCTATAATATTCAACCGCTTCATCAATATTCTCTAATAACAATATGTTCTTATTGAATAAATAGCTTTCTGGTGTTGAAACCAACCATTGTGAATTAGATCGTTCCATTAATATCTTTTTAATCCCTCTGCTTATACCCTCTATTACAGTTGCTTCATAATCTAAACCTGCAAACAAAAAAGCATCTTCTTGATCATTTGATTTCAACCCATACACAGAATAACCTAGATGGTACAAGTTAGAGAACACATTATTGTTTAATCCTAATGGTTCAATTGGGAAGCCCTTTGTATTAATGTCCTCTTCAAGTTCTTTAATCGAGTCTAATAACGTTTTGTCTTTTGCAATGTCAGCTGTTGCTACTTCGTATGTTTCTGGTACTGTTTCCGTTATATCTAGAGTATTTAAATTATACTCGTAAAATTTCCCTTGATAATTTATAGAAAAGTAATCTTTCCCGAACCCTCCCATTACTTTTAATGTATACAATACAATATAGATTGGACTGATTTTTACCAATAGAGAATCAGCAACAAAATAATTACTTTTCTGCTTTACTTCTAACAGTTCTTCTTCACCTATTCTTTTGTTCAAGGATACTTTCGCACCAACAATACGATCTGATTCCAAATCCAACTCTACACAATTTCTTTGTTTTATTTCATTCGGTAAACAAATTAACCAATCGTTTTCGACCTCATCTGTATTTATAGAATTAACCATTATATCGTGTTTTTCAAACTGATCCACCAAACCAGGAAGTAAATTTTCAACTTTACCACTAATTCTTAATTTGACATTGTAAAGCAGATTACATACTTCGTAAATATCATTATTCTGAGGGAGATACTGTACTACAGTTAAAAACCACTCTTTCTCTTGAAATTCAACTAAACTACGTTCTTCCTCATAAATAAAGAATGAACCGATATCAATCAATAATTTTAGTAATTTTAATTTTGTTTTTTGATCCCCCTGCACTTTTGATGTTAAGTCATAAACTAATACTTCTCCTTCATAATTTAATATATTGACAAGAATAGCGTATTCTTCATCATTAAGTCTTATAGTTATCTTCTTAAAGTAGTTAGTTATTTCAACTTTATCCTTTTCTTTATAAACCATCGTAATCTCTCTATTAAAAACGAGTGCACCTTTCATACTTTTTCACCATCCTGATAAATTTCAAAATTATATTCTTCAGCCGTCTCGTCATCATTACTTAAATACTCTTCTAAAAAAAATATAGTATGATCACTGGCTCTAAGATTATTTAAAAATTTACGAAACACTTTGACTGATATCGGATCAAGGAGATTAACAAAAAAAGGTTTGAAATTATACCAAGTCTCATCCTCCGTATCTATAGCTTTATTGATTACGACAAAAAATTGATTTGGTAAATCAATTTTATTAAAAATTATATTTATCTTATGAAAATATTCTATATCCTGTTCTGTCGACTTTTCATCAAGTGAACTAACAAATAAATCAAATCTATACCGTTTTCTTGTTAATATAATTTGATCATAAGTTAGCCTTGGTATGATTTGTTGATTGACAAAATCTGATATCTTATAAAACATTTCTCCGGAATTGAAAATGTGTTGTATGGTAGCCACATAACTAGGCATATACATCGGAGTAAGTGAACCCCTGAAACAAATGTTAGATTCTTGGTCATTCTTATCCACAAACTTTACCATGTTTGTATCATGTTCTAATTTCACTTTGAAGTCTTCAAATTTAACTAAATTGTCCTGTTCTCCTTTTGAAAAACGCCTCCTTCCAGCCCCTTGCATATAACATTCATTTTTTAATCTATGAATTTTTACATTTCCATTAAAACCAAAAGTATCTGTAATTTCATAAAAATTATTTCTATTATAATGGTCTTCTAGAAACTGCTGATAGTTTTCATCTTTTGTTAAATATTCTAAATAGTTATTCATAAACCTTGCATGGTACCTCTCATTACCTTCATAGATGTTATTTACAATTAGCCGACCTTTAGCTAGTTGAATAAAAAAACTACTATTTAAAGAGACTCTATCCTTTATATTGCTTGGGATTTTATTTTGGTATTTTTCTAATACTTTTTTTATATTAATTTCTTCACTATCACGATGTTTTAAATAATCATTTAGTTCATTAATAAAGTCTTTTTTAAGGGAATCAAGTATTCTAACTTCTTCTGAAATAATGTCCTTATCATTAATAAAGGTGGGGTCTGCCCAATAATCTATCATTGTTTTAGATAGATCAAACAATTCTGATGAAAAATCACTATCCATTTCTAATAAATTATTGTCATTATCCTTTTTTAATCTAGCTCCTAACTCACATCTTGTCCGTATTTTTGTATCAAAAATAATTGAGAATAATTGTAAATTACTTAATGGATTCAACTGCTTTTCAATAAAATTGTTTTTGATTTTCTCATCAGGTGTGTAGCTATCTTCATAAAAAATATCTAAAGCAGAAAAAATTAATCCTGTTTGGGTTTCTATATTATTTAATAATTCTACAATTTCTGCTATCCCTGTATTTTTCCCTTCTAATGTTTCCTCCTCTGATAATTGTTTTACTAATTTCTCAGCAGTGTCTAAAAAATATATTAATTCTTGATAAGTTTCATCAGGTAAAAATTTTTTTGTCTTAATACGAATATCATTTATGAGTCGTTCACTGCTCCTTTCATCAAAATCAATAGCTGGTGTCAACAGTCCTAGTTCAATATATTTTTGGATTATCTTAACAACCTTATCCTTACTTATATTTTGTGAGATTGCCTTATGAATTTCTTCAAAATGTATCCACTCGCTTTTATTTAATTTATCTTCAAACAGCATTTTCAAATTGTGATTGATTCTAAATTGTATTACTCCCTCTGAAGCAGAATAAATTTTATTTGCGTTACTATCTTCTCTTAGAGAAACAAACTCTAAATAAGGAACACCATTTTTCTCAAAAAAAGACATAGGCGGTAAAGCGTAATACATATCAGTTATAAACTGATTAGCATTATTTAAATAAAAGAAAGTAATTCTGTAAAGGAATGAAAAATTAAGTGCAACTTCCTTTTTAAAGTTATTGTCACTAATTGTTTTTTCCCCTTTGTTCGGTAGCTGAGCTCTTCCTACACTCGTCAATTCACCTAAAGGACTTGTCTTAAAAGCAGCCCTTGTCAAAAATTTGTAGAGAGTATCTTCTAGTTTTCTTTGTTTTTTCTTATGATCGTTTATGGGAGTTATTAAATATGAATATAATTTAGAGTATATGGTGCGGTTCATCATTAGAAGACTTCTTTGTAAATAGGTATTATCTAATAGTTGTTGCTGCATTATAAATCTAGAATGAAATAACCTCTCCTCATAATCTCTATCAATTTCTGTATGGAGCTTATCGATCTTCAATTGGGATTGAAGATATTTTTTTAAATTAGTTTTTAATTCATTGTTTAAAGAATCGATATTTTCATTCATTAAAAAACTAATTTTGTTTATATTACCTTTTTTTATAGCCCTCACAAGATCCAATAAACTATGACTGTAATTTTCTTTTTTCTCCTTTTTTAATAATTCCAATATTGTTAACTTTAGTTCTTCAAGATGCTTACTTTCATGGCTTATCAGGTTCCCAAAATTATTATATTTCCTGAAATTATTTGTTAGAAATTTTTCTTTTAATAAATGATTTTTCCGATTTAATATAAACGGATTAACCGTCGTCATTCAATCACCTCAAAAGAATATTGTATTTCATCTGGTAGTAACTCTTCATAATATTTTACTGCTGAATACGCATAAAATTGCTTATTTATTACACTTTGTTCGAATAACGGTAAGCTTAAATAGAATAGATTCACAATGTCCCGATATACCATCATTTTTTTTGAAGTAATGAACCCTTCTAAATCTTCCATACGTTTTAAGTCCCCATGAAATTTATTTTTTAATGGAGAAATCGTAGTTTTTAATCTGGAAAGCTGCTCCTCTATACTAATCATAGAATCATCTTTATAGTTATCTAACGAAAAATTCTCATTCATATCTGCTGCAATTTCCTTCCAAGCTAATTCCCATTCTAAAAGCTTATTTTTTACGTAAGGATTAACGACTATTTCATTGTCTTTAAAAATCGATTTTCGTTTTTCTTCAAATTGATTTATAAAATTTGTCTTGTATCCCCAGTTTTCTACTGAAGATAAAAACCCTTGTGCTTGAGATAGAAAAGATAAACAACCATTCGCTGGCCCATCTTCAAACAGAGTGGCTATAAAACGAAACTTATATAAGAATAAGTGAGCTTTCTCATGACTATCCATTTCAACAAAATCTTCAAGTATATTAATAAGCAACGGGTTTAATTTTCTTCTATAATGACTAAATTTAGTTAAGTGATATTCAGAATTATAAACCCCACTTTTAGGGTTTCTTATAATGACTTCACCATGGTTACGTATAGAGCTATCTTTTATTCCTGATCTTCCTTCAAGTTTTGCTAATCTCTGCTGTTGTTTGAGGTACTTAATCTGTTCTTTTTTAATATATCTAGGATCAAGTTTATTAAAGTCTAAGTAATTATCAACACATTCTTTTAATTCGGGAATCTTTTGATATTCTCTATAACTGTCTTTATATACAATAAAAATATTCGGACCGTTTTCCCAATCACTATCAAAATAAAACTCATTGAATCCATTTTTAATCGAAGAATTTTTCACCAAATCTAGCAATAAATTAAGTTTTGTTTTTTCGTAATTATAAATAGATATAGGCAAAATATTACCACCTTTTTTAGTTTTATTTTTAGGAAAAATTTGAATTGGGTGTTTACAAAACCATAACATAACTGTTATATTTTGAATAGACATAAATTGGTAATAATTCATATATTTTTTTATAGAAAAGGAGCTAAATAATGAAAAGTATTATAATAATTTATGAAGATGAAATTGGTAAAATTATACCTTTTGTTCCTTCTCAAATTAACATAAGCCCAAATGATAATGTATTCATAGATGATTTTAATTTTGATGTTAATTCACCCTTAGATTTCGTCGATTATCTCCGATATCATGAAATAACTGAATATATTATTTTTAGTAATGGTAAGAGAATTAATAAAATAGTCAATTTTGTTAACTCATTTGCAACAACCATATTTCATATTTTTGATTTTCAAGCAAACTTAATAGCTGGCAATAAAGATGTCTTAGAAGATGAATTGCAGGTTCAAATACAAAATTACCTTAGTGAGAACTTAGGATTTTTTTCATCTCCTTATACTTTAGAGGAAGATATACATCAATTAATTACAGCCGATTACCCATTCGATTATCGTAACAACCTAATAAAGCATATACATATTTCATCGAGAGACTCTCTTGAATATATTCACAGCACTGTATTTGAAAACTGTTCAATGAATAGTATTATATTTACAGATTATTCTAATGATATTGATAATTACTTTCCTATTAAATGTGCGACAGAAACAATAAACAAATACATTGATAAATACAAAAAGGAAAGTAAAGAAGAAATTATGTTGTCTGTTGCTAATTTTCGTGAAAAAGGAGAAGTTAATCGTACTTGGTTAAATATACCAATTGATTATTTTTCTTTACTTGAAATGTCAAGAAATAATCGACTTTTTTATTCCAATCAAAGAATTTATCGTGATTTTCAAAACAATGACCTTCTCTCCAAACGCTTAGATACTACTTACTCACAGATTATTAATTTTAATAGTTACTTTAAAAAGAAAAATTTCAATCCAGAAGAGCAAATATTTCCTTACCTAATAAATGTATCCAAACATTTAAAAGCAAAAAGGAAATTACATCTTATTACGCCGTACAATATTTTAATTCATGCTGATAGATGGAATTCATACACATACTTTAACTTAATTGGAATCATAGCAGATGAGAAGTTTTATATACTAAATAACAAAAACAATATAAAGTATGAGGTTCCAAAACAATTTCTTATACTTTTAGAGTTTTATTTAAAAGAAAATCTTGACTCCAAACAACTTAAAAATTATTTTCCAAATAAATTACAACAATATAAAGATTCTTTTTTTAAATTTATGTCGAAAATTGAAAGGGAACAGTATGACAAATTATTATGATATTCCAGTTTTTATGGATCAAAGCAAAAACCCACAAAATTTAATTAATATTACTAATGCCCGAGATGAATATTTAATAAGTAAAAATGGGAAAAAATATTTAGATTTAAGAAGTGGATTATGGAATGTAAGTTTGGGTTATAATAATGCAATTTTAAATGGTTTCCAAGAAGAAATAAGTAAAAATTTGAATAAAGGCATGTTTTATCTCGACAGTAGAAAATTCACTACAGACTTATACCAGAATTATGCAAAAAAATTGCTAGGTTTTATAAACCAATCTGATAATTTTTTCAAAACTATTTTTTATTCAAATAGTGGGTCAGAAACAATTGAATTAGCTTTGAAAATGGCAAGTTCTATTTTCCCTAATAAAAAAACTGTCGCTTATGCCAACGGATTTCATGGTACGTATTTTGGCGGAATGGCAGTTAGTGGTATAGCCTCAGATGTTAACAAAAAATTCCTAAACGGAAAAGAAAATGTCTCTTTTTTCGCACCGCCAACAACTAGAGAGCGATTTGAATACCTTATTAACTATATTGAAAAAGAACATACACACATAAGTTCTTTCATATTCGAACCCATACTTGGGTCAGCGGGGACTACCATTATCCCTGAGGAGTTTACTGAAGAACTTTTAGAGACTTGTAAAAGATATGGAATTATCACTATTTTTGATGAGGTTGCTACAGGTTTCTTCCGTACTGGTGAGCGATTTTATTTCAATCGCTTTAACCATAAACCAGACATAGTTCTTTTAAGCAAAAATATTAATAACGGCCTCTTACCCTTTGGAGCGGTTGTTATTAACAAAGAAGTTGCAAATCTACTAGACGGATCATTTATTGACCACTTTTCAACCCAAAATGGCAATATTTTAGGAATTATATCTTCAACAGTAGTTTTAGATTACTTAATTAAAAATGAAAATCAACTTTTAGAAAATATTAGGAAAATTGATTATTTAATTAATACCTATTTTTCAGATTATAAATTATCTGGGAAAGGAGCACTTTACTCAATTCCAATAGATAATATAAAATACTCAGACTTTATTTATTCTAAATTAGCACAAGAAGGAATACTTGTAGCTAACTACTCGTATAGAGAGAATCTTACATATAAATCAGGGATTTCACTCTTCCCTCATTTCAATATCAATTTAAAAAAGTTTGAAAAAACATTAGAAATAATTGTTAAAAACATAAACTCTATTTATTAAGGGTGGATTAAATGAAGAGAATACTGGTTGTTGGATCCGAGGGGCTAATAGGAAAAGAAATTCAACGGATATTATATAGTAATTACAATTTAATTTGCTTAGATAAGCAAATTAAACGAGAAAACCAAGAAACAGGCATTATAGATATCGAGTGCGATATTACTGATAAAGAAGAACTCAATGCAGCATATTGCAAAATAAAAGAAAATAAAATATCTATTGATGGAATTGTATTTGCAGCAGGGGTTACCAACAAAGATAGTTTTTTCTCACTACATAGAAATTCCATAAACGAAGTGATTGACGTTAACGTAAATTCAATTATTTACGTTTTAAAAAGACTTTATGATTTACTTTCTCTTAAAGTCTCAATAGTATGTATCGCTTCTCAAAACGGATGTATCGGTCATGAAGATAGAATCATATATGGCCCATCAAAAGCAGCAATTATCCAGCTTGTTAAAAACTTAACGGTTGATTTCACTAAATATTCAAATATTAATCTTAAGATTAATGCTATCTCACCTGGCTATATACAAGATTCTTATAATGAACAATTTTTCGCAACATACCCTGGAAAGAAATACTTAGAAAGAAATCCTTACGAAAAATTAGTTAAACCTCTGGAAGTAGCCAATATTATCCAATTTCTGCTTTCTGATAAAAGCGATGGAATTAGAGGACAGAACATAGCCGTGGATTATGGTTATACTATCATTTAAATTCTTTAAACTTTGAAAGGAGGTGAAAACTTATGACGGATTCAACAAATACGGTAACTGAAAGTCAAATTGTGGATGAACTATTTAGTGATTTAGAGGAATTAGAATTTGTTGAAATCAAGGAAGCGACAGCATTACCAGAAACTGCTGCTACTAGTGGTTCAGCAACAAATGGTGCATGTTCATGTTGCGGGTCTTGTTCAACATGCTCATCTACAACTTAATGTTACTGCACTAATTTTAGAGACTACCCTTAAAAAGGGTAGTCTAACCATCTTTAAGGGAGCTAAAAATATGTCTTACGGATATCACTTGTCAAAAATATATATGAATAATCTAACCCAATTCCCAATGAGAATCTCTTCAACTATATATAATTTTTTAGAGCAAAAAGTAGACAATCGAAATTTATTAGATTTATGCTGTGGTACTGGTCATTTGGCCTATTATTTTTTAAAAAAAGGATATCATGTAACCGGCATTGATCTATCAAAATATATGCTCTCACACGCAAAAAATATTAACACAAATTATATACGAGCAGGAAAAGCAACTTTCATACATGGGGATGTAACAAACTTCAGTTTAGCCAATCGTTATTCAATTATACTCTCTACGTATGACTCATTAAACCATTTAGACAATTTCACTCTACTGTCCGACACTTTTAAGAATGCCTACTCTCACTTAGATGAAAATGGATATTTCATATTTGACTTAAATACAAAGCAAGGGCTGTCAAAACCTAACGGTGGTTTATTGAGTGAAGATGAAAATCATTTCAATATGGCTCAATCATTTTACGATTCAACATGGAATAAGGCGTATTGTCGTTATTATGGATTCATTAAAGAACCATCAACAGAACATTATTTTAAGTACGATGAGACTATATCTAACACTATTTTTTCACTTAGTGAAGTGGAGCGCTCTCTTTATCAGACAGGGTTTACATCAGTTTATTTTGCAACATTAAGAGATTTAGATCGCAAAATTGAAAACCCAGAATCCAAAGATAGAGTGTTTGCCATCGTAAGAAAATGATTAATGCCTTTGAGACTGCATCTAAAAATTTGGAATTAAATCTAGAAAGAATGTACTAATCAAAAGGGAGATACAAATTAAGTAATTTCTTTCAAAGGGGGAAAATGAATTGAAAAAAAATAGTGAAAAAAAAACAAATAAATTCCTACAACTTATATATTCAACCAATATTCCAAAAATTGCGCTGACCCTGGGACTAGTTGGAAGTCTAATTACAACTGTTGTTTCGTTATCAATACCCCTTTTGACAAGAGAATTAATTGATGGCTTCTCAGTTGAATCGATTAATTGGATTCTTATCGGGATTATTTTTCTTGTTTTTATGTTACAAGCCATACTTGAAGGAACATCGTTATATGCACTTACATATGTGGGACAACGAATCGTTGCTAGTTTACGTGAAAAAATGTGGTTAAAATTAGTTCGATTACCAGTTTCTTATTTTGATAAAACGAAGAGTGGTGAAACTGTGAGCCGTGTTGTGAATGATACAGGAATTGTAAAAGACTTAATTTCACAACAATTTCCCCAGTTTTTTGGGGGAGTTGTCACGGTAGTTGGTGCTGTCAGTGTATTGTTAGTAATGGATTGGAGAATGACTGTATTAATGTTAATAGCAGTTCCATTCACTGCTTTGTTTATTATGCCATTAGGTCATAGAATGTCAAAAATTTCACGAAGTTTACAAGATGAAACAGCTCATTTTACAGGACTTGTTCAGCAAACTCTAAGTGAAATACGCTTAATGAAAGCATCGAATGCTGAAACAACTGAAGAAAAAAAAGGTATTCTAGGTATTAATAACTTATTGTCGCTTGGCATGAAGGAAGGTCGAATTTTTGCTTTAATTGCACCGATCATTTATCTCGTGATTATGGTTGTTATTGTCTTTATTATAGGATATGGGGGAATTCGAGTTACTCAAGGTTCGATGACTACTGGAACTCTTGTGGCCTTTCTGCTTTATTTATTTCAAATCATATTTCCCATTACCTCTTTCGCAATATTTTTTACCCAACTACAAAAAGCACAAGGTGCATCAGAGAGGATTACTGAGATTTTAAATGTTGAAGAAGAAAGCAGTGATGGTGACAAAGAACTGGATGTCTCCAACCAACCAATTCATATTGACAATGTATCTTTTTTCTATAATGAAGAGAATCCTGTATTAAGAAAAATGAGCTTCAACGTTACTCCTGGAACAGTTGTCGCTTTAGCTGGACCTAGCGGAAGTGGAAAAACAACTATGTTCGGGTTGCTTGAACAATTTTATCGACCAACAAAAGGGGAGATATATATCGGAAAAATTTCTATTAAAGAATTATCCATTTATTCCTGGAGAAGACAGATTGGTTATGTATCCCAGGATAGCCCTATGGTTCTCGGTTCGATAAGAGAGAATTTATGCTACGGTTTAGAAGATCAAAAAGATATTGATGACGAACGTTTATGGGAAGTTGCTAAGATGGCTTTTGCCGATCAATTTATATCTGACTTTCCTAAAGGCCTCGATACAGAGGTTGGCGAGCGAGGGGTTAAGCTATCAGGAGGGCAACGACAGCGAATTGCAATTGCAAGAGCAATCTTGAGAAACCCAAAAATTCTAATGATGGACGAGGCAACTGTAAGTTTAGATAGCCAATCAGAAGGAATGGTACAACAAGCTTTAACAAAACTAATGCAAGGTAGAACGACCTTTTTAATCGCCCACCGATTATCAACAATTATAAACGCAGATAAGATTATTTTTATAGAAGATGGCCATATAACTGGAGAAGGGACACATGACGAACTCGTAAAAACTCATAATCTGTACAAGGAATTTGCGGAACAACAATTATCCTAATTACTTTTTGTACCTTGTTTGCATCTCACATTCCGCACCTTGAATAGACATATTAAATTTTTTTACACCCCATCATGACGAGATAAACGAAGTTGGATTAATGGTCTTTAAGCGTATGGCTATAGTGTTCTGACACGGTAACGTAGGCTTCAGGGTCAAATTGAAGCAGATTAAACACCTTTTTCAATTCATCTTCGTATCGAACTTCCCGGTACTATTTTTGATTATCACGGTCATACCACTTCATGACAGTAACGGTAGCGAGCAGGATCAGGATCTGCCGAGCGGTAGGATTGGTGGTGTAGTTGCCAAGTACAGGTTGCAATCATAGCTTGCCCCAAGAATAACGTTTTTTGCTTCTATTCAATAAGATCGATTTTTGAATTAAATAGACTTTTCAACTATCCATTGCAGTAATATATAATAAATGATGATTGAAATATTATCATGAGAATCCTTATTACCAGTTGTATACTCCTTTACCAAACCTAAAAGTTTATTATCTTTATTAGGGGAAAGGTAGTGTCAATAATTTTGTGTAAATCTTATAGGATATCCTACAGAATAGAATTGGATTTTCAGACATCACCACCCCGGGTACCCGGGGTGGTGATGTCTGAAAGTTAGGTTAAATCATCCCCGGTCATTTCCGTACCACTTTCGAACATATCCTGCAGCTGCTGATAAGCACTTGCGAATCCTCTCAGTTTCCGTTCTGCCCATCTTTGGTTGTAATCAGTAACCTGAAGATATACCACCTTTTCTGTAGCCCTTTCGCTGGGCAAACTGTTCATCGTCTTTGTGCGTTTTCTTGATTTCTCTCATGGTCTCTCCTATGATGTTGTCTTGTAAATGATACGTTGGATGGAAGACGGATAATCCAGAAATGTCAAAAGCACTTCGAGATTAAAAGCCTTAAATTGCTTTTTAGCATCTTCCTTTGTGCTTGCCTCATAAATAGGTTTTAAATCTTCTGCAATGGCGGTCTGATCCTTTTTACGTACGGTATTTAAGGCATTTCGAATTTTATGGACGACGCAACGTTAACATCGGCTTTTGGATATATTTCCTTCATTGCTTCCTCTAATCCTGGGAGGCCGCCAAACACCCCAAGCAGCACTTCTTTGGCTCCCCGTTCGTAAATATCACAAAGGATATCTTTCCAGCCAAGAGCACTTTCCTGGCCGCCCACATAGAATCCTAGGATTTCACGGTATCCTTCTTCTATTACACCAATGACGATGTAGACGACTTCGTTAGCGACATCATCACGACGCAATTTCAGATAGGTTCCGTCGAGGTAAAGAACGGAATATCGCTTTTGTAATGGACGTTGTTGCCAGGCCTCAATGTTTTCAATCATCGCATCTGTGATGTTGCTTACCGTCGTTACCGAGTAAGACGATCCTAACATATGCTCGATCATCTGGCCGATTTCTCGCGTTTAAAATTCCTAATTGTGGTAAGTATTCTTTTTATTGAACTTACCGTACAATTTTCGCATTTTTTGCCACTACATACTAAAAATAGCAATAATTATTGCCACTACAGAAAGTGTTAAACTTAAAATTTGCATTCTCTTATTGTCTATTTGGGTTATTTCTCCATCTATAAGACTTTGAATCCTATGTATAAATTCATTTGCTTCATATTTTTGTGATCGAAGGTTTTCTCTAAATCTAGCTCCATCATAGGGATTTTCAATATCCAATAATTCCGAGAATAGATCCCCTTCTTTCATAAGCTTCATCGCTTCTAATTGTGTTGAAGTAAGATTTTTGCGAGTTTCCTTTAATTCTTTTTTCTTTTTTTGTTTACTAGCGTCAGTAAACAATTTTAACAATTCCTTTTGTACTTCAAAATAATGCTTGTTTATTTCCACATACCATGTATTGATCGAAATAGTATCTTCTTCCGAAAAAGGCTCTTCCAGCTCATATTTTCTTTGGAGTTCCTGTAACCTTTTTCGTTTAACAAGTGGATTAACGAAATTACTATCAGGGTATCTCCCTATAAGTTCTCCTTCATTTGCTTTTTTATATGATAGTAAAAATTCATATTGAAACATTTTAAATCACCTTTATTATGATGTTTTTAACGGATAATCATTCCAGTCGGATGCTTTTCTATATCATTTCAAAAATTTTTTAGGAATCCCTAAATTCATTCTTTTAAAGCCGCTAGAAGAACCCGTGATCTTGCTTTGTATCAGTAAAAAGTTTCGTTTTCTGAATCTCAATCAATGTTTCAATCAAACGCCAATCTCGTTCTTCAATGCAGGTCTTAATTTTCTTTTATAGTAACACACAGTTAGTATACCGTACGCAAATCAACCCTTTTATTTAACATTATAGAACCAACAGTTATTCTGCAAAATGGTTCGTTTGTTTAATTGTATTGTATCAGAATTATTTTATAAATTGTTAACTTTATCTAATAAGTGTTGTATTAAAAACGAATGTTTTTGATACAACGTGGAATAACTTATTTTTTCTTTGATAACGACAAGATAATTAGTTTCAAAAGTTTATTCAAAAACTATGTATTTAAAACTACCTTTTGTGATACAATCTGACTTGAAAGGTGGTTATGTCATGCCTCAATACATTTATGGCTATGCAAGAGTGAGTACCCAGCAGCAAGATTTATCCCGACAGGTTGATTTACTGGAATCCTATTACTGCAATGAAATATTGACGGAAAAAATGACCGGGACCAAGGCTGATCGACCTGAATTAGAACGTTTGAAAGATAAAATAAGACCCGGTGACATGGTTGTCGTTGAAAGTTTCTCAAGACTCGGCAGAAGCACGAAGGATTTAATTAATCTGGTCAATTACTTTGAAGAGCATGATGTAAAATTGGTCAGCAACAAAGAAAACTTTGATACATCTACGCCGCAAGGAAGGTTGATGATGACCGTATTTCAGGCATTCAGCCAATTTGAAAGGGATTTGATTGTAGAACGCACGAAAGAAGGATTGAAAAGTGCCAGAGCCAGAGGTAGAAAAGGCGGACGTCCAACAGTGAATCAAAAAGACATTACTAAGGCCATCAAACTATATCATACCGAGGAATACAGTGTGAAAGAAATTGAAGAAATGACCGGAATCAGCAAGGCTACGCTGTACCGTTATTTAAGTAAGGAAGGGAATGAAAGTTCATAACTCACGAATTTTGTTTATTAAAAGAATCAGGTGCAAAACAGCACTTAAATTAGTGCAAATTAACGTTAAAAGTAATAATTCAAGAGTAGATATTATTAATTTTGATTTTGGCGGAATTTGAATCAATGTAGAGTGGGAACATAAGGCGTTGCATTACATCTAACCAGTCAACATTCAGGGTTCCTCCTTTTTCACTGTCAAGTATATATTCCTATCCCAGCGCAACGTCACAAGAGTCCATGCGCATCAATCCCTAGATCCCGCAAGCCTGTAGCTTGCGGTCACAATCAAGGGTATAGTTTTAATGTTTCGGCGTTCATGAGATACGGCTCGATCACATCATTGAATTGAATATGTACCATATCGTCTTCATACACGATCCCTTTAAACCAAGGAAACCAACCGGATTGTAATTCCGTTTTAATCATGATGTTTTTCTTCGTGAGTTCGTCCATTATTTTCTCCACTTTGGCATGATAATCATTACCGGAAATGCCTGCTACTTTGATGAACTCTGAGATTGTAAACGAAACATCGGGAAAAGATTCGGGTGATTTACTAACTTTACCGGCAGCATATCGGATGATTTTATGCTCGGTTGCTGTCAAATCATCCTCATAAATCGCTTCAACCAAATCATTTGATTGATAGATTTGCATTTTTTTCTCTGTGTTCTTCTCTTTCGAATTTGTCATCGTGATACACAACCTTGTCTTAAATCTATACATCTTCATATTATGCCATAATATGAGGCGCATTTCGACAGATTCTATGAAAAGCCACAGATTGAGGATGGACATAGAACAATACTAAAAGGACAATAAAGGGAGTGAATCACATGTCCACAACTGCCCAAAATCCAAAAGACCCAACATTAGAAGAATTAATGGCGGGGGTCACAAAAGAAAATCAGCACGAAGAAGTTGATTGGGGAAGGCCAGAAGGGGAAGAAATCTGGTAATAATACTTATGTACCTCCATAGATAATTGTGAATAGGCATGCCAAATAATCCGGTATGCCACATGCATTCAATCCTTGCATTGTCACACAGAAAAAATTCAGTTGTTGTATACAAGGAGGTCGGCTGAAATAAGAGCATTATTTCCTCACAAAAAGCAAATGTACCACTTGTACCACTAAAAAACGACTTATTCTTACATATTTTCCATATCTACTTTTTTATTTTATTATTAAATTAATAGAATAATAGTGGTACAAGTGGTACAAAGCACTGTAACCCTTGGTACGACTGCGTTTAAGCTGTACCACTTTTTGAAAATATAGTGGTACATTGATGGTACATTGGGCTCCTTAGTGGTACAATTCTCTCCTTTTTCCTGTGACTTCCGGAGCGATTCCACCATTTTTCCTGCTTATTACCATTTCGAAGTGGTACAAATCAATCTTTAGTGGTACAAAACGCTCCGTAGTGGTACATTAGTGGTACAAGTTTCTTAGATTCTCAGGAACCCACGGTACGTTGTTTTCCGGATAAATTCACGTTTTTTTTGATTGTTGTTTCCATTGTAAAACGGGTCCATCCACTCGGTCGGTTGACCGATTCTTTCTGGTACGTCCAAACCGAAATGACTAATCAACGGTTCGTCGTCATCCATTTTCCCTTTCGACCGAACCTTTCTAGTTTCTCCTGTTCTGTCTTCCCATGGATCACCTTGTGACCCAATCACGCTACGTAATTGCTCAAGGAAGCTAGTTTTCGACATCGGCTTTCCGCTCGGGTTATTCTTCATATGCCATTTGCAGTACATATCGTATAAGAATTGCGATGGAAGTAAGTCCCATACAAACTCGTCCTTATTCTCGTTCCAGAAATCCATTACAGGATTGTTCTTTTCGCGATATTGGTCAAGAAACGCAGCCGAACGCTCCGGTACGATGAACTCCTCAAAGTTCATGCTGAGTGCTTTGCATAACACGTACTCCAGCACATCTTTACGGTTAATATAGTCATCCTTGATATATTTCCGCTCCCCGTTGTTCGTGAACGACTTCAAGAACGGAACAAGAATAATGCGGCGATAGAACGACTCGGATTTATCTTTTGTTTTCGGCAAACCATTCATCATCTGAATGTTCGTCCCGTTAAACTGCATACGCAATGGTGCTTTATTTTTTATATCAATGTTCATATCATCACCTGTGACAGACGCCTTGTAGTCCTTCACACTATCAATAAATACATCCACGTCGTTTTCATCCGCGATGTTCGCCGCAACCCCTAGCAGGGTAGATTTCAAAAATGGATGGTTGAAATCCGCGACAGCGAGCGATGCGTAATTCCCTTTACCGAGTAAGTTCTTAATTAACTGACCGACAGTCCCTTTCCCGTTGTTTCCTTTCTCTGAATAGAACCATATGCTCTTGTGACGTGAGTAGTTAGGTTGTAAGCAGTCCGCAATAACCTGCCATATTAAAGTTGTTGAATCCACGTCATTGTCCATAGTATCGTGTAGCCATGACTCCACGTCCCACTGATAACCATCCGGCGCTGTAAATACAGGGTTTATTGGGTGTGGCTTATAATCCACAGGGATCTTTGTGAGAAACACATATTTAGAATGAAATGGCATTAGTTGTTTCGTTTGCTGATTAAAGATTCCGTTGTTCACAGCAAACAAGTGACGCTCCTTCGTCTGCTCGACTGTCGGCACTGAACGTTCGATTTTGTGAATTACTTTGTCCATTTCGCGCTGGTCAAATTTTGGCGCCAGCCGCTCCATTATCTCGTAAAGATATCCCCTGCTCGAATTGTATATACCCATCTTAGGCGATGTGTTGTTGTTGTCATGCACTGCAAGTAGCGTATCCACCACCCGTTCTGTCATCTGGATGTTTCGGAATGTGAATATAGACATCATAATGACGGCTACATCGTCAAATTCCAGCTTGTCAGGAATTCGCTTTTTTCCTGATTTGATGGCGATGTTGAATTCCTCTACGTGTTGTATTTTACAGTTAAGCGCATCTTGACCAACACGCAGTAAGAACTTTCTATTAATTTTTTCCGGTAGTTTAAGATCGTTCAAAAACCGTGAAAGGTACTCCGGAACGTGAACATCATCCGGGACCTGCACACGATTATTCGACTGATTATCGCCATCACTACTACTACCTGTTACATTTCCATTATCGTTGTTTCCACCATTACCACCAGTAGCATTATCGCTCACCGGTATAGCGCTATATTTGTCGTCGTTCGATATGAATTCGAATCCTTCATCGTATATAACTCTTTGGTTCTTGATTTTTTCGGAATTAGTGTTATTATTAGTAGTAGATACCATGGTTGTGTCGACCATATGGCATACACCTCTCTTATATTTGTTTGGTGACGTGTCTTGTATAACTCAACGTAAAGTAGTTCTGACCCTGGACCGGTCAGCAACTTAAAATCTGTGCTCCTGTTGCAAATGTCGCTTCGAGGGGCTATTTTTTTGCCTCTGTTTCTTTCAGTCTAAAAGGATTGTTTAGATCCATTTCTTCCTCACTGAGCTACTTCACCATCATCGCTCCTCTGCCTAAACCATCGTGGTAATTAGCTCGGCTTTTGTTATGTCTGCGCTCGGTGGATTGGTCGTCCATCTATTTGCACTTGATGGTGATCACGCTGCTTGTAACTTGTGTGACTGAACTGCCATCATGTATCATCTGCAGCCCGGGAAGATTTCTTCGTAAATTTTTTCGATTGCCAAATCGACAACGTCCTGTTTGCGTACACTTCCAAGGGGTGTTTGTCCTTGAAGATGTTCTATCAATTCATCGATTTTAGCTGCATTTTCTTCCTTAATACGAGCTCCCGCGAAAACTCTATTTTTCGACATATCCCAAACCTCCATTTTCTTTGTTAATTTGTTAATACAAGGATAAAACACAATATTAAATACTATCAATAGTCCCCTAAGAACAATTGTTCACATGAATATACAAAAGGTTTAAAAAAAGTCATTGACAAATCTCTCGATCTATGAATGAGGCGATATACGTTTTTTTAATTACCCAAAAGCCCGGTGAAAAACTATAATTTCAGCTAAAAATAATATGACATCCTACTGTATATCCTGAAAATATAAAATCAGATAATAGCACTTTTACCTTTGTGCCAATTTTTGTATCGTACTTGCTGAAATATCGAGTCCACGGTATTTTGCTGTTAACCAGGCTTATTCTCTTGCCTCTGACTTTTTCACCGGCCTTCTAAATCCCTTGAAACATTACTTCGTTCATAAAGGGAGCATTCCTGTCATGAAAAAATTTGAGATTTAACAAAAAATGAACCTCCTTGATATCATACGGGATGTCGATGTATCGACTCCTAAATTAACCAAACCAAGGAGGACTCAAAATAGATTATAATGGTTTTTGTATCATTTTCTCGATTTGATTTACCGTATTCCAAAGATGGGTCAATTTTATTCACACGTTTTAGTATTACATTTTTTGTAACAGGTTTTTTGTTACGTTTCACTGTTTCATCATCCTGAACATCTTCCTCGTTGAGTATATTTGTTATCTCGGATGTTCAAACGCTTTCCAGACAAAACCGCCGCAGAACACGCACTAATTCACGGCTGGAAGGCCAGCGTGAAACCTAAAAAGAATAAACCACAACAAAAAACTAAAGATTATGTAAAAGAGAGTATTTCTGTGGACGCCGCCTGCAGCGGCAATCCCGGCGCGATGGAATTCCAGGGAGTCCATACCGATACCGGCGCGCAAATCTTTGGCGTCCAGCGTCTATCCAGTCGGTACGAATAACCTGGGTGAATTTCTCGCCGTTGTTCGTGCACTGCGATACCTGCATGAAAAAGGATCAGAGATACCGGTCTATTCGGATTCGGTGAGTGCCATTGCATGGGTCCGGAAGAAACGTGTCAATACCAACCTGAATCGAAACGCCGATACCGAAGCACTGTGGCGGGATATCGACGAAGCCATTCAGTGGCTGCACGATCATGATTATGCTAACCCTTTGCTCAAATGGGAGACGAAAACCTGGGGCGAGTCCAAAGCTGATTTCGGGCGGAAATAAGCAAGAAACCGGTGTGATTGGCGCTAACGGGATCAGTTCTGGGAGGGAAAATACAAAATAACATAAATTTTAGGGATACAAATCACATGTGATGTAGTATCCCCTTTTTTATTGATATGACAGTGGTCGATTCAACTTATACAACGAAAAACAAACCAAATAACATACGAATTATCAGATGTAGATAAATTTATGTACACTTGTTAATATGTCTGCCAAAATGCTTGTTATTTGTAATACTGTTTGATGTGATTATTTATAAAAAGTTAAACAAAATTTCCGAGTTTTTAGAAGGCACGAATTCATTATGTTAAAATAAGTATTGGTATACAACAATCGGGCCATTATGCAGAATAATATTAAAGGAGAGTTTTAATGTTAGAACATCTCGAATTCGTAACCCCTATAAGGGTAAATTCAAGGGATGAAGTAAGCGTTGAGGATCAAAATGGTGTAGAAGTGCTAACCCTGCAAAAGTTTTTCAAGAATAAAATTGAACTCATCCTAAGCTCAATCAGACCTGGTTTTTTTACTAATATAAAAGTTATCGAAAACTCTAAAACTGTTGTTAAATCAAAAGATATTTTTACTCTTGGACGAAATAAGTGGGATATTGAAATACAAAAAAACGACGGAACAAACGAAGCCATAAGGTTAAAAGATAAAAGTGTTGTAAGCACTAATCCTCGGGCCGAATTTGAGGTAGGACAGAAAAATTATAAGATTGAACACGATTTTGGAGAAAAAATAACAACTGTGTACTCCGAGGAGAACACGATTGCTGAATTAAAATATGTGAAAAGACTACCCACAATACATAATGAATTAAGAATTTTTACTGATGACATTGATTCACGTTTATTATTATGTGCCCTCTATACATTTGAACAAGCAACATAAAACATATTTTAGTATATTTATTAATTAAGTAATCAATCTTATTCCGCAATAGGGCGCATATCCGGAATAATGGTTACGCCCGATTAGTACATAGGGCTATATTCTTAAATAATAAAAGCGACGAGATTGTGAAGAAATGTCTTAAGTTAATGAGAAGGATAAGGGTAATGGAAAAAATAATGCTATTGAAAAGTATAAGCAAACACATTATTGGAAAAGAGGTGTGACAGTGCTTTTAGAGTCTTTTGAAAAACCATTGAATAACATAAGTGAGCAAAATGGAAGAGGAACTATAACAAAGGAATACATAGAAATTAATGGAGTTAGACAAGGGTTAATCATTGAGTCTTTAAATCAAGGAAACCCATTGCTATTATTTTTGCATGGTGGTCCCGGATTTCCTGCTTACCCCGTCATCAAAGCCCATGGTGTACGTCTTGAACAGTTTTTCGACGTGTGTTATTGGGATCAAAGAGGAACAGGAATGTCATATTATGATAAAGAATCCAATGAACCACTAAGCGTTGAACAGCTAGTGGGCGATACAATTCAAGTCGTAAACTATTTGAGGGAAAAATATGCACAAGACAAAGTATTTCTGCTTGGCCATTCATGGGGGTCTTACCTTGGGAGCCTTGCAGCACATAAAAACCCTGACCTTTTCCATGCTTATATTGGAGTTGGTCAAGTAGGTTCAGCAAAAGAATCGGAGCATGAGACATATAACTTTATTCTAAAAACGGCAACCAATAAAAACGATAAACGTGCAATGAAACAAATAAAAAATGTAACATTTGATGAAAATTATTATAAAAATCATTCATATGGTGCAGTCAGGGCTAAATTCACGAACAAGTACGGGGGTGGCTTTAAACGAAGCGGGTACTCAAACTTAGAAAATTTAAGACATATTTTTTCTTGTCCAAATTATACGTTCAAAGAACGAGTGAATATTTTTCGGGGGAGTTTTTCCAGCTACCAGTCATTAGGTCATGTGATGGCAACAACCGATCTAGTCGAACTTGTTCCAACGCTTGATCTCCCGGTCTTTATACTTCAGGGTCAGCACGATTATCAAACAACACTCACTCAGGCTAAGCGTTTTTATGAATCGATAAAAGCTCCATACAAGAAAATGTTCACCTTTGAAAATTCATCCCACACCCCTTTTATTGAGGAAACGGAGCGTTTTTATAAAATTATGCAAGATGAAGTAGTTGGGAATTATGTAATTTGAATTTTCCGCAATCGGGCGCTTTTCCCTAATAAGGAAAGGCGCTAATATCGTATATAGGGTGGTAGTGTTGTGTAAGATGAAACTTATGGTGTTAGATACCGTATAAATATTATAGATTTATGTTTTAGATGTTAAATTACAGAGCGCATTTGCAGACAGCTACCAAAGGAAAGAATTTCAAGTAGTAAATAAGGGGGTATAAAATAATTTGAAGATATCATGGATTTTTTGGTGGATATCAAATGTTTTTTGGATGATTCTTTTTGTTGTAGGTACTGTGTTCGTTTGGTCAAGAGAGGTTGATGGTTCAGGCGCTGTACAAACACCTGAGACTAAATTATTATCGTTTTTGGTTTTATTGCTTGCATTTTTAATTCCAGCAATAATCCAAGCAATATGGCTAGTTATTAACTTAGTAATTAACAATAACAAAAAAAGCAGTATTCAACAGTAACTAAAAATGTTTACAAGGCTTTATGCCGCAATCGGGCGCGATTGTTGAAAAGGAAAAACAAATTATAATGCTTTAAAAACGCTCAGAATGTGTCTGAGCGTTTTCGTTTGCTATGTATATTGTTAATTTGCAGGTTAAAATGAAACCAATTATTGCGTTTTTCCCCTTGATTATTGCATTTTTCTCACCTGGAACTGAACCCCTTAGATTATCACACCTGTGTTTTTATTTTTGGGAACCAGTAGAAAATAGATACTCTCTCAGAATTTCTTTCCCTTTTGGACTTATATAATACCCACCGGGTAATTGCACATTCCCTTCATCTACTTCTCCTGTGATAAAACAACGCTTATCTTCCCTGTATTTCTGCATGACAATTCGTTCTTCATCCACGAATATCTCCAAGGGATCTCTTTCCTGTATATCTAAACTTTTTCTTAGTTCCATCGGAAGAACGATGCGCCCCAACTCGTCGATTTTCCTCACAATACCGGTATTTTTCATCATATAGCCTCCTTTTTCTCCAGTATATATCAAAAACGACGCCTCGTCTTTCTTTGCATTTGCATCTCGAGAACTCCTTCAAACGTTTACCCCGCACCGTAATTCACGGTACGGGCTTTCTTTTTTTCCGGTCTATAGACAAGGTTGCCGTTCGCAACCCGAGCAAGTATTCGAAGTCCAAAAAATCAACAAAAAGGGAGCGAATACCATGCGAATTGGCGAAATGGCAAGCCACATGATGATGATGGCCCGAAACCAGGAAAACTACACGGAGAAATTATATAAGGCAAATCAGCAAATGGCGACTGGAAAACGGGTGAATTCCGCTGCGGATGATCCGAGTATGATTGGCCGAATTGAACGCACCAAAGCACAACTCAATGAATCCAAGTGGACACAGGGTGCTTTAGAAGACGGCATCAACCGCAATGCCATGATAGAAGCGACACTGGAATCTGCCCGTGCGAACGGCGATGAGCTATCTAGCATCGCTATGAGATACCAAGCAGAAGATGCGGATAAACCTCAAATGGAAACACAGGCAAAAGATTTACTGAACGCGATGGCTGATACATTCACAGAAGCCTCGTATAATCAAACCAATCCGTTCGACCAGGATACATCGCTGTTTCGCATCAGCAAGAACGAAAATGACCCGAGTACCTATGATATCCGGAAAAACGACGGAGCCGTGCTTGAAGGTAAAACCATCTCGGATATATTAGACCCGGAATTCATCCAAGAGAATCTTACCAATGAAATCGCAGGGTCGAAAAGCCGGGTCGGTACATCGACCACGATCTTAGAATCGAAAGCCAATTATGAAAAGACAAAAGAAGAAATTTTAACGAAATCCTTATCCAATATGCAAGATGCGGATTTAACCGAAGCATCGACTCAGGCGACTATCGCCAAACAAATGATACAAATAAACCAAAACATGATGTCATCATGGCATGAACAAGCTGGCAGTGTCCTTGACATCCGTGTATAACGCAGAGGAGTAACCCCTCTGCGGTTTTTTTTTTTTCGTAAACACCCGGCACACTAGAACAAGCGCTTGTTGCGCTATACACGCAACCGGTAAAACGATTGATGTTCTAAACGACATAAACTAAACCAGGAGGTCTATTATATGACATTTGAAATAAGAGATGGAAAAGGTATCGTATACAACACAGTCGAAAATCCCGCTGCGGTATTTGACAGCACAACCGGCACGCTTCACAAGATCGGAAACCGGGAAGCCATGCTTGGATATTTTAATTATATGAATGAAACATACCGCAAGAACGGATTCCACGACATGGCGGACGAACTGCAATACATGGAGTTACCAAAAAATCAAAGAGAGATTGACAGAGTGTTTCAAATGACTGGATATATTAAACGGTTATATGACAAAACATTCCCTGTTGCACACTGAATGTTGTACCGTAAACCCTGAACGCAAAGTACCGATAGTCCACACGCTATCGGTTTTTTTTTGACAGCAGACACAGCATGATTTTAAGGCAGCAGATTTCATACCCACTCCGCGGCGAAATACGCCCCGGTGTTCGACGTGTTCATCGATTCATAATTTTTTAGAAAATAAATAAAGGGATTTTATAATTAAGTCACAAAGGTAGTGTGGGGTTTGAACGAGGTCAAGCCCGATTAACATTTTGAAAGGGGGCATCACTGCATAGGTTTTTTTCAAAAAGAAGAGAGGTGGAACTGTGCAGAAACTGAAGACCTTTCTCAAGAAGATAACTATTTCAATCGCTGTGACATCAACGATTGTCATTAGCATCTTCTATTTCGAAATAAACATCGACACAATGATTGAGCTTGCCGACTCGGTCGATATCGATGTAACAACCACGATTCACTTTAACTAATCATCCTCTTGTTCAATCTACGGAAAAGCATCAATAAAACCTCAGATAAGAAACAAAAATAATTGAACAACGCAACACAACCGGTGCGGGCACACCCGTATCGGTTTCTTTTCGTGATTCGGTGCGGTGTTCGAACAACCCTTCGCAAAACACGGTTGCTACGCGCAACCCGATCAAAATACCGAATCGAAAATAACTCAAAAAAATAAGGAGCGATACTCATGGCAGATTACAAATATTTGGGATTAACCGCCTATATCAAAGAAAACGAGGAAAACACAGAGAAACTGAACGTATTAGCAAGTGCAATCGACACCCTGCAACAACAAGTCGAAGAAATCGAATTTAATAAAGAAACGTATCAAAATGTTATCGGTTCAGACGCTTTCCAGTATCTTTACGACCATGATTATGTCTGTTACCCGGATGAATCCGAACTTCCGGAAAATACACCTGAAGCCTACAAACGCGTGAATGTGCAAGATACCAACATCAAGAATATCCCTATGCTAAAGCTGTATCTTCCAGCTGTGGCCAAAAACGAAGACACAATCCAGCACTTTATGTACAACGCGCTGCACCCTGTTCTGATAGCGCTGTTTGGTAATGATATTTTGAGTATCAAAACCAAATCACAAATCGAATATAACGAGTTCCAGGACGGCAAAGAAGCCGTACTGACGTCTGTGAACGATAAAACGAAAGTGACGGCTTAAAACATTTAAACCGACAGTCCTTTAACGGGATTGTCGGTTTTTTTTTTTGTAATCACGCGTTACCGGTGATAATTCAAAACCGGAAAACCCGTTGCTCCACGGCTGTTCCGCAACCAACAAAACGCGTGACATCATTTATAAAAGGAGAGGTCACACATGAATGCAGGATTCGCCAAACTAATTATATCTATCAAAAATTCGATTCAAAAAGACATGCCGAAAAACAAAACGGATTGGGGTTATCTATGCATGTTTACCGGTGCGCTAGTGTTTTTATATGTTTCGCTCATTAATGCTTAAACAAAATTAAATTTAGGAGTGATGATAAATGGAACCAGAAACATTAACGTTCGAACTAAACAAACCCTATTTCGTGATTCCCGAACTGGAACTCGATTATATAGCCAGCGAAGACAAAGACCTTGCTATACACGAGCTAGAGCAATATATCCAGTGTGAAAACATCGCGCCACGATCAGGCGCATCCGTGATTCAGTCTGGCGATATTGTCTATATCCCAAGCACACGGACGATTGACTATGCAGATATGATGTTCTATTATGCGGACGCATGCTAAACCGGTAACCTTATTAATAATAGGGTTATCGGTTTTTTTTGTGAAACTGACCGTAAAAAAATAACCACTCCTGTCAGTTTAATTTTTGTTTGCAAATCGTTTTTTCGTGTTATAATAAACATAGAAACAGAAAAAAGGCATAAACTAATAACGACCGAAGATACAGTCATATCTTCGGCCAGCAATGAATCGCTTCCCCTTCAAGAGGGGTCAGCGCTAGTGAAGAATAGACCTCACCGGCTGATAAACCAAGGGAGGTCTATTTTTTGTGGTCTAAAATCGTCACAACGAGTGTTGCGAAAGCGATCATGATGACCATTGTCTCAAAAACAGACATAGGCAACACCCCCTTCCGTTATAGCGTATCGCAAAACACTACAACCGACAGGAATGTGCCGACCTCCCTTGAGGAAAACGCGATTATTGCATATTTCTATTATATCAATTGTCTGAGAAGTTTAAAGACGTTTTTTAATTTTACTCTGGCCATTACTTTGATTGATTCACTCAATGGAAAACCTCCCAGGGAGGGAGGTGCTTCCAATGGATATTGTTAGCGCTACCGTCATTATACCACGAAAATTATAATTGTACACATCCGCATTTTAAGCGAGAATAAAGACATTTGCTGTTATTCCGCAATCGCGCCCTTTAGTTGAAGATACCTTCTTCTCTGCTGTTTAACTCCACTAAGAACGGATATAAGAGAAAAATAATAATGAGCATAACAGGAAGTAAACTAAGGGAGCCAGCTACTGAAATGTCAAAGAAGTTTTGAATTAAAAGCAGTAAGAAAAAAACAGTGCCAATTAAAAAACCACCTTTTGTTTTTGATTTTTGTATTTGATATTGTGTTTCTCCGCAATAGGGGCAAGTCATTCTAGGATCCAAGGGAAAGGTCTTTTTAATGGTTTGTTTCCAACTCCACTTATTATGACAATTCTCACAAATCGGCATTGTAATCATTCCTTTCTCACGTATCCTTTACTGGTTCAATATTGACATAACTTACTCAAAAAGCTGGCCATTATATACAATACGGACGCTGATTCTTATTCCGCGAAAGCGCCCGTTTGCTTTACAAACCCGTTAATTGATCTCCTCTATTCGAGCCTAAAAGCGTGAATATTGCTGAAATAATAACAAAATACGCCCAGTAGCTATTATTGTATACTGCCAACACTATGCCAATAACCCCTAATAATAAAGACGTTGCTGTTAATGACCACCATTTTGCATCTTTTAGTACTGCCCAGTTCAATTATTACACCCCCTTTTTCCTAACTTGGACGTCATAACCAACATTATTTAGTGGCCCGATAAGCCAAGAAAAATCGTAATTATTATTCCATTCTTGCGCCCGATGATTGAACAATGAGAAGGTTATTTTAACCTTGGAAAGTGTAAGGAGCGAAAGATTCAAGCAGTCCTTCTATGCCACTGGGATTATAAGGCATTAACTTGTTTGCTGTTTGAAAATCCACCCACTTTATCTCTTCAATTTCATTTTCATATTGAATTGAAGGGCTTCCGTTAATTATTTTTGCTTTGAATGTTGTAAACAAAGCGTGATGCCCCCTTTCCTTAAAAAGGGCTTCGTTAACCGAAACAATGTGTTCAACATCTACTGTTAACCCTGTCTCTTCTTTAACCTCGCGAATAACTGCCTGTTCAAACGTTTCCCCCTTTTCAACCGCTCCACCAGGAAGAGACCAGCCACCACCCCGATTATTAACAATCAGGACCTTTTCTTGCTCACAAATAAGTCCGTATGCTACATCTACCCTTATCACTTTCTCACCATCCCACTATTTTTTAAAACTACTATTATCTAACAAGATTATAACAGAACCTTTCTTCCGCAATATGACCCGATTCTTGAATAACCGTTTGCTTAAATAATATCACATCTCTTCGAAAGTATATAGATTTTTTCAACTTTTTTATTACCCAACACCGGACCGATCCCGTGACGGTATTTCCGCACAGGTACACGACACTTCATATCATGTGTCCGGTCGGTCACGTGACGATCACAAGGCGGTCACACGCTATACACACCCTGTATGACCAGAGTATGCGCCGCAAGTCATATGACGTATGCACGTTTTGTCACACGGGGTATGGCTTTTATGTGTCCCACTGTATACAATGCGGGCATGTGCACTGCAAGTCACAAACAGTATGCTTATAGTGTGACCAGCGTGTGACCGGAGTGTGTCTTTTTTGTGGACTGATTGTCACACGGACTATATTCGCGGACCGTGTGACTGGCGTATGTCCTGCAAGTCACACCCAGTATGCAATTTATGTGACCCCCTGTATAATTCTGGGCGTGTGCCCGCAGTATGACTCCGGTGTGTCTTTTATATGCAGTTGGTGTGACCAGCGTGTGACCGGAGTATGAAATGCAGGTCGTGTGCCCGGACTGTGTCCATCGTATGACCAGAGTGTGACCGGAGCGTGTCCAGCGTGTGTCCAAAATGTCGCACGGTATATCGCACCGGGTGTGCGCTGCGTGATTCACGCCGTGAACTTCTCTTTTTTTTGACAACAGATCCTGATTTACCTGAAACACCAGACCGTAAAACCCTTCTCCTGATATCGATTAAAGACCAACGCGCGCCTTTCGGTCCGGGTCCTGCGTCACTTAGTGGTCTTTATCGACTTTTTCGCTTCGCTCATATAACCGCTCGTTCCTCCCCGTCCCGCAATGCGCGAAAAGATCAATCTAATCAAATTCAACCCGTGACTTCTGGCCGGGTCCCGCGCCCGTCGGTGGTATTTGTTGACTTTTTCGCTATCGCTCATATAACCGCTCCGGGCTTCCCGTCCAGAATTCACGAAAAAACCTTTCACCCAAGCAGCGCGGAACCTTCCTCCGCTCGGTGGTTTTTCCTGACTTTTTCTACTCGCACATCCGTGCGTACAGAGTGCGATTTTTTGACATACAACCGCCTCGCTTTATTTCAATCAGGCACGCTGTTGGACTCCAGGTTCGATCTCTCGACATTCTTTTCCTGACGATCCGCTCCGCTTCTCTACCACTTTTTTGACAACTTCCCCTACCTGATTTTCTGGCAGCTCCTCCTCCCTCTTATCTATGTGCATCTATTTTTTCAGACGAAATCCCGCACCGTAATCTCAGCACGAAACACGCCCCTGATAAGGGCATCTCGGGGCGGAATTGCGTGCCGGGGTGGGCCGATGGCATTCGTCATACGCATTATCTGATTGGAAGGGGTACGTGGCATTCGACGAATCGCTTAACGGTGCGGGTTCTGCGGGTGCGATGGACGTGGTGGCTATTGGGGTGGATATCGCCCCGGTATGCCGTACCGCCTGTCGCACCGGGGGTTCGGGGTTGCTTCGGGATGACGGTGTGGTATTTCGGTATGGTGTAGGGGAAAGAGCATAAGAAACCCGTATGACATTTCGCTTCGCTCCATGTCAGTCAGCATAGCTGACCGGGTTTCTTACTGCGATTACGAGACGCTTACGCGTCTGTAATCTTGGTCCTACGCTGCGCTCCGGACTGCTCATTCGAAAGCTCCTGTTCGTCGCTTTCTAATTATAAAAAGCAGCGCTTTCGCTCCCGTACCGAAAACTATTTCGGTACTCCCGCTCCGCAAATACAAATCGTTTAAAACCGCGTGCGTAAGTTCGAGCTCGCGCTCGAAGGATATCGGAATATATTCCGATATTATGTACGCACGCGACAAACAACCTGTACGCACACCGGTCTGTAGGACCGGACCTCTGTTAGACGTCTGTCGAGGAGGGCGGTGCGGTGTGCGGAAAAAACGCCGAAGTATCTTGCGACGGGACGTCACAGGAATCCATGAGCATGATCTCTGTGGCACTATCACGCATGAAAAAATACAACTAAATTATTAATTCACATCGTGCATCTGTGTACCCGACTTATGTAGCTTTGGAAATGTTTTAATCAAAATATTCCCGCAAAAACCCATTCTAGTTTTCTAGGGCAAATAAAAAGATCCGTTTGAAAAGATTGATCAAATGGATTTCATCTCCTTATGAATTAGTATACAATTTTTATAAAATAATTTTGATCATTGCCCGCTGTGTTCTTCCGCAATCGCGCCGATCCGTAATAACGGAAGTTTCTCTATTAACTATTTTAAAATATCTTTTTCCATCTCTACACATTCCAAGATCGTTTCATCTGAAATATTATGAACCATTTCTTTCTTTGGAATAAAACCCAACCGATTATAAAATCCCAAAGCATTTAGTGAAGAAATCAAGTTTAACTTTTGCAGTCTATTATCTTTGGCAATACTTTCAAGATTTTGGAACAACTGCTGACCTAGACCCATTTTAAGATTATTCGAGCTAACATATATGGCTTCAATTTCACCATTACTAAGATTAAGTTGACCAAATCCCACGATTTCATCATTTATTTCTGCTACGAGCATTTCCTTATTTTCAATGCTCTCCAAATAAGAATTTGGCTTTATTTTTCCTGCCCAGGCATTTACTTGATGGGGGTAATAATGAGAAGCTGCCAACATTCTTTATAGCATCTGTAATGCACTTTTCCAAATTGCTTTCATTATCACCTTTTTCAGCTTTTCTTATAAGCAAAGGCAATCACCTCTCTCAATAAAATTACATACGCCCATTCTTAGACAGAAGATATTCATAAAATTATTCTACCTGTTCGTATATTCGATCTACAATTTTTGATATCGGTTGTGTTCCATCAATGATAATATCGGAGTTTGGCTTAATTGTATTTAACATTTCAATATAACCTTTTCTTCCTTGAGAGATGTAATTCTTCATATCTGACAGGATATCTTCGGTAGATGCCTGTTTAAAGTCCCTTGCAACCCGGCGCGCTAACGCAATATCCAATGGAGTATCAATAAATACAGTGAGGTCAATAAATTTACTTGTTTTGAAATGTTTATAGGCGAATGGAAAATCCAAGACAATATAATTGAGGTCGCAAAGCATCTCTAAATCCCTTATGAGAGGTGTTAAATTCCATAAATTATAATCGGATCCACTCTCGACCCACTTTATAATATCCTCAGGACCTTTAAAATCGTAGTCATCAAAATAAAGTGCCTTTGAATTATTTAGTTCCTGAATCAATCGTGCTGTAACTGCTGTCTTTCCTCCACCAGAAACCCCAGCAATTGCAATAACAAAGGGAGACCCCTTTTCTTTCATAAAAATCCATCCCTAACGATTTCCTTGTTATATATTCATTGGCATAATGTTATTCCTGAAATGCGCCCGTTTATGTAAAAAATTGCTCTTTTATATCACCCATTTAATAAAAAGATACCAAATACCAATACCTACTATATAAGTTAATGATTTTTTTGCCACCCCAATAGATACTTCTTCTTCTCTTCTGACAAATGTTGAAAACATAAAAAGAAATAGGAGACAAAGCACAACTACAGCCATAGTGTATTGCAAAAATGCATTAGGAAAATAATACTGCCAACCTCCATCAGGGGTTCGTTCTCTCGGAAAAGCTGTCAAGCCAAACACCGCTATTATAATCATTGTTGTAATACTCGAATACTGCAAGGTTTTCCAAAGTTTATCATTCAATAAAATCCAACTCCTTATCACCATTGTTTCCATATCACTTGTTAATGGTCAGTTGGGCGCTGTCATTTATTCCAGAAGTGCCTATAAACCAGGAAAGGGCACAATTCTTATTCAATTCTTGCGCCCGATTGGTGAACAGGCTAATTAGGCGCCCGATAATGAAATAGTCTTTTCTGCTATTGGCTGGTAGATTTTCCCCTTCTAAAATATAAATAAACGAAAAATCCTAAACAGGAAAAAAAAACCAGTACTTACTAAAATGTAATAATCTAAATCAACCCCGCCACTAAAAAGTAAGGAATACGATACCCCGTAAATAAAACCAGCAAATATGTTCATCAGTTTTTTTGATGTGTTTGAATTGTTTATCGATTCTATTATTAAGGCTCCTAACAGTACTATAGGAACACCCAAAAATGCGTGAAGAATCAAAGCATAGGTAATTTCATTTGTTCCGAAGTTTAAAATAGGCTGCAATAAATCCTTTAAACATATTTCATAGAAATCATTACATCCTTATTTGATAAATTATCCAGCATCTGGTCCTAATACAGTATCGGCACTATTACTTATTAGGGAAAAGTGCTCGATAATAATTCACATTGATTATTAAGAACAACAATAAATAGCTTTGTCAAAAGTGTCTTCTGGAATATATATCATTCCATCTCTTATCTCATAAGGTATATTATGATCCTCTAGCAATTCGGTAGCATTGCTATTCGTCGTATTTTCTCCCCATTCTATATATTCTCCGTTATATTCCTTTTGGCAAGCAGATAAAGTGGTAAAAAGAAGCGAACAGCACAGTATTAATACTAGAACCCTCTTCAAAATACCTCCCCCCTAAATAATCAATTATACAACAATCGCTTTCCATTTTTCTCCACAATATGGCTCTTGTGCGTAGAATAGGTGCCGAGTCCTATTCCGGAATGGCTCCCGTTTCTATAATAAGCAAGACGATTTGCCAGATCTATGTAAGTTATTTCTTCGATGAATCAACAGCGAATTGAATTACTAAAAATTCTTTAACTATGTCCTGATTAGCGTCCTCAGAACTATGATAATCGACAAACGGAATTATTTAAGACGGTTCTCCAAGGATTCAATTGCCAGTTTAAATGCAATTAAACGACGCTCATTTAATGTTTTTTGAGAACTACCTTCATTTGCTTTTGCTATCTGCTTTTCGATAGATGGAATGAGACTTTGTAGAACTTCCTTTGCGGTCAATGTGGTTTCTTCGTCGTGGGGAAAACCTTCCCCATTCCAAGAATCTTTAAGGCTTTCTAAACCAATTTGTACAGCATTTTTTCTCTTTTTGACTTGGTTTGTATTTGAACCTTTCTCTGTCATGCTTTTATAAGCGTTTGAAAGTTTATTAAAAGTTGATTCCAAGGATTTAATCGAAAAATCTCGGGTTTCTTGATTAACAATCTTCATCTTTGAACCTCACTTCCGTTTTACAGTAATCCATTGGCCCTATTGAAAGGACCGCTATTCGATTAGCGCACCCTATAACAGAAGAACGCTGATAAGCTATTTTTATTCTTCTTGTGATTTTGATATATAATAATTCAAAGGCCCAGCAAAAATTAATCCTGCGGCAGCTGTCCCCAAGAAAACTGCCGAATATGAGAATAATTCAACGTCACGACCTAAAAAGTAATCTGTAGTAATGCGAAGAGCAGTAAGAATAACTGGAAATCCAAGTGACCAAAATAACATTATTTTTAAACCTTTGGACATTACTTTTGCTCCCTTCTTCAAGAAAACTTATTCAACTAAAGGCTCCGATTCACGCACAAAGTTATTACATTAGCGCGCCCGTTTGCTTAAACCTGTTAAACTAACAGCCACCATTCAAATGTTGCAATTCCGAACATAAGAATTGTAACAAAAAGCATTAAAGCAAAATATTCCCTCTTACCTGTAACTATCATTTCAATAACCCGAATACCATAAGTCATTCCTAAAAAAATCGTCATAACAATGGTGAGAATAACTAAAAAATGGGTTGATTGACTTGATCCTGTTAACGCGGGTATTGCAAGAAATAGCATCCAAATTGCAACCCCCATCGATAAAAGGGTAAAGAGTATATCCAAAGTCAAAAATACCTTGTTTCTTTCCTTATATCTTTCCTGAATTTTGTCAATCAGTTTCACTTCAACCTTCTCCTTTAAACAGTTCCCTTCAGATAACATAGAACTACATATTTCTTATATATAAGCGCCCTTTTCCAGAAGAATTTAAGAAAAAGCTCCGACCAGCTAAACACCAAATATCACAGTACCGCCAATCATATAAATAAAGGGAAATGCCAATAAGACTATGTTTGCAATAACAGCACCAATGGACAAAGAACTCTTTTGTACTCGATATGCTTTTGAAGCAAAATATAAACCGACACTACAAAATACAAATGGAAAGAATATGGGTAAACCCTGTATTTCTTCAAGTGGAACAAAATCAAAAAGGAAATTGATAATGAAGATTAAAGGAACAATAAATAACAAATACGAAATTACAGTAAACTTACTCTCCTCCATAATAAACCTCCCCTCGACTGGAAAGTGTTGTAGTTACTCCTTAAATGCGCCCGATAATGGAAGATGGACTGTTTAAGCACAGCCCATCATTTTCAATTAGTTAAGATTTAATTTGAACGATTAAATATCAAATGGTAATCTCAATTCCAACTGTTTTGTTTTCAACCTCAACATATTTCATATTTAGGCTTTCATTAAACCTTATACTTTTGATTAACAGATTACGTTCCAGAAGATCTTTATATTGTTCAATAGCCACTTTTAATGAGTCATCTAAATGAAATGTAAGATTTACCCGTTGCTCAACAGGCAAATTTAATTCTTTGCGATACTGTTGAACAGCACGAATAAGTTCACGTACAATACCTTCCCTACGAAGATTATCATTAATTTCAGTGTTTAGGAGCACAATGTAGGAATCATTGGTAGCCATCTCCAACCCTTGCCGGGTCGTTTGATTCATGAGTAAATCTTCTTTTTCAACACGAATAGATTCCCCGTATTGAGATTCCAACTCAAAATAACCTTTTTCTGCAACATTTTTTGCTTCACCAACCGATAACTCTTTTAGAGCCCTTTGAACACTTCCAACTTGCTTTCCTAACTTTGGTCCTGCGGTTGGAAAGTTTAATTTAATTTCATACTGAACAGATCCCCCAGCATTTTCCTGAAAATTAACCTGCTTTACATTGACTTCATCTTCAATAATATAACTATACTTAGCTAAATAATTTGTAACCCGATCATCCCCAACAACAGTCAATTCAGATAGAGGTTGTTTCGTTTTGATATTCGATACGTTTCGAGCACGGCGAGCAAGTTCAACAACCTGAAGAACACCCTCCATTTCCTCCTCAAGTTTCTGATTTTTCCATGCTTCGTCTGGTTTAGGGAATTCTGACAGATGAACACTTTCGCTGGTTAGATTGGTATGAATATCCTCCGTAACAAATGGTGTAAATGGTGCAAGCAGTTTACTTGTCGTTGTTAACACCTTATATAACGTATGATAAGCAGCCAATTTGTCATGATTTATTCCCTCACTCCAAAAGCGATCACGAGACCTGCGGATATACCAGTTGCTTATCTGCTCCACGTAAACTGCAAGTTCTCTTGCCGCAGCAGTGAAATCATAGTTATCAAGAGTGCTTTTGACTTGTTTAGTAACCGTATGAAGTCTTGACAACACCCATTCATCTAATAATGATTTTACTCCTGTATCATGTTCATCAGGATTAAATTGATCAATTGCCGCATAAAGCGTGTAAAAGGAATGTACATTGACAAGGGTGTCAACCAGTTTTGATTTCGCCTTGATAACGGATATTGTAAGAGAAGCGCTTATGTTCCATGGCGCACTATCGACCAGAAAGAGGGACCAACGAAGTGCATCTGCCCATATTTCTCTACAAAATCCATTGGGTTGATCACATTCCCTTTACTTTTGGGACATTTTCTGCCATCTTCATCAAGAATGTGACCAAGAGAAAAGTACCCGTTTGTAAAGAATGGTTTACCTGTAAAAAGAGAAGACACCGCCAGAAGACTGTAGAACCAACCGCGCGTTTGGTCAACTCCTTCTACAACGACATCTGCGGGAAATTGTTTTTCAAACAACCCTTTATTTTCAAATGGATAATGATATTGTGCGAATGGCATAGAGCCACTATCAAACCATACATCGATCACCTCTTTTGTACGTTCCATTTCCCCTTGGCACTTCAGACAGGTAAGAGTGATTTTATCCACGTACGGCTTATGAAGTTCCAAATCATCAGGAACCGAATGATTGGCATGATTTCTAAGATCCTGTACGCTCTTGGGTGCGTATTGGTGGTCACAAGATTTACAAATCCAAACGTTTAGTGGTGTTCCCCAAATAAACGAATGCGGCCCTAAATCCAATCGACCCATGTTTTCAAGGAATTTCCCGAAACGACCGTGCTTCATATGATCCGGATGCCAGGGTAAATTGATTCGTATTGCGAAGAATGGTATCTTTAACTGCAGTTGTTTTTACAAACCCACCCCTCCATCGCATAATAAAATAAGTGGAGAGTACGCGCCAGACATGCGGATAGCTGTGTTCATATTTTTTTTAGATATAAACACACCCTTTTGTCTGCCAGCATTTTTATAATGGCAACATCGCTATCCTTCGCAAATCACCGGCCCAATGGTGGGAAAAATCCTTGTTATAGCCACCCTGCTTGATCAACGACATTATTTACGAAATCCAAGTCCGTTTACCATTTAACCTACATCGTAGTCATCCCCCGTCACCAATGTTGCCCCGGTGCAAGATGAAACCCAGTACCAGTATCCACTTTCAGTAGTCAAAAGGCGGCTGATAAGAGTAGCCTATGAACTCACTCCCTTTGTGCTTACTTATGACTTCGATTCCTTTGTCCAACACTTGATCCACAAGATTTTGTGCAACAATATATACCTCGTCGCCTTGCTTTACTTTCACATAATCCAAATCATTATGAACAGCAAGTGCAACATTGGCCGGCAGTGTCCAAGGTGTTGTCGTCCAGCCTAGAAAATATTCATTTTTCACACCTACCACTTTAAATTTGGCTGTAACAGATAAATCTTTAACATCTTTATAGCCTTGAGCAACTTCATGCGAGCTTAAGGAGGTTTGACAGCTAGGACAGTAAGGGGTAACGCGATGCCCGCGGTTCAACAATCCTTTTTTATGAATCGTCGACAGGATATACCAAACACTTTCGATATATTCATTATGAAGTGTTACATACGGATCATCCATGTTGACCCAATAACCGATTGCCTCTGTAAAAATACGCCATTGACGTTCATAATCAAAAACACTTTTCTTACACTCTTCAATGAATTTTTCTACTCCATAATCTTCAATCTCTTTTTTTCCAGAAATACCGATTTTCTTTTCCACACCTAGCTCAACTGGAAGGCCGTGTGTATCCCAACCAGCTTTTCGGATAACCTGGTATCCCTGCATTGTTTTGTATCGTGCAATAAAATCTTTAATAACCCGCCCTAACACATGACCGGCGTGCGGCAGTCCATTTGCTGTAGGCGGTCCCTCATAAAAAACAAACGTTTCACTTCCTTCACGATTGGAAATGGATTTCTCAAACGTTTTTTCCTTATCCCATAAAGCTTTAACCCGATTTTCTCGCTGTAAAGGGCTTTCATTTGTATCTACCTTTTCCATAACATCACTCCTTATTTCTTTATAAAATACAAAAACTCGCCCCTATAAATAGGGACGAGTTTTTAACCCGTGTTACCACCCTGATTCTGGAAATCACCTTTTCAGGCAATGATCCAGCACTCATTCAACGTACTATCATACGCAATCCTTTTAACGACGGATTCCCGGAAAAGCCTACAGTAAACCTTCAACTTTTCTTCTCAGAGAAGATTTTCAACATAATCTGAACATTGGCTTTCAGCAAGATACCAACTCTCTGTGGAACAGGGGTTATGCATACTCGTTCTCGTCAACGAATTTAATCGGTCTAATACTTAAAATTAAAATATAGCATATGCAAGAGAATGTCAAGCGATAAAGGAATCATGGCCTACAACCAATAATCGTTGGGTTGAAAATACACTTAGAGTTATTCCATTAAATGGCCCTATTGCAGCACATATTTATTCGGTTATCGCGCCCTTTAATTGAAGACCGGTATTCGTTGTAAAACGAGTGCCATCTATTACCGATTGGATTAATGGTGATTTTTAAATCTAATGATTTGAGTCATCGAATTCCCAGTTTGAGCCGTAAGCAACCTCCCAATAATAACCATCAGGGTCGATGAAATATCCTCCATATCCTCCCCATGATAATTTTTTGGGCTCCTTCACAACCCTGGCACCGACTTTTTTTACTGATTGAAGAATATCATCAACCTCAGTTTCAGATTTCGCATTATAAGCAAGGGTGATACCCGAGAAACCCCCTTCTGATAATTCGGGAGGATTTTCCTCATTGATATCCTTTGCCAATTCTTCAATTGGAAATAACTCTAACTTTGATCCTTCATTCTTAAAGAACACAATAACGGGTTTTTCCTCATCACCTGTGACCGACGCTTCAAAACCGATGTCGCGGTAAAATTTCAGCGATTTTCCAATATCTCTTACACCTAAAGTAATGAGATTAATTCTGTTCATACAAACATCAACTCCTTTATATAAATTCTTTAAGAGAATTCAACAAATTAATAAATTTTCCTGCGCACTATTCGATTATCCCGCCCTATTCTTAAAGATTGAAATCCGATAGTTTATTCGCTTTCTCTTAGAAGGCCGGTGAAAAAAGTCAGAGGCAAGAGAATAAGCCCGGTTAACAGCAAAATACCGTGGACTCGATATTTCAGCAAGTACCATACAAAAGTTGGCACAAAGGTAAAAGTGCTAATATCTGATTTTATATTTTCAGGATATACAGTAGGACGTCATATTATTTTTAGCTGAAATTATAGTTTTTCATCCACCAAAGATGCGTACAAAGATCCGAATTTTTCCCGGATTCTCTTAAAAATAAAGGAAATAAAGTGATTGTCGTGGTTTCTTTCATCCCGATTTTTCGTTTCAGCGCATGCTGAAACACCGGTCCTGGGCCTTTTACCTTTGAACCGGCTTAACTTCTTAAGATTTTGAACGATGGCGGTACAGAGTGCTTGTTCCTGCATACAGTCCAGCCCTCTGCTGTTGGCACGATCCAGCCCATGTACTGTTTTAGCTTCGGCGAAACCATGTTCACACTGGACACGCTTATTCTGGATGTCTTGATATTTGCCGTCAATCTGGACTTGTTTTGCTTGATTTTTAGTCCTGACTTCATCTGCTTTTTCCTGACGTTTTCGCTGCTGCTCTGGATTGTGGGTTTTCCTTTGCCAAGTCGGGATCTCTTCCAATTCATGATTTCGCAATGAAACTAAAGGAATGATGCCTTGAGAAATCAGATATGCCAAATACGCCGGTGTGCCATAAGTCTTGTCACCTGACAACGTCTGTATATGGGTTTGCGGATGCTGAAAACGAACGGCTGCCAAGTTGTGCACAAGGTAACGCGGATGGGCTTCCTGACCTTTACTCTTCTTGTACAGTCGGGCATCCGGGTCTGTCGTACTCCGATGGGTTTGATTCGAAAACGTTTTGCCATGAAAGTCCTCATGGCTGGTATTTTCCTGAAGCTGATCCGATTGATCTTCAATGGTTTGAACTGGGGCCAGCTCTATTTCTTCCAGACTGTGGATGGACGCGTTCGCACGCACTTGTGTGCCGTCCACACCGGCATGAACATCTGGGCGAACGAGGCCGGAAGCAATGCACTGATTAACGACTTGCATCATGGTATCATCAAAAATACCGTGGCGACGCCAAAGTGCTCTTGTCTTAACAAGTGTGGTCCGATCGGGAAGAGAAGACTCAAAATCCAGGCCGCAAAACCATAGGTAGCCTGCATGCATGGGGAATGTTTCAAACAGTTCCCGTTCCGAGTGATTAAATAGATACTCCAGTACAATCAGCCGCACGACCAATTCAGCATTTGTAGATGGTCGGCCTGTTTTTTCGGAGTAGAGGGGTTTTACCCAATCATGAACGGCTGAAAAGTCAATCACATCTTTCACCCTTCTCAGGATGTGGTGCTCGGGAACGAGATCCTCCATATCAATATATTGAAACATGCTGGGTTGAACGTGATTTTGCTTTGGTGAATGCATAAACGGACCATCCTTTTATAAGTGTTCTACAGACAATATTCGACATTAAGCAGGGAAATTCCTGGCACAGTTCGACTTTTTCACCGGACTTTTAGGTGATTAACACCACTGCTGCTTTTTAATGGAGAAAAAATACATAATCCGTAGGTACGCCTTTTTGACCTTGTTGACGTAGCATCGCGGTTACATTTCCACGATGGTAGGTTCCATGGTTCACAACGTGGTGAATAAGATCGGCAAGTATGAACTCATTGCGACCATGTCGAGGGTGTTCAGTAATGATGGTTTGTTCTAGATTCTGCTGCTCTGCAAAATAGCTATAGTATTCCTTAGATAATTCATCATAGAATTCCTTGAGCTCATCTATCGATGCCTCTGATGCTTCTGAACGGAGGCGCTCAACTTTTTCAACTGTATCCTGAAAACTGCTTTCTTTCATTGTCTCCAACCAAGTAATGTCTACAACATAAATATGTACCATAACATCTAAAACCGATGGGAAGACGCTTTCAACATTACCGTTATAAACGCGTTCTGGTAGTTGTTTCAAATGATGGAACACTTGCTGGTTAGCCCATACATGGTAATCGTACATTTTTTTTGCCCGATGATTTTCCACTTGATCACTCCTTGTTTAAAATTGGAAAAATTATTAATCATCATTCCATGTTTCGATTGATTGCAAATGCAGATAGAGTTACGTTTCATTCTTTTTATATCTTTTATGTACCAATATCCCCAACACCAATACACTTAGCATTATAATAAACAAGTATGATAAGTAGAGAGTCATGAAACCTCCAGACGTTTCATCAAACTCTAAGAGTGCGACATCCGGATCATACACACCTCCCATAGAGATATATCTTGCTACCTCTAAATATATGACATGAAAGATCATACTCATCCACAGTGAACCTGTATACTTTCTGTACAATTGTAAAGCAATGCCAAATGAAATGAGTAATATGAGATAATCCAGCGTTACTGCAAATGGATTACCAAAGAATATTGACGACAGTGCCATCACTACAATCGGTACACAGACAAAGATTAACGGTTGTAATACCAACGAGATGATAAAACGAAACTTCTTATTCAACTCGTTAAATATAAGTCCGCGGATAAAGACTTCTTCCGGGAATGCCTCATACAAAAATGCAATGATTGAATTAATTAACACGGCCATTACAACATTTGTTGTTAAATTTAGACTGACATTGTCTATACCACCAAATAGATATGCTGTCGCAATTCCTGTGATCAGTAATATAAAGGGCAAAGATACCCCTACGATGAATTTCGATTTTGAATGAACACCCTTCATCCCAATATTTTTTATCACGTCTGGATTTTTTCTCTTAAGAATATATATCACTGCAAGCGTTAATCCTGTAAATATTACACCTTGGAGTAGCATACCTGCTTGCCGGTTCATACCTTGATTTTCTATCAAAAAACGTCCAATATTACCGGAAACAAAAAGAAAAAAAGACACCAGTAAGAAATACAAAAATAAATGGCTAAAACTAAAATTTTCCTTCCTCATCCCATAACAACTCCCCTCAATTGAAATCAAATCCAATATTGAATGATTTTACTGACTAATAATTTGAAAAACACCACTTAACACAGAAAGGATTCCAATTCCCAAACAAATTGACCCCGTTATTTTTATTCTTGGTTTCTGTTTTTCAGACTTTCGTATGATCAAGAACAACCCTATAAAAAATAACAGAATGCCTGCTGCAACACTCAGTGTATAAAGCTGCGTATCGATACTTTCAAGTACATGATTAATCTGCTGCTCTACGTTCTGCTCCATATCATTCCACCTCCATATGATTGACATTATAAATAAGTAGCATAATAGTCAAAGCGGCAGCCATCATTGCTATTATAGTCATAATCACGGAGGCATCGTAATCAGGCAGGGAATACGCAACAACGTTACAGGACAGGGATGACAAAATAATTGCGGATATAAGTGCAGCAGGTATGGATTTTTTGATAAATCCTATTCCTGTCGCTACAATGCTTATTGACCCAGTTAAAGCAGCCATGATAAAAGTTGTTATAATGGCATCTTGTATAAAAGCCGTTGTGATTGTTTCTTCTACAATAGGATATATTAATTCGGTGATTCCAAACGTTGAAAATACAATGAGGTTACATGCTGCCATTGACAAGGAGATGAATAAAAAAACAACAGTCAATTTCACCAGAAGAATCTTTTGACGTCTGATTGGATAAGAGAAAAGTAAGATTAAGCGCTGACCTGAATATTCATCAATGATAAAACGTGAATACATGACAGAAGCAAGGATGGAAAATGCTGTCATATGGACAACTCCATATAATTTCACAACATTCGTGTATCCAGAGAAAATCAATAAGTCAGGATCATTCGGTTCAAGTTTTGGTGCATATGCAAATAAATAGATAAATCCCATCATAACGATTGAAATAAGGATAGCTGCCATGAGATAGGTACGCATTTTAATTTGCTTTAATTCAATTTTCATTAATTCGACCATCATTTACCCCTTAATACGTGAAAAAAGTAATTTTCCAGTCCATCAGGATATTTATTTTTAATCGTGTTAAGATCAACTTCTTCTACAACCGTTCCATCAGCAATGACACCAATCGTATCCGCAATATGTTCAACTTCACTTAAAATGTGACTGGACAGTAAAATTGTCATATTATTGTTATCAGCAAGAGACCGGAATAATGATCTCATGTCTCGAATTCCCAGAGGATCCAATCCGTTGGTTGGTTCATCTAAAATTAAAATCTTTGGTTTATGTACGATTGCCCGCGCAATCCCTAAACGTTTTCGCATCCCCATTGAAAACTGAGAAACAGGCTTATCACTTGTAACATTTAATCCGACATCCTTGAGAACCGAATTAATATCACCATCTTTCATCCCCATATAAGAAAGATGAATCTCTAAATTAACTTTACATGACAAATGTTCATAAAAGACAGGTGTTTCAATCATACTGCCAATATTCCTTAACAGTTTCTCTCTATATTTAAAGCTATTCATCCCCAAAACCTCTATCCTCCCGGCAGTGGGTGAAAGCAATCCTATTAAAAGCTTAAAAACAGTTGTTTTACCAGCTCCATTTGCTCCTAAAAATCCATAAACCGAATTTCTGCGGACAGACATATTACAGGATTTAATGACTTCCTGCTGGTTAAATGTTTTGATTAAATTTTCAACATTTACTGCCATTTTACGATCCATCATATCTGTCCACGTCTGAATATAGTTCCTGCAGAAGCCTTTTGGAATTCTGAAGGATTTGTTCATTCATAATATCCACTCCCATTCCTTTCATCATTAATTGAAGAAATTTCAATCGCCGTTCCAACTGTTCTTCACTGCATTTGAAGATTACTGGATCACACCAGATATTAAACAATAAAACAAATGATTCCGCACACTCATCCGGGTATTTAGTCGTAATGGACCCATCAGCATTTCCTTCTTTGATAATATTAGCAATAATCGGTGCGCTTTTATTAACAGAATCTTTCATGGCTGACACAATAAAATCTGAGCTTTTCATTTGTGTACTAAATGCATGGTCAAGAGAATTTGCCTTCTGATCAGCCAAGTCTTTTTCTAACAGATGAGTTAATTTTTCTTTTGCAGACTGAGCATGAATTTCATGCAACCATTGTTCAACTGTTTCTTCCACTTGATTTGATTTATGTTCCCTAACAGCTTTGATAATGTCTTTCTTCGTCTTGAAATGATAATAAATTGCTCCCTTGGACATTTCAAGAGCCTCGGAAATATCCTGAATACTTGTTTTCTCAAAACCTTTTTCAATAAAAAGCCGCGTTGAAACAGCAATAATTTTTTCTTTTGTTTCTTTTGAATTATATTTTCTCATCAACTGTCGCACCCTCCAAAACCGGATGACCGGTATGTTTATTGTTACATAATCTTACTGATTTGTCAAAAATTTTTCAACAATCTTTTTGGGGAAGTCAAAATCGTATAAGGACAACACCTTTGTGAAAATTAATATTGATTTTGTGACTACATCAAATATACATACCGTAATGTGATCTTCAACAAAATGGCCCTATTCAGAAGGACACACTATTCGATTAGCGCGCCCGATAACGGAACAATCAACTAACGACCTTATCAAAATTTTTCAGTTTTTGTTGGAGCTTGAATAGCTTTCTTATCCATTGGAAAAACGGATAACCGTTTCCAAACAAATTCAACAGGACCGCTTTGAAATCGTTTGAACCATAATGAGGCAAATCCGGCAAGAATTAAGCTTATACCTATCCATACCGCAATAACTTCAATGCTGTTCAATTTATTGCCAAAACTAAGCCCCCAGCCGTAAAACACAATGGAAGCCAAAATATTTTGGAGCATGTAACAACTTAAGGCCATTTTTCCGATTTTCTCCAAGTATGCGAAAACGAAAGTAAGCTTTCCGTTCTCTTGAAACCATCCGATGATGGCAACATAAGCGAGTGATAGTACCGGTGCAAACAAATATCTTACCGGCCAGTTAAACATATCGTTTGGAACAAGATAGAGCATGTTTAAGGGTAATCCGACAAACAATCCCCACTTCAATAACCTTCTACGAATGACCTTACCATGTTCACTTGGAGAAAACACCTTCGACCTCATCAACAGAACTCCGGATAAAAACAAGAATACATTCATCGGCAAAATAAAAATGGCTTCACTCCTGAGAATCCAAAAATGATCCATCCGGAAAATGATTTGTTCTAGATAGGAGCCGTATAAGTAAACACTCGTTGTTTCGTGTGCAAAACCACCCTGAGAAAACCGATCATTAATAAACAGTAGAAACAAAAAACTGACAAGGATTAGGTGGATCAATCCTGATATCCACATCGCCGCTTTTATCCAACGAGTACCATGATTGACGATAAAAGAAACAAAAACGGCGGTAACCGCATAGCTCATGAGTACGTCGTATTCAAATACGAAAAAATAATGCAGCAGTCCGTCCACAAAGAGAAGAAGCATGGACCATAAATATAGCCCTGGCCAAGTGTTTCCGTTACGCTGCGCTTTTTGGTATTTAATTTCTAAACCGACTCCAAACATAATCGTCAACAAACCGAGCAATTTTCCATTAATGAATACAGCTATCACAGCCGAAAGAAAAGTATCCCACGAATCCCACCACGGGATACCATCGCCGAAAAGGGATGTAATCTTACCTGCATTGGCAAAAATCCAGATATTCGTTCCCAATGTCCCTATTATCGCAAATCCCCGTAAAATGTCCAAAAGCCGAATCCTTCTCAATATCAAACTCCCCCAGACTTATTGACGCACCTTATTTTCATATCGTTAAAAAGAAGTAGCTTTACCAATACATTGTTGTACCAATGCTAAAGGAAGGTTTTATACCTTCGTTGGATACATTAAAAATTCGTGCCGAGCAAAAATCTTTTTCCCGCATAAATTATTGATTTTTCTTTACCTTTTTGGGCCAAATCGTATAGGAAAAGGTCCATAAAAAGTCAATGACTAAGATTAATGTCCAAATCGCACTTATTCCACTTGTCCCGCTAATCAGTTTCGTTACTTGTTTTAAAGAATCGTCCTTATCGATTGCGTCGAGATTGTGGATCAACTCAACCAGAGAAGACGGATGATATCCCAAAAAAAAGATAAAACCGACGTGGATAGCGACAAAGATAAGAAAATGCCCATAAAATTTTTTTCTCTCTGATTTTGCATGTTCCTTCCCGTATAGATGCCGTTCGGATCCACCATCGATTTCCGATACTTCATCCCCTTTTAATCGAGCTATTTTTCTTTGAATCCATCGATCCAACCTTCTGAAGTCCTTTTTTCCAGCAGTTAATGCGTAGATCACAAAAATCACAATGATGATTTGAAAACGATCGAAAGTTCCACTCCGCATATAGTCTAGTATGCCAATTGTAACCAGCCAAAGATCACTGGCTAGCCAAAGAACAATTGCGTATTTGCTTAACTTCTCTAAATTAAAAGCATATCTCAACATCAAGAATCCAATAAGACTGCCCCAAAATATGATTTCTCCTGCAATAAAAAAGTACCATTTATAATCAATAATGAATTCAATCATTGATTCTTTTCCTTCAGTTTGGCTACGTAAATATCCATAATATCATCAATATATTGAATGAGGTCCCCCTCTAAGGTAATAAGTCCTGCATCCTTAGCGGCATGTTTCTGAACATCCCATAACTTGTTGATAAGCTTAGAATCCCCATCAAATGTGTGATCGAGAAATCCCTTCAAGCGTCTGGCCAAATTTTGAGACTTCAGGGAATTCGGATCATCATCTCTTTGTTCCCTTGCGATACTTAATATTTCGACCAACTCACTGGATTCTTGTGAACCTATATCTAAAGCTGGATTGCTCAATATTTCGATTTCGCGGTTGTCAAATTGATTTTTATAAAACTTAGTAATCTCCTGTTCCTGATCATGTGTCATTTTCTCCTGGTATTGAAAAATGGTCTCCCAACTAATATCTTGTTCAATGAGAGAAAGGTGCAGACATAGTCGCATCAATTGTTCTTGATAAGCCAACCACTCTTGTTCCTTTGTGATGATTGCCAGCTGTTCTTCAAAAACACCTTCCCATTTATTTTGATGCATTATCGATTTAATTTGATGTAAATGAAAACCCAGCGATTTCAACGCTATAATACGTTGCAGCTTCAGAACATCTCTTTTTGAGTAATAACGATAACCTGAATCCGCAACATAAGATGGCTTTAATAAATCGATTTCATCATAAAATCTAAGTGTTCGAATGGTTAAATTTATTTCCTTTGCAACGTTTCCAATACTTTTCATTATAAACCTCCAACATTAATTCGAATTATACAGGTTAAGTACCAACGATGCTTTGGATTATCAGGGTGGTGTTTTTTTATCGTTTTTGATGGGAACAAAATCAAGAAACCAAAGAAACCATAAAAACATGAGATAGTTATATGATTCACCTTGTATAAAATTCAGCAGGTTAGGGATGCCTAAAAGACCTAAAAACCCTAACCACCAATATTTTCTCATTTTCATATCTTCACCCCTTTTTTCTTCACAACATTTGAATAAAGCTCATCATGATTAGGATGCTCACTCACTAAATGTTATTATGATAGAAGTTTAAACTCTAACGTACGGGTAAGAGTCAATAGCATTTTGGTAAATTTGCAAATTTTAAAAGGTTGGATTAAATATGATCCACAAACTCCAATTCGGTACAAAAAAAGAACCCGCTTTAAAAAATTGATAAAACAGGTTCTTGGTATTCGGTTTAGGCACTAACACTTATTCCTGATAAGCGCCCTTTTCAGGAATAACATTATTTACATGGAACATCTATTTTTAGATCAATGGCTTTGTTTTCTATAACCCATTCATTTTCCCTATATATTTTAATAGAATTGCCCGGTATTCAAATCCATCAAATTATTTAAGGAAATGGAAGGCCTAAATTGCTCTCCATATTCGCCTTTTTGGGTTTGTTTGTCATATTTAAATGAAATATTATAGTATTTACCGTTTTTGGTTTTTCTCACTAGTCCATGATCAATTAAAAATTTTGCTAAACCCTTTAGGGGCTTTTCTTCATCAGTGGAATACCAAATTATCACCCAGTCATCTTTTGAATCATCTATTGAATATGGATTAAAATCTTGCAGGTCAGGATCGGGATGTTTAATTAATGGCGTTATCCCTTGATTGATTGCTTTAAGTATTATTTTTTGCGTTTCATTTGAAATATCACCTTTTCCAAACGTCATAAATTTACCTACATTATCTGTTTCCTTAAATGCGGGATTTTGTGTAATGTTAATTCCATAATAACACCATCCACCTACCCTATAACTTACTAATTCATCTTTCATTTATCTTCCTCCTTATCTTTTCATAATCAATAACCTAATGCGGTTGGTGACAGAACTAACATATGTGAAAGTCAGCGTCACTATAAGGTATGTTTACAAAATCACAATGAAAAATTTAGCTAAAGCCTTGAGTACTTTTTCTTCATCAGTAGAATACCAAACAATCATCCATGAATCATCTTTTGAACGTGGATTAAAATCAAGCGTATCAGGATCATTATGTTTAATTAATGGAGTGAAACCTTGTTTGATTGCCTTAAGTATTAATTCTTGCATTTCATTTGAAAGATCACCTTTTTCAAAACGTCATAAATTTACCTATATTATCTGTTTCTTTAAATGTTTATGAATAATCTCGAAGTGATGTTTGGATGGCTGGTTTGAGTGTCTATACTAGAACGTTTTCTCCACCCATAATTACCCTTCATCGTTTACATATTTAAATGTTTTAGTTAATTGATTATTGGAGCCAGGGACAAATTTTAATTTTACAGTCTCACCATCTTCCATATCAGCATATTTTCTTTTCGCCTTTTCAGGGTCTTTTAAGCATACATTATTAAATTCTTTTCTTGATTCAATTCCTGTAATGGTTTGTCCAAATAATTCAATAACTACTGATTGTGTTATCATAAACCAAAATTTTTCTTGTTTTTCATAACGTATTAAACCATCAAGGCTTTCCCTTGAATGACATTCTAAATTTAGCTCATCAAATGTTCCTTTTAATGATCTATCTTCAATTATTGAGCACAATATTTCTACACATTCATGATCATCAGCTTCTATTTTTTCAGATATAGAGAAATTAACATTAAAGTACTTTTCAATTTTAATTAACTTTTTTAAAAAGACTAATTCCTCTTCTAACTTTGAAATGGAAGCCTCCTTATTAATATTATAATTTTTTAATACAACAAAATCTTCCCCAGTCTCTAAGTTTACAAGTCTAAAATTTTGACTCCTTAAAGTATTCAAAACAAATATATCTAGTTTATAGATTGCATTTACATTACCCTGATGTTCTTCCTTAATTGAAATATTGACCTTTGAATCAGCTTCCATAAGTTTGCCTTTGGTTTTTTGTTTATCAAAAGAACCTTTGTTTATTGTTACTGTTACAAGGTGAGGAGATGAGGCTTGCTTAGAGTTATCAAAAACTATCACATTACTTTCATTATCAATATCACTTAAAGAAAGTTCAATATAATCAATGATTGTAATATCATCAACATCATCTTCTTTTACAATCTTAATTTTCATTGGAGGGGGCAATTCTTGAGGCATAATTTTCCACTTCGCACTTTTTACAGCCTCCCTCATCAATGTACCTTCATCATCAATTTTCATGTCCCCAATCCAAGTTTCTATATCCTTCATATTTATTTCAATTTCATCTTGATTAATAGTGGCTTTCTCTAATATTTCATCAAATGTTTTTGTTTCCCCTGAATACTTTTGATCAACTATTGTAAAGTTGGCTTTGTATTTTAAAGGGTAATCTTTTGAGACTTGTTCATTTACAGGAACATGATCAAAAACAGTCTTCTTTCCAATAGAAACAGGTTTAAAAATATAGTGTGGGTTGACTGGATGTGCACTTTCAGATAGCCTATGAATCCTGCCCAAAAATTGAGCAGCTTCTTCAAGATTTCCAGAATGAAGTAGGTCCTCAAGATAATCAATAGGACTGTTAATTATTTTAACCTGAGCATTATCAGAATCCTGTATGGCAACTTGTACATCTGCATCTTTTTGACTAATTTTCTTTTTTGTACTCATCTTTTTCACCCACATTCACTTCATTATTATCAGAATCCTGTATAGCAATTTGGTTCTCACCATTTTTTTGAGTGATTTTTCTTTTGTTAAAATACCACTTGCCACCTGCAAAGATACCTATGATAGCTACTACTATAGCCACCACACCTTTAATAATTTGTTCTTCCATGAAATGCCCCCTTTTTCAGTCTTTATACATCTAGTACAACTACCATGAGGTATTTGCAGGATAATCGCAAGGTTTCACAATTTGTATATTAATTCCCATGATAAAATTGTAACCCAATTCAGATTCAGTCCATTTTCAGCTAAAAAGTTTTCTAAATCACTTTTAAACCTGTCTGGTAAAATAATGACTTCTACATCATCTTCTTTAAAATGAAAGTCACCTAAACAGCGCCATTCCCTTTCCCCATAAAATGATTCCTCATCACTTTCGCTAAATTTGGTATTCTTTATAAAACTAGATAAGGAGCCAAGACTCTCTTTATCCAATCCTAAAATATAATCTAAGAATTCCCCAGCTGGTGAATTTTCATTAAATGTTTTATCAGGGTCTATTTTTCGATCACTGAAGATTAAAGGAGCATTTTCTATATCTATATACAGAACAGGATTGAATTTTGGGTGTATGGATTTCGCCCTAAATCCTATGGCAACATCCCCATAATACCTTTTGTGGTTGTCTAAATACTTCAATGGAATATCACAAACACAACAAAATTTTTCCGTTGACTCGGTTGAAGAGACCTTTTCGGTGCTATTTCCAATTAATTTTTTTGATGATAAAATTGATGTTAAAATATTAAAGGATTCCTGTGAACTTTTAGTCGGTTGATTCCAGAGATCCTTTGGGGAACTAACGAACTCCCAATCCACCTTAGGTCCACCCGTAAAATGCCAATATATATTTGAATAATAATCTCTCATAAACATCATCCTTATTAAATAAATTATTATTTTTGTGTTCAGTCATTTATCCCCCCAGATGTTAATAAAATTATTCAACAATATGGCCCAATTCTGGTACAACTTTTATTCCATAAATGTGCCCGTTTCTTTAACAATTTTGGTAACATTACCCTTAATCAAAGAAAGATCCATGAGTTGTTTTTGTTAGATGTTCACATTAAAAATACTACATTCTGTCCTTTTATAATTGTGCCTTCTCCCAATTCAAAGGCGGTTTATAGAGCTGAGGCGCAAATCCTAACTCCTTTGATGCGGCAAAGATTAATTCTTTCCTAAAAAAATAGCTTCTGCTTAGCACAATTTTCCCGTTTTCGACCTCATGGTACTGAATATCATGGATGAGTGGACCATCTTTTGAATCTGAAAATACGACAATGACTGGCTTTCCCCATAAATAGTATTGCTTTGCTTTGTGGCCTGGCAATCCAAATTGTAACGACCCATTTCTAATTTCATCCTTCGTGGTTTCCAGAAAACCGAGGGAAGCTTCATAATGAGGCTGGTCGCTGAACAATGCAAGCATTCCTTCCACATCACCTTGGGTTAATGCCTTCAAATAAAGTTGGATGACCTTATTTTGACTCCCAACAGGTTCCGTTTTTGAACTTGGTCTCGATGACTCATTTTTTAGTTTATTCTTCATTCTTCTAGTTGTAGCATACACAGCACCAGGTGTTGTTTTTACCATGCTTGCCACTTCGTCTGCCTTAAATTGAAAGATTTCTTTTAACAAAAAGACAGCGGTCTGCCTTGGTGTGAAAAGGTAAAACAGCTGTTTCAAGGCATCTTCGAGATCAAGATTATCAGAAAAATCTGCTGTAGGTTCATCCGATTCAGACAACGTTCCAAGCTTTCGGTTTTCTTTGCGACAATAATCAATCCATGTATTCGTCGCAATGCGATAAAGATAAGATTTGAGGTTCGTTATATGCCAGCGTTGATACAAACTTCCCATGGTCTTTAGCATGGTTTCCTGATATAGATCCTCACCATCCCAGGGAGATCCCGTTAAATAGCGGCAATAGTTCCATAGTTCCTTGCCCAGGTCAGCAATGACGGCTTCAAATTCTTTCTGAAATTCCCGTGAGTGCTCAATTAATTGATTAATTTTCTGTTCATCCAAGGTAAGACCCCCTTTATTTCTTTCATATGTATAACGAATAGGTCAGAGAGAATTATACGGATTCTTCACAAAATTCTTATATTGTTGATTTTAACGAAAGACGGTTTTATTTATTAGGATTTTTTCGACCATAGCTTATAAGGCTTATTCAACAATCTGGCCCGATCGTATTATATGGTCAGCCGGTCATTGAACTGGTTGACCTATTTTTAATAGGTTTTATCCTTGAGTTAGCCGGGGTAGGACGATCTGGCCCGTGGGACATCGATCCCGTCCGTAATACAGTCCACCCCCTCCTTGTAGAAACATATTTGAGGCTGGTTGGGACGCGATCCCGCATAACAAGCGAAACTATGAAACTACAAGTGATGTCAGGGGCGTACCGGCGAATATATTAAGGGAGTTGTGATTACTATGAATCCTGTCATCGGCCTGGATGTCGCAAAAGGAGAAAGCCAGGTCCAAGCCTTTTTACAAAGGAAAAAACCATACAAGAAAAGCTTTAAATTTGAACACGATCTACAAGGCCTTCACGCTTTTTATCAATTTTATCAGGAAGTGGAACAGGTTTCCGGTCAGTCTCCGGCTGTCATCTTTGAATCCATCGGGCACTATCATGAGCCTGTGCTTCAATTTCTGGAGGATCAGGCTATAACGTATTATTTGATCAATCCAGTGGTTTCTTATGAGGCCAAAAAAAACGAGTCTGCGTAAGGTGAAAACGGACAAAATTGATGCCTTCCATCTTGGGGAGTTATATTACAAAGAAGATCTGGAAGCTTATCAGCGGAAAAACCAGCAATACCTGAACCTGCGGCAATTAACCAGGCAGCACGGCGCTTTGACGGATAGCTATGTTGAAATTAAGTTTTCAGTTTCAGGCTGCTGTGGACCATATTTTCCCGGAATATCATGGGGTTTTCAGTGATCTTTGTGGCGACCTTTCGTTAAATACTTTACTGCATTATCCGACTGCTCCGGATATCCAAAAGGTCTCGCAACAAGCGTTAGCAGACAAGATGCGTCAATTCGGGGCGAAACGTTCCTATGCATGGTTTTTGGATAAAGCAGCTCATTTAAAGGCTGCGGCGGACCGTAATCCCTTTCAGCATCCCGTCTGTCATGGTCATATCGTCAGCCTGCAGATGTACATTCAAATGCTTTTTCAATACCAGGAGCACCTATCCAAGCTGAAAAAAGAGATAGATGCCCTGGCCACGACTTTTGAGGACTATGGATTGATCCAGTCCATTCATGGGATTGGAGATAAGCTTGCAGCGACAATCACCTCCGAGATGGGGGATATTGATCAGTTCCCTTTTCCCAAGAACTTGACTGCCTACGCGGGACTAGATCCAAGTGTTTTCGAGTCAGGTAAATATAAAGCATCGATCAACCGCATCACCAAAAGAGGATCATCAAGGCTGCGTCAGGCGCTTTATTCGGCTGTGCAATGCGGTCTAGCCAAGAACCGAAACAAGAAACTTATAGCCTTTTATGATCGCAAAAGAAACGAGGGCAAGCCACACAAGGTCGCTGTGATTGCCTGTGCCAATAAACTCGTTCACTGGATCCACGCCATGTTAAAACGTAAGGAAGTCTTTGTAGATCAATCATAGGCCAATTGAATTCAGAACATTCTGAAACCTTATCGGATCAGCGGTAAGGCTTTTTGGTATGCTCGATTTTAGTGTAACATGTTTTTAAAAACATTTTTAGACCGAGTTGTTGACAACTATTAGCTGGTATTAGTGGAAGAAACCATTTCTCATATGAACTACTTCAAATTACCGTTTATAAAGTCTAATAATACGTCCCTGTCTTCCTCAAATGAAAGAGACAAATCTGGGTGTTTTTGCAATTCCCCTCGAAATGGTGGAATAAGACTGTAAAGCTTGTGTGGCTTGAACTTAATAAGCGTCCTTTCAAAAGGTGTACTTTTTGAAAGATGCTGTTAACAGTGCTTTTTACGTTTCATAAATACAACATAAGTTATTTTGAAATATGGCAAAAGGATTGCAGGTAATTTGACACTGTATAAAATATTCTGAATCGAACTTTTCGAGGGGTTGTGCAAAAATACCCAATATACGAGTAGCGATGTGCTGGGGGAGACTCACTTAACCCTCCCCTTCAATTCTTGTTTATCCTACTGCTGTGTGGATATTCGATGACAACGTTGATAACAGTTAAAGTTATATGGTTGCGTGTTTTCTTCAATTTTTTTAGTTTGAAATCCATGTTCCGATAGATAGGTTAATAGAATAGACAAGTGATCAGCTGTATTTTGTTTATCATGCATAAGAATAATTGGCGTCACTCCTGCATTTACTAATTCTTCTATTTGTCCAATCACCGTATCTAAATATTGGTCACTGGATAAGGACCAATCCCTGCTGTCAACATTCCAATCCCACAATTTAAAACCATTGCTGTCTAAAACCTCCCGATATGATTTAGTTAAATACGGAACACTGCCATAAGGTGTCCGAATCAAATTGGACCTGACTCCTGTAATTTGTTGAAGTGTCTCCTGTGCGGTAGTTAGTTCTTTAAGAGCAGACTGTTCAGATTTATAAAAGTGGTTTATGTCGTGGGTCACACCATGTAAACCCACAGCATGACCTTGCTCTACGATTTTGTCTACAACTTCTGGTGATTCCCTCATAGAAGGTTCCAGCATGAAAAATGTTGCTTTAGCATTGAATTGGTGTAAAGTATCTAAAATATCTGTTGTTGCTGAAGTAGGACCGTCATCAAAGGTTAAATAAACAGTCTTTTCTACATTTGGAGAAACGGATCCATTATTCGCCTCTGACTTATCTGATTTTGTTTTTCGGGAATCTGGTAAATCTTTATATTCCGGATGTAACTCAGCTCCTGGTGAATTTTTATATTCCAAATATAACTCAGCTGTTTTGTCATTAGGTTCTAAATCTTTACTACAGGCATAAAAAACAACCAAACAGCCAAGGAAAATAAATAGTATAAGCTTTTTCATGTAAAGACCTCTATTCCATTTTTTAATCTGTAGATAGAATAATAAAGTGGGATAAAGACGAAATGAAGATGAAATGGATTTGAGCTAAAGATTGGATGAAATGTAAAAAGCCATCCAATTTAGTGACTTTAACGTCAGAAAATTGGATGGCAAGTTGAGCTATATATTGCTGTATTGATTTTTAGTCCTGACCTTAAAACACCCCATTTAAAAAGCCTTGTTCATCCGACTGTTCTTTGTACTCTTTAATCCCTTCAACAATTGAAGCGGCGACACGTGATTGAAGATCGTCCGTACGCATTTCGGACTCGTCCGAGGGATTCGTCAGGTAACCTACTTCAATCAAAGCTGCCGGCATTTCCGTATCCCTTACAACGAACAGATCTTTCTTCTTGATTCCTCTATCCCTGAATCCGGTAGATTTAACCACATGTTTCTGTAAAATCTGAGCAAACTGGCGGGAATTATTGTGGTAGTAAAATGTTTCGGTGCCTGAAACACTCGGATTGGAAAACGTGTTGCCGTGAATAGATACAAATACATCCGCATTCAGTTTATTGGCATATTTTGGTCTGTAGCGGCTTTCCTGCGAAATAAAGCTGTCATCTGTTCTCGTCATGAAAACTTCCATTTCCGATTCCTGCTCCAACAGTTTTTCCACTTTTTTTGCCAAACTTAACGTAAAACTCTTTTCATATTGGCCGCTGGCGCCTGTTGCCCCGTTATCTTCACCGCCATGTCCCGGATCGATTACCACCTTAAAAGCTGTATTTTTGTTTTTACTGTTATTACTGCTGTCCTTAGCATTATTGTTGTTGTCGGAATTGCCGGAGCAAGCCGATAAAATCAAGATTGGAAATATGAGCAATGTCACAACCAACATATTACGTGTCCTGTGATTTCTCCCGTTTTTCTGTTGAAATACCATCTTTCATCTATCCTTTCTTTTTCAAAGCATCTTTGTACGTTATAAAGATTAATAGACAGATGTAAAGATTAAGTGCAGATAAGGTCAATATCGTATAAAAATTTCGCGACTGGATAAAATCGGCTTTGCGGAGATTCCGCACAAAAAAAGCCATCTGTTCAAACCCATTGAACGGATGGCTTACATTCTTAATAAAAATATCTACTCTTTTTTATTCAAATAGAAGTAAAACAACACGCCTTCTTCTGTATTCGTTACCCCATACGCCACACCATGAAGTTCTAAAATATTTTTTGAAATAGCAAGCCCTAAGCCCGTACTTCCTTCCGAACGCCCGCGAGACGTATCACCACGATAAAAACGATCCCATATTTTCTCTAAATGTTCTTCTACAATATGAGTCCCGTTATTTTCCACACTTACTTTTACACGATCCTGCTCTTCTATCGTGGAAATCCTAATGTTTTTATTTTTCGGTGTGTAACGAATCGCATTGGTAATAAAGTTCGTAATCACTTGTTCAATCCGATGCTGATTTGCAACAATTTTTGTCCCGGATAGGTGTTTATGAACATGTAATTGCTTGTTAGCGATGTCTAAAGCTAATTGTTCGCAAATATGCTCGATAACCTGATCAATATAGAAGACATCCATTTCCATTTTGTACGTGCCGGATTCAAATTTTGCCAATTCGAGCATATCAACAATGAGCATATCCATTTTATCGACTTCTTTAGCCATTGCGTTAAAATAATAATCTCTTTTATCCTTAGCAACACCATCTTCTAAAATGGAGATACAGCTCTTCAATATACTTAAAGGTGTCTTTAATTCATGTGACACACCGGAAATAAATTCTTTACGTGTATGTTCCAGTTGTTTTTCCTTCTCGATATCCTCCTGCAATTCATTAATATGCGAATGCAGCGTGGTCGAGAGGCTATTAATATTGTGTGATAACGCACCAATTTCATCCTTTGACCTGACAGGTATGGTCTCGGAAAAGTCCAAATTGGCAATCTTGCTTGTCGTATCGTTTATTTGCAGCAATGGGTTGGCGATTTTTTTTGAATAATAGAAGGAAACCAGAACAATCAGGAGCAGAACAAATATAATTAAGTATACATAATAGTCTTCCAACATTTGTACAGCTTCATCAATTGGCTGTAATGACGTCATAGAAAAAATATAAGCCATTTCACCATTCACATCTTTTATCGGTCTGATTAATATTTTGTAGTTAATATCATTTTGCTCATAGTCCATTGTTTTCGCATGGCCATTATAATTATCATTAAATAGCAGATTCACTTGAAATTGTTTGATTTGTTCGATAAACACACGATTTGTGTAAATAGTTGAACGTACGGATTCTGCAGGTAATTGTAATTTCTTAATTTTTCCCGTTAAATATATCCGCGACCCTCCTGCTGGTGAAGGTTCTATTTCAGCGGGTTCTGTTTTAGTGCTGTTTCCATATAACTCTTCCGACAGCAGCTTATTCTCTAATACAAAATTCGTGTTCCGTCTGGTTAAAATGGCAGGAACTATTGTATCATCTTTCATTACCCCATCAATCATAATACGCTTTCCTTGTTCTAAATCAAACTTGACCCTTTCTAAATCTTCTAAACCGATAAAACTGTACAAAGAGATGGTAATATCGCGGTTGGCGAGCTCTTTATTCAGAGAAGTATCTGAATGAACTTTCACAGAAAAGTCATTTGTGTATTTAATATTTCCTGCACTATCCAACGTTGTAATCCACGTCGAATGTTCCTGGTAGAAATCCTGCTCCAGCCTTTTAATTGCCTGTACATTTTCCCCGGCCTTCAGGTATTCCTTCTTAAAAGATTCAATACTCGTTTTAATGTCATTTACCTTTTGGGTTGCATAATATTGCTTAAAAAATACAGTTTGTCCAATATAAATCGTTGCCAAAATGAGTATGCACAATAATGTTGTCAGCAAAAATAATTTTAATACAATGCCTTTTTTCATGTTATTCCCTCAAATTTATAGCCAGCTCGAATAACCGTGACAATACAATTTGCTTTAGTGCCTAACTTATACCGCAAATTACGGATGTGACTATTGATTGTGCGATCATCACCATCAAATTCATAACCCCATACTTTAGTGATAAGTTGTTCCCTTGTAATAATAATCCCTTGATTTTGCATTAAATAGGTTAATATTTCAAACTCCGTGTATGTCAAAGTGATACTTTCCCCATCTACTGTCACTGTTCGTGTAGGGAAGTGGACACAGATACCATTACTGATTAACGTATCTTCATCAGGTAACTTACCTGCCCGGGCATAGCGGCTATCAATTAATCGTTTTACTCTGGCCAGCAAAATTGGCGGGCTGTATGGCTTTGTGACATAATCATCAGCACCTAATTCAAAACCTAGCAGTGTATCATCTTCATCCGCACGTGCTGTCAACATAATAATCGCCACATTGGAAGTTTTGCGTATTTTTCTGCAAACGGACCATCCATCTAACTCCGGCAACATAATATCCAGAATAATTAAATGTATGTCATGTTCTTCAAAAATAGCTAAAGCTTCATTTCCATCTACTGCTTCTAATACTTCATATCCTGCATCTAATAAATAATCCTTAACAACTTCACGTAAAATGTCTTCATCTTCTACAATTAATACTGTTTTTTGCATTTGTCTCCCTCGCAATGTCTAAAAGGTTAGCACCTATAAAAAGATAGCATAACGATGTAAAGATTAGATAAAGATGTTAACTTGATATCATTCCTGATAAACCCTCTTGAGGGATCGTTGATGATTAATTGCAATACCCTACATTTAATTTTTACACGAAATCGAAATTTTTGGCTAGCTCATACTGGCGGTTATTCAAGATAATGGTGACAAAGAGCAAATAGAGTTATTTCCTTTTTACATCCGAAAAACCGCACTCTTTCGTCGAAAGAATGCGGCTGTTTTCACAGTTATTTTTTCTTGGCTAACTCATCCCTGTCTAATGCTCTAGCCATTCTTAATCATGATGTTTGCTCCATCCTCAGAATATTTAAGTATTTCTAAGATTAACCTGCTATATTTTTCACCTAAATCCCTTCTAGGACTCAAAGACATGCTTGTACCATAATAACCTGAACTCAATGCAATTAAAGATGTGGTGTAGAACATTATTAGCTTATCTGAAAAGGTATAGGTAGTTGAGTCTGTGACTCCAGTATCAGTTGTCATAGGTACAGGAATGTCATCTTCTTTCATGATTGAGCCAAATACCTCACAATGTTTTTGAGAAATTTCCTTGCCCCTTACAAGAAGTTTTCTTACCTCTTTTGACTTTGCAACCTGACTGAATCCAATTATAGTGACTGTACCAAAAGCATTTCTTTGGAAGTTAGCAAATAGATTTGTTATTTCTGTACCTGCCAAAGGTCTCCTTTCTCCAAAATAACCAGTAAGGAAACTTTGGCTTTTTACAAAATCATAACTTTCAGGGGTTTCAAGAGTAGGGGGTCTGTCATACAGCCCTTTGGATAATAACAATTCCTTTGCTTGTCTAGTAATTTCTGTCATTTCTTTATGACATTCAGCAAAATACCTATAAATATCTGCTCTAGTTGATAAGCTAAAACTTATGCTGTATGCCTGTGAAGCAATTTGCCCCACATTATGAAGGTAGCCTAGAAAACAGTATCAGCATAAAGTCTTGGAGCAGTTATGTCTACATCCTCATCCATTTTAAAACCATAAGGAATAGGATAATTTTCTTTGTTGAAAATACCTGTTAATGTTTCAATATGTCCATTGGTAACATCTATGGTATGTTGGATAACAGGTCTTATTTCCTCATCCTCAACTTTTGCTAAAAAGTATTTTAACTGACATATCAATGCAGTATCATTCATGTATGCTGTCCAAAGATGAGTAATTTCTGCCGATGTTAATTTGACATTCTTTTTAGGTTCCACAGGAGTCCCTCCAGTGTCTAGCTTATGTTATTCTTTAGGTATCCCCATTTTTCACCTTTGATATGTAACGTTATCTTCTTTTGTTCAATTAAATGGCCCGATTCCGGAATAATTCAACACAGCAATTGTATCAAACTTTTTTATCAATTATCGGGTTCTATTCAAAATAATCAAACCTTATTATAAATTATCAAACTTTATTTTTAAACCACAATTTTTTGCATACGAGCATATTCCTTATTGACAGATGCTTTACTTTGGTTTAGATTAAAAGTGTAAAGAAAACATGCGTGATTCACTTGGAAGTGCGAAAAAGAACTGACTGACTATCGGCTCTTTTTTCTGCGCGTCTTTCTATTCACCTAGGAGTACACCTCCCTTTAAGGAGGATTTACCATGCAAGCTTACCTGCCGCATGCTTTCTTAATTTCACCATAGAAATCAAAACAACTGAGAAAAACCGGGCAAAGTACGGCCCGGTTCTTTTCTTTCTATTTTCGTCCTTCGTCGGTGAAAATCCGATAATTTGTATTCCTGTCCATGATGTCTTTATTCTTGCTTCTGTGGTGAATGCTACTTTTATTTCCAGTCTGCCGTCCTCAAAAGGAACAAAACTAAGAGTATTCATTAAAAGATGAATGAACCATTATATATTAGGTAGTCCCCAATTTTTCTGAGATTCATTATTGTGTGATTGCTTACTTATGAAGTCGCCGCACGCTGAACGAGGCGACGAAGCTTAATCAAAAATCAATCGCCTACAACGACACCGTAACACTATTCCAACATCCGGACCCTACATAAGGGCTCGGAGTTTTTTTATAAATGATCCAGGGTTCCAAGTGTCTGACAAAGACTGGTCTTCAGAAAGCAAATAACGGACCGTAAAGACGTTTTCGTATTCGCTGGATTAATCCTACACGAATTTCTAAAAGACACACAGTCAGTCTCTCTGAAGGTTTAAACGGTAACGAGGAAGGTCACAGAGATAAACTGCGGAAATATTCAACACCACAATCGCAAATTATGGCCGAAAGTCTCTCAAATTCAAAAAAAGTTCCTCTGTTCCTGGTTTTTGCGAGAAAACTTTATCGGCAAGAGGTATCCAGTAAATGATAAAAGAAGCTTTGAACACAAAAAAATAGCCCCCCTGTTCACAGCGGGATAAGGGCTATTTTTTCTTAGGAATAAGATAACGCCAATCTCCAAGAGAATGGGTATCGACGGCCACAGTGGTAGCTATTCATAGAATACCACATTTCCGCAAAAATTACACGGGGTAAATTCGTTTTTGTAAAATCACCGGCGCGCCCGCTATGATCGGAATCATAAACGCACCGTCTTCGATTAAATAGATCTTGCCGGGATGCGCACGTGCGTTGAACTTAGATAAAACCGCCGTATACGGAACCGTACGTACGGTGGTGTGAGAGGCCAAGGATTAGTCACCCTCTCCAACTCGATTTTTTATAAATGGCTTCAAGTTTTTAGCATCTAGCAAGAATACAAATAACGGATTGTGAGGGCGTTATCGTATCCACTGAACAACCAACCCTCACAATCTCTAAAAGATGCACAGAAAGTCTCTCTGAAGTCTTTAACGGTAAAGAGTAGAGTCACAGAAGAAAATCGATGAATTGTTTCGGAAGTTATTTAAACCGCAGCCGTAAATAGCATCCGAAAATACACTTCAAATGCAAAAAGTTCCTCTGTTCCTGGTTTTTTCGAGAAAACTTTATACGCGTGACACGTATGTATATATATTTTTATTTATAGTTTTTCATTAAAAAAAGGAGGAACCAAGGAACACGATCGCGTGACCCCTTGATGTAAAGGGATTTATACGTTCCTTTTTGAAAAATAAACCAGGACCATCGAGGAACATTCGGGGGGTAAGCAGGAACAAATTACTTGCATACATGCAATGCAGCACATAAGTTCGCGTTACCGATCTATCACTTTTTACAAAAAATTACTTGCATACATGCAATAGCTCTTAGAAATAGGAACTTTTCAGCCTTAAAAAGGAACTTTTTGCCCTTGTAAGGAACAAAGCAGGAACAAAAGAAAACGCTTTCATATAAAATGAATGAACGATTTTTTAGCAACAATCCCTTCTTTTTCTGTGACTTACTGTGTGATTGCTTGCTCCGAAGGAGTGGCTGTAGCTTTCGTTCTGCCGAATCATCTGTGCTTCATACCCCAAAGCCTGTCAGCCTTGACGCATGCAGGATTTATTGACGGGATGGTTTCAGGAAACATGGTTCCGTCATTCCCATCCTCAATTGTAAAGTTAGGATTTGACGCTAAGTAATCCCCTGCTTTTCAAGCTTCGAAGCGCTTATAGCAGAACTTGTCGAGCGTTGCCCGTATATGCAAGATGAGCGCTACCCTTTATTAAAAAAAGCGCCCTCGTAACGGACCGATTACCTCAATTGAACTTGGCTTGTTATGGTAGAATAAAGGCATTAATTTAATTAATGACGGAGAGTGTTCAAAATGGATTATGTATTTATTCATGGACTTGGTCAAGATTTCTCAAGTTGGAATAAAACCATTGATAATTTGGATTTAAATTCAAACGCATCATGCCTGATTTATTCTCCCTTCTTGTACAAGCGATCTACTTATAACAACTATAATCAATTATTCCATGAGTAGTGAAAGTTTAAAGGACCCATAATCTATGGCGGTATTTTCTTTGGGTGCCATTTTATCACTTAACTACGCCATTAACAGACCAGACAAAGTTAATCTTTAGTTTTTAATTGTGCGCATAATTAAAATGCCAAAGGCTGCTTACTAACCAATTACAGAAACTTCATGTTTATGTTAATACCTAAAATCTGTATTCCTTAAAATGGGTACTGATAAGAAAAAATTCATTGGATTAGCAAAATCTATGAAGCAATTGGATTTCTCCGGAAAATTAGCGGACATACAATGCGATTCTTTAATTGTATGTGGAGAAAAGGATTTCGCAAATAAACGTGCCTCAAGACATTTAAGTAAATATATCAAAGGTGCTCGTTCAGTAATTATACAAGATGCAGGACACGAATTGAATAAAGATAGTGCAAGCAAACTTTCAGTTATTATTACTGATTTTTGGAATAACAACGATCATAAAACAAAGCGACAATGTTTTAATCTCACGAACCCTTTGCAACGAAAAATAGCCCCCCTATTCAGCAGATGGGTAAGGGCTATTTTTTTAAGATTAGATACCGCCAATCCCCTATCAAGGATGGGTATATATCATACCACATTTTCACAATAATAAAACGATAATCGAACGATCCGTTTATATTACCGGCGCACCACGCAGACTAATCGCTTTCTTCCCGTTACGGTGACACGGTTCATTTCTTCTTTACTCAGGTTAAACGCATGCCGGTGAATAAAAGCCGGCACCCCTCGAACTCAATATTGTAATAGGATATCATCAAATGCGTCGACTGAATCTCCTGGTAATATCCTTGATTTAGATCTATTGTAGTTTGTGTACGTTCTTTAGTTCGTTGATTGCATGGTCTTTATATATACTACCTGTATTTGTAAAGAATTTAGATCATTTGTGTGCTGTCATGCTGGCTGTCATATCATCCAGGAATTGGTCAACTTCTCTTTAAATAGACTTACTCCCCACCTTGTAATAACGTAAACCGTTTTGATAAGTCTGTCCTCGATACTGGCTTACTGATGTTTAGGTATTCAGCTAATTCTTGAGGTCAATGAAATAATGAAGCTAATTCCTTCACTTTTCATTAATGGCTTTCAAGCATGTATTTATTTGTTTTTCGTCAATTTGAACGAACATTTCCTCCCCTTGACAGCTCCGATTGAAATATTACCATACATGTACTATTATTAAAACACTCTATTATTTTCATGTTTTATTTATTGTACATGTCTATATTGTGATATTATATGAATAAAAAAAGGTAATGGGAACTATGAAATATCCTGTAAGTAAATTGATTAAAGAACAAAGGGAAATTAAACATGACTCTGAATGATTGGAGAGGTACAGGTTACTGCTATCTTAGTCAAATAGAAACGGAAATAAAATACCCTTCGGAACAAGTTATATTTTCATCGCATATTTTTAGATAACTAGTAGTTCAATGTATAGTAACTATCAAGAAAATGATAGCTGAATATGCCACTGGTTGAAAGAATGGACGAAAATGAATTATGGAATGTTTCCAAAGGTTCCAAAGATTTCATATGATTTTGATATAAAATGGAAAAGTCAATGAATGATCGATTGTACCTAGCAAAATAATTTTAACTAAAAAGGTGCATTAAAGGCTGAACCATCGAAAGCCCTATTTTGACTTTGAAATGTTACTAACTCAAAAAGATATTGAGTTATGTCGTGATACAACATAAACTCAGAGGAAGAGTCAAATCAGATTAAAAATTATATCCTAGCTTACGCGACGAGATAAAAAAATTATACATGTTATTGAGGCTTATATCTCGAAAAGTTATGAAAACGTAAAAAAGAAGGGTGATTAAATGGCATACATTATAAACGCGGTAAAAAATGGGCTTATCGTGCCTATGCCGGTTAAAGACCAGTAACCGGTAAGGATAAACAAAAAAGTCAGTCAGGGATTCAACACTAAAAAAGACGTCCAACTTGCTGCTGCTTTATTTGAAAGACAATACCATAATAATGAATACGTTCAACCTTCAAAGATAACATTTAGTGTTTTGTGTGATGACTGGGAAAAACATTATATTTCACAAGGGGCAAAAGAAAGTAGTTTAAGGGCGAGGAAAATTGCGTTAAAACATATTAGAAATGAGTTTGGGGAAGTTCCCATTCAACGAATAAATAAAAAAACATATCAGGATACCATAGATAAACTGGCTAAAAATCTAAGCGAAAATTACATTTCAAGCATACACACATCGGCCAACATGGTTTTTCAGTATGCCAAAGAAATTAAACTGATTAAAGACGTACCGACACAAGATATTAAACTGCCTAAAAAGAAAAAGACTGTATCTGATCTTGAAAAAGGTGATGCTATTCAGGATAAATTTCTCGAAAAAGAAGAATTGGAAGAATTTCTTACCGCGGCAAAACATGAAGGATTAGAAGGTGATCTGCTTACATTTACCCTGCTGGCTTACACAGGCTTGCGTATTGGTGAAATGATTGCTCTGAAATGGTCTGATATTGATTTCGATAACCACACATTACGGATAATCAGGACATATTACAATCCTAACAATAACAAGCTAAAATACCAGCTTCTAACACCTAAAACTGAAGGATCTATCCGTACCATATCCATAGACAGTATTGTGATTGACTTACTACGGGAACATAAGCTTAAACAGGATAAATTAAAACGTGACAATGCGCCATTTTACCATGATTATGGCTTTATTTTTACAACGAATGAAGGATACCCTAAAACCATCAAACATATATCAATCCGTATGCAGCGACTGTTAAAGAAAACGAGCAATAAAAAGCACCTTACCCTACATTCGTTTAGACATACTCACACGTCCTTACTGATTGAAGCCAACGTGCATATTAAAGAAATACAGGAAAGGCTTGGTCATTCTGATATACAGACTACTATGGATATTTACGCTCACATGACGAGAAACATTAAAAAAGAGGCTTCCAATAAGTTCAGTAACTTAATGGAAAACCTCTCTAATCAAATAGCATCAAAACATGAACAAAAACATGAACATGGACAGCATTAAAAGCCTGTGAACGTTGTTATACCAGCGTTTATAGGCTTCTCTTACATCATGCCGCCCATACCGCCCATGCCACCCATGTCAGGTGCACCGCCGCCACCATCATTTTCTTCAGGGTGGTCAGCTACGACTGCTTCGGTTGTCAGGAACATCGCTGAAACGGAAGCTGCGTTTTGCAGTGCTGAACGAGTAACTTTTGTCGGGTCGACGATTCCGGCGTCAACCATATTAACCCATTCGCCGTTTGACGCGTTGAAGCCAATACCGAGGTCCTCACCTTTCAGACGCTCAACAACGATGGAACCTTCAAGGCCGGAGTTGTGTGCGATCTGACGGATTGGTTCTTCAAGTGCACGCAGCACAATGTTCGCACCTGTTGCTTCATCACCAGTCAGATTGAGTGCACCGATTTTAGCCAGAGCATTGATATATGCTGTTCCACCGCCGGAAACAAGCCCTTCCTCAACCGCAGCGCGTGTCGAGTTTAGCGCATCCTCAATGCGAAGTTTGCGTTCTTTCAATTCGGTTTCAGTTGCTGCACCGACCTTAATGACTGCTACGCCGCCTGCCATTTTCGCAAGGCGTTCCTGCAGTTTTTCTTTGTCAAAGTCAGAAGTTGTTTCTTCAGCTTGTGCACGGACCTGTGAAACACGCTGAGTGATTGCCTCAGGGTTACCGGCACCCTCAACAATAGTTGTGTTGTCTTTCGTTACAACAATTTTGTTGGCACGGCCAAGTTGTTCCATTGTTGCGTTCTTCAGCTCAAGACCAAGATCTTCTGTGATGACTTCAGCGCCGGTCATCGTTGCAATGTCTTCAAGCATGGCTTTACGGCGGTCACCGAATCCTGGTGCTTTAACAGCTACTGCGTTGAATGTGCCGCGCAGTTTGTTGACAACCAGTGTTGCAAGAGCTTCACCTTCAACATCTTCGGCAATGATCAAAATCGGCTTGCCTTGTTGAACGACCTGCTCCAGCACAGGCAATACTTCCTGGATGTTGCCGATTTTCTTATCCGTAATCAGAACGTATGGATCTTCCAATTCAGCTTCCATTTTATCCTGGTCGGTTACCATGTATGGGGAAGCATACCCACGGTCGAATTGCATACCTTCGACAACTTCCAGCTCAGTGTTGAAGCCTTTTGATTCTTCGATGGTAATAACACCATCATTGCCGACACGTTCCATCGCTTCAGCAATCAGGTTGCCGACTTGATCATCATCTGAGGAGATAGCTGCAACCTGGGAAATGGATTCTCTGCCTTCAATCGGCTCAGAAATACCTTTCAATTCGTTAACAGTTGCTTCAACGGCTTGTTCGATACCGCGGCGGACACCAACCGGGTTAGCACCGGATGCCACGTTTTTCAAGCCTTCACGGATCATAGCCTGTGCAAGGACGGTCGCCGTTGTTGTTCCATCACCGGCAACATCGTTTGTTTTCGATGCCACTTCGGATACGAGTTGTGCACCCATATTTTCAAAATTATCTTCCAGTTCGATTTCTTTGGCAATCGTTACACCATCATTGGTGATTAATGGTGAACCAAATTTTTTATCCAATACAACATTACGGCCTTTTGGTCCCAATGTTACTTTAACCGCATCTGCCAGTGTATCAACACCGCGCAGCATGGCACGGCGGCCTTCTTCACTAAATTTCAGTTCTTTAGCCATTTAAAACGCCTCCTTGAGATTTCATATATGTGCTGACAATGATTCGGCTATAAATTATTCAACTACAGCCAGAATGTCGTTTTCACGCAGAATTAAGTAATCTTTTCCGGAATAGTTCACTTCTGTTCCGGCAAATTTTGAGTAAATGACACGATCTCCTTCTTTAACTTCAAGCGCAACTTTTTCACCATTGTCTGCTGGACGTCCGGAACCAACTGAAACAACAGTGCCTTCCTGTGGTTTCTCCTGTGCTGAATCAGGAAGAACAATGCCGCTTGCTGTTGTTTCCTCTTGCTCGACAAGCTCGATTACAACACGATCTCCTAGTGGTTTAATCATGCCGACAACCTCCTTAATTCCTTTTTCATGTATTTGAAAGACTTTGTTAGCACTCCCTCAGGTCGAGTGCTAATTCCAATTATTATAATAAATAAATCATATTTAAAATGCAAGTATTTATCATTAATCTGTTAAATTTGAGATTTCAGGCTGAACAACCCATTCTATTATAATGCTTGTACAATTTATGCTAAAATAAATCATGATGTTTTTAATTAAAATCAATATGGAAACATATACTGTATATCAGTTGCTGAATAAAGGAGTCGTTTTGTTTTGCCCAGACGTTACTGGTATGTCATTTTGACGTATATCATCATGCAATTTTCCGGGTTGTTGTTTGCGCCGGTTATATATTTTCTAACACCGCTCGGACTTACCGAGGCATCGATTTATTGGTCGATATTCAGTTTCATTGCTGCACTTGTCATCGTTCTGCTGCTCATGCGTCCGGATATGAAAATGGAGCCCCACCGGAACGCAGCAGGAACTGGCGAAGTCGTGCTGTGGTCAATTGCAGGTTTGTTTATGACTTATGCCGCCAATTACCTGGCAACAGTGATTGAAACCTTAATGGGAATTGCACCCGGATCAGAAAACACACAAATGATTATGGATATTACACGGACAGTACCTGCTTTTATCGTGATTACAACTGTCATTGCACCGATATTGGAAGAGCTTGTCTTCCGTAAAATAATCTTTGGCGAACTGTATAAACGGTTGAACTTTTTCTGGGCTGCTGCACTTTCCTCGTTCATTTTTGGCATTATTCATGACGGTCTTGTGCATATCTTAATCTATGCTGCCATCGCCTTTGTTTTTGCCTTCCTTTATGTGAAGACGAAACGTATTATTGTGCCGATTATCGTCCATATGGCTATGAATTCCATATCGGTTATTGTCCAATTGTCACTGGACCCGAAAGATCTCGAAAATATGATGAGACAATTGGAAGAAATGCAGATGATTCTTTAACGGAGGCTTATGTCATATGAAATTATCACCGAGAACATTCGGGATTGTCTATTTTCTGCTTGGGATACTGTTCACCTATGTTGCTATTCTCAGCGCAGACGAAACGATCTGGAACTTTCTCACCCTGCTGCTTGCCTTTTTTGCTACACTTGATTTCGGTGTCAGTATACGGATGTTCATCATCCACTTCAAAATCAAAAAGCAAAAGAAAAAGAAGTAGTGCAATTTATGAGCACTGCTTCTTTTTTGACTAAGCCTATTCATCGCCTACCCTTTAGAATGATAGATGACATCATCGTTCACAAAAATTCAGCTTAGAGCGGCGATTGTTGATTCAACGGATAATGCTTCAAAAAATAGACCAGTGCCTGAAGCTCGACAGCTAAATCAATATGGTGCACACGAATATCGGATGGAACGGTGATCCTGGCCGGCGTGAAATTAAGCAGACCGGAAATTCCAAAATCAACGAGCCGATCCGTCATGGGCTGAGCCTCATCGGATGGAACGGTTAAGATGGCAACTGACACATCCGCCATTTTTTCTTCCAGATCATTAATGTGATAAACCGGGACACCACCTATATCCGAGCCAACTTTGTCCATATCAGCATCAAACGCCATAACGATTTTAGTGTTGTTATTTTTAAGAAAATTATAATGCAAAAAAGCCGTCCCGAGATTGCCTACACCAATCAGGGCAACTTCGGTTATTTCATCCTGATCCAGCGTTTTCCGGAAAAATCCGAGTAAATATTCAACATTGTAGCCGTATCCTTTTTTACCTAATGCGCCAAAATAGGAAAAATCTCTTCTGATGGTTGCTGAATCAACCTTAATCGCATCACTTAATTCCTTTGAAGACACACGTTTTTTGCCCTGGTAATTCAAATTATTTAAAAATCGATAATATAATGGCAGGCGTTTCGCAGTAGCCTGTGGTATCTTATTCTGGTCCACTGTCAGTCCTCCTTAGCGTCCCGGTGGTATTCGCCTGAATTACCGCCCGTTTTGGCAGCTAAATAGGTTTGCCCGATAACCATCCCTTTATCAAGCGCTTTGCACATATCATAAACCGTCAGTGCTGTTGCCGAGGCCGCTGTCAGAGCTTCCATTTCAACACCTGTTGACCCTTTTGTTTTTACGGAAGCTGTTATTTCCAGCTCATATCGCTCATCATCTATTTTCCAGTCAAATGCAATGTCCGTGCCTTTTAATTGCAGCGGGTGGCACATCGGGATCCAATCAGATGTATTTTTGGCAGCCATAATTCCTGCCACTTGCGCAACTGCCAGCACATCGCCCTTTTTCATGGTATTGGCAGTTATATTATCGTAGATCTCTTTTGTCACATGTATGCTGGTCACAGCGGATGCTGTCCGCTCTGTTTCTTGTTTATCACTGATATCAACCATTCTGGCCCGGCCTTGTTCATTGAAATGTGTGAAATCAGACATTTGCTCAACTCCATTCAAACGCGTGTAACCTCACCCCTATTCTATCAGAAATATATAAATAAGTCGTGATAAAATGGACCTTATCGGACATTTACGGACAGTCAGCCGCCGCACTTTGGCGGATTAAGTGTCTGTTACATGCGGGTTAATTTCACAATATGATTGCCCTTCCAAACCGTAATACGATACACTTGGATGGAATGGAGTGAACAGACATGATATTAATGCAGCTCAATGATTTATCAAAATCATTCGGGGCCGAGGAAATTCTAACCAATATTAAATTTGAAATACAAGAAAACGATCGGATCGCAATTGTCGGAAGAAATGGTTCAGGGAAATCAACACTGTTAAAGATTATGGCTGGTGAACTTTCCTATGATGAAGGGGAATTGTTCAAGCCGAAAGACCTGTCCATTGGTTATCTGACCCAGCACAGCAGTCTTGAATCGGATAAATCGATTTGGGATGAGATGGTGGACGTATTTGATCATTTGCTTCTTCAGCAGCAGGAATTGCGACGGCTGGAGGATAAAATGAAACAGACGGATTCGCTTTCCGACGCTGATTATGAACAACTGCTTTTGGAGTATGACAAAAAACAGCAGGCATTCGATGCAGCCGGCGGTTATCGGTATGAGGCGGATATTAAAGCTGTCCTGACCGGCTTGAATTTTCCGGATAATGATTATCATACCCCAATCAACGAACTGAGCGGCGGGCAAAAAACACGGCTTGCGCTTGGCAAGTTATTACTCAAAAAACCGGCCCTTTTAATCCTGGATGAACCGACAAACCATCTGGATATCGACACAATGGGTTGGCTGGAAAATTATTTGAGCAATTACCCGGGTGCCGTTATCATCGTTTCCCATGACCGGTATTTTCTCGACAAAACGATCTCAACCGTTTATGAAATATCCTGGCATCATTCCAAAAAATATAACGGCAACTACAGCTATTATTTAAAACAACGCGCATTGGATTATGAACGGGAATTGAAGGCGTTCGAAAAACAGCAGACCGAGATTAAACGAATGGAAGACTTCATCCAACGCAACATTGCCCGTGCGTCAACGTCAAAACGTGCCCAAAGCCGGCGGAAACAATTGGAAAAAATGGAGAAGATGGATAAGCCTAAAGGCGATGAAAAATCGGCAAACTTTACATTCCGGATTAACCGATCAAGCGGAAATGATGTCTTGAAAATTGATCAGCTTGCCTTTCACTATGAAACCGGGGATCCTGTGTTTTCCAATGTCAAACTGGATGTGAGCCGCGGTGAACGCATTGCCCTGGTTGGTCCTAACGGTGTTGGGAAAACAACGTTATTGAAAGTGATTCTTGGTCGCCTGCAGCCGGAAGCAGGATCCATCAATACCGGCACGAATGTCGAAATCGGCTATTATGATCAGGAACAGCAACGGTTAACATCAACCAAGACCGTTCTGGATGAACTTTGGGACGAATACCCTGAAGTGGATGAGAAAGACATCCGTACTGTATTGGGGAATTTTTTATTTTCAGGTGAAGATGTCCTGAAAAACGTTCATTCACTCAGCGGCGGCGAGAAGGCACGCCTGTCGTTGTCCAAACTGATGATGCAAAAAGCCAATTTGCTTGTACTGGACGAACCGACAAACCATTTGGATATTGACAGTAAAGAAGTCCTCGAAACGGCTTTGATGGACTTTCCGGGAACCATTATTTTTGTATCTCACGACCGTTATTTCATCAATAAAATTGCCGATAAAGTTGTCGAAATGCAACGCAATGGAACGACTACCTATCTCGGGGATTATGACTACTACATCGAGAAAAAGCAAGAAGAGGCTGAAATTAAAAAACTGCAGCAGCCGAAAGAAACCGTGCATACAGAGGATCAGCAAAAGACGAAATTTCAGGAAGACAAGCAACTGCAGCGTGAGCGACGAAAGAAAGAACGGAAAATTACCGAGCTTGAAGAAACGATTGATCAGCTTGAAACTGAATTGGCAGCCCTCGAACAAAAAATGACCGAACCGGAAGTATATGAAGACCATGAAAAGTCACTGGAGCTTACCAAACAAACAAGCGAAATAAAGCAAAAAATTGAGCAATTAATGGAAGAATGGACCGCGCTGCAGGAATAAGGAAACTTCAATCAGTGAGGCGTTATTTCACCACTGATGATTGTTAAACACAAACAAAATGTCATCGGTAATCAGATTGAAGAAAATAAGCGCACCAAATATTTTCTGAAACTGGCCCGAAACTATACGAAACCCCCGCGTTTGAATTCACGTGGGGGTATTTTAGCTATGATAAATGTTTTACTATCCAAAATCCCCACCGAACTAATCCACAGGCTTATACACAAATCAACATTGTCTCTGCCGAATCTCAAGATCTTTATACACATTTTACACAAACAGATCCTGACTTATCCCCAGTTTTAGTCCACATAGAAAAGACTATTGTGCCTTATGTCATAAAAAATATCCACAACCCAGTGGATAAGGCTGTGGATATTAATTAAAATTTTTTTGTCAAAAACCCCATAAACTGTGACACTACTTTTGGAATGTCTAACTCCAATTCTATCGAGGTTGGGTGCTCGGTCGTCGCTGCGGAAAACGGAGCGTATTTCCGCAGCGGTATCACTGCACTCAAATTTTTCACTGTGTCATTTTATATCGACTAGGAGGTTAAAAAGCAAAGCAACAAAGATCACGAAAAGAACTTTATTTTAAGACGAGTGAAGGATTCGCATTTAAGTCCCAGCCTGAGCGCTTCCCCTGTTCATATGCAACGAAACCGGCTGCAGCAATCATAGCCGCATTATCAGTACAAAGCCTTAATGGCGGGATTAACAAAGGAATATCCGCTTGGCTGAATTTTTCTTCCAGTGATTGGCGTAACCCTTGATTAGCGGCAACCCCGCCAGCAACAATCACTTGTCTGACGTTATATGTCTGTGCAGCTTTCAATGTTTTTGTTATCAAAACGTCCACGACACTCGCCTGAAAACTGGCAGCAATATCTTCTTTACTTAGTGTTTCACCACGCTGTCTCGCGTTGTGGATTGTGTTGATAACAGATGATTTCAAGCCACTGAAACTGAAATCAAAACTATCTTCTTCCAGCCATGCCCGCGGGAAATTAATTGATTCTGCTCCACGAGCAGCCAAAGAATCAATCTGTGGCCCGCCCGGATACGGCAATTCCAGCATCCGGGCAACTTTATCATAAGCCTCACCTGCTGCGTCATCACGGGTCTCACCAATTAATTCGTATGTGCCATGATCATTCATCAACACAAGCTCTGTATGACCACCGGAAACAATCAGCGCAAGCAGCGGAAAGTCGAATTCACGTTCAAACCGATTGGCATAAATATGACCGGCAATATGGTGCACACCAATCAATGGTTTCTGTTTAGCGAAGGCAAGCGCTTTTCCCGTGTTAACGCCAACCAGAAGTGCACCTACCAGCCCCGGCCCTTCTGTAACAGCAATCGCATCAATATCTTCCCATGTCAGGCTGGCTTCTTTAAAAGCTTCTTCCAGAACGATTGTGATTTGTTCCACATGATGCCGGGATGCAACTTCCGGAACAACCCCGCCAAACCGCTTATGACTGTCGATTTGGGAGGCTACCACATTGGAAATGATCTCCTTGCCATTTTTGACGATTGCCACCGCCGTTTCATCACAGCTTGTTTCAATGCCAACGATATAATGATTTGTTTTCATGATAAATTCACCCACATAACAATAGCATCCTCCTGATTATCCGTATAATAATTTTTACGGATACCACCAGGAACAAGGCCAAATTTTCGGTACATCCGCTGTGCAATCGTATTGGAAACACGCACTTCAAGCGAAAGCCGTTTTGCACCCATCCGCATGGCCTGTTCCAATGTATATAAAAATAGTGATTCACCTAATTTTTGTCCGCGAAAGCCAGGGATAATTGCAATATTGGTAATTTGAGCATCATCAATCACATGCCACATACCAGCATAGCCGACTAATTGCTCACCTCTCAGGATGACATAATAATGCGCAAACTGGTTATCAGTCAGTTCATGCAATATAACATCCCTTGGCCAGGGATTCGTGAATGATTCTGCCTCGACTTCCATCACACCATCAACATCGGACAGTTCCATCGGCCGTAAGACAACATCAGTCATTTTTCCCTTGTTCCTTCCCTGAGCCAATTTGCTTCCGCCTCAGCAAGCCGCAAGTAATTGGGAACCAACGTATGTGTACTGTCAGGCCGTTTATCTGATCCGGCATATGCTAAATGAGACGGACTCGCCAGCTGAAACGGCCCATCCGGCATAATCGCCCGATCCCCCAAGTGCGTATGAATCATTTCTTGGTGCAGGTGAATATCCGGACTTAAAAACAGCACTTCTTTTTGTGTATGGGCTAATTCTTTCAGCCAGTCTTCCATCAACACATTTTTTTCGCCACTCACTAATTCGAGGTGGTTATGCTGCATTTGATACAATCCGGTATAAACAAGCCCCCGCCGCGCATCAAAAAAGGGGCAAATATAAGCGTTGTAAAACCGTCCCTGCCAGGCAAGCACCTCAAGACTGGATACGCCGACTACAGGAATATCCAGTGCCCATGCCATCGATTTAGCTGTTGTGAGGCCAATCCGCACCCCGGTATAAGAACCAGGCCCCTTGGCAACCACAATTCTATCCAGCTGCTGCGGCGTCATATCGACTGCCCGCATTAATTGATCAATTGCCGGCATCAATCGTACCGAATGATTTTTTTTTAAATTTGTGGTGACTTCCCCAATTAACTGATCATCTTTCAGTAAAGCGACACCCAGTACGTGGTTTGATGTATCCATTGCAAGTATATTCATTCCAGAGACTCCTTACAGTTAACCGATCACATCGGCTGCAACCGATTCAAAATGTACTCCTTTTGGAAAAAACGCCAATAAACGCGTTCGATCATCAATATACGAAATCTTTATATTTAAGTATTCAGCCGGAAGATAATCCTGGATGAAATGTGCCCATTCGATAACACAAATACCATCTCCACCGAAATATTCCTCAAAACCGATATCCTCATCAGAATCTTCCAGTCGATAAACATCCATATGATAAAGTGGCATTTCCCCATGATATTCCTTTATGATGGTGAAGGTTGGACTGTTCACGGTTCGCTTAATACCGAGACCGTTGGCAAGGCCCTTTGTAAAAGTTGTTTTGCCCGCTCCAAGATCACCTTCTAATGTAACAACATCACCGGGTTTCAATAATAATGCCAAACTTTCTGCTATACGTACAGTTTCCGTTTCCGAATGTGTCTCGATTTGATACTCACTCATTATGTCACCCGCTTCGGTGGGTATAACCCTTTTTTTCAAGCTGCTTTTTTTGATTATAACGATCAACAAGCCATACGTTATGTTCATTATTCATGCTATTGCTGACATAGCCAACTTCAGTAACTGGCGTTTTTGTCCGATCAGCCATTTCTTTTAATAGTTCCCATTCACTTTTCGAAACCGTTCCCATTAATTCAAAGTCTTCCCCACCATACAGTTTCCATTTATATTGCTGTTCCTCGTTAAACTGGTGGAAATTTGCACTGACAGGGAGTTTATCTTCAAAAATAGTCAAGTTTTTTTGTGAAGCTTCGGCAATTTCATTTGCTTCACTTGCAATCCCATCGCTAATATCATTCAATGTAATGTTTGAGAGTGTTTCGAGTTCACTTGCAAAGTCAACCCTCATCGTGGGCATCCGGTGCCGTCGGTAGTAAAACTCCTTATCTGCATAGTTGTTGGGATTTGTCAGCATATGAAAGCCTGCCGCAGAATCTCCCAATGTTCCTGTTACAAACACAATATCATCGTTAGCGGCTGTACTCCTGTATCTTGCTTTATCCCGATGCACATAGCCAATTACCGTAATAGATAGCGTCAACTTATTGCCGGATACGGTGTCACCGCCAATCAAATCCATATGGTAATCTGCTCCCAATTCTGCCATACCCTTGTAAAGGCTCTCCAATTCGTCATCGCTCCAGTTTTGCGGTATAACGATTGACACAAGATAAAATGCGGGAGTTGCTCCCATGGCGCTCAAATCACTAATATTAGCGGCAAGTGTCCGGTACCCGATATGAAATGAATTCATAGTCGACCCGGAAAAATGTATATCCTCCACAAAAGTATCAACGGCTGTAACAATATCCAGTGAGGATTGTCGGAAAACAGCGGCATCATCCCCGACACCTTTTACAATAGAAGGTTGTCTATAAGTATGTTGTTTAATCGTATCAATAAACGCAAATTCATCCATCTCTTATCACCAATTTTATTATTGACTGTGTTTATGATAGCAAATACAACTTAAAAAGGAAATTTACTGAAAAGACAGTATACACTGTTGAACATTTTTTGCTGGAAAAATTTTGTTTATCCGCCAAAAATATAACAAGACCGTTTCCTTTAACGTGGAAACGGTCAGCTCGTCTATGTATTATTGAATAAAGTAAAACCTTATTTCCTTTATACTGAATCTGATATTAACATAAAATGGCGGTCCGGACGGGACTCGAACCCGCGACCTCCTGCGTGACAGGCAGGCATTCTAACCAACTGAACTACCGGACCCAGCTGGCAATACAGCAATTGCATATATACTAGGTGAATTAATTTGGTTGCGGGGGCAAGATTCGAACTTGCGACCTTCGGGTTATGAGCCCGACGAGCTACCAGACTGCTCCACCCCGCGATATAAGATAAATATAAAATTGTTCCTAATCCTTTAGGTGCTTTAACCAAAACTGCTCGTCGTGTTGCAAGTTGTTCGGTGGAGTCGCACTCCTCGCAAAAAAGCGTTGCTCGTCGTGTTGCAAGTTGTTCGGTGGAGTCGCACTCCTCGCAAAAAAGCGTTGCTCGTCGTGTTGCAAGTTGTTCGGTGAAGTCGCACTCCTCGCAAGCCTGCACATAGAAGTAAGTCCAATGATGATTGCAGCTTGCTCCACCCCACGATATGAATAAAATATAACATTTCTTAGCTGCTGATTTATTATCAGACACAAGTTATATTATAGAGATTTATTTGCAGAAATGCAAGGGATTTAACTTTGCACCCTGAAAACTAAATAAGAATTCCATTCAACCACATATGGTTTAGTTAAGTCCTCGATCGATTAGTATCTGTCAGCTCCACGTGTCGCCACGCTTCCACCTCGGACCTATCCACCTCATCGTCTCTGAGGGATCTTACTCACTTAAAGTGATGGGAAGTTTCATCTTGAGGGGGGCTTCATGCTTAGATGCTTTCAGCACTTATCCTTGCCACACGTAGCTACCCAGCTGTGCTCCTGGCGGAACAACTGGTACACCAGCGGTGTGTCCATCCCGGTCCTCTCGTACTAAGGACAGCTCCTCTCAGACTTCCAGCGCCACGACGGATAGGGACCGAACTTGTCTCTCACGACGTTCTGAACCCAGCTCGCGTACCGCTTTAATGGGCGACAGCCAACCCTTGGGACCGACTACAGCCCCAGGATGCGATGAGCCGACATCGAGGTGCCAAACCTCCCCGTCGATGTGAACTCTTGGGGGAGATAAGCCTGTTATCCCCGGGGTAGCTTTTATCCGTTGAGCGATGGCCCTTCCATGCGGGACCACCGGATCACTAAGCCCGACTTTCGTCCCTGCTCGACTTGTAGGTCTCGCAGTCAAGCTCCCTTCTGCCTTTGCCACTCTGCGAATGATTTCCAAACCATTCTGAGGGAACCTTTGGGCGCCTCCGTTACCTTTTGGGAGGCGACCGCCCCAGTCAAACTGCCTGCCTGACACTGTCTCCGGACCGGATTACGGTCCTGGGTTAGAATGTTCGTACAGCCAGGGTGGGTATCCCCACGGTGCCTCCCACGTAAGCTGGCGCTCACGTTTCGACGGCTCCCACCTATCCTGTACAAGCTGTACCAACATTCAACATCAAGGTGCAGTAAAGCTCCACGGGGTCTTTCCGTCCAGTCGCGGGTAATGCGCATCTTCACGCATAGTATAATTTCACCGGGTCTCTCGTTGAGACAGTGCCCAAGTCGTTGCACCTTTCGTGCGGGTCGGAACTTACCCGACAAGGAATTTCGCTACCTTAGGACCGTTATAGTTACGGCCGCCGTTTACTGGGGCTTCGGTTTGGCGCTTCGCGTGACAAGCACGCTAACGCGTCCCCTTAACCTTCCAGCACCGGGCAGGTGTCAGCCCCTATACTTCGCCTTTCGGCTTCGCAGAGACCTGTGTTTTTGGTAAACAGTCGCTTGGGCCTATTCACTGCGGCTCACTCGGTGTGAGCACCCCTTCTCCCGAAGTTACGGGGTCATTTTGCCGAGTTCCTTAACGAGAGTTCTCCCGATCACCTTAGGATTCTCTCCTCGCCTACCTGTGTCGGTTTGCGGTACGGGCACCTGTGAACTCACTAGAGGCTTTTCTTGGCAGTGTGGAATCAGGAACTTCGGTACTCAATTTCCCCTCCCGTCACAGCTTGGGATTGTCAGACGGATTTACCTGTCCAACTCCCTCACTGCTTGGGCGCACAATTCCGACAGTGCGCTTTCCCTATCCTGCTGCGTCCCCCCATCGTTCAAACGCTCACAAGGTGGTACAGGAATATCTGCCTGTTGGCCATCGCCTACGCCTTTCGGCCTCGGCTTAGGTCCCGACTAACCCTGAGCGGACGAGCCTTCCTCAGGAAACCTTAGGCTTTCGGTGAAAGAGATTCTCACTCTTTTTTCGCTACTCATACCGGCATTCTCACTTCCAAACGCTCCACCAGTCCTCACGTCTTGACTTCGGCAGCATTTGGAACGCTCTCCTACCATTGTTCGACGAACAAATCCGCAGCTTCGGTGATACGTTTAGCCCCGGTACATTTTCGGCGCAGAGTCACTCGACCAGTGAGCTATTACGCACTCTTTAAATGATGGCTGCTTCTAAGCCAACATACTGGTTGTCTGGGCAACTCCACATCCTTTTCCACTTAACGTATACTTAGGGACCTTAGCTGGCGGTCCGGGCTGTTTCCCTTTCGACTATGAACCTTATCACCCATAGTCTGACTCCCAGGGTTGCGTTACTGGCATTCGGAAGTTTGACTGAAATTCGGTAACGGTGGAGGGCCCCTAGTCCAATCAGTTGCTCTACCTCCAGAACGCTTCTCCCTGAGGCTAGCCCTAAAGCTATTTCGGAGAGAACCAGCTATCTCCGTGTTCGATTGGCATTTCACCCCTACCCACACCTCATCCCCGCATTTTTCAGCATACGTGGGTTCGGGCCTCCAGTCAGTGTTACCTGACCTTCACCCTGGACATGGGTAGATCACACGGTTTCGGGTCTGCGACCGTATACTGTTTACGCCTCGACTCGGCTCGGCTCCGTGTTTGCCACTTAACCTTGCATACAATCGCAACTCGCCGGTCCATTCTACAAAAGGTACGCCGTCACCCATTAACGGGCTTCGACTACTTGCAGGCACACGGTTTCAGGTTCTGTTTCACTCCCCTTCCGGGGTGCTTTTCACCTTTCCCTCACGGTACTGGTTCACTATCGGTCACCAGGGAGTATTTAGCCTTGGGAGATGGTCCTCCCGGATTCCGACGGAATTTCCCGTGTTCCGCCGTACTCAGGATCCACGCCGGAGGAAATGGCTTTTCGACTACAGGGCTCTTACCTTTTTCGGCTGATCATTCCAGATCGATTCGTCTAAGCCATTTCTTGATAACTCCCATGGCGTGTCCTTCTACCCCGGAAAGCATCGCTTTCCGGTTTGGGCTGTTTCCGTTTCGCTTCGCCGCTACTCCGGGGAAATCGCGTTGCTTTCTCTTCTCCGGGGTACTGAGATGTTTCAGTTCCCCGGGTGTGCCTCTTGTGCCCTATGAATTCAGACACAAGTACTGCCCCATTACGGACAGCGGGTTGCCCCATTCGGAAATCCCCGGGTCGCAGTCTACTTACGACTCACCGGGGCATATCGGTGTTAGTCCCGTCCTTCGTCGGCTCCTGGTGCCAAGGCATTCACCGTGCGCCATCGTTCACTTAACTAATACGTGCGTTCGTTTGACGAACGTTTTTAAATCAATGTCGTTGAATGTCTTGCTCTTATAGTTTTCAAGTCCAAACTTCGCTTCCACACGAGGGATTTTGCTCCCTCAAAACTGAACCAAACAACCATGGCATGACTTCCCTTAAAAATCCTTTAGAAAGGAGGTGATCCAGCCGCACCTTCCGATACGGGCTACCTTGTTTACGACTTCACCCAATCATTGGCCCCCACCTTCGGCGGCTGGCTCCGAAAGGTTACCTCACCGACTTCGGGTGTTGCCAACTCTCGTTGGTGGTGACGGGCGGTGTGTACAAGGCCCGGAACGTATTTCACGCGGCATGCTGATCGCGAATTAACTAGCGATTCGGCCTTCATACAGGCGAGTTGCAGCCCTGCAATCCGAACTGGGGAATGGTTTTATGGGATTTGCTTCACCTCACGGCTTCGCTGCCCTTTGTTCCATCCATTGTAGCACGTGTGTAGCCCAGGTCATAAGGGGCATGATGATTTGACGTCATCCCCGCCTTCCTCCGGTTTGTCACCGGCAGTCACCTTAGAGTGCCCAACTTAATGCTGGCAACTAAGATCAAGGGTTGCGCTCGTTACGGGACTTAACCCAACATCTCACGACACGAGCTGACGACAACCATGCACCACCTGTCACTCTGTCCCGAAGGGAACACGGTATCTTCTACCGCCATCAGAGGATGTTCAAGACTGGTAAGTTCTTCGCGTTGCTTCGAATTAAACCACATGCTCCACCGCTTGTGCGGGCCCCCGTCAATTCTTTTGAGTTTCAGCCTTGCGGCCGTAATCCCCAGGCGGAGTGCTTATTGCGTTAACTTCAGCACTAAGGGGTGGAAACCCCCTAACACCTAGCACTCAACGTTTACGGCGTGGACTACCAGGGTATCTAATCCTGTTCGCTACCACGCTTTTCGCACCTCAGCGTCAGTGACAGACCAAGAGAGTCGCCTTCGCCCACTGGTGTTCCTCCACATCTCTACGCATTTCACCGCTACACGTGGAATTCCACTCTCCTCTTCTGTACTCAAGTCCTCCAGTTTCCAATGACCACCCGCAGTTAAGCTGCGGGATTTCACATCAGACTTAAAAGACCGCCTGCGTGCCCTTTACGCCCAATAATTCCGGACAACGCTTGCCCCCTACGTATTACCGCGGCTGCTGGCACGTAGTTAGCCGGGGCTTTCTGGTCAGGTACCGTCAATGTCCTGCCCTGTTCGAACAGAACGTGTTCTTCCCTGACAACAGAGTTTTACGATCCGAAAACCTTCTTTCACTCACGCGGCGTTGCCACCGTCAGACTTTCGTTCCATTGCGGATGATTCCCTACTGCTGCCTCCCGTAGGAGTCTGGGGCCGTTGTCTCAGTCCCCAGGTGTGGCCGATCACCCTCTCAGGTCGGCTACGCATCGTCGCCTTGGTGAGCTCTTACCTCACCAACTAACTAATGCGCCGCGGGCCCATCTGTAAGTGACAGCTTAATGCCGTCTTTCAACTGCCGGTCATGCGACCGAAAGTGTCATCCGGTATTAGCTCGCGTTTCCGCGAGTTATCCCGGTCTCACAGGCAGGTTGCCCACGTGTTACTCACCCGTCCGCCGCTCGTTCCACAGGTGAGGCGCCCCGAAGGGCGTTCACCTGCTTCCCGCGCACGACTTGCATGTATTAGGCACGCCGCCAGCGTTCGTCCTGAGCCAAGATCAAACTCTCCAATAAAAGTTTGCCATAAGGTCGACACCGATCAACCTTATCAATGTCTTAGCTTCAAAAATTGATTCCAGGGGTTAAAGTGTCATCATTCGGATTAAAACAATCCAACTTCCGACCTCTTACCTCTGACATCTGTTTATCATACAGGTTGTTTTGTTCAGTTTTCAAGGAGCAAAATGGGCCTGGGTGGACTCGAACCACCGACCTCACGCTTATCAGGCGTGCGCTCTGACCGACTGAGCTACAGGCCCTAAGATGGAGCGGGTGATGGGAATCGAACCCACGACATCAGCTTGGAAGGCTGAGGTTTTACCACTAAACTACACCCGCAAAAAGTTCATTTAAGTAGTTTGATATTCTCTCGGGTGGTCGGGAAGACAGGATTTGAACCTGCGACCCCATGGTCCCAAACCATGTGCTCTGCCAAGCTGAGCTACTTCCCGATATTATGGCGCGCCCGAGAGGAGTCGAACCCCTAACCTTCTGATCCGTAGTCAGACGCTCTATCCAATTGAGCTACGGGCGCTTAAAAAGCGACATCCTTTAATATAACACAAATACATAAGGTTGTCAACAATTCAAAATGCGGCCGAGAGGACTTGAACCTCCACGGGGTCACCCCCACTAGGCCCTCAACCTAGCGCGTCTGCCATTCCGCCACGACCGCGTATAAATGAAAATAAAATGCATGAATTTCACAACAATAGAAGTCTGATTGAAGTGCGGATGGAGGGACTCGAACCCTCACGTCGTAAGACACTAGATCCTGGGTCTAGCGCGTCTGCCAATTCCGCCACATCCGCAAAGTGGTGAGCCATGGAGGATTCGAACCTCCGACCCTCTGATTAAAAGTCAGATGCTCTGCCAACTGAGCTAATGGCTCGTATACTATTATAGTAAGCTTTTGATTTATGAAGATGCTACTCTATAGTAACGCTTTATGTGCCCGTCGTGTTGTATGTTATTTCGGTGAAGTTGCACTCCCCACAGAAAATCATCGCTCGTCATATTGCAAGCGAATTCGGTGACGCAACACTCCTCAAAGGCCTGCACACAGAAATGTACTCGGCTATGTTTGCGGCCAGCTAACGGCTCATTGAATCACAATCGACTATTAATTTATCGTGATGCTTTATAAGTCAGTTGTATAATTCAATACTTTCAACAATATTTTCGCATTAAAAATGGCTGGGCTAGCTGGATTCGAACCAGCGAATCACGGGATCAAAACCCGATGCCTTACCGCTTGGCTATAGCCCAACAAATGGCGGTCCGGACGGGACTCGAACCCGCGACCTCCTGCGTGACAGGCAGGCATTCTAACCAGCTGAACTACCGGACCCAACCAATTAACATATGAAAAATATACAATGACCCGTACGGGATTCGAACCCGTGTTACCGCCGTGAAAGGGCGGTGTCTTAACCACTTGACCAACGGGCCATAATATGGCGGAGAAGGAGGGATTTGAACCCTCGCGCCGCTTACACGGCCTACACCCTTAGCAGGGGCGCCTCTTCAGCCACTTGAGTACTTCTCCGTAAATGGCTCCACAGGCAGGATTCGAACCTGCGACCGATCGGTTAACAGCCGATAGCTCTACCACTGAGCTACTGTGGAATAATCTAATATGTGCAATCAATGCGTTATAACTTAAAGAGTCGTGCTCGTTGTGTTGTAAGCAGACTCAGCGATGTAGCACTCCTCGCAGAAAAGTGTTGCTCGTCGTGTTGCAAGTCGACTCGGTGATGCAGCACTCCTCGCAGAAAAGCTCTGCTCATCGTGTTGTTAGTTTTTTTGTTTTTGCACCTTGGTCTTAAATAAAATTAAAACGCCATGAATTGCTGCGACGAAAAATATAATACAATAAATAGTTCGTAATGTCAACATCTTTAGACAGAGAATTTTTGGGGAGCCCAAAAGCGCCCTGTCGCCTAACTTTTTTAAGGCTTGTATAATTTAACATGCTGGATAGTTTTCGTCAATAATATATGAAGGTGAAATTCATAAATGGCTTTCAGCTATTATTCTGTCCGTTCATTACCAATTCACCTTTGCATTTACCACATCTGAATTTCTTTACATCAACTCTGCGAACACGTTTATAAATATGATTGCATTTTCTGCATTGATAAATATATTTGAATCGTTTTAGAGCCGATGGTAATGGCGAACAATGCCGTGGTGATCCTGTCTCCTTTAAAAGATTCTTGAAATCCCGGTCACCGTGTTTATATCCCTTTCCTTCTATATGAAGATGATAATGGCATAACTCATGTTTAAGAATTCCGATAACCTCTTCTTCATCACACTCCAAAACATACTTTGGGTTTAATTCAATCGTTCTTTTTGCCGGCAGATACCTTCCGCCAGTGGTTCTAAGGCGGTTATTGAATTCCACGACATCCACAAAAGGCTTGTGAAAGTATTGGCGGGAAAGTTGCTCAACTAATTTGTATAAATCATTCTCATTTAAATTTTCCACTTGCAAACCCTTCTTACTATATAAATGTGATATGAATCTTACTTCTGCAAGCTTTCCGATCAGACAGCAATCATCCGGGAAATAAAGCCACCGTTATTTCACAAATTAAGTCATCTACAATACTTTCGCGGAAGAACTATACTGATATCACTATTTAAAATTATTATGAATAAATATTGATTTTTAATAAATTTATATTATAATAGAGCTTGGGTGCTGATAATGAGCTCACCTAAAATTGCGGTGTAATATTTGTAACCGGACCTTACTGACGTTATAAAAGATCCTGATACTTATGAACATCGTTTTGCTATTATTATCATAGTAGCAAACATCCGCTTTTTCCGCAATTTTATGGTACAATCACCCGTTAACCTATTAATATATTTTAGTCATTATCATAAACAGGAGGGAATATTTTCATGAGCGAACATGAAAACAATAATAAGAAAAAGATGACAACGGCATTCGGTGCTCCCGTACCCAATGATGATAATTCTAAAACAGCCGGTAAACGCGGGCCATTGTTAATGGAAGACTACTGGTTCCTGGAAAAAATGGCTCATTTTGACAGAGAAGTCATTCCGGAACGCCGCATGCACGCAAAAGGTGCCGGTGCATATGGTACATTTACAGTAACACACGATATTACAAACTATACAAAAGCAGACATATTCTCTGAAATCGGCAAGAAGACGGATATGTTCATTCGCTTCTCAACCGTTGCCGGTGAACGTGGCGCTCCAGATGCAGAGCGTGATATTCGCGGAACAGCCATGAAATTCTATACAGAAGAAGGTAACTGGGATCTTGTCGGTAATAATACCCCTGTATTCTTCATGCGGGATCCGAAAAGATTTACAGACCTGAACCACGTGGTTAAACGTAACCCTAAAACAAATATGAAAAGCCCTGACGCTAAATACGATTTCTGGTCTTTACTGCCTGAATCACTTCATCAGGTTACCATTGTCAATAGTAACCGGGGTGTGCCGGCAAGTTTCAGGAATATGCACTTATTCAGCAGCCATGCGTACAGCTTGATTAATGCCGATAATGAACGTGTATGGGTTAAATTCCACTTCCGTACACAACAAGGCATCAAAAACCTGAAAGACGATGAAGCTGAAAAGCTGAGAGGACAAGATCCTGAAAGCCACACAAGAGATTTATATAATGCTATCGCAAACGGTCATAATCCAAAATGGACATTATATATTCAGGTCATGACCGAAGAAGAAGCTAAAAATATGCCTTATAACCCATTTGATTTAACTAAAGTTTGGTATAAAGAAGACTTTCCGCTGATTGAAGTTGGCGAATTGGAACTGAACCGTAATCCGGAGAACTACTTTACTGAAGTAGAGCAGGCCGCATTTGCGCCGACGAATATTGTACCAGGCATTGGTTTCTCACCGGATAAAATGCTGCAAGGCCGTATATTCTCTTATAGTGATACACAGCGTTACCGTCTGGGTGTCAATCATTGGCAAATTCCGGTTAACTACCCTAAAAATGCAAAAGACTTCCATCCATACCATCGTGACGGCGCCATGCGTGTCATGAACGGAGCAGAGGGTGGAGAGATTTCTTATTCACCTAACAGTTATGGCGAATGGGAAGACAGCAAAGAACATCAAGAACCAGCATTAGAAATTAATGGACCGGCTGATTATCATAACTTCCGTGAAGATGACGATATGTACTTTGAACAGCCAGGAAAATTATTCCGCCTCCTGAGTCCGGAAGAACAAGAGGATTTGTTCTACAATACGGCGAATGATATGGAAGGGGCTACCCATGAGGTTAAACTGAGACATATCACGAACTGTTATAAAGCTGACCCTGCCTACGGTGAAGGTGTCGCAAAAGCTGCAGGCATCCCATTAAGCGAGGTAGAAGCAGCCGTCAGTGATAAGGAATAAATTAATCTAAATAAAAAAGACTGTCCCCCAGGTTGGACAGTCTTTTTTATAACGTCAAAAATATAAATTATGGTTGACCTTATAAGAAAAACTTCGGTACTCGCTTAGGGTAAGGCGAATGCCGAAGTTTTTCTAATGTTTTCATTCTCATCTGACATGCAGAACGAGACTTTTTTTGAGCTTACTGAAAATCAGTCAATGTGCAAACTATTTATTCCCATTAACCATTGAAAGTGCAATCCGCCCTTTGTCTATATCAATATTTTCCACCCATACGGTCACCACATCACCAACGGACGTTATATCCATCGGGTGTTTAACAAATTTATTGGACATTTTCGAGATATGGACCAGACCATCTTGTTTAACACCAATATCCACAAATACGCCGAAGTCGACTACATTGCGTACCGTTCCTTGCATTTCCATACCCTGCTGTAAATCTTCCATTGATAAAACATTTTGTTTCAATAATGGTTTTGGCAAGTCATCACGTGGATCGCGCTCAGGTTTTTTAAGTGCCGATATGATATCTCTTAACGTCGGTTCACCAATAGCCAATTCTTCAGCCATAACCCCTGCATCGACGTTATTCAGCTTTTCACTCAGTTTCTCTGTGCCGACATCTTCCATATCGCATTCAACCAACCAGAGAAGCTGTTTTGCCTGTTCATAACTCTCTGGATGGATTGGGGTTCTGTCAAACGGGTTCTCACCATCCGGAACACGTAAAAAACCTATCCCCTGTTCGTATGTTTTCGCACCGAGACGCGGAATTTGTCGCAACTGGTTCCGATTGATAAATTTCCCGTCTTCATTACGTTTCGTCACAATATTATTGGCAACCGTCTTGCTTAATCCGGCCACATACTGCAGCAATGCAGGTGAAGCTGTATTGACATTGACACCCACCTGGTTTACAGCCGTTTCAACGACAAATGTCAGTGACTCATTAAGTGCTTTTTGGGCGACATCATGCTGATACTGTCCGACACCGATTGATTTTGGGTCTATTTTCACAAGTTCAGCAAGTGGATCCTGGACTCTTCTGGCAATTGATGCTGCACTGCGCTCTTCAACCTGCAGGTCAGGAAATTCCTCTCGTGCCAATTTGGATGCCGAGTACACACTTGCCCCTGCTTCGTTAACAATCATATACGGAATATCCAATGTATGTTTGTTAATCACATCAGAAATGAACTGTTCGGTCTCCCTCGAGGCTGTCCCGTTTCCAATCGCAATCAGTTCAACATCAAATCGATTGATAAAATCCATGACAATTTTCTCGGCACCGGCCGTATCATGTTTTGGTGCAGTCGGATACATGACACTCACATCATGCACTTTTCCGGTTTCATCAACAACTGCCAGCTTGCATCCTGTCCGGTAGGCCGGATCAACACCAAGTACAGTCTTTCCCTTAAGCGGGGGCTGAAGCAACAGGTTTTTAAGATTTTTGGAGAATACCTCAATTGATTGTCCTTCCGCTTTTTCAGTTAAGCTGTTACGGACTTCCCGTTCAACGGCTGGATGAATAAGCCGTTTAAAACTATCTTCAATGGCATCCTGAAGAATTTTGACGGTTTCCTGATTAGCTTGATTTGTAATCACGTTGCGCTTCAGGTATTCCAGTATACGTTCGGTCGGTGGTTCAACCGAAACTTTCAGCACTTCCTCTTTTTCCCCGCGATTTAAAGCTAAAATACGGTGCGAAACCAGCGAACGGACAGCTTCATCGTAGTCATAATACATTTCATAAACGCCTTTTTCATCCTTATTTGAATCCTTTGCTTCTGCATGGATTTGTCCGCGCTTAAAGGTTTCGCTGCGTATGTATTCACGGTATTCCGCCTCATCTGAAACCCATTCTGCTATGATGTCATTAACACCTTTCAGCACATCTTCCACTGTTTTTAACGCATATTCTTCCGATAAAAACTCCTCTGCTTTACCGGTCACATCGCTTAGCTCCTGTTTCCACACAAGCAGTGCCAGTGGTTCCAATCCTTTTTCTTTAGCTTTTGTTGCCCGTGTCCGGCGTTTTTGTTTGTAAGGACGGTACAAGTCTTCCACCCGCTGGAGCTGTGTTGCCTGTGTGATATCACGCTTCAATTCTTCCGTAAGCTTTCCTTGTTCATCAATCAGGCGGATGACTTCTTCTTTTCGTTCAGCAAGGTTCACGGCATATTGCCATTTATCATGAATCTGTTTTATCTGAACTTCATCAAGTCCGCCTGTTACCTCTTTACGGTACCGTGCAATAAATGGCACCGTGTTTCCTTCATCCATCAGTTCGATTACTTTTTTGACAGTAGCTGTTTTGACCTCTGTTTCACCAGCTACCCATTGTTCCAGTTGAGTTGACACGATTCGCTCCTCCTTTATACTACATTGTAATTCTACCAAAAAAAGGCCGGAATGAAAAAAGACCGACTATTCAAAGCCGACCTTAGTCACCGTATTTTATGGCAATCAATGTTGTATCATCTTCACGCATTTCCCCATTTGTATAATTGGCATATGTTTGAACGACCTGATTAACATCTCTGTTTAATAAAAACCGCTGTGATAAGTCTTTATCAGTAACACCGTCGGAAAACAAAATAAAACTCATCGAAGGATAAAGTGTATCCGTCACAACCTTAAATGGCCTATGATAACCTGCAAGATAACCGGCATTTGGTATATTGCGCTTTTTTACGCCATTCTCAAATATGGTCAGAATCCCGACATTTCCGATTGAAGAGAATGTATAACGGCTTTCCCGAAAATCGATTCTTAAGATCCCGATGACAGCTCCGCGTTTTCCTGACAACTGCCCGTTACATTTTTTAATCAGCTGTTCAACTGTTGCATGAATGTTTTTCTCTATGATACGAATGACAATGTCAGAGGATTCTTTTGCAAACTCGCCACTTCCCAAACCGTCTGCTAAAGCACAAATATATTCATCTTCCGTTTCTGTATAAAAATAACTGTCTCCACACAAATGTTGATTCTGCTTCGCTTTTTGAAAAACAGCTGTTTCAACTTTATTCCGTTGGTTATTCAATCCAGGGCCTCCGCATTGTCCGATTGAAGCGCCTCGCGAAGTTTTCGCAACGAACGGCGCTGCAGGCGTGATACATGCATCTGGGAAATGCCAAGTTTCTCACCGGTTTCTTTCTGGCTCATATATTCAAAGTAGGTACAGCGTAAAATCTCCTGTTCCCGTTCAGATAAGACAGGCAGTATTTTCTCCAGCAGCATACGCTGGTCAACATTGTCATATCCACTGTCATTATGACCAACCAAATCCAATATAGCAACGGTACTGCCCTCGGAATCCGCTTCAATCTTTCGGTCAACCGAAAGTGCTTTATAGCTTTTACCCATCTCCATCGTTTCCAGTACTTCTTCTTCAGAAACATTCAGATAATCCGCTATTTCCAGAACAGATGGGGAATCCTGGTTTTCGGTCATTAACTCATCAACAGCTTTTCTTATTTTTGGACCTAATTCCTTGATTCGGCGGGGGACATGAACACTCCATGTTTTATCACGAATAAATCGTTTAATCTCCCCGATAATCGTCGGTATGGCGAATGATTCAAACGATTTGCCAAATGATGCATCATATCTTCTAACGGCAGCAATCAAACCAATCATGCCCACTTGGGTTAAGTCTTCATGAATACTGCTGTTTTTCGAATATTTTCTGGCTAAGGATTCGACCAAATCCGTATAAGTTAAAACGATCTGTTCTTGTAACGCTTCATTATCCGGATCTTCCTGGAGAGCCTCAATGCGTTGATATATGTCATCCTGGTTTTTATTGTGTTGTTGAGATTTGGTCGTCATCAAGACCCACCCCGGCTTCACGAAGGTACTTAGTCATTAAAACGATAACACCATAGTCGTTTTTAATCTCCACCTTATCCATTAATGCGTCAATAAGGAAAAGGCCAAAGCCACCTTCACGCAAATTTTCAACAGACTCAGAGCCCTCGTAAGGACCAATACCCCCTTTAACTTCATTCAGATCGAAACTGCCTCCATGATCCGCCACCATCACTTCCAGACGTTCATCATATACACCGAATCCAATCGTCACTTCCCCATCGTCTCCATCATAATAGGCATGATCGACTGCATTGGTAATCGCCTCGGAAATAGCCACCTTAAGATCTTCAATCGCTTCATATGAAAACCCTAACCGGGTCGCAATCCCGGAAATACTTAAGCGTACAACACTCACGTATTCAGCTTTGGCGGGAACCTTCATTTCTATAAAATCAAAATTTTCCATTAATTATTTCCACCCCGAATTGCAGTATCTATCGTTATAATTTCATCAAGTCCCGTGATCCTGAATAACCTTAACACACGATCCTGCAAATCAACCAAACGCAATTCACTATTGTTCTCTTTCGTTGATTTTAAAGCACTGATGAAAACACCCAACCCTGTACTGTCCATATAATGAACATTTTCCAAATTGACCTCTACTTGATTCCTCTCGATTTTAGTCAGCGGTAATAATTTCTCTTTCAGCTGTGGTGCGGTATATGCATCAATTTCACCGAACAGTTTTACAGTGGACTTCCCGATCCCCTCTGTAATATCAATTTTCAAATCCATTATTACCCTCCTAAATTAAGGATGAAACTTAATCTATTACGTTTAACGTTCATCAAAAATTCTATTCCCCGATTAACTTGCCGCTAAACTTCCTTTTTAAAAACAAGCAGCGTAAAGTCATCACGGAACTGGAAATTCTGCATCCGTTCAAAATGTTTATAGACCTTATTAACCATCTCCTGAGCCGGTAAATCACTGTATTGCTCGATAACCTCCAGAACTTCTTCTGTTTCAATAAACCGGTCACCCTGCTTACATTCAGTGACACCATCTGTCAGAAGTACGACCATATCACCCTTATTAATTGTCCGTTCATATTCCCGGTAATCTGCGTCCGGGGAAACACCAAGTACCAGCCCTTTCGCTTTGATCTCTTCAAATGTTTTCGTTTCAGCATTATAGTAAAAACCGGGTTCATGTCCGGCAGATGCGTATCGAATTTTGTTTTTGGCTGGCAGGTATTGGATATAAAACATCGTGATAAACATGCCTGCATCAACATTTCGTTCAACAACCCGGTTTAAATTTTTTAGTATCGTTTTAGGACTCATGGTTGCTTCCGGCAGGCTGTCCATTGAGTATTTAATCATCGACATGCACAATGCAGCCGGGATCCCTTTTCCAATTACATCTGCAATAGCTATGCCAATGGAATTGTCTTTACCCTCTAAAAAATGATAATAATCACCGCTCATTTGGTTTGCCGGAGCGCTGACGACACCAATATCGAGATCTTCCGTTTCAGGTTTCGTCGTTGCAAGCAGCGTTTCCTGCATATTCGCCGCTACAGCAATCTCTGATTTAAGCTGTGATTGTTCTTCCCGTAATGAATAATTTTCCTGATAGGCAATGCCATACGTAATCATAATTTCCACCAGAAAGTTCATTGAATGTCGGAAATATTCAGGTACATCCGGGTATAGTTCTTCCAGTGCCTGAATATGAAGATTGACAATCTCTTCTGGTGGAACGTTATTTTTAATAAACATTTTACTAAGTTGTTCGGCACCGTAAAGCGACTGTTCGTCACGTATTTCAATGTAATGTTTTAATAAATTGCGATAGTTGCTGATATCTGTATTCAGGGTTTCCATTCCAGCACGCCCCCTTAATATGAAACAGCAAAATAAGGGGTGGACTAACACATGTTCCCCCTTTTGCCATACATTACCCTATCTGCTTATCTTAGCCATTTCAAAGCTATGACTTCGGTTCCCTTGCCCTCCTCCGATTGAATGTCAAATTGATCGACTAAACGCTTCACCCCGGGAAGGCCTGCCCCCAGACCGCCTGACGTTGAGTAACCATCATCCATAATCTGACTGATGTTTTGAATCCCGGGCCCCGTATCAGTCGAAATAATGGTTAGCCCTTTTTTCTCCAGGGAATCAGTTTGTTCAAAACATATCTCACCGCTATCAGCATATAAATATACGTTGCGGGCAAGTTCGGATATCGCAGTAGCAATACGAGCCTGATCAACCGTACCGAATCCAATTTCACGGGAAATGTCCCTGCCAAGCTGACGTGCCTTCACGATATCCCACTCTTTTTCAATTTTAACACAGGATTGGAGATCCATCCTCATTCCCCCAATTCCTGATGTAATTTAATCAACCCTTGCTCCAAGTCTAATGCAGTTGGGACATCTTTTAAATGTATGCCTAAATCAATTAATGTGACGGCAACTGCAGGCTGAATCCCGGTCAATACAACTTTCGCCCCCATAAGATCTGACATCGTCACGACATCACCTAACACTTTTGCTATAAAGGAATCAATGATTTCAACAGATGTCAGGTCGATCACAACACCTGAGGCTCCGGTCGTATGGATTTTGTCCAGCAAATCTTCCTGAAACTGTATAGCCGTGTTATCATCCATTTCCGTTTGAATCGAAATCAATAAATAATCATGTAATTTTAAAATAGGTATCCGCACTTTATCACTCTCCCCCAAGGGAATCAATCAAGTCTGCAACGGTATCATCTTTCTTCTTCGTGTCAATAATTCTGCGGTTGGTTAATTCAAGCGCTTTGAGAAATCCTTTTCTAAGTGAGCTCTTGGTCGGGAATTTGCCCAAATCAATTCCCAGATTCACAATGGTCTGAGCAATTTCCGGCCGTATACCGACAAGAATACATGTCGCACCAACCAGACGAACTGCATCTGCGGCTTGAACAATATGGTGTGCGACCATTGTATCAACAACCGGGACACCTGTAATATCAATTAAAACAACTTCCGAATTATGTTTGATGACACCATCAAGCAAATTTTCCATAATTAATTTGGCACGCTCGGGTATCAATCGTTCAACTAATTGGCATTACGGTTATATCATCCATGACGCGAATAAGCGGAGCAGATATTCCTGAAGTGCAACCCGCTGCAGGAAAGGATATTTCTTCCCAGTCCTGAATACTCATTAACAGTTGTCTGATCACAGGTTCAAACCCACTTATCCACATCTGCAGCAATTCAGAAATATTAGTTGTGTCGATTTGATCTGATTGGTTCCAGGATAAAGTCAACCCGTGACACGGCCTGAAACCTGCAGACCGTCTGTTATGTAACTAACCTGCCAGCCAAGATTAATCAGCTTTTCAGCAAATTCCTTTAATTGTTTCGTGTCACCTTCATCTTTAATACTGCTGAAAATAATATTGACAAATTCCCGATTTGTACTTTCCAACAATTCATCCGTAACACTCGAAGAATAATTGGAGGTTTTCAGTGAATCAATCTCATCGATCCACTTTTGCACAATTATATCACTATTTTCCAGTACAATGCCTTTAAACTTTCTATCCATATTCTCCTCCTACTTTTCACCCTGTTACGTTATACATTATTTTTCGAAAATTATTTTTTACATATTTAATCACATGTTATCATAAAATCAGTCAAAATTCGATTAATAGCAAAAAAATGACTTTCACCTAAGAGGGGGCAGTGAAAGTCATTATCGTTTTATAGGCTGCTTTTCGTAAATTTTGTTGCTTTTAACTTCGTAGTAGATGTAAAAATGCGACGTAAGTGCTGTGTTGATTTCCGTTCCGGCCAGTCGCGCACCTTAGGACAACGCTTCAGTCTCCTCGGAAGAAAACCGCTTCCTCGATAAAGAAAACCACTTTTTCTTTCGTGCGATGGCATCGCGTCGAAGCTTTCCTTGTCCTGCGGTCTCAGCTGCCCGCTTTCCGCAGGAGTTCGACTGGCCTTCACTCCAATCAACAACCACAAAAGAGGTTTGATTACACGATAAATAATATGATTATAAAGCACAAAACAGCGGAGGAAATATGCGGAGACTCCTGCGGGATGAGAGGCATAGGTGAGACCCCGGAGCGCGTCAGCGAGTTTTTTCTGCGAGGAGTGCTGCTTCACCGAAAACACTTGCAACACGACGAGCACGAGGTGGCTCACCAGCCGCCCTAAGGTGCGCGGAGCGTATTTCCGGAGCGGTGTTACTGCACTTAAAATATTCTCTACGTCGCTGTTTATGGATTTTGTGGCATGAACAACAATCTTTTAGAAAACGGGCTTTTTATAAAATCGGCTTTGAAAAGATATTGAGCCTGATATGACACACGGGATAAAAAATACCCCTATTCTTAAATTGAAAGGGGGGGCATACCTATTGATCATACATTTCATTTAGTCCAAGACTGATTCCAATGCTTATCAATCTTTTCCATCATATGATTATCAAGCTTTGTATTTATCGGTCAACCGCTGCTTATCCAACGTTCTGATTTGTTCCAGCAATATAACCGAATTACGGTCAAATCCATACCGCTTTGCATTGATCTCCACGTGTGTCGGGAGTTTGGCCTTCTGAATCTGAGCAGTTATAGCAGCAACAATAACAGTTGGGCTGAACCGGTTTCCGATATCATTCTGCAGGATCAATACCGGGCGTATGCCTCCCTGTTCTGATCCCACTACAGGGGATAAGTCGGCGAAATATACTTCGCCTCTTTGAACGATCAAGAGCCTTACACCCCGATCACTGTACGCTGTAAATTATTTTTCTCAGCTTCTTCTTCGGCCTGAAAAGCTTCTGAAGCGATTGTCAGATTAATATTAGCCATTTCCATATACCCTTGCTGCATCGATTCACGGAACTGCTGGATATGCTCCTCTTTTTTGTGTTCCAAGTAATTTCGCGTCGCCTGACATATGAAATCACTTAAATCACTATTTTCATACTTCATAAGTCCATCCACCTCGTTTAGCAGGTTCTTTGGTAAACGTACTGAAATTTCTTGTGAGCTCTCTGACAAAACCATGCACCTCCGACAACTTGTAAACGATCATTATTAAATTCTTTTTCAATAATATCATTGTATGACATGGTTTGCAAAGGCTTATTGAAATATTGTTGGAAACCTGGCCCCAAAAATCTACTTTAACCATCATTTTTCACCATATTAAATAGGCTTATACAAAATATTTATACCCACTTTCCTGGCTTTAAATGGGCTCCTGCTATCTATATTATTACGAAACAGACATTTTATGCCAACAACAATTAAGAAATTTAATTTCGCCCTCATGTAAATGGCAGCCATTCATGAATCAAAGATCCACCAAACTAGAATAAAACAGTTTTTCATGGAGCATTTATAAAGCGCGCTTTAAACGTGACAGACCTTCTCTCGACGGAATCCAGCTTTTATGAAGCACGCTTTGAACGAGACAGACCTTCTCTCGATGAAATTCAGCTTTTATGAAGCGCGCTTTGAACGTGACGGACCTTCTCTGCCATTAATCTGATTGATACAGTCTTGGAACACGGCTTGATATCATACATGGTATTTCATAATTGATGGTATCCAGTTTTGCCGCAATTTCATCGGTTTCAATCTCACTATTTCCTTGTTTCCCAATTAAGGTTACCTTGGTCCCAACAGAATATTCTTTGTCAAGTCTAATCATCGTCTGATCCATTGTAATTCTTCCGACAATCGGCATTCGTTTGCCATCGATCAATACGTCCATCCCCTGCAGCTTGCGGATCCAGCCATCAGCGTATCCTATCGGTATGGTGCCGATATATTCCTGATCTCTCGTCGTATACGTTGCACCATAGCTGATTGATTCGCCCGGATCCACTTTTTTCACATGGATAAGTCTGCTGTGCAATGAGAATGCAGGCTTCAGATCAATCTCACGTTCTTCTTTTAAAACATCTGACGGGTATAAACCGTACATCGATATGCCAAACCGCATGTAATCGTACATCCGTTCAGGAAAGCGAATGGATGCTGCGCTGTTGCCGATATGAACTGAAACCGGCTTATTCCAGATCGCTTCAAATGTTTGCAGTAAATATTCAAACCGGCTCTGCTGCATTTCAAAATAATCAAATCCAGCATCATCAGCCGTGGCAAAATGTGTATAAATACCGGTTAAATTAATAGCCGAACTGTCATTGATTTCTTCAGTAAGCTCTTTTAACTCATCAGCCGTCCGCAATCCCACTCGTCCCATACCAGTATCCCATTTCATATGTACATTCACCGGTGATGAAAGCGAAAGCTGGTTCACTTCATGCACCCATTCCGTTTGAAAGCAGGTCAGCGTAATATCGTGCCGGACAGCAACCGGGACATCCTGCGGCAAAACCCGTCCAAACACAAGAATTGGAGCTGTGATACCCGCCTCACGCAGCTTTAATGCTTCTTCCAAAAGTGCGACGCCAGCATTTTGCACAGTTTCCAATCCTTTTTTCAGCAACCTCGGGCCGCTCCATGACCATATGCATCTGCTTTGACCACGCGATTAACCTCACACTGTTCAGGGAAGTTTACTTTTTCATTGGTTTAATATTATTGACCTATTGCGTTAAGATCCACTTCGGCCATGTACTGCGATAAATATTTCCGTCCACCAAAAATCCTCCTTGTTTCCCTTCTTACCTTAATTTTACCGAAAATGCCCAAAAATAAAAAGCAGACCCCCTCTCTGATGAGTCTGCTTGCGGCACTTCATTTACTTCACATCTTGACCTTGTACAGATTGTGCAACTTCAATCATTTCTTCTCTGGTCAGCTCTTCACTTGCCAGGACAAAGCTCATCCCGTTATTAGTCCACTCAATCGTGTTATCGGACAGTGCACGCACCAATCGAGTGGCCCAGTTCACAATCTTCACGTCAACCATTTTGCGTGATGACATGGTTGTTACACGTCCTGCTTTTCCTCAAACCAGGGTGAAATCTTTATCGCCGGAAAAAGTCATGATGACCCGCTTGCCATTTTCTGTTGTCTACCTCTGTTTTCCTCGACAAGTTCTGATCCTGCCATATGTTGCGGATGCATGACAGTGAACGTGTCTGCTTCTGTTTCACTCACCCGAAACACAGTCTTCAGATTCTGCACTTGCCATGTTTTCTCCATTGTAAAATCGTCTTCAAAAGTGGGGTCTGTATTAAATTCAGAAGAAATCACTTCAACCAAAGCATTCCGGTCTTTGTCCAGAAACTTTTACCATAGCCGGTGTATAATTGTTTTTTATCAAAGTAACATCCTGATTATGGCCAAATTATTGTTGCTTTGATAATTTGTTTTCGTTTCAAAAACGTAATGATCTTCACTTGTGTCGAATTCAGCTTCCGTATCTTTCATGATATCGTTGACAAGTGATTGGTAAAGGTATGGCTGACTGCCGTTTTCCGGCCACTCTTCCTGAAATTTGAAGCTTTTGTCAGTTTCAGGTGACAGGACAAATACGCCATCTTCATTTTTCAGAATAATTGGTTGCCTTCTTCATTCCTGATCATTACTCAGTTTCCACACGGGTAAATCCTCTTTCTTGTGCCAGATGTTCTATATTATACGTCTGATCTTCCTGTCCGGTATTCATCGTCATTTCGGCATTTGGCTTTATATACCCATCCATGGATTCGAGATTCGTCCAAATCAGCAAACAACATCTTCCTGAGGACTGGTTCACACCAGGCAGATAGTATTAAGGGTAAGGCCCACAACGATGACAACCCACGTACCTAACAATTTTTTCATGGACATGTCTCCCTTGTCACATTTCACACAATTGCGAGCCGTCGTGTTGACGAAGGGAAAAGGTCATTGTCACTTTTTGGCTGAAAATGTACGTAAACATTTGTGATGCCGGATGACATCTTGAAGCCGTCAGATCATAAGACAGAATGCGTAGTTTCAGTCAGGAGATCGGCAGCTTTGCCATGAACAAAGCAGGCATTGCATAATGCATCGTGAGCGGCTGCTGTTGCATAACCATGGCTAAAGTTATTCCCGGATAAAGAACATCTCCGGTTCCGCCTTTAGCAAGCCCTGATTTCCGGCAGTGCTGACTGTTTGTTTGCCTCCGGCTTGTGATGATTGTAACATCCCTTTAAGTATGACGTGTATACCTTGATATTTCGGCGAACTTTCGTATAGGGAAAATGGTGATTGCAACAGTTTCTGAACGGGAAAATATCCAATAGCATAGCCATTTTCACCCGGATGGTGTCAGGACAGCAGGCTCTGTACGATGTTTAGCTCATTGAGCAGCCGGTTTCAGATGTATAACCCATCGCATCCACAATCAGCGGACACGCAGCCTCCACTGCTTGCTTGACCAATTCAAAAGGTTTCCACTTGACGTCCCATTCCCCATACCAAGAACTGCTGCATCATAAACGGGTCAAAGGTATGATTGTATGCCCATTCATAACCCGTCCTGTGTCATCCCAGGTTCAGGTATGTTGCTTCGTACACTGTTGGCGCGACTGTCGGTATGACGTCTTTGCTGTGGCAGCCGTAACCAGACCAGCGCCTGTCGTAATGCAGCATTCGTGGTCATCGCAATCGAACCCGGCATTTCCGCATGCCGCGATAACTACCCCCGTCCATGATCACCTATGGCATTAACGCTTCCGTTCAGGCATGCTTTTGGCGGAAAATCTTCTTCTGTTCCAGACACGCCGAATGCGCCATTGATTTACAGGTGTTGGCCGGAAGCCCAAATAAAATGGTATCCCACATTCCATAATAGGATGCTGTATGTTCCAGAAACGCGCTCATTTTTGGGAAACCTGCAATAACCGTCTCATTGGCTGTTACCGCTTGAAAGTGCTTTACACCTTTCATTTGCCGGCAACCGGCGGGTATATCAATTGAAAATGACATAAGCATCAGCCTGATTGATACGCGTCACAATCTCGTTCAGCGGCTGACGAAGCATCCCTGTCGTGCCGATGCCCAAGATAGCATCAACCATCACATCCGTCTCCCGGATAAGCACTTCAATCTCCGGGATTTGCCGCATAACGTGGACATCCCCGCCACATTTGATTAAATAATTGTTGATAAAATGCATCACCTGACACTTTTTCATCCGACACTTGCACAACAGATGCATTCGTATCCGTTATCAAGCAAATGTCCTGGCAATTCACGAAACATCGCCGCCATTATACCGCTCCCGGCGAAAATTTTAATCCGATCTGTTTCTGCTTATACGCCTTTCAATCCTGTCCGACATGGCTCGCCCTGCATTCTCCATTAATAACTTTCCTTCAATGCCTATTTCATTAATGGCTTCATATTCCATTCCGTACATTTCTTCTGCGGTGACAATATACACACTATTCCCTCCTGCCCGCACTAGAATATATGAGACAACCTATCCAATTATGCAAAAACACCCGTCAGTTCTTTTCCTCCAAAACAACCTGTGCCACGGCATAATCTTTACTGTGCGTAATCGATATAAAAATACGTCTGTCTTCGTAACCGGCAACATTCATTTTTGGAGCACCATACGTATCTGACATGATTTCCATATTTTTAAAACTTAATTTGCCAATGCCACTACCGGCTGCCTTGGAAAATGCTTCCTTAGCCGCAAACCTTCCTGCCAGATATTCAACCCTTCTCCGTTCATTCGTTAACGTTTCAAAACACGCTTTTTCAGCATGTGTTAAAATTCTATCAGCCAGTCGTTTATCATGTCGCTGTATGCTATCGTGAATGCGGTTCAGTTCAATTATGTCAATTCCAATACCTTTTATCATAAAAATCGCTTTCCTCTCTGCAGGAAATTGTATATCATTAGACTCGTAAGATTGTAATCATCATACTATAATACAATCCTATCATGTATCATACTCGGCTGCATCTGACTATAAAGCCGAAAACAGGTATGATATGTAAATGAAACTGTCTTGTGATTTCATTAGGGGGAGTCTCTTATACTTTTCTTGGTTCTAATTTAAAGACAAGGAGATAATTAAAATAACCATTCCTAAGACGAACAATACACTGCTTTAGCGGAGTATAATTTTCCGTAGGCGGGTATAATAATAAAAAAAAGGAGGGTACGAATGTTTATACGAAATGAGCGCCAGTATTAAGGAATTCAGGAACTTTACCCTGTTGTCTTCTGGCTGATTATTATCCATTTGTACTTGGTTTCTAACCGGGATTTTTGCAGACGCCGCTTGGTACATTTATTGAATTCCTGGGGAAGGGGTGTTAACCTCTATATCAGCCAGGGGAATACTGGCGTTTGCTGACGTCTATTTTTCCTTCATGCCCGATCTCATGCATGTATTATTTAATCATTTGCATTTAGTTGTTATTCGTCCGGCCCCTGGAGCAAATGCTGGTAAATAAAAGTTCACGGCTGGCCTATCTTGGCCGCCGGCCTTGCCGGGAATATTTGCCACCCTTTTGCTCGGCCGGCCATTTACGCCATGTTGGCCGGTCCGGTGCTATTTACGGACTCTTTGGGATCTATGTATTCATGGTTGCCTTCCGTAAACACCTGATTGACCAATCAAGCTCACAGATTATTACCATTATATTGGTTATCGGGCTGATCATGACCTTTATGCGCTCGGGTATTAATGTGTATTCCCATGTGTTTGGCTTCATTGGCGGTTTTGCACTTGCACCACTTGTCTTGAATAATGTACGCCCATATATGCCATGGGTGAGGCGACGATCCGTTGATGACGGCTCTATTCAATTTGATCCGAACCGCTGGGCAAAAAAAAAGCAGCGGAACAAAAAGATTTTCAAAAAACGGCCTATGGATATTCCTGGAGTTCCTGATTATACTCGGCTTTTGTTTCAGCCGGATATTTTAAAGGAATCGGTCTTAGCGCCGCGATTTCCTTTCCAGATAATCCCCTGGGACAAACTGTCCGTAAATTGTCTGATTCTCCCCACTTTGACCTTCACTTCTGCGTGAATACCAATCTGACATTTCATCAGTATGGGAGACTTCCAAATCCTTAATCATGAAATGTTTACCTGCTCCCATGGTCCCGACAATCGAAAATTGGGCAGTGGCCAAATTTTGCAGTTTCTGGACTTTATGTTGTTTTTTCTCAAATGCCTGGATGCGCTTATGATTACATCATGATGGTATTTCGGCTCAGAAACGGTGCCGTATCGTTAATCGGCCTGCCCTGGATATTAAAGCCGGCATCTTTATACCCGAAAGCCATCCCAGGAGCAGACCGCCGACAAGCAGCAATATCAATGGTATCCAAATAAATGTCGGAATGAAAATGGCAACCGCTGCTAAAATCAGCAAAAACAGCACCGAAGCACGCAATATATAAAATTTTAGTGCTCGTTTGGGCAAAGGGGTCAGTTCCCGCTGAATTCCGGCATAATCCGGTAGAAATGTTTCGAGAAATTTATCCAATTCATACCGCTTCATAATCGGGAAAAGGATTGATGAAAAATCCTCGCCTTTATCCATTGAACCCCCGGCGATCTCCGCGAACACCGTAACATATCCGAGCGGCTGACGGATAATACTTTCCTGAATGCCGATTGCCTGGATTCGTTTCAATGGAATCGTCACTTGTTTCTTTTCCAACAGGCCACGGGTAATAAATAATTCATCATCATTTTTCGTAATGGTAAAATTTCCGTATTTAATCATTGTTCCGGCAATTCCCAGCAGCCAGAGAAGGATTAGCATGAAAATCCCGATCACAATCAGTATAAGCACGCTTAAGCCAACGACCCATTCAATCGTGTCATCGAAAAAACGATCGGGTATGAATTGCTCCAGTTCCGAAAAAGCGGCTACTGCCAATGCGAGGATAACACCTACACCACCTGATGTCGTACCTGCAATGAATAACCGTTTAAAACTGATTTTTCGGGATGGACCCGGTTGTTCTGCAGGTTCTTCTGACATATCCGCTGCATCATCAGCAGACTGTGTTGCCTTCGATTTCAGCTCTTTCCGTAACGCTTCCCCTTCATCAAGTTTAACCGCACTAAGCGATGCTTCAGCACCTGTTCCCGTTCCTGCCGTTTCAATCTGCACCTTCGTGAGTTTAAGAATCCGGTGAATAACACCTGATGTCAAATCAATTGATTGAATACGATTTTTGGATATATAGCGTTTTTTGCGGATGAATACGCCATACTCGATTCGCAGTTCATCATCTTCAATCCGATAAGTATAGCGGTACCATGTCAGCACACTTCCTGCAATGAAAATGATCAATAAAGCTGCTACAATCAGTACAAAATACAGCAGTGATTCATCCCGGAACGTAATAAAACCTAAGACGATAGCAAATAAAAATTCACGTACTGTTTTAATCAAGTTGAATAGAATAGCTGCCGGATGCAAACGTTTTGCTTCAAACATCGTCTTCATCCACCCTTGCCAGTGCCGAAATCCTGTCTCTCAGATCCGATGCGTCTTCCTCGACGAGAGCAGGGATCTCGTGAGTGGTCGCTGCAGTGGAAATTTCCACACTCGCCAGCTTGTATTTTTTCAAAATGGGGCCTTGTTTTGTATCGACATGCTGCACACGGATCATTGGCACAAGTGTACGTGATACAATCAATATCCCATGCTGAATATAAATCTCCTGCTCGAACACTTCATAGCGCCATCTTCTCCAGCGCAGTTTCGGCAGCAAAAACACAAAGAAAAATGTACTTAACCCGCTGATGACAATGGCCACTGTTCCAAACCAATAGGAAAATTCAAACATATAAGCCAATATTAAAAATGCAATGGTTATTAACCAGAACACCCCGACCACAATAGCAGCCGCTATTTTCCATGCTTTGATGGCATCCCGGGCAATCCGGTTAACCGGTGGCTGTCGCATAATGTCACTTCCTCCAAATAATGATAGTCATACTATTATCTACGAATTTATGTTACCAAAGTTTCGGCGTTTTTGATAGGTAATGTTTATCGCGCAATCATACGCATGGCCTTTTCTGCGCGTTGACATTGTAAAGGTCGTCAAAACAAACTAAAAAGACCCGGAATACCACCCGAGTCTGTCATCATCGTTTAGTTATTCGAGTTGTGGTTGCGCCGCTTCTGATAATTTCCCTGGCGATTACGTCCGCCTTGATTGCGGCCTCCTTGCTTGCGTCCGCTTTGCCCCCGGTTTCCGTAAAATTTCTTATTTTGCGGTCTGCCTTTATGATGCTTCTTGCCGCCCTGCGCTTTTTTCACGCTGATCGGTTGAACGGACGAGATTTTGACAGGTGCATTACGCCGCTCTTTCGTCATCATTTTAAGGGCAGCTGCAACAACTGTCATCGAATCATAATCCTCCAGAAGCTCACTGGCAGTTTCCTGATAGTCCTGCAAATCCTGCTGATCAATCTTTTTCCGCAGTTTATCTGCTGCTGCCTGCTGCTGGCCGCGTTTCGCTTCCTGATAAGTCGGAGGCGCCATCCGCTTCATTTTACTTTTTGTCACTTTTTCAATCAAATTTAAATGTGCGGTCTCCCGTGGTGTAATGAATGATATCGCTTCTCCGGTGCGTCCTGCTCTTCCTGTACGGCCAATCCGGTGTACATAACTTTCCGGATCCTGTGGTATATCGAAATTATAAACATGTGTCACACCTGAAATATCAAGTCCCCGTGCCGCTACATCAGTCGCCACCAGTACATCAACACGATTGTTTTTAAATTTATTCAGAACCGACATCCGCTTCCCTTGAGTCAGGTCCCCGTGAATACCTTCTGCACGAAACCCGCGTGCCTGAAGCCCGTCGGTGATTTCATCCACCCGCTTTTTCGTCCGGCTGAAGACGATTGCAAGTCCCGGAGCATAAAAATCCAAATGATTTGTCAACGTATCGAATTTTTGTTTCTCAGGGATCTCAATAAAAAATTGATCGATATTCTCAACCGTCATTTTTTTTGCTTTCATTTTGACTTCTTTAGGGTTTTTCATCAGGTTCGTGGCAATATCACGGATTTCCTTTGGCATTGTTGCGGAAAATAGCAATGTCTGCCGTTCTTCCGGAATATTTTTCAAAATGTCACGAATATCTTCAATGAATCCCATATTCAGCATTTCATCAGCTTCATCAAGAACTGTCGTCTGTACATCTGACGTTCTGATTGTTTTACGCCGCATGTGATCAAGTAACCTTCCCGGTGTTGCCACAACAATATGCGGCCCATCTTTCAATGCGCGGATTTGCCGCCCCATTTGCTGCCCGCCGTAAACCGACATTGCGCGTACGCCTTTTATTTTGCCAAGCCGATTGACTTCCTCAGCCACCTGAATGGCCAATTCTCTGGTAGGTGCCACGACCAGTCCTTGAATTTTCCGTTGTTTCGGATCGATGTGTTCAATCATTGGAATACCAAATGCAGCAGTCTTTCCTGTTCCTGTCTGTGCTTGTCCGATCACGTCATTTCCCTGTAAAGCAAGCGGTATCGTTTCCGCCTGGATCGGGGTTGCTTCTTCAAAGCCCATCTCCTGCAAAGCTTTCATAATCGGCTGTGAAATATTCAGTTCATTAAATGTTGTCACCGTATAACTCTACTCCTTCTTTAATTCAACATAGTATTTAACGTATGATGGCTGTTGAAAAACTCAGGCATAGCCCCGTCTTAAAGCGGGGTGCCGAAGTTTTTATAAGGTCAACCATACTTTATACTTGCTGACGTTGTAAAAAGAGGCTTCTCCCAATAATGGAAAAAGGCCTCCTGCACATGAAATCTTTCATCCAAAATAACAGTCATTTTATCATAACACAGGATTTTGACTAATATCCACTACTTCCTATATGATTTTTCGTTTGCAGCATGATAAAATATACAAGATTCACGATTACAGAATTCAAGACGAGGAGGTTGTTGTTTATGCGAATCCCTCCGTTTAATCCATATATTGCGGTTGTCATTGGTGTTCTATCCGTTTCAACATCAGCAGTGCTGGTTAAACTTGCGGATCAGGCACCGGCAGCAATCATTGCTAATTACCGCCTGTTGCTGGCTGTCCTGATTATGGCACCATATGTTCTATTAAAAACGAGGCATGAATTCAGTTTCATTCAAAAAAAAGATTGGATCTTATCTGCACTGGCAGGTATCTTTCTTGCATTTCACTTTATTGTCTGGTTTGAATCTTTAAATTATACATCGGTGGCAAGCTCAGTAGTCCTTGTTACACTGCAGCCGATCTTTGCCTTTTTAGGAACCTATTTCTTTTTCCAGGAACGATTTTCATACGGCGCCATCATCAGCATGATCATCGCTCTGTCAGGGAGTGTGATTATTAGCTGGGGCGACTTTCAAATAAGCGGCATGGCGTTGTTCGGTGATATACTCGCACTCCTGGGAGCCATTTTTATAACAGCCTATTTCCTGATGGGCCAGCAAGTCAGAAAACGCCTGTCACTAATCACATACACATTCGTCGTTTATGGCATCAGTTCTGTAACACTGATTTTGTATAACCTGATCGGCGGCAATGACTTTTTAGGATACTCTGCTGATCACTGGCTCATATTTCTCGCGTTGGCGATATTCCCGACATTCTTCGGCCATACATTGTTTAATTGGGCATTGAAGTGGCTGAGCACAGCAACCATTTCGATGGCTATCGTGTTTGAACCGATAGGCGCGTCCATCCTTGCTTACTTGATATTGGGTGAAATGATCACATGGTCTCAATTGCTTGGCGGCTCAGTTGTTCTGTTCGGATTATTCCTCTTCATCATGAGTACGACCAAGAAACGCAAAGTCACCATATCGGAGCCGAAATGATTTGCATTATGGAGTTTCATAAGAGAAGACGCTGAAATGAGCAAAAACGCACGGTACAAGCTGCGGTGGGCGTTTTTGCACTGAATTTCGGCGATTCCTTGTCGACGTTTGGCGTTTCCTGTTTATTGTTTGGCGTTTTTACCCTGAACTTTGGCGATTCCTCTTTACATTGGCGTTTTTTTACCCTGAACTTTGGCGTTTATCATATCAACGACCGGCATAAACTGATATAATGAAAGCAACACACAAAAGTGAATTGGGTGAAATGATGCATATACAACTAATGACCGATGGCGGTGCGGATATTCCAAAACGTTTAAGCGATCTATTGAACGTCAAAGTCGTTCCACTCTATTTGTATTTCCAGAATCAGGAATACAGAGCTGGCGTGACCATTGATTTGGAAACTTTCTATCAAAAAATGACTGAATCGGATGAATTACCGCGGTCCTCATCCCCGAGCCCGAATGACTTTTATGATGCCTATAAACAAGTCGATCCGAATACGCCGATTATTATGCTGAGCTTATCGGAAGGCTTAAGCGTCACGTATGAAAATGCCGTACTCGGGAAAAACATGGTGCTTGAAGAAGAACCAGAGAGACAAATTGAAGTCATCAACTCAAAAACTGCTTCATGCGGATTGGCTCTGCTGTTACACGAAGCTAAATCAAAGATAGAGGAAAATTATTCATACCAACAGCTTGTAGAACATTTACACGAACGTGTTGAACAAACCAGTTCATTGTTTGTCCTGAAAACACTGGAAAATCTGATTCGTGGCGGCCGTCTTGACCGTGTCAAAGGGACCATAGCCAAAACACTGAACATTAAGCCGCTTATGCGTGGAAGTGATGAAGGGACCATTGAAGTAACGGAAAAGGTACGCGGCGATAAAAAATCCATTAGACGCTTTATTGAACAAATCGGGGAATATACAAAAGACTTTGAGGATAAAATCATTGCCATGTCTCATTGTAATGCGGAAAGCCGTGCCAGCAAAGTACTCTCAGAAATTAAGAATAAATATCCGTTCAAAGATGCCTATTTGGCAGAAATGGGACCGTTAATAGCTACTTATGCCGGTGAGGGCGGTCTTGTCATTTCCTTTTTCAAAGACAAATAAGAAAAAACGCTCTTTTCAAATACCGGATTCGAGAGGTCGGATTGGATGAAATCGGCGAGACAGCCGATTTCTGTGTACGTAAAAAAAGAGGCGAATGGTCACGTGACTGCATTCCCCTCTTTCTCTTCAGTTAGAAATTCATAAATCAGCCTGTTTAATGTTACATTGTCATCCCCCAGGCAAATCAGATGCCCGGAACGTTCAAAGAACACTACTTCTTTTTGCTCAGAGGTCATTTCTTTATCAAGATAATAACCTGTTTTATATGGCACCACCATATCCTGTTGCCCGTGAGCGATCATAACAGGTGATTTCACCTTATTTAAGTATCGTCTGGTGAATCTGACTAATTTAAGAAATTCAATATTGGCTTTAAATGGTACAGTTCCCCATTTTTGTTTATAATGCAAATACAGATTATTCTCTTTCAGCTTGCCTTTAAATCCGTCAGCAATAACACCTTTGAAGTCCCTTGCAATTTGCCGGAATGATAAATATTTTCCCGATGGAGCCAGTAACACTAACTTATCAATATTATGCTTGGAAGCCAGGTAAGCAGCAATCATCCCACCCATTGAAAAACCGATCAGGTAAATTTTGTCCGTTTTCTCCTTTAATTCCTTTAACGAATTCTCTGCTGCTGTCAGCCAACTTTTATGTGAAACATTTTCCAAATGAAGTTCGCTGCCATGCCCAGGCAATGTTGGTACATCCACAAACCAATCTGTATGTTCCCTCAGATAATCCGCCAATGGGCCAACTTCATACGGACTACCGGTATAGCCATGTATCATCAAACATCCTATCATGCGAATTCTCCTTGTTATTCATATATCTTCTTTTTCCCTTATCCGGCGTTATTCATGCACAACAAAGAAACCGGACAATCTTAATAAATCATCTGATCTGATTCATGAGATTTCCGACCTGTTTGACCACCGGCGAAATCTGCTGAACCGTGTTTGCTACCTGCCCGGCTGTTGACAACATCTTATCGAGATCAAGTTCACCATTATTATCCTGAAAGTAATACAGCAGATTATTTGGATTTGCAGACTGGGAAAATGATTCATCATACTGAGGATGCGGCTGCCAGTTCATTGGCTGTTTCGGTTTAGCAAACGCTTCAAAAGGCGTTTGGTAATAGGTATTATAGTTCGTATTTACTGGATTAGTTATATAGGGGCTGTATACTTGATAATCACGATCAGCTGGCCAAAAAGGATAGGATCTTCGCATAACACACACCTCTTTCCAAATGTTCTTCAGCATTATATGAAAAGCAGCGGAAAAATGTGTGAAACAGCCCATCCAAGCCATAATCATTTGCCAAACGAATTATGCGATTGATAAGAATCCATCATACCAAGCGCATATTTAATTTTATTGACTTGCGTTCCCAGGACTACTTTTTCGTCTACAAATGTCGCAGGTGTACCAAATATACCCTCTTCCTGAAGCTCATCCAAGTATTCCCGGTTTTGTGTGACGTTTCTTTTTTTAAAATTGATATCCCATTGATTGAGTTTTTCCAGCAGCTTCTCGCACTGCATACTATTTTCACTGATGTAGACAACTACTTCCTGCTCGCTCATTTTGAACCCCCTCGTCTTTGCATACACGTGAATGGTATACCCCTAATCTAACAAATTAAACATGTTTTTTACAAAACCATTACATAAGGAAAAGTCAGGCCCACCCTCGTCTTTCCAAAAGCCGGAAGTAAGGGATCGGATTGGGTGAAATCGGCGCGAGAGCCAATTTCTTTGATTAAAACAGCCCTGAATTTTATACTTTCCTATCCAATAAAAAAAGAAGCAAACCCTGCAGCAAAAAGGTTTACTTCTTTTTTAATTTAAAGAGCAGAGGCTCCCCCTGCCTCCACTCCAATCATAAGGCATTTCATGTGATGCCACTATGATATATGTCACACATCGGCTGAATTTTTCATCCTTTTATATTGGGGGTTTAATTAATCATCATAACGATCATCATCGTCATCGTCGTCATCATCTTCGCTATCGATTTCCATGACAAGAATCTCACTTGTATAAGCATCAATCTCTAATTCGGCTTCTTTGTTTTCGGATTTCATTTCGATTTCATAATATAAACGACCGTCATCTTCATCCAATTCCATTTCAGTAATCGTTCCGGAAAATTCATTCAGTGCAATTTCTTCTGCCTCTGCTGTACTAATGACAGCTTGATTACCGCTCTCTTTGTTATCATCACTGTTACCCTGCCTGTTTAATTCCATCCGGTCCGTATTGTCGTTGTCTAAACTGTTATTGGCATCAGCATTATCGTTATTGCGTGCATTTTCACCGTTATTTTGATTCGATTTATTTTGGTCATTATCTGTTTGGCCGGACTTTTCGTCATTACTGTCAGCACTGCTTTGTCCGTTCTGTTTATGATTGTCTTTGGCAACAAATTTCTCTTCCAGCTCTAAAACGTCACCTGTATTACCATCCAATTTTATCTCGTATTCTGTATTACCATCTTGAATTTCAGCCTCGTATACTGATCTGCTTCCTTTTTTATCTAATTCCAGCTCCGTGATCTCCCCCGGATACTGAGCATTAATCACATCCTCGATTTCCTGCCGATCCATGCTGGGTGAAGCCTCAGATGCACTCGACTGAAACATGCCCAGCCCCAGTGCCGAAATACCAAGAATCACCGTTAACACAAGCCCAATTTTCTTTTTCATTATTAGTGCCTCCTCATTTGTTTTCTGACTATATCATATCCCCTGCAAATGAAAGAACACTGTGCTCCAGATTAAAATTTGATTAGAAAAACATTAATGTTCCTGAGAGATCGGGAGTTTGAGCGTGAATGTGGAACCTTTTCCCGTTGTGCTTGATACATGGATGGTGCCGCCGTGTGCTTCAATTATCACTTTGGCGATGGATAAACCGAGACCGGTACCGCCCGTTTCCCTGCTTCGCGATTTATCAATCCGGTAAAACCGGTCGAATATTTTTTCCTGTTCCACCTCAGGGATGCCATGACCATTGTCCGCTACTTTCACTTCAACGCTGCGTTCGTTTTTCAAAACAGACAATGCTACAGCGTCCTCACTATATTTAACAGCATTATCCATCAAAATGTAAACAACCTGCTGCAGTTGGTCATAACTCCCATTAACTTGGATCATTTCCGCAGTTGTATTGAACAAAATCTCTCTGTCATAGGCACCTTTAAATGTTTCCGCTGCAGACCGGCAAAGTTCAACAATATTAAATGGCTCATACACTTCTCTGTCTTTGTTTTTGGCGAGAAGCAGCATTTGCTCCACGAGTTTCTGCATCCGGTCTGCCTGTGATTCAATTGCTTCGGATGATTCCTGTATTAGTTCCGGCTTTTCAGCTCCGCGGCGTTTCATCAGCTGGGAGTAGCTTTTGACAATGGATATCGGTGTTTTCAGTTCATGGGAAGCATCGGATACAAACATCTCCTGTTTTTCAAAATTCTCCCTCAAATAATCAATCATTCGGTTAAACGTGACTTTCATTTCATACAGTTCATCTTTTGATTGATCGGCTGCATTGATTTTCTTCCAGTTACCATAAGCGGTGTTTTCTTTCATGGCAGCGGTCAGCTCCTGGACAGGCTTTGTGATAAACCGGGATAAAAAGATACCTGCCACAATGGTTGGAATCAGCATAATCAAAGATGCGACAACGAGGACATAAAATAATGTTTCCATTGTCGATGTATGACTCGTCAATTGTTTATAAACCTGCAACGTCACAACGTCACCATTTTCCCAGATGATTGGTTTAGCGACGGTAGCAAAGTCGGGCTGATCACTCTGAGCGATAATCGAACTTGTTTCTGAGGTCACATAATTTGCCGGCAGCTCTGTATAATTAGCGTTCATCACTTGGATAACATAAGAACCATCTTCATCGATGACCCGTATCATACCTTCTGTCGGCAAGAAAGCATCCAGCATCTCATTTTGTGAAATACTCGGATTGTCATTCAGCGTTTCGACCATTTCGTTCATTTGCATGTTTAAATCATCCAGTTCCCTGTCCAACGACATCGTATGAAACAAATAGTAAATGGACATGTTAACCAGCAAAACCAGGACAAGCATGAACAAACTGGAAAACAGACGAATTTTTACAGCAAGCTTCATCAGTCATGTTCCTTTATTGTATAACCGACACCACGGACGGTCTGAATATAAGGGTGATCAAATGGCTTATCAATTTTCTGGCGCAAATACCGGATGTAAACGTCAACGACATTGGTGTCCCCGAAATAGTCAAAACCCCAAACATGTTCAATCAATTGATCCCTGGTGAGCACGACATTTTTATTTTGCAGCAAATAAACCAGTAGATCGAATTCCCTTGGGGTAAGCTCAATTGGCTGTTTAGCACGCCGTACTTCCCGGGCATCGACATCAACGACGAGATCACCGACCCCAAATTCTTCATGCTGCTCGGCTTTGGCTTTGCGCGGCTGGCGGAGTTGCGCCCTGATCCGCGCCAGCAGTTCCTCAATTTGAAACGGCTTTGTAATATAGTCATTGGCACCCTGATCAAGTCCGTTCACCTTATCATAAACCTCATCACGCGCTGTCAGCAGAATAATAGGTGTCATATCATCAAACCGTCTCACCCGGCGCAGCACCTCCATCCCACTCAGCTCCGGAAGCATAATATCGAGAAGTACAAGATCCCATCCCTCGTCAGTTAAAAGATCCAACGCTGTGCTTCCATCTGCCGCAACAGTCGTGCTGTAATCCTCATACCCCAGCTCAAGCTCCAGTACCCGGCTCAGTTTTTCCTCATCTTCAACAATCAGAATTCTCGGTTTATCCATTTTAATCACCTGCTTCAATTAACTCTTTAAGTTACTATATCAAATATTAGTGAAAAAGTGGACAGCTAGCGATCACCCTCGGGATTTTGTGAATTTCGTTGTTGTCGTTGTGAACTTCGGAGTTTTTGAGATGAACATCGGGATATTCCATGTGGTCGCACCCGATTTTGTGACAACTTAAGCCGGAAAATTGTGAACTTGAGCCGAATTTGTGACAACTTGGGCCAAAAAACTGTGAACATTTAAGCCAAATTTGTGATAACTTAAGCCAAAACCGGTTTGCAGACAAGTGTAAATGCTTTCCATACAAGCCTTTAAAAAGTAAGATGGCATTAGGAGGGGATCATTATGCTTTCTATCGACCATATTGTCATCGCCGCTAAAAATCCCGAAAAAGCAGCAAACGACTTTGGACAGGAACATGGTGTTGCCGTTACAAAAGGCGGTCAGCACGCCAGCTGGGGTACAAACAATTACCTTGCCTTCTTCCGCAATGACTGCTATATCGAGTGGATTGGCATTTTTGATGAAACAACTGCAGCCAGATCGAGTAACCCGCTCATTCACCTGCTCTTCCGTGAACTGGCGGAAGGTCATGAAGGTCCTATTCAAATTGCACTCAGAACAAATCATATGGATGATAATATTAAAAATCTCCAGGAACTTAACATACCATTCACCGGCCCTGTACCCGGCAGCCGGAAACGTCCGGACAGCAGCCTTTTGGAATGGCGGATGCTTTTCCCTGAAATAAAAGGGGAAGTACTGCCCTTCTTGATTGAATGGGGTGAGGGGAAAAATACCCCGCAGGATTCCAAACTGATTAATGACAAGGCGATAGATTCAGTTTCAATGGTCGTTACAGATCCTGAGAAGTTCGCCTCCATTTATCAATTGAATATGGCAAGTCAGAAGGCCCGGCTGGAAAATGCAGAATTAAAACTTTCTGATCAATTACATTTTTCGATTGAATAAACGTTGAATTAGGCAGGAACAAGTCCAAATTATGCGGAACCTGGTCACGTGTAAGAGCAACCTGACTTGTGCGGGAAATACCCAACTCATGCCGTTACTTGACTTCACACCAAATACTATCTTCGTCCCGTCCCCATCCCGGCATTTACACTCAGCAAAAATGAGGGAAATGCCAGCTTTTTCTTTTGACATTCAAATGAATATTTGAATATAATATAATCAAATATTCATTTGAATGAGGTGTAAACCATGCCAAATGACGTTTGTGATGTAACCTGTATCAACGAAGATAAGGTCAATCATGTTAAACAGGAACTCAATAACCAGCCTACTGATAAAGTGATAAGCTTATATAAGCTCTTGGCAGACCGGAACAGACTGCAGATAGCGTACGCATTGTTAATCGAAAAGGAACTATGCGTCTGTGACCTTGCCAATATTATCGGCGCAACAACTGCCACAACATCCCACCACTTGCGGAAACTGCACAAGGCCGGTATTGCCACGTTCCGCAAAGAGGGAAAACTTGCCTACTATTCATTGTCGGATGCTCATATGAAACAAGTAATCAAACAAGGCTTCCTTCATAGAGAGGAGGAGAGCGCCTATGTCGGCTGAGCAACAAACATACCGGCTTAACGGGATATCATGTGCCAATTGTGCCCAGACCTTTGAAAACAATGTGAAAGAAATCGATGGCGTGAAGGATGCAAACGTCCATTTCGCCACGTCAAAAATTGATGTTGTCGGTGAAACGTCAATTGCTGATATTGAAAAAGCCGGATCATTTGAAAATATTAAAGTCATCCGAGAAAATACGGAACCTGAAAAAGAACCATTCTGGGTGCGGCATGATAAAGTCCTGCTCGCTTCGTTACTAATTGTTTTTGGTTTCATCGCTAATGCCACATTCGGCACTTCTCATTACCTGCCGAATGTGCTCTATGGACTGGGAGCACTGGGTTGGCGGCTTAAGCCTTTTTAAAGCCGGCCTGATCAATCTGACAAAATTCCGCTTCGATATGAAAACACTGATGACGATTGCCGTTATCGGAGCTGCCATCATCGGTGAATGGCGTGAAGCCGCTGTAGTCGTCATTTTATTTGCCATTAGTGAAGCGTTGGAATCCTATTCGATGGACAAAGCACGCTCATCCATCCATTCCTTAATGAGCATTTCACCTGAGGAAGCACGAATTAGGCGAAACGGCGAGGAACAAACAATAACCGTTGAAGATGTTGCTGTTGGAGACGTCATGCTTGTCAAACCAGGTCAACAGATCGCCATGGATGGTACGATTTTAGATGGATTCTCATCTATTAATCAGGCATCCATTACTGGTGAATCAATACCTGCCGAGAAAACAGCAAACGATGACGTATTCGCAGGCACCATTAATCAGGACGGATTCCTTGAAATCGAAGTAACCAAAAAAGCAGAAGACACAACCATCGCTAAAATCATTCATATGGTTGAAGAAGCGCAAGAGGAACGGGCACCGGCTCAAGCATTCGTTGACCGGTTTGCCGCCTATTACACACCGGCCATTATAATCATTGCCTTTTTAGTCGCAATCGTTCCACCCCTCTTTGGCGGTGCATGGGGCACATGGATTTATCAGGGGCTTGCAGTACTCGTTGTCGGCTGTCCATGCGCACTTGTTGTATCAACCCCGGTCGCCATCGTAACGGCAATTGGCAATGCCGCACGCAATGGCGTATTGATTAAAGGCGGCATTCACCTTGAACAAATTGGGGAAATCAGGAAAATTGCTTTTGACAAAACAGGGACACTGACTAACGGCACACCTAAGGTTACGGACATCCACTTTTTCACAGACGAACGCAATAAGGCACTCCGTTACCTGAAAGGATTGGAAGTCAAATCAAACCACCCGCTGGCCAAAGCGATTGTAGACTACATGAACAATGAGCAACCGGCTATTCAAGCAGCCAACGTACAGTCCTTCACCACGGTTCACGGAAAAGGCATCCGTGGTGAAATCGATGGTGTGACTGTTTACGCCGGATCACCGGATTACTTCAAAAACACACCGGACAGTCGAATCACGCAATACCAGGAAGCCGGCAAAACGGTTATGTTATGCGGGACAGAAGATGAGTTGCTTCTGGCCATTGCACTGCGCGATGAACCACGTACCGAAAGCAGAAGTGTCGTCCAAAAATTGCATGATCTCGGTATCAGGCAGACATTCATGCTTACCGGCGACCATGAACAGACAGCAAAAGCATTAAAAGATGACTTGGCGCTAACCGATGTTAAAGCAGGTCTTTTACCCGAAGATAAACTGCAATTCATCAAAGCGCAGGAGCACGGCAATATAGCCATGATCGGTGACGGCATCAATGACACCCCGGCACTGGCAGCATCAAAAGTTGGTATTGCCATGGGTTCAGCCGGCACAGACAGCGCACTGGAGACAGCCGATGTTGCCTTAATGGGGGACGATTTGAATAAACTGCCGTACACTGTCAAGCTGAGCCGTAAAGCACTGGGCATTATCAAGCAAAATATCAGCTTTGCAATCGGCATTAAAGCCCTCGCCCTTTTGCTCGTCATCCCCGGCTGGTTGACACTCTGGATTGCCATTTTTGCTGATATGGGAGCGACATTGCTGGTGACGCTCAATGCGTTACGGCTGATGAAAATAAGCTGATCATCCGACACGGGTGATCAGCTTACTTTATTCCCAGCGCACATACTGTATGTTGGTTTGATAAAAAACACGATATCGTTAAACCCAGCGTGTCAGCAATGCGGTCAATTGTCACATTATTGATCGCAAGCACCTTATCAATCTTTTACTGCAAAACCGGCCGTTCCTCTGCAGTCCCCTCTATCAGTCTTATCTGCCCATTGATCAAACGTTTGTTTAACCTCTGAAATGCCTGATAAACCAGCCAACCAGCTTACCAATCATGCCATACGGCTGAACAAACTGTGAAAATATTTTTCCCATTATGCATATCCCCTTATGGCATCCTTATTTCCCTTAAAGACAAAAAAATAATCACCCTCGAATCAAGGGTGATTGATACTTAAGCCAATTGCTGATGCAAAAACTCGCTGACCGATTCCGGTGTTTTCGTATCAGCGCTGTGCTGATGGGCAAGCTTTTCCCCATCTTTAAAAATCAAAATGCTCGGAATGCCCATCACTTCATATTTTTCAGCCATACCTTTGACTTCATCGCTATTGATTTCATACCAGTCATAGTTATTGAATTCATCCATGACATCCCCGATGAACATATCCATGCGTTTGCAGTCAGGACACCAATCAGCGAAAAACTTCACGATAACCGGTTCGTCCGACTGAATGATGTCGTTGAATTGTTCTTCTGTATCGATATGTTTCATTTCAAAAACCCCCCTTAATATGTCTATCTGCATTGTACCTGTTTTGTAACCGCATGTCTTTTAGTTAGCTTACGATTCATATTCAACCTTTCCAAGCAAATAAGCTGCAGCCAGCCCCGATGCAAACGTCACAATGCTCACTAACACCAGCAATCCCTCTGCCGGCCAGCCCGGAAAGACAACGAAAACAGAACCGATCACCATGCCGATAATAACGGCAAATGTTCCGGTATAATAGTTATTTAAAAAGAAGTTAACAATTTTACTCATGAAAACAATACCGAGAACGATTCCAACACCGACGACGGCAATAATATCAAGCTGCAGATTACTGACTGCGCTGATGACCGTTGTGAACACACCCATAATCATAAGCATTAGTGAGCCGCTGATACCTGGCAGAACCAGTGCACTGCTGGCAATGAATCCGGAAAAAAATAGAAGAATATAAGTAGAAGTCGTCAAATTTTCAATAGCGGGTCCCTCACTGGCCTGCAGAAATGCCATGGAACCCACAAAGTACAGCGCCTATTAATAATACCACAATATGGTTAGCCTTAAATTTATTTTTGGCATCAGCTTTATGGAACAAATAGGGCAGCACACCTAAAATCAGCCCCAAAAAGAAAAATTTTGTCGGTCCAGGATAATTCTCAAACAGCCAATCAATCACATTTGCCAGTAAAAATATAGCCGTTAAAATTCCAATGCCCAGCGGAATCAAAAAGCCTAATTGTTTTTTCCAATCCTTACTCATAAGCCCATTGATGGCTGCAATCAACCGCTCATAGATTCCGAGCAGAACTGCAATCGTTCCCCCGCTCACTCCGGGATCCTATCTGCTTGCTCCCAATTACAAGCCAGATATATTTTTCCATTCCAATTTATTAAAAAGCTCCCTTCCGTTCCATCATTCATAAGAATCATAAGAAATTCACTTGAAAATTTTATACACTTTTATTATAACTATTTTGCAATGCAAGATAGTTATTTAAAGGCCCAGTATCTTGTATCACAAGGCAGGTTAAAAGCATGTCTCTGAGAAGTCAATTATTAAAAGGTATTCTGGAAGGCTGTATTCTATCCATCATCCAGCAGCAACCGACATACGGCTATGAACTTTCTGTAAAACTGCAGGAATTCGGACTGGCTAATGTCAGCGAAGGGTCCATCTATCCGATTTTGTTGCGGCTGCAAAAAGAAAATTTAATCCAGGGTGAAATGAAACAATCTGATTCCGGACCGAAGCGGAAATATTATTATTTAACCAATGAAGGGCACGAGGCATTAGAGCAATTTATCCATCATTGGACAACGATCAAGCAGCCGGTGGATAACATCATCGGCAAAGGGGGCAAAATAAGATGAACACAAAAGACCTCATTCAGCTTAACAATGAAAAGCGGGAACAATTAACCGAAGAGAATGAGAAATACTACGGTGATATGCTCGTGTATATCCGAATGAATTTAAACAAATCCGAACGCTATACTGAAGAAGTCCTGCTGGAAATGCTGGAGCATCTACTGCAGGCACAAGCTGAAGGCAAAACGGCCAGGGACGTGTTTGGGGAGGATCCAAAAACATACTGCCAAGATATTATCGAGGAAATCCCGTCAGAGAAAAAGACAAACCGCCTTCCATTTATATTATTTATCATGATGAGGCTCATTAGTATTGTTGGTTTAACGGCCGGAATCGTTGGTTTTGCCTTGTATTATTTTTTCGACCTCGGCAGCGGGAATATTTCATTTCCTGTTGTATCCGGAACTTTGATCGTACTTATCGATTTACTATTGCTGGGGCTGTTTCTATTCATCCTTTCTAAATGGATCAAAAGCTCAACATTCAAAGAAAAGCAGCCCAAAAAATGGGTGGAATTTCTCCAGTTGTGGTTATTATGCACGCTTTTCATCAGTCTGACATTGATTGTACTAAGATTCATGCCTGATTTTGGTTCTGTCTTTCACATTTCGTTCCCGGTTTTTATATTATTCGGGGCTGTTCTTTACATTATTTCGTTTGTCATGAACAAAAAGATGCGGCTAATCAGCTAAAAATTAACCGTCCTGTTCCGCTTGCAGTGGGACACGGGGTCTGTCCCGTTGTCCCGGTTACTCCTCGATAAATTCCAATTCCGGAACCCACTGTGACATGTGTTCCTTCATCTCCTGATAATGTTCCCCAGCATTTGCCAGTTCATCTTCCGTAAGCTGATACATTGGTGCCACCTCATAGTTCGCCCAATTTTCGAATTTAACAAATGTCGGCATGAATTTCGGTGCCTTAACCTCTATCGTTTCCTCGTCACCTTCAGTCGTTTTCTGAATGGCAAATTGAAAAACACCACCGATCCGGCGGTAAAACTCATCCTGGCCGGACAAAAAGTTCCCCAGTGAATAAGCAACAAGCGTCTCGTGTCCACCTTGGCCTCGGACCCAGTCAACCGGCTGCAGCACATGCGGATGATGGCCCAAAACAACATCAACGCCCTCATCTGCAGCAAACTGGACAAGATCCTTTTGTTCCTCACTTGGCATCCGCTCATACTCATTCCCGTAATGCAGACTTAAGACGATGGCATCTGCCTGCTGTTTTGCTTTTCGAATCCGTTCAGCCATAACCTCTCTATCAATTAAATTCACCAGATGATCTTTGCCATCCGGGACCGGAATGCCATTTGTTCCATATGTAAACGCCAAAAATGCTATCGAAATGCCTTCATCCGTATCATAAACACGTATATTCTCGCTGTCCGCCTCATTTTTATAGGCCCCTGTGTACATCATGTCAATATTTTCCCAATGGTTAATTGCATTCATGATCGCATCTTCACCACGATCCAATGTATGGTTATTGGCAAGTGACACAACATTAACACCGGTATCCTTCAAAGCATCCCCGACGGCATACGGACTGTTGAATGCCGGATAGCTTGACAAGCCCAGCTCTTCACCACCGAGCATTGTTTCCTGATTGGCAAACGTGATTGTCGTATCATTTAAAAAGGGCTTGACCCGCTCAAGCATTGGTCTGAAATCATACGTACCATCAGCTGTCCGTGCATCTTCATAAACGGTATCATGGATCAGCATATCACCAATGGCAGAAACCGTAATTTCCTGTTCAACGACTTCTGGCTCTTGCACTTCTGCTCCTGCAGTTTCCGACGTTTCCTGCTCCTCTGTTTCGTTGTCCGGTGCCGGTGCCTGTACCGGCTGTTCATTTGTACATGCCGCCATTACAGCGATCATAAATAGCACCACGATTAACCGGACGCATTGACCCCGTTCCATACATCTTGCTCCTTCATCGTTTTGTTCCAAGCATAACATGATGAAGAACACATAACGACATAAAAATAGAATAATGTATGATATTTGCAATCAAACTTTTACTCATGCATGGACTGTATTAAGGAATTCCTTTATTTTTTTCCATGAATCTGTTGTGGCCCGGGCATTTGCTGATTTTGAGCCACCAAAAGTCATCGCCATTCCACCCGTCAACTGCATGACAATGTTACTTGGAATCGAAGGAAAACTATATGGAAAAGCCAGGAAATGACCGGCACCTTCGTAAAAAAGATGTTTATGCTGATAAAGATGATCCGATAAAGACTTCTCCATCATTTTGACAAATTTCTTAGATGGCCACAGTTGATCATCACTTCCGGATATTGTCATAACAGGAGCATTGATATTCTCTACACGAATCCGTGCATTTTCAATTTTCTCTTCTTTCCTCATCGTACGATTCCAAATGGCTAAGAAAGAAGACGGACGCTTGAATATCCAGTTGCGAAACGTAGAGAAAATCATAGATGGTGGATAAGAAAACTTCATATAAGGCAAAGCCTGCCCACCCGACGTCCAGGACGGTATTGGCGCAAATATGCTATTCTTCATTCCTGATGTGACATAACTGCTTGGAGAAACTGCAATCACAGATGTATAGTCATTATAAGTAGCACCTAACAGGAGGGCTAGTTCTCCTCCCCTTGAGAATCCGATAAGTGATACTTGTTTATTTACAGAAGGATGCTCTTTTAACCAATGGGTAGCCTTTTCAAAATACTCTAAAGGAATACTTTCCAAGTTATCCGGAACGTTCTCCATACCAAAATAAGCTAATGCCAATACCGTATATCCATAGGAAGCGAGCAGTGCTGCGGCTGGATCCAAATAACCGCCATCTGATCCACCTAAAAGCAATATGCCCGGATATGAAACTTCTTTCACCGGATGATACAAAACCCCTGTGAATTCATTCGATTTCACGACTTCTTTATTAATATCCTCATTATAAAATTGGCGAGTTATTGTAACTGTATCGAGCGTTTCTCCTGATATTTCCAAATAAATATCCACCGTAACCGAGTTTGAATTTTCTTTGACAAAAAAATCACCATGTCTCGATTGTGAGTCTTCCATGGACCAAAATAATCCAGAACTGTCAATTTCATTGTACGAACCCTCTACTGGTTTTACGTGGGAAAGTGAAATGAAACCATCTTTATTTGCTTTAAAAGTTGCTTTCGATTCAAAGATTTTTTCACTATCATCGCTCATTTTCGCTTTGAGCGTAATCATCTCATTTGGCTCACTGTTAATTACTTTTATATCAATTTCCTCATCGATATAAGTATGAAGTTTTTGAATAATGATTGCAGGTCTTTTTTTCACTGGGAAAACCAGCTCCCTTCAATTACCATATATGAGTTCTTAATGAAGCACCGAAACATCCTGCTCATTCCAGATATGACACTTTTCTTTTTGCCTTTATTCCGGATTCACGCCCTGTTCTGGAACAAAATTAGATATTCCAGTAATTCATTCTTATTCTTCTGAAGCTCCCAGTCCAAACGCCTTTGTCTTAATATTTTTCTTATCGAGGAATGCTTCTATTTTGTTTTGTTCTCTGCCATTCACCACGTCAGTTTTACTCATTATTGATTTAATGTTTATTTTCGGAACTTCCCCTTTATTTGCGTCATCCATCAGATTATTAAACATTTCATCTACCTCATAAAGAAGCGCATTGTAGGCTGTAATGTACTGGCTAATTCTTTCAGACTCGCCTTGATAACCTTCAGGCAAAGTGTTATTTGAGATATAGTTAGAAAAATTCACGTCATTTTCTTTAGTGAGTTCGGTAATTCTAGCTAACTTTTCGAATTCATTTTTATTTAATTCTTTCTCTTCATACATAGCATCTTGAAATGGATAACTAGCCTCATCTAGTTCGTTATGGCTGTCCAGATATGTTTTTATGCTTAATTTCATTTCTTCTTCGTCAATTTCATAATTTTGCTTTTCAGATGTGAATATTTCACCAGGAACCTCTACATCCTCCGTATCAATAATTTCATCATCTTCCTCTTCAGTAGTATCAAAATCTTTTCCTTGGGAACATGCGCTTAATATAAATATAATTAAGAAGCCAACAAAAATCCTTCTCATAAGAATCCCCTCTCCTTTTGGATTGGTGCATTATATTAAAAAATTAATTTAATTCGGCCCCCCCATTCGTAAGATACATTGTTCAAAAAAATGGCCCGATCGTATTATGGCACATATTTATTCGGTTATCGCGCCCAATCGTATTACGGAAGACTTTTGCTATATCCCCATACGCTTAATTCTCACCCTGATAGTTCGTTTGATAATCACTTAGAAAGGTTTGAATGCTTCGAGCAGAGCGATTTAGTAAAAGGTTAATATCATTTGTGACCAGATTTTTCTTATCATCAGGATAAGCCTGTACAATATAAGCGAGATCATGCGCCCGCCAAGATGGTGTCCCTTCTGACAATAGCTTTTGATAAAATTCCTCTTGGGAAACTGGTTTATATTTAATTGAGCGTTTAAGAATACTCGATAAATATTCCGCGGCTTCGTAATAAGAAACTGCACTAGGACCAGTTAATGTATACACTTTTGAAGAATGATTGCCATCTTTTAAAACTTTTGCGGCTACTTCTGCAATATCACGTATATCAACTAAAGCAAATTTGTCTGAACCCATAGGGGCTGAGAAGGTGTCCCTTGTAGCAACCGATTTCCCGGATCGCAATAAATTTTGCATAAATAAAAATGGTCGAAGGAATGTCCAGCTCAGCTTTGAATTTCTCAATTGCCCTTCTGTTTCGGCATGCCAACGCATCAAAGCGATTGGTGAATTTTTAGAGGAGCCGAATGCTGATAATTTTACTGCATGCTTAACACCACACCGTTCCGCTACCTTTATCACGTTCTCATGTTGTGCTACTTGATTAGGATTATCCCGTGCAGCCAAGAAAAGCTGATCCACTCCCTCAACTGCTCTTTCAATGGATTGCGTATCTTCAAATGTTCCTGTTACCACTTCTAATGATGAATCCTCAAAATCGTCGAAGGTTTTCTCGTCCCTAACAAATGCTCGAACAGGTACACCCATTTTTAAAAGGTTTTGAACAACTTTACTGCCAATTTGCCCTGTGGCTCCTGTAACCAAAATCATGTCATCTTTCCTCCCCATAAATAATCAATTGCTATACAGTTTATACCCGAATTTGAATGACATCTACCAGAAACTGTTCAACAATCTGGCCCTTCTTGAATAACAGAAATGGCGGATTCAACATCTTCATTGTCACCCAGCACCACTCTGTTAATATGTTCCCCAATACCGCGTTCCAATCATCTTAGAGCCGTTCAATCACCGTTGCATTCGCCATGCCCATTCCCTCACAAATTGCCAACAGCCCGTACCTGCTGTTAGAACGCTCCAATTCATTAACTAACGAGACGAACAGCTTTGTACCGGTTGCGCCCAATGGATGACCGAGGGCAATTGCGCCGCCGTTGACATTCAGTTTTTCCGGATCGGCATTTGTTTCGCTCAGCCAGGCGAGCGGCACTGGTGCAAATGCTTCATTCACTTCATACCGGTCGATTTGCTCAATCCCGAGGCCAGCTTTAGCCAGCACCCGTTTTGTCGCCTCGATCGGGCCTGTCAGCATCAATGTCGGATCTGAGCCAACCACTGTCCGGGCTATGATTCTCGCTTTTGGCTGTAACCCTAACACTTCAGCTTTTTCCCGGGACATCAACAGCACTGCACTCGCCCCGTCACTCATCTGGCTTGCGTTGCCGGCTGTAATTTTACCATCTTCCTGAAATACCGGATTCAAATTTGCCAGTGCGTTCATCGTCGTATCAACGCGCGGCCCTTCATCTGTTTCAACTATCTTTAATTCCCCATTTTCATCCCGGGTTTCGACTGGTACAATTTCCTGTTCAAAGTATCCCTTTTCAATGGCCGCCAATGCGCGCTGGTGACTTTCATATGAAAACACATCCAATTCCTCACGTGTGAAGGCCCATTTTTGCGCAATTTTCTCCGCGGATATCCCCTGATTGACGATTTCATAATTGGCCGTCAGTTTTTCACTCGGCTTCACGCCCTGCATATTCGAAAACATTGGCGCCCGGGTCATGTTTTCTACACCACCTGCAATCACGATGTCCATATCACCGGAGAGAATCGCCTGTGCACCGAAATGGACCGCCTGCTGACTCGAGCCGCATTGCCGGTCAATCGTCACACCAGGCACATGCGTTGGAAACCCGGCAATCAATGCTGCGGTCCGGGCAATATTCCCGCCTTGTTCACTCACTTGGGTCACACAACCTAAAATCACATCTTCAATCGCTTCTTTATCAATTTTTGAACGATTCACCAAATCCTCCAGCACAACGGCCGCCAATTCATCTGACCGGTAACCCTTAAAACTTCCCTTTCTCCGGCCAACTGCTGTCCGGCAGCCGTCCACGATGACAACTTCCCGCATATACGCTTCCCCCTTCGCATGAACTTCTGGCCCTATTATAGCTGATTTTTTGAAAAATCGGAATCCCTTCCTTCTATCCTAATAATCGAAACGAAAGGCCAAAAAGGGGGCGCCGTAAAAAATATTTTTGAATGCCCCTTTTTTCAGGGTTCGGTACGATTATAGTTATGAAAGAGATGGCAAATAATCCGGAATGGTATGTTTAACACGATCCAAACAGGGAAAAGCGTAATAGACTCTATAACAGAAAGGACATCCGTTTATGCGAAAAGCACAATATCAGCCGACAAAGGACAAGCAACTGACAGATGCCCAGGAAGTCCATTTTGCCAAAGGTTTTAAGCAGGCGGACATTGCGGGCGGATACCGCGGACCAAACGTCAGAGAAGCAAAACGTGAGAATCCCGAATTAAAAAGATAGGTTTTCGGATTTACGGTGCACAGGATAGTCTTAGACAGAGCAGTATATTTTCATGAAATAATGATAGAAAGCACTGAATAGAGCCATTACAGTTTAACGCTACAAAGCCGCATGTTTCCGATGCCAAATGCGGCTTTTTCAATACAGTGGGGTTGAAGGCAGCTGCGAAAGCCACGTTCTTCTAATCAACGAATCAAGCAAAGACATCCTGCAAGTCTGCTGCCAATCCTTCAAATACTTCGGAGTGAACCGCATCGTGAGCATTTTTTGAATAGGTTTTGCTGTTTACAATGTCATTGTCCTCCAGCACGTAAATCAAAATATGTTCATTGATTGGGTCGACAATCCAGTATGCTTTGACACCACATTGTTTGTATAACTCGAGTTTCTTCAACATATCTTTACTTCTCGTGGAGGGTGATAACACTTCGACCACCAGCGTTGGCGTCCCTTTATATTTACCTTTCTCGTCCAGATTGTCCTTGTCACAGATGACCACAATATCCGGCTGGACCACACAGATGTTATTTTCCTCCTTAAAGAACGTCACATCAAACGGGGATGTCAGCGGCACACATTTTTTCCCTTTAAACCAGTTATAAAATGCACCGAAGAGTTCGCCAACCGCATGCTGGTGCTTGTAAGAAGGGGAAGCAAGGTTGTAGATGACACCGTCAATTAATTCAAATCGTTGTTCCGATTCCTCCGTTAGTTCCAGAAATTCTTCATAACTCACCCAACTACTCGACGATTGATAGTCTGATTGTTCTTCTTTAACAGCGGCTGCATCATGACAGGGCAGGATTTTGGCAGCATCTTTTCCACTTTTCGTTACAATGACTTCCTCACCTGCTTCCACGAATTTCAAGTATTTTCCGAAATTATTTTGTGCTTTGGTTGAAGACACTCTCATTTTTCGACACATCTCCTTGTTAGCTAATTTACTTATATTGTACATATTTTTAGCTATTTTTCAATCAAATCTTATGTTACTAGCTAAATTAAAATAGTAGGAATTAAAATAGTACCTGAAATCAATGAAACTTTTCCATGATTTTTTTCGTACTACAAAACAGTTACATAAATTGGGGGAATATAACATGACTGAAACAGCCATGGAATTAATCGATGTCAAAAAGACAATTGGCAGCAAAGAAATTATTAAGGGATTATCATTTGAAATCCATAAGGGAGAAGTATTCGGATTTATCGGGCCCAATGGTGCCGGTAAAACGACTACCATTCGCATGATGGTTGGATTGATGGGTTTATCAGACGGTGATGTTCGGATACTGGGAAACAGCATTAAATCAGAGTATAAAGATGCCATCCGGGAAGTCGGGGCGATTGTTGAAAATCCGGAAATGTACCCCTTCATGACGGGAAGGCAGAATTTAAGACACTACGCCCGGATGATGCCTGGCGTCACCCAAGAGCGTATTGAGGAAGTCATTAAAATTGTAGGATTGGAAAAACCGATTAACGAAAAGGCCGGAAAATATTCTTTAGGGATGCGGCAGCGGCTCGGAATCGCCCAGGCACTCCTGCATAAACCATCCGTGCTTATCTTGGACGAGCCTACTAATGGGTTGGATCCGGCCGGTATTCGCGAAATTCGTCAATACATACGACAATTAGCTGAGGAAGAGAATGTTGCTGTTATCATTTCGAGTCATTTACTGTCTGAAATCGAGCAAATGTGTGATCGGATCGGTCTGATCAAAAATGGTGAAATTATTGCCACCCAGGATGTCAACGCAGCAACCGAACAAACAACTGCCGTTGAAATTCAAATGGACGTAACACCAACACAGCAGGCAATTGAGGTTTTAAAAGAGGATTTTGACCTCAATGCAACAACTGCCAAGGAAATGGTAACCATTCGTGCTGAACGCGACATGATACCAAACATTATCCAGTCATTCGTCAGTCACGATATAAAGGTATACCAGGTGACCATGTCAAAATCATCACTTGAGGATAAATTCTTTGATTTGATTGGGGAGAATACGATTGAGTAATTTTTTTCAACTGTTAATTAATGAACAATTTAAATTATACATACGAAAGTCTACATGGATTATGTACATTTTAACCGCCGTACTTATTTTGGGATTGGCTTTGCTTGCAAACTTCGCTGCGGGAAATACGGTGTTATATCAGGCAGCAGAAGATGACAATTGGCGGCAGACATTGCAGGATGATAACGCGGAAATGCAGCAGGAAATGGAACAGGGTGAGATGATGCAAGGGGTGTATACAAGCCAAATTGAAAGAAATAATTATTACCTTGAAAATGACATCCAGCCTGCATCATACGACGCCTGGCAATTTGTCATGGAAAATGAAATGCTGCTTTCATTAGTAAGCTTGTTCACCATCATTGTCGCAGCAGGTATTATCGCCAATGAATTTAAGTGGGGTACCATAAAATTATTATTGATTCGTCCGATTACACGAACTAAAATACTGGCATCCAAATATTTATCAGTCCTTTTATTTGCGCTGTTTACGCTTTTATTTGTGTTGCTGTTTTCATGGATTACGGGAGCGTTATTCTTCGGTGTTAATGGAATGGATCCGCATATCGTTATGAATCAAAGTGAAGGCTATGCATATGTTTCCGTTATCGGACAAATCGTTGAAGGTTATGGATTACAGCTTGTGACACTTGTGATGATGGCTACGTTTGCCTTCATGATTTCCGCGATTTTCCGGCAAAGTTCACTGGCTATCGGTATCGCCATTTTCCTTATGCTTTCAGGCAATGCGATTGTAACCTTTTTCGCCGATTACAACTGGGCAAAATATATCCTGTTTGCCAATACCAACATGGGTCAGTATGTAAATGGATCCCCAATGTTTGAGGGTATGACTTTAGGATTTTCCATAACTGTATTAGCTGTTTACTATGTGATTTTTCTTGCCGTATCATGGTTGTTCTTCACCAAACGGGATGTCGCAGGTCACTAAAAGTTTTTGCCAGCATATTATTGAAACATATATTATAATTGAATTAAGATTATATACCCGAATATCCGAGGTGTGGAATGATGAAACGTTATTTAACTGCTATTTTTATCGGTATAAGTGGTATCGTGCTCATTATCGGCTTGGGTGTGGACCTGTACTGGAGCGGGATTGCAGCATGGGGGATAGCATTTATTTGTTTGATTTTTGCCGTATACTTCACTAAATATATACCAAATGATAATGATAAGCAGTGAGTAAGACGGGGATCATGTAGTCCCCGTCTTACTCAATTTTCTTTACGGAACCTAAAAAGGGGACTGTCCCCTATCACGCTAATGCGTTAACGTGATGAGGGACAGACCCCCTTCATTTAAAATCATGTTTTTCCTTCAATGATTCCGGTGCAACTTTTACCATTTGCTGCAATAGAAAGGCAGCGACCGTTATATCATCAAAGAATCCAAATATATAGAAAAAATCCGGAATAAGGTCGAACGGAAATATGATATAGCCGATAATCACGACGACATATAATAATTTCGTCTTCCCCTTTACCTCGTGTGAACGAAAAAAATCCACTATGAACGGTATTGATTTGTGGAATTTTAATAAGAAGCCAAGTCGTTTTAGAACCTTTCTCAATTGCATCACCTGCTTTAATTAATGCTTCACAGCGGAATAGTCAGCTTTAGTGTTTAAGACCCGCATAGGCATAGCATACATACTCCCAATCTGATTGGCTGTTCGGTATGAATAGCAATCAGTCAACATTTTCACCCCGTTAACGGTTTTGTTTCATTTTAACAAAAGCGATACTGATTGATAATTTTCCTGTTCTGACGATATTTCCCGCTTTCTGCTGATTACCACCCAATCACAGCAAAAAACCGGCAACAGCTTCCAATGCCATCGCCGGATCTATCGGATTATTGTTCCTTTTCATCAGCGGAGAAAAGCGTCCCACTGAATGAAGTTTCACTTTACCCCGATTTCGATTTTTTTGCTGCTTTTTCACGTCATTTTGATTTAATAACTTTTTGCGAAGGCGGATTGTTTCAGGTGTTACTTCACAGTATTCATCATCATTTAAATATTGAATAGCTTCCTCAAGGGACATATCACGTGTTTTCCTGATAGTTGCTGTCTGGTCTTTTGTTGCTGAGCGAACATTGGTTAAATGTTTTTCTTTCGTGATGTTGACCGTCAAATCATTCTCACGGTTGTGCTCCCCAACAATCATACCGGCATAAACGTCGGTTCCTGGTTCAACAAATATCACACCGCGGTCCTCCAGTTGCATAATGCCGTAAGTCGACGTTTTACCATTTTCCATGGCAACAAGTACACCCTCACGACGTTCACCAACCTGGCCTTTCGCAACCGGCTCATAGCTATCAAACGTATGGTTCAGCATGCCATAACCGCGTGTGAGTGACATAAATTCCGTTGCATAACCAATCAACCCACGGGATGGCACTTTAAATTCAATACGCACCTGTCCATTTCCCTGGTTTACCATATCAAGCATTTCGCCTTTTCGTTCACCCAAGGTTTCCATCACCGGACCTGTATATTCTTCTGGTACATCCACCTGGACATGCTCTACCGGTTCACATTTAACCCCATCAATTTCTTTAATAATGACCTGGGGTTTCGACAATTGCAGCTCAAACCCTTCACGGCGCATGTTTTCAATCAAAATGGAAAGATGGAGTTCCCCGCGCCCTGAAACGGTCCAGGCATCCGGTGTTTCAGTTGGATTCACACGCAAACTGACATCTGTTTCCAGCTGCTTCATCAAGCGTTCCTCAATTTGCCTGGATGTAATATATTTACCCTCACGTCCGGCAAATGGGCTATTATTCGTCACAAATGTCATCTCCAGCGTCGGCTCATCAATACGGAGCCATGGCAGGCCCTCGGGTTTTTCCGGTGAGCAGATTGTTTCGCCGATATTGATATCATCCATACCAGCTATCGCTACAATATCTCCGGCTTTTGCCTCCTGGATTTCAATCCGTTTTAAGCCAATGAATCCGAATAATTTACTGATACGAAATGGCTTTTCTGTCCCGTCTTTCTTCAATACAACAACCTGCTGACCGACACTGATGGTGCCACGGACAACACGACCGACACCAATCCGGCCTACATAGTCATTATAATCAAGCAGCGTAACCTGGAATTGCAGCGGCTCCTCCTGTGTATCATCTGGTGCAGGAATATGACTCAAAATTGGCTTAAAAACAGGGTCCATTGTTTCCATCTGCTCATCCGGCTCTTCACCTGATGTCCCGTTAATTGCAGATGCATAAACGACCGGGAATTCCAATTGTTCATCATCCGCTCCAAGTTCAATGAACAAATCCAATACCTCATCAATCACTTCATTCGGACGGGCATTCGGCCGATCTATTTTATTCAAAACAACAATCGGTGTCAGCTTTTGGTCCAATGCTTTCTTCAAAACAAAACGCGTCTGCGGCATACAACCCTCATAAGCATCAACAACTAACAAGACACCATCAACCATTTTCATAATCCGTTCCACTTCGCCGCCAAAGTCGGCATGGCCCGGGGTATCAAGAATATTGATGGTTGTATCTTCATATTTAATTGCTGTGTTCTTGGATAAAATCGTAATCCCGCGTTCACGCTCAATATCGTTCGTGTCCATAGCACGTTCATCCACTTGTTCATTTTCACGAAAAGTGCCCGAGTATTTCAGCATCTGATCAACAAGTGTTGTCTTGCCATGATCAACGTGTGCGATAATTGCAATGTTACGAATATCTTCTCTTAATTGCATAAACGTACGCTCCTAATCATTACAGAGTGGTTCAAAACTATCCTATTGTAACATAAAGTGAAACTTCATGCAGTAGGGCGGTTTTTCCTACTGCATGTTAGTTGAACAGAATCGGGCATTTAGGGTCAGTTGGCCGCCGTTTTTTGGCGGCTTACTGACCATTAGATGCGGGATATATTCTCACTCAGGAAAAGCAATCACGAATTTTGCTCCACCAAGCTCTGAATCCCGCACCATGATTTTGCCGCCGGACTGCTCTACAATCGCCCGTGCAATCGCCAGCCCAAGCCCGGTCTCTCCAGTTTTACCTTTAACGAACCTGTGGAAAATATGCGGAATGAGCTCTTTTGCTATACCTTCCCCGTCATCTTCAATTATAATCGTCTTTTCCTCAACCGTGACATTAACACGTGAATGAGCATGACGAATGGCATTAACGGTAATATTCAACAAAGCCCGCAGTAATTTTTCCTGATCGGCCATAAAGGTACTTTCGTTGTCCACAGAATGATTCAGCGTGATGTCTTTCTCACTGACTAATGGCAATGCCCGGTCCAATACCTGGTCGATCAGCTCAGTCGCCCTTATTTGCTCATCTTTGTACTCAGCTTGCTCACTGTCCAATTTTGCCAGAAGTATCATTTCATTAATGATGGTCTTCAACCGGCTAACCTCTGTCACCATCATTTCCAGTCCTTTTTCCTTATCTTTTTCATTAAAGACACCATCACGAATACCTTCCGCGTAACCTTGTATGGTCATGAGCGGTGTTTTCAGCTCGTGGCTCGCATTTTGGAAAAACGCCTGCTGTGACTTCATATACCGCTCAAGCTCCGTAGCCATATCGTACAGCCCTTGTTCGACTTCTTTAATTTCACCTGTTGCTTTTATGCGTTCGATATCATCAAATTTTCGTTTTTCGATTTTTTTCAGTTGTTTTTTCAACTTTGTTAAAGGCGTTACTAATTTATTGGTTAATAAATAACTGAGCAGAACCGCCGCCATAGTACCGATGATGAACACGATAACCATCCGCCTGAAAAAATCCTGCTGCACTGTCTGCAGATCCGTCAATGGGGTCAATAAAACCAATTCCAGTGTCGTTCGATCCGGATAAATCAGAATGCGCGACGTGACAAATTTATTATTGCCTGCTTCCCATAATTCTTCCCGTTCATCCGCAAAGTAATTATTAGCTGAGAACCCCCTGACATATTGCTCGGGCATCGTTGACATCAGTACCTGATCCTGAGCACGGTCATAAAGGAATAACTGCAGATCCTGTTCCCGCAAAAAGTTGCTGAAATCCTCAATACTTCCCTGTCCCTGGCCTTGTTCATTCAAAACCTGAATAAGTAATTCCCCTTTTTGCTGCAGCTCCGTCCGCTCATTGTCAATCAGCATCCCAAGTATCATGGAATAAATCACATACCCTGTAACGCCAAGGATAACCAGCATGAGGGCAGTAAAAGCTAAATTTAACTGGGATTGCAGTTTCATAACGATTCCTCTTCACTTCGCAGCCGATAACCATAACCCCATACCGTCTCCAGTTGAATGTCGGGCAGTTTTTTACGTATTCGTTTAACGAGGTCATCAACGGCACGATCACTGCCGAAGTAGTCTTCCCCCCAAATCCTGATCAGTAATTCCTCCCGGGAAAAGGCTCTATTGATATTTTTCGCCAATAGCAAAAGCATATCAAATTCCTTTGTGGTCATATCTTTCTCTTCACCATTCCAAAAAATCCGGCGATCATTCTCATGAATCAATAAATTATCAACTTTAATCCGGTCATGGGATTCTTGACTGCTCCCGGTAGAATGGTCAGCACGTTTGAATACACGCTTAACACGCGCCAATAGTTCCCGGGGGCTGAATGGCTTGGTTAAATAATCATCGCCCCCAAGTTCAAGCCCGAGTATTTTATCAACTTCATCATCTTTAGCCGAAATGATTATAATCGGTACATCACTTTCCTGGCGAATTTTTTTACAGAATTCGTAACCATCCATGCCAGGCAGCATTATATCCAGTATCCACATATCCGGCCGCTGTGTTTCCCAGAGGTCCCAGGCAGCCTCAGCAGATTCCATGACTGTTACATGAAAGCCTTCTTTTTTTAAATAGGCCGATACAATGTTTTGGATATTTGCATCATCTTCCACTACTCCGATATGATGACTCATAAAAGGACGCCTCCATCATTGATTTGTTATGATTATTTTCACTGAATAACGGGAATGTCAATATTGAAACTATCATTTACACACTTTTGCCATATTTGCACCAAAATCCTACCAAATGTGATGATTATAATAAGAGTTGACTTCATGATAACGTAAAGAGGTGATATATTCATGGATTTTAACAATCATCAACATAATAATGAAAATAGAGATAATCAGGAGCATCCGGATAATGAACCGGTCCACCAATCGGATCCGGATGCAAACGGCGGTATCGCACAATCAGCCAGACAAAATGCCAAAGCGAATCAGGATAAAAAGCCGAAACGGAATAAATCAGGCAATTTTCTGAGCGGAATCATTGGCGGTGTCGTCTCAGCCATTGTGGTCGTACTATTATTTACTACCAATATTATACCAAATAATGATGACGGTAATAATTCAGATGCTGCCACGGAAAATAATCAATCAGACGAATCATCACCGGAAGTTACCGAAACAATTGCTTCAGATAATGAGGAAACCGCCACAAATATGGAGGAAGCATCAGAAGCTGTTGTAGGTGTCACCCGAATGCAACAGACAAATATTTGGGAACCGAGTGAAGAATCCGGCACAGGTTCAGGCATCCTCTATAAAAAAGAAGACGGTAATGCCTATGTCGTCACGAACCAGCATGTTGTTGCAGATGCACAGGAAGTCGAAGTAGCCCTTAACAATGATGAACGTATAGAGGCAGAAGTTCTTGGTACGGATCAATTAAGCGACCTTGCCGTTCTGAGAGTTGATGGATCCCAAATCGATACCGTTGCAAACCTTGGTTCATCAAATGACGCAGAAGTTGGGGAAACAGTCATTGCAATTGGCAACCCACTTGGAATGGAATTCGCCAATACATTGACAAGAGGTATCATCAGCGGTCTGGATCGTTCCGTTAATATGGATACAAACGGCGATGGTCAACCGGATTGGATTACTGAAGTTATTCAAACAGATGCTGCCATTAATCCGGGAAACAGTGGTGGTGCACTTGTCAACAGTGATGGTGAAGTAATCGGAATCAATTCAATGAAAATCGCACAAACAGCCGTTGAAGGTATTGGGTTTGCTATTCCGATTGACACCGCGACACCAATCATCGAACAGCTTGAAACAGAGGGACAAGTGGCACGGCCATACATTGGCATCAGTTCAGCCCCTATTAATACAGTACCACCACAATACCGTGACCAAATCCAGGTTCCGGAAGATGTTGAAGGTGGTATGGTCGTTGCCCAAGTAGAAAACGGATCACCTGCAGATGAGGCAAGCCTGCAGCAATTCGATGTAATCACGCAAATCAATGGTAATCAGATAACCTCAATCGTGGATTTACGTACATTTCTGTACAATGAAGCGGAAATTGGGGAAACAGTTGAACTTGAGTTCTATCGAAATGGTGAGGCACAAACCGTTTCAATGGATTTGGCTGAGCGTCAGCAAGAACAACAATGATAGATTCTTTCTCCTTTTAAGAACCTGCAGTTGAATCAGCTGCAGGTTTATTTTATTTGAAAAGAAAACATAGAAATTCCGATAACGCCTTCCGTACAGGCATCAGTGAAGCGCCACCGATTTCTCCCCAGCCCGGCGTCTGATCCCCGGCATCTCAAAAAGAGAATCAGCATATTTAAATTCTTCTCAACTATCCCGAAACCGTTATATAATGAAAAATACAGCAATAACCATTATACTTTAGGTACCTATTTAAAAAGGAAGTGATAAAATGCAATGCCCTTCATGTGGTGAACAAACGGCTGAAGGAAAGTTTTGCACTAATTGCGGAGCACAATTGGACGTTGAGCAGATGCATGATAAGGAAACAAGCACAGAAACCGACCATGATTCTGCGGGTGACCATTTTACAGAAGAACAAGAAAATTCAACAGAGGACCAGGAATATTCAGCGAAAAACAATGAGGCAATGGACAAACTGCAAACGATCGGCAGTGACTTTGGTCATTTCTTTGTCACCCTGGTTAAAAACCCAAGCGAAGCGAAAAAAGCAAACCATACAGACGTGATTTCCGGAATCATCATAATTGTTTTATCAGCTTTATTGTTAGCGGCAAGCTACCACTTTGTACTCAACGCTATTCCAGCAGGATTCTTCAGAAGTATTTCGTTTTTTGACAGTTTTATCCTGCCGATTATAATCTTTGTTCTGTTGGAATTCCTGATTGCGGGATTAACGTTTGCCGGTGCAAAGTTATCCGTACAGACGGTTACATTTCCTGATGTCATAGCCAAGTACGGTGCCTATTTAATTCCATTCGTTCTTTTATTCGCAGCAGGAATTATTTTTTCATTAATTGGGATATCGGCGCTTGCCGTGATACTGATTCTGATTAGTATTCTCGGATTAGTTCTGTTCATACCTACCTTTATTTTATTGGAACAGCCGGCAGAGGGTTTTGACCGGGTTTATGTATTACTGGTTTTATACATAATCACAATCCTGGCATTTGGCTTTTTCACCCAGTCCTTTCTCAGTGCGATTCTTGGCAGCCTAATGGACTCGATGTTCGGCGGTTTTTAAGAAGGTATTTTGACTGCAGTTTTCAGTAACTGCTAATTCGCAGCTGTGTCGTGTGAAATCATGATAGGATGACACTGAATTGTTTGATGTCGCACAGTTTCGGGGCGGTGGTGCGTCAAATCAGGGGTCGATGCGCGAAGTCGAAAGGGTGCTGCGCGAAATCACGCAGTTGTCGCGCGGAATTGGGGCTGCGCCGCGCGAAATCGGATGATTGTTGCGCGATATTTCCCCCTTTTCGCGCGAATCAGCACTTTTGCCGGACGTGCCATATCGCGCTAATGTTCCCATAAAAATACCACAGCAGCAGAGCTGTGCAGCCATGGGTTTTATATTTTCTTTTAAAAAAGCTCCCTGATCAGGAGCTTTTTTTCATCCAAAGAAGAAATCAAAAATATTACTGCCGGTCGAACTATTCTTATTGTAGAACTCCGAATAGCCACAGTTTTTGCATGATACAACGATGAACTGATTTTTCTGTACATCAAACATCTTGGATAAGCCTGTCCCGGTCATGGCTGCTTCATTCTGCTCAGCATCCGTGCTGCCGCATTTGATACATCCGCGATTATCTTCCATTCTTATCAACTCCTTATGATACTATACGAATTGGAAGTTATGATTGTTTCATCTTCGCCAAATTTTGCGGCAGCATTGCCATTACCTATTCTTCATACTTGTCATGATTTGGTGTAACACCCGTGAAATTCCCGTCCTGATCAGCTGCCAAAAAGCTTTCCTCATCGGTGACACTTCCGACATTCTCATCACTATTTGGATACATTTCATCATAATGATCACGGTCGCCATAAAAATCCGATGCTGTTTCCGATGTGCCATACCGGCTTACTTCCTGCCATGCATCTTCCGCATCGTATCCTGTTTGTTCCTCAGCGGTTATTTCATCCGGATTTATATTCGGGCTAAATACGCCTTCTTCTACAGGACGGTCAACCGGAGCATTATTATTATGTTCAGCATGCTCAAAACAGCGGTCTGCTGTAGGGACAGCCTCCAGCCGCTCAAATGGAATATCCGCTCCGCATTCTTTGCAGATGCCATATGTGCCATCCGCTATCGCATGAAGGGCTGCATTGATCTCTTTCAATTCCTGTTCCGCATGTTCATTCAGAGCGATATCCTTTTCACGCTCAAACATCTCCGTTCCCATATCTCCGGGGTGGTTATCATAACTGGATAATTCATCCATTGATTGTTTCGTCAATTCCAGCGACGTTCCGAAATGATCCTTCACCTGGGGGATTAACGCATTCTGTCGTTCCAATAGTATGTTTTTGCATTGTTTAAGCTGATCATTCGTAATCATAGCTGACAGCCTCCATTTTCTAAAAATGCATTGCTAATCATACTATGTGTCAATACAAATGAATGATACTTTAATTTCGCTTCCATATCATGTCAACGTGAGGAATCCCATCATCAAGATATGGTTCAGAAACTTGCCGGAACCCAAGATCTGCATAGAATTTTTTTAAATGCGCCTGAGCTTCGATTTTGATAACTGATTCATTCCATTGACCGGAAATATAATCAATCGCTTTTTGCATGATCAGACGGCCATAGTTACGACTGCGGTACTTTTCAGCAACGGCAACCCTGCCAATGGATGCCTCCTGGGACATGGTATTTTTTGGTAAAATACGTGCGTTAGCAACAATATCATGACCATCTTTCAAAAAATAATGAATAGCCTCCTGATCATGATTATCGAGTTCCGGATAATGGCATTCCTGCTCGACAACAAAAATATCCATCCGGAGTTTCAAAATGGCGTATAAGTCATCATTTGTCAGCTTCTGAAAAGCTTTTATGTACCAGTCCACGAACGTCCCTCTCCCCTTGTATCTGTCAATTTGTCTTTAATCATCAGCACGTTTCATTCATTCAGCGCTTTTTACTGGTTTTATCAGCCATTATCTCCTGTATTACAAATGCCAAATCACCGTTTTCGAAAACCTGTAGTATATTAAGCAGTGTCTGATCAGCAATTTCCTCTGATTCCTGCTTGGTGACCGTCAGATCCATTGCTTCCTTCAAAGCTTGGTTGTCCTTTTGATCTGGATAGGCGCGTTCATATAACACTTCGGGGTCAACATCATGATTGATGCACCACTGCGCGAAAACGAGAATCATCATCTTTTCATCCTGTTGATAGCTTTCAATTACTCTTTGCTCGATGTCATTTCTGTCCATATCATTTGCCCACCTTTCGCAGCATAAAAACCCACATAAATGACAGTGCTTGTTGCAAATCCAGCGGCAAATCCCTGTAATGATGTTCGCTGACACCATTTTTAAATACGCCAAATCCATCTGCATAGTCAAAGCCAATTTCCAGGGCAAGCTGCTGAAATTCCCATGGCATCATGGTATTGCAAATCGTCCTTTCCCCGCGAAGCCTCGAATAGCTGTTCATTCTCGGCCCTGCTGTCGGTCCTAAGATCCCGGCAAATAGTATTCCGTTCGTTGTCAAAACACGGTCAAATTCCTTTAAGACATCTACAGGCGATTCTGTCCACTCAATCACATTAATAGCCATGACACTATCTATACCGTTATCTTGTATGGGTAAATCGATTACGTCCCCTTGAGAAAAGAAAATGTCTTCCTGATGAAGCCGTTTTTTGGCAAGCCTGATCATTTCACCGGATATATCCACTCCCGTCACATGATAGCCTGACTGATACAGCTTAAAGGAACCATATCCATCACCACAGCCTACATCGATAATGCTGCTTTCTGGCTGCAAATGCTCTTCAATAAATGGTGTGATATTTTTCCGGCTGCCGTTGTCCCACATTTCCACACTACGCTGGTTCCAGAAGTCTGCTCGATTATCCCACTGAAACTCAGCCTCCTTATGCCAATGGCGCTCATCTGCCATACAATCCCTCCAATCGGTCAAGTCGTTCATTATTTATCCTAAACAAAAAAGGCTTACCTCACAAAGAGATAAACCTTTTATTGAATCGTCATTATTAACGACGCGTTACGTTTGCTGCTTGTGGGCCACGGTTGCCTTCAACGATTTCGAATTCAACATTCTCACCGTCTTCAAGTGTTTTGAAGCCCTCTTGATTGATTGCTGAGAAGTGAACGAATACATCGTCTCCCTCTTCGCGCTCAATGAAACCGAATCCTTTTTCAGCGTTGAACCATTTTACTGTTCCAGTCATCATATTAAATGACCTCCTTATACAAATATGTGCAAAGTAATTGAACCTTAAATACTTTTACACCACTTGTTAAAGAGATCGTAAAGTATTACTAATTTCAATTCCGTTTGCTTATTGCTACTTTACTACTTATCGCAGGAAAATGCAAGTGTTTTTGAAAATTAGTTCGGGAAATTTCTGCTTCTGGCAAAAAACGTTTAAACGTGATAAAATATTTCTCTGCAAGATTATAATAAGTTATCCACTGCATTTGTATCTTGCAAATATAAATGGTAGGTGGTAAAAATGGAAAATAATCAGGATTATCGGGTACTGCTCTATTATAAATTCGTCCCGATTGATGACCCGGTGACCTTTTCGGAAGAGCACCTGGCCTTCTGTCAGGACCTCGGACTCAAAGGACGGATTCTCGTGGCACATGAGGGTCTGAACGGAACGGTATCCGGTACGGTCGAACAAACGCAGAAATATATGGAAGCCATGCATCAGGATTCGCGCTTTGCTGACATGACCTTCAAAATTGATAAACATGATCGGCATACCTTTAAAAAGATGCACGTCCGCCATCGTCAGGAAATTGTCAGTTTGAAATTAAACGATGAAGAGGATGTCAACCCGCTGGAAAAAACAGCTAAATTCCTCTCACCGAAAGAATTTTATGAAGCGATGCAGGATGAAGAGACAGTTATTCTGGATGCACGCAACGATTATGAATATGACCTTGGACACTTTCGCGGGGCAATCCGGCCGGACATTGAAGCATTCCGCGAACTGCCTGACTGGATTCGCGAAAATAAAGATCAGTTGAAGGATAAAAAGGTGCTGACCTATTGCACCGGCGGTATACGCTGTGAAAAATTCTCCGGCTGGCTGATGGATGAAGGCATTGAAGACGTTAATCAGCTCGACGGCGGCATTGTTTCGTACGGTAAAGATTCGGAAGTGCAAGGTAAGCTCTGGGACGGCAAATGTTACGTCTTCGATCAGCGTATCTCGGTGCCAATCAACCAAAACGAGCACGTCGTTGTTGGACGGGATTATTTTGACGGAGAGCCTTGCGAACGCTATGTCAACTGCGCCAATCCTTCATGCAACAAACAAATCATCTGCTCGGAAGAAAACGAGCATAAATATATGCGCGGCTGTACCCATGAATGCCGGGTAAGCCGGGATAACCTGTATGTCCGGGAAAACAATTTATCTCAGGAAGAAATTGACCGTAAACTTGCAATCATTGAAGAAGAAAAACAAGAAAAACAGGAAGCTTACTAAGCAAACAGGAAAAGGCCATCCATCTGCAACACGTTTGGATGGCCTTTTTTAAATGTTATTAAGGTTGACTGCTTTTAATAATTTCCCCACCCCCGTTCAGCTTGAAGAATTAGAAAAAATAAATTCGCATAAAATAACAAAAACTTTCGACTGAAGGCTTTATGTATTATAATTGAAGAAGGAGGTGCCGTATATGTATAAATTAAAGGTTAAGGACGGAAAAGCAATGATGAAAAAGCTGTGGTAGGCTATAATGGCGTCAATTATGAATTGGAATCAGTGCTTAATTTATTAGAAGAAAAAAACAAACACGGTTCTTCTATAAGTGAGACTGAAATTCAGCAGTTTGAAGCAGATTCTAAAATAAGAAAAATGACTGCGTGTTCAGAACAGGATATAGAGCAGGGTAAAGTGCTATCTACAAAAGAAGTTATCGAAAAGGTTAGAAATGGTAAAATTTAGATGAAAGTTGAATGGACCGAAACAGCTTCAAATAAACTCTCCGAAATTAAAAGCGAACTCTACAGCGAACAGGAAACCGCAGAATATAAAGTACAACTCATCCTGGAGATCGAAAAAACAATCCTCCAAACAGGGTGTTTATTTCCTTCCCGAAACTATAAAAACAGAAATTATGTTAAAGTAAAACCTAATATCATTTCCTACAAGTATTATCCGAACAAAGAAATTTACTTAATCGTCGCGTTTCAGCATCAACGCCAAAATAAAAGATATTAGTCTCGGCGGATGTATTTTCTAATGGCCTCCCCATACCTGAAACTTCAATCAAGTGGGTCATTTTTCCATACTGATTGAAGAGGAACAATGGCTAAAGACGCAACGTCCTCGAAAAAGGAAACCACTTTTACTTTCAAAGATGTATCGCCGAAGTTTTCCTTGTCCTGTGCGGGGTCCTCCTGCAATCTGCATCGTGTAGTCCCGAACAAAATCGGACATTTAAAGAAAGTTAGTTGCCACTGTTCTTTGGCGGTTTACTATCTGTTACACGCGGAATAAAGACACAAATACTATTGATCCAATTTTTTGACAACAATTGGACCACCTTGTTATTCTTTACAAAAAAGGGGGCGTTTTCCATTAGTGTTTATGAATTCTCAGCAAAAACAATGGATAGGGAGGAAAAGTCACTGGCTGACTATAAAGGACAAGTACTCCTAATTGTCAACACTGCCAGTGAATGCGGGTTTACCCCGCAATTTGACGGTCTACAAAAGCTTTATGATACGTATAAAGATGAGGGTCTGGTTATTCTGGGCTTTCCGTGTAATCAATTTAACAGCCAGGACCCAGGGGATGATGCGGATATTCTTGACTTTTGCCAAAGCAACTACGGCGTCACCTTCCCCATGTTCAGCAAAATTGATGTCAAAGGCGAACATGCACATCCATTATTTGTGTACCTGACACAACAGGCAAAAGGTATGATGACCAGACAAATAAAATGGAACTTTACCAAATTCCTGATTAATCGAAATGGTGACGTTATAAGCCGCTATGCACCACAAACAAAGCCGGAAACCCTTCAACAGGATATTGAAGAAGCACTGCAAAGTTGAAAATGCTGTCCCACCATTTGACCGGGACAGCATTTTCGTGTCCGGAACATGTTTGAGTTTCCGGAACATGAAAAAAATCGGGCGGCTGCAAACAGCGCTTGATTTTTTCATGCTTTAATAAGCTCGTGCCCAGTAAACCGGTTCTGTTGCCTCTCTGATGCAGCATACGAAAGAATTCGAAACTTTCTCCTGTTCAAGCAGGATCATTCAAGAGATCAGCGCTCCAGTTAAAAGCAGAAATCGATCACATTTAAGCATGAGAAGCCACTCATGATTTTTGTTTTTTCGCGTTGCATTCTCTATGAACGTTCAGGAAATTCCTTTCAATAAACAGTATTTTTGCATAAATTCAGCGAAAGATATATATAATGATATATACAAAAGTTTCTCGAGGTGATATAATGGTATCAAAAGGAAATAAGGGGGTCAATCACATGACGACTGTTCAAAAATGGGGCGGCAGTCTTGGGGTACGCATTCCTAAGTCAATAGCAGATCGTTTCGGTGTGCAGGACGGCTCCAAAGTGAATGTAAAAGCTGACGAAAAAGGGATCTTTATTGAGCCAGCCGATGATGAGCCAACGCTTGAAGATCTTTTGGCGCAATGTGAAGGGGGTAATCCCCACGAAGAATTTTTCAGCAGACCAATGGGGAGGGAAGAAATTTAATGCAATGTCCAGACCGAGGGGATTTCATCTTTTTAGATTTTGACCCCCAAGCAGGAACAGAGCAAGCAGGACACAGACTCGCAATTGTGCTTTCACCAAAGCGTTTTAATGAGGTCACAGGCTACGCAACGGTTTGTCCGGTCAGCCGAACAGATAGAAAATGGGGTTTCCATATCCAGATTCCAGATGATGCGGTAGTCGGGGGAGTAGTCATTGCCGATCAAATGAAAAACTTGGATTGGAGAACGAGGAATGCACGAATCGCAGGACAAGCACCTAACAACCTTGTCAATAGAGTTGTTAAGGTGATACATACTTATATATGAAGAAGGTCAAAAATAAAGTATATTCATATAATGAATTGTTTTTCTTCACAATACGGGCACTTAACAACATTATTTAAAGTAAATGACTTTTTCAGCGTATCAAATCAACTCCAGGAAGTATGACAGTTGTTACATACAAAGCGTATTAAATACATGCTTGGGTTAAGGTTAGCAGTATCCATACCACTCACTGTTTTTGTTTTCTTTTTAAGAGATTCATTTGATTACGCTTCTATTGTTTATGTTTCATCTTTATTTGTTTTAATATTAATACGTTATTTGCACTTCAGAATTTGATAAAGAGAGTAAACAAAAATTAGCAAACCTGCTCTTAGAGGAATAATGTCTTTTAAACAGCGAAATAATTAATAGCATGTGAAACCACATAAGGTTTTCACATGCTATTTTGTGTGGTCATATGCATTTAAGCTTCAAACACCAACTGCTTAATAAGCTCTTGCCCAATAAACCATCTCTTTTGCCTCTCTTCCGCAGCATACACAGGAATCCGAAACTTCCTCCTGTTCAAACGGAATACAGCGGGATGTGGCAGACGTTTCTTCCTTAACTTTTTCCTCACATTCCGCATCGCCGCACCACATCGCCTTGATAAAGCCTGGATTCTCTTCCAAAGCTTTTTTGAATTCATCCATAGTAACAGCCGTCGTGGTTGCTTCTTCACGGTGTTCCAGCGCTTGATTGTACAAGTTCCGCTGCACTTCTTCCAAGAGAGCAGGCAGCCGCTCTTCCAGTTCAGCTAGTGGAACAAATTCCTTTTCACCAGTATCACGGCGGACCAGCACCACTTGGTCGTTTTCAATGTCTTTCGGCCCCATCTCAATCCGGACCGGGATTCCTTTCATTTCATACTCATTGAATTTCCAGCCCGGCTTCTTATCACTGCCATCGATATCAACACGGACAAGATTTTGCAGACGGTCACGCAAGTCATACGCCTTGTCCAGAACACCTTCTTTATGCTGGGCAACCGGCACAACCATTGCTTGAGTCGGTGCAATCCGGGGCGGAATCACCAGGCCGCGGTTATCGCCATGCACCATTATGAGTGCGCCCATAATACGTGTGGACATGCCCCATGATGTCTGATGGATCGGTTTTTGATCACCATTTTCATCGAGATAGTTAATATCGAACGCTTCAGCAAAACCTGTTCCAAAATAATGCGACGTCCCGGACTGTAACGCTTTGCCGTCGTGCATCAGGCTTTCAATTGTTAAGGTATAATTCGCGCCGGCAAATTTCTCATTTTCGGTCTTTTTACCGTGCAAAACAGGTATAGCCAGATAATCCTCAGCAACATCCGCGTAAATCTGCAGCATGCGCGCTGTTTCCTCTTCTGCATCTTCACGTGTCGCGTGCGCTGTATGCCCTTCCTGCCATAAAAATTCAAGCGAACGCAGGAAAGGACGGGTTGTTTTTTCCCAGCGGACGACATTGCTCCACTGGTTGTACAATTTCGGCAAGTCACGATAGGAATGGATGTTTTTCGAGTAATATTCGCCGAACAGTACTTCAGATGTCGGCCGGACACAAATCCGCTCCGCCAGCTCTTCATCGCCGCCATGGGTTACCCAGGCAACTTCGGGAGCAAACCCTTCAATGTGGTCTTTTTCCTTTTGCAGCAAGCTTTCCGGAATGAACAATGGGAAGTATACATTGGAATGGCCGGTTTCCTTAAACTTCCTGTCCAGTTCATCACGGATATTTTCCCAGATGCCAAAACCGTATGGCTTAATAATCATCGTTCCGCGTACTGTTCCATAGTCCACCAATTCCGCCTGTTTGACAACGTCTGTATACCACTGCGCGAAATCGTCTTCCATCGCGGTAATTTTTTCAACAAATTGTTTGTTTTTAGCCAACTAAGACACTCCTTCAAAAAATATGTGGAATTTCTATGTTAAAAAATCCTCCGTCCTGAAATAAGGGACCGAGGCCTGGTGGTACCACCCTTGTTTGCAGCCGACCAAACGTACTGCACACTTCATGACATAACGGTTTAAACCGCGCACATCTTTTGGCAAAAGCCATCCTGACGGCGAACTCAGAGGCAGGTTCCAGTTATGTCTTGGAAATTCACACCAGCCATTTCCTCTCTGTCAAAGACATACAAGCTGACTTATCCTCATCAACGTTTCATATATTATATGTTTAAATATAAAAGGATACCCTTGCAAAGTCAAGCATTAACAGGTTTTTCATATTTGGAAAACATGATCGACTTTGCCTCGGCATAGCCTACAAACGTGAAACCTGTATCACGATAAAATTGATTCAGTCGCGGATTGTCTGCAATACAGTCCAAACGAAGCACGCTGCCCGCAGCATTAGCTAAAATCCAATTTAATAACTCCCTGCCTAAATTCAGGTGACGATAGTGTTTATCAATAGCCAACCGGTGCAAATAAAGGGCGTTATCGTCACGGTTTCCCCATACGCTTTTGTCCAGATCGTTCTGTTCTTTTGAAAGATTGAATGTCGCAATGGCATTGAACTGACTATCTTCTACAATATAGGTTGTCCCTTTTGTGATGTCTTTGTTGATCTCCGCAGCTGCTTCATCCGTCAAATAAACATCCCACTGATGAATGCCTTTCTCAATCAGCCAGCCGGCCGCATCACGCAGAATTCTGATGATGGAATGTGCATCGCTTTCGTCAGCCTGTCTGACTGTAAAATTGTTAAAGTACTTGCTTTTAAAAACTGATCCCATCAGTAATCCCCCATTTACAACATGTAATTATTTGAAAGGAAGATGGATTTATCAACCGGAAAAGCCAGGCTTCACGTCGCCTGGCTTCTCCTTAACCTTATACCACTTTCGCACCCAATGTATCTGTAAAATGGCCGAGTGCCCAGTCATGCCCCACCGCGTTAAAGCTTGCAACAGCATCCTTATGCACGACAATGTTAAAGCCCTTATTGTACGCATCGATGGCGGTATGCAACACACAAATATCAGTACAAACACCGACGAGATGGATTTCCTCAATTCCCCGTTCACGAAGTTTAATCTCCAGATCGGTACCGGCGAAAGCACTGTAGCGTGTTTTGTCGAAGTAATAGACATTGCTTTTGTCCTTATGTTCCGCATAAACGGATGCTAGCGATCCATACAGCTCCTGTCCCTCTGTACCAATAATATTGTGCGGCGGGAACAGTTCTGTCTCAGGATGTAAGGTGTCACCTTCCTCATGTGCATCAATTGCAAAAACGACAAAATCCCCTGCATGAATAAAATCCCTCGTAATCGAAACGATATTTTCCTCAATAGCCTGTCCCGGTTTACCACACGTTAACCGTCCTTCATCCGCCACAAAATCAACCGTATAATCCACATTGACTAACGCTCGCTTTCCCATCCATCCCTCTCCCCTTTATCAATTTTTGCTGTACTGTTTTGATATTTCTCTTGCACGCGTCAGTGATGCTCCCCGCACAATTTTGATTCCATCCCGAACGTTTCAGCAGCTCCTCGCACGGTTTGGGACCCATCGCACGCTTAGGCACTTCGCTCACAAGTACTCGGAACAGTTAATTCAATCAAAGCTTTTCCACTTTAATCTTATGTGCTTCACCTTTCATGCGCTCTGCCGCATGATACGTCGGCCCTACCATATCAGTATAAGTGAAACCATATTCAATCGCCGTCGTGACAAAGCTTTTCGCCAGACGAACCGCTTCCGGCATCGAATAACCTTTTGTCATATAGGCTGTAATCGCCGCCGAATACGAACAGCCTGCCCCACTCGTGTTTTCCGTATCAACCCGCGGTGCTTCAAATGCGGTCAGTGTCTCACCATCGTACAGGACATCAACCGCTTCACCTTTCAACCTGCCGCCCTTAACCAGTACATATTGTGGTCCCAGATCGTACAAATCGATGGCGGCTTGTTTCATATCATCAACTGTTTTTAAGTTCCGTCCATCCAACAGATACGATGCTTCAGGTACATTTGGTGTAATAACATCAGCCATTGGCACCAATCGTGACTTCAAAACATCAATGGCATCATCTGCGAGCAATTTCGAATCAAGTTTCCCCACCATGACCGGATCGACTACCACTGTTTTCTTATCTGAAGCGGCAATCAAATCTGCTGCTTTTTCAATAATTTCCCTGGAAAACAACATGCCTGTTTTGAGTGCATCAGCACCAACCTGCTTCATCGCTGTGGCAAATTGTGCCTCGATAGCTTCCAGTGTTTGCAAGTGAACGTTTTTATCTGTTTCAGGATGCCGCGCAACAATAGCTGTCACAACACTCATCCCGTAAACGTCCAATTCCTGGAATGTCTTCAGATCTGCCTGGATGCCGGCGCTTCCACCAGCTGCAGAACCGGCAATTGTGATAACGCGTGATGGTAGATTCATTCTGAAAAATCCTTTCTGCTGTTAGAATATGATAACGATAAAGAACCATACAATCATCACCAATTGGATAACGACCTTGGCGATTGCACCACCCAAAAATCCAATTAATGATCCGATGGAAGCACGTACAGCTTCATCAAATGTTTTCGCCTGCGTTAATTCAATGACAAGAACGGTTATAAATGGAATGATCAGAATGCCAAAGGGCGGCATAATAAATGAACCGATGATGACAGCAATGGCAGCACCGCGCTCACCCCACTTGCTGCCGCCGTATTTTTTGACAAAATAGCTGTTGGCGATGATATCCGATACGATCAGAATAACCGTTAATACAGCCATTGCTATCCAAAAAAACCAAGTCAATTCATCGGCATTAATGACAAAATGATAAAGCAGGAAACCAACCCAAAGCACTAACGGGGATGGAATAATCGGAAAAATAACACCTGCAAAGCTTGCGATAAATAGTACAACGATAATAATCCAAACGATAATGTCCAGCATTGCGGCCTCCTGGTTCTAAGGCTGTTTTCGAAACATACTTGATATTTTTGTTTCTTCCTTATTGATGATACGTTTATAATTCTCCATATGTTTCATAATACTCATGACCGATAATAGCACAACAACCATCGTCGGTTCGATTCCAAAGAACAGAAAAGTCGTTACCAAAAATGAAACATACATGAATGAAACGCCAACAACCAAATAATCGGTTGCCAATGTGAATAAAAGTAAAATTCCGATTCCAATGACTGCTATCTGCCAATCAACAGCAAGCAGCACACCGATCAACGATGCCGTACCTTTGCCGCCGCTGAACTTCATGGTAACGGGAAAATTATGACCGATAATGATGAACAAAGCATTAATATATACCAATAATGTTTGTTCCGGCCCGGTGATCCCCTGGCTTTCCAGAATATATAATACCAGTAATATTGATAATGTCGCCTTAAAAATATCGATAAGCGCAACCAGAATACCATATTTCCAGCCCAATAATATCGTTGTATTGGATGCGCCGGAATTTTTGACACCTGTCTTCTTAATATCCATTTTTTTATATTTACCAACAAGCTGCGAACCGTGAACACAGCCAAACAAGTAACCAATCAAACTTACAATCAATACGTACACCATATATCCCCTCCCCTTTATCTTATCTTATATTCAGACATCTGTAACTTCAAGACAATTATTTTTGAAAATCATGCCCCTTTTTTCCGATTTCTTTCGATTGTAATGATAGAAGGGATAATTACCGGATATTCGTTCTTAGCGTGTTTTGCAGTGTTTCAAACCCATGATGGAGAAGGATGACTCATGTTTTGTTATTCGGGCCCATGTTGACTGCGATGAGCCCATGTTTTCGTTCTACGGCCCATATTGGCTGCCGATGCGCCCATATTTCCGGTTTCGGGCCCATATTGACTGCCAACCAGCCCATGTTTTCGCTTTTGGGCACATATTAGCTGCCAACTCGCCCATGTTTTTGGTTTCAAGCCCATATTGACTGCTAACGCGCCCATGTTGCATTCACGCCCATAATTGCTGGCTGTATATGTTATCATTTCAGTGGAAATCTATTCTCAAGGAGACTGCAAATTTTGAAACGGTACCGGAAAGACATCTCTGCATGGATCATTATTATATTAGTTTTAATAGCATTGCTCTTCCTATATAACCAATTCCAAACAGACCGATATCTTGACCAAGGAGAGGATGCTTCACTCCCGGAAAACCTTGATCCGGTCGTCACCAAAAAAACAAAGGAGCTGGTTGAACAAGCTGCCGAAAAAGATATTGATGTTGCCATTACAGAAACCGTACGCAGCATCGACGAGCAAGATGCATTATATGAGCAAGGCCGAGCAGATGATGGGAATATTGTCACCTACGCACAAGGCGGCGAATCTTACCATAACTATGGGCTTGCAGTCGATTATGCTTTGTACAATAATAATGGCGACATGATTTGGGACATTCATTATGATGGCAATAACAACGGTGAGTCGGACTGGTTTGAAGTTGCCGATCTGGCAAAAGAACTGGGATTCGAATGGGGTGGAGACTGGGAAAATTTCAAAGATTATCCGCATTTACAAATGGACTTCGGGTTAAGCATCGAACAATTAAAACGGGGACTCCGCCCGAAGCATGAAGAATCCGATGAATGAGGCAACATTCTGTACATGGTGTCAAAATCGATTTATACTATAATTAGTTTGAATTCAAATTAGTTTAATTCAAACTAAATTTCATAATTGAAAAGAGGTCATTTCCATGGAACTAAAAGGCATCCATCATGTATCAGCCCTTACAGCAAATGCTGCAAATAATTACCATTTCTACACCCATGTTTTAGGTATGCGCTTGGTCAAAAAAACAATCAACCAGGACGATCCATCTGTTTATCATCTTTTTTATGCTGATGAGATCGGTAACCCAGGAACGGATTTAACTTTTTTTGAAATACCACGGGCAGGCACAACTTACCATGGAATCAGCAGCATATCCGGAACCTCTCTGCGTGTTCCAACTGATGACGCACTGACATATTGGGAAAAACGATTGAACGAATATAACGTAGACCATGATGGGATTACCAAACAGGGTGAGCGCAACGTCATTCATTTCCGCGACCCTGAAAACCAGCGATTAACACTTATTTCTGATGAAACAAACTCAGGGGTGAAAGGTGGAAAAGTTTGGGATGATAGCACTGTCCCAGGTGATAAAGGCATCATCGGTCTCGGGCCTGTAAAACTGACAGTGCGCGATCCTGAGCCAACCATCAAGGTGCTGACGGATCTTTTAACGTTCTCCCAAACCGGAAGCTATCCATCACCGGTCAACGGCCAGGCTGACATACGTGTTTTCACAACTGGCGAGGGCGGAACAGGTGCAGAAATTCACCTGGAAGTGCGTGACGACCTCCCGGAAAGAGAACGGCCCGGCCGTGGAAGTGTTCATCATGTAGCATTTCGTGTCGATAATGAAGTGGAATTGGCAAAATGGAAGGATCGCATTCAGGCAGAACGCATTCCCAATTCCGGATTAGTGGATCGCTTTTATTTTAAATCGCTTTATTTCAGGGAGCCAAATGGCATCTTGTTCGAATTGGCAACAGATGGTCCCGGATTTACGACAGATGAAGAGATCGAACATCTCGGTGAATCACTGGCACTTCCACCTTTTTTTGAAGATCGGCGCGAGGAAATTGAAGCCAGATTAAATCCGCTTGATACAAGCAGACCGCACTGAAGAAGTGCGGTCTTTTACTATTATATTGGTTCCTTCACGCATTTTGTTTCTTTTGCAAGGCTAATAGCTTCACAGAAATTCACAGATAAAATGATATGGTGATGTCGTCTAATCAATCCGGTTTTAAAAATCGAAAAGAAAACATAAAATTTCGGATGATGTTTTCAATATGGAAATCGGCTAACTCGCCGATTTCTTCCAATCCGACTTCTGACCTCATGTATCTGAAAAGACGCGTCAGCGTTTTTCCGATACATGACATATTTCCTGGTTACAAACATAATTCATTTGTAGGCCTCTATCTCGACAAAAATTTATTTGAATTTTCTGTAATAATTGTGAAATTTGAGCATATACAAGAAATGAAAGCTATTTTAAAGCATATTACGGTATATTCAATTTTTATATGTTTGAGCGAAATTTACGCGGTTAAATTCCTAATTATCAAAATTTATCGCATTTGAATCAATGAACGATACCTTATACCATTATAATATAACTTTTTTACAAACTTTCCCCGCAGTTTTGTTGTTCAATAACTAGTAAAAAAGTAGTGGACATACGTTTTCTTATTAACGGATATTGAACACAGCTACTACCTAACGGGTTATTTTCATTAAGGAAAGAGAAACAAGTATATGGGCTTTTCACCCAGCGTCAACGTAACCCTTTATACTTAAAAAATTTACGGGAGGTCATTTAGGAGATGAAAAAACTATTACTTACTTCGATTTTCGGTATCTTTCTTGTTGTGCTTGCTGCGTGCGGCGGAGGTTCTGATGATGCAAGCGGCAGTGACAATGGAGATGGCGGAAGTGAAGGCGAATCAGGCGGCGATTCAAGGCTTGCCGAAATTCAGGAAGCAGGAACCGTTACAGTTGGATTTGCGAATGAAGAACCATACGGTTATCAGGGGGAAGATGGGGAACTGACAGGTGCATCACCGGAGATTACGGCAGCGGTATTTGCAGAACTGGGAGTGGATAATGTTGAAAGTAAACTGTCAGACTACAGTCAATTAATTCCGGGTCTGAATGCAGGTAATTTTGACGTCATTACTTCGGGAATGGCTATAAATCCGGATCGGTGTGAAAACGCAGATTTCGGCGAACCGGAAATGACGTATGGGGAAGGTCTGGTTGTACCTGCGGGCAACCCGATGGATCTGCAAAGCTATAGTGATATAGCCGAATCAGGTGCCACCGTATCCATCATGTCCGGTGCAACTGAAATCGGGTATGTACAGGAGATGGGTGTATCTGAAGACCAGATACAGGAAGCTTCCGATATCCCTTCTACATTTTCAGCCGTTCAATCCGGCCGTGCTGACGTAACAACGGGTACGGAAATGACATTGCGAATGGCCATGGAAACAGCCAGTGACGATGTCGAATTTGTAGAAGACTTCGAGCAGCCGGATATTGAAGGTGTCCCAAGCTATGGTGCTGCCGCTTTCCATCAGGATAACGATGAACTGCGTGAAGCATATAATGAAGAACTGCAAAAGCTGATTGACGATGGAACCGTGGCTGAAATTCTGGAACAGAACGGCTTTGATCCTGAGAATAACGCACCACCGGAAGATATCACGACTGAAGAAATCTGCAGTGGTGAAAAATATTAAGCCAAGCATAAGAATATACTTTTAAATATCCCTGCAACGACTCCATAGGGTCCGGCTCCCTCACCCAGGGGGTCTGACCCTTTTATTTTAAATAAGGAGTGATTAACATTAACGCAATCAGTGAAATATTCCCTGTTCTGATGCAAGGAATTGGGATAACAATCCAGGTATTGGTTGGTTCCATTATTCTCGGATATTTAATGGCTTTCATTGCCGGCTTTTGCCGTTTATCAAAAAATCCGATCATTAAGGCTATAACCACATTTTATGTTGAAGTCTTCCGTGGGACATCCTTAATCGTACAATTATTCTGGCTGTATTATGCATTGCCGATCCTATTTGGCATTGATTTGGGAAGTGATTACCTCGCTGGTGTCCTTGCGATTGCCCTGAACTATGGTGCCTACATGTCGGAAATTGTACGGGGCTCAATATTATCTGTTGCAAAGGGCCAGACAGAAGCCGCGACAGCACTTAATATGTCAAGTTTTCAGCGGATGCGGCTGGTCGTTTTCCCGCAGGCCGTACGTATGATGCTTCCGGAATTCGGCAACTACCTTATCCAAATGCTTAAAGCGACTTCGCTTGTTTCACTGATCGGTATGACCGATATTCTATATTATGGTGACATTTTACGCAGCGGTAATCTGTCTCTGGCACCAACGGTCTATTTCCTGGTACTTGTATTCTACTTTATCATGGCACTGCCATTAATATGGCTGACCAGGAAAATGGAAGATGTGTCGAAGAAAGGGGTGGCTAGCTGATGAATAGCGGCAACTGGCAATGGGATACATTCTTTGAAGCCTTCCCGATGGTATTAGAAGGACTTGGAATCACGTTAGGACTGACTGTTGCAACGTATTTATTCGCGCTCATATTCGGCTTTGTCTGGACGCTCTTGAGTGCCATCCCGATTAAGCCATTAAGGTGGCTGTTCAGATGGATTATGGAATTTATCCGGTCAACACCGCCACTTGTACAGCTATTTTTCATTTTCTATGCCTGGCCAATGGTACCGGTTGTCGGGTTCGCTCTGGATCCATTCACGAGTGCTATTCTTGGTCTGGGGATACATTTCAGCACCTATATCGGTGAGGTGTATCGCTCCGGTATTGAAGCGGTGGACAAAGGGCAGTGGGAAGCTGCCCGGGGCACTTAATTTTTCAACAGGACATAAATGGAGCAAAATCATTTTACCGCAAGCCATTCCACCGACCATCCCTATGCTTGGAAATTATTTGATTATCATGTTCAAAGAAATTCCTTTGGCATCAACGATTGGGGTTGCCGGCATATTGAATCTGGCAAACTCGTATGGTGCTGCAAACTTCAGATATCTGGAACCTTTAACCATTGTGGCGATTCTGTTCCTTGTATTAAGTTATCCGTCCGCTATACTGATCAATAAACTGGAGCGTAAAATGAACCGTCGTTTTGATAAAAAAGAACCGAGCGGCAGTAAACAAATCAATGAAGAAGAAAAGGAAGGAGCTGTATCATAGTGACTGAAGCCATTGTAAGTTATCAGGATGTGCATAAATCGTTTGGTGATACAGAAGTTTTGACAGGGATTGACCTGGATATCAAACCGGCTGAAAAAGTAGCCGTTATCGGGCCCAGCGGATCCGGCAAAACAACCATCATTCGCATGCTGATGACGCTGGAAGAGCCAACAGCAGGTGACATCATTGTCGACGGTAAAAATTTATGGCATATGGAAAAGAACGGCGAACTTGTACCGGCTAATGAAAAACATTTGCGACAGGTGCGCGGTGATATTGGAATGGTTTTTCAGCATTTTAACCTGTTTCCACATATGACAATTCTTGATAACTGTATGTCAGCACCAATACATGTACAGAAAGTGGATAAGAAAGAGGCAAAACAGCGCTCCATTGAAATGCTGGAGAAAGTGGGGCTTGGCGATAAACTGGATAGTTATCCAAGTCAGCTGTCAGGCGGGCAAAAGCAGCGTGTGGCAATGGCCCGTGCATTGGTGATGCGGCCGAAAGTCATGTTGTTTGATGAAGTAACATCGGCGCTTGACCCTGAACTGGTCGGGGAAGTCCTGGAAGTTATCCGTGACATCGCACAAGAAGGTGAAATGGCAATGGTTCTTGTCACCCACGAAATGGAATTTGCCCGTGATATTGCGGATCGCGTTCTATTCCTTGATAACGGTGTAATTGCCGAACAAGGCCCACCGGCAGACGTATTGGAAAACTCCAGTAATGAACGGCTGCAAAGCTTCCTGCACCGTTTCAGATCATAGCAATTAAAACAGCTGATTCACCTTAACAGGCGAATCAGCTGTTTTGCTGTTTTAGAAAATTACCGTTTCATTCATTAACCGGCTCTTCCCCGATAATTTTCACTTCACGTTCGAGCGTAACACCAAACTTATCCATTACAGTATCCTGAACATAGTGGATCAGATTGATGTATTCGGTCGCCGATGCACCATCGAGATTAACGATAAAACCTGCATGCTTCAAGGATACTTGTGCACCACCGATCTGTTTGCCTTGCAGTTCACTGTCCTGAATCAATTTGCCGGCAAAGTAACCTGGCGGGCGCTTAAATACACTTCCACATGATGGATACTCAAGCGGTTGTTTAGACTCGCGCTTGAACGTCAAATCATCCATTATGGCTTTAATTTCCTCATATCCGCCCGCTTTCATGGAAAACGTTGCTTCAAGCACAATATATTCTTTTTCCGGAATGTTGCTTGAACGGTATTCCAATTCAAGGTCCTCAGGATATAGTGTCAAGAGATCACCATTTCTATCCACCAGAATCGTGCTTTCAAGAACATCTTTTATCTCACCGCCATAAGCTCCCGCATTCATAAACAATGCACCACCAACTGAACCAGGAATGCCACAGGCAAATTCGAGACCTGTCAGCGAATGAGACAAAGCTTCCCGGGAGGCGTCAATGATTCTTGCTCCGCTTTGTGCCACAAGTTGTGTGCCTTCGATATTTATTTCATTCAGGCGGCCTAAATTCAAAACAATTCCGCGAATGCCGCCATCTCTCACAATCAGATTCGAACCATTACCAAGCAAGGTAAATGGAATATCTTTTTTTAAAGAAAGTTTAACAATATCCTGGACCTGCTCATACGTTTCCGGTGTCACATAAAAATCGGCTTTCCCACCCAGATGTGTGTACGTATGATTTTCCAAGTATTCATCAGCCATCACATTGTCCGATGATGTTATGTCTATCAGTTGTTTATAAGTATGGTGATCAGTTACCACAAACATCAATCCTTTTCTGTTCTTTCTGCCTTCTCATATTGAAGAAAGGAATAAATCATTTGATCGATTCGGCTATCTTCATGTAATGCACTATGCCCCAATGCAGGGTCCTCTATCATTTTATAGGTTAATTGCTTCTCATCTACAATATTTCGTATCATTTCGACACTTTCCGGCAGTGCCACAGAATCCCCGGTACTGCCGATACTTAAAACTTTTAAATCGTCCGGTATAGCATCTTTATTCAAGCGGAGTGAATTAAGTGCAAACGAATCAGGCTTAAGATCCTCTGCTGCCGGATCATGGTGAATTTGAAAGTAGGCATCACTGTATATACCGTTAAACGGACTGCCAATTGCAGCTATCTTTTTAACTTTCGGGTATGTCGAATAATCCTGGTAATTTTCAATGTAATGCATCGATACAAGCCCGCCCATAGAATGACCGACTAAGTTAGCTGAATTTACCTGATACGTCTCTTTCATATGTGCCATCAACTTTGCCAGCCATTCAGATGTATCCTGAATGCCGGCCCGATTATTTTCGAATATAACCTGTACATACATTGGCTCAGCAGACTGCCCGTTATTCAGTTGGTAAACATCGAGATTCCCAGTCGGCGACACCTCGTAAACCAGTGCCGTCTGTCCCCATCCATACATATGTTCAAACCGGTCCAGCATATTACCGAACGAATTGTGTGTACCCTTATATCCATGAACAAAAACGGTCGGATGATTAATTTGTTTCTTTTTCTCTGAACTGGTCTTTTCCGGAATATTAAAAATACCTAAAACGACCATGAGTAACAGTAATATACTGATGATATGCTTTGCTTGCATAAATTAAATTACCCCACTAAACGCCAGTTTCTTGATGCAGTGTCCTTATACCCAGAACCAGAAACAGATACGACTATAAATTTATGACGTTTTTTCCTTCGTTTCTAAACATCAATTAATTTCATTATCCATTATAGCACGTAGCATGTTTTTTTGCTTTATGGTTTATGGAATTTATATAACAACTTTGATGGCATTGTCATAATTAAATTTCAATTTATCGGTTGACTTATCATCTATTACTGTTTAAAATATCAATAACTTTACTTAAATAAAGTGATAAAGTAATAAAGCAATCACTTGTTCTGATTGGAGTTTTTACATGCAATCATATTTGTCCGGCATTGAGGATAACTTAAGCCCGACGGATTATCAGTTGAAAAACAGTCTGATAACCACCATCAAAAAACGATTCCATACCTATGGATACCAGAAAACGAGCACAAGAGCATTTCAGGGCTATGATATGTACGCCTCTGTGATTGGAACCGTCCATAAACATAACATGATTAAAACCATTGACCCTTCAGGTGATGTAATGGTGCTGCGGCCTGACGTGACAATCCCGATAACAAGGAAAATGGCCGTTAAAGAAGGCATGTACCACCGATTGTGTTATGTGGAGGATATTTTTCGGCAGCCCAATGATAGCAGCCAGAACGGGGAATTCACCCAGGCCGGCGTCGAATGTTTTGGTGAAAACACCGCGGAAAACGACGCAGAAATGGTTGCACTGGCAGTTCATATATTGCAGGATTTAAAATTTGAACAATTCAAGATTGAAATCGGTCATGCCGGTTTTTTTAAAGAACTTATCGATGAATTGCCGCTATCACCACAGGAATCAGAAAAGCTGCAGGAACTGATCCAATCGAAAAACCTGACTGATATTGAGCCTTTTCTGGAAGATCTGTATGTGGAAGATCATGTAGTAAAAGCCGTTAAAGCCATACCAATGCTATACGGCAACCCGCAATACGTCATCGAAACCGCTGAATCGATCATATTGAACGAAAAAATGCGGGAAACAATCGAAAGTCTGAAACACGTTTATGATGTGCTGAAAGCCTATGAGATCGAAAATGCGATTGTCTTGGACCTTGGACTGATCAATCACATGGACTACTATTCGGGGATTATTTTTCAAGGGTATGTCAGTGGCTACAGCAAGCCTGTATTAATGGGCGGCCGGTATAATAACCTGGCAGAACAATTCGGCCGGAGCATGCCGGCAATCGGTTTTGGCTGTATTGTTGATGACCTATTCCACGCCCAAAAAGCTGCCGGAAAGCTGCCGGAAATAGATCAGTCAGTTGACGTGACAATACATTATGACAGAACCGGAATAAATGATGCCTTACCCGCAGCGAACCGGCTAAGGGAATCGGGATATCGCGTGATGACACAGGATACTGAAACCAACAGTAAAACATGCATTCCAAGTCTGTTAACCGTTCACTTTGAAAACGAGCAATCGTTCATACGGCATCGGCAAAAACAATTAAATTTTCAGTCCGCCGATGAACTGAAAACGCTGCTGCAACAAGAAATGAGGGATAACTGAGTGATTACATTAGCACTGGCAAAAGGTCGGACAGCCGACGATTCTATTAAACTGTTGGAACAGGCAGGCATCCATTTTGATCATTTAAACAGTAAATCCAGAAAACTTGTTTTCTATGATACTGCCGGAATGGTCAAACTGATATTCGTGAAAGCCCTTGATGTCCCGACTTATGTGGAAAATGGCGCAGCAGACATGGGGATCGTCGGCAAAGACAACATCATGGAATCCCAGGCTGACATATATGAAATACTTGATCTTAAACTGGGCAGGTGCAAATTTGCTGTCGCCGGTTTCAATGGCACCCACCCGTCCAACAATAATGTGCTGACGGTGGCATCCAAATATCCGGCTGTCGCTGAAAAGCATTTTCATAAAAAAAAGATTCCCATTAATACGATTAAACTCAATGGATCAGTTGAACTTGCCCCACTCATCGGTCTGGCTGATGTCATTGTGGATATTGTGGAGACAGGAAATACGTTGAGGGAAAACGGACTGACGATCCTTGAAGAGATGGATTCTGTCAGCACCCGGCTGATTGTCAACAAAGCAAGTTTCACGACTAAGTCTGAAAGTGTACACAAAATGATTCATACGTTACAAACTGGTTTGGAGTGACAGAAATGATGAAGCTAACAACTGCCAGCCAATTTTTTCAGGAAAAACAGAATCAACCGGAGCAAACCAATGATAGCCACCTGGACACAACCGTTTTGGATATTATTTCTGACGTTAAAAAGACTGGAGATGACGCGCTGCAGCGATTAACTGAAAAATTCGATGGTTTCAAGCTTGATCGGATCACTGTTTCCGAAAAGGAATTCCTGGAGGCAGAAAAAGTCGTCAGTCAGGAATTTAAAGCAGCGCTCCGGACAGCCCGGGAAAATATCTCGGCTTTCCATGCTGGACAAAAGGAACAATCCTGGTTTATGAATCAGCCTGGGGGGATAACACTCGGCCAGAAAGTGACACCGATTGAACGAGTTGGTGTCTACATTCCTGGCGGGAAAGCTTCCTACCCCTCTTCTGTACTGATGAATGTCATTCCGGCACAACTGGCGGGAGTCAACGAAATTGCCATTACTACACCACCTGATGAAAACGGACAAATCAGTCCATATGTCCTTGTTGCTGCAAAGGAGGCCGGTGTGAAAACTGTTTATAAAGTTGGTGGCGCTCAAGCAATTGCAGCACTGGCTTATGGAACGGAATCAATCGGCAAAGTCTTTAAAATCGTCGGCCCCGGCAATGCTTATGTAGCCCGTGCCAAAAAATGGGTATTTGGTGACGTGGCAATTGATATGATTGCGGGTCCAAGTGAAATTTGCATTATTGCCGATGAAACGGCACAACCACGTTTTGTTTCAGCAGACTTGTTATCACAGGCAGAACATGATGAAGAGGCGCGTCCTTTTCTTATTACAACCAGCAGGCAAATGGCTGAAATCGTTAAGGATGAAATTTCCCGGCAAACGGAACACTTGGAGCGGAATGCGATCATTCAGCAATCGCTCACTCGGAATGGCCGCATCATACTGGCTGAATCACTTTCCGAAGCGTTTGATACCGCTAATTTGATAGCTCCGGAACACTTGCAGCTCATGATTCGACAGCCATTTGAAAACCTGGCAAACATCACCAATGCGGGGGCTATTTTTCTCGGCAATTTTTCACCAGAACCACTTGGCGATTATGCCGCCGGTCCGAATCACACATTGCCGACGAGCGGAACAGCAGTCTTTTCGTCGCCGCTCGGTGTATACGACTTTGTTAAAAAATCTAGTGTGATCCATTATCCGAATGCGGCTCTCAATCAGATCTCCGCCGACATCATGTCTCTCGCGGATGCTGAAGGGCTCACGGCACATGCCAATTCAATCCAAATCAGAAAGGATGAGAGCGATGCGTGAAACCACGATAAACCGGAAAACTGCCGAAACAGCGATATCAGCAGATGTGAACCTGGACGGTAAAGGCACGTCGCAAGTTGATACAGGTGTTGGCTTTCTGGATCATATGCTGACGCTGATGACCAAACACGGACTATTTGACCTGACGTTAAGCTGTGACGGCGATCTGGATGTCGACCAGCACCATACAGTCGAGGATACTGGTATTGTACTCGGGCAGGCGTTCAAGGAAGCACTTGGTGATAAGTCAGGCATCACCCGTTATGCGACCGTGACAACACCAATGGATGAGGCACTTTCTTTCATTTCAGTGGATATCAGCGGACGGCCGTATCTCGTCTATCACGTCAACGGGCTAAAAGATAAGGTTGGCGATTTTGACACTGAACTTGTTGAAGAATTTTTCCGGGCTTTTGTCAATCATGCCGGCGTCACACTGCATATTAACTTGTCTTACGGATCAAACAGCCACCACATCATCGAGTCGATTTTTAAAGGATTCGGGCGCGCACTTGATCAGGCCGTATCCCTCAATGAGAGAATCGATGGCATCCCATCGACAAAAGGCGCTCTATAATAAAAATGCGGTACTGACATCAGAGGCTTCTCGCACGATTTGGCGTTTTGCACCATCGTATACTTGGTGCAAAACAGCCTAACTCTATTAAGCTGCCCGAATTATTACAAAAAAGGAGGCATCACATGATTGCCATAATCGACTACGGTGCAGGCAACATAAAAAGTTTACAATTTGCTCTGACAAAAGCCGGGCTTGAATCACAATTGACAAATGATCAGGACACCATAAGACAGAGTGACGGGATTATTCTTCCGGGAGTCGGGGCGTTCCATGATGCGATGACTGCTTTACGTGATTTGGGGATTGCCGGCACCCTTCAGGAAGAAGCTGCCAATGGCAAAGCACTCCTTGGCATCTGCCTCGGTATGCAGCTTTTGTATGATAAAAGCTTTGAGGATGGCGAATGGGACGGACTCAAACTGCTTCATGGCGAAGCTGGACGAATTGATGACTCTGTCAAAGTGCCGCATATGGGCTGGAACACATTGGCCCATCATAACAAAAGTACCCTGCTTCAAGGGATCCCGGAAAATTCTTATGTCTATTTTGTTCATTCCTATGCAATCAAGTCATATAACCCGGATGAGCTCATCAGCAGTACCGACTATGGCGGCAAAGTCCCGGCAATCGTACAGAAAAATAATCTGATCGGCATGCAGTTTCACCCTGAAAAAAGTGGTGGCACCGGGTTACAGTTATTACAAAATTTTGGAGGGCTTGCTTCATGATTCTTTTTCCGGCTATCGATATCAAAGACGGTAAATGTGTCCGCCTTATACAAGGGGACTATAACAAAGAAAAAATATATAACGATTCCCCTGCTGATCAAGCCCGGCAGTGGGAGAAGAGCCAGGCTGAATTTTTGCATATCGTTGATTTGGATGGTGCTAAAGATGGCGCTTCAACCAATATTGAAACAATCCGAAACATTAAAAAAGCAACGAATATTCCTGTACAGGTCGGCGGCGGCATTCGTTCAATGAATACGATCCGTCAATATCTGTCAGCAGGGGTGGATCGGGTCATAATCGGCACAGCCGCCATTAATGACCAAGCGTTTCTTAAAGAGGCAGTCAATATATATGGCGACAAAATAGCCGTATCCATTGATGCCCGGAATGGCCGCGTTGCCACAGATGGCTGGACGGAAACGAGTGACGTGAAAGCTGCGGATCTGGTACAAAAGCTGGAGACGATAGGGGTTACCACCATCATTTATACCGATATTTTAAAAGATGGCATGCTGAAGGGTCCCAATTTTGAAGAACTGGAAGCCATCAATCAGCTCACCGGCATTAATGTGATTGCTTCGGGCGGTGTTTCATCCAAAGAAGATGTCAATCAGCTGAAAAATATGAACCTATACGGTGCCATTATCGGTAAAGCTTTGTATGATGGCACCGTATCTTTTCAAACATTACAGGAGGAATCATAGATGCTGGCAAAACGAATCATCCCATGTATGGATGTTGACAAAGGACGGGTCGTAAAGGGGCATAAATTCCAGAACATCCGTGATGTGGCCAATCCTGTTGAACTGGCTAAGCGCTACAACGAAGCCGGTGCGGATGAACTGGTGTTTTATGATATCACCGCATCGCATGAAGAAAGACCGATATTTTTGGATGTCGTTGAGCAGGTAGCAGCGGAAATTGCTATTCCGTTCACGGTCGGCGGCGGTATTCGGAGCATCGAGGATATCCACCAGACATTAAGGGCTGGAGCAGACAAAGTTTCAATCAACAGTGCCGCGGTGAAAAAACCTGACCTCATAAACGAAGCAGCCTTAAAATTCGGCAGCCAATGTGTTGTGCTCTCAATCGATGCCAAACAGACCGGTCCGCAAAAATGGACTATTTTTACCAAAGGTGGCAGAGAAGACACAGAACTTGATGCGATTGAATGGGCAAAGCGTGGTGAACAACTTGGTGCCGGTGAACTAGTGGTCAACGCGATTGACACGGATGGGGACAAGAGCGGCTACAATCTTGAGCTGACGAAGGCCATTACGGATAATGTCAACGTCCCTGTGGTTGCCAGCGGCGGTGCAGGGTCAAACAGCCATATTGCTGAAGTTCTGACAGAAGCGGATGCTGATGCAGCTCTGGCAGCATCTGTCTTTCACTATGGTGACATCCGGATACCTGAACTGAAGAACCATCTCGATCAAAATGGTATTACTGTCAGGAGGTAATGTTATGTATGACAAGCAGCTGAACGAACTCACATTTGATCAGCAAGGTCTGATTCCGGCAATCATTCAGGATGCCGAAACCGCTGAAGTGCTGACACTTGCTTACATGAACAAGGAATCGTTGAACAAAACGCTCGAAACCGGTGAAACATGGTTTTTCAGCCGGAAGCGACGGGAGCTCTGGCATAAAGGTGAAACATCAGGCAACCGGCAGCTCGTTAAAAATATCCGCTACGACTGTGATGCCGACTCCCTGCTGGTAATGGTTGAACCGCTTGGACCCACGTGCCACACCGGAAACCAATCATGTTTTTATCATACACTGCAAGAGCGTGACCGGCCTGATCAAATGGGATTAAATGAACTGGCTGCCCTCATCAAACAGCGGCGTAACGAAGCAAAAGAGGATTCTTATACAACCTATCTATTTAATGAAGGGATTGATAAAATTCTTAAAAAAGTTGGCGAGGAAACAAGTGAAGTGATTATCGGAGCCAAAAATAATGACCATGATGAAATCGTATGGGAAATGGCTGATCTTACTTACCACACACTTGTCCTGATGGAATTGATGGGAGTCCCCATCACGGATATTAAACAGGAACTGGCCAAACGTCATACCGTAAAGGAAGGGAGTGCCGATGAATAAATTTTGGAGTGAAGCCGTTAAACGTGCAAAACCGTACGTGCCTGGTGAGCAGCTGAATGACCCGAGCATCGTTAAACTGAATACAAATGAAAATCCATATGACCCATCACCAAATGTTATTGAAGCGATTCAATCTGAACAATTAAATTTATATCCATCGCCTGATGCTGATCACCTTCGCACTGAAATAGGCAATTTCTATAATCTAAATAAAGACCATATTTTCATCGGAAACGGCTCCGATGAAATACTCGCGTTTTCGTTTATGGCTTTTTTCGAACCGGATGCCAAAATCCGATTTCCCGCTATTACGTACAGTTTTTACCCGGTATACGCCAAACTTTTTAACATTCCTTATGATGAGGTAACGTTAAATCGTGATTTCACGATACCGATTGAGGCGTTTTTCGGATCTGAAGGCGGTGTTATCATTGCGAATCCCAATGCACCGACAGGATTATATTTGGATGTAGAGGCAGTTGAAGAAATCGTTGCGAACAATCCCGAAAAAGTAGTCATGATTGATGAAGCTTATGTCGATTTTGCTCCCGCCTCAGCCGTCTCCCTTGTTAAACGCTACCCAAATCTGCTGATTGTGCAGACGATGTCCAAATCCCGGTCATTGGCCGGGCTGCGGGTTGGTTTTGCCATTGGTGATCCAGGCTTAATTGAAGCGCTCTTTCGAATTAAAGATTCATTCAACTCCTACACGGTTGATCGTTTGGCCATGGCAGGTGCCACAGCAGCTATTAAAGATAGAACATATTTCCGGAAAACGACGCACAAGATTATCCGGACAAGAGAATGGCTCATCCCTGAAATGAAAAAGCGCGGATTTCACGTTCTGCCCTCGCATGCAAATTTTATTTTTGTGTCGCACTATAAAATTTCAGCTGAATCCTTATATCAACGTTTGAAACAACAAGGATATTTGATCCGTCATTTTCAAAAACCGGAAATCAATCACTTTCTGCGGATAACGATCGGAACTGACGAGCAAATGAAACACTTTATAAAAGCATTGGATCATATTACCTTGTCTTCCGTTAGTTCCACTCTTCAGAATTAACATATAACTGTATACCCAGAAAAGCCAGGCACAATCTTGAGAGAGCCTGGCTTTTTGGGATATTATATATTGATTGTCACATCTGCATCTTCACGAAGCTGATCAATGATGGATTGTGTTGCTTGTCCTTGTTTTTGATTCCTTACTTGTGTTTCAAGATCTGATTTCATTTCATCAAAAGAAGGGATATCTGCCTCTTCACCATCCCCACTCATTTGCTCCTGCTGAGATTTAAACTGATCGTAAGCTGATTGCAGTTCTTCTTCCGTCGGTTCGAGATCACCTGATTCTTCAGCAATCAATTTATCGATTTTCACTTGTGTTTCTACCTGAGACATAATTTCGTCTTCAGCCATGCCCTGTTCTTCCAGAGCCGATATGAACTCATCTGTTGACTCGATCTGATTTTGTTGTGCCAATTCATTCAATGTTTCGTCGACTTCCTCATCAGACGCGCTATAATCACGATTGTTTGCTTCCTGTATGATGAGCTCGGTACCAACCATGCCTTCTGCAGTCTGCTGTTTCATTTGATTCTGGTCAATTTCCTGTCCGGTCATCTGTGCTTGCATAGCCATTTGCTGAAATTGCCCCTGGTAAGTACTTTCAAATTCTTCTTTGGTTATTTCTTCACCATTGACTTCCGCTACAACATCAGGGACACCTTCCAAATCAGGTTCTGGCATTTCCTGTTGCTGGGAAGCTTGTTCATCCTCGTTTCCTTCATTGCCACTGTCATCATTATTCTCAGAATCACCGTTGCAAGCTGCCAGTACGACAGCCAAACTCAGTGCCATCATTAGCATTATAAACTTCTTCATAAGATACTTGTCCCTCATTTCTTTACATGGTTCTTTCATTCAAACATATTATATGGGAATACCGCAAGTTTTATTATAGCATTAAATTAAATCCATTCCTGTGACAATAGGACTCGTCACGCTCTTAACATTTTGGTTACAATTTATCGGGGTTTTTACTCAATTCTGCCACACAAAAGGGATCGACTAATTAGTCAATCCCCTCTTGATTATCACCCTATTATTATCAACACCAAGGTGAATCATTGGTGCTATTGCCGTCAATTAATCTCTAATTACAGGAATTATATTTCAATCGGATTTAACCTATTCCAATTCAGCTAATATTTCTTCCATTTTTGCAAGCTCGGATTGTAAACCGGCGCCACCTAAGTACCACAATTGAGGGTCTAAGTATACAATACGATCGTTTTGATAAGCATTCGTTTGTTGAATAATGTCATTTTCCATATCAGACTCAATGTTTGAACCATCGCTAATAGCTGCAGTACGGTCGATTACAAATAATACTTCCGGATTGAATTCTAAAACTGCTTCATATCCAAAGTTGGAACCATGGCTTGAAGATTCGATATCATCTGTCACTGGCTGGAATCCGTATAAATCATAAACGTAGCCAAAACGGGAGGGGGTTGAATAACCGGATAATTGACCTTCATTGTACATCGTAACTAAGCTTGATTCAAAATTTGAAGCAAGGTTATTTATTTCTTCTTGTTTAGAGTTTAAATCAGCCATATATTCATCAGCTTCCGCTTGTTTACCGAACATTTTCGCTGCTATATCTACAGAAGCCGAAAATGTTTCCCAATGTTGTTCTTGATCAGTACCCACATATACGACATTAGGCGTGATTTCTTTTAATTGATCATAGAATGCGGCTTGACGACCGGAGATAAAGATGACATCCGGCTCTAATGCTGCAATATCTTCAAGTAACGGTTCTTTTAATGTTCCGATATTTGTATACTCATCTGAATTGTAATCTTCAAGGTGTGATGGTACGGAAGAGCCCTGAGGAACCCCAACAATCCCTTCAACACCAAGTGCATCCAGTGTATCCAAGAAACCATAATCAAATACAACAATATTTTCAGGCTGGGACTCAAAATTTACATCGTTAAAATTACTTTGAGTTCCATTTCTGCTTTCATGTGAAGAAAGCGTTGGAGAAACTGTCATTGGATATGTAGAACCAGTTTCTTCTGCATTCTCTTCTGTATCCTCTTCAGTTGTTCCGTCCCCGGAAGAAGCTGTATTTTCTTCACCAGCAGATTCATTATTAGACCCGCCACAAGCTATAAGAAAGAGCACCAGCATCGCAAAAGTAATGCCAAGTATTATCCTCTTTTGCATCATATTTATTCCTCCTCATATTATTTTAACCGTTCAATCAATAATGATAATCATTATCAATTAAGGTTGTAACGATTATAGAATCATTAATCATTTTCGTCAATGCCTTATACGAATTTTTTCAAAAATTTATGGGTCAACGCCAAAATCCAGGGTTGAAATATATGAATAAATATGGCATTAGCAACTAGATAGCGGAGGAAAAACACGTAGACTCTTGTGGGAAAGCGCAGTGTGAAGACCCCACAGAAAAAAGCGAACTTCTTTTTTCGAGGAGGCTCGAGCTCGGGGCCCACGGAAAGCGTAGTGTTTTCCCGTAGCGATCGTAATCATCAAATTAAATTTGATTTATCAACCATAGATTATGGTGAAGAGCCAAATTTATATGAAATTTTTGAACTATTATATATTGTTGTATAACGCCTTTAATGAAGGGCGTTCTGTATACTTTGCTGTTATTCACAAAACCACCCGTACCTAACGAAGGGGGTTACGTTTATACGGGCTGTTCAGAGATAAAAATTAAATGAAAATGTGTTTAATATACAATCATCAATTAATATGTGTAAATTTCCGGCTAATTTGCACGCGCGTTAAAATAAACACAAATACGACAACCGTCGTTCTGTTCATGAACGGGTATATCCATTTCATAAATTTCACGAAGCGTTTTGGAATTAATAATTTCTTGTGTCGGACCGTTTTTTACTAATTTTCCATCCTTTAATGCGGCAATACGATCTGAATAGACAGATGCAAAATTAATATCATGCAACACAATAACAACCGTTTTACCAAGTTCGTTCACAAGCTTCCTTAGTGTTTTCATAATTTGCACAGAATGCTTCATGTCCAAGTTGTTTAAAGGCTCATCAAGTAATATATATTCTGTATCCTGAGCAATGACCATCGCGATAAATGCACGCTGTTTCTGTCCACCAGATAACTCGTCAATCAACTGATCCGCCATATCCTGCAAGTTCATATAATCAATAGCTTGATCGACAAACGTTTCATCTTCTGCTGTCAAGCGGCCTTTAGAATACGGATATCGGCCAAATGAAATTAATTCACGTACCGTTAAACGGACATTTAAAAAGTTGGACTGTTTTAAAATTGAAACACGTTTTGCAAAATCATTCGACTTCCACTTTTTCACGTTTTCCTGGTCAACTAATACTTCACCGGTATCAGAATCCAAAAACCGGCTCACCATTGACAATAATGTAGATTTTCCAGCCCCATTCGGACCGATAAATGACGTTATCGTCCCAGGCTTAATGTTTACGGAAACTTTATCCACAACATCTTTTTTACCAAATCGCTTCGTCAACTCATTGATTTCAATCATTTTATCCCCCTGCTTTCCTTTAATAATAAGTAAATGAAGTAAATACCACCAATGAAATTAATAATAACGCTCAAAGTCGTTCTCAATTCAAATATATGTTCAACAATAAACTGTCCCCCTACTAACGCAATAATACTTATAAGACTTGCTCCTAATATTAGGATTGAGTGCTTATATGTAACCAGGTATTGATAGGACAAGTTTGCTACCAATAAACCTAAGAACGTAATCGGGCCAACTAACGCTGTTGACGTCGCAATCAACACCGAAGCTAAAATTAGAATATTCATTACCATACGGTCGTAATTTATACCAAGATTTGATAGCATTTTTCACGACCCAACACATAAATTTCAGCTGATGCATAATACGATGGCCGTAAATAAAAATGCAACGACTAAACATGGCAATTCGCCAACATTACAAAATTCTGCTTGCATCAGTGAAACTTGCAATGAATGTTTGCAGGCTATATACTCCACAGGGTCAATTAAAACCTGGAGAAACGTTACAAAACTCCCGAGAAGCGTTCCTAAAATGATACCAACTAACAGCAAAATAAATAGATTGGATATTATTTTTTGTTCTGAAATAGAACCGATTATAAAATTAGCGCGATAGAAACCATTGCAATAAGCGCTGCACCAAAGTTCAAATAGTTTGACACCCAAATCGACGTCGATCCTGCCAAAAAAGAAAATGAGTCTGGCACAACTTCATAACATGGAGTTCAATCCCCATAATGGAAGGGTTAATATACGTGTGTAATGGTATGGAACGCAACTGTTGCATAAGAAATAGCTATTCCCGTAACCATCATGGCCGCTATACGAATAACACGTCTTGGAAAGGCATAATCAAAACCACCCTTTATATCATAAAATGCATACAATAAAACACTATATGACTAGTACCGCTAAAAAAATCAAACCTCTTACTATTTTCTGCATATGCTTCTCCCCCTAAATAACTAACAAAAATTAAAGAAGATTGCACTGCCAAATACTGCCACTGTAACGTTTGCTTGGTATCTCATACGATATACGATGATACGACCGATTTATGTCGCAAATTAATTAAAAATGCAACTCCGACTACCATTGTAAGAGTAATTGTTTTACGGAATGTTATCTCCCTTAAAAAAAGACACGATGTTAGGTACAATAACCTAAAAAAACGGAATAACACCGGACAAGTTAATTACGACCGGATGTTAGAAATAATGGCGACAAGAATAAGACCTAAATTAAGGACTACCTTTATAACTCATCCCTAAGTTTTTGCAAAATCCTCTCCCATACCGGCAACAGTAAATTTATTTGCGTAAATATAGAATATAATCCCCATAACATTAATCCCAATTAATGGAACAAATATAACGTCTTTAAATTTAATGCGGTCCAGAATTTGCATAAAAAGGAATGTACCTATTAAAGAGAACGCGAAGCTGAATATAACTTGCTGTGTGTACGTGACATTTGTAATAAACAGCATAGACATCATGATCCCCAGTCTAGCTGCATCTAATGTTCCAGCTGTTGTTGGAGATACAAATTTATTCCGACTCAAACTCTGCATAATCAGACCAGCTATACTCATTCCTGCGCCTGCCATTATAATGGCCAATAACCGGGGCACTCGACTTATTAAAAAGATTTGCAGTTCATCCGAATCTAAATCCAGCAAGTCATTTAAGCTAATATCTATCGCACCTAAAAATAGCGATATCACTGACAGAATGATAGTTACAATTATTAATATCCATAGTCTCATACTTAAACCTCACAACTTGTTTGTTGATTCCTGCTTAACTGCTACATAATGAGGCCAACGCCACTCATACTCATTCCAGCAATTAATATTCAGTCGCGTTATTCTACTTCCATGCCGCATGCTGTAGTTGCTTTTGGTCTTCTGTCAGAATAAATAATATGTCTGAAAGTAAACCATCAGCGCAAGCAAAATGCCCGATCCGGATGAATCCAATGTACCCAGGGCAGTCGATGAAACGAATTTTATTTTTACTTAATTGCTACCATCACCAGATGCCAAATCTTCATAAAAAACCCTCGAATACACATTAAAATGATTATTATTTTTTATAGATTCTAATTAATAATGAAAATCATTATCAATTAGATGCTGACTCAATTATAGCAGATTTTGTGACAACTGCAACATAATTTATAAAAAAATTTGTAAACATATAAAGAACCTTTAAAACGTGACATCACGTTTTAAAGGTTCTTTTTGCTCATTTCATATAAATTGATTTTTTTATCGCAGTCTGAATCATAATGACGTTAATCGTCTTCCACAGTTTCGCAGCCCTCATCCGTGCAATATGTGGTTTTTGATTTTTTTGGATCTAATGATTGCAATACCGGTTTTTCATTCTCTTCATCCCATACTTTTTGCAGCACTTCAGTGAAGACTTCCTGTGGCTGGGCGCCGGATACAGCGTACTTTTCGTTAAAAACAAAGAATGGGACGCCTTGCACGCCCAATTGTCTCGCTTGCTCTTCATCGGCCCGTACATGGATAGCATAATCATCCACCTTCAGCAAGGCTGTCACATCATCCTCATCCAGACCAACTTCACCAGCAAGTTTAATCAATGTTGCGTGGTCACTGATCAATTCCGAATCTGTAAAATAAGCTTTCAAGAGGCGCTCCGTCATTTCTTTCCCTTTGCCTTTTTCAGCGGCATACTTGGCGACACGGTGCGCATCAAATGTATTCGTGTGCTGCATCGAATCAAAATGGTATGTTAATCCAACTTCTGCAGCCTGTTCTCCCAGACTTTCATTCATGCTTTTTGCCTGTTCATAAGACATTCCTTTTTTAGCAGCCAGATATTCATGCATATTCTGACCAGGATTCACTTCAGCCTCCGGATCCAGTTCATAACTTTTATACGCGAGTTCTATATCATCACTATGTTGAAATTGCTCCAGAGCCGATTCCAATCTGCGTTTACCTATATAACAAAACGGACATACAAAATCTGACCATACCTCTATATTCATTTAAACACCTCATTTCTGTCTGTTATTTTAGCACAGGCTCAACTTTAAAATTAAATATTATGCTTGGATGAACAACGTTTTTCAGAAACGAACGTGTTTAGATGAATGGGAGGAAACGGCAAAGATAACCGGTACCTCCCTATTTTGTTCCAATTAAAATTTCTTTTTTCGGATTAATGTTGTTTATCTTGTTCGTCAACATAACGGCCGTAGTCTGGTACTGCAGTTTGATCAAACGTTTGAACAAGATGACTCAAACCTTCTTTCAGCTCCTCTCCTTCCATAGCTGTTCCATGACCGGGCACCACCATACCAGGGTTGAGTGCTTCCAATTTTTCCACGGATTTTTTGGCAGCATCCCAATCCGTTGTTAAGTAACGTGGTGGTCCATTGACTTCATCATTTTGCATCAATACATTGTAAAACGAATCTTGTCTCACCGTGATGAATGCATCCCCTGATAGGAGCAATGAATCCTTTTCCCGGTAAAATGCTACATGACCCGGCGAATGTCCGGGGGTGTGGATCCATTCCCAATCCTCCAGACCGGGGATTGTATTGTCATCCGGCAATGGTTTTACGGCGTTACCTAAATTAATCGGTTCATTTGGGTAAATGCCGGATATCTTGGCTAATGTGCCTCCTTCTACACCCGGATCCGGCTCTGGATAACTCTTTTCACCGGTTAAATATGGCATTTCCAATTCATGGGCGTATACCGGGACATTCCATTCATCTACTAGCTCAAGCAAACCACCGACATGATCGAAATGCCCATGCGTCAGAATAATGGCAGATGGCCTGCTGTCCTCTCCAAAACGCTCGGCCGCAACTGAGCGGATTTCATCAGCAGCACCCGGCAGTCCGGCATCAACCAACACCCAATCACCTCTATCCGGATAACCGAGAAAAGCAATATTTGCAATCTGATCTGTATAATAATACACATCATTAATAACTTCTCGTCCTGTACCGCTCGTAACCGATGTCATCGGAATGAATTTATTGTCTCTTGGTTCATGCATTTCTTTGTCCATTATGAAAACCTCCTTTTTCACTTTAGTATTTGAAGATTTCCGGATTATAACCATGTTTCTTGAATCAAACGTTAACCTGATGTTTGGCGTTTTTCCAACTAACTTTGGCGTTTCTTACTTTAACTTTGGCGTTTTTGGACTGAACTTTGGCGTTTTCCACTCACACTTTGGCGTTTTTATATTTTCCGTCGTTTTATAAACAATAAAAGAGCTGCTTACTGATACAGTAAACAGCTCTTTTAACTAGTCTTCCAACAATGATTTGCCCATGATCGATACGCGTTTTGTATTTTTCAAGTCATCCAGCGTTTTGGCTCCCACGCCAAACATCGTCATCTTCAGTTCAAGCTCTATTTGTTCCATCGTTTCAATAACGGCTGCATCCGACTCAGTTGCTGCCTGCAGCAGTTTTCTCGCAAAACCTATGACGTCCGCTCCGATTGTCAAGGCTTTTGCTGCATCCATCCCCGTTTTCATGCCACCACTGGAAACGACCGGAACATCCGGCAGCGCACTTCTGACCGAAACAATGCAGTCCTTTGTCGGGATTCCCCAGTTATTGAATGCTTCCGCTGCAGCTTTTTTCAGCGGGTCATTGGACCTTAGTTTTTCAACCTGACTCCAGGATGTTCCACCGGCGCCTGCCACATCAATATAAGATACGCCTGCATCGTATAGTTTTTTGGCGATGGTGCCGTCGATTCCAAAGCCGACTTCCTTAGCGCCAACAGGAACATCTAAAGCAGAGCAGACTTTTTCAATTTTCGGCAGCAGGTTCTCGAAATTCAAATCACCTTCATCCTGGACAGCTTCCTGCAGCGGATTAAAATGCAGAAGAATCGAGTCGGCACCCGTCAACTCAACAATCCGCCGACACTCTTCGGCTCCGTAACCGTAATTCAATTGTACTGCTCCTATATTAGCAATCAGCGGAACAGTCGGTGCATGCTTACGGATCAAAAACGACTCCTGATGCGCATCACTTTCCAATAAAGCTCTTGTTGAGCCAAGTGCTACAGCCCAGCCTTTTTGTTCAGCTGCTTTCGCCAGATTCCGGTTGATTTGCGCCGCCAGCTCCGACCCGCCCGTCATCGAACTGACGAGGAAAGGGGCATTGAGTGGCTTGTCCAGAAAATGGGTGCCCGTCTCTATATCGGCAAAATTTATCTCCGGCAGTGCGTTATGTATGAACGAAATCCCCTCAAGCCCTGTTGACTTATCCACACCTTCCACATTATCGTTTAAACACAGTCGTATATGCTCCGTTTTACGTTTGTTAATTCCTTCAGCCATCACGATTCATCCTAACTTAAATGTCGTTACTCCTATCATACCAAGTTTTTAACGTTTATGGAATCATGAACATCGGAATTACGAAAAATCCAAACCCCCTCTAATGGGGGCCATTATCATCAAATCATTACTGCAATAGTTCACTCAGACTATTACTGCGGTGCATCCTTTGAATATAGGTTAACCAAATGCTACACTATCTTACAATATCAAATGCCTGACTGGAGGAAAATTGATGAAACAACGAGCCAGAACTTTTGCCGAAAAAGCCCATGAAGGCCAGACACGCAAAAGCTCCGGCACCCCGTATATCACCCATCCTATACGCGTAGCTAAGCGACTGGAAGACTCAGGATTCAGCGATGAACTGATTTCGGCCGGTTACCTGCACGACGTTGCAGAGGACACACCATATGAAATAGAAGATATTGAAGCAGCATTTGGCATTCAGGTTGCCCGGCTTGTCTCTCTTCATACAGAAGACAAATCAAAAACATGGCGCCAGCGAAAACAGCACACCATTGATACGGTTAAATATGCCGCAAAGGACGTGAAATATCTGATTGTTGCGGATAAATTGGATAACCTTTTATCGATGGAAAAAGAATTTGAACGCCAGGGCGATGCGTTGTGGGACAATTTTAACGCAGGATATGATGAACAGAAGTGGTATAACGCGTCAATCGCTGAGAATATGGAGGCCGGATTGGCTGACGATGACATACCGGATTATTTTCGGGAATTCCAAGAGGCAGTAAAGCGGATGTTTGGCTGATTGATTTTTTGATTATTTTCCCAAAAATATATTTGCACGTGCCAAACGAAATAGCACAAAGAAAAAGGCAAATGTTCGTGGGACCTGCCCAGAAAATTTGCCTGTTTCATGCTATGAACGGGACGTGGCATTAGCCCCTTCTTCCCCGTTTTCCAATAATGAATGGTGCAACGATAAGCACGACGATGAGCACAAGTCCGAGATAACCGATAAAAGGATAGAGTGAGGAAACAAGATCGGTAAATCCGACAAAACTTGCGGCATAGCCGACAATCACTGTTATCACAAAAAAGATTTTGAATTTCTTCGTCCCTGCTTCGGTAAAGCGGGCGCCAAAAGAGAAAAACATACTGATGGCTGTATTAAAAATCATGGCAAATAATACGATGGACATGATCACACCTAAAACCGGTGAAATGTCATTTACAATTCCAAGCGTTGGTAATTCCAGACTGCCAACATCTTCAATTTTAGCGAAAATAGCCAAATGACTAAACAGAATAACCAGACCCAGACCAATACCACCGGCCAAGCCGCCCCATGCCGCTGTCTTCCGGTCTGTTTCAGCAGCTCCTGTGACGATTGCCATTGATGCTCCGACTGCCGTATTAAACGATACATAGTTAATGGCTGAAATAAACCAATTTGGCAGACTCGTCGGATGTTCTCTTGCAATACTGTCCAGATTAATAAACGAATCATCCATCGTCATAAAGCTGTAAATGGAAACGATCACAACAAAGATAATAAGAAATGGTGTGATGCCGCTGATAATCGACACGACCCGGTCAACGTTTAACATACCTGTCATGAGCAACAGGATCAGCATTAAAGTTGTCCCGACAACAACCGGTATGTCAAACTGCTGATTAAGATTGGAACCGGCCCCGGCAACCATGACAACACCGACACCAAATAAAGTGAAAATCAGAATATAATCAATGACCAAGCCAAGAAAACGTCCGCTGACGCCATAAATCACCTCTTTATGCGATGGGTTCTTCGCCCGGCTGCCCAGCCATACGAGCATCATGCCGACATATGCGAACAAAGCAGTTGTCACAACCGCCCCGGCAATACCCCATAAGCCAAAACTGGTAAAGTACTGTAAGATTTCCTGTCCGGACGCAAGACCTGCCCCGACAATGATTCCGATAAAAGCGCTTCCAATTCTCAGGATTTTTTTCATCTGTATTTTTCCCCCTTAGATGCCTCTTCAAATAAGTGTAGCAGATAATAGTTTAAATCATTTTGTCTATCAGCTAAAATATAAAGTAAGCAATTCGTTCTTTTACACAAATCGTTACGTTTTTATCATGAAATCAAACTAGTAGACTAGTAGATAGAGGAAGGGAAACATGAATAATATTTTAAACCATCCGGGGCAATTTAAACAACATTTAAATGATATCATTGATTCACCGGAAAATCTGGCCGATTATATCGCGGAAGTTTTTGAATGCCCGATAACCATAGAAGACTCCCACCATCATGTTGTCTCTTACAGCAAACATAGCGAAAACATTGATGAGGCTCGAATTTCGACAATTATGAACCGGAAAGTTCCGGATAAAGTGCTTAATGGGCTTTGGAAAAAGGGTGTTATGCCTAAACTGATCGACAATGATGATCCGGTTATCATCCCTGAAATAGACGAGATCGGGCTTAGCAATCGTGTTGCCGTTTCCATCCGGAAAAAGAATGAAATCCTCGGCTTTATCTGGGCACATACAGCCGATAAACAACTTAACGAAAAAGAGCTGCAATCCTTGAAAGAAGCCGCCTTGCAAGTTAAGAAGCTCCTGCTGAAACGGCACCAGGCAAAAGAAACATCCGAGCAAGGCCATAATGATTTTTTCTGGCAGCTCCTGACAGGGGATCTGACGGAAGATGGTCATATTTTACGGAAAGCCGAACAGTACAACATAAACCTGGACGGCAAATTGGCGGTGGCCATCATTCAATTCCCCAACCAGGTTACAGAACGCATGAAAATACACGCTTATTATTTAGTGGAAACTCAAGTGAGGGTTCAGGTCCTTTTCCGGCTGTTTGATGACAATGATTTCATTATGATTACCCGTGTGAACAAGGGTGAACATGCTACAAAGGCTGTACAGGATTTTATCCGGCAGTTTATTGATAAAATCAATGCTCAGTTTCAAATCAACGGCATCCGTGGCACATCAGGTTTTGTCTATGAATCTCCCAGTCATATAAAAGATTCATACAAACAAGCTCTGAAAGTTACAGAGGTGAAACATAAATTCCCAAACAAACTGGACCATCTAATCGCTTATGAAGATCTGGGCGTTTATGAATTCGCTGATGATTTAGCCACGATCAGAAACCAGATCGGCTATACCAATCCGTATGTTGAACGGCTTCGTGCCTATGATGCGCAAAACCATACATCATTATTGCCGACACTGTATGTCTATCTGCAAACAGACTCCAATACAACAGAAGCAGCGAGAAAACTTTTCATTCATTCCAATACAATGAATTATCGTTTAAAGCGAATTCGTGAAATCGCCGAGTTTGACCTGAATGATCCCAGCCAAAAAACAGCCGTCTATCTTGACCTCGTCATCAATGAATTGACATAGGCATTATTTGTGTAAAAACACAAACAACGCCTATAACTTTTATTTTATTTAATGAAGTTTATGCGATACAAAACGCGTATGATAGAGATATAAACTTGCTATCAAGGAGATGGTATATATGATTATTGGGGTGCCAAAGGAAATAAAGAACAATGAGAACCGAGTTGCCATGACGCCAGCTGGTGTGGATAATTTAGTCAATGCCGGGCAAACAGTTATTGTTGAAAAAGGTGCCGGACTTGGCAGCAGTTTTACAGATGAAGAGTACAAAGCTTCTGGTGCTGACATTTCTGAAAACGCTTCAGATGTTTGGGAAAAAGCAGATATGATCATGAAAGTGAAAGAGCCATTGCCATCTGAGTATAAATACTTCCGCAAAGGGCTCATCGTGTTCACATATCTTCACTTGGCTGCTGAACCTGAGCTGGCAAAAGCATTTGTTGAAAATGGCGTCACAGCTATCGCCTATGAAACCATTACAACGAACGGTACATTGCCATTGCTGACACCAATGAGTGAAGTTGCCGGAAAAATGGCAACCCAAATCGGAACACGTTATCTGGAAAAATTGGAGGGCGGTAAAGGGATCGTTCTCAATGGTATTCCAGGTGTTAAACGCGGTACGGTAACCGTGATTGGCGGTGGTGTTGTTGGTGCGAATGCGGCAAAAATCGCAGCAGGACTTGGCGCACAAGTGAACATCCTTGACCTGAATCCGGCCCGCTTGCGTGAATTGGACGAAATGTTCGGATCCAGTGTGCAAACACTCATGTCCAATCCGTTTAACATTGCCGAAGCGGTAAAGGCGTCAGATCTCGTCATTGGATCGGTACTCATTCCAGGGGCCAAAGCGCCTAAGCTGGTATCAGAAGAAATGGTTAAGAGCATGCAGCCAGGTTCGGTTATTGTTGATGTTGCCATTGACCAAGGCGGAAACTTTGAAACGGTCGATCATCCAACAACACACGATGATCCAATCTACACTAAACACGACGTCCTGCATTACGCTGTGGCCAACATCCCAGGTGCCGTGCCACGTACAGCAACTGTCGGCTTAACCAACGTGACCGTCCCATATGCGGTACAGATTGCTAAAAAAGGATTGGCTAAAGCGATTCAGGATAATCCGGCAATCAGCACCGGTGTCAATGTCGCAGGTGGAAAAGTCACCTATGAAGCCGTTGCCCGCGACTTAGAATTCGATTATGTTTCGGTTGAAGAAGCCATGAATGAATAAACATTGCTCGAACAAAGCTGAAATCCCCCTTCCTGTTTATACAGGGAGGGGTTTTTGTGCAGAACGGGACAAGGGGGTCAGACTTCATGGCCCCCGAGAAAACAATCTTTTGTATGATCATTGACCATTCCTGTTGCCTGCATGAATGCATAGCATATCGTTGGTCCGACAAATTTAAAGCCGCGTTTTTTCAGGTCTTTGCTCATTTGTTCGGATTCTTTGGTAGACGTGGGAACCTCAGCATGCTCGGACCAGTCATTTCCAATTGGCTCTCCACCGACAAATTGCCAGATATATGCATCAAAGCTGCCGAATTCCCGCTGAATCCTCAATACGGCCATGGCATTGGTGATGACGGATTCAATTTTACGTCTGTTCCGGATAATATTCTTGTCCTGAATCAGTTTATGAATCTTATCACTATCGTAATGAGCGATTTTTTCAGGATCAAAATTATCAAATGCTTTCCGGTAGCCTTCCCTGCGCTTAAGGATTGTAATCCAACTCAGACCTGCCTGCGCACCTTCCAGAGAAAGCATTTCAAATAATTTCTGATCATCATGGGTCGGCCTTCCCCACTCATGATCATGGTATTCAATATAGATTGGGTCATCTGTTACCCAGGCACAGCGTTTTTTGTTCATGATCATTCTTCCTTTGTCTCAACTTTATTGTCATCATAGGAAATCCAGTCACTGAAACTGCCGGGATAAAGTTTCACATTTTCGTAACCGGCCGACTTCAATGCAAGGATGTTTGGACATGCGGAAACACCGGATCCACACGACACGATAATCTCGTCATCTTTGGATAAAGCATCAAAGTTTTTTTCGATTTCTGCAGTTCCTTTCCATTTTCCATCTGTGTCGAAAACATTCTTCCAAAAGAAATTTTTAGCACCAGGAATATGACCGGCCTTTTTATAAAGTGGTTCGGTTTTACCAAGATAGCGGTCTCTTGAGCGTGAATCAATTAACGCAGCTGCCTGATTCTGCAGTTTGTCCATGACTTCCTCAATATCTGCAACGTCATTTTCCTGAAATGCTGGTTTAAATCCCTTCGCTTCAAGGGCCGGCATTTCTGTTGTGACGGTATAACCTGATTTCACCCATTGATCAAGACCGCCATCAAGTAAATGAACATCTTCATGACCCATGTATTGCAAGAGCCACCAGAGGCGTGCGGCGAACATATCATTCTGCTGATCATAAATAACGACCGTTTTATCATGATCAATGCCGATGTTGCCTATTTTGGCAGCAAACATCTCCATATCAGGCAATGGATGACTGCCGCCATGTTTAGCTGGCTTTTCAGATAAATCTTTGTTTAAATCCAAGTAAACCGCTTGCGGAATATGGCCTTCCAAATATGCTTTTCTGCCGGCATCCTCATCCTGCAGTTGAAAACGTGTATCCACTACCACCGTTTTGTCAGAGGCCTTTTCCAATTGTTCATTCAGCCATTCAGCACTCACCACAACAGACATTTAAAACCCTCCAAGTTAAAATTTATCGCCATTCCCGTTCATTGTTTTCACTTCTTATTCTAACTGATGGAAAAGCCAATGAACAGCACGAGTTAATCTTCATTTTCAGACAGTAAAAATGGTAAAATGGATGGGTAAAGGAGATGACGACATAATGAAAAAAGATTTGATCGAACGTTTCACACGCTACGCTAAAATCGATACGCAATCAAATAAGGCTAATGAATCAACTCCTTCCACACCGGGACAACTGGAATTAGCCAACCTGCTTGTGGATGAATTAAAGAAAATCGGTATGGAGGATGTTTCAATTGATGACAACGGCTATTGTATGGCGACACTTCCGGCCAACACGGAAAAAGACATTCCGACCATTGGCTTTTTGGCCCATGTTGATACAGCTACTGACTTTACCGGCAAAAACGTAAAACCACAAGTCGTGGAAAATTTTGATGGCAATGATTTGACTTTAAACAACGATAAAGGCGTTGTCTTGTCAGCAAGTGACTTCCCGGAGCTGCCAAGTTATAAAGGCCATACGCTTATCACAACAGACGGGACAACCTTGCTTGGTGCCGATGACAAAGCTGGTATAACGGAAATTATGACCGCAATGGCTCACCTCATCGACCATCCGGAAATCAAACATGGGAAAATCCGCGTCGCTTTTACGCCGGATGAAGAGATCGGCCGTGGCCCGCATAAATTTGATGTTGATCGTTTCGCTGCCAAATACGCTTATACAATGGATGGCGGACCGCTTGGTGAACTGCAGTATGAAAGCTTTAATGCCGCTAGTGCCACAATCACTTTTCATGGCAACAGTGTCCATCCGGGAACAGCCAAAAATAAAATGGTGAATGCCGGCAAAATGGCTGCCGAATTTATCAGCAAAGTCCCAGAGCAGGAAGCACCCGAGCACACAGAGAAATATGAAGGGTTTTATCATTTAATATCAATCAGCGGTGATGTGGAAGAAACCGTCATATCCTATATCATCCGGGATTTTGACAAAGATAACTTTGAAGCAAGAAAAGAAACAATGCGTCAATTTATCAATGAGATTAATGTCAAATATGGTGAGGGATCAGCCGAAATTGATATGAAAGACCAATATTATAACATGCGTGAAAAAATCGAGCCGGTCAAAGAAATCGTGGATATCGCGTACCAGGCAATGGAAAACCTTGAAATTAAGCCACTTGTCAAACCTGTCCGCGGTGGTACTGATGGTTCACAACTTTCATACAAAGGCCTGCCGACACCAAATATCTTCACTGGCGGCGAGAACTTTCACGGGAAATATGAATACATTTCGGTTGATAATATGGAAAAGGCCACCAATGTGATAATCGAAATTTGTCAGTTGTATGAAGCAAGAGGATAACGATTTGAAGGCCAGGTTCTGCGCAGAGGAACTGGCTTTTAGCGTTGTCACCGTTTACTTCAACAAACGTTTGATTATTCCGTGCAGCTGCTGAGCAGGCATCCTCGAATTGCCATAGACCACCTCAAACATGACGTGTTATCATAGATAGGATAAGTAAATCGTATGATGGGGAGAGAATTGGATGTTCAAGAAAAGCTTCACAGTTGCTACAGTGCTGTTTGCCATACTTTTTCTGATCACAGCCTGCAGTGATAGTGCTTCAGAAGATCAGCAAACCACTGAGCCCGCACCAACCAATCAATCAGATAATCAAGATAAAACAGAACCAGCACATAACCAATTACAATTACCCCAAGAACACCTGCAGAAAAATGATACAGGGGATGCTGTCCAATCCCTGCAGGAAGCCTTGCATAAAATAGATTATTCCATCGATCCAAATGGAACGTATGATAGCATGACGACGTGGGCTGTTACAGATTATCAAATGCAGCAGGAATCACTGCCTGTCACGGGAATTTTTGATGATGACACGCGTAGTTCACTAAACGAAACACTCGAAAATAACACGACAATTAAGCCAGGCTCAGAACTTGAAAAGCCTGACAATGATCATTCAAATATAGTCAGCAATCCACACGAAATCCTGTCACTCATCAATAAAGAAAATTCACTGCCGGATGGATTTGAACCTGTAAATCTCGTTGTACCGGATGTCCGGTTTCCGTTTGAGGATTTTTTACCAAAAAAACAGATGCGGCAAGTAGCGGCCACAGCTCTGGAAAATATGTTTGAAGCTGCCGATGAAGAAGGGCTTGAACTATTCGCCCAGTCCGGGTACCGTTCGTTCGACAGACAGGATGCCATTTTTGCTTCCAATGTTCAGGAACACGGCGAGGAAGCTGCCAATAACTTCAGTGCACGGCCCGGGGAAAGCGAGCATCAGACCGGTTTAACGATGGATGTCACCAGTCCGGATGTTGATTTTCGGTTAACGGAGGAATTTGGTGAAACCGATGAAGGTCAGTGGCTCGAGCAGCATGCAGCCGAATATGGCTTTATCATCCGTTATCCGGAAGGCAAGGAAGACATTACCCAGTACCAGTACGAACCATGGCATCTGCGGTACGTTGGCGAAAAAGCGGCGACTGACATCATGGAACAGGCGATCACACTTGAAGAGTATTTGAGGTAATATTAGACGATTGAAAAGGCGCACATCCGGGCATGTGCGCCTTTCTTATGTATTTGCCTGTTTATATTCTTCTTCAGCCGCATTTTTGACTCGGCTCATAAATTGCGTGACAATCTTGTTGCTGCCGGCCAGTTTCACTAGAATTTTAAAATACCATTTTAACGGCTGATTGGTTGTCTCGTAGTGGAAATACGTTTTATGATCACCTAACTTTTGCAGCTCATAATAGGCTGTAATCCGAAATGTATTGGCAAGTGTAAAACCGACCTTCATTTCTTTATAATCAGGCTGATTCTCATAAACGAATGTTTCCACTTCGTATTCCTCTACCCTCTTCCCTTCCCGAAACTTCTGCCGATAAATGCTGCCGACACCATCATCTGTAACGCTTACCGGTTCATGTGCTATCACGTTCGGCATGATTTTTTGCATATCCTCCAGCGAACCATCAAACAGTTTCCAGACATGTTCAATCGGCGCATCAATTTCAATACTATCCGACCATTTTTTCATTTCCACCCCACCCTTCTCTATTATTATAACAATGAAAAAGACAGGCGAGGGTGGAACTATCAGATTTTTTAACAAAACACTTGATTAAAAAGGTTTTAAAATCATTAAGGCAATCACAATCAGAAAAATGACATTTTCAATCCGTTCATAGAAAAAGAGTTTTTTCGACAGCACATAATATTCATCAGGTATATCATCTCCCTGGTGCTCCTTAAGCAATTGTTTGACCGGCTTCGACCGTGGCGACAAAACGATCGGGCCAAAAGCAAGCGCAATCAGGAATAATGTCAGACTCAACACATACCAGCCCTGGCTGAACAGGGCAGTATTCAGTGCTCCCATCCAAAGACCGGTTATCAAAAGCATTGTCCCGCCAACCATCACAAAAATATGCAGCCGGTTCCGGATGAGAAAAGCATGTCTCAATTCGGTCATCGTTTCAGCTCCGGTTACAACAAAAATCATAATAAACCCAGGGCCCAAACCTAATATGGCTGAAAACACATGTATAAAAACGAGAAATTCATAAAATGTCATGGATTATCCCACCAATCGTATCATGTATCTCTATCATACATGATTCAGCATAGGGAGAAATTGTGAGATTCAGCACATCTACAGCATGTTTTATGACGAAATTGTGTCAAAGGCGTCAGCCAACATACCTTTTTAAAATCGTGTCCACAGACCGCCCGTATGGTTCACCAAACATGTTCAAGTGAGCGAGCAAGTAATACAGCTGATACAGCGGTTTGATGTCTTCATAATCCGGTGACAACGGAAACCGCTCCTGATAAGCCCGGTAAAATTCATTGGAATAGCCGCCAAATACTTCGGTAAAGGCCAATTCAAAGTGACGATCGCCATAAAGGAATGACGGATCAATGACATTTGGTTCACCACCGGGTCCCGCCAGCCAGTTGCCACCCCACAAATCACCATGCAGATAGGATGGCTCCACATTGGCCGGCACCCATTTATCCAGCTTTTCCAGTAATGTTTCCATCCGGTCACGCCGTTTGCCTGGCATCATGCCCCGATCGATTCCCAGCTGTAATTGAGCCCCAAGCCGGCGATCCCGGTAATACTCAAGCCAGCTTGAAAATAACCCATTCGGCTGCGGCAGCGATCCAATAAAGGTATGATAATCGAAACCATGCTTCTCACCTGAGGCGTGATGCATTTCAGCAATCGCATCACCTAATTTCCAGTCAGTATCCGCCGCTCGTGTGCCTTCCACCCACTCCATAACGAGAAATGCATTCTGTTTTTCATCAGAAAATGCAAATACATTGGGCACCGCAATCGAATTGGTTTCCCTGATCAGATCCAGACCTTTTGCTTCCAGTTCAAAAAAGCGATCCGGAGCGTCTGAATGATATTTAATGAAGTATTGTCCGTTATTGGTTTTCGCGAAATAGCTTTCATTGATTGATCCGCCCGCTATCCGCTTTGCCTGTTCTATAGTGCTATGATCGTCCGCATGATGTAAAGCTTTTTCGATTAGACTGTTCATCACGACGCTCCCTTCTGTATAATCCAGCTTGCTTTACCCTATCATAATATCTGTGATGGTTCATTGGCTAGGAGTCTTGGACAAAAGTTTTCTTTAAAAAAACGCCCGGGTTTTCATTTTGGCTTGTTTAATGTAAGAATTAGAGGACATTTAAAAAAGGCACACCAAATAAGCTTCACTATGTTATTTTTTAATTTCTTGAGCGAAACGTTATTCACCTCCTCTCATTAAGTCTGCTTTATTAGCCGGTAATCCTTGTATAATTGTTCCTCTGGTGGACGTTTCATGATACGACGGACTGTTAAAGTAGACTTTCACGATTTTCCGGATATTGTGCATGACGCAGTGCAATTTGAATTCACGTGAAGCATTGTCCATCCCACGTCCATGCATCTGTTTCCACTCATCCTGCACTTGAATGTTGCCCCATACAGGTTCCGGGACGCTTTTTCTCTGTTTCAGAATTTCTTTACCTTTCTCACTGTCAGCCTTCGCTTTCGCTTCTTCCCTGATAGGGTCATTTTCCATATCCCTTTCTATTTTCCGAATACCGTCTTTGCTTTCGTACAGTGCGGGGCTAAAGCGGGCAGGACTGGCAGGCTTCTTTATTGCTGTATTCCTCCAATCTTTCCTGATTTCTTTGTTTTCTGCCGTGAAAGCATCTGGCCCTCTGGGCATGTGTAGGTATCACTCTGTGCATCATACGCAAACTTATCCTTGGCATACGGGGATTTCGCTACGGCGTACGAGGCATAAAAGTCCGTCCCTTTCCTTCTCATGAAAGCAATATTATTGGCTGAGAAAAAACCGGCATCGGCGCCGGCTTGTATGTCTTTTAACGAGCCGCACATTTTTTCCGCATGTTCCAACGTTGGTTGTAACCCAAGTTGATCGGAAGCATTGTTGCTTGTATGTGCACCAAGGATAATATGCGCTTTGACATCAACCCAGGCGAGATGGTTGTAACATTGCTGCACACCATGGTGTTTCGTAAGCATGATACTTGAATCTGGATCTGTAAAATTGATTTGTTTTCCTGGTGGGATCTTTTTATTCCCATTTTCCTTGCCACTTTGCTCCAGTGTTGTTTTGCCTGTTTCCATCGTGTGAATTCGATCCTGTGTAAATGCGACGTTCGTTCAAAGACATCCCTGTCAGTTCAAATGATTCGCTGGCACATCATTTAAAACAGGGCAACTGATTTTACACTTCTCATCGTAACACGCTTCGTTTCGGTTTCCTCTACCTCTGAATCGAGGTTGAATACCTGCTGTTCCTTTTGTTGTAATTCTGATTGATGCTGTTTCCGCAAAAGACGCTGCACTTGCTCCGCCTGTTCATGTATACAAGCTTTCAGCTTATGGTCCGGCATCTGCTCCACTTCATCTATGTATGGTTTAATAACGTCATATAATGCTTCCATATCGTTTGTTTGGCGATCGATTTTCTTTGTCAGGTGCTCATAACTCATCGCTTTGTGCTTCGAGGCAGCACTGAAGAGTAAAAATTTTTCGAGCTAATACGACCTAAAATATGGAAAAACATGGTATAATATAATTACGAGAAAGCCTATTATACCGCATATTTTAGGGGGATTTTAAGATGGTAACGAGAAAAATAAAAAGAAACATGGAAAAAGGTGAAAATTATTTTTTCGAGCTCATGAAATTCAGGAAACACTTTTTTAAAGATTTGCAAAACATAATGAAACATGTCTCTGATCCACGCCATCAAAGCTATATCGATTATGGGTGCGATATCCTTCTTTTCATGATCATCCTGAAATGTATGTGACTGAAAAAGCATGCGATCGATGACGAATCAATTCAACAAAGATGAATGTATTGTCAACATCAAAAAGGCGTTGAACATTGAAACCTTGGAGGAATTACCACATTACGACACCATCAATGACTCCTCTCGCGCTGGAACCGGATGAACTGCGTAACATACGGACTTATATGATCAGGGAGTTATTGAAAAGAGGTGGTTTTGAGATGGCCGTATTGGCGGCAAGTAATTGGGGCGATTTATTAATTTTGATGGACCGGGTTATTCACGTTTCAATCAGAAGCATTGCGATCATGCTTGAGGCGGGAAATACAAAGAACGAAGAAGGGAATGTCGAAAGACTGTTTACATGCATCATGTCCTGGAGGCGAAACTGGTGTTGGCAATATGGGTTTTCAGTGTTGATTCCGAGTTTATTGAGATGAAGTCAGAAGAGGTCCCAAACAGGACTGTGAATTAAATGCGTTTTATCGTATGGCTTCCCGATTAAATCAAACATTTAAGAGGCTGCCAATCTGCATTATTGCCGATAGTCTGTATGCATGTGAGAACGTATTTAAAACCTGTCATAACAACCATTGGAAGTTCCTGTTACGCTTTAAAGAAGACCGCATCAAAAGCATCAGTGAAGAGTTTCATGCGTTGGATAAGATGAAGAGACTAATGGAAAGGGCAGCAGGACAAGATTCGTTGGGTTAATCACATTGCGTATAATGATTGGGACATTCATGTATTGGAAGGTACGATCAAACGGCAGATGGCCAAAAGCGTTTCATGTTTTTGACCGATATCAAAATCACGGATAAAAACTGTCGAAAGCTTCTCTAATGCAGGCAGAAGCCGCTGGAAGATTGAAAATGAAGGTTTCAACAGACAAAAAGCATATTCCGAATATCATAATCGACATGCATCAAGCCATGATTACACGGCCATGAAGAACCATTATCTTTTGACACAAATAACGGATATTTTGATGCAGCTATTTGAAAATGGCTCAAACATACTTAAGCGTGTCAAAAAGACGGCAAAAGAAATATCCTCAAATCTGTTAGAGACCATCAGAACAAAACGACTAACCAGACGAGGATATAACGAAATGGTAAACCTATACAGTGCGGTTCACCTGATAGATTCATATTAGCAAAGGATGTGATGCCAAGCAAAGAAATCTATTTGTGTAAAGTTTTCAAAAAATTATCCCCTGAAAATTCGGCTTCTCTTTTTTGGTAAAATAGGAGAAAAATAATTTCCGAATATTCAGTGTTTAATATAGTGAATTTCAAAGAAACAAGTGAATATGAAAATAAATTTATCCTCAGTGCTGGCTTCGAGGCATTGGCTTTTGACTTTTGTACCATCAATATGCATGCGTTGTCGGCCAATCAGGGACAACCTTCACAGATTCCAATGACTTGAAATGAAAAGGCGGTCCACTTCAGCCAAAGAGCATCTATCGTTCGTTCTACTGTTTATAACTTGGCATACGCATGCCGGATATATCCACTGTGCGCCAATACTGTCCTCGGCAAACGACAGATCTTCTGAGCTGCATAATGTCCATGGTACATGGGCGTAAAAAATAACAGCCGTTACGATACGGCGGGTGTAGGTGGCGCCCCATTCGTAAGCGTTCATAGTAGGTCAGATCCAACTCCTCTGCCAAGTACGAAAAGAACCGGGCAGCATGTGGCTTATGTTCAATCTTGTCCTGTAATAATTCCTGGAAAAGAACAATCTGATTAGGGGCATCGGGGTTTCGTTGTGCCATTTAATCTCTCCTCGTTTTGAGATTCAACGAAGAGTGGCTAAACTGTGGCGTTTTTTAAACAAATAAGGTACAATGAAATTCAAAGCACTCTTCGTTGGTTTGTTTTTCTCTCAAAAACATTGTACATTAAAAGAGTGCTTTTCTAATGGTTAAAACCTTATAAACCCTGCATTGAAAGGGTATTAGGCGATTTCATCCAAAGCATATTTAAAGCAATTTTAATCAATTATCGAATATACATTATTTTACATAAATTACGGCATACTTCTGTCCAAGGCTCCTAGGAGCGTTCCTTCCATAGCTGCATCGGATCCTCCTGGGCATCCTTTAATGGCATATGAATCATTTCGATTGAGCGACCGTCTTTCGATTTCTGTAATTCCTCGTAAATATTTTTCGCCTTACCTAAGCCTGCATCAACTGCATCCTCAGATGTAGCACAATAATAAATCGTCTCAATACCCGCAAAGTACATCGCTGTCAGACACATTGGACACGGCTCACCACTGGCGTACATCGTATACCCCTGTAACACATGTGAATGCATCATCTTTTGTGCCTTTCGCATTGCCTGAATTTCTGCATGTGCCGTAATATCAAACCGACTATGCAGTTCATTGACACCCTCGGTCACCTGTTTATCATTTTTTACGAGGACGGCACCAAAAGGCTCCCCGCCATCTCGGACGTTCTCCGTCGCAAGCTCAACTGCCCGCTCCATAAACTGATCCATCACACATCTTCCTTTCTACTGAAAAAATGTATAGCTTTTGCCACCAGTATAACAGAGAACCTTTAACGATCATGTGACAAAATACATACGCAGGCGACTTTATTATTCATATTCAATTGTCATATCGCCCGGCTTGATCCAGCCTTTTTTCCGGAACCATTCAGCAATCACAAGACTGATGATTGCCGGTGCAACAACATGCAGAACCATCATCGACCAAAAAACATCCCATGAGAAGCCCATCGATTCAAAGGTCATAATTTGGCCGACCAGCCCGCTTGTTCCCATACCGGCACCAAGCTCATTATTCGTTAGCCCAAGCCAGACGGTCGCAAATGGTGCTAAAAGAGCTCCGGCAATAGTCGGTGGGACAATAATAATTGGCTTTTTCAATATATTTGCGATTTGCAGCATCGATGTGCCAATTCCTTGTGCCAGCAATCCGCCAAACCCATTATCACGGTAACTGGATGCTGCAAAGCCCATCATCTGCGCCGCACATCCAATCGTTGCCGCTCCAGCAGCCAACCCGTCAATCGAAAGCATGATGGCAATAGCAAGACTGGATATTGGAGCCGTCAATGCCCATCCCATCAAAACCGCAACTAGAATTCCCATGATAAACGGCTGCTGTTCGGTTGACCAGTTAATAATCTCGCCAAACCAGACCATAAATGTGTTAATCGGCGGGCCAATAAACGTTCCGACTACAAAACCGATGAAGATGGTCACAAATGGCGTTACAATAATATCCACACGCGTCGTTTTATAGACAATTTTCCCAAATTCTGTTGCAAACAACGCTGTCACATAGCTCCCGGCAGGTCCGCCAAGTTCAGCTCCGAATGCTCCGGCAAAAAGTGCTGAAAAAAGGACAAGCGGTGGTGCCTTCAAGCCATAGGCAATCGCTACACCAATAGCACCGCCCATGATTTTGGTTTCCATGGCATAGCCGCCCATTTCAACCATAAATTCGAGATTGTCAAATCCCAAAGCAACCGCCTGCTCCCCGATTGTCTGGATAATAAGACCAATGATTAAAGACGAGAACAACCCCAGTGCCATATAACTTAATGCCGTAATGACATATTCTCGAATAGACAACGAAACCCCTTTTTGATTTAGAAACGATTTCATTTTTCTCCCCCCCTATATTTGTGAATTATTTCACATACAATTTAACAATACTTGGTTTTTAATCCAACTTCCTCACCCATTATACGTGATTAATTTCACATATCAAGACCCTTTTTAAAAATTTATTCATTTTGCTTTTTTATGCTTTATGAGCTACAATATGGCTACAAATGTAATTGAAAATAATTATCAATTATCCGCATATATTTTATATAATACGAATGTGGGAGGACATCAAATGGAACTGACAAAACAGCCAACCGCACTGCAAAAGGTGATCCGTGACCGTCGTTCTGTCAAAAAACACTATAATCATAAACCTGTTACCGAGGAAACAGTAAAGGAACTCTTGGCAGATGCCGTCTGGGCACCCACACATGGCGTTCGTCAGCCTTGGCGCTTCATTTTCGTTGGACCGTTTCAAACCGAAAGCTTTGCGCAACAAGTTGCGGCCACCTATCCGGAAGAAAGACAGCAAAACCGCCTGGAATATCTCAGAGAGCCAACCGCCTTTCTTATTGTCGTGATGGATGAACCCAAGAGCACGAAGCAATGGGATGAAAACTTCGGGGCAACCGCCAGCATGATCCAGAACTTTTGGCTGCTTGCCTGGGAACAGCAACTTGGCGTCGTCTGGAAAACCAATTCACACATTTATGATTCACAAGTCAAAGAAATTCTGAACGTCGGAGAAAATGAAAAAATCGTCGGCTTCCTGCATCTTGGCTATTTTGATGAAAAACCTGCCAAAAAAGACCGTATACCCGCTGCGGAGAAATTCACCACATTCAAAGGATAGGAAAAGGCTGTTCCATAAAGGAGCAGCCTTTTTGTGCTGATGCATATGCGCTTCTGTTGATATTTCTTTTCTACTGCTGATATTTCTGCTCTTCCGTTGATATTTCTGCTCTTCTGTTGATTTATCCGCTCTTCTGTTGATATTTCTTTTCTTCTGCTGATTTACCCGCTCTTCTGTTGATTCATCCGCTCTCCTGCTGATACTTTGCTTCTTCTGCTGATTCACGACACGTTTCCGCTGATCTTCAGCACCTATCCCTCATCCCATACAGCACTTTTCAAGGAACTGTTTTGCTGGTGGCGCTCAATAGCCAATTCAATCAAACGATCAATTAACTCCGGATAAGAAACACCGCTGAGTTCCCACAATTTCGGATACATACTGATTCGGGTAAATCCTGGAAGTGTATTAACCTCATTCACATAAACTTCCCCATCTTCAGTCAAGAAAAAATCAACACGGGCCAGCCCTTCACATTCAAGCGTTTTGAAAGCTTCCACAGCTGTTTTTTTCAGTTTTTCAGTATCCTCATTTGACAATTCAGCAGGCATTTCCAGCTCTGCCCCGGTTTCGTCAATATATTTGGATTCATATGAGTAGAATTCAGTTTGCGGTAAAATTTCGCCCGGCACTGAAGATTTCGGTTCATCATTCCCCAATACAGCACACTCGATTTCCCGGCCTTTAAGTGTCTCCTCTATAACCACTTTTCGATCATACTGAAATGCCTGATCGATCGCTTTATCAAACGTTTCTTCCGTTGATACCTTACTCACCCCGACAGAGGACCCTTGATTTGCAGGTTTGACAAACATTGGCGCACCCACCTGCTTTTTTACCGAGGCAAAATCAATCTGACCCCGTTCTGCACGTGAAAATGCCAATCCATTTGCCACTTGAATACCCGCGGCCTTCAGCAGTCGTTTGGCAATATCCTTATCCATACAAATGGCAGACCCCAGTACACTGGTTCCGACAAACGGCAAATTCGCAATCTGCATCATTCCCTGCAGGCTGCCATCCTCACCTAATGTGCCATGAACAATTGGAAACACCGCATCCAACTGGTCAAGCAAACTGGCATCTGCCGCCTTGACTAGCTGATGATCCGTTTCACCCGGTACGATAGCAACTGCCTCATTCGATTTATTCAATTGAATCAATTTCGGATTTTCCGCATTAATCAGATAGGACGATTGATCATTGATATGCCACTTCCCCTGTTTATCAATCCCGATTAAAACAACCTCATATTTATCTTTATCAATCGCATCAACAATATTTTTAGCTGATTGCAATGACACTTCATGCTCAGCAGATTTCCCGCCAAAAATAATTCCAACCTTTTTCTTTGGCATGTTCCAGAACTCCCTCTCTTAATGTGTGTTCAAAAAAGGAGGGTAACAAGGACAGGCAGGCTAAGTCGCGATATCCTATCGCAAAGCCCGCACTATTCGATGTGTCATTGTTACCGGACTTTTTGAACTTGCTTTATAAAAAAATGTATATATCTAAAATAGCATATGACAGCATGTTTGAGACAGCATTATTTAATAATTTTTCAAAAACCACTTGACAGCAAGCGAAAACAGCACTATTATGAATGACAATAATTAAATTTCGAACTGAGCCATGATGAAGATTAGTAATCTGTCTTTTTCACTCAAGAGAGCCGGTGGCGGGTGTGAACCGGTGTGTCGGGCAGATGAATGGACTTCTGAGCTTCCAGACCGAACCAATTTGTGCAGTAGGCTTTGGCGATCAGGTCTCATCGTTACACGAGACACCTATTAAGCATGATCGCTTGATATGACCAAAGTGAGCTGTTTTTCAGCTAATAAAGGTGGTACCACGGGTTCCTCGTCCTTTTCGGATGGGGGACCCTTTTGTATGTCACAAAACTAAAATAACGATAAATCGCCTGAGTAAGAGAAGTAAGCTTTCGTGAAGCGTCCAAGAGAGCCGGTGATGGTGCGATACCGGTACGTGAATGATGGCTGAATGGACTTACAAGAGGTTTCCTGAATGCCAGTACGGAAACACGGAATTCCGCCGTTATACGGATAGGATATAGGAAATAGATTTTTCCCGTATCTGAACAAGATGGGGATTTATGAGAATCTCCAAAAGAGGTGGCACCGCGGTCGCAATCGTCCTCTGCAAACACAAATTATATGTGTGTTTGCAGAGGATTTTTTTATTCAAATGAACATGAAAGGAGTTTGAACAGATGAACACACTCCCCTACAAGTACATCAAACTGAATGCCGATACACTGACGCCGATTGGGATATACGAAAATCTCTACGGCAGGAAAAAGTTTTTATTGGAAAGCTCAATCCAGCATGAGGAAAAAGGCAAGTATTCCTTTATTGGTGCTGATCCTTATCAGGAATTCACAGGCGCCGGCAATGTAACAACCATTTTGCATCATGGGAAGAAAACCACCGAGTACCGAAACGAACCTTTTTTATCTGTTTTTCAAAACAAATTCCCTCAGTTGGATTCCCGGCTGCCATTTCCATTTTTAGGCGGTGCTGTCGGATACATCGGCTATGATGCCATCCGAAGCTATGAAAACATTGGCGAAGATTTACCTGACGATATTGACATGCCGGATTTTCACTTAATGGTTTATCAGAACATTATTGTTTATGACCATAGTGATGAGTCAGTATTCCTTGTGTCGACAAACCTGGATGAGCAGCCTGAATACGTCCTGGATGAACGGCTGGCACACTTGAAAAAGGCATTAATCCCATTCCCGACAGCTGATGTATCGACTGGTAAAGATGTTGTATTCCAGCCTGAAATGGATAAACAGCACTTTATGCACAACGTCGAAGTCGCCAAACGTCATATCCATCGCGGCGATATCTATCAAGTCGTGTTATCACAGCGAATGAAAGCTGTCATGGAAGATGATCCTTTCATGTTTTACCGGAAACTGAGAAAGGCCAATCCATCTCCTTACATGTTTTATATTGATTTTGATGATTACGTCGTGTTGGGGGCATCACCGGAAAGCCTGATTGAAACAAGCGGACGGGATATTATGACAAACCCGATTGCAGGCACACGTCCCAGGGGCAGCACAAAACATGAGGATGAATCTTTAAGAAGCGAACTGCTGGCAGACAAAAAAGAAACCTCTGAACATGAAATGCTTGTTGACTTAAGCCGTGATGATTTTGGCAAGGTCTGCGAAACCAATAGTGTCAATGTGCCAACCTATATGAAAGTGGAAAATTATCAGCACGTGATGCACATGGTATCAGAAGTCCACGGAAAATTAGCTGAGCATTTTACCAGTCTTGATGCGCTGGCCGCATGCTTACCAGCAGGAACCGTATCGGGATCACCGAGAACCCGTGCCATGCAAATCATCAATGACCTGGAAGATGTTAAACGGGGTGTATACGGTGGCGGTATTGGATACATCAGCTTCAATTACAATTTGAACATGGCGCTCGCAATCCGGTCACTCATTGTAAAAGATAATTACGCATACTTACAGGCCGGTGCCGGTATTGTCCATGATTCAGATCCGGAAGCTGAATATAACGAAACAATGCACAAAGCAAAATCCTTAATGGCCATCAAAGACTATAACGTGTCCCATGAAGTGTAACTTTTAAACAAAAAATTTGTGAAAGGAGATTTTGCCATGAAGCTTTATCTTGAGAAACTGCTGACGCATGAAAACCTGACTTTAGAAGAAATGAAAGATGCTGCTGCAACATCATTTGAGGATCACATCAGTGAAAGCGAACTCGCCTCATTCCTGACCGCTTTAAAAGCGAAGGGCGAAACACCTGAAGAAATCGCCGGACTTGCTGACGTTATCCGGGCACAATCCAGTCAAACAACAGACACATTAACAAACGTGATGGATAACTGCGGCACCGGCGGGGATGGCTCACATAGTTTCAACATCAGCACAACGGCAGCGTTTGTCCTTGCGGGTGCCGGTGTTAAAGTTGCCAAACACGGGAATCGCAGCGTTTCCAGCAAGACAGGAAGTGCTGATGTGCTGGAGCATTTGGGCATCTCATTATCTTTTTCAAAAAAACATGTGGAGAAAATGATTCAGGAAAATAATATCGCCTTTCTCTTTGCGCCGCATGTACTTCCCGGAATGAAGCGGTTCATGACCGTCCGGAAAAATTTAGGCATCCCAACCATTTTTAATCTGATTGGTCCACTGACAAACCCGGTCAATCTTGACACACAGCTATTGGGATCTTATCGCCGGGATATGCTGCCAGTACTTGCTGAAACATTGCATCAGCTCGGACGAAAGCGCGCACTGGTCATCAACGGCCCGGATTATATGGATGAAGCGTCACTTGCCGGCGAAAACCATATTTCCCTGTTGGAGGAAGGAAAAGTCACGTCCTTTACCCTTCATCCGTCTGAAGTTGACTTACCGGTGTATGACAACGACGAAATCCGGGGTGGCGACGCAAAAGATAATGCCACTATATTGCTGGATGTCTTAAACGGCAAGAAAAGCCCTTATTACGATACCGTCCTGCTGAATGCCGGACTTGGCTTATTTGCGAACGGGGCAGCAACGTCGATTAAGGACGCCATCCAAAAGGGTGAAGAAAGCATTCAAAGCGGTGCAGCCATGGAAAAATTGCAGCGTTTGGTCGATTACAGCAGCGAAATCACAAGTGAGGCGATATAACATGACTATTTTAGATAAAATTGTCCAGCAAAAGCAAAAAGAAGTTGAACAACTGAATAAACAGCCGGTCCCTGACGCTCCAGTGGCAGCCGTTAAAGCACCATCCATTGCCCAAACTTTTCATAATACGGATCGCATGAACATTATAGCAGAGATCAAACGGGCCTCCCCCTCTAAAGGGTCAATCGACCTCGATGTTGATCCAGTCAGTCAGGCAAAATTATATGCAGCAAACGGCGCCGGAGCTATATCGGTACTGACCGATGAAACGTTTTTTAAAGGATCAATGAATGACCTGCGTGCCGTTCGTGAAGCGGTAGATGTCCCGCTGCTCTGTAAAGACTTTTTCATAGATGAGCTACAAATTGACCATGCCAAATCGGCGGGAGCATCAATCATTCTATTAATCGTCGCAGCTATCTCGTCATCCAGGTTGCGTGAACTTTACGCATATGCAAAAGAGCAGGTGCTTGATGTCCTTTGTGAAGTTCATGATGACGATGAAATGATAACGGCTCTGGATTTAGGGGCTGATATTATCGGCATCAATAACCGGAACTTGAAAACATTTGAAGTCGATTTGAACACAACCAGATTGCTGGCATCTATGGTTACAAATCCCGACACCATTCTGATCAGCGAAAGTGGAATGAAAACGCGGGAAAATGTCGCTTTCGCTGCCAGAAACGGTGCAAGCGCCGTTCTTGTCGGTGAAACACTAATGCGTGCTGACGACTTGTCGCAAACAATCAGCGAGCTAAAAATCCCGTTGGCGGAAGGAGTTCGGTCCAATGTACGTTAAAATCTGCGGCATGACTACCACTGAAGCAGCACAGGAGGCTGCAAAGGCCGGCGCGGATTTCATCGGGTTTGTCTTTGCACCAAGCAAACGTCAATTGACACCGGAAAAAGCAGCTGCCATCAGCAGATATATTCCGTCATCAGTCAAAAAAGTCGGTGTATTTGTTAATGACACTAAGGAAGCGATTATACAGACCGCCGAAACAGCAGGGCTCGACATCATCCAGCTGCATGGTGATGAATCAGCGGCTTTTGCCGAATCACTTCCCTACCCTGTCATCAAGGCGTTTCGGATGGGAAAACATGACACATCTGAAATACGGTCTTACCCATGTGACTACTATCTGATCGACAGCCCTAAAGGTCCAAACCGGGGCGGCAATGGGACGACATTTGACTGGTCACAGCTGAATGACGCCGGTCTCGACCCGCAAAAAATGATTCTCGCCGGCGGACTTAATCCTGAAAATGTGCAATCAGCGATTTCGATTGGCAAGCCGGCCGTGGTGGATGTATCGAGCGGCGTTGAAACAGATGGATCAAAAGACCTTGAAAAAATTAATCAATTTATCAAAAATGCAAAAATGAAAGGATAATTCTATGAGCACATACACATTTCCGAGTGCGACAGGAAGATACGGAAACTTCGGCGGACGATTTGTTCCCGAACTATTGATGCCGGCACTGCTTGAACTCGAAGAAGCTTACGACGCAGCCATGAACGACCCTTCTTTTAAAGAGGAACTCGATGATTATTTAAAAAACTATGTCGGTCGGGAAACACCACTTTATTATGCTAAAAATTTGACTGATCAACTGGGCGGCCCTTCGATTTACCTGAAGCGTGAAGACTTGAATCATACCGGTGCCCACAAAATTAACAATACGGTTGGTCAGGCACTCTTAACACGCCGGATGGGCAAAAAGAAAGTTGTTGCTGAAACGGGTGCGGGTCAGCACGGTGTGGCAACCGCAACGGTCTGTGCACTGCTTGGGCTGGAATGTGTCATTTTTATGGGTGAAGAAGATATCCGCCGGCAGAAATTGAATGTTTTCCGGATGGAATTGCTTGGCGCCAAGGTTGTCAGTGTCTCACAGGGAAGCGGCACATTGAAAGATGCCGTTAATGAAGCCTTGCGTTACTGGGTCAGTCATGTGGAAGATACACACTATATTATCGGTTCGGTTGTCGGACCGCACCCGTTCCCAAAAATGGTGCGTGATTTTCAATCCGTTATTGGAAAAGAAACAAAACAGCAGCACCAGAAAGAAACCGGGCAACTGCCGGATGCAATTATCGCCTGTATCGGCGGCGGCAGTAATGCAATGGGCATGTTTCACCCCTTTATTGCGGACGAAAATGTGGACATCTATGGCGTGGAAGCCGGCGGGAGCGGCATCGAAACACAAAAGCATGCCGCAACACTAACGGCCGGCAGTATCGGTATTTTGCATGGAACGATGACACATTTGCTGCAGGATGAGCATGGTCAGATTGAAGAAGCCCATTCAATTTCTGCAGGCCTTGATTACCCAGGCGTCGGCCCTGAGCACAGCCACCTTCATGAATCAAACCGGGTGACCTATACATCTGTCACGGATCAGGAAGCTATTGATGCCTTTAAGCTTCTATCGCAAACTGAAGGGATTATTCCTGCCTTGGAAAGTGCTCATGCTGTGGCGTATGTGGTGCAGTTGGCTAAGAAAATGGATCAAACAGAATCATTGGTGATTTGCTTATCCGGCCGCGGTGATAAAGATGTTGAATCGGTTAAAGATGTATTGGGAGGGGATGTCGATGCGTAATCAATTTTTGGATCAAGCGCTGGAAAACAAACGATCAGCAGGTGAAAACATTATCGTCCCATACATTATGGCCGGTGATGGCGGACTCGATATCCTCGAAGAACGGCTCAGCTTTCTTGAAGAATGCGGAGCGGCGGCTGTTGAACTCGGTATCCCTTTCTCAGACCCGGTGGCAGATGGCCCAACCATTCAGAATGCCGGCGAGCGGGCATTGCAAAATGGTACGACACTTCAAAGTATTCTGGAGGCACTGGAAAGTTTTAAAGAAAAACGGTCAATTCCGGTTATTTTGATGACTTATTTAAACCCAATCTTCACGTTTGGACCGGGAAAGTTTGCAGCAGCTTGTGCAAATGCCGGGGTGAATGGTGTCATCACCCCAGATTTGCCATTGGAAGAAGAAGCGCTGGTTACGGACGTTCTTGAACGTTATGCCATTTCCAGTATTCGACTGGCTGCCATGACAAGCCCGGATGAGCGGCTTACCGATATCGCTCATCGTACAGAAGGTTTCCTTTATGCCGTGTCGGTCAAAGGTACAACCGGTGCTCGCGCGACGCACAGTGATAATGTCCATACCTATCTGCAAAATTTAAAACAAATGACGACGACTCCTGTGTTAGCAGGTTTCGGCGTTTCAGCACCTGAACAGGCGCGTGAACTGAGTACCAGTTGTGACGGTGCTGTTATCGGAAGCAGAATCGTCGACTGGTTTCATAAAGGTCAAACTGAGGATATCAAACAGCTTATTCAAGGCAGTATCTAAACTTCGCTGTCACTTGCCGGCATTTCACCGGCAAGTGACAGCTGCTTCTATTTCCCCTGCCTTTTCCTGGCTTTATCATATTCCTCTTCAGTAATCTCACCCTTTTCATAGCGCTCCTTCATGATCTCCAGTGAGGTTTGCCGCCGGTCGCTTTTACCGGCATTAAACCGATAAAGGATAATGATGATCATGACCAAAACAATGATACCCAAACCTAATCTGATATAACCTTCCACTGTCATGAGATCACCTCCATTACTACTATTCCCTGTACCTCCCAATTTAAGCACAAGAAAATTTCCAGTCAAATCCATTGCACTCATAAAAAATTTGTATTATTATTTTCAATGGACTTAAAAGTTGCATGTATTTTGCTGGTGTGGCACAGTTGGCAGCGCGGCTCACTCGTAATGAGCAGGTCGGAGGTTCGAGTCCTCTCACCAGCACCATTCCATTATATGGAGGAGTACCCAAGCCCGGCTGAAGGGGACGCACTCGAAATGCGTTAGGGGTTAACGCCCGCGTGGGTTCGAATCCCACCTCCTCCGTTTTTATATACTGACCTGGAAACTGTCGTCACGCTGACGGCGGTTTCTTTTTTTATAACAAGGGAAAATACGTCAGATCACAACTTGCACTTCGGGAAGGACGGATTGTCTTGAAGATACACAGATTTAAACACACCTGGACATGTCGACGCCTTTATTGCCAATCATCAATGGGCTTTAAAAATTTATTCCAGTCCAAGGTTTTTCATCGTTGCGCTTAGAGGGCTTTCGAACGTGACGGGGCTTCTCTCGATGGATTCACCATTCATGAAGAACATTTTGAACGTGACTGGGCCTCTCTCGATTGGATTCACCATTCATGAAACACATTTCGAACGTGACGGAGCCTCTCTCGATTGGATGCACCATTTATGAAGAGCACTTTGAACGTGACGGGGCCTCTCTCGATTGGACTCACCATTCATAAAGAACATTTTAAACGTGACAGGGCCTCTCTCGATTGGATTCACCATTTATGAAGAGCACTTTGAACGTGACGGGGCCTCTCTCGATTGGAAGTCACCATTCATGAAGAACATTTTAAACGTGACAGGGCCTCTCTCGATTGGATTCACCATTCATGAAGAACATTTTGAACGTGACGGGGCCTCTCTCGATTGGATTCACCATCCATGAAGCACATTTTGAACGTGACGAGCCTCTCTCGATTGGATTCACCATTCATGAAGAACATTTTGAACGTGACAGGGCCTCTCTCGATGGAAGTCACCATTCTTGAAACACATTTGAACGTGAACCGACCCCCGCCCCTGTCCCATAGATATCTTTCTCTCAGGCGCCTCTCATAGGATGATAGTCTATCGCCAGCACATTTTCCCCAAAAATCATAGACAACAATACAATCAAATGCTGTCATAAGCCATAGGATACACTAAAGCTTAAAGAAAGCGGGTGATATAACATGGCTGATAACACATCCAAACACAATGCGATCCCCGAGAAAGTCGTCAAAGTCATGATTGATGATATATTTCGAAAAAACAATGTAAACCCTGAAGAAGTTAAAAACAATGTATCGAATGAACAGAGACAAATGCTAAAAGATATGGTTGAGGACCTGAGAGAACAGGTGGAGCAGTTTAATAACGGGGAAAAAAATAAAACGAAAACAGATGAATAGGAGTCTATTAAAGAAAACACCCATCTCATAGGTGTTTTCTTTAATTTTTGCTAAAAAACGATAATCTAGTGAATGCGTGCAATCTGATTAGTAGGAACAACCATAGATTAATATTAACTAAGGAAAGGAGTGTTAATATGAGATCAGATAAGCGGCACGGTACTATGAACCCTTACGGCAATAAAAGCAAATACTTTTATCTGAGAGATAAACGTAAACACGGTCATCAACATTGCTGTCAGGATTGCGGAACGGTTGACTGTTCACCTGACCGGAACCAATGTGACAAGTGCAGAGATAAACACAAACACGAACATCAACACCGCTGTCAAGTTTGCGGAACCACCGATTGTTCCCCAGACCACAATCGATGCGACAAATGTCAGAATAAACACAAGCATGACCATCATCATAAGCATGATCAATTCGAAATGATCGAAGTTGATCCCGACTCAACCATGTCACAAACTGACGGTCAATATTCTTTTATGGACCAGGAATCAGCTGAATTGATTTGGGTGAAAGAATCCTGTGATATCACCATTGATTCAAGAGACACACAAATCGGGGTTTCGCTTCAGGCAAGTTTGCAGTTGGCAATAGCCTTAGTGCTGAATATTGCCATTGCAGATTCAAACAGAAGTGAAGCCATATCACAAGACCTCATGCAGTCGTTTAATTCCGATCAAATCAATAAACAAAAAATCTTTATCTACAACACCAAGGACGCTACAGTAACCACCAGAGATACTGATCTGGCCATCAATATTCAGGTTCTATTGCAACTGCTGATAACCTTGGTTGTCATGGTTGATATCTTATAAACTATGGAAAGGAGTTGGGAAACGTGAGTCATATGACTAAAACGAAATGGCGTGCACTGGATCATTGTGATGACAATACTAGAGACCAGAGTGATGCAGCTGTTGTTCAGAATGCAGATCAATCTGTATACAACCAGCAGGTATCAGATGAATGGATTATCATTAAAGACTCCCAAGACGTCGATGTATCAACGACCGACAGGCAGGCAGCCGTCTCCTTGCAGCTCGGCATTGAAGCAGCCATTACAGCCGTCATTAACATCGCTATTGCCGACGGAACACAATCAGACGGTGTTACGCAAGACCTCAGACAAATGTCCAAGACGAGACAAGGCAACCGTCAAAAGACCATTGTCGAACAGTCAAGAGATATTGAGATCACCACAACTGATACAGATGTAGCTATTAATATCCAATTGTTATTCCAGGTTCTTGCCGCCATTGTCGCCGCACTCGATATTCTCTAATGAAATAAAGCAACATTCCGGGGAAAAAGAATCGATTAGACAAAACTACTAAATTGGCAAACTTCCAGAATTCCCTGCATTATCTCACTATCCCCGGAAAAATACTTTATTTAAAAGTATTCTATAGCATTCCCAGCTGGAACTGGGAGAGAGAGCTAAATATCTATAATGAAAGGAAGGAATGGAAAATGCCTAACCTGACAAACCGCCAGCAAAATCTATTGCAACTGGCCAACCAGTTATCTCAAAATTTAGTTAATAACAATACCGGCACGGCTAATAACGTCGGTCTAAATAAAAATGTTTCCCTTGATTTACCGGGAATAGATTTCGACGCCGGATTGAATTTAGGACTTGGAAGTGACGACAGAACAGGCGCACCTGCAGACCCTCCACCAACCACTCCCACAACTCTCAGGGATGTCTTATTGGGGTTAGTAAACGAACAAGTGGAAGTCACCACCCCTTTTGGCCCGGTAACCGGGACATTGATCGCTGTACGAGATGACTATGTCGTATTAGTTGAAACCGATGGAGCACAAGCGCTTGTCCCATTCGAAAACATTGAACTGGTCAGTGAATTATAAAGGAGGGATTCAGATGTTTCAAGATACGTTTGCTGCTGAAATGGCCACACGAGTTGGTTCACGAGTTGAAGTAGCTACCGACAACAATTTGGTAGAAGGTATCCTCTCCACTGTTACCACTAACTTGGTTCTGGTTATTGAGGTTGATACTGGTTATGGGGACAATACCAATCTATACTTGTCAGTCGACTCCATCAACTTTGTCCGTTTCCCTGCTGCAGCAGCTTAGAACTCACGGACGAATACCCTGGCTCATACAGCCGGGGTATTTTCTTTTAGATTCTACTAAAAAAATTGCTGTTTTTGACACAAGTCCATAAGGTGAAAGGTTATTGAGAAGTCTTTTCAAAACCCAATGCCTATCGGGTCTGAACTATATCCTGGAAAGACGAGTCCAAAGCCGGAACATTAATTAAAACAAATCATCCCCACATAAACCTCTGTGGGGATGATTTTCTGCTTGATCTCATTTTAAGAAATAACCGGACATACAAATAGCTAATGAAGCACAGCAATTGAATGTGCAATCTGATTGGCAATCATAAGTGCCTGTTTGCCATTCTCGCCGGAAACTGAAGGCTCTGTACCGGATTCAACACATTCCAGAAAATCCAATAATTGAAGGCTTAACGGCTGTATCGAATTTTCAACCTGAATGGTTTCAGTTAACGGCACCGGATGATTTCTTGTTTTCTCAAGAAAAGCACGCGTTATTCTGATTTGATGACTTAGTAAATCCGCTTCAAAAAATGCATCCTCTGTCAGGATTTGAATGGTCCGGATTTTTCTGCCTGACATCGAACTCGCCGTGAGCTGTGCTGTAGTTCCCTGTGAGGTCCTTGTAACGGCCGCCGCATGCTTTGGCGTACCATCAATGATTTTTCCAAGCGCGAAAAACGTCATACCGTTATCCTGAAGCAGCTCATTTAAAATATAAATATCGTGAATCATTAAATCTTTCACAACATCAACATGCTTAAGTTTAGGATCAGCCGGACTTATTCGGTGAAAGGCAGCACCAATAATCGTTTCATTCGTCAGCATGTTTATGAGGACCTGAATCAATGGATTATAAAGCTCAATATGCCCTGGCTGGAATGTCACATTTGCCTTTCGAGCTTTGTCAATCAGATCATCTGCCTGTAAGACAGTAGTGGTTATCGGTTTTTCCATCAGCATGTGAACATTGTGTCTGATACAGGCCAATCCGATCTCATAATGAAATTCAGTCGGTACTGCAATACTCACAGCATCGACCGACTTAAGAAGGTCATCGACTGATTGAAACGGTTTAACGTTATATTTTTTAGCAATCTGATGCCTTTTTTGTTCATCTTCATCATATATACCTATAAACTGGCAATGGTCATCCATCGATAAATACGTTCGCACATGATTTTCTCCCATATTGCCTGTTCCAATCACACCGACTTTCATAGAATATCTCCTCACTCTAATAAATACTAATTCAGTATATGCACCAGTTTTTTCATGAGGTAGACTACCATAACAATCCAATCAAAATTGGCCTTTGTCCTGACTAAGACTTCAGTAGAACAGGAGGGTAAACTTGATTCACGTTCTGTTTATTTCAGACGATACATCCGGACAATTAAATAAAAACTTTTACTTTCTGGAACAGGAACTGTCCAAAGGTATAAATTTAACAGTGTGGCGAAAGCCGGGGCATATCAGCTATATTTTAAAACAATTGCCAAGCCGGCCGGATTTTATATTACTTTTAAATGATATGGAACATCACTTATCTCCCTTGATTAAAGGATTGGCTCATACCGATATTCCTACAGGTTTATTTATTAATGACATACACCGATTAACTAAACTCAGAAAAAACTATATTGAAAAGAATAAAATTGATTATCTGTTCACTGCTGTCCGGGACACATTCACAGCCACCTATCCGGAATTTGCAGCAAAAATGGAATGGCTCCCCCACTTCGTCAACACGAATCTCTATAAAGACTATGGGCTGACGAAAGAAATTGATTTATTAATGATGGGAGCGGTTAACGCTATTTATCCATTAAGGCAAACAATCCGCAATGCTTATAAAGATGATAGTCATTTCGTCTATCACAGCCACCCGGGGTATCGCAAGTTCACAGAAACAGAAGGAAAGCAGCAGATGATTGGGCAAACATATGCCGAGGAACTTAACCGGGCCAGAATCTTTTTTACCAGTCCATCCATACTGCATTACCCTGTTATTAAATATTTCGAAGCGCTTGCCTGTCGCACCCTCCTTTTGGCGCCAACATTCAAAGAATTGGAAGATTTAGGCTTTGTCCCCGATTTTCATTTTGTTCCGATAAATGAACACAACTTTAAAGAAAAAGCCGCATATTATTTAGCACATGAAACAGAAAGACAGAAAATCGCCGATCAGGGGTATCGCTTTATCCACGCAACGCATACCCTTCAGAAGCGGACAGAGCAGCTTATCAAGCGAATTAAACAGATCGCTGAAAAATAGGAGGGATTCATTTGTCTGCCATTCCCGAAACAGCACAGATTGGAAAGCATGTCGTTATTGAAGAGGATGTTGTGATAGGGGAAAATGTGACAATCGGTCATAACACAACAATCCTGGAAGGGACACAAATTGGTCATAATGTCACAATTGGAAATCATTGTGTCCTGGGCATCCAGCCAGCTGTCAATGAGCGGATGCGCAACTCGACCAACAAGGTTGACCGGCTTGTGATCCAGTCGCATACAACAATCGGTCAATTGGTCTCCATCTATGCCGGTACAATCATCGGTCAAAACGTATTTATCGGTGACCACGCAAGTATCAGGGAAAATGTTTCAGTTGATGAGAAATCAGTCGTAGGAAGAGCAGCGATTGTCGAATTGAACAGTACCATCGGAAAATCCTGCACCATTCAGACATTGGCATATGTAACGGGTGATACAACATTGGAGGATAATGTATTTATCGGGCCATGTGTATCCATGTCAAATGATAAGTATATGGGTGCTGAAAGCTATAACTTGAAAGGACCTTATATTAAGAAGGGAGCAAAAATCGGAAACAATGCTTCACTGCTGCCTGGCGTGACAATTGGCCGCAATAGCATCATCGGAGCCGGAGCTGCTGTTACAAAGGATATAAGTAATGACATAACAGCTGCAGGGGTTCCTGCGAAGAAACTTCAGCCTTAATCTTAAGTTACTCACCAGAACAGAACGAAAGCGATGGATCGTCATCCATTGCTATTTGACAAGTTAAGAAAGCATCATTTCAGGGGTGGTTTTCAATCTTGAAATCGGCAAATTCGCCGATTTCTTCAAAGCTGACTTCCGCCATCTGACCTCTGGAAAGACGAGTCGACATCCGAGTTTTTCTTACCGGACATTCCAACACGGAAACAAACACGAAAGGTGGATCGTAATGGCCAAAAAAGTCTGCATGGTTGTTGCCCATCATCCGTTTTTAGACGCAAGGATTTTTAAAAAGGAAGCAAAAAGCCTGCTGAAAAAGGGATACCGTGTCACGATGATTGTGCCAAGAAGAAATGGCCGTCTGTTTGATATTGATGGTAACCCTTTTACGAAACAATACCGGAACAAAGTGTTTACCTATGAAGGTATAAAAATTGTGGCTTACGATTACGAGAAATGCGAAAGAGCATTAAGTCACGTTTTAAGCCCCGAAAGAGTCTGGGGGAATCAAGGGTTCAATAACCCTTTGACACAGCTTGCCGTTCAGGAGAAGGCTGACATTTATCATACCCATGAGTACCTTTCCCTTTTTGCGGGTGTCGGCATTAAACGGCAAATGAAGCAGAAGAAGGGAAAAGATGTCAAATTAATCTATGACAGCCACGAATTGACACCGGACCCTTTAGACCCTAAATACCCGGAGGAAAGAAGAAATCTATTAAAACAAAAACTGCTTACAATGCTCGATGAAGTCGATCATGTTATTACAGTATCCGATTCAATTAAATCATGGTATTTATCCCATAAACCACATCTGCCTGTTGACGTCATCTATAATGCGCCCCCGCTCGCCAAAGACTATAAACCAAAATGGTATAACGCCAATAAATTGACAGTCGGTTATGAAGGAAATGTCGATACGCAAAAAGGATTCAAGGAAAAAATGATCGGCATTTCAGAATTATGCTCAGAGGAGGTCGATTTTCAATTCAAGGTAATTGGCGGAAATAGGTATGGTCTCCCCATTGACATACCGGATCACCTCGATCGTCACATAACATCAACCGGGTGGGTCGATTATCACACCATACCACAGCATATGAATGAAATTGATATCGGCCTCGTTGACATGGAAAATGTTGAACAGTCGCTTAACCAGAACTACGCATTGCCGAATAAATTTTTCAGCTATTTGAATAACGGTATACCTGTTGTTGTCAATAAATGTAAAGATATGGAATTATTCATCAACCGGCATCATTGCGGCCTTGTACTCAACAAAACGAATGCAAACGCAGAGGACTTCGCAGAGGCACTGCTTTCACTTCACCAAAACAAACGCAAAATGCAGCAAATGAGCAGAAACAGTCGACTCGTCATGGAAAAATTCTACTCATGGGAAAACATGGAGAAACGATTGTTCGATGTTTACCGGTCATTGTGAGGTAACGATTGGAGGTGAAATTTATGGATTCTAATTCAGTTCATACCATTAAAGTAACACTGCATGATGAATTAGAAGGAAACGGTAAGCGAATAGACGATGAATTATATATACCAATATCGTTAATCGAAAAGGGATGCCATCTCGAACAACAATGGAACGAAAAAACACAAACATTAGGACTAAAACTGACAAATGCAAACGTTTTTGATATCACTCATTACGATAGTAAAGGAAATTATTTGCATTACGATAAGATTAAGGTTGAAAACTGGCATGTAACGTTCACCCCTGAAGGAATTCCCAAAACAATTTATCCACATGGTGCTTATTTTAACCCATCCACGATCGCTCAATATGGCTTGCAGCATTACAGTCTTTATTTGAAGACCAATGACGTATCGAGTAAAAATAAATTCCTGAGGGTCGCTGATTGGTTCGTAAATCACCAGGACTCCCGCGGTGGGTGGGCCTATCAATTTGACCATGACTTCTTTCCGAAAAGGCTGAATAAACTTAAAGGCCCCTGGTATTCAGCTATTGGCCTTGGCATGGCCATGTCGGTACTATCCAGAGCTTTTTACCTGACAAAAAACAGGAAGTACCGTTCTTACGCTTTACAGGCCAAAATGCTATTTAAAACCCCTTCTGCCGGAAATGGTGTACTGGCTAAATTCGAAAGCAACTACTTATTCTATGAAGAGTGCCCGACAGATCCGCCAAGCTACGTTTTAAATGGCTTCATGTTTTCATTAATCGGATTATATGATTTATTCAAAGCAACAAATAATAACGAGGCCAAATGGCTGTATGACAGAGGAATCGTTACGTTAAAAAGAATGCTCCCGCTTTACGACCTGGGGAATCGTACAGCATACGATCTGACACATTATACAACAAATGGCGGCTACCCGAATGTTGCCACATGGGGATACCATATTGGCCATATTCATTTGCTGGCCGCTTTGAATTCGATTGAAAACGATCCAAACATGAACGAAACTCTAACAAGATGGAAAGGCTACCTAAAAGGAAAAGTATGCTAACATTGGAAAGACTCGGAATCAACCTCGTCTTTCCAGAGGTCAGATGCCGGAAGTCAGACTTGAAGAAATCGGCGAATTTGCCGATTTCAGGATTGAAAAAATGATATCCTTTCTTAGCTTTTTAAAACAGGCTGAGGTGGGTGTAACCCATCTCAGCCTGTTTTAATTTTCCGCATCGCCATTTATTAATATCCCGGCAATTTGCTGCGCAGCGTTGCCATCTCCAAAAATCGGCGGCGATTCCTCAGGTGTATGACATGTCATGACCTTATCCGCAATTTGCTCTTTATTAGCACCTGCTAAGCGGTTCCAGCCTGTTTTCACCGTTTCCATCCATTCCGTTTCATCCCTGAGCGTAATACAAGGAACCTGGAGCATATAGGCTTCTTTCTGCAATCCCCCGGAATCGGTTAGAATGACATTGGCATTGGAAGCAATGGTCAGCGTATCAAAGTAACTTAACGGCTCCACCATTTTAATATGGGACGTATCGATGATATCATTTAATTTAAACTCATCGATTTTACGCTTTGTCCTCGGATGCGATGGCAGGACTGTCCTCTTTTTGAGTTGCATGAGGCCTTCAAGAATAGCTTTCAGGCGATTGGGATCATCCGTGTTTTCCGCACGATGAATGGTCGCCAGATAATAGTTATTTTCTGACAGTGACAGTTCCTGCAAAATGGTGGATTGCTGCCCGGCAAATGATTTAAAGTGGCGAACGGCATCATACATAATATCACCCGTTACAAAAACCTGCTTCTCCATTCCCTCGCGCTTCAAGTTTTCGGCGGCACTACGGGAAGGACAGAATAACCAGTCAGAAAGATGATCCGTCACCACCCGATTTATCTCCTCAGGCATTTTTCTATTGAAACTGCGCAGGCCGGATTCGATATGGGCAATCGGGGTATGAAGCTTTGATGCTGCCAGGCTTCCGGCAAGTGTGGAATTCGTATCGCCATACACCACGACCATATCCGGATTAACGGCGGTCATTATTTTTTCCAGTTCCATTAGCATTTTTCCGGTTTGCAAGGCGTGAGTCCCGGACCCGATTCCCAAATAATAATCCGGCTTGGGGAGCTTCAGCTGCTCGAAAAAAACATCAGACATGCTGGCGTCATAATGCTGTCCCGTATGAACGATGATTTCGTTTACTTCAGGATATGATTTCAAGGCTCTTGACAGCATACATGCCTTAATAAATTGAGGCCTGGCTCCAATGACCGTTAATACGTTCATACGCCCTCCTCTTCCTTCACAGCTTTCACCCAATTGACTGTATTTTGAATGCCCTCTTTAAAAGGTGTCTTATCCCATTGGCCAATCAGAGTGTGTAATTTTTTGACTGTTCCCCTGTGACTCATAACATCTGCTGTTCGCACAGGTTTTTTTAAGGTTTCTCCCTGGTAGTTCATAACGTTTTCGATTGATTCAATAACATATTGAATTGATAATTGCTGATCTGTGGAGATATTGACACTCTCACCAGGCGAGACAAACGGAAAAACATTTAATGCCATCTCAGCTGTATCTTCCACGTAAACATAATCTCTTGTTTGCTTGCCGTCCCCATGGATTTCCGGTTGTTCATTCTCAAGAATTTTATTGATCGTCAGCGGAATAACACCGGCCATTGGTCCAGCAAAATTCTGCCTCGGTCCGTAATTATTAAAAGGCCGGATAATAAAGGCGTCCAGATCAAACATGTTCACATACGTTTGCAGCATTAAATCCGCCGCAGCTTTCCCGGCTGCATAAGGTGTCTCAGGATCAAGCGGGTGTCCCTCGTCCATGGGCTCGTACTGGGCAGAACCGTATGCTTCAGATGAGGAAACGTGGCATAGTGTTTGAAATTTCTTTTGCCGCTGACATTCCAATAAATTTTTTAATACCAGGACATTTGTCAGAAACGTATTGGAAGGATTGATAAATGAATAATTCAGTGGTTTTGTGGCGCAGTTGAAAACAATGTCAATCGCGTGATTTTCGATGATATACCCAAGTGCTTCCTGATTTTCCGCATCATCCACATAAAGAATCGCACCATTGTTCAAGGCCTTTTTGATATTCGCTTTTTTCCCGATAAAGAGGCTATCAATAATGACGACCTGATTTGCCCCTTCTGCTATTAATCTGTCTGCCAGATGACTTCCAATAAAGCCGGCTCCCCCTATAACCAATACATTGCTATTTACAATTGACTGTCGCAATCACTTCATTCCTTTCCATGATTTAAAAGTTCAATCTGGATTGCCCGCCATCTACCGAAATTGTCGACCCTACGATCCAGGAAGCCTCATCAGATGCTAAAAAAACCGCCGCATCCGCTATCTCTCCCGGTGTTCCAAGCCGACCCGCCGGTATCTTCTCCCGGGCATAGTTTTTCAGATAGTCCGGATCACGTTCCAATCGCCGTTCCCACACGTCATTGGGGTGATAGATGGCACCAGGGGCAATGCCAACGACACGCACATTATCCTTAATCACCTCCGTGCTGAATGATTTCGTGAAACTGGTCAATGCGGCCTTGGAGGCATTATATGAAGGTGAACCACCAGCTTCTTTACCATAAATGGATGAAATATTGATAATAACGCCGCTATTGTTTTGGATCATTTTCTGAGCCGCCAGCTGACTTAAGTGAACGGCAGCTATGAAATTCAGCTCCATTGCTTCACCAAATACACGAACCGGCGTATTCAATACGGATTTGCCATGATTGGCTGCTGCATTGTTAACGAGCACATCAATCGTATTAAAGTCCTTGATGAATTCTGTCATCACCCATTCTCTGTCGTCATGTTTTAATAGATCGATTTGGTAGATATTTTGAATGCCTAATTCATTTTTTGTCTGTATGAGTTCACTATAGCTTCTGGCTGCAATGCCAATGTGCGCGCCTTCAGCAAGAAATGCCTTTGCAATTGCCTTTCCGATCCCTCTTGTTCCGCCGGTTACCAGCACCTTCTTTCCTTTCAGATTACGTTCCATCCTGCTTCCTCCCAGCAATCAGTACTATCCACTTACTTGCTTTAGATTGTATGAATAAATCCGGGAAGTTGTTAATACGTTTGCAGTAGTGTTTCAGCCAATTTTTGGAGGGACAGTGATGGGAAAAAACGTTTGCTTTTTAGTATCTGAACACCCGTTTTTGGATGCGAGGATTTTTAAAAAAGAAGCCAAAAGTCTGCTGAAACAAGGTTACACCGTCACAATGATTGTACCGAGAAGAAAGGGTTACCTGTTTGATACGGATGGGCGTGTATTCAAGGATACGTTTCTGAATCAGACGTTTAACCATGAAGGTATTAATATCGTGACGTATGAACAGATGCATCTTGAAAAAAACCTTAAAGAACTTTACCATCATCTCCGTTCCGGGGGGCATACCCGCTTTAGTCACCCTTTGACACTGATAGGTACTGAGCAAGCAGCTGATATTTACCATGCACATGAGTTTATGTCATTATATGCAGGGATTGGCATCAAACGGGCGTTAGCGGCAAGCGGGAAGCAATGCCAGCTGATCTATGACAGCCACGAACTGGAGCCCGATCCGCTGGTTAATGAATCCCGCAACACGCAGCATGTTAAAAAACAAATGCTGGAAATTATGTTAAGCGAACTGGACTATATAATAACTGTATCGGAATCCATTAAGGCATGGCACCACACCATAAATCAGGATTTGCCAATCGAGGTGATTTATAATTCTCCCCCTTTGGCAGCTGAGTATAACCCCAACAAGGCCGACACCCCGGAAATTGTCCTCGGATATGAAGGGATCCTGAATCGCAAAAGGGGCAACTTCCAGAAACTGATACGCATATTGCAGTGGTGTAATGAACATTTTCCGGTGAAACTCAAAATCATTGGCGGCGGTAAGCATTTCGAAAAAGATTATCTCAAGCAGCTGGACCTACACTTAAAAAATAAAATTGAATATACTGGCTGGGTAGACTATACAGCCATCCCTGAAGCCATGAAGGACGTTGACATAGGATGGATTGATCTGGATGCAGCGAACTCCCTGAACAACCGCTTTGCAATGCCTAACAAGTTCTTCAGTTATTTGAATAATGGCATCCCGGTTATCGTCAATCAATGCACAGATATGGAAGATTTTATTGACACATATCATTGCGGATATATTGTCAAAAAAAGGCAGGCCACCGCCGGGGATTATGTACAGAAGCTCATCCAGGCGGCATCTGACAGAAGCAAAATCCGGGAGATGGGCCTGTCTGCACGCAACATCATCGCGACCAGGTATAGCTGGGAACACATGGAGAAGCGGCTGTTCACTGTTTATCGTCAATTATCACAAGACTAGGAAAGGATGGTTATCGTGCGGGTATTGCATTTGCCTTATGGCTCGCCAATGATTGAATTGTCCCATGCGCTCGAGTCACAAGGCATTCAATCGACATCATGCTACTTTGATGAACACCCATTTGAATTTAAGCCGGATATTTGTCTGCAGCTGAATACCCTTTCAAATCAGGAACGAAGAAAAAAGGTGAAGCAATTTTTGAAGGAATCGATGCTTCAGTATGACATTTTTCATTTTCATTTCGGTGAAACATTTTTCGCCGACAAGAGCGACCTGAAAATGCTGAAGCGCGCCGGAAAGAAGATGATTGTTCATCATCATGGTTCAGAAATCAGACTTAAATCGGCTGCCCAAACAAATAATCCTTACGTCCGGATAAAACCGGAATGGACCGAAGCGAAAATCAATCAAAATGTTAACATGCTGGCAAAATATAGCGATCACGCTATTGTTCAGGATTATGAATTGGAATCCTATATTAAAAACACTTATAAACATGTCCACGTTATTCCACACACGATTGATGCCAATCAGTATACACCACATTATCCTTCACCTAAAAACACACCTCCCCTTGTTGTACACGCTCCGACATCACGGCATATTAAAGGGACGGAATTTATTCTTAATGCCGTGAACGAATTGAAGCATTCCGGCTTTTCATTCCAATTTCAATTAATTGAAGGTGTCTCGAATGCAGAAGCCAAAAACCTTCTGTCCAGGGCAGATATCGTGATTGATCAGCTGCTGATTGGTGCCAGTGGTTATATCAGCTCAGAGGCCATGGCACATGGAAAGCCGGTCATATGTTATATAAGACCGGACCTTGTATCAAAGTATCCGCGGGAGCTGCCCATCGTCAATGCCAATCCCGATACGATAACCGCTGTTTTAAAAGATCTCCTGCAAAGCCAGGAAAAGTGGAAAGAGCTTGGTGTAAAAGGCAGACAGTATATTGAGAACCATCACCACGCTCCAATAGTGGCAGACCGCTATATTAATATTTATAATAGTTTGTAGAACGATTTTCATACGTTACTAGATAACTCTGTTAAAAAAATTGGAGGAAGCTAAATATAATGGTATAATTTTAAAAGTGGATTAATTTATAATTTTATAGAAAGAAGGAAGGTATCTATGTCTACGCCACGTATCTTAAAATGGATTAGCGGGGGAGCAGAAGCGCTATTGGCCATTCCAGTTTTGGGGGGATCCATTGTCATCGGTTTTCTGTATATCCCGCTTCTCGTAACACTTGCACTCCATATTGTGACACTTGTTCTCACTAAGAAAGAAGGAGGAAATACAGTTGGAAGTATCCTCGGCATTGTCACATCCTGTGTTGCCTGGATTCCGTTTGTCGGGTGGGCCATGCACACGGTTACAGCAATTTTACTGATGATCGATGCATCCAAGCCTGAAGTGCAAAGAACACAACCTGACATTATTGATCAATAAGAAGAGCAATAATACGTTATATCTATATTATTAAAGGGCTTCCCGTAAGCTTTGTTGCTTTTTAACCTTGCAGTCGATAAATAGATAGCAAAAAAGCACAGAAGTAATCAATATCTGTGCTTTTTAACACTATCTATTATACTTGAAGCTTTCCTCAACAATCTGGCTCTTGTGTATGGAAGAGCTTCAGGATTTTCACCTGATGATTGAATAGATTGTTTTATTTTCTATCATTTTGCTTATGACTCTTTGTGGAAAAAATGCAGTCGACAAAACCATAAACACAGGCATTAAACTCCATAAAAAGAATCCCCATTTGTGTGTAATTAAAGATAATACCAAGAAGAAAACAAGCGCTACAATAGAAATATAAACAGAACGTTCTTGATATTTATTCACCTTGCACACTCCCCCTTTAAATAATTAGAATACTTTGCATTAATTGTATATCACGAATAATTCGCCGACCTCTTCATGGGTCTTTAGTCTTATTCCTGTTAGGCGCCCGATTCCGAACAGTCATTTCTGATATTAGCTGGTATCGTATTGTTATATACAAATGTATTTCATTTATTTTAACACATAATGAATTCGTGCCTTCTAAAAACTCAGAAATTTTATTTAATATTTATGGGTGAACATTATAATTATCACATTAAATAGCATTGCAAATAACAAACATTTGGTCGGCCATATCAACTAATGTATATAAATCCTTTCTATTAATTCCTCATTCAATTCCGAACGTTAGTGATCAGTCCAATCGTTTTCACTTACATTTCCATAAGCTATACAGTAAACATCTTATGACGACAGAAATGGGGTTTGACATCATCATGACAGATCATAGCGAATCATTACCGACAGTAGCAGTCGTTGGCCTCGGTAAAATAGGGCTTACGCTAGCTGCTGTTTTTGCCAATCATCGTTACAATGTTTTTGGTGCTGATATCAATCCCGATGTCACAGCATCGGTAAACCAGGGCATATCCCATATTCAAAACGAACCGGGATTGGATGAGTTGGTATGGGCTGCCCATCAAAACAATGCATTGTCAGCTACAACAGCCACCGCTGAGGCCGTCAGTCAAGCAGATACAATCGTTGTGATTGTACCTGTATTAACTGATGAACAGAACCAGATTGATTATCGAATGATTGACCGTGCTGTTGAGGATGTCGCCAATGGCATTCAAAAAGATGCGCTGGTTATTTTTGAAACAACACTGCCGCCAGGGGACACCGAAAATCGATTCGGTAAAATGATAAAGGACATTTCAGGTTTGCGTCCGGGTCGGGATTTCGATCTCGCCTATAGTCCTGAACGGGTTTACTCCAATCAAATTATCCACGATTTGGAGCATTATCCGAAAATTGTTGGCGGCATCAATGAAAAAAGTCTTGAACGCGCTGCAGACTTTTATAAAACTGCACTCGGCTGCGAAATGATCGAAGTGAGTTCCCCGGAAACAGCTGAATTTGCAAAAGTTGCCGAGTGTGTTTATCGCGACGTCAACATTGCGCTTGCCAACGAACTGGCCAGGTTTGCCGAGGATAAAGGTGTCCAGATGACTGAAGTGATAAATGCCAGCAATAGTCAGCCCTACGCCAATATCCATTCGCCCGGAATTGGGGTTGGCGGCCATTGCATTCCAATCTATCCGTATTTTTTCATCAACAAAGGATTAAGTGAAGGTCTTACCCCATTATCGCGAAAAATCAATGACAACATGGCTGATTACGCCATCACCAAAATTGAAGAACGGATTGGGTCGTTAAGCGATAAAAACATTCTCATCTTAGGGTTATCCTATCGCGGAAATGTCAAGGAACCAACCAAATCAACTGCATTAATGCTGATTGATCAGCTCCAGGAAAAGGGAGCAAATCCATTTGTCAATGATCCGTCATTTTCTGACCGTGAAATCAGGCTGTATGACGCCGCGCCACTAGCGTTAAATGATCAGCACTGTTCCGAAATAGATGTTGTTATCCTCCAAGCTTTTCACGATGCATACAACGCTATTGACTTCAGCCATTTCACCAACTGTCAGCTCATTTTAGACGGAAGGAATAAACTGAATCAAAAAGACATCAACCGCCTTGGCATTGCTTATGAAGGAATCGGTAACGAAGGAGGCTTGCCATTTTGACACATCCCGAATGGAATCAAATACCAATGGTTGATTTAAAAGAGGAGTTAACATTGATCAGAACCCCAGTACTTGAGATGATGACAGAAGTATTAGACAGCGGTGACTATATATTGGGGGAAAAAGGAAAGCAATTTGAAAAATTAGCAGCGCAATATGTTGGAGCTTCCTATGGGATTGGCGCAGCAAACGGTACAGATGCTCTGGAACTATCACTGAGGGCGTTGGGTATCGGCCCGGGTGATGATGTCATTACAACGCCGTTCACCTTCTTTGCCACGGCAGAAGCGATTGCACAAGTCGGCGCCAGGCCGGTTTTCGCTGATATCGAGGAAGATACGTACAATATTGACCCGGCCCATGTTGAAGAAGCCATAACCCCAAACACAAAGGCTATCATCGTTGTCCATTTGTATGGCAAAGCTGCTAATATGAAGGAAATTACGCGGATTGCTGAGGACTATGATTTATTTGTGATAGAAGATGCCTGTCAGGCTATTGGTGCTGAATACGATGGGAAGCGGGTCGGTGCGATTGGTGATATTGGCTGCTTCTCCTTCTTCCCGTCCAAAAACCTTGGTGCATTTGGGGATGCCGGACTGGTGACAACTAATCAGGAGGCGGTTTTTGAAAACATCATGCAGCTGCGCAATCATGGCAGCCTGGAAAAATACCATCATGCGGCAATCGGCATGAACAGCAGGCTTGATGAAATACAGGCAGCTTTTTTGCTCGTTAAATTATATTATTTGGACATTTTCCTGCATAAGCGGAAGGAAGCCGCCAACAGATATACCGAGAACCTGCATCCTCTCCTGAAAACACCGTCAATTACTCGAAATAGGGAGCACACCTTTCATCAATATTGCATCGAACTTGATAAACGGGATGAGCTCGCTTCTGCTTTAGACTATAACGGGATTGATTCAGCGATTTATTATCCCGTTCCGCTGCATTTGCAGCCGGCCTTCGATTACCTGGGTTTTAAAAAAGGCGACTTCCCAATCGCTGAAAAAACCGCCGAACGAATCCTGGGCCTTCCAATCCACCCGACACTATCGTTCCAGAAACAAGATTATATTATTAAAACGATAAATGATTTTCTTGAGGACAATGGTTAGGACATGGCCATTGTTCCTCCCTTATTCAAGTGATTTTAAAAAGTCATGCCAGCTGGCAAGGTTTTGCTTGGTGATGCTTTCCTTATGTTCCCGCACATTGTAGACAGTGAAATCCCGATATTGAAATGGTCCATTTTTTAATAACCGGTTCAGGACGCTGACATCTTCATAAAGCCGGCCATCTGCAAAATCTATAACCGGAAAGCCGCCTTCCTTTTTTAAAGAAGAAGTACGATAGACCCGCGGCCCCAACGGAAAACGATAGGACAAAAGGTCTTTTCTCCCTGTGACCTTAGTTCCTCTGGCCATGCCTTTATACTGCACATCATCCTTTAATTGCTTCCATTTTCGTAAATTGCCGTACAATACCGAGACGTCAGCCGAAAGATCAGCCAAATGCTTTTTAATAACGGAAACCGCATCAGGATCAAGCCAATCATCGGCATCGAGCTCCAATATGAAATCAGACGTTACGTGTGGCAATACTGCATTTAAAGCCCTTGCTTTCCCGCCATTCTTTTTGCTGAACAGTTTCACAATTGATTCGTCATGATACCGCTGGAGCCGTTCATAGGTATTGTCCGTTGAGCCGTCATCCATGATTAATACCTGCTCCGGCTGCTCATTCTGCAGGAGACATGACATCACAGCTGTTTCTGCATATCCTTCCATATTATAGGCTGACATGATAATCGAAAGCGTCGGATTCGCCGTGTTCGTTTTTTCCAGCTGATATTTTTGGATAAATTTCTGCTTTTCGATTGTGTTTCTGGAGCTGTTTTTCCTGGCCTGCCGCACCAAACCCTTCCGAAAAATGTTACAGGACGTTTCGGCAGTTGCCAGCCAGCCGGGAAACAATGCCTCCTTGAATGGCAGCTGACGGGATGATAAGAAAGGGTGCTTTTCCAGAAGTGACGTCCTTACCAGTAAAGGCTGCCGGATGACAATATCCCGATTATAAGAAATATCCCCCAACAGGGTCTGTGATCGGTCGAGCTGAAGCGATTGGGGTATTATGTGAGTTGAAAGATAATCAGGACTTTCGAGAAATATCACATACGTACTGTTGATTGTCACGATTGTATCATGCAACGTTTTTCCAAGGTCATGATCCCTGATTGTCACATATCGAATCCGATCAGACCAATCAACGCCGGGCAAATGATTAAAAGAGCTTTCTCCTTCCCGCAAAATAATAACTGACTTCAGTCTGGAGCTAATGCTATTTAGCGAGGATAACGATTTATCGAGCACAGTCTGACTGACATAATCAACCATAATGACGGTTATATCCTTCAACATCAACCCCCAATCTATCAAAAGCTATCTTCCTAATATCTAAGTTGGTAATCCCTATCTACATGAATATGATCTATGACAACTATGTATACCATAAAGATTGTGCAGTTCTCTTAGTAGAAATGCCGATTCACTTCGATAAGCCAAACATAGTATATAGTAATCGATACAAGGCCTTGTTGAGAGCATGACCCATGAATTCACCCTTCGAAAGCCGGCTGACCACCGGCTTTCAATCACCTAAGATAATAGTCTGCAATATGGATTTATTGAAAAACCTTAAACGTGCAAGAACAGTACATCCTTATCTCCTAACTTAAAAACCAAACAGGACGCCTGCTTCTGATTGGAAGCAGGCGTCCTGTTTTATTCATAAGATCAGAAAATATAACATTTCAGATGAAGACTTCAATCTTGAAATCGGCTAATTCGGCGATTTCCTCAAGTCTGACTTCCGGCTTCTGACCTCTGAAAAGACGGTTTCACTCAATATGCAGCCCGTTAAAGTCTAATAAAGCACCATTTTCAACAGGTTCCTCCGGCTTAATTTCACCTTCATACAGCGTATCGCCGGACTGCAGATCAAGTATCATCAGGCGCTGAAAATTGTTCTGATTTTCCGGCCCCGTTAACATGTACACTTTTCCATTAGCGATACGTGTAAACTCTGCTGTCCCATTCACAGGAAGCTCAGTTTCATCTGTAACCTGTTCTGTTTCAACATTGTAATGAATGATATTTCCCTCACCTTCAAAGTATAAGGTCGAATGTTCACGATCAGTAACCCGCTTCCCGGATAATGTTTCAGGGAGATCCAACGTTTTTTGCTCTCCTGTTTCCAGATTATAAACAATGAATTCCTGTGTACCTTCATCAGCAGGTTGTTCCGAATCTATCCCCTGATTATTTTCAGGTCCCCGAGTAATCGGCCGTTTCGTTTTTTCAAATATAATAAACTGATTGGCAGCTGTTATATCCGAATTTGATACGATACTTATATGGATACTGGTATTTTGATCCTGGCTTTCAGTTGACATGAGCGATTCGTTACCATTTATCTCCTGATTCGCGATGTCGAAACTGTAGAGATGCTTTTCACCCCCGCCGTCTTTTGAATAATTTCGTGTGAAAACCTTTAACGCACCATCCATTATTTGCACATCTTCAACGAGTACCTGGGCATACATCGCCCTATTTGGTACCGGCACGGTGAATGATAGTGTTTCGCCACTCTCCTTATCCAAAACGGAAATGTCAAATTCCATATCACTTGATGGACCGCTCACAGACTGGTTGATGACCTCCGTATAAGCGAGCGTATCCTCTGTTTCAAGATAAGACGCGGTATTACGACCTTTTCCGCGCATGAAGCCACGATAGTCTTCCTGCAGTTGATTAGTTCTTTCGTTAAAAGGTCTTGTCTGAAGACCTTCAATAAAAGATTGTTCACTGTCGTATGTTGAACCATCTGAATTCAGCTCCACGAATTCACCCATCCCATTTCCAACCGTATAAGTGCCGTTTATGACAACAGAATCCAATTCATCTTCATCACCGTTTACTGTTTCAATCGTTATGTCCGGCAGGTTGTTTGCCGCCATTGCTGATTGTATATAAAACGTTCCAATGGTCAGAACAACAACCGAAACAATCGCAATTAATCGCCAATAGCGCTTCATTTTATACCGCCTCCTATACCGTTACTTTTTTGTTCAGCAAATAATTACTCAACCAGATGGACATGGCTGTTACGATAATCCCCAGGACAATTTGCAAACCGAGTGATTCGAGCGGATACAAATAGTAATGATTCAGAAAAACCATTGATAAAACAGGTGATAGCATAACAATACCGGAAATCGCGATATACCCAATCCCGAGCAATATTCCTTTCCACTTGAAACTGCGCTCGAATAAAACGGCTGTAAACAGAATCAATACCGCCATAAATCCGGCACCATAGTACAGGACAAATTCAATAAAAGTTTGCGGAATGAGCATTGATAGGTAGTTCCAATCAATAATACGGTCTATTGTCATATCGACTCTAAAATTAACCGGCAGCATCGACTTGAAGATGGTATTTTCCAGCGGCAGAATAATGAGTTGAACCGATATAAGTCCCAGCACCATCAACACAATCGAAGTTGCCTTGGCAAAATAAACATTCAAGCGTGCAGTCGGCAGCATGAGCAGACGATAGATGAATGTGTTTTTTCCGAACCAGTCACGATACCAGATCATGAAAATGTAGAAGATCAATGCTGCAGCACAGATTGCAATCGGCCCCATAAACCAAAGACTCCGGGTAAAATCCAGAAATGACATGGCACCATATTGTTCAACGAATTGAGCGATCGACAGCCCATCTTCCTGAATGGTCTGATTGGCTCTGCCCATGTACTCATTCGTTTTCACAATCACGCCTGCAATCTGTACAATAATCGTCATAGCCACCAGCACGAGATATAGTTTCATAAACCGGCTCAATTCAAAGTTCAAGAGCTTAGCAAAACGATTCATGGCTGATACACCTCCCGCATCACGTCAACAACTGACTTCCCTTCTGTCTCCCTGACTTCTTCACTGTTGAATTGTTTTAAAACTTCCCCTTCATCAAGAAGCACAACCTCATCAATCAAATGCTCAATATCACCGATTTCGTGTGTCGTAATAATCACGCCGCGGTCTTCTACCAGATGGCTTGTGAAAACCTCGGCAATCTGTTCCCGGCTGAAAATGTCGATTCCGGAAAACGGCTCGTCCATCAGTAAATAATCAACGTCAAGTGCAAGCCCAAGCAATAAGTTAACTTTCGCTCGATTCCCTTTGGACAAGCTATTGATTTTTTCATGTTCCTTTAATTTGAAGAAATCGAGCAGTTCGATTGCACGTTCCTGATTCCAGCTGTCATAGAAGTCAGCCATGAACTGCATGGACTCAGCAATCGTCATGTTTGGCTGCATAATGATCGCATCCGGAATGAATGTGATTTTTTCATAGCTATGTTTGTTGATTTTTTCACCACCAATAAGTATCTCGCCGCCATTAAGCGGTGTCAGGTTCATAATCGCATTCAGTATCGTTGTTTTGCCGACACCATTTATCCCGATAATACAGGTGATCTCACCCTTTTCCGCCGTGAACGATACGCCTTTCAGCACTTTTTTGCGCCCGAATTTTTTCTTTATACCATTGACTTCAATCATTTTGAACCTCCTCACCATCACTCGTGCTTTCATATTTTTCTTTAACCAGATCCAGAACTTCATCAACCGGGACATCAATCGAACGGACTGAATGGACAAAATCGTCGACCGCTTCCATGATTAATTCCTGTCTCACCGATTTGAGGACATGTTCATCCTTCGTAATCTTACTCGGTAAATTCCGCTCTGTATAAATCAAACCCGCTTCCTCCATTTCTTTATAAGCCCGTTGTGCGGTATTTGGGTTTATTTTCAATCTGCCGGCCAACTCCCGCCGTGACAGAATTTCCTGGCCCGGCTCAAAAACTCCGGTAGCGATCTGTTCTTTAAAATACCGAATGACCTGTACATAAACCGGGTCCCGCTTATTAAAATTCACATTCATAATCACAGCTCCCATTTCTTCAGATGAATTCATGTGTATTAAATGGTTAATACGCTTTGGTCAAAAAAATGTGTATTAAGTGCGTAATACAGCCTATATGATGTATTATATGATTAATACACTCAGAAGTCAATACCCCTTTTTAATTTAGATTATTGTGATGTATGATTGAGACAGGGTGTTCATCTTCTGTTCATATACAGGTTATATACTTAAGATAGTCAGCGTTTTTACCCTGACAAAAGGAGGTTCGAAATTGGAAAACTATAGTAAGGCTTTACTCAGATTTTCAGCGATTTTCGCTTTTATCGGTGCCTTTATCGGCTCACACATGGCTGGTGCGGGAAGTGCCGCTTTCACAACGGTACATGCCCACATTCTGGTTGTCGGCTGGCTGACATTATTCGCTTGGGCGGTTTACTACAAGATCTTCACACCTGCCCGGACGATCATTGCCACGCTTCATGTCTGGACAGCAATTATTGGTGCAATCGGACTGACATCCGGCATGTGGTTGTATTATTTGCGTCCGTTTAACCTGGCTGACGGATTTGTGACCGCCTTCTTTATTGTCGGCGGTTCGATATTACTTTTAAGTTTCGCTCTTTTTGCCGTGCTGACATTTATGAAGGCAGAGGATGGGAAGTAATAAGTTGAATGTGAACTTGAGCCGATTTTATGAAATCTTGAGCCAATATTTGCAGATGATTACCACTGGGCCGAGCGAATATTTCAAATCCACCAAAGTGATTCAGAAATTATGGACTTGGATTATCTGTTAGATGCATCGAAAAAAGCACAAGTCAATCATATCGTCAAAAATTGGTTGAACTGAAATTTGCCTGTCACCGCACATGACAGGCATTTTTTCATTGCTTCAGTTTTTTGAAATAATCGATGATACCGAGGGCACATATCTGCATATCGAGATTTAGCACGATGTAGACATCATGATCGGTCCGCAGTCCTTTAATCGACAAGTCTCCTTTAACCTGCTCCAGCATGCGTGAAGCCAGTACATCATAAGCTTTTCCCTCCGACATGGCCTCTTCACCTATGTCAACGAAAATATCAAGCCATTCGGATACTTGATCAAGCGCTTGATTAACTTTATCCGTCATGCCGAAATGTCCGTAATAAATCCTGGCCAAATTCATATTCCGAATACGATTGATGGATGCGTGCATGGCATTCGGATCAAAATGGTTCGGCGATGTGGACGGCAAAAAGAAATCGATCCCTTCATCAATCAGCTGCTGATAACGGATGCCAACCGTATCACCTGTGAACAGACCATTACTGAGTGGGTCATAGATACTGAAGTGATGTCTGGAATGCCCGGGTGTATCAAAAAATTCCAATGTACAGTGATCACCAATTTTAAGCGTTTCGCCGTCATCCTTTGTAATCAAACGCTCTTCAGGCACTGGAACAATCGGGTCAAACAACTCACTGAAACTGTCACCGTAAACACCTCTCGCTCCTGCTGCAAGTTTTTTCGGATTCACCAAATGTCTGGCCCCTTTTGGATGGACAATGACAGTTGCGTTCGGACACTCCTGCAGCAATAGACCTGCACCACCTGCATGATCGAGATGTACATGTGTAACGATGATATACGTGACCTCTTCCAACGAAAAACCCAGTTCACCAAGACCTTTTTTGATATATTTCACCGACGGGCTCGGCCCTGTTTCAATCAGTGTCAGTTCTTCCTCATCAATGACATATGTACCGGTGCGCTCCGGTACGCCCAAATCAAATCCATCGATTAAATGAATGCGCTCATCCAGTTGAATCGGCTTTTTATCTTCCATTTCCAGCACGCCCCTCTGCCTTGAAAATTTATTTTCACTATTTTCTTAAATTATACCTGAAATGTGGTGATAACTCGAATAGGCAAAACTAAATTTCTCATTCTCCTGAAATGGCTGATTGTCAATTTTCCAAAAGTGAAATGTTTGTTTTTAAGATCCGTGACATACTGAAAACGGAAATTCAGTCAATTATTCCAAAAACTCATTTTCATTTAAAAATACCATGATCCCATCCATTAGCCCATCTGCTAAAGGAAGATCTGAATTGCCATAAGTCTCCATATTATTTTGTTCATCTTCCGGTGCTTCTTTTAACACATGATTCATCTTTTCAAGTAAGATTTTTTCGGAATCCGGTTTGGCGTCATGCAGTAATTCTGCTTCACTGGATGGAACCTGCAAATCACGGCCACCACCGGCAATCAATACCGGCATGTCAAGTTCAGCAATCTCCTCAGCCGGATCATACTGCATCCAGGACGCCATAAAGGATTGCGCGGACGGCCTGAAGACACTTTGCAGTTCCTGACTTACACCCTGCACTTCTTCTCCCTGCTGAAGTTTTTCCATTATGACATCAACTTCATCCAGCAGATCCCCTGACAATTGAGCTTCCAATTGGCCATAGAGGACTTCGTCAATCGAACGTCCGGCTCCGGCAAGCGAAATAAAAGCATCAGCATTACTCTCTTGAGCAGCCAGCATGCCAACCAGGGCGCCCTGACTGTGACCGATAATGCCAACATGGGAATAGTCTTCTTCCTGTTCCAGAAGCTCGGTCCAGTTCACGGCATCATTCACAAACTGATTGAAATGAAGCTCATTTTCCGGAATGGCTGCTTCCAGATTATTGCCGACTCCACGTTTATCATAGCGTACACTGGCTATTCCGTGTTCAGCCAATCCTTCAGCAAGCAGCTTGAGGCTGTTATTATTTCCCGGAATTCCACTTGAATTACCATCGCGATCAGTTGGTCCTGACCCGGGAATAATCAGCATGACAGGAAAAGGTCCTTCCCCATCCGGTTTTTCCAGTTCACCATAAAGTGTCCCTTCATCGGTTTCCACACTTAATAAATCTGCTTCACTTTCTTCCACCCGTCCACCCTTTGTTAAATTAAATGGAAAGGTCTGGCCATGCTGGGTAAAGTCACCTTCAATCGTTTCATCCTTGTATTCACCGTCAAATGAAATCTGCTGTCCCTGTATTTCCATGAAAAAGGCAACATCCGTACCATTAACAGTAATTGATGATAGCGGATAATCCTGGAGGCCTTGGACCGGAATGCTGATGGTTCCGTTCCATTCATCGTCGTTATTAAGGTTTACAATAATGTCAAGCGGCTGACTGGGAATTTCAATCGACCCTGTCCATTCGCCGTTCAAGTCGGTCTCATCATTACCTTCTTCCCCATCACGGCATCCGGCAGCCACCATTAATATAACAATCACTAAGCACAAAATACGGACCGTTTTTTTCATGGAACTCCTCCTCGTCTACCTTTCATACGATCATTAACCCTTAAATGTTTCACGAAAGCTGAACCGCGCAAAACCCGGCAGCTACAGGATAAATGATACAAGCCATGGTGCTGCATACAACGTCATAAATTGTACACCATAATTAACACCTTTTCGATGGAGAAACCCGGCAACCAGACCGATCACCAATACGCCGGCAATATTCAGTACACCAGCATCCATATAGGCCAGCATCAGGACAAGCCCGAAAAACAGCCCAAGCATAGCCTCGTGCGGAATATATTTAAAAACAAACGCACATATTTGCTGCGCGTACTTGATCGTAACAAAAAACGTTATACTGATCGCAATAACAGCACCTATCAACGTCGCCAGCACAAAATCATTCATCGATAAAATATGATGCAGATTATGCTCATACGTGAAAACCGGTGGTGCGTTAAATAAGGCATGTCCGGGGCCCAAAGCAGTTGGAGAAAGCGGGTAACCAATTGCGATCAGCGGAACCAGGGTACCAGCGAGATAGGCCGCATTTGTCAGCCCGTCCATGCTGGAAATCGCCCGGGATGCCCGTTTCACCGGCTCTTTGATGCGGCTGGCTATCGTTTCACCGAGAAAGATCGTCATGCCAACCGGTGTCATGAAAAAAGTTACAACGCCAAATACCGAACTAACCGCACTCGAAATCGTTTCGTTTTTATCCAGAATTTTAAACGGATTCGGAAAGCCCTTTTCCGCCTTCGTTTTGCGCATCGAAATTTCTTTCGTACCATAACGCGGCAGACTTCTTCTGATCCGTCCATTCAACAGTTCGAACAATTTTAAAATCACGGGACCGATTGTGATGCCGAGGAAAAATGACGTGAAAACGGTCGTATCTTCGGGCACAATATTAAGCTCCCAGTATAAATTCCTTAACCCTTGAATGATGAAAGCAAATGGAACAATCGACAATATGGCAAACCAGCGATTTTTTGTCATCAAGGCCAGAAAAATCGCCCCGAAGAAAAATATCTGACTTGAATACTGCTCGATAACATCAGCCAACGGGACCAGTGCAGTTGCCAGCAATAGACTCAGCGGGATTGAAATAATTGTTCCAATGACTGAGCCGGAAGCCATTTTGCGGATACTCACATCGGGCATGCCATGTTTTTTTAGAACCATGGCGTGTTCAACCATTGGCGCAGACATAACGCCCCCCGGGATACCAGCGAGCGCAACCGGGATGGAGTCGGTCAATTTTTTTGCGACAATCGCTGCAATAAAAAATGTCAAAATAAGAATCGGCTCAAGGCCAGAAATCACCAGAACCAGCGTAACCGGTGCCAAAACGGCCGTTTCATCCGTACCCGGTGCGATTCCAATGATGGTATATAATCCTGCCCCTAGAATCGCCACTACAACCATTTGTAAAATTAATACAATATCCATTCTGCCTACTCCTCATCTGTATAACCGAATTGCCGTTTTGGTTTTATAATAATGCTGCTGATAATGAAACCCACCACTGCACCGATCAGCCCGAATATAAGCGGTTGCTGATCCTCAGGTGCCACTAAATAACCGCCGAGTGACGTCAAACTGCAAATAGTCAGACTTAATACCAAATCCTTTATATTGACAAGATCTTCCCATACTTCTATGTTTTCTTTTTTATTTTCCTGTGACAATGTATAACAGCTCCTTATAGGTGATATTAAGCTTCAACAAAAAGCCATATGCCAAAGTGTGAAGTGAACATATCCTTCATGACATTAAATTATACCTATTCAACATTGTTTAAGAAAGTATGGGGTCAGATCCCTCTTTTGACTACAATCGAAATAAGTTTGAAAAAAGGGGCATTTCCAACAGAAAAAAATTTTTTATTTTCATGCCCCGTTCACTTCGATTGTAGGAGTGAAAGAAGGAATTAGAAGGCGAGCCCGGCTGGTTGCTGCGCGAAATTAGAGCTTCGTTGCGCGAAATTGGGACTTCATCGCGCGATATTTTCGGTTCCCGCGCGAATTCACTTTGCTGAAGCACGTAAAAAATGGCAATAAACGAACCAATCATTCAATACATAATCCATTCCTTTTATCCCAAAATAACAAGGAATACTTTTAGGAGGTTATCTTGATGCAAAACCAGCAGCAAAATTTCACGGACACAACACAACTGCCCCCGCAACAGCACTATGGCGGTCATGACATGTTTGATGGACATGAAGCTTTATCAGCTCTGACCGGTGCAATGGATCAATGCGTGTTGTATGAGCAACATATCCAGGACCCGGAATTGCAGACGATGTCACAGAAACATCGGGCTTTTTGCAGCCAGCTTTACAATACCATTGTTGATACGTATCAATCAGGACAGGATCCTGCTGTCGATACACAATCCTATAAAATGGATCAGAGCAACAATGTCGTTTATGGTATGCAACCCCCGACACAGCCGTCCACACCTGCTCAATCGGTAAGTGATTTAAATGACGAAAAAATTTCCGGCTTCATAATGAGCGGGTTAAAATCTGCAGCTTCTTCATTTACAACAGCTGCATCAGAAATGACCAACCCGGTTATGCGTCGTGTACTGGCAGATAGTGTCCCGAACTTAATTGAAATGGCCTATGAAGTATTCCTATATCAAAACAAGAACCAATATTATCAAGTGCCACAGCTGCAGCAGCAGGACATGCAAGCATTCCAGCAAAGCTATGCCCCTGCACAAGGCACAATGCCGCATTAAGCAGAAGGCACAATCAGAGATCAAATGCGTTGGAATCGGCGAAGGAGCCGGTTCCTTCTTTTTGGAAGGGACAAAGGATCAGACCCCCAAAAAACCCGCCTATTCTCGATGCACAGGCGGGTTTTTCTTTTCGTCAGTCAAGCATCCGGTTATTTTCATCAACGGTCATAACGCGTGCTGGTCTGGAGATATCATCAACATCATATGATCCATCCCCATCACAAACACTGCATTTATATTGCCAACCCTCATCATCGGAAAGCAAACCCGATCCTTCACAGGCTTTGCATGTATTATCACGAGCCACGATTCATCCTCCTATCTGTTGCCGGTCTTTTGCCCAGTTAATAATACCGCCTTTCAGCATAATCTCAATTTGACGCTCGGAAAGGCTGTGTTTCACATTGATTTGTTCATCCTTATCTTTTACATCAATTGAAAATTCATTCCCCTGCTGAATTTTGTTCCTTAAATCAGAAAGCACCAAAACATCACCGGCTGAAAGTAAATCGTAATCCGCTTCATTCGAAAATGTCAGTGGCAAAACACCAAAATTCACGAGATTTTGCCAATGGATTCGGGCAAAGTCCTTAACCAGCGCCACACGGAGGCCTAAGTATCTTGGTGCAAGCGCCGCGTGTTCACGGCTGGATCCCTGGCCATAGTTGAATCCGCCTACTACCGCATGACCGCCCTCATCGACGGTTGCCTTTCCGCGTTTGTAGTACGTATCGTCAATGATTTCAAACGTAAATTTACTGATTTCCGGCAAATTGCTTCGATATGGAAGCACACGTGCACCACCGGCCAAAATTTCGTCAGTGGAAATGTTATCGTCCATTTTCAAGAGTACCGGCAGCTCCATCCGATCAGCCATTTCATCCATTTTCGGAATGGATGCGATATTCGGCCCCTTTTGCAATTCAACATTTTTCGCCTGTTCATAAGGCAGTGGTTCATCCAGTAAATCCATATTAGCTTTCTCAGGCTTTGGCTCTTTTATTTTCGGATAATCCAGCTCCAGTGTGCGCGGATCGGTAATCTGACCTGTCAATGCTGATGCTGCCGCTGTCTCCGGACTGCATAGGAAAACACTGTCTTCCCGTGTCCCGGAACGGCCAGGGAAATTTCTCGGTGTCGTACGCAGGCTATTCCTTCCTGTAGCCGGTGCCTGCCCCATACCAATACAGCCGTTGCATCCAGCCTGGTGCATCCGTCCGCCCGACTGAAGCAAGCTTGCAACATGACTGTCCTTCACCAAATTTGTCAGCATTTGTCTTGATGTCGGGTTAATATCAAATGACACCCCATCGGCAATATGCTGGCCGTTAACCATTTCGGCAGCTATTGCAAAATCGCGATACCCCGGATTGGCGGATGATCCGATATATGACTGATAAATTGGTGTTCCGGCAAGTTCCCGGACGGTCACAACGTTTCCGGGGCTGGATGGTTTGGCAATCAACGGTTCCAGTTCCGAAAGATCCACTTCTTCCAAAACATCATATGTGGCATTTTTATCAGCAGTCAGCTCAACCCAGTCGTCTTCACGATCCTGGGTCTTCAGGAACCGTTTCACTTCTTTGTCAGATGGAAAAACCGTACCTGTCGCACCAAGTTCAGCCCCCATATTGGCAATGACGTGGCGATCCATGGCACTTAAATTTTCAACACCCGGGCCAAAATACTCCATGACAAATCCGACCCCGCCTTTCACATCATGGCGGCGCAGAAGTTCAAGGATGACATCTTTAGCACTGACCCAATCCGGAAGCTCTCCGGTCAGTTTGATCCCCCAAACTTTCGGCATTTTGACATAAAATGGTTCACCCGCAATGGCCATGGCCACATCAATGCCGCCTGCACCCATGGCAAGCATTCCCATACAACCATTGGCACACGTATGACTGTCAGATCCAAGCAGTGTTTGTCCCGGTTTGGCCAGCCGCTGCATATGTACAGGATGACTGACACCATTACCCGGTCTGGAATGATACAGTCCGAACCTCTCTGTCGCACTTTGCAGAAATAAGTGATCGTCAGGGTTTTTACTGTCTTCCTGAATCAGGTTGTGATCAACATATTGTGCGGAGGCCTCGGTTTTTGCCCGATCCAACTCCATCGCTTCAAGTTCAAGCATGACCAGTGTACCGGTGGCATCCTGCGTCAGCGTCTGATCAATTTTCAGACCAACCTCCTCACCCGGGGTCATCTCACCAGTAACGAGATGGTCTTTTATCAATTTCTGGGTCATATTCAATGGCATTAAAATCCTCCTTACCGGTTACGTTCAATTATTTTTTATACAAACGTATACGTTGTTAGTATATGAAAAAGTTGTATAATTATTTGCAGAGACTGGTGAATCTTTTCAGGATTTCCAGCGTATTACTTAGGGTAACGATTGCAGGGGGAGATGGAAAAAATGAATAACCACGAAATTGATTACGAAATCCACGGCGATGATATGCAGTTTGTTGAGGTTGAACTTGACCCTCAGGAAACAGTCATTGCTGAAGCCGGCAGTCTGATGATGATGGATGAACACATCGGGATGGAAACGATTTTTGGTGATGGGTCATCCAATCAGGGGAGCGGACTGATGGGTAAGCTTATAGGAGCCGGCAAACGTGTTATCACAGGTGAGAGCCTGTTCATGACGACTTTTACAAATGAAGGGACCGGCAAAAAACATGTATCATTTGCTTCCCCTTATCCAGGCAAGATTATGCCGATGGATTTGAGTGATATGAACGGGAAAATCATTTGCCAGAAAGATGCTTTTCTGGCTGCCGCAAAAGGCGTATCAGTTGGCGTTGAATTTCAGAAAAAAGCTGGCGTCGGATTTTTCGGCGGCGAAGGATTTATCATGCAAAAACTGGAGGGCGACGGGATGGCGTTTGTTCATGCCGGCGGGACGATGCATAAAAAGGAACTCGCCCCAGATGAAACATTGCGGGTGGATACCGGCTGCCTTGTTGCGATGACGAGCGACATTAATTATGATGTTGCATTTGTTGGTGGTGTCAAAACGGCTTTGTTCGGCGGTGAAGGGCTGTTTTTTGCAACATTGCGCGGACCCGGAACCGTATGGGTGCAGTCACTCCCATTCAGCCGCCTGGCGAGCCGTGTATTTGCTTCAGCCCCACAGGAAGGCGGCTCCGATAAAGGCGAAGGAAGTATCGCCGGCGGATTATATAATCTGTTCGGCGGGGACAGACGCTAACAGAATTTACATCAGCTAAACAGATATGATTTGCACATACTATTCATGAAGCCATTTTGATTGAGGTGAAGCTGAATGGGAAGAGATGAACATCGGACGAATCGCAGAGGAAGAGCCCGTATGGCGCAGACGCCAAAATACGCGAAAATAGACAGTAAAGATGTTGAGTTTTCCGAGGAATTTGGTGACCATCATGACAAAATAGCTCAAGTAAGAAGACATGCAGCTCAAAAACGTGTGCAAAACAAAAATTTATAACGGCTGACGCCTCTATATTCCAGAGCACAGCCGGCAATCAGACTTAAAGAAAGTGCTCCAACTCTGGGGCACTTTCTAATATTAAGCAGTGACTTTGCGCGTCAGGCAGGTATGATTTAAAATTAAATACACAAATACTTAACGAGGAAGTGGCAACATGGCAAAAAAGAATGTCGATGATTATCTGACAGAAGGAATATATGGCAAAAAGCAAACAAAGCGATCGGAACGGCAGCAATTTCTGGGCACCATCCGGGAACGTATCGTCATTGCGCTCACAAAAGGACAAGTCATGTCAGATAAAGGGCTTGCGAAACTGGAAGAGGCCATGAAGTCCAATAAAGATGCCAAGCTGCTGATGAACGGTGATGTCTCGCACAAATTTTTGAAAGAGGAAAAAGCACTCGCTAATAAATACAACATCCCCTATACCGAGGTTACAAACGAAGACGCCGATACAGACATCGGTGCAGTGCTTGCTTATGATTATGCGATTGAGAAAGAAAATATATTTATTGATGACGATGACATTTCGAACGAGGATGAAAACACCGAAACAAATAAATCTTTCTTTGATAAAATTAAGCAATGGTTTTCTTAAAGTGAAGCTTCCATCAGTGCAGGATTACTCTTCATCCCTGCTGATGAAAAGCTTGAACAGAATAAAACAGTTAAGTCAGTCGTATGTCTAAAAGCCGGTTGCGCCTGACTTATAAATCTTCCTTTATAAAAAAGAGAACATCGCCATGGACTACTTTGTCCCCGACTTTCACGGTTAATGTCTCAACTTTTCCGCTTGCCGCAGTCAGAATGTGTTTCACATTCCCTCGTTCTGCCCGAATCATGACTAACAATTGCTGTTCATGAACTTGTTCTCCTGATTCAACCGAAATACTTTCCACCTTGCCTTTAACCGGGGTTGTAATAATGTGTTGGTAACCCCAACGTCTTGGGAACACTTCATACTTCATCTTAGATTCATCTCCTTTGTTTATAGATTAAATCCTCATGAGTAAGAATATTTTGTTAATCGCCTGTTTAATTATAATTTTTTTATTCGATTCAGTGTCGAACAATTTATAGCTTTTGTCTGCTATCGTGCATGTTTAATTTTCTTCATGTAGATAAGATGGGAGAATTTCAAGTTACATGTTATAAACTTTTTTATTACGTTGAATGTTTTTTTGTCGGTGCCGTTTTCCGATCCTTGCAGTGAATGAATGAATATCGCACAACTCGAATTTACTGTATATTAGTAATTATAGGTTTTCAATTCGATCGAAACAATATATAATTTAGATTAAATCAATCTGTTTTTGATATGAATGGAGATGACAGGGATGGAACTACGTCAATTACGCTATTTCATGGAAGTAGCAGAACGGGAACACGTTTCCGAGGCAGCTGTCAATTTGCATGTTGCCCAATCGGCAATAAGCAGGCAAATTGCCAACCTGGAGGGCGAACTTGAAGTCGATTTATTTGAGCGTGAAGGAAGGAATATTAAATTAACCGAGATTGGAAAAACGTTTTATACACATACAAAGATTGCCATGGAGGCGATTGACAATGCCAAAAAGCAAATAGATGAATATCTGGACCCTGAACGCGGGACAATCAAAATCGGCTTTCCAACAAGTTTATCCAGTCACCTTATGCCCAGTGTGATAGCCGCGTTTAAAGATGAATACCCGGATGCCAGATTTCAATTGCGCCAGGGCTCATATCGTTATCTGATCGATTCGGTAAAAAGAGGAGACATCCAAGTAGCATTGATCGGGCCGGTACCTAAAGATGAATATGACATCGAATCCAACATTCTTTTCTCGGAACACTTTCTGGCATTACTGCCGATCAATCACCCTTTTGCCAAAAGAGAAGGTGTGTCTCTCAGTGATATGAAACATGACCAATTTGTCAGTTTTCCTGAAGGGTATGTCCTGAATAAAATAATGATGGATGCATGCAGACAAGCAGGTTTCACCCCTATTATTTCTGCAAAGGGAGAAGACATTGACGCCATTAAAGGGCTCGTTTCCGCGGGGGTTGGTGTGACTCTTTTACCGGAAAGCACATTTCATGAGTCCACGCCACGAATGACTGTTAAAATACCACTCGAGCTTCCGGAAATCAGGCGAACCGTCGGAATCATTAAACCTAAGAAAAAAACGCTGGCGCCATCAGAAGAAGTGTTTTACCGTTTTGTAAAGCAGTTTTTCTCACGGTTACAGCAATTTCAATAGATTTAGAAACAATTAAATGAATACAGACTACCTCAGGGTCACATTTGGCTCTTAGTTACCTGCTTCATCCATTGCTGAGTCAATAACAACGCCGTTTGTTGTTTGAACTTTTAAAGGCTCATTTATTTCATCCAGGCCGATGTCAATATAAGGTCTAAGATGCCAACCTTCATAAGTCTTGAGAAAGTCGAACCATATCAATAACTTGGATGCCATTTTCATATAGTGGTTCCTCATAGTGTCTAACAAAAAAATCACGATCAATTGAAGTCAATCTAAAACCGCATTTTTGATATAGCGCCAATTGAACAACTCCTGAATTACCGGTTCCTATTTCGATGGTTTTATATCCATCACGTTTTGCCGTTTCAATTGCATGAAGGACAAGTTGCTTTCCATAACCCCGACCATGATAATCTTCATTCACTGCCACATTTACAATTTCTACTGTTTCTGGTCGAGTTGGAATAAGGACATATGTACCTACAGTTCTTCCATCAAGATTCATAATAAAGCACTTACCTCTTGAAACGTATTCTCTGACAAGCTTCTCTGATGGATCAGCCAACAGTAATAACTCCAACGGTAATTCCTCATCCTTACTTAATTCTTTTATCAATTTGAACACCTCAGCATTCATTTTTATCCCAAAATTCTGATCCTATAACGGATTAAAGAGCAGAAATGGGCGGATACAGCCCACCATTGTTCAATTCTTGCGCCCTATGATGCCCTGTTGCGATAACGGAAAAGAGCCACGACTTAATAAGAACCTGCAAGTTGAATAACCTATTTCATTCTTTCCAAAATTAAATAGTCTTTTGTCTTAAATATTGTGATATCGTGTTGACCAGTACCAAGCCCACATTTTCTAAAATTATCTTAACACAATTATCCAATCATCTATATATAATTTCACAGAATATTATTTTTTAATTGAATTCACTTCCCACTCCAATAAATATTCATTTTATTTACGCTCACTATTTCTGTAAGTTCAAACAACAGATATGATGTGTCATACATTTTCCAACGTCATTAAAACGATTCTTTGCCATAATCGAATAAACAATGAAAAGAGGTGTCTGCATGCTTACCTTGAAAAATATTGATAAGTCTTATGCTGATGACCAGGCGTTGTCAGGGGTTTCTCTAAATATCCCTGCCGGAAGCTGTTACGGTCTTGTCGGTCCGAATGGGGCGGGCAAATCAACATTGATTAAAATTATCGCATCAATCATTCACGATCATGATGGTGACGTACAATTTTCCAATAATAAGCGCCGGATCGGTTATATCCCACAAGAGATAGCTTTGGAAGAAACGTTAACGGCCCGCGATAATTTATATTTTTTCGGAAAACTGTATGGATTAAGTGGTAAAACTTTAAAAAGCCGCACCGATGATGTCTTATCTGAAATCGGGCTGGATAATCGCGGAAAAGACAAAGTTCAGACTTTTTCCGGGGGCATGAAGCGTCGATTAAACATAGGCTGTGCGATTATGCACGAACCAAATCTAATCATCATGGATGAGCCGACAGTAGGTATCGACCCGCAATCGCGACGGTACATTTTCCACATGATTGAGCGATTTAAAAAAGAAGGAAGCACCATCATTTATGCCAGCCACTATATGGAAGAAATTGAACAGTTATGTGATGAAGCGGCTTTTATGGATGATGGTGAAGTCTTAGAAAATGGCACAATCGAAACTTTACTGCAAAACCATGCTGTCCCTTCGATTTATGTAAAGGGGGAAAATTGCCTGCCTGATGATGTTGGAGAGTATGGTTCAGTTACAAAAAAGAATGGCGGTTATTTAATAAGAACAAACGACCCGCTCAGTGCAATGGAAAAAGTACTCAGCTTCTGCAGGAAAAATAACGAAAAATTAGACCGGCTGGAACTCGTCCAACCACGTCTCGAGGATGTTTTCTTTTCATTGACAGGGAGTCAGCTGCGGGATTAAACAAAAAAGGAGCGAGAGCAAATGAATGCCATTACCAGCTTGGAATTGAAGAAGAATCTTCAGGATCGAGGACTTTTATTTTGGACGTTAATTCTGCCGATTGTTTTTACCGTGTTGTTTATTTCAGTATTCACTTCCGGACTCGGCGAAACAGAAAGCCGCCAAGTGATTTTATCGATCGTTCCGGGGTATACAATCATGTTTGTTTTCTTTATTATGATATCAATGACAGAATCATTTATTAAAAATCGGAATATTGGTATGGTTGCCAGAATTGCCAGTACACCATTGTCACCGTATTTATTTTTACTTGGTAAATGGATGAGTTACATGTACATTGTGATTATACAAATTGTGATCCTGCTGCTGTTTGGAAAAGCTGTCTATGATATTCCACTCGAGCAGCCGGTGCATTTGCTGGTTTTATCCGTGTTTTTGACTTTCATGGTGACGGGATTGGGATTGGCACTAGCTGTCATGGTTAAAACAAATAACATGGGAATCGCCCTGACACAGGTTATTGCTTTGGGCGGCGCGGTGCTTGGCGGGCTCTGGATGCCGATTGACATGATGCCGGATATCCTGCAGACAATCAGCGCATTTTTGCCGCAGTATTGGGCACACCAGGCTTTTCAGGATGCGATGGCAGGAACGCTTCAGCTGCCCGAACTTTTGCAACCTTCACTTGTTCTTTTAGGATTTGGTCTGGCCGGATTTATCGCAGCGCTTCTATGTTACCCGAACTTTTTAAAACGGGCAAAGGGATAGTTCAAATTGGGGGCTTGATGATGAAAGTGAACATCGATATTGATAATAAGCACACAGAACCATCCATCACCATTCAGACAAATGAATGGACTGATGAACTGGAAGAAATTGTTTCCATCATTAAACGGAAAAATCGGCAGCGGTTATTTGGGGTTGAATCCGATCAAACCGTGCTGCTTGACCCAAAACATATTGATTTCGTGTATGCCGAAAAAAGGCGGATTTTTGCATGCATCGGTAATCGAAAAGTGGAGATACGCATGAAGCTTTATGAAGTAGAAGATATGTTAGCCCCCTATGACTTCATGCGCTTTTCCAAGTCCGTCATCGGCAATCTGAACCAGATCGAGCGTTTTGAGTTATCGTTTAATGGCAATCTGTGTGTTTACTTTCACTCCGGAAATAAAGAGTATATTACACGAAAATATGTGGCCCCAATCAAAAACAGGTTGGCGATGGGAGGTCAGTCAGATGATCGTTGAAGCAATCAGGAGAAGTTTCATGGGGATAGCTTTAGGTGGTATTATTACATTCGTTGCACTTACGATTGTCGTTGTTACCGGTACAGAGGCCCCCGTTTCACAGGTATGGCTTTATATGCTCTGTTCCTTTATCCTCGGTATCTATTTTGGATTGGCATCGTTCATCTTTGAGGATAACGGATGGAGCGAATTGAAAAAAACAGTCCTCCATTTCATTATGTCGATTACTGTTTACTTTATCATCGCCCTGTTTATGGCTAATTGGATCCCATTTAGCATACCTGCTATTCTATTGAGCTTCCTGGGTTTTATTGTCATTTACGCCCTGTTTTGGATCGGATATTATCTGTATTATAAAAAAGTGGAAGAATCGATGAACGCCAATCTGTCGAAAAAAGACTGATTGTGGCGGCCTGGAAATTTACCTGTTATTCTGGACTATAATGTTTAAAGGGGAGCAACAAAGGATGTTAAGGACATAAATAAGATGGTATACTATGAATAAGTTACACGAGCCATGGGAGGTGTTAGTCCTTATGAATTTGCCTAATGACTACATGGATGATTTACTTGTCAGAATGCATTGGAATGATTTGTGAAAGTCATATCACATTTGAACGTATCCACCCATTTGCGGATGGAAATGGTCGCGTGGGAAGACTCATCATAAATTATTTGTTAATAAAGAATGCTATAGCACCATTGATTATTGAGAAAGACGAAAAAGAAAGATATATATATTTTTTGGCAACACAGGAAACAGAAGGATTCACCAAGTTTGTCGAACAAAAAGTGGAAACGGAACAAAAAAGGCTCGATACATTTAAAATAAATAAACAAAAAACCGAAAATTAATATTGAGCCTTAAAGTGTAGCGTCAATCAGAGGGAGCCGGGGCTTATAGATTGCAGGTCATAAAGACGTTGTACTGCCGTTTCCCTGAATAAGATGTAACAATTCCGGAATAATAAGGGCTGGAGGTGTCTGATATGACGCAACAATACCTTTGCCCCAATTGCAAAACGAATCGTTCCCGGTTTAATATTATCGAACAAGTAGCACAACCTGTGAAACTGGATCCGCAAACCGGCGATGTTTTAAATGACTATACGGATGATCACCCTGAAGTCTTTCATATTACTTACAGTGGACCAGCCTTAAAAATACAATGCGGGTCATGCGGTCTGATTGAAGATGAACTTACGTTTGTGAAGTTTGCCGAGCATGACCGGAACAGCCGGTAATAGCAAATCATCAACATTATATACCTTTAATAAGCGCTTCGGGAACTGATCAGCCGAAGTGTTTTTTTGCGCCAGTTGATATTATGATATTATTTATGCTTACGTATGGTTTGTTTTTGCTTGGAGTGCAGCAGGTTGATAAGATTAATCCACATCCCGTTTGGGTAAAATGATTGAAAATATAATTCCAGGGGATATAAAACAACAAACGGCAACAAAGGAGGCGTATAATGCCAGTTCATCAAAAGCAGATTCTATTATTTTCCTGTATGGTTCTATCAATAGCATTATTTATAACAATCGCATTCAATTTAAAAAGGCCGTGGTTGTTGAACTTCGGTGAGCAGATGCAGTCCTATTTATACGATTTTCTTGGACCATTTGGGGACTTCATTTTTGTTGTGATTACCTATATCGGTTCAGGATATGTTTCCTTTCCCATTATGGGAATTCTCATATTCGTTTTTTTGTATCAAAAAAGACTCTGGACCACCCTGCTGATTGTCTTTAATCTTATCGGTGTGCGGCAGCTGAACTGGCTGCTTAAATCCATTTTCGAAAGACCTCGCCCGGATTTGGAGCACCTTGTCCAAGTCAGTTCAGCCAGTTTTCCCAGCGGGCATTCAATGAATTCAATCGCTTTTTTCGGTTTTCTTGCATTTTTGTGGCATCAGAAATTAAAAGGCAACAGGAAATTGTCGCGTTGGGTTTGGGCGAGTTCTGTTGTTTTGATAGGACTTATTGGTCTTAGCCGGATCTACTTGGGTGTTCACTATCCACTGGATGTCATCGGCGGATTTCTGGGTGGAGGAGCCTGGCTGTTATTCAGCATACTCCTGTATACTTACATCCCGAAAGGAGAACGGTTCGATTGGTAGGTGATCGGCTTCGCTGCAACCAGGACATCAACATCATTGTTAATGCGTGAACGAACTGGCAGAACCATAATACGTCAACCCCCGCGAAGGCAGCGCGGGGGTTTAAAGTATACACAAACTAAATCACCTTAAAATCCAGGTCTTTAATAGAAAATGTCCGAGCTTGCTGTAATTGATAGTGTTTAAAAAAGTCTTCTTCTATGCCCGTCAGGTTCGTCAAAAAGCCTATATCCACTTCCATTGCATTCATTAACTCATCTAAGGGTAAATATTCTTTTTCAAACAATAATTGCAGAATACTCCTTAATTTTCCCGGCCGAGGTACTTTCAATTCCCGGTCAAGAGGTTCAATTTGTTTGTACTTCAGCCTGTTAAGTTTAATATTAAAGTATCTGTATTGCTGATATGAAATTAATTCCAAGGAATGAGCTCGAAATGCCATAGCTTGGATAGAGACCATCCATTTCCGTTTTAATTCGATATACGAATCCGGGTGTGAAACCTTAGAAATAGTTTGGAAGTCCTCTGTAAATTCACTTGTTGGCAATAAAAATTATTTGACCCAGGCATATGCAGTACTGATATTCATCTCTTGCCTTTTTACTTTCCGTTCATCAATATAGTTCTTATAACCTTGAAGAATACCATTCACCACAGATTGATTAACATTTGGACTCATTCTATACTTTTCCATGAAACCCTCTCCCTAATATGTATTAATATATATTCTATCAAATTGATAAATTTTAAAGAAAAAATGATAAATATCAGTATTTATTTAAGTGAAGGAATGAAAAATGATTAATCTGAAAACACAGGCAGCTTTACACAAGGCAAACGGTTTCATATAATGATGACAGGTTAAGGGAAAAGGAGGGGCAGAAATTTGAGTGAAATAAAGGAAGGCACCCTGTTATGGGAACCAAGTGAAAGACGGAAACAAAATTCAAACATTTATGATTATATGAATTGGTTAAATGAACATAAAAACTTGCACTTTAATGATTATCATTCGCTCTGGAAATGGTCTGTCGATGAACTCGAGGATTTCTGGGCATCAATATGGGAGTACTTTGACATCCTGGCAGAGAAGCCTTATGAAACAGTGCTAACCTCACATCAAATGCCCGGTGCCAAGTGGTTTCCGGAAGCGGCCATCAATTACACCGAACATATTTTCAGAAACCGTGATGACGATGAACCGGCGATTATACACACTTCGGAATTGCGTCCAACACAAGAAATAACATGGCAGCAACTTTACCGTGATACAGCCGCTATGCAGCAAACCCTTCAAAGCCTTGGCATTACGAAAGGCGATCGTGTTGTCGCTTATGTCGCCAATATCTATGAGTCTATTGTGGCGCTCCTGGCAACAGCAAGCCTTGGGGCCATCTGGTCAAGTGCATCACCGGACTTTGGCACACAGAGCGTAATCGACCGTTTCAAGCAGATTGAACCGAAAGTGATGGTAACTGTCGATGGCTATCGTTACGGTGGAAAGGATTTTGACCGGACTTCAGTTGTGGAAAATATCCAATCAGAGCTCACGACATTGGAAGCAACCATTGTCATTCCATATCTGAACGAAAATCCGGACACCAGCCGTTTGAAAAATGTTATGTTTTGGGATGATGCTGTAGCAAAATCAGGAACATTAACATACGAACATGTCAATTTTAACGCCCCGCTTTGGGTATTGTTTTCCTCGGGGACAACAGGAAAACCGAAGCCGATCGTGCAAAGTCAGGGCGGCATTCTGCTCGAACATCTGAAAGCACTGACGTTCCATGCTGATCTTGGGAAAGACGATCGCTTCTTCTGGTTTACGACCACTGGCTGGATGATGTGGAATTTCCTCGTGGGCGGACTTTTGACCGGCAGTACCATTATTTTATACGACGGTAATCCCGCCTATCCGGATAAACGCATGTTATGGAAGTTTGCTCAGGATACAAAGATGACAGTCTTCGGCACGAGTGCGAGCTATATTACGGCATGCATGAAGGATGAAGACTTGAAACCTGGTGAGGAATTTGACTTGAGCCATCTCGAAAGCATTAGCTCGACAGGCTCCCCACTGCCGCCGGAAGGATTCCAATGGTGTTATGATAATGTAAAGGAGGACCTTTGGATTGCTTCAGCAAGCGGCGGAACTGACGTCTGTACGGCATTTATTCTTGGCTCACCAACTTTGCCGGTCTATGCGGGCGAACTGCAATGTCGTGGACTGGGGGCTAAAATTGAGAGCTTTGATGATAATGCCAATCCACAAATTGAAGAAGTCGGCGAATTGGTCTTGACCGAACCATTTCCGTCCATGCCGATTTATTTTTGGAATGACGAGGACGGCAGCCGTTTACGTGATAGTTATTTCGACGTATTCCCGGGTATTTGGCGCCATGGCGATTATTTGAAAGTCACTGACCGGCATACATGTGTTATTTACGGACGGTCTGATGCAACGATCAACCGCGGTGGCATCCGCATTGGTACCAGCGAAATTTACCGTGCCGTTGATCATGTCAGCGAGGTCAGCGACAGCCTGATTGTTGATGTCCCAAAAGGTGACGGAGACTCCTGCACGCCATTGTTTATCTTGATGAAAGAAGGCAAGGAACTGACCGATGACGTGAAGAAAACGATCAAAAGTCAAATTCGGACTCACTGCTCACCACGTCACACACCAAGCGGTATTTACCAAGCACCGGACCTGCCAAAAACCTTGAACGGCAAAAAGCTGGAAATTCCGATTAAGAAAATATTAATGGGTAAGCCGGTGGATGAGGTCGTTAATAAGGGGTCATTAAGCAATCAGGACTCACTGGATTATTTTGTTCAGTTTGCACAGGAACAATTTGAGACCAACTAATAATCAGAACGAGGATGTTACAAACATCCTCTTTTTTTATAACCTCAGGCAAAAACTTAGATAAGCAGATTTCATTCCGGTTAAGTGCTCACAGGGCTGGCAACTGTTCACTTAACTTCCCGCTTCTTTAAAAATAGACCTTATCGACATAAATAATAAAATGATCAGCAATGCAGCTGAAATCATGGCTGTGGTAGTCGTAACAATTGATTTATGGTTAATAATCATATAAAAATTAACAAATAACAAAGCAACAATAAGCAATGGCGATAAATACAGCCCGAGTTTGTGTTTGTTCAATACATTCATGTCCATGGCGTTTCACCTCTTATGACAGAGAAGATATCAAAAATAGAAACGGGGAATAAGCATTTGATTCATTCATATAACCAGAAAACGGTTTAGCATACAATCCTAATCATGACTGTACCCAATTTCCGGCTGGTATACACTTCTTTTGACTTAAAAATATGAACCAATAATGATAAATATGCTGCTGACCGCTGTACCATGGGTGAATAGACATAAATCCGGGTGTGAAAATTTTAATGTCTCCCCGGGCAGGCGCTAACAATTTGCTTTTTACAACATCCAGTGTTTTGCTTTGATTATTCACTCCCTCAAGACGCTTTTTCAATTACAATTTAAGTGACTCTTCCTTTAACAAATGGTCTGTGCAATTATACAAATCACAATTCCAGCCGCTCTCACACTTTACCAGGGAAGTTAATGACGTATTATTTAAGGATTCATCTTTATTCGACCCAGGAAGAAGCACTTTCAGAAGATGCTTAATGAAGGCTCCATGACTGACGATCAGTACATTCTGATCCATATGTTTTTCGCTTATCTCATTAATAAACGTAATCCCCCTGGAGATGATACTGTCATGTGATTCCAGTTTCATGTCTAGTTCACGCCAGTTGGGTCCCCATTTTTGGACACGTTCTTCCTCTGTTGTTCTCTCAATAAGCCCGCCACTTCGTTCACGCAATCTGGAATCCAGGTGCAATTTTGTTCCCAATTTACCGTTCAGGATTTCCGCAGTCTGTTTAGCCCGCAATAAATCACTGGAATACACAATATCCCATTCACCTACCCCCAGCCGTTCTGCAAGCATGCCAGCCTGTTTCAGTCCTTCTTCATCCAATGGGATATCAGAACTCCCTTGCGCTCTACCTTCTTTATTCCAACGTGTAATACCGTGACGGACAAAACCAATCGTTGTCATTTCCGAAACCCTCCCCCAAAATAATTGTGCCAAACATTAAGTCTATATTAACACACTTGCCCGAACCACCTAGTAATTCTGTTTTTAACCAGCATTAAACATGGATTTATTCGCCTTCTTCTAAAATACTTCTACAATATCATTGCTGATCATCTGTGCAATTTGCTGAAATATAGGTTACGATTCATCTAATACTGGCTGCAATGAGAGCCCTCCTTTCGTTATTTACCCCGGGCTCAGGGTTAACCATCTGTATGGTTGATTACTCATGCATGCAACTACACAAAGATTAGTGGCTTTTGTAAAGATGTTATTTTCAATCGATATAAAAAAACTCCTCCAGACACCCATGTCCAAAGGAGTTTAGTTTAGATTTATTATGCTGTGTTCTTATGAAATGTCCTTTATATATTATTATTCATTACTCTCTTTTAAGTCTTCAATTGAATCAATATCCATATACGAAGGAACAACAAGACCATTCCGTGTACCACTCAGGTTAGCGCCTAAGTCTTCAAAATCGCCTTCGTACTCTTCATAGTAAGCGGCATGTGTTGAAGGCAGCCACGCACCTACCATAGCATCTACGGTACCATCAGCAACACTGGCAAACATTGGACCTGGTTCCACTTGAACTAACTCAACTTGATAGTCCAATTCATTTTCCATGACGTATTTGACAACATTGGAACTGGCAATCACATCGGCCCATGCAACATAGGTGATGCTCACTTCAGCACCGTCTCCAGGCTCTGCTCCTTCAACCCAGGAATCAACCAGGTCTTGATTTTCTTCAACCCATTCCTGTGCTGCCTCTTCTTCTGATAAACCTTCTTCAATTTTCAGCATAACATTCTGCAGGTGATCCGGCTCCCACTGGAATTGGTCAAAGAACGTATAGGCACCAGGCATATCCTCCTCTAAACCCTGGCGTACCAAAGTATGGATATCTTCCTCGCCACCATAAACTTCTTGAGGATCGTCCAGCATTTTCAGATCAAACTCGAAAAATTTCCAATGCGGGATCCAGCCTGTCACAATGATTGGCTCTTCTTCATCAATGGCACTCCCTAATTCCGCTGCCATGGCAGCACCGGAGCTTTCCTGAACCTCCCAGTTTTCAAGTTCATATTCGGATAACATGTCACTTGCCTGCTCCATAATACCGGCTCCAGGGTCGATTCCTACAATCGTATGCTCAACTTCTTCACCAATAGAGGAGCTAGCGTTTCCATTATCTTCTGTCTCCTCATTTCCGCCACATGCTGTTAAGCCTATTGATAACACTAAAGCTGAAGTTAACCCTAAAAATTTTTTAACCATTATAGATCCCCCTTGATGATCTTTGTTTAAATTAATTGCCAAATCAACTATTTGGGCTAACCTCGTAAGTATCACATAATATAACGGCCATCTCAAAGTCCAAAAACTTTCACATTCGACACTAAATCATATTGTGATAATATGCTTTCAATATAACGCGCTTTAAACATAGAATCACTCTTTTTTTCTCTATTTTAGACACAGCTCAGTTCTCGTTTTTGGTCGTTATAACACTCAAAAGAACTTAACTTTTAACTACCTGGTGACGATCCTGTGTCCCTAAACTCACTAGGACATACGCAAAGAATGAAACGACGACAGGCAGCACGACCGAATGCAATCCGAATGGCTGCGGATAAAATGTATCTGATAAAATATATAATCCGACACCGGTAACCATTGAAGCAATGGCACCATATTTATTTCCTTTCGACCAATACAGTCCCATAACAATCGGCCAAATAAATGCTGCTTGCAGACCGCCAAATGCGAACAGGTTCAGCCAAATAATCAAATCAGGCGGATTCAGTGCCAACAGGAATACGATCACTCCCAAAACGGCTGTAACACCGATACTGAGCCGTTTCACCCGATCATGTGATGCTTTCGGTTCTACATAATTCAAATAAACATCTTTGACGATGGATGAGCTCACCAAAAGCAGCAATGAATCGACCGTTGACATGATTGCTGCCATCGGGGCCGCCAGAACGATACCAGCCAGCCAGTTTGGTAAAACCTCCAGTGCAATGAGCGGCATGACACGATCGCCAACTTCAATCCCAGGTAAAATCGGACGGGCAAACACACCAATCAAATGCATATTTAACATAATCACACCAACGACTATGGTGCCAATAATGATGGCACGATGCATGGAACGGGAGTCTTTATAGGACATCGCTCTGACTGTAATCTGCGGCAGTGCCACGACACCGACACCGACCAGTATCCAAAAAGACGATACAAAGGCCGGTGTGAGAGTGCCCTCAGCACCATATGGCGTAATCAGATTCGGATTTTCAGCGGAAAGATCCGATATGATATTGGAAATACCACCGCCTGCGATAATCGTTGCAATCAACAGTATAAGCGTTCCAAAAAACATAATCGTCCCTTGAATGGAGTCAGTGAGTGCCACCGCCCGGAATCCCCCAATTACAACATAAATGAGCACCAATACCGCAAAGATGAATAACGCTGTCGTATACGGTATCCCAATCAATGACTCAATCAGCCGTGCCCCACCAATCCACTGGGCTGCCATCGCTGAAAACAAAAAGACAATAATGCTGAATGCCGAAATGAGTACGACCCATTTGGATCGATACCGTTCTTTCAAAAAATCGACCATCGTCAGCGCATTATATTTGCGGGTCACTATCGCGAATTTTTTGCCCAAAACCATTAACACAAAATAACCGGTTGAAACCTGAGTCATTGCCAATAGCACCCAGCCAAGTCCCTCAGTATAGGCTGTCCCCGGTCCCCCTATAAAACTGCTCGCACTGCCATATGTAGCCGTCATCGTCATGGCCAGAACAAACCCGCCAAGGCTTCTGCCGCCCAGGAAATAATCATCTAAAAACGTGTTAGAGGATTTAACATATTTACCTGCCCATACCCCGACACCAAATATAATCAATATGATACCAATTAACGGAACTAATGCCTCCCAATTCATGTCTCTTCTCCCTCTTCATCAAATGGTACTTCCACAAACCACTTTTTCACCGCAATTGTTACAAGTGCTGCCATAACGACAAATCCCAGCACACAGCTATAAAAGAACCATGCCGGCAAACCAAAGACGTATGTATATTCCGCCGGGTCTTTTCCTCCGAGTCCATATGCAAATGCAAACCACCAAATAAAGTTGAAAAGAACCAGACCGACCCCAATCAATGCTTCCCGGTTGGCAACTTTATAGCGTGGGTCACTATCCGGCGTATTTTGTTCCTTCACGTCATAATCCCCCTTGTATTTCATCAAAATCTCCCATAATGAGACATGCTTTTTTACAAACTTTTCTTTAATACTATAACATAATATTACCCATTGTAAATATTTAAAAAATTTAATCATAAAAATAACACACTAAAAAAGAGCAACCAGCAAAAGCCGCTCTTTTTCACTGCCTATTCTGTTACTGTGTTTGCCGGAGGTGCTTTCCGTGCCAGACACATGATGCCGGCAATCAGTAAGAATATGCCTCCAAAAATACCCAATACCGTAAGTGAACCCAATACTGCCGCCACAATTAGAATGATTCCTGCTGCTTTTGGCTTCTTATTGCCTTTTACCAGTATAATCGCGACAATACCCATAATAACGGCTATTACAGAAGCGATAATCAAAAACCAGCCGCTCCCCTGGCCACTTCCCTGCAGTGCCTCCAGAGCTACTTCCACATCTCCTGAATTTATGTCAGGCTGTTGTTTTAGTTCTTCTGATGTCTGATCCCAAAAAGTTTCCTGATTAAACAGCCATACCATCGATACACCAATGAAGGCAAAAAAGCCATAAATAAGTGCACCTATTACTGATAATACAATTTCTGCGGTTCTACGCATTCAAATCCCTCCCCTATTATTCTTCGTTATCGTATGCGGCGTGTCAAATGAAATATTCAAAGTCCGCATAGTTCACTATTGTACCATAAATTCCTCCAACCCCTCCCTCATCAGACTATTTGTCACTTTTAAATTTCCGATCGGCAATAGACCTGCTTTTTGCCCCTGAGCACCGTGAAAAACTGTTTATATTCAAGTGATACAAGTTCCTATGCTATCCCATTCTAACAAATCCTGTTGAAAATTTAATAATCCAACGACAATTACTTTCCTATTTGTTACACTAAAGATGCGAACAAAAGAATCTAACACTACTAGGGGTGCCCAAAAATCGTGGGCTGAGAGGAAAGGCGTCCTAAGCTTTCCGACTCTTACGGACCTGATCTGGTTAACACCAGCGTAGGGAAGTAGTCTGACGGAATATTGCCTATCAGCTATTTCAGGGCCAGGTCCAAACGATGGATCTGGCTTTTTTGATGTCCTCTGCCCCTTTTTGAGAGGAGGAAGATTGGACCTGGTTTATTAATTTCCAACGTGTGAAACAGAAAAACAGGGAGTGGATTCTCCTCTGTTACGCTGTGCATACCCGAAAGCTTCTTAATTACAGGAATTTTATCATGTCATTTTCACAAATTTCACAGAAAGAAGGTGCCCAGTCAATGAAACAAATTCCGGCCGCATTAACCATAGCCGGCACTGATCCAAGCGGCGGTGCCGGCATTCAAGCAGATCTAAAGACGTTTCAGGAATTAAAAGCATATGGCATGTCGGTCATAACCTCCGTTGTCGCCCAAAATACAACAGGGGTCCAGGACGTGGAGCATATGCCGATATCATTGATAAAACAGCAATTAGAATCCGTTATTTCCGATGTTCCGTTCCAGGCATTCAAAACCGGCATGCTTGCGAATATCGACATCATGGACGCTGTTGCCGAAAAGATTACCGGAGTAGGCGCCCATTATATTATGGATCCGGTTATGGTGACAACAAGCGGTCACACCTTAATTGCAGAGGACTCCCGTGAGTATTTACGTGAGAACCTGCTGCCATTGACAACATTAGTAACGCCGAATATTCCCGAAGCCGAGGTGATTATCGACGGAAAAATTGAAACAGCCCGCGACATGCAAGCGGCTGCCAAGCAGATTGTGCATGAATATGGTACAAAAGCTGCCTTAGTGAAAGGTGGTCATATGCAGGGCGAAGCAGTCGACTTTCTGTACGACGGCCAAGAAGTGTATACTTTTTCAACAGAACGTATTGATACGAAGAACACGCATGGTACCGGCTGTACTTATGCAGCTGCGATTACAGCCTATCTTAGCCACGGCTATCCATTACCGGAAGCTGTCCAAAAGGCAAAAGCATTTGTGACAACGGCCATTCGTCATTCATTTTCAATCGGGGCTGGAAGCGGCCCCACTAATCAATGGGCACATCGAGTGGAAAGGGTGATGTAAATGAACAATACCATTATTCAGGAAATACGCGAAATAACACCACTCATCCATCATATTACGAATCAGGTTGTTGTGAATTTTTCAGCGAACGGCCTGTTATCATTTGGCGGTGCACCTGTTATGGCAAAAGATGAGGAAGAAACTGCAGACATGGCGTCCAACGCAGACGGCCTCTTACTTAACATTGGCACACTGACTGCTAATGAGCTTTCGGCTATGATTCAGGCGGGTAAAGCAGCCAATGAAAAAGGAATTCCCGTCGTCCTTGATCCGGTAGGCGTTGCCGCAACCCCATTCCGGAGAACTGCTATAAAGAGGATTCTTGATAAGGTGGAGCCAACCGTGATTAAAGGTAATGCCGGCGAACTCGCACATCTCGTCGAAATCCCATGGGAAACAAAAGGCGTCGAGTCAGTCGGTGAGGGAAATGCTGATGAAATCGCCTCAAAAGTCGCCAGAACGTATCAAACCGCCGCTATTGTCACCGGCAAAACAGACGTCATTTGTGCGGATGGCGAGCTGCTGCATAATCATACTGGTCATTCGCTTCTAGGAAAAATAACCGGAGCGGGGTGCCTGCTTGGATCGATTTTAACGGCCTGCCTGACAACAAATGAAACCATTGGAAATCAGGCATTGGCCGCTGTCAGATTTTACGGGCTGGCCGCGGAACATGCCGCCGAAAAACCGGAAGTTAACGGATCCGGGACCTTCCTCCCCCATTTTATTGATGCACTGGCCTATGACCCTGCTGAATTGGAGATGACGTAACGGATGAATCTGAGAAAATATTTTATTATGGGAAGTCAGAACTGTCACCGCAATCCCGAGGATATTTTGAAGGAAGCGGCAAAAGCCGGCATCACTGCTTTTCAATTCCGGGAAAAAGGTGAAGGGTCCCTTACCGGTCAGGAAAAATTAAAATTAGGGCGCAGACTTCGCGATATTTGCACCCGTTATAACGTGCTGTTTTTTGTAAATGATGATGTTGATCTGGTCGAACCTCTGGAGGCTGACGGTATCCATGTCGGGCAGGATGACATGGATTTGAGAAAATTGCAGGAGATGTTTCCTGATAAAATCATCGGTTTATCGGTATCAACTCTAACTGAAGCTGCAAACAGCCCGATTCATCTGGCTGACTACCTTGGGGTGGGATCGGTCTATGCAACGTCATCTAAGAATGATGCCGAACAAGCAGTCGGTACTGAATGGATTAAAACAATGAAGCATCAGTATCCCGACTTGCCGATTGTTGGAATTGGCGGCATTACCGTTTCTAACGCAGCGTCTGTTATGGAAGCCGGAGCTGATGGTGTCGCTGTCATTTCGGCCATAACAGAAGCTGATGATGTCAAAACAGCTGTTAAAATGCTATAAGGTTAAATCAGGGAGAAGGCTTTCGTTTGCCTTCTCCCTTACTCCATATCAAGTAAATCATTTAAAAATCCTTCATATCCGGTTTGATTAAATAGATAGTCAATGCCGTAATGCGATGCTATCCCTGTTGCAATAGTCCAAATAATAATACTGATTGTCATCCAAAGGAAAATTTGTCTCCGCTCGCCCCCGGCACCAATCGCAACAACGGCTGCCAAATGACTTCCGACCAATATAGGCGCTACAATGGCCAATCCAGGCAACCCATATTTTTTCCAAATGGCTTTTCCCCGTTCGCCTCTTTTTGCTGAGCTTTCTTTTTCTTTCTCTTTCTTTTCTCTCCGCTTTTTCAGCCAGGTTTTGACGCGTTCTGCCAACAATATCAGCAGCCAAATGGTTGACATATTTCCCAAAAATGCAACCACAGACACTGGTATGGCCGGCAATCCAGCTGCTACACCAATTGGAATGACGCCTAAGATTTCCATGAAAGGCGTAGCACCTAATAAGAAAATCAACACATAAGCGGCTACATAAATGAACATACGCAAGTTCTCCTACAAGATTTTTCCATTATTCAGCCGCATTTTTCCAGCTAAAAATGATTATATACAGGAAATTTAACATACCCAATCAAACCGGGAAAGTACAGTACTTGGACCCCGATGCACTGTCCATTCACCGCTTAAATCATCTCGACTATCTGACGCTTATTCATTCCGTTCTGCGTAAACAGCCATGGCATCCCGCATGAAGATTGCCAATCCGTTACCATATTTATCAATGTTTTTTCTGAAGCGTTCATCGTCAACATACATTTGACCGAGTCCTTTGAAAGCATCAAGTGAGTAATCGCCAATCCTGTTCAAATAATTATACCATACTTTGATGGCGGCTTGTGCCTCATCTGAATCGGGTTCTTTATACCGGATTGCAGCAAGATCTTTATAAATGTTATTAAATTCTTCACCCATTTCTTTCTGTTCATCTTGTGACATGCTATTAATCTTGTCATTCACCTCATCAACCGCTTTGTCTCCCCAGCGTTCGCGGGCCTCCTGTTCGTAAGGGTTACTGCTGAAATCAAAACCGGCAAATTTTTCTTTGTCACTCATTTCCCGCTCTCCTTTCGTATACTGGATTGTCTTATCAATCGTCGCAATCATATTATCCAACCGGGAACGCTCTTCAAGCAGCATGTTACGCTGAATCTGAAGCGCCTCCTCCCTGTCAAACGATGGACTATTGATAATATCCTTTATTTTCTTTAAAGGGAAGCCAAGCTTTTTAAAAAACAGTATCTGTTGCAGTCTTTCGAGATCTTTTTCTGAATAAATCCGATAACCTGTGTCAGTTATCTGCTCAGGTTTCAGCAATCCAATGTCATCATAGTGATGCAGTGTGCGCACACTGATCCCGGCCAATTCTGCCACTTCTTTCACTTTCATCGTTGCGCCCCCCTTCGATTGTTACTTTAAAGTATAACGCAACGTGAGAGTCAACAGGAATTTCCCGGGATTCATTCTGCTATTCTTCAAAAATAAACACCCGTTTCATACGCCCATACATGATTAGACGAATCCCCATATAATAACGGGAAGGATTTTTTAAGGAGGAAGTTAAAATGAATCAACCACCATACAGGGATGCACGGATATTTAACTTTCCCTGGTTCCAGGAAGACGGTCCAGGTACAGGTCCGCCATTCGGCTGGCCGCCTGGGCAAGCGGGAGGAGGTCCCCCATTTAGCGGACCACCCGGTCAAACAGATGAATGGCCGCAGCCAGGATTTCCTGGAGGACAGCAGCAGGTCAGTGCACCAACTTCACCGCCACCGTCATTCACACCACAACAGCCGCAAACACAGCAGGCTCAAGGTGACTTCAGTGTCTTTGCAATCGATCCAGGTGCCATCCGGCGATGCCTGTTTCAATTCACGTATATCTGGTTGAGATGGGACTCATTCTGGTTTTTCCCGGTATTTGTCGGCAGCCAGTCAATTGCCGGCTTCAGGTGGCAGCGGAACAGATGGGTCTACTACGGTGTTGATTTGGATAACGTACAGTCATTCCAGTGCTATTAGCTTTGCCTCAGACTCCTATGCCAAATAGTTCCGTATACATCACACAAAGGAGGGATATTATTTATCAATTAGCACTGCTCTATTTGGCATGTGTCCTGGCGGGATTTGCGCTGGCTAATGTACCGGCATCCTCAGTTATTACAGGAGGATTAGCTTCTTTTTTGAATGTGATAGGCGGTATTGCAATCATCATATTCGCCGGAGCTATCCTGTATCTGGGCTTCAAATCATTGCTGAACAAATGATATTGCCGAAACAGGAGATCGTTTAGTAGAGCGGTCTCCTGTTTATTCCTTTTATACCAATAACCGGCAACGAAAAAGTATCATTTCAGCACACAACTAAAGCCACCATCCTGATAGAATAGTGGCTTTTTTCTAATCGTTTTTAATATCTTCAACAATGGTTTCGACTTCCTGCCTCGATATTTTTTCCCGGCCTTCTTTCAATGCTTTAACAGTTCGTTTAGCTAAGGCGAGCGGAATCCGGCAGAACAGCTTAATCGTACGCGTGTTGATATCTTTCATATACTCATCGGCCTTAGCCAGATTTTTTTCGGTATACGTGAACAAATCATCGCGTGTCCAGCCATCCGGAACAAAGCTGACACCGCGCTCGCTGTCTTCATCCTGGTTGCGCAGAATATTGACGGCCTGGAGCCCCCGGCCATAACCTATCGCAAGTTCACGGTCTGTTTCGGTTCCGTCATACCATTTCCATATATCTGACAGCATGACACCAACAAGACCGGCTACATAGTATGTATAATCATCCAGATCTGTTTCGTCTTTGATGTCCCAGCCTCTTTCTGCCCAGTCAGCCATCCCCGCAGCCATGACACTTGTTGATTCTTTTACATTTTCGACAATCCCGGCAGGACAAATTTTAATCCAATCACCTAATCTCAATGTCACTTCGGGAAGCTGTGTGTCATACGGATGAACTAATTCACGGTAACCCTGCTCATCAAAATTATCCTGTTTCAATAACTTACTCGTTGATCGGAGCAGGTGCTGTTTCGTTTCGGAGTCCAATTCTTCGTTGTCTTCAATCTCATCAACAGCACGCATACATAAATACGCTGATCCGACCGTCTGATTCAGCGGTGATTTCAACAATGTTATCGGTATGTAAAATGTCCGGCTTGTCTGTTTCAATATGTTATTTGCATCTTTTTGCAGTTGTTTCGCTTCACTCAACGGTGACGCCTCCCTTAATACTATTCTCATTATACCAAAAAACAGCCATAAAGCGAAACTTAAATCAGCGGAACGTTTTTATCCGCTGATTTTTATATGCGGGATCAATAATATGACTATTATTGAACAAAAAAAGGGAGTACCTTAAAGTACCCCACTCTATCTTCTATGATCAAATTTAATGGGTCTTCCTTTGCGCGGCCGCTCCCACATCAGACCTTGTTCGAGTGCCATTTTTCTGGCGATTTGCGGCGCATTCCACAACGGCGGCAAAAGTAAAAATGATACGGGTACAGCCGTTATGACAATTGAATTTTGAATCGCTGTGATACTTCCCTCACCGATTGTGAGAATCATCATCGTCGTTCCACCGAAAATCAAAGCCCAGAAGACACGCAGCCATCGGGCAGGGTGATCATTTCCCGTCAGTGTCACAGCAACAGTATAGGACATCGTATCGGTCGTTGTTGCCACGAAAACAATCGAAATGATAAGAAAAGCTACTGCGATTACTGTCCCCATCGGTAATTGATCCATAATCGCCATAACAGCAGCAGGCATACCATTCTCATTCAACGCCCCGGAAACTGATCCGGCATTCTCAATCTCAAAGAATACGCCAGTTCCTCCAATAATTGAGAACCAGAAATTCGTCACTAACGGTGCCACAATCGATACCGCAATGATCAATTCACGAATGGTTCTGCCACGGGAAATACGGCTGATAAAGATGATCAGCATCGGACCATAGCCGATAAACCATCCCCAGAAAAAGAGGGTCCATGCGCCAAGCCATTCATTATCCCCTCGATAAAAATTCATCCCAAAGAAATTCTGTAAATAAGCCCCAGTGCCGCCGATAAATCCGTCAATGATAAACAACGTCGGACCAATCAGGAGTATAATACCCCCTAATACGAATGTCATCCCAACATTGACACGGCTCAGCAGCAGAATCCCCCGGTCTACTCCAGTCGCAGCTGAAACCGCCGCAATCACGACCAGAACAACAACAACCAGAATACTGACAGTCACAGTATTTGGCACACCAAATAAATGGTTCAGTCCATACGATATTTGCAGACCGAGAAAGCCTAATGGCCCCAATGTTCCAGCAGCTGTTGCGATGATCGAAAAAATATCTGCCGAAGATCCGAGAATACTTTTATGAAAGATTTTTTCCCCGAATAGCGGATATAACAATGCCCTCGGCCGCATCGGATAGCCTTTGCTGTAGTGCACATACATCATCACAATGGTTGCCAGGGTACCGAGGATTGCCCAGGCCAAAAAGCCCCAATGCATAAAACTTTGTGCAAATGCCCCCCATATATTATTGAATTCGCCGCCGCCAAACAACGGTGGTGTCGTCATATAGTGATACATTGGCTCTGAGGCTGCCCAGAAGACACCGCCGCTCGCCAAAAGGGTAACGAGAATCATCGCAACCCAGCGATAATAACTATATTTCGGTTTATCCATTTTTCCCAATCGTACTTTACCATATCTGGAAAAGCCTAAAAATATTCCAATTGCAAAATTACCAAACAACAGCACTTGCCAATAAGCTCCAAAGAGATCTGCAGAGTAATCAAATAAGATCGTAATCCATTCCCCAACCATTTCACTGTTGATGAACGATAAAACAATAAATAAAATCAAAAATCCGCCACTTACAGCAAATACGGTCCAATCCGTTTTAACTTGCTTTGTTTCCTGCACGTTTTTCCTCCCATTTTAAGGAACAAGTGTCTATAACACGTGAGTCATTACAGACCGTTGGATGGAAAATGATTATCCTTTTCACGAACCATTTGTTAACTCTATCTCTCTAAAAACCATCTTCTTGCTCTTTTATTTTGAACATGGCTTTTAATTATAGGTTGGATTCAATAAAACGTCAAATGAAAATTAGCCCGGTTACTGCACTGCCCTTTACGATAGTAATAAAAAATCCGTACCAGCACACAGGCTGATACAGAAAATCTATATGCTCTATTTCGGGCTGTTAAAACTTTACTGATTTTCATTATGATAATAAACCTCAATATGATCATGATAGTTTAATGCCATGTCTTCCGGAACTTTAAGGTACAGCAATTGATCACTGTTTGTATAAACATTTTCCATTCCGCGTTCCCCCGTCAATTGTGCTATTGGAAACTCCTGCTTGAACATAGACAAGTCAATTCTGGTCTGACCGGGCGGATAAATATTCAATCTACCGGACTCGTTACCAAAACCAATATCCAATGAGCCCAACCGGTTTGACATATCGAATCCTTCGACGATAAACGGTGTCTGATAATAGGCTGCCTCGATCATATCTTGCTGGTTACTTACATGTTCAACATAAATAGGAAGTCTGGCATGTGACCCATTCACCTCCGACATTGTCAATTGAACCTCCTGATTTTCCACCTGCACCTCCCATGTTTCCTGTTGATACACATGGCCGGTGTGTTCAATGTCACCGTTGTCAGCAAGCTTAAGCAATGACGGAAATTCGGATGGTGCATTTTCCACATCAGCAGAGAGACCTGAGCCTTCCGGAAGCAAATAAACAACCGGGACAGAAAGAAGCAACACAGCTATGTAAATGCCGAACGCCCATTGCACTGTTTTAACATAGCTGTTGTTTTGACGTTTTTTCGGTGTAAACAAGACAGCTGCGAACACCAACAGACCGATAATCAACAACAATGACAGTGGCATCATTACGTCTTCACCTCCAACCGCTGGGAAATCCCTATCGATCCCGCCAATAATAAACCTGCTGTGACCAGCGTTTTCACCGATAACAACCAGAGTGATGCTTCATTAAAGTAAAACTCACCAACTTCAGCCAATAAATGACCGTCTGATATGCGATCACTCAATAAGATGAAACCAATGACAGCGACCGGCGTGATATAAGTGAACGCCTTATGAAGTTGCACCAACGTCCCCACCAAATAACCGGCACCGGCAAACATGAAAATAAACAAAGATGCCGCCAGCATTCCGCTTAACAATTCAACGAGGGAGTCAGTTAAACCCGTGTGTATGATAGGGGTGGACTCAAACAGTAAATAAATAACGACTTTCAGCAAATACCCCGATAATATCGCTGTCACACCTCCGATAACGCTGGCTGCCAATAAATAAGCGATATTCGATAAATTGCTGCTCAGCCTGTTTGTTACAAATACAAAGTCATCTTCCCGGTACGCTTTTGTTTTCATCGTGATGGCACTGATGAACCCCCATAACATCGTAAATACGACAACAAGATCAGCAGAATAATAGCTGATTTGCAGGTCAAAGACACCATCGCTGCCAGTATAAAAATTGCTTGATGCACCGAGGGCAAACAGGAGACCAATCAGCTGCAGCATAATCAGTGAACTGATCATACCGGCTAACGATTTCAGCTTGAACCAAAATTGTTTTAGTACAGTTTGTGCCAAGCTAGGCTTTGTCAAAGACATCATCAATTCCCCCTTTTGCCCTGTCTGTCAGGTACACGCACAAGTCACCAGGCGATACAGATGACATGTCAATCCCCGCCAAATTGATTTGTTCCAGCTCATGTTGCTCAAAGTCATTGGTCACGACAGCATACGTATTGTTACCGGCCGTTTTCGTGTGAAGCACTTCTCTGTCGCGCCTCCATTTGTTAACGTCTTCTGATGGTCCGTTTAAAGCGATTGCATATTCTTTCAAATCCTCAATCGGCATATGCAGAAATTTTTGCCCGCTCTCCACCAGGAGCACATCTTCCAGCACCTCTTCCACCTCATCCACATGATGACTGGAAATGATGATCGAGCGCGGATGGGCCAGATAATCTTTCAGCAATGCACGGTAAAAATCTTTCCGAACCGCCGTATCCATGCCTGTAGTCGGTTCGTCAAAAATTGTCAGGCGACAGCGCGAACACAAACCGACAATCATATTAAACGTACTTTTCTTCCCTTTTGAAAGGACAGAATAGTTCTGACCGGGGCGAAACGAAAAATAATCAAATAGCCGCTCTGCCAGCTCCATATCCCAGTTATCATAAAACCGCCCAGCCTGTTCGAGAATTTCTTTCAGCGTCAGTGCCGTCGGAAAGTTCATTTGATCATCAACAAACATTGTATTGGCTGAAACAAACAAGTTATCAAATGGTTTCCGGGAAAAAACATTCACCTCTCCCGATGATACACGCCAAAACCCTGCCAATATTTTCAGCAAGGTGGTCTTACCGGCGCCGTTTCGTCCAACAAGGCCGGTGATCTTATTTTCCTCAATGGTTACGGAAAGGTTATCCAATGCCTTTTGTTGCCCATAGCTTTTGGTTAAATCAGTACACTTAATGACGTTCATTCTGCAGCCCCCCTATGTTCATTGATTGTTTTTCGGACCAATTCGATTAATTCCCCTTCTTCCACATGCAGCCGTTCAGCTTCCACAACAATTTCCTGAATCAGCCGCTTCAATGTCTGGCTTTTTCGTTTATTGGTGATAATATCTTTCGCGTCATGTGCGACAAATTTGCCCAAACCGCGCTTGTTATAAAGAATGGTTTCATCAGACAGCAGTGTCAGTCCTTTAGCCGCGGTTGCCGGGTTAATGTTGAATAGATCAGCAAGCTTGTATTGGGAATGTACTTTTTCATCCGGTTTGAAATTTTCATTAAGAATTTCGTTCTCAATCCATTCCGATATCTGTATGTAGATGGGTTTCGTGCCATCTGTATGGATCATCAAGCTTGCCCCCTTTTTCACGTGATTAAGTCAGTGCATTAGTCGTGTAATGTAGTGTATTACATAAACTTTAAAAATGCAAGAGGTAATTTAAAAACCGTATTAATAAGAGGGTGTAGAGGGGATAAGGTCGGGTTGTTCATTTCTGAAAAGGGATATTCTACCAGCTTGCTTTGACCATCAATCGGCGTCATAGGTTACTGCCATTTTCCGTCCGGAGTGGTTTCACAATGATACTTCTGCTAAAATTGTTATATATACAAAACGGAGGAAATTCAGATGAACGTATACGTCGATGCGGATGCCTGTCCGGTTAAAAAAACGATTATAACGATTGCCCGGGAATTTAATGTGCCAGTCACACTCGTGAAAAGCTTTTCTCATTTCTCGCATGATGACGATCAGCCCGGTGTGGAAACAGTTTACGTGGATACCGGAGCTGAGGCAGCGGATTACCGGATCATGCAGCTTGTGCAACAAGGCGATATCATCATTACGCAGGATTACGGACTCGCATCATTAGGGCTTTCCAAAGAATGTACCGTCCTGCATCATAAAGGCTTCACTTATACGGAACATAACATCGATCAGCTATTGCAGAGCCGGTATGTGAACGCCATGGCACGCAAAAGCGGCAAGCGGACAAAAGGGCCAAAAGCTTTCACTTCTGAGGATGAGGCGAAATTTCGCGAACTTTTCAGGGAAACGCTTGAAACGTTACGGTGATACACGTCAAAAACAGTACTTCAGCCTAATCGGTCAAAAATATCATAGAAGACCACTTTATTCATAGCGAATTTTAGATTGTAAACACCCTTTCGAGGAATCCTTTTTCTAAATAACTATTGTCACACCCATCTAATTTGATTATAATCTAATTAGGTGTTGTTTGGAGGGTAAAGTATGCAACTGGATAGAATTGTCAATTTCCATAAAACGATTGGCGACAAAACACGCATTCAAATCATTGCACTATTAAAGAGTGGGCCATTGCACGGACAGGCGATTGCGGGAAAACTTGGTCTGACCCCACCCACCATTTCCTATCATCTCACAAAACTGAAAGAGATTAATGTTATCTACCAGCGGCGTGACAAAAACACTATCTATTTTCACCTGAGTGAAAAGCAACTCGCTTTTATGGCTGAGGCTATTTTGCGGATTGGAGGTGAAAAAGAAATGAATGAATTCAAGGTGGATGATCAGGAGAAATATAAAGTCATCCGAAATTTCTTTGCACAGGATGGCTCACTCAAAAGTCTCCCGGCCCAGCGAAAGAAGAAACTCATCGTACTGGAGCATCTTGTCAAAGGACTGAAGAAAGGCAAAACGTATCATGAAAAGGAAATCAACGATTATATCAAACCGTTTCATGAAGATTTCGCAACAATCAGACGGGAATTTGTCATGTGCGGCTTCATGAGACGGCAAAATGGCGAATATGAGTTAAATCCTGAAGAATTGTGGCTGATCCAATAATCACCTTATTTTTTGCTCAACTAATTAGATATTTATATAATTAGATAGGTTTGAAAACAGGTGTTAATCATGTCAAATTGGAAGGTTTGGAAACAGGAAAAAGGATATCGGAAATTATTCTGGGCGGGTGTAATCAGTAGAATTGGCAGCAGATTTACCCAGGTTGCTATGAGAAGGGTGTAACATTTCATTATGTACGTGTGTGATTACGCCAAAAGACCTTTATCAATCAACAAAACCTTTGAAACGAACATCATTGTCGTTTCAAAGGTTGGTGATTACAACTTCCTGATCCGAAAATTATCCTGCAGTACAGGCCAGTTTTGTGGGAATGGTGTCCCAAGTGCCCAGTAATTCACGCCTCGCAGACCATATTCCTTCACTGTATCATATTTTGCCTGCACACTGCGGGCATCTTCAAACCAGACTTCATGTGCCTGACCGTTTTCATCCACATAGCGGAAAAACGGTGATTGATACGTTTCATCGTATTGGATCGCTACACCATACCTTGCTGCCAACTGAATGGCTTCTTTCGGGTTGACGGTGCTGGCAATTGTGCCCTCAACCCATGGTATATTCCAATCACGACCGTATAAAGGCACTCCCATCACAATTTTATCCCGTGGAATAACGGTTACGGCATAATCCAACACATCTCTTACTTTATTGACCGGTGCTATTGCCCACGGTTCACCGCCTGCCCAGCCCCATTCGTATGTCATCAACACCACAAAGTCAACAATATCCCCGTGTGCTTGATAATCATGTGCCTCATACAACAGCCCTTGCTGATCGGCGGTTTCCTTAGGCGCCAGTGCTGTCGTAACCAGAAACCCTTCCGGATGTAATCGCTCTACAACACGCCTCAGGAAGTTATTATAGTTCTCGCGATCTTCCGGATATACATATTCAAGATCAAAATTGACGCCCGCATAGCCTTTCGAACGCATGACTGTCTGCAGATTGGTGATTAATTGTTCCTGCGCTTCCGGATTACGCAACACAGCCGCAGCCACGTCCGAATTAAACTCCCCCTGGATAAAGTTCGTCACTACCAAGAGCGGTGCAACATTATTCGCTCTTGCAGCCTCGAGCACCGGCTGTTCCGGCAATTCGGTGAAACTGCCATCTTCAGTGATGTTGTACGTGAATGGGGAAAGGTAGGTAAGATGTCTGCCCAAACGCAGAACTTCGGGGCGCCCCAGTTCATCCACTCGGGTTATATAAGCATTCACTTCGGTTACCGGTCTTGCTTGGGCTGGAATTCTTAACGTCTGCCCCGGAAATATCAAGCCTGGCTGTTCAATATCATTGGCCGCTATAATTTGTTCAGGGGTTACACCATACTGCTGCGCAATTCCCCAAATATATTCACCGGCCTGGACAATATGCGGGAAATAAGGATTTATCAACATTTGCCCGGGATATATTAATGACGGGTCCGTGATATTATTGGCAACGGCCAGCTCCTGAGCCGTAACTCCAAACATTCGTCCAATTTGCCATAATGTATTTCCGGGCTGGACAACATATTCCTGGCCGGGTTCAGGAATAACTAATGACTCCCCAACAACCAGCACATCCGGATTATCCAATTCATTCAACAAAACTATCTGATTAACAGCCGTACCATAATTTTGTGCAAGCTGCCATATTGTATCACCGCTTTGCACGACATGAATTTGCATAGTCTTTCCCCCAATTTGCATGCTCTAAATACCATCCTATTCGTTGGATGATTGTCCCAGTAACAAATCAGAGGAAAATAATACTAGGTTTGATTAATGTCAGGACGCGAGAAAGGATGTTTTCTGAACGTCGCATGATGGGTGTCGCGCGATTTGAGATGGTCGTCGCGCGATTTGAGATGGTCGTCGCGCGATTTGAGATGGTCGTCGCGCGATTTGAGATGGTCGTCGCGCGATTTGAGATGGTCGTCGCGCGATTTGAGATGGTTGTCGCGCGATTTGAGATGGTTGTCGCGCGATTTGAGATGGTTGTCGCGCGATTTATGCACTGTCGTAAACTCAGTGCATAAATACGCAGCGCAGACCGAAATCTCTATTGACGCGTCACACTGTTTATCATAAATCTGCTTTTCGGCAAGGACGGTATACGCGCCATACTGAAATTCAAATTTTGCTTTGGCATCTGATAATCCATATATTTTGCTAAAAATTCCAAGCTGACTTTCATGACGTCAATCGTTACCCACTCACCGGCACAGCGATGTCCCATATCATGATCACCGCCGCCTTGGGGGATAAAATCGAATGGGCTGCCTTCCCACTCTTTGAAACGTTCCGGTCTGAATTCACTTGGATTGTCCCATAAATCCGGATCGTGATTCGCCCCATAAACATCGAGTAAGACAAGCGTTCCTTTTTTGAATTGATGACCACCCCACTCAAAGTTATCCCGGACTCTAGCGCCTAAAAACGGACCGAATGGGTAGTAAACGGCGGACTTCCTGCACAAACATCCGGCTGTATTCATCATCACCTGTCTGAAGCTTTTCTTTCGTTTCCGGAAATCATGCATCGCCAGTGCCCCAATGTTACATATCGTCCCTAATTTGCTGTAATGGGCCTTAAAATATTCAGCAATTCCACTGCAGCAACTTGCAATTCCAGCAGTCTCCCATTTAAATCACGATGCCAGGCCATGGCGTACAGAGCTGTATCTTCACGTGGTTCTCGTTCCCCAATCCGAACCTGCTGAATAAGGTTTCTGGCCCATCGCTCTGAACGATTTCGCGCTGACCTTCCTTTCCAATGCCGGGGACCGACCGCTCCAAAAGCATCAATCATGGCAGCCAGATCGCTGGTACGCTGATTCAGTTCCTTGGCAAATAACGGCACATCAGCCCATTCACAAGCAATGCGGAACATGATTTTTTCTGATTCATGAAATAAAGACATTTTCCGTTTCTGTTGCCAGTTATTGAGTGCAACCTCCCATTGTTTGGCGGTAATATCCTTCAGTTCAGCGAGTCGCTCGGGCTTCATAAGTGACATAAACAGTTGTTTTCGATGCTTATGGGCTGCACCGTCCATCCCTTGTACCGCTTTTTTTCCAAACAGGCTTTCTTTTATTCGGTTTGGTGCAGCCCCTTTCCGTTTAAATTTTCCTTCATCATAAAAAACTTTTGCCGCCTCTTTTCCGCCTATGCAAATAACCTTCTGTCCCAACAACCGGGTTTGAAAAATATTTGACTGAAACCGCCGACGTCTATTGTGAAGATAATTATAGCCTTCCGTTAACATAGTAAGTGTATTATCCAATCCCTGCTCACGTGGAATTGCCATCATACTTGCCCCTTTCTTCGATAAAATCTGCTATTGTTTCTTTTTCCCTTACGCTTAAAAATTATTCCATCAGTCAAATACTAAAGCCGGCATGATATGAGTTCAAAACATGGAAGCTTGCATGCAAACTTGTTACGATTGACTAAATGAATTTAAAACTAGAGAAGGTGAGCATGTGCAAGAGAAAATCATCATTAACGATATGGAAATAAGTGCGTTTAACGTTCGGACGGATTCAGTCAATAAAAATGGGAAAGAGCTGACTAAGGTGAGCTTTGACTTTAAAGTGACGCACGAAGATTATCATGACGTTACGGTGCTGCTCTATGAGAATGATTTTGTTGTAAAAGTCCCGGGGAAAAACCTTGAATTCCCGGCTGCCATCAGTAGCTACTCAACTTCAATCACCAACTTATATGAGCCAGGTACCGTTGGCGATTTTAAACTGGAACTGACAGAAAAAGAATAAATATGGGGTCTGTCCCCCACCACGTTAATGCGCTAAAGTGGTAGGGGACAGACCCCCTTATAATCGACCTGTAATAAAGCCACTTGATAATCGGGCATTGTGTTTTTAAAATGGCTGACGATGGCTTGGCCCTGTCCTTTTGGAGCGAATGAAATCATCGTGGGGCCCGCGCCGCTGATGACTGTTCCGTACGCACCATGCTGTTTAGCTTCCTGCCTGATATCGTCATAATGCGGGATCATCTCTGCCCGGTATGGTTCATGGAATAAATCATGCTCCATCATTTTACCGGCCAGCAGATAATCACCGGAAGCGAGCGAAGCAATCAGAACATTGCTGACAGCACTCGCCGATGTGGCATGCTCTCGTTTGTATGTTTCCGGCAGAACACTTCTTGCCTCTTCTGTCATCAACCCTTTTTCCGGAATATACACAACTGCCTCTAAATCAGGGATAGGTAAAGACATCCAACCAATTTCATGGTTAATGTCAGTGGAAATGATAAATCCACCCATTAATGCCGGCGCAATATTGTCCGGATGCCCTTCAATTTCAGAACCCAGATCAAGTTTCTGTTTCTGCGTCAAAGACAGGCCACATGCCCGATCAGCCAGCTCAATACCGGCGACAATCGCTGAGGCACTGCTGCCCAAGCCACGTGCCAGTGGTATGTCACTCCAGACAACCATTTTGCAGGCAGGCAGCTCCTTATTCCAACGTGACGCAATATCACGGGCAGTCTGTACAATAAGATGATCATCAGCGCTTGTGGCCTCTGGCAAATGCGGTGAGTGCTGTTCAATCTCCCATTTATCGGATGGTGCAATATCAAGCGTTAAATATAAATCCAGCGCAAGCCCCATTGAATCGAATCCCGGCCCAATGTTTGCTGAGCTTGCCGGAACACGTATCCTGAACGGCTTCATACGTTCACCAGCTTCTCAATATAATTTGTCACAACCGCTTCGTCATTCGGTAAAACGACCGGATCCTCATCAATCTGATCGACTGCCGTCTGTGGATCCTTCAATCCATTTCCAGTCAGAACAGCGACAACCTTTGACCCCTCAGCGATTGTTTGATTCCGGCATTGCTGGATAACACCGGCAATCGACGCACAGGATCCCGGCTCAGCAAAGACACCCTCCTTCGTTGCCAGAAGCTTTTGCGCATGGGCAATGTCAGCATCCGTTACCGAACCAATTTTGCCGTTGGACTCATCACGTGCCTGAACAGCCAAATCCCAGCTTGCCGGATTGCCTATACGGATGGCCGTTGCAATTGTCTCCGGATTCGAAACCACTTCGTTTCGGACAATAGCAGCAGCCCCCTCTGCTTCAAAGCCGAACATTTGCGGCAGACCTGTTTGCTTCAGATCATGATATTCTTTAAACCCTTTCCAGTAAGCACTGATGTTGCCGGCGTTGCCAACGGGGATGGCCAGAACGTCAGGGGCGGAACCCAGCTCATCACACACTTCAAAAGCTGCTGTTTTTTGGCCTTCCAGACGATACGGATTGACCGAATTGACGAGTGTTACGGGCGCCGTTTCACTTATTTTACGGACAATTTTTAATGCATCGTCAAAATTGCCGTCAATCTCTACAATATCCGCTCCATACATCACAGACTGAGCCAGTTTTCCCAGCGCAATTTTGCCTTTGGGAATAACGATAACCGCCCGGATGCCTGCCCTTGCTGCATAAGCTGCGGCTGAAGCGGACGTATTACCTGTTGATGCGCAAATGACAGCGTTACTTCCTTCTTCAAGCGCTTTAGCAACTGCCAGGGCCATTCCTCTATCTTTAAATGAACCTGTTGGATTAATGCCTTCCACTTTTCCATGTAATTCAATTCCCAGCTGCTCCGAGAGATTCGGGAAATGAATAAGCGGTGTATTACCTTCATGCAATGACAATTCAGGTGTTTTGTCTGTAACCGGCAAATCGTTTTGATAATGATTGATCAGACCTTCCCATGTCATGCGTCAGCATCCCCTTCTACTTTATAAAAGCTGTTTACATCAAGCACGGAAGCAAGATTCTCAAGCTCCTCCAGCGCCTGATGCATTTTTTCCAGTGACGAATAGTGTGTAATAACGACAATTTCTGCTGTGTCAGGACTGTTTGACGGATTTTGCAGAATTTGTTTAAAGCTGATATCCAAATCGTTGAATAATGACGAAACCCGGGAAAATACACCTGCTTCATCCTTGGCGTGAAAACGGACATAATACTGCCCAAAGCGCTGATCTTTTGGTTTTAATTCCTTTTTGAAACGGGGTTCGACAATTTGACTGCCTGTCACACCACGATGCATATTCTTAATGACGGTCACAACATCTGATATGACAGCCGAAGCAGTCGGCATGCTTCCCGCACCTGCACCGTAAAACATCGCTTCACCAACCGCTTCACCATAAACATAAACAGCGTTGTATTCATTTTTGACATCGGCAAGTGGATGATCCTTGGAAATCAGTGCCGGCTGGACATTTACTTCCACCTGCTTGCCGTCAAATTTAGCAAAACCAATCAGCTTCATCGTGAATCCTAAATTATCACCATATTGCAAGTCTGCCAACTCTATATCCCTTATGCCGGTTACCTCAACATCTTCCAAATCAATATATGTTGAAAATGCGAGACGCCCTAGAATTGCCATCTTTCTGGCTGCATCAAGCCCCTCTACATCAGCGGCCGGATCAGCTTCAGCAAACCCGAGTTGCTGCGCTTCCTTCAGTGCATCTTCATAACTGACACCTTCATTATGCATCTTCGTTAATATGTAGTTCGTTGTTCCGTTTACAATCCCCATGAGCTGTTCGATATGATCTGAGGCAAATCCATCGGTAATTCCTCTTAAAATAGGAATCCCGCCTGCAACACTTGCCTCATAATAGAAGTCACATTTGTTTTTCGCTGCAGCCTCATGCAGTTCTGCACCGTGCAAAGCAACCAGATCCTTATTGGCTGTCACCACATGTTTTTTGGCGGCAAAAGCTTTTAAAATGGATTCGCGTGCTTCTTCAATACCGCCCATCACTTCAACAATGACATCAATCTCCGGGTCATTCAAAACATCATCAGGATCTGTTGTAAGCGCAGTCCCATTGATCTCCTCATCTACATCACGTGCTTTATTCGGATTCCGGACCAGTGCGCTTTTGACATGAACGTGACACCCAAGCTGATGCGCAATTTTTTCCTGATGTTTCTCAATCAGACTTATGACACCCGATCCAACGACGCCTACACCTAATAAACCAACCGATACATTATCTTCCATGTCCTCACCCCATATACAATTTAGTAATATTTTATACATTTAAACATGAATATTAAAGTATGGCAATAGCGAATCTTTTAAAAATATTATTTTGCCGTCCGAATTTAAACATGAGCGGAATATTGCACTTGTATGCACGCGGGATAAAGTGAAACTTGTAATATACTGAATTAGTTGACTCCCCTTTAAATACGTATTACAATTAATTTAAATTCAAGTTAATTAAATTCAAACTAAATAAGTTGGAGCGAATCGTTTATGGGAGAGAATTTATCATTAAAAGCGTTTGTTGTCCTGATGAAAGCTTCAAAGTCGGTAACCGAATACGTTAAGAAGGATATTGATCGATATAATATGAAGACAACCGACTTCGCTGTACTGGAAGCCTTATACCACAAAGGGAATCTGACTGTAAAACAAATTTCTGAAGCGGTGCTGATCAATACCGGATCAATGACATATGTCATCGACAAATTGGAGGCAAAAGATTTACTCGAACGCCAGCATTGCTCTGAAGACCGGCGTGTTGTCTATATCCATATTACTGAAAAAGGGAAACAGTTGATGGATGATATTTTCCCGCAACACCAGGAAGCCATTGAAGAAATTTTTCAGAATATAACAGACAAGGAAAAAGAAAAAGTCATTGATATCCTGAAAAGAATTGGGCAAACGTAATGTTTCAGAAATCGTGACACCGACGTGATCGTTTAAAATACTCATGAATCAGAAAGGAGACTTACCATGCAGCATATATTCCAAAAAGGTAATGACCAGACAAAACCGACGTTACTGCTTCTTCACGGGACTGGAGGTACGGAGCAGGATTTATTGCCGCTCGCCCGTGAGATTGATCAGGATGCCAACGTCCTGAGTGTCCGTGGCAATGTTTCTGAGAATGGAATGCCACGCTTTTTCAGACGGCTTGCGGAAGGGGTCTTTGACGAAGAAGATTTGATTGCCCGGACCACAGAACTGAATGAATTTCTTGATGAGGCAGCTGAAGAATACGGCTTTGACCGTCATAATATTGTGGCAGTAGGCTATTCCAACGGTGCCAACATTGCAGGAAGCCTGTTATTCCACTATCAAAATGCTCTCAAAGTTGCTATTCTGCATCACCCAATGGTACCGAGACGAGGTATTGAATTGCCGGACCTTTCCGGAAAACAGGTATTTATTGGCGCAGGAACCAATGATCCGATATGTCCAGCCGATGAATCAGAAGATCTTAAGTCCTTGCTGGAAAATGCGGGTGCCGGTGTTGAACTGCACTGGGAAAATATGGGGCACCAATTGTCAATGGGCGAAGTGAAAAGCCCGCTGCCGAGGTGGTATAATCGTCTTATAAGTTCAATAGCAACATTCGTAAGCGTATTGTTCGGCGTTTTCATGCTGAACTTTGGCGTTTTTCTGTAAAAGTTTGGCGTTTTCACGATTTAAAAGTCGTTCGGAGCTACTCCGAATGACTTTTTTTAATCTGCCACCAACATATGAATTTCATTTTCAGATGGATCCTTCACGACATACGTATGACTCTTTTCCTTTTAACGGATACGCCTAAGCTCTCCAGTTTTTCAATTTTTCCATTCTGGCTTTGTTCATCAGGAAAAAAACAAGCGATACCAATTAAGAACCTGCGGCTGTTTTCAGGTGTGCATTTCACCGCTCCATATTTAATCCAGATGTGATGATATAGTGAAAGCGAACATGCTCCGGGATATTTGTTACAATTTGGAACCCCCAGGCCATCTACAATAAAATTTCTCTGTATTTTTGCAGATTTGCTATGTAGGTGGATATGCCCCATAATCGTTTCTTCCGGCAAACCATCCCATTCTTGATTACTTTCAGCGAGCAAACTGTCGGCATCAAGTGGCTCAGTCGACATAGCAAACTTGTCATCCCAGCTCCATTCGATTGATGGCCGATCATGGTACACCCTCATCCCATTTGCCATCCGGGTCATTCAAATTATTAATGCTTTCACTGACTAAGTGATCAGACGCACCGAGACGTGCTCCTTCCTTGGCAACGTGTCTTAAAAAGCTGGAAAGATCGGCCCGTGATGGAAGTAAAATGGCAAAGTGAAACAACCCGGTCGTCCGCCCCTCTTTTGGTATAACATCTGCCGGTTGTTCCAGCGTTAACAAAGGCGTTTCCCCGTCTGCTGTCAAAACAGCCTTCCGTTCGGTTTGCTCCAGTTATCCGATATATCCTGATAAAAGGCAGTGAATTTGTCCAAATCTGTTACGTTTTATATTCACCTTCCCCCCGACATATGTTGCGGTTGTTCGAAAACTTTTTTTCCAATTAGTTCAGCCCTTCCTGTTAATCTATTTAATTATTATTATACACCTAGTTACTTTATGTAACCTATTATACACACTTTTAGAACATAAAGCAAGATTCTATTTTGAACAATGAACATATTTTTGTATACTTATCATAAGAAAATTCAGGAAAGGATGTCGTTAAATGATAGTGCGGGAAAGTCAGAATAAGTACATTATGATTGAACAGGATCACCATGCACGGCTTTCGGGTCAAATGGCGGCCAACCTGAAAGATTCGTTCTTTTTAGAGAGCAAATTAAACCCATCCGTTCTGTATGCCATTGAAAAACCATGATTTGGCCTGGAAAAATGATTGACAAAACAAGCCATTTTGGAACGGATTACAAAGCAGAAAACCATAATGCAATTTACCCGATTTTTCCAAACCCGCCAAAAACAAATATTTTAATAACACCGGCATCGATGAAGTGGAAAAAACACGATCCATACGCTGCCCTATTGTGCAGCGAGCATTACGTAGTTTCTTTGTGGATGATCGGGGAAGAAGAATCCCAAATTGTTTTTAACACCAATGAACGCGAACGGCAGCATCGGATTATTCAGCTTCTGGACAATTATTGATGAGCATATATTCCATGTCCATAGGCGGGGCTTGCTGCATTGTTTGACCAGTCTTTCATTGTATATTTTGTTTAACGAACCCGGCGCCCTTAAGGAAAATGAGCACCCTTTTTTTAAAGAAGGCATTCCAGTTTCCGCATTCCTTACCTTTTTTCATACGAACAAGATTAACATTTACTGGAAAGATGAAAAATCAGTCGAAATGGATGTCTTTCCATTTAATAGTCAAGTTAATATAACGATTCGACAAAAATCTGTGCCCAAAAAAGCCATAGCTGAAAATGGCTTAATCGAAAGTTACGAGCAGGCAGAGGAAGAGGCAGTTTCAGTCCAATTGTTGTAAGGTTGAACTCCAATGTTAGAGCAGGATCGGATAGTGTCCGTTTATGCCGGGTCGCGCCGATTTATGCCGGGGTTGTCGCGCGGATTTATGGCGGGTGGCGCTGTCGCGCGATTTATGCACTGTCGTAAACTCAGTGCATAAATCGTTTAATAATCTCGCGGCTGTGTCGTTAAAATACGCATTCGATACGCGTTCATGGCTGTTTCACCTAACGTGTCAAGCAGGTTATGATTCGCATACGCTCCAACAATAGCACCAAAGCCCGGAATGAGCTGCAGCAGCTTAATCAAATCAATATAATCCCGATATTCCTGCTGAAAAACCTCGCCAATCCATGTCAGCGAGTTTTTTCTTTTTCTAACTCCATTTTCGAGGGGTTTAAAAGGTTTCCCTGCGTTTGGAATCACTCGAAAAGGCCAGCTGAAACACATGGAGAAAATGAAAAAGGCGCCTCTCATATTGGCGTGTATCATATCCGTATATCGCTGCTGTTTCAAACAAGAACTTCATTTTAATCGATAAAAGCATCGGAAAATCAGCAAGCCCCAGAAAAAAACCTCCCGCACCTGTCCCGGCCCCTTCAACCACAGCTGTTTTGCGATAAGATGTGAGCTTTTCCTCCAGCAGTTGATCCTTTTCAAAAAGATTCAGACCCGCCGATTGATGCTTATTTGTTATGATATTAGAGCCAACCAGGGTTGCTTTTACCATATTTTTAATACTTTCCGTTATAATGCTATGAGCTTTTTCGGGAATCATCCCATTTAGTTTTGTCTGCGTCTTTTTCGACAGTTGGGTGAAGAGACCTGATTTTTTCAATACACTTCGCCGCCATGCTTTCAGGTCGTTATATACTTTTTGTTCATAATCATTCATGTTGATACCATCCTCTTTTCTTCTACTAATATATACGATTTTTCCGGAAAAAAGATTCAGGTATGCTTTTTATCATCAAAGTAAAATCAAGTGGATTTTATTCTGATTTATCGGAGGCGGATTCAGCCACATACAACACTTTCCCGCTTTTTCTAATTTCACTTATCAAGGATTCTGAGGCATTCTCAAGCTTAATCAAATCCAGGAAGAGTAAGGTATCCAATTCTTCTTCTAGCTGCAAAGTGAATTCCGCCCATTCACTTTGCTTCATTTTTCGATCAGACATGATACCCCACTCCTTTTCTGTACGCTTGATGACTGTTGATCAAGGACCCCCCCTGCTTCTCTCACTCAGCAATCGATTCCAATGCTTCTAAATTTAAAATATTAATCTTCCGCTGACCTGTCTGTTCAACCAGACCTTTGTCCTCAAAGTTTGCCAGACGCCGGCTAAGGGTTTCCTGTGTGGTGCCCAGGTAGGATGCGAGATCTTTTTTACTCATCGGCAGCGTTATTTGGGATGATGTCCCTTTTTCAGACTGTTCAAGTAAATAAGATGACAGGCGCTTTTCGACGTCCTGGGAACTTAACCGTTCAATTGTCTTTTCCGCATCTTTTAACCGTTTACTGCTTTCTGCCAGGATTTTAAAGGAGATTTCCGGTTTTTCTTCAAGAAACTCCTGTAAATCTGACTTGTGAATGGCGCATATTTCTGTCGGTTCAATGGCTTCGGCAAAGCTTGTAAGCCACTCATCCGTGAAAACGGCCAATTCCCCCATAAAATCACCAGGCTCCAGAATGCGAATCAGTTGTTCTTTGCCGGATTCAGCCAGGTTATACATTTTCACCTTGCCTTTATGCACGATATAGAGGTACTCAGAAGGTTCTCCAGCCTGGAAAATGAGATCCTTTTTGTCATATGACAGACTTCTGCTTGTAAGGGCTATTTCAAATTGCTCCTCATAATCAAGATGGTTGAAAATCGGTACTAATGATACACACAACTTTTTGGCTTTGTCATTATTTTTCAGGCTTCCGGTACTCACGCTACCGCCTCCCTTTACGCCTGTTAATACTCTACTCTGATACTCCCACAGCTAAAGCAGTGGGGTTCTGAATCCATTGTCCTTCTTCCGGCCGGCAGCCACAGACACATTTGCATGTGCTCGGCATTTAGGGTTGTTCGGGCTACTGGGACCATTTCCTTCAGAACTTTCACGGCCAAAGCAGCCTCTGTTGCCATTAACGACCGCATCTTTGACTTTCACAAGCCCGGTGGTATCACACCGCCATATGTGTCGCATTAGTTTTTGACACTGATTCCCGAATTTAAAATCATTCTTTTGCCGTTTACAATAGCCCGTATTGCCTGGCATGCAACTTTTTAAACAATGGAAAGGCTGCCTCACATTTGCTTCGATTTGGTTTGGTTCCTGACTTATTGGTATTCATCAATAAGAAGGCTGAATATAAAGTGAAACTTCATTCAGCGGTGCGGTTCTTACCGCTGAATGTTAGTTGAACAGAATCGGACCTTTACGGGCAGCTGGCGCCACAAGTCTTTCTTAATTTAATTGTAATATTGAGATAACCGAAAACATTCTTGGATGATGGTCTAATTCAAGGGTTAACACAAACGTTGGGGATGTGGTTTTGGCCAATGTGAACACCTCTTTAGCAAGGAACGTATGTTTTGTTTTTATTATATCCTATTGACTATCAGAAATCAAATTGTTTACTAAATACACTTAATCTTTTTAACTTAATTCATTTCAGATACTTCAAGCACCACAAAACCTTCTTTTGTGGCGCTCCGTATCTGACCTCACTTTCATCCCATGTCTAAAGACGATGGGCTTTCGCGTTCGGAGAATCTGTAATCAAAGCATTTTAGGAACTTACAGCATTATTCTGCGTTCCAGAAAAGATGGATTAATTTGACTAAGATTGGACAAAATGAATAAAGTATATTCTTAAAAAAATGGAGGTTGGTATAGATGGCTGGAGGTCAAAACAAAAAATATCAAACGAATATTGAACATGATGACACGCTGACAAACAAACAGGGTCATCCTGTCACAAACAATCAAGATCTAAGAACAGTTGGTAACCGCGGTCCTGCCACATTGGAAAACTATGATTACATTGAAAAAATCAGCCATTTTGACCGTGAGCGTGTTCCTGAACGTGTTGTTCATGCGCGGGGAGCAGGTGCCCACGGTTATTTTGAGTCATACGGCACAGCCGGAAATGAACCTGTTTCCAAATACACACGAGCCAAAGTTTTCCAGGAAAAAGGCAAACGTACACCTGTATTTGTACGATTTTCCACAGTCGTACACGGGAATCATTCACCGGAAACACTCAGAGATCCACGAGGGTTTGCCGTCAAATTTTACACGGAAGACGGCAATTGGGATTTGGTCGGAAACAACATAAAAATCTTTTTCATCCGCGATGCGATTAAGTTTCCAGATATGATTCATGCCTTCAAACCCGACCCGATTACAAACATTCAAGACAGCCAGCGCTTCTTTGATTTCTGTGCCAATTCGCCGGAGTCATTCCATATGGTGACGTTCATCTATTCACCATGGGGCATCCCAGCCAATTACCGGATGATGCAAGGGTCCGGCGTCAATACGTATAAATGGGTTAATCATGAGGGAGAAGCTGTACTTGTTAAATACCACTGGGAGCCAAAAGAAGGCATCAAAAACCTGACAGTTAAAGAAGCCAATAAAATTCAGGCAACAAATTTTAATCATGCGACACAGGATTTGTATGATGCAATTGAGAAAGGTGATTATCCGGAGTGGGAGTTATATGTACAAATTATGAGTGAAGGTGAGCATCCGGAGCTGGCCTTTGACCCGCTCGATGACACAAAAATCTGGCCGGAAGATCAATTCCCATGGTTACCGGTAGGAAAGTTAGTATTAAACAAAAACCCGGAAGATTATTTTACAGAAGTCGAGCAATCCGCATTCGGTACCGGGGTTCTTGTCGATGGTCTTGACTTTTCGGATGACAAAATGCTGCAGGGACGGACATTTTCCTACTCCGATACCCAACGTTACCGGGTAGGCGCCAATTACCTGCAAATTCCGATCAATGCCGCCCAAAAACGAGTCGCCACCAATCACCAAGGCGGAGCTATGCGGTATGAGCCTGAACGATCACCCAAAAAGAATCCGCATATCAATTATGAACCATCATCGTTAGGGAACTATAAGGAAGCGGAACAAGTCGGCAAGGAATACACACCAAAAGTGGAAGGGAACCTTGTCCGGGAGTCGATTGACCGGAATGATAATACCAAACAGGCGGGTGAGACCTTTCGCTGGTTTGCTGACTGGGAGAAAGACGAATTGATTTCGAATCTGGTCGGCGACATTTCCGAATGCACACAGGAAATCCAGGATAAAATGATCGCACTTGCCGAGGAGGCAGACGAGGAATACGGACGTCGTTTGCGTGAAGGATTGGAAGAAGCTGCAAAAATGATGTCAGACGGTTCAAGCAGAAATCCGCTCGGCAATAAGGATGCGGAAAAAGCGCCGGATAAAGCAGTTGAGAAAGGGAACGACTCCGAACCATACTAAGACATAAATCATGAGTCTGCCGCTGATTCAAATCATATAGAGCAGACTCATGATTTTTCAATCAAGGGGTTATCATTTGCTTAATCTAGTTAAGGTCGGATAAATCAATCGATTCTGCTACTTTAATCATCTGATCTTTCGGTAACTCGGATGAATGAATCGTAAATCCATAACTTTCCGTTACAATATATAACGATTCTCCCTTTTTATCATTGACAATATAGGCATTGTGAACGCCTATGCTAAGCTGATCTGATGCTTCAGTTTTAATTTGCTCAATTCGTTGATCAACACGGGCTGGGTCGTCGCTATTAAATGATTCCTGCCAGAATTTAAATATTTCTTCATCCTCTTGATTAAACGTAACGGACACATGCGATCCGGAACCGGACGCGCGTTTTACAATCTTGCCTACCTCAATATGATTTCCAGGTGAATAGCCAGGTAATCTTAAATCAAAACCTGATGCTTTAATGTCTTCTATATATGCTCCATTTTGTTGATCCACATAGTACCCCTTGCCGTTTTCGTTTCCTGAGTCGCCCGGAGCTTGAGTGACCTCATCAGCTTGTTCCTGACCTAAAGGCTGCTGGTCACCTGCCTCACTCATGATAAGTGGAACGGATACGCCAACAAGTAATAAAGTAGCCAAAACGGGTACAATCTTTTTCCCGAACCAATGTGTTATCCTGCGACTGCTTTTAACACCTTCTTGATCAATGGCCGAGAGAACGTTTCGACGCACATTTTGTTGTCGTTTATTATTCCAGGAGACATCATCATCCATTTTTTTAAGTAAATCGTTAAGATAGGAGTCATCATGATGTTTCATTTATAAACCCCCCCTTGATAAGCAGTTTCTCCAAATTTCTGAGGGCACGAAAAAGCGTTGATTTGACCTTGCTCTCGGACCAGTTTAGAATATGTGCCGTTTCCTGAACCGAGAAATCCTCTATTTTACGTAGGATGATCACTTGCCTGTATGACGTTTTCAGCAATGACAATGCTTCATACAGTTCCCTCGCCCCTTCCCGTATCTCGACAATTTTTTCGATTGATGGACCGGGGTCTTTTTTTCTTGAGAGAAAGTCCTCCATAATATTGATTGGTGCCTGCTTCCTTAAATAATCAATGGTGAGATTATGTGCAATACGATACAGAAAAGTTTTAGGATATTTCACTGTGGTTTCTCCCGACATATACTTATAGGCCTTAATAAAAGTATCTTGCGTCAGATCTTCAGCCCGCTGTACATCCTTTATCATTTTCAGAATGTATTTAAAGACAGGAGCGCTGTACTGATCATACCATTGAACGATAAGGTCGCGGTGAAACCTCTCCTTAGACAAGGTTTACCCCCCTCTAAAATTGAATTCATAGTATAGACGGTTAATATAAAAACTGGTTGCGGTTTTTATGTATTTTTTCAATAATAGTCCCGAAAATAATAATCTATAAGAAAACTGACAAAAATTAAGGTCTGCAGCCTATAACCAGCTGCAGACCTTTCGTTTATTGATCACCCCTGAATATCCCGTCTATTATAGCCAAACATCCCCACAACTGTTAACCCAATCGCAACAATAGTCAAGATGATAACAGGTGTCCATTCCATCTCATCCACCGGCAACTCGGGAATATACCCGAATGGTGACAGATTCCCGACCCAGTCCGGGAATTGGAACATATTGCCGAAATACAAGACGAAAAACGAGTACAAAACATAAAGCCAGATAAGGCCGCTTATTTTGGGCACAAATCCAATAATAAGCACCGCTAAGCCAACCATAGTAAGAACAGCAGGATAATAAGCAAGACCGGCACCATATATCACCCCGAATTCAAACGGTTCATCCATCACACTCGCACCTGCCAGCCAAAGACCTCCTGCGGCTAGGGACAGCATCAGAAATCCATTGATGACAGCTATTATCAAATAACCCAACAGCAGACGTGTTCGTGATACAGACCTGCCCAACACGTGATCAATCCGGACCTTCTTTTCTTCCCCGTTTAATTTAAGCACAGCCATGACGGCGGGAACTGTCCCAATCAAAGCCATAACGATCATCAACATGGAAACAAATTGCATGGTAAACGAAGCGCGTTCCTCTGAGACCAATACTTGCTGTATCGCTTCATTACTTCCAAAAAAAGAATCAAGATCGCCCATAACCGATCCATAAGAAATACCGACCAGGAGCATAGCAACTGCCCAGGAAATGATCCCGGCGCGCTGTAATCTAAAGGCCAAACCGAACGGACTGAGGAGTGACCGTGATGCATGTCTTTTTCCGGGTCTTGATGGCAGAAACCCGGCATCCAAATCCCGAATGGCATTCAAATAAAAAGCCAGCATGATCAAAATAACCGTACCGCCTGCCAGCAGCAACAGCACCCACCAGTTATTTTCACTGTACACTTCAGCACTTGATACCCATCCTAATGGTGAAATCCAGGACAGTGTTTCATTACTGACGTCCCCTATCGCCCGTATCAAGTACGCAAGCAGCAGCAGTGCCAATGAAAAGCCAAAGACACTCCGGGCATTTTCAGTTATTTGTGCCATCAATGCGGTTACCCCGGCAAAGAATATACCTGTCACCCCTAAAATCAGGCCATATAGCAAGGACCCAGACAGTCCCATACTATCGATGCCCAAAGCATACAAACCGATACCGGTAATAACCGCCAGCAATATATTTATTGAGACTAAAACGATAAAGGAAGCATTCAAATTCGCAAGCTTCCCTACCGGCAGTGAACGAACCATTTCCTGTCGGCCGTCCTCTTCCTCAGAGCGTGTATGCCGATTCATCAGCAAGATATTCATTAATCCAACCACGACTGCTGTCAAAAGCAGCATCTGGTGGGAGGTCATTGCACCTATTGTATAATTTTCCAAATCACCAGGGCCTACCATAGCCGTCATTGCCGGATTTTCCATTGTTTCAGCCATCGCATTACGATCCTGCTGCGCCGGATATAAATCGTCAAAAGCAACCGGTACCACCAAGGTAAAAAAAGACAGTCCAGCAAGCCAGATTATTATCCGCGTACGATCCAACCGCAACATTAATCGGGACAGCTTACCTGAGTTGGCAAAAGACCGTTGAAGCATCAGGATTCACCCCCTGCTCCTTCATAATGGCGCATAAATAAATCTTCCAAAGTCGGTGGGGCACTTTCCAGTTTCACGACACCAAACTGACTGATATACCGGATGACGTCATCCAATTCCTCCGTATTAACTTGCAGCGAAATCGTTTCATTGTTTATATCAACATCATGAACACCTCGCATGTCCTCCAGGCCACTTACTTGCTGTTTCGTCTCAACTGTCATGTGCGTCCGTGTTAAATGACGCAATTCATCAAGTGAACCTGATTCAATAATCTGACCTTCGCGGATAATGCCAACCCGATCACAGAGGCGCTCCACTTCAGACAAAATATGACTGGACAGCAAAATGCTCTTCCCTTCATTCCGCGCTTCCATCACACATTCCTGGAATGTTCGTTCCATAAGCGGATCAAGGCCTGATGTCGGTTCATCCAGAATGTACAGGTCAGCATCAGATGCAAATGCCGCAATAAGTGAAACTTTTTGCCGGTTCCCTTTTGAGTATGTCCTGCATTTTTTGGAAGGATCAAATTTGAATTTCTCAATCATTTCGTCACGCCGCTCTTTGTTTACCGATCCGCCGCGAAGTTTCATAAATAGATCGATAACCTCGCCACCGGTCAGATTCGGCCACAAATTCACATCCCCCGGAACATAGGCAATCCGCTTATGAATAGCCACAGCATCCTTCCAGACATCCTGGCCAAAGATGGATGCCTTGCCGCCTGTCGCCTTCAGCATTCCAAGCAAAACGCGGATAGTCGTTGATTTCCCTGCACCATTCGGACCAATAAAGCCGTACACTTCCCCTTTCCGGACTTCAATATTAATATTGTCCACGGCTTTAAAGTTCCCAAACGCCTTCGTAAGATTTTCCGTTTTTAAAAGCGCCATTTTTACAACTCCCCCTGCTTATAAAAGCTTTTTTTCAATATATCCAGATACGCATAAAACTCTTCCCAATATGGATTAAAATCAACAGATGATAGTTTTTGACCTTTCAGCCGACTGATGATTTCATTTTGATACCCATCCATTGACCATTGAATCAGCTTGAACACCTTATTTACATTAACATCATCACAGGGATTTATCAATATTCATACATGAATTGCAATTGCCCTCTTCCCAGCAATTGATGATATTGCTGTTCAAGATGAGAGGCAGATCCGGCACACTTTCCAGAAAAAACGTACCCAGGAAATTAAACACGTTCGGGCTTTCAGCAAAACATCTCATTTTCACCTGTGTTGCCTGTCTCATCCGTTCAATAAAATCCGTTTCTTGCATGTCAATTAAATTAAATAGTATAATCAGTCCATAATCTATTATAATGATACAACGCTTTCTTATTTGAAAATAATACAGCAATCCTTTCCCGACCGGCACTTTTTTACAATCCGATTAGTCGAGGCCGTTCATACCCATTTTCCGCAAATTCCATAAAGGCTGCATCCAGAATTCGCTGCTGCTTGTTCTCATCAAGATTTTGAAACTTATCCGTAATTGCTTCTCACCCCCTCAAAATCATGATTATTCGCTTAAGCTTCCATTTAGACCATATCGGTCGATTTTATAATAACATGTTAGACCGACCTGGTCAATTTTATACTTTCTTTACGATATAAAGAAAAATCGGGATGGCGCACATCGCGCATCCCGATTTCTTTTTACTCAACCTATTCTTCCGAGTTATCCGGTGTTTCTGAATTATCGTCAGGCGCCTGGGAGGCCTCAGGATCTTCCATGTCTTCAGGTACATCCTCTGGCATATCTTCTGGCACATCCTCAGGTGCATCCGAACCATTCGACAGGTCCATATCATCCAGCAGAGCTTCTAATCGCTCATGATTGCTGCGGCTTCTTCAATTGCCATAGATCCTGCTGATAGGACTCCAAACAGCCGGAAAATTCCTGTAACTGCTCAATCTGCTCCATAATCGGATCTGTTGGTTCGTCCTGTTCTTCAGATTCGCCTTCCTGACCTTCTTCATCTTCCTGCTGTCCATCATCCTGACCTCCGGAGTCAACGATGTTCAGCATTTCCTCAAGCGCTGCATCAAAGTTGGCCTCCATCACAATTTCATCTTCATAAGCCACAACGACCCGTTTAACTTCCGGCAGTGACGTCTCATTGTTCGATTCGATATAAATCGGCTCAACATAAATAATGGTATCTTCAATCGGTATAGCAAGCAGGTTACCGCGAATGACTTCCGATCCACCTTGTGACCATAAGTTTAATTCCTGGGAGATCTCACTATCCTGATTGATTCTGTTTTCAATCTGCTGTGGACCATATATATTCCGTTGCTTAGGAAATTCATAGACAAACATGTCGCCGTAATTCTCACCGTCATTTCGCACGCCAATCCAAGCAACCATGTTTTGCCTGTTTTTCGGTGTATACGGCATCATCAGGATAAATTCTTCCTCGTCCTGATCAGGCAATGCCATTGTCGTATAGTATGGTTCCATTTCGATATCCTCATCGAAATAGCGCTCTGTCGGAAATTGCCACGTGTCTTCACGATTGTAGAACATTTCTAAATCGGACATATGATACGTTCCATACATCGAAGCCTGAACCTTAAACAGACCTGTCGGATAACGGAAATGGGCTCGTATATCTTCAGGCACTTCCTCCGTTATTAAATCAGGGAATATGTTCTGGAACGTTTGCATCAGCGGGTCATCGAGATTGGAAGCATAAAAATTAACGTCACCTGTATAGGCATCAACCATTACTTTAATTGAATTCCGAATATAATTCTCATTACCCTGAAAAGGTTCAGAATAAGGATAATTCTCCGCCGTCAAATAGGCGTCAACCATCCACACAAGACTGCCGTCGTCACGCGCGACCAGATAAGGGTCCTGATCATAAGTGAAAAACGGCGCAATTCGATTGACACGGTCCATAATGTTTCTTGTTGCAAGTAACTGACTGTCTTCCGTTAACTGATCGGAAACAAGCATCCGGAAATTACCTTCAGTCAGTGCAAATAATAAACGGTTAATACCACTCAGCTGAATACCGGTGTCCGCTTCATACCGGTTGTTCACATTTTCATCGCCTGAAGGGTAGTCAAATTCATCCACTTCACTATTGGTGATAACATTCGGATAATCCTGTTCACCAAAGTAGATTTGCGGACGCTCAATGTCCATGACACCTTCAGGAGGCAGATCCTGCAGCATATATTCCGGCTGTCCTTGTTCTGTCACCTCGTTGACATGACTCATCGAAACACCATACCCATGTGTATACCGCAAATTCCGGTTGACCCATGTTTGGGCCTGTTCAGGCAGGTTGGATGTATCCAATTCCCTTGCACCTAAAAATACTTGCTCATATTCACCATCAACTTGATAACGGTCAACATCGACATCATTGAACTCATAATACGTACGGAACGTCTGTAGTTGATTGTAGACATCAAGTAATGGCCGCACATCATTCATCCGCACATTATCAATTGTTCCTGCGTTTCGCTCGACCATTTCAGCATCAAGCGAATTATTTCCCGGGTGCTCTTGCACATTCATATCGTCTAAATCATAAGCAGCTCTTGTATAATTTAAATTATCCTCTAAATAAGGCTCTTCCATAGCGAATTCATTCGGAGAAACAGCAAAGTTCTGAACAGCCACAGAGGCACCTTGCCCCACAACGACTAATCCGATATAAACAGCAATCGGAGTCAGCATTGTTTGGATGTTGCCCCTTACAAGTTTTACTATCATCCAAATAGTCATAAGAACAGCCACTGCTGCCAGGATATATGCTTTTGGAATATTGACGACATCGTCCGTATAGCTCAGGCCTTCCACAATACTGTTCTGAAACAAGTTGACCTGTGTTGTCGACAAGGTTCCAAACGGCTGCAATAAATGATAACCTGCTAAAAGCAGCCCGATAAAACCAAGTGTGAGACCCAAATGCAACTGGGCGGAGCGGCTTTGCCGATACATATAAAACACAGAATATGCACCAATTTCCACAAGCAGGAAAAAAATGCTTAAGCCCAACAGGACAAAAACCACTAATTCAAGAATCGGCAAAATATAAACGTAGAAAGAAATGTCCAGGCCAAAATATGGGTCCGTTTGCCCAAATGAAGCATGGTTGATCAATTTCAAAGCACTTTCCCAACCGACACCCTGGATGATACTGCTCCCGAACAGCCCAATAACTGCTGATATACCGAGCATAATCAGCGTCATCCATTTTTTCTTTGTCAGGATGGGCGGTAACTGGCTTGAATCAAAATGCTTTATGTATGACCGGCGAATCCAAAATAGCGTAAAGAATGTACTGATTGCAAACAATAGAAAACCGGCAACACCGAGCAATACTTTACTTGTCAAAATGGTTGTGAAAACACTTGAATAATTCAGTGTATCCATCCATATATAATCAGTGACCAGCTGCAGCGAAAATAAACCGATTATAACTGCAATAATGATCGCAAGTATGACATAACCAATCCAGTTAAACTTCCGGTTCCATTTTATTCTATTTTGATTAGAACCATTTGAACCTCCGTCAAAAACGTCCAATTTAAATCTCTCCCCCTTACTATCTATTGAAGAATAACAAACTACCAAATTAAGGGTGAAATACTTCACTCGCAATTACAGTGAAAGATCCTCAGATTCCATCATACACGACTCATACCTGAAATTAAAATGATAGTCCTTATTTTTTACGATTCATCGAGGGATGAGGTTTCAAAATATTAACGTTTCATTTTGATTGTCATTTATCACGATCTTTTTCCTGATCTTCCCTTACATTTGAGTCGAATTCCTCTGAAAACTCAGTCTGCAGCCGGCCCGTTTCAGCTGATCTTTCCCGTTGTTCTTCAAATTTTTCATCCTCAAGATTTTCGACCATGTACGTATGAATAAAAGGTTCACAGCACGCTATAAAAAACGCAGCCATCAGAGAAGTCGTGATAATGGGGATGCTTGCTTCTATAAAGATACCGCACAGCAGCCAAATGGAAAGAAATGACAGCGGGAAATCTGCAATAGACGCTGTGACATTTCCAAATCTGCGCAGAACAAACAAATCACCGATGAGATAAGTGATTCCTGTCGCCAGTACACTGACCCAAAATAAATTCGTCAAATTCGCATTATAAAAAATACCAAATAACGAAAAAACGGTAATACCAATCGCAATCGCTTTGATTCCCAATGTTTTTAAATGAACCATGTAATGAGACCCATCCTTTCCTATTTTCGTAACAGTTATAGTGTGGCTGAAAAGAATGGGATTATACATGGCACTTGGACATTGGGGGTATCGCTCATGGCAGATTATAAAAAGGTCAGGTCAACGCTTGATCTCTGGATAAAAGACGCAACCGGGAGATTGTTCCTCAAAACCTACAAATTAACAAACTGGCGCAAAATGTGAATACCGCTGTTAGTCTATACCGATTATTGCAGTGCCTCGTTTATTGAATCTTTGGTAATCTTTGAATGTGAGGTATGCCAGAGCACTTCTTTATTATGGATCAGAAAAATCTGTGGCGACTCATGTTTAACATCAGTCTCTTCCGCAATCTGATTGGATATATCTCTGTTCTCAATCACCTTAACCATATAAGCATCCAGGTCATCCCCGGCTGATTCCAGATATGTTTGATACTGTTTGAACGCCTCTGCGCTGATAGGACAAGTGGTACTATGCTTGAAAAAAAGGACCGGGTTTTCCTTTGACTGTTCCCACGCCTGTACCAATTCGTCTTTTGACTCTAAATCTTTTAATTCAACCATTTTGATGCCTCCTTAAATTTTATACTTCACGTTCAGTTCAAGTTCAAGCCCCTTCACAAAATTTAGCAATTCGGCGTCAACCTTCTATAACTTTCACATGAACCTTCCTTGTCCTTGGTCCGTCAAATTCGCAAAAATAGACACTTTGCCATGTGCCCAGAACAGGACTGCCGTCAGCAATAATCAGTGTCTCACTTGCTCCAACAACAGACGACTTCATATGACCGTCAGAATTGCCTTCCATATGGACATAATCCGGCTTATTCGGAAATGTCTCATCCAATCCACGTTTCAGATCCGTTTTGACATCTGGATCGGCATTTTCATTGATGGTAATGGCTCCTGTTGTGTGCGGGCAGTAAACAACCATAATGCCATCCTGCACACCACTCTCGGACAGCGCCTCATCCAAGTAGCCATCCAAATTCGTAAACGATTGCTTTTCATTTGTTGAAATCGTGAATGTATGTAACGTTTTTCCCACTGTTATCAGCTCCTTTTGCAACAGTTCGGCCAAAGATTCCACGGATACACGTCTGGCGGGAAGGATTCATTTTCCGTCATATCCTTCTTCGTCGGGTGTTCAAACGCCAAAGCATTCGACCATAGTGCTATCTGCTGACCTGGCTTGTTCACCTTTTCCCCATATTTCTGATCGCCGTAAATCGGAAAACCGGCTGACGCAAGTTGTACACGGATCTGGTGCGGCCTCCCCGTGTGCAGGTTGACCTGTAATAAACTCAAACCATTCGCCGTGCCATACACCTCATAATCTAAAACCGCTTTTTTCGCTTTTTGAGTTTTCGGTGAAACCACATGCACTTTGTTTTCCCGGTGATCTTTCAGCAAAAAATCCTCTAATATGGCTTTATCCTTTGAAGGTCTGCCGCGCACTACAGTTAAATAGCGCTTATCAAATGCTCCCCTGCGTATCCCATCCGAGAGACGTGAGGCTGCCTTGGATGTTTTGGCAAACACCATCACCCCGCCAACTGGCCGATCAAGCCGGTGAACAAGCGCCAAATAAACATTGCCCGGTTTCTGATAGCGTATTTTGATATTGTTTTTCAGCATCGTCAATAAATCGTTATCCCTTGTATTGTCTTCCTGAACAGGTATATTAACCGGCTTTTCCACGACAAGAAGATGATTGTCTTCGTAAAGGATTGGAATGTTCACCAGCTTACACGTCTCCTTCAAAAATGTTAGTTATAGCATAACATATCTGAACCCGCATTCTCAGGTTTATTGATTTTTTCACATTGCCTGTCTGCAGCAACACCAGCCGACCCGATTTACAGCACTCATTTAGATCAACCTAGTTTCAAGCCATATTTAGTGGCAAACCCAACCAGAAATTGTGAAATTCAGTAAACGGCTGCAAAAATGCGGGAGATGCACTATTTGCGCATCTCCCGTAATTATTATATTTAGGTTGTTACAGCTTCTGCATTTTCACGTACTTGTTTCAGTGCACCACTCCAGGCTATAACCTGATCCAGCATTTTATTTGCATTATCTGCATGATAGTCGGCAGGTTTGAACACGCTGAAGTTTTCAAAGTCGGTCATTAGCGAGAATGTAACGGCTGTTTGAACATCCGCCACCTGAAGCTCACCGAAGATCAGACGCAAGTTCTCATGTGCACGAGTACCGCCCAGGCTGCCATAACCAACAAGTCCGGCAGCTTTGTTGGCAACTTCCGGTTTCAAGTGATCCAGAGCGTTTTTAAGTGCACCGCCTACCGCATGATTATATTCCGGCGCGACGACTATATAACCATCAAATGAAGCCATTTTTTCTGACCATGCTTGGATGGCTGATTCCGCTTCTGCCTGCTGTGCTTCAGGTAACGATGCACCAAGCATTGGCAAAGGATAGTCAGCAAGGTCCACAACTTCATATGCCGCATCATCATTGCGTTTAGCTGCAAAATCATGAATCCAATTCGTAACAGCCTCCGCATTACGGCCTTCTCGGACACTGCCTAAAATAATACCTATATTTAACATGTTTATCCCCCTATACTAAGATGTTTTGAATTCATATTATCTGAATTCATTATTTTAATTGAACAAAAGCATCTTATCATCAATCACATTTATATTCAATTCATTTGCTTTAAATTTATAACAAACTTATAAAAAGTAACCACGATACCATTATGTTCATACACTATATACACGAAATAAAGTTATGCAAAACGGTTGCCATTGCACAACTTTATTTCCCGTTTTATTAAAATGGAAATGCCGAATCTTTTTCCTTTTGAATCTCACTGAACACATTAACCCCATGGATAAGATCATCGGCAAGTCTGTTCAATCTGAAGATCGCATCATCATCCACAATTTCCTTCTGGTAGTAGCTTTTTTCTTCCACAAACACATACTTTGCTATAATAACAGCTTTCATATAGGACAAAATTGGTTTAAGCTGATGCTCGGGCACTAAGTAGTGTTTAGAAGAACCCGCTGTTGCAACAATACCGGCAACTTTATCTCTGAAAGCCTCATTAGGAAGCAGATCAAAAAGGTTTTTCAACGATCCCGGTATGGACGCCTGAAAAATCGGTGTTCCAATAATGTAAGCATCCGCTGACATGATTGTTTCCAATACCGATTTTGTATCTCCGCTGTAATCGCGATAATCCCGGCCGTCACTGAAAACAAGCTCATATTCTCCTAAATCAACTAGCTCCGTTTCAATCTCCTGATGATCTTCACGAACTTTATTTAAAAATCTGTTCAACGGCAATACGTGTTTTCGAACCGACAACAGATCCTGCTATGCCAACAACTTTCAAAATATATGCCCCCTTAAAACGTCCACGTATAAGCGAATTGCTCAATCCATTTTAATTTTCTTTAATGCTATTTTACACAAAATACTTAAACAATACATCTAATTGAACTGGAAGAAACCTTTTTAATATATTTTTTATACTTGATTTATTTTTTATACATGATAAAATCTCTTATAAGAGGTGTTGCAAATGAACACAAAGGTTTGTCCTTATATTGAGGCTTCTTTTGATATTATCGGCAAAAAGTGGAATGGGCAGATCATACATTATTTATCGTTATGTCAAAACAAAACAGCACATTTCTCGGATATTAAACGGGATTTATCCGGCATCACACCCAGATCACTGTCCATCAAGCTGACCGAGCTTAATGAATCCGGGCTGATTGATAAGAACGTTACAAGCGACCCCTCGGTTGTAATCACTTATTCATTAACGCAAAAAGGCACCGACCTTGCCAATAGTCTGAAACCAATTCAGGAATGGGCAAAAAAACATTTAAATGTGGAAGAAAACATTTCATTGGAAAGCGGGGATCATTAAATGGAACATAACAACAACATGGTATGCAATCCGGAAACAGGCGTGTGCGGGCCTGCAGGGGAAGATGACATGCAGGTGATTGATTTGAGCAAGCCAAAGAAGACAGTCGATCTTTATTATGTGACAGATCCGATTTGTTCACACTGCTGGGCGCTGGAACCGGTTTTACGCCGCTTCACAGAGCAGTATGGTGATTATTTTAACGTTAAGGCAGTAATGGGCGGGCTACTCGAAAAATGGGGTGATGGCCCGGTTGATCCAGCAAATGGCATCTCAGGACCAGCTGATGTCGCAGGGCATTGGAGGGAAGTCGGTGAGCAAACACGCATGCCGATTGATGGTACACTCTGGTATGACAACCCTATTCACTCGTCTTATCCGCCTTCCCGTGTATTTAAAGTCATTCAACAACAAAATGAAGCTTTAGCTGATGTTTTCTTACGACGTGTGAGAGAAGCCGTTTTCCCTTTCAATCAAAATATTGCAGAAAAAAATGTTTTAATTGAAATCGTCAATAAGCTGGGACTTGATGGCGAATGGATTGTCAATGAAGCCGAATCACAACAGGGTGAAGAATTATTAAATGAGGATTTCAAACTTGCTGCGAACCTTGGCGCCAGAGGCTTTCCAACCATCATCATGGTGAACGAAGACAATCAAGGCGTGAAAATTGTTGGCGGCCGCCCACTTGAATTCTATATTTCCGGGCTGAAGCAGGTCATGGATAAAGATGAGCTCGAACCTAATCAGCAACCGAAGCTTTCAAAGCTGCTTGAACAAGAAGAACTGCTGTTTTCAAAAGAAATTGAAGTGATGTATGACCTTGAACAACCAGACGTTACCGATTTTGCTGAAGAAGAACTCGCATCTGGTGCTTATGATGTGAAAGAAATACTTGATGAAAGGTATTTTGTGAAACGATAAAAATAATAACACAATTCATATTGATTTTAAGCCGTATTTCGCCCCTGGAAATACGACTTTTAAAGTCATATGAGGCACCGAAGCCCTTACTAAGATTCATTTTCCTCAGGCATCTCAATTGTCACCCGGTTGCGTTCTTCCCCATCTGCGCTGATTTGCCAATAGCTGTAGTCCGGATCAGCCCCGGCAAAATTTTTATCAACTGTCACGATCAGCTTCTCCTGTTCATGTAAAAAGACGGGGTCAGATACGTATTCATAAAATGACGTTAACTGTTCGGCCTGTTTTGTGTCAAGATCCATACGAAAAGCCTCATAAACAAACGTGTTATTTTCATCGGTCGCAGCCACATCGGAGAACACAACGTACGTGCCATCCGGGGATATTGTCGGTGACGAGATGATTGGTGCTTTGGATGCAAAGTCACCTTCTGGCACGATTGTTTCTTCAGTTCCATCGTCAAGTGAATGTAAAACAAGCTGATCCTGACCATCATTGGTTACATACATCAGTTGTTTGCCGTCAGGTGTCACCTCAAGCGATGACATACTGTATGCTTGTTTGTCTGTTATCTGTTCAGTTTCCCCCGACTCAAGATCCATCCGGAAAATATCGAAATCATGCGGCCGCTCGGATGCAATAGGTGAATAATTTTGATAAACACTTGCTTTTAGAAAGTATAATGATTCGCCATCAGGCGCGAATGCAGCTTCTGTTATATAATCGCTCGTGTTCATAAGTGTTTCAACCGTTTGACTGGACTTATCCAGCATACGTAACTGGCTGTATTGCCGCTCGTCCTCTTCCGTTTCTTCCACCCATTGTTCGACAAATACAATTGTTTCACCATCCGGGGAGAATGTCGGATTCAGAAATGACTTGCCTTCATCCGGTTTTGCCAAAAGTTCAGCCTCTCCGCCACTGACAGGAACGGTATACAGGGCTGCATCATCATTGTGATAATACGAAAAAACGAGTTCATTATCATCCAGTGATATATCAGTCGATTGGCCAAATCCGGAAAAACCATCAGGCGCGTCAGCTAGTGAACCCGCTCCCCAAAGCAGGAGGAATAAAAAAACCACCCCGCCGATAAAGCTGATATTTTTCATTTTGCGTGACATCAAATTAAGGCCTCCCTCAAGACAAACGAAGAATTATTAACGGAATTATGATCGACAACACAGAAATACCAAGCCCGGTTAATAGTGCTAACAAGGGCTTCTTTGAAATGTAACCCATTTGGAACTTATAGGCAATAAGCCAAATAATAATGGGACTTATCGTCAGAATAATGGCTGTCGCTTCTAAAGGGCGCACGGAAAAAGCAAGCGTAGCCCACAGGAAAAACAGACTGATACCTGTAACAGCCAATCCAAACAATAAATTAACGATATAACTAAACAGTATACGTACGCGCTTTTGCGGCTTGTTTTCAGTCGAGCCACTCGAATAATAAGAATTTCGTATAACAGCTGTAAGTCCCAAGCCAATCAGAATCAAGAGGTAAATGCTGAAGCTAATCGCCTGCCATTGAGGTGTTCCTTCCATCATTGCCAGATTAATACCGTTCCAGATAACATTGACAAGCAACGCGATATTAAGTACATAAGCATAACGCCCGACAACCGAAATGTTAATAGCAGCCAGCGTAACCGTTCCGCCTGTCAAAAGCTGAATAGTCAGCCAGACGGGAATTGGGTTATGAAGGAAAAATGCCGAGATTAAATAAAATATAACACCAAATAATATCGTCCCTATCCCAATCACATATAGCAGACCGCGCTGGTATGGGTACATTGATTCCTGCAGCTGATGGCCTACAACATCTGCCGCACCAAATTCCTCCAGCACCTGTTTTTCAGCCTCTTTTTCCGTCAAGCCATCATCAATATATTGCCATTTTGCCTCTTCCAAATGGCCAATAAGTTCTTCCCGTATTTCCTCCCGTTCATCGTCGGGACTTTGCATTTGCTCCAAAATCTTTTCAACATGTTTTTCAATTCGCGTCATGATAAATCTCCCGACGTTTTTGTAATCAGGTTATGAACATTGTTCCATTCTTCCAGTTTCTTTGCCAACTCAGCCTTTCCGTCATCCGTAATGCGGTAATACTTACGCCGTCCATGATTCGTTTCAAACCAATACGATGTGAGCCATCCTTTTTTCTCCATCCGCTTCAACGCTGGATACAATGTCCCTTCCCCCATGTTATACAATTGTTCACTCTTTTCCTTCAGCACTTTGACCATTTCATAGCCATACATATCGCTTTCATTCAGCAGATTAAGGAGCAAAATATCAATGCTGCCCTTCATGATTTCACGGTCCATCTAATCTCACCTCTTTTCACTATTGTAATACGATGTACATCGTAATGCAATGGTATGGATAATTACCGAATAATATCAAATGCTAAATTTTGAGGTGAGTAACTTGAAAAAGCAAGGCAAAAAAACGTTTAAAAAGCGCACACAAGCAAATCAGGACGGCGAATTAAGCGTAACGGATGGACTTAATACCCAGCATCCATTAAAAAAAGAGGATGATGACACCGGCGATTCGGTTGATGAGCATAAAAAATTGGAAGCTGCCAATGAGGTTATGGCTGAGGAAGAAATAGAACAGCTTAACCGTAATTTATGAATTTTATAATCATGAAAGAGGTATCGCAACGTTCACGATACCTCTCATCTCTTTATTAAGCCTATTGCACTTTTTGAACCTTAACGGCTGTGCCATACGCTAAAAGCTCTGCTGCTCCGCTTGCCACCTGAGACGTTACAAAACGGATATTAACCACCGCATCTGCCCCTAACTCCTCAGCGTGCTGAACCATCCGCTGAATCGCCCGCTGCCTTGATTCTGTCAGCATTTCGGTATACTCTGTCACCTCTCCGCCAACGACATTCCTGAGTCCGGCAACAATGTCCTTTCCAATATTTTTGGCCCGGACGACATTTCCTCTGGCCAATCCTTTGAACTCGGTAATTTCATATCCGGGAATAGTTTCAGTATTGGCTAACATCATCTTGATCTTCCTCCCTCTTAGCTTTAATCCTGTCTTGCAAAACTCCGATGAACACTAACAACGTTCCTAACCCACCAGCCAACATAGAACTGATCACCAGTAAAAAATTGTATATAAGATTATTTGCGAAAAAAGAAAAGGTGAATGATAAAATATATATTAAAGTGGCTAATAGCATAAGGATAATACCAGTGCGAATCATAAGCTTCTCCTCGTGGCTTTGTTATTCTATAGTGAGTGTATGAGTAAAATACGTTGATAAGACAGAAAAATTTCAATACAATATACATTAGGAGGGATAACATGTACCTGATCGTTGAAGACAAAATAAAAGAATCCATCGAAAACGGCGACTTTGACAATCTGCCGGGAAGAGGAAAAAAGCTTAACGTACGCGACGAACTCCCAGGCCTGTCCCCGGAATTAAATCAGGCTTATAAAATTTTAAAAAATGCCGGCTTTGTACCAGAAGAAGATAACGCCAAAAAAAGCGGTAAGGATATAAACGATCATGATTTAATGACATATGCAACCGATGAGGAATATAAAAAAGGGGCCAAGAAAAACAGACGAGTCGATGAACTTGTTGAAAAACGAAAACTGCACCGCAATCCAAAGTTTCCATTTTATCGTAAAAAGATTCTTAATAAATTGTCCAGATAAGAACTGGTTAAGATCTCATGAAGTGTTGTCGCCAGTTCTTTTTTATGGAAAGACCCAATATACGCTTTAAAATTGCAAATGCTAGCACATGAAAAGAAATTGAAGGGACAAACACCCGAGGAGCGTATCAGTGAAATTGAAAGTGAATTTACTGAAATTACCACGCACACATTAACCCAACCTCTGTTCACACATCTCAAACAACGGACATCCCTCACAAATTGGTGTTGCCTTACAATGAACCTTCGCATGCTCTACCAGCAGTGCATGATAGTCATTCAGTACTTGCAAATCGCTCGGCACCGCATCCTCCACTTGTTTCTGAAAGGTGTCATAGGATGTCGGCATATTTAAACCAATTCGATAAAAGATTCGCCTTGCATAGGCATCAACAACAAATACCGGTTTATCAAACGCATACAGCAGCATAACATCAGCAGTTTCACGCCCAATACCATTAATCGTAAGCAGCTCATTTCTTACTGTCTGCTTACCGAGCTTTTTAATCGTTGGTATATTGTAATGATAGGCTTTAAACCAATCCAAAAAAGCTTTGATTCGTTTAGCTTTAATATTAAAAAAGCCGCTGGAGCGAATCAGCTGGGCCAATTCGTCAGTTCTCAGTTCTTCCATCCGCTCAGGATCCAGATACGGCTCAACATTCATTAATGCCTTTTCTGCATTATGCCAGCTCGTGTTTTGGACAAGAATGGCGCCAATCATCATTTCAAACGGCGTATCGGCCGGCCACCAATGCTGCGGGCCGTAATAGTCGAGCAATTTATTATAAATTCTTTGATAATTATTTATCATCACGTGATACCCTCAATTTTGCGGAATAATTGCTTTGACGGCATTTCGGACCAGATGAAAAGGGGCTAATCTAACTCGATTGACAGAGCTTCAGCGCAGCGCTGCAGAATTGTGTAAAAACGCTTTAGATTCCAGGGGCCCGCTGTAGATTTGCAGATAATCGCTATAGATTGTCTTATCCAACCCCAGTATATTAATCCATAATAGTGAAAAGATCCGAAACGGTCTTAAATACGTTATCAGGTTTGGCAGTGAATTCTGATGTCTGGTACTCAGGGAGCCATTGAACGCCTGCTGTTTGAACATTTGCCCGATTTCCAGCTTCAATATCAGCGTCACTGTCTCCAATAAACATTGCCTCATCGTTTACAACATCCAATAGTGATAAGGCCTTGGTTACCCCCTCCGGATGCGGCTTGGATTTTTCGACATCATCACCTGTTATAACCGCCTCAAACCGGTTATCCATCTCAAGGGCTTTTACAGAAATATCCAAACTTCTTCTCGCTTTCCCCGTTACAATTCCTAATTTAACGCCCCTGTCATTCAAATACGTCAGCATATCATTTATTTCTGCGTTCGATTTGACCAATTGCTGATGATTATCCGTATAGCTCTTGTAAAATAGTTCAATAGCCTCTTCTTTATTGCTATTTGTGAGATTTTTTTGGATAATCTCCGTTTCAGAAGGTCCGAACATTGCCCTTACGTCATCATCAGAAAGCTCCTTGCCGTCAAACGTCCTGAAAACATCCTGAAACGCCCGATAACAGACGGGTAATGTATCAGCTAACGTCCCATCAAAATCAAAAATTATCGCCTTCACAAAAACACTCCCCTCCGTCATTTACCTGCAAGTCAATATTACCAGATTCCAAGGGTAATATTCCACTTGATAAAAAGCGCATCGCTATATGTTTAATCAAATTTAAGAAAGAAAAAACCCCCACATCGAAGTGGAGGTATTTACTACTCATTGATCGTTATTTTCTTCATCGTCTTCTTCAGATTTCCCATACTGATAGTCGCTGGGATCAACAGGTTCCCAGTCTTCGGTAGGCTCATAGAATCGCAGCAGGTCACCATTCAGGACCTCATCATTCAGACTCAGTTCATAGTGGACCTGATCACGCAATTCTTTCATTTCATCGGTCGGTTCCTCAATAACTTCGTCTGTTTCATTATTATAAAACTTTTCTTGCACATAACTGTAGTCTTCAGTCATAAAGTCGCCATTACGGAATGCTGCAAAGTCCTTATGCTCCTCAGAAAACATGTCAGTACCGAACTGAATATAGTCCTTGGAATCGATGCCCAAGAGGTGCAGCATTGTCGGCATGACGTCAACCTGGCTGCTGAATTCATGTTTTGTACCTTGGCCTTCAACACCAGGGACACGAATCATAAATGGTACCCGTTGTAAGTCAGCAAATTTTAATGGTGTTATTTCCTCACCCATGATTTGACTCATGGCTTCATTATGATTTCCGGAAATGCCATTATGGTCACCATAAATCATAATGACGGAATCTTCATACAATCCTTGTTCCTTCAGATCTTCAAAAAACTGCTCCAACGACTCATCCATATAACGGGCAGTCTGGAAATAACGATCAACCGTACCATTACCTGTTTGAGCCGGCTCGATTGACGCTTCACCTTCATCCAATACAAACGGATGATGGTGTGTCAGTGTCATCATGTGCGCATAAAATGGATCATCTTGCGCCGCCAGATCCTCAAGCATCGGCATGGACTGTTCAAAGAACGGCTTATCCTTCAATCCATAATTGATAACATTTTCCTGGCTCATATCGTAATACTCATCGTCATAAAACTCATCAATGCCAAATTGCTTATAAATTTGATCCCGATTCCAGAATGAACCCTCGTCACCATGGAACACAGCACTCGTGTAATCCTGCTTCTGATCCATAATGGCCGGCAGCGCCTGATACGTGTTCGTGCCTTTCGTTACAAAAGCAGAACCCTGTGGCAAGCCGTACAATGAATTATCCAATAACAGCTCTGCATCTGCGGTTTTACCCTGTTCAGTCTGGTGGAAGAAGTTATCGAAATAAGTGAAATTCTTGCTCTCATCATTAACAAGCGAATTCAGGAATGGTGTCACTTCTTCCCCGTTCAATTCATAATCAATTACGAATGACTGGAGAGATTCCAAGTGGATCTTGATAATATTTTTGCCTTCAGCCGTCCCGAAATACTCAGCGTTCGGTTCAGCATACTTCCTGTCGGTATAGCTTTCCACTTCCGTTAAATCTTCACTTGAAGCCATTGAACGCTGAGCACTTACCTCAACGGACTGTACCGTGTTCAGCACGGCGAAACTGGGCAAACCGAGATATTTGACAATATAATTATTGTCAAAAACCCGCTCCAACAGCTGCGGCCGGTCTATCTCCGCCAAGCCCAGGTTAGCAGCAAACACAAGCACACCTGTGGCCAGCACCGCAAATGGCTTTTTGAAGCTAAAGCGTGCCGGGGACCAATGCACTTTCCGTTTGGCAAACAAAACAGCCAGGATAACAAGATCCAGCGCATAAAGGAGGTCATGCCATTGAGCCAGTCCCAGGAAACTATTGCCGATACTTCCGATATTGTCCGTCTGCATCATCACCTGAATGGTAATAAAGCTGCCATAATCGCGGTAGAAAACGACATTGGCATACATAAACAAGGTCAATAATGTGTCTATAATCAGCAGCGCAATACCGAATCGTTTCCCTTTAAAAAACAACGCAAAGCCCAATAAAATCAGACCTGAACTCAAAGGGTTGATAAACAGTAAAAAATGCTGCAGCATATTACTGACGCCTAAACTAAATTCCGTAATATATATGATATACGTCTTCATCCAAAACAGGACTAAAGCTAACAGAAAAAATCCCATCTTGGTAGATTTTAAGTTTGTTAGTTTTTTCACTTTCACTCACTCCACATTTTTTCTTACTGACTTTCAGTTTAATTTCAAATCAGTCTATTCCCTTTTTTGAGGATTTAAAACCTTTAAAGGGCATTTCAAATTTAACAGACTCTATTCTACACCCATATCTTTATTTTGTTAAGTGTTTGTTAAGTACATTTTAATGGAAATTTACTCTAGATTTTTTCACACCTTATCATATGATACTTTTAAAGTAAGCTGTCTCTATAGAAAGTTCATCTTATTGTCAAATTTTCGTGAGTGTCAGTTTGATTTTGGCTGCTGGAGGAAATAATCCGAAAGAAGGAGGGAAGTTCCCGATGGATAAACATATCGTGTTTTACGATGCTGAATGCCCGTTGTGCCGAACAGTAAAAGCAGTATTGAAGAGGCTTGACTGGAAGGGAGCTATTTTCTGGTTTCCTGTTCAAAAAGTGAGTGAATCAACAAGAGAGAGAATTAACGCCTATAAAAATATGTATGATGAAATCTATATGTATACCAAAGACAAAAAAGTGCTTACAGGCTTTTATACGGTTCGCAGGATTCTTTCCGTACTGCCTGCCACCGTCCCTTTAGCTGTTTTACTCTATTTTCCGTTCATTGATTATGTCGGTGATCCGGCATACCGATTTGTTTCGACACGCCGGTACAAGTGGTTTGGGAGAGTGCCGTATAACAATCAGTGAGTTAAAGCGACCGGGGCTATTTTTATATCCGGACAAGCCGGACACCCATCATTTCAAAGTGATAATCAAACGCAAAAATCGTCTCAATTTGCTGTTCGTTCATGACTGCCACACTTAACGCATCACAATATGAAATTTTATGTTCGCAGTATTGATCAAGAATTTGCAAAGTGTTTTCTCTTATTGAAGGCGTAATCTCCACAATCATGAAGGAATCATCCGTCACCACGGTGTCGAGAAAATAACGGGCAATATTGAAACCTGACCGATATCTCAGGAGGCTATAGGTCTCAGTCACAACGGCATCCGAAAGAATCAATCTGCTGTCTTTTAATGATGCCGCAATATCTCGTGATTTCTCATGATATTGATCTTTAACATCGTTTAACGCAATCAATGCACTGGTGTCCAGAAAACATCTATTGTTTCTCATTATCATGTATCTCCTGAAGATAATCATCATGGTTCACTGACAAATCCTCGGCAGATTCAACCATATAACTCTCTGCTTTGCTTGCCATTTCGAGTAAGGGGTTTCCCTTCTTTTGATTATTTGACGTATACTCCCGGATGGCTTCTCTCACAATTTCGGCTTCAGATAGCCCCTTATTTTGAGCCAAATCCTTTAAAGCCTTTTCATCCTGTTCTGTTATATGAAATTGTTTCCGTTTCATGGGATACTCCATATTGAACGCCTCCTACACATAAATTATATGCAAGGTGTGTAGTATTGTCAAATTTTTTAAACAATTATACTTGAAAAGAAAGACGGCATGGGTTTATTGATTCACAGTCAATCCGCCTTCAAAAAAATAAAGAGCTGCCGAAACAGCTCAATAAACTTTGTCATCATAATCTTTTTGAAACAGGAATCCAAATGTCACTTTTTACGGAAGGTGAAGTTAAGTCTTCACTTTTAATGGACAGGATTTCTGGGCCTTCTGTTACCTGGTAGTCAGAAGATGGCAGCCACTCCGAGTAAATCTTCCCCCAAGTTTCCTGCAGTTTATCAGGAAATAATCCTGTTGATTCGAATACCGCCCATGTTAAGGCAGGAACTTCAAGTTTTGAAAAATGGTCCGGGGATTCTTGTGATGTGGCCACGCCAATATATTGATCAAGCCCTCCTTTTTCTTCCATACGCCCTTCTGAAAAGTTTGTTGAAGCCTGAATGATCCCATTAGGTTCAACATCCGACAGTTTTTCTAATTGCTCGAATTCCTCCGTCGTCAAGGATTTCCACATTTCTGCAATTTCCGGATTTTCGCCTTCAAACATGATGGATACTCTTTTCATGAGACCAACGATATTGAATGCTTCTTTCTGTTCAATGCGATAATTCATCTCAATCCCTCCACTAATTGATAATTGGAAAGTCATTGGTGGATAAGCTTTTAATGGCTGGCCCTTATTTCTTGCTTCTGAAGGTGTGATGCCATGTAAATTTTGAAAAGCCCTTGTAAAAGCGTCCGGTGAATGGTAGCCATATTTCATCGCAACATCAATTATCTTTGTATTTTGATTCATGAGTTCAGCTGCTGCTAAGCTCAGTCGTCTGCAGCGAATGTATTCTGATAAGGTCATACCTGATAGAAAAGAAAACATCCTTTTGAAATGATATTCCGAACTGTGAGCTAATCTGGCCACGATCTTGAAGTCTATTTCGTTTGTCAGGTTCTCCTCAATATACGCCATGGCATCATTCATATTCTTAAGCAAATCCACTTGAGCCTCCTTTATCCACAGAAAAACAGGGATTAAATGTATCCACCCGACATTTTGTGCACCGTTTTTGCAGGAAAGGGATTCTTCCTGCTAATTACCCGCTTTATCCTTTGCCGATTCAAAAACAACACCATTTGTTGTCTGGACTTTTACCGGCTCAGTTATTTCATCCACGCCGATGTCAATATACGGGATTTTATTCTCATCCTCACCTTCTACCATTTTCACAGTGATTTCCGTAGGTCCACGCTTCGTTATATTTTCTACCTCAATTTCTTTTCCCATGTATTCTTCACCGACCCTTAACGAAACTTGTTTTTTCCCTTCAGAAATGGTGGAAACTCTATAATAGTTTTCTATCCCTTCTCCTCTTACATAGTTGTGCTCTCCTTTATCAATAATCCAATAGCCCTGTTCAGAGAAAATGACCAACCCAATCGTTGCAAAAAATATGATCGGTAACATGACAAGACTGATTTTATCCCGTTTCTTGAATTGCTGTGACGCTTTTCTGCGGATTAAGAATGGCAGGAACAGTGTACCAGCAATACTGATGATTAAAAATCCTGCTGCTAAAAATAGATATCCCATACCTTCAAACCCGCCAACAACAATCAAGCTATAGACAACAATAACAACAGAAAAAAGAAATGTGATGATTGGGGCTAAATAATACTTGCCACTCCTTTTAGATGCAATAAACGTAAACATGAAAAGAATACAACCCAAAAACATACCGCCCAGCGTAATCAAGTACACCACGTTAACGCCTCCAGTTTTTTATAGAAATAACTGCACAATATTGTCGAGGAATATAATGATCATTAAATCAGTTATGAAAGATGTCCATACCCATTTTTTGTTGAAAAAGGTGATGGTGAATACCAGCAGAAAGACGGCAGCGGGCATGTAAAATAAGAATATGGCGCCTTGGAAGGAAGCAAGTATCATCGCTGCAGATTCCACATCATAGTAACTGAAACTCGAGTAAAAAATATAGAACAGAATAATTGCCCTTAAAGCAATCAATAATAACTTTAATCCGGTATTAAACTGAACCAATTTTTTCAGGGGTTTTACTTCAACATCGTTGGCGTAATCAGGTTCGGGAATATTTTCGTCGAAGTTCACCGTATTGGCGTATAGTTTTCTGCAATCTTCACAGTCTTTGATATGATCTAAAATGATTTGTTCAGGTTCATGATCCAAGTCGTTTATAACTGGGATTAACTCCTGGGATAACAGATGAATTTTCTTATAAGCATCCATTTAATGACCTCTCTTTAATCATTCTTTTTCTCATTCTAAACACATGAAAAGGGTGCTAACGTTGTTATGGTGGGTGTGAACCAGGATGCGGTTGAGGATGTTAAGAAAGAACTTAATCTGGAAACGACAGGGTACTTTTAGTGACTGCGAACATTTCCTCAGAAGAAGAAACCAAAAACTATATTCAACAAGCAGAAGATAAATTTGGTGCTGTTCATGGATTCGCAAGCGTCGCTGGAATTTCGGGTGAAAATACAATACTCAGTCTTTTTTCCTTTCAAATTTGCTTGTACAACCCTTCTATTTATTAGATAAAAGTAAAGAGAAGCTGTATCATTAACAGCTTCTCTTACGATCGACAAATTATTTTTCCAAAAGTTTTAGCGATTCGCGGTTGAATGCAGGAAAGATCATCAGGTGTTCTGCTTGTTACAAGGTTCCCTACTACTACCTCTTCATCTTTTACAGTTGCTCCTGCATTTTCCAGGTCTTTTCGTACGGAAACAAAGCTCGTTAGCTCTCTTCCTTTTAGCAGGTCTGTATTAACGAGGAACTGAGGACCATGACAAATTGAAAATACTGGTTTATTGCCCTGCAAAAATGCTTTTGCGAACTCACTATTCTTCGGATTAATACGTAGTAAGTCAGGCGAAAAACCGCCAGGAACGAGTAATGCATCATAATCGTTTGCATTCACTTCATCAATTCCCCGGTCTGCTTGTATTTCGTCGCCATTTTTACCATTGATTGTTCTGTTTCCTTCATTACTGATAATATCTACCGTATGACCAGCTTCTTTGTAAGCTTTCACAGGATCGGTTAATTCAATTTCTTCTACCATGTCTGTAACGAGAACAGCAATATGTTTACTCATATAAATCAACCTCCTTCTACACTTAACTTATATTGTAACGAAATTTACATAACTTTGTAAAGAATGACTTTCCAACAAACCTATTGCAGTGATGCACCAGACTTATTTGGTTAGCTTTTCAACAATTAATCCCATTTAGCAGGAACAGCTTGATTATTACTTCGTTAAATTAAAACTCATCTCAATCAAACGATGAATATCTTCATTATCATTAGGGTCTGTACGTTCTAAAACAAGCGTGTACCAATGCTCCTTGTTCATATGATGTGCAGGTAAAATATCTCGTCGCTTTCTTAGACTTCCATTTAGCTCGGGTGAACACTTTAGATTCAGAATTTCAATTTCTTCATTTCCATCCAATTCTAATTTCTCCGGATGGACATTCATCACAAGACCATACCATTTTCTGTTGGTTGCATGCCTTAAAACAGCATAGTTTGGAAATTGCTTAAACGGATAATCCGGCAGTGTATCGTATTTTTCTCTGACATACTTAAAGATATCGTCTCTTGTTTTAACATGACGCAATCACCTCTCCTGCTATTTAATTTGAAACAGATCTTGACGTTTTTGTTCTAGTTTTAGATATTGTAATTCCAGTGTACGTCATTCCAAATCCCTCTGGGCATTTGGCAGTGTCACGTTAATTTTTCATACACTCTATCCTGCCAATCTCCGGGCCCCTTAATTGTATGTCGTAGTTTTGCAATGGTTATCATTCATAAAAGATGTGCGCCCGATTAAAGCATAATCGAACGCACATAATCTTTAAACAACTTTATTATTGCTCAGCAACTACTCAACCGTGACCGATTTGGCCAAGTTACGCGGCTTATCAACGTCACAGTCGCGATGCAGTGCTGCATAATAAGCGAGCAATTGCATTGGCACAACACTGACGAGCGGTGTCAGCAGTTCATGCACATGCGGGATGACAAATGCATCGCTATCTTGCTCCAGACCATTCATACTGAAGGTCATGTCATTGGCGCCCCGTGCAACAACTTCCTGTACGTTGCCTGCGAATGGCGTAATTAACATCCTCCTGAGTTGCGAGTGCAATCACTGGTGTGCCTTCTTCAATCAATGCGATGGTCCCATGCTTCAACTCACCGCCGGCAAAGCCTTCAGCCTGAATATAGGAGATTTCTTTCAACTTCAATGCTCCCTCCAGGCATACGAAGTAATCTGTACTCCGGCCAATGAAGAAAGCATTCCGGGTTGTTCCGAGATTGTCGCGGACAAGCTCTTCAATGGTTTCTTTCTGATCTGTCAAAGCTTCCATGGCATTCGCCACAATAGCGAGTTCCTGCATTGGATCAAAGTCCAATTCAAGCCCTGTTGCCTGTGCTGTATCCACTGCCAGAATAGCCAGCACGGCGATTTGAGCCGTATAGGCTTTTGTGGAAGCGACGGCAATTTCCGGTCCGGCATGCAGATGCAATGTATCATCTGATTCACGAGAAAGGGTGGATCCCGGCACATTCGTGATTGTCAGTGCCGGATGACCCATTTCTTTAATTTTAACCAATACTGAACGGCTGTCGGCTGTTTCACCGCTCTGTGAAATGAATACGAATAATGGATTTTCCGACAAGAGTGGCATGTTATAGGAAAATTCACTTGCCACATGAACTTCCACTGGTATACCAGCCATTTTTTCCAGGAATTGTTTGCCGACAAGACCTGCGTGATAGCTGGTTCCCGCCGCAATGATATAAATGCGGTCGCAAGCTTTCATCGCACAGCGCACATTCTGATCCAGTTTAAGATTATCCTGTTCATCCTGATATTCCTGAATAATCCGCCGCATGACAAATGGCTGTTCATCGATTTCCTTCAGCATGAAGTGCGGATATGTGCCTTTTTCCGTATCGCTCACATCAATCTGAGCTGTAAACGGTCTGCGGTTTACGGCAGTGCCGTCCAGTTTTTGCACTTCCGCAAAATTGCGATTCAAAAGGACAATTTCGTGATCGTAAATCTCCAGATACTGATCGGTTTCTTTCAAGGTTGCCATAGCATCACTGGCTATCACGTTAAATCCGTCACCCAGGCCGACAAGCAATGGGCTTTTATTTTTGGCAACATAAATCGTATCCCCGTCTTCTTGATCGATTAAACCAATCGCATAGGAACCTTTCAAGAGGCTTATCGTCTGACGAAACGCTTCGGCTGTATCCCCGTATGTTTCAGCGTTTTTTTCAACGAGCTGAACAATGACCTCCGTATCAGTGACACTGCCAAACGTGACGCCATCGAGATAATCTCTTTTCAGATCCTGGTAATTTTCAATGACACCATTGTGAACAACCGCAAACCGGCCAGACGCACTTTGATGCGGATGTGCATTCTCCGCACTCGGTTCGCCATGTGTTGCCCAGCGTGTATGGCCAATCCCCATGGTTGAATCAGCTTTCTCATCAACACGCTTGCGCAATGCGGCGATCCGTCCCTTTACCTTAAACAAATTGATGTCTTCACGATCCAATACTGCAATACCCGCAGAATCGTATCCGCGGTATTCCAGTTTCTCCAATCCATTCAGTAAAATATCTTTCGTATCATTATATCCAATATAGCCTACAATTCCGCACATCGTTGTTTCCTCCTTAAATTTAAGGGGCAACAAACGACCTAAAAGGATCTCTTTCGTTTTTCCAAAGATCAGATGTCAGAGGTCTGATCAGAGTAAATCAGCAATCCAGCCGATTTTACATCTGACTTCCGGCCTCTGACCACTGACCTCTGGAAGGGGCGTTCTGTTGCCCCTTTCTCGTGATTGTCATGCATCAGCTTACTTAATCCTTTGTACAGCAAGTCGCCTCACTGTTTTTAAGAAAAAGTATCACGACTGTGATGTGCAGCCGGGAGGTACCCGCCGAAAAAGTTCGATAACCCCCACCTCGTCAACTATTTTCACTACCGGTCGGAAAATAGTTCAGGCGCTTTTCATGCTTTTATCAACTGCGCTCCTTTCTGTTTAATGAATCAGTCCACCCCTTAAGCAATCGAGGCTTTCTACATTTTAACCGGGACAACACTTATTGGTCAAATCTTTTTTGGAAAGGGTGGGTATTATAATGTGTATGCTTGAATGAAGCACAATGTGTATTGTTAATAGACCTTTAATGGTCACAAATATGGAACCACCTCAAAATCCATTAAGTAAAAATGATGATCAAACCCAAATACTTTGTTAATTCGTTCCTTTTTCATAATTGCCATACTAACGGCATCAACATAGGATAAACGCTGATCTGAGAAATCCCTTAGTAACTGTTCTGATATGTCAAGGATATCCCCCTCACCAACAATGACATCCAACATACCGCTTGCCTTCGATTGATTAATAACATTGAGAAAATTGTCTGCAGATTTAAATCCCTCCCTATATCGTAACCATGTATAAGTTTCCGCGATGACGTAACTGGATGAAAGTCGTTTAATGGATAAATCAAGACTTTCTAAATAAGAACGGGCCGCTTTATGGAAATGATCATTCTCCACAATGAGAGCAATCCATGCCCCAGTGTCGATAAATAATTTATTTCTTTTCATCTGTATCCCCTTTTTCAGCCAAATAAACATCCTGATCATGTGTCGTGGATCCATCTTTTTTACCGTTCTTTACTATTCCAACCAGTTCAAACAACGGATCTTTTTGCTTCATTTGGTTATTTGCCAGATAGTTATCAACAGCTTCTCTAATAAATTCCGCTTCGGACATGCCATTTCGTGCAGATATTTGTTTCACGTACCTATTCTGCTCAGGATCAAGATAAATTTGTTTTCTAACCTTTCGTTCATATTCCATGGCGAATCACCTCATATACATTATATGATAAAATAGTGATGTATACAATCAAAACTGATGGATATACCACAAAGAATACCAAATCCTTTATTTTCAGGGGTTTGAAAGGTTATAATGATTTCAATCACCTACTTTTAAAAAATAAGGAGTAAGCTCATGAACATTTCAGATATCCCGCATGATATGACATTTAAATTTGGCCCGAATCTCCGGGAAGTGCCTTTAAATAAAATGGACATGCTTTATGGTATGATGTATCTGCAAAAACAGCTGAATGATAAGACACTGGACAAACATGAAAAAGGCAAATTGCATGGACTGCTCGGAACCTTTTTGCGCATTGTTGGTGAACTGGAAGAAAGCAAACGGCATCTTAACATGGCCATTGACATTTTCCGTGAACTGGACAGAAAGCAGAGCGTGTTTGTCAATCAGCTGCGTCTGGCCAATACATATCAATGGCATAACGATTTTGAAACGTCCAATCAGATGTTCGATGAGCTGATAGAGCATGCTGAAAACAATTCCGATTACATAGAATACCGTGATTTTGCATATCAGCATCAAGGCAAAAACCTGTTTGATCAGGAAAAGTACCGTGAAGCACTGGATTACTTTCAAAAAGCGTTGGAACTCAGAAAAGACAATCGCAATAGTGAGCTGATTCATTCTACCGAAACAGCGATTGAGACCTGTGAGAAAAAACTGAACAAATAACTCCTTCTACCCCTATTATCGAAACGAACAGCTGAAAAGAGGCATCCTGAAAAAATTTTTTTTGGGATGCCCCTTTTTTGGTTCTGATTTCGATTATAGGAGTAAGAAGGGGGTGAGTCATCCAGCAGCTGTAAAGGAGAAGGCAGCCAAAAGGGATTCCAATACCGGCTTAATGCAACTCTCGTGTTTGCATTCACCCTAGATTCGCTATTCAATCAGTGATCACATTCCGTTTGCGAACGCCTATAAAAAACAAAAGAAACAACACACCAGCGTATATGAGGACATACATCCATTCCAGCAATAATCCAGCATTGATGTATAAGCTTTCGTCCCCTAACAAATCAACAATCGAAAATGCAGGTGGAATAAGCCAGGTTATGAAAGACATGAATTGCGGCAGTGCATCTATATATGTATAGGAAATCATCGTCCATATTATATAAAGGCAAACAGGAGGTACAAACTGATATGACCGTATATAATCCTGCATGCAGTATTTAGCTATATTAATCATCTATTCACCTTGACCTTCCCAGTATCATCAGGCGCAAGCATCGGCAGCATATTCGTCTGACGGGAGACAAATTGAATGGTGCCGCCCAATGCCAGGATGCTGCTGATTAACGCATTGCTTTTTGCCGCATACACAGAAATAATATGAGAAGATGAGGACTGGCAAACATGCTGAATGATGTCTGCTGAACTGCTAACAAAGGATAAAAGCTCTTTGGATGTACCAGTAAATTCGATTGTTCGATAGTGTTTATTTTTCCCGAACGTCTTTAATTCCTTTATGTTCTGTTGTGTGACATGAATATTTCGATCAGCCAGTCTTTCGGCAAGATCCGATTCATGATGCGTCAAGACAATCGTTGTGCCTTCTTTTTTTAACTGTGTCAGATTCGCTGTCATCGTCTCCTGTGAATCAGGGTCCAGTCCTGATGTCGGTTCATCCAGTAAAAACAGCTCAGGCAAAATTAAAAAACCCTGAATAATGTTTACCTTTTGCTTATTTCCTTTGGATAAATGCGAAAGGCGCGTATGCTGATAGGCTTCCAACCCGAATCGCTTGATAAGTTCAGCGGTTGGAATGCAAATGGCAGTTTCATACTTTGCTATTAACCCTGATGTTGTTCCAAAAAGTCCAGCATGCGTTTATAAACCTTGATTTCGTTTTCTTTTTTCGAAAAGCCGTGGCCTTCATCATCCAGGACCATGTAGTCGACATCGCGACCCTTTTCCTCCAATTTGGCTACAATATTATCTGATTCCGCTTTGACGACGCGTGGATCATGTGCTCCCTGGATGACGAGCATCGGCTTTGTCATGCTATCCAGATAGGTGACCGGTGAGTCCCTGATGAAGCGTTTTTTATCACGTTCAGGATCACCAAGCCAGCGTTCCATAATCGGCTTCCAGTGATCAGGGACCGAATTGACGAATGTGAACAAATCAGACGGGCCGAAAACATCAACACATGCCTTGAAATATTCCGGATGGCGGCCATGCAGGAGCAATGTCATATAGCCGCCGTAGCTGCCGCCGATGAGGAATAGCTTATCCCGATCGGCTATGCCCTTTTCAAACAGCCATTCAATTCCGGCAATACAATCCAGGCGTGGTCCTTCTCCCCAGTCTTGTTCGACTAATTTGATGAAGCTTGAACCATAGCCTGTGCTTCCCCGAAAATTTGGGGCAAAAATCGTATAGCCACGGTTAAGCAAACATTGGAACATCGAATAGAATGACTTTCGCTCAGCAGCCTGTGGTCCGCCGTGCGGCCAGAAGACCGTATAACCATTGTCATTTTCCGGTTTGGCTCTGTACAATAACGCTTCGATCTCCATACCGTCAAAAGATTTGTAGGACACAACATCCGGCTCTACCATATCATCAGTGTTCACGCCGAGTACCCGGTTGTTGGTCAATTGCTTCCAATGCTCACCGTCTTTTGATTGAAAGATATTGGGCGGGACAGCTGCACTTGTTCCCAGAATATAAAGGTTGCCTGCTTTGGTTACGTTGATTTGATAAATGATATCCACCGGTGCTGATAAATTTGTCAGATTGCCTGAGTCCAGATCATAACGATACAGGCTATCCGTAACACCATTTTCCGTGACAAGAAATAAGGTATTGTTTTCTTTATTATATTTCATTTGCTCGACACTTTCTTGCTCAATCGACAACACCCGGGAAAATTCCTTGTTCTCCAAATCAAATTTTGCGACATATTTATACTCGCTTTCATAATCCGTCACAAAATAAATCGTTTTGTCATCCACAAACACAGGTTCAAATGTGACATGCACTTTTTCCGGGTCAGGTGTCAGATTGTACGTTTCGTCTCCCATTTTGACAAACCCGGGGATAAACGTGTTCGCAAATGTCTGCAAATAGACAAATGCTTCTTCATTCTCAGAAACAGCTACCAGACTCGTTGGCGATACTTCCCCGATATGCAGCAGCGTATCCGAATCATTTTCCAGATTGCGGACACGGGTATTCAGAAACGATGAGTTTTCTTCTGATGTTATATAATAAATACGTTCGCCGTCATCACTCAAATCGGTGAAAATAAATTTCTCTTCCGGATCCCCTGTCACAACAGGCTTGGGAATGCCGCCATCATAAGGTATCGCATAAATATGGTGGTTCTCATCACCATCTTTATCAAATCCAGTCAGTACATAGCGGCTTTTCGGATCAAATTTGACAAAACTGCACGATTCATCCTGATGAGCAAACAGGTATGGGTATGTAGCCGGCAGATCCATGGCCCATAGATTCATGTTGCCATCCAGGTTGGTGCTGAAAACAAGCCGCTCTTCATCAGCACTTACATCAAACCCTGTGATAACATATGTACGGAAAAATTGCTCAACTGTCGGCTTTGGAAATGTAATCATCGAACTCCCCCTCGATAAAATGTTTGAATAATTTTACTTGGCAAAATAATTATAACGTAAATCACATAGAATAAACAGATTAGTGATGAAGATTCTAAATGGACCGTGTACGACGTCACTGTTCCATGTTTGGCGTTTTTCCTCCTAAGTTTGGCGTTTCCGTGCTCTAGTTTGGCGACATTAATTATTGGGAATTTTCATTTAATTGAATCACATCTGTACAATTAATGGTCAAAGTAAATATGTCTCAAAAGAAGGAATAATCTATAATTATCCAGAATATAAAGTTATGAAAGATACGCTGAAAATAGGGGCGGCATACAATGAGTAAAAAGCTTATATGGTATTCTTTAATTTCCATAATAATGATTTCGTTTACAACTTGGATATTCATTACTCTATATGAAAGCGAAGAACCAATAAGAACTGCGGATACCGTAACAAACTTTGCTCTAAAAACTGCTCCATCAGGTAGTGATAGTCAATACAATATCGAATTAACAATGAATGAGGAAGGGAATTTTCATATAGAAACCTCTGTAATAATAAGGAACATCTCCAAAGATTCGTGGAGCGAGCTTGTTTTTTACTTTATCCCAAATATGTTTACGGAAAATACATCACTGGACTTAAATCGTTCCTTGGAGGTTCCATCAACTGTTAACTTACATAAGGTTACGTTAAATGGAGAACAGGCAGATTATAATTTGGATAAAGATACTTTAACTGTGTCTCTATCAAAAAAATTGGAACCTGGTAATGATATAAAAGTAGATTTCACCTATGATTTCACTCTTCCTGAAGAAGGCTTAAGGTTTACAAAGAACAATGAGAACTATTATTTGGCGCAATTCTACCCGATGGTTGCTACATATAGAGATCATCAGTGGAATAAAGAGGATTACAGGTTTAGAGGTGAAACCTATCATACGGCTTTCAGTGATTTTAAGGTGAAATATGAGGTGCCTGATGGTTACACTGTCGCATCATCAAGCGACAGTGATCAGTATCCCGGCCCGTCTAATAACACGTTTGAAGTAAATCATGTAAAAGAAATGTTTATAGCTATCCTTTATCAGCCAAAGGTTATTCAAAAAATGGAGGAAGACATAACTATCCGAGTGGTTGGTTTTGAAGAGAACGAGGATCTATATAAAGAAATTAGTGAGGTGGCTTCCGATGCACTGCGATACTTTCAAAAGAATATCGGTCCGTACCCATTTACACAACTTGATATTATCGTGGACGAGCTCGGAATGGAATACCCGGGGATTGTGACAGCTAATTCGGTTTATGGTAGTGGCCCTGTTAATCCAAATGCCCTAAAAAATATGGTTGTGCATGAAATAGCCCATCAATGGTTTTATGGTGTCATTAGCAATGACCCGTACAATGATGCCTGGTTGGATGAAGGTTTTGCAAACTTTGCTACTGGATTATACAATTTGTCCGGCAGCAATCAGGAAGTACCATATGAAACGATGAATAAACAATTAGAAGATTTAGAGCCACTTCCGGTTAACCTGCCTCTTGATGAATATGATCGCAATATGAGTTCATATGTCTATGGCAAATCGAGCACTATGTTGTGGAAATTATTTGAACAAAATGATGGGATAAAGGGAGCAGAAAAGTTTTTGAAGACTTATTATGATCATTACAAGTATAAAGAAGTTGATACTGAAGAATTTGTAAGATTTTCAAAACACTATTTTGACTTGGAAGATGACTCTTTTTTTAGGGAGTGGTTCTTGCTTGAATGATTCCTTTTATATTCAATTGTAGCACCATGCGACTCAGCAATGCTTCATTTTCCAACAAAATCACCTTCCTTTATCTATTTTATATTAACTTTAAAACGCTCAGAACTTATATATCTGAGCGTTTATTAAATGAATTATTATTTTACAGTTAGTACCAGCTGGTGTTTGTTTCCCCTGACAGTTTTGGAACCGAACCTGTTATTTTAGCAGAGCAGTTTCCTTATTCTTTCATCCCGAGCAGGTCATCAATCACCGTTGCCACCTGATCGGCATATTTTTCACAATCCGCTTTAGTAGGTGCTTCTACCATAACCCGGACGAGCGGTTCAGTGCCGGATGGACGTACAAGGACACGGCCTTCCCCGCCCATCTCACTTTCAACACGGTCGATAGCTTCTTGAATTTTTGGATTCGTCATGGCGTTATGTTTATCAACGACTTTCACATTTTTTAGCACTTGCGGATAAATATCCATCTCACCGGCTAGCTCTGATAATGGCTTTTCCGTGTCTCTAATAACATTCACCAGCTGGAGGGCTGTCAGCATGCCATCACCGGTTGTATTATGATCAAGGAAGATGACATGTCCCGATTGTTCGCCGCCAAGATTGTAACCGCCATTACGCATTTCCTCCATGACATAGCGGTCACCAACGGCTGTCTTATCACTGCGCATACCATTTTCCTCCAGCGCCTTATAAAATCCGAGATTGCTCATGACGGTTGAGACAACTGTGTTATGCCGCAATACACCTTTTTGATTCATATATTTTCCGCAAATGTACATGATCTGATCACCATCGACAGTATTCCCATTCTCATCGACGGCAATCAAACGGTCGCCATCTCCGTCAAAAGCGAGACCCAGGTCGGCTTCCTTTTCTTTGACAAATTCCTGCAAAGCCTCCGGATGGGTCGAACCAACATTATCATTAATGTTCAGGCCATCCGGTGAAGAACCGATGGAAACAATGTCTGCTTCCAGATCAGCAAACAAATGTGTCGCCAGGCTTGACGTTGCGCCATGTGCGCAATCCAGTGCAATCCGCATACCCTCAAAATCATTATCAATCGAATCTTTAAGGAAGGAAAGGTATTTCTGACCGCCTACAAAATAGTCATTCATAACACCAATATCCGCGCCAACCGGACGTGGAAGATTGTCCCCGCCTTCCATCAGCTGTTCAATCTCATTTTCTTCATCGTCCGATAATTTAAAACCATCCGGTCCGAAAAACTTAATGCCATTATCCTCGACAGGATTGTGTGATGCGGAGATCATGACACCGGCTTCCGCTTTGATCGCTCGTGTCAAATAAGCAACACCTGGCGTTGAAATAACCCCAAGCCGCATGACCTCGGCACCAATCGAAAGCAATCCGGCAACAAGTGCGCCTTCAAGCATGTTTCCCGATACACGTGTATCCCGTCCAATCAGTATCTTGGGCTTATCAGTGCCTTTTGTTAATGCATAACCGCCAAATCGGCCTAATTTATATGCTAACTCTGATGTCAATTCTGTGTTGGCTATCCCTCTGACACCATCTGTTCCAAAATATTTTCCCATCTCGATTACCTCTCCTTTTCATCCGTCTATCCACTATTAGAGGTTGTTAAAATAATTAATTCTTTTTATCCTGTTTGAACAGAAATGAATAAGAACATTTACGCTGAATCTATTCTGATGAAATCTCAGCTGTCACCTGTTCGAATTCCCCCTCGGCTTCAACGTTTTCCGGACTTTCTATCGTGATCGGGATGTCATGTTCACCATCTTCCAATCCTTCTGCATCTATCACGGCACGAAAATCATCGGCCGTCAGTTCACTAACTTCCGCCTGAGCCCCTGTCACGGTTAGCGTCATTTCCTCATTTTCCGGTTCGACAAACGATATATCCTGTCCACCGTCAAGGTTTTCAACGTCAATCGGTATGCCCTCAATGGATCTGGTTTGTTCCAATTGCACCGTGACTTCAACCGTTTCCGGATCAGGTACATTGGCACCATCAGGCGGATTAAATCCAACATCAACCGTTCCTGATTCCGTTACATTTGCTAAATCAATCTCCTCCGTTGAAACTTCTTCTATACCTTGTAAGACATCACTTGTTCCGAAAATTTCCACTTCATCAACATTAGGCGTTATAGAGGATAATGAATAATCATCCGGAAGTTCGCCTGATATCTGGACATTCACTGGGACGTCCTTACTTGGGTTGTTTATATCAACCGAGACATTGACATTTTCCGGCTCAACCCGGACATTCAATTCATTTCCGCCTGCATCATAAACATTGACGGGGACTTCCCGGCTGTCAATTGGTTCTGTTACACCAGCCATATCGACATACACTTTGACAATTGCAATCTGCTCAATCACTTCCCTTGAACTTGTAATGGTGACTTGTCCAGGGTCAGACTGTGACTCACCAATTTCCAAACCATCAGGAAGCTCGCCAGCATTGATATAATCTACGTTAACATCGAATTCTTCCGATGCCCGTTCTTCAATTGTCACTTCGATTGTTTTGGGCTCAATGTACATACTGACATCGTCGGGAATATCGGTATGCTCCAATGTCACGGTATGAGTACCTTCACCTAATCCTTCCAGATCAACAAATATATCAAAGTTCTGCTGGCGTGCTGTGGCCGTTATCGTACCTGTTGTGCCTTCAAGCGTCACACTTGCCACTTCGGGTACGCCACTTACCACATAATTTTCTTCATCGATCCGGATATTGACAGGGACATTCTCAACTGTTTGAACATCAGCGCCTGTATTCGGAAATATCCGCGAGTCGTTCTGATATTGATCAATCTCGACTTGGACAAAAACATATAATGCAATAGCAAAAGCTAACGAAATAGCACGGACAAACCACCGACTCTTAAACCAATTATCCATTCTTTTTCCCCCTCTGATGTCTCAACTTATGTTCAGAGGCTCTCATGGATAGGGATAGCGTTTCACGCAGATAATGGCGCAATCCCTCCTGATCGAGATCCCGTTTCAATTCTCCGTTTTTCGTAGCGGCGATATTTCCTGTTTCCTCGGATACGACAATCGTTATCGCATCGGTAACCTCGCTTATCCCCATTGCCGCCCGATGCCTTGTACCAAGTTCTTTGGAGATGAACGGGCTTTCGGATAATGGAAGATAGCAGGCAGCTGCAAAAATTTCTTCATCCTTTATAATCACGGCACCATCATGCAGCGGCGTATTCGGCGTAAATATATTTGTCAGTAATTGATGGGTCAGTTTTCCATGGATTGGAATCCCGGTCTCGGCATACTCACCGATTCCTGTTTCACGTTCAATGGATATCAGTGCACCAATCCGACGCTTGGCCATGTACTGACACGATTGGACGATTGACTCGATTCTTTGTTCCAGTATTTCCTCCTCGGATTTTGACCCTCTTGCAAAAAGATTCCCCCGGCCAATCTGTTCCAATGCTCTTCTCAACTCAGGCTGGAATAGGATGATAATGACGACAAAACCCCAGTTGATCACCTGGTTTGTCAGATATTGAATCGTATGTAGTTCAAGCAGTATACTGACCGCCCAGACGAGCAGCACTACTACAATGCCTTTTAACAGCTGAATGGCTTTCGTGCCTCTGATCAGCATAATTATTTTATATAAAACATACCAGACGAGAGCAATATCTACGCCGATTCGCAGTAATTCAAGAAGATTAAATCCCCCATCAAGCATGTTCACACTTCCTTCCATACATAGTGTGCTCTCCTATCGATACATAATACCGCTCCCATTATATCATATTATTTATGGTATCACCTATATTTATCAATAAGAAAAACTTAGGGCCAGCCTCGTTTTTCCAGAGGTCAGATGCCAGAAGCCGGATTGGGTGAAATCGGCGAGGCAGCCGATTCTCGTATAAAAACGTCAACCGAAATTTGATACGTTGTTTCCGATTAATAAAAACCTGGCGATAACCAGGTTTTCTCTCACCAATTATTTTTGTAAACCGACTATCTGGATATGTCCAAGTGAAAAGATACTTTCAAAGAAATCCTTCAGTTGAAACCAGAGCCACTCAAACATCCGATCGACCTGATGAAGCTCGCCGTTGATTTCACCGGCTGAGGCCATCAGTTGAGACCCTTCAATAGTTTCTTCGTCGATCAGCTCACCATTAATCAGCCGGACATCGCCATCCACCGTTCCATCTATTCGTAAATCGCCATTTTTAACGACTAAGTCACCCGATACAGTCACATCCTCGGGTACAATGACAGTATCCCCTCGTATCTCCAGGTTCTCCTGTTTGGAAACAACCAGTTCATTACCCTGATTCCAGGTTGAAAACATCCCACTGAACATCAAAATAAAGAAAATAGCAGCTGATGTTAAAATAGGATGTGCTTTAAACCAGCGTGTATATTTAACACGTTTCTTTTCAGCCGGCAAATTCTGCATGACGTTGTTCGTGAAGTCATCAGGTGCACTGATTTGCCCGGCACTTTGAACGAGTGTAATCGTACGCTTCAGTTCATGGAAATGTTTTTGACATGCCTCACAATCCTCCAGGTGAGTGCGCAGTTTATCTTCTTCCTGTTTTATGAGATCCCCATCCAAATATCTATGCATGAGCTGTATGGCCTCTTTGCTGCAATCCATGCGATCACACTCCTTTACACATGACGAAGCTTTTTCCGTAAAGCTTCACGCCCTCGATGTATCCGGGTTTTTACCGTACCAAGCGGGATATCCAATATGTCACTGATTTCCTGCAATGAAAATTCTTCTAAATATCTTAGAATAATGACGCTCCGGTATTTGGGCGGCAGTCCGTAAATCTCCCGTGTTATATAATCCTGAAGCTCCATCCCTTGCACTTCCTCTTCAGGAAGCCGATTATCTGCAGCCAGCTGGGAGTACATAGTCAATCCTTCTATCCCTTTAATTTCTGCATCAAGGTAATAATCCGGTTTACGTTTTCGTATCCGGTCAATTGTCAGGTTGGTCGCAATTCGATAGAGCCACGTTGAAAATTTGCGTTTGTCATCAAAGGAATGAATGTTGACATAGGCACGAACAAACGTTTCCTGCCCAATATCCTCCGCTTCGTACGTATTGCCGAGCATACGGTAACAATGCTGATAAATTTTTTGCTGATAAAAGGATACAATATCTTCAAAAGCTGATTGATCTCCTCGTTTAACCTTTTTGACTTTCTCCTTGATCATCGAATCCATCTCTTGTACCTCCGCTTACTATGCGGTATTATCCATACGAACTAACACCGTATAAGGTTTCAAAAATTTTTATGGGTTTTTTTATTTGCAGATTTCAGTTCAAAATGCTCGCTTTTTGCCTGATTCAAGCCAGTTTTATGCCAATGATGCACTGCTTAAAAAAATCGTGCTTTTTGAGGATGTAACATTTTCACCGGCCCAGTCTGTTAAATATGCGATAAAACCGTTTATCACCCCGGTTAATTGGGTAGTTTATATTACAATTATACTAAAAATGGAGGGCCTTTTGTGGATAATCATTCAATATTGTTAGAAAAAATTGAGAACTACCGTCATGAAATGCTGGAACTCAGTAAGCAATATGGCTTAACATCCCTGGCTGTCATAAAAGTGAGCAAGCAGCTGGATGATTTATTGAATGAATATCAGAATGCTGAACGTTTACAAAAGGGGAATTACGAAAGTCTTTCATTACATATATAGCTAAAAAGACATCCGAGGGTAAGGATGTCTTTTTTATGAGATAGGTCCAGCGGTAAGCAGGTTTTATTTCGTCTTTGAATATCAATTCTATTTCAGTTTTTCGCCAAATAGCGAGCCGATTAATCCGACCGCCATTGTAGCTGTTTTATTTTTATCATCAAGGATTGGATTAACTTCGACAAATTCTGCTGATGTCAAAATATCGGCCTCTGACAGCATTTCCATGGCCAGGTGACTTTCACGATAAGACAGGCCGCCAATCTCCGGTGTACCCACTCCGGGCGCTTCTTCAGGATCCAATCCATCCAGATCAAGACTCAAATGAACACCATCTGTCCGCTCTTTCAGATAATCAATCGTTTCAGCCATCACTTGAGGCATCCCCAACCGGTCGATTTCATGCATGGAGTAAACGGTGATTCCTGTTTCCCGGATCAGCTCTTTCTCTCCCGGGTCAAGTGAACGTGCTCCGATAATGACGATGTTTTCATGCTTTACTTTTGGTGCATAGTCCAGAATATTCGTGAGTCTTTCATGGCCAATTCCGAGACTCACAGCCAGTGGCATCCCATGTATATTACCTGATGGTGACGTTTCACCGGAATTCAAATCACCATGTGCGTCATACCAGATAACTCCCAGGTTTTCATAATGTTTCGCTGTTCCTGCCAAACTGCCGATAGCAATACTATGATCGCCGCCTAATACTAATGGAAAACGGTTCTTCTCAATTTCCTGATCGACCATTTCCGCAAGTGTCTGATTGCTTTTTGATACTTGCTGCAGATTGCGTAAATTGCCTTCTTGTATAGTGTTTTCGCTATCCGGGCGGGAAACTGCCACATCGCCCAGGTCATTGATATGATATTTCAGATCTTCAAGGCGCTCCGTAACACCTGCATAACGAATGGCGCTTGGGCCCATGTCGACTCCCCGGCGGCTTTGGCCTAAATCCATAGGAACGCCAATAACGGACATATTTTTCAGCATAAAATAGCCTCCTCTTTTCCCTATTTTAGCCAAAAGTTGAACAATGACTCAACTCGACAAAAAAATGTATATATATACAGTCCGACCCCCTATAGTGAGATTGACATACAAAAAAACAGGATTGGCTCATATCAGTCAATCCTGCTTTTTTTGATTGAAAAGATAGCATAAAATTTTAAATGTCGTTTTCAGGTACAGAAATCGGCTAACTCGCCGATTTCTGCCAATCCGACCCCTGGTATCTGAAAAGACGCGTCAGCGTTTTTTCTTATGTTTCAGCCGCTCCTGTCTGTGAGGCAACGATAGTCAACGGTTTAATTCCTGCTTGTTCCCATGCTTTGGCCAGTTTTTCAGCTTTTTCACGGGACGGCAGAAATGCAATCCCGCAGTCACCGCCGCCGGCACCTGATGGCTTCCCGGCACCGCCATATTCTTCGGCGAGGTCACAGAGTGTTTTTAATAAGGGTGTCTCAATATTAACATCAGCATGTCTGCCAACAGCAGCCAGTGCCTGACGATTTTGTTTTGTCCCGTCGATGATGGATGAAGGCTCACCCCGATCAATACCATTTAAAAAAGTGCTGACGGCTTTTTCACTGTCTGTCAGAAACTGTTCGTATAATGGTGGATTATCCGTCTTGAGTCTGGCAATCCCAATAACCAATTGATGTGTGGAGGCAGGCTTTCCCGTCCATCCGATACACATATACAAATCTTTCGGCAGCTTGATCGGTTGAACATGAAAATAAAGCCAGTCCTTTTTTACGAGCTCCGTAATACTCACGGAGTCATAATAAGCAGCCTGAAGCCAGTCTGCCTGGAATGATGCATATTGCAAAAATCCGCCATAGGAAGAGGCAGCTACATCAGCGCCAGACCCGCTTCCTTGTGTTTTCACGTGTGAAATAGCCGCCAATTTGAAAATCAGCTTTTCAGACGGCTTTTCGGGCAAAAATTTCATCAACATAGCCGCCACCACGGATGTGACAACTGCAGCACTCGACCCAAGGCCATATTTTCTTCCTGATGCATCATCCAATTCACTTCGAATGGAAAGATGGAATGGATCCAGCTCAATATTATTCTCATTTAAATATGTATGGACAACATGCATCGCTTCTTCCACAAACCGTACGCGTTCATCATCCGTTTTGACGTGGATTTCATTATTTTCACAGGTCCATGCTAAATCGTGCAGATCAAATGTCTCAAGCGTCAGACGATTGTCGCTGCTTTCTTTTAACGTTGCGTACACAAGCGATCAACTGCCATCACAACTAATTTTTGATGTTTTTCAAGGACAGCAAACTCCCCGGCAACCATCAATTTTCCCGGGACTTTTACTGTTAAAGTGGAATCGGACAACTTGTTCAACCCCTAAATGTAGGATACGCCTTGGCCGGGCCTGCTTACTGTCACATCATGAACACCGGGAACGTTACGGAGCGTTTCCTTAATTGTCGCTTCATATTCAGGCAGGTAAAGAACCTTCACATTTGGTCCCGCATCAATCGTGAAAAACGCCGGGACACCAGCTGACCGCAAGTCCCGAACAGCTTGCATTATTGACAAAGTCGTACTGTGCCAGTAACTGAACGGGGGATTAGCAGCCAATGTTGTCGCATGCATCCGCAGGCAATTCGCTTCGGCTATCTCCCCCACTTTTTCAAAATCCCTTTCCGCAATACCGTCTTTGATCGCGGCCAGATCATCCGGAATACTGTCCACCCAAGCAGGATAGTAAGCTGATGTTTCCACTGTCCGTCTCATCCCTTCCCGGCTTAACACTTTCTTCTCGGCAGACGATAAAACAACAGCAGCAACCCTGATATCCCAATGATCGGCAGGCGCAATCGGGACAGCGTGCGAATCAGATCCATCAGCCTTTGCACCTTTCTCCCATTCGACAAACCCGCCATAAATCGACCTGCATGCGGAACCAGACCCTTGTCTCGTCAAAATTGAAAGTTTCTGTTCATCAGTTGGTAAATCGATGGCCTTAGCCGCCGCTGCAGCTAAAGCGGCAAACCCGGAAGCAGACGATGCGAAACCGGCTGCAGTCGGGACATGATTAGTGGAATGGATCTCAGCAAAAGCATCCGGCCGTCCTGCCGCTTCACGGATGCGATCAAGAAATGCGGTTACCCGGGCATATTCTTTTCCATCAATCAGCCGGTCATTCAAATAAAAACGATCTGACATCAGGCTATCCTGAAATTCAACTGTTGTGGTTGTATAAAAACCATCCAACGTCAACGATAAACTGTTGTTCATTGGCAGGATTAATGACTCATCACGTTTTCCCCAATATTTGATGAGAGCTATGTTTGTATGAGCCTTTGCTGTTGTTTTCATGTTATAACCCCTTTAGCCTTTATCGAACCAATTCAAAAAATGAGGTAAAATGACCCTATAGTCGCCATTTTACCTTTTATTTTGAACAACTACTCCGTTTTTCTGTCCAGCGCGAATGACCATACAGCATGTGCCCCAAACTTTCTCAGCTTCTCACACAGCTGTTTGGAATGCATCTCATTCTCAGCCAGGGCAATGACACAACCGCCATTACCCCCACCTGTTAATTTAGCACCTAAAGCACCTTCCTGACGGGCAAGATAAATCAATCTGTTCAATCCTGCATCACTGACACCCAGTGCTTCCAGTTCTTTTTGTGCTTCATTTAACATTTGTCCCAGCAGGTGTTTACTAGCCGTTTCCAATGCCGTTCTGGCCCGGTGTGTTATTTCACCAAGCCGCTCCAATTTGGATTGAATCCGCTTCGGTGCCGATTTGATCAGTTTCGTCACCGATTCAACTGCCAAACGGGTATCACCCATTCTGCCTGAATCTGCAACGATAAAATGGAAATCACCTTGAGGCTCAATCATGTCAATCGGCTCTTCCTTTTTATACCAAATCGGAAGTTCAGATGTTATCGTGAGTGTATCAATACCGCTTGGTTCCCCGTGAGCATGTCTTTCGGAAATATCGGCAAGCCGTAATATATCTGCCATCTCATAATCCTCTTCCGCAAAGGCAAAAAGGGCACGGATAACCGCAATCGACACAGATGCACTGGATCCGAGACCTTTTCCCGGGGGAATGGATGATTTAATCCGGATCAACAAATCTTCACATGGCATGTCAAGCTCTTCCAATGTCGCTTCAATACAAGAGGTAAGCCCGTTCAGAGAGTCAGGTGCGGATTCAAGGGGTCCATGATAAAACGTACTGTCAATTTTCACCGAACCCGGCACATAATCGATAATCGCCTCCACTCCGACTAACGGAAATGGGAGAGAAATGGCAGGCTGCCCGTGTACAACTGCATGTTCCCCGATTAAAATCAATTTACTATGAGCTACGCCAATAGCTGTTTGTACTGAAGTTGTTGCCTTTTCTACACTCATTTTTTATATTCTTCCACCAATTCTTTAGCTTTTCCGACACGGATCTCTTTTTCGTCAATTAACCGCTCTGAAATCATATCAATCATCTCCCCTGTAGCTCCTGCTGCAATGGCAACAGAACGAGAATGTAATGCCATGTGTCCTTTCTGAATGCCATCGGTTGCTAACGCTTTTAACGCTCCAAGATTCTGCGCAAGGCCGACTGCTACAATGACCCCGGCAAGCTCCTGGGCTGAATCAACATTTAACAGTTTATGGGCAAGTTTGGCAATCGGATGCACCCTGATGGAGCCGCCAACCGTACCAACTGACATCGGCAATTCCAATTCACCGACCAAATTTCCCTCTTCATCTTTAGACCAGACTGTCATCGATGTATACATACCGTCACGCGCGGCATGTGCATGGGCACCGGCTTCTACTGCACGCCAATCATTACCGGTCGCAATCACGACAGGATCGATTCCATTCATGATGCCCTTATTATGAGTTACAGCGCGGTACGGGTCAGAAGCCGCGAATTCATAAGCATGGATGACCCCGTCGCGTACTTCCTCACCCGAAAAGTCACTTGTTTGCAGCATATCCGGCGGGATGACGCAGCGCGCACGTGCAAGACAGCGATCAGGATAATTGGAAAGAATACGCAAATACACTTTACCATCCGTCAAGTCTTCAACAACTGGCGCCAGTGACTCAGCCATTGTGTTGACCATATTGGCCCCCATTGCATCACACGTATTGATGTAAAGGTGCAGGATGAGCATCTGTCCGTATTTGGAATCCGATTCTCCATTTAGCAGTCTGACTTCCAGATCCTCAGCACCGCCACCCCTTTTCATTAAACTAGGGTATGCATTATTGGCGGCTTCAATTAACGCATCTTTTTCTTTCATTATCGTTTCTTTGGCCGCATTGAAATCAGGACATCCGACAACCTGGATTTGTCCCGTCATCACACGGTCGGTCGCTTCGGTTGTAAATCCGCCAGTATTCCTGACAATTTTCGCAATGTGACTAGCCGACGCCACGACAGATGGCTCTTCAATGGCCATAGGGATACAATAGTCTTTCCCATTGATCAGGAAATTCAATCCTAATCCTAAAGGAAGCGGAAACGTCCCGATCACATTTTCTATCATGTTATCAGCTGTATCCGTTGGTAACGGGTCTTTAGAAAATAAATATTCTGTATTTTCTTCCGTAAACAGATTCATTGTTCCAAGCAATTGCCGGCGTTCATCAACGGTCATGTTATAAAAGCCAGGAATTCTGGAAGTTTCCATACCAACTCATCCTTTTATACTATGTGAAAGTCATCATAATTGATATTCATTTTACTGTTTCTATTATGTAAAAAAACACGATAAAATGCAAATAAACAAGGCTGTTAACATCATAACAACCTTGCTTATCTGCCATTATCGTCTGTTATGCATTTGCTAACGTTTATGATGGTCGAATGAGCCATGGAGGATTCGAACCTCCGACCCTCTGATTAAAAGTCAGATGCTCTGCCAGCTGAGCTAATGGCTCGTACAATGTTATTTTGGTGTCTTTACTTTTATAATGATTTTTTACTATAACAGTATAAGGGTGCTCGTCGTGTTGCATGTTATTCCGGTGATGTCGCACTCCTCGCAGAAGAGCATTGCTCGTCGTGTTGCATGTTATTCCGGTGATGTCGCACTCCTCGCAGAAAAGCATTGCTCGTCGTGTTGCAAGAGAACTCGGTGATGCTGCACTCCTCGGAGGCCTGCACTTGGTAGCTTACTCGGTGATGTTGGCGGCCAGCTTATGGCTCGTTTGTACAGTAAGTTGCTGTATGAGTTTTATATGATAAAAGCTCTTTTCGTAATGTTTGTTGCTTTTTAACCACGTAGTTGATATAAACTGCGACACACTGAAAAATTTGAGTGCAATGACACCGCTTCGGAAATAAACTCCGCTTGTGTTGACAGCCTTTCAGAAAACAGCCTGAAATAAAAAAAGACTGGGCTAGCTGGATTCGAACCAGCGAATCACGGGATCAAAACCCGATGCCTTACCGCTTGGCTATAGCCCAATAAAACATATGGTGGAGGGGGAGAGATTCGAACTCCCGAACCCTGAGGGAGCGGATTTACAGTCCGCCGCGTTTAGCCACTTCGCTACCCCTCCGTAACTATTGTTACTAACATTGATTTAAATTATACATAAAAAATATAATGGTGCCGGCCAGAGGACTTGAACCCCCAACCTACTGATTACAAGTCAGTTGCTCTGCCAATTGAGCTAGACCGGCATTTATAAAATAATTATTTTAATGTCATGTGCATTATCATCTTGTGAGCTCGTCGTGTTGTAAGTTATTTCGGTGAAGCAGCACTCCTCGCAGGCCTGCACATGGTAGCCTTCTCGGTGGTGCCCGCGGCTTGCTCTGCCAATTGAGCTAGACCGGCATTTGGTATTTTTGGCCGCCGTCACATTATTGAGTGACATATAAACCAGCGTATAAAAATGGTGGAGGATGCTGGGCTCGAACCAGCGACCCCTTGCTTGTAAGGCAAGTGCTCTCCCAGCTGAGCTAATCCTCCATTGGTGACCCGTACGGGATTCGAACCCGTGTTACCGCCGTGAAAGGGCGGTGTCTTAACCACTTGACCAACGGGCCATACAGCGCGTGTGCCACGCCTTGAAATATGTATCGGGCAAAACCGACAAATTTTATTATATACAGGTTACCCCCTTTTGTAAAGACCGAAAATCAAATTTTAATTTTCAAATTCAATTTTTCCCCTTATAATAAAGTGACACTGCATTTAATAAGGCTTTTTTCCTATCGATTAAAATTAACTGTGCGGGGGAAACGATGATGGGCATATTTTTGGAAGAGCATGGTGAACCATTCACAGCATTTGGTTCGAGTCATTTAATCGCATTATTCATTTATTTTGCCGGGATTACGATTTTTCTTTTATTCGCCAAAAAAATACTGTATAACCGCTCCGTCTACAACACGATTCGCTGGAGTTTATTCAGCCTGCTCGTTTTATCCGAAGTGAGTTATCAGACATATACCGCGCTGAACGGCATTTGGAGTTTAGCGGATCATATATTTCTGCACCTTTGCGGTATAGCCGGTATAACCGGAGCCATCGCTCTTATCAATCATAATAAACTATTAATCCAGATCACCTTTTTCATTGGGCTTGTGCCGGCATTTTTAGCACTGGTGACACCCGAATTGCCATATGACTTTCCGCATTACCGTTATTTGAAATTTTTTGTTCATCACACTGCGATTTCATGGACCAGTATATTTTTAGTGGTTTCTAATAACGTCACCATTACATTTAAAACATTACTGAAAACATATGGGTATGTCTTAATCTATGCTGCCATCATCGGGTTTTTCGTTAATCCGCTTCTGGGGTCCAACTATTTATATCTGTCTCATACCCCCACAGCCAATACACCGCTCGATCTATTGGGAAGCGGAATCTGGTATTATGTGAATCTATGTATCTTGGCCTTTGTCGTTTTCTTTGTACAATATAAGCTATACAGGCTTTTCACGCGCAAAAAGTTTGAGCAGTAAGTCTAGGAATATACAAAAGCCACAACCCAGACAATCACGATAACGGGCAACGAGGTATACAGTGTGCGCCATATGCTCAACCCTTTTTTCACTAAAAATATTGCCACAAAAACTTCCATAATGGTTACGATAATCGCGAGTGTCATTAATAGTGAGAAAGAATCCATTCGTTAAACCTCCATCTGTTATGCTGCCATTAGGATACCATATTTTATGGGGTCTGTCCCTCACCGCTTTAACGCATTACCGTGGTGGGGGACAGACCCCATGAATAGTGACGAGCTCTTTCACATAAAATGTGATGTTTGTAAATTGTGTGAAAGGTGAGGTGTTGAAATGGATAATTCCAATTCAAGGCATAAGAAAGGCGTCGGCGGTTACAGTGAAAACATAAAAGATGAACAACTGGATCAGTACCGTATCCAAAACACAGGAAAACCATTGACAACAAATCAAGGAAGAAAAGTTTCAGACGACCAATTTAATTTAAAAGCAGGTGAACGCGGTCCAACATTACATCAGGATTGGCATTACTTTGAAAAAATGACACATTTTGTGAATGAAGAGGCACCGGAAAGAGTGGTTCATGCAAGAGGCTACAGTGCCCATGGGGAGTTTGAATGCTATCAGTCAATGAAACAGTTTACAAAAGCTGGATTTTTACAGGAACCCGGGAAAAAGACGCCTTTAACTATCCGGTTTTCTACCGTACAAGGGAGCAGGGGCTCTTATGATACAGCAAGGGATTTACGTTGTCAGGGTGTTAAGTTTTATACAGAAGAAGGCAATTATGATCTGACAACAATTGCTATGCCTGTATTAATTAATCAGGAGGCGATGAAGTTTCCGGATGCGATGCATGCATACCAATCGAAGCAGGATGATGATATTCCTACAGCAAGCGGTGCACACGACCTCTTTTGGGATTATGTAGCCAATAACGAAGAAGCACTTCATATGGTGCTGTGGATCATGTCTGACCGGGGGATTATCAGAAGTTATCGAATGATGGAATCGTGGGGGATTAATACGTACCTGTTTGTCAACGAACAGGGCGCAGCAACCTTCGTCCGGTTTGTTTGGAAGCCTGTTCTTGGTGTTCATTCACTAACGCAGGATGAGGCACTGAAAATCGGCGGACTCGACCCGGACTTCCACCGGCGGGATCTCAGAGAGGCAATTGACCATGGTGCTTATCCTGAATATGAATTAGGTGTCCAGCTTATTCCACTGGAGGATGAATTCAAATACGACTTTGATGTGCTTGATCCTGCCAAGTTTTGGCCGGAAGAGCTCGTCCCTGTTCACTTTATCGGTAAGATGACGTTAAATAAAAACATTGATAATTACCATACGGAATCAGAACAAGTCGCGTTTAATCCTGCCAATGTCGTTCCGGGAATTGATTTTTCCAATGATCCCGTCCTGCAGGGAAGGTTAATTGCTTATCAAAGTGCACAATTACATCGAATTGGAGCGAATTTTCAGGAACTGCCGATTAATAAACCAATTTGCCCATTTCATAATAATCAGCGACGAGGCCCTATGAGGTATCGAATCGATGTTGATCAGGTAAACTATCATAAAAATTCCTTAGCAAATAATACCCCATACGAGACACCCCCTGAAGCAGGCGGCTATGCGCATTATCCAAAAAAAGTTGAAGGCCACGTCATACGTAATCGAAGCGATTCGTTCAGGGATCATTTTTCGCAGCCGCGTATATTTTGGAATAGCTTGACATCTGTTGAAAAGCAACACACCATAGAAGCACTCAGCTATCAGGTTGGAAGTGTGAAAAGCGAATCTGTCCGCCAGCAAACCGTTAATTTGCTGGTCAATGTCGATAAGGAAATGGCATGCATCGTTGCTGACAATATAGGCGTCGACCGTCCAAGTGGCTCTCATGTGCCTGTCTCAACAAGTTATCCTTCCCTTAGCCAGGCCAATACACCAAGTTATGCCTATACGCAAAAAGTCGGGGTACTGATTGGTCATGGCTTTAACGATCAAGAGGTAACAAATGTGCTTAACACACTAAAACAAAATGGGATTTTTATAACCATCATAAGTGAAAAACTTGGTACTGTCACAGGTGCTGATGGCACAAAACTCAAGGTTGATGAATCATTTCTTACATCAAGTCCTTATCTGCTTGACGCGCTCTATGTCGTTGGTGGAAGCACTAAAAACCAGGAGCGATTCAATCAAGACGTCATGCGTTATGCAGGTGAAGCGTATAGGCACTATAAACCGATTGGTGTTGCAACAACCGGCGAGTCTTGTTTTTACACATCAGAAAAAAATAACCTGGCCGGCGTGGTTTTTGCCGCAAACAATCCTGACTTTGGAAAGGATTTTGCCAACGCCATTGCACATCAACGCTTTTGGAATCGAACTTAGTATCTTAAAACGATAGCACAAAGAATCCAGGGAAATAAAGTGATTATTTCCCCGTTTTTTTATTTAACCTTTCAACTAAAGCAAGTCAATACAAGGAGGAACGTTCAATGTATGATGCAACCTTCATAAAACAAGGTTTATACTTACAAGGTTTACCTGTCTTCGAGGATGACGTGCCTTACATTCAAAACACACTTGTCACAATTAATCAGGCTCAAGAACCGCTTAAATCATTCCCTGACCTAAACCAAACTGTACCGATTACGGTGGTTGATAAGAGGTTGATGCTATGGCTGAACTAGGCTTCTTAACGGCTGCTGAGCTTGCTCCTTTAATCCAGACAAAACAACTATCTCCGGTTGAATTGACTAAACATCTTTTAAACCGAATCGATACCATCGATCCAGCCATCCATTCGTATATCACCCCTCTTCACGACGTTGCCCTTCAACAAGCACAAGAAGCGGAAAACAGCATTATGCACGGCCAATATAAAGGACCCCTCCATGGGATCCCGATCGGTATTAAGGATAATTACTATACAAAAGGCATACCAACGACAAACGGCTCAAAACTTTTTGCTGATTTTATTCCTGACAAAACGGCACCAGCAGCAGAAAAACTGTTAGCGGCAGGCGGGATTATGCTGGGGAAATTGAACATGCATGAAGTTGCCCTCGGATCCACCGGTACCAATTTGACCTTTGGCACGACACGAAATCCATGGAACATCCATTATATGGCGGGCGGGTCAAGTGGCGGGAGCAGTGCTGCTTTAGCAGCCGGTCTGGCAACACTTGCAACGGGATCAGATACATTCGGCTCCATCCGCCTGCCTGCAGCGATGTGCGGTATTTACGGGTTAAAGACAACCTATGGGCTCATCAGCACTTCTAATATGTTCCCCTCAGCTTGGTCATTGGATACCGCGGGACCAATGGCACGATCGGTTTCAGATTTGGCGCTAATGCTGGACGGCATGGCAGGTTTTGATGCGAATGATCCGGCAAGCCTTCATGTCCCTGAATCGCATTACAATGAAGATCTTCATAAAGGAATGAGAGGAATAAAAATCGGTATCCCTACGTATTATCTCGAGGGATTAGACCCGGATGTGGAAAAACTGCTCCAAAATGCCATAACAACTTTAAAAAGTCTGGGAGCTGAAATAAGCGAAATTGTCATTCCTCAAATTTCAATGTCAACTTTTGCAGGCTATAGTATTGTAGGTGGGGAAGCATCCACTTACCATCACGAATGGCTGCAGACGCATCCAGAGTATTATGCAGCAGATAACCGAATTTTCCTTCTGTCCGGTGCATTGACAAATTCGCCACAATACGTCAGAGCCCAACAAGCCCGCAGAAAAATGGTAGAAGCGTTCCAAAAAGCGTTTGATGAAGTCGATATTTTGCTCGGTCCAACGATCCCTATCTCAACACCGGCATTTGCTCAGAACTGGGTCCAGCAAAATTTAGATGTGATTAGACGCTGTTTGCCATTTACCGTTCCTGTCAATTTAACGGGGGTACCAGGTTTATCAGTGCCAATGGGATTAGACTCAAGAGGACTCCCCACCGGCATGCAATTCATTGGCAACCACCTTTCCGAACAACAATTACTTCAAGTCGGATATGCATGGGAAAGCGTGGAGCCCTTCCAGTTTCAAATGTAAGTGTCGTTGATGGGGTCTGTCCCCCACCGCGGTAACGCGTTAAAGTGGTGGGGGACAGACCCCATAAATCAGTGTAATCGTTTTACAAGGATTTCCTGTTCAATTTTGCATCCCTTTAGCCGATATAATAGACAGGATTATTCCCGACTATTTTTGTAAGGAGCATACGCCATGGCTACACTTAAAGAAAAGAAACTTCCACAGACATTGAACATTATTGATACATTAATCGAAGCGACTGACCATTTTTCCGGTCTGTCCAAAGAAAAGAATTTTAATCAAAGTGTTTATATATTCAGTTCCATTGTTGATGGATTTAGTGCCATTGAGAAAACATTAACAAGTACACAATCGGAAAGCATTCATAAAAGTAAAAAAAACATTGAGCGCAGTATCCACTTGATTGCCAAACAAATGGAACAGGGGAATTTCCTGAAAATCGCAGAAGTCGTCCAGTTTTCGCTGATGCCGCAGTTGAGGGAATTGAGATGGACATTTGAAGCTGGCATTTCCGGTGAACAGGTGGCACAGCCCATCACAATTGGTGTCTATTCCAGTAGAGCCAATCCTCGTGTCGCGTATCCGGAAGAACGGATTAACGCCTACATTGAAGAAGCAGAGCGTCAGGGTGTCGGGCTAATCTTCTTTTCCTCAGATGATGTGGATGTTGAAAACAGGCAGATCAAGGCTGACGCTTTCAAAGACAATCAATGGCAAAAAATCGATGCACCTTTTCCGGATGTCATCAATAATATCAGTCCAAGCTCCCGCATCCAGCAATCCCGGGTTGAACGAAAATTGCGGCGTGAACTGCCCTTCACCAGTTTTTATGTCGGTAATAAATACCATTTGCCGAAAAAGCTCGTCAAATATAGAAAATATGCGGATTTGCTCGTTCCATTCAAGGTTTGCAAGAATGAGAATGTGATCCATGATTTCATGCAGGATAATAAAATTGTCGTATTCAAGCCGATTATGGGACGACGGGGCGAAAATATCTTTTTTGTCGAAAAAAGGGGTAATCGGTATTCCGTATTAGACCAAAAAAAGGAACAAGTTCTTGGTACTGAAAAATTCAGTGAATGGATTTCTAAAGTTATTCTAAAGAACAGAAACAGCTATATGATTCAACACTATATTCAAGCTCGTACAAAAGAAGGAGAACCTTATGATATCCGCGCACACGTTCAGAAAAATGGTGAGGGGAAATGGCAATTAACTCGTATTTATCCACGTATTGGAAATAGGCAAAGTATTCTTAGTAACATCAGCCGTGGTGGCAGAACAGATAATTTTGAAGTCCTATTAAAGGAACAGTTTGGTAAAGATGGACTACAGTATGGTGAGGAGATTCGAAAGCTGGCCATTGATTTAACAAAGCATCTCGACAAAATACATGGGTTAGCTCTTGATGAGCTCGGACTTGATTTAGCCATTGATCAAAATGGTCGTTTTTGGCTGCATGAAGTAAACAACGGACCTCAATCGACATTTCATGAAACTGAAAGAGCATCAAATACAATAGCTTATGCCACCTATATTGCCAAAAATGGTATTGTAAATACAAATGAATCCGATAAAGGAACTACTTCAAAAGGACAGTTTAATGCACTTGTTACAGATTTGGAATGGGCGAATTTAGATAACCGATATCGAATTGGTATGTTGGTTAACGAAAATGAAGTTGAAAATTTAGCAGTTGCCTGTGCTTATGTAGCTAAGTACGAGGGGGTAGATTTTTACTACTTTTCACCTAGGGACATAGACTTTGGTGAAATGCTGATTAGAGGGCACTTCTATGAAGATAAAGAATGGGTAACTAAAATTGTTGAGTATCCAGATGCTATATATGATCGTCTAAGGCTTAGAGGAATGCAAGGGTATAAATTTGTATATGAAGAATTAGAAGACATTCCGTTCACAAATGAATTTTTTGGGAATTCAATAAGTAAGTTGGAAGTTTATGATAAACTCACATCAACTGGAAAAATTGACGACGCCATCATACCTTATCAAAAAGTTGATCGAATAAAAGACATTTTCAAATTTATTAATAAGTACAGAAAAGTCATTCTCAAACCTGAAGTTGGTTCGTTTGCAAAGGGAGTTCATTTTATAGAAAAACAAGACATTGATGACTTTTTTGTTGCAGTGGGTGAACACGAAAAATATTATAATGAAGTTTCTATCAGAAATTACCTTAGAAAATTGATTAAACAGGGAACTTTTATTGTTCAGGAATACATTGAAACAAGAACATTAGAGGGACAGCCATTTGATATTAGAGTTCATATGATGAAAGGTGATAATGGTGAATGGTCAATTGTCAACAGTTATCCTAGGATAGGATTTTATTATGCAGTCATTTCCAGCACTAGTAAGGGAGGCTATATTGGTGAACTATCTGGATTTTTAGATAGAAACTTTTCAAGTAAAAAAATTAAAGAAGATATAAAATTTATCACTTTACGTTGTTCGGAAATCTTCGACAATTTATACGATGAACATTTAAGTGAAATTGCATTCGATATAGCAATAGATAAAGAAATGAAAGTTTATATAATAGAAGTTAATGTTAACAAACCGGGAATAATATATTATGACTTTGAAGTTGCAAAACATGCAATTCCCTATGCTATTTCTTTAGTTGAAAAAAATTAGAATAGTTCTATCCAAATTGGGGAATAAAATATTGTATATATCCCATAATGTTCATATTAAAATGGTCGTCTGAAAAGGACGACCATTTTTATCTCTATTGTAAAAGTTGTAAAACACCTTGAGGCTGCTGATTTGCCTGAGCCAACATGCTTTGAGATGCTTGCGTAAGGATGTTATTCTTCGTGAATTCCATCATTTCTGAAGCCATGTCCACGTCTCTTATACGTGATTCAGCTGCAGTTAGATTTTCCGTAGAAGCACTAAGATTATTAATAGTATGCTCTAAACGATTTTGAACTGCTCCTAATTCTGAACGTTGAGTGGAAACCTGCTCTATTGCATCATCGATGGCACCCAATTGAGTATCAAAATCGTTCGTAGGAGACTCTTCGGCAAATTCAGTAACATCAATATCCTCTATTTTTATACCGGCTTCTGAGCCTAAAGACTCAACACTCATGTCTCCAATCTCAACTGTCAATTGTTGACCTTCATTTGCACCTATTTGGAAATTTAGTGCACCTGATTCACCTGTAGTGAGTGAACCATCTAGAAGGTTCTTCCCATTAAATTGTGTACGATCAGATATACCCTGACTATCGGCCGTTCCTCCTATTTCTTCTTGTAGGGCATCAATTTCTTCTTGAATGGCTTTTAAGTCATCGTTACCTTGAGTACCTGTATTACCCGCTTGTACAGTCAATTCACGCATACGTTGAAGAATAGAGTGCGTTTCATTCAATGCACCTTCAGCAGTTTGAATTAGTGATACACCATCTTGTGCGTTTTTCTCAGCCATTTCCAACCCACGAATTTGTCCGCGCATTTTTTCAGAAATTGCCAAACCTGCAGCATCGTCTCCAGCCTTGTTAATACGAAGACCTGAAGAAAGTTTTTCCAAAGACCCTTGAGTTGCCTTGTTGTTCTGTACTAGCTGATTCTGCGTATTCAGCGCCGCAATGTTGTGATTAATTTGCATAATCAATCGACCTCCATGTTTTTATTTTTTACTAGCAGGACCTGTCCTTGTGAAATGCTAGTTTTATAATAGCCCCTGAATATTAGGAGTTATTACCGTAAATCTCTCCACGGACAATGTTGAATACCTGTGGAGCTGTGATGCGGAGCTTAAGGGCGTTATTCATGTTTCCCTCAGCTTTGACTACTTCGACTTCAATGTTCCTGCCGTGTTCATCCTCGATAAACACTTTTTCTCCCGGTTTTCTTCTGAGCGTTAACGCCATGGCTAATCATCCTCCATGATGATCTCCCTTCTTATATCGGCAGGATGGTGGAATGTTTAAATCGTTTGGCCTAAGAACTTTTGCGAGTGTTTGTCAGGTTCTAAAAAATGCATAATTCCGCCCAATCCGAATATGTATGTAACTGGAGTAAATTTTTAAACGATAAGGATGGGTGATACCATGGACGAACACGAAAACAATTCCTCAAGAGGGTACCATCATCATAAACACCACAAGGACGAAAAAGAGGAACAGCTTGAACAATACTATCACCAAAACACTGGTCCAGGTAAAAAAATGACCGATGATGCGGGGTTTAAAATTTCCAATGACAGGTGGAGCTTGCGGGCAGGAAGGCGTGGCCCCTTATTATTTCAGGACTTTCATTTTTATAGAAAACAGTCCCGCTTTAGCCGAGAACGCATACCAGAAAAAGTGGTCCATGCCAGGGGATTCGGACTATATGGAGACTTTGAGTTATATAAGTCAATGAAACATGTAACTAAAGCTGATTTCCTGCAACGACCTGGCTCCAAAACACCTGTGTTCACGCGATTTTCCAACTTTATTGGCAGTAAAGGTTCCAAAGATACAGCAGTCGATATACGTGGCTTTGCAACCAAGTTTTACACACAAGCAGGAAATTATGATAATTTGGCACTCCAATTTCCTGTCTTCATTCTTGCAGATGCGATGAAATTTATGGATGTGACGCATGCGGCTAAACCAAACCCGATTACGGATATACCGCAAGCGACTGTCGCACAGGATGGTTTTTGGGACTATGTCGTCAGCAACCCGGAATCAGCCCATATGGTGATGTGGTTAATGTCCATGCGGGGGCGTCCAAGAAGCTGGCGTATGATGGCGGGTTGGCCAATCAATACATTCCGGTTTATTAATGAACAAGGTAAATCGACCTTTGTACGATTTAAATGGGTGCCTAAACTTGGCGTTCACTCCTTGCTGCTTGATGAAGCGAATGTTATCGGCGGCGTCGACCCGGACTTCCATCGCCGTGATATCATTGAAGCGGTCAAATGCGGTGCCTATCCGGAGTATGAATTAGGTGTGCAATTAATTGCTGAAGAAGATGAGTTTAACTTTGACTTTGACATTTTAGACGATACAAAACTCTGGCCGGAAGAGGAAGTTCCTGTAGAAATCATCGGTAAATTAACATTGAATCGATTGGTTAATGATTTCTTCGCAGAGGAAGAACAATCATCATTTGACCCTGCTTCGCTTGTTCCAGGCATTGACTTCACGATTGATCCTGTCCTGCAAGGAAGGGCTTTTGCTTACAGAGATACCGATTACCACCGGCTAGGTACAGGAAATATTAATGAAATACCCGTTAACAAGCCTATCTCTGAAGTGAACGATAACTTTAGGGCCGGTTATTCAGATTATGAAATTGATCTTAATTACGTCGATTATCATAACAATACATTAGCTGGTAATACTCCTGCCGAGACTCCACCTGAAGAAGGGGGATATTCCCATTATCCCCAAAAGGTCGACGGGCATGTCACGCGAGAACGTCCAAGCGAATCATTTTTTGATTACTTTTCACAATCAAGACTTTTCTGGAACAGTTTATCACATGTTGAAAAACAAGATCTTACCGATACGTTTATCTATCACCTTGGCTATGTTAAAAGCAAATCAGTGAGACAGCAAAATGTGGAATTTTGGGCTAATGTTGATAGGGAAATGGCCTGTACCATTGCTGACAATATTGGTGTCGACCAACCAAAGGGTTCCCATGTTCCCGTGTCAAAGAGTTCGCCGGCCATCAGCCAGGCCAATACGCCGCATTACGCCGCTACACAAAAAGTTGGTGTGCTGATTGACAATGGATTTAACGGTGAAGAGGTAAGAAGCACATTGGACTATCTCCATCACTGTGGCGTATTCATTGATATTATCAGTGAAAAACTGGGGACAGTTACCGGATCTGATGGTACAAAAATTGAAGTGAATGAGACGTTTATAACAACCTACCCAGTTCTGTATGACGCGCTCTATGTTGTAGGCGGAAAAGCCGACAACGAGGCTAAATTCACGCAAAATGTTATGGAATTCGTTAATCAGGCTTATAAACAATATAAGCCAATTGGTGTCGCGACAACCGGCCAGCCTTATGTCAAATCATCACAGGAAAATAACCTCGCCGGCGTTGTTTTTGCCGCCAATAACCAAAACTTCAGGGATGACTTTGTATCAGCCATTGCCCAGCAGCGTTTTTGGGATCGGACATAGAAGATAGTCACAGGGAGATAAAGCATTATTTCCCTGTTTTTATTTTTACTTTCACTTTGCATTATCGGGACATTATTTTTTAGAGTTCCCTCCACTGAGTGAAGTTTCACTTTTATGTCAGGAAGCATCACTAATCACCACTACACTAAACAATGATTTTTAAGCATGTTCACAACCTGCAATCGTTTAGTATTGACATACCATCTAATTATGTGAATAATTAAATCAGTCACTGAATTTACAATTATATTAACGTTGGAATTCTGTTCTAAGTTGGAAAACGCACTTTCCAATTATCATTCAAAAACACTTCAATACATAAAGTGTCTTATAGGGGGGATTTGCCCATGTCTGGAAGAGTGTGGCCAGGTCTGTTTTTTCTTTTGTTTGGTGTTAGTTTGCTTTTGCACCAAGCAGATATCATTGATTTAGGGTATCTACTGTCAAATTGGTGGCCGTTTATTCTGATTATCATAGGTATTATTCAGCTAATCAATCGTACACAATCTTCTAAAGTCTCAGGTTTCTTGTTTTTATTTGTGGGGACCTTATTTTTCATCAATCAATGGTTTGACATGAATTTAGTTTCTTATTTATGGCCGCTTATTTTTATCTTTATCGGTATTATCATCATTTTTACCCGGGCCAAACATGGAAAAACTCCTCATACGAACGAGAATCTAAACACATTCCTGCTTTTTTCAGGAGCAGAGATCAAGAGTCAATCGAAAAATTTTCAAGGTGGAAGTGTGACGACGATGTTCGGCGGGGCGGAAATTGACCTCCGCGATGCGATTATTGAAGATGGGGCCTCACTTGACTTAACCTCTATCCTGGGAGGGGCGAGTATCATGGTTCCTGATAATGTTCATGTCGAAATATCAGGTGTCCCAATCCTTGGCGGCTGGGAGGATAATACAAGGGTCCAGGGAGAAAATGAAGACGTTGTCGTATTGAAAATTAACTGTCTTACGATTCTCGGTGGGGGAGAAATTACAAATTAAGAATCATCTATCAGAATAGAAGAGAAAATCTCCCTCACAACATGCAGGCGATGCATATGAGGGAGATTTTTTACGGTTAAAAAATAGACGCAAATCCTCACTTTATAAAGATTTAACGCCTATCTGTTATAGAGCTTCCAGCCGGACTCGAACCGGCGACCTCTTCCTTACCATGGAAGCGCTCTACCGACTGAGCTATGGAAGCAAAAAAATGGCTCCACAGGCAGGATTCGAACCTGCGACTAATCGGTTAACAGCCGACCGCTCTACCACTGAGCTACTGTGGAATAGTTTAGAGTGTTTATTAACGTGGACCTAACCACTGAAAAATTATAAAGAAAAAAGTATAGTAAAATGCCTGGCGGCGTCCTACTCTTGCAGGGGTTAAACCCCAACTACCATCGGCGCTGGAGAGCTTAACTGCTGTGTTCGGCATGGGAACAGGTGTGACCTCTCCGCTATCGCTACCAGACCTTTTTCATTTTGTGTGTCGATTCCTTTATTAAGGACAAGAATCATTATAGCCATTTTTGACGAAAAATGCAAGGGGTTTTTCAGGAATTTGCACCCTGAAAACTAAATAAGAGTTCCATTCAACCACATATGGTTTAGTTAAGTCCTCGATCGATTAGTATCCGTCAGCTCCACGTGTCGCCACGCTTCCACCTCGGACCTATCCACCTCATCGTCTCTGAGGGATCTTACTCACTTAAAGTGATGGGAAGTTTCATCTTGAGGGGGGCTTCATGCTTAGATGCTTTCAGCACTTATCCTTGCCACACGTAGCTACCCAGCTGTGCTCCTGGCGGAACAACTGGTACACCAGCGGTGTGTCCATCCCGGTCCTCTCGTACTAAGGACAGCTCCTCTCAGACTTCCAGCGCCCACGACGGATAGGGACCGAACTGTCTCACGACGTTCTGAACCCAGCTCGCGTACCGCTTTAATGGGCGAACAGCCCAACCCTTGGGACCGACTACAGCCCCAGGATGCGATGAGCCGACATCGAGGTGCCAAACCTCCCCGTCGATGTGAACTCTTGGGGGAGATAAGCCTGTTATCCCCGGGGTAGCTTTTATCCGTTGAGCGATGGCCCTTCCATGCGGGACCACCGGATCACTAAGCCCGACTTTCGTCCCTGCTCGACTTGTAGGTCTCGCAGTCAAGCTCCCTTCTGCCTTTGCACTCTGCGAATGATTTCCAACCATTCTGAGGGAACCTTTGGGCGCCTCCGTTACCTTTTGGGAGGCGACCGCCCCAGTCAAACTGCCTGCCTGACACTGTCTCCGGACCGGATTACGGTCCTGGGTTAGAATGTTCGTACAGCCAGGTGGTATCCCACGGGTGCCTCCACGTAAAGCTGGCGCTCACGTTTCGACGGCTCCACCTATCCTGTACTGTACCAAACATTCAATATCAAGGTGCAGTAAAGCTCCACGGGGTCTTTCCGTCCAGTCGGCGAGTAATGCGCATCTTCACGCATAGTATAATTTCACCGGGTCTCTCGTTGAGACAGTGCCCAAGTCGTTGCACCTTTCGTGCGGGTCGGAACTTACCCGACAAGGAATTTCGCTACCTTAGGACCGTTATAGTTACGGCCGCCGTTTACTGGGGCTTCGGTTTGGCGCTTCGCGTGACAAGCACGCTAACGCGTCCCCTTAACCTTCCAGCACCGGGCAGGTGTCAGCCCCTATACTTCGCCTTTCGGCTTCGCAGAGACCTGTGTTTTTGGTAAACAGTCGCTTGGGCCTATTCACTGCGGCTCACTCGGTGTGAGCACCCCTTCTCCCGAAGTTACGGGGTCATTTTGCCGAGTTCCTTAACGAGAGTTCTCCCGATCACCTTAGGATTCTCTCCTCGCCTACCTGTGTCGGTTTGCGGTACGGGCACCTGTGAACTCACTAGAGGCTTTTCTTGGCAGTGTGGAATCAGGAACTTCGGTACTCAATTTCCCTCCCCGTCACAGCTTGGGATTGTCAGACGGATTTACCTATCCAACTCCCTCACTGCTTGGGCGCACAATTCCGACAGTGCGCTTTCCCTATCCTGCTGCGTCCCCCCATCGTTCAAACGCTCACGAGGTGGTACAGGAATATCTGCCTGTTGGCCATCGCCTACGCCTTTCGGCCTCGGCTTAGGTCCGACTAACCCTGAGCGACGAGCCTTCCTCAGGAAAACCTTAGGCTTTCGGTGAAAGAGATTCTCACTCTTTTTTTCGCTACTCATACCGGCAATTCTCACTTCCAAACGCTCCACCAGTCCTCACGGTCTGACTTCGCAGCATTTGGAACGCTCTCCTACAAACAGAGTCAGATGGCCAGAAATCAGAAGTCGGATTATTTCCACTTTTGTATAGAGGAATAAATTGCTTACTAACTTCTTCATACCGTTGATAAAGATAGGTGTATTTCTGTTCATCCAAATATGTCAAATCTCTTGCAAAATCCAACATAACCTTGACTTCATTATTGGAGCCAAGTGATATTTTAAGAAAACGCTTGAAGTCATTAATAGAATCTTTCTTTCCATATCCTTCAGCATATTTGCTGGAATAGAAAGGGCTGCTCTTCTCAGTTGAGCACCAAGTTCATATTTTTCAAAGTCAGGAAATTCCAAGGTGAGTTTATGAATTTCAATTGCAAGGTCATAAGGCCTGTTGATAAATCCGTAAATCCTATAGTTGTTTTATCACTATCTTCCTCACTTCTGACTTCCGACCTCTGGTATCTTGACCTCTGCTTCGCAGCTTCGGTGATACGTTTAGCCCGTACATTTTCGGCGCAGAGTCACTCGACCAGTGAGCTATTACGCACTCTTTAAATGATGGCTGCTTCTAAGCCAACATACTGGTTGTCTGGGCAACTCCACATCCTTTTCCACTTAAACGTTATACTAGGGACCTTAGCTGGCGGTCCGGGCTGTTTCCCTTTCGACTATGAACCTTATCACCCATAGTCTGACTCCCAGGGTTGCGTTACTGGCATTCGGAGTTTGACTGAATTCGGTAACCCGGTGAGGGCCCCTAGTCCAATCAGTGCTCTACCTCCAGAACGCTTCTCCCTGAGGCTAGCCCTAAAGCTATTTCGGAGAGAACCAGCTATCTCCGTGTTCGATTGGCATTTCACCCCTACACACCTCATCCCCGCATTTTTCAGCATACGTGGGTTCGGGCCTCCAGTCAGTGTTACTGACCCTCACCCTGGACATGGGTAGATCACACGGTTTCGGGTCTGCGACCGTATACTGTTTACGCCCTATTCAGACTCGCTTTCGCTTCGGCTCCGTGTTTGCCACTTAACCTTGCATACAATCGCAACTCGCCGGTCCATTCTACAAAAGGTACGCCGTCACATTAACGGGCTTCGACTACTTGCAGGGCACACGTTTCAGGTTTCTGTTTCACTCCCTTCCGGTGGCTTTCACCTTTCCCTCACGGTACTGGTTCCACTATCGGTCACCAGGAGTATTTAGCCTTGGGAGATGGTCCTCCGGATTCCGACGAATTTCCGTGTTCCGCCGTACTCAGGATCCACGCCGGAGGAAATGGCTTTTCGACTACAGGGCTCTTACCTTCTTCGGCTGATCATTCCAGATCGATTCGTCTAAGCCATTTCTTGATAACTCCCATGGCGTGTCCTTCTACCCCGAAAAGCATCGCTTTCCGGTTTGGGCTGTTTCCCGTTTCGCTCGCCGCTACCGGGAAATCGCGTTTGCTTTCTCTTCCTCCGGGTACTGAGATGTTTCAGTTCCCCGGGTGTGCCTCTTGTGCCCTATGAATTCAGACACAAGTACTGCCCCCATACGGACAGGCGGGTTTGCCCATTCGGAAATCCCCGGGTCGCCAGTCTACTTACGGACTCACGGGCATATCGGTGTTAGTCCCGTCCTTCGTCGGCTCCTGGTGCCAAGGCATCACCGTGCGCCATCGTTCACTTAACTAATACGTGCGTTCGTTTGACGAACGTTTTTAAATCAATGTCGTTGAATGTCTTGCTCTTATTTAGTTTTCAAGGTGCAAAATGGAGCCTAGCGGGATCGAACCGCTGACCTCCTGCGTGCAAAGCAGGCGCTCTCCCGGCTGAGCTAAGGCCCCGTAATGTCAGTATAGATGGTGGGCCTGGGTGGACTTGAACCACCGACCTCACGCTTATCAGGCGTGCGCTCTGACCGACTGAGCTACAGGCCCATCTATATCCTGAGAAAATTAATCTCTCAAAACTGAACCAAACAACCATGCATGACTTCCTTAAAAATCCTTAGAAAGGAGGTGATCCAGCCGCACCTTCCGATACGGCTACCTTGTTACGACTTCACCCCAATCATTGGCCCACTTCGGCCGGCTGGCTCCGAAAGGTTACCTCACCGACTTCGGTGTTGCCAACTCTCGTGTGTGACGGGCGGTGTGTACAAGCCGCGGAACGTATTCACCGCGGCATGCTGATCCGCGATTACTAGCGATTCCGGCTTCATACAGGCGAGTTGCAGCCTGCAATCCGAACTGGGAATGGTTTTATGGGATTTGCTTCACCTCACGGCTTCGCTGCCCTTTGTTCCATCCATTGTAGCACGTGTGTAAGCCCAGGTTCATAAGGGCATGATGATTTGACTCATCCCCGCCTTCCTCCGGTTTGTCACCGGCAGTCACCTTAGAGTGCCCAACTTAATGCTGGCAACTAAGATCAAGGGTTGCGCTCGTTACGGGACTTAACCCAACATCTCACGACACGAGCTGACGACAACCATGCACCACCTGTCACTCTGTCCCCGAAGGGAACACGGTATCTCTACCGCCATCAGAGGATGTCAAGACCTGGTAAGGTTCTTCGCGTTGCTTCGAATTAAACCAACATGCTCCACCGCTTGTGGCGGGCCCCCCGTCCAATTCTTGAGTTTTCAGCCTTGCGGCCGTAATCCCCAGGCGGAGTGCTTATTGCGTTAAACTTCAGCACTAAGGGTGGAAACCCCTAACACCTAGCACTTCAACGTTTACGGCGTGGACTACAGGTATCTAAATCCTGTTCGCTACCACGCTTTCGCACCTCAGCGTCAGTGACAGACCAGAGAGTCGCCTTCGCCACTGGGTGTTCCTCCACATCTCTACGCATTTTCACCGCTACACGTGGAATTCCACTCCTCTCCTCTTCTGTACTCAAAGTCCTCCAGTTTTCCAATGACCACCCGCAGTTAAGCTGCGGGATTTCACATCAGACTTAAAAGACCGCCTGCGTGCCCTTTACGCCCAATAATTCCGGACAACGCTTGCCCCCTACGTATTACCGCGGCTGCTGGCACGTAGTTAGCCGGGGCTTTCTGGTCAGGTACCGTCAATGTCCTGCCCTGTTCGAACAGAACGTGTTCTTCCCTGACAACAGAGTTTTACGATCCGAAAACCTTCTTCACTCACGCGGCGTTGCACCGTCAGACTTTCGTCCATTGCGGATGATTCCCTACTGCTGCCTCCCGTAGGAGTCTGGGCCGTGTCTCAGTCCCAGTGTGGCCGATCACCCTCTCAGGTCGGCTACGCATCGTCGCCTTGGTGAGCTCTTACCTCACCAACTAACTAATGCGCCGCGGGCCCATCTGTAAGTGACAGCTTAATGCCGTCTTTCAACTGCCGATCATGCGACCGAAAGTGTCATCCGGTATTAGCTCGCGTTTCCGCGAGTTATTCCGGTCTCACAGGCAGGTTGCCCACGTGTTACTCACCCGTCCGCCGCTCGTTCCACAGGTGAAGCGCCCCGAAGGGCGTTCACCTGCTTCCCGCGCACGACTTGCATGTATTAGGCACGCCGCCAGCGTTCGTCCTGAGCCAAGATCAAACTCTCCAATAAAAGTTTGCCATAAGGTCGACACCGATCAACCTTATCAATGTCTTAGCTTCAAAAATTGATTCCAAGGGTTAAAGTGTCATCATTCGGATTAAAACAATCCGACTTCCGACCTCTTACCTCTGACATCTGTTTATCATACAGGTTGTTTTGTTCAGTTTTCAAAGATCAATTATCACTGCGTCGTTTTCAGCGACGAATTATAATTTATCATGGTTGCAACAAAATGTCAATAACTTTTTTCTTCACGTTTTAATTCGTCAAAAAACGCTATTGTTTTGCTGACAACAAAAAATAATATAGCATAATTAAACGGTGAGTTCAATAGGTAACCAAAAAAATGATGAATCAAATTTAATGCGCCCAATAAGAAAAAACGCTGACGCGTCTTTTCAGATGCCAGAGGTCAGAGGTCGGATTAGAAGAATTCGGCGAACTAGCCGATTTCAAGATTGAAGTCTTATCTAAAATGTTATACTTTCTGACCTTATAAAGATAGTTCCGCTTTCATCAAAAACAATATAAATGGAAACCATCCAAACTTGCCCGCATTAGCCCTTAAAAGAATAGTCTTTCTGAGGCAACCTGACCCCGTCGATTATTTTACCTAACACTGCTTTACTGATCAAGCGCACCAAGTAATCTGCAGTTTGCGGGGAGTGTGTCCCTCCCCGAAATAATCTGCAATGCGACAAGCATAAAGCAAAGCATATTTGAAATGAGCCGCGCTGCAAACTGCGGGAAGTGTACACGTTGTCAGAATAGATACGCGTACTTTTTAAATTCAAGATGCGAGTCAAAACCTTTACAAAAAGCGCCTTACTGATTACCGGTCCGTTTAGGCATGTACTTCATGCATTCCTCTCTGCTTGCGATACGGCGATATAAATTAAAGACTGTCTGATAGCGCTCCTTCATGGCATTTTTGACCATTTGATCGATCCGGTTATCCTCCATATCCATTAATAATTCCTCTAATTCACGTTTTATCATATATTCCATTTCCTTTTGTTCTGCATCATTAATCATAAAACCAAGCATAGTAACCCAACTTTCTATATTTAAGAGATGTATTGTTTCAATTATGATTAGTAAATTTTTATCGAATGTAGAAACCCAGATACCAAATGAGTATGTACAGACTTTACTATTCCCCGAAAAACAGATTTTTTATCCCCCTTTTTTATATACTTTCAGGATTTTTCCTATAAAGGCTTGTTCATATTAAGATGTTGCAATCATAGAATGAATTAAGGATGGTTTGAGAGGAATGATGTAATGGATCATTTTTATGTGATGAAATTAAAAAAATGGAAACGTTATGCAGTTGTCGTATTGTTGGCGTTATTTGCCGCGGTATTTCTTTGGTTTGAGCGGGACGGGGCATTTTCAGTAATATCCAATAACGAACCCCTGGCGTTTACAAAGGGGAATGCGGATGAGCCTGATATTTCATTAACCTTTAATATCAGCTGGGGAGAAGAAAAAGTTCATGACATTTTGGACGAGCTGGAGCAGCATCAGGTTCAGGCTACATTTTTTGTCAGCGGGGAATGGGCTGAGCGACATCCGGACATTTTGGAAGATATAACAGATCAGGAACATGAACTGGGGATGCTCGGTTACCGTTATGAAAGTTACCTTGATCAGGAATTGGATCAAGTACGTCAAGATTTATTAAAGGCAAAAGAGGAATTCGACAAACTTGGATATGAAGATGTCGATCTCTTGCGCCCTCCCAATGGTCACTTTGACGAAGAGATTATTGAATTAGCTGAAGAGCAAGGCTTTACGGTCACACATTGGAATGTTAATCCGAACGATTGGGAAAATCCGGGAACGCAGGAAATTACAAATACAGTTATGGAAGAAACATCAAATGGGGACATTATCTTAATGCATGCATCCGATTCTGTTAAACAAACGGCAGAAGCTTTACAGACGATATTACCGGGACTCAAAAATAAGGAATTTCAATTTGTGACCATATCTGAACTAATTGATCAGGCACATGCTGAATCAAGGATTGTTGACTAAAAGAATACAGCAGTCTTTTGTTTTTTAAACGGCGGTACCATTCGATAACCCCGGCAAAAACCCCAATGTGCTCCATACACATTGGGGCAATCCTTATGCTTTCTTTGTTCCTGACTTGGCAGATGCATTCTTATTATGATTGCCGTCAGAATTGCCACTTCCTGTCAGCCTGTGCAATATGAGCACTTGATACGTATTGCATGCAAGCAGTGGTATGATCATGAGCCAGGCATAATCGGTTCCCTCTGTACGCAGTCCCGGCACCCATTCAATTGATGTGATAACGACCATCAGAAACAATGTCGGAATAAATGCCCGCCGGTTTGTCTCACGTACTTTAATTTTTGCAACAATCCAGCCATATCCGAGAATCGCTGCCGCCATTAAAATGAACCACCATATGGCGATACCATCAGTCCCGGTGTATGGAAAATAAACTAAATCAAACACGACAAATGCAATCAGCAGCACTTGAACCGTTGGCCAAAATGACCGAAACAAGCTAAGGCCAAACCGGTTAATGAACAAATAAGCAAAAAACCCGGTTTGACTAATGACACTGAATACAAGGCCCAAACCAACAAAAAAGAGAACGACTCCTAACAGTTGAAAACCATCAAATGGATTCAGGTAATTTGTATAAAACGCAGGCTTCACGAAAAAACTGGTCACTAACCCTGCGATTCCGCCAATCAATAATGTTTTAACAAACAGATTTACCCACTTACGACTGTTCAATTCATTTTCCTCCTAGAGTATGTTAAGATTCCTCTTCATATTTTAGCACGAACAGACGCGTTTTTCCTCTTAAAAATACATATTTTATCGCTGTTTCACACATATTAATCATGACAGGAAGGAGGATCTGAACCATGCTTCGGATGACTTTTATTTCCCTTTTCCTAATAACAGCTTTATTCATCTCCGGCTGTAATGGCGGTCAAGGTGCCTCAGGGGATGAAGCGAATTATGATACAACGAAAAAAATGGTAGTTGACATATTGCAAACAGAAGATGGAAAAAAAGCACTTCAGGAAATCATGTCTGATCAACAAATGAAAGAACAGCTTGTTATGGATTCGGATGCTGTCAAACAATCGGTCGAACAAACACTTACGTCAGATAAAGGAAAAGACATGTGGAAACAATTATTTGAAGATCCTTCGTTCGTTAAAACATTTTCAGAGTCAATGGCTGAAGAGCAAAAAAAGATGATGAAGGATTTGATGAGTGATTCTGAATTTCAACAACAGATGATTGATTTGTTGAAAGACCCTCAGGTAACTGAAGAGATGGTAAGTGTTATGAAAAGCCAGGAATTCAATAAACACCTGGAAGAAACAATTCAACAAACACTTGAAACACCACTCTTCCAGGAAAAAATGAGCGAAATACTTCTGCAAGCCGCTGAAGAACAAAACCAACAACAGGGTCAACAGTCACAAGATGGCGGCGGATCCGGCGGTGGTGGATCCGGCGGTGGTGGATCTGGCGGCTCCGGCGGGGGTGGCGGATCCGGTGGTGGCGGTGGTGGCCCGTAATCCCATGACAGTGAACACTGACTGCAACCGTCACCTTTATCGCAACCATCTACAGCGCATATTATTTCGACGTTATAAAAAGAGGTGACCCATTGCCACCTCTTTTTTTATGATATGCCGCTTTTAACCTTCAACTTTAGCAACAATTTTCGACGCCATTTTATGGTATTCTTTCCCGAGCGGATGGTCTTCCTGATAAACGGAAGGTGCGAATTCATCTTCATCTTCGTATGGCTGTTGCAAAGGCAGGTGCCCCAGTATTTTTGTTTGCAGTGCTTCAGCAAGCTTATCGCCGCCGCCTTTACCAAAGACATACTCTTTTTCCCCGGTTTTTTTGCTTTCATAATAAGCCATGTTTTCAATGACACCAAGGATTTCGTGTTCTGTCTTGATTGCCATCTGACCGGCACGTGCTGCGACAAATGCTGCTGATGGATGAGGTGTCGACACAATCACTTCTTTTGCCGACGGAATCAGTTCATGGACATCCATGGCAATATCGCCTGTTCCCGGTGGAAGGTCAAGCAGCAAGTAGTCAAGTTCGCCCCATTCCACTTCTTTGAAAAAGCTGTTCAGCATTTTTCCGAGCATTGGACCTCTCCAGATGATCGGGGAATTATCCTCAACGAAGAAGCCCATCGAAATGACTTGTACACCAAAACGTTCGACCGGAATGATTTTTTCGCCGCGTACTTGGGGTCTGTTCTCAATTCCCATCATGTCCGGTACACTGAAACCATATATATCCGCATCAATGATTCCGACTTTTTTGCCCAAACGCATCAGCGACATCGCCAGATTAACGGTTACCGTTGATTTGCCGACACCGCCTTTTCCGCTGGCAATCGCAATAAAGTTAGGCTGTTTGCTCACACCAAGCAGTGATTTTTCCTGTTCGGCTTCTGCTGCCGGCTGATACTTTTGAATGACCTCGTCAGCCAATTGTTCAAAACGGATGCCGACAGTCGATGCACCATTTTTCTTTAAAATGCCGACAATTTCCTGCTGCAAGTCCATTTGTTCTGCCGTATTCGTTTTGGAAATCCCAATTTTGACACTGACATGTTTCTTCTCTTCTTTAATCGAAACATTTTTGATACCGTCTATTTCTTCCAGTGTTTTATGTAAAAACGGATCTTTAACAGATTTAAGCAGTTCTGTTACTTCTTCTTTTGATAACACGGTTGGTCACCATCCTTTTCTAACGTCTATATCCAACGTAACATTGTGGTAATTGGCTATACAACGCTAGTATAACACAAATCATGAAAATTCTAAGTGATATGAATCATGGATGGACCACCGTTTTTATTCCTCTTCTTCCGGTTCCTCTGTTATATACCGGAGAATCCCCTCATAAATGCTGCCAGCCATTTTCCGCTGGTAGGAATCCTCTTTCAGCTGCTCTCGTTCATGTTCATTTGATAAAAATCCGATTTCAACAAGTGAACCCGGTACTTCCGCATGTTTCAGCAAATAGACATTATTGAGGGCAAGTGATCCCCGGTTGGTGTTATCCAAATTACGAATGATTTCTGCCTGGATCATCTCTGCCAGATGTTTACTTTTTTCTTCTTTTGGATGGTAAAACGTCTGTGCGCCATGCCATTGTTCAGATGACAATGCATTTAAATGGAGTGTGATAAAGAAATCAGCCTCCTGATCATGGATGAACTGCAGCCGTCTACGAATATCCTCAGCTTTTCGCCGTGACAAGCCTTGGGTATCCTCCTCTGCCAGATCCTTATCTTCTTCCCGGGTCAAGTAAACAAGCGCCCCTGACTGCTGCAGGAAATCACGCATTTTTTTGGCAACCTCCAGTGCAATGTCCTTCTCAAGCGTCTCGTCCTTTCCGACAGCTCCTCCGTCGACACCTCCATGCCCAGGATCAATGACGATCGTTTTACCTGATAACGGCAATGACCATGATTCCCAGGTCGTGTCTGTTTTTTGAATCGGATATTGAATCAGAAATGCCAAAACAACGAACCCTACTGCCCACAAGAGTATCTTCCCAAACCGTTCCATTCCCCTTCGCCCCTTATCATAGTGCTTTTTCTATTGTATGGGACGAGTTTATCGTTTATGATAAGATAAAGTGAAACTTCAATCAGCGGGATGCTCCTGAGCCGCTGATTGTTAGTTGAACAGAATCGGGCATTTACCGGCAGCCAGACGCCGTGTTTTGGCGGGTTACTGCCAGTTATATGCGGGATAAAAAAGGGAATATTAAGGTAAACGTCATTCATTGAAGCATTAAGGTGGATTAACCGTAAACTGAAAGGAGAATGATAAATGGATTGGGCAGGACTTGGCATCATCATCATAGGTATTGCGTTGCTTGGACTGGCTTTCCTGCTGGTCAAACCGCTCAAAAAGTTAACGGAAGTACTTTCAGGTCTGCAAAACACAACAAACGCACTTCCAACTCAAGTAGCAGATGTGATGGCTGGTACAAAAAACACACTTAATGCCGCAAATGGCACCATCCAGCAGATGAACGAGCAAATTGATAAACTTAAGCCCGTTTTTCAGCTCATCCGTAACACTGTAATGGCCTTGCAAAACCTTTTCAACGTGATGGCATCCATTAATGACGACATGAAAGCCAAAACCAATAACCCTATGATGAGGCGCTACAATCTTGAAGGAATCTACGGTGTTATGGCATTAGGCTATGTCATATTTCAGCGGCAAAAAGCGAAATAACATAAGTAAATCCCCTGCAATCAGGGGATTTACTTATGTTCTTCATTCTTTTCCGCTTTCTTATTCATATTCACACTGAATTTGGCTAAAGGGGTCGTCATTTTTCTGGACATTTCACCGACATCATTCACCATATAAAACAACGGACTTAATGTACGAAGCTTATCGTTCACTTCCGAAATCGTAACATTTGTCTGATTGAGCATCTGGGTTGTTTCCCTGAAAATATCATCCAATTGCGCCGGCATTTGTTCAACCGTTTTTTCAATACCGCGGAGAACGTTTGCCAGATTATTTAACGTCCAGGCCAAATAAACGGCCATTACCAGGAACGCTACCCCGATCAATATAACGCCTATTCCCGTTAAACTCATATATATCCCTCATTTCCTGTAATTCTGGTACCAACTCTTTACTTTGTGCCTCTTTTACTTCACCCTTTTAAAAAGCTTGTACGCTACGTCAAACCATTTGATCGTTTCCGTCAGCCGGCTTCGATATTTGGGTGATGTAAATGATGACGCACTTTCTGATTGTCTGTCCAAAAACCGGCTACCCTCATTAATGGAAGTCCCTAAATTTTCTAGTGTCATAATCAGACTGTCCGCAGCAGCCATCTTATCCTGCAGATCATCGATTGTTTTACCCGTCTCATCCATTGTTTTTCGCAATTCAGGCGTGATCTGCTGCATTTTTTGCTCTACTTCGCCTAACGTTTCACTGAGGCTTTCCATCGTGTTTGCTGCACGCTTCAATACGAGGGAAGCATAGACAACTACAAGAGCAAACGCTAAAGCGCACATGAGAACTCCTATGTAGACAAGATCCAATTAATATGCCCCTCCTTTTTTAAACTCTCACTTCAAATTTTAAACAATCGCAGGAAATATATAGTATTATTTTCCCTATTTACCGTGATAATAATCCTATTACAAAATATCTCTTCCAGTTCACATTATCATATTTCCCCGGATCTTGCCATTCTATATCACTCAGCTTCAATGGCGTTATAAATCTGGCCCCGTCACGAAACTGATTTTGGTACGAATCGGCGACCATTTCACCTGTGTTCGCTCCGTCGGTTATCTCAGCCAGGCCATCCATCTTGAGACCTGCTTCAACAGGCTGTTTATCAAGTAATCCTGTGCTCGTCATTTTCCATAAATGACCACCAGTAAGCTGATCATCACTCACCACAGTTGCCCCCGCGGCTTCTTTGGTTGTTATCGTCACGTCTGCATGATAACCAGGCAATAAATCTTCCATTACTGATTGTTCTGCCTCTGTTGATTCAACGGATTCTTCGGCTTGTGGTGATTCCTCTATTTCGGGCAAATCTTCTGTCTGGCCCGCTCCTTCTGCCGGTTCCTCTGACGCATCATCGCCGGGCATTTCGCCCGATTCGTCAGCTTCTCCCGCTTCATTTTCCAAGCTTGCCGCAAACGGATAGACGCTTGAACCATGGACACTGGTTGCTTCAGGCGTATCACTAATCTCGCTTAATGCCCCCTGTAAAATAGCATCACTCTCCGTGATATCCACCTCAACAGGCATACCCTGTTCAACTTCCATCCGCTCCGCCTCGCTTAATTCACCCTCTGCTTGCAGCTGCAAATCCCGAATCGTCACAACAGGGTTGTCCAATGATTCCGAAACAGCGATAACTTCCCCGTCATACGGACTCTCAACGGTAATGGTTTCACCGGTTGTTTGCAGATCCGATATCCGACTCTGGATCGATTGCAGCTCGGCTTCCTTTTGCGCAAGTTCCCGTTCTTTTTCAGCCAAATATTGTTCTTTCATATAATTGGCCTCAACCGATCGGCTCGTCATCTCCAGTGTGCTGTTCTCATCTTCAAACACTGTGTCCATATCCGTGTCCGGAATCTGATGAGCTGAAATCGATGCAAGTGCCGCTTCAATCGCCTGAATTTCACCGGTCAATTTCTGCTGTTCACTTTCGAGGTCAGTCATTGTCTCCGCATAGTGATCAACTCGATACGTAAACAACTGATCACCAGTGTTCACGGTCGTCCCCTCTTCAACGACAAATTCCTGAAAAGTCCCTTGATCCTGATCAAAATAGACATTCTTTTCCTCAACCGCTGACAAAACGCCTGTTGTTTCGATCGTTTCATACATATCTTTTTCAGCCGTTTTCGACCAGTTTTCAATATAGGACACCCGAGGAACGTTTGCGTCATCGTCCAAATAAACAAGGAAAATATTGATACCCATAAACAAAACCACAACCGTCAGAATAAGCTTTCTGCGACTCATCCAAACCACCCGCTTATCAAATGACTATCCAGAAAGGCCAGTGCAGCTGCGCCAGCCCAGTAAAGAATATGTATGCCAATGACAATCACCCAGATCCAGCGTTTCCTGATTGGTGACATATAACTTAGAAATTTCACCTGAAACCAGATGATCCACAGCTGAAACAGTGAAATGGCACCGAAAAAGAAAATCACCCAAGATTCATCCGTGAAAAAAGATGCTATAATACCAAACGACCACGGTGATGCGAACCAGTCCAGCCCCGCATAGACAGCAAGTGGTATCCATAAAAGCCGCTCGACTAGCATGACAAGCAGAACAATTTGCTGCATGATCACCAATTTTTTGTAAGGAATATCCGTAAAGGCATAAAAAAACAATGATGGGATAAATAAAACCAATAAGGCAAATACGACAGCAAACGTCATCCGTCCCAACACAAACCAGACTTTGCCCGCCTCATATTGTAACGCTGTCAAAGCTGCAGCTTCACCGGAAAGAATACCGGACCCGATGCCGAGAACGGCCATCCAGGCATACACACCTGCACTGCCAAGAATCAGCAATACGCAAATCTTCCACAAATTTTTTAAGGCTTCAGCTTTTTTAATCCGAAATAAATGATCATCGATGGGAAAGAAGAATTTTGCCAGATTAACACGATAGAGCATGGACGACATTCCTTTAGTAAATAATGGTTATTGCTGTATGCTCTATTTTAACGCAATATATGAAAATGTCACACTAATTTTAATGTTTTTTGTCATAATCAGACCTATTTCCCAGATATTTAAAAGAAATCTGGGAAATAGGTCTGCCGTCGTGGAATGATTTGTTCCAGCCGCTCGATCTGTTCGGGTTTTCCATGGATAAGGCCTGCATGATACATTTCAGTCGGCCGTTTGTAACCCATCATGATTGAAGTAAGTTGCTGCACCCCACAGTAAATACCTGCCGCTTGTCCGACATTCGACTGCAAATGCGTCACATTCGTGTCAGATCCGATTTGTGACAGTTGATAAACACCGTTATTTTCCGGCAGAAATGCATCGTCAACATGCAATATTACTGATTCAACGGTTCCATTATGAAACGGGTATTCCTTTAAAAACGTAAAAACGTCGACAATCCGTGCCATGAAATATGGGTTGATTTTCTGCTCAAACCGTGGTTCACCGACAATCAGTGAAAGATTGTCATTTTCCGGGACAACCATATCGACTGTTTCCGCCATTGAATCATGATTGGCGATGAATTGCAGCAGCAGTTTTTGTGCATTGAGGGAAGTATATACCAGTTCCTGAACGGACAGTTTACCTTCTTTCACTTTGTATAGGAGGTATCCTTCTGCCTTTCCGTCACTATTATAAGCAGCCGCCTTATGCCAATCCCCTTTCAAAACACGCTGTTTCCACCACTTTTCATCTCGTGCCAGCATCCCATTAAACTTTTTGGCATATGCGGTATAAACTGCCTGTAAAACTTCGATATCATCTTCAATACGGCGAACGTAGCCGTAAGCTTCCCATTGCCGCTTTAATTGAGCGATTGGAGTGGTATATGCTTTTTCGGAAAACGTATGCTCCCAGCCATATTTCCGGTAAAAGGCAAACGAAAATGGATGGAGAAAGGAGAGAGTCTGCCCATGCTGCCGCATATATTGCAATGAGTGATGGAGTAATTGTTTCACCGCTCCCTGCCTGCGAAACTCCGGCCATGTGGCGACAGAACTGACTCCGCCCATTTCAAAAACTTTCCCATTGATATAGCATGCGAGTGGAATCAGATGCAATTTAGCTGCCAGTTGATCGTCTTCCATCCAACCCCAAATAATATGCCGCTCAGCTTCTTCCTTTTTCTTGTTCAAATCAGCTTCTGTCAGACTATATTGAAACGCAAATTGTGAGAGTTCAAAAATGCCATCAACGTCTGTTGCCAAGGATAATCGTTTAATCTCCGCCAATATGTATGCCTCCTTGTCCTGTGTATTTCCACTATGTATTATAATAAAACTGATGAAAGTAAAAGGAAATGAATAGACTAGTGCAGGGAAAACTATTCCCAACTGACAACGTGGTTTTAAACAAAAGGTCACTTTATTCTTTTAAGATGGTAATTTCGTTTATCAACTCTTAAATTCCTTCGTTTGATTTCATTGAAATACTTGGATTACTGCATCATCTGCTTTATGCCTAACGGTTTTTCGTATCAAATAATTATTAATAATCATTTGATACGAAAAACAAGGGTGTCTCATTATTGTTGTTTCTCACCTTTCCTTATTTTTTAAGTGATTTACTTAAATATAGCGGTGTTTATAGCTGAAATAACCGTGCCTATAGAGGAAAGTATAAGTATGTCTTGTTAAAGAAAAACGGACGCAATTTTATTCATTAATTGCACCCGTTCGTATTATGGAAAATACTGTATTAGCTTGCAGGACATCTTGAATTCTAAACAGATTGATTAACCCACATTCATTATGATTACTTTGATATGTCTTTTACATTCCCTTAATTTCTACCCTTTTGTATTATTTTGAAACCTAAAAATACAGACTTGTCTTTGCCCATTTTCGTGTTTTTATTGAAATTTTGTGAGGTGTGAGGTTTATGTAAGGTTTCAAAACCTCACATAAAATTTGCAGCCTTTTTATTACCAAACGATACATCCTTATTGGCTTTAAAAGTTATGTCTCTTTCCCATAATAAAGAATATAATAGCAACATCGTTTTTAAAAAAACAATCATTATTGTAATGAATTATTGAGGAAGTCGTAGCTTATAGATTCGTCTTCCTCAGCCAGCCCTTCTTGGTGTACAGTGTCATCATGATATTTTCAAAACGTCAATCGAATTGATAACCTTATCTACTTCCCTTTCACCGGCTTCTTCCCAACGGCTTTTATCAGTTATGTTCCCATCCTTATCAAGAGGTGTTTGGAACTGATTGAAGCCTGTTGTTGTCAGCAATGAATTTCCATCCCAATCCAAACCTGTGTTTACGACATGCTTGATGACAAACGGTTTCCGGAATTCCAAACGGGCCTTAGCACTGTCAAGTTCTCCTTCAATGACGTCAAATGGAATTCTGATATAGATCGTCTCGCCACCTTCCCGGCACAGGACCATATCGAACATCCCACGGTCATATTCCCAGTTCCCGCAAAGTGTATATCCATTGGACCGGAACATTCTGTACACATCACCAAAATAGGCTTTCTTCCCTTCAATTTCCGTTTCCAGTTTTAACATGCACCTTCACTCCTCGATTAAGATATCATCATTAGATTTAACCAAATGATGGCGCAATATACCTCAAAATCTATATTGGAACACCCATTTGGTTACCAGCCCAAATACTTGTCCGCCCCATGCTAAAACTCTATCGTTTTTGGTTCAGCACCCTTTTTGTTCATAATCCTTATCGTAACGGGTGTAATCTCCAGCACAATATAGTTTGAATCTTCCGGCCCATTAAACCAGTGCTCCATGTATGAGTTCCACAATTCAGTTTTTAGTTCAACGCTGCTGTTTATAGCGGCTTTTCCTTCATACTCCACATATTCATCACCAAACCCTTCCCCTTCATAGCCTAATAAAATATGAGTGTGCGGATTGGCTTCTATTTCTTCTGATTTATGCGTTTCGATGCTTGTTGCTGTATAAAGCTTTAAACCTTTTCGGATAAAGGTCATATATCGTGAATGTGGTTTATTCTGTTTAACAGTCGCCATCGTACCAACAGCGTTGTCATCTATAATTTTTTCAACAGTCGATTTTATTTCCTGCTGGCTCAATTGATGCACCCCTTCCATTCAATCGCGCGTAATATTGATTAAGTATTCATCCGTATTATGAACCTGTAAAAGAAATTAATACAAAAATTTTGGCAGCCAGATCCAAACGAGATTCATACGTCGCATAAACCATGAAGGTATTGTTTCATATAGTACAGCAGGAGTGATCATTATGGATTCAGCATGGGCGTTTCTGCAAGAGATGATTCATCTTTATATCATTGCAGTTATTGGATTTATGGTAAGGAAAAGAGGCATTTTAAATCAGAACTCTGAACATGTATTGACACAGCTCATTTTATATATTATCACACTTTCCTGCCCTTATTTTATTTTCATTGGATATCCCTTTTCATATTCCTTAATAAGGAATTTCTTGCTGTGGCTATGTCTGCTTATCCTGTTGTATCCATTTCTCGCTGGATGGATGCGGAGGCGTTCAAACTTCCATAGCCGGAAAGTTGTTTATGAGGACTGATTATCTTTGGCAATCAAGGCTATATTGGCTCGCAGTCATCTTTGCTGTTTTTGGAGAGGGTATTGTATATTTAACCATGTTTAATGTGATTTATTTCATTCTCATATGGACATATGGTATTTACTTATTCACAAAAGACAAATCTCAGATAGACTGGAGGAAAATATTTTTAAACCCTGGTGTTTTTTCCAATTGATTGGCATGCTGGTATTGTTTCTTCCTGCCAGCTGGCCGGGTTTATTGACAGATACATTTGAGCGTCGGAAAGATGACTGTTCCGCTTTCATGATTTTTAATCGGCAGTTTAATCGCAATATAGCTACAAAGACTTTGCTTTTCTGTTGAAAAACATTTATATATGGAAAGCAGTAATGCTCAAGCTTCTCATCATTCCGTTGCTGCTAACTCCTTTTGCAGCTTTTTCTGTTCCATTCTCTTTCCTCATGATAGCCGTTCTCACAGCAGGCATGCCTTCCGCTCCAACAATGTCACTTTATGCGCAGAAATTTGGAGCTGACACGCAATTTGCCTCTTTAGGTGTCATGGTTTCCAGTTTATTAGGTGTTTTGACAATCCCATTGTTATATGTGGTTTTACAACTGATTCATTAATCATTAAAAATGACAAGCTAAAAATTGTCGTTAACAAAGCAAAACCGCCCCCTGTAACGTTAAGGCGAGCGGTTTATTATGTCTTATACAGCTGTACATGAAAATCTTTATTAGATATTCTGCTGCAAGCGGATTTCACCGTCAGTGATGGCATACTTTGTCACAATATCAGCAACGTGTATCATGTGTCACCACAATCGTTGTTTTTTTTTTTTGTTTAATCTTTTAAGCATCTTCATGACTTCAAATGCCCGATCAGTATCCAGTGATGCAGTCGGTTCATCTGCCAGGAGGAAACTGGGGTCGCTGTACAACCCTTTCGCAATGGCGACACGCTGCTGTTCACCTCCGGAAAGCTCAGAAGGATACTTATCGCTTAATTGCTCGATATCCAGCAACTGGTATAAATTCTGCAATTCGTTTTTGGAAAGATTATTTGTTTCACTTTATCAGCAGTTTCATTTGCTCATCCACTGTCAGAAATGGACCAGATTGGGATGCCTGAGATATCAATCTCATGCAAACGAATGTTTGATCGTTTCTTTTCCTTCATCTGTGTTATATTATGTTTATTTATCACTTCCCATGATTCGGCGTTTGAAGACCTCCGGCAATCGTCAGGATGTACTCTACCGGATCCTGATGGCCCAACCACAACAATTAACTCACCAGGTTCCGCTGTGAAATTTGTCTGTTTCAGAGCTTCCACCATTGTATGCCCTGTTCCAACGCTTTATTGACTTCATGCATTTCAGTGCCGGCATTTAGCTCCTATCGCTTTTTAATGGATCTATTTTGACTATCGTCCTGACTGAAATTAATGCGCCTAATACAGACACAGCAATCAATACCAGCCCGTACAGCAGCATCATCAAATAATCAAATGCAACTGGAACGGCAGCGGGAAGAAAGAAGCCGGTCAAAATCGTCAGCAGAAAGCCAATTACAACACCTGCAAAAGCCAATTGGAATGTTTGGGCAATAACTGAATTTGCCAAATACCTGCTGGAGATTCCCTGTGCTTTCATAACCCCGAACATGCTTATTTTTTGAATTGTTAGCACGTAAAGGAAAATCGCCAGGATGACTGCCGAAATAATAAACAGGAAATAAATCATAAAGGTCAGCGTAAGGTTCTGGGCTGTATAGCCAGGGAGATTTTCGATAAACGCAGATGTCTCAACTACCTGTAATTCGTCTTCAACCGAAACATCTGATAAATTGTCGCCGCGAATAACAAAACCGTTCACGTGCCCTCCATTCTCTTCTGACATTTCTCCGAAGCGGACTTGCTGTAATGTCCCGAGGTCTGTATATAAAACAGGGGCAGTATTGAACCGGGCATTGTCTGTGAAGCCTGTAATCGTTAAGGCGGTATCCGAAGATGATATCTCAAGTTCATCCCCCATCTCAAACCCTTCTTCCTGCAAGGTGTCATCAGCAATAACTTCCCCTTGTTCCGTAAATGTTTCCCCTTCAGTTACCTCAGGCATAATAAATTCATCATCCTTGATTCCAAAGATAGACACATTGGACTGACGTTCTCCAACGCTGGCAATTGCATTTAATTGGCCTAATGCCGCATAAGCTTCAATCCCGTTACCATTGAAATCATCTATATTCATGTTGGAGCGGGGCAGGTTTATGTCAGATTCCTCTGTCAGGATGATGCCATCCGCATTCCATTTATCAACTGCTTCCCGATTTAATTGTTCCAAGCCATTCGCCAAGCCGGATAAGAAAAACACAAGATACGAGACAAGGACCAGTATCCCTGTTATCAGTGTATAGCGCAGTTTATTATATTTTATTTCCTTCCATGCCAAAAACATTGCTTTCCTCCTAATTACAAAGCCTTCATAAATTCATTTAATTACATGAATCCTATTCCAGAATTTATTATTAACCCCATTCATTCACTTATCAATCGATAGGCTTTATGCATAACACACTGTTAACATGGTACAATACACAATTACAGCTTATTACTATTTTCTATCAAGCCGCTCCTGATACGTCTTAGTTGCGACTAATGAGATCGTTAATAAAAGTTCAAAACCGTTTGTTATTGCCGAACTATTTACAGGAATAGGAATAGCACTTCCCAACGTCATGATAATGGCTCCTATAAACATCCACGCCCATCCATCAAATTTCCACAACAGTACACCGGAAATAACAAGCACCAATGTTACCAGCAGAATCATAAGTGGTGGTCCAGAGGCGGCCTCTATTTGAATATAATGCAAAACACCATGTTCCCATTCAGGTTTTATGTTCAACCCTCTAATTTCTGTGAGCAATTCAAGAACGATTAATATACTTGTAAAGAGTATAGCACCATAAAGGGAGAACTTATTGTTTAGCCCTTTTACCCCGGCAGATCTCAGAACACCAAGTGAAAATAGAACCAGTGTTGGTGTGAAAAATGCATGAATCCAGTAACGCAACAGATTAAGGTTTTCTAAAACCCCTCCTTCTCCTGCAAACCTGCCAACTGCGATTACTGTATTATCATAAATTAAACCAACGATAACGAAGTAAATAAACAAACGCAAAGACCAGAATTGTGTTTTCGGGGTAATTCTTATACTCCAAAAAAACAAAGCAAGATAGGCGGCTGAATAAAAGAAATAAAGAAATGTATCCAAAGCACCCTCTCCTTTGTATAAGCCAGAAAAAACGACTTGTTGTAAGTAACAGTTTATTTATATCATAAACCCAGGTAACTTATCAATTGATAAGTTGTGTACACACGTGACGATTTCAGAGTTGTGATGTTATTATTACCAGTACATGAACCCTAATCAAGATTTAGTCGTCCCATGCAAAATCAAGTCTACAAGTAAGGTGTATTGTCCGGATAAAGATTCAGATTGATATTTCCATGCAGACATGGTTTGTCCCATTGTCAACAAACAAAAGCGTGCTGCTTCTTCAGGTGAAATTATGTCCCTTAATCCCCCATCCGCTTTCACCTCTTTAAATATTTCAATAAACGGCTCCAAGTATGTTTGTTTCCATAATAAATAGATATGACTGCGATTTTCCGCTTTGAATTCAACAAACGTATCATGAATCATCATCATCATACTTGCAGGGTGCTCTTTTGATAACACCTCCAACATGGCTTCTAAGCGCTTAGGAATCGTTTCTTCAGATATCGCTTCTATTTTAGACTGTATGTTCATGACAAAAGCTTCCAGCATCGCAATATACAGTGATTGTTTATCCGGATAATGATAATAAAGTGCAGGTTGGGTGATCTTGCATTTTGCAGCAATCTCCCTGGTCGTCACTGCTCGGTAGCCTTTTTCCATGAATAGCTTTTGAGCAATTTTTAAAATCCGATCTCTTGTCGATTCTAATTCCTCTTTCGTTCGTGGTTTTCTCATACAGTGTCCCCCCTTGTACAAACCTTTTCTTAGCGTATATTTTACATAATTTTTTATGGATTGGCATCTTTAACCGCAACTTAAAATAACATTAGATTTCCGTATTTGTTAAAAAATGAGACTGTTGCTAAAATGCAACAGTCTCATTTCATCTATATGCCGTATTGGAATATTATTCTTTGTCACGAAACGGCTCATTTTCTTCACTAAATTCGGTAGCGTAATCTAAATTCCTGGATCTCTTAGCCCCGTCATCAGCATGATCATCTTCATGCATTGGGTCAAATAGTAATGGCAAGCTGCATAAAGCACCGATTCCAACAAGTGTATACACGACTCTCGATAATGCGGCATCCTGTCCACCAAAAAGTGTTGCCACTAAATCCCATTGAAACAATCCAATTAATCCCCAATTAAGCGCACCGATGATGACTAATACCAAGGCGATAAGTTGAATGGTTCTCATTTTACACCCCCTAAACTTAGTTAGGTTTCTCTGTACCATACAAAAGCTGCTAATAACATAAAACTTCATTCAGTGAAGCGCTTTCGTTCTTATTATTTCAGTGAATGCTTATTTTATACAATTTTGTTGTAAATCATTTTGCGTGTTTTCTTATCTTATAAAAAAGATGAGGTCCGATAGCAACATCCTCTTCACTCAGGTACGGGGCAATATTATCAGTGATTGTGACCGATCGAAAAGCGCTTTACAAAGTAGAAAAGTTCTATGAACGCCAGGATATTGAGTTATTATTCGGATCGGAAAGAAAGGCCAACGATTTTAATGATGATGTTTGAAGTAAATTAGTAAGAATGTGGTCATCAAAGTCAATGTGCTTGGATACACTTCATCATTTAAAAAAGCAGAAGCTCTTCATGACATGAAATTTGTTAAATATCAAAAAGTCGCATCTGCAATCGGTAATCGACAACTGCGATAGATCACATGGTACGAAAAGGCATTGTCCCATAATTTATCAATTTCATCGAGTGAAAACGGCTTGCGTGAGCTTTTGGATTCATTTTTCGGTAGATCTACAAATCTTGAATAATCTTTTTGAATTAAATCATTTTCCATTGCGTATTTATATCCATCGTTTGGATGATATCGATACTGTTCTTATCATGATCTATACTGGATTACAACCTGGTGAGGAGCTTTTAGAGGTGAAAAATAAAAACATCTATCTTGAAGAAAGATATTTCCGTGGTGGTTTTAAAACAGAAGCTGGAACAAACAGAGGGGTTCCTATCCATAAAAAAATACATTCGCTTATTGATGCTCGAATGGATTCGAAAAATGAATACTTAATCGTGAATCAGGATGGAAATAAAATGAGTTACTACACGTATTACCACGAAAGATGGAAGAAAGTTATGGAACAGTTGGAATTGAATCATAAACCGCACGATTGCCGCCATACCTTTGCAACACTCATGGATAATGTTAATGCCAATAAGTTGTCGATTAAGCGTATAATAGGACATGCATCTAAAGATATCACAGACAAAGTCTATACACATAAAGACATAGAACAGCTTCTCATAGCGATTGACAAGCTATGAGAAGCTACTGTTTCTCATTTAAATCTTGTATATTACTCGTATATTACTTGTATATTATGTGTGAATTTTTGCCTGTTTTTAAAACAACGTATATATAGTAAAATCCCCCAACCATAGGTGGTTGGGGGATTCGTGAAACTTGATTTCTTAACGTTTTGAGAACTGTGGTGAACGACGTGCGCCTTTAAGACCGTATTTCTTACGCTCAGTCGCACGTGAATCACGTGTCAGATAGCCTTCACGCTTAAGCGTTGCACGATATTCCGGATCAGCTTCCAGCAAGGCACGGGCAACGCCATGACGGATAGCTCCAGCCTGGCCGGTAAAGCCTCCACCGTCCACATTTACGAGCACGTCATATGTGCCTTCTGTTTCAGTGGCTTTCAATGGCTGGTTTAAAATAATACGTTGTGTTTCATATGGAAAATAGTCTTCTGCGCTTCGTTTGTTAATAACAACACGGCCGGTCCCTGGAACAAGACGGACACGTGCAGTTGATCGTTTACGGCGTCCGGTGCCGTAATATTGTACTTGTGCCAAATTGATTTACCTCCTTTTGATTATCCGCGAAGCTCGTAAACTTCCGGTTGTTGTGCTTGATGTTTATGCTCGGATCCTCTGTATACGTGCAGCTTTTTACCCATTCTGCGTCCCAGAGAGCCTTTAGGAAGCATGCCTTGAATGGTTGTCTCAAGCATTTTCTCTGGATAGTGTCTGCGCATTTCGTTGGCAGAGCGTGATTTCAATCCACCTGGGTAGTTTGAATGACGATAATACATTTTGTCAGTCAGCTTCTTGCCGGTCAATTCTATTTTATCAGCATTAATAATGATAACATGGTCACCAGTATCAGCGTGTGGTGTATAAGTTGGTTTATGCTTTCCGCGCAGGATCGCAGCAACTTCACTTGCCAGGCGGCCTAAACGCTCGCCTTCAGCGTCCACAACAAACCATTTGCGTTCCATTGTTTTTTCATTTGCCATGAAAGTTGTGCGCATGGTTAATTCCCTCCAATTTCAATCAATTCGTTTCAAGTTAGTCGTTTTTAATATATTTCATCACAATTAGTTTCCGGGGCTAATCGTGGTTTAGAAATAAAATGCCACAAATCATCATATACCAGAACCATATGAATGTCAAGCTTTACGCGCGGTTTTTCCGAATGAAACATGCCGCTTCACACCACATGATATCTCAGATTCTGACTGGTTTTTACATGCGGGAAAATTGTTATAGCCTGTCGATTATTTCCCGGGAAATGGTGAAATTCACTTGTCCTATTTTAAGCGGGCTACGATTCTTCTTTATACGTCACATTCCACAAATACAGGCCTTGTGGCGGTACAGTATCACCGGCAAATTGACGGTCCTCTTTGGCAAATAAATGGCTGATTTCAGAAGGCTCCAGTTTGCCCCTGCCAACCTCTAAAAGGGTTCCGACAATGATCCTGACCATGTTATATAAAAAGCCGTTACCCTTTAGGATAAATTCAATCCATTTCCCGTCCTGATAACAGGAAACGTCATATAACGTCCGAACCTTGCTGCCTGTGACTTCCGATTTTGCCGACGAAAATGTGGTGAAATCATGCTGCCCTTTAAAGTATCGTGCAGCTTGCTGCATCATATTAATATCCAATTGGTACGGATATTGGTAAACATAATTTTGTTTGAAGACATCCTTTTCCTGTGCATTCAAGATATAATAGCGGTATTCTTTCTCAGTTGCATCAAAGCGGGCATGGAACGAATCCGGCACTTGCTTCGTGTCATTCACATGCAAATCAGCCGGAAGCAATGCGTTAAGTGCCCGTTTCCACTCATGCACTGAAAGTTTATAATCTGTCTCAAAATGGAATGTCTGTCCTATTGCATGCACACCTGCGTCAGTCCTGCCCGATGCATAAATCCTTATAGATTCACCCTTGTGAATTTTTGCCAGTGCTTTTTTTATTTCCCCTTCGACCGTCCGATTGTTCGGCTGGATCTGCATGCCTGAAAAATGAGTACCATCATAGCTTATGACACATTTAATCTTCGTCACGTCGCGCCAGCCCTTTCTAATAATGTCTCGTAAAAAGTAATACACCTGTTACCAGGATAAACACTATAAAGATTAAAAAGTCCCGTTTCTCAAGTTTTAATTCACGCAGTTTTGTACGGCCTTCGCCGCCCTGATAACCGCGCGCTTCCATCGCCATGGCTAGCTCTTCCGCCCGCTTAAAGGCACTGACAAATAGCGGAACAAGTAAAGGAACAACCGCCTTGATTCGCTCTTTTAACGGCCCGGTACGGAAATCAACTCCGCGGGATGCTTGTGCCTTTGATATCTTTTCGGTCTCCTGCATAAGTGTCGGGATAAACCTTAATGAAATCGACATCATCAGTGCCAGCTCATGAACAGGAAACCTTATTCTTTTAAGCGGGTGGAGCATATCCTCAATCGCATCCGTTATTTCAATCGGTGTTGTTGTCAGTGTCAGCAGCGATGTCACAAGAATAAGCAGGAAAAACCGTAGTGATATCGCAAAACCTTGTATAAGTGCGCCTGAATAAATGCTGAATCCAAAGATATCGAATAAAACGGTTCCTTCATTCGTGACAATCAAATGCAGGATAAATGTAAATATGATCAGAAACCATACTGGCATCAACCCTTTTAAAATAAAGCGTATCGGGATTCGGGTTGTAAACATACTCGCTAATGCAAAGGCCGTTAACGCACTATAGCTTAATACCGAGTTTGCTAAAAACACAATAAACACGAAGAAAAAAATGACAGTAATCTTGGTTCTCGGATCAAGTCGATGGACAAGCGATTCACCGGGCACATACTGACCGATAATTAAGACGTTATTCATCTGATCCGGCCCCCCTTCAGGATTTGCCGGATTTCCTTGGCCAAGTCTTCCGGAGATTGCCTGCGAAAGGGAATATCCCGTCCGAATAGTTCCGAAAACGCATTGAGAAACTGTACCATTTCGGGTACATCAAGCTGAACGTTGTTAAGTGCTTCTTTCTGTGTCAATACATCTTCCGGTTTCCCTTCCATATACTTTGTGCCATCGTTTAAAATAATGACATTATCAGCATACTGAACAGCATCCTCCATACTATGCGTGACAAGAATGGTCGTCAGCCCCTGCCGTTTATGCAGATTATAAAACATATCCATCATTTCACGCTGGCCCCGCGGATCCAATCCCGCCGTTGGTTCATCCAGTACCAGAACGTCCGGCTTTGCAGCGAGCACACCGGCAATGGCCACTCTGCGCATCTGGCCGCCGCTCAAATCAAATGGGGAACGCTCGAGCAATTCTTCCGGCAATCCCACTTCAGGCGTTAACGTTTGAATACGTTTCCTGATTTCGTCTTCCGATACACCAAAATTAGCCGGACCAAACGCAATATCCTTTCTGACGGTTTCCTCAAATAACTGATGTTCCGGGTATTGAAAAACAACGCCGACCCGGCTGCGCAACATTTTCAGATTATTGGGTTTTTCATCGTTGGTTATCCGGTAATCACCTATAACGACTTCTCCTTCGGTTGGACGTATTAGCCCGTTAAGGTGCTGAATCAGTGTTGACTTTCCGGATCCCGTATGACCGATAACCGCAGTATATGAACCAGATGGGATGTGTAATGACAGATCTGAAACCGCCTTGTGGGCGAAGGGGGTTTTTGCCTGATAAATATAACTTACATTGTTGAATGTGATGTCCATAGTTCCTCCAGCAGCTCCTCATGGCTTAACGCTTCATTGGTAATGAATACACCTGCTTTACGCAATTCGTCAGACAGAGTCGCAACAAATGGGATATCCAGTCCAATTTCACGCAGTTCTTCCTTTTTGGCAAATATCTCCCTTGGTGTGGCCTCATCCCAAACCTGTCCGTCATTCATCACAATCACACGCTCAGCTTCTACGACTTCCTTTAAATCATGGGTAATTGTAATGAGAGAAAGATGACGCTGCTCCTGTACACTTGTTACGGTATTCATAATTTCTGACCGTCCCCGCGGATCGAGCATCGCAGTTGCTTCATCGAGAATTAAAACGTTCGGAAAAATGGCCAGAACACTCGCAATTGCCACCCGCTGTTTCTGACCGCCTGAAAGTTTGTGTGGCTCAGTCAGCCGGTAAGCCTCCATACCAACAGCCGATAATGTGTCATCAATCCGCTTCACCATTTCGTGCCGATCTATTCCACGGTTTTCCATACCAAAGGCAACGTCATCCTGAACGGTTGTTCCGACAAATTGATTATCAGGATTTTGAAAAACCATGCCAACATCTTTGCGAATTTCCCAGATTGATTCTTGTGTTAACTCTTTGCCATTAATGATAATTTGCCCCTCTTGGGGAAACAGCAGGCCGTTCATCAATTTCGCAATGGTGGATTTACCTGATCCATTATGGCCAATAATAGCCATCGCTTCATCTTCATAGATTTCAAATGAACAATTGTTTAATACCCAGGGCTGCTCTTCTCCGTACCTGAATGATACATGTCTGAACTCGACTAATTTTTCCCGCATCTCTGCTTTCCCCTCTTTCTCTGCCCCAGTCCTGCATTTTAACTTCTTCGAGTGCAAAAAAAGGGCTTGGATTCACCTCGTGGAAGAGATTCTGTCCTGCCCCTTATCGTATCGCACTCATTAAACAAGTTCGATAATTGCCATTTTTGCGCCATCACCTTGACGTGGCCCAAGTTTGAGGACACGTGTGTAACCGCCCTGTCTTTCTTCATAGCGTCCAGCGATGTCATCGAACAATTTTTGAATAACCATTTCGTCTTCATTTGCTTCCTGATCATACAGGAAAGCTGCTGCCTGACGCCTGGCATGAAGATCACCACGTTTGCCGAGTGTAATCATTTTTTCTGCAGTTGACTTCAGGTCTTTTGCCTTAGCTTCTGTTGTTTCAATTCGTTCATGAATAATTAAATCAGAAGTAAGATTACGAAGCATTGCCATACGACTGTCTGTTACTCGTCCTAATTTTCTGGCCATGGACTATCCCTCCCTTTTTAATGAAAATCTAAAGTTGTCAATATGATTACGTCCAGCTTCAAGCGACTAGCGTGACTTCCCTCGCCTTGGGTCAGTTGAACATCCTGATCGTAAGTTTCTGCCGTATAGGCCGCACTTCGCTAACCGGTCGCTTCTTCCGCTTTTTTTGTAACGTTAATCGTCATCACGTAAGCCTAAGCCTAAGTCTGCCAGTTTTTCTTTGACTTCTTCCAGCGATTTGCGGCCCAGGTTACGTACTTTCATCATGTCTTCTTCTGATTTATTGGAAAGCTCTTGTACTGTATTAATCCCGGCACGTTTTAAACAGTTATAGGATCTTACAGACAAATCAAGTTCCTCAATAGTCATTTCCATAACTTTTTCTTTCTGATCTTCTTCTTTTTCAACCATGATTTCCGCTTTTTGTGCTTCATCCGTCAGACCAATAAAGATGTTAAGATGCTCATTAAACACTTTTGCACCTAAAGAAACAGCTTCTTCAGGGCGAATGCTTCCATCAGTCCAAACATCCATTGTCAGCTTATCATAGTTTGTTATTTGTCCTACACGTGTATTCTCTACTTGGTACGTGACACGTGAAACTGGTGTGAAAATAGAATCAACCGGAATGACCCCGATTGGCTGTTCATCACGTTTATTTGCTTCAGCCGGGCGATAGCCGCGACCGCGCTCTGCCGTAATCTTCATATACAGACTGCCATTGCCGTTGATGGTTGCAATTGGCAAATCCGGATTCAATACCTCCACATCACTATCATATGTCAAGTCTGCAGCCGTAACTTTTCCTTCTCCCTGCACATCAACCTCTAATGTCTTAACATCATCAGAGTAAATCTTCAATGCAAGCTTCTTCAAGTTCAAAATAATGGAGGTCACATCTTCAACAACCCCTTCGATTGTTGAGAATTCATGTTGCGCGCCATCGATTTGAACCGAAGTAACAGCAGCACCCGGAAGTGAGGATAGCAGGATACGACGCAAGGAGTTTCCTAGAGTAGTACCATATCCACGTTCAAGCGGTTCGACGACGAACTTCCCAAATGTAGCATCATCGGTGATCTCTACCGTTTCTATTCCCGGCTTTTCAATTTCGATCATACTATAAAACCCTCCTTTAAAACGTCGAAATCCCGGTTAGACGGCCATCAGTGTCTAACCGAAATTCCCCGAACAGGCAGTTGGCGTTTCTGCACTAAAACATTCTTAATACGACTTTGCCTCTGTCTTGTTGTTTCAGGTTTAATCAAAAGGAATATAAACTCCTTATTACATGTTTAATAGCTGTTTAAAAACCCGGTCGAGTCTCATGGTTCGAAAATTCATATTTAGCTATCATAACCCATTATAGACAGGGTGACAAATTCTATACACGAGTCTTATACACGACGACGTTTTGGCGGGCGGCAGCCATTATGCGGGACTGGTGTTAAGTCACGAATTGCTGTAACATCAAGTCCGGCTGCCTGCAATGAACGAATTGCTGCTTCACGGCCGGCTCCAGGTCCTTTAACCGTTACTTCCAATGATTTCATACCGTTATCGACCGCATTTTTGGCAGCCGTTTCTGCAGCCATTTGTGCAGCGAATGGTGTTGACTTACGGGAACCTTTAAAGCCAAGCGCACCTGCAGAGCTCCATCCAATAGAATTTCCTTTTACATCTGTAATGGTTACGATTGTGTTATTGAATGTGGAACGGATATGTGCAACACCCGTATCGACATTCTTTTTCACGCGGCGCTTGCGTGTTGTATTTTGTTTCCGTGCCATTAATGATTACCCTCCTTTACTATCTTTTGTTAGCCTGTGTACGGCGCGGACCTTTGCGTGTGCGTGAGTTGTTTTTCGTTTTTTGACCACGCAATGGCAATCCCCGGCGGTGTCTGATACCTCTGTAAGACCCAATTTCAATCAGGCGCTTAATGTTAAGGGATGTTTCACGACGGAGATCACCTTCAACCGTATAATCACCGATTGCTTTACGGATGCTGCTCAATTCATCTTCTGTCAGGTCGCGTACACGCGTGTCTTCCGGAACGCCTGCTTCTTTAAGAAGTTCCTGAGCAGTGCTTTTTCCGACTCCATGAATATAGGTTAGTGAAATAACCGCACGTTTATCACGTGGGATATCAATACCTGCAATACGTGCCATAGTTTTCTAGCACCTCCTGTTTTTTTATTATCCACAAATCGGCTCTTTCGCCGATTTGATCCAATCCGACCTCTTATCTCTGACTTCTGGAAAATCCGTGAACAGCGGGTTTTCCTAGCCTTGTTTCTGCTTGTGTTTTGGATTATCGCAAATCACCATTAATTTGCCTTTTCGTTTAATGACTTTGCATTTTTCACAAATTGGTTTTACAGATGCTCTGACTTTCATCATCTTTACCTCCTTTTATATCGGAGCTCTAAAAAAGTTATTTATAACGGTACGTAATTCGTCCTTTGGTTAAGTCATACGGCGAAAGTTCTACCGTCACTTTATCACCAGGTAAAATGCGGATGAAATGCATACGAATTTTGCCGGAAACATGGGCTAATACCGTATGACCGTTTTCCAGTTCCACATTAAACATAGCGTTCGGTAACGTTTCGGTTACGGTACCTTCCACTTCAATTACATCATCTTTAGCCATCGCGCCTGTCTCCCTTCTTAAAATCAGTCACAATTTCATTCATGAATTTAGTTATGGCAAAACGCAATTTGCCATTTGTGACACGACCAGTTTCTAGAAGGCTGTTTTGGACTTCCGGAGATATATAATCCATAACTTCAATATGATGCAGATTCTTTTTCTTTGGTCGATCATATTTACGTTTTTCCCCATCTGCAAGCAGGACATACCGATCATCAATCAATTTTAGAACAAGCGCATATTGCCCTGCTTCGCGTCCTTGCAAAATACGAACAACTTGACCTATTCGCGGAACCGAATCATTCTCGTTCAACAACGATCACCTTCACTTAGGCTTTGAATTTTATAATAATGCCATCCGATGATTCACGGACCTCATTATCAATTCATGTGATTTTAATACCGGATAGTGCAAAGGTTGTTATAAATAACCCACAGCACCCATTATATCGTTAAGTGTGCAGGATTGCATCCATTCAATACGGCCGGAAAGTTTATTCTTCGATTGCTGATTGAATATCCTGAAACACGTGGTCAATTTCCTGATCACCATTGATGGTTACAAGATATCCTTTATTATCATAGAAATCCAGTAAAGGCTTCGTCTGCTCCATGTTGACGTCCAGACGGTTTTTCACTGTATCAGCCTGGTCATCTTCACGCTGTATCAATTTGGAACCGTCATTATCACATATCCCCTCTTGTTCCGGAGGGTTGTAGATCACATGATAAGTTGCCCCGCATGTCTGGCAAACTCTTCGGCCAGTAAGACGCTCAACCAGATTTTCTTCAGGTACATCGACATGCAGACAATAATCAATGGATGTGTTCATTTCGTCCAGTAAGGATTGTAAGCTTTTCGCCTGTGCAATCGTTCGCGGAAAACCATCCAATAAGAATCCGTCTTTACAGTCGTCTTTATTCAGACGTTCTTTTACGATTCCTATTGTAACATCATCTGGAACAAGTTCACCCTGATCCATATATTCTTTAGCCTTCCTGCCGAGTTCAGTTCCTTCCTTAATCGCTAAACGGAACATATCTCCTGTTGAAATATGAGGGATGTGATATGTTTCATTTATTTTCTCTGCCTGTGTTCCTTTACCGGCACCCGGCAGACCCATCAAGATTAAATTCAACAATTTTCCCCTCGCTCTCATTGGCAGCTTTGGTTACTTGATAAAACCTGTATAGTGGCGTTTTACCAGCTGGCTTTCCAGCTGTTTCATCGTCTGCAGGGCAACACCTACAACGATCAGTAAGCTCGTGCCGCCGATTTGTACTGCTTGAGGCAGATTTGCAAGACCGCCTAATATGATAGGCAATACAGAAACTGCCGCTAAAAAGAGTGCCCCTACAAATGTTAAGCGGTACATAACACGTGTAAGATAGGTCTCTGTATTCCTGCCAGGACGTATACCTGGAATATATCCACCTTGTTTTTGCAGGTTTTCCGCCATTTGTTCGGGATTGACCTGAACAAATGTATAGAAATACGTAAACGCGATAATCAGTCCGACATAGATGACCATCCCAACCGGCTGGGTATAATCAAAAATCGTTTCGACTGTAGCTGCAATCTCATTTCCTTCAAAAAGTCCGGCAACCGTTCGGGGTGCAATAATAAATGCAATTGCAAAGATTACCGGGATAACCCCCGCAGCATTCACTTTTAACGGTAAATGAGTCGAATGGCCACCCACTGGTGAACGATTGACCAGTTTTTTGGCATATTGGATTGGTATTTTGCGCAGTGCCTGTTGGATGAAGATAACACCGACAGTAACTGCCACGACTACCAATGCTATTAATGCGACAATGACAATGTTAATGAACAACTCGTCACCGGCATCAACGAAATACTGGCTGTATAATTGATTGACACCATTCGGAACTGCTGCCACAATACCAGCAAAAATGAGAATGGAAATGCCGTTGCCAACACCATTCGCTGTGATCTGTTCACCAAGCCACATCAAAAATGTTGTCCCGCTTGTCAGTATGATGGCAATTATAAGGAACTTCCAGACACTCGGATCGCTTATCAGCATGCCGCCAGCCATCGCATTAAAGCCGATCGACATTGCAATCGCCTGGACAAATGCAAGTATAACCGTTCCATAACGGGTAACCTGGGCTATCTTTTTACGACCCATATCGCCTTGCTTTTTCCATTCAGCGAACTTTGGCACAACATCCATCTGCAGAAGCTGCATAATGATGGCCGCTGTAATGTAAGGCATAATCCCCATTGCGAAAATGGAGAAGTTCTGCAGTGCCCCACCGCCAAATGTGTTCAAAAAACCGAAAACATTTTGCTGGTTCATAAAATCAATAGCTTCTCTATTTGTATATGGTACCGGAATAAACGTACCAAGACGGAAAACAATTAACATTAATAATGTGAATATAATCTTCCGTCTGATATCTTGTACTCGCATTAAATTGGAGATTGTACGGAACATTAAACCACCTCTGTTTGACCGCCCGCTGCCTCAATTGCTTCTTTCGCTGAAGCAGAGAACTTATGAGCTTTTACAGTGAATTTCTTTTCAACATTACCTCTTCCAAGCACTTTAATGCCAGATTTCGGTTTGCTGACGACACCTTCATCAAGTAATAGCTCAGGAGTAATTTCCGTGCCCTCTTCAAAACGATTTAAAGCATCTAAGTTGACTATAGCGAATTCCTTACGGTGAACATTGGTAAATCCGCGTTTTGGCAAGCGCTGGAACAAAGGCATTTGTCCGCCTTCAAAGCCTGGGCGGGTATTACCGCCTTCACGTGCTTTTTGCCCTTTATGGCCTCTGCCGGATGTCTTGCCACTGCCGGAGGACATTCCGCGGCCAACACGATTGCGTTTTTTACGACTTCCTTCAGATGACTTTAGTTCATGAAGTTTCATAGTGTGCACCTCCTCTTCCGCTTTAAGATTATGACACTTCTTTAACCGCAACCAGATGAGATACTTTATCGATCATACCACGTACGGCTGGTGTGTCTTCACGTACGACGGATTGACGAATTTTCTTCAAACCCAGTGAATGGACAGTCTGACGCTGTCCTTCCGATTGGCCGATAACACTGCGCGTGAGGGTGATCTCTAATTGTTTAGACATTGTTATTCCCTCCTTATCCTAACAGTTCTTCTACAGATTTGCCGCGTAGTTTAGCTACGTTTTCTGCCGTTTTTAGATTTGATAAACCATTTAATGTTGCACGAATCATGTTAATTGGTGTGTTGGATCCAAGTGATTTTGTCAGGATATCGTTAACACCCGCAAGTTCCAGGATAGCACGCACAGGACCGCCGGAGATAACTCCCGTACCTTCTGTAGCTGGTTTCATCAGTACATTTCCTGAACCGTATTGTCCATGGATTTGGTGTGGAATTGTTGTTCCGACAATTGGTACCTCAATCAGATTTTTCCTTGCATCGTCTACTGCTTTTTTAATAGCTTCCGGTACTTCTTTGGCTTTTCCGGTTCCAAAACCGACATGACCATTTTTATCGCCAACCACAACCAATGCGGCAAAGCGGAAATTACGTCCACCTTTTACAACTTTAGCAACACGGTTAATCGCAACAACACGTTCTTCAAGATCTAATTTGTTTGGATCAATGCTAGTATGCATCTATGTCCCTCCTTTACTTCACAATTAAAATTCCAGTCCGGTTTCGCGAGCAGCATCTGCCAATGCTTTGATGCGTCCATGATAAAGATAGCCTCCACGATCAAATACAACGGCTTTATAACCTTTATCCCGGGCACGTTTTGCAACTAATTCGCCTACTTGTTCAGCTGCCTCTACATTACCTGTTGATTCCAGGTTTAATGCATTATCATTGGTCGAAGCACTTGCGACAGTGGCTCCAGCAACGTCATCAATCAATTGTGCATAAATGTGTTTATTTGAACGGTACACATTGAGACGTGGGCGTTCTTCTGTGCCAAAAACAGTTTTGCGAACGCGCACATGTCTTTTTTTGCGTACATCGTTTCTGTCAGGTTTTGTAATCATCCAGGTCACTCCTTTCTGCTCCCTAACTCACCTTACTTAGCAGTTTTACCTTCTTTGCGGCGTACATATTCGTTTTCGTAGCTGATACCTTTTCCTTTATAAGGCTCAGGTGGTCTGATTGCACGAATTTTTGCAGCAACTGCGCCGACTAATTCTTTATCAATACCCTTTACGGTTACTCTCGTGTTTTGTGGAACGTCGATTTCAATACCTTCGACCGGTTCAATTTCAACAGGGTGTGAATAACCTGCATTGACAACGACTTTATCGCCTTGCTTCTGGGCACGATACCCAACTCCGGTGATTTCAAGAGCCTTTTCAAATTCTTTATGGACACCCTCTACCATGTTTGCAATCATGCTGCGGGTTGTTCCGTGCAATTGACGGTACTCTTTATGATCACTCGGGCGTTCAACGGTCAGTATATTATCTTCTATATTGATTTTCATATCCTGGTTGAAATTCCGGGTTAATTCACCTTTTGGGCCTTTCACGGTAATGGTATTTCCATCAAGGTGAACGTCTACACCCTCAGGAATTTCCAACGGTTTCAGTCCGATACGGGACATTCCATACACCTCCTGTCTTAAAAGTTTAAATTACCAAACATATGCCAGTACTTCGCCGCCCACAGCTTGTGTGCGTGCTTCTTTGTCGGAAAGTACGCCATTTGATGTGGATACGATAGCAATACCTAAACCATTCAGTACACGAGGCACTTCATCGGCTTTTGCATAAACACGCAATCCAGGCTTACTAATACGTTTGATACCTGTGATAACTCGTTCATCATTTGCCCCGTACTTCAGGAATAAACGCAGAATTCCCTGTTTGGTATCTTCAACGAACTCATAATCACGTACAAATCCTTCACGTTTCAGGATATCAGCGATTTCTTTCTTTAAGTTGGAAGCCGGAAGCTCTAATTTTTCATGCCGTACCATGTTGGCATTACGAATACGAGTCAGCATATCTGCAATTGGATCTGTCATAACCATTACTACATTACCTCCTTCCCGAATCGGGGTTTACCAGCTTGCTTTTTTAACGCCAGGAATTTGACCTTTATAGGCTAGTTCACGGAAACAAATACGGCATAGTTTGAATTTGCGGAGGACGGAATGTGGACGGCCACATCGTTCGCATCTTGTATACTCGCGCACTTTAAACTTTTGCGGTTTCTTTTGTTTCGCAATCATTGCTTTTTTAGCCATGATTTTCCCTCCTTAATTTATTTCTGGAAAGGCATGCCGAGCTGAGTCAGCAATTCACGCGCTTCTTCATCCGTATTGGATGTTGTTACGATAACAATATCCATACCACGGACCTTGCTTATTTTATCGTAATTAATTTCCGGGAAAATCAGTTGTTCTTTTATGCCTAATGTGTAGTTGCCGCGCCCATCAAATGCTTTGTTGGAAATACCGCGGAAGTCACGGACACGTGGAAGTGATACGCCAATCAGCTTTTGCAAAAACTCATACATCCGATCGCCTCTGAGTGTCACTTTGGCTCCAATTGGCATTCCCTCACGAAGACGGAATCCGGCAATTGATTTCTTAGCACGGGTCACGACTGGTTTTTGTCCGGAAATCAATGCAAGTTCCTCGACTGCATTATCCAGTGCTTTTGAATTTTGAACTGCATCGCCAACGCCCATATTAATGACGATCTTCTCAATGGTCGGCGCTTGCATTACAGAATCATACTCAAATTTATTCATCAAAGATGGCATTACGTCATCCTTATATTTTTGTTTCAATTCGTTCATTACGAGAGCCCTCCTTTCGCCTATGGACTATTTATCTAATGCTTCTCCGGATTTTTTGGCAATGCGGACTTTGCCTCCATCACGATCTTCATACCCGATGCGGGTCGGCTCACCGGATTTCGGATCAATTAACATGACATTAGAAACATGAATAGCTGCTTCCTGGTTAAGAATACCGCCTTGCGGATTATCCTGTGAAGGCTTTGCGTGTTTCTTGATCATATTAATCCCTTCGACTAAAACACGTTCTTTTTTGGGATATGCTTCCAGGATTGTTCCTTCTTTGCCACGGTCTTTACCGGAGATTACTTTAACTTTGTCACCTTTTTTTACATGCATGTTTGACGCACCTCCCTACAAGGCTTTTCATTATTGCTTATAATACTTCCGGTGCCAGAGATACGATTTTCATGAATTTGGCATCACGTAGTTCACGCGCAACCGGTCCAAAAATACGAGTGCCCCGCGGGCCTTTATCATCACGAACGATAACGGCAGCATTTTCATCAAAACGAATATACGATCCATCATTGCGGCGTACACCGGATTTCGTGCGAACAATAACGGCTCTGACAACTTCATTTTTCTTAACAACGCCCCCTGGTGTTGCCTGTTTTACCGTGCAAACAACGACATCACCGATATTGGCAGTTTTTCTTCCTGATCCGCCTAAAACCTTAATCGTCTTTACTTCACGAGCACCAGAGTTATCTGCAATCTTCAAATTGGTTTCTTGTTGAATCATATCGTTGTAACCTCCCTTCGGACAACTTCCGAGCGAACTTTAATTAGATAATGACCGCTTCTTCAACGATTTCAACCAGACGGAAACGTTTAGTAGCTGATAGCGGACGGGTTTCCATGATTTTAACAACGTCGCCTTTTTTAGCTTGATTGTTTTCATCATGTGTCTTGAATTTCTTTGAATATTTGACACGCTTGCCGTACAACTGATGGAACTTATACGTCTCAACTACAACAGTAATGGTCTTATCCATTTTATCTGATACGACACGGCCAGTGTATACTTTACGATTATTACGTTCACTCATTTGAGACTAACCTCCTCTCAGGTTAATTGTTTACGCTTAGTTCGCGTTGACGTACGACGGTTTTCATGCGGGCAATTGATTTTTTGACTTCACCGATGCGTGCAGTGTTTTCCAATTGACCGGTTGCCAGTTGAAAGCGTAAATTAAATAATTCTTCCTTTAATGATTTGACTTTTTGTTCAATTTCGGCAGTGGTTAATTCTCTAATCTCATTAGCTTTCATTTGATTCACCACCAATTTCCTCACGTTTTACAAACTTTGTTTTAATCGGCAGTTTATGAGAAGCCAAACGTAGTGCTTCACGTGCCACTTCCTCTGATACACCTGCGATTTCAAACATGATTTTTCCTGGTTTCACTACTGCTACCCAGCCTTCAGGGGCACCTTTACCAGAACCCATACGGACTTCAAGGGGCTTTGCAGTATATGGTTTGTCAGGGAATATTTTAATCCAGACTTTACCGCCACGTTTCATGTAACGTGTCATGGCAATACGAGCTGCCTCAATTTGGCGGCTTGTGATCCAGGTTGGTTCGACAGCCTGCAGTCCGTATTCACCAAAAGCGACTGTTGTTCCACCTTTAGCTTGGCCTTTCATGCGGCCACGTGTTCTTTACGATATTTAACACGTTTAGGCATTAAACATAATGCAATGTCCCCCCTTCCTTAAATTCTCATTTGTTGGAAGGACTTCTCCACGATAGATCCACACTTTGACACCCAGTTTACCGTAAGTTGTGTCTGCTTCTGCTGTTCCGAAGTCAATATCAGCACGAAGCGTGTGCAATGGAACGGTTCCTTCACTATAATGTTCAACACGGGCAATATCAGCACCGCCCAGCCGTCCGGACACTTGCGTTTTAATCCCTTTTGCTCCTCCGCGCATGGTGCGTTGGATGGATTGTTTCTGTGCACGGCGGAATGAAATACGGTTTTCCAGTTGACGGGCAATGTTCTCAGCAACCAATGTGGCATCCAAGTCAACGTTCTTGATTTCCACAATGTTAATGTGAACCCGTTTACCTGTCAGACTGTTCAACGATTTTCTCAGTGCTTCCACTTCGGATCCGCCCTTACCGATAACCATTCCCGGTTTGCCGGTATGGATTGTGATGTTCACTCGGTTGGCAGCACGTTCAATATCAATTTTGGAAACTGCTGCTGTCTGCAGGCGGTTTTCCAGGTATTCTCTGATTTTAATATCTTCATGCAATAAGTCTGCATAGTCATTGCCGGCATACCATTTCGATTCCCAATCACGGATAACGCCGACGCGAAGACCATTCGGATTTACTTTTTGACCCACTTATTATCCCTCCTCTTTTTCTGATACCACGACGGTCACGTGGCTGGTGCGTTTGTTGATTTGACTTGCGCGTCCCTGAGCTCTTGGACGGAAACGTTTCAATGTAACACCTTCATCGACGAAGGCTTCCGAAATAACCAAGTTGTCCGGTTCCATTTCATAGTTGTGCTCAGCATTCGCAATAGCTGAATTGATAACCTTTTCGACAACCGGTGAAGCGCCACGTTGTGTATGACGCAAAATAGCAATTGCTTCTCCAACTTCTTTTCCTCGAATCAAATCTACAACTAACCGAACTTTACGAGGAGCAATACGAACTGATTTTGCAACGGCTTTTGCTTGCATGTAGAGTGCCTCCTCTCATTAGCGTTTTGTTTTCCTGTCATTACCTGCATGCCCTTTGAACGTACGGCCTGGAGCAAATTCACCCAATTTATGACCAACCATATCCTCTGTTACATAGACGGGTACATGTTTGCGTCCGTCATAAACAGCGATGGTATGTCCGACAAAATTAGGAAAAATCGTTGAGCGGCGTGACCAGGTTTTAATGACTTGCTTCTTATTATCCTCATTTAAGCTTTCAACTTTTTTCATGAGATGGTCATCTGCAAAAGGTCCTTTTTTCAAGCTTCGACCCATGGATAAACCTCCTTTCGCAATTAGCGACGGTTCTATCTCCCGTCAGAGTAGACGATTATTTTTTACGTTTGCGACCACGCACAATATACTTATTAGTCGGTTTGTTGCGTTTGCGGGTTTTGTAACCAATTGACGGCTGTCCCCAAGGTGACACGGGTGCTTTAAGGCCGATGAATGACTTACCTTCACCACCGCCATGCGGGTGATCGTAAGCGTTCATAACTGTTCCGCGGACAGTTGGGCGCTTGCCTAACCAGCGTGACCGGCCAGCTTTACCAATCCGGATCAGTTCGTTTTCGATGTTCCCGACTTGGCCGATTGTAGCGCGGCATTCAGACAATATCAAACGCACTTCTTCTGAGGTCAGACGAACTAACGTGTATTTACCTTCGCGTCCGAGTACTTGTGCCTCAGCACCTGCCGAACGTACGAGCTGACCACCGTGCCCCGGCTTCAGTTCAACATTATGAACAATCGTACCAACCGGAATATCTTTTAATTTCTTAGCATTTCCAAGTTTGATATCGGCATCTTCACCAGACTTAATCTGTTGACCGGTTTTCAGTCCTTTTGGAGCCAGGATATACCGTTTTTCCCCATCTGCATAATGGATTAATGCGATGTTGGCAGTACGGTTTGGATCATATTCAATCGTAGCAACGCGTCCTGGTATTCCATCTTTGTCGCGTTTAAAGTCAATGATACGATATTGACGCTTATGGCCGCCGCCTTGATGACGAACTGTCATTTTTCCCGAGTTATTACGTCCGCCGCGTCTATGGACAGGACTTAACAGGGATTTTTCCGGAGAATCTGTGGTAATTTCTGCAAAGTCCGATCCGGATATAATACGATGACCATTTGACGTTGGTTTAAACTTTTTGATCGCCATCGTTTTCCCTCCTTCTCTTATCTGTTAGTTAGCCTTCAAAAAAGTCCAGTTCTTTACTGTCTTCTGAAAGCTGTACAATTGCTTTTTTACGGTCTGGACGAAAGCCGCCATAACGGCCCATCCGCTTAAATTTACCTTTAATGTTCATTGTATTGACACGTTCGACTGTAACATCAAAGACAAGCTCAACAGCATGTTTGATTTCGGTCTTGTTTGCCTTTGGCTCGACTTCAAACGTATATTTCTTCTCTGCCATCTGGTCGGCAGAATGTTCTGTTATAACAGGGCGCCTTAGGATATCACGTGGATCTTTCATTGTGCAAGCACCTCCCCGGCTTTTTCAGCTGCATCTTTTGTGATGACCAGCTTGTCATGCTTCAGCAAGTCTAATACACTCACTTCATTTACTGTCAGCACATGTGCATTTGGAAGGTTGTTTGCTGAACGGATAACATTATCAATTCTGTCAGCTGTTACAATCAGTACTTTTGTATCGACATTCAGTGCTTCAAGCATTTGCACGACTTCTTTTGTCTTTGGCGCATCGATTGTAATGTCTTCCAAAACAACCAGGTTATCTTCTTGTACTTTTGAAGAGAATGCTGATTTAAGTGCTAAACGGCGAACTTTTTTCGGCATCTTGTAACTATAGCTGCGTGGTGTTGGACCAAAAACAGTTCCGCCACCTACCCATTGCGGTGAACGAATGGAACCATGACGAGCGCGGCCCGTGCCTTTTTGACGCCACGGTTTGCGTCCCCCGCCTCTTACTTCTCCGCGGTTCTTCACATCATGTGTGCCTTGGCGCAATGACGCACGCTGCATAACAACAGCTTCATGCAATACATGTGTGTTAGGCTCAATGCCAAATACGGAATCATTCAATTCAACGTCTCCGGCTTGAGACCCGTCTTGTTTTAATAGTGCTACTTTAGGCATGACCTATCCTCCCTTCGTGTGTATGATTAGTTAGCCTTTATGGCACTCGTTACTTTGACGTAAGATTTTTTTGCACCAGGAATGTTTCCTTTGATCAATAATAGATTTCGTTCAGGATCTACTTTTACAACGTCAAGGTTTTGAATGGTAACTTGTTTGCCGCCCATTTGACCAGGCATTGTCTGACCCTTGAAAACACGCATTGAGTTAATATCGCCCAATGCACCCGGCTTTCTATGAAAATGTGAGCCGTGTGTTTCCGGTCCACGCCCCTGTCCATGGCGTTTGATGGCACCTTGGAAACCTTTCCCTTTCGTCGTTCCTGTCACATCTATTTTGTCGCCAGCCTCAAAAGCATCAACGCTTACTTCCTGACCAACTTCATATTCATCAGGGCTTGCGTGACGGATTTCACGAACGTAGCGCTTAGGGGTTGTGTTTGCTTTTTCAGCATGACCTTTTTCCGCTTTGTTTGTACGTGATTCCTTTTTATCTGCAAAACCGAGTTGTAATGCTTCGTAGCCGTCGTTTTCCAGCGTTCTTTTTTGGAGAACAACGTTAGGCTCAGCTTGAATGACAGTTACCGGTGTTAGTTCACCCTCTTCTGAAAAGAGTTGTGTCATGCCGATTTTGCGGCCTAAGATTCCTTTCGTCATCCGTTACACCTCCTATAATTTTCAGGTATTTTATAACTTAATTTCAATGTCAACACCGGATGGCAGGTCAAGACGCATCAGCGAATCGACTGTTTGCGGTGTTGGGTTTACGATATCGATCAAACGTTTATGAGTACGCATTTCAAACTGTTCCCGGGCATCTTTAAACTTATGTGTCGCACGCAACACCGTGTAAACAGATTTTTCTGTTGGCAATGGTATTGGTCCGGAAACATTAGCGCCGGAACGTTTGGCAGTGTCCACAATTTTCTCTGAAGACTGATCTAAAATGCGATGATCATACGCTTTTAACCGAATTCTGATCTTCTCTTTTGCCATTATTTTCCCTCCTTTACGCCTATTTTATAATAGAACTGCTCCATGAAAATTTCTTGATAGCCCGCCATGGCAAAGGGGCCGGGTGTATCAACAACCTTTCACTTCATCGCTTTTTTGACCAACATTAATAGTATACAAAAAATGTGTGGTCAATGCAATCCCTGATTCGCACACCAATGAGATTGCACATTTGTGTATTATACATGCATAACGGCTTGATTGCAAGGGTTGGAGAGGTTTTTTTGCAATCAATTTTCACTTAGTCTATTTTCACAAACTTTTTGCCACGTCGGAGTTGAGATGAACTGCGACACAGTGAAAAATTTGAGTGCTATGACACCGCTCCGGAAATATGCTTGATGCTGATAGTGTTGCCCAAAGCCCTGCACTCTACATCGCAGTTTATGGGTTTTGTGTTAAAGTCAACAACACCGCTGGAAGTAACTTTCGTTAAAAAATCATTCATAGTCTTTGATTATGGTTTATGATTTTTACATAAAAAAACAGGCAGTGACGTCACGCTGCCTGTTTTTTTATGAAACTTATTGTTTATTTTTGAATTTCAGTTACAACGCCTGATCCAACAGTACGTCCGCCTTCACGGATAGAGAAACGTGTACCATCTTCAACGGCGATAGATGAAATCAATTCAACTTCCATTTCGATGTTGTCACCAGGCATTACCATTTCAACACCTTCCGGAAGTGTGATGACACCAGTCACGTCAGTTGTACGGAAGTAGAACTGCGGACGGTAGTTAGCGAAGAATGGTGTATGACGGCCACCTTCGTCTTTAGACAGAACATAAACTTCTGCTTTAAAGTTCGTGTGCGGTGTGATTGAACCTGGTTTAGCCAAAACCTGTCCTCGGTTGATGTCTTCACGGGAAACACCGCGAAGAAGTGCACCAATGTTGTCACCTGCTTCAGCATAGTCAAGCAGCTTACGGAACATTTCCACACCAGTAACTGTTGTTTTCCGTGAGTCTTCAGCAAGACCAACGACTTCAACTTCGTCACCAACTTTAACTGTTCCGCGTTCAACACGGCCAGTCGCAACAGTACCACGGCCAGTGATTGAGAATACGTCCTCAACAGGCATCATGAATGGCTTGTCATGATCACGCGCAGGAGTTGGGATGTACTCATCAACCGCTGCCATCAGTTCGTGGATTTTTTCTTCGTGTTCTTCTTCGCCTTCAAGTGCTTTCAGAGCAGAACCTTTAACAACCGGAATATCGTCTCCAGGGAAGTCATATTCAGTCAGAAGATCACGCACTTCCATTTCAACAAGTTCAAGCAGCTCTTCGTCGTCAACCATATCAACCTTGTTAAGGAATACAACAATCGCCGGAACACCAACGTTACGAGAAAGCAGGATGTGCTCACGAGTCTGTGGCATTGGGCCATCAGCTGCTGATACAACCAGAATAGCACCGTCCATTTGAGCAGCACCAGTGATCATGTTTTTAACATAGTCAGCATGTCCAGGAGCGTCAATATGAGCATAGTGACGGGCCTCTGTTTCATACTCCACGTGGGAAGTATTGATTGTAACCCCGCGTTCCTTTTCTTCTGGCGCAGCGTCAATTTGGTCATAGGCCATTGCAGTACCTTCGCCGGATTGCTTATGCAATGTCGTTGAGATAGCTGCAGTCAATGTCGTTTTACCATGGTCAACGTGTCCAATAGTCCCAATATTCACGTGATCTTTCGAGCGGTCAAATTTTTCTTTAGACATGTATAGTTCCTCCTTTAATATAAATGAAATTATTTTTAAGTTTATTGACAGGCAAGAATAAACCGTTAAAGTCTATTCTTAGCCTTCAATAAAAGTTATACGTCAGATTAAGGAAAAAATCAATTATTCTCCTGCATTTTTCTTGATAATTTCTTCAGAGATGCTTTTAGGCACTTCTTCATAATGATCAAAATGCATGGTGAAGGTTCCACGTCCTTGCGTGTTAGAACGTAAGGATGTTGCATAACCAAACATTTCGGCCAGCGGCACAAACGCCTTGACAAGTTGTGCCGGTCCGCGTGGTTCCATACCTTCTACACGACCACGGCGTGATGTCACATCACCCATGATATCACCCATGTATTCTTCAGGAATAATTATATCTACTCTCATCATCGGCTCAAGCAGAACCGGTTTACATTTCGCTTTGGCTTCCCTGAGTGACATTGAGCCAGCTATTTTGAAAGCCATTTCGTTTGAGTCGACATCGTGGTAGGTTCCGTCAAATAACGTTGCCTTAACATCAATAAGCGGATAACCCGCTAATACACCACTTTCCATTGATTCCTGAATACCTGCATCAACAGATGGGATATATTCACGCGGTACAACACCACCGACAATTTTATTCTCGAATTCGTAGCCTGCACCTTCATCATTTGGTTCAAACCTAACCCAAACGTGACCGTATTGTCCACGTCCACCGGATTGACGGATAAATTTCCCTTCAACCTCAGCAGATTCACGGAATGTTTCACGGTAAGCCACTTGTGGTGCGCCAACCTGTGCTTCGACTTTGAACTCAGCCTTCAGACGATTAACAATAACATCCAGGTGCAATTCACCCATACCAGAGATGATAGTCTGACCGGTTTCTTCATCGGTTTCCGTCTTGAATGTAGGGTCTTCTTCTGCCAGTTTGCCCAATGCAATAGCCATTTTATCCTGATCGGCTTTTGTTTTAGGTTCAATGGCAACAGAGATAACCGGGTCTGGAAAGTCCATGGACTCAAGAATGACAAGATCCTTTTCATCACATAGGGTTTCCCCGGTCGACGTATCTTTCAGACCTACACCCGCTGCAATTTCACCGGCATGGACCGTCTTGATTTCCTCGCGGGAATTGGCGTGCATTTGCAGGATTCGTCCTACACGTTCCCGTTTATCTTTGGCGGAGTTTTTAACATATGAGCCCGCATCCAATGTGCCGGAGTATACCCGGAAGAATGTCAGTTTACCTACATACGGATCTGTCATAACTTTAAATGCCAATGCTGAAAAAGGCGCATTATCGTCAGACGGACGTGTTGTTTCCTCTTCCGTAACAGGGTCAAAACCTTCAATCGGTGGTACATCCGTTGGTGCCGGGAGATAGTCAATAACACCATCCAATACCAGTTGCACACCTTTGTTTTTAAATGCTGAACCGCAATATACCGGATAAAATTCAACATTCAATGTTGCTGTACGGATTGCTTTTTTCAGATCCTCTTCGGAAATTTCCTCTCCTTCGAGATACTGCATCATGAGGTCTTCATCAACTTCCGCTACAGCTTCAATCAATTCGCCGCGCAATTCTTCGGCCTTTGCTTTATAATCTTCAGGAATTTCACGGGCGTCTGCACGTGTTCCCAGTTCATCTTCGTAATAATAGGCCTGCATTGTGATCAGGTCAATAATACCTTCAAAATTATCTTCGGCGCCGATTGGCAGTTGAACGGCATGGGCGTTAGCACCAAGACGTTCTTTCAATGTGTTGGTTGAATACAAGAAGTCTGCACCAACTTTATCCATCTTGTTAACGAAGACAATTCGCGGTACACCGTATGTTGTCGCCTGACGCCATACTGTTTCTGTCTGCGGCTCGACACCTGATTGGGCATCAAGTACTGTCACCGCACCGTCAAGAACACGCAAAGAACGTTCAACTTCAACTGTGAAATCCACGTGTCCCGGTGTATCAATAATGTTTATACGGTGATTTTTCCATTGGGCAGTGGTTGCAGCAGAAGTAATCGTTATACCGCGATCCTGTTCCTGCTCCATCCAATCCATCTGAGAAGCACCTTCATGGGTTTCACCAATTTTGTGAATACGTCCTGTATAGAAAAGAATACGCTCGGTAGTAGTGGTTTTTCCTGCATCAATGTGAGCCATAATACCAATGTTACGCGTCTTTTCCAAGGAGAACTCTCTAGCCATGTATTCTTCTCCTTTCTCTTGAAAGCTTGTATTTTAATATAATTACCAGCGATAGTGGGCAAAAGCTTTGTTTGCCTCGGCCATCTTGTGTAATTCCTCACGTCTTTTAACAGACGCTCCGGTATTATTCGAAGCATCAAGAATTTCGTTGGCAAGACGCTCTTCCATCGTTTTTTCTCCGCGGAGACGTGAGTAGTTAACAATATAACGTAAGCCTAGTGCCTGGCGACGCTCAGGGCGGACCTCCATCGGTACCTGGTAGTTTGAGCCACCTACACGGCGTGCCCGAACTTCCAGGACAGGCATAACGTTTTTCATTGCTTGTTCAAAAACCTCCATTGCGTCCTGCCCGCTTCTTTCCGAAACCAGGGCAAATGCGTTATAGAGAATTTTTTGTGCTTTTCCCCGTCTTCCGTCAATCATAATCTGGTTGATTAAACGGGTGACTAATTTTGAATTGTAAAGCGGATCCGGCAATACATCTCGTTTTGGTACTGGACCTTTACGTGGCATATATTCCCCTCCTTTCGCAAAAATCTATTACATAAGCTTATTATTTTTTAGCTTTTGGTTTTTTAGTACCATATTTTGAACGGCCTTTTGCACGGCCTTCCACACCTGCAGTGTCCAGAGCACCACGCACAATGTGATAACGGACACCCGGCAGGTCTTTAACACGTCCGCCGCGAATCAACACAACACTGTGTTCCTGGAGATTGTGTCCAATTCCGGGAATATATGCCGTTACTTCCATATTATTGGACAAACGGACACGTGCATATTTACGCAGTGCAGAGTTCGGTTTCTTTGGTGTCAATGTACCAACCCGGGTGCAAACACCACGTTTTTGGGGCGCGTTTTCATTCGTGAATCGTTTCTTGAAACTATTGTATCCCTTGTTCAATGCAGGGGATTCAGCTCTTTTCGGTTTACTTACGCGACCTTTGCGTACAAGCTGATTAATTGTAGGCATTGTATTTTCCTCCTTTCTTAAAATAACTATTTCATACACGGATAACTATCCATTTTAATAGTTATCGTAATACCACATATCCAGGTGGTTCATTTTTTGTAAAAAAACAAAGCTTCCGCGAAAAGAATCGCCAAAACCTTTATTGTTTTACAGCAACAGCTGATGCACCAACATCAATACCGCAAGCGACACCGAGTTTTCTTTTCGAGTCCACACGGTGGCAGGGGACACCCGACTCATGAGCCAAGTATTCCACTTTTTGTGTGATTTGCCAGTCTGCATCATCAGCAATAAACACTTCACTTGCTGTACCGTGTTTGATTGCCTTAAGTGTTTGTTTCGTTCCGATTGCCAGCTCTGAACGAAACTGGGTCACTTTTTCATAAGACATCTGCATATCCTCCAAAGTAACAAATATAATCGGAAGCACCCTGAATATATTACCATCCGGAATATACATTGTCAATGTTATTTCAACTATTTTTTCGAGTGCTTCCGGTTTATCCCGCTTAAGCCGGCATGGCAATCATACGGGGGTTCCGGAAACTGCTGAAGTCCCCTCTGTCTTCCCGTATGATTGATACCAGCACATGAGTCATTGAAACGCCCTGCTGAACGGCGTCACTTTACTGTATCGCTTCAGTCTCCACAGGCTCTTCAACACTTTCTTCCGGTTCATCAACTTCTGTTTCAAGTTGTCGATAACGCTGTATTCCTGTACCAGCAGGAACCAATTTACCGATAATAACATTTTCCTTCAGTCCCAGCAATTCATCGCGCTTACCTTTAATGGCGGCATCTGTCAGGACACGTGTCGTTTCCTGGAAGGATGCGGCAGATAAGAATGAATCTGTTTCCAGTGATGCTTTTGTAATACCAAGCAATACCGGTTGGCCGATTGCGGGTTGTTTTCCTTCCTGCAATATATTCTGGTTTGCATCTCTGAACTGGTGAATTTCCAGTAATGATCCCGGAAGTTCATCCGTATCACCGGATTCGGCAACACGAACTTTGCGCATCATTTGCCGTACCATAACTTCTACGTGTTTATCTCCAATTTCAACACCTTGCATACGATATACTTTTTGGACTTCACGCAGCAGGTATTGCTGTACCCCTTCGATGCCTTGCACACGGAGGAGTTCTTTAGGATCAATAGAACCTTCTGTCAGTGCTTGGCCGGCAATTACTTCATCACCCTCGGATATTTTCATGCGTGCATTATAAGGTACAGGATATGCACGCTGTTCCACATCACCCTGGATGACGACTTCTTGTTTATCTTTCACTTCTTTTATTTCCTGAACAGTTCCGTGGATTTCACTGATCACGGACTGACCTTTTGGATTACGTGCTTCAAACAGCTCCTGGATACGCGGCAGACCTTGTGTGATATCATCACCTGCAACCCCGCCGGTATGGAAGGTACGCATCGTTAACTGTGTACCAGGCTCACCAATGGATTGTGCAGCAATAATACCGACTGCTTCGCCAACTTCCACCTCATCACCGGTAGCCAGATTACGGCCATAGCATTTTTTGCAGACGCCATGTTTTGTATTACATGTGAATGCAGATCGGATGATAACCTCTTCAATGCCTGCTTCGATGATTTGTTTTGCCTGATCTTCAGAAATAATTTCGTTCTTCGAGACCATGACGCTGCCGGTTTCAGGATGACTTACGTTTTCAAAGACTGTACGTCCGACTAAGCGGTCAAGCAACGGCTCAATCATTTCAGTGCCGTCTTTTAATGCTGAAACCGTCAAACCGCGATCTGTGCCACAGTCATCTTCACGAATAATGACATCCTGAGCCACATCAACAAGACGACGTGTCAAGTAGCCGGAGTCAGCCGTTTTCAGAGCTGTATCGGCAAGACCTTTACGGGCGCCGTGTGTTGAAATGAAGTACTCTAATACGGTCAGACCTTCACGGAAACTGGACTTGATCGGCAATTCCATAATTTCACCTGATGGATTAGCCATCAGTCCGCGCATTCCGGCTAACTGAGTGAAGTTGGATGCGTTACCCCTTGCCCCTGAGTCACTCATCATAAAGATCGGATTGCGTGCATCCAGTGATTCCATCAGGCGCTCCTGAATATCGTCTTTGGCTTGTGACCATATTGAGATAACCCTGTCATATCGCTCGTCATCCGTGATTAAACCACGTCTGAACTGTTTCGATACTTTATCCACTTGAGCTTGAGCGTCTTCCAGGATCTCTTCTTTCTCTTTCAGCACGACAATGTCAGAGACACCGACTGTCATACCTGCTTTTGTAGAGTACCTGAAGCCGAGGTCCTTCATGCGGTCAAGCATTTTGGACGTTTCGCTGATCTTGAACCGTTTAAATACTTCCGCGATGATATCCCCCAATATACCTTTTTTAAATGGAGAGACCAGTTCGCGCTCTTCCAGCTCTTCCTTAATATTCGTTGCCTTCTTAACAAAATATTTATCCGGTGTTTCCATTTCCAAATTATCATTGGTCGGCTCGTTAATATATGGAAAAGAATCCGGCAAAATCTCGTTAAAAATCAATTTACCGACTGTGGTCAATAGCATTTGATCTTGTTGTTCTGCAGTAAACGACTTTTTATTTAAGCTTGATGCCTTGATTCCAATACGTGAGTGTAAATGGACATAGCCATTCTGATAAGCCATCAGCGCTTCATCAGTATCCTTAAATCGGCTTCCTTCGCCAATTGCATTCTCGCGTTCCAATGTCAAATAATAGTTACCCAGAACCATATCCTGTGATGGTGTTACAACCGGCTTGCCATCTTTTGGATTAAGGATGTTCTGTGCAGCGAGCATCAGAACGCGTGCTTCGGCCTGAGCCTCTGCGGAAAGTGGTACGTGTACTGCCATTTGGTCGCCATCAAAGTCAGCGTTATAAGCCGTACATACCAGCGGATGCAGACGGATAGCACGACCCTCAACAAGGACTGGTTCGAACGCCTGGATACCCAAGCGGTGCAATGTCGGTGCACGGTTTAAGAGAACCGGATGTTCTTTGATGACTTCTTCCAGAACATCCCATACTTCGGGGTGTACCCGTTCAATTTTACGTTTGGCAGATTTGATGTTATGGGCAAATCCTTTCTCAACAAGGACCTTCATAATAAACGGTTTAAATAATTCCAGCGCCATTTCTTTCGGCAGTCCGCATTGATACATTTTCAGACTTGGACCAACAACGATAACAGAACGTCCGGAATAATCGACACGTTTACCAAGCAAGTTCTGACGGAAACGGCCTTGTTTTCCTTTCAGCATATGTGACAAAGACTTCAATGGGCGATTTCCCGGACCTGTCACCGGACGTCCACGGCGACCATTATCGATTAACGCATCAACTGATTCCTGCAGCATACGCTTTTCATTTTGAACAATGATACTTGGTGCGCCAAGATCCAGTAAACGTTTCAGGCGATTATTACGGTTAATGACGCGCCGATAAAGGTCGTTCAAGTCTGACGTCGCGAAACGTCCACCGTCAAGCTGTACCATTGGGCGAATTTCCGGTGGTATAACCGGCAGGACATCAAGAACCATCCAGGATGTGTCATTACCTGAATTCCGGAATGACTCTAATACTTCCAATCGTTTAATGGCCCGTGTTCTGCGCTGTCCTTGTGCTGTTTTCAGTTCTTCTTTTAAGCTATCAACTTCTTTTTCAAGATCGATATCCTGCAGAAGTTTGCGGATAGCCTCCGCTCCCATTTGAGCTTTAAATGTATTACCATATTTTTCGTAATAGGCACGGTATTCTTTTTCGGAAAGAAGCTGTTTCTTTTCTAACGGTGTATCACCCGTTTCGGTCACAATGTATGCGGCAAAGTAAATAACTTCTTCCAAAGCACGCGGTGACATATCCAATGCGAGGCCCATACGACTTGGAATCCCTTTGAAATACCAAATGTGTGATATAGGTGCCGCCAATTCAATATGACCCATACGTTCGCGGCGAACTTTAGCCTTTGTTACCTCAACCCCGCACCGGTCACATACAACGCCTTTATAGCGGACCCGTTTATATTTTCCGCAATGGCACTCCCAGTCCTTTTGCGGTCCAAATATCCGTTCGCAAAAAAGCCCGTCTTTTTCCGGTTTCAAAGTACGGTAGTTGATCGTCTCCGGTTTTTTAACTTCGCCATAAGACCATGAGCGAATTTTTTCTGATGATGCCAGCCCGATTTTCATATACTCAAAATTATTTACATCCAGCAAGGGCCTACCTCCCTTATTAATGTGCGAATTTACGGATCAGATGAAACCGGCGTCTCGTGTGATTTCATCTGATCCAACCATTGTTATCAGTCTGCTCCAAGCGTCATATATGCTGTTAACTTTCTTCAGTTTCCAGGTTTAACTTGCTTGCTGATTGTGTCTCTTCTTCCTCCAACTCGCGCATTTCAATCTCTGACTCATCACTGGAGAGCATTTTGACATCAAGTCCGAGACTTTGAAGTTCCTTAATCAGAACTTTAAACGATTCCGGTACGCCAGGCTCTGTTACATTATCACCTTTAACGATTGATTCATAGGCTTTAACACGACCTACAACATCGTCTGATTTGACTGTCAGAATTTCCTGGAGTGTATAGGCAGCACCATAAGCTTCGAGTGCCCAAACTTCCATTTCACCAAAACGCTGTCCGCCAAATTGTGCTTTACCGCCCAATGGCTGCTGGGTTACAAGTGAGTATGGACCAGTTGAGCGAGCGTGCAGCTTATCATCAACCATGTGTGCCAGTTTAATCATGTACATGACACCGACAGACACCCGGTTATCAAATGGCTCACCCGACCGGCCATCATAAAGAATTGATTTGGCATCCCGCGACATGCCTGCTTCCTGCAATGTTTCAAATACATCTTCTTCCGACGCGCCATCAAACACCGGTGTTGCCACGTGCAGTCCAAGCTCTCTGGCCGCCATGCCCAGATGAAGTTCAAACACCTGTCCGATGTTCATTCGTGATGGCACACCCAATGGGTTAAGCATCATGTCAATAGGTGTTCCATCAGGCAGGAATGGCATATCTTCTTCAGGTAAAATTTTGGAAATAACACCTTTGTTACCGTGTCTTCCCGCCATTTTATCCCCTTCTGAAATCTTCCGTTTCTGAACGATATATACCCGTACGAGCTGGTTCACACCTGGTGGCAGCTCATCCCCGTCTTCACGGTTGAAAACCTTGACTTCCAGTACAATGCCACCGGCGCCATGCGGAACTTTCAGGGATGTGTCGCGCACTTCCCGTGCCTTCTCACCAAAAATGGCATGGAGCAGCCGCTCTTCAGCTGATAGTTCAGTTACCCCTTTAGGTGTTACTTTGCCCACCAGAATATCGCCGTCTGTTACTTCGGCACCGATGCGGATAATGCCATTTTCATTAAGGTTCTTCAGAGCATCTTCACCGACGTTCGGGATATCCCGTGTGATCTCCTCTGGTCCGAGTTTTGTATCCCGGGCCTCTGATTCGTATTCCTCAATATGAATTGACGTAAAGTCATCATCTTTCACCATACGTTCACTCATGATGACCGCGTCTTCATAGTTATAGCCTTCCCACGCCATAAATCCGACCAATGCATTACGGCCCAGTGCCAATTCGCCATCTTCCATGGATGGACCGTCAGCGAGGATCTCACCCTTTGTCACACGATCTCCTTTCGAGACAATCGGGCGCTGGTTATAACAGGTTCCCTGATTGGAGCGGATATATTTCTGCATGCGATAAACATCCAGGTCGCCTTGCACTTCTTTACCGTCGACCTCAGAAATACGGCGGACGCGGACTTCTTTTGCTTCGACATGCTCAACGACGCCTTCATTCTGACAGATAATGGCAGCACCTGAATCCTTGCCGGACACATATTCCATGCCCGTTCCGACAATCGGTGCTTCAGGTTCCATCAATGGTACTGCCTGCCGCTGCATGTTCGCACCCATTAACGCACGGTTGGAGTCATCGTTTTCCAAAAACGGAATGCATGCCGTTGCGGCCGAAACAACCTGTTTTGGCGACACGTCCATGTAGTCGAGTTTTTCGCGTGGCACAACTGTGTTGTCACCGCGAAAACGTGCAATCACTTCTTCATCTGCGAAGGTGCCGTCTTCATTTAATCGGGCGTTAGCCTGCGCAACAATATAATTATCTTCTTCATCTGCAGTCAGGTAATCTGTTTCCCCTGTCACGCGTCCTGTTTCAGGGTCAACTCGGCGATAAGGTGTCTCGATGAACCCGAATGCATTAACTTTCGCATAACTGGATAACGAGTTAATCAGACCAATATTCGGCCCTTCCGGTGTCTCAATCGGACACATGCGACCGTAGTGGGAATAGTGAACGTCACGCACTTCAAACCCGGCACGTTCACGTGTTAATCCCCCGGGTCCAAGAGCAGAAAGGCGCCGCTTATGGGTCAATTCCCCTAACGGATTTGTCTGATCCATAAACTGTGATAGCTGCGAACTTCCAAAGAATTCTTTGATTGACGCAATAACAGGTCGTATATTAATCAACTGCTGTGGCGTGATACTTGATGTATCCTGAATTGACATACGTTCACGCACAACACGTTCCATGCGGGACAGCCCAATGCGGAATTGGTTCTGCATCAATTCTCCGACAGAACGCAGGCGGCGGTTGCCCAAATGGTCAATGTCATCCGTTCCGCCGACGCGATGCAGCAAATTAAAGAAATAGCTGAGCGACGAGATAATATCTGCCGGTGTAATATGCTTAACGTCATGGTCAACACCCGCATTGCCGATAACATCAAGCACCCGTTCACCATCAGGGTCTGTCGGATCAATGATTTTCACGGATTGCAGACGAATGGCATCATCCAAGACACCTTCATTAGGTTCAACGTGTTTTTCGCCCAGCATATCTTCCTGATTTTCCAGATAAGGAATAATTTTATTCAGCAATTTCCGTTCTAACTTATCGCCTTTTTGAGCCAGAACTTCTCCGGTTTCAGGATCAACCACAGGCTCAGCTAATACTTGATTGAACAGGCGGTTTTTAATATCCAATTTTTTATTCATTTTGTACCGGCCAACACGTGCCAAATCATAGCGTCTCGGGTCAAAGAAACGGGAAACCATCAGGCTTTTGGCATTTTCAACGGTTGGCGGTTCACCCGGTCTCAGGCGTTCATAAATTTCCAGCAGCGCTTTTTCGGTTGTTTCTGTGTTATCTTTTTCCAGGGTGTTTTTTAAGTACTCATTGTCGCCAATAAGGTCGATAATTTCCTGATCTGTACCAAATCCAAGTGCACGCAAAAGTACCGTTATCGGCAATTTACGTGTGCGGTCGATTCTTACGTATGCGACATCTTTGGCATCTGTCTCAAATTCAAGCCAAGCGCCTCGGTTTGGAATAACAGTTGCCGTGATACCACGTTTGCCATTTTTATCAAATTTCTCGCTGTAATAGACACTTGGCGAGCGCACAAGCTGTGAAACGATGACACGTTCAGCACCATTAATAATAAATGTGCCTGTATCGGTCATCAGCGGGAAGTCACCCATGAATACTTCCTGCTCTTTTACCTCACCGGTCTCATTATTAATCAGGCGAACCTTTACACGAAGCGGGGCATTATATGTGACATCCCGGTCTTTTGACTCTCCTACGGGATATTTAGGTTCCCCAAGACTGTAATCAATAAATTCCAGTGATAAGTTACCCGCAAAATCCTCAATCGGGGATATATCCTGGAACATCTCCCGCAAACCTTCCCTTAAAAACCAATCATAGGAAGCGGTTTGAATTTCGATTAGATTTGGCAGTTCCAACACTTCACTGATACGTGCATAGCTTCTGCGTTGGCGGTGCCGTCCATACTGAACTAGTTGACCTGTCAACAGCTTCACCCCTCAAATCAAGCATTTTTCATAGATTATTCACATACTGCTGCTGTGAAAAATGACTCATATATTTAGAAAAAACAAACTGATATACCATTTAAAATACCAGCTGTTTTAAATCCAATGACAGTATAGATGCAAAATAACAATAGCACACGTACTACTGTCTGAAAAATATATTTAAACAAATCCTGCAGTCAAACAACTGCAAACATTAACACTGATGAGAATCCTATCACACAAGGGGACCCAGACAAGTTTATCTGCAAAAAACCTGTCATTATTTTGTCGATTCTATTAGTGTCTCCGATTATCAGTGAATTATACATGTTATATATTGGGAAATTTCATCTTGACAAAGGAAGTCCCATCTTAGCATTTTACTATATTAACACAAGTATTGTATAAGGTCAATCATTTAATGGTCATCAGTAGATAATAACCTTTACTGCGGTCAACCACCTTAACATTTCCAAACAGACTTTTCAATTTTTTCATAGCAGATGGAGCCCCCTGCTTTTTTTGAATGACCACCCAAAAGCTGCCGTTTTCCTTTAAAGCATTCTGACTCTCCTCAAACATTTGATGAACAATCGTTTTACCGGCCCGGATAGGCGGATTGGCAAGAATGGCAGCAAAAGAGCGGCCCTCAAGATGATTGAACCGGTCGCCTGATGAAAATTCAACATTAGCGATTTCATTATAATGCGCATTTTTCCGGGCCAGCTCGATTGCCCGCTCGTTTATGTCTGCCATCACAACATTGCGGCTTTGATAACAATGCGCAACAGCCAGTCCGATTGGTCCATAGCCACAGCCGAGGTCGAGAAAGTCACCTGGAACAGATGGCTCTTCAAATTTTTCGATCAAAAAACGGGTTCCGTAATCCACTTCATTTTTGGAGAATACACCATGATCAGTCTCAAATGTGAAATTTTTGCCTCGCAGTTTGTATTGCCATGTCTTAGGTGAACGTTTGGATAGAGGATTTTGTGAAAAGTAATGATCAGACATTTGTGCACCTGCTTTGTGAGTAATATGAAAAGAACCTAATATATAGAAAGCCCGCCGCAATGCCGACGAGCTTTTTCCCGCATCTAACGGACAGTAACCCGCCCAAGAACGGCGGCTAACTGTCCATAAATGCCCGATTCTGTTCAACTAACATTCAGTGGGGAAAAGCGTCCCACTGAATGCAGTTTCACTTTATCCCGCATCTAACGGACAGTAACCCGCCCAAGAACGGCGGCTAACTGTCCATAAATGCCCGATTCTGTTCAACTAACATTCAGTGGGGAAAAGCGTCCCACTGAATGCAGTTTCACTTTATTGTCAAACTACTTAAGTTCTACAGTTGCACCTGCTTCTTCCAGTTGTCCTTTGATTTCTTCAGCTTCTTCTTTGGTAGCACCTTCTTTAACAGCTTTAGGAGCGTTATCTACCATTTCTTTTGCATCTTTAAGACCAAGACCGGTAATTTCACGAACTGCTTTAACGACTTTAATTTTTGAATCGCCAGCGTCCTGAAGTTCGACATCAAATTCAGTTTGTTCTTCAGCAGCTTCTCCGCCGCCTTCTCCGCCGCCTGCAACAGCAACCGGTGCTGCGGCAGTTACGCCAAATTCTTCTTCAATTGCTTTTACTAAATCATTTAATTCCAAAACAGACATTTCTTTAATCGCATCAATAATTTGCTGATTATCCATTGTTATTCCTCCATTTTATCATTTTAAGTGGTTGTTCTTTAATTATCCGCATCGCCGGGGTATCCATCGATTAATTTATGCACCTTGTTCTTCCTGTTTATCTGCAATAGCTTTTGCAGCGTATGCAAAGTTCCGTACAGGTGCTTGCAATACGCTAAGCAGCATCGATACCATGCCTTCGTAATTTGGCAGGTCCGCCAGCTCTTTGATTTGTTCAAGCGTTGCAATTTCACCTTCAATGACGCCGCCTTTAATTTCCAATGCATCATGCTCTTTGGCAAAGTTATTCAAAATTTTAGCCGGTGCCACCACATCATCATTACTGAATGCCACTGCAGTCGGCCCAACCAATGTATCGGAAAGCTCACCTAACTCTACAGCTTCAACTGCCCGGCGTGTCATCGTATTCTTATAGACTTTAAATTCGATGTTCGCTTCACGCAGTTGTTTACGCAATTCATTTACTTCAGCAACATCAAGACCGCGATAATCTACAAGCACCGTTGATTGGCTGTTGCGAAATTTATCAGCAATGTCCTGAACATGCTGCCTTTTTTGCTCAACAATATTGCTATTGGCCATCATTCCACCTCCTATTGATGTTTCATCATACCGTTCCTATTAATAAAGCCTCCATAGAGACATGGAGGCTTCATGACAAATGACAACCCGGTTGCGGGCTTAGTAATCATTAATCAAACACCTCGGCAGGAAATTAAGCAATACCTTGCACCTGCTGTCTACGGTATAACGTATTCATCTTATGACTCAAATCATTATACCCGATTGTCCTGAATAAGTCAACCGGAAAACTTAACCAACGCGTTACATCCGGCCATACGCATTAATCGGGTACTTCATGCTCCTTAGTTGCGATAAGGTGAAACATCCACTCTTATGCCAGGTCCCATTGTGGAAGTGATTGAAGCATTACGCATGTAGACACCTTTTGATGCCTGTGGTTTTGCTTTAACAAGCGTATCCGCAATAGCCTCAAAGTTCTCAACTAATTTTTCATTATCAAATGAGATTTTTCCAAGCGGAACATGAATATTTGCGGATTTATCAACACGGTATTCCACTTTACCAGCTTTAATCTCGTTAACGGCTTTTTCAATCTCGAATGTCACGGTACCTGTCTTAGGGTTAGGCATTAGCCCTTTGGGTCCTAAAACACGGCCAAGTTTACCAACTTCGGCCATCATGTCCGGTGTCGCAACAACGACATCAAAATCAAACCAGCCTTGATTGATTCTGTTGATAAGGTCTTGCTCGCCTACATAATCTGCTCCGGCGTTTTCAGCTTCTGTTGCCTTTTCGCCTTTCGCAAATACCAATACGCGCTGTGTTTTTCCCGTTCCGTGCGGTAACACAAAAGCACCGCGAATCTGCTGGTCAGCTTTCTTAGGGTCAACACCCAGACGGAAAGCAGCTTCAACTGTTTCATCAAAGTTAGCCTTTGCGGTTTCCTTCAATAAAGCAACTGCTTCTTCGGCATCATATGCTTTTGAACGATCAACAAGCTGGGCAGCTTCTTGATATTTTTTACTTCTTTTTGCCATTTTGTTTCCTCCTCAGGTTGTGGTTTATAGCGGTAAGACCTCCCACTCGAAAAATGCTGTAAGCGTCATTCAAAGTCATGGCCATGACTCGGCCATTCTGTTTGAACACAAAGCCCATACATTTTTCATGAAAAAAGTTGCGAACATGGAATCCATTAACGCAACCTGTATTCATTAATGTTCAAATCACATTAGTCTTCAATCGAAATACCCATGCTGCGTGCGGTTCCTTCAACCATACGTTCAGCAGCATCCAGGTCAGCCGCATCCAGGTCAGGCATTTTTGTTTCTGCAATTTCCCGTACTTGATCACGTTTAACGGATGCAATTTTGTTACGGTTTGGTTCACCTGATGCCGTTTCAATTCCTGCTGCCTTTTTCAATAATACAGCGGCAGGCGGGGTTTTCGTAATAAATGTAAATGAACGGTCTTCAAAAACCGTAATTTCAACAGGAATAATCATGCCGGCCTGATCCTGCGTTTCTGCGTTAAATTCCTTGCAGAAGCCCATGATATTAACACCAGCTTGCCCCAACGCAGGTCCCACTGGCGGTGCCGGGTTTGCTTTTCCAGCTTCAATCTGCAATTTAACAACTTTAATAACTTTTTTAGCCACGAGACACACCTCCTTAAAGTCCGTGATGTGGTAATAGGGTGATACCCCTCCCACTCAGGCATTACCAATCCCCGCTCATTCCGGAGACGTAAATAACAAAAGAATTTTAGCATGTATTATGAAATTATGCAAGGATTGGATTGAAATTTTAGGCTCTTTTCGTGAATTTTGATGCTTTTTAACTTCATAGTTGAGATAGACTGCGACACACTGAAAAAAAGTGTGTGCAATGATACCGCTCCGGAAATACGCTCCGCGCCCCTTAGGGTGCCCCGTGAGCCTCCTCGGGCATTCGGTGTGCTCGTCGTGTTGCAAGTGTGTTCGGTGAAGCAGCACTCCTCACAACTCGTAGCGGACTCGGTGGATGTATCGCTCGTCCCTGTGGGGTCTCACGTTGGTCACTGTTCCCGCAGGAGTCTCCGCGTATTTCCTCCGCTGGTATTGACGTTCGTTCTGCATTTTGAATGTTGAAACTCAAAATAAAGTGTCTAGTGGGCTTTTTCTCACTAGGATAGAACAGAACACTGAGCTGCGGAAAAATGCGACACTCCTGCGGGAAAGGAACAGTCTGAAGACCCCGCAGCGGGCGCTAAGGAACAAAGGCTAAGAACGCCACGTCCTGTGGCAACGCCTTTGTGACCAACATCGTGTTGGCCCGCGAGCGAGTAGGCTGAAGCGTTCCCCGCGGAAAGGGAGTATTTTTCCGCAGCGATGAACTAGCACTCAGGCCCCGGTAGAATGGGATAAAGATTTTCCGATAGTTACGTCGCACTTTATGAATTTTGCTGCCTGGAATCAGAAAATAATCGGCAAAATGACAGTCGTTTCACTTTTTCCTATAATTTTTCAATTTGCGGGAATTCCAGTTCAACCGGGGTTTCACGGCCGAACATATTCACATGAACCTTTACTTTCTGTTTATCTGCGTCAATGTGTTCAATTGTACCTGTAAATCCGCTGAATGGTCCGTCTGTCACCTGCACATTCTCTTTTAATTCAAAATCAATTTGCGGTGTCTTATCTGCTATGCCCATGCGTTTTAATACAGAATCGACCTCATCAGGCAACAGCGGGGTGGGTTTTGTCCCGTGGCCGCTTGATCCCACGAATCCGGTCACTCCAGGCGTATTACGCACGACATACCACGAATCATCCGTCATGATCATTTCTGCCAGAACATAGCCGGGGAAAAATTTCTTTTTAACGACTTTTTTCTTGCCGTTTTTAATTTCCGTTTCTTCGTCTTCCGGAACAAGCACGCGGAAGATTTTATCCTCCATATCCATTGTTTCCACGCGTTTTTGCAGATTTGTTTGCACCTTATTTTCATAACCTGAATAAGTATGAATGGCATACCAGTTTTTTTCCATGTGAACAGGACAAATTGTCTTGCCCTTCCCTCCCTTATTTTAAAACTTGATACTGAAGATGCATTGATACCTAAAGCCGCTTTCCAAAAGATTGTTTTTATAGTACCTTACCAGCAACAAACTTTGCGAAACCAGCCGTTCAAAAATCATCCCATATTAAAAAACCCGACAAGCCCGGGTTTTTGGTCAAAAATATATCATATTCCATTATAGCATAATTATATCCTATTTATTCAATAATTGCGGTTAAAAAAATAAATTTAAGATTTGTGAAATACCAAGATCGACAATGGCAAAAAACACTGCTACAAAAGCTACTGTTGTCAATACAGTGATGGTGTAACTTGTTAATTCACGACCTTTTGGCCAGCTGACCTTCTTCATCTCTCTTGAAACATTCTTGAAGAATTTAACAATTTTCACTGCTTGTCCCCTCCACTCTGCCAAAGAATGCCTGTTACTTTGTCTCACGGTGGCATGTATGCCTGCCACATGTTTTGCAATATTTCCGCACTTCCAACCGCTCTGGCTGCTTGGCCTGATTGTTACTTGTCGTATAATTTCGGCTTGCACATATTGTACATGCCAGAACGACCTTCTTATTCACCGTATCACCCCATCAAAGGGTTTTTCACTCACACTAATGTAGCATGCAACTAATGATGTGTCAACGGCTCATGGTGCCCCTGTTTCGTTTGTTTCAAGCAGCTGTTCCAGTTTTCGTTTTATACGCTGCAAGGCATTATCAATCGATTTAACATGACGCTTTAACTTGACTGAAATTTCCTGATAGGTACATCCGTCCATATATAAACGCAGCACTTCTTTTTCCAAACTGCTCAGCAATTCCGCTAATTTCCCTTCCATATCAAAAAATTTCTCTCTATTAAGAAGCAATTCCTGAGGATCAAAAGATTGTGATCCGCCTATGACATCTAATAGCGTACGGTCAGATTCCTCATCATAAATTGGTTTATCGAGTGATACATACGAATTAAGCGGTGTATGCTTTTGCCTTGTAGCGGTTTTAATGGCGGTAATAATCTGCCTGGTGACACACAGTTCGGCAAATGCTTTAAACGAGGAGAGCTTGTCCCCGTCATAATCACGAATTGCCTTATAGAGTCCAATCATACCCTCCTGGATTATATCCTCTTTATCAGCACCAATGATAAAGTATGTTCGCGCTTTTGCCCGCACATAATTAATATATTTATGTATTAAAAAATCCAGTGCATGACTATTTCCCTGATGAATAAAACGAATAATGTCATCATCATCAAGCAATTCAAAGCTTCGATTATCTGCCTCTGCCAGCTTGACACTCACCTGAAAAGACCCCCCGACTACACTGCAGTCAATTTAACGGTATTATACAGTAAGCGTTTCCTAATAGTCAACATAGAGCCCGAAAAGCAGGACCGCCCCTGTACACCTGAACGAAAGGTTCATGTGTCCCCCCGCCGCCACTTTTCAAACTTTTCCAAAACATGCTCGTCCAACGGAATCTTTGTTTGCGGCTTGACTTTCTTATGCTGTTCGACTTGCTGCTCAATCTCCCTATCAATATCTTTCAATTCAATATAAAGTTCCCGTGCAGATATCCTTAGTGCGCCCCGGCTGAAAATTGTCCGTTGTTCCGCATAATCTGAGGTTGCCACATAAACTTGATTGATCACATTTTTCAAGCCTTTAACAATCCGTTCAATACATTCATCAGCTGTTTCCTTTTCTTTGGTATAAATAATTTCAACTTGATATTCCTTCAGTTTGCTTTCAATGCCTTTTACATAATAGGCATCAAATACCACAATCACACGCATACCGGTATATGCCTGGTATTCAGCCAGGAGTTCAATCAAGCGGTCACGAGCCTGTCCAATGCTTGATTGTTTTATTCGCTTTAATTCATCCCACGCCCCTATAATATTGTAGCCATCAACCACTAGAACATTCATAGCTATTCACCAGCCGGAAACCTTTTGCGATATACCTCATACATCAACAAACTGCAGGCTACAGACGCATTCAGAGATGAAACATGACCCCGCATTGGGAGGCTGAGGGTCCAATCACATTTATCTTTTACCAATCTGCTTATCCCTTTACCTTCATTGCCAATCACAAGTGCGATCGGCAATGTGCCATCAAGCGACCGGTAATCCTCGGACCCATCCGCTTCCGTTCCAACAACCCAAACATGACGATCTTTTAATTCATCAATTGTACTTGCAAGGTTGGTCACACGGGCGACCGGAATGTGTTCCAAAGCCCCTGCAGCCGTTTTGGCTACCGCTCCTGTTAAACCAACTGACCGCCGTTTGGGGATAATCACGCCGTGGGCTCCTGCAGCATCCGCGCTTCGCAGGATCGACCCTAAATTATGCGGATCTTCCAGCTGGTCCAGGACAATAAAAAAGGGAGCTTCATGTCTGTTTTCTGCTTTCGCAAACAAATCTTCAAGTGAAGCATAGGTATAGGAGGCAACATAGGCAACAACACCCTGATGGTTTCCGGATGACAGTTTATCAAGCTTCGTCTTGGGCGTTTTTTGTAAAATCGTTCCGGCATTTCTGCTTAATCGCTGAAGCTTTCCGGATAAGGATTTATTCAAATGCTCGGATACAAATACTTTATTGACTGGTCTGCCTGATTCCAGCGCTTCTATAACGGGATTCTTTCCGATAATTATTTCTTGATCCATTGTTACGTCTTCCTCCCTTCGACGAACGCCACAGCCGCCCGCATCAGTTCAGTTAACCGTTCCTGATTTCCCAGCAAATGGTGGTAGCCGATCAGTGCTTCAAAAGCTGTGCTGTAACGATACGTCTGGACACTTGTGTTTTTGGGGATGGTCCCGGATTTCGCATTGCGGCCCCGGGCAACGATTCCTTCTTCTTCATGGCTCAAATAGTCCATCTCCAGCCAATGCAGAATAATAGCTGCTTGTGCTTTTCCTGAAACAAATGTAACAGCTTCCTTATGCAGCTGGTTCGGTTTCACATTGCCGATTCTCAACAGATGTTCCCTCACATGAACTTCATAAACAGCATCCCCCATATACGCAAGTGCCAGACTTTTCATCTGTTTCACATCAAGACTCATTGTCCGCTCGTTTCCACCGAGTGCCTTGAGGTGTATCTTCCAGGATAATTTTTTTCTCCTTTAGACGATCACGTATTTCATCTGCCCGGTTAAAATTGCGGTTCTTTCTCGCTTCAACCCGCTCCCTGATCAAATCCTCGATTTCTTCATCCAGCAGTTCCTCCTCCTGCTCGATCTGGATACCCAGCACATTAAGTATGGAATCAATACTTTCCTGAAATGACTCGATAACCTGTGTCGATGTTTGCTTTTCCTCGAGGTAGCGATTGGCTTCTTTTGTCAATTCGAATAAAACCGAAATCGCATTCGCTGTATTTAAGTCGTCATCCATCGCGTCTTCAAATTGTCGCTTTAGTTCATTTATCGTTTCCAGCCATTCTTCAGATGTCCTCTCAAGGTTCATACTTGCCTTCTTGCGGTGCTCCAGATTCATATAGGCATTTTTAATCCGATCAAGACTGTTTTTGGCGCCTTGCAGCAGTTCCTCGGTAAAATTGATTGGATTACGGTAATGAACACTCAGCATGAAAAATCGGATGACTTGCGGGTCGTGCATAGCTATAATATCTTTCGTCAGGACAAAATTGCCAAGTGATTTGGACATTTTTTCATTGTCAATATTAATATAGCCGTTATGCATCCAGTAATTAGCAAACGACTGTTCATTCATCGCTTCCGATTGGGCAATTTCGTTTTCGTGGTGCGGGAAGGTTAAATCCTGTCCGCCCGCATGGATATCAATGGTATCACCGAGATATTTCCTGACCATTGCGGAACATTCGATATGCCAGCCCGGACGTCCTTCTCCCCATGGTGAACCCCATGCAATTTCACCATCTTTCGCTTGTTTCCATAAAGCAAAATCAAGCGGGTCTTCCTTTTTCTCACCAACTTGAATACGTGCACCGGACCGTAATTCGTCAATCGATTGGTGCGATAATTTCCCGTATCCATCAAACGAACGCGGCTTGAAATAGACATCACCGTCGACTTCATAGGCATACCCTTTATCGATCAAATTGTCTATAAATTCTATGATGTCATCCATCGTTTCCGTAACACGCGGATTATAGGTGGCCTTCTTGACGCCAAGCGCTCCTATGTCGTCCAAATATGCATCAATAAAGCGATTGGCCACATCAGGAACTTCCTCACCCAGCTCATTGGCCGCTTTTATAATCTTGTCGTCAACATCGGTAAAGTTTAGTACATAGTCAACCTGGTAGCCTTTATACTCGAAGTAGCGTCTGACCGTATCAAAGACGATGGCAGGGCGGGCGTTGCCGATATGAATATAATTATAGACCGTTGGGCCGCATACATACATGCTTACTTTGCCTTCTTCAAGTGGTTTAAACGCTTCTTTTTCCTGTGTCAGTGTATTATAGATCGTGATTGCCATCCTGTTTCACTTCCTTTAACTTTTCAATTTCCTCTTTAAGCATATCAATTTCCTGCTGCAAATGTTCACAGCGGTCAGCAACAGGATCAGGGAGTTTATAGTGATCAAGATTTTTGCGTATTTTTTCGCCGTTTTGAACAACAACCTTACCCGGCACACCTACAACCGTTGAGTGTTCGGGTATATCTTTTAACACAACCGACTGGGCGCCAACTTTGGAACTGTTGCCGATCGTAATATTCCCCAATACTTTGGCACCAGTCGTAATCATGGCATTGTCTTTCACGGTTGGGTGACGTTTTCCTTTCTCTTTACCGGTCCCGCCAAGAGTCACACCCTGAAATAAAGTAACATTGTCACCTATTTCACATGTTTCACCGATGACAACCCCCATGCCGTGATCGATAAAGAGTTTCCTGCCGATTTGTGCACCCGGGTGAATCTCGATACCGGTAAAAAAACGGCTGATTTGTGAAATCGAACGTGCTATAAAAAACATACGGCGGTTAAAGAAAAAATGTGCAACGCGATGTGACCATATCGCGTGTAATCCGGAATAAGTCAGGAACACTTCGATATAAGAGCGAGCTGCCGGGTCCTGTTCAAAAACAACATCCATATCCTCTTTCATTCGCTTAAAAAACCCCATTGTGATGTTTTCCTCCCCTCTTCGTTTTATAGCGATAAGTCCAAAAGCATTTAGGTCATCATTTTAAAAACTATCCTCATATAAAAAAATAAGCGTCTCTGTGTAATCATTACACAGAGACGCTTATGACGTGGTTCCACTCTGTTTGAAGAAATTTACTTTCTCCCAACTTATACTCTGTTAACGGTTGAGTACCGCCGTTATATACTCGGCTTCCATAACGGGCTCCAAGGTGCATTTCAAAAACGGTGCTTAGAATCACTCTCAGCCGGTGATGATTCTCTCTGAATAAGCAGGGCGCCTCCTACTTCTCCTTGTCAATGCTCCATATTGAAGTTGCAACTGAAATTGAGTTGTTTACTGAAAACGTGTTGATTGTGTTATCACTATATTACATTTAACAGCAAATGTGAATTATTAAGCTCCAAGCTGTTTTAACAAATTGTCCAGACGCGACAATACCGTTTCTTTGCCCAGGAGTTCAATCGCCATAGGCAGTTCCGGTCCGTGAGCCTGCCCGGTCGTTGCAACACGAATAGGCATGAACAGCTTTTTCCCGCGGTGACCTGTTTCCTTTTGTGTCGCTTTGATTTGCTGCTTAATGGTATCTTTATCAAAGCTGTCCAAGTGAATTAATTTATCAGTTAAGACTTGTAAAATTTCCGGTACCTGCTCTTGCTGCAGCACATCCATGGCACCTTCATCATAACTTATGGATTCATTGAAGAACAACTCTGTCAATTCAACAATCTCTGCTCCGTACCGTAATTGTTCCTGATACAACGCAATGATTTTCTCGGCCCATTCCCTTGTTGCTGCATCCATATTGTCAGGCAATTTGCCTGCTTCAATCAGATGCGGCATGGCCAGTTCAATAACTCTTTCAGTTTCGGTATTTTTAATGTATTCGTTATTCATCCACTTCAGTTTGTGCTGGTCAAAAATGGCTGGCGATGTCGACAAGCGATCAGGGTCAAAAATCTCGATTAATTTATCCTGGCTGAAAATTTCCTCCTCACCAACCGGCGACCAGCCAAGCAGTGTTATAAAATTAAACAATGCTTCAGGCAAATAACCTAAATTACGATATTGCTCAATGAATTGCAAAATATGCTCGTCCCGTTTGCTGAGCTTTTTGCGCTCTTCATTCAGAATCAATGTCATATGGCCAAAGTTCGGCGGCTCCCAGCCAAAGGCCTCATAAACCATCATCTGTTTTGGCGTGTTTGAAATATGCTCCTCTCCGCGCAGAACATCCGTGATTCCCATCAAGTGGTCATCAACCGAGACAGCAAAGTTATACGTCGGCGTCCCATTTTTCTTAACGATGACCCAGTCCCCAAAATCACTCGATTCAAATGTGATATTTCCCCGTACAATATCACGGAAGGTATACGTCTTATTATCAGGGACGCGCATGCGGATGCTTGGCTTGCGTCCTTCCTGTTCAAACGCCCCGATTTCTTCCGATGTCAAATGACGATGAGCACCGGAGTATTTTGGAACTTGTCCCTTAGCACGCTGCTCTTGTCGTTCCTGCTCCAATTCCTCTTCGGTCATATAGCATTTATAAGCCAAACCTCTTTCAAGCAGCTCATCCACATACTCCCGGTAGATGTCCAGCCGCTCCATCTGGCGGTATGGTCCATAATCGCCGCCAACATCAGCACCTTCATCCCACTCAATGCCGAGCCATTTTAAATACATCATTTGACTTTCTTCGCCACCGGCAACATTCCGCTTATCATCGGTATCTTCCACCCGGATAATAAACTTTCCATCAAAATGTTTCGCATATAAATAATTAAATAACGCTGTACGTGCGTTCCCGATGTGCAATTGCCCCGTCGGACTCGGTGCATAACGTACACGAACCTGATCTGTCATGGATGGTGCCCCTTTCTTTATATCATTCACTGACAAATTTAATCATACGTATAAAAAGTGATAACATCGGACGTTATCACTTTTTGTTTCCTCTATAAGTTATACCGCTTTTACTGAGCTTTTTCAAGTAATTTTGGTTTTGCAAAAATCATTCTTCCGGCTGACGTTTGCAGAACACTTGTAATGAGTACATCGATTTTCTTGCCGATATAATCGTGCCCTTCCTCGACAACAATCATCGTCCCATCATCAAGATAAGCGATACCCTGATTATGCTCCTTGCCATCTTTAATCACGTGTACCGACAATTCCTCTCCAGGCAGTACAACCGGTTTAACGGCATTCGCCAGATCATTAATGTTCAGAACAGGGACTTCCTGCAGATCACAAACTTTATTTAAATTAAAATCATTTGTAACAACGATTCCATCGATTACTTTCGCCAGTTTAATCAGTTTGCTGTCTACTTCCGGAATATCTTCAAAATCACCTTCATAAATCTCAACATTTACCGGCAGTTCCTTTTGAATGCGATTGAGCACATCAAGCCCGCGACGACCGCGATTCCGTTTCAGTACGTCGGATGAATCGGCAATGTGCTGCAGTTCTCCCAGGACAAATTGCGGGATGACAATGGTTCCTTCAAGGAAATTCGTCTGGCATATATCAGCAATGCGGCCATCAATGATGACACTTGTATCCAAAATTTTGGATTTTGGCTGTGGTTTCTGTGTTACCTCTCCTTCAGAATCAGAAGCACGTTTTTTCTCCCGTTCTTTCCGATTAAAATTAAAGAGACCCATTAATTCATCCCGCCGCCTGAAACCAACCTGAAACCCTAAGTAACCAAGCAAAATTGTTATAAAGAGCGGTAGAACCTGTGACACAAGATAAATGTTAATGTCGGTTAAAGGGATATTCACTAAATACGCAATAACCAAACCGCCAATCAAGCCAAAGCTGCCAGAAAACAAATCACCTACCGGAACTTTAATCAGTCCTTCTTCAATCCACCTTAAAAATCCAACGATATAACCCGCCACAAAGTAAGAAAAAACAAATAATATAATTGCACCTAAGGCCATGCCTAAATAAGGGGATGCAGCCCATGTCGCGTCAGTAAAATCTAACATGTTGACAATATCCGGTATATATAAATACCCAATGGTACCTCCACTAATAATGAAAAATAAATGGACAATCTTTTTTAGCACCACTGTTCACCTCCTACCGTTTATTATTACCCATTTTCTATATAATAACCATGTTTAACCAGATAAAATATGTTGTAATAATAAAAGCCTACCATAACTGTAAAAATGAGTCAATTTATGAAACTATATATATTATCACACTTTTTATTATGATGTCAATCTATTAATTCTGCTCACTGCGGTTTAAAGATCCGTATTTCCGTTATATGAAGCATAATCATTTATCGCATTAACCCTTCCTCCAAGGCTTCCTGTACACTGTTGACACCAATTACCTGAATCGATTCAGGCGGTGTCCAGCCTTCCAGATTTTTCTGGGGACATATAACGCGTTTGAATCCCAATTTTGCCGCTTCCTGTACACGTTGCTCAATTCGTGCCACCCGTCTGATTTCACCGGTCAGCCCAACTTCACCAATGACAATGTCTTCTGGCTTAGTCGGCTGATTCCGGAAGCTGGATGCAATGCTGACAGCTATAGCCAGATCAATTGCCGGCTCATCGAGTTTCACCCCGCCCGCTACTTTGATATAGGCATCCTGATTTTGCAGCATTAGTCCAACACGCTTTTCTAAAACCGCCATTAAAAGCGGCACCCGGTTTGTGTCTATCCCTGTTGCCATTCGCCTTGGATTGCCAAAACTGGTTGGCGATATCAATGCTTGTATTTCAACGAGAACAGGACGTGTTCCCTCCATCGAGGCCACAACCGTCGATCCTGCTGCTCCCTGTGAACGTTCTTCCAAAAAGATTTCAGAGGGATTCATAACTTCTTTTAAACCCTCTTCTTTCATTTCAAAAATACCCATCTCATGCGTACTGCCAAACCGATTTTTAACACTGCGCACGATCCGGTATGTATGATGACGTTCCCCTTCAAAATAAAGAACGGCATCAACCATATGCTCCAGCATCCGTGGTCCGGCAATGGCACCTTCTTTGGTCACATGCCCGACAATAAAAACAGGGGTCCCGTTCGATTTGGCAACGCGCATGAGTTCACTTGTACTTTCACGTACCTGAGACACACTGCCCGGAGCACTCGACACTTCTTCACGATAAATTGTCTGTATGGAGTCAATCACAACAAATGCAGGCTTCGTTTGCTCAATGTGATTGACGATATCAAATAAATTGGTTTCAGATAATACATACAATAAATCTGACGTGACACCAAGACGGTCCGCCCGCAGTTTGGTTTGCCGGATTGATTCTTCACCGGAGATATAAAGAACGGGCAAGTGCTTATCGGCTAATTGAGAAGATATTTGGAGCAGCAGTGTTGACTTCCCTATTCCCGGATCGCCACCAATCAATGCAAGTGATCCTGGCACAATGCCGCCCCCAAGCACGCGGTTGAATTCATCCATCGATGTTGTAATGCGATGCTCTTTCTGTATTTCGACCGCTGTGATGCTTTCAGGCTGACCCACCGATTTTGTATCCCTGCTCATTGTATGCCGATTACTTACAGAAGATGCTTCCATTTCCTCCACCAGTGTGTTCCAGCTGTTGCATCCGGGGCATTTGCCCATCCATTTAGCAGATTCATAGCCACATTCCTGACAAACGTACTTCATCTTTCGTTTAGCCACTATAACCCTTCCCCTCGCTATATTCTCTATTATATACGATTGACATCACATGAAAGTTACAGCAATCTATCATTTCCATAAAAAAAGTTCCATATTTATTCCACAAAGCACTTATTACAGAGATTGCTGCTTTTTAACCGCGTATTTGATATAAACTGCGACGTAACGAAAATTTTCATATAGAGACTTATGCCATTCTGATTACTGCTAAGTGCTAAGAGACGCTCCGGCAATAAAACCCGCTTTCCATGGGCACGGCCTCAGCCTTCTCGGAAAGCAAAGACCGCTTTCCTGCGGGGGCGTCACGAGACGTGCTATTCCCATAGGAGTCTTCGTATATTGCCTACGCTGATAGTGAAGTTCTGAATATTAAATATTAGGGTGGTTTTCTCTCATTAGGGACAGAACACGACACTAAGCTGCGGAAAAATACGACACTCCTGCGGGAAAGGAACAGTCTGAAGACCCCGCAGCGAGCGTTCAAGGAACAAAGGCTAAATTCGCCACGTCAATAGCCAACGCCTCCCGCGACCAACATCGTGTTGCCCCGCGAGCGAGGAGGCTGAAGCGTTCCCCGCGGAAATGGAGTATTTTTCCGCAGCGAATGAACTAGTACTCAGGCACCGATAGAATTGGAGGAAGACATTCCAAAAGTTGCGTCGCAGTTTATGGATTTTCGGTAAAAACAACAATCTTTGAGTAAACAGCCTTTTAAAAACTTCACAAAACAATTATAACATGCGCCTGTCTTCTCCGTAATAAGCCAAAAAGCTGAAAGGACACGCCCTTTCAGCTTTTTGAACACACATTATTTCCTAATACTATTTTTCTACGGCAGAATAATAAATTCTCCTTTATTATTTAAGCCGATTTTTACCTTTTCACCTTTTTCAATACTTTCTTTAAGCAATTCTTCGGAAAGCATATCCTCAATATTTTTCTGGATTGACCTGCGTAAAGGACGCGCCCCATACTCCGGATCAAACCCTTCATTGGCAATCTTTTCAACTGCCTTATCCGTCAAGGTGAACTCAATCTCCTGTTCTTTCAAGCGTTCTTGCAGCTGTTTGATCATGAGATTAACAATATATTTCATATGTTTTCTCTCTAATGAGTGGAAAACAATGGTTTCATCGATACGGTTTAAAAATTCAGGACGGAACGCTTTTTTCAATTCGTCGGTCACTTTCGTCTTCATGCTCTGATAATCCTGTTCTTCGTCATCCAGTGTAAATCCAACGTATTTGTTCCGTTTAAGCTCATTTGCCCCTACGTTTGATGTCATAATCAGAACAGTGTTTCGGAAATCGACAACACGGCCCTTTGCATCCGTCAGACGTCCATCCTCAAGCACTTGCAGTAAAATGTTAAACACTTCAGGATGTGCTTTTTCCACTTCGTCAAGCAGTACCACTGAGTAAGGTTTTGTACGGACTTTTTCAGTGAGTTGTCCGCCTTCATCATAACCGACATATCCTGGCGGCGAACCTACCAGCCGGGAAGTGGCGTGTCTCTCCATATACTCCGACATATCAATTCGAATCATGGCTTCCTCATCCGCAAACATTGCCTCTGCCAACGCCCTGGCAAGCTCTGTTTTCCCGACGCCGGTTGGGCCAAGGAAAATAAACGAACCGATTGGACGTTTTGGATCCTTTAATCCGGCACGAGCACGGCGAATGGCCTTTGCTACCGCATTGACGGCTTCTTCCTGGCCGATCACCCGATTATGCAGCGTGTCTTCCAGGTTCAGCAGGCGCTCACTTTCATCTTTAGTCAGCCGGGATACAGGTACACCCGTCCATACGGAAACAACTTTTGCAATATCTTCTACCGTTACTTCGGAATCCTCCTGTCCCTGTTTTTCTTTCCATTCATTCTTCGTTTCTTCCACTTCTTCACGAAGACGCTGCTCAGAATCACGTAATGAGGCAGCTTTTTCAAATTCCTGACCTTGAACAGCGGAATCTTTTTCTTTCCGCACATCCTCAAGCTTCTGCTCCAATTCTTTTAAGTTCGGTGGAACCGTATAAGAGCGCAGACGTACTTTTGAACCGGCCTCATCAATCAAGTCGATTGCTTTATCCGGCAGGAAACGGTCTGTAATATAGCGATCAGATAAATGGGTGGCCGCTTCAATGGCTTCATCAGTAATTGTTACGCGGTGATGAGCCTCATACCGGTCACGCAGACCTTTTAAAACCTGGATTGTTTCTTCCAGCGCCGGCTCATCTACCTGGATAGGCTGGAACCTGCGCTCAAGTGCAGCATCTTTTTCGATATATTTACGATATTCATCAAGTGTCGTCGCCCCGATACATTGCAGTTCACCACGGGACAACGCCGGCTTCAGAATATTAGAGGCATCAATGGCACCTTCTGCTCCGCCTGCTCCAATCAATGTATGCAATTCATCAATAAACAGAATAATATTCGAGGCCTGACGGATTTCTTCCATCACTTTTTTAAGACGGTCCTCGAACTCACCACGGTATTTCGTTCCGGCGACAACCGTTCCCATATCCAGTGTCATAACCCGTTTATCGCGTAATATCTCGGGAATTTCATTATTCACTATTTGCTGTGCAAGACCTTCTGCCACAGCTGTTTTACCGACCCCTGGCTCACCGATTAAAACCGGATTGTTTTTCGTACGGCGGCTTAGTACTTCTACCACCCGTTCAATCTCCCCGCTTCGGCCTATTACAGGGTCAACGTTTCCCTCTTTGGCACTTGCGGTCAAGTCACGTGCCAGTGAATCAAGTGTCGGGGTGTTGGCATTAGATGACTGAGCGCCGCGCCCCTGCCGTCCTGCTTGAGATTCATTACTTCCCAGCAGTTGAAGCACTTGCTGACGGGCTTTATTAAGACTCACACCAAGATTATTCAAGACACGTGCTGCAACACCTTCACCTTCACGGATCAGACCTAACAGGATATGCTCTGTCCCAACATATGAATGCCCAAGTTTACGTGCTTCATCCTGTGATAACTCGACAACCTTTTTGGCGCGCGGTGTATAATGAATGGTTTGCATCGGTTGTTTGCCGGTTCCAATTAATTTTTCCACTTCCTGTTGGATTTTAGATACTTCCAAACCTAATGATTCGAGTGCTTTGGCCGCAATCCCATTTCCTTCACGTACAAGGCCAAGCAATATATGTTCTGTTCCGATATTATTATGGCCAAGTCTTACCGCTTCCTCCTGGGATAATGCCAATACTTTTTGTGCTCGCTCTGTAAAGCGTCCAAACATCATATATTTTTGCCTCCTACCTAAGTCTCTAATTGTATTCGTTCTCGAATGAGTGATGCTCTTAGTACATCCCGTTCACTCGGAGTCAATGTTTTCTTCGCATATTGCTGCAAAAATCCGGGCTGTGTCAGTACCATTAACTCGTTTAATATATTACGTGATACATTTTCAATAATTTCTAAATCGATACCTAACCGGACATCAGATAAACATTTTGCCGCTTCTTTGGATTCGATGATCCGGCTATAAGCCAATATACCATACGAACGATAAATCCGGTCTTCCAGTCGTTTACTTGACTGTTTCATAATATAATGTCTTGCCTTCCGCTCGTGGTCAATCAGCCCGCGGACAACGCTTTGCAAGTCCTCCACAATGTCTTCTTCAGACTTTCCAAGCGTAATTTGGTTGGATATCTGAAAAATGTTGCCCGTCGCTTGACTGCCTTCCCCATAAATACCACGGACGACCAGGCCAAGCTGGTTAATCGCAGGTATCATACGGTTGATTTGCTGGGTCCAGGAAAGGGCGGGTAAATGCATCATAACCGATGCCCGCATACCGGTCCCGACATTAGTTGGACAGCCAGTCAGATAGCCCCGTTTTTCATCAAATGCGTAATCAATGTTCTCTTCCAGCCAATCATCGAGCTCAAACACCTTTTGCAGTGCATGATTCAACTGAAGCCCGGGAAAATAAAGCTGCAGCCGCAAATGATCTTCCTCATTTACCATAATTGAAACTTGCTCATTTTTAGAAATAAGTACTGCTGATGAATGATTTTTCTCTGCCAAATGCGGACTTATTAAATGTTTTTCAACCAGAACACGTCTTTCAACAGGGGTCAGATCCTGAATAGGAACGAATGAAAAATCACGGTAATCCTGGAATGATTGGTTCTCATATTCCTGCTGGATGAATGAACTTATATGCTGAAGGTCTTTCTCATTAGCAAGGATTGGAAATGAATATTGAGCAAAGTTTCGTGCCAATCGAATCCTTGTACTTAACACAATATCGCTGTCAGGTCCTTCCTCGCGCATCCATGGGCTTATCGCCTCGTTCATAAAGTGTTGCAACGTCATGTGTCATCACCCCGCATTTGTTCTTCCAATTCCTTAATTTTATCACGAACTGTGGCAGCTTCTTCAAAGGCTTCATTGTTAATTAAATGTTGTAATTCTTCTTTGTATGAATCAAGCTGTTTTTTAATACGCATATCGCCGCCAATACGTGCAGGAATTTTCCCATGATGTGTTTTATTACCACTGTGAACGCGGCGGAAAATGGGGTCCAGGTGCTCAGAGAATGTCTCATAACACATTGAACAGCCAAATTTTCCGATTCGCTTAAACTCCGGTAAGGTCATTTCACACTGCGGGCATTGCAACTCTTGTGTTTGTTCGGACGTGCCTTTTGAGCTTTCAAAGGTTGAATTAAGCAATTCGGACAATAAATGGTGTAACGAATAGCCATCTTCTTGATATGTCATATAGCCTTTTTCTTTTGCACAGACTTCACAAACATACACTTCTGTTTTCTCACCATTAATAACCTGGGTGAAGTGAAGTGCAGCCGGGCGTTTATGGCATTCCTGGCAATCCATAACGTTCCCCCCCTTGATGATTAATTTAAATACTTTAGCGTTGTCAGCATTGATGTTAAAATCCGCGCACGAACTTCATCGCGCAAAGGCAGCTGAAAAGCCAGCGTGCCTCTTTGAATAGCACTCAGCATAATCTTTGCTTCACGCTCGGTGACCAATTCCTCTTCCAGCAGCCGCTCAAGCACATCCATTGCTGATTGCTGCGAAACAACCGGGTTAATCATTTCAATGATATCATCGATTAATTCTGCTTCATCCCGATGTTTAATTCTCATAATCCGGATATACCCGCCGCCGCCTCGTTTACTTTCCACTATATATCCTTTTTCCACAGTGAAACGTGTTTTAATCACATAATTGATTTGTGATGGCACACACTGAAATTCTTCAGCAAGCTCGCTTCGTTTGATATCAATCGTATCTTTCCCAGCGGCTTCTAAAATCTGCTTTATATGCTGCTCAATAATATCTGAGATGTTACGCATGTGCCCTCCTCCTCTCCATCATATGAGTATTCGTCTATCTTCATCATGTTTATGAAAACATTCATTTATTTTGACTTTGACTAACTTTGACTATACTTATATTATACGATATATGTACAAAGATGCAAGTGTAGTCTATCCCTATTTTAGACAACTTCAAATAAAATGAAACATGCTGCTGAACATCCAAAGACCCATTATTAAACTTCTATGAACCACTTGCCATGGTTGATGAGATGCCGAGTCCACTTCCTGACATTGATCGGAAAGGCTTTTACCTGACTTAACTTTTTCAATCAAAAAGCCCTGCACAGTTCGCGGAGTGCAAGGCTGAATTCTACTTTCGTTCTGAAATATTTTTGACATACTCTATTTTTGATATATCTTCAAACAACGCTATCTGATCCAAACTTTTATCCGGTTCAATTTTGACGGCAATATTACGTAAATCATCATCAACTCGTTCGATTTCCAACTGTTTAATCACTATTGGATATGACTCAAGAATCGAAATGACATTATTAATTTTCAAGCCCGGCAGTGCCGTTATTTCAATCGAATGAGACCGACCTTTCCTGAATAGTTTCTCGAAATTATTTAAAAAGACAAGACTCAACAGAATGATAAACGTTGTGAATACTGCTGGGGCATACATACCAGCACCTGTAACAAGACCAAGCCCGGCAACCGTCCAAATGGAAGCTGCGGTTGTCAGCCCACGGATCGTCATCCCATTAACAATAATGGTACCTGCACCCAGAAAACCGATGCCGCTTATAACATAAGAAGGAATGCGCGATGGATCGAATCGGATATTATCATATGATTCAATAAAGCTTTCAAAGCCGTATAAAGACAAAAGCATCATCAGACATGCACCAACCCCCACCAATATATGCGTCCTGAAACCAGCCGAATGGTTTTTCAATTCCCGCTCAAACCCAATGAGTCCGGATAGTATTAGTGCAATTAATATACGTACCATAATAATGGTGAAATTGTCCCCGACAAGTTCATCCAAATAATCCAGATATTCCATCATCTATCCAACACTCCCTTCACTTCTATATATATCCGTTTATATTAATTTAAATGTTACAAATTGAATTCCGTTTGCCTTACAAGAATACAACATTCTTATGGGGAGAATGCTATATGCGATAAACAGCCAAGTTGAAAAACATTCTATTACCAAAGTAGCTATATTGTAAATTTATTTGCTTTAGTTTAAAAATTCAATTTAAGTAATGCTGCGGCTTAACTGCCGGATATATCGATACAGCTAAAGCACTTCAAAGCTTGTAAAGACAGCACAATTACGTCTGCATAATAAAACAAAGAGGCTGATCCCATTTAATTTGAAATCAGCCTCTTTTATACTGCCTGGCGGCGTCCTACTCTTGCAGGGGTTAAACCCCAACTACCATCGGCGCTGGAGAGCTTAACTGCTGTGTTCGGCATGGGAACAGGTGTGACCTCTCCGCTATCGCTACCAGACCTTTTTCATTTTGTGTGTCGATTCCTTTATTAAGGACAAGAATCATTATAGCCATTTTTGACGAAAAATGCAAGGGGTTTTTCAGGAATTTGCACCCTGAAAACTAAATAGAGTTTCCATTCACACATATGGTTTAGTTAAGTCTCGATCGATTAGTATCCGTCAGCTCCACGTGTCGCCACGCTTCCACCTCGGACCTATCCACCTCATCGTCTCTGAGGGATCTTACTCACTTAAAGTGATGGGAAGTTTCATCTTGAGGGGGGCTTCATGCTTAGATGCTTTCAGCACTTATCCTTGCCACACGTAGCTACCCAGCTGTGCTCCTGGCGGAACAACTGGTACACCAGCGGTGTGTCCATCCCGGTCCTCTCGTACTAAGGACAGCTCCTCTCAGACTTCCAGCGCCCACGACGGATAGGGACCGAACTGTCTCACGACGTTCTGAACCCAGCTTCGCGTACCCGCTTTAATGGGCGAACAGCCCAACCCTTGGGACCGACTACAGCCCCAGGATGCGATGAGCCGACATCGAGGTGCCAAACCTCCCCGTCGATGTGAACTCTTGGGGGAGATAAGCCTGTTATCCCCGGGGTAGCTTTTATCCGTTGAGCGATGGCCCTTCCATGCGGGACCACCGGATCACTAAGCCCGACTTTCGTCCCTGCTCGACTTGTAGGTCTCGCAGTCAAGCTCCCTTCTGCCTTTGCCACTCTGGCGATGATTTCCAACCATTTGAGGGACCTTTTTGGCGCCTCCGTTACTTTTGGGAGGCGACCGCCCCAGTCAAACTGCCTGCCTGACACTGTCTCCGGACCGGATTACGGTCCTGGGTTAGAATGTTCGTACAGCCAGGGTGGTATCCCACGGGTGCCTCCACGTAAGCTGGCGCTCACGTTTCGACGGCTCCCACCTATCCTGTACAAGCTGTACCAACATTCAATATCAAGGTGCAGTAAAGCTCCACGGGGTCTTTCCGTCCAGTCGCGGGTAATGCGCATCTTCACGCATAGTATAATTTCACCGGGTCTCTCGTTGAGACAGTGCCCAAGTCGTTGCACCTTTCGTGCGGGTCGGAACTTACCCGACAAGGAATTTCGCTACCTTAGGACGTTATAGTTACGCCGCCGTTTACTGGGGCTTCGGTTTTTGGCGCTTCGCCGTGACAAGCACGCTAACGCGTCCTTAACCTTCCAGCACCGGGCAGGTGTCAGCCCCTATACTTCGCCTTTCGGCTTCGCAGAGACCTGTGTTTTTGGTAAACAGTCGCTTGGGCCTATTCACTGCGGCTCACTCGGTGTGAGCACCCCTTCTCCCGAAGTTACGGGGTCATTTTGCCGAGTTCCTTAACGAGAGTTCTCCCGATCACCTTAGGATTCTCTCCTCGCCTACCTGTGTCGGTTTGCGGTACGGGCACCTGTGAACTCACTAGAGGCTTTTCTTGGCAGTGTGGAATCAGGAACTTCGGTACTCAATTTCCCTCCCCGTCACAGCTTGGGATTGTCAGACGGATTTACCTGTCCAACTCCCTCACTGCTTGGGCGCACAATTCCGACAGTGCGCTTTCCCTATCCTGCTGCGTCCCCCCATCGTTCAAACGCTCACGAGGTGGTACAGGAATATCTGCCTGTTGGCCATCGCCTACGCCTTTCGGCCTCGGCTTAGGTCCCGACTAACCCTGAGCGGACGAGCCTTCCTCAGGAAACCTTAGGCTTTCGGTGAAAGAGATTCTCACTCTTTTTTCGCTACTCATACCGGCATTCTCACTTCCAAACGCTCCACCAGTCCTCACGGTCTGACTTCACAGCATTTGGAACGCTCTCCTACCAAACAGAGGTCAGATGCCAGAAATCAGAAGTCGGATTATTTCCACTTTTGTATAGAGAATAAATTTGCTTACCTAAACTCTTCATACCGTTGATAAAGATAGGTGTATTTCTGTTCATCCAAATATGTCAAATCTCTTGCAAAATCCAACATAACCTTGACTTCATTATTGGAGCCAAGTGATATTTTAAGAAAACGCTTGAAGTCATTAATAGAATCTTTCTTTCCATATCCTTCAGCAATATTTGCTGGAATAGAAAGGGCTGCTCTTCTCAGTTGAGCACCAAGTTCATATTTTTCAAAGTCAGGAAATTCCAAGGTGAGTTTATGAATTTTCAATGCAAGGTCATAAGCCTGTTGATAAATCCGTAAATCCTTATAGTGTTTTATCACTATCTTCCCTCACTTCTGACTTCCGACCTCTGGTATCTGACCTCTGCTTCCGCAGCTTCGGTGATACGTTTAGCCCCGGTACATTTTCGGCGCAGAGTCACTCGACCAGTGAGCTATTACGCACTCTTTAAATGATGGCTGCTTCTAAGCCAACATACTGGTTGTCTGGGCAACTCCACATCCTTTTCCACTTAACGTATACTTAGGGACCTTAGCTGGCGGTCCGGGCTGTTTCCCTTTCGACTATGAACCTTATCACCCATAGTCTGACTCCCAGGGTTGCGTTACTGGCATTCGGAGTTTGACTGAATTCGGTAACCCGGTGAGGGCCCCTAGTCCAATCAGTGCTCTACCTCCAGAACGCTTCTCCCTGAGGCTAGCCCTAAAGCTATTTCGGAGAGAACCAGCTATCTCCGTGTTCGATTGGCATTTCACCCCTACCCACACCTCATCCGCATTTTTTCAGCATAACGTGGGTTCGGGCCTCCAGTCAGTGTTACCTGACTTCACCCTGGACATGGGTAGATCACACGGTTTCGGGTCTGCGACGTATACTGTTTACGGCCCTATTCAGACTCGCTTTCGCTTCGGCTCCGTGTTTGCCACTTAACCTTGCATACAATCGCAACTCGCCGGTCCATTCTACAAAAGGTACGCCGTCACCCATTAACGGGCTTCGACTACTTGCAGGCACACGGTTTCAGGTTCTGTTTCACTCCCCTTCCGGGGTGCTTTTCACCTTTCCCTCACGGTACTGGTTCACTATCGGTCACCAGGGAGTATTTAGCCTTGGGAGATGGTCCTCCCGGATTCCGACGGAATTTCCCGTGTTCCGCCGTACTCAGGATCCACACCGGAGGAAATGGCTTTTCGACTACAGGGCTCTTACCTTCTTCGGCTGATCATTCCAGATCGATTCGTCTAAGCCATTTCTTGATAACTCCCATGGCGTGTCCTTCTACCCCGGAAAGCATAGCTTTCCGGTTTGGGCTGTTTCCGTTTCGCTCGCCGCTACTCGGGAAATCGCGTTTGCTTTCTCTTCCTCCGGGTACTGAGATGTTTCAGTTCCCCGGGTGTGCCTCTTGTGCCCTATGAATTCAGACACAAGTACTGCCCCATTACGGACAGCGGGTTGCCCCATTCGGAAATCCCCGGGTCGCAGTCTACTTACGACTCACCGGGGCATATCGGTGTTAGTCCCGTCCTTCGTCGGCTCCTGGTGCCAAGGCATTCACCGTGCGCCATCGTTCACTTAACTAATACATGCGTTCGTTTGACGAACGTTTTTAAATCAATGTCGTTGAATGTCTTGCTCTTATTTAGTTTTCAAGGTCCAAACTTCGCTTCCACACGAGGGATTTTGCTCCCTCAAAACTGAACCAAACAACCATGCATGACTTCCTTAAAAATCCTTAGAAAGGAGGTGATCCAGCCGCACCTTCCGATACGGCTACCTTGTTACGACTTCACCCCAATCATTGGCCCCACCTTCGGCGGCTGGCTCCGAAAGGTTACCTCACCGACTTCGGGTGTTGCCAACTCTCGTGGTGTGACGGGCGGTGTGTACAAGGCCCGGGAACGTATTCACCGCGGCATGCTGATCCGCGATTACTAGCGATTCGGCTTCATACAGGCGAGTTTGCAGCCTGCAATCCGAACTGGGAATGGTTTTATGGGATTTGCTTCACCTCACGGCTTCGCTGCCCTTTGTTCCATCCATTGTAGCACGTGTGTAGCCCAGGTCATAAGGGGCATGATGATTTGACGTCATCCCCGCCTTCCTCCGGTTTGTCACCGGCAGTCACCTTAGAGTGCCCAACTTAATGCTGGCAACTAAGATCAAGGGTTGCGCTCGTTACGGGACTTAACCCAACATCTCACGACACGAGCTGACGACAACCATGCACACTGTCACTCTGTCCCCGAGGAACACGGTATCTCTACCGCCATCCAGAGGATGTCAAGACCTGGTAAGGTTCTTCGCGTTGCTTCGAATTAAACCACATGCTCCACCGCTTGTGCGGGCCCCCGTCAATTCTTTTGAGTTTCAGCCTTGCGGCCGTAATCCCCAGGCGGAGTGCTTATTGCGTTAACTTCAGCACTAAGGGGTGGAAACCCCCTAACACCTAGCACTCAACGTTTACGGCGTGGACTACCAGGGTATCTAATCCTGTTCGCTACCCACGCTTTCGCACCTCAGCGTCAGTGACAGACCAGAGAGTCGCCTTCGCCACTGGTGTTCCTCCACATCTCTACGCATTTCACCGCTACACGTGGAATTCCACTCTCCTCTTCTGTACTCAATCCTCTACCAGTCTCAGTTTCCAATGACCACCCGCAGTTAAGCTGCGGGATTTCACATCAGACTTAAAAGACCGCCTGCGTGCCCTTTACGCCCAATAATTCCGGACAACGCTTGCCCCCTACGTATTACCGCGGCTGCTGGCACGTAGTTAGCCGGGGCTTTCTGGTCAGGTACCGTCATGTCCTGCCCTGTTCGAACAGAACGTGTTCTTTCCCTGACAACAGAGTTTTACGATCCGGAAAACCTTCTTCACTCACGCGGCGTTGGCACCGTCAGACTTTCGTCCATTGCGGATGATTCCCTACTGCTGCCTCCCGTAGGAGTCTGGCCGTGTCTCAGTCCCAGTGTGGCCGATCACTCTCAGGTCGGCTACGGCATCGTCGCCTTGGTGAGCTCTTACCTCACCAACTAACTAATGCGCCGCGGGCCCATCTGTAAGTGACAGCTTAATGCCGCCTTTCAACTGCCGGTCATGCGACCGAAAGTGTCATCCGGTATTAGCTCGCGTTTCCGCGAGTTATCCCGGTCTTACAGGCAGGTTGCCCACGTGTTACTCACCCGTCCGCCGCTCGTTCCACAGATGAAACGCCCCGAAGGGCGTTCACCTGCTTCCCGCGCACGACTTGCATGTATTAGGCACGCCGCCAGCGTTCGTCCTGAGCCAAGATCAAACTCTCCAATAAAAGTTTGCCATAAGGTCGACACCGATCAACCTTATCAATGTCTTAGCTTCAAAAATTGATTCCAGGGGTTAAAGTGTCATCATTCGGATTAAAACAATCCGATTTCCGACCTCTTACCTCTGACATCTGTTTATCATACAGGTTGTTTTGTTCAGTTTTCAAAGAGCAAATTCAATGTCGCCTTCAAAAAAGCGACTTTATTAATATACCATCTTCCAACAACTATGTCAATAACTTTTTAAAAATAAATATTTGGTGGAGCCTAGCGGGATCGAACCGCTGACCTCCTGCGTGCAAAGCAGGCGCTCTCCCAGCTGAGCTAAGGCCCCAAATGGTCGGGAAGACAGGATTTGAACCTGCGACCCCATGGTCCCAAACCATGTGCTCTACCAAGCTGAGCTACTTCCCGATGATTTGGCGCGCCCGAGAGGAGTCGAACCCCTAACCTTCTGATCCGTAGTCAGACGCTCTATCCAATTGAGCTACGGGCGCTACTGGTGCCGAGGGCCGGACTCGAACCGGCACGGTAGGTGACCTACCGCAGGATTTTAAGTCCTGTGCGTCTGCCAATTCCGCCACCCCGGCATTGGATAGGCATAGCAATAATGGAGCGGAAGACGGGATTCGAACCCGCGACCCCCACCTTGGCAAGGTGGTGTTCTACCACTGAACTACTTCCGCACAAGAGGTTTATAAAGTTTGTGATGGTGCGGGTGGAGGGACTTGAACCCCCACGTCGCGAGACACTAGATCCTAAATCTAGCGCGTCTGCCAATTCCGCCACACCCGCAAAAATGGTGAGCCATGGAGGATTCGAACCTCCGACCCTCTGATTAAAAGTCAGATGCTCTGCCAACTGAGCTAATGGCTCATATCATAATGCTTTTTCACTTTATAGTTGTGTATTGAATAATCCCTGGATAATACGGAATGCTGCACTCCCATCAATCCTAAAGACAGCCACAGTCACTTATGAAGCGAGCAGTTAACTGGCGGATCAGAATTTAATGATTTATCGTAGGTTGATTTCATATTAAAGTGGTGCCGGCCAGAGGACTTGAACCCCCAACCTACTGATTACAAGTCAGTTGCTCTGCCAATTGAGCTAGGCCGGCAAATGGTGGAGGATGCTGGGCTCGAACCAGCGACCCCTTGCTTGTAAGGCAAGTGCTCTCCCAACTGAGCTAATCCTCCCACACATATATACTGCCTGGCGGCGTCCTACTCTTGCAGGGGTTAAACCCCAACTACCATCGGCGCTGGAGAGCTTAACTGCTGTGTTCGGCATGGGAACAGGTGTGACCTCTCCGCTATCGCTACCAGACCTTTTTCATTTTGTGTGTCGATTCCTTTATTAAGGACAAGAATCATTATAGCCATTTTTGACGAAAAATGCAAGGGGTTTTTCAGGAATTTGCACCCTGAAAACTAAATAAGAGTTCCATTCAACCACATATGGTTTAGTTAAGTCCTCGATCGATAGTATCCGTCAGCTCCACGTGTCGCCACGCTTCCACCTCGGACCTATCCACCTCATCGTCTCTGAGGGATCTTACTCACTTAAAGTGATGGGAAGTTTCATCTTGAGGGGGGCTTCATGCTTAGATGCTTTCAGCACTTATCCTTGCCACACGTAGCTACCCAGCTGTGCTCCTGGCGGAACAACTGGTACACCAGCGGTGTGTCCATCCCGGTCCTCTCGTACTAAGGACAGCTCCTCTCAGACTTCCAGCGCCCACGACGGATAGGGACCGAACTGTTCTCACGACGTTTCTGAACCAGCTCGCGTACCGCTTTAATGGGCGAACAGCCCAACCCTTGGGACCGACTACAGCCCCAGGATGCGATGAGCCGACATCGAGGTGCCAAACCTCCCCGTCGATGTGAACTCTTGGGGGAGATAAGCCTGTTATCCCCGGGGTAGCTTTTATCCGTTGAGCGATGGCCCTTCCATGCGGGACCACCGGATCACTAAGCCCGACTTTCGTCCCTGCTCGACTTGTAGGTCTCGCAGTCAAGCTCCCTTCTGCCTTTGCACTCTGCGAATGATTTCCAACCATTCTGAGGGAACCTTTGGGCGCCTCCGTTACCTTTTGGGAGGCGACCGCCCCAGTCAAACTGCCTGCCTGACACTGTCTCCGGACCGGATTACGGTCCTGGGTTAAGAATGTTCGTACAGCCAGGGTGGTATCCCACGGGGTGCCTCCACGTAAGCTGGCGCCTCACGTTTCGACGGCTCCCACCTATCCTGTACAAAGCCTGTACAACATTCAATATCAAGGTGCAGTAAAGCTCCACGGGGTCTTTCCGTCCAGTCGCGGGTAATGCGCATCTTCACGCATAGTATAATTTCACCGGGTCTCTCGTTGAGACAGTGCCCAAGTCGTTGCACCTTTCGTGCGGGTCGGAACTTACCCGACAAGGAATTTCGCTACCTTAGGACCGTTATAGTTACGGCCGCCGTTTACTGGGGCTTCGGTTTGGCGCTTCGCGTGACAAGCACGCTAACGCGTCCCCTTAACCTTCCAGCACCGGGCAGGTGTCAGCCCCTATACTTCGCCTTTCGGCTTCGCAGAGACCTGTGTTTTTGGTAAACAGTCGCTTGGGCCTATTCACTGCGGCTCACTCGGTGTGAGCACCCCTTCTCCCGAAGTTACGGGGTTCATTTTGCCGAGTTTCCTTAACGAGAGTTCTCCCGATCACCTTAGGATCTCTCCTCCCTACCTGTGTCGTTTGCGTACGGGCACCTGTGGAACTCACTAGAGGCTTTCTTTGGCAGTGTGGAATCAGGAACTTCGGTACTCAATTTCCCTCCCCGTCACAGCTTGGGATTGTCAGACGGATTTACCTGTCCAACTCCCTCACTGCTTGGGCGCACAATTCCGACAGTGCGCTTTCCCTATCCTGCTGCGTCCCCCCATCGTTCAAACGCTCACGAGGTGGTACAGGAATATCTGCCTGTTGGCCATCGCCTACGCCTTTCGGCCTCGGCTTAGGTCCCGACTAACCCTGAGCGGACGAGCCTTCCTCAGGAAACCTTAGGCTTTCGGTGAAAGAGATTCTCACTCTTTTTTCGCTACTCATACCGGCATTCTCACTTCCAAACGCTCCACCAGTCCTCACGGTCTGACTTCACAGCATTTGGAACGCTCTCCTACCAAACAGAGGTCAGATGCCAGAAATCAGAAGTCGGATTATTTCCACTTTTGTATAGAGGAATAAATTTGCTTACCTAACTCTTCATACCGTTGATAAAGATAGGTGTATTTCTGTTCATCCAAATATGTCAAATCTCTTGCAAAATCCAACATAACCTTGACTTCATTATTGGAGCCAAGTGATATTTTAAGAAAACGCTTGAAGTCATTAATAGAATCTTTCTTCCATATCCTTCAGCAATTTGCTGGAATAGAAAGGGCTGCTCTTCTCAGTTGAGCACCAAGTTCATATTTTTCAAAGTCAGGAAATTCCAAGGTGAGTTTATGAATTTTCAATGCAAGGTCATAAGCCTGTTGATAAATCCGTAAATCCTTATAGTGTTTTATCACTATCTTCCCTCACTTCTGACTTCCGACCTCTGGTATCTGACCTCTGCTTCCGCAGCTTCGGTGATACGTTTAGCCCCGGTACATTTTCGGCGCAGAGTCACTCGACCAGTGAGCTATTACGCACTCTTTAAATGATGGCTGCTTCTAAGCCAACATACTGGTTGTCTGGGCAACTCCACATCCTTTTCCACTTAACGTATACTTAGGGACCTTAGCTGGCGGTCCGGGCTGTTTCCCTTTCGACTATGAACCTTATCACCCATAGTCTGACTCCCAGGGTTGCGTTACTGGCATTCGGAGTTTGACTGAATTCGGTAACCCGGTGAGGGCCCCTAGTCCAATCAGTGCTCTACCTCCAGAACGCTTCTCCCTGAGGCTAGCCCTAAAGCTATTTCGGAGAGAACCAGCTATCTCCGTGTTCGATTGGCATTTCACCCCTACCCACACCTCATCCCCGCATTTTTCAGCATACGTGGGTTCGGGCCTCCAGTCAGTGTTACCTGACCTTCACCCTGGACATGGGTAGATCACACGGTTTCGGGTCTGCGACCGTATACTGTTTACGCCCTATTCAGACTCGCTTTCGCTTCGGCTCCGTGTTTGCCACTTAACCTTGCATACAATCGCAACTCGCCGGTCCATTCTACAAAGGTACGCCGTCACCCATTAACGGGCTTCGACTACTTGCAGGCACACGTTTCAGGTTTCTGTTTCACTCCCTTCCGGGGTGCTTTCACCTTTCCCCTCACACGGTACTGGTTCACTATCGGTCACCAGGGAGTATTTAGCCTTGGGAGATGGTCCTCCCGGATTCCGACGGAATTTCCCGTGTTCCGCCGTACTCAGGATCCACACCGGAGGAAATGGCTTTTCGACTACAGGGCTCTTACTTCTTCGGCTGATCATTCCAGATCGATTCGTCTAAGCCATTTTCTTGATAACTCCCATGGCGTGTCCCTTCTCCCCGGAACTTTCCGGTTGGGCTGTTTCCGTTTCGCTCGCCGCTACTCGGGAAATCGCGTTTGCTTTCTCTTCCCGGGTACTGAGATGTTTCAGTTCCCCGGGTGTGCCTCTTGTGCCCTATGAATTCAGACACAAGTACTGCCCCATTACGGACAGCGGGTTGCCCCATTCGGAAATCCCCGGGTCGCAGTCTACTTACGACTCACCGGGGCATATCGGTGTTAGTCCGTCCTTCGTCGGCTCCTGGTGCCAAGGCATTCACCGTGCGCCATCGTCACTTAACTAATAACATGCGTCGTTTGACGAACGTTTTTAAATCAATGTCGTTGAATGTCTTGCTCTTATTTAGTTTTTCAAGGTCCAAACTTCGCTCCACCACGAGGGATTTTGCTCCCTCAAAACTGAACCAAACAACCATGCATGACTTCCTTAAAAATCCTTAGAAAGGAGGTGATCCAGCCGCACCTTCCGATACGGCTACCTTGTTACGACTTCACCCCAATCATTGGCCCCACCTTCGGCGGCTGGCTCCGAAAGGTTACCTCACCGACTTCGGGTGTTGCCAACTCTCGTGGTGTGACGGGCGGTGTGTACAAGGCCCGGGAACGTATTCACCGCGGCATGCTGATCCGCGATTACTAGCGATTCCGGCTTCATACAGGCGAGTTGCAGCCTGCAATCCGAACTGGGAATGGTTTTATGGGATTTGCTTCACCTCACGGCTTCGCTGCCCTTTGTTCCATCCATTGTAGCACGTGTGTAGCCCAGGTCATAAGGGGCATGATGATTTGACGTCATCCCCGCCTTCCTCCGGTTTGTCACCGGCAGTCACCTTAGAGTGCCCAACTTAATGCTGGCAACTAGATCAGGTTGCGCTCGTTACGGGACTTAACCCAACATCTCACGACACGAGCTGACGACAACCATGCACCACCTGTCACTCTGTCCCCGAAGGGAACACGGTATCTCTACCGCCATCAGAGGATGTCAAGACCTGGTAAGGTTCTTCGCGTTGCTTCGAATTAAACCACATGCTCCACCGCTTGTGCGGGCCCCCGTCAATTCTTTTGAGTTTCAGCCTTGCGGCCGTAATCCCCAGGCGGAGTGCTTATTGCGTTAACTTCAGCACTAAGGGGTGGAAACCCCCTAACACCTAGCACTCAACGTTTACGGCGTGGACTACCAGGGTATCTAATCCTGTTCGCTACCCACGCTTTCGCACCTCAGCGTCAGTGACAGACCAGAGAGTCGCCTTCGCCACTGGTGTTCCTCCACATCTCTACGCATTTCACCGCTACACGTGGAATTCCACTCTCCTCTTCTGTACTCAAGTCCTCCAGTTTCCAATGACCACCCGCAGTTAAGCTGCGGGATTTCACATCAGACTTAAAAGACCGCCTGCGTGCCCTTTACGCCCAATAATTCCGGACAACGCTTGCCCCCTACGTATTACCGCGGCTGCTGGCACGTAGTTAGCCGGGGCTTTCTGGTCAGGTACCGTCAATGTCCTGCCCTGTTCGAACAGAACGTGTTCTTCCCTGACAACAGAGTTTTACAATCCGAAAACCTTCTTCACTCACGCGGCGTTGCACCGTCAGACTTTCGTCCATTGGCGGATGATTCCCTACTGCTGCCTCCCGTAGGAGTCTGGGCCGTGTCTCAGTCCCAGTGTGGCCGATCACCCTCTCAGGTCGGCTACGCATCGTCGCCTTGGTGAGCTCTTACCTCACCAACTAACTAATGCGCCGCGGGCCCATCTGTAAGTGACAGCTTAATGCCGCCTTTCAACTGCCGGTCATGCGACCGAAAGTGTCATCCGGTATTAGCTCGCGTTTTCCGCGAGTTATCCCGGTCTTACAGGCAGTTGCCACGTGTTACTCACCCGTCCGCCGCTCGTTCCACAGATGAAACGCCCCGAAGGGCGTTCACCTGCTTCCCGCGCACGACTTGCATGTATTAGGCACGCCGCCAGCGTTCGTCCTGAGCCAAGATCAAACTCTCCAATAAAAGTTTGCCATAAGGTCGACACCGATCAACCTTATCAATGTCTTTAGCTTCAAAAAAATTGATTCCAAGGGTTAAAGTGTCATCATTCGGATTAAAACAATCCGATTTCCGACCTCTTACCTCTGACATCTGTTTATCATACAGGTTGTTTTGTTCAGTTTTCAAAGAGCAAATTCAATGTCGCCTTCAAAAAAGCGACTTTACTAACATACCATCTTCCAACAACTATGTCAATAACTTTTTTAACGTTTTGTTGTTGGTCCGCATCTGTTTGCGCGACATATAATAATTTACCACGATTATTTCACTGAATCAATAGGATTAAACAAAAAAATTATTGGTTATTTCATCCAGTTTATAATAAGCTGACGAACGGTGTATCTCACTTGCGCTATTCAACTGTCGTCATGTTCAGCCTTAGAAGCTCCTCTTCCGTTTAACTTTCATTTCACACGAGATCGATAACTGCATAAACTTCAATCAGTGGGGACTTAATCCGTAAAACTGTTGTTCCATCCAATGAGTGGAATCTTTGATTAATTCATGGACAGCTGGCCAGTCACACAAGGATAAAAGATGACCAGTCAAGTTCAAGGCATGAAACATACTGGACTGGATTCACCTGATGTTATACATTAAATTACGAGTTATTTTTGCCATTTGCGGGAACAGCAGCACATCCCGGATAGGACGGGGGAGTTAGTCAACAGCATAACAAGTCGGTCGATTCCAATTCAGTCCCCTGGTTGGGAGCATTCCGTTATTCCAATGCTTCTAAAAGTCATCATTCCATTAAGTGTGCTTCGTTCATTTCCGGCATCCCGCTCTTTTACTTGTTGCTCAAACCGTTTGCGGCTGATCAATTGGATCATTTTAACTCACTAAAACATTCGCATGTTCGCGGCCAACAATAAACAGCTCAAAACGATCTGTAAATTTTTGTCCTTTCATTGCGCTTTGGCAAGCGGGCGAAATTTCGACGGGTGCCCGTAAATGAAAGTAGCTGTATCAATTCTTCTTCAACTTGTCAAAATTCATTAAGGGATATGGCCATAAGTCATATTATCCTGAACTCAACACCATGTTCCTCAGCCAGATCACGTGGCTTTCATCACTTATTGCGGCCAGAAGTCAACACCGGTATATTCTTTTACGGCGTCAACTATGTGTGTCCTTTTCCATTCCGGTTCCAGGTTAATTTCTTTTTCATCATATTGAATCTTCATGCTGTCAAGCACGTCATTAGCGATATGTGAAATTAAGTTTTCGGTTAACGTCATGACATCATGAAAATCGGCATACGCCTCGTATAATTCCATCATGGTGAATTCCGGATTGTGGCGTGTGGATACTCCTTCATTACGGAAGACACGCCCAATTTCATACACTTTTTCCATTCCGCCGACAATCAATCGTTTCAAATGAAGTTCGATTGCGATCCGCATATATAATGGAATCTCCAGTGCATTATGGTATGTTTCAAACGGACGGGCGGATGCTCCTCCCGGAATACCATGCATCATTGGAGTCTCCACTTCGAGAAAACCGTGTTCATCCAAATAACGGCGCATCGATCGGATGATCTTACTGCGCAGAATGAAAGTCTCTTTACTATCCGGATTGGTGATCAAATCCAAATAGCGTTGGCGATAACGCTGTTCGATGTCCTTAAGTCCATGATATTTTTCAGGCAATGGACGCAATGACTTGGTTAATAAGGTAAACTCTCTTGCTTTTACAGATAGCTCACCGACTTTTGTCTTAAACATAACACCTGTCACGCCAACGATATCCCCCATATCAGCAGATTTGAAAATTTCGTAGGCGTCTTCACCTATCATATCTTTCCGAACATATAGCTGAATTTGTCCACTCAGATCCTGAACGTGGGCAAATCCCGCTTTCCCTTTGCCGCGCTTTGTCATGACACGGCCGGCGATCGTTACGTCATCATCCTTTTCTTCCAATTCCTCTTTGGAATATTGATCATACTTGCTGACCAAATCTGATGCAAAATGCGATCTTTCAAATTTGCCGCCGAACGGTTTCACGTTTTTTTCCTGATAAAATGCGAGCTTTTCCCGACGCGCCCGCATATGATCATTTAATTCTTCTGTCACCATTATCACTCCATTTTATCCGGCCGGTTCCGCATTTTTTGGAGGAACCTGGCTTTCAGTAGTCAGTATCTTGTTTTCCGGGTCTCAACAAGACTAAATTGCGCTGCTTGTACCAATGAATCTTTTTTACCGCCAAAAATTTGCAGACTCATCGGCATCTCATCTTCATCAATATACAGCATGTTCATGGATTTTTCATTTTTATTGTTAAGCCCTTTATCATTGACCATTTCAGCACAAACAAGTCCGGAACCAAACTCCTTTACGCTCAGGTCGGAAAGCATAGTTGGATATTCCGGCCATCGGTGCCAGTACAACACGATTCGGGATTGTAATATCACCGTTTTGAAACATTGATTATTCCTCCTTCTTTTCCCCCTGGTCATCATCTGTTAGTTCCTGTCTCGATATCTCCAGCTGGCCGGCTATTTGATCCAGCAATTCAGTTGTTGCCTGCCGCTCTCCTCGTTCGACATCACCAAGGTTTATAATCGGAATATCTAATTGTTTAGCCAGACCCACCTGTGTATACCCTTTTAATTTACGAAACGCTTTTATTCTTCTGCCGAGCCTTTCTCTGTCCATAGCGTTACATCCTTTATATCGCTTTCGGGAAGTTCCTCTATATAATCCGATACCATTTTATGGGCTGTCGCAACGGTTAATTCAGATGCTAATTCACTCAAAGGTATAAGCACAAATGCCCGTTCAAGCATGCGTGGATGCGGAATCGTCAATTGTTCTGTTTCTCTATTTTCCTGATTATAGATTAAAATGTCAAGGTCAACCGTGCGCGGCCCAAAGCGAACCCCCCGTCTTCTGCCTAATTGTTTTTCAATGCTTTGGCAAACATCAAGCAGTTCTAATGGCAAAAGGGACGTATCCAGTTCAATGACCATATTCAAAAAATCATCCTGATCCGTGTAACCGACTGGTGCCGTTTTATAAATGGAAGATTTTCTGAGTACAGTTATTTGCCGATGCGTATTCAGTGATTCCAGTGCTTTTGAGAGATAGTCATCCCGCGGCTCTATATTTGATCCTAAGGCCAGATAAATATTGTTCATTCGTTTCGCTCCCGGTATATTTCGACTGCAACTGACTGGTAATGTCCCGGTATAGGAGGGTCTGGCTTGGTAACCGTTAATTTGCAAGCTTTTAGTAAATTAAACGATTGAAATAATTCATCAGCAATCGCCTCAGCAATCGCCTCAACCAGATTTTTCGGTTCGCCTTCCATAATCTCTTTGATGACATGATAAACTTCGCCATAATCAATCGAATCATGCATATCATCCGAACGGCTGGACTTTTTCAAATCCAGCATCAGCTCTGTATCAACCAAAAATCGCTGGCCGAGTTTGTTCTCTTCCGGAAACAGGCCATGGTATCCGTAAAACATCATTTGATTCAGCAAAATTTTATCCAAGAGTCTTCCCTCCCTGCTTACCAAGCATAGCATCCATCATCTTTGAAAGTTCGACGTGCAGCTTCACATTATGGACACGAACAATCTGAACGCCCTTTGAAATACCGAGACACGTTGTGGCACCCGTGCCATTATCACGTTTATCCGCCGGCAGATCCAAAATTTTTCCGATAAATGATTTGCGGGATGTTCCAAGCAGAATCGGATATCCAAAATCATTGAATTCTTCCAAATGATTCATAACGGTCAGATTATCACCGGACGTTTTGGCAAAACCGACGCCAGGGTCGAGCACAATGTTCGCTGGTGATACGCCTGCTTTAAGTGCAATGTCGATACTCTCCTGCAAATCCTGTTTCATATCAGGGATGAGCGATGTATAATCCGTATTCGGCCGGTTGTGCATTAATATAATCGGAACATGACTGGCAGCCGCAACTCGTGCTATATCAGGTTCCCGTTTCGCACCCCAGACATCGTTTATAATGTCAGCCCCGGCTTCAACGGCCTGACGTGCTGTTTCTGCTTTATATGTGTCAATGGAGATTGGAATGTTTACATTATCTTTAACTGCCCGAATAATCGGCAAAACACGCTCAAGTTCTTCATCCAGCGATACAGGGTCATGATCCGGCCTGGTGGATTCACCGCCTATGTCAATCATATCCGCCCCTTGCTGTTCCATATATACGGCTTGTTCCACAGCTTTTTCAACAGTTGTGTAACTTCCGCCATCCGAAAAAGAATCAGGCGTCACATTCAAAATTCCCATCACATGCGTCCGTTCGTCCAAGTGAAACGTTTTAGTATTCGTTGTTAATTCCATCATGTACCTTCTTTCGCAACTCAATTGTATGTAATAAGAAACACTCAGGTCTAGCCTCGTCTTTCCAGAGGTCAGAAGTAAGAGGTCGGATTGGTTGAAGTCTTCATCTGAAATGTTATATTTTCTGACCTTATCAAAAAGGGAATAAGCAAACTAAGAAATTAGGCGTGTTGTTTTCACCAGTCTTTATTGAACTCCCTCTAAAATATTATCCTATCACAGCATGAAAAAAAGGACTAGCACCAGACATCCGGTGCCAATCCTCCCTTGTTCTGAGTCATTTTACTCTTCATCATATTGATAAAGCGGTGTGGACAGATAACGTTCACCATTATCAGGAATAACTGCAAGCACTTTTTTACCTTCACCCAATTGTTTGGCAACTTTTTGAGCTGCAGCTACTGCGGCGCCTGCTGAAATGCCACCCAGAATACCTTCCTGTTTAGCAACTTCACGTGCTGTCTGAAAGGCTTCATCATTGGATATGCGAATAGCTTCCTCATAAATATCCGTGTCCAGAATATCAGGAACAAAACCTGCGCCCAGCCCCTGAATCTTATGCGGTCCCGGTGAATCTCCGGAAAGAACAGCAGAATCATCTGGTTCAACGGCATAGAGTTTTATGTCCTTAAAATGGTCTTTTAAAACTTTGCCGGCACCGGTAATCGTTCCGCCGGTCCCGATACCGGAAACAAACGCATCAAGCCCTTCATCCATCTGTTTGACAATTTCCTGCCCGGTTGTGCGTTCATGCACTTCCGTATTAGCTTCATTACTGAATTGCTGCGGCATAAAATAGCCGTGTTCCTTTTTCAGTTCCTCTGCCTTTTTAATAGCACCCTTCATAGCATCTGCACCAGGTGTCAATACTAATTCAGCACCATAAGCGCGTAATAAATTACGGCGTTCCTTACTCATCGTGTCGGGCATAACCAATACCGTTTTATATCCTTTTGCAGCCGCAACCATAGCCAACCCAATTCCGGTATTACCACTGGTCGGCTCAATAATGGTGTCTCCCTCTTTTAACTCACCCTGTTTTTCGGCAGCTTCGACCATTGATAATGCAATCCTGTCTTTAACCGAACTTCCGGGGTTCATGAATTCCAATTTCAGATAAATATCAGCACTATCCTTTTCAACTGAACGATTCAACTTCACAATGGGTGTTTCGCCAATAAGACCGTTAATACTATCAGCAACTCGCATTCTGATTCCTCCCAATTCCAAGTATCTGCATAGGATTTATACACAATATACGTTTAAATGTTTAAAATGTCAATCAATAGACATTATTATTAGAAATTTCTACTCCTCATACATCCATTCGACGTCCAGCTCGTCCCATAACGATTCCGCTGACAATGACTGATCCAGCTCATCCATTGCCAGCTCCCGTTCTACATAAGGTTTCATTTCCTCATAATCAAACGTGATGGGTGGAAGCTTGCGATGAAGATAAATAATAACGACATTCTCATTACTTTGAAAAGGTTCACTATATGTCCGTTCTTCCATTTCTTCCACTTTATCCAGGTAGCCAGCAGGCCAAAACTGGCTAGTATTCACTAAAAATCCGAAATAGCCGCCTTCATCTTTTGTTTCATCATCTATCGAATATTCCTGTGCCAACAGACTGAATGATGCACCGTTTTCGAGTTCTGTGTGCACTTTTTCTGCCGTTTCAAAGCCATCCACGACAATATGGGAAATTTGTGTTGATGCCTGGACGTCATACTGATCCCGGTAATCCTCATAATACGAGCGAATGTCTTCGTCCGGTATATTGGCATCAGCTGTGAGAAGGGCCTCCAATTGATAGCGGTGAATAATATCTTCCCGCCATTCCGCCTCCTTTCGATTTGTTTCTTCCTCAGTCATGACACCCTGCATCGTTGTTAAAAGTGCTATTTCCCGGGCAATGATTTTCTCATCAATCGTTACATTGTTCGCATCAGCCAGCTGCTGCACCACCTGTTGGTTTATCAAATGTTTCAATTGGTTTTCCCCATTGTTTTCACGTAATGCTGTTATCCATTCATCATACGAAATCGTTTGATCACCAACAGAAGCAACTGGCTCCGTCTGATCAATTCCCATGTTACCGCCGTCAATCGAGCCGATGCCTGTCTGGCCCCAAAAAATAAGTGTGGTAATATTCGTTATAAGCAGAACCACAATCATACCCCAGAGAAGTTTTTTGTTCATCAGGCGCTCCTTTCACATTAGTTTTCTGCTGATTCTTTAAGCATTTCCAGCTCCTGTTCCGATAATTGATAAACTTCATTACAGAAATGACATGTGGCTTCTGCGCCGTGATCCTCGTCAATCATATTCTGGATTTCTTCGGTTCCAAGCCCAAGAATTGCCCGCTCCACACGTTCTTTGGAACATTTGCACTGAAAACGGATAGGCAGCCGTCCTTGAATGGTGACGTCTTCATCCCCAAAAAGCCGTTCCAAAATTTGTTCCGGTGCATTGCCTTCCCGTATCAACGTTGAAATCGGCGGGATTGACTGAATTTTTTCTTCAAGACGTGTCATAACTTCTTCATCAGCACCAGGCATCACTTGTACAATAAATCCGCCGGAAGCTGATATACTCTGGTCGGGGTTAACCAGCACACCAGCCCCTACAGAAGAAGGCGTCTGTTCAGAGTTTGCGAAATAATAGGTGAAATCATCCCCAACTTCACCGGATACAATCGGAACCTGTCCTGTAAATTGCTCTTTTAGCCCTAAATCCTTTACAACACTAAGCGTCCCTTCCGTACCAACTGCTCGTGCGACATCCAGCTTGCCTTTTTCATTTAAATCAAAATCAACGTACGGGTTCGTGACATACCCCCTCACATCACCTGTTGCATCACTGTCAGCAATAATCGCACCAATCGGCCCATTCCCTTCAAGTTTAACGGTCAGCGTATCATCACCTTTTAGCATCGCTCCCATCATTGCACCGATTGTTATCGTCCGGCCGAGAGCAGCTGAAGCTGTCGCCAACGTATCCTGTCTTCTCCGAGCTTCGTCGATTGTATTTGTCGAGCTGATCGCGTATGCACGAACTTGTCCGTCATACACAGTAGCTTTCACCAGATAATCTTTCATATTATTGTTTCCGTCTCCTTCAGAGGATGTTCAGCAAGTCAGAACTCCTATTGCATATTTTTTTGGTAAATTTTATAAAGACCTTTTAATGTCAAATATTTATCAACATAATCGATTGTTTCGGATGCATCCGCAATGAGCGATGCCAAACCACCCGTCGCTATGACTGTCGGCTCTGTTGTCGTTTCCCGCTTCATCCGGTTAACTGTCCCGTCCACTTGTGCAACATAGCCATAAAAAACACCCGATTGCATCGCTTCGACTGTTGATTGACCTATCACATTGTCAGGTGCCTGAATTTCAATTTTTGGCAGCTTTGACGCCTTACTATTGAGCGCTTCCATCGAAATCAGAACACCAGGAGCAATCAGACCGCCATAATAAGCTTTATCATCATTAATATAACAATAAGTTGTCGCTGTTCCAAAATCAATAATAATCAGAGGTGCACCATACTCTTCAATTGCTCCTGCCGCATTCACTATCCGGTCAGCCCCTATTTCCTCCGGGTTTGGATAAACCATGTTCAAATATGAATGCACCGAATCTTTTCCAATAACCATCGGCTCCAGGTGGAAATATTTCGTGCACATTTTTTCCAATGCAAACATCATTGGAGGCACGACGGAAGAAATAATGACTCCGTTAATATCCGAAAACGAAATACCTTCATGCGCCAATAAAGACTGCATAAGGACAGCAAATTCATCCTCAGTTTTATACCGGTCTGTATTGATCCGCCATTCATGAATTAATGTATCATCCTTAAAAACACCAAGAACTGTGTTTGTATTTCCTGCATCAAGCACAAAAAGCATTTATAACCAAACCTTCCTATACCGTTTCTATGTTTTTACTATAGCACAAAGCGAAACTTCATTCAGCAGAACGCTTTTCTCTGCTGAATGTTAGTTGAGCCGAATCGGGGGATTTAGGGCAGCAATTCCCGGTTTTTGTTGGGGGTTACTGCCCGTTATATGCGGGATAAAACGATGCTTTGTCATGAATAGAAAAACTTGAATTTAAATTGATCTATTACACAAAGACTTTTTTCGTAACCTTTGATACGCTTTAACCCTCGGAGTTGATATAAACTACGACACACTGAAAAATTTGAGTGCAACGACACCGCTCCGGAAATACGCTCCGCTGGTGTTGACTTTCTGTTTCTCTCACTAAGACAGAACACGACACGAAGCTGCGGAAAAATGCGACACTCCTGCGGGAAAGGAACAGTCTGAAGACCCCGCAGCGAGCGGGTTTTGCGAGCGAGGAGGCTGAAGCGTTCCCCGCGGAAAGGGAGTATTTTTCCGCAGCGATGAACTAGCACTCAGGCCCCGATAGAATGGGAGGAAGATATTCCAAAAGTTATGTCGTAGTTTATGGATTTTATGCAAAAACACAGTCAAACTTATACAAAAAAGCCCCTCAATTTCATGAGAGGCTGATTGCGTATAGTGTGCTTAATCTTTCTTGTCATCCTGATCAGGGGATGTATCTTTATTATCTTTCTCTTCTTCTTCCTGCTCTTCCTGCGTTTCTTCTCTGTGTTTTTTATCGGCCTTTTCCTTGGCCTCCTCGTATGATTCAGGCTGAGCTTCTTCATTTTGCTTGGATTGGATATTCACTTTGACATCTTCATCCTCATCCTGTTTTTCTGAATCAGAAGAATTTGTCGTTTGCGTCGTCTCACTGTCATCTTCTTCTGGTTCAGGAAGCACGCCATGTTCAAACAGTGATTTAATTTGTCTTTTATCAAGTGTTTCAATTTCCAGCAATGTCTGTGCCATCAATTCGAGCTTATCTTTATGCTCAGTAAGTATATTCTTAGCTCGGTCATAGCAATAATTGATGAAGTTTTGCATTTCTTTGTCAATCTCATGCGCAATTGCATCACTGTAATTCTGATCGTTCTGAATATCACGGCCGAGGAAAACTTCGCCGCCGCCGCTCGTAAACTGCAGCGGTCCAATTTTATCACTCATGCCGTATTCCGTAATCATTTTACGAACAATATTGGTTGCCTGCTGAAAGTCATTATGTGCGCCGGTGCTCACTTCACCAAACATAATTTCTTCAGCTACACGGCCGCCCAATAACCCGGTAACCTTATCGAACAGCTCCGGCTTGGTAATGAAGGCCCGGTCTTCTTTCGGCAGCATGACAGCATAACCGCCTGCCTGACCACGCGGGATAATCGTCACTTTATGGACTTCATCCGCATTTTCCAGCACCGTGCCAATGATGGTATGGCCACTTTCGTGATGGGCAACAATGTTGCGTTCCTTCTCGGAAATAACCTTACTTTTCTTGGCAGGGCCAACAATAACCCGGTCAATGGCTTCGTCGACATCTTCCATATCAATTTGTTCCTTATCGAAACGCGCTGCCACAAGCGCCGCTTCATTCAGCAGGTTCTCCAGGTCAGCCCCGGAAAAGCCTGGTGTACGCATAGCAATTGTCTTCATGTCAACCGTATCAGCCAATGGTTTGTCTCTCGCATGCACCTTCAAGACTTCCTGACGGCCTTTGACATCCGGACGGTTAACCGTAATCTGCCGGTCAAAACGTCCCGGTCTTAACAGAGCCGGGTCCAGAATATCCGGACGGTTGGTTGCGGCAATAATGATAATTCCTTCGTTAACACCAAACCCATCCATCTCAACGAGCAGTTGGTTCAACGTCTGTTCACGTTCATCGTGGCCGCCGCCAAGTCCGGCACCACGCTGACGTCCGACAGCATCAATTTCATCAATGAAAATGATACACGGTGAATTTTTCTTGGCATTTTCAAATAGGTCACGCACACGGGATGCACCAACACCTACAAACATCTCCACGAAATCTGAACCGCTGATAGAGAAGAAAGGTGTCCCTGCTTCCCCTGCAACAGCACGGGCAAGTAATGTTTTACCTGTCCCCGGAGGGCCTACAAGAAGAACCCCTTTAGGGATTTTTGCCCCAACTGATGAGAACTTGCGGGGGTCTTTCAGGAAATCAACAACTTCAACAAGTTCCTGTTTTTCCTCATCTGCCCCGGCGACATCTCTAAATCGGACTTTTTTATTATCTTCACTGACCATTTTCGCTTTATTCTTGCCAAAATTCATGACGCCACGGCCGCCACCGCCGCCTTGAGCCTGACTTAAAATAAAGAAGAAAAATAGCCCTAATATCAGAAATGGTATAATCGTCGTCAGAAATGTAACCCAGCCGCTTGGTTGTTCCTCTTCCGCCACACTGAGCTGACTTTGCTCTTGAGCCTGTCTTGTTATATCTGTAACAAAATCATTCGTATCCGGGACTTGAGCGACAAATTGTTCACCTTCCCCCAATTCTCCGGTGATACGCATGATGCCGTTGGCAGGCTGCATGGTCATTTCATTAATTTCACCATTCGTTAATGCATTCATAAATTCCTGCACATTATATTGTTCTCTTTGGTCATTTTGTCCATTAAATACTCCTATGACGCCTATGACGACTAAGAATATGAGTAAATAAAATATGACATTTCGAAATATCCGGTTCATTCCTTACCTCCTCCCAAGCGGGAAAAACTACAAACAATAGTACCATATTAAAAAGTGCCAACACAACTAATTATACTTACATTTTCATGATCTTAACACAAATATGATCACATTTATGTTAAGGATACATCACAAGGAATTTATGACGTTTTTATGACGGATATGTCTCTATCTTTTACGTTGATTACATGTCTTCCCCACCATAAATCTCCGGCTTAAGCACACCGATATATGGCAAGTTACGATAGCGTTCCTCATAATCCAACCCATAACCAACAACAAATTCATTAGGGACTTCAAACCCGATGACGTCTGCTTTGATATGTGATGTTCTTCCTGTTGGTTTATCAAGCAGCGTAACAATTTTTATCGAATTCGCTTTACGATATTTAAATAAATCCACTAAATAGCTTAAGGTCAGACCGCTGTCAATAATATCTTCAATAATTAATAAATCACGGCCCTCAACCTTTGTATCCAAATCTTTTACAATTTTAACTTCACCTGATGAACGCATGCCGCCGCCATAACTTGATACATCCATAAAATCCATCTCAAGATGCGTGTGAATATGCCGCAGCACATCTGACATAAAGGGCATCGCTCCTTTTAAAACACCTACAGCCAAAGGGAATCTCCCTTCGTATTCCTTCGTCAGCTGCTCGCCGAGTTCTGCGCATTTAGCGGCAATTTCATCTTCTGTTATCAATATTTTTTTTATATCGTTATGCATGCTTCTCCTCCTTCCCGTACGTCAATTGAATATAATTCCCTTTTTGAGTTTTTCCGGACGGCAGTCTTTTTTTTAAACCGGGCAGCCATAGAATCTCACCATTATTATCAGTTATAACAGGCCATGTATCCCTTTCATTTAATGGAATTTTGGCATCAATAAAGATATCTTTCACCTTTTTACTTCCGTTTAACCCTGGCCAGCTCATGCGATCACCAGCTTTTCGTGTCCTAATATGCAGTGGCAGGGCCACAGTATCCTCTTGACAAACATACGCCATCTCGCCCTGCAGCTCTGGATGGCTGGTAATATCCGCTGAAATAACCATCCCATTCGGTAATACCGTCTCACCTGGAAGTTCCATAATCATGTGATACGAAAAGGTTTGAGAGTGATTTTCCGGGAAGTAAAACACCATGGTCTGATACGATCTTTTTAACTTTAAATTGTGGGGAAAATCAATTCGGCTATTACCATAATCCGTCTCCAGCATTATAAAAAATTGATTCTCATGTACATACGAAATCGTTGGTTGCGAGTATTCATTGTACAGATAATTTAATACTAGATGAAAGCAGCGCCTTTGTAAAGAACGCGGATAGGTCTTAAATGTATGAATGTTAAAGCTCGCAGCCGTTTCCGGGTTGTCGAATATCACGACCTGTTCAGCCATCTTTTCAGCTTCCTGTATTAAAAACGCCTCATCTTCTTGAAGTGCCTGGCTTAAATGCCGAGTCGTCTGATGCAGATTTTGATTCTTCTCTTTTAATAATGGAAGTACACTGTTCCGGTAATAGTTTCGTGTATATGTATTTTCCTCGTTGGATGGATCTCTCCTGGGTGTAATCGCATTTTCCCTGCAATAGTTTTCGATGGTTTCTTTTGTGACACACAAAAAAGGTCTAATGATTTTTCCCGATGCAAATTTCCGTTCTAATGGCATTCCGGCCAGTGACTTGACGGTGGCTGAGTGTACGAATCCCATTAGCATTGTCTCTGCTTGGTCATCCCCGTGATGCCCCAGTGCAAGATAATCGGCATGATACATGTTCATCTGCTCGGCAAGAAATTGATAGCGGAGTTCTCTTGCAGCGATCTGTGTCCCGGTATGCTTTGCTTGTTTATAAGCAGGGACATCCAACGACGTTCCGACAAATTCAATCTCCCACTTCCCGCAGATCTGTTTGACATAATCGAGGTCTTCCAATGACTCTCCGCCCCGGAGCTGATGGTCGACAGAAACTGCAATCAGCCGCAAGTTCCATTCTCGCATGATACGCCAAAAAAAATGAAGCAGTGCCATCGAATCCGGCCCGCCCGAAACAGCAATTAAAACAGTAGAATTTTCCTTTATCAGTTGATGACGTTTAATAAATGCGCGAACTGTATTTTCCATCGCAGGTTCCTTTCGTTTATAAGAAAGATTCCTTTCATTATCATCTTTTTCATTTTACCACAATTTTAATACATGACAAAGCGTCATGATATAAAAACAGCTTATGGCAGAAGTAACGAAAAAAGATAGTAAAACAGTGCAACAAGTGCGATCCCGCTACCCTCTGCCAGTGGTGCTTTACCGGAACCTGAGCGATTCGATGGTTTACCTGATCTCCCCGTGATTCCCGCACGGTTAATTGTATTTAATAATTCATTCCGCATGTCTGCTGCCGATTGATATTTGCCCAGAAGTGCTTTTTTCAGGGGTTCCCTGTATAAACGCAATGGCCTGGCATCATGCAGTTTTTTCAATAATGTAGCCTTTGGGTTCGGCCCTTTTTCAAACCGCTTTGGATAGTATATATGTAAAAACACCATCACTAATGCAAATAAATCATAGCCTGGTTCTGCTCGCCTTGAGCCCATTCCCCAGTAGCCCCGGTCATAGAATTCCGTATACTCTTTGATTGCTCTGCCGATCTGTGTTGTACCTCCGACATCAATCCAGCGTATTTTCGGTGGCTGTGACAGTACGATGAGATTTTCAGACTTAAAATCACCAAATACCCACCCGGATTGATGCAGGTACTCAAGGTCTTCAAGTAATTGCAGCATAAAAATACCAACCCACTCGTGGCCATTCCGGCTGATGAAATGGCCTAACGAATCCCCTTGTAAATACTCCATCACATAGAAGGAATACGTCATATTCCGTGAGATCTCCCAGTCATCCACATCCAGCAAAGAAGGCCCAAGACGACTGGCTTGGGCCTTCTGTAACGATTTCAGGACATTCACTTCCACCGTCATCGATGTATTGTTTTCACTGATTTTCAAGGCTGCATATTTCCCATTATGTTCACATAAATAGACCGTACCAACTGCACCGTTTCCGAGTTTGCGCTTTATGACATAACGGCGCTGATGCCATTTACCGGTAATGACTGTTCCCGGTTTTATATTAATACCCTGCTTCTTCCATGCCTGGTTCATCTTCATCCCTCAAGTTCCGTAACAAGCCTTTCTTGCCAAACTGATACATAGCTTCACGAATTGCCGGCCCTGTTGGTGTAATTCCACCACTTGTCAACTTTGGAAAGATAGAGGAAATCGAATCGAGCTTCGGAGACCAATCCAATACTTTTTCAATATCTTTCCGTTTTCCGGGGAAATTGAAAATAGAAAACCGATTACGGCCAATACGGGCATTTAAACTAATCGATAAGTCAATTAGCGCCTCTTTAACAGTTGGCAGCTTATCATGCATGCTGGCACTCGTATCTGTCAGAACCAGCACTTCCAAGTCACATGTCTCACCCATATCTTCCACGACTTCCATAATTTCGCCGCGTTTTTCCGGTTCAATTTCTTCAAGACTCTGATCCGGGCCAAGTATTTGCTTCAGTTCCTGATTGACAAAACCTTGCAATGTTTGTGTCATGGCTTGTTTAGTCACAGTTTGCACGGTTTGCGCTAAAGCCTGCTTATAAACAAGCTGACTGATACCGCCCCCGGATAGTGCTATATCTTCTACTTCCTGCAGTCCCTCGGGGTCTTCTGTCTGATCATCATCGAGAATCCCGATCACGTTAACGGTTATCCCTTGCTGTTTTGCGAGAGCAGCCGTCACTTCCGGGTCCTCACCTTTGTTTGAGCAGCCATCTGTAATTAATAATATCTGTTTTAATGTTCCTTTTTTCACATGACATACCTCCCTGCTGATCCATTACCATCATCGCCACATTCTTTGCATAATATACACCATCGCATAAAAGTGAATTCAATCAACAGGGCGCTCTCTCAATCTGATTATTAGTTGAACCTCGCACGAAAAAGAGGGCTGCGGGTTACATAAAACGGCAGTCCGGATGAGGCATATCTATGGCTGCAGCGGACTGCCCTGTTGCATACACTGCCACTGTCGTCCTCTTTCATAGCGCCTGTTCTGCATAAAATGCGTTTTCGATAGGGATCGATGTCCATTGTGGTGAATTTTTCGTAACCTTGGCAACCACTACTGTCATATCATCCTCAATGGCCCCTTCTCTTGTTCGGACGACCTCCTCCAGTATTAAATCAGCCATTTCCTGTGGATCATCCGTTTTCATATCCCTAAGTTTCCGTTTAAGCCATACATCTGTATTTTCGATATGTTTCGGCCCGTCCAAAATACCATCACTCATCATGATTAAAATATCACCCGACTTCAGCTGTTCCCCGACAATATCGACATCGAATTCCTGTATGATTCCCATGGGCAGATTGCTCGCCTCAACATTAATGATTTCCTCACCCCGTTTAATCAGGCTTGGTGTCGAACCAATTTTCAAAAATCTTACAAACGCGTTATGCAGATTGATAACCGCCAGATCCAATGTCGCATACATTTCATCCGTCGTTCTTAACGAAAGAATGGAATTAATGGATTTGATGGCTACACTCTCCGGGATGCCTGTCTGTAAAATTTGCTGCAATAGTCTTAATGTCTCTTCGCTTTCTTCACTTGCCCGTCTGCCATTTCCCATACCATCACTGATTGCCATTGCATATTTGCCTTCTCCAAGTTCAATCGTCCGGTAACTGTCACCGGAAATAAGCCCGCCGCCTTTCGCAGCATTCGCGATGCCTGCATCAACGACGTATTCTTTTGCCGAGCCAAACACCAATTGACAATAGCCATTCGGAAATGGCGAGACTTCTTCTTTTTTCACGATGATCATTTCATTTAAAATATCAGATAAAACCGGGGCAATCAGCTTTGAACCTTCCCCGCGGTAATCATAAAAGGACAGTGTCATCTCAAGGTCAACATTCCCTTTTTCCAGCCGATAAATGTCGAGCTTTTCCAATACAATGCCCATGTTTTTTAATGTGTTCATAATTTGCAATTCCTGTTTTTCATGATGCTGGCGCTCCTTAAGTATTTCGTTGGCAAAATCGTCCATGACTTCAGAAACACCCTGCAATTGATCGGATACGAACCGTTTGCTTTCCATCACTTGTTTCTTTAACTTTTTATTAGCTTCGTAAAATGAAATCTCCTCTTTCATTGTATCGAGGACTTTCCTTGATTTGACACAATGATTTTCAAATTCACGAACTGATTTACGATTTGGTTCTTGCCCTTCAGCCAGGTCATCCTTTAAATCTTCCATTAAGGTGTAGGTTTTATCAAATTGCTGCTGCCAGCATCGTTCTTTCATGAAACAGGACTGGCACGTTTTTTCCGTCACCTGGCTCAGAAAATAGTCTGTCTCGCGCCTCTCATTCACAGTATCTTCTTTCATTTCCTCCGCCGCTGAAAAGCTTTTCGACAGGGCTTCAAACACATCGGAAAATTGCTCAACACGTTTAGCTGTTACATTTCGGACTTTTTGCAGGTATTGTTCCTGCTCATTCGTATGTTCTTCGGTTCCCGGAATATACCTGGACAGTTTTTTGATCCAGCCGGATGGCGTGATCAAAAACAAGCAAATCGCAATTGACGTTTCCAAAAGTGACGGTACAATATTGGCCGCATCAGCATAGATTGCAATCAGAAATGTCCCGACTAAAAGTCCGAGGCTGACACCGACCTTATTGCCTTCTTTGAGCAACCCCCCAAGCAGTCCGGAGAAAGCAAGCAAACTCATCTGATAGAGATTGGCGACATTGGCAAGTGACAAGATAAGTCCAGCAACGACGCCAACCGTTGATCCAATAGCTGCGCCCCCGACAAATGCAAGCAGCAGAACAAAATACCGGGAAAAAACTTGTTCGATTGATGCATTATACACTTCCCAGCCAATTGTACCTGTCAGAATGGACGCGATAAGTATAATCATACAAACAATTTCTTCATTTTTTAATGCGGGTTTAAAACGTTGTGGTGATAATAACGGAATACTCTGCATAAAGATTAATACCAGGACAGTTCCCAAAACGCCCTCAACCAATAAAAGCATCCATTCATATGAGGTAAGTTGTCCCCAGATTGAATAAATAAATAACCTGGGTGCTACGGATGAAAAAAATACAAACAATGGTATAAGCAGATGCTGCCGTTTAGCATGTTTGAAAATACCGGCCAAAAGAACAAACGAAATCATGGCCAGTATAATAAACACCCCGTGGGTAACAGAGAAACTCAGCGCCCCGGCCAAGGCAGCGAGCATCACCTTTGGAGCCTTGTCTCTATGTATAATCCAAATGGCAGCTAAAAAAGCGATGGCAAACGGTGAAACGACCGATAATATGACAGCTCGTCCAAGCAAAAAACCGACAAGAAAATATAGCCAGCCTTTTTCAAAAAGCAATGTTTTCATTTGTGCGGAAAGTTTCCAGCGAATTCTTTCCAACATCCCCTGTTTCATGCCAAATGCTTTGGATTCCACTCCTGAAACTGAATTGATCATACAATACCACTCCTTCTTGCCAAACATTAAAACACATCATGCATTCTTTTTTTGTCAAAACAACAGAGCAAATCCAAAAAATCGTTCGACTGGTTTCTAAATGGACAAGCGATTTTCTACATATCATTCCGTATTCTGTTTAGTAGTGTCATGTTTTCATATCATTACCGGTCATTAAATCCATCAGGAATTTTTCATTGACACACTGCCGTTCCTGTTGTATTATATTGTTTGTGACTGAAATTGGCGGTGTAGCTCAGCTGGCGAGAGCATACGGTTCATACCCGTAAGGTCGGGGGTTCGAACCCCTCCGCCGCTATTAAATAGAAAAACTCGGCATTCGCCTCGTCTTTCCAGAGGTCAGATGCCGGAAGTCAGACTTGGAGAAATCGGCGAATCAGCCGATTTCTTTTTTATGCAAAGATTGTTGTTGCTGACGAACAAACGCATAACAACAGGGTGTTATAGAGAACCTGTTAAACCCCATACAAAAAAGCAGGTGCTGCTTCTAAACGCAGCACCTGCTTTTTGTATATGGTAAATTTATTATCAACTTCTCATAGACAGCAAACAGCTATCCTCTTTTAGCACCTCGACCTCCGCGTTTGGATTCTGTGTGCTTTTTCAAAGAGGCTAAACGTTCATCCGAGTCTTTAAGAAATTTATTCATTTTTGACTCAAATGATTCCGTACGTTGACGATTCCGCTGACGTGGCGGCCTATCCTTCGCTTTCTTGATGGAAAGCCCAATCTTACCATCCTTTTCGACATTGATCACTTTTACCGTTACCTCGTCACCAACGCTTAAGTGATCATTAATGTCTTTCACGTAATTATCGGCAACCTCACTAATGTGGACAAGCCCTGTTTTGCCTTCCTCAATTTCAACAAAGGCCCCAAAATTAGTAATACCGGTTACCTTTCCCTGCAGCTTGCTGCCTACTTCGATTGACATTAAAAAAAGCTCCTCCTTAGATTTTTAAAAAGTATACTCCCTACATATTATAGCGAGTGTTGTAAAAGTGTGTCAATAAGATGGCTCCTCATCAGGTACTTTAAAAATTAATTCGCCTTCTTGTGAGAAAAAATAATTTGTCCGGGCAATATCCAATACATATTCCTCGTCATTGAGCAAATTAATTTCTTCTTTTAAATTCTGCTCCTCATTTTCAAGTGTTGCCATCTCATTCCGGAGCTGCTCATACTGGTCCTCTTTTTCCGCGTAAAGCGCACGCTGGTTAAAATGGTAGGCAGTCAAACTGCCGACAGCTATTGCGACTACAATTGAAAATAAAACCAGACGACGCATCAGGCGTTGTTTCTTTCTTTTTTGTCTTTCTATGTAGGCATCATATTGCTGCATATAATTTGAATCTAATCTTGCAACGTTTTTTTTCCTTAAAGGCACTGGCTTTCTACCTCCTCTTGGACATCCAATGGTGCAGCTTTTTCAGCCATTTCTTACATGTATTCTCTATTGTACTATAAAATCCTGCAATTTTGTGTAAATTTTTTTGAATTGATTGAGGAAGCATGCGAAAAATCATTCGCAGCAGCCAAAAAACCGGCACAAACACAATTTTAAAGATATATCGAACCAGACTTAATAGTAAATTCACCGTAAATACACCAATGGTTATGAGCAACTGAATGATAAATTTCACTGGTGTGACGATAACGGTTTTAAACATATTTTCCAGGAAACGGGAAATCGCTGCAATAACCCGGATGACATGTTCCAGCAGCCTTTTAAATGCGCTGGCAGCTAAAGCCCGGTACATTGAAAATCCCAATAAAACGGCCAGAAATACGTAGAAACGCAGCTCCCCGCTATTAGCCAGAAATAATACATAATATAATAACATTGTCTGGGTCAGCCAAAAACTTATTTCCATGAAGTATATCAGGAAGACTCGCTGTTTCCAATAGATGGAGAGACGCCTGAACGTATCCAGCGCCATCCCCAGATAGAAACCGCCGGCGATCATGGAAATCATCGTTATGAACTGCACATCAAGCGTCATTTGAATAGCTTGCTAAAGAATCCTTTAGCTTTCTCCTGATGATGTTCATCAACATAGGAAAGCTCGTACACTTTACCTTTGATTGTGACCAGGCCGTCACCTACATCCAGGTTTTTTAATTGCAGGTTCTGCCCGCGGATGATTAAATAACCCATCACCGTTTCCAGCAGAAATTCTTCATTATCAAAACTATCGACTTCCTTAACGCCTGTTATCTCCAGATTTTTTCGGTTATTGACTTTTACAGTATGCTCCTGGTCCGTACGTTTAACCGGTTGCTGTTCATAATAATTCATACACTTCGCCCTCCTTGTCACTATTACTGTATGATAGAAGGGACAAGTGTAGAACCTAATTCACTTTCTCTTCATTGATCACTTTATATAGGCTTTCGGCTTCATCTTTTTTTGTCGCTTCTTTTAACGATGTCACTTCAAGCGTCACAACTTTTTGACCGAACTGATCACGAGTTCATCACCAACAGACAGGATACTCGAGGCTTTCGCCGGGTTCCCATTGATGGTAATACGCCCCTGACCGGCTACTTCCTTAGCCAGCGTCCTGCGTTTGATGAGCCTTGAAACCTTCAGGAATTTATCCAGTCGCAATTCAATCACTCTTTTCCTTTAGCTTGATTCCAATAATAATCCATTTCTTCAAGGGTGACTTGTTTGATATCTTTCCCCTTTGCCTGTAATTCCGTTTCAATATGGGAAAACCTCGAAACAAACTTTTGATTTGTCTGATTCAGAGCAATTTCCGGATTGATTTTATAATACCGTGAGATGTTGGCTAATACAAACAATACATCACCAAGTTCTTGTTCAAGCTCAGACTGTTTCCCGGAATTGACAGCTTCCTGTACTTCATCCAATTCCTCTTCAAGCTTTTCCCATATATCCTGTATGTCCTCCCAGCCAAATCCGACTTTCGCTGCTTTTTTCTGCAATTTAAAAGCCTTGGCCAAGCCTGGCAGCCCGGTCGGAACGCCATCCAATACCGCGTCGCGCTGATGACCTTTTTCCGCCTGCTTCAGAGCATCCCACGTCCTGTGAACAGCATCCACTGTTTCAGCTGATCGATCTCCAAAAACATGCGGATGACGATGGATCATTTTATCGGTAATCGAACGAATGACATCATCTATTGAAAAATAACCGTCATCTTCACCAATCTGACTATGCAGCATCACCTGCAGCAGCATATCTCCCAGCTCTTCAACAATACCATCATCATTCTGTTCATCAATTGCTTCAATCAATTCATAGACTTCTTCAATGGCATATTCCCTTAATGTTTCATGAGTCTGGGCACGATCCCACGGACAGCCATCCGGGCCTCTTAATGCTGCCATCGCCTCACGCAGCTGAGTAAATGTATGATGGAGCATTTCGTCCGGTACAGGCGGGATATAAATGGAGATTAAATTATTTACATCAGGAAATGCGCGATCCAGTTCTTCCAAAGAAACTTCAGTAATTGTTTCCTGATCGCTTCCTGCTGCCTCCACAATTTTCACTGTATAATCCGGCGGCAGATCTTCAAGCAGCGTCAGTTTAACATCCGATGCGATAAACCGGTCATATACCTGGCTGAAAATAATATGGTGCTGATAGTTAAGCTGACTCCGATTAAATGACGTTCCATCAATGAATTGAAAGCCCTCAATTGGATCTATTTTGAGTGATGTGAACAGGGCATCAAGATAACTTTGCCCGCCAACGACATTGACCGGTATATTATCCTGATTCAATAACAACTGTACGGTTTTTTCTGCAAGCATCGGGTGGCCTGGAACAGCATACACGATATTGTGACGCTGTGCTTTTTCAAGCAATGTATCAGTAATATGCTGATACACATCCTCAAACCGTTCCGTTGTCTCGTAGGCTTGATCAAAGGAAGTGAAAGTCATTCCTTCCTGCATTAACTGTTTGACTGCCGGATGGTCAATCGTACGCACGTATCGTTTACTTTCATTCGCTGCAAGTTTTCTATAAATACCCAATGATAATTGATCCAGGTCACCGGCACCAAGCCCTATAATTTCAATGGTGTGACACATTAACGATCCCTCTCTTTATGAATTCGAATCCATACCCGTGCAAATGGCAGCATGGAAAGTTGCCTGTCTGTAAAGGCCTTTAGTCTGAGCAAAAGAGCCAAATAAATCATTGCTCCAACGATTGAAATGAACATGACATAAAGTAATAAACCGAACCTCGATGCAATCGGCCCAATCAGGTAATCCATGCCCAATAAAAATAGAACCATTCCCGTTGTGGCTGTAAGAAGTGCAGCCCAGTTCACATGTTTATTAAGGTGAAGGCCAGGCAGCTTTCGTTTTAACCCAATCAACATCAACCCGGCAAAAACGGCTAAACTGAGAACTGTTGCCAAAGCACTTCCGTCAATCCCCAACAGAGGCACCAGCGTTTGATTGCCAATCCACTTCAGGAAAAACGCAGCGGCGATAAACCCGGCTGTACGTTTCATATAACCCAGCCCCTGTAGAATCGAAGCAGCCGTTATACCGATGGAACTGAGGAACACGGCAATCGCCAGGATTCTCAGGGTCCCTGTGCCATCATCATTCTGAAAGAGCAACCGATTCGTTTCCGGAAAAATCGTGATTAATCCGACTGCCGCACCGACTGCTAAATAAAAGCTGATCAGCATGGCGCTGCGGATGGAGCCATGAAGTGTTTGGGCATTTTGCTTCAACTTTTCATCCGATATGACTGGCATTAAAGCTAATGCAAACGATGACCCTAAAACAGTTCCAAGCTGAATCAACGGCTGGCCACGGTCAAAAACCCCTTTCGTCTTCATTGCCTCATCCTTGGTGAGCCCGTATTCCTGTAAAGACGGAATGAGTGTAAGCGTGTCGGCAAATTGAATAATAACCAACACCATGTGGTTTAAAGCAGCAGCTATTCCCAAAATGAACAATGATTTCACGTAATAGTGCCAGGGAATTGTGAAATGCTGTTTTTCAACCGGTTTATACCGGATAAAGTAGACAAGGAGAATAATCACTCCAATCAATGCGCCTGTGACCGAAGCTACCACCGCAGCTCGTCCTATGGCATAGATATTTTCCTGCCACAAATAAAACCATACCGCAGCAGCAATGATCAGTATAACACGCGTCAATTGCTCACCGATTTGTGAATAGGCTGTCGGCTGCATTTGCTGCATTCCCTGAAATACCCCGCGCATAAGGACGGGAAAGGGAATCACTAAAAAGATAAATGCGGCCAATTGATATGTTTGCTTCAGGTTAGGATCTCCTGCCCACACCGCTATTTCCTCTGCATTGAATACCAGAAACAGAAAAACACTGCCGGACATGAAAAACAGCAACAGAAACACAGGTATGTAAAAGTTCCGCAGCGAAAGACCCCTTCCTTGTGTTTTCATATCGACTGTCATCTTTGAGATAGCGGAAGGGAAACCATATAGCGCCAGAATCATGGCGATTGCTAAAAACGGATAGACCTGCTGATACACATAAAATCCCAAATCACCTGTAAGATTTTGCAGTGGAATCCGATAACCGGCACTTAAGAGTTTGCTGATGAACCCTGCCAATGTCAGCAATAAAGCACCTTTCATTAATTTGTTGTGCTCATTCCCCTTCATCATAAACGCCTTTCCATGCTGAACTGATTGTTACTCATTATAGCATAACAATCACAAGCACCCTATAACTACGAATAAACAGAAAAAAGTGCCATCAACTAATGACACTTTTTCCGCTAAGGCTAAGGTTGTACTATAGCGAGGGTTTGACAGGCTGGTTACTCCATTTGCCTGGCCATAAAACTTGAAGCTGTCTGGGCTGCCTTTTGCTCAACTTCACTTAATTTATCGCCATCTTTGGAAAACAGCATAACACAACCGATTGGATCACCATTAGCAATAATCGGGCTAATGCAATACGAATCGAGCTGTTCATCCTGTCCATGGATAAGCTCTGCTGAAGACTTTTCCGTTTCGTACGTCATCATACGTTCTTCCATCGTCTTTTCTGGCTGTGAACCGATACTCTTATTCAAATAATCCTTTTTGGACTCGCCAGCCACAGCAATAATCTCGTCCCGGTCACAAATAAGAACCGGGCAGTTGAGCGAATCAAAGAGTGCTTCTGCATACTCTTTAGCAAAAGAACTCAACTCATTTATTGGAGAGTATTTTTTTAAGATAACTTCGCCTTCCCGGTCCACAAATATTTCTAATGGGTCGCCTTCACGTATACGCAACGTTCGTCTGATTTCTTTTGGAATTACAACTCGACCTAAATCATCAATGCGACGTACAATTCCTGTTGCTTTCATCTGTATGGAGCCTCACTTTCTACGATGTTTGTATCTGGTGTATGTATTTTCAGTGGTTTCCTCCATGAGAAAAAAACACCAGTTGTGAGTTTAGTATGAATCATCTTGAAAGAACTATACATCAATTAGCAAAACTTGGCTGAATCACCGTTTTCCGGAACAGTCAGATGCTGTTGTGTACATTTGCTTTTGGATCAGGACTTACGCATCCCGGTTGACTTTCGAGAGATGGCTGATAAAGTTTTCGACTTTGTCATAGCGCTGGTGCTTGGTATCACGGGTCCATTTATACAGCACCTTCAACTTATTGCCTTCTGTACCAAGTTGTATTTCCCGCCCAAATTGATTGGCCAGTTCAAATAATTTTGATCCATCAACTTCCTGGCTGCGGTTGGTGCTGACAAGTATTTCTATTTTGCCAGGCTTTTCAATAATGGATTCAACCCGCTGTTCTTTTGCCTGTCGTTTGAGCGATGATACAGTAAATAGGTTCGCCACTTCTTCCGGATAATCCCCGAAACGGTCAATCAACTCATCTTGAAGCTCCCCGGTATCGTCAGATGATGAAATGGACTGGAACTGTTTATAAATATCAATCTTCTGTTTTTCATCATCAATGTATGATTCCGGAATGTAAGCATCAAGTGTCAGTGATAATTCCGGTTCAAACGTTTCGATTTCATCAAGTTGTTTACCCGATTGACGTGCTTCGATGGCATCTTTGAGCATCTGGGAGTACATATCAAACCCAACGGAATCAATAAATCCATGCTGCTGAGCCCCTAGCAGATTCCCGGCGCCCCGGATGGACAAGTCACGCATGGCGATTTTAAAACCGGAGCCGAGTTCAGTGAATTCCTTAATCGCCTCCAATCGTTTTTCAGCAACTTCACTTAGCACTTTATCTTTATGGTACGTAAAATAGGCATAGGCCACCCGATTGGAACGGCCGACTCTTCCCCTTAACTGATAAAGCTGACTGAGCCCCATCCGATCAGCCTGATTAACGATTAATGTGTTGACATTTGGAATATCGACGCCTGTTTCAATGATTGTCGTGCTGACCAGCACATCATATTCACCTTCCAAAAAGGCAAAAATGATATTTTCCAGTTCATTTTCATTCATCTGTCCATGGGCGACAGCTATACGCGCGTCTTCAACGAGCATGCCAAGATCCCTGGCGGCCTTATCAATATTATCCACCCGATTATGAAGGAAAAACACCTGCCCCCCGCGTGACATTTCACGCTCGACTGCCTCTCGTATAAAGACAGGATTATATTCCATCACATATGTCTGGATTGGGAAACGGTTTTCCGGCGGCGTTTCAATAACTGACAGATCACGAACACCAAGCATTGACATATGCAATGTTCTTGGAATTGGTGTTGCGGTCAATGTCAGGACATCAACATTCGATCTCAGTTGTTTGATTTTCTCTTTATGTTTGACACCAAACCGCTGTTCTTCATCCACGACCAGAAGGCCTAAATCACGATAGGTCACATCTTTCGATAATAAACGATGTGTGCCAATCACGATGTCAACCTTCCCTTTTCGAATGCCTTCGATCGTCTCTTTTTGCTGATTTCTTGTGCGGAAGCGGCTTAACATACCAATCGTGACAGCTTGATCCTGGAATCTCTCCCGGATCGTTTCAAAGTGTTGTTGCGCCAGAATAGTCGTCGGAACCAAAAAGGCGACTTGTTTTCCGTCCGCCACTGCTTTAAATGCAGCGCGGATAGCTACTTCCGTCTTCCCATAACCGACATCACCGCAAAGCAGACGATCCATCGGGCGTTCTCTTTCCATATCTGCTTTAATTTCCGCAATACACCGCAATTGATCTTCGGTTTCTTCATATGGAAAAGCTGCCTCAAACTCACGCTGTATGTCCGATTCCTCACTGAATGCATAGCCTTGTCGGGCTTCACGCTCGGCATACAGTTTTATCAGATCATCCGCAATATCCTCTACATTGGACTGAACTTTCCGTTTGACTTTGGTCCATTCACTGCCGCCCAATTTGTGCAGCTTTGGCTCTTTGCCCTCAGAAGCAACAAATTTCTGGACAAGATCGATTTGGTCAATCGGCACATATAATTTATCATCACCGGAATATCTGATCAGCATAAAGTCTTTATGCAAATCGTTCATATCAAGTGTTTCAATGCCTAAATATTTACCAATTCCATGATGAGCATGAACAACGTAATCGCCCACCTTCAGCTCCTGATAATTTTTAATGCGTTCAGCATTGGATATCTTCTGTTTCTTACGCGGACGTTTTGTTTTCTTTTTAAACAATTCATGCTCTGTAATCAGTACAAGCTTATGCATTGGAAATTCGATACCGTTGCTGATCTCGCCGACTGTTATCGTTGGTCTTCGCACCGGCAGCTCCAAGTGACTCACCACATCCGCTTCAATCGAATAATCCGCGAATATTGAATGAATCTTTTCAGCCCGCTTTTCATCCGGTGCCAGTACAACCACCGAAAAGTCACCTTTTTCCCAGCGTTTGAGTTCATTTTTAAACAAATTCATTTGCCCATGAAATTCCTGCATGGCACGCGTGGATAAATTAACGATATTTTGCGGCTGGGTGTTCGGTATGTGCCGTAAAAAAACAGACATGTAAACACGTTGGTGAGAGATGCTTTCCCATACCGTATTCCAATCAAAAGAAAATTGACTGTTTCGTACCATTTTGTTCGCCTCAAGCAAGGTACTATACCATTCAGCCTCTTCTGTATCAAGATTGGTTGCCGTTTCCTGGATTCTGCTCATTTCATCCAGCATGATTAACCCGTCAGAAGGCAAATAGTCTAGCAAACTAGCGGGCTTGTCATAGAGAAAACCAATGTATTTATACAATTCCTGAAAGTGTTCCAGGTTCTTTAAACGTTCGATATCAGATTCAATGGTCTCAGCCAATGCTTCTTTTGCTTCCGGATTATTCAGCTTTTTCAGCGATTCAGCTAATGCTGTTTCCAAACGCTGTGCAGCTGTCAGTCTATCTTCCTCAGTCAGCAGCATTTCAGTAGCAGGACCAATCATAACCGCCGATTGTTTATCCAATGAACGCTGGCTTTCTGCATCAAAAAAACGAATGGAATCTATTTCATCATCGAATAACTCGATACGGACCGGGTGTGTCTGGGTCACCGGATAAATATCAATGATACCGCCGCGACGACTGAATTCACCCGGCGTTGTAACCATTGATGCATGTTCATAGCCCATATCGACCAGACGTGACAGATACGTCTCCAAATCAATTTCCTCACCGGTTTTAAAACTCAGCTGGTATTTTTCCCAATAATCGGTTGGCGGTAAGATGCGTTTCAGCGCTGCCACGGGAGCAATTAATATACCTGATTCCTTTTGTGACCACGCTGATAGTGCCTCAATCCGAGAAGCTTTAAGTTCCGGGCTGGCAATCGCAATTTCCGATGCAATCAATTCATTAACAGGATACAAATGAATATGCTCTTCACCAACAAATGCTGCCAAGTCATCATGCAATTGCTGTGCTTGTGCAAGCTGGTGCGTTACAAGCAAAATAGGCCGCTTTAGGGATTCATTCAAAATGGACACAAAAAGACTTCTGGCAGATCCCGAGAGCCCTGCTATGAGCTGCTCATTCATACCACCTGATAAGCCATCAATAACTGATGCTACATCTTCGTTTGATCGTAAAAAATCATGAATTCCGTTCATTTTTCCCCACCTGTTTACGTGCAAAAATGCCTTGATGCCTACTATTAGTGGTTGTTCAAAAGGCGGATATACCATACCTTTTGAACAATCCCTATCAGGGCTCACCAAAGCTTTTCACTTAATATATCATATTATTGTATAAAATAGTCCAGTTCATGATACTGCGGATGACTCCCTAGTGACTCCTCACAGCTTTCACAGATGGACTTGATGGTTACATCACCATTCGATTCATAGCTAATCATATCACGTTTTTCCTCAGATGATAACTGATCCAACCCAAGCATTGACGTATCAACCATTTGCTGATTCAGCTTACCAATTTCCTGGCCACAATGTCTGCATTTATAGACAATCGGCATAAAATACCTCCTCGAATAACCATAAGGTATCCTAAAGTTTATCCGAAAAGCGTATTTTTATACTTATAGAAGTCGTTCAAAAGAGACTTACAGGAACTTTGGGACGACTCATCCTCCAGCTTTAACTGTTAAATTCATTCATGACCTCAGCAAACGGTTTCTGTATCCATGCTTCACACGCGTCAGCACTTTTTTCGATGCTTAATTGAACATCCTCCTGCTGTTCTTTTGAAAAAGACCTTAATACATAATCCACCACAGGCATGGCTGTATCCGGCCGCCCAATCCCAATACGAAGGCGGTTGAATTCCTTTGTTCCCACATGGTCGATAATTGAACGGATACCATTATGCCCACCGTGTCCGCCTTTTTGACGCAACCGGATTTTTCCCGCCGGCAGATCGAGATCATCATAGATAACAAGGACATCTGCAGGATCAATCTGATAAAAGTCCATTAACGGCCGAACCGACTCACCGGAAAGGTTCATGAATGTCTGTGGCTTCAGGAGAATCACCTTTTCGCCATCACGTGTTTCCACGGTTGACTTCCCGTTAAATTTATCTTTTTTTAATTTCCAGCGATTGCGATCAGCTAACGCATCGATGACCATAAAACCAACATTATGACGCGTTTTGCTATATTTTCTGCCCGGGTTGCCCAGGCCTACGATACATTTCATTTGGTTACTTCCTTTGTCATACGATTATAAGACTTCTTTCTGTAAAATTGTTGTTTCGTTAACAATGATGACATGCTGAGCAACCTTGCAATGAAGCAAAACCCTCCTAATAATTGCGACTAGGAGGGTTTATATGGCATGCATGTCTTTATTCGTTTTTCTCTTCCTCATCGTCGTCTTTTGCATCAACCAGTTCCGGTTCAGCACCTTCTTCAGGTTCCGCTTCAAGGTCGTCCATTGTATCCGGTGGAACAACGGTAGCAACTGTCGTATCTTCTTCTTCGATGATTTCGTAGTGATCTGCTTTAGCCAAATCACTGACGGCTAATGTATCGCCAATACCCATTTCTGAGACATCAACCGTAATAGCCTCAGGGATATCTGCTGGTTTGGCTCGTACCTGCAGTTCGTATAATGGTTGCTGCAAGATGCCGCCATCCTTAACACCGGCTGGTTCTCCATCGAGACTAAGAGACACCGACACATCCATTTCCTCCGCCATGTTGACAATATAGAAATCTGCATGAATCACTTCATCCCGCAACGGATTCGTTTGATATTCATGAAGCATGACATCCACAGGCTTCTCATTCTCAATATCAAGTGAGATGATGGCATTTCGGCCTTCATCACGTACGGTCTTGACTAACTCTATACTATTGACGGAAATAGCCTTGGATTCCTTATCCTTGCCATAAACAACTGATGGCACATTTCCACTTACCCTGACTTGCTTTGTTGCAGATTTCGTCAGGTCTTCGCGTTTTGCTGCCTTTAATGTTACTGCCATTCTTAACACCCTCCATTATTTAACAATCTGGCTTTAATCCAGGATTTATATGTCAAATTGTTTTTTCAGTAACGTTTCCATTAAAACATAATTTAGTCCTTTTCACAAAAAACACTTATTTTACTTCAGCTTGAAATACTCAGTCAAACAATATACTTACTGATTTCAGTTCATGAACTCGTGTTATTGCTTCGCCAATTAATGGTGCAACGGATAATTCCGTCACTTTTTCCATCTGTTTTTCTTCAGTAAGCGGAATTGAATTCGTAACAACCAGTTCCTTGATTTTTGAATCGTTAATTCGCTGCATGGCAGGTCCTGATAAAACAGGATGTGTACAACATGCAAAAACCTCTTTGGCTCCATTGTCAACCAATGCGTTGGCAGCAGCGGTAATGGTACCTGCTGTATCAATGATATCATCAATCAGGATGGCTGTCTTCCCTTCGATATTACCAACAATATTCATCACTTCTGAAACATTCGGACGCGGGCGGCGTTTATCAATGATTCCAATCGGTGCCTTAAGATAATCTGCCATTTTTCTGGCTCGTGTGACACCACCGTGATCAGGGGAAACGACGATAATATCTTCTAAATTCATTTCCTCAAAATAATTCGCCAAGAGTGGCACACCTTGCAAGTGATCAATCGGCACATTAAAGAAACCTTGAATTTGCGGTGCATGCAGATCAAGTGTAATCACCCGGTCAGCGCCGGCAGTTTCCAGGAGGTCAGCGACAAGTTTTGATGTAATCGGTTCTCTTGAGCGTGCTTTACGATCTTGTCTGGCATATCCATAATATGGCATCACAATATTTATGGATCTGGCCGAAGCACGCTTCAGGGCATCAATCATGATCAAAAGTTCCATCATGTGCTGATTGACCGGTGATGAAGTCGATTGGACAACATAAACGTCACAACCACGGACACTCTCTTCAATATTGATTTGAATCTCACCGTCACTAAAGGCGGAAACCGTGCATTTCCCCAATTCGGTCCCGATATGGTTTGCAATATCTTCAGCCAATTGCCGATTCGAGTTTAACGAAAATACCTTCAAAAATGGATCCTTATAGCCAGATGCCATGAATTAACCCTCCGTTAGTCCTTTTTTTGATTTCTGATTCTTGATGCGTAACCTTCTTTATTTGTTTGTCTCCCCCGGGCAATCGATAATGCGTCTTCAGGCACATTTTTCGTAATGGTGGAGCCTGCAGCAACATAGGAACCCTTGCCGACTGTCACTGGTGCGACTAAATTGGAATTACAACCAATAAATGCATCATCTTCAATCGTTGTCAAGTACTTATTCTTTCCATCATAATTAACCGTAATCGTTCCACAGCCAACATTCACATTGGTGCCTATTTCGGCATCCCCGATATAACTTAAATGGGAGACTTTGCTATTATCGCCTAAAGAAGATTTCTTCACTTCTACAAAATTACCGACTTTCGCTTCATTGCCAATAGAAGCTTCCGGTCGAATATGGGAATAGGGGCCGACCTTCACCCTGTCACCTATATAACTGTCGTTGGCGACACTTTGTTTGATAACACTTGCCTGTCCAACGAAACAATTACCTATTTCAGTATGAGGGCCTATCTCAGCATCTGTTTTTATTGTTGTGTTTCCTTTAATAATTGAACCTGGATGGATCACAACATCCGGTTCGATAATCGTCTCAGGGCTGATATAAGTATTATCCGGATCAATCAATGTGACACCATTTCGCATATGTTTTTCATTAATGCGCCGTTTAAGGTTTTTTTCAGCCTGTGCCAGAGCGATTCGATCATTGATACCTAATGTTTCTTCAAAATCCGGTGTCTGAAAGGCGCTCACTTTTTCACCACGATTTTGAAGAATTTCGATTACATCCGGTAAATAGTATTCACCTTGCACGTTATCATTTGAAACATGCTGAAGTGCTTCGAAAAGCGCTTTGTTGTCGAAACAATATGTCCCGGTATTGATTTCATCGACCAGCAGTTCACTGTCAGTTGCATCTTTTTGTTCAACAATCCGCTTCACTTCATTTTCCCCATCACGAATAACTCTGCCATAGCCTGCAGGGTCCGGGGCTTTTGCTGTTAAAATAGTCGCCTTGGCACCTTCCCGCTCATGGTGGTCAAAAAGTGCCTGATACGTCTCGTGTGTGATTAATGGAGTATCTCCACATACGACAATCGTTATGCCTTCCTGATTTTTCAAACGTTCTTCCGCTTGCAATACAGCGTGACCCGTTCCCAATTGCTCTTCCTGTAAAACCATTTGACTGTCATCGCCAATATATTCAGAAACCTCTTCGGCGCCATGACCTACGATTGTGACCATTTTATCGAGGTTCACCGGTTTTAATTGTTCGATAACATGCTGGACCATCGGACGACCTAAAATCGGATGAAGTACCTTATATAATTTCGATTTCATTCGTGTTCCTTTTCCGGCAGCTAAAATCACTGCAAATCGCTTCGTCATGAAGAATCCTCCATTTCATTTATCCATTATGAATATATCTTAAAAATGGGTTGATTTCAACAGATTTAATGTTTGCGGAAAGAAGAAAAACTTGGTATGAAGGGGCATGCAGGCTGTGAGTTAAATACCAGTATTTTTTTAAAATTTGTTTTATGAAAGACAAAAAAAGAAGGCTAACCTGTCTGCAGATTAGACCTCTTGTTGAATGTGAGATTTAGGATGCCCCGGCTTCCTCGTATTTTTCATCTGAATCTCCTGCGCGATGGTACTCTTCTAATACTGCATCCTGTATCTTACCGCGAGTATTAGAATTGATCGGGTGAGCGATATCCCTGAATTCACCATCAGGCGTACGCTTGGAAGGCATAGCCACAAACAATCCATTATTGCCATCAATCACCCGGATATCATGAACGACAAATTCCTCATCCATGGTAATCGAGGCAATTGCTCGCATTCTCCCCTCTGTGTTTACGCGGCGTAATCTAACGTCAGTAACTTCCATGATGTTTCACCACCTTTTCCCTTTTGAACTTAATACCATATTTCAACAAAAAAATGAGAAATCCTGCCTATTCATTAAAAAAATTTTAGAAAATATTGCCTTCTTAAGAAAAAACGCTGATACGTGTTTTCAGATGCCAGAGGTAGGAGGTCAGATTGGCAGAAATCGGCGAGTTAGCCGATTTCAGTATTAAAAACGTCATCCTGAATTTATAATTTTCACCTCTTAAAAATAATACTGGTCAAAGACTCATAGTTGCCTTTATCGGCCACTTATGCTGTGTGCAAAAGGGAGTATGGACTTTCAATGAAACGTGTCATGAGATTTCAGCAATATTGCCCGGCTGTACCTTAATCGTTTTTTGTTTCATATCGACATTGGTAATTTTCACCAGGGATGTGTAATCCTCTACCACACGTTCATCTTCTTCATCATCTGCTTCCGCCAGAACACCGATCGCTTGTACATTGGCGTTGAACTCATTGAGCAGACTTATCATTCCGTTAATTGTGCCGCCTGCTTTCATAAAATCATCAATGATACAAACGTTGGCATTATCCTGCAGGCTTCTTGTCGGCAGGACCATTGTCTGGATTTTCCGTGATGACCCTGAAACATAATTTATGCTGACAGATGACCCTTCTGTCACTCGCGGATCACGCCTGACAATAATAACCGGTACATTCAATACAGATGCTGCCGCATAAGCAAGCGGAATTCCTTTCGTTGCTACCGTCATGATCACATCAATTTCCAAATCGGAAAAAGCTGATGCTAATATACGGCCGATTTCTTTAACCATATTCGGATTACCTAAAATATCACTCATGTATAAATAACCGCCGGGAAGAATACGGGAGGGATCTTGTAATGTCGTGCAGAGTTCATCAATAAATTTGTTTTGTTTTTCGGTGGAAAATCCAGGTATAAAACTGACACCTCCTGATGCTCCGGGAAGTGTCTGCAGGCGTCCGATACCTTCCTCCTGCATGATGCGGTCAATGATATCCAGATCTTCACTGACAGATGACTTTGCCGCACCATATTTATCACTAAAATACGGTAATGACGTATGTTCTCTGGGGTTTTCTAAAAAATAATTCGTTAAGGATACTAAACGATCACTTCTTTTCATATGCCACCTCTTACTTATAACCGAATATTTTAGATAAATATATCATTATCATACGTATTTGTTCAAGATATTAATGCCGATCCAGCTGCTGAACAATGTAAACCTCACTGCAAAAACCTCTTAATCCGTTGTAAATACGTTTCGCTTTACTGAAATGTCTGGTGAGCCCTACAACAGTAGGACCGCTTCCGCTCATCACTGCACCGGCTGCTCCCGTTTGAAGCATCTTATCCTTAATCCGCTTTACTTCCGGATATAAAGGAAACGTGACACTTTCCAGGGCGTTGCCGATATGATGGCATAGCTTGTCAAAATTTTTTTCCTCCAAGGATTGAATAACGGCATCTGTTTGTGGATGTGTCAGTTTATCCATGGTAACTCTGGGAAAAATATGTCTGGTTGAAATGCCGATATCAGGTTTTGCCAGTACAACATAACAAACAGGTGGTGAAGGCAGTGTGTGTATTTTCTCGCCATGACCCGTTCCGAGTGCGGTTGTTCCTAAAATACAAAAAGGAACATCTGATCCGAGAACTGCACCAAGGTCGATCAATTCATCCTTTGATGCACCAACTGACCACATTCGATTCAAACCGCGCAGTACTGCAGCTGCATCACTGCTTCCTCCGCCAAGCCCTGCTGATACGGGGATGTTTTTTTGAATATTAATTCGAACACCCTGATGTAATTGGTATCTATTTTTTAAAACAAGCGCAGCCTGATATGCCAGATTACGTTCATCATTTGGGACGTACTGATTATCGGTGGAAACCTCAATCATATCGTCATTAATGCTATATAATTCAATACGGTCAGCCAAATCGACAGTCGTCATAACCATTTCCACTTCATGAAACCCGTCTTCGCGCTTTCCAAGGACATCAAGTGATAAGTTAATTTTAGCCGGCGCCCGTTCATATAAAACCATCTCTATCACCACTTTACAAACAAGGGATTGTACACATTTTCCGAAATATAAAACTTACAGCAAATTGTACCATATTCAACCAGCAGTAGCGACCTTCAGCAGAAAATTCGGCTCCAGCTAACTTTATCGCGTTTTTCCTTGACTTTAAAAAGGGCAAACCCATTTAAGGGTCTGCCTCTCTTCACTTCATGTTTTGCTCGGCTTTTTCTATTGCGCGTTTCACCATATTCCCGGCATCCTTTGCTCTAATACCGCCCCAGCCTTCCTGTTGTACAGTGTCGTAAAAGCCTAACTCTTTGGCAATTTCTTCTTTCAACTGATCTGACATTGCGCCACCTCGTCCAGCCATGAAAGAACATCCCCTTTCCTGTAAAGAGTGATTACGACACCCATAGTTTATGTCTCATGAACAAAAGAAACACCCGTTATATGTATACAAAAAAGGAAATATTTATTTTGGCGGATTGTTTTATTTAAGCATATTTTCGCATTCAACCTGCCAAACTTTAAAAGAGACGCGGTTTCGAGCAGTTTTTTCAGGGCTATACTATATAAGATCAACCATAAAAATAAGCAGCAAACGCTTGTTTACTGCTCGGCAATCATCGTATTCTCATCCTGGAAACTTAATTCCACTGTCTCGGTTAAAACGTCGGCATAGCTGTATGAAACACGTTCGAATGCATTCTCGTCCTGATCCAGTTCAACAATAAAAACGGAAGGATATGTTTCCGCCAATATGCCGCAGCGTTCAATTGTTCTTCGCCTGCCACCGTTTGCCTTCAGGCGCAACCGCTGACCAACGTGACATTCAAGACCTTGCTTAATTTCGATTAATGTTTTCACTATACTCCACCTCACTCACACTCAATAATAGCATATGCTTGTATAACAGTCAAATAAAACATTATATTATAACAGCATAGCTTTTTTAATGTCAACAATAAAAATTACCTTTCTTCCTTTATTATTACAAATTGTTAACAAATTATGTATGTAACAGAGGGAAGATATCAGAAGTCGGAGGTCGGAAAGGGCAGGAATCGGCTTGACACCGATTCCATCACGTACATTTAATATTAATCACCATCATCTTCTTCCGGTATATAGGGCATCCCTGTTCGCAGGAGTCCTCTCGTTTCCACACCGCCCATACCTTTTTCACCAGTTAATGTGTTGCGCAATGCATCCCATACACTGATTTTTTCCATAAATGGTGTATAGGCAATTTTAGCTGCAATATAAACCGGGTCCAATGCATGAATATTAATTCTTGATGGAGAGCTGGCAAAATTCGCTCCCGCCCTGATTAACGACTCAAAATGAGATTGACAGGCACCAGCAAATATCACCAATTCATCCAGACGTGGGTTCTTTTGTCTGATCACCTCGACAGTTTCAGCAAAATACCTGGAATGACGATAGGCACGGAGATCGTTCTTCTGCCCTTTATTTCTGGAAAAAGCATCATGACCGGTTATCACGATAATATTAGGCTGAATTCTGTCCACGAGAGAGCCGATTTCGTGCGGCATTTCCTTTTCATGGACATGGACGCCATTCACCTGGAGCCCTACTCGATTATATAATTCAGTGCATTTTCTGAGATAGGTGCGATCACCATCGACGTGGAGGACCCTGGCCGGTAATTGAAAAAAACCGGCTGTATGCTGGTATCCGTCACCTGACTGGTATTCGCGCTTTTCTTTCATTAACTGGTAATCCTGGCGAAACAATCGGTAAGACAGTTCCTCCTGCTCTTTTCCTTTCTGTTTCCGCTTCGCCAAATCCGTCTCTTTGATATGCACTAAATCATCCAAAGAGGCATCTGCTGCAAGACGAATATCTTCCCCGTGCAATATAGCGGTATCACCGGTAATCGATGCAATACGGAACAACAAATCGTGATTATATGATTTTCGTGTGACACGTTCACCTATTGAAAAACTCATAAAGCCACCTCACAGCCTCTGTTACGGATGAAAAACATTTCTCTAACTACAGACTATGTAGGCAGCTGCATGACTGTGCGTATATCCAAAACCCTGAACAGGCTATTTTTAGAAGAACATTCAGCAGACGTGTCACTAAATTCCACATCTTATTCAAAGAAAATTTACACCGGCATTCACCTCAACAAACGGTAAAGCCATGAGTTTCATCCATCTCTTTCCGTTATCTGATAAAAAGCATTAGCTAACGCGGCAAATTCCTGCATGGTCAGGGATTCACCACGCCGTGTTTCATCAATGCCGGCATCCTGCAATGCGTTTGAAATCGTTTGTTTGTCAATTAATGATTTAAAATGCCGGATTAAGTTATTCCGCAATGTTTTTCGCCGCTGTGCAAAACACGCTTGTACAATGGCAAAAAAATAATCCTCATCGGCTACCTGAACAGGCGCACTATCTCTTCTGGTCAGTTTTAAAACACTGGAATCAACTTTTGGCGGTGGCCTAAATACACTTTTAGGGACGTTCATAACCACTTCTGTCCGCGTGTAATACTGCATGGCAATCGACAACGAACCATAGCTTTTACTGTTAGGTTTTGCAGCGATCCGCTCGGCAACCTCTTTTTGAATCATGACCGTAAAATCGGCTACCGGCAAATCCTCACGCAGCAATTTCATCAGTATTGGTGTGGTTATGTAATATGGGAGATTCGCAACGACATGAATAGGCTGATCAGGTGTGAAATGGTCTCCGATCATGTCAATGACGTTTGCTTCCAGAATATCCTGATGAATCACATGAATATTATTGTAGGCAGCTAATGTGTTATCCAATACAGGGAGCAAACGCTGATCAATTTCATATGCGATCACCTTGTCTGCATGAATAGCTAATTGCTCGGTTAAAGCACCGATACCCGGACCAATTTCAATGGCACCTGCCCGTTTATCAATATCAGCCTTCTGAATGATATTGATGAGAATATTAGTGTCAATGATAAAATTCTGCCCTAAACTTTTTTTAAAGGAAAAATTGTATGTCTCCAGTATCTCTTTCGTCCGTTTAGGTGTTGCAATCCATTTAACTCCCATTATTTTCCTCCTGGATTACCTGACGCATGGTCTTATCGAATTGATCTTTTGTAATTTGAAACATCGTAAGCCGTTTTAGCAGTTGTTTGCCGTTCGTATGGCCGATTTGCAATAATTCACCGAGGCGTTCCCGTCTGGCACTGGCTTTTGGACCACCAATCAGTCCGGCAGAAATCAAATCTTCTCGCGTAATCTCTGAATGGTCTTCTTCGGATAATGAATAAACGCCTTGGAGTGCCTGCCGAATTGCCGCAGCTGATGCATGTTCAATCCCGAGACTTTTATTATCAGGATTTTTGGCAATGGCAGCTTTACGGGGTAAAAATGCATGTTTGCAGCCGGGAATCGCCTGATCGATAATATGACGAATCCGATTACCGGGATAATCCGGATCGGTAAAAATAATGATACCACGTTTAGTTTGTGCATGCCTGATCTGTTTTATAACGGCATCACCGACCGCAGAGCCATTTGTCTCAATCGTATCTGCATCAACTGCCTGCCGGATTTTAGCTGTATCATCGCGACCTTCAACAACAATAACTTCTTTAACTTTCACGCTCATTCCTCTTTTCGTACGTAAACTTTGATGCATTTTAGCCTCGTAGTCGATGTAAACTGCGACACAAGTGCTTTGTTGATTACACAAGAAATGTGATTATAAAGCACAAAACAGCGGAGCGTATTTCCGGAGCGGTGTTCCTCCTCTCAACCATTATTTCTCTACGTCGCAATTTATGGTCAGTTAGCCGCTGTTGTTGCAACTTACTATTACGTGCCGGAAATAATAATGCTCCTGCCACTATATCATGGCAGGAGCATTTTATCAGCAACAGGTAAACAGACCCGCTTCAATCACCTTTAAAAGAAGGCCTTTCAACGTATTTTAATCAAGAATCCTGACTTCCACTGTTTTCCGGCCAAAACTTTCGGCCTCACTCTGTGACTCAAGGTGAAGATCTATCCGGTTTCCTTTAATATGGCCGCCGGTATCGCCGGCAATGGCTTCTCCATATCCTTCAACCCAGACCTTGGACCCTAATGGGATAACATTTGGATCCACTGACACAACGTTCGGGTTATTTCGCAAATTAATGCCGGTTGCTGTATAACCATTGCCATTGCACCCAATACAGTCAACCGTATAAGCAGTTGCATTCATATGCATCGTTTTTTCGCCTTCATTATTATTATCGGTATCATTACCACTATTATTATCAGTATTATTGCTGCTTTCACTCGATAAGGTTGTTAGATTTGAATCTGGTTCGTTTTCTTTCTTACCGAGTGCAACGATACGTTTTTCGCTTTCCTGCTCCACTTCTTCATCAATCAGATCGCGGCTGACTTCTTCTCCATTTTCTTTCGTTATTTCAAACGTTTTGACAAGAACACCTTCCTGGCCTTGAGCAATGACCTTTTCTTTTCCTTTTTCCAGGCTGCTGTCTTCCCGTTCTTCAACTTGATAGTCAACCGTTTCCTTTACTTCATCCGTCACCTTCTCAACACGGGTGATCGTTATCGGATTATCCTCTTTTACCTCCGAATCTTTATCCGGCTTTAATTCGTCTTCATCATCCAGGGAAATGTCGTTCGTTTTCAGAAGTTCTCCGACTGTTCCACCAGTCGTCCAGACTTCTTCCTCGTTATCGCCATCATTGATGGTTACCTGAAAAGCTTTATCAATGGTGTATTTCATTCCATCACTGATAGCGGCATTTCTTTCATGTGATGTGTCATCATGATCCGAAACGCTTATACTATTTTCATTAAGAAATTCGCCGATGTTATCGGCAGTCGTATAATAGTCCTTTTCATTGCCGTCGATTAAAACAGTTACCTTATGAGCCGTCTCGTATGTAATCGTCATTCCATCTTCTATTGCTGCATCTATGTCTTGAGAAAGTTCATCATGTTTGGAGTACGTGATGCCTGCTTCAGCGAGCAGTTCTTCAACAGTATCTGCGTTTGTCGTAATGGTTTGTTTTTCGCCATTATCGGTGATAATTACTTCTGCTTTGGTTGCCTCAGCAAAGATAAACCCTGAAAAAGCAATCAGTGCTAACAATCCAACCCCAGACAGAACCCATTTCCGAGCTGAGTTCGGCAATAGCTTTGAAATAAAATTCATGCTTTTTGCCTCCTTTCAACGTGATTTTGATTATAGTAACAGTACTATGCAATTACAACGAAAATCCGTTTACGGTTTGTTTACAATTAAATTACAAAAAGTAACCACCATATGACAACCTTGTTTAAGCATTGGTGTGTCAATGTTCCAGCAAAAAAGAGACCGGCAATATTGCCAGGTCTCTTTTAGAAAATCCTTGTTTAACTTTTTTATTAGGCTTCTCTTAAATACACTGTTTTTACAACCTATTATATTTGTTTACAACACATTTCACGCTTTTTCATCGATATTGAAAAAAGTAAAGGCGTTTTTTGTCGTAATTCTGCTTAACTCATCAAACGGCATGTCCCGCAGTTCGGCAATTTTTTCGGCGACCAGTTTGACATATGATGGTTCATTGCGTTTACCGCGATTTGGGTGCGGAGCCAAAAATGGTGCATCGGTTTCGACCAATAAGCGGTCCAGTGGCACTTCAACCGCCACATCTTTCGGCAATTTTGCATTTTTAAAGGTAACTGGGCCTCCGAGTGAAATATAAAAGTCCATATCAAGAAATGACTGCACATATTCAGCGGAATCGTTGTAGCAGTGCATAATGCCACCGACTTCTTTTGCATCCTCTTCTTGTAATACCTTCATAATATCCTCTGTGGCTTCCCGGTTATGGATGATAATCGGCATATTGACTTTCTTAGCCAATGCAATTTGTTTACGAAAAACATCTTTCTGCACCTTCTCCGGGGATTTATCCCAATGATAGTCCAAGCCCATTTCACCGAGCGCAACTACTTTCGGATGTGAAGAAAGCTCCTCAATCCATGACAAATCTTCTTCCGTCATATCCACTGCATCAACCGGATGCCAGCCAACAGCGGCATAGATGGTTTCATATTGTTCCGCGATTTCAATCGCAAGGGGAATTGTCTCACGGTCAAACCCGACAACAACCATATAGTTCACACCGTTATCAAATGCACGCTGAATCGTTTCATCCCGATCTTCAAAAAACTGGTCCGCATTTAAATGCACATGTGTATCGAATAACATATCAACACTCCTTCATACAGAAAAGGCCAAACTCACCTGAGCTGACCTTTTTCCATATTTGTCTCGTTTATCCTGCTATTTCACGACAGAACCATTCGGCAATGCCTGTTCAACAGAAGCCAGAGCAAGCTCTCCATTTTCATCCTCTCCGGAAAGAACCATTCCCTCTGACATCTCACCCCGAAGCTTAACAGGTTTCAGGTTTGTGATACAGATAACTTTTTTGCCGATAAGTTCTTCCGGTTTATAATAGTCGGCAATTCCCGATACAATCTGCCGTTTATCGGTGCCAACGTCAAGTTGAAGCTTCAGCAGTTTATCGGCACCCTTCACCGATTCTGCTTTTAAAACTTCTGCAACCCGCATATCAAGTTTCATGAAATCATCAATAGCAACTTCTGCTTTTTGTTCCGGCACTTGTGTATTTTGTTCCTCTTTCTCCTGAGCCGGTTTCTGCATCATTGCCTTAATCGCCTGAACTTCTTTATCAACATCGAGGCGCGGGAAGATCGGCTGTCCCTTTTGAACCTCAGTACCTGCTTCAATAGCTCCATCATTATCGAGGCTGTCCCATTCTTTTAATGAATCATCTTTGACTCCCAGCTGCCTGAAAATTTCCCCGGGAGCTTCCGTTAAGAATGGCTGCAGCATAAGGGCAATCTTCCTTAGTGATTCAGCAAGGTGTGCCATCACATTTCCTAGCCGGTCTTTGTTCGCTTCATCTTTTGCAAGCTTCCATGGTTCTGTTTCATCGATGTATTTATTGGTACGGCTGATCAGCTGCCACAGTGAGGATAAGGCTACTGAAAATTGCATATCATCCATAGCTTTCTCCACGTTTTGAATCGTATCCTGCTGCAGCTGCTCCAGTGATTGTTCAATGTCGGTCTCAGCCGCAATGTATGCTGGCATCTTACCGTCAAAATATTTACTGACCATGGCAATGGTACGATTCAATAAGTTGCCAAGATCGTTTGCCAGGTCATAGTTCGTCCGCTCAACAAACCCTTCCGGCGTAAAGACACCGTCCGAACCGAATGGAACTTCACGTAATAAATAATAGCGCAGCGCATCAAGTCCGTACACGTCAGTCAATTGGACAGGATCGACCACATTTCCCTTTGACTTGGACATTTTTCCATCCTTCATCAAAATCCAGCCATGCGAGAATACTTTCTTCGGTAATGGCAAATCCAATGCCATCAGCATAATTGGCCAGTAAATCGTGTGGAAACGGACAATTTCCTTACTCATTAAGTGCACATCAGCAGGCCAGTATTTTTGATACAGCTCATTGTCATCTGTCCCGTAACCAAGCGCCGTTATATAGTTGCTCAACGCATCAATCCAAACATAAATGACATGCTTCGGATCACCCGGGACTTTAACACCCCAGTCAAAAGTGGTACGGGAAACAGCAAGATCTTCAAGTCCCGGCTTAATAAAGTTATTCAGCATTTCATTTTTCCGGGTTTCCGGCTGAATGAATTCCGGATTTTCCTCATAAAATTCCAGAAGCCGATCAACATACTTGCTCATTTTAAAGAAATACGATTCCTCTTTGACCTTCTCAACCGGGTCACCACAATCGGGACAGTGACCGTCGTCAAGCTGGCGTTCTGTGAAAAAGGATTCGCACGATGTACAATACCAGCCTTCATATTGATCCAGGTAAATATCTCCCTGTTGTACCAGCTTGTCAAAGATTTGTGCCACCACTTTTTTATGACGGTCTTCAGTTGTCCGGATAAAATCATCATGGGTGATCTTCAGCTTTTTCCATAGATCCTGGATACTGCTGACAATTCCATCGACATATTCCTGTGGTTCCATACCTTGTTCATGCGCTTTACGCTGAATTTTCTGCCCATGCTCATCCGTCCCGGTCAAATACATGACATCATAGCCACGCAGACGCTTGTATCGGGCCATTGCATCGCCGGCAACTGTCGAATAGGCATGACCTATGTGTAAATTGCCGCTTGGATAATAGATTGGTGTGGTGATATAGAATGTTTTCTTTTCAGTTGGCATTGACTTACCTCCTAATCATGATTTCTATTGTAGCGCTTTTTAACAGGTTTTCCAATGACAGCCCTTTTGCACACACAATTATCTGGATATGTTTCTGATAAAAGTCATTTTATCAAAAAATGCATCATTTGTTTAGTTAAGCTAATTTTCAAATTTATTTTTATCTTCTTTCGCATATTTATTGACACCCGTGACGAAGGTTGGTACTATATTCCATAAGTAAGTGTCGAAACATGCCGAAAAATTTTAGAATGGCAGTAAAGTTACAAAACCATAAGAGGGGAGAAATGGAATAATGAAATCTACCGGGATTGTGCGGAAGGTTGATGAACTTGGACGGATTGTCCTTCCGATTGAATTACGACGCACACTTGATATCCAAGAGAAAGATGCGCTGGAGATTTATATTGATGATGACAAAGTTGTATTGAAAAAGTATACGCCAAACATGACGTGTCAAATTACCGGGGAAACATCTGATGATAACCTCACATTGGCCAATGGTCAAATCGTTCTGAGTCCTGAGGGAGCAGAACAACTTATTGACGAAATCCAATCACAATTAGACAAATAACACAATCCTGTATATAAACAACCAATTGTATGTGAGAAAAACGGCTGACGCATTGGTTCTCCCACGTCAGCTGTTTTTATTGAAACACTATTTTTACTGATCAATATGGTATGCTTGGTAGACATCGCGTTTGGCCATATTGCGGTCTCTTGTAACACGTTTAATGGCCTCTTTGCTGGAAAGATCAGCTTCATCCATGTAATAATTGACATGCTCAACGATTGAAAGGCTGCTCCACCAAAGGTCATTTTCCTGTGCTGAATCACGGGTTGTTCCTTCAATCACCAGACAAAATTCACCCTTCAATTCGGTGTTTTTAGACCAGGCTATTAGTTCCTCTACTGTTCCGCGTATGTACTCTTCAAATTTTTTGGTCAGTTCGCGCGCCACTGAGACCTGACGATTGCCAAGATGGGCCTTCAGCATGTTTAGCGTATCTTTTACTCTGTACGGGGATTCATACAGCAGCAATGTCGCCTGACTATGCTTTAACCGTTCCAGTTCCGCCTCTTTTTCCTTCTTTTTGCGCGGCAGGAAACCATAAAACAAAAACTCGCCCGATGGCAGCCCTGACCCAATCAATGCGCATAACGCAGCGTTCGCCCCGGGCAAAACAACTACCGGATAGTCTGCGTCAATTGCCGCCTGCACCAATTCGTAACCCGGATCTGATATACCCGGCATACCCGCATCACTCACAACAGCAATCGATTCACCCTTTTCCAGTCGTTGCAGCAGTTGCCTCCCACGGCTTTCCTTATTATGTTCGTGGTAACTGATGAGCGGTGTTGCGATTTCAAAGTGACTGAGTAATTTTTTTGTATTTCTTGTATCTTCCGCGGCGATGACGGAAACTTCCTGCAACGTCTTCAGTGCACGGAATGTTATGTCCTCCAGATTCCCGATGGGAGTGGGTACCACATAGACAGTATTTTGCTCCTGTTTGTTAAAACTCTTTTGTTTTTTCAAATTGCATCACTTCTTTCAGCTTATCCCGGATTAATTGGGCCTTTCCTTTACGGGTAAGCTGCTTGATCTCATGTTCCCGCTGCATCGCTTCTTCTTTTGTCGGGAAATTTTCCCTGAAAACCACTTGAAATGGTCCGCGGCCGCGGGTGTACTTGGCTCCTTTACCTTCCTCATGCATCCTGAGGCGGTTTTCCAAATCGTTCGTATAGCCGGTGTAAAGCGTATCATCCGCACATTTTAACATGTAAACGATATGTTCATTGTTTTCCATAAATAATTCCCTCTGCTTCCGTTGTATAAGTATTGTCATCATTATAAATGTACAAGGGCGGCAAAATCATCAAATCAGCACTTCCATCCCGGATTCCTTCAATCAAAAGCATATTGGCATCCCGCCCGCGTTTGGGGTAAACAAACTGAAGGCGTTTGGGTTCAATTTTATATTGGCGCAATAGCGCAATTATATCCACTAATCTGCCCGGACGATGGACCATGGCAACTTTCCCGCCGGGCCGCACATGCAGTTTACATGCTTTGACGACATCTTCCAGCGTGCTGTAAACTTCATGCCGTGCTATCGTTAAATGATCATTTCGATTAAGTTCTGTTTTAGCAGGCGTTGGAAAATATGGCGGATTGCAGGTGACCACATCAAATGTGCTGTGCCCCAACCTTGTTTTCATTTCCTTTAAATCACCATGAATCATCGTTAAACGGTTTTCCAATTCATTTAATTTCACGCTGCGTGTCGCCATGTCTGCAAGTCTTTCCTGTATTTCGACACCTGTAATCGATGCATTCGTCCGGCGTGATAACAATAACGGCACCACACCATTTCCGGTGCACAAATCAAGAATACGGCCTTTCTTTATCGGCACATAGGCAAAATGTGCCAGTAAAACAGCATCGAGGGAAAAGGCGAATACATCCGGACTCTGGATAATATGCATCGCATCCTCTGCCAGCAGGTAATCAAGCCGCTCATCATCATAAAGTTGTACCATGTTCGTCTTCCACCCTATCTATGCAGTCAAGCTTTATTTTCTCATCAGGTCTCTCATAATTCATCCCATATGTAAACTAAAGCTGTCCCTAACGGATAGAGACAGCCCCACAATTCATTTTTTCGTTTTATTAAGAAATTCCAGACAAAATAAACAATCTTCTTCCTGTCTTGGCGTGCCAAAATGGACATTGCAAATATGAAATCCTTCCTCATAGAGTCTTGCCAGATTATCATAACCTTCTCCGGGTATGTTACTGGTTTCCTTGACCACTTCATTTTCCTTAAAATCGTCATCTGCTTGCTCCAAACGGCTGCGCAAATGGTGATTTTCCATTTCCAGACGGTGTTTGTCTTCAAGGAGGTTGCTTAATTTGCCCTTTAAATCGCCAAGTTGTTCATATAATTCACCGATTTGTGTTTCCATATCGGATACCTGATCGAAAATTTGTCGTTTTGACACGCTGTTTCACCCCACTATTCTGTGGCTTGTGCTGTAATAATCCCCTCATTTATCATTTCATCTAATGTATATTCAATAACGCGTTCATTTTCCGGTAATTCGATGTGAATAACTCGTTCAAGAATGTTCAGGCCGACTACTTTTCCTTCACCGTATGGGGTTTTGACATTCTCTCCGATATCAGGCATTTCACGTTTCGCTGTTTCATAGTCGTCATTTTCATATTTCAGACAGCACATAAGACGACCGCACAGTCCGGAAATTTTCGCAGGATTTAATGACAGGTTCTGATCTTTTGCCATTTTAATGGAAACTGGCTCAAATTCGCCAAGAAACGTTGAACAGCAAAGCATTCTGCCGCATGGACCGATGCCGCCTAACATCTTCGCTTCGTCCCTTACACCAATCTGCCGGAGCTCAATTCGTGTTTTAAACGCTGCTGCCAGATCTTTCACCAGGTTACGAAAGTCCACCCGACCTTCTGCCGTAAAATAAAAGACAATCTTATTGCGATCAAATGTATATTCAGCTTCAACAAGATTCATATCCAGTTGGTGTTCTTTAATTTTTTGCTTGCATGCCTCCAGTGCTTCATCAGCAAGTTCCTGGTTTTCAACGACTGTCACTTTATCATTCTCATCTGCTACACGAATAACTTTTTTAAGCGGAAGCACAACATCTTCCTCATCGACCTGTCTATTCGTTATGACAGCTTTTCCGAACTCAATACCGCGAACGGTCTCAACCACAACATAATTAGCTGCATCTATATGATAGTTCCCCGGATCGAAATAATATATTTTACCAGCTTTCTTAAAACGGACCCCTACAACTTCAATCATTTAATCACCCCTGTATTTGAATGGTGAGCTGCTCCATCACAAGTGTCGGGTGGACATTTTGCTTGAGTTTCCGTTTTGCATCAAGCAGTTTATTCAGTATGTCAAGTAGCTTTTCCTGTGAAAAGAACATCACCAGGCTTTCGATTCTTGCATCATCCCTTGTAAAAACAACTAAATCTTCCTCTTTGCCAATATGATAATAAAGTATATCCTTAAAGCCAAGCAGCAGCAAATCCAGACCTTGTTCCTGCTGTGTGCGTTCCTTAAAATGCGGCATCCATTGCTGATGGATAAACAAAAAAACGTCATTTGGATTGGTTGAAAACGTTTCTATCAATTGTACCATTAATTTTCGTGCCTGCGCAAACCACTCATCTTTGCTCCAGGAAATAGCTTCATCCAAATTATTGGTTAAAGCACTCATTAGAACAGCGTTTGACCGGGAAACACCATTATCGACTAATTGATCCTGGAAAGCAGCCGGATTAAGCGGTTTTAAATCAATGGCCTGACAGCGTGAACGAATCGTTGGTATAATCGATGAACTGTTTTCGGTCATCAGAATAGCGGTCGTTTGTTTAGCCGGTTCTTCCAGGAACTTTAATAAACGGTTGGCTGCGTTCGATGTCAGTGTGTCAGCACCTTTGGCGACATACACCTTTTTATCCGATTCCAGCCCGGAATAGCTGAACTCCTTCTGAAGATGTTCAATCTGCTCTTTTCGGATGGACCGCCCATCAGGTTCAATCCAATGGACATCAGGATGGTTGCCTGAATCAATCCGCTTGCATGTATTGCATTCCTGACAAGGCTCCACACCAGACCGATTATTGCAAAAAAGAGTCTTTGCCAATAATAAGGCAATCGCCTCTTTTCCCGTCCCGCGGTCACCCTGCAGCAAATAGGCATGGGAGATCCGGTCTCTTTGAATGCTGTTGGTAATAATTTTGCTTGCCAATGGCTGGATTCCAGCTGCTTCAGACCACGTTTTCATTTATTTCCCTCTTTTTTTAACTACGTGTATAAATTAACTAAAAGGCCTTTAATATCCCCAATAAGACCAAGCAAGTCCACAGTCTTCTTCTCGTCATTCATCATTTCCTCGGTTAACCCAATTAGCTTTTCGTCTACTTCTTTAACAATCGCCAGCTTTTGACTGCGCCCATTCATAGTGAAATGACGGGCGTTTTGTAACTCAAATCCATTGTATACCGTTTCCTGCAAAAAACGTTTGACCATTCGTTTGAATTTAACCAAATCGCGCGACGAACGAAAACGCGCAAGCTTGTCACCCTGCAGCGTAATATTTTTCATCAGTTGCTGAATTTCCTGCTGTTTTAGTTGATTTGTTTGGGACTGAACCATTTCGTTAAATGATAAACGCCCTTCCACAGGTGCGCGTTGTGTTTTATTTGCTGTATCTATTTGTGATTGTAATTCCGGATTAACTTTCATCAGGCCAGCCCCCTTAAGCTGAAGTCAGAAGCAGGAAGTCAGATTGAATGAAATCGGTGAAACAGCCGATTTCGGTATGAAACAGTTATCTTACCTAAAACTGCAGGAATTGTTCGATTGGCAGGATAAATACAGTTGCACCGCCGACTTCGACTTTAACCGGTTTTGGGATATACGAATCAGCATTGCCGCCCATTGGTGAAATGGGTGCTACCATTTGTTCGCGCTTGGAGCAATTATCCCGAATGACGTTTAACGCATGATCGACATACCCGTCCTCACAGCCAATCATCAATGTGGTGTTCCCTTCTTTTAAAAATCCGCCGGTTGTTGCAAGTTTGGTTATTTTGAAGTTTTCTTCACCTAATGCATCAAGAAGACGGTTGGTGTCTTTGTCCTGAACAACTGCAATGAGTAGCTTCACGAGTTTTCACCCTCCTTTACATGTTTTTTTAAATCGTTAACAATATGATTAACGGTGTCTGATTCAACTTCCTCAAATGACTGATCAGCATTAATCACGTGAATGCGTTCCGGAAATTTTGACACAAGCAGTTGATATGCTTCATAAACGTGTTCATGAAACCGGATATTTTCCAGGTCGAGACGGTTTCTTTCCCGATCATTATTCGCTTCGATTCGAGCTAAGCCTTTGTTTGGTTTAATATCAAAAAACAGGGTCCTATCCGGCATCAGATCCTGTATTGCAAACTGGTTAACGGTAAACACTTCATCAATTCCGAGCTCTCTGGCGAACCCTTGATAGGCAAGGCTGCTATCAACGAACCGGTCACATAATACGATTTTCCCTTCATTCAAGGCCGGCAGAACTTTTTCAGTCAAATGCTGTCTGCGTGCCGCGGCATACAGGAGTGCTTCAGTTCGCGGATCCATTGCGGTATGTTCCGGATTAAGAATGATTTCACGGATTTTCTCGGCTATTTCAATACCTCCTGGTTCACGTGTTGCCAGTACATCATAGCCTGATTTCACAAGTTTTTGTTCAACTGATTTTAGAATGGATGACTTGCCGGAACCCTCGCCACCCTCAAACGTAATAAAATATCCTTCCACGGCAGTTGCTCCTTTATTATTAAGTGACACTTCATTCAGTTAGACGCTTTTTCCTCTCTGCAAGCCAGATGTGCAAAAAACACTTATTCCATGATCTATATGACGATGCTGTATGGTCACACCCTGCTGTATAAACTGTTCAATGACTTTAATATGGCTGAGGGTGATCCGCTCACCTTTCAGTACCAGCGGTATTCCAGGCGGATATGGGATGATAGCCTCTGCTGCTATATAATTTTCAGCTTGCCTGAGAGGTATTTGCGTTACTTGGTACGCTTCAATGGCTGAATAATCCAAATCAAGTACCGTTACACGTTGTTTGAAAAGATTGCTTGTATCTATTATATCACGATTGGGTATATTTTTTAATTGTGCCGTAATCCGCTTAACAGCATTTTTCAGCTTGTTTGTTTCTGTAAAAGACCCAAGACCATGGATCAATAAAAGCTGATGATGCGTTGATAGTTCCGGATAAATACCCTCCTGTTCAAATAACCCGGCTATCGTGTTACCTGAAATACCCGGTTTTGCCTGAAGCGTCATTTTAAGCGGATCATCTGATGACAGTAAGTCCCAGCATTGACCTGAATCCAGTATGGCACGAACCTGACGGGCACTGTCCAATATCAATGCCATGTCGTACGCTGGTAAATTCGCTAGATAATAACGGGCAAGATCCAGTGATGCCATAATAGGGTACGATGGACTGCTTGACTGAATCATTTGCAGATAATGCTGGGTCCGGTGGCTGGCTATCCGTTCTGACTGAATATGCAACAAGGCTCCCATCGTCATGGCCGGCGTTGTTTTATGCGCTGATTGAACAACCGCATCTGCACCAAGCCTCACCGCAGAATCCGGGAATACCCCACTTAATGAAAAATGGACACCATGCGCTTCATCAACCAGCACTGGTATATTATATTCATGAATTAATTCAATGATTTCTCGCAGCGCAAATGTTTTTCCGAAATAATCCGGATAAGTCAGGACCACAGCTTTAGCATCCGGATGCTGCTGAAGTGCTTGTGTGATTGTTTCAATATCTGGTGCCGTATAACGATCCAGCGACTCATCAAACTCCGGTGCAATCAGAACCGGTCGTGCCCCGCCGAGTTCCAATCCATTGAAAATCGACTTATGACTATTACGCTGCACAATAACTTTATCACCCGCTGAACAAACCGATAAAATCATAGCTAAATTGCCTGCTGTACTGCCCCCAATCAGAAAATGGGTCGCGTCTGCTCCAAAAAAATCTGCAGCAAGCTCCTGTGCTTCATAAATAACATCCCGCGTGGCATGCAAGTCATCCAATCCTGTCAACTCGGTCATATCGAGCGGCAGCACAGATTCAAAAAATTCCCTGCCCTTTTCCGGAAAAATCGTCCCGTGCTTATGACCGGGGACATGAAATGACATAGGGTTGCCGCCTGCGAATTGTTTCAATGCATCATATAATGGTGTTTTTTCCTGGTTACTGCTCATTATCCACCCACCCTCTGCTACGTGTTATATCTGGATGGTATCATTAAGAAAGCCCGCTGCAAACTATTCGTGCAGCGGGCTATAAATGATTAGGAATATAGTGTTGGTTGATTCATATTTTTTAACTTTTGCAGATAATAGCGGTACTTTTCTTCTCGTGGTTCAGTGTGAATCATATTTCTTTCACATTCACAACAGATAAATAGTTTGTATAAATGAATGCCTCGGTCTTTTTCTTCTTCGCAAATACCGCACCGTTCCGTTAGAAATTTTTGTTCCATGTCCCCACCTCCGTTAGCTTAGTATCTCCTAATCTAACGAATTTTATACAAACAATTCTTGTAATCATTGAATCTTTTTTCGGTGGCTCTTTTCGTAAGCTCTGTTGTTTTTAAACCCCGTAATCGATATAAACTGCGACACAGTAAAAAAATTGAGTGCAATGATACCGCTCCGGAAATACGCTCCGCTTTCCGCGGGTGCCCCGTGAGCCTCCTCGGGCATTCGCCCTGTGGGGTCTCACGTTGGTCACTTTTCCCGCAGGAGTCTCCGCGTATTTCCTACGCTAGCATTGACGGTCGTTCTGCATTTTGAATGTTGAAACTCAAAATAAAGTGTCTAATGAGCTTTTTCTCACTAGGATAGAACAGCACACTAAGCTGCGGAAAAATGCGAGACTCCTGCGGGAAAGGAACAGTCTGAAGACCCCGCAGTGAGCGGGCTTTGCGAGCGAGGAGGCTGAAGCGTTCCCCGCGGAAAGCGAGTATTTTTCCGCAGCGCCGAAATAGCACTTGTTCCCAATAAACTAGAAGAAAGACATTCCAAAAGTTACGTCGCACTTTATGGATTTTTCGGCAAAAACAACAACCTTTAAGAAAACAGCCTTCTTTAATAAAAGTATATGCCGGGGAAGCTTATTTCTTTACACTTTTTAAACTGATGGTGACAAGAACAAAAAAATTTACGGTAAGATAAATAAATGGATGGCTGCGAGTGAGCCCAGTCCAAATAAACCTAAGAAACCGGATATAATGACTGTAATTATATTAATAGGGATATGCAATCCGATTGCTCCGCCGAAGACGTTAAAGAAAAATAAAAATAAAATGCCGATTCCTAACTTCACAGTACTGTTTGCGATGAAACGCATTGGTTTAACAGGAGCACCAACAAATAATAGAATGACAATTAACGCAACCATGATTGAAATAACCAGTGTTGAACTCAACCCTAATCACTCCTTTTTCTTGTCCCTTTCTATTTACTTATGAAAAGGAACGCGAAAAAAGAACTGAAATCTATTTATTATAGCGGATAGCACTGATTTTTCGCCGTCTTGCTTCACGTAATAAAAATAAATACTTAGCGCGTGCAAGATTCTCTTTATAAAAACCATCTTCAGTTGGTTCAATGCTTTTATCAACAATGGACTGGATTTGTTTCCATTCATGTTCGACTGTAAACAATGCATCCAGTAATTGTTCATCCACTTCCCGTTTTCTCTTTTTTCTCCCCATAATGTCACCTATCTATCTTTAAAGATCTCGTCTGCCTTCCAATGCTTTTGATAGTGTTACTTCATCTGCGTATTCCAGATCACCGCCAACCGGCAAGCCATGTGCAATCCGGCTCGTTTTAATACCTGAGGGTTTAACGAGACGGGAGATATACATCGCTGTCGCTTCCCCTTCAATATTCGGGTTTGTTGCCAGAATCAATTCCTCAACACCTTCATCTTTCAATCTATTGATCAAATCGGGCACGTTGATATCCTCAGGCCCTATCCCGTCCATTGGGGAGATCGCGCCATGCAGTACATGATATTTTCCATTGTATTCTTTCATCTTTTCCATTGCGATAACATCTTTTGGATCCTGCACCACACAGATGATTGACCCATCTCTTGAGGTATCCTGGCAAATGGCGCATGGATCCTGATCAGTAATATGGCCGCACGTTGAACAGTGCGTTAATTCACGTTTTGCATTCACAAGTGATTTGGCAAAATCCATGACATCATCATCATTCATATTCAATACAAAAAATGCCAGACGGACAGCCGTTTTTGGACCGATCCCTGGCAATTTTGTGAAACTGTCAATCAGTTTGGAAATCGGTTCCGGATAGTACATGTCTATGCCTCCTAGAACATTCCACCAGGCAGGTTCATCCCTTGCGTGAATTGTCCCATCGTGTCATTCGTTTTATCCTCAATCTGCTTAATGACATCGTTTGTTGCAGTCAAAACCAAATCCTGCAGCATGTCAACATCATCAGGGTCAACAACTTCTTCAGAGATTTGCACATCGGTTATTTCCTTTTTGCCATTTGCAACAACGGTTACCATGCCACCGCCGGCTGATGCTTCAAATGTCATCTCATGCAGTTCTTCCTGGGCTTTCATCATTTTCTTCTGCATTTTTTGCATTTGCTTCATCATGTTATTCATATTGCCTTTCATAAAAAACGCCTCCTAAAAAGTTATCTATTGATCGTGAATTTCCAGCAGGTCATCTCCGACCAGTTTTCTCGCTTCTTCGACCAATGGATCTTCCTGCTCGTTTTCTTCTTCGGTCGCAGCTTGTTCCTGCTTGCTTATATATTCATTTCGTAATTCCTGCCAATTATTCGCCGGAATCGGGATAATTGTCCATTTTCTTCCGGTCACACTTGTCAGCACTGACTCCACTGTATCCCGATTATCCAAAAACAACGAACAATGTATTTCATATTTAAATTGGACGACTAATGCTTCGGTAGATGCAGCTGCAGGCTTGCTGTCCTGTATTGTAGCATGTGCAGGGGCGCTTGTCGATTTCAGCTTATTTAAAAATGAGGCCCATTGTGACTGCACTTCTTTAAGCATTGGTCTTTCTGCTGCATCCAGAACGCTGCGGATTTTCTCATATGGAATGTTGTAACTATTTTTAGCCGTTCTGGGTTTCTGCCGTTTTGGTTCTTGAGCCGGTGCATGCTGTTTTGCTGCTGCAGGGGAATCCTTCAATGCTGTCAATTCCTTCTCCAGATGCTCGAGTCTGCTCACAAGCCTTGTCACAGTTTCTGAGTCAACGGCATTTTGTGTTTCTTCTTTCTGCGCATCGCTATTGGTTATCGTTAAGATGGCAATTTCGATAAATACTTTTGGACTGGTTGACCACTTAATCTCCTGTTGGCACTGGTTAAGGTGAGTAATCGCATCTTGTATCCAGGCTTCGGGAACAGTCTCGGCAAGCTGCTTAAATGCTTCATCAACCATGGCCCGTTCCAAAATATCCTCAAGCGTTGGGGCACTTTTGTACAGCAACAAATCGCGCAGGAAATAAATCAGGTCATATACAAAGCGTGCCGGGTCTTTTCCGTTCTGAATCAGATCATCGAGCAGTGATAAAGCTTTCTGCACGTCTTGATCATGCATGGCTTGGACAATATCTGTCAGTATTCCTTGTGCCACACCACCTGTAACGGCAAGGACATCTTCCAGTTCGACCCGTTCATCACTGTACGAAATGGCTTGATCAAGAATACTGAGCGCATCCCGCATACCGCCTTCAGCCGCCAGTGCAACAGTATCCAAGGCTTCATCCGAAACAGAAATTTGCTCCGCTTCAATAACGGCCTGCATCCTTTCTGCAATTGACTTGTTCGAAATCGGTTTGAAATCGAAGCGCTGGCATCTTGAAGCAACTGTCAGCGGGATTTTGTGAGGTTCCGTCGTTGCCAGAATAAAAACAACATGCTTGGGGGGCTCTTCCAATGTTTTCAAAAGTGCATTAAACGCACTTGTTGAAATCATGTGCACCTCATCGATAATGTACACTTTATAAGGGACCGAACTTGCAGCATATTTGACTTTTTCACGTATTTCACGGACATCCTCAACACTTGTGTTCGATGCCGCGTCCATTTCAATAATATCTGAAATCGAACCATCCTGAATACCACGGCACGCTGCACATTCATTACACGGTTCTTTGACAGGGGCATGCTCACAATTAATCGTTTTCGCAAAAATCTTCGCGGCACTTGTTTTCCCGGTTCCACGCGGGCCGGAAAAAATATAGGCATGTGAAAATTTTTCCTCAACGATGGCATTTTGTAATGTTTTGGTGATATGGGTTTGTCCGACAACATCCTGAAACGTTTTTGGTCTCCACACGCGGTATAGTGCCTGATAGCTCATAATGAATGTTTCCCCTTTATAGTTTCTATCTAAATTATACTCGATTTCAGGGGTGAATGTGAAGGATAAAGAACAAAACTGTAATCAGCGGGATAGTCTTTCCCGCTGATTGCCGGTTAAACAATTCAGACATGTCTTCGTTCCATCAAATGAATACCGATACCCATAAATACAACACCCATCAATATCAGAATACTGATTGGGTATAGAAGCTCTTCCAGCGGATAACCATAAACCGCAACACCATTTAATACTTCCATACCATACGTCAATGGATTAATTTTAGATAGGGCAAGCAGAAATTCCGATTCCACAATTTCAAGCGGCCAAAAAGCACCGCCGATCATCGCCATGCTTACCGAAACAATCGGTAACAAAGCATTAAACTGCTGGACATTTTTAACGATACCAGTTAACAAAATCGACAACGCAACAATGGCAAAAACGTATGGAACCAGGAGAAGCAGGGTCTCCGTAAATTTTCCATTAAAATCAACACCAACGATATAGCGAAAGACGAGAAAAATAACCAGCACTTGCACGTAACCTTCAAAAAAACTGTAAATTAAATTGGCGACATACATTTCCCATTTACGTACAGGCGATAAGATCATCCGATCCCATATGCCATTCTTCTTATCTGTCAAAATGGACAACACATTATAGCCAATCGTGTAGATAACAAAAAATAATGTGAAGCCAAACAACGTTTGAAATGTACCATCAAGTTCCGACTCCTCAGATCCGCCGAAGTAATCAGCTGTAATGGAAAGAACAGGCAATTCCATGGATGCTTCCAATTCGTCCATAACATCCTCACTATTCAAATTGTCCGAAGCACGTGCGGCCTCATAAATCTGATTTTTCTGCTGTTCTTTTGCATAGGCTCTCTGGATCATCTGTTCAACTGTACCGGCATTTGGCGAATCCACGCCGACAATTATTTGAAAATTATCTTCATGGAGGATGGCGCCAAGCTCTGCGCTTCCATTTTCTACTTCTGTCATCATGTCTTCTTCGCTCATCCAATTGAATGTAAATCCATCAATGCCGGTCAGATTGTCCTCAATCGCAGAATCTCTCACTGAATCATCTGCTGCATAAACAGGTACTTGAATGGTTGCCATACTGCCTGAACCGCCAATAATCAAGGCAAATCCAAGCGACATGACCATAAAAATTATAAATACAAAAGGATTGCGGATAAATAGTTTCAACTTTGAAAGTAAAATGCCTCTCATGACGACACCCCTCTTCTTGGAAAGCTGAATGCGGCAAAAATAATCGCTGCTAATGCAAAAATAACGAGAAACAACAGGTGGTTCCATATGTCCGGAATACCGTCACCTCTTAAAATCGCTAAATAGGCAGACATCCCTGCACCATTTGGGGTTAAATTGCCAATGGTCCGAAAGAATGGTGCCATATCACCGATCGGAAAGAAACTTCCACCCAAAAGCGCCATCAGGAACACTAAAATTCCGGAAAAGAAGGATGTGATCAGTTCCGAATCAATCCGGTAGCTGATCGCTGTCAGCAATACTGCTATGCCGCCTATAGCCATGGCGTATATAAACGAAACGGTTAAAAATGCGATCAAGTCAGGCCAGGTTACGTCAAAAACCAGCCAAGCAAACGTGTACACAGCCAACAGCTGAAGAAACCCGAACAGCATCCCCGACAGCAAAACTCCGGTAAAATAAGCCCAGCGTGATATATTTCCAAGAATGATACGATCAAAAACATGGGTCTTTTTTTCACGGAATGCAATCGTCCCAATCGTGGATGCGAGCAACAAAACATTCATCACAACCATGCCGACTGCGTAATAGCCTTTTGCAGTTATCGGGTGTTTCTGATTAATCGTTGTTATATCTCCGGTTATCGCATCCTGGTTCAACTCCATTACACGCGCATCAATGCTGTTCTTGCCTAAAAATGCGCCCAGCGTAAGCCGCTCCTGAAATTGGTCCAAAATACCAGTGACAACCGAGACACCTATTGTCTGTGTTTCATTCTGCAAAACGTTCAATTCAGGCTGATCAGATTTATCCAGCACCATATATTCGAGCATGTCATACGTGAAGTTTTCCGGTACTTCAATCACAGCCGTGTATGAGTCATCGTCTGTCAGCATATCGAGCTCTGATGCGTCTCTGTCATGAGCTTCTACCATATCACTTACCTCGTCACTGCCAAAGACATTTTCTTTTAAGATGCTGACCGGCATTAATCCTTCCACCTGAGCCCGAATTTCGTCAACTGTCTCAGAAGGTAATTCGGCTTCAATCATATTCATAAAACGATCAACTTGCTGCTCTTCATCTTCATGCTCCACAAATGCAACCTTTACGTCAATCGGACTGGGTTCACCATTCATGGTGCCGCCTAGCGCTGTTCCAAGTATGGCTATTAATATAATCGGCAGCCCAACGAGCAAAAGCAATTCCATCGGGTTTCTGAGCAATGTCAATCCTTGTTTTTTTACAATTTGCCAAACCATATCCATTCACCACCTAATCCCGGAGCGCCCGGCCTGTCAGATGCAGAAAGACATCTTCCAGGGTTGGCGTTTTGGCATCAACTGAGCTCAGTTCCAGCTTAGATTCCTCCGCCAGGCTAATGAGTTTGGGAAACATATTGATTTCTTTTGGTACGGTTATGGTAACCTCTTTATCGCCTGCAGCCACCCGATTAATGGTCGGCGTATTCTGAAGCAGTTCAATAAAATGGTCATTTAAGCGACTTGCTTTGATCGAGATGGTTTTCTCCGCCGAAAGGATTTGCTTAATGTCTTCTTTCGTTCCGGATGCAATCAAATTTCCCTGATCCATGATATAAATCCGGTCACACAGAAATTCCACCTCTTCCATGTAGTGGCTCGTGTACAGAACAGTCATCTTTCTTTCCTCGTTCAAATGCTTCACAGTTTCCAGAATATAATTGCGTGATTGGGGATCAATGCCGACAGCCGGTTCATCCATGATCAGCAGCTCCGGTTCATGCAGCATAGCAACGCCGATATTCAGACGCCGCTTCATCCCGCCGGAAAATTTACTGACCACTTGTTTGCGCCGGTCGCTCAGACCAATCTGATCCAGTACTTCATCAATTTTCCGTTTTAATGCATCTCCTTTCAGTCGATATACCCGACCAAAAAAACGCATATTTTCTTCCGCTGTTAAATCATCATACAATGCAATTTCCTGTGGCACCATACCGACGATTTTCCGAAGTGGTGCAGGATTTTTTAAAATGCTTTTATTGTTTAACCGGACATCACCAGAGGTTGGCTCCGCCAATGACGACATCATCGAAATAGCCGTTGATTTCCCCGCCCCATTCGGCCCGAGCAATCCGACTATTTCACCTTTTTCAATGAACATATTTAATTTTTTGACTGCTTTGTTGTGTTTGAACTTCTTTGTTAAATCCACTAATTCAATCATCATACCCGCCTCCTCTGTATTAAGTTTACGATGGTTTGATGTATGACGAATACTGCCCGAAGTCACTGAAACATTCTTTTTTATGTGACTGAAGTCATTTTCTATAAGAAATGTAAAAAGCTATTACCGAAATCCCCGGCAATAGCCTTATTGTGTTAAATACTATTTGTATTATAAAAGTCTGTGTTTTTGACACAAAATCCATAAACTGCGACGCAACTTTTAGAATGTCTTCTTCCAATTCTAACGGGGCCTGAGTGCTAGTTCATCGCTGCGGAGCGTATTTCCGGAGCGGTGTCATTACACTCAAAAATTTTTCATTATGCCGCAGTTTATTTCTTGTAAGAATTAAAGGAGAACAAACTGATAAACTGTGCTTTAGTCATCGGCAATATGATGTTTCACTGCATATATTGCCAATTGCGTCCGATCACGGAATCCTGTTTTTTGCAAAATTTGTGTAAGATAATTTTTCACCGTACCGATCGATAAATAAAGCTCTTCAGCAATTTCTTTATTTGTCCATCCTTCGCCTATAAGCTTTGTAACAGCCAATTGAAAGAAACATTCATTCCTCTTCGCTTTGGAATGCTGGAGAGACGCGGCATTACTTTGGCGCCACTTCCTCGTGAATAGTTCATACCACCACTCATACACTTATAAACAGCTTCGATTAATTTATTGACTCCGAGGTTTTCAGTAAAATCCATTTGCTCCTTCTTTTAGAGGACCGGTTGAAAAAACTATTTTTTATCATCAAATATGCAAACAAGACCCGATTTTCTTTGATACCTTTAAAATAAGGGAAAAAGTGATGGCGGTGGTGTCTTTCATCCGTTTTTTCAGTTTCAGCGCATGCTGAAACACGGTCCTGGGCCCTTTGCCTTTGACCGGCTTTAACTTCTTAGATTTTGAACGGATGGCGGTACCAGAGTGCTTGTTCCTGCATGAGTCCAGCCCCTCTTGCTTCTAGCACGATCCATGGCGTGAACTGTCTTGGCCTCAGCGAATTCATGTTCAACACTGGACACGCTCGTCCTGGATATCTGATATTTGCTCATATCTGGATTTGTTTGCTTGATTTTTGGCCTTGACGTTTATCGACTTTTTCCTGCCGTTTTCTTTGGTGTTCAGGGTTTGTGGGTTTTTCTTTGCCAAGTCGGGACCTCTTCAATTCATGGGTTTCTTCAGGCATCAAGGGATGATGCCTTGGGAATGGAGATAGGCAAATACGCCGTGTGCCATAGGCCTTGTCACGATAACGTCCGGATCTGGAATTTGCGGATGTTGAAACGACAGCGTTTAGCTGTGCTGGCTTATTTCTCTTTTCAGCTGTACGGAAGCAATGCTTGCATCAGTTTTCAAAATAATCCCTGATTCAACGTCTATCAGGTCGTGCACGAGGAAACGCGGATAAGCTTCCTGCCCTTTGCTCTTTTTGTTACAACGGGCAATCAGGGTCTTGTCGTACTCCGATGGGTTTGATTGGAAATGTTTTGCCATGAGTCTCATGGCTGGCATTTTCCTGAGTTTGATCCCGATTGATGATTGTTCTTTGATTTCGGAGGGCTGAGGAGTTTTGATCATCATCGTCGCTGTCCGTATTGTCATGTCTGATGGAGCCAAGGATTGCCTCGTCACGTTGCTTTTTATTTCAGATAACCTTCAATGGTATGAACCGGGGCCGCTCTATTTCTTCCAGACTGTGAATGGACGCGTTTTGCACGCACTTGTTGTGCCGTCACACCGGCATGAACGTCTGGCGACGAGGCCGGAAGCAATGCACTTGATTAACGAATGCATCATGATATTCATCAAAAAATACCGTGACGACGCCAAAGCGCTCTTGTCTTAACAAGTGTTGTCCCGATCAGGAAGGAGAGACTCAAAATCCAGGCCGCAAACACAGGTAGCCAGCATGCATAGGGAGCGTTTCAAATAGTTTCCCGTTCCGAGTGATTATAGATACTCCAGTACAACTAGCCGAACGATCAATTCAGCATTTGTAGATGGCCGGCCTGTTTTTCGGAGTAGAGAGGTTTCACCCAATCGTGGACAGCTGAAAAGTCGATCACATCTTTCACTCTTCTCAGGATATGGTTCCCGGGAACGAGATCCTCCATATCAATATATTGAAACATGCTGGGTTGATGTGGTTTGCTTCGGTGATGCATAATCGGATCATCCTTTTATAGTGTTTCTATAGACTATATTCGACATAAAGCAAGAAATTCTAGTACAATTTGACTTTTTCACCGGACTTTTAGGGCTTCAACCACATATTCGTCATCGTTGAAAGTCGTCAATATTAATATTTTATATCCGGCCATTGCTGTTTTTATTTTTTCTTGTAGTTTTCAAATACCGTTCATAACGGCATTCTTCACATCCATCATAACGAAATCGATGACATGACTTTCGACGATTGCAATGGCTTCCTCCCCGTTTTCCGCTTCCTGGACCACGTTAATATTTTCATCTTGTTCCAAATTACTTTAAGACCCTGTCTGACAATGGATTGATCCTCAACCACCAGCACACGCCACCATAACATTCACCTCTTTTTTCCGCATCTAACGGACAGTAACCTGCCAAAGTACGGCAGCTAACTGTCCTTAAATGTCCGATTCTGTTCGGGCCTGCAGGATGCAGGTCACAAAGGCGTTGCAACAGGACGTTGCGGTTTTAGCCTTTGTTCCTTACTATCACCGGGGAAAACCACCCCACTGAATGAGTTTCACTTTATGAGCCCGGCATTGATCCTTTGACCACAAACGTTTCATCTGTTTGGTATACTTCGAGACGTCCGTCTACTTCCTCTACCCGTTTTTTCATATTGGTCAAGCCGAATCCATAAACTAATGGTGTTGCATGATGGATCGTATTAGTTATCTCAAAAGAAATCGCTTCCGTTGCAGACTTTTCCAGTGTCACATGAACCTCCCTGGACTGGGCATGCCGCATCGCATTTGTCAACGCCTCCTGAATGACACGATACAAACTAATGCTTTTCTCATTCGAGAGAGGTACAGATAAAAGCCCTTGCCTTATCGTAAATTGAACAAGCAGATGGCTTTCCGCTTCCAGCTTGCGAATCAGGTGAACAACAGTTGCAATCCCTTCATTTTCATCAGTTTTAAGTGCTTTTACCGCCTGTCTTGTTTCCTCAAGACTTTCATTAGCCATTTGTTTTAATGTATTAAATTCCGGATTTTTTGTTTCAATAGCCAGCATTTCCAGTTTCATAATGAGTGCTGTCAATCGGTGTCCAACAGAATCATGGATGTCCCTGGCAATTTTTGTTCGTTCTTCCAATCTGGCATTCTGTCCTGCAGTCAGATTCATTCGTTTCAGTTTTCTGTATTCACCCAGCATCTGGTCATAAATTTCCCTTTGTTCCCGTCTGTCATCAGCCATACGATTTATTTTCAGTATTAAAAAGGAAAATAGAATGCTAATGATAATAATCTCCAGCAACCGTCCATTGTTTAATAACGTTAGCGATAATGATAGCACGATATTAATAGCCAAATAAAAAGGGAGATGTTTTTTTGATAAGCTGATGGCTGCTTCCGTTGTTATGAACAGCAAAAGCAGCAATGAAAGTGAGATGTTATCAGTCAATAGATAGCTATGCGTACATATTATGATTGAAAGCATACTATAAAGGATTAAAAGTGCCTTTCTGACAGACAGAAAGAAGTAGAATGCAAGAGCTATTGCAAATGACAGAATACTTAATGGTGTATTGATACTATCCATCAAAATGATTAATCCCCAAAATATAACAAATACACTAAATCGCAAACTAAATAATTTCACTCTTTATTCCCGCTTTCTGCTGCTTTTTTCGTGAAAAGTGCCGATATTATTTAAACACTCTCAGCGTGGCACTTGTTAAAAGTATATCAAAAAACTGAAGATTACGGATATTATTCAGTTAAAAAAGACTGCATCAACTGTCAGTGACAGTATTGATGCAGTCTTTCTTCATTATGTATGCCGTGCACCCATTGTTGATCGGACATCCATAAGCGTTACCCAAGTTCATGGCTCGGCTCAGGCTTCCCCGCGGCACACAAGAATAACCACTTACTGCTGCTTCCTTCCGGATCTGACAGGTTCATGGGTTCCTGTTGCGCAGGACCTGGGCGTCAACACCAATCCCTTGAGGCAGACCCTACAGACATCCAACCTCGAATGGGAATTCAGCCTTGCTATAGCGGATTGCAAGTACAGGGCACCGCTACCTCCCCGCTTAGCACGGCAATAATTATTATACTTACTATCCGTGTAAAATGCAATGATAATCGTGAAGTGGATACATTTTACAGAATTTTTTGGCGAGTCGGAAATTTAATGGTACGCTGGAATAATATGATTAGAAACTATTTTTTACTCCGCAGTTCCCGGAAAAAATCCGTCAGCAAGGCCCTGCATTCATCCTGCAGTACACCGCTTGTCATATCAGCACGATGATTGAACCGCTCATCCTGTAATAAATTCATCAGTGTACCGGCACAGCCTGCTTTTGGATCGGGTGCTCCAAACACAACCCGTTTAATGCGTGATTGAACAATGGCACCGGCACACATTGGGCACGGTTCAAGCGTTACGTATAATGTACAATCTTCAAGCCGCCAGCTGCCGATTTTGCGATTAGCCTCTTGAATCGCGATGAGTTCAGCATGTGATAACGTTGTCTGTGAGGTTTCACGGACATTATATCCCCTTGCAATGACGTCACCCTGATGAACGATAACAGCCCCGATTGGCACTTCATTCACTTCTTTTGCTTGCTCGGCCTGTTTAATTGCTTCCTGCATATAGACGACATCATCCGCCATTTAAACACCCCCGAACGTTTGAAATAATTCAGACAGGAAAAACTAAGGGAAAGAAAGGAGTCTTTTGATTATGGACACTTCTGTTGAAAACACTGCCATTCTGTTTGTTGATATCATAAATGATTTTGACTTTGACGGCAGTGAAAATTTACTCAAACATACCAATGACATTCTTCCCGGATTAAAAAAACTAAGACAGTTTGGTAAAGAGAAAGACATCCCTATTATTTACGTCAATGATCATTATGGCATATGGCAGGCAGATTTCCAGAAAATTATCAATCAATGTGAAAATGACCATAACCAGCATATTATCGAGGCATTGAAACCGGATGATTCCGATTATTTCCTGATTAAACCATTGCATTCGGCCTTTTTCCAAACACCATTGCATGCCCTTTTAAGTGATCTTAACAAAACACATCTTATCATGGCAGGCATTGCTGGGGACATTTGTATTCTATTTACGGCAAAAGATGCTTATATGTATGATTATAGCATGCATATTCCGGAAAATTGTATGGCATCCGAAGAAGAGGAGGGAACCGAATACGCACTCTACCTTATGCGTTCTGTAATGGATGCCGACATTGACCCTATTTAATGTATATCCGCCTCTTTTAAATCATAATGTGTAAACAGGATTGATTTAAGAGAGGAGGATTTTTTTGCAAATACATGTTGTCCAGCAAGGAGATACAATCTATAACATCGCCGATACATACAATAGCTTACCAACTGACATAATCGATGCAAATGAACTGGATGCACCGAATAATCTTGTTGTCGGCCAGGCCATCGTCATCCCAATCATGGGACAGTTTTATGTTGTGCAGCAGGGTGAAAGCTTATATTCGATTGCCCAGCAATTTGGCCTGACCGCTGAGCAGCTGGCACAAATCAATAATATTTCAGTTGAAGGTATATTATCTGTGGGGACACGGTTATATATCCCTGAACAGCCAAAAAGGGAAATCACTGCAAATGCCTATATAGAGCCTATTGGAGAAGAAGTTTCCCAAACATTGATTAATTCTGCAGAGAAAGCAACACCTTATCTCACCTATCTTGCACCATTCAGCTACCAAGTCGGCCGTGATGGAACACTGACAGCTCCACCTATGGATAATTTTGAACAAATCGCCGCAAACCAGAACACATCACTGATGCTTGTCGTGACCAATCTGGAAGAAGGTGAATTCAGCCAGGATCTCGGCCATATTATCTTGACAGTTCAAGCTGTACAGAATACATTATTGGACAATATCGTCAATGTAGCAAATGAAGTGGGGTTCACTGATGTCCATTTTGATTTTGAATTTTTACCACCCGAAGACCGTGAAGCTTATAATAACTTTCTGCGCAAAGCGAGACAGCGATTATCAGAAGAGGGTTTATTAATGTCCACTGCCCTGGCTCCCAAAACCAGTGCCGAGCAGGAAGGGGCATGGTATGAGGCCCATGATTATGCGGCACATGGAGAAATTGCTGACTTCGTTGTTCTCATGACGTATGAATGGGGTTATAGCTACGGACCACCACTAGCAGTTTCACCAATAAACGAAGTACGGGAAGTTGTCAATTTCGCATTGAGTGTGATGCCCGGCAATAAAATACTGCTTGGTCAAAATCTTTACGGCTATGATTGGACACTTCCATACGTAGAAGGTGGTGATCTGCTGACTATCAGCCCGCAGAAAGCGATTACGAGAGCACGTGAGCAAATGTGGCAATTCAATATTGATACTGAGGCACAGCACATTCTATACGTATACAGATAACGCGGGAGTTGACCATGAAGTATGGTTTGAAGATGCACGCTCCATTCAGGCAAAATTCGATATGATTGAAGGGCTGGAACTTCTGGGAATCAGCTATTGGAAATTAGGATTGGCATTCCCGCAAAACTGGCAGTAAATATTTTTGGATTCGGAATTGATTAAAAATCCCCCTAACCGCTATGAAAGCGATCAGGGGGATTGATTTTTATTAGGCACTTAAAACATTCAGTGCTTCTCTGTTAAATGCTGGAATATCATCCGGACCGCGGCTTGTCACCAGTTGATTGCCGCATACAACGACTTCCTGATCCAGTACTTCTGCACCTGCATTTTCCATATCAACAAGGATGGATTTGAAACCCGTTGCTTTGCGCCCATTCAGTGCTCGTGCATTAATTAACAATTGAGCACATGGCAGATGGAGATACCGGTTTTTGTCGTCCATAAATTGTTTTGGCAAATTTGACGACGTTCATCCGCACGCAGCATTCCGGTGAAACACCCGGAATACAGTGCATCGAGTTCTTCCGTTTCAATGATCGATTCCTTCATCAACTGTGACAGTTGTTTCATTATTTTTGCCAGTTTACTTCGTTGCCTTTCTCAGCCGATTGGTAATAACTTCATGTCCGGCATCTTTAAAGCTTTAGCCGGATCTGTATATTCGACATCTTCAAACATATCGGTTATACGGTTGCTTTTTTTTCATTTGAATTCACTCCTAAAAGATGCTCCACTATAAATTTTACCCAGGCAAAAGCAATTTGAAACTTGCTGATATATGAGAAACTGAGGCTGTAAATTGGTGAAAGCCTCAGTTTTTCGACTATTATTTCTTCAAGTGTTGAACGTATCACCGTCGGTAATCCCAGCTCCCAGGATTTCAGAAGGCGACGCATGATTTTACCACTGCGCGTTTTCGGAATTGTATCGGTGATTTCCAGTTCTCGCGGCGCTGCGTGGGCGCTCAGACCGGTTTTGACAAATTGACGGATTTCCTCAAGCAACTCCTCTGAATCCTCATAGCCCTCATTTAACGTGACAAATGCTTTGACAATTTCGCCGCGTTCAGGGTCAGGCTTACCGATTACCCCGGCTTCTGCTACAGCTTGATGTTCGATCAGCTTACTTTCGACCTCAAATGGCCCGACACGTTCACCGGAAGTGTTAATGACATCATCCAGCCGGCCCTGGGAACCAAAAGTAGCCGTCTTCATCCTGATAGGCACTGTCGCCTGATACATACCAGCCGTTGATAAAATAGCTTTCGTATTTTTCCGGACGTTTCCAGATTTGCCGCATCATGGCAGGCCATGGCGCTTTGATCGCCAAGTTGCCCATTTGATTTGGCGGTACTTCATTCCCCTCGTTATCAACAATCGATGCTTCAATGCCCGGAATCGGTTTACCCATCGAACCTGGACGGATTTCCTGGGATGGCAGATTGACGATAAGCTGTGCCCCTGTTTCCGTCATCCACCATGTGTCATGAATTCTCAGGTCAAATGCCTGCAAGCCCCAGGTGATTACTTCCGGGTTCAGCGGTTCTCCAACACTCAAAACATGCCTTAATGATGAAAGATCATATTTCTTCACAGGTTCCTCACCCGCACTGACAAGCTTCCGAAGAGCAGTTGGCGCTGTATACCATACACTGACATTATATTTATCAATTGTTCCATACCAGTTGTCCGGACTGAACCGGCCGCCCCTCACAACATTTGTCACACCATAAAGCCATGGGGCAAAAATACCGTAACTTGTGCCGGTGACCCAGCCCGGGTCGGCTGTGCACCAATAAACATCATCTTCATGCAAATCCAGCACCCATTCGGCCGTGGCATAATGCTGGATCATAGCATTATGAACATGATAAACCCCTTTTGGTTTACCGGTTGATCCGGATGTATAATGGATCAGCATGCCATCCTCAAGATCAACCCACTCGATAGAAAACGCAGTTGATGCATCCTTCATTTCCTGATGATAATCAATATATTTTTCAGACGTTTCATTGTTTTCACCAACAAGTACGATTTTCTCAAGATCAGGCAAATCGTCCTGTGGAACCCGTTCAAGCAAATCAGGCGTCGTAATCAGCATCCTTGCTTCACTATCTTCCAGACGGTCACGGACCGCCTGTTCCATAAACGCTTCAAATAACGGCCCGGCAATTGCACCCGTTTTTAAAATACCGAAGAATGCCGCATAAAATTCAGGACTTCTGGGCAGAAACATAAAGACACGATCGCCTTTCTCAATCCCATAACTACGCAATACATTTGCAAATTGGCTGCTTTTCTTACTTAATTCATCAAATGTTAATGTTTCTTCACGATCCGGTGACGAATACAAGAGAGCCGTTTTATCCCTTTTATTCGGATTTTCTGCATGACGATCAACTGCTTCATAAGCCATATTTACTTTGCCTGTTTCATTCCAGCTGAAATGTTTTTTCATATCGTCCCATGAAAATGTTTCCAGCATCCTTTCATAGTTTTGCAGATTAAATGTGCCATCTTGTGCAGGAATACGCTGCATATCCATTCTATCACCTCATCTAAAGTTGTTGTTTGAAATCGATTGCAAAACTGTCTCTAAAAAGTGAAATTATATAGATTTTTATAAACATTTTGCTAACTATAAACTATTTTAGAACATTCTGTGACAAATTTAAAGTATTTTAGTTTAGGAATTTATTAAAAACCCTTGACTTTTACCAAGTCCATTACAATGAAAGCGCTCATTATTCTTTCCTGATATTATAAAAAATACCCCTGTACAAGCAGCACATAAGGGGTACTTTATTATTCTGTATAAGTTGTTTCTTTGTCTATACGTTTTTCCCGTTCTGAAATAATATAGGCACAGGTAGCATCGCCTGTAATGTTCAGGGATGTCCGCAGCATATCCAGTAAGCGGTCAACTCCAATGATCAAGGCAATACCTTCTGTCGGCAGGCCAACCTGGTTCAACACCATTGCCAGCATCACCAGACCAACTCCCGGAACGCCGGCCGTCCCGATACTTGCCAGCGTGGCCGTCAGAATAACCATGATAATATCGGTCAATCCAAGATCAATCGCATACACCTGGGAAATAAACACAGTTGCAACAGCCTGCATAATGCCTGTCCCATCCATGTTGATCGTTGCGCCGAGCGGCTGGACAAAACTGCTGATGGATTTTTTGACGCCCAGTTTTTCCTGTGCCATCCGCATGGAAACCGGAAGTGTGGCACTGGAACTTGATGTACTGAAGGCAACCGACATGGCCGGGAAAAAGCCCTTATAAAACGTCAGAGGATTTCCCTTGCCAAGCCCCCAGATTGCCAGGCTATACGTGATCGCACCATGAAGGACAAGACCTAAAATGACGGCAAGCATATACATCGCCATCGATCCCAGTGCATCAAGTCCTGCATCGCCAAGAGCAGACGCAATCAATGCAAATGCACCATATGGGGCGGTTTTCATAACCAGATTTACCAAATACAGCAAAATTCCATTTGCCTCTTCAAATAAATGATGAATGCGTTTCGTTTTATCACCTAAAACAGCAAGGGCGACACCAATAAAAATAGCAAATGCAATAATTTGCAGCATATCACCACTGCTCATGGCCTCTATCGGGTTCTCCGGGATAATATTAATAAGGGTCTCCATAACCGGTGGTGGTGTTTGTTCTTCATATTCATTGTCACCAATATTAAAATTGCCGCCTGCACCAGGCTCCAGCAAATAGCCCATGCCCACACCAATCGTTAGGGCAACTGCTGTCGTAACAAGATAGAACGTAATCGTTTGCACGCCTATCTTTCCCAGTTTGACCGGATCACTAAGACCTGCAGCACCTAATACGATAGACACAAAGACAATCGGTACAACCAGCATCATAATCAGATTCAAAAACAGCTGACCGACCGGATTCAGGGCATATTGATCAACCATAGAAAATATATCGGATGGTGCAAAACTTAAGCTGATACCAGTGATAACACCCAACACAAGAGCAATCAGGATTTTCTTAGTCAAACTCATGCAGCATATTCCTTTCTTAGTTGGATTTCATTGTTATTATTTTTTTTGAAAATGGTGGAAATATAGGACTGTTAATTAGCATTTTGAGGTACGCCCCCGGCAGGAATCGAACCTGCGCACACGGCTTAGGAGGCCATCGCTCTATCCGCTGAGCTACGGGGGCATTTATAAGAAAAGAATAGTCTAATGTAAGGTCATATGCTGAACGAAGAAAAAGACACAATAAACATTATACAAAATTCACAGCCAAATGAAAAGCAGATTTTTTATTTTACATAGAATTGCTCTTTTTTATATGCTAAAATTATATCATCTGTCGACTATCACCGTCTGTTTGGAGGGAAAGTTATGCCAGAAGCCCCGTTTATTGCTGTCGAAGGCCCAATCGGGATTGGAAAGACATCACTTGCAGAAAAACTTTCTGTCCACTTTAACTTTCATCTGTTAAAAGAAATCGTTGATGAAAATCCTTTCCTCGGAAAATTTTACGATAATATTGAGGAATGGAGCTTTCAAACGGAAATGTTTTTTCTTTGCAATCGTTATAAACAACTGGAAGATATTGAACAAAAATATTTGAATCAGCATAAAGCGGTTGTGGCTGATTATCATATATTCAAAAACATGATTTTTGCCAAGCGCACCTTACCGGATGATAAGTTTGCCAAATATGAACAAATTTACCATATATTGACAAAAGATATGCCTGTGCCGAATATTATGATTTACTTGCATGCAAGCCTTGATACTATTTTAAAACGCATTCGGTCACGCGGAAGAGATATTGAACAAAATATTAAACCATCGTATCTGGCACAGCTCGTGCAGGACTATGAGGACTACATGAATGAATTTGAGGTGCTCCACCCGAATATCCCGGTTATCCGGATCAACGGGGATGAAATGGATTTTGTAAAGCACCAGGAAGATCTTGATAACATTATTGGTCTTGTAGATAAGCAGCTTCAAAACTACAAACAAGTATCCAAACGTTAAAGGGGAACATTAAGATGAACTTACGCAATAAATACCAGATCCCACATGACAGCATTATTACAGTTGCTGGTACTGTCGGAGTCGGGAAATCAACCATGACCAAAGCGTTAGCCAACGCCCTGAACTTTAAAACGTCCTTTGAAAAGGTCGATACCAATCCATATCTCGGCAAATTTTACGATGATTTTGAACGCTGGAGCTTCCATCTGCAAATTTATTTCCTGGCTGAGCGTTTCAAGGAACAAAAGAAAATTTTTGAATATGGCGGCGGATTTATCCAGGACCGTTCGATTTATGAGGACACAGGTATTTTTGCTAAAATGCATTATGAGAACGGAACAATGTCCAAAACAGATTATGAAACATATACCAACTTATTTGAGGCTATGGTGATGACGCCCTATTTCCCGCATCCCGATTTATTAATTTATCTGGAAGGTTCATTTGATAACATAATGGAACGGATTCACAACCGGGGGCGTGAAATGGAAAAAAATACGCCTCTTTCCTATTGGGAAGAACTGTATAACCGCTATGAAGAATGGATTAATAACTTTAATGCCTGCCCGATTTTGCGTCTGGATATTTCGGATTATGATTTGCTTGAACAGGGAGAATCGGTTGAGCCGGTCCTTGAGAAAATCGGACATTTCATTCAGCAATCACGGAAATGGAAAACACGTGAATTGATAAGATAAGCATGAAAGGTGCTCCACTAAATGGAGGACCTTTTTAATAACTAAAAACGTGTAAAATTTGGCAGTATAAACCACGTCTTACCCCAATACTAAAGCTGCAGCGAGACTTCCCTCAAGTCTTTTTCCCCATGACTGTTGTAATACGATTTGGGCTTGTTCCAATTGAAAAACGCCTAACCCCTTCTTTCATTACTACTATCGAAACAATTCACCATTTGGGGGCATACAAATGAAAAATAAATTTTATTTTTTTGCTGGATGATGCCCCCTTTTCCGAATTTGTTTCGATTGTAGGGGTGAGAAGGATTATTAAAACACGCCTGAGTGCAAATGTTAGAACCCGATCAACATAATGGAACAATTTATCCCAAATGAACCGTACAAAAGTGATTTATATCACCGGTTATGATGACTACTTCCGGTATAGTGGATGTTGAGCAACGTTTAATACAGGAAAGAAGTGATAATCATGGCAACCATTCGGACAGAAAATGAACGGGATTTAGTCGTGGAAGCGGATTTATCTGATCTGCAGTCGTTCATTGATGAAGCAATGCGGGATTTAGATCATTACAAAGATGAGATCGCTGTTATTTATGACAAGATGCCGAAGTTCGACTATATATACTTTTGCTTCTATGCGTATTCAACTTACCGGCTGCTGGAAGCAACATTTGATTTTGACACAAGTCATGTCGGACATATCCGGGTTGTCGCACCGGATGAATTTTTCTATGCGTTCTATGGCATGATTGCAACACTTCATGCTCAAATTTCTGTTGATGAAACACGGAAACCCGATGTATCATAAGTCAGCCTATAATGTTATCTTTAAATTGCTGTGTATAATTCGAAGGTCACATTATTGTCGCATGCTCACTTATACTCACAGTTTCTTCCCTAATTCAATCGAACGTTCCCGTGCCCGTTCCACACATGTTACGACTGCTTCCTGAAAGTTATGGCTGCTCAGCATTTCCAATCCGGCTTGGGTGGTACCGCCAGGACTTGTAATATTTTCACGAAGCTTGTTTGGATTCAACCCTGACGTTTTCAGCATTTCCCCGGCACCAACAATTGTTTGGGTAATCAGATTATGCGCTGTATCTTGATCTAACCCAGCTTCCACCGCTGCTGATTCCATAGCTTCAACCAAATAATACACATAGGCTGGACCGCTCCCTGAAATTGCCGTAACCGTATGCATATCCGCCTCATCGACTTCGGTTGCTGTACCGATTGTATTAAACAAATCCATCGCTGTCTGCAAATGTTCGTCAGTGGCAAATTCCCCCCGGGTAACGGCTGTAGCCGATTGACCTGCCGCTGATGACGTATTTGGCATTGCCCGGATAACCGGCATAGCTTTGCCGATCAATTGGGAAATCGTATCGGTTGAGACGCCAGCTGCTACTGAGATTAGCAGCTGATCAGCAGTTAAGTGATCCCTGATCGAGGCAACTGCAGCTTCCAGATCATATGGTTTGACTGCTATAACGATAATATTAGCTCCATCAACTGCTTTTTCCTTGTTGTCTATATTTTGGACGGCATACTGTTTTTTAAGAAATGTCAATCGTTCTTTGTCAGATTTGTTCGTGACATAGATCTGCTCTTTAGGTAGAAATCCACTGTTTAATATGCCGGTCAGGATTGATTCAGCCATTGACCCGGCACCAATAAAAGCCATTTTTTCACGCATTTTCATCTCTCCTTTAATGTATAAAAACACCCCAAATCCATCCAGACAAAGGACGGACTTGGGGTGTTTCCGTGGTACCACCTTCATTGACATGCCGAACATGCCCACTCTTATTTCTTAACGCAGCGAGACTGCGGTCAGGTTCTAATCTGACAACTCCAAGGCAGGTTTCACAAAAGCCATACCCGATGGAATCTTTCAGCCGGTGAATTCCAATCTCTTGCGGGAGGCATTTTGCTACTGACCTCTTCTTCGTTTAAATATGGTTCAAAGCTTCCAGTTCAAATAAATATACTGTATTTTTATGTAATATACCTACTAATATGACAAATGTCAAGGCTTAAAAATGAAGCTTTCACTGATTTTAAGCCCTCATGTGAAGAGATGAGGTGAAAGTGGGAGAAATTCTTATATATCCTTCTGTTTATTAGACGACGTTTTAAATCAATTATTACAAGTTTATGTATTTACCCTTTGCGAAAACAGCCTAATAAAGCAAAAAACCGCTACATATGTAACGGTTTGGTGGTGGGTTGAGTATTATTAATCTCCAATTTATGCGATTTAATTAAATGGAGGAGGTAGAGGGATTCGAACCCCCGCGCGGTTTGACCCGCCTGTCGGTTTTCAAGACCGATCCCTTCAGCCAGACTTGGGTATACCTCCATAATGACGACAGGATTAAATTTAACATGTCGGAGCACGGTTGTCAATAACTGAATTTATTTGCTATGGGTAACTTTTTTCGGGGTAACTTTTTTCCGCAACTTTTTCTCAAAAAGCAGCATAAGAGACAGGTTAAGCAATCTGAATGACGTTTCAATGCGATTCAACTACCAAAAGGGCAGAGAGAAGCGATCTCTATGACGTTTCAGTGCAATTTTACCACCAAAAGGGCAGAGAGAAACGGTCTCTATGACGTTTCAGTGCAATTTTACCACCAAAAGGGCAGAGAGAAGCGGTCTCTATGACATTTCAGTGCGATTCTACCACCAAAAGGGCGGAGAGAAGCAATCTCTATGACGTTTCAGGCAATTTTACTACCAAAAGGGCAGAGAGAAGCGATCTTGGCTCTGTAATAAAATCAAAACCAGGAGAGCTGAGCGCCCTTTCCTGGTTTTTCACTATGCCTTTAAAAGGTCATTCCCGCCCATGTACGGACGCAGTAGTTCCGGAACCACAACAGACCCGTCTTCCTGCTGATAATTCTCCAAAATAGCGGCTACGGTACGTCCGACAGCGAGACCCGATCCATTCAATGTATGGACGAATTCAGGTTTTTCATTGGCATCTCTGCGGAAGCGAATACCGGCACGTCTTGCTTGAAAGTTCTCAAAATTGGAGCAGGAAGAAATTTCACGGTACGTTTCCTGACTCGGCATCCACACTTCAATATCGTATTTTTTAGCAGCCGTGAAGCCCAGATCACCTGTACACATATTCATAACACGGTAAGGCAAATTTAAACGCTGCAAGACTTTTTCGGCATTGCCTGTCAATGTTTCCAAGGTTTCATAGGAGTCTTCCGGCTTCGTGAAATGGACCAATTCAACCTTGTTAAATTGATGCTGACGGATAAGCCCGCGTGTATCACGTCCGGCAGATCCTGCTTCAGACCGGAAATTGGCACTGTATGCCGCATATTTCTTTGGCAGCTCATCAATTGGCAAAATCTCATCACGATGGAAATTCGTGACCGGTACCTCAGCGGTCGGAATCAGGAAATAATCCCATTCCTCCAATTTAAATACATCTTCGGAAAATTTAGGAAGCTGGCCGGTTCCTGTCAGGCTGTCACGGTTAACGATTTGCGGCGGCATCATCTCGGTATAACCATGTTCATCCGCATGCAAATCCATCATAAAGCTGATTAGCGCGCGTTCCAGACGTGTTCCTATTCCTTTGTAAAATACAAAACGGCTTCCGGTCACTTTGGCAGCCCGTTCAAAATCAAGAATATCCAAATCAGCTGCAATATCCCAATGCGGTTTTTCATCAAAATCAAATACTGGCAAGTCCCCCCATTTACGTGCCACCACATTATCATCCTCATCTTCACCAATCGGAACACTTTCATGTGGTATATTTGGGATTGAAAGCATAATCATCTCGAGCGATTCTTCAATTTCTTTCAGCTCCGAATCGTATTCTTTTATTTTATCTCCTACCTCACGCATTTCTTTGATTGCCGGTTCTGCATCCTTTTTTTCCTTTTTCAGAGCGGAAATCTGTTTCGATGTCTCATTACGCTTTGCCTTAAGCGTTTCTGTTTCAGAAATTAATGTTCTGCGCCGTTCATCAAGCTCACCAAACCGATCCAAATCAGACAAATCTTCACCACGATGAGCCAACTTCTCCTTTACGTCAGCAAAATTATTCCGTAAAAATTTCATATCCAGCATAGATGAATGCCTCCTTTAAACGATTGCATAAAAAAACTCGCGCCCCTGATAAATACAGGGACGAGAGTGTTTTTCCCGCGTTGCCACCCTTGTTGAAGAGTGAATGACTCTTCCGGCTCTAATGCGATAACGGCGTTTAACCGGGTTTACCTACTGTCATTTCAGCAAACCAGTTCAAGGATGGATTCACAAATTGCTTTCATCGGTTTGCACCGGCCACCGACTCTCTGAAGAAAGCCAATCTGTTACTGCTTCCTGTCACGACTGTTCCATATGTTAAAATTTATCATATCGGATTTTACATCACGATGCAAGTATCTCTTTTGATTGTTCCACCATTTGCGCAAAATATTCAATCAAACGATTGTCATCGGTTAATTCCGGATGAAACGCTGTACACAGATAATGTCCCTGTTTAGCTGCCACTATCCGCTCCTGATAAGCAGATAATACCTCTACATCAGAACCCGTCTTCATTATATACGGGGCACGGATAAAGACAGCATTGAATGCATCACCGGCATGTTTCACATCCAAATTGGCCTCAAAACTTGCCACTTGCCGGCCGAATGCATTCCGCGCAACCTTCATATCCATTAACCCCAAATGTGCCTGTTCCTCGCCTTCAATGTCATTTGCCATCAAAATCAGGCCAGCACACGTACCAAAAACAGGCTTACCTTGCTTTCCGAAATCCTGAATAGCATCGAAAAATCCATAACTGTCAATCAGTCTGCGCATTGTCGTGCTTTCACCGCCCGGCAGGATTAGTCCGTCAATGTCTGCAAGCTGCTCTTTTCGTTTGATTTCAACAGCTGCTGCACCTGTTTCTTCAATAGAGCGAATGTGCTCACGTACAGCACCCTGCAATGCCAGTACACCAATTGTCGTCATAACCATTCCTTCTTTCTATTCGCTGCGATCCTGCATACGGTCATGTGCTTCCAATGTGCCCATTTCGATACCTTTCATAGCCGTACCAAGATCTTTGGAAAGCTCACCAATTAATTGATAATCCGTATAATGCGTTGTGGCCTCAACAATTGACTTGGCAAATTTCTCCGGATGGTTCGATTTAAAGATACCGGAACCGACGAATACGCCATCTGCTCCAAGCTGCATCATCAATGCTGCATCAGCTGGTGTAGCCACACCACCTGCTGCAAAATTGACAACCGGAAGACGGCCTTCTTTTTTAATTTCCAAAAGCAGTTCATATGGTGCACCGATTTCTTTGGCGTAAGTCATGATTTCATCTTCTGACATCGATGACAGTTTTCGGATCTCAGATTGCACCTGGCGCATATGACGTACAGCTTCAACAATATTCCCTGTACCAGGCTCGCCTTTGGTGCGCAGCATGGATGCCCCTTCACCAATACGGCGGGATGCCTCACCAAGATTACGGCAGCCGCACACAAATGGTACGGTGTAATCAGATTTTTTTAAATGATAGTCTTCATCTGCCGGTGTCAGTACTTCACTTTCGTCAATATAATCAACACCCATTGCTTCAAGGACGCGAGCTTCCACAATGTGTCCAATACGTGCTTTTGCCATGACTGGAATGGATACAGCATTCATGACCTCTTCTGTTATTTCCGGGCTTGCCATGCGAGCTACACCCCCGGCAGCACGAATATCAGATGGGACGCGTTCCAATGCCATGACAGCAACCGCACCCGCTTCTTCAGCTATTTTAGCCTGTTCGGCATTGACAACATCCATGATAACGCCGCCTTTTTGCATTTCTGCCATGCCACGTTTGACACGTTCTGTTCCTGTGTTTGTCATATTGTTCCCTCCCCATATCATAAAACAACATCAACTAAAATCTATTTGACTATTTCATGTGTCTTAAAAGCTCATATTCAGAAGACCAGTGGAATTGGTTATTTAAAACCAGCCTTTCACTGTATCAACAACAGCACCGAATATATCAGCAAAAAATCCGCCTATTGCCCCAAGTGTCAGCATAAACCAGTTATCTTTCTCAACGGTATTTTGCGCAACCAGATCGATTGTCTGTTGATTGCTATCGGGGAATATATAACCATAGTCTTCTTCACCATTATAGACAACTTCAGCAGTTCCAATCGTTTCTCCTTCTTCAATTGGCGCTGTGAGTTCCCCGTCTTCGTTTAATCTATCTTCATCCAATTGGTACTCAATGCTGTAGTTCTCTGCCTGCTCTCCTGTTACCGGTGCACTGAATGCCTCATTAATGGCTACTTGTACGGTATCTTCTTTTCCTTTTGAAACGGGAATAGCTGATTCATCTTCCAACTGATAGCCAGCCGGGAAAATTTCCTGCGTTTCAAACTGATTAAAACCGTAATCCATCAGTTTAGCCGTTTGCTCAAAACGTGCTTCTTCGCTTTCTGTTTTCATCACGACAGATATATAACGGTTACCATCACGTTCGGAAGTACCCGTAAAGGAATAGCCGGCAAGATCGGTATAACCTGTCTTTAATCCATCCATACCTTCATAATTGTATTGCTGCAGATAAGTAGCTTCGCCTTCACCATGTGGCAGCATCCAATTCCAATTGGTCATTGTCTGGTCATCAAATTCTGCTGAAGGTGTCCCGGAGACCTCAAGAGCCTGCGGATAATCTTCTATCAAATTATAGGCAAGTAAAGCCGCTGAACGGGCTGATAACAAATTAGTCGCGTCCGCATCAGTTCCCTCTGGCACATTTTCCCCAAGTGATGAATTGGCGAGACCTGTGGAGTTAACAAATTCATATTCCGGCAGTCCCATTTCTTCTGCCTTTTCGTTCATCATTTTGACAAATTCGCCTTCAGATCCCGCAATCAATTCAGCCAGTGCGATTGTTGTTGCGTTATCTGAATTGATCGCCATCGCGTCATACAATTGTTTAACAGTATAATCTTTATCCTGCGTCAGCCCGACACCTGAAAAATCGTTATTTGCAGATATACTGTAAGGATAGTCACTTATCTGTGTTGTTGTGTCCCAGCTGATTTGACCTTCCTCAACGGCTTCCTGAACAAGGTATTCAGTCATGATTTTGGTCATACTAGCTGGAGGTAGTTCCATGTCAGGATTTTTTGCATAAATAATTTTCCCTGTTTCGGCATCAACCAATATAGCTGATTCTGCCTCGATGTCCAATGATTCTTCTGCCTTAACAGAGAACGGCTGGATTGTAACGGTTGACAACATTACCAGTGCCGCAAGCAATACTGGTAAACATTTCTTTAAGTTGTGTTTCACTTTCTCTACCTCCACCTGATTGATGAAATTATTTATATAATTTTTATACCTTAAACATTTTACCATAAAAAATAGAGAAAAAATAGACAGGGTAAAGCCCTATCTATTGAATATTTAATAGGCAATATTTACTATTAGCATGTTAACCATTTAAACTGATCAGACTACGAATAATTGGGAGCCTCTTTTGTAATTTGAACATCATGTGGATGACTCTCTCTTAACCCGGCATTTGAAATTCTAATGAACCGGGCATCATGGCCCAATGCATCAATCGAGCCTGTTCCACAATACCCCATGCCGGCCCTTAATCCGCCAATCAATTGGTGAACGGTATCAGCAAGGGGCCCTTTGTAGGCAGTCCTTCCTTCAATACCTTCTGGAACCAATTTTTTAGCATCTTCAGCATCCTGAAAATACCGATCTTTAGATCCTGATTCCATAGCGCCAATTGATCCCATACCACGGTAAACTTTATATTGTCTGCCTTGAAATATTTCGGTTTCTCCGGGGCTTTCGGTTACACCGGCAAACATACTGCCGAGCATAACGGCATGCGCACCGGATGCCAGTGCTTTAACAATATCACCGGAATACTTGATGCCGCCATCAGCAATAACCGGAATACCATACCCGGAAGCTGCCATCGCGCAATCATGGACAGCTGTTATTTGTGGCACACCAATACCCGCTACGACCCTTGTTGTACAAATCGATCCAGGTCCGATACCAACTTTTACAATCGTTGCACCAGCTTTAATTAAGTCCACGGTTGCTTCACCTGTCGCAACATTTCCCGCTATAATATCGAGATCAGGGTATGCTTCACGGACAGCACGAACTTTTTCCAGTACACCAGCTGAATGGCCATGAGCCGTATCAATGACAATGACATCAACACCTGCTTCAACAAGTTTTTCAATGCGTGTCATCGCATCACTGGTCACACCGACAGCAGCACCGGTCAGCAGTCTTCCTTGTGAATCTTTGGCTGCATTCGGAAATTCAATTGCTTTTTCAATATCCTTAATTGTAATTAAACCTTGGAGTATACCGTTCTCATCAGTAAGAGGCAATTTCTCAATCCGGTGTGTCTGCAGCAAGTGTTCAGCTTCTTCCAACGTTGTCCCCACAGGAGCTGTTACCAGATTATCGCTCGTCATGACATCTTTAATCGCAGTGGAATAGTCCTGAATAAAGCGTAGATCGCGGTTTGTCAAAATACCAACCAATTTTTTCTCATCAATATTATTCACAATCGGGACACCGGAAATGCGGAATTTTCCCATTAAATGTTCGGCGTCAAAAACTTGATGTTCCGGGCTCAGGAAAAACGGATTTGTAATTACACCACTCTCTGAACGTTTGACCCGATCCACCTGTTCGGCCTGATCCTCGATTGACATATTTTTATGAATAATTCCAAGCCCGCCTTGCCGGGCCATTGCTATGGCCATATCTGCTTCGGTTACCGTATCCATCCCGGCACTCAGCAATGGAGTGTTGAGCTTGACTTTCTCAGACAACGCCGTACTGATATCAGCATCCTTTGGCAATACATCCGACTTATCAGGCATCAATAAAACATCATCAAACGTTAATCCTTCTTTGGCAAACTTATCTTCACGCATGTCTAATCCTCCTATCCATGTTGTTGGTATTTATGAAACGTTTTTTTCTAAAGAATATTTTTGTTTTAAAGCAGAGTTTAAGCATAGATTATCTCACCAGCAACCCGAATACACGGAGACTGGGGAGTGTGAAAACAGCCTAATGAAATGATTATCATTTTCTTATTTGGAGAAACTATGCTTGTCATTCTATTGTTATTTACAATACGCCAACTGGAAGGCTTTTTCAATACTATAATGACTGTATAATAAAAGAAATTTGATTCGGAAAATTCCGTATAATTATGAGGAGCATTCTAACATATGACAGACTTTTATACCTATCTCCAATCACAGCAGACAGCCCAGCGCTATTTAAAGGGATGTTACGAACAATTGGATGATATTGATGCCTCCGTAAAGAGTTTTGAAAACTGTCAGCCATTCATGCATTATCTGGATCATGGTATCCGGTTTTTTGAGAACGGCAAAAGATTGGAGACATTGCTGCAGCCGATGTTATTTTTTTATGGCATGGTCCATTTACTAAAAGCTGTGTTATTGACTGTCAGGCCGAATTACCCCGAATCAACTTCAATATTGGCACACGGTGTATCCAGCCGGAAACGTAAAAAGAAGGATTATACGTTTCTGGATGATGAAGTGAAAATTCAGCATAATGGACTTTATCCCTATTTCTCACAACACTTATTCTCAATTAAAGAATCACCATTTGACAAAATAAAAATGAAACAGCTGCTGACCTTAATCCCGGAGATGACATCGTTGTTTACTTTTCATGATAAAGATAATATGGCTGCTGTCGGGAGTCATGAGACATTTAATTTACAATTTCCAACTTTCATATTGGACAACTATCATTTAACGGCCAATGCATTTATCAAACGTATCAAACCTTATTTGCCGGCTGTAAAACATGTGGAAACCACCAATGAAATAATTGATGTTAATTTGACACATCCGTTCAGACCTTCGAATAACAGCCCTTTTTTCACTGATACAATACAGAGGGAGATTTACTTTCCAGCACATCGGGAAAATTTTATACCGGTTTCCGAGATAATGGTCCATTATTTGCTGTTATATAACTTGAGCATGCTGTGCCGCTACGAGTCAGAATGGTGGGGGGATCTGCTGGCAGCTAAACCGGATATCGATTACCCATTTATTAAAACGTTTCTAAGTACCACTGCCGACAAAGTCCCGCTTCTGCTCGAACACTTCCTTTTGCAGATGAATAGAGGACATTAAATTGAACGTTCAGGCTGAAACGGTTTGCCATCAGAGAGTGTTGTCGAGACATCAACCGTTTCAACTAAAAATTTATGTATAATGGTGATATGTTCATACGTTAATACGGTTTTTTCCGGAATAATCGGCTTATTTGTCTTGCCATTTATATCCTTTAACAAAACACACCCCGGTACCAGCTGAAAAGCGTCTACACGCATGGAATTCCCCCTCCTGAATTAAATGGTGACCCAAACTATATCTTTGGGTCACCATCAAACTTAACCTCACCGCTAATTAAGAATCCTGATCTTTTCCTGCGTCTGTTTCAGAATTCTCCGCTTCTTCAGGAGCCACCTCAGCCGATTCTTCCGCTTCTTCTTTTTCCACTTTTGTAACTGTCGCAACTTCTTCTTCTTCCTGCAGGCGGATCAGACGGACACCTTGTGCATTTCGCCCGGTCTGTGAAATACCTTCGACCGGAATACGAATCAGCACACCAGCAACGGTTATAAGCATGATATCTTCTTCCCCTGTAACCGCTTTGACCGCCACAACCTGATTGTGATCTGATAACTTACAGGTGAAAATCCCTTTTCCGCCACGGTTTGTAACACGATACTGGTCTTCGGGTGTGCGTTTTCCGATCCCTTTATTGGTCACATGCAATACCTGCAGGCCTTCATCCAAAATTTCCATGGAAACAACTTCATCATCACCGCGCAATGAAATACCGCGCACACCGGCTGCATTTCTTCCCATCGAGCGGACCTGATCTTCCGGAAAACGGATAAGATAGCCGTTTTTAGTGCCCATCATAATATCTTTCGTACCGTCTGTTAATCTAACTGAAATTAATTCATCTTCCTCCCGCAGGCCAACTGCAATTAAGCCGCCTTTACGTATATTGGCAAATTGCGATAATCTCGTACGTTTGGATAATCCATGTCTTGTTGTAAAGAACAGATAGTAATCCTCACGGTATTCAGAAACTGAGATAGCGGCATTAACCCATTCATCTTTTTCAATCTGCAATAAATTAATAATCGGTATTCCTTTTGCGGTACGGCTGAATTCAGGAACTTCATAACCTTTTGCACGATACACCTTTCCTTTATTCGTAAAGAAAAGGATGGTATCATGGGTTGAAGTGGATACTAAGTGTTCAACAAAATCATTCTCATTTGTCCCCATACCCTGAATACCGCGGCCGCCGCGTTTTTGTGTCCGATACGTCGAAGCAGGGAGTCGTTTAATGTATCCCTGATGGGTGAGCGTTATGACAATATTCTCCTCAGGAATTAAATCTTCATCTTCAATTAAATCTGCTCCACCGGCGACAATTTCCGTCCGGCGCGGATCATTATATTTCTCTTTTATTTCCATCAGTTCTTCACGAATGATTTCCAGCACTTTTTCGTCATCCGCCAAAATAGCTTTTAATTCATCAATCTGCTTGAGAAGGTCATTGTATTCATTAGCGATTTTCTCCCGTTCCAAGCCTGTCAGACGCTGCAGGCGCATATCCAGTATAGCCTGTGCCTGTTTCTCGCTCAGACCATAATTATCCATCAGGCCATCCCGCGCAATGTCAGTTGTTTCAGAATTACGGATAAGTGATATAACTTCATCCAGATGGTCCAGTGCAACACGCAGACCTTCCAGAATGTGCGCGCGTGCTTCAGCTTTACGCAATTCAAAAGCAGTACGGCGTTTAATGATTTCTTTGATGTCTAAATAATGTTCAGGCACTGTTTAATGTTACTTCGGGGCGCCATTAACTAAAGCCAGCATATTATGCCGATGTTGTTTGCAGTGCTGTATATTTGTATAAATTGTTTAACACAATATTTGGATTGGCCGTCCGACGCAATTCATCACGACGCGCATTTCCATTACGGTCTGATTCGTCGCGTAAGTCGGGTATACCATCGATTCGTTTTTCCGACAAGTTCTGCATCTTTCAATAAGTTTCGCCTTATTAACCTGGTAAGGCAATTCGGTGGCAATAAGCGTTGACTTGCCATTCGCATGTTCCTCGATAGCCACTTTTGCCCGAATTGTCACAGAGCCTTTTCCGGTTTCAAATGCCTTGCGAATGCCGCTTCTGCCAAGGATTTCACCAGCCGTTGGAAAATCGGGTCCATGTATATAATTCTCCATCAATTCATTAATCGAAATCTCAGGATCTTTACTGACAGCTATACCGCATCATCGTTTCGCCAAGATTATGAGGCGAATATTTGTCGCCATACGACAGCAATTCCAGCTCCACGTTTATAAGCAGATTTGGAAACGGACGGAAAACAACTGGTTCCCGTTCTGTCCTCATAGTTGTCCGATAATCACGGTATCTTTATTGATATCGCGCAATAATTCCATGGAATTTTTAGACATGCGTGCTCTGTATACGCATGGGCTGCAGCCGAGTCTCCGTCTACTGAGCCGAGTTCCCGTGACATCACAGCATATAAGCGATACTGAAATCCTGTGCCATACGCACCATCGATTCATAGACAGCAGAATCCCCATGCGGGTGATACTTACCGATGACTTCACCTACAATACGGGCAGACTTTTTATACGGCTTATCTGAATGCATTCCAAGGTCATTCATAGCGTACAATATTCTGCGGTGGACAGGTTTCATGCCGTCACGTACATCAGGCAATGCCCGTGATACAATGACACTCATGGCATAATCAAGAAAAGATGTACGCATTTCCTGACCAAGATTTATTTCCTGAACGTTTGGACGTTGTTCATCCGCCATTTAAAATACCCCAAATCTTCCTGAGATACGTTCATTTACAGATTTTTTCTTATACTAAATATCAGATTTTGGACATATTGAGCATTTTCTTCATGAAATCCGGCGTGGCTCCACTTTATACCCATCCCATCAGCATATCAAAAATATGATCAGCATCCATCGCATCGGAAAGCTCAACTTGAAGTAATGTTCGTGTTTCCGGGTCCATCGTTGTCTCCCAAAGCTGTTCTGCATTCATTTCACCAAGACCTTTATAGCGCTGCAGGCCTGGTTTTGGTGATTTAGGTATCTCTTCCAGAATGCGCTCCATCTCCGAGTCATCATAAGCATAATGAGCAGCTTTTCCCTGCTGGATTTTATACAATGGCGGCTGGGCAATATAAACATAGCCATGTTCGATTAGTGGACGCATATAACGATAGAAAAAGGTTAACAATAATGTGCGGATATGTGCACCATCAACATCGGCATCTGTCATAATGACAACTTTATGATAACGGGCTTTGGTAATATCAAAATCTTCGCCAATCCCCGTGCCTAACGCTGTTATCATGGCCCGGACTTCTTTATTGGATAAAATTTTATCGAGACGTGCTTTTTCAACGTTTAATATCTTACCGCGCAACGGGAGAATAGCCTGAAAATGCCGGTCCCGGCCCTGTTTTGCTGAACCGCCGGCAGAATCACCCTCAACGATATATAATTCACTGATGCTTGCATCCGTTGATGAGCAATCGGCCAATTTACCCGGCAGATTGGATACTTCAAGAGCACTTTTTCGTCTGGTCAATTCACGTGCCTTTTTCGCTGCAATACGAGCATGCGATGCCGTTATGCCTTTTTCCACAACAATTTTTGCTACATCAGGATTTTCAAACAGGAACTTCGAAAAGGCTTCACTGAAAGCCGAATCGGTTATCCTTTTTACTTCACTGTTACCGAGCTTTGTCTTCGTTTGCCCTTCAAACTGCGGATCCGGATGCTTAATGGAAATAATGGCTGTCATACCTTCCCGGACATCATCACCGCTTAAGGTTTGGATCACTTTCTTTAAACATATTATTTTTACGGGCGTAATCATTGATTACACGTGTCAGTCCGGATTTAAAACCTGATTCATGACTGCCGCCTTCATACGTGTGAATATTGTTGGCAAAGGAATAAATGTTGCTCGCAAAGCCATCATTGTATTGAATGGCGACTTCAACTATAATTTGCTCGTCTTCACTCTCAGAATAAAAGGGTTCATGCAATACTTCCCGGTTACGGTTAATAAATTCAACATACGAACTGATACCGCCCTCGTAATGAAACGCCACCGGTTCCGCATCTGTCCGTTTGTCTTCAAGCGAAACAGTGACCCCCTTATTCAAAAAGGCCAGTTCACGCACACGCTGCTCAAGTAAATCGAAATTAAATTCCGTCGATTCTGTAAAAATTTCCGCATCAGGTTTAAATTGTGTTTTAGTACCGGTAATGTCCGTTTCACCGACAGTTTCAATTTTGCCTTGTGGCACACCCTTTTCAAAACCAAGGTAATAAATATTTCCGTCACGATGAACATAGACATCAAGACTGCTTGATAAGGCATTAACAACTGATGCCCCAACACCATGCAGCCCGCCTGATACTTTGTAACTGTCACCGCCGAATTTACCACCGGCATGCAAAACAGTCATTATCACTTCAAGTGCAGGTTTGCCGGTCTTTTTCTGAATATCCACCGGAATTCCGCGGCCGTTATCAATGACCGTAATACTATTATCTTTCTCAATAATGATTTGAATTTTATCACAATAACCTGCAAGTGCTTCGTCAATACTATTATCGACGATTTCCCATACGAGATGATGCAGCCCTCTTTCACTTGTCGTTCCGATATACATGCCAGGCCTTTTCCGAACTGCTTCCAATCCTTCCAGCACTTGAATCTGATCTGCGCCATATGCCTGTTCTTTTGAAACTTTTTCTTCTGCTGACATCTTTTCACCTACGTTTCCTGGAAAAACTCATATTCATGACATTGCTGTGCATGAGACATGAATTTTCTTATACTTTAAAAATAATGCGTGTTATAGAAGTGTCAAAAGGTTGATTTATTGGTTATTTACTCTTGCTCAATTTCATCTGAGTAGTCATCCAGTTTGCTAATACTCGAAATCATACTGGATCGTTTTTTTAGAGTTGAAACGGATAATGAACTGTAATAAATTTGGTCGCTCGTTACAACAACTGATTTCGCTTCATCAGTTGGACCAAAAACTTTCTGCTGTTTTGTGTTATTTTCGATCATCTTTTCCATGGTGCTTGATGAGGTCACCACACTATAATCAATAATGGAAATGACATCATCTGATTGAATGACGTTATCGTTGCCTATATGAATAAACATCGTATCCCTCCATCATGTAACAACCATACCATCATCTACCTTGAACAATTGTGCTTCACTTAAGGTTTCATGGTTAATCCCATCAATGTTTGTTGTTGATACAAACGTTTGAACTTTCCCTTTAATCGTATCCAATAAATGAGATTGCCTGTGATTATCCAATTCACTTAAGACATCATCAAGAAGTAAGACCGGATATTCTCCGACTTCATTGCATATAAGTTCTATCTCTGCCAGTTTTACCGATAATGCTGTTGTTCGCTGTTGTCCCTGGGAGCCATAGATCTGGACATCCTTATCATTCACATAAAACATAATATCATCTCGATGAGGCCCGATCAGGGTTGTACCACGGTCGATTTCTTTTTCCTGCAATTCATGGAATTTATTGGTATAGACACTCTCTATCTTTTCCCTATCTGCTGTTTCTGATACCTCTATCGTTGGAGCATACCTGATTTCCAGCTTTTCTGTCTGATGACTGATTCCACGATGAATCGGGCTTGCCCATTGACGTAACAAATCAAGGAAAATAAAACGGCGCTCCAATAATGTGGCTGCATGCTGAATGAGCTGTTCAGTCAATACATCGAGCATTGTTTTATCCTGTGTTTCATGACGTTGTAATTGTTTTAATAATTGATTCCTCTGTTTCAGTATTTTTTGGTATTGACCGAGGTGATAAATATATTTGGGTTGAATTTGTCCAAGTTCCATATCGATAAAACGTCTTCTTGTCAGTGGTGCACCTTTAACAAGTGATAAATCCTCAGGTGCGAACATAACAACATTCAAGGCACCGATATAATCGCTTAATTTTTTTTGCTCAATTCGATTTAATTTAGCCTTTTTTCCTTTTGTCGATAAAATAATTTCAAGGGGAAATGTTTGTTGTCGTTTTGTTACCCTGCCCTCTATTTTAGCATACTCTTCGTCCCATTGGATAAGTTCTTTTTCTCTTGGGGTACGATGGGACTTAGAAAAGGCCAGGACATAGATAGCTTCCATCAGATTGGTCTTTCCTTGTGCATTCTCGCCGATAATCATATTTATTTTATCATTGAATGAAAGATTGAGTTTTGCATAGTTGCGGTAATTTTTTAATTGTAAATGTTCAATATTCATGCCAAATCCCCGTCATTAATCTTTAGTGACAATATAAACACCAATACCTTCCATCTCGACGACATCATCCGGATAAAGTTTTCTTCCTCTGCGATGCTCAGGTTCACCATTAACAAGTACGCCCTGATCCTGCAAAAATGCTTTTATCATACCACCGGAATCAAGTATATTAAGCAATTTGATAAATTGACCCAGCGGGATATAGTCTGTCTCAATGTTTATTTTTTCAGGTTCATTCATATTGATCACCAAACTTTTTTTATGAATTGACGTTCTTTGTACTTCCTTTCTATTCTACTAAAGATTTAAGGTTAAGGGAAGGATAGTCACTTTTAAATTGGGTAGCGGGAAAATATAGTTTTATGCAGGATTTGGAAATACATCAGGAAATCAGTACGTGACTGACCCCCTGATGGTATAGATTTAATTAGCTTATTTTTAGTAAAAAATATCGGATGACGTATTCGATACAGAAATCGGCTGCTTCGCCGATTTCTACCAATCCGACCTCTGACCTCCGGCTTCTGAAAAAACGCGGCAGCGTTTTTTCTTAATACGTTCTGACCGGTAAGATTAATTGCAGCATTGAATCATCATTAGCCGGTTTAATAATAAATGGCCGCATGGCACCGGTGAATTCAATAAGGACTTCGTCATTCTCAATTACTTTTAATGCATCCAGCATATATTTTGAACTGAATGAGATTTTCAGATTTTCGCCTTCAATCGCCTGGATTGAAACTTCTTCTGCGACTTGGCCAACTTCCGGTGAATTGCTGGTAATTTCCAATAGCTGATTTTCTTTTGTCGTCAGTTTGACAACATTGTTTCGTTCTTCTCTGGCCAATAATGAAGCCCGGTCAATTGTATTGATCAAATCTTTTGTTTTAACACGAATTTCGGTTTGACTTTGGTCCGGGATCAACCGGGATGTTTCCGGATAATTTCCGTCCAGCAGGCGCGATAAGAAATGGATATGTTTTGTCCGGAATAAGATTTGATTATTGGTTACACTGATATCGACTTTTTCCGTTGCATCATTCAGGATTTTAGATAGTTCATTCAGACTTTTACCTGGTACAACGATGCTGGATAAATTGAAATCAACACCATCCAGCGGGATACTTCTTGAAGCAAGCCGGTGACTGTCTGTTGCCGTAAAACTTAAGTGTCCATTTTCAATTTTTATATTGACACCAGTCAAAATTGGTCTGGTTTCCATAGTTGATACTGCAAAACCAGTTTGTCTGACTAAATTTTTGAGTAAATCCGACTGTATTTCAAAACTGTTTTCTGCTTGTATTTTAGGCAGTTGTGGATATTCACCGGCATCTTGTCCGTTAAGATTGAATTTTGCTTTTCCTGATTGGATTGTGACATTAAAATTTTCATCTGATTCAATTTCAACTGTTTTTTCCGGAAGTTTGCGGACAATATCTGAAAAATAACGTGCCTGTAAGACAACACTTCCTTCCTCAATATGATCTGCATTGATCATCCCATCCTCTTCGGCAGGTATAAATGATTCAATCGAAATATCAGAGTCACTTCCGGTTAACCTGATACCATTTGATACGGCTTCCAGTTTCATACCCGTTAAGATTGGAATAGCTGTTCTCGGGGAAATAGCCTTCATGACATCTTGCACACCAGCAATCAATTGCTCACGTTGAATGATAAATTTCATGAAATATATTCTCCTTTTGGACATATATTTATTATTTATTAATAAAATACAGTAATAATAGTACTAGGGTTTGTGATTATGTGGATATCCCTGCCGACACTGTATGACTCCGGGTTATACACATGTGGAAAAGTTGTTCATAAATGTGATTTGTTCATTCACACTATACACATGTGCATAAACTAAAATGATTTCAGTTGCTCCTTTAATTCTTCAATTTCTTTGTGTAATAGTGTGTCATTTTCCATCATTTTCACGACTTTTTCGTGTGCATGAATAACTGTTGTATGGTCTCGTCCACCGAATTCCTCGCCAATTTTAGGTAAGGAAAAATCAGTCAGCTCCCGTGATAAGTACATTGCAATCTGTCTGGGGAATGCAATTGATTTTGTCCGTTTTTTGGCAGCAAAATCCTCTAATTTAACACTGTATTTTTCCCCGACAGCTTCCTGAATGCCATGGATCGTAATGGTTCGTGGCTGATTGCTGGGGATAATATCTTTCAGTGCATCTGCTGCAAGGGATGCATCAATATCCTGATTGACGAGGGAAGAATAGGCTACCACACGAATTAATGCACCTTCCAGTTCGCGAATATTGGTGTCAATTTGATTTGCAATATACAACATTACTTCATTTGGAATATCAAGTCCTTCAGCTTTAGCTTTTTTCGTTAATATAGCGATACGCGTTTCCAGGTCCGGTGGGGTAATATCTGTAATCAAGCCCCATTCAAATCTGGAACGCAGACGATCTTCAAGCGTCGGTATTTCTTTAGGCGGCCGATCACTCGAGATGATGATTTGTTTATTATCCTCATGAAGTGCATTGAATGTGTGGAAGAATTCTTCCTGAGTCGATTCTTTTCCAGCAATAAATTGAATATCATCAATTAATAGAATATCAACATTCCGGTATTTATTTCTGAATTGGGTCGCTTTGTTATCCATAATCGCGTTAATGAATTCATTCGTAAACTTTTCGGATGATAAATAAACAACGTTCGCTTCAGGATTGTGCTCCCGAACGTAATGGCCGATTGCGTGCATCAAATGTGTTTTACCAAGGCCGACCCCACCATAAATGAATAGCGGGTTATAGGCTCTCGCCGGTGCCTCAGCTACTGCAAGGGATGCGGCATGGGCAAACCGATTACCGGACCCGATAACGAACGTGTCAAATGTATATTTTGAATTCAACATGGTTTTACCATTATCTGTATTGTCATTTTTGTTTCCCGCAGGTACTTTTTTCTGTGCCTGAAGGGCGTCATTCTCAGACTCCTGGGAATCGGGAATAATAAACTTTGTAGAAAGCTCGGCACCGGTAATTTCAAGTAAAATTTCATTAATTAAATCAGTATATCGTCCTTCCAGCCAGTCGCGTGCAAATTCATTCGGTGCTAATACGGTTAATGTATCCTCTTCCAACGATTCAGCTTTCGTGTTTTTCAACCAGGTATCAAAGCTCGGTTTACTGATTTTTTCTTCAATTTTTTCCAATGTCGCATTCCATAATTCATGAATGTTTTCCAACTCACGTCACCCCTTTCAGTTTTGATTGATGATAGAAAAACCCTTTCCCGGATCTTTCATATTGTGTCATAGAAAGACGGAAAGGTTTTCTGTAAAAAAAATGAGTTCTTATGTGGTTGTGAATAGTTAAATATGGACAGTTCAACATAAGAAGCAAGTTATGTACGCCATCCACATTATTGTTGATAACTAAGTAAACAGAGGTGTATATGTGCATCCACATATTATCCACAATCTGTGGAAAGATGAGATAGGAAAATGAATTTTACACATGTTAAGCACAAACATAATACCAAAAAAAGAGGGGGAGTGCAACGGCTTTTCGACACTTATCCACAAATTCAATGGATTGTAGACAATATTTATCCACACCACTAGATTTTGTGAGTAATTTGTCGATAATTGTTGTTTATAAGATAAAAAGACTAATATGTAATTCAGTCAGAAGTGTGGATAAAATTTTTCAGGAGGGAAGTTGACAGTGGGATTCGTTTTTCATTATAATGAGCAAGACTGCCTTTAGATATGTAGTTAGTGTTTGTAATTCCTCAGGGAGGTGTATGATAAATGAAACGAACATTTCAGCCAAATAATCGTAAGCGGAAAAAAGTGCACGGGTTTCGTGCTCGTATGAGTTCAAAAGACGGACGCCAAGTATTGAAGCGTCGCCGTCGTAAAGGAAGAAAAGTATTGTCTGCGTAGACCACTGACATTATCAGTGGTCTTTTTTCCACTATTGTGGGAAGATAATTTCTGAAGGTGATCGGTTTGAAAAAAAGGTATCGGATAAAAGATAATAGAGAATTTCAGCACGTATTTAAAAATGGGAGATCGTTTGCAAACCGGCAGCTTGTTCTATATTATATAGAAAAGCCGGGTCAGGAACACTTCCGTATTGGGCTGTCCGTGGGCAAAAAAATAGGCAATGCAGTTCTGAGGAATCGGATCAAACGGTTTTTGCGTCAGGCATTTCTGGAATTGGAAGACAATATTGAACCAGCGAATGATATTATCATCATTGCCCGGCACCCAACGAGACAAATGAGTTTTAATGATGTTAAAAAAAGTTTAATTCATTTATTGTCCAAAAAACAACTGTTAGCAAAAAAATAGACATGTTTTCCGCTTTTATATAGAATCTTTCATTCATTTAATGGTAAAATAGCAATATAATTCGGTACATATGTTTTTTTGCAATATCCAAAGTATTATTATGATTATGCTTACAAACGTTGTTACTCGCTATAAGATGAACGCGAGTGTCTGTTTTTTATAGTCAGTTAGGAGGAAATATAGTGCGTAAAAAGGTTTGGCTGCTATTAGCTCTGATCGGATTAATAGCACTTCTCTCCGGTTGTATGGAGATTGATGAACCAATCAATTCCGAGAGTGAAGGAATCTGGAATTCATTCTTTGTCTATCCTTTATCACTGGTTATTGTTTATATTGCTGAATTGTTTAGTGGGAGTTTTGGTCTATCGATTATCGTTGTGACAATTTTTCTTCGTTTGATCCTGTTGCCATTAAACGTTAAACAATTGAAAAGTTCTCAAGCCATGCAGGATATCCAGCCGGAACTGAAGAAATTACAAGAAAAATATGCATCCAAGGATGCCAACACACAACAGAAATTGCAGCAGGAAACGATGAACCTGTTTCAAAAGCATGGCGTGAACCCGCTTGCAGGCTGTCTGCCGATTTTTGTACAGATGCCAATATTGATTGCGATGTACCATGCAATCATGCGTACACCTGAAATTCAAACTCATACCTTCCTATGGTTTGAACTGGGCTCACCGGATTATATTTTGCCGCTGATTGCCGCCGGAGCAACTTTCCTGCAGCAAAAGCTGATGATGGCAGGAAGTGCGGCTGCTCAAAACCCGCAAATGATGGTTATGCTTTATGTTATGCCGATTATGATTGGCGTTATGGGCTTTATTCTTCCGGCAGCCTTAGCACTCTATTGGGTTGTAGGGAACGTGTTTATGATTGCCCAAACCGTATTCATTCGTAAACCTATGATGAACAATCAAAATAATGGGGGAGACAAAAAGTGAGAGAAATAACTGCTAGTGGACAGACGGTTGAAGAAGCGGTCCAATCAGCATTAGAGCAGTTAGACACCACAAGGGACCATGTTGAGGTTGAGGTTATTGATGAAGGTAAAAAGGGGCTATTAGGTGTATTCGGTTCAAAGCGTGCTTTTGTGAAAGTTACTATGTTGCGTAATCAAATTGAAACGGCTGAAGCATTCTTGAATGAAGTAACACAAAATATGAATGTACAAGCTAATGTGTCGACAACAGTCGAGGAAAATCATGTAAGCTTTAACTTATCCGGAGACAAAATTGCGGTATTAATTGGTAAACGCGGCCAAACATTGAATGCCATCCAATATTTAGTCCATCTTGTATTAAACAAGGATGGAAGTGAGTATTACAGTGTAACGGTAGATGCGGAAGGGTACCGCGGACGCAGAAAGGAAACACTTGAATCATTGGCGCATAAAATGACGGATAAAGCACTGACATTAAATAAAAATGTGGCACTGGAGGCAATGCCGGCGTTTGAGCGCAAAATCATTCATAATGCTTTACAGGGTAACAATCAGGTTTCCACTTATTCAGATGGTGCAGAACCACATCGCCGCATTGTTATCAAACCGCAATCCGAGTGATAACTTCCGACTTTGGAGGTTTAATCCAGGGTTGTGTCCATCGAAAATAAACACGTTATTTCATTTCTGGAATAGCGTGTTTTTTTATGTCGACATCGGAATCGTATCAACAAATCCAATAAAACAGCTTCTATTATGGCTGTTTATCTAAAGGGATGTTTGTTGACACAAAATCCATAAACTGCGACGTAACTATCGGAAAGTCTTCATCCCATTCTATCGGGGCCTGAGTGCTAGTTCATCGCTGCGGAAAAATACTCCCTTTCCGCGGGGAACGCTTCAGCCTCCTCGCTCGCAAAACCCGCTCGCTGCGGGGTCTTCAGACTGTTCCTTTCCCGCAGGAGTGTCGCATTTTTCCGCAGCTTCGCGTCATATTCTATCCTAGTGAGAGAAAGACTACTAGATACTTTTTCCCTGAGTTTCAACATTTAAAATACAGAACGTATCTGCTAGCGCAGGAAATACGCGGAGACTCCAGCGGGAGGATAGGCATAGGTGAGACCCCGCAGCGCGCCAGCGCGAGGAGGCTCACCAGCCGTCCGCGGAAAGCGGAGCGTATTTCCGGAGCGGTATCACAGCACTCATATAATTTTCAGTGTGTCGCGGTTTATATCGACAGCGAAAATGGAAGTGTAATAAAATTCACGATAGGATCCTTAGTTGATATCCAGTTGTTGATAATGCATTTAAATCCATCTATCCACATGTGAATAGTTTCAGTTTAAAACAAATAAATAATTAACACTGTGGATAAAGTTTATTTTTACTTGAATGTATGATATTCTATTATATTGTTGGCAGAACAATAAATGCTTTGAATATAGATAAAATATACAGGGAAGGATGGAGGTGAGATAAATGGAGACAGATACGATAACGGCGATATCAACACCAATGGGTGAAGGTGCCATTTCGATCGTTCGATTGAGCGGATCAGAAGCTATCCCTGTGACTGCCGGACTGTTTCAGGGGAAAAATTTACTTGATGCAGATTCGCATACAATCCATTACGGGAAAATCATTGATCCGGGGACAAATGACGTGGCTGAGGAAGTGATGGTCACAATCATGCGGGCACCAAAGACATTCACACGCGAAGACATTGTTGAAATCAATTGTCATGGTGGCATGGTTGCGGTCAATCGTGTATTGGAAATTATTCTTGAACAAGATGTACGGATTGCTGAACCTGGAGAATTTACCAAGCGTGCATTTTTACATGGCCGTATTGATTTATCACAGGCAGAAGCAGTAATGGACCTGATCCGGTCTAAAACCGATAAAGCCATGACGGTCGCACTGAAACAAATGGATGGACGTTTATCTGAGTTAATCGGCCGTCTCAGACAAGAATTGATTGAAACTGTTGCCCATGTTGAAGTGAATATTGATTATCCTGAATATGATGATGTTGAGGAAATGTCACATGAGGTAATGCGGGAAAAATCAAAAGAAGTTCATGCTGAAATTGAACATTTGCTTGAAGTCGCCAAGCAAGGAAAAATCCTGCGTGAAGGTTTGTCCACAGCGATTATCGGACGTCCAAACGTTGGTAAGTCCTCCTTGATGAATACGCTGGTCCAGGAAAATAAAGCGATTGTCACCGAAGTACCCGGCACAACCCGTGATGTAATCGAGGAATATGTCAACGTTCGTGGTGTACCTTTAAGATTGGTTGATACAGCAGGGATTCGCGAAACAGAAGACATTGTGGAAAAAATCGGTGTTGACCGATCACGGAAAGTACTTGAGGAATCAGATCTTATTTTATTTGTCTTAAATTATAATGAAGAACTGACGGAAGAAGATGAAAAGCTTTTCAAGGCTGTTCAGGGATTAGACTATATTGTAATGGTTAATAAAAGCGATTTGGAACAAAAACTTGATATGGAAAGAGTTAAGCAGCTGGCTGAAGATAAACCGGTTATATCGGCTTCCTTAATCAAGGAGGAAGGTGTTGATGAACTGGAATCGGCTATTGGTGAAACGTTCTTTGCCGGTGAAATCGATACGGGTGATATGACATATGTCTCCAATATCCGCCATATCCAATTGCTGAAACAAGCTAAACAGGCATTGGAAGATGCAATGGAAAGTCTTGAAATGGAAATGCCGCTTGATATTGTCCAAATCGATGTTACCCGCACATGGGAGTTTTTAGGGGAAATCATTGGTGATACAGCGAGTGATAGCTTGATTGATCAGTTATTCTCACAATTTTGTCTGGGTAAATAACCTTTATATTAGGCGCTTTCCAAGGTTTGTTACGTTTGAAATAAGATGTAAAATAAATGATAAGCTTTAACAAATGATGAAACGTGACCAACGATAAACAGAAAGGGTGAAAAGATGGTATATAATGCTGGGCATTACGATGTCATTGTTGTTGGTGCCGGTCATGCCGGTGTAGAAGCTGGTGTTGCAGCAGCAAAAATGGGTGCGAAAACATTAATGCTGACACTGAATCTTGATATGGTTGCCTTCATGCCTTGCAATCCGTCACTTGGCGGTCCGGCTAAAGGGATTGTCATTCGTGAAGTTGATGCACTCGGCGGTGTAATGGCGAAAGTTATTGATAAGACACACATTCAAATGCGCATGCTGAACACCCGAAAAGGGCCGGCAGTCCAAGCACTGAGGGCACAAGCCGATAAACCGCTTTATATAAAAGAAATGAAACATGTCCTTGAAAATCAGGAAAACCTGACGTTGAGACAAGGAATGGTCAACGAGCTGATTATGGAAGATGGTGAGTGTAAAGGGGTTATTACGGAAACGAAAGCTGCTTACTATGCTGATCAGGTCATTGTCACAACAGGGACATTTATGCGCGGTAAAGTATTGATGGGCGATCTCGAATATGAAAGTGGTCCAAATAACCAACGGGCATCCATCAAACTTTCTGAAAACCTTGAAGATCTTGGTTTGGATATTACGCGTTTTAAAACAGGGACACCACCACGTGTCAACAGTCATTCAATTGATTATTCGAAAGCAGAAATCCAACCAGGTGACGAAAAGCCACAAAGTTTTTCATATGAAACAACGGAATATATTACAGATCAGATTCCGTGCTGGCTGACGTATACCAATGAATTTACGCATCAGATCATTAACGATAATCTGTCATCATCCGCTATGTATTCCGGTATGAAACGTGGTACGGGACCGCGTTATTGCCCATCAATCGAGGATAAGATTGTCCGGTTTAATGATAAGCCGCGCCATCAGGTGTTTCTTGAACCGGAAGGCAGGGATACAGAAGAAGTGTATGTCCAGGGACTGTCAACGTCTTTGCCGGAAGACATCCAGCATGATATGGTCAAAACAGTGCCAGGACTTGAAAATGCTGAAATCATGCGTGGCGGTTATGCGATTGAATATGATGCCGTTGTCCCGACGCAATTATGGCCGACAATGGAATTGAAAGATATTTCAGGTCTATTCACAGCTGGTCAAATCAATGGAACATCAGGATATGAAGAGGCGGCAGCTCAAGGGATTATGGCTGGTATTAATGCTGGTGCGAAAGTTGTCGGAAAAGAACCATTGATCCTTGACAGGTCACAAGCATATATCGGTGTGCTGATTGATGATCTGGTTACCAAAGGGACAAAAGAACCATATCGTCTGTTGACATCGCGCGCTGAATATCGCTTATTATTGCGTCATGATAATGCTGATATGCGCCTTACTGAAATTGGTTATGATTATGGGTTAATTAATGATGAACGGTATAATGATTTTATTGAGAAAAAACGTCTTGTTGAACAAGAGAAGAAACGTCTCGATAAAATCATTGTCAAACCGGAAGAACCGGTACAGCAAATGCTTAAAGATGCAAATGGTTCACCGCTTAAAGAAGCCGTTAAAGCCTATGATATGTTAAAACGTCCTGAAATTACCTATGACATGCTTGAAAACGTGATTGAATCTGATGATAATTTGCCGGACATTGTTAAGGAACAGGTTGGCATTCAAATCAAATATGAAGGCTATATTAAGAAAGCAAATGAACAAGTGGAACGGATGCTTAAAATGGAAGGCAAGAAAATCCCGGATAGAATTGATTATGATGATATTGATGGAATCGCCTTTGAAGCAAAGGAGAAACTGAAAAATGTACGCCCGCTTTCGGTTGGTCAGGCATCACGAATTTCAGGTGTTAATCCATCAGATGTGTCCATCCTGCTTGTTTATATTGAACAGGGTAAAATTGCTCGTGTGGCCAATTAGTCTTAAGGAGATAGGTTATTCATGAACCCAGAACAATTTTTCCATGAATTACGCCGGCATGGTATTGAATTAAATGAACAACAAAAAGAGCAATTTGCGATTTATTTTGACGTGCTGGCAGAGTGGAATGAAAAAATCAATCTGACTGCCTTAACAGCTGAAGAAGATGTCTACTTGAAACACTTTTATGATTCTGTTTCGGCAGCTTTTTATCATGATTTCACCGGGAACTTAACAATTTGTGATGTGGGTGCTGGGGCAGGGTTTCCCAGTATCCCGCTTAAAATATGTTTTCCGGATTTACATGTTACCATTGTGGACTCATTACAAAAGAGGATAAATTTCTTAAAGCATTTAGCCGATAAACTTGAACTGACAAATGTTGCATTTTATCATGATCGGGCAGAAACGTTTGGCAAAAACAGCCAATTCCGAGAATCATTTGATATGGCTATTTCCAGAGCTGTAGCCCGTATGTCTGTATTAAGTGAGCTATGTTTGCCATTGACACGGGTAAATGGTGTATTTATAGCAATGAAAGGTGCCCGGACTGATGAGGAGTTAAACAATGCCAAAAGTGCCATAAGTATTTTAGGTGGTCAATTGGATACGGTTCATGGCTTTCATCTACCTGAGGAAAACAGTGAACGTTCAATCATAACAGTACATAAGAAACGAAAAACACCTAAAAAATACCCAAGAAAGCCAGGATTGCCGAATAAAGACCCAATCACATAATTCTCTCTGGATATTTTGAAAGGGGACTGCAGCCGTTTCATCCCCTATAATAAACCTGAATCACATCAAGGTGATGAAACGAACGAAAGAGGATAGGTGGGGATTTGCAAGGAAAACTGCTGGTGGAAAAATCACGCCACTGAATGAAGTTTCACTTTATCCCGCATATAAGTGGCAGTAAGCCCCACTCCAAAATGATGAGGAAAAACTAAAGGAATAAGTTGGGCAACTGCCAGTAAATGTCCGATTCTGTTCGGGCCTGCACGATGCAGGTCACAAAGGCGTTCCAACAGGACGTTGCGGTCTTAGCCTTTGTTCCTTAATATCAGTGGAAAAAACCACTCCACAAAATGAAGTTTCACTTTAATATACTATAATTTCATACTCATTCAGTCATTTCTATGATAGAATAGATTTAGAATTTGATAGAACGTTATTTTCTTGTCTAGTTATTTGAATCTTCCTGTAAGAATTGTGTCGATTTATGCTTCCTTTATAAAGGCAATAGAGTTAAAAATGTTATAAACAGGAGTAAGCATAAATGTTCCACGTGAAACATTTTAATGGCCGGCAACATATTTTTGTTCATAATTTAGATTAAGAGTTTGTTTGTAAAGGTGGTGTTTGGAAGTGGTGAGTCCATTAAACCGAATTTTTGGGATGGGAGACAAAAACGATACGGCCCAAGATGAAGAAAACTACCATCCAGATGAGGTCACTGAACTTCCAATTGAAAAAATAGAGCCTAATAGATTCCAGCCAAGATCTGTGTTTAATGAAGAGAAAATGCAAGAATTAGCACAAACCATACATACACATGGTATGATTCAACCGATTGTCGTCCGCAAGCTGGAAGAGGAAGATAAATATGAGTTGATAGCCGGTGAACGCAGGTGGCGTGCTGTACAGACACTGGAATGGGAGAAAATACCCGCAATCATTCGTGGTATGACAGATACAGAGATAGCTTCTGTTGCGTTAATTGAAAATCTTCAGCGTGAAGAATTGACGGTTATTGAAGAAGCAAGTGCTTACCAAAGACTGCTGGAACTCCATTCCTTAACACAGGAAGCATTAGCACAGCGCCTTGGGAAAAATCAATCAACCATTGCAAATAAAATACGGTTATTAAAGCTCCCTGAAGAAGTACAAACAGCAGTGCTGGATAAACAAATAACCGAACGGCATGCACGGGCATTAATAAAAGTTGATGATCCGGAAATACAAGCGAAAGTGCTGGAACTCATCCTGAATAAAGACTTGAATGTAAAACAGACAGAAGAATATATTGAGAAAATGAACCAGCCAGATGAAAAGCCAGCCAAAAAACGCCCAAAACGTAAAGGCGTCAATAAAGATGTCCGAATTGCCATGAATACAATCCGCCAGTCCTTAAATATGGTTTCTGATACAGGAATTGATGTTGAAACAGATGAAGAGGATCTTGATGATTTTTATCAAATAACAATCAAAATACCGAAAAAGAAATAATACATTTTATTATATTGATTGAAAACACCATTCATCTTAGTAGAAAACATAAGGTGAGTGGTTTTTAAATCTATAGTGTTCATTCTGCCTGTATATCAATAGAAAATAGAAGGCGTTTTTTGATTAAAGTTTCATTTTAATAGCCGCTGATTTGAAAAAGATGATAGAATTAAAAATATAGATGTTAGGTAGGTGACAGCATGGGAAAAATTATAGCCATTGCAAATCAAAAGGGTGGCGTTGGAAAAACAACATCAGCAGTAAACTTGAGTGCAGGTCTTGCACATTTAAAAAATAAAGTGTTAGTTGTAGATGTTGATCCACAAGGCAACGCGACAAGTGGTGTAGGGGTTAACAAAGCAGATATGGATCAATGTGTTTATAACGTTTTAGTGGAAGATTTGCCTGCCGAGAAGGTCTGTGTACCGACTCAAGTTGAAAATTTGGACATTATACCTGCCACTATTCAGCTTTCGGGCGCTGAGATTGAATTAGTTTCGACTATTTCACGTGAAATTCGATTAAAAAAAGCGCTGGAGGATTTAAAAGAGGAATATGATTATATTGTCATTGATTGTCCGCCTTCATTAGGGCTTCTTACTATTAACGCACTTACAGCATCAGATACCGTCTTGATACCGGTGCAATGTGAATATTATGCACTTGAAGGTTTGAGTCAGTTATTAAATACGATTCGGTTAGTTCAAAAACATTTAAATAAAAGCTTAATGATTGAGGGCGTACTGTTAACGATGCTTGATGCAAGAACAAACCTTGGCATTCAAGTTATTGAGGAAGTTAAAAAATATTTCCAGGACAAAGTCTATCAAGCGGTCATTCCGAGAAATATCCGTCTGGGAGAAGCGCCAAGTCATGGTGAGCCCATCATAACGTATGATCCAAAGTCAAAGGGTGCTGAAGTATATCTTGAACTAGCGAAGGAAGTGATAAATGATGGCGAAAGGGTTGGGTAAAGGAATTAACGCATTTTTCCCGCCTGAATTGGAAGAAAAGGGTGATGATGTCATTCAGGAAGTACCGGTGAATGAATGCCGTCCAAATCCTTATCAACCAAGAAAAACATTTCATGCGGATGCCATAGAGGAATTAAAAGATTCAATTTTGGAATATGGAATTGTTCAGCCATTAATTGTCCGTAAAAGTATTAAAGGCTATGAGATTGTCGTTGGTGAACGGCGCTTCCGGGCTGCAAAAGAAGCAGAACTGGAAACGATGCCTGCTGTTGTCAAAGATTTAACTGATGAAAAAATGATGGAAGTAGCCCTGCTGGAAAATTTGCAGCGTGAGGATTTAACAGCAATTGAAGAAGCCCATGCCTATCAGAATTTAATGAATGAACTCGGAGTGACACAGGATGAATTATCAAGACGACTGGGAAAAAGCAGATCACATATTGCAAATATTGTCCGCCTTCTATCACTGCCGGATCAAGTAGTAGCATATATTAATAATGGTGAGCTATCAATGGGTCATGGACGAGCATTGCTTGGTGTGAAGGATAAGGATAAAGTGATCCCGCTTGTTAATAAAATTCGAAATGAAAAACTGAATGTCCGTCAGGTTGAGCAATTAATTATCCAAATGAACGATAAGCAGCCTAAAAAGAAAAAAGAAAAACCTAAAAAAGATATCTTTTTGCAGGAAAGAGAATCGGTTTTACGGGAACGGCTGGGAACTTCTGTTTCAATCAATAAAGGAAAACGTAAAGGGAAAATTGAAATCGAATTTTATTCAAATGAAGATCTTGAGCGGATACTGGAGACATTTGAAAAATAAGATTGCATGATAACAATTGCAATTAAGATAGGAAGACTGGCTTAAGTTTATGGGTAATATAGTCAGTCTTTTTATTTATAAGTTCTGTTGTTTTTAACCTAGGAATTGATATAAACTGCGACACAGTGGAAAATTTGAGTGCAATAATGCCGCTCTGGAAATAAGCTCCGCTTTCCGCAGCGACGAATCAGCACTCAGTCCCGGTAGAATGCGATGAAGACTTTCCGATAGTTACGTCACAGTTTATGGGTTTATAGTAAGAACAGTAATTTTTTTTAAAACTGCCTATTTATAGAATTATACTTAGTGAGGTGATAGGATATGATATACTTCGATCAGGCTGCATCATCTTTTCCAAAACCACCGGAAGTAGGAAAGGCGATGATTCATGCTTTAAATGAAGTGGGGGCCAACCCGGGCAGAGGAGGTCATAAGCTGGCAAAAGAGGCAGCTGATATTGTAGTTGAAACGCGAGAGAGGGCTGCACGTATCTTTGGGTGCAGTGACCCAAGACATGCGTTATTTTTTGCAAACGCAACGGCTGCCTTAAACCAGGCCATTAAAGGCTTATCCTGGTCAGAAGGGGATCATGTTATTGCAACGACTTTTGAACATAATTCCATACGAAGGCCATTGGAGTATATAAAGAAACAATTCGGTGTGCATGTTACATATTTACCATGGAATCAAGATGAATCAAGTTTTATACAAGAGGTCAAACAATCGATAAACGAAAATGCAACGTTAATTGTGATGACACATGCTTCTAATGTGACTGGCGAGGTTATTCCGATCGAACAAACAGCCTTGATTGCTGAACAATATCACATACCGGTTCTAGTCGATGCATCGCAGACAGCGGGTCACATACCCATCAATATGCGGGAGATGAATATTGATATGTTAGCTTTTCCTGGTCACAAAGGATTATTAGGTCCACAGGGTACGGGGATGCTTTTGGTTAATGGTGAATTTGAGATTAATCCACTCATGCATGGTGGTACAGGCAGCTTTTCTGAACTTCCTGACCAACCATCGCAATGGCCGGAAAAATTAGAAAGCGGCACATTGAACACGCCAGGTATAGCTGGGATGAATGCTGCTTTGGTGTGTTATGAAAATCGAAACCATGAAAATGTTCCACGTGAAACAATGTTAACTCAGACCCTTCTAAAAGGGCTGAAACAGCTGGATGGCGTTAGTTGCTATGGCTCAGATCAACAAAAACTACGCATGCCGATGGTAGCCTTTAATGTTTTGGATATTCCATCACAGGAAATAGCGATGGTTCTTGACTCACATTATGATATAGCTGTCCGTGCAGGTCTCCATTGCAGCCCGTTAAGCCACAAAACGTTAAGTACAACTGACCAGGGTGTCGTCAGAGCGAGCCTTAGTATGTATAATACAGAAGAAGAGGTTGAACAGTTTTTACAGGCAGTTCAGGAAATAACGGAATCCTATAAGCTTCTTTAAAATACGTTAAAACGAGGAATGACTTATGGCTTTACTCGGAACAATTGTAAATGGCATTTGCATTATAGCGGGAAGTCTGATTGGGTTATTTTTCACAAAAATACCGGAAAGATATAAAGAAACCGTCATGCATGGTATTGGGCTGGCAGTTATCTTAATTGGATTACAGATGGCGTTATCAACAGAAGCCATTATTGTCGTTTTATTGAGTTTATTGACAGGTGCTATTATTGGAGAGTTTATACATCTGGAAGAAGGACTTAATCGGATAGGGGATTGGATCGGCAGGAAGTTTACGACAGCAAATGACAATACAAGTGTTTCTCAAGGGTTTATAACAGCATCACTTGTTTTTGTGATTGGTGCTATGTCAGTAATCGGCGCATTGGATGGCGGCTTGCGCGGAGACCATGAAGTGCTCATTACGAAAGGTGTCATCGATGGTTTTGTTGCTCTTGTGTTAACAACAACATTAGGGTTTGGTGTTATTCTATCCGTTGTTCCGGTAGTTCTTTATCAGGGGTCGATTGCGTTACTGGCGACACAAATTAATCAATGGATACCTGAGACATTTTTAAACGGACTCATTGTTGAATTGACGGCAGTCGGCGGGTTAATGATTATGGCAATTGGTCTCAATTTATTGAAAGTCATTCAAATAAGAGTAGGTAATCTGCTCCCATCGATTTTAACAGTCGGGCTGGTCTATTATGTCTATTTATTATTTTAGTTGAATTAAAATCATGTTAAAAACTCTACTGCAGCTGGTAGAGTTTTTAAATTTCTTTTTTATACTCTTGGTTGTTCATATTAAGTTTAGTTGGAAATGATTCAGCATAGGTTAATTGCTGATCAACTTTTGCCAATAAAGCAGCGATACTTTTGGCCATATCAACAACCAGGGAAAGTCTGGTATTTTGTAAAATTGAATATTCCATAAATCCGCTGATATTCACAACACCTGTAATGTGAATGTCCCCAATGGAGGGAAGATTTTTATTTAATGCTGCCCCGGGGTTGAGTGATCCAACATCTGTTATAATATGGCCAACTGAAGTTTCTTTACCCAATGAGGCATCGACAGCAATGATATATGGATGGCGGTGCAGTTTATAAATTTGTTTCACATACGCTTCCATATTCGTAGCATGTACCGGGTTAGGCAAGGTCCCATATATGTGCAAATGTTTTGGTTGCATTTCAGATAAAAAAGAGCCGGTTAAAGGTCCAAGGGCATCACCGGTTGATCGATCCGTTCCAATACAAACAATAACATATTCTTTTGATACAGCAGGGAGCCAGGAAGTGATTCGTTCATTCATCTTATCCAACAGATCCGAATCGGAATAGTATATTTTTAATTTTTCTTTTTTTGCAATGAAACGATTCATTAGATTCATAGCTTATCCTCCACAAACATATTGGTATTAGTATACGGAAAAAATTTAAAAACTATACGTTGATAAACATAATGGAGGAGAAGCAATGTTTCGAGCGGGTCTGCAATGGATGTTTTTAATCATTGGAACGACAATTGGGGCAGGTTATGCTTCCGGAAGAGAATTATGGCAATTTTTTGGCCATGAAAGTGGACTTGCCATCTTGTTATTTGCTGTGTTTTTTTCAATATCATGTTATGTCATTATGCACATCAGCTATCAAAAGCAATCAACTGACTATTTGCCGGTACTTCGTGATATTGTGGGGAAAAAACTGACAGCCGTCTATGATGTGATGATATTTTTATATTTAACAACAACCACAGTTGTCATGATTGCGGGAAGCGGTGCGACCGGACAAGCATTTGAGATTTCGTATTGGTGGGGCGTACTTGCTATCATTGTTGCATTAATTCTCATATTTATGAAAGATATCAACGGTTTGCTCGCGATGAATCAAATTGTTTTACCGTTATTGCTGGGCGGGCTATTATATATTTTATTATTATTCATTAATGATCAGGGGTTGAATGTGTGGTCCCATATTCATGATCAACGCAATTGGACAGCCGCTTTTCCGTTTACTGCACTGAATATCCTGCCGCTCATTGCTGTCTTAGGTGCAATCGGCAACAAAGTCAAGTCAAAACAGGAAATATACGTCGCGTCTATTGGCAGCGGTTTGATTTTGGGTGTACTGTCCTTTATATATAACAGTAGTTTAATTCAAATTGCTGATGAGCTATTATTGTACGAGATACCATTATTTGCCATATTGCAATATTATCCGGTAGAAATACTGATTTTCATGTCGATTCTATTATGGTTTGCTATTTTCACAACTGCTGCATCAGGTATTTTAGGCATTGTAACACGAATCAGAAGCTGGTGGACCGCCCCTGTTTGGCTGTTGGCAACGATTGTTATTCTTGCGATGGTTCCATTGACAACTGTTGGTTTTTCCACCCTGATTAATATCAGCTATCCAATATATGGCATGCTGAATTTATATGTTTTAACACGATTACTTCTCTTTCCAATATGGAATAAGCCGGCTACCAGGAAGCTTTAATAGTTCTTTTCTTTTCATAATGGGATGGTTATTGTAAAATTTATTTATATTATATGTCGGAGGTTTTTGAGTGGATTCTATAAGCAACCAGTTTATTGAATTATGGGAATACGTAACTGGCCCTGAACTTTGGATTACAATTGGCACAGCCTTATTTAAGGCTATCGCGATCCTATTGATTGCCATGATTATTGTCCGGATAGGAATCAAGGTAATTAACAGGCTCTTTGAAAGCAGATCCCGGGGGCCATTGCGAATTACGGAAAGACGTGAGGTAACGTTAAAGAAATTAATTAAAAACACATTGAAATATACGGTCTATTTTATGGCCTTTATGATGATTCTACAGGAGGCATTTGATTTACCAATTGGCAGTTTGTTAGCCGGAGCCGGTGTGGCCGGAATAGCAATCGGTTTTGGTGCTCAGAATCTGGTTCGGGATATTATCTCCGGTTTCTTCATCATATTTGAGGATCAATTTTCGGTGGGAGATTATGTGCGCACATCCGGTGTTGAAGGGTTCGTCGAAGAAATCGGCATGCGTACGACCAAAATAGAAAGCTGGACTGGTGAACAGCATGTGCTGCCGAACGGGAGTGTGACCCAGGTAACTAATTATTCGATTCATAATGGGCTTGCTGTTGTAGATGTTAATGTGCCGTATGAGAATGATGTTTTAGCTGCTGAACAAATTATTGATGATGTTGCCAAGAAACTGCCGGATCGATATGAGGAAATCGTCAAAGACCCTGAAATAATCGGTGTGCAAACGCTGGAAACATCTCATTATGCCATTCGGATCATTGCCGAAACATTACCATCTTACCAATGGGCAGGAGCCCGGATAATCCGAAAAGAAATCAAAGAAGTTCTTTACAAAAAAGGCATTCAGATTCCTGCTCCACGTCTTGTCATGTATTCAAGAAACCAGGAACCGAATTCACTGCAAATTGATCCAGAGCGGGAAGTGTAAGGGAGGAAAAGAATATGGCAGATAAAGAATTTAATTTGAATGATATTGTCCAAATGAAAAAACCGCATCCATGCGGGGAAAACCGCTGGAAAATTATCCGAATGGGCATGGATATCCGGATAAAATGTGAGGGATGCAATCATAGTGTGATGATTCCGCGTAAAGAGTTCACGAAAAAAATGAAAAAAGTTGTTGACAGGGCTGAGACGTAAAGTGAAACTAACAATCAGTGGGGCGCTTTTCCCCACTGATATTAAGGAACAAAGGCTAAAACCTCGGGCGTCCTGTGCGGGCACCTCCTGTGACCTGCATCGTGCAGGCCCGAACAGAATCGGACGTTTACGGGAAGTTAGCCGCCGTACTCTGGCGGGTTACTGATCATGACATACGGGATGAAAATTTGGTCAAAAATTATTTAATGGCTATATATTCTTCTAATGAAGCATTATTTGGACTAAAAAATGAATTTTACAATGTAAATCCGTAAAAATAAGCATTTAATAATGCTTATTTTTACTTTTTGATTGCTTGTCATTTGTGCCTCTACTATCTATAATTGGTATGACTGACGCGTTCATATGAATGGTATCCTTAAGGAGTGAAAGTTGACATGTCTTTGACAGCAGGAATTGTCGGGCTTCCGAATGTTGGCAAATCAACATTGTTTAATGCTATCACACAAGCAGGTGCTGAGGCAGCGAACTATCCGTTTGCTACGATTGATCCGAATGTGGGGATTGTGGAAGTTCCTGACAATCGCTTAAATAAATTATCTGAGTTAGTAAATCCGAAAAAAACAATTCCAACAACATTTGAATTTACGGATATTGCGGGAATTGTTAAAGGAGCAAGTGAAGGGGAAGGACTGGGAAATCAGTTTTTATCCCATATTCGCCAGGTGGATGCCATTGTCCAGGTAGTCCGCTGTTTCAGAGATGATAATATCACGCATGTTTCAGGTAAAGTGGATCCAATTGATGACATTGAAACGATTAACCTGGAACTTATTTTGGCGGATCTGGAAACTGTTAATAAACGGCTGCAGCGGGTGGAAAAAATGGCCAGGCAGAAGGAGAAAGAAGCCCTGGCAGAATATAATCTGCTTGAAAAACTAAAAGAAGGGCTTGAGGCAGAAAAACCAGTTCGGGCAATTGAATTAACGGATGAACAATGGAAATTGGTAAGGGATCTTCATTTACTGACAAGTAAACCTGCACTATACGCTGCTAATGTAAGTGAAGAAGATGTAGGGAATCCGGAAGCAAATGAAGCGATACAAAAAGTAAAAGAATACGCTGCTAATGAAAATGCTGAAGTCATTGTTGTGTGTGCTAAAATTGAAGAAGAAATTGCTGAATTGGATTTAGAAGAAAAGGAATTGTTTCTGCAAGATTCAGGAATTGCAGAGTCAGGGCTTGATCAGTTAATTAAAGCCTCCTACAACTTATTGGGTCTCGGCACGTTCTTTACAGCAGGTGAACCGGAAGTGCGGGCATGGACATTCCGCAAAGGGATCAAAGCACCACAGGCAGCAGGCATAATCCATACCGATTTTGAACGTGGCTTTATCAAAGCGGAAACGATCTCCTATGAAGATATGATGGAAGCCGGATCAATGCCTAAAGCACGGGAAAAAGGCACCGTTCGCCTGGAAGGTAAAGAGTATATTGTTCAAGACGGTGATGTTATCCACTTCAGGTTTAATGTCTAGGTCTTTTCTGAAAGATTGTCGTTTTTGATATAACAAATCAGGATCTCTCGAATGCTTGTTTTTCAGGGTGTGTTTTGATATAATACACCATTGTGAGTAATGAAAATAAGATTACTCCTTGCTCTTTTCGCAGTAAAAGGGCCGCTAAGACCAAAAGGAGGTGTAACGGATGAGGAAATACGAAATCATGTATATCATCCGCCCGGACATGGAAGAGGAAGCTCAAACAAACTTAATTGAGCGTTTCAGCAACGTGTTAACGGATAATGGGGCGGAAATTGAAAAAGTTGATGAAAAGGGCAAGCGACGTCTTGCATATGAAATCAACGACTATCGTGATGGCTATTATGTTGTCATTAATTTCAGCGGTGATGAAAATGCAATCAATGAATTTGATCGCCAGGCGAAGTTTACCGATGACATAATCCGTCATATGGCTATTCGGGAAGATGATCAATAATAGGGAGTGGTTCTGATGTTAAATCGTGTCGTATTAGTTGGCAGATTAACGAAGGATCCTGATTTACGTTATACACCAAATGGCGTTGCTGTAGCCAATTTCACAATTGCAGTCAATCGCCCTTTTTCCAATCAGCAGGGGAATCGGGATGCCGATTTCATTAATTGCGTCGTATGGCGCAGAGCTGCTGAAAACCTGGCAACCTACATGAAAAAAGGCAGCATGATTGGCGTGGACGGCCGTCTGCAATCACGCACATTTGAAGGGCGGGACGGAAATACCGTCTTTGTAACTGAAGTGGTAGCAGATAGTGTTCAGTTCCTGGAATCAAAGGGAGCTTCACAAAACAGAGATCAGCAAACATCAGGATTCCAGTCAAACCAGAACCAAAATCAGAACCAGACAAATCAAAACCAATCGAATGAAAATCCATTCAAAGATAATGGAGAACCAATTGATATATCAGACGATGATTTACCATTTTAGACAGAAGCAGAGGATAATAAATTCCGCTAATGGAATTAAAACCAATTTGAATCCTTCTGTCTTATAAAAAAGGAGGGTTTACACATGGCAGCACGTCGCGGTCGTTCAAGACGTCGTAAAGTCTGTTACTTTAAAGCAAATGGTATTACACACATTGATTATAAAGATGTTGACCTTTTGAGAAAATTTATCTCCGAGCGTGGAAAAATCCTTCCTCGCCGTGTAACAGGCACTTCTGCAAAATATCAGCGTAAACTGACAAAAGCAATCAAACGTGCCCGTCAAATGGCATTATTGCCATTTGTCGCGGAGTAATCAAAAAGCCCGATCCACACTGTTGTGTGAATCGGGCTTTTTACAAAAATGCTGTTTTCTCAAAGATTGTTGTTGCCACAAAATCCATATACTGTGACGTAGAGAAATAATGGTTGAGAGGAGGAACACCGCTCCGGAAATACGCTCCGCTTTCCGCGGGCGGCTGGTGAGCCTCCTCGCGCTGGCGCGCTCCGGGGTCTCACCGAGGCCTTTCCTCCCGCAGGAGTCTCCGCGTATTTCCTCCGCTGTTTGGTGGTTTATAATCAAATTTATTTATCGTGTAATTAAACCTCTCTTGAGAGTGTTGATTGGAGTGTAGGCCAGTCGACTCCTGCGGGAAAGCGGGCAGCTGAAGACCCCGCAGGACAAAGAAAGCTTAGACAGCGATGCATCGCACGAAGAAAAAGTGGTTTTCTTTTTCGAGGTAGCGGTTTTCTTCCGAAGAGGCTGAAGCGTTGCCCTAAGGTGCGCGACTGGCCGGAACGGAAATCAACATTGCTCTTATGTCGCAGTCATATCAAATACGAGGTTAAAAAGCACCAAAGTTTACGAAAAGGGTCTACAAAATAAGTTTGCCTTTATCCATTTTCAAAATGCGATCACCAAGCTTACTGGCTTCTTCTTCATCATGAGTAACCAAAATCATTGGTATATTCCATGTTTTATGGAGATGTAACAATTCATGCTGGCATTCCTGTTTTGTCTGTTGGTCCAGGGATGAAAAAGGTTCATCAAGCAACAGTGCTTCCGGTTTCGTTACGAATGCACGCACAAGCGCAACCCGCTGTTTTTCGCCACCGGATATTTGGTGTGGATAGTTATCAAGTAAATGGTTGATACCCATCAATTCAACAAGTTGATACAGTAATTGCTCATCTTTCAGCCCGTATCGGATATTTTTTTCGACCGTCATGTGCGGGAATAACGCATAATCCTGGAACACATAACCAACATGCCGCTTTGCTGCTGGTACAGGTTTCTTGTTATGAGGGTGAAATTCCCGCTGATTTAGTGAGATTTGTCCGGAGTCAAGCTGGCTAAGGCCGGCAATACAATTCAGTATGGTTGTTTTACCGGCACCTGATGGGCCAAATAGGACAACAATTTCACTGCTGACCTTAAAATGGACATCCAACAAGAATGATGGCATTTTTTTTTGTATATCAACAAAAAGCATAATCAATCCCCGCCTTGTCAGTCCTCACTTCTGAAACGTAAAATATTTCGTCCACTCCACCAATTCAGCCATAAAATAGCGGCAAATCCAATAATCAGAATGCTGAGGACCCAAAATAAAGCCACATCCCTATTTCCTGATTCGACTGCAAAATAAATTGCCAGCGGAATGGTTTCCGTTTGATTCGGAATATAGCCGGCAATCATTAAGGTGGCACCGAATTCACCAAGCGCTCTGGCAAAAGTCAAAACCAATCCTGCGAGCAAACCCGGCCATGCAAGCGGGAAAGAGATTGTCCAAAAAATCCGCCATCTGGATGCTCCCATTGTTCGTGCAGCATTCTCTATATTGCGATCGTATTTTTGAAATGAAGCTGCTGCACTCTGATACATCAGTGGAAATGCCACAACAATAGCAGCGATGACAGCACCTATCCAAGTAAAGACAACTTGAAAATCAAACCATTCCAAGAGCAACGTTCCAATTGGACCGTTATTGCCAAATAAATAGAGCAGTCCAAATCCGACAACTGTTGGGGGCAAAACAAGCGGCAGCATCAATAATGATTCGATAATGCGCTTTCCCGGAAACCGGCTGCGTGTTATGATTCGGGCAAAAAACACGCCTGTAATGAAGACAATGACAGTTGCAATCCCGGCAATTCTCAGTGACAAATATAATGGTGTTAAGTCCATCTTAATACCCCTTTAGGTCGAAAATCCGTATTTCTCAAAAATGGCCTGTGCATCGTCCGTCTGCAAAAACTGAATAAACGCATTAGCCTTCTCTGTCGCTTGACTGGATTTAATGACGGCAGCCGGGTATTCGATAGGATCATGCAAGTTGTCATCTATGGTTAACAGCTCGCTCACCAAACCCGACCGTTCCAAATCACTGGCATAAACAATACCAACTTCTGTATTACCGGATTCAACATATGTAAGTGTTTGCTGTGCACTGCCCGTGTATACAAATTTCTCTTTTGCTTCCTCCCAGATATTAAGATTGCGCAGTGCTTGCTCGGCGTATTTTCCAGCTGGGACACTTTCCGGGTCACCAATTGTAATTTGATCTGTATTAAGTGTGGGCAGATCATCCAATTCGTTGATTGAAAAAGATGTATTCTGAGTGGAGATGACCACAAGCCTGTTTTGAATGAAATCGGTTCGTGTATCCGCTGCAATGACATCTTCATCGGCAAGTTGATCCATCCATTCCTGGTCAGCAGAAAGGAATACATCAACAGGGGCCCCCTGCGAAATTTGCTGAGAAAGTTTACCGGATGCACCATAGTTCAACTCTAATGTTGTGTCAGGATGTTCTGACTCGAATTCCTGTTTAAGTTCAGAAAGCGTATCGGATAAACTTGAAGCAGCAGCTACAAGCAGTACGGTTTCGCCTGAATCCTCCTGACTTGTGCAACCGGTTAGAAAGAGTATACTGATGATCATGAAAGCTATTATCCGCCGCATAACGAAAAACTCCTATTTTTGTTTTTTTCGCTGAGGAAAAACAGTTATTATTTTGACCAGGAACAGCAATGTATACAGGATGAATACACCTGCAAAGACATTAGGAATGGAAACAAAGAAGGCAAATAGTGTGTACAGTATAGATGGAACAGTTATTGTGTACGCAAGCAACTTCCAAAGGATTGAAAACTTGATTTTACGCCTTAATAATTTGGCAATGCCTGTCCCGATAAATGCAACAAACGAAATATATATAAAAACGATAATCGTTAACGGTAAATAATAAAATATAAAAAAGTATATCAGAAAAAAAGGCAGATTCATTGCTGACCCAGCGCCATCCTCGGTGGTCAGCTGCCCGGTCAATGATGGAATGGCAACAATCAGCATAAGTATAAACATATACACGACTGTGATGTCCATTCCGATTCGGTTCAATCGGAATAATGCCTTCTTGTTCGGCAATTTCAGGCTGTCTAAAAATGTTCGTAAAAATATCACGCTTTTCATCTCCGGATACAATGTCGTACAATATATCATTATAATAAAAAATATCATTCATAGCACACTTTGACTATGAATATTCCTTGAATAAATAAGAAATCGACAAATTCCCCAAAATATTTCCCGGGAAATAAGATGCTGGATTGAAGCGACTCATTGTTTCAGTCATTTCAAATTCCAATTATGATTTAAATCATGTTATCATATAACAATGAGGTGATATTCTCATTAAGAAAATAATGCTTTAAAAGATTGAAGAGGGTGCAATTAGATGAACCAATCGAAAAAACTGACAGATGGAGCACTATTATTAACAGTGTTTATGATATTAATGCTGATTTCGGCCTTTGTGCCTGTGATCACATTGATCGCTACATTTTTACTGCCTGTACCCTTTATTTTGTTTGCTTCCAGATATGATTGGAAACCATCAATCATTATGCTAATAGCAGCTATGGCTCTATCATCATTGCTTACGTCCATTTTTTTCGTGCCGATACCCGTGTTAATGGGGCTTGGAGGCATTATGATCGGAAGTGCCATTCACAGGAAATTTTCGCCTTATGAAACATGGGCAAGGGGCACCATTGGATTTGTGGCTGGATTATTGTTTGTTTTTGTATTCAGCCAATATGTATTTCAAGTAAATCTGGTCAATGAAATAGACAATATGGCTCAAGAGTCCATTACGATGAGTCAGGATATGATGGAACAATTCGGTATGGGTGACATCACAGAGGACCAGCTTGATATGCTGACAGAACAAATGGGGATGCTTACAGATCTGCTGCCGGCATGGTTAGCGATTGTAGCACTGATACTTGCATTCATCAGTCAATGGATCAGTTATAAAGTCCTTAACCGGCTGGAAAACAGACAATTGTATTTTCCGCCGTTTCGCACACTGAGACTTCCTGTTTCATTAATCTGGATTTACTTTTTTGCATTAATCATGTCTTTATTCAACCTGGACCCTTCCGGAATGGTTTTTATAGCCGTTAATAATGTTTTGATGTTAACAGGCATATTAATGGCATTACAAGGTTTTTCCTTTATATTTTACTACGCTCATGCAAAACAGATGTCGAAAGCATTGCCGATAGCAAGCATTGTTCTGACAGTGTTTGTACCGTTTATCTTCCTTTTCCTGGTTCGGCTGTTAGGTATAATTGATATCGGATTTTCCTTGAGGGATCGGATTTCCAATGATAAAACGTAAGTGGGAGTTCAGGTAGGAGCTGATTATATGGAAGATGTTCAAAAGAAACCAATGTTAAGCAGTCATTTATGGGTGATTTACCTGGTTTCTGTTATACTGCTTGGCTTTATATGGTACTTTCAGTGGATACTTGGGCTGGTGCTCACAGTAGTCCTGGCAGGGGTATTGTACTATAGCATTCAGACTGAAAGAAAACGACAACAGGAAACGGAAAACTATATCGCAACACTCTCCCACCGTGTCAAACGTGTCGGGGAAGAAGCGTTATTGGAGATGCCAATCGGAATCATATTGTATAACGATGATTATAAGATTGAATGGGCCAATCCGTACATGAATGAATTCGCTGATGATGACACATTGGTTGGTAATTCTCTCAATGTACTTTCGGATGATTTGTCTACCAGGATTAAAGAAAGTGATGGCGAAATATGGCTTGAATTGAACGGGTACCATTTTCAGGTTACCGTAAAAAAAGCGGAGCGTCTGTTATACTTGTCTGATCGGACAGCACAATCTGACATTCAAACACGGTACAATAATGAAAAAGCTGTTATTGCGATTATCTTTCTCGATAACTATGAGGAAATAACACAAAACATGGACGATACATTGAAGAGTCAGCTAAACTCAAAAGTAACGTCTGTTTTAAATAATTGGTCCAATGACTATGAAATATATTTAAAGCGCACTTCACAGGATCGATTCGTGGCTGTTTTAACGAAAGAAACATTGGATCAGCTGGAAAAGGCGAAGTTCGACATATTGGATGAGGTCCGTGAATTAAACGCTGAACAGAATATACCGATTACTTTAAGTATTGGTATAGGCCTCGGTGATAGCCTTTTGCCGGAACTCGGAGAAATGGCTCAATCAAGTCTTGACTTGGCATTAGGCCGTGGCGGCGATCAGGTGGTCATTAAAGATGATCTTGGAAAAGTCCGTTTTTACGGCGGCCGCACGAATCCGATGGAAAAACGTACACGCGTAAGAGCACGCGTTATTTCACATGCACTTAAAGATTTGGTTCAGGGGAGTGACAATGTCATTATAATGGGACACAAAGCTCCGGATATGGATTCAATCGGTTCGGCTATAGGTATCTTGAATATTGTTAAAGCCAACAATGTGGACGGCTATGTTGTGCTTGACCCGGATGACGTTGATACGGGCGTTTATCGACTTATTGACGAGCTAAAAGAAGAAGAGGAAATATGGCAGCATTTCATTGAACCTGAAGAATCCGAGGCACTTTTGACAAGCCGAAGCCTGGTTGTTGTTGTGGATACCCATAAGCCATCGATGGTAGCACACGAAAGGCTTTTAAATAAAACTGAATATAAGGTGGTCATTGACCATCACCGGCGTGCCGAAGAATTTGTTGACAACCCGACACTCGTTTATATGGAGCCATATGCATCATCCACAGCCGAACTGGTGACAGAGCTGCTGGAATACCAGCCAAATAACCTGAAGCTGAAAATGCTGGAGGCAACATCATTACTGGCGGGGATAATTGTCGACACAAAAAGCTTTACCCTGAGAACGGGTTCGCGTACATTTGATGCGGCATCCTATCTAAGGTCAAAAGGTGCAGATACGGTATTGGTGCAGCGATTCATGAAAGAAGATCTGGATATTTATATTAAACGCAGCAAACTGATTGAACGAGCAAAAATCCATCGCAATACAATCGCCATTGCAAAAGGGACGCCTGATGAAGAATACAGTGGGGTTTTAATAGCACAGGCTGCAGATACGCTTTTGACGATGAGCAGCATTAATGCATCATTTGTTATATCTGAACGAAATGATGGCCGGATCGGGATAAGTGCCCGCTCGCTTGGTGATATCAATGTCCAAATCATTATGGAAAAAATGAATGGGGGCGGCCACTTAACGAATGCTGCCACACAAATTGAAGATACAACGATTGATGACGCTGAAGCATTGCTGAAGGATATATTAGAAGAGTATTTCACAGGAGGGGAAAACGAATGAAAGTCATATTCACACAGGATGTCAAAGGTAAAGGCAAAAAAGGCGAAGTAAAAAACGTTTCAGATGGTTATGCACGCAACTATCTGCTGAAAAATAATCTGGCTGAAGAGGCGACGCCGGGAAATATGAAAGCACTGGAGGCGAAAAAGAAAAAACAGCAACAGCAAGCTGAGGAAGAGAAAAAAGAAGCTGAACTTCTGAAACAGGAACTTGCCGACTCAACAGTTGAAATTCAGGCGAAATCCGGAAATGCCGGCCGACTATTTGGTTCGATCACGTCAAAGCATATTGCTGATGTTCTGAAACAAGATTATGGGTACAAACTGGATAAGCGCAAAATTGAGCTGAATAGTCCGATAAGAACGTTAGGATACACGAATGTACCTGTGAAACTGCATCCGGAAGTGACCGGAACCATCAAAGTTCACGTTGTGGAGAAATAGTAAGACCCCTTTATAAGCTTACAGGAATAGATTTCTTCACAAGGGGGGGAGACGATGAGTGAACTTTGGAATGATCGTGTGCCACCACACAATATCGAAGCCGAACAAGCTGTTATTGGTGCTGTGTTTTTAGAACCTGAAGCATTGTCATCAGCAGCGGAACGTTTAATGCCCGATGATTTTTACCGTGCCAGCCATCAGCGGATTTTCGATACAATGCTGAAATTAATCGATAAGGGAGAACCAATCGACCTTGTTACGGTGACCACCTCTCTGTCCAATGAAAAAAAACTGGATGAGGCAGGTGGTGTCGCGTACCTATCTGATTTAGCCGGCAGTGTCCCGACGGCAGCCAATATCGTATATTACAGCAAGATTGTAGAAGAGAAAGCATTGCTCCGTCGACTGATCCGAACGGCAACAGATATTGTAACATCAGGATTTGCCAGTGAAGATGACGTCGAAAATGTGTTAAATGAAGCGGAAAAGAATATTCTGGAGGTATCCAGCCAGAAAAACTCCGGGAATTTTAAAGCTATTAAAGATGTTCTGATTGATGTCTACGATAATATTGAACAGCTGCATAATCATGATGGTGATGTGACTGGCATTCCAACAGGCTATCGTGATTTGGATCAGATTACGTCCGGTTTCCAGCGCAATGATTTGATTATTATTGCTGCTCGTCCATCGGTAGGTAAAACCGCTTTTGCCTTGAACATTGCACAAAACGTCTCCATTAATACCGATGAAAACGTAGCGATTTTCAGTTTGGAGATGGGAGCCGATCAGCTTGTTTCACGTATGTTGTGTGCAGAAGGCAATATTGATGCACAGCGGCTGCGTACAGGGAAGCTGGAACCGGATGATTGGAGCAAATTGACGATGGCAATGGGAAGCCTGTCAAATGCCGGTATTTATATCGATGACTCACCTGGCATTCGTGTCAGCGAAATCCGTTCAAAATGCCGCCGCCTTAAGCAGGAACACGGGCTTGGCATGATTTTGATTGATTACTTGCAGCTGATACAGGGCAGTGGCAATTCTAAGGAAAACAGACAACAGGAAGTGTCGGAAATATCCCGTGCGCTTAAAGCATTAGCCCGTGAGCTGAACGTGCCTTTAATCGCCTTGTCACAGCTTTCCCGTGGTGTTGAAGCACGACAGGACAAGCGGCCGATGATGTCGGACTTACGTGAATCGGGAAGTATTGAACAGGATGCTGACATTGTCGGATTTCTTTATCGGGATGATTATTATGATCAGGAATCCGAGAAACAAAATATTATTGAAATCATTATCTCCAAACAACGGAATGGACCGGTCGGTAATGTCGAACTGGCTTTTGTGAAAGAGTATAATAAGTTCGTGGATCTGGATCACCGGTATTCGGATAGTGATGTACCACCAGAACCCGTACAGGCATAATGTGTGCAACATCGCATTATGATCAGGTCTGATATCACTTTAGGGAAAACAGTCTCATTCAGTGAGGCTGTTTTTTTGTTTTTTGGCTGTATTCTCAGAGATTGTTGTTTTGACACAAAATCCATAAACTGCGAAACAACTTTTGGAATGTGTTTCTCCAATTCTATCGGGACCTGAGTGCTCGTCCGTCGCTGCGGAAAAATACTCCCTTTCCGCGGGGAACGCCTCAGCCTTCTCGCTCGCGGGCCAACACGATGTTGGTCGCGGGAGGCGTGGCTATTGAACGCTGCGCGGGTCTTCAGACTGTTCCTTTCCCGCAGGAGTGTCGCATTTTTCCGCAGCTTCGAGTCGTGTTCTGTTCTAGTGGAGAAGATTCAATCTACAGAAAGTCAACACGAGCGGAGGAAATACACCGGAGACTCCTGCGGGAAAAGTGGCCAATGTGAGACCCCGCAGCGACGAGCAAAACATCCACCGAGTAGGCTGCGAGTTGCGAGGAGTGCTGCTTCGCCGAACACACTTGCAACACGACGAGCACACAGGAACGAGGAGGCTCACGGGTCACCCGCGAAAAGCGACGAGCGAAACACCCACCGAGTAAGCTACGAGTTGCGAGGAGTGCTGCTCCGCCGAATTCTCTTGCAACACGACGAGCACCAAGTGTATTTCCGGAGCGGTGTCATTACACTCAAATATTTCAGTGTTTCGCATTTTATATCAAATACGAAGTAAAAAAATAAAGTTTAAAAAAGAGTCTTCTGTTTTTCGCTTTTTCTGGAAAGGTTGGTTCTTGAGAGTTGTTGACAGCCTGACTGTAATTTTATCACTAATGGAAAACTAGCAATTAAAACGAACAATAATATGGAAATCCTGATTATTATTCGTTTTTTCTTTGACATGCTATTGTATTATTGATAGAATAACGTTGTTCAAAATGAAAAGACAAATGATGTCACTTTGGAGGTGCGCTATGTCCTCAGTAGTCGTGGTAGGTACGCAATGGGGCGATGAAGGAAAAGGAAAGATTACAGATTTTCTATCACAAAATGCAGAAGTTGTCGCCCGGTATCAAGGTGGTAATAATGCGGGACATACGATTAAATTCGATAATATAACGTATAAATTGCATCTGATCCCATCCGGAATCTTTTTTGACAACAAAACATGTATTCTCGGTAACGGGATGGTTATTGATCCAAAAGCATTTACGGAAGAAATTGCTTATTTGCACGAACGGAATATTTCAACGGACAATCTGCGAATCAGTAACCGGGCCCATGTCATTTTGCCATACCATTTAAAATTGGATGCGCTGCAGGAAGAAGAAAAAGGCGAGCATAAAATTGGCACAACGAAAAAAGGAATTGGTCCGGCGTATATGGATAAAGCAGCCCGAAGCGGTATCCGTATTGCAGACTTGCTGGATAAAGAAACATTCCGTACGAAACTCGAACAAAATCTTAAAGAGAAGAACCGTTTATTTGAAAAAGTTTATGAAGTGGAATCAGTCCAGGTTGAAGATATATTAGAGGAATATTATGCATATGGACAGAAGATGGCTGAGTATGTCTGTGACACGTCAGTTGTATTAAATGAGGCTTTGGATGAGGGGCGCCGTGTTTTGTTTGAAGGGGCACAGGGTGTCATGCTCGACATAGACCAGGGAACTTATCCCTATGTAACATCATCCAATCCTATTGCCGGTGGTGTCACAATCGGATCAGGTGTCGGACCATCTAAAATCGATCATGTCGTTGGGGTTTCAAAAGCCTATACAACACGCGTTGGCGATGGCCCGTTCCCAACTGAACTGCATGATGACGTTGGCGATCAGATCCGTGAGACCGGCAATGAATATGGAACGACAACAGGACGTCCGCGCCGCGTGGGCTGGTTTGACAGTGTTGTTGTCCGTCATGCACAGCGGGTGAGCGGCATTACAGATTTAAGTATCAATTCACTGGATGTTTTAACCGGTGTTGATAAGCTGAAAATCTGTGTGGCCTACAAATATAAAGGTGAAACAATCCATGAATTCCCGGCAAATTTAAACAAGCTGGCAAAGTGCGAACCAGTCTATGAAGAAATGCCCGGATGGAATGACGATATAACGAACGTTAAAAGTATCCACGAACTACCGGAAAATGCCCGGCATTACTTGGAACGTATCTCACAATTAACAGAAATTCCTCTATCGGTATTTTCCGTAGGCCCGGACCGTAAACAAACAAACGTTGTCAGAAGTGTGTACAGCTAGACAGCGCGTTTTCAGGAAAAGACTTCTATTCAAACAAACAGAAGTCTTTTCCTTATTTGGTTTCCGCTTAGCTGACAGCAATTAATATCACAATAAAATTTTGCCATACTGTGATGATATTTGTAACATAAATGTAACATGACGTAAGAAAAATTCATTAATAACAGCAGCTAAATACAAAAAACTACCTTTTTCAACAAAATTAATGTCGAAAAAAGTCGATTGTTATACAATTATATTACATTATCACATGTTCTATTTTATACTCCTGCAAACTGTGGTAGATTTATGTGTGGATAATAAGATAAGAAAGTCTTACACCATAGATAGAGTGATAAAACTTATTTTAAATGGGATTCAATAGAAGGTTAAACTGGGAATTTTTTACCATGGCAAGGGGGAGTACAGCTTGTGGGGAGTAAACAGTAAGATACCGGGAAAGCTCGATATGCTGATAAAAATCGGAATAATCGTATGTACCGCCATTTTTCTAACGTTCAGCACGGTATATGCGAATGAAAATGATGCTTTGGAAGAAATATACCACGTTTATGTGGATGGTAAACATATCGGGAAGATTGATGATAAGACCGTCATTGAGGAAATGATGAATGCTAAAGTTGAAGAAAAGGAAAAGGACTTCGGTGCGTATGATATAGCAATCGGTGAAAACGTATCGTTTGTGTCTGAACGTATGTTTAATCCTGCATATAACAATAGCAGGGTAAGAGACCACCTTAAAGACAATCTCTCTGTTAAAGCCGAAGCTGTTGAACTTGAAATAGATGATCAGACGGTCGGTTATTTTAAAAATAAGGAAACGGCTGAAAACGTATTAAAAAAATATAAGGCAAAATACGCCGACGAAGAGACCCTGGATGAGCTTGCTGCGGATCAGGAAAATAATAATTCAGACTATGAAAAGCAGGCACTTGTAAACCATGAGCAGGAGGAGACTACACTGGCTCCCGGTGACTCTATTATTACAGACGTTCTTCTATCGGAAAACGTTTCATTTTCCAGCCAAAACGTTGACCCATCTAAAATGTTAACTGAAGAACAGGGCCTTAAGATGCTCGAAAAAGGGACGCTTGTAGATAAGACACATAAAGTCGACAAAGGTGAAGTGCTCGGTGATATTGCTGAGCAGTATGATTTGACAGTTGATGAGTTGCTGGATTTAAATGATAACCTAACCGAAGATTCCATTCTTCAGATCGATCAGGAACTCCAGGTAACCGATCACGAAGCATTTGTTGACGTCATTGTGAAAGAAGAGCAAATGAAGGAAGAAACCATTGACTATGAAACAGAAGTCATCGAATCAGATGATATGTATAAAGGTGACGAAAAAGTAAAACAGGAAGGACAAAAGGGCGAGAAAGAAGTCCATTATGCACTTGAAACGAATAATGGTGATGTAACAAATAAAGAAGTCATAGACGAAGAAATAACGAAAGAACCCATCAAAGAAATTATTGTAAAAGGCACAAAGGTTGTCTCATCACGTGGTACAGGGAGCCTGCACTGGCCAACTGTCAGCGGATATGTATCAAGCAATGTTGGTGAGCGTTGGGGGTCCATGCATAAAGGAATGGATATAGCACGCCCGAGCGATCGTTCGATATTGGCAGCAGACAACGGAACCGTCGAATCAGCTGGTTACGACAGCAGCGGATATGGCAATAAGATTGTCATCAACCACAATAATGGGCTAAAAACGGTATATGCACACCTTTCATCCATCAGTGTCAGCCCGGGCGAGACGGTAGAAAAGGGCAGCAAAATCGGAGTGATGGGTGCCACCGGAAACTCAACCGGTGTCCATTTGCACTTTGAAGTGTATAAGAACGGTTCCCTGCAAAACCCGCAAGATTATTTATAATAAAAGATAATTTAAGATTCAAGACTGGCTCAATCATCAGAAAGAGTCAGTCTTTTTGAATTTTTGCCCCTAACATAAGACATTTAAGCAAAAATACGATAGAATAGAGTTAAATGAAGGAGAAAGAAGATCGGCTTTTTCCGGTCTTTTTGTATCGAAAAGAAAGTATAAAATTTCAGATGACGTTTTCCAATTCGGAAATCGGCGAATTAGCCGATTTCTTCAAATCTGACTTCTGGCATCCGACCTCTGGAAAGACGAGGTCAGGCCTGAGTTTTTCTTATATAACCTCTAAAAAGGACGTGACAGTCAATGGCACAAAAGGTTCTTGTAGTTGATGATGAACAGCCGATAGCAGATATTTTGAAATTCAACCTGGAAAAAGAAGGCTATGACGTTATTGTCGCTTATGATGGCGATGAAGCGATTGAGTTAGCTGAACAGGAAATCCCGGATCTGATATTGCTTGATATCATGCTTCCGGGTAAAGATGGCAATGAAGTGTGTCGTGAAATCCGAAAGACGCAGCTGATGCCAATCATCATGCTGACAGCCAAGGATGCTGAGATTGATAAAGTACTGGGGCTGGAACTTGGTGCGGATGACTACGTAACGAAGCCTTTCAGTAATCGGGAAGTAATTGCCAGGGTAAAAGCGAATTTACGCAGACAGCAGCAAATTCCCGATGATGCGGTGAAGACAACCAAAAATATTGAAATTGGACGGCTCGTGATTCATCCGGATGCGTATGCCGTGACACGGGATGGTGAACAACTGGAGCTTACCCATCGCGAGTTTGAACTGCTGTACTATCTTGCCCGTCACACCGGCCAAGTGATGACACGGGAGCATTTGCTTGAAACTGTGTGGGGTTATGACTACTTTGGCGATGTCCGGACAGTAGATGTGACAATAAGACGTCTTCGTGAAAAAATTGAAGACAATCCGAGTAATCCAATGTGGATAGTCACCCGCCGCGGTGTTGGCTATTATTTGCGTAAACCCGAACAGGAGTAGGTCAATCTGATGCATAAAGTTGGTTTTTTCCGCTCGATACAATTAAAATTCATCATTATTTTTATATTATTGCTGCTTGTAACAATCCAGGTTATCGGTGCTTATTTTGTCCGTGGGCTGGAAACGGAACTGAGGGAGAACTTTGAGGAATCAGTCGAGGGCAGTGTCAGTATTTTAGAAGTGAACCTGGAACAAGCATTCAGCAAGGAGCGGTCTGGTGATGATGACGAACTGACACTCCCCCAGGAAGTGCAGAATATCGTAAGAGTCAGTGATACAGCGGATATCACGAATATCCAGGTCGTCAATATGCAAAGCCGGATTATTGCCTCGAGTGATACATCGAACACCAGTAATATTGGAAAAAAAACGACCGATGAATTCATAAATAATGTACTGCGATTCGGGAATGAAGAGAAAGGCAATATGTTGAGAGAAGGGATTCGGATTTACAGACGAACAGTCCCGATCTATGATGACGACACACAGGTTGGTGCCCTTTATATCGAAGCATCCCTGGAAGGGGTATATAATCAGTTGGACGATATTAACCGTATTTTTCTGCAGGGCTCTATTTTAGCGATTACGGTATCAGCATTGCTGGGGATTCTGGTTGCCAGAACCATTACGAAACCAATTATGGAAATGCGGAGACAGGCGCAGACAATGGCGCGGGAAGATTTCTCCCAGAAGGTTAATGTTTATGGGAAAGATGAAATTGGCCAGCTTGCTGAAACGTTTAATGATTTAAATGCAAAATTAAAACACTCCAGAGCGTTAACAGAAGAAGAAAGACGCAAATTGAGCTCTGTCTTGTCAAATATGTCTGACGGCGTGATTGCTACGGACCGAAACGGTTTTATTACATTATTGAATGATGCTGCCGGATTTCTGATCGGATATGAACCTGAAGATGCTCACGGCGAATTTCTCCTGGACGCATTGCAGCTGGATGAGAATTCTGTTGATATTACGGAACTGCCTGACAGCGGTTCGATGGTTATAGACTTCAGTGATGATGATGATATATATCTGGTTCGAGCCAAATTCTCAACTATTTCCGATGAAGATAATGAGACAACCGGGTTCATCACAGTACTCAGTGATGTTACCGAGCAGGAAAAAATCGAACGGGACCGACGCGAATTTGTCTCTAATGTTTCACATGAGCTGCGGACCCCATTAACGACAATGCGCAGTTATATCGAGGCGCTAACAGAAGGCGCATGGGAAGATAAGGAAATTGCACCGAAGTTCCTTGATGTCACAAAGAATGAAACAGACCGGATGATCCGTATGGTCAATGATTTGCTGCAGCTTTCCAGAATGGATAATAAAAGTGAATCATTGCAGCAGGAGCGGACGAATTTTATTGACTTTTTCCATCGGGTGATTGATCGATTTGAGATGAATATATCAGATAAGATGGAACTGAAACGCGAACTGCCAAATGAAAAATATCATGTCATGCTTGATAAGGATAAAATGGTTCAGGTATTGGACAATATTATTTCCAATGCGATAAAGTACTCCCCCGAAGACGGGACCATTCATTTTAAAGTATCACAGCGGCGTGGATATGTGCTGGTAAGCGTCACAGACCAGGGAACAGGAATACCATATGACAAGGTTGACAAAATATTTGATCGCTTTTACCGCGCTGATAAAGCCAGGTCACGTAAAGTCGGTGGTACAGGCTTAGGTCTGGCCATCACGAAAGAATTCATTGAAGCACATCATGGCAGTATTTGGGCAAAAAGCAAAGAAGGTAAAGGGACGACCATTCTCTTTACACTTCCGCTGGTGAATAAGAAGCGGAGGGGTAAATAATGCAGCTTGAAAAGGTAAAAACATTTATATTATGGGTACTGGTCGGAACCAGCTTATTGCTTACATTTGCCCTATGGACTAATAGACCTGATTTTGAAGAGAATCCACAAGATGTCGTGGATAGTACAGATCTTGGCGGGGACGAAGAAACAATGGCCAGTATAGTTGAACCAACATCAATTATTTTCAGGAATGGCAGTAATTACTTTGGTTTTACGGACCCGAATGATCGTCAGTCTTTATATCAGGAAATGCAATCATGGAGCTTGTATGATCTCCGGACGACAAGCAGCAACGGGCCGCCGTCTGAAAATAATCAGGTGGAACTAATCTTTCCGGACGCTATACCAATGGAACTGGCAGGGGATTTGTTTACGTTCAATGATGAAGATGATTTCCCTGAATGGGGATTTGAACGGCTGTTTATCACATTTAACCAGGATTCAAACACAATGAATGTTATTTTCCTGTCTGCGGAAGGTGATCAGCAGGCCACAGCCGTGATCAATAATTCCGAAAGATACGGGGTTTTGTGGGAATATCTGACAACATTTGAAGGATTGACTGAGTACTCACGAGTTGAAGCGGAGGATAAACCAATTTATATACCGAGCAATCAAGTGGATCTCTCAAATATTTCCATAGCGGCTCAAACGATCAATTCAAGCCTAATGGTCGATGTATTGTTTTCGAACCCTGATATTGTGACCCGAAATCGGATCAGTGAAAATGAAATTAATTATACAGACAGTTCACGTGGTATTATGTGGGTTTATCCGAACAGACGAACAATGGAATTTCAAGACCCGCTCCAGACAACATATGAGCCAATGGAACCAGAAACGCTGCTGGACCAAAGCAGAATGAACATTAATGATCACCTTGGTTGGACGGATGAGTATAACCTGATGGATATCACTATCAATGCAACGACTAATACTGTGCGCTATCAAATGCATTATGAGGGGTACCCCGTTTTTGGCAGTAACTTTTCATCCATCATTGAGCAGCAGTACCGTGCAACAGAATTACATCAATACAACCGACCTTTATTCAGTCTTGGAAATTACCTGGGGGAGGATGATGCCAACCTGCTTTCAGGTAATGATGTTATTGACAATCTGGAAAACAGTGAGACATATGATATCGATAATGTCAATGATATCAAAATTGGTTATGATTTAACGTATCAGCGAAATGCTGATGCAATCACATTGTATCCGGCCTGGTTTATGGACTACAGTGGCAGCTGGCAAAAAATTGATTTTCAAAATAAAACACAGCAGAGGGAGGGAACTGAGGATGCAATGGAAGCAGATTAAAACGTTATTTATCCTCTGTTTTCTCGCTTTGAATATGTATTTATTGATGATGCTGATCAATAAACAAGAGGAATCGGAGTTTGCTTTGCCGGATACGCCGGAATTAACATTTGAAGAACAATTGGAAGCCGAAGATATTACGATTAGTGCCGATTTGCCTGAAGGGAATTTCAGCGGCCATAACTTACCATTAAATCAAAAGGCATTTACGGAAGAAGAACTGACGTTTTTTGAGGATATGGATAACCAGGAGACGGAAGTTATTGATGAAAACTTTATTTTATCCGTTTTTGAAAACCCCGTCTCCATACCTGACGATGCAGATAGCGATACGATAAGTGACCTGGTGAAAAGCAATATCCTTCTCCCTGATAATTATACATTTGGCAGCTGGAATCAGGACATGAACGTTCTTATCTTTTTCCAGGAAAAAAATGATTTTCCGATTTATTATAATCAGAGCGGCATTGTTCTTGTTTATTTAAATGACGCAAATGAAATGATTTTCTATACACAGACAATGCTTGGAGATGATAAATCATCTGAGAGGGAAGAGGAATCGTTAATTGAACCGAGAAGGGCCATTCAAACTCTATTTAATGGCAACAGACTGGAAAATGGTGATGAGATAACAAACGTCAATATGGGGTTGCATACAAGGATTCCTTTGGAGAGTGAACAGGTTTTCTCACCGACATGGACCATAACGGTCAATGATGATGAATCTTTCTATGTCAATGCGATTGAAACACGAATAACCCCTAATGACGAACTGACATTTCTGACAGGAGCTGTATCTTTTGCAATCGAAAAAATACAAAACTATGATGACAGTGACATGACAGATTTTGTACTGGCACATCTGAATGAAAAATTATCATCTAATCAGCAATCGGAGTGAAATCGAATGGCATTACGTTTTAGTGTACTGGCATCAGGCAGTACCGGAAATGCTTTTTATATTGAGTCGGATAAGGAAAAACTGTTGATTGATGCCGGATTAAGCGGGAAACAAATGGACAGGCTGTTTCGGGAAGTGGCAGTCGATCCGGCAAGTCTGACCGGTATTCTGGTGACGCATGAACATAGTGATCACATAAAAGGGCTTGGTATTATCGCTCGTAAGTACAATTTGCCCATATACGCCAATGAAAAAACATGGCATGCAATGGAAAACGCCATTGGTAACGTATCACTTGATCAGAAGTTTCATTTTGGGATGGAAGAAGTGAAAACATTTGGCGATATTGATGTGGAATCGTTTGGCGTGTCTCACGATGCTGCTGAGCCCATGTTTTTCACTTTCCGGAATGATGGAAAGAAAGTGGCACTTGTCACAGACTTAGGTTATGTATCAGAGCGTATAAAGCGAACAGTGGAAGATGCAGATGCTTACATATTTGAAGCCAATCATGATGTGGGCATGCTGCGAATGGGGCGTTATCCCTGGAATGTTAAACGCCGTATTCTAAGTGATTCCGGTCATGTTTCAAATGAAGATTGCGGTCTTGCCCTTGGTGACTTAATCAGTAATCGGACCAACCGTATTTATTTAGCCCATTTAAGCCAGGATAATAATATGAAGGATTTGGCACGTATGTCCGTTGACAATATTTTAAAAGAACGCGGCATTAATCTTGATATTTGTGATACAGATCCAAAAAACCCAACAGCTTTATATGAAGTTGGTTAATATCTTTGGTATTGAGGCAATACTATATAGTGAGAAGATGTCTTAAATCCTTTACATAAAGGAGAAGGTTAAATGGGCTATTTTGATGATGATAACCAATCGGACCAACCGAAGAAACGGCACTGGCTGAGACCTGCTCTGATTGGGGCTGTTACCGGCATTCTTGTTGTGCTGATTGCACTGCCTGGCATTATGGAGTCGGATATGATCCCCGAAGCTTGGACCGGGGACGAGAATGCCTCACAGGAAGAAACAAATGGGACTAATACGCAGCAGCCTGAGTCAGCTGGTTTTGTTTCCGTCAATGTTTCATCACAAATAACGGAAGTGGTAGACGAGGTCAGTCCGGCAGTCGTAGGTGTAATCAACATACAGCGACAAGGAGACTTTTGGCAGCAGGAAGAAGGGCAACAGCAAACCGAAGCTGGATCAGGATCGGGTGTCATTTACAAAAACACGGATGGTCAGGCATATGTCATTACCAACCATCATGTCATTCAAGGGTCAGATACAGTTGAAGTAGTGCTCTCGGATGATACACGTGTCGAAGCAGAAATTCTTGGAAGCGATTTATTTTCAGACTTAGCGGTGTTGCAGATGCCTGGAGATCACGTACAGGATACAATTGATATGGGAACATCGGAAAATGTGAACGTTGGTGAGCCGGCTATTGCAATTGGCAATCCGTTGGGGATGTTTCTGGGATCTGTGACACAAGGTGTTATAAGTGGGACACAGCGAACGATTCCACAGGATTTTAATCAGGATGGCCGTGCTGATTGGCAGGCTGAAGTTATTCAGACCGATGCGGCAATTAACCCCGGCAATAGTGGTGGCGCTTTAATCAATATTGATGGCCAGCTTATCGGCATTAATTCGATGAAGATCAATGAGGAAGCTGTGGAAGGGATTGGTTTTGCCATACCGATTGATACAGCCAAACCAATTGTAGATGAGCTGGAACAGACAGGCCAAGTGAGGCGTCCATATATGGGTGTTGAAATTTACTCACTTGAAGAAGTGCCACAAACAGAATGGAGCAGCACCTTAAATCTTCCGGAAGAGGTGGAAGGCGGTGTCTATGTCTGGACAGTTGAAGCCGGATCCCCGGCGGACAGGGCAGGGCTGGAAAGACTTGATGTCATTACGGCTGTTGACGGCGAACAGGTCATGAATATGATTGATCTGAGGAAGATTTTATATCAGGAGAAAGAGGTTGGTGATTCGATAACGGTTACCTATTACCGCGACGGTGAGAAGCAGGAAGCCACATTTGAACTGATTGAACAGCGGTAATTCAGTGGAGTATTTTTGCTGATAATAGGGAACAAGGCCTGAGGAACACTAACAGATCCAAAATGGGTATAAAAAGCTATCCTCTTGTTAAAGGATAGCTTTTTATACATTGGTTATCCACAATCTGTGAATAAAATGTAGATAACATCCATATATAGTACGGAATATTAATTCCATAACAAAATAACTGCGAACATTTGTGCATATGTGGATAACTTTGTGGATATTCGTCGTGTTACAGCTGTTTAGTCGGCCTATGCTGCCAGAGCAGGAGTAATAAGATAAGCATGATGATATCAAGACGTGCGTCAAAGGCAAATTGCAAAAACCCCTGATTCATTAGGATCGGCAGTTTAGTCAGAAAAATAGCACCAAGCATAATTAGAATAAGTGGGGCAGCAGCTTGTCTAACATACAAACGGGATATTATGAACGCACTGCAGGCTATTTCAGTTATGGCAACCAGAAACAACATTGTCTCCGGAAACGGCAGCCCAAGACTCATAAATGTTGCTTTAAAATCACTGACGACAAGCTTGAGAACCCCGGAAGTCAAAAATACATAACCAACCGCATAACAGATCCATTTTGACATATTCATCGTCCGCATTGGAGAACACCTCCATTGTATTGTATTTAATACATATGCAGGCTGGCGGACAACCTTGACAACCTTTTTAGAGCTTGACCGTTAAACGGGAATTAAGTTTCTTTATTTTTCGTCGGCCTTCCTGTTAAACGAGGTTTGTTTCGTCCGATGTTTTATTCTCTGGAATAGTTTTGTAGCCCATAAAGCGATAAAGGCAATTACGATGTCAATCAATGTTAAATAAAAGAAATTCATGCCCTTATGCATCCTGAGCAGATCAACAAATCCTGAAATACCCCCTGCCCCGCAAGCAAAAATGATACTGACAATAATAGCATATAGGTAGAAGTTCTTTTCGTTATTGGTACAATACTGATACAACAGCATAAAGACAACCGGAAAAAGAACCGCTGTTATCGTAAACCCTTGTGGAAGAATGTGTGAAATGCTGTGCGGATGGGTAAGATAATTGTTATTTGATAATACAATATCCGTATTTAGCCATAATATGTGAGCGGTGTAGCCATAAAAACAGATTTCAAACAATCGTCTTCTGTCTATTAAAAAGTAGAGAATGATAAGCGGAATAATAATTGTTGCGAGATTAAACCAGAAAAACCATGTGTCCATGCTGGAATATAACTCCCAGTGTTCTTGCAGAAGATTTTGTAATTGTTCTTTTTGCTTTAAAATTTCATCGTATAGTTGTTGTTCACTCATTCATTCATCCCCATCCTTCCTAGTGGTAGCTTTTGCTGGCAAATTACATTTATTCATTAAGTTATCCCCAAAATTTTGTGGATGATTTGTGGATAATATGTTGATTGGCTGTTTATAACGTTAAAATTTGTTAAACTATAGATAACAACAAGATACGGATGCATAATAAATGAATGGAGGATTAAAATGGAACGTTTAAGTGAAGAGCAAATTGAAAAGGAATTGGAAACCCTGCCCGACTGGAAACGGCTCGATGAAAAGTGGATTGGACGCCGCTATCGTTTCAAGGATTATCTGAACGGTGTCCGCTTTGTTAGTAAGGTTGCCGAATATGCAGAAAGTAAAAATCACCACCCGTTCATATCCATTGATTATAAAATCGTTACGATGAAGATATCATCATGGCAAATGAAAGGGCTGACTGATCTGGACTTTGAAATGGTCAAACACTTTGATGAACTCTATGAAAAGGCAGAAAAATAGGAGCATGCGGGCGCATTATACAGCCCGCATGCTCCTATTTTTCTCTCCATTCATGCGCCAGCATTCCATATACGACATGATCAACATAATGGTTATAAAGCCATTCCGTCTGTCTTAGTTGTCCTTCCTGTACAAACCCCAGCCTTTCTGGTATCGCCCGGCTTTGTTTATTGGCGGAGGCTGCTCGTATTTCGATCCGATTTAAACCGAGTGAATAAAAAGCATAATCAATCAGTCCGCTGACAGCACGCGTCATAATCCCTTTTCCCACGTATTTGCTGCCCAGCCAATAGCCGATTACGCCAATGTTATTCTTCCTGTCTAAATGATTAAAACCGACAACACCGGCAAGCTCGCCATGATATAAAATCCCGGTCGTAAGCCCCCTTTTGTCAGCAAACTGCTTCAATGCTGATTCAATAAACGTTTTCGAGTCTTCAACTGTTTTCGTATGGTCAACCCACGCCAGCCACGGACGCAGCGTAGTCCTTGATTCATCCGTCAGCCGGAATAAAGGAGCCGCATCGTGAACCTCCAGATGCTTCAATGCGATTTCTTCGTCAATCTCGAATAAAAACATAGCATGCGCCTCCCTGATAAAAGTTGACCATTATTTTACCAGATTTGCCGTACTTATCAAGTGAAACTTTAACTATTCGATTAGCCTGTTTTCTTTCCGAATGTGCGCGTACCGTTTGCTGTGTCACTAATCTTTCATACACATAAAAGTGAAAGGTGGTGGCATAATGTTTAGTTATTCAATGATTCAAATGGTTCGGGGGAATACGAATAAAGTAGATAAGGAACTTCGAAATCAAATACTGAAATTACACCGTCCATTCAAACGAACACCTTGTTTCTTGCATAAATTGCTGGAGGGATCGTTTAAACGGTTAAGGAAACTTCCGCTGGTTATAGAATTTGAGCATGGCCAGCATCACGCGGGTTGTTCGGAGGTCAGGCAAGTAACGGACAGAGGTATACGTCATAAATTCCGCCATGAATTTCCGCGGATTTCCTGCTGCAGTGTGGATGTGACACCTAAAGGGCTTGAGGATCTTTTGGCCAGTTGCCATTCGATTAAGCGGGTGTATATGAACCGTAAAGTTCATGCACTGCTGGACGTGGCAACAGATACGATCAATGCCCGGGACATCGTTTATAATGATACGGAGTTAACGGGCGAAAATGTATCGATTGCAATTATTGATACAGGCATTCATCCGCATCAGGATCTGTCCGGTCGGATTAAAGCGTTCGCTGATCTCGTCGATGACCAGACTGAACCGTATGATGATAACGGTCATGGCACACATTGTGCAGGCGACGCAGCGGGGGATGGAGCAGCTTCCTCAGGACAGTACCGGGCACCTGCTCATCAGGCGGATCTCATCGGTGTGAAAGTTTTGAATAAGATGGGATCCGGATCACTGGAAACCGTTATGAGAGGGGTCGAGTGGTGTATTCAATACAATGAAAATAATCCGGATGATCCGATTGATGTCATCAGTATGTCGCTTGGCAGTGACCCCGGTTCTTACAACAATGAGGATGATGATCCGATGGTAAAAGTGGTTGAAAAAGCTTGGGAAGCGGGCATTGTCATGTGTGTTGCCGCCGGAAACTCGGGGCCGGAACCACAGAGTATTGCCAGTCCAGGTGTAAGTGATCAGGTCATTACAGTTGGTGCGCTTGACGATCAGGACACTGCCGAAACTCGTGACGATGACACGGTGGCTGAATTTTCCGGAAGAGGCCCGACGGTTTATGGTAAGGTAAAGCCTGATATATTGGCGCCAGGTGTTGATATTGTTTCGCTGCGTGCACCTAATTCGTATCTCGATAAAACACAAAGCGGAAGTCGTGTTGAAAATGATTATTTCATGCTGTCAGGAACCTCTATGGCAACGCCAATTTGTGCGGGAGCCGTTGCTTTAATGAAACAGGCATACCCGGATGCTTCTCCTGATGAATTGAAAGACCTTTTGAAAAATGGAGCTGATGTCTGGACGGATAAGGATCCGAATGTGTACGGTGCGGGCTATTTGAACGTGGAGAATACGATCGGGGAATGACTCGGGCAGGGTAACACCTGCCTTTTTTAAAGTATAAAATTTGAGGCTGCCACAGTCCATGGATTGGTATTTACCATCTCTGCGGGCTTATTTATAATCAAAAGTGGCCAAAAGCCATTCGGTTATAACATGGCTTAAGATAGCAGAGGCTTGGAGAGAGAGCAGCTCAGGTAATCTAAACGACGTTTTATTAACTAATCCTTTCATTTCATCTTCTACGCGTATATAGTTATACTCCGCGATTTGTAAGATCTCCAGCAATGATTATCTTGGCGTTTATCGAGTTGTTGGTAATCCAGTATAGCTCTTTCCGTAATGTTTCATCTGTTTCATTGTTTTTCAATCACTTCGTTGAGTTGTTTTTGAGCGTTGAAAAACATATAATACATTATTTATTCCTTCATTCATGCCAAAAAAATGTGAGAAATAATTAAGAAAATTTCTCACCTATGAATGAATCTTTCTCGATCCCTTCTGCCATACTTTTTGAACGATATTGATATCCTGAAGCTCTAACAGATGTCACTCATGCTTGGTTTACTCATACCAAGTTCTTCTTTCATTTCATCCAGGGTGATTGGCTGATGTTTAAAATACATCATTCCATACAAACGTCAACCGAGGGTAAACACCATAAAGTTCCATCGTTTCTGAAATTGTATTATCATCATATTTCAGCTTGGTCGATTTTTTCTTTGTCGTTTTCATAATTAAAGTTATTCCCATTACCTTCCATTGTGGCACCTCTTTTCCGAGGAAATAAGAGCAATTGATATACTTTCACTATTAATTCGTTATAATTTAATTTAATGTTTTTTCCATTTATAATGAACAATTACATGATGTCAACTAAATTCAAACAGTGTCAAGGCCCCAACTGTAATATACGTGCGGACAAAATGCTGTACATCGGATACAGATAATGTGCTATTTAAAAATTCTTAAACAAGTTATGATTATCTAATTGCATCTATAGGGCAGGCGGCTGCTGGAGTGAGTTTCATTGTACAAAAATCGGAGAGCTATATTAATAGAATTCCTGACAAAAAACGTCCTTAATTTAGAAAAGAGACGATTCTCAGCATGAGATCGTCTCTTTCCCTTATGTTTATTCCATCCATTCATCAACGGTATCCTGATTCTCTTCCACCCATTTTTGCGCACCTTTAATAGGATCATCTTCATTCTCTTTGACATCAATCATTAATTCCCCAAGTTGATCGTCACTCAATTTCCAATTTCTCATCCATTTATTTACTTCCTCATAGTCTGAGGCAAATCCTTCACGGGTTGCCATATAAATTTTTTCTGTTTCACCAAAGCTTTTTTCAGGATCATCCAAAAACTTCAAGTCCATTTCAGAAAACACATAATGCGGTTTCCATAACGGTGCAACGATAGGTCTCTTGGCTCACTGCACTCCTAATGGATGCAATCATTGCTGCTTCACTGCTCTCACCCCAGCTCATAATCAAGATCGTATGCATCGATCATTTCTTCCGTTGTTATCATTGTTCCCGCCCCAGGCTCAAATCCTGTTATTTCACCATTGAATTTATCTTTGTTTTCATTTAAATCTTCAATGCTATTTATATCATCCATATATTCCGGAACGGCCAATCCAACTTTCCCATTTTCATACCAAGGGTCTTCCGCAAAATCAACACTGTCTTTATACTCTTCATAATAACTCTTATCCTGTACCGGTAACCAAATTTCAGGGGCAATATCTAAATCCCCTTCAGCTAAAGAGGCCATCTGAGGACCCATTTCAACAAGTGTTAATTCCACGTCATAACCCTCATTCTCCAGTATAGCCTTCCACATATTCGTAACTGCAATATTTTCAGGCCAATTAATCTGTCCAATAGTGATTTTGCTATTATTTTCATTAGATTCATCACTTGAACTGCTCGATTCATCACTTGCATTATTTGAACGCAAGCTGCAAGACAAAAGTAAAACGGGTAAATACAATCAATTGACCTTTTTCTAAAAAACGCATTAAATAACATACACCTTTTCTAGTATAATTTAGGCAAACGTCTACCTGAGAAAGAAAACACTTTTGCCAGGAGTGCTATTAGCTAATTTTCGGGTTTCGTTGGATCCTTCATCCCCTCCTTTTTGTTAAATAAATTAAATAATTTTTTAATAAAAAAACTCTATTTAACAGAATAACGGAAGAAATTGTTTTGTCAAATCCTAAAATTTATTTCATCCCGTCTCATTGTTGTCTTATCAACGATGGAAGGATTTTATATTTTTCAAAGTTTGACAAATAAATAAGCGTACTGATAGGCTAATCTTATTAACAATATTAAATTTTAATTTAATATATTTAACAATTAAGATATTGCAAAGGAGTGATGATTTGAGCTTACAAAAAATGTTTATTAATGGCGATTGGGTAAACGCCCAATCCGGGGACACGCGAGATATCGTGAACCCTTATAATCAAGAAATCATTGCAACTGCTGCAGAAGGAAATGAAAAAGACACTCGAGCAGCCATTCGAGCAGCAAGGCTTGCATTTGACGAAAGCAGCTGGCGCACTTTGCCTGCCAATGAACGCGGTGAACTCGTTTACAGAATAGGTACCTTGATTCGTCGAGACTTACAAGAGCTGGCTGAATTGGAGACAAGGGATACAGGTAAAACAGTCCAGGAAAGCCGTGATGATATGGCGGACATTGCTAATGTTTTTCTTTATTTCGGTGGCTTAGCGGATAAAGATGGTGGTGACGTCATTCAATCCCCGATACCAGCCACTGAAAGTAAGGTCGTTCGCGAGCCTGTCGGTGTTTGTGGTCAAATCACACCATGGAATTATCCTTTATTACAAGCTGCGTGGAAGATCGCACCGGCTTTGGCTGCGGTAACACCATTGTTATGAAACGAGTGAGATTACACGTTAACACAAGTTTAAAGTCTTTTGAAACTAATAAGAAGAGGTTGTATACCAGAGGGGTGCAGCCAACTTAGTACTTGGTCCTGGGGCATCTACAGGTGCAGAACTAGCTGTTAATCGCGACGTTGATTTAATTTCATTTACCGGTGGTATTGAGACAGGAAAAACAATCATGCAAGCAGCTAGTCATAATGTAAAAAAAATCGCACTTGAGCTCGGCGGAAAGAATCCGAATATCGTTTTTGCCGATGCTGATTTTACAACAGCGGTTGATCAGGCGTTAAATGCTGTATTTTTCCACGCAGGCCAAGTTTGCTCTGCGGGATCCAGGCTTTTAGTTGAAGAAAGTATTCATGATGCGTTTGTTGAAGCACTCGTTGAACGAACTAAACGAATCAAATTGGGTAATGGCTTCGATGAAAGCACACAATGTGGTCCGCTGATTTCCGAAGAACACCGTGCGAAAGTTGAACAATATGTGGAAATAGGTCAAAAAGAAGGAGCCACACTAGCTGTTGGCGGACAGCGTCCTGATGTTCCTGAGTTGCAAGACGGCTTTTTCTATTTACCCACTATTTTTACAAACTGTACAAGTGATATGCGGATTGTCCAAGAAGAAGTGTTCGGACCGGTATTGACAGTAGAAACCTTTCAATCGAAAGAGGAAGCTGTCAAATTAGCAAACAATACGATTTATGGTTTGGCTGGTGCTGTCTGGACAGAAGATCTGGATAAGGCTGAATTTGTCGCAGCGCACCTGCGTTTGGGTACCGTTTGGATCAATGACTTCCATCCTTATTTTGCACAAGCACCGTGGGGTGGTTATAAGCAATCAGGCATTGGCCGTGAACTTGGTCATGAAGGTATGGCGGAATATACCGAAGTTAAGCATATTTACCGTAACAAACAACCTGAAGCTATTCAGTGGTTCAAATAATTTTTAACTCTGAAAACCGTGTCATTGAAATACGTCTTACTAACTGAAATGGTCTATTACGTCTTATCTGTACTCAATAATGACTCTATACTGAAACGAATAGATGTTGCCTGAGAAAGTAATGTTAAATTAATACTTTATAAACAATAGCTCTAAGCTTTTTTACAGGAAGGTTTAGAGCTCTTTTACATTAAGTTTCCAGGCTGTGTTTCGTCACCTCTTCAGGGGTCCTTTATAGAATACTGCCTCAAGATTTTACAAGTTTAAAAAGCAATGTTATATTTATTTTATTTCATATGTTAAAAATATATTTAACAAAATAAAACATGAATGATACAGTTGAAGTGACGAAAGATGTTCATCAATGAGGAAAAGTTAATGCTCATTGGTCAAGACCTGTCATAACACATTCTTAGCATGAAGAAGTGATTGAAACAGTAGTCGAAGAAGATGAAATAGTTTGCAAGATTGCTGGATTCGCCTGAGCACAACGAAAATCCTGCCAATCAGTGTTAACAACGAGGGAAGCTTATGATGAACGCTTTTCAAATTCCTTTGCACACTGTATTTCATTTAGCAATCTTTAAGGAGGTTTTACAGTTGAATCAAACATACGACTATGTAATCGTTGGTGGCGGTAGTGCGGGTTCGGTGCTCGGCAACCGTCTAAGTCAAGATAAGTCAAACAGTGTTCTTGTTCTGGAAGCGGGGCGCAGTGATTATTTTTGGGATCTATTTATTCAAATGCCGGCAGCTTTGATGTTCCCGTCAGGCAATCGCTTCTATGACTGGATCTATTCTACGGATTCTGAGCCTTATATGAACGGACGGCGTGTCGCACATGCCCGGGGGAAAGTACTCGGGGGATCGAGTTCCATCAACGGCATGATTTACCAGCGCGGCAACCCGATGGATTATGAACGGTGGGGAGCTGATCCGGGTATGGAAACGTGGGATTATGCGCATTGTCTGCCGTATTTTAAACGATTGGAAACAACCTTTGGAGCAGACTCCTCTGATGAGTACCGCGGTCACCATGGTCCGGTTAAATTAAAGCGCGGTCCTGCAACGAATCCTTTATTTCAAGCCTTTTTCGATGCAGCTGTTGAGGCTGGTTACTCGAGAACACCCGATGTAAATGGTTTTCGTCAAGAAGGCTTTGGACCATTCGACAGCCATGTGCATAACGGAAGGCGGGTTTCCGCTTCAGGAGCGTATTTGCGACCTGTGATGCGACGCAAAAACCTTACAGTCGAGACGCGTGCTTTTGTTACCATTATTAATTTTGATGGTACTCGAGCGAATGGCGTGACATACCAAAAGAATGGAAAAACTTATCATGTTAACGCGGGTGAAGTGATCCTTGCCGGTGGTGCATTCAACACACCGCAGCTGCTTCAATTGTCCGGTGTAGGAGACGCAGACCATCTGCGCTCACTTGGCATTGACCCCGTCGTTGACTTGTCGGGTGTAGGTGAAAACCTTGAGGATCATCTCGAAGTATATATTCAGCACGCTTGTCCGCGGCCTGTTTCCGAACAGCCAAGCTTAAATAAAGCAAAAATGCCTTGGATCGGCTTGCAATGGCTGCTTGGACGTACTGGCCCGGCAGCATCGAACCACTTTGAAGGGGGCGGATTCGCCCGTTCGAATGAAGAGGTGGATTACCCGAATTTGATGTTCCATTTCCTTCCGCTTGCAGTGCGATATGATGGGCAAAAAGCAGACACGGAGCATGGATTCCAAGTACATGTTGGACCGATGTACTCCAACTCCCGAGGAAGCCTGAAGATCCGTTCGCGTGATCCTTTTCAACATCCAAGTATCATATTTAACTATCTGTCTACCGAAGAGGATCGGCGTGAGTGGATTGAAGCAATACGCGTTTCGCGGGAGATCCTTTCTCAGCCAGCGTTAGCGCCTTACAGTACAGGTGAAATTTCACCTGGTCCTTCTGTTCAAACAGATGAGGAAATACTGGAATGGGTAGCGAATGACGCGGAAACGGCACTCCATCCATCCTGTACGGCAAAAATGGGTCCTGCAACTGATCCGATGGCTGTCGTCGATCCGCTGACCATGAAGGTTCATGGCTTGGACAACGTACGGGTTGTGGATGCGTCTGCTATGCCGCATACGACGAATGGAAATATTCATGCACCGGTGTTAATGCTGGCAGAAAAAGCTGCCGACATCATCCGTGGACAAAAACCAATGAAGCCTGAGTATAAGGACTATTACCGTCATGGCGTACATCCAACGGAGACAGGCACAGTTAAGAAGTAAGAGAATATAAGCTTGTTCCCCAATAGAAAAATCAGGCTGAGAAAAGATGTTATCATATCATTGTAGGCAGTGGCTGGGACAAGCTTTGAATAAAACTATATAATAAGGTAAGCAAAAGGATACCTTCTGATCAGTAGAAAATTGAAAAATAAAATCTCTACCCGGTGAATGACTCTGGGTAGAGGTTTTATTCTTTGCCGACGGTTTGATAAGAGCAATGGAGGGACAATTCCTGAATTGTCAAAAAGACACAACAGACCTTGTCTTCGTTAATTGCCCTTCATTCGGCGCAGTAATTCTGTAAGGGGTTACACAGCTGGGTTTTGTGGTTTATTCAAGATAAGGGATGCTCCATCAAAATCTCGGATTTAGGTGGAGAGGTTCACAGTAGATCATCTTTTAGTTATTGATCCTTTGTAAATATTCTCTGACCTCTTTTTCAACAACTTGATCGTTGTATAAATTGGCATAAATGACAGATTCAAATACTAAACCGTGGATGAATATAATTAAGGAATTTGCGCTGTCCTCAATATTTATGGGATTTTGAATATACCCATTATTATGAAGCATCCTTAAGATATCCTTTGCAAAATTAAGGTTTATTTCTCGAAATTCGTTCTTTGATCCCTGGTAGTCCGAGTTCATAGTTGCCATTAAGGAAAATTTCACCCATATATCATTTTCAATTCTTTCTTCTTCTGTATTAACTTGAACAATCTGTTTTATCATACGAACCGCGTTTTCAAAAACCCCCTGATCTGCCTGTTCTACCTTTTTCATTCTCTCCTCAAATCTTTTATAGATAACGTCCATTGCGTACATATATATATCTTTTTGTTTTGGAAAAAAATGTTGAACAGAACCTAAAGATAATTTTGCTTCTTTGGCAATTACGCGTAATGTCGTTTTTTCGAAACCATAATAATGAATGATGCGAAACGCTGCTTCTACAATTTGATCTTTTCTTTCAGCATGATCTATTTTTTTTGGCATATTATAACTCCCTTGATTTTTTAAGTCAGTTGTATTATAATCTTTCTAAGTCAATTGACTTAATTAGGAAAAAGGCAGGTACTTATATGGAAAACGTTTTTCTTCAGTGTATCTTTATTTTTTTTGTAAGTATGATTCCTTTCCTTGAAGTTTTTTTAACTGTTCCAACGGCAATCATCGTTTTCAATTTTCCGCCTTTTGCAGTATTAATCGTAGCCATTCTCGGGAATGCAATGAGTGTCCTTCTTTTTATGTTTTTTGGTGCTGAAATCAACAAACTTTTTAACACCATATATAATAAAGTTCGCAGGAGAGAAAAAACGCCCATGGGAATTAATCCTCGAATAAAAAGAACTTTCGATCGTTTTGGAGCAACCGGAGTGTGCTTTTTATCATCTATTTTGTTTAGTAGCCAGGTTGGTGCTGGTACAATGACGACTCTTGGGGCCTCAAGAAGTCAAGTGTTTATTTGGACGATTTTGGGAGTTAGTACGCTTGCAGTCGTAATGGCAACATTATCTGTAATGGCAGAAGGATTCGTTTCATCATTAATGGATTTATAGTGAATTATAAAAGAAAAGCTTTGTTAAAACAACTCTTCACTAAAATATGAATTATTTGCATAATCTCAGGGGATTTGTATCAAGCACCACATTTTGTCATTGTTGATTGGTTATAAAACGTGGACTTTTATGGTCATAGATTTGCGAGTTGATGATTATTTCGTTAGCACTCGTTTCTTCAAATAGTTTTTCCAGTCCTGCTTGATACCTTCTTTTCGCTATCTGATTCGTTCTTCCTAAAATTTACTTCATCCATAGGTTAAAAGAATGACTTTTCTAAAAATTGGCCAAACTGTCGATGAATTTTGTTACAATTAAAGTATTTAAAATAATAAAGGGTGTGATGATAACGTGATTATGAAAGATTACGGGAAGAAATTGTTTCTATTTTTCTTGTTGGCAATGGTTGTGTTTCTGCCATTTGCTAATCAGGAGCAATCTTTCGTAACAGCATCCAAAGAACCGGCAGAAAGGTCTGATGAATCAGAAGAAATACAAACAGCAGATGCACATGAAGAACTGGCAGACAAGCTTGATGCGATTCTGAATCATAATAGTCTGGACGGCACAAGTATGAGTGTGAGTGTCCGAGAAGCGGATGGCGGGGATCTTTTGTATGAACGTAATGGCGATCAGCGTCTTCACCCAGCCTCAAACATGAAGTTGCTGTCCGGTGCAGCAGCGATGGAAACACTAGGGCCGGAGTATCAATTTTCAACTGAATTGCTGACGGATGGTGATGTGCGAGGGAAAGTTCTTCATGGGGATTTGTATTTGAAAGGAAAAGGTGATCCGACACTAATGAAGGAGGACCTTGATCAATTTGCAGCAGACTTAAAAAAAAGGGGTATTAAAAATATTCATGGCGACCTGGTCGGTGATGACACCTGGTACGATGATGTGCGCCTGTCTCTTGATTTGAACTGGTCGGACGAGCCGTATTACACGGGTGCACAAGTGTCAGCTTTAACGCTGTCACCGAATGAAGATTATGATGCGGGCACCGTGATTGTTGAAGCTCATCCTGCCGATGAAACTGGTAATGAAGCGGGTGTTACGGTTACCCCAGCAACTGATTATGTCACAATCATTAATAATACGGAGACAGTTGCTGCCGGAGAGAGCAAGGATATATCAATTGAGCGTGAGCATGGAACAAATGAAATTGTCGTTGAAGGAACGATTCCAGTGGATGGTACGATGTCCAGGTCTTGGGTGTCGGTTTGGGAGCCGACTGGATATGCCCTTGATGTTTTCAAAAAATCACTCGAGGAAAATGGAGTGAGATTCATCGGTAATAGCGATGTCAAAACGGGTGTGATGGCACCTGAAGATGCTACCGTTCTTACTTCCAGGAAATCTATGCCGTTGGAAGAACTTTTTATCCCATTCATGAAGCTGAGCAATAATGGTCATGGTGAAATTTTAACGAAAGAAATGGGCAGAGTGTTGCATGATGAAGGAAGTTGGGATGCAGGGATTGATGTCATTGAAGATGTCATAACAGATTTTGGATTGGACAGTGATACGATACTGTTACGTGACGGATCAGGAATGTCGCATAAAAACATGATTCCTGCAAATGAGCTAACAGCATTTTTAACGGCTGCCAAAGATGAAAGCTGGTTTCCGGCATTTGAAAACTCCTTGCCTGTCGCAGGTGCAGAGGAACGCTTCGTTGGCGGTACACTTAGATACAGGATGACAGAGGCTCCTGCAGAAGGAAATGTCGTCGCCAAGACTGGCTCATTGACAGGGGTTTCAGCACTTTCAGGGTACGTAAGCTCACAAGACGGAAGAGAACTTGTGTTTTCCATCATGTTTAATAACTATTTGGGAAGCTCGGATACAGAAATTGAGGATGCCATCGCAACAACATTGGCAGGGCATGAATTTTAATAAACAAGGAGGAATTCTGGTTTCGGGATTCCTCACTAATTTTTCCAACATAAATTCCACAAAATTGTCGATATTTCCATGCCCCCTTTTCCACAAAACTTTCGATTGCAGTTACACAAGGAAGTATTTTTGAAAAAAATACTTCCCGAAATGCAGAAAGCCCTTCTTAATTGGAAGAAGGGCTAGGAGGGACTGGGGTATTCATTAATAACCCACTTCAACTGCAGCATTAACAATGTACATTAAATCATTTTCGTCATCTTTCTCATCCAGCATAATTCCGCTCGAAGTGGCCATTCCGCCATCTGTCACATCAGTTGTAACAGATCCGTATGGGATGGCACCTTTGACTTGTTCAATATTCAATTGATCACGATCAAGCGGTACGGCCAATCGGACATTCACCTTCATATTTTCAATCTTACCATTCGGGAGACTATTTTCAATTCCGGGCATTGAATTAGCTAAAATCGCATCTTCAACGGCACGAACGGAAGCTTTTGTGATGTTTTGGCCATGAACGTCTATTCCACTTCCTGTTTGGATGAAAAGAATCTTTTCCATGATTAACTGCTCCTTTGACACGATTAGTTATAAAAGCGTTTCCCGTATAAGTTATCGCTAAAACATTCGAAATCATGAAAACACTGGTAGTTGATACGTCAGCTCAAAATAGTAGAATTTAGTTGAAGGGAAGCTATGCTTAGCAGAAAATGAAGCTAAATCAGAAAAAGGTGATTACAGACGGCAAAATTATGTAAATCGTGTTTCACTTCCGTTAAATATCCTAAATCATATAGCATATTTATCTGATAAGTGATAAAATTTCAGTAGAAGAACAAGAAGGGAATAATGACGATGAAGCTTTGGATGCAGAAGATTTTTGTAGCGATTATCGCCGTTATTACGTTAGGGTTATATATCCCGGAATTTGATGCAGATGCTGAAGCAGAACAAAAGAAAGAAGAAGTAGATGCTGATTCCAAAACAGATGTAACGGAGAGTGATGAACCAGCAATACAGACCGCAGACTTGCCTGAATTCCATGTTGAACTCCCGGTATTTGATCCAATGCTGGTACTAAGTGAGAAGGCAACAGAACAGGCAATGCTTAAAATGGGGCCGCGTATTGCAAACAAAGTGGAGGATGAATTGCAGGAAGATATTTTGCCGAAAATAGAAGAAGCACTTCATCACATTCTGAAAGAGACAGCTACGGAAGATTTTCAGTATTACAGCATCACGGAGCAGCCGTCACAGGGATTTGGTGAACGCATTTTTAATATTTATGACGAACGGAATGGGAAAGATATTGCCAGATTTGACGTCAGACGTGAGAAACGTCCCGCGGAAGGATACTGGTTCAATTTTCACTATCACGTAAGCAGTGACGGCTTTGAGAAGCACCATGACATCGGCGAAATTTACTGGGATAAGAACATTCCGCCGAAGTGGATGGCTTGATAAGGGAGACCTGGTCTTGCACCGGGTTTTTTGTTTGTTGATTAGAGGTATCTATCTTAAGCCGCTTTCTTGTTTGGCATAAATTTTGAGACAGGCTATAATAGTGTTTGTGTAACATGATAAAAGTGTTTTTGACAGGAGTTTATGACATGTCCGAAGAGAATATTATGCGAATCCATCTGGATCATAAAGAGTATATATTGATTGGTACGGCACATGTGTCCAAAAATAGTGCCGAACAGGTCAAAGAAGTGATAGAAGCGGAACAGCCGGATGCTGTTTGTGTCGAATTGGATAAACAGCGGTACGTTACAGAAGGCAACAAATGGAAAAACATGGACATATTCCAGGTTATAAAGGAGAAAAAAGCGACGCTATTGCTGATGAATCTGGCCATTTCTTCATTCCAGAAACGCATGGCTAAACAGTTCGGTATCAATCCGGGACAGGAAATGATTCAGGGGATTGAGTCATCGAAAAAGATTGATGCAGAGCTGGTGCTGGCCGACCGTAATATCCAGATTACTTTTTCCCGCATCTGGGGGAATCTTGGTTTTAAAGGAAAAGCGATGCTGCTTATGCAGGTGATTGGCAGTATTTTCAGCAAGGAAACGATTTCGGAAGAGGAATTGGAAAAACTCAAATCAAAAGATATGCTGGATAGTATGCTGGAAGAGTTCACCGAGCATTTTCCAAGGTTGAAAAAACCATTGATCGATGAACGAGACCAATATCTTTCCCAAAAAATCAGACAAGCACCGGGCGATAAAGTTGTTGCGGTGCTTGGTGCGGCACATGTCCCGGGTATTACAAATGAAATCAGAAAAGAGCATGACTTAAATCAGCTCAATAAACGGCCGCCTAAATCAAAGGCACCCAAAATCATTGCCTGGGCAATCCCGATTTTAATCATCTCCATTATCGCTTATACATTCTTTACAAATCCTGCGGCAGGATGGCAGCAAACGGTCAGCTGGATTTTATGGAATGGAAGTCTGTCGGCCATTGGGACAGCCATTGCTTTAGGACATCCATTGACGATATTAACAGCTTTTCTCGCGGCCCCAATATCATCATTGAATCCCTTGATTGCGGCAGGCTGGTTTGCCGGTATTGTCCAGGCCTTGATTCGTAAACCGCATGTAAGTGATTTTGAGGAATTATCCGAGGATGTTCATAGTGTGAAGGGATTCTGGCATAACAAAGTGACACGCATTCTCCTGATTGTTGTTTTGGCAAACATTGGAAGTTCATTAGGTACATTTATTGGCGGGGCTGACGTTATCCGGGTGTTTTTGGAAAATCTTTAGTTTAGCAGAACTTTATTGGAGGGAATCTCAATGACGCTGATTGCTAAACAGCCATATATCAAAGTGGAACGGGAAATGACGAGTGTCGGCAAAAGCTATATTGAAGACGATCGCATTCTGTATATGTATGAAGATCGAATTGCCAGCAAGCACCATGAATTTCCGATTGAAAAAGTCTGGGACATGTCATACCGCCAAGTTGATGGTAAGGGAGGTCTTTTGTATTTGCATACAAGCAAAGGCGTAATGGTTTATACGGTAAAGGATTCGCCGGAGGACTTTATTAAAGTATTCAAGGAGATTATTAAGAAACAGTAATAAGCAGCAGGCTCTTATTATCAGAAGCCTGCTGCTAATTGAAATTTGTTATTCTTTCAGTTTAAATCCAATGAATTTCGGTTCGGTCATGTCTTCCACGGCATATTTGACGCCTTCTCTGCCTATACCACTTTGTTTCACACCGCCATATGGATGGTTATCCTGCCGGTATGTTGAAATTTCGTTAATCCAGACACCGCCCATCTCAAGCTGATCCGCTACTCTCAGTGCCCTGTCCAGATTTTTCGTAAACACACCTGCCTGCAGACCATAAATCGAATCATTGGAATAAGCGATAACATCTTCCTCAGTATCGAATGGAATAACCGAGACAATCGGTGCAAAAACTTCATCGGCAATTATTTTCATGTTGCTTTCAACATTCGTCATAATGGTTGGTTGTAAAATGGTTCCGTCCCGTTCACCGCCAGCTTCAATAATGGCGCCATTTTCAGTTGCATCATCAATCCATTGTTTGGCACGTTTGGCCTCGTCTTCAGAGATCATTGGGCCAATGTTCGTATCTTCATCAGCGGGATCGCCAATCGTCAATTCTTCTGTTTGTTTAATGTACTCTTTAAGGAAAGGCTCATAGACGTCTTTTTGTACATAAACGCGCTGTGCCGAAATGCATACTTGTCCGGAAAAGGAAAAGGCACCTTTGACAAGCATCTTGGCGGCTTCATTAATATTGGCATCATTAAATATGATGTTTGGTGAGTTGGAGCCCAGTTCAAGTGTCACTTTTTTAAAGCCGGCTGATTCTTTGATTGACTTTCCGACCGGCAAACTTCCGGTAAAGGATATTTTATGCACTTTATCATGTGTGACAAGCCCTTCACCGATTTCACCGGTTCCCATAAGCAAATTCAGCACGCCACCAGGCAGTCCGGCTTCATGAAACAGTTTGGCCAGTTTATAGGCCGAAACAGGTGTTTTTTCAGCCGGTTTAAAAATAACCGTGTTGCCTGCTGCGATGGCCGGTGCAATTTTATGCAGTGACAAATTCAATGGAAAATTAAACGGCGTGATCGCAGCAACGACACCGAGCGGAAATCGTTTAACAAGCCCGAGGCGCCCATCTCCATCGATGGCAGCATCCATTGGAATAACTTCGCCGGTTATATGTTTTGCCTCCTCGGAAGCGAAACGGAGAACCTGAATGGCACGCTGCACTTCACCGCGGCTGAAATGAATCGGTTTGCCCGCCTCTTCCATAATCGTTTGAGCAAATTCTTCTGTATTTTCTTCCATTAAATCAGCGGTTTTCCGCAAGATATCCGATCGCTCGTGTGCCGGCATATCTTTCATGGTCTGATGGAATGTTTCGTACGCGCTCGTGACAGCTTTTTCGAATTCTTCATCGGATGCTAAAGCAATTTCTGCAATCGCCTCTCCATTATAAGGATTTGTAACGTGCAGCGAATTGTCGCTGGCATTGAAGTCCTGACCATCAATAATTGAACCGATCATGTCGTCTCCTCCTTTTTTTCCCAGGGTTTTAGCAGATGATGTCGCCAAGTTTCTCGGTTAATTTCATGTTTTCACTGTAGTCAACCGGGCAATCAATGAACACCGGTTTATTCATGGAAACGGCTTTTTCCAATGCCGGTTTTAATTCGTCAGTACTGGTAATTTTCATAGGCTCAAACCCGTATGATGCTGCAAGCTGTTGATAGTCGGGGTTGCCAAATTTGATATAGGATGACCGGTCAAAATGTTTTAATTGATGCCATTCAATTAGTCCATAGCCATCATCCCGCCACATCAGAACAATGATCGGCAGGTTGAGGCGTATGGCTGTTTCCAATTCAGCACCGGTCATTTGAAATGAACCATCGCCACAAACAGCCACAACATTTCGTTCCGGATGAACCATTTTAGCTGCAATCGCGCTTGGGACGGCAACCCCCATTGAGGCGAGTCCATTGGAAATCAGGCACGTATTTGGCTCATGGGCATGATACATCCTGGCCATCCACATTTTATGGGCGCCGACATCTGATATGGCGATATCCGATTCATTGAGCACATGTCGTAAATCAGAAATAATCTTTTGCGGCTTGATTGGAAAATGGGAATCATCTTCAAATTCCTTCAGCTCATTCAGGGCTTGTTCTCTCACATTAGCTACCCAATCGATATCACGTTTTTGCGGGCTGATTTTTTCAGTAAGCTGCTTAAGGTTTGCCGGGATGTCCCCTAAAACGTTAAATGCAACCGGATAATTGGCATCCGTCTCAGCCTCTTCGGTGTCAATATGGATGATTGGATGGTTTTGGCGATTCCAGTTTTTCGGCGGATATTCGGCCATATCAAATCCGATGGTCATAATTAAATCAGCACCGTTAAAGCCGCATGTGATGTAATCATTTCCGCTTATACCGGCTGTCAGAAGACTCAAGTCGTTTTCCCATGAAACGGACCCTTTACCCATGAATGAGTGGACAGCCGGTATTTGCATTTTTTCGATAAACGCTTGCAATTCATTCTCAGCATGTTGCCGGTTAACACCATTACCGACAAGGATAAGCGGGTGTTCGGCCTTTTCAATCATATGGGCGGCTTGTTCAATTATACTTTGACTGGCCATTGTATGTGGACGTTCATTCGTTTTAAGCGGTGTTGCCGCCTCAACATCCATGCCGGCTATATCTTCCGGCAAGTCAATATGTGTTGCGCCCCATTTCTCCTGACCCGCAACCTGGAAAGCTTTGCGGACAACTTCCGGTGTGATTTTGGCTGATTTGATCTGTGCATTCCACTTGGTAACCGGTTCATACATATTAATAAGATCATAATATTGGTGGGAGGTTTTGTGCTGCCGGTCCAGTCCAGCCTGACCGGTGATGGCAACAAGTGGTGCATGATCCATATTCGCGTTGGCAACCCCGGTCATCAAGTTTGTTGCTCCTGGTCCCAATGTAGCCAGACAGACGCCGGGTTTTCCTGCCAGCCTCCCGTATGTACCAGCCATAAAAGCAGCACTTGTTTCGTGACGTGTAACGATAAATTCAATCTCAGAATCAGCAATGGCATCCAGAAGGTCAATGTTTTCCTCTCCCGGAACACCAAACACGTATTCAACGCCTTCCTGTTCAAGACATTTGACGAATAATTCTGCTACATTCATGTTCGACCCATCCTTTTTAAGATTTACTTGTGTTAGCTTTTGCCAAAAATGCAGAATTATGAACGTAAAGTGAAACTTACCGAACGTTTAGGGGCAGTTAGCCACCGTCGTTTGGCGGACCATTAAATACGGGGAAAAATGAAACTTCCCGTTGGATAAAAAAATTTTTTGATTCCAGTCCTGCCGGCATCTTCATGAACTCGTGTGCATAGGCTGTATAAAATGAAACTTCAATCATTGGGGGTTCGCGTTAAAGACGTGCTGGAGCAGGCATTGTCGCCCGAATGTGGCGATGTTTGTTCGGCTGGCTCATTTATGCGTGATGAACCGTTCCCTGGATGGAGGAATGAAATGGATATTCTCAACAAGGTAAAACATCATCGTGAGGAAGAACAGCGGCTCAAGTGGGAAGGGACTTTCGCGGAGTATCTGGAGATTGTCAAACAGCGTCCCGAAGTTGCGCAGACAGCGCATTCACGTGTTTACAATATGATCAAAAGTTCCGGTTTGCAAGAAAAAGACGGAAGGAAAATGTATGATTTTTTTGGTGAAGAGATATTTGGTCTGGAAGAGACGATTGAAAACCTGGTGGAGGAATATTTTCATCCTGCCGCCAAACGACTTGATGTAAGGAAACGCATCCTTTTGCTGATGGGTCCGGTTAGTGGCGGGAAGTCAACAATTGTCACGATGCTGAAGCGTGGGCTTGAAGAATATTCACGGACAGATGAAGGTGCGGTTTATGCGATTAAAGGCTGTCCAATGCATGAGGATCCGCTTCACCTGATTCCGCAGCATTTGCGTGAGGATTTTTACGACGAGTATGGTATTCGCATTGAGGGAAGTCTCTCACCATTAAATGCCATGCGGCTGGAAACAGAATATGATGGGCGGATTGAAGATGTCATGGTGGAGCGCATCTTTCTGTCCGAGGATAAGCGCACCGGGATTGGCACTTTCAGCCCATCCGATCCGAAGTCGCAGGATATCGCCGATTTGACCGGCAGTATTGATTTTTCAACGATTGCCGAATATGGATCGGAGTCGGACCCGCGCGCATACCGTTTTGATGGTGAATTGAACAAGGCAAATCGCGGTATGATGGAATTTCAGGAAATGCTGAAATGTGATGAGAAGTTTTTGTGGCATCTATTGTCGCTCACCCAGGAAGGCAATTTTAAAGCAGGCAGGTTCGCCCTTATAAGTGCCGATGAGCTAATTGTTGCGCACACGAACGAAGCGGAGTATAGATCGTTTATTGCCAACCAGAAAAACGAAGCACTGCAGTCACGGATTATCGTCATGCCGATTCCGTATAATTTGAAAGTGTCTGAAGAAGAACGCATCTATCAAAAAATGATTAATGAAAGTGATATGGCGCATGTGCATATTGCGCCACATGCCCTGAGGGTTGCTGCCATCTTTTCGGTTTTGACACGGCTTGAAGAATCGAAAAAACAAAGTGTCGATCTTGTGAAAAAGATGCGGCTTTATGATGGTGACAGTGTTGAAGGCTATAACCAGGTGGATGTTGAAGAATTAAGGAAAGAATACCCGGATGAAGGGATGCGCGGGATTGATCCGCGTTATGTTATCAACCGGATCTCTTCAACAATCATCCGTAAAGACGTTTCGTCAATCAATGCACTGGATGTTCTGCGTTCGCTAAAGGAGGGGCTCGAGCAGCATCCATCCATTTCAGAGGAAGATAAAGAACATTATTTGAATTATATTGCCGTTGCCAGACGCGAATATGATGACATTGCCAAGAAAGAAGTACAGAAAGCGTTTGTGTACTCATACGAAGAATCAGCTAAAACACTCTTGGATAATTATTTGGACAATGTGGAGGCATATTGTAATAAAACGAAGCTTCACGATCCGCTGACGGGTGAAGAAATGAATCCGGATGAGAAGTTGATGCGTTCAATTGAAGAACAGATTGGCATCTCGGAAAATGCGAAAAAAGCATTCAGAGAGGAAATTCTAATCCGTATTTCCGCCTATGCCCGAAAAGGAAAGCGATTCGATTATAGCTCCCATGAGCGTTTACGGGAAGCAATCCAGCAAAAACTGTTTGCCGATTTGAAAGATGTCGTCAAAATTACAACAACTTCCCAAACGCCGGATGAATCACAACTGAAGAAAATTAATGAAGTCATCGCCCGTCTGATTGATGATTATGGCTACAATTCAGTGTCGGCCAATGAACTGCTGCGGTATGTCGGCAGTCTGTTGAACCGGTGATGGTTTGTAACGATACAACAAGACAGCCCGAATCTGTCTTGTTGTTTTTTCTATATCGACGAAATCCTTGCCGGCTGCATAGGATAAAGAAACGAGCTGATTCGTTTTATGGTTTTTCCAAAAACGTTAAACAGGAGGGGAAAATGTGCAGGAAGAGAATAAAAGTTTCACTGTCTCGAAGGAAGATTGGTCCCTCCACCGCAAAGGTTATCAAGATCAGAAACGCCATATGGATAAGGTGAAAGATGCGATCCGAAACAATTTGCCTGATTTAATCAGTGAAGAAAACATTATTATGTCAAACGGCCGTGATGTGATCAAAATTCCGATCCGTTCATTGGATGAATATAAAATCCGTTATAACTATGATAAGTCCAAACATGTCGGGCAGGGCGACGGTGACAGTGAAGTGGGTGATGTCATCGCACGTGATCCACGAGGTGACCAGAGTGGTTCAGGTGATGGGAAAAAAGCAGGGGATCAGCCGGGAAATGACTACTATGAAGCGGAAGTATCAATGGCCGAACTGGAGGAGGCCCTGTTCCGGGAGCTGGAACTCCCTGATCTGAAGCAAAAAGATGAAGCGGAAGTCACGACGGAAAAAGTGGAATTTAATGACGTCCGAAAAAAGGGTCTGATGGGTAACGTAGATAAAAAGCGGACAATATTGACCGCGCTTAAACGGAATGCGATCAAAGGAAAGCCGCAAATTGCACCCATTTATAATGATGACTTGCGTTTCAGGACATGGAACGACGTGGTGAAGCCGGAATCCCGGGCCGTCATACTTGCCATGATGGATACAAGCGCATCAATGGGGAATTTCGAAAAATACCTGGCCAGGAGTTTCTTTTTCTGGATGATGAAATTTTTGCGCTCGAAATATGAACGTGTTGAAATTGTTTTTATTGCCCATCATACCGAAGCAAAAGTCGTCACTGAAGAGGCTTTTTTTTCAAAAGGCGAAAGCGGCGGAACGATTTGCTCATCTGCCTATGAAAAAGCCCTGGAGCTGATTCGTGATGAATACGACCCATCCCGGTACAACATTTATCCGTTTCACTTTTCTGATGGGGAGAACATCACTTCCGATAATCCGCGGTGTATCAAGCTTGTCAATGAAATAATGGATGCCTCCAATATGTTCGGGTACGCCGAGGTGAATATGTATCAGCGTCAGTCAACGCTGATGCGGGCGTATAAAGAATTTGAAAATCCAAAATTCCGCCATCATATTTTAAAAGGGAAAGAAGATGTTTATCATGCATTGAGAACATTTTTCCATAAAAATACGGCTGCTGTCTGAATCTCCGCGCTTGCGGGGTTTTCCTATATGCTGTAGATTTACGTGTTTTTGCTATAGTTTGCCTAAAACAGGCTATTAAAAACTTATGACGCAAGGTAGGCTTTCTCTCTGACATTTGGCCGACATTCGACGGGATTTTCGGACGAGAGAAGCCTCCTCTCTGACGTTTTGATCTCAGTTTGGCTTACTTTTGTAAGAGAGAAGGCTTTTCTCTGACGTTTGGCCAGCCTTCGAAAGGCATTTCGGCAGAGAGAAGCCTCCTCTCTGACGTTTCATGCTCAGTCCGGCTCATTTTTGTATGAGAGAAGTTTCTTCGTCTATCCCTTTTCAATCTTATACACACCGCGGGTGGTGCTCAGCAAAAACTGATGGCCGTCGTACTCGTATAATGAGCTGTCTTCAAGCGGAATTTCGTATACGGACGACGGCAGTGACTGAACCTCGCTTGTGTCCGTTTCAATCGTGCCTGTCCCATTCAGGTGTAGCGCATGCGTTGGCTCGTAATCATCGATGCGCCCCCGTGTGTTGTGTTCATACGTTATATCCTCGAGCGTCATCAGCGTTTCATCCATATCATCCAGCTCATGCTTGGAAATTTTAATGGTCTCCCCGCTCCATTGCTGTAATAAGTCATTGAACTCTTCAACCGTTAAAAATTGCAGTTCCATGTAGATCCCTCCTGCCCATAGATTGAGCACAAACGCTATAATCATGCAGTAAGTGACTGTGGTAATTTTTACAGCGCATGGAGCTGTCAAATAGAAAAGGACCGCCCCGCGATAACGAGACAGTCCCCATTCGTTTTCTTAAATAACCCCTTGTTCGATCATCGCATCGGCTACTTTTACAAAGCCTGCTATGTTCGCGCCGGCTGCGAGATTACCTGGTGTGCCATAATCTGATGCAGCTTGCATACTGTTTTGGTAAATATCCTTCATGATTTCCTGCAATCTGGCATCGACTTTTTCAAATGACCACATAAGTTTACTGCTGTTTTGAGCCATTTCCAGTGCGGATACCGCTACCCCCCCGGCATTTGCAGCTTTTGCAGGGGCGAAGAGGATAGTGTTATCAAGATACATATCAATTGCCTCTATAGTCGATGGCATGTTGGCCCCTTCCCCAACGACTTTCACACCATTGGTAAGCAATGTTTCAGCGGTTTTTCCATCAATCTCATTCTGGGTCGCACACGGCAACGCGATGTCACACGGAATCGACCAGATTTCATTACAATCCTCCAAATATTGGGCATGCGGATGTTTTTCAGCATAGGCACTAATCCGTTCATTATCTTCTTCTTTGAGTTCTTTCACAGTATCCAGGTTAATGCCGTTTTCATCATAAATACAGCCGTTTGAATCACTGCACGCCACAACCTTTGCCCCGAATTCCATCGCTTTTTCCATCGCATAGATGGATACGTTGCCGGAACCGGATACGATGACGTTGCTGCCGTTAAAGTCGAGATCGTTGTCTTTCATCATTTCCCGGACAAAATAAACCAACCCATACCCGGTCGCCTCTTTACGTGCCAGGCTGCCGCCATATTCGAGTCCTTTTCCGGTCAGTACGCCGGCTTCAAAAGCTCCGCGAAGTTTTTTGTATTGGCCGAACATGTAACCAATTTCCCGTGCATTGACACCGGTATCACCAGCCGGAACATCGGTCTCCGGTCCAATGTGCTGATACAATTCCGTCATGAAACTTTGGCAAAAACGCATAATTTCCATATCCGATTTGCCTTTCGGGTCGAAATCCGATCCGCCTTTTCCACCACCGATTGGCTGCCCGGTCAAGGAGTTTTTGAAAATTTGTTCGAACCCCAGAAATTTCACGATACTGGCATTCACGGACGGATGGAAGCGCAAACCGCCTTTGTACGGACCAAGTGCACTATTAAATTGGACACGGTACCCGCGGTTGACTTGAACGTTTCCTTGATCATCCACCCAGGGAACACGGAATGAAATCACTTTTTCCGGTTCAAGAAGTCGCTCAAGTATGCCGGATTTCATGTATTGTGGCTGACGGGCTAATACCGGGATGAGGGAGTCAACTATTTCTTTAACAGCCTGCAGAAATTCAGTTTCATGAGGATTACGTTGTTCAGTGGCATTATAAATTTTCTTAACATATTGTTTTGCTGTTTCTCTTTTGGATTGTAACGTTGCTTCTATCGTATTCATCGGTCATCCCCTTTTGATCATTTTTGTAAAATATTTTTAGGCAAATTGACATGTATTAGTACTATTTTATATGAAAAAGCCGATAAAGACAAGAATACAGAATATTTTTAAAGGTATGAAAGCGTTTTAACAAGCCGTCTGACTGTGTGGAAAACCCATTGACAATTTTACGAATTATCGTAATATGTAGAGTGCCCCCCATCTTTCTTTTGGCCTTCCTGAAAAAATCTTTTTCATTTCAATCCCAATCATGTGCAACACATTTTTCGATTAAAAATTCACATTCAGCAAATAAAGGAGAGGATTCGATTGGGGGTACAACGCCATAAAAAATTTCAGATTCCTCATTTTCCCCCCAAACAATCTGTCCGCTTAATCCACTGATTATCAGTCAAAATTTCCCGCCTGTGTCATACACTGTAAAAAGGATACTTGGAGGGATTATTTTGACGCAGACACAAACACTGAATCGGGCTATTGATGAGATTACGGAAATCGCCTCAGGATTCGGCCTCGATTTTTACCCGATGCGGTATGAAATATGTCCGGCTGATATTATCTATACGTTTGGTGCATACGGTATGCCGACACGATTTTCCCATTGGAGCTTCGGTAAACAATTCCATAAGATGAAGCTTCATTATGACCTCGGTCTCAGTCAAATTTATGAGCTTGTCATCAATTCCAATCCGTGTTATGCCTTTCTGCTTGATACCAATAGCCTGATCCAAAATAAGCTGATTATCGCTCACGTGCTGGCACATAGCGATTTTTTCAAAAATAACGCCCGGTTCGCCAATACAAGACGGGATATGGTGGAGAGTATGACGGCAACAGCAGAGCGGATTGAAAACTACGAAATGATTTATGGCCGTGAAGAAGTGGAGCGCTTTCTGGATGCGATCCTGTCGATTCAGGAGCATATTGATCCATCGCTTATTCGGCCAATATTGCCTGATAATGTACAAGACGAGGCTGAGGATGTACTTGAGCAGCCTGAAGTTAAAACACCGTATGATGATTTATGGGATTTGGATAAATCTCAAGCACATCATAACAAGCCTAAGCTGGTTAAAAAGCGCGAGAAGACATTTCCCCCGAAGCCGGAAAAAGATTTGCTTCTGTTTATCGAGGAGTACAGCCGTGAGCTGGAAGACTGGCAGCGCGATATTTTAACAATGATGCGCGAGGAAATGCACTATTTTTGGCCGCAGCTCGAAACGAAGATCATGAATGAAGGCTGGGCGTCTTACTGGCATCAGCGTATTTTACGGGAAATGGATCTGACATCTGATGAGGCAGTTGAATTTGCCTCATTGAATGCAAGTGTTGTGCAGCCTTCAAAGCAGCAGATCAATCCGTATTACCTGGGGCTTAAAATGTATGAGGACATTGAAGAGCGGTATAACAACCCGACCGAAGAGATGAGAAAGATAGGGGCTGAACCAAATACAGGCAGAGAAAAGATCTTTGAAGTGCGGGAAATTGAGTCGGATCAGTCGTTTATCCGAAATTATTTAACCAAAGACCTGGTGAATCGGGAAGACATGTACTTGTTTGAGAAACAGGGGAGCGACTATACGATAACCGATAAAGATTATGAAAACGTCCGGAATCAATTGGTGTCCCAGCGTGTGAACGGCGGTTTTCCATATATTACAGTGGAAAACGGCGATTATATGCGAAATGGTGAATTGTATTTAACACACGGTTATGAAGGCACCGAACTCGATCTGCATTACCTGGAAAATGTCCTGCCGTATATTTATCAATTGTGGGGGCGGCATGTGCATCTGGAAACCGTCGTGGAAGATAAACGGGTTATGTTTTCGTATGATGGGGAGAAAGTGCATCGGAAGTTTCTGTGAGGAGTTTAAGGTATAAGTATGGCAGAGTGGGGTGACCTACCCCGCTCATACATTTGCTTTCCGTGTCCTGTAAAGCAACGCACCAACCCAGCACCATAAAATAAACGAGAAGCCCCAAAAATGTATAGACATACATAATCGGTTCGTTTTGCACGTAGCCGACGATTGGCACATTCAAAAGAAGGAGAAGCGGGAATCCGAACGTCATCGCCGTGGTACTTCCCAAGACCAGGTTTTCGGCTGTATTGGACTGAAAACCGGGATCAACCGCCTTTACAAGTGCCATCCCGGTTGAAATCGTACCAGTCTGCATGCCGAAAAAACCAAGCAGATTTGAAAGTTTATCGTCAGGAAACAGTCTCGGACTGATCCACAGTAAAAAGAAGATGGTCACAAATCCGCCTATCGTTGTCAAGAGCAGGACTGGCACGAGATATTTCCGGTGGCCGTCTCCCCAACGCGGATGACTGAGATGACCGCCGCGAATCGTTGCGATGACAATTGGAATATCCAATAATTTTACCAGCTAGGCCGTGGAATATATAAGCGGTTCGGTCTTACCGTCCCAATTTCGATTGCCTTCTGGAAAGATACCGATGATGCGGTTATGTTTTTTGGCTTCAGGATATTTCGAATCGTGCGTGTGTCATTTTTGAACTTTTGTTTCGGATTGCCCCCACGTAATTCAATATATGCTTTAGAAATGGGGTGCGGAAAAGCGGGTCGGCAGCGATGAAACTGACCGGCTCGTTCACGTAGCAATTCAGGATGATTGGATCCCAGTTATTAACGTGATTTCCTAAAATCAGATACGGTCCTTTCATGTTCCTTGTATCGTTGCGTTCAATAACGATGGTCGAACGACGCTCAACAAAGGCCCTGATTGAAGGTAACAACAGGTGCTGAACCCACTTACCTGGTTTTCTTTCAATACTCATAGATTCACTTCCTGCAATAGAAAATAATGATAAAAACGAACCGTAACATTTTAGCATATAATACTTTATTAGTTGACTGTCCTGTATCGATAGTCACATAGAATCGTAACATAACGCAGGTAAGGGAAGTGATCAATATGGGGTTATTCATTAATAATCATGAACACCCTGAAGTTTATATGAATGAAGGCAACATCCGTGAGCCTAACCAGGCATATTATCATAAAGATAATTTTGCTGACATGATTAACGAACAAAAAGAGATTAATCAAACACTGTCAAATGCGTTTCATGAATTAAAAAGGATTCATCACCGCGAGAATCACACCAATGCCAGCAGATGGAAGGGCGTGAGTGATCAACTGACAGCATTGAAAGAGCGCGAACGCGAGCATAAAACATTTGAACACCAGGCGATGGAGTGGCTGCAAAAGCTGGACCGAAACAATCAGCAGCTTCACCACATAATCGAGCATGAAGATATGATGAAAAAAGAAGTGGCAGGTCAGGTTGAATCATTACATGAGTCAAGCCAAAAAATTATGGAACGGCTTGCAGCATACGAAACTGTCAATCAGGATATGGCGCAACAAATGACAGAGATTGTGGACATGAACAGAGAAATGGCCGATCGCGCCGCCGAGCAGGATCAGACACAGGAGAATGTGCTTGAGCGGCTTGAGAACCAGGGTGCCCTGATGGAAAAAATCCACCGGCAAATCAGCGAATTCCGCTCAATTCTGTTTGAGCGGAGCAGTCATCTCGCCGAAAAAATTGAGGATAACTATAACCTGACGTCATCGTACTTCTATAAACTGGTGAGCGGGTCCGAACAGCCGCTGACGTGGTATGTGGATCAGAAAAAGGTCGAAAATGAGAAGCGGGATTGAAGTGATGATGGCGATACTGGTGGGTATCGTCATTTTTACGTTTTTTGTCAGTCAAGTCCGGGGTCGAAACGTCAGAGAGAGTGGTTCTCTCAGCCAAACCGCCCTCGGGAAGTGGTCGAAATGTCAGAGAGAGTGGTTCTCTCTGCCAAACCACCCTCGAGAAGTGGTCGAAACGTCAGAGAGAGTGGTTCTCTCAGCCGAACGGCCCTCGGGAAGTGGTTGAAATGTCAGAGAGAGGGCTTCTCTCAGCCGAAATGCCCTTGGGAAGTGGTTGAAATGTCAGAGAGAGGACTTCTCTATGCCGAAATGCCCTCGGGAAGTGGTCGAAACGTCAGAGAGAGGGCTTCTCTCAGCCGACACGCCCTCGAGAAGCTATCAAAATGTCAGAGAGAAGGCTTTTCTCGTCCAAAACAGCTTTCGAAAGCGGCCGAATTGTCATAGAGGAAGCCTCTCTCATCCGAAGCACCCTTCGAAAACAGGCAAAACGTCAGAGAGAAACGCCTTCTCATCCCCCAAAGCCATGTCCTCTGCTGTCATTCAAAATAAGTCCATCGGTTATCTCCTTTCCTCGTATAGTTATCATCCAATATTTTCCTGATCCGCTTATCGGAATCCACGATGCTGCACCATTCCCGTATAACAGTTGTCGTGATGCGCTTTTCCGGAAATAACAGCTTAAATTCCTCCACAGATCGCACGACAGCTGCAGCAAGATTCTCCTTTTGCCCACAGTCAACACAAATTATTTTTCTTCCCTCAATCCTGGTGGAAAAGGAATCGCATGCCGCGCATATCATGCCTTTTCGAAGGTTTTCGTACGTATAGGATGGCAGCTGCTGATAAGGCGATTCCTCAATATGAAGCGAACACAATTTGTCTGCTAACTGTTTGTGCTTTTCATCTAATTTGGAAGGTGTTGAATTTAATTGACTGAAGTAATTTTTGATCTGAGTTGGCAAAATAATTGGCTTATCGAGGGGCGCCTGGTATAACGTAAATTCTGGGTTGATAAAAATAACCGAAGTTTCAATTGGAAGATTAATTCTATGTTTGAGGAATAATTGGCGCAGCAGTGATTCGCTTCTTCCTAATTGATGCAGGGGATTGAGGATTTCATATTGAGGCAGTTTGAAAAATTTATCTGCTTCGTAATAATAATCCCCTGCATGGTTTTTAACTTCAAACATATGTGCCTTCTTTGATGTGATAAGCAGCGAATCAATTTGAAATAGCGTGTTATTTGTCTGCAGCAAGAGATCATTTAATACGAGGCAATCGCATTGAAGTTTTTCCGTCAATGCGTCAAATTTGACCTCGCCTTCATAGCCCCTCTTCAGATTGAAAAAATGCTGCCTATCCTTTGACGATAAAGTCATTCGAATGTTCAATGAGTCAAGTATTTGCAGCTCAGCATGTTTCGTACGCGGTTTATACGGCATGTCCCACATCCTTTCATTGATCAGCTCTATTATACCAATAAATGTGGGAAATGGCTCAATTTTTTCAATAAAAAAGAGGAAATGAAGGACGAATGTCGAATCTGTTAAGAAGGTCAATTAAAGCCCTCGCTAATTGCCCCAAAATTCTCCTTGAAAGGAAATGATGTTATGAAACAAAACAGAACAACTGAAAAAGTGGTGCCATTCACACAGTCAGCGTCCCGTGGCAAAACATTCCGGCATGATTACCCGATTTCAGATGAGATGAGGGAGGAATTACTCCTGGATGTCTTCAAAGATTTTACACATTTTTTGGTCGACCGTTATTCTGCTTTGTACCAGGAGGACCTGCGTGAATTCATCGATGACCACCATCCGCGGACGGAAAAACGGCAGGCGCTGGAAAGTAATCTGTTTTGGTGGAAATTAATGTATGATTCAGATGACGCTGAGGTCACGTTTACCGAAGACTATATCGAGGATAACCGTCACAATTTGCACAAAAAGCCGCTCATCTCATCGTGGCTGAAGGAATGGGATAAGGCAGTGCCAAAATTTTATTATGTGGGATATAAATATAATGACCGTGTCCTCGTCGTCGTTGATATGCTGACAAATGAAACGCTGGATGTCATCGTGTATGATCCGACAGCTGTCCCGCCAAACAAAGGCGAAATTGTCATGGGCACACTGATTCCAATTGGTGATGCACTACACTTTCCGATTAATGATTTTTACCATTTCGATGTTGAGGCCAGTCAAGATTTGGCACGTCCCATTGTCCACAATTATGAAAAGCACTCAGAAGCCTCGACGTATGAAGCGTTTATCCACGTTTTGTCTGTTGCACTGCAAATCGAACGTATCATTTTCCTGGAAAATCATCAGGAAACATCCTCTTGAATAAAAGATCTTCAGTATAATGACCTGATTTCCTAACTAAAATGATTCTGTCCACTTTAAACCAGTGAGTGGATTTGATTGCCCATTCACTGGCCGGTGGACTGGAAATTGTTTGTAATGAAAAGCTAAAGAATTGATGTAAGATGGCGGTACTGGAGGGTGGCGTCATTTTGTTTTTTGTGTTAAAGGGATTTATGAAATTCAGGATTGTCCATGTTATTATGCTGCATTTTTGGTAAACTTAGAAAAGAAGAAACGAAGAAGGATGACCGCCCATGAATATCTCCATAATCGCTGTCGGAAAGCTAAAGGAAAAATATTTGAAGCAGGGTATCGAGGAATACCTGAAGCGGCTCGGGCCCTATGCGAAAGTGGAAATCAAGGAAGTTGCCGATGAAAAAGCGCCTGAAAATATGAGTGAAGCCGAAATCCAGAAAGTGAAGCGAAAAGAAGGCGAGCGGATTCTCTCCAATATCACCCAGGACACCTATGTCATCACACTGGAGATAGACGGGAAAATGCTGACTTCGGAACAATTCGCCGCCAAACTGGATGAACTCGCCACCTATGGTAAAAGTAAGATTGCTTTTGTTATTGGAGGTTCGGTCGGAATCAGTGAAGACGTGCAGAAGCGGAGTAACCTCGCTTTATCATTTTCAAAAATGACGTTTCCCCATCAATTGATGCGGATGATTCTGTTGGAGCAGGTGTATCGGGCGTTTCGGATCATAAGGAATGAACCGTATCATAAGTAAAAAAGTCTCGTGGACAGGCTTCTGCAATTACCAGACATCGGATATTCTTTCTGCTGGAACTTTGCATTACTTTGTCAAAACCCTTCATAAACCATTTGACATTTATATCATTAACATAGATATAAATAAGTCAGTCATTTCACTGCTGCTGGCATCAGGGGAGATCCGTCCTCACGCGATACACCACAAACGTATTCCCATCATTTTGTCCGGCATACAGTAACATTAATAAACCCGCCAATCCGGGCACCATTCAAGTAAAACAATTTCATAGGAAAAGAGATGATCATAAGAATGGGTTCAATTCTTTATGCTGTCGAGTGTCCCCAATGCGGCTGTCCTGCGATAGAGGATAACCACTATAAAACTGATGAAATATATATTCATTGCAGACGCTGCGGGTATAATTATTCCAAAGTATTAAGGTTCGACTCCGATGATACACTTGAATATGATGAAGAGGTTTGTAAAGGTTATGGTGTTTTTTGTCTGGTCAAAAAAGTGGGCCAGGGGCGGTTTGTTCTGTTAAATGATCCTTTAACTGAAGAGTATGCAGGCGTATCAAAGCGAGTTGGGATTCTCAACACTGATTCAAACTCGATTCCATTCTTGTATAGGCAATTAGATCCTATCATTCCACTTTTAAACACCCACTTCGGAAATTTCCGCCTTTTTGTCTATATTGCACATAAAATGCAGTTCTATTTAATCATTTTGAATTATTTGCCAGGCTTCGACACTTTAGCGGCCAGAGTTTTTATTTATTGATAGCTCTATTAAATGCTAGAACAAAAAATCACGACTATTTTAATAGATGGGGGCAGAAAGAAAAGGACCGCTAGCTTCAGACTCGCAGAAAGCTAATTCAAGGAAAAATCCACACAATGGAAATTATTCGGCCGGGGAAGGGGACAGTGATTCCGCTGGTTTCAAAAACCAGAACGAAATGTAATAATAATACTTTATAAACGGGAAACTGGGAGGACGCAAAAATGAATTATTAAGAAGAAGTTAGGGCCTTGAGTATGGTATCAGCGTGCATTTAGGGAAATTGCCATTAGTTCACTGGAAGCACAATTTTGGCTTTTTCATGTCAGGAAAAACACAAAATAATGCCTTTATATCGATAATCTGAAACCCGGTGATACGATGATGCGCGAATTTAATCTATCCAATGATGGGAGTCTGAAAATAGAAAATGTGCATTTAGAAACGGGTTATTCCGTAACAGATGAGAATGGTGACAATCATGATGATTTAGGTAAGCATATTAAAGTAAATTTCTTATGGAATTGGAATCAGGAGAGTGAGCCCGTTTTTGAAACGACATTATATGAATTAAAGGAAATGGATCCGGATATTGTGAAACGTGATATTTGGGATCCTTTATGGGAACAGAAGGGCGGACTTGAATCTGAGGAGACGCATGATTTTTGGGTGGAATTTGAATTCGTTGATAATGGCGAGGATCAGAATATTTTCCAGGGTGACAGTCTTGAACTGGCATGGACCTTCAATGCAACACAAGCAGAGGGTGAAGATTTATAAGGCTATACGGTCAATGCAAATAATTGAAAATCACCATTTAATAGGAGGATGAGTTAGTTGACAATAAATAAGAAGTTGTTTTCTTCTGCAGTGGCTCTGGTTGTATCGTTAGGCATCGTGACACAGAGTTCTGCTGTACATGCTGATGAACAAAAGATGCAGCTGAATGAAACGTATGATACGCCATCATACATAATTAAAAATTGGGAGGCCCCTGAAGCATTATCCAAGAAAGAAATTGCACTGGCATACATCCAGGAAAATAGTGAGGAATTTAAACTATTCAACAATACGGATGTAAGCTTTGAAGTAACAGATGAAACAGCGGATGAGGAAACGGGCACACATCATGCTAAGCTTAAACAAACATATAAGGGTATACCGGTTTATGGAGCAGATCAGACAATAGCTTTGGAAGAGGATAATACGGTTACAGCTTACTTTGGACAAGTCGTTTCAGATTTAAATGTTAAAAATAACGTAACCGATTCACCTATTTCTGAAGAGAAGGCAGTCGACATTTTTAAAAGTGAACTTGAAAACAAAATAGGCAAGGTAAACCAGTATGATGGCGACATTCAAGCTGACCGGTATATTTATGAATATGAGGACACTTTTTATGACACATATCTTGTGACAGCTTCCACCACAAATCCGGAAGTCGGGTATTGGCATTATTTCATCGATGCAGCAAATGGAAACATTATTGACTATTTTGATGCCACACATAATGTGACAGCATTTGGTACCGGCGTTTTCGGGGACAGGCAAAAATTTGAGGCACAGGCATATGAAGGCATGTACAGGCTGTTTGATGAGATGCGCGGAGATGGCGTCGTAACTTATGACAATGAAACGGGGGTCAATCTCGATGTAGTGAGCATTAATAAAATGTTCAAAGATGGCTCAGCAGTTGATGCCCATGCAAATGCCCAAACAACATATGATTATTATATGGATACATTTGGACGTGATTCAGTTGATGATAACGGGCAAATATTAATTTCTGCTGTCCATGTTGGTGACAATTGGAACAATGCATCATGGAATGGCAGACAAATGTCATATGGGGATGGTGATGGCGAACGTTTCCACCCGCTTGCTGCAGGTTTGGATGTTGCTGCACATGAGATGACTCACGGTGTTATTCAACATACAGCAAATCTAGTTTACCGAGATGAATCTGGCGCGTTAAACGAATCTTTAGCAGATATATTTGGTGCAATGGTTGACAGGAATGATTGGCTGATTGGAGAAGAAATCATGGCAGATGGCACAATGGCATTACGTTCATTGGAAGACCCGGCTGCACTGACTGAAAGGCGGACACAAGCACCTTATCCCGATCATTGGAGCTTGAGATATACAGGTGATTTGGATAACGGCGGTGTTCACATCAACAGCAGTATTAATAACAAAGCTGCCTATCTGATGTCAGAAGGCGGAGAACATTACGGGGTAACGGTTGACGGTGTTGGACGTGAAGCAACCGAACAAATCTATTATCGTGCGCTTGATCTTTATTTAACAAGCAGCTCTGACTTCAGCATGATGAGACAGGCAGCCATTCAGGCGGCAGGAGACTTGTATGGCAGTAACTCTGATCAGGTTGAAGCTGTCGAACAAGCTTACAATGCTGTCGGCGTCTATTAAAATATAGAAATCCAGCTGTCTGCGGATGGCTGGATTTTGCGTTCTGATTTCCAATGAAGTTTTTCGCCAAAAGAGTTTAGCTGCTATTTTATAGGACTGATCCGCATTTGGATTTGCTTTATATCTAATTACATTCGTATCTATTGTATATTGCTTCATCTTCCTCTGAACTCCCCCTGTTTTTACTCTATCTCATCTTCATCAAGGTAATCAATCATCTTATTGGCAAGATTATGAGGTTGCAGTTTAATTCGCCCCCTTTTTTCAAGATACTTATCCCAATTTGACTGAGAGGAAGTAACAATTTATAACATAAACATTTCAGTTTCCCAAGAATTTTGATACACTATATAGTGGATTATCATAGCCCTAGAAAAGGTGTGCAATTTGTTTGCTCCCGGGTTACTGTGAAGCCTGCCAAGGAGCATCAGCATCCTTTCTGCAAATCATAGAAGATTGGGATGAATGACATGAGCAACAAACATACGACATCAGATGTTATCCTGATTGGTGCTGGAGTCATGAGCGCAACACTGGGATCTCTTTTAAAAGAATTGGCGCCAGATTGGAACATAACACTTTTTGAAAAACTTGAAGACGCAGGCGAAGAAAGCTCGAACGTATGGAACAATGCGGGAACGGGCCATTCAGCACTGTGTGAATTGAACTACACACCCGAAAAACCGGATGGATCCATCGATATCACCAAAGCGCTGAATATCAATGAAAAGTTTCAAGTGTCGAAGCAGTTTTGGTCCTATCTGGCCAACAACAATCACATCGAGAACCCACAGGATTTTATCATGCCGCTGCCTCATATGAGTCTGGTTCATGGGGAAAATAATGTACAATTTTTGAAAAAGCGGTTTGAAGCACTGACAGAAAATCCCCTGTTCGAAGGCATGGAGTTTTCGGACGACCCGGAAACGTTGAAGGAATGGATTCCGCTGATCATGGAGGACCGGACTGTTGATCATCCGATGGCAGCAACCAAGGTCGATTCCGGAACCGATGTCAATTTCGGGGTGCTCACACGCAAATTGCTGGAACATTTGGAGAACCAAAATGTGAATATCCGTTACAACAGTACAGTCGATGATATCCAGCGTACTGATGATGGTGCATGGGAAGTGAAAGTGCGGAACTTTGAACGCGGCACCCTTGAGCACCATACGGCAAAATTCGTGTTTATCGGTGCTGGTGGAGCTGCCCTGCCGCTGCTGCAAAAAACAGGTATTCCTGAAAGTGAAACATATTGGCGGATTTCCGTAAGCGGCCAATCCTTGTCTGCAAAAATCCCGAGTGGCAAAAGAAGCATACCGCCAAAGTTTATGGCAAAGCTGCAGTCGTGCACCCCCAATGTCTGTCCCGCATCTGGACACACGCTATATTGACGGGGAGAAGACATTATTGTTCGGGCCATTTGCCGGTTTCTCACCAAAATTCCTGAAAACCGGTTCAAATATGGATTTATTGGGTTCTGTCAAACCAAACAACGCCTTTACGATGTTAGCGGCCGGCGCCAAAAATATGCCGTTAACCAAGTACTGATCAGCAAGTGATGTTATCAAAAGAAAGAACATATTCAAGCATTGCGTTGATTCGTCCCGGATGCCAGGAGCGAGGATGGGACTTGTCACGGCTGGCCAGCGTGTGCAAGTGATCAAGGATACCAAAGATGGCGGCAAAGGAAACGCTCCAATTTGGTACGGAGCTGGTCAATTCCCGGGATGGCTCAATCGCTGCATTGCTCGGTGCATCTCCGGGCGCTTCAACCGCGGTTTCCATCATGTTTGACGTCATGGAAAAATGTTTCCCAGAGCAATTGGAAGAGTGGGAACCAAAAATAAAAGAAATGGTTCCTTCTTACGGCGTATCATTGAAAGACCATCCAGAGCTTGTGAAGGATATTCGCACAACAACAGCTAAAACACTAGGGTTAGCGGATAAGAGCGAAGTGAAACCAGTATAATAGACACTAAAAAGGGAAGGTTCATTTCAAAAGAACCTTCCCTTCCGTTTTTTCTGCAATATGTCGTAATATCACTATTTCCCTACATTGATTCCAGAACTTCCTCAAGCACATCCAACCCAGAGTCCCATTTGCTCTTCGTCATGATTAGGTGGCGGATGATACGCATACCTCACCTGAATACCGCCCACGTAAACAGGACACCTTTCAAGACAGCTATCAGCACTTTCATAACAGCATCGCCATCTGGTTCAACCTGTTTCCGGATCTTTGAATGCCATGCCAATCATTTAAGCCTACACCACGGACATCGTGAATCATTGGGTACTTATCTTTCAACTTAATTCAGACGATTTGAGCGCATATTTTCCGACTTCCCGGCTGTTTTCAAGAAGCTTCTCCTCTTTGATCACGCCAATGGAGGCTCGTGCGGTTGCACAGGCTATCGGATTACCGCCGAAAGTTGTCGCAATGTGCACCCATGGCCATTGATTCCCATTCAGTTCTTTGGAAGCAATGTGACCCCGAGTGGCAAACCGGCTGCAACACCTTGGCTACGGCCATAATATCCGGTGTGTGACGTCGAATGTCTTGGGCCGCAAACCCAATTACCTTGTTACGGCCAAAGCCTGTCTGTACTTCATCAAAAATAAGTAAGATACCATGACGATCACAAATTTCACGAATCTTTTTCAGCCATGACTGAGGTGGAATGATATAACCACCTTCACCAAGTACCGGCTCGACAATCATGCATGCAACTTCATCCGGGTCAACCTGATGACGGAATAATGTCGCTGCTTCTTCCTCCAGTTTTTCAGGAAAATACACGTTGTGATCAACACCATCCGGGGCTTCATCCGGATTTGCATATGGCAGGTGATAGTTTAACCATGACGGCTGAAGATGCTTCCGATATTTACTTTTTTGATGTGGAGACCACTGAGTGCGCCCAATGGTCCGACATTGAAAAGCCACCCAGTAAATGAAATAACATAAGGTCCGACCCGAAAACGTGTTTCGCTTAGCTCAACGCACCTTCAATAGCTTCCGTTACCACTGTTTCCGAAAAAGAAATTATCCAGTTTCGGCGTAATATCCCTGAAGCTCCTCAGGCAAGCTTTAAAGATAGATTCGTACATAATTCACACCGGATGGACCAGTACCAGATGATCAGCACTATCCTTGATGGCTTCCACAACTTTGGGGTGACGGTGGCCAACATTTTCAACTGCGATGCCGGATGTGAAATCCAAATACTTTTTACCGTCAGTCCCGTAGTAGTAGCATCCTTCTGCTTTGACGACCGGTAAATTTGGATGATCCTTTGCCATACTTGGTGCAAGATAGTTACCAATCGAGTCTGTTAATTTTACCCAATCCATATTTTGTTCATGCATGTTAATCTCCTTTACGCTAGAATTGAATATTTTTAAGCTACGTACAACGGATGGCTTGACTAATTCCTAACACTCTGCCATTTCTGTTTGTCCTATTATTCTCTCACTCTTTCTGTTTCTTCCAAATCATACACAGATGACTAGTTAAATCATTTGCACAGCACCACTCTCAATTAAAATCATATTTTTTGGATAACTGCACCAGCTCTCAAACAAGTACGGTCCCTGTGAAACTGCCCTGTTATTACATCGTATTTAGAATAGAAAACACATGAGCAATTAATATGACTATCGAAGTGTAATGACTGTTCTTTCCAGGAAATAATAACTAAATTCCCAAAAGCTGATTTTAAATTTTAGATCTTAAGAGTAAAATACTATTTCAGACATATAAATCAGCTGAGTGAGCGACATGGCTGCAATGACAAAACGTGTTAACTCGCTTTCGATTCCGCTGGCAATCACAGCCGGCAAAAAACATTATCGGCAAAACCGACAATCATTTGCTGTGCTTGCGGCAGTTGCTTCCGGATCTGGAAGAGTTTTCAAAATTGGCACGAAAGGATAGGATAAATACGTGAAAATCGGTGTGAATTCAGCGATGATAAGCGCAATCGTACCAAGGGACATGACAAGCGGAATCAAGGCAAACCATATATCCATTACAATCTTGAACCCGCTAATGCTGACTTCCTTGAAATTTTTAACGCTAGAAGCCTTTTCAAGAGCTTTATCAATTGCCCATCTGAATTTTGAGACACCTGCCGGGCTATCTTCGTCAATCTGTTTTCCAACAGGCTCATAATACGTATCCTCTTTCTGATAGGGCGGATACGTGTACAAATAATCGCTGCAATAACACTTGCGATACAAACAGTCAGGTAAAATGGAATAAACATATCCGTTAATCCTATGACACTGATGACAACAAAGCTGAAAGCAATTGAGTTGATTGAAAAGTTTGTCGCAACTGTAGCGGCTTCCCGGTCGGTATAAAACCCTCTTTCATATTGTTCTGTTGTGATAACAACGCCGACTGTACCGGACCCCATCCAGGAAGCGGTTGCGTCAATGGACGATCTTCCCGGCAATCGAAATACTGGTTTCATAATCCGATGTAGCATTGTACCGATAAATTCCATCAATCCAAATTCCAGCAGCCAGCGGCATAAATATTCCCGGCAGCTAAAAAGAAGGTGCCAGGACAGAAACAAGAATATAAAACTGTACCCCCGGTGAGATCAGAACCAAATCCACTCCGTCCCAATTGATAAAGCGTCATAATGGCAAAAATTGAGCCGAAGAGCCGCATAGTAATCCAAAAATAAGATACATCAAATAATGATGTCATAAAAGCATTCTTTTTTATAAATTCCGGCTGAGCCAGCTTTGTATAAATGGCCAATAGAGTAGATAAACAAAAAATGACTGTCATAAACACCGGCCAGAAATCTATAAATGCCGTTTCAAGTAAATCAGCCAGAATACCAACACCGATATTCGTTTCTTCTTTATATGGTACAGGTACCAGAAACAGACCCGCGCCAAGCAGAGAGAAGATAATAAATTTCAGGTGGTTTTGATCTTGTTTCTGTTATGATTCCCATTTAAGCTTTGGTTTTTTCTCCACTTTCTCATTACCCCTTATACAAATATACAGTCATATTTTTTAACGTTCAGAAAATGGAAGCCTTATATGGATAACTCGACACGCGTTATTAAACGAGACGGAATGTCGAGTTTTTCTATCAAGCAAACCGTGTCAGGTTGTCTTTAACACTTCAATGGAAGATACGAGCCCTTCCTTTTCCTCTTGATTTAAATCTATTTCGATAATTTCCTGAACACCCTGTCGATTAATAATGGCAGGGACTCCGGCATGAATGTCATGGAACCCATATTCGCCATCCAGTAATGCTGATACGGGCAGAACAGCACTTTCATTCTTTTAAAATGGCTTTTGTATGCGTGCTAAACCTGCCCCGATTCCGTAATAAGTAGAACCTTTTTCTCAATAACAACATCTGCGAAACTCTCGTGTTTTAATGGCCATTTCTTCAGGTCACTCAAATGGTAATGATTGTTCGAATTGACAATATCAATGACGTTCTGACCGCCAATGGCTACATTACTTAAAGCAGCTACCTGTGAATCACCATGCTCACCGATGATATAACCACTGATGCTTTTGGGATCCACGCTGAAGTATTCACTTAGCATATGCAGGTACCGCAGTATCCAGTGTTTCCGGAACCAATCACCCTTTCTTTCGGAGTCCGGAAATCTTCCATACTGCATGTGTGATGATGTCAACCGATTAAGTAGAAATAAGAAAAATGCCACTAAAACCAGATGCCATTACATCGCCAACGATAGATTTTGTGATTTGAGTATTTTTTTCAACTGCTGACAATCGTGTTTCTTCGTCACTTTGGCTTACCCCTGCAGTAATACAAACGATATCCGCATCTTTGCAGTCATCGTAGGTTCCATGCCATACGTTGGTAGGCGTTTCATAAAACAACTGCCCATGATTTAAATCCATCACTTCGCCTTTTGCTTTTTCCTTATTTACATCGACTAACACAAGTTCTTCCGATATCCCTTGGTTGACCATGGCATAGGCGTAACTGGATCCAACAAATCCAGTACCTACTATTACGACTCTGTTTAAATGATGTGTCATGCCTCTCCCACCTTTATTTTTCACCTGATACGTCTTTGTTGTTTGTTGTGTTTAATCTTTCAGACTGCCAATTATATTAAAAAGTCGTTTTCACTAACTGCATAAATATTTATTTTTATGCATAAAAATTATACATTATAAAATTTGGAACTGCAAATACAATTTTCTCTTTTCAGCCGTTTCTTTCTTAAAGGTCATCCCGCAATTTATGATTTACATCGCAATTGCCGCGTGGTTAATCGGCATGGTGGGCTTATTCACAATCTATATCTGTCGGTTAAAAAATATGGAGGAAAGGCTGTTTGACCAGTTAGTTCGTTCGGATTTTCCTTTCATTAAAATTGTTTTGTCCCAGCCTTTTTGCTCAATAAAATTTTTCAGATATCGTCTGTGCTACTTGTTCCTTTGTTTGTTTGGCTTTTTCATAATTCTCATAGTAATGCCTGTACATAAAGATCAATGATAAACAACTGGGAAATTTTCGATACAAGTGAACCGCTTGTCCAATGGTTTCTTTCGCAGATTTCAGTTAAAACCATATCAGCATATCGCGTTAAAGGAGACTTCGGTATAGTTCGTGATGGCAATTACCGAAGCACCGTTGTTTTTTCCGGTTTGACTGCATCCAATGATATTCTTTTGGTGCTTCCTGTTCAGACTGATCGCGATGATGACTGTTTCACTGTCGGCGAATTGGAGCGGATTTACCTGTTGTGGGAATCCGTGATGGTTTCGATATTTCATACCAACCCGCATCAATCTGTTTTGCATATCCAGTCCGGCAATCCCTGATGAAGAAACGCCGAATACGATAACCTTTTTGCATCGAATATCCTATTCGATTGCTCCTGTTAATTGATCATCGTCGACTTAATTCATACGTATCATCAAGGCTTTGTTCTCATATTTGTTCCTCACTTTATCGATATTACGTCATCATTGCCGTTTTTTCTCACGAACGAGAAGCTCTCTGGCCAGTGCCAGCTTGAATTCCTGGTAACCCTTATAACCCAATTTACGGCAAAAGCGCAGAACTGTGGCTTCCCCGACCTGACAGTCAATAGCGATTTCGGTCAGTGATTGGTAAACAATTTGTTCAAAGTTGTTGGTGATGTAGTTGTAAAGCTTTTGCTCGGACTTTGTGAATGTATTCTTATATTGCTCCATCAAGACGGTTAAATTAATCGTATTGTCATTAAAATGATTTACCACGTCCATCCTCCTCTGAACCTATTTCCTTGTGATTTTCATCTTACCGTTAATGTTATCTGTTCTCTTTTTTGGAGATAAACTCCACTTCAATAAAATAATGACAAATTTATTTCATATTGTATGATACACCTTAAATTCATTAAAAATGAAAGCGTCTTCTTGGAAAGATTGCTGAATGGAGGGTTGGTATTGAAGGGATAATTGACAGCCTTTGCTGACGCCATTTAATGAGGATGGCACCCTTAAGGAAAAAGGACTGCGGGAGGTGGTTCGCCATAACATTGACGAAATGAATGTAAATGGGTTATATGTAGGCGGTTCCACAGGGGAAAGTTTCCTGATGGACGAAAGCAATCGAAAAGATCTGCTGAAAATTGTCAAAGAGGAAGCCGAAATGAAGACCCTGATTGCGCCAGATTTGGATCATTTAAACATGAGGAAGCAGTTAAGTTAGAAAAGAGGCCAAGAACTGTATGATGTGCGTTATTCAGCTTATAAACACCTTATTACTATAAATTCAGTTTTCCGGAAATTAAGGCTTACTATCAGCGGCTGACTGAAGAAACAGATCATCCGATGGTTATCTATTCCAATCCGGCCTTTACTGGGGCTCAGTTTTCGATCAAAGACTACGGTGAGTTATTGGCATTGCCGAATGTAATCGGTGTCAAGTATACGGATACTGATCTCTCGAAACTGGCTGCATTAAAAGAGTTGCATCAAGATAAAGTGTTCTTCAGCGGGGCTGATGATATGGTGCTCCAATTTGCTGTATCCGGAGCAGATGGAGCGATCGGCAGCACCTACAACGTAATAGGTAAAGAGGCTAATGCATTATATGAGGCTGTACAAGATTCTGACCTTCAGAATGCACGCGTTTTACAGAAACAGATGAATAAAGTGATTGTGCAATTGGAAGAACTCGGCGTTTATCAGGCAATTAAACATGTATTAAAACAATATGGGGTGGACGCGGGTCATATGAAATTCCCTTTCAAGGAACTTACAGAAGATGAAAGGAAACAAGCAGAAAAAATTGTCGACATCATATCCTCAGGAAAATAAATCATGTAAAAGTTCAATGGGAGTTTAGTAAATGAGTAAAAAATTAATTGTATCTTGTCAAGCTTTAGAAGATGAACCGCTTCACAGTTCATATATTATGTCCAAAATGGCACTGGCTGCCTATCAAGGCGGAGCAAGTGGCATCCGCGCCAATACTGTCGCTGATATCCAAGCCATAAAAAAAAGGTAGTCGATCTTTCCTATATAGGGATTATTAAAACATGGTTATGAGGACAGTGAGGTCAAGATCCCCCAAACGATAAGAAGTACAGGCTCTGTACGAAGAAGGGCTTGATGTTATCGCTTTTGATGCAACAGACAGAGCGCGACCTCATAGTGAAACGTTTGAAACCTTTATTAGCAAGGTGAAGGAACGATTCCCCGGACAAAAATTTATGGCGGATGTGTCGACGGTAGAAGAAGCTATCCATGCCGAGAAATTTGGAGTGGATTTAGTGGCTACCACGCTGGTCGGTTATACGGCTGATACAGAAGGTGACGATCCACTCCAGACGTTAGAAGCAATCCTCCAATCAACAAATGTACCAGTAATTGCCGAGGGAAATATGAATACACCGAAAAAAGCAAAGCGAGCGCTTGAACTAGGAGCTTCCGCTGTCGTGGTAGGAAGTGCCATTACAAGACCACAGGAAATAACCAAGAAGTTTTTTCTATGAAAATGAATGAAGTGAAATAAAAAGGAGGGCTATTAAATGAAGAAAAGTCTGATTTTTGTGTTAGGGATAACGTTTATGTTGGTTTCGGCAGCTTGCGGAGGGGACGAAGAAGCTACATCGGATAACGGGAATAATGGGGACAATGGTAACGCCAGTTCAGATGAAACATATGAGCTGCAATTTGGAATGCAGCCGAACACACAATCCAATGAATACGAGGCAGCTGAATATCTGGCAGACTATGTTGAAGAAGAAAGTGATGGCCAAATGACTATTTCCCTCTATCCGGACGCTCAACTTGGAGATGATCTTTCCATGCTGGGACAACTGCAGGACGGATCACTTGATATCACATTATCAGAGATGGGGCGGCTTGGTGAATGGGTTCCCCGTTCGGAGCTTTTGGCGGTACCTTATGTGATTGAGGATTTTGAGCATATCCAGCGTGTTGTTTATGACACAGAATTTGGCGAAGAATTGCGAAATGAATTAATCGAAGAGCATGATTTGCGCGTGGTAGACAGTGCGTATAACGGCACACGCGTGACATCCTCAAACTTTGAAATCAATGAAATGGCAGATATGGAAGGTATGAACCTTCGCGTACCGGAAGCAGAAACATTGCTTGATTATGCGGAATCTGTAGGAGCAAGCCCGACACCTATGAATCTTGGAGAAGTTTATCTGGCTTTGCAGACGAACCAGGTTGACGGCCAGGATAACCCGTTGTCCGGCGTTGAAGCAAATAGTTTTCACGAAGTACAGGATTATATCGCATTGACCAATCATGTCGTGAATGACAATACCTATGTGGTAAGTGAACAGACGTGGCAAGAGCTGCCTGAAGACCTTCAGCAAATCCTGAATGACGGTATTGACGAGGCCACAGACCATCACACAGAATTGTTCCAATCAGAGGAAGAAGAATTGATTGAGTTCTTTGAAGGTGAAGGTTTAACAATTACGGAACCGGATTTGGATGAATTCAGGGAAGCAGTTTCAGAAGTTTATCCTAAATACCTGGACAATATCGGTGAAGATGCAGAGGAATATATGGAAATCATAGATGAGGCTCGAGAATAACCAATCGTGAAGGTGATCATCCATGTTCAAGAAAATATATGACAACTTTGAAGAAATTACAGGCAGCACCTTGTTTGTGTTCATGCTGGTTGTTTTAGTTGCACAAACTCTGACACGCCAAGGGATCGGTGAGCCCTTGGTGTGGACAGAGGAATTAAGTAAACTTCTTTTCATTTATGCCGGTTATTTGGGAATAGTGGCCTGTATAAAAGATGACAGTCACGTTTCCATTGATGTTTTCATTAAAAAACTTCCGGCTAAAGCTCAAAAATGGGTGTATACATTTAATCAATTATTAATTCTCTGTACGCTTATTACCGTGTTTATCATTAGTATCCCTATTGTGCAAAACCAGACACATTTGGATATTGTGACGCTGCAAATTTCGCAAGTCTATTTGTTTGCAGCTCTCCCAATCCTCACGCTGCTTATGATCTACCGATTGATTGAGCGAATCGTCAAAAAATGGCGCAAGAACACAGCTGCGGAGGTGAAGTAGATGGAGATAGCTACTATTTTCATTGCGTGGCTAGTCTTACTCTTTTTGGGCATTCCTGTCGGGTTCACATTACTGATCGCTGGTCTGTTGTACTTTATAATAGGAGATTGGAACCTTGTTTTTGCGTCAGGAGAACAATTAATAACGGGGATCAATAATTTCACTCTATTGGCGATTCCATTCTTTATATTAACAGGTACATTGATGAACTCTTCCGGGATCACGGATCGTATTTTCAATTTTGCCTTATCTTTATTGGGGCATGTACCTGGGGGAGTAGGCCATGTAAACATAACCGCCAGTTTAATGTTCTCCGGCATGTCCGGCTCCTCACTGGCAGATGCAGGCGGACTGGGTCAACTGGAAATAAGAACAATGCGGAAGGCAGGCTATCATGATGACTTTAACGGTGGTTTGACCGCAGCTACTGCCATTCTTAGCGGTATAATCCCGCCCAGCTTGAACATGATTATTTATGCGGCAGTTGCCAATGTTTCGGTTGCTTCCATGTTTATTGCAGGGTTAGTTCCCGGACTTCTCGTAGCATTAGCTCTTTTTGTAATGACGTTTATTCTAGCTAAAAAACGTGACTATCAAGTCCTTGAGCGTGCCAATCTAAAAGTGATCGGCCAAAATTTCCTGATGGCTTTTTGGGCATTGCTGACACCTGTCATTATTATTGTTGGGATTTTCTCAGGGTTTTTCACACCGACCGAAGCTGCCGTCGTGAGTACTGTTTATGCTTTATTTCTTGGCTTTTTTGTTTATAAAGAACTCACATTAAAAAAAGTGTATACCAATCTTGTAGAAGCCATGAAAATGACCGGTGTGGTTGTACTGATGCTTGCTGCCATCGAGTTTTTCGGACAATTCATAGCCAGAGAGCAAGTGGCTATTAAAATAGCTGACGCCTTTTTGGGTATTACAGAAAACCCTATTTTTCTACTTATGTTAATTAGTCTATTATTGATAGCTCTTGGGACATTTATTGAGGCGCTTGCATTACTGGTTCTTGTCGTACCGGTTCTGATTCCGGTGGTCACAAGTGTTGGCATAGACCCGGTCTTTTTCGGTGCCTTTGTCATCCTGAATTTAATGATTGGTATTTTAACACCACCAATGGGAATGGCTTTATTTGTCGTATCACGGGTTGGCAATATTCCGGTCGGTACTATGTACAGAGGCGTCCTTCCATTCCTGATTCCGCTCGTGGTTGTCATGTTAGTAATGATCTTTGTCCCTGAGCTTTCGACTTTCCTTGTGGACATACTGAATGAGTAAGTAAACGAGAATGGAGGAACACAAGTGATTGCAGGCGCTTTTGATATCGGCGGTACAAACATTAAATATGGCGTGTTGAATGAAAAAGGCGATATACTTTATAAATCAAAAACCGCTACAAAAGCTAGTGAAGGCGGTATGGCTATTATAGGTCAAGTAAAAGAACTTGCCAAATGTCTGCAGGCGGATTATGAGCTTAGCGGCATTGCCATCAGTACAGCCGGTCAAATTAATAAACAGGAGGGAAGCGTCATCTATGCTACCGAATCCCTCCCTGGTTATACCGGCCTGAATATAAAAAAAGAATTGGAGATGGCGTTCGATTTGCCTGTGGCAGTTGATAATGACGTAAACTGTTCGGCCCTTGGAGAATATTGGCGAGGTGCGGCACAGGGGGTTGATCAGTTTCTTTGTATGACCCTTGGAACCGGCATTGGAGGCGCCATTATTATGGATGGCCGCGTTTATAACGGTGCTGCTTATTCCGCCGGGGAATTTGGGCATATGACACTCTATCCCGGTGGAAATCCTTGTCTTTGCGGTGATAAAGGCTGTTATGAGCAATATGCTTCCAGCAGAGCCTTGGAACAACGGGCACAGGTTTACTTTAAACGAAGCATCTCATTATTGGCGTTATTTAACAATGCCAAAAATGGTGATCAGGCAGCAGAAATGGTCATTTATAAATGGATTGATGATGTGGCATTAGGTATCAAGTCACTTGTCCATATATTTAATCCTCCTTTGATTGTCATTGGAGGGGGAGTCTCTGAGCAGGGAGATTATTTACTGGAAAAGCTGCAAAAAAGCGTGAACGCTCGAATCATGCCCTCCTTTCAGCGCTCCTTAGAATTAAAGCTGGCACAGAACGGTAATGACGCTAACTTGCAAGGTGCCGTATATCAGTTGTATGAATACGAACTGAATCAGAAGGTGGAGGGGATGTAAATATGCAGAAACGGGTTGTATGTTTTGGCGATTCAAATACGTGGGGCTATAATGCTGAAAATACAGACAGATTTTCTGAAGATATAAGATGGCCATGTCTTTTACAAAGGTGGTTGGGGGATTATTATCAGGTAGTTGAAGAAGGTCTTCCGGGAAGAACAAGTGTAAGTGAAGATCCTTTATTTGAGGGTTTAAATGCTTATCATTATATTCACCCCTGTTTAAAAAGCCATGCGCCATTGGAACTTGTTGTAATTATGCTAGGCACAAACGATACGAAAGAAAGATTCGGTTTAACTGCTTATAACATAGCACAAGGTATTGTCAGACTTGCCCATAAGGCCAAAAGTACGGAAACCGGAAAAGAAACAGGTATTCCAAAAGTATTAGTCGTCGCCCCACCTATTATTGATCCTAATTACTGTAATACAAACGTTAGATTTTCAATGGGGAAAAATTGTGATGTTAAGTCAAAAGAGCTCCCTGTGTATTTAAAGCAATTAATAGCAGGTACAGATATTGAGTTTTTAGATACAAGTGAAGCAGTATCAATGAATGATATCGATTATATGCATCTGGACAAGGAAGGCCATGAGCTTTTGGCGGAGCATGTCCTTAAGAAGGTAAAAGAAATTATTTAAATAAACAAACACCATTGTGCTGAAAATCTAATGATGTGATGGAGCTTACAAATTTTTGTTTGCTCTATTTATTTTGCGACGGGCTTGAGGCGGTATAAATCTTGGAAGGATGAATGATATGATAGAAATGGCTGAAATTTAATTTAAGCATGAACTTGCTAAAAGGGAGAATTAGGATGTTATCCAAAAAACGAACTGTGACAGCAGTTATTCTACTCCTGCTCATATTGGCAGCTGCATCAGTCATTTATTACTATTTTTATTACGAAGAAAACTTAAACAAACCGCTGCCGATGACTGTCACGGTTGATGCGGAAGACAATCAGGAACCGGAAGACATTGCTTATAGCTTTTGGTTTGATTATATGAATCAATATCAAGGAGATGATGTAGGCTCCTGGAAACGGCTGACGGATGCACGTTACAACGATTTTCAATTATTGGCCGGCGAGGAGCAAGAATTTGCTGTTGAGGCAACATTCTGGGTGCAGTTGGAAAAGGGGAACTGGTCCACCCATCATAGCTGGGGAGACGTGCAAGAGGATGGAACGGTGGAAAATATCCAATGGACGTTCCGGATTAAGCAGACAGGCGAAAACGAATATACGTTGCTCAGGATTGATGATATCTCCCATGCTGTCGGTGACTTGCCCCCAGTTGAGGATACTTATCAAAAAGAAGCCGGCATTGAAGTCCCCGATGAGAACAATCGATACCGGATTCGAAATGGCACACTCGAAGTCACCTATGATAATGGCGCAAATTGGACGGAGGTACCGGTAGAGGTCGATGAATTATTTGAAGGGGATTATAACGGGCCACAAGATGAATTAATTGAAGACAGCTACGTGATCACACCGGAGCGGACAGCTTTTGTGGTTGGCGGCCATCAGAGTGTAAAAGTGCTCCAATCAACGGATCAGGGCGAAACCTGGGAGTCATCATCAGTTCCCAGTCGATTCCAGGCGGTCCGGATGCGTATTCTTGATTTTGTATCCGAGAGCGACGGCTTTTTGATTTTAACCGGTGGCCGCACGATGAGCTGGGAAGGCAATAGGATTTTCAAAACGGATGATGGCGGTGCAACATGGGAAGAAGTCGGGAGTGTGCCAACAGAGCGGCAAGTGACGAGTGCTGGGTTTATTGATGACGCGCTTGGATTCGTGTCGTTCGGGTCGATTACCAGAAATGATAATCCGCCAGTGCCAGACTTGTATCGGACAGCAGACGGCGGAGAGTCTTGGACACAGGTGGACGTATCCATTCCAGCCGAGTACGAGGGCATTTTCAGGGTTGCGGAAACCCCGACATTTGACGGGTCCCAGGGCACATTGCTGGTAAACCAAGGCCCAAACGGCGATTACCAAGGCGGGAATGTGAAGGCGCGATTTGTCTCCGTGGACGATGGCGAAACGTGGTCATTTGCGAATTTGGTGGATCCGGATGATGTGATAGAAAGATGATGAATGGTGTGGGTGCTTTTAGAAAAGGCCCACACTTTTTTTGAGGAAGGAAAAAATATTGTCATAACGTTAATGGGAACACTTGTTTCCATACGGCTAATAATGTACACTATTGATAGACGCTAACACCTCAGTATTCCTTCACCAAAAGGACGTGTAGCCATGCCAATCGCAACAGCCATACGTGAAGACCCCACCGAGTATATCCGCCATGATCAGCTATTCAAAGAATTAATCGACACATTTTTTGCTGAGTGTTTGGAAGTATTCTTTCCGGAAGTACATCACCACATCGATTTTAGCTCAATCAAGCCATTGTCCAGTGAAGTGTTCACCGACATGATTGAAGGTGAAAGCCGCCACGCAGACATTGTCATTGAAGCTAGATTAAAAGGTCAGAATACACTTATCATCATACATGTCGAACCACAAAGTTCCGGACAGCCTCATTTCCATGAAAGGATGTATCATTATTTCAGTTTGTTGTATAATAAGTATAGAAGACCGATTGTACCCATTGCTGTATTCAGTTATGACGAAAATCGATATGAACGTGATCAATTTACGATTGAATTTCCTTTCTTTCATGTACTGACATTCAACTTTTTGATGCTTGAACTGCGGAAGATGAATTGGCGGGAATATCTTCAATCCAACAATCCAGTTGCGGCAGCGCTGCTAAGCAAAATGAATTTTACAGAGAAAGAAAGAATAAAGGTAAGAAAAGAATTTCTTAGAATGCTGATGAACATGGAACTTAATCAAGCTAAGACATACTGGCTAAATGGATTTTTCGAGACATATTTAAAACTTGATGAAGGAGAGGAGGAAACAGTGATGGAGGAAATTAAAAGAACTGAAGATGATGAAAAACTCTCGATGTTGCCAAATTTCTGGGAAGAAAGAGGTAAGATGAATGAAAAAAGAGAAATTGCACGCGAAATGTTAAAAGAAGGCCCGTCCGTTGAATTTATTGCGAAAGTGACTCGGCTTGATAAAGAGAAAATCGAGAATATGAAAAAAGAGATTTAATCTCTTCCAGGCTGCAGCCCTGGCAGTTCCGAATATTGGAATACAAGGGTTTCAGCCTTTTATATTGTATGAAATTCCTTTACCATTTCCTCACACAATCACTTTCACTGGCATAAAACTCCTATCTTCACTACCATAGGAAACAAAGCACCATAAACGTTTTTGCAGGAGGGGACTTTTATAATGGCACGTGTTAATAACCAAATCATTCTCGCTGAACGGCCACAAGGCATGCCGGATGACAATACGTTTGAATTTGTGAAAAAGGATGTTGAGGATGTCAAGGAAGGTCAGATTCTGATCAAGACGCTGTATGTTTCCGTCGATCCGTATATGCGGGGCAGGATGGAGAACGTGGAATCATACGTCGAACCGTTTAAACTGAATGAAGTGATCGAAGGCGGTTCGATTGGCGAGGTTATTGAATCACAATCCGATCAATTCAAAGCAGGTGATGTCGTAACAGGTATGTTTGGCTGGCAGGAATACTATGTTGCCGGTGACAATGAGGTGCGGCAAATCGATCCATCCATTGCGCCAATCACCACCCATCTGCACATATTGGGCATGACCGGTTTAACCGCCTATTTTGGCCTTTTGGATATCGGCAATCCAAAAAAAGGCGAGACTGTCGTGATTTCAGGTGCAGCCGGTTCGGTCGGGTCTACTGTCGGCCAAATTGCCAAAATCAAAGGCGCACACGTCGTCGGCATCGCCGGGTCTGATGAGAAAATCAACTTTCTGAAAGACGAACTGAACTTTGATGAAGGCATTAATTACAGAAAAACAGACGATATCAAAGCCGACTTAAATCGCGCCTGTCCGGATGGTGTTGATGTGTATTTCGATAATGTCGGCGGAGAGATATCTGATGCTGTCATGACACAGTTGAAAAAGTATGCACGCATCCCGGTCTGCGGCGCAATTTCCTCCTACAATAAGGAAGAACAAGACACCGGTCCGCGTGTACAGCAGACCTTGATTAAAAAAAGCGCCCTGATGCAAGGCTTCATCGTGGGCAACTATTCCGACCGTTTCAAGGAAGGCGCCAAGCAGCTCGGTCAATGGCTGCAGGAAGGAAAATTGACGTATCGTGAAACTATTAAGGAAGGGTTTGAAAACATTCCGAATGCTTTCCTTGATCTGTTTAGAGGGAAAAATATTGGAAAATTGTTGATTAAAGTGGCTGAGCGGGAGTATAAGTAAACGTCATACGAAAAGACCCAGTCCGTATTCAGGACCGGGTCTTCTTAATATTTTATATCAAAACGGAAATTCCCTCGCCCTTTTCTGCACGGAAATCCACTTGCCCTCTGTAAACTCATCAATCACATATGGATTACCGAAACGGCCGATGCCGCTTTGGCCCATGCCGCCGAACATGGCAGTTGGTTCATCGTTGACTGGTTGATCATTAATGTGGGTCATGCCAAATTCAAGCTCCATAGCATACTTACGTGCTTTTTCTTCGTCCTTCGAGAAAATGGCTGAGCTTAAGCCAAATTCGGTGTCATTGGCTTTTGCGATGATATCGTCATCTGATGAAGCTTTAATGATCAGAGCGATTGTTGAGAACATTTCTGTCTGAGTCAAATCGCTGTCGTGCTCCACATTGCCGATGACAGTTGGTGTTAAAATGTTGCCGATCTGTTCGCCTTCCAGCAGGATGTCGTATCCGGCATCTTTCGCTTTCTGGATATTGTTCAGTGATTTTTCCATCTGTTCCTCGTTGATCAGCGGTCCGATGATAACATCCGGATCACGTGGGTCACCATGTTTTACTTCTTTGGAACGCGCAACGAATTTATCCACGAACGAATCATACACATCTTCATGAACAATGAAGCGATTGGTCATCATACAAATTTGGCCCTGGTGCAGATATTTTCCGAAGATGGCGGCATCAACGGCTTTGTCAATGTCGGCGTCACTCAGGACACAAAACGGCGCATTGCCGCCAAGCTCCAATGACATACTTTTCAGCTGCTCGCCGGCCACTTTGCCGATTCGGCGTCCAACAGGTGTGGAGCCGGTGAAGCTGACAAGATTTGCCGCTTCATGATTGAACATGGCATCACCGGTTGCATCAGGTGTTGTCAGCAGTGATTGAAAAACACCTGAAGGCATGCCGGCTTCTTCAAATGCCTTGGCAACCACTGAACCTGACACCAGGCCGCATTGGAGGTCGGCTTTGTGGACGATTGAATTGCCGAGTGCCAGCGCCGGTGCAATGGTGCGCATCGATAGATAAAGCGGGAAGTTAAATGGTGCTATGGATGAAAAGACACCTTTTGGCAGGCGGTAATTCTCATTTATTTTGTCCGGGATCATTGAGGTTTTTTCCTCAAATTTGCCAATTTTATCGACCATTGTCAGCGCCTCTTCCATCACGCCTGTCGTCAAATCGAATTCGAGATTTGCTTTGACGGTTGTCGAACCTGATTCAAGCGTCAGGATTTCCATAATGTCCGCTTTATGATTCTTGAAATATTGAATGGCTTTTTCCATAACCTTTTTGCGCAATGCTGCGTTCTTGCCCCAGGCTGTTTGTGCTTCCCTGGCACCATAGAATGCTTCGTTTACCTGATCAAGTGAAGCAATTCGGACTTTTGCCAGCACGTCCATGTTGTACGGATTGTGCATCTCAATCGTTGTATCCTCGGTTCCATCGACCCATTTGCCGTTGATGAAACTTTTATTGAGTTGTTGGTATTGATTCATCGCTATAACCTCCTGTTCGGAAACAATCTCTTTGTTAATTTTCCCGTTTACAGGAAATTTAATCCTTAGACTTTGGTTGCTCAGCCAACATCGAAGCGAAATAATCCTGCGGGAACAGGAAAACATAAAAACGCTGCGGTGCATGATAATCAGCGAGCCAACTACTGAAGGGGAGTTGCAATGCACCTCCCCACTGGCATGGGCGACTATTCCATCTCAGTCAACAAACACGAAATAATTCTCAGCCTTTTCCGGATAGACATTTTCTGTGAAAAACCAGGTGTAAAAAAAGTCATCATGATGATACCGGCCCATAACGCCTTCCAGGAGAACTCCGAGTGCCAGTTCGTCGGCAGGGAGACCAACAATTTGGAATACGCGGGTGGAATCAATATCGGTTACCGTAATGAAATCCTCTGTTACAGCAGTTACTTTATATACGCTGTTATAAACCTCGCTGGCAGCTCTTATTGCGTTTTTGATTTTGTCTAGATCCTTCTCCCTCTCCTGTTCTTTAAGGTGAGCATTGGGAAATAAACGCAGAACCAGATTGTTAAACAGCCGTTCACAAATAATCAATTCCGTTCGGGCTTCTTCCGTATATTTCTCAACTGTCGGATACCACGCACAGCCCGTACGCTGATCAAGCCAACGGACAAATTTTTTCAGTTGTATCAGGAATAGTTCGGATTCGCTTTGCTTGGTGGTGATTTTCAATTGGCTGGGGAAATAAGCGAAGATGAGCTCTTCCCAGAATGCGGGCTGGCACGCTTGCCAGGAGGTTGGGCATTGATCCTCCAAATGATCGGCTACATAATTGGTGAATATACGGAGAAACGCATTAGCATGTCTGCAGCTTCCTATTTTTTGCTTATAAGCAATTAAATCATCGCCATAAAACTCGACAAGGCCGCGGAACGGCATATCAAATTGTTTCGCGATTTTTGCCTTTTCCACAAATTCCTCGCGTTCACCCGGATAGGCATATGGACGCATCCAAGCGTTTACTTCTGTTTTCTTCTCGCCATTTTCCTTGTCATAGTTAATGTCCTGGAAAATATGGTTCCACATGGTCATATCATCTACTTTCTATTAAATTTTTTAAAAGCTGAAAAAATTGATAAAGCAGAGCGGCAAAAAAGGAGGATATGCAAGGGCATTATTATTATAGCATAAAATAATAGAATTGGGAGAATTAATTTCAAAATAATTTAAAAATAAACAGAACATTTGTTGTATCAATGGCAATGATGTTGTATTATTCTGATATAATAAAAGAGTTAACTAATATCCTGATTTACCAAACGAAAGAAGGAAATCACAAAGATAGATACCTTCAGCTCAAGGTGATTGTCCCTTTAAGCACTCAGGTGGAGAGGACTTTAAGCCAAATGAAACCTACAGGCAAGTTGAAATATCCTCTACCACGACGCTTAGCACATCCTAATTATTATTCAAAAGGAGATAAAAGAGCTTTGTAGTATAAGGAAAAGTACGTTGACTATATAAATTATTTAAGGAAGCATCATTTGTTATTTAGCAAGTGTTTGCTTCCTTTCGTTTTTGGTCTTTTTTATAAATTGAACTTGTAACTATACTTTCCTTTTACGTATACCCGGTGACAAATCAGTTACATTATCCAATTCAAAGTCCTGTTTGCTAACTATGTATCGATCAAAAAAGCCTGCATCAATACCTGTAATTCGATAAAAGAAGTTAAGATCAGCCATCCAATGGTTTTCGATCATTTGACGGATGTCGATCAGTCCTTTTTTGACAGCTAAATCAATAATCGATTTCATCTTTTGTGGCTTTTGAAGAGGTATTTCTTCATCAAGTGGTTCCCTTTTTAAATATCCCTTTCGATGAAGTGCTGCATAAAAGTTACGATGACGCTTTGAATCCATTATACCTAAACCCGCCGCCCGATACCCCAAAACCTGTAAAGATGTTTTCCATTTCGTTTTCAAGTCAATATAAGCATCGGGATTTGTCACGCGATTGACCACCGGTAAACACCCGAAGAATGCCGATAACACAAACATCCATTTATATGAAAAAATTTAATCAACTTGGTCAAACCCTTCTTACTATTATAATCGAAATGAATTTGCAAAAAGGGCATGGGATGACTCTTTTCGGAACTTCTTTCGATATAGATAAAAAGGGTTTGATGTCCGGCATCAATGATACAAGGGACGCTCCATTCCTGAACCTGAACTATTGATTAGCTCGGCAATCTGCTTCGGTGACTTGTCCATGTCGTTTGCCAGCCAATGTTTGATGACGTAGATGCTGCCGCTGATGACAAAGGTGCTGGCATATTCTGATACATCGGGATCGACTTCATTATTGTCCAGCCAATTTTGGATCAGAAATGGCCTGGCGACGTCCATAACACGCCGCTCAAAAGAATGATCGCCGTGTCCGCCCAGGAGTGTCTGGCAGATCTCCTTCTTGGACACGACATATTCGAGAAGTCTTTCGGTCATCTGCAATGCTTCCTCTTCCTGCTCGAAATTATATTGATTCAGATAGGTGTTTAAGTCGTCGATGAGCTCTTTTTCGATTTGCTCAAGCAAGTCATACTGATCATTGTAGTGGGTATAGAATGTGGAACGGTTAATATCGGCGGCAGCTGGCAAATTTCTTTGACTGTGATTGCCTGTTAATGGGTTTATTTTTTTTAATTAAATCGATTTAACTATCCTTTAAAACATGCGGGTATATTTTTTTCGGCGGTCAAGTTTTTCGTTCATTAAATCGTCACACTTTCTTTTTAGGGTTTGACAACATATTTTTTCGAAGTGTTGGTTTTTGTACGCAATTTACAAAACTGTTTGTTGTAAATCCAACACGGTGTCGTATATAATATTATAGTGTTCGAATGGATAATGCAAGAGAGGATGAACACCGATTGATATGGCAAGACACATTTTAAACAAACGAAAATCGATTGTCATCACGTTCTTAGTCCTGTCAATTATCAGTGCAGTCGTACAGTTTGGGGTGCCGGTCCAGCATGATATGGTTGATTACTTGCCGGATGACACCCCATCGATTGAAGCGACAGAGATTATGGATGAAGAATTTGGCGGGGAAATGGTCAACACACGGGGTTATGATGAAGAACATCAGTGTCCGGAAGCTCTTGCCTTCAAGGATGAACTTGAGCGGTTGACGGGGTTTCTGAAGTCACGTGGCTCGAATGATGCAATCGACATGACAACACCATTTGAAAATGGCGGATCCCGATACCGTTGAATCATACTAATGAGGATAGCAAATGCGCTGTATTCCTTCCACGTTGAAGAAGGAAAGAAAGTGGAAAACGACAGATGCAGTTTATTGACCTGATTTGGTGAAGGAGAACGCTATGTCAGGGGATGCCTGTGATACAGCGCGATTCGCAAAAAAATGACGACCCAAGAGACCATGAATGCAGCAGCGATTCTGATTCCGAATTATTTTTAATACTTTCTCTTGTCCACAAAGGTCATGGATCGAGCCGGTGTTTTCCTGGAAGCTATCGGCGTGTTCGGTACTGATTAACATGGGCACACGAAAATCTTTATGGTGAGATTTCTTTTATTCACTCAGGCAAGTGGCACCGATCTGGCAGCTTTGCCGTGTCACTCGATTATCGATATTTTCTGCTTCATAGCTTTGACGATTACCGTCAGGAGATAGCGGATCCGAAAGAAGCTATGAGACGGGCGATGAAGCGGTCGTTCCCGGCCGTCGCAGCGAGCGCATCCACAACGTTCTTCGGGTTTATGGCGCTGTCGTTTATGGAGTTTGGACTTGGTGCCGATTTGGGTTTGAACCTGGTGAAAGGGATCTTGCTCAGCTTTATCAGTGTGATGGTATTTCTCCCGGCATTGACATTGATACTTTATAAATGGATTGATAAAACACAGCATAAGCCATGGATTCCGAGCAAATATAATATCGGAAACTTTTTCATTAAATTTCGTATTCCGGTATTGCTGGTTGTTATGGTGCTGATCGTTCCGGCTTTTCTGGGGCAGAGTCAGACAGAATTTCTTTATGGCACCGGCGAACAGCCGGAGAATACGCGTGCCGGAAGTGATGCGGCTGAAATTGAAGATGCATTCGGCAAATCCACACCAATGGTACTGCTGGTTCCAAAGGGAGAGATTGGGAAAGAAGCAGAACTTGTTCAGGAACTCGATGACCTTGATCATATTGAAAGCAACATCTCTTATGTGAATACTATCGGGGCCGGAATACCACCGGAGTATCTCGACGAATCTCAGACTGAGCAATTCTTTTCGGAAAATTACAGCCGGATTACGTTAAATACGACAACTGATAAGGAAGGTGAGGAGGCATTTGCACTTGTAGAAGATGTCAGAGCGATTGCCGCTGATTATTATGGTGACGATTATCGTACCATTGGCGAAAGTGTCACCCTGTATGATATGCGAGACATCGTGGAACAGGATAATACGCTGGTCAACCTGTTGACTGTTGTAGCGATTGCGATTGTCCTGCTCGTCACATTCCGGTCGATATCATTCCCGGTTGTCCTACTGCTGACAATTCAGTCGTCAGTCTGGATTAACTTGGCAGTGCCATACTTTACTGATCAACCGCTTGTGTATATCGGGTATCTGATTATCAGCACAGTCCAGCTTGCGGCGACAGTCGATTATGCGATTTTAATGACCGAAAACTATACACACAACCGGAAAGAAATGAATGCCAGGGCTGCGATTAAGAAGACAATTAATGAGAAAATCTTCTCAATTGGTGTATCCGCATCGATCCTGTCCAGTGTCGGCTTTATCTTGTCGATGACATCAACAGATCCAATCGTATCGTCCATCGGTCTACTGCTCGGACGCGGTGCAGCGTTGGCGTTTCTAATGGTAGTGCTATTACTGCCGGCATTGCTCTTAGTGTTTGATCGGGTTATTGAAAAAACGACATGGAAAGCAAATTTTTATAAAGGTGGGTGATTCAATGCGGCCAAAAAAATTAGCGATTATGATGATGTGTGCCGTGCTTGTGTTTGGCTCACTTCCTTTGCCTGCTTTGGCCGAAAACAACGCCGAAGAAGAATCAGGGTCCGGCGAGTACGATGCAAAAGATGAAACGATTTACGGCAATTTGAATACAAGTGGCACGCTGCAGGATATGTATGTGGTGAACACCTTCCACGTTACCGAACCTGGTGAAATCGTTGATTATGGGGATTACACCAATGTGCGTAACTTAAGCAACTTAACTGATATTGAACAGAACGACGGTGAAGTCCGTGTTCAGGCGGAAGAAGGGGAATTTTATTACCAGGGAGACATGGATAATCAGCCGCTTCCCTGGAATATCGATATCACCTATATACTTGATGGTGAAGAAGTGGCACCGGATGAATTAGCTGGAAAAAGCGGTGAGCTGGAAATTCAGATTGCCACATCTGCTAATGAATCGGTTGATACTGTGTTTTTTGAACACTATATGATGCAAATCTCGTTGACGGTGGATCCTTCGATTTTTGATGATATTCAGGCACCCGATGGAACTGAGGCTACGTCAGGTAAAAATAAACAAATTACGTTTACTGTAATGCCTGAACAAGAGGAAGAGTTTATTGTATCCGCTAATGTCACCGATTTTGAAATGGATCCGATTGATATATCGGCCACACCGGCTTCCATGCCAATGGAGGAACCGGATCTGGGCGGCATGAAGGGCGACATGCAGTCGCTGTCAGATGCCATCAGTGAGGTGAATTCCGGTGTCAGTGAATTGAATAGCGGTATCTCGGATTTAAATGAGGGAGCAGCGGATTTGAGCAGTGGATCAGCCGAGTACCTAAGTGGTATCAGCGATCTCGATCAGTCATCCGGCGAGCTGGTCAGCGGGTCAGCGGAAATTCGTGATGTTTTGCAAAATGTGAATGACGCAGTGCAGGACGCACCCGATACACCGGATATCAGTGAACTTGAAGCCTTACCGGGTGGCATGCGCGAACTGGCTGGCGACTTACAGGAGTCGGCAGATGGATTGGATGAATTGAGTGATAATTATAATCAGGCATATGGGAATTTGGATGATGCCATTAGCGGAATTCCTGATGATGATATTACTGATGAGCAATTTGCAGAGCTGCGAAATAGTAATGCCGATGAGGAAGTCGTGGACCAATTGATTGGTACCTACGAAGCTGCTCATACAGCTAAGCAGACGTATCTTGGCATGCAGGAAATGTTTGGTTCGGTTACGGGCACATTGGATCAAATTTCAGGCTCAATGCGGGAAATGGCAGATAGAGCTGAAACAATAGCCGGCGAAATTGAATCCGGCATGGAGAACATGAATGAACTGGATGCACTTGGTGAGTTGCAGTCAGGGGTATCGACTATGGCTTCCCAGTACCAGACGTTCCATAGCGGCTTGGTTGAGTATACAGGTGGTGTCAGCGAATTGGCATCTTCCTATGAGGAACTCAATACCGGTATTCAGGAACTGTCTGATGGCACGTCCTCCCTCGACAGCGGTGCAAGTGAGCTGCAAGACGGAACAGAGGAGCTTCAGGATCAAACCAGTAATTTGCCCGGCCAAATGCAATCGGAAGTCGATGACATGATGGATGAATATGACGCTTCAGATTTTGAACCTCAGTCATTTGTCTCGGATGAAAATGAAAATGTTGACGTCGTGCAATTTGTTCTGTCAACAGAATCCATTGAAGTGGAAGAACCCGAAACAACGGATGAATCAGAAGAAGAGGAACCAAGCTTTTGGGATCGGCTGATGGATCTATTTCGGTAAAAATCTGTCCGATGTGGTTAACGGATTCGGTTTTAATACTGGAAAAATAACGTTAGCAGTCCAAATTAACACATTGATTGGGCTGCTTTTTTTGTTTGGAATGGATTATTGATGACAATGGATTAATACATATCGTATATTCATTTCCAATAATATAACCTGTAAAATGGCGATTGATGTTAAAATAGCCGTAAAGATTGTAAAGGATGACACTTATACTCACAATGCAGATGGCTGAGTATTTCATTATTCATAAAAGATTACATCCAATATCGAAAAGAGGGAATAGTTTGAAAGAACGTGAAAATACATCATAAGTAAAAATGTGCATAACAAATAAGCCTACTAAAAAGTAAACTTGGTAAAAAATGTAAAATTTATAATATCATCGTACTTGCTTGGGATTATATGCTTGCGTTTTATAACACAACCCTTACAAATTTATAGTGGATAGAACAGACATTGACTGTTTGCCCCATACTAAACTGGAATTGTTTATACAAGGATTAGTTTACGTGCTCGATGGCACACTTATTTGTTCTTGAAAAAGGCAAACGGCACATCTTAACATGCGGGCAGTATATAACTGTCACCACTCACCTCCCCGTGCTCTGTAGTGTATCTGCTTATCCAACTATATTATAACAACTTTTACCGGGGATGGAGAGTTTCTTTCATTACATTTTTGTGCCTTGAGCACAGCGAAAGGAATGATACTTAACATGGATGTTTCTGCGGATTATTTAGCGACTATTGATAACCCGCAACATCGGGCTCGAATGGAAGAAGTTTTAGCATGGGTAACTGGAAAATTTCCGGATTTAATGCCAAAACTTGCGTGGAATCAGCCTATGTTTACCGATCACGGCACATTTATTATTGGCTTTAGCGTAGCCAAACATCATTTGGCTGTTGCTCCTGAAAGAGAAGGTATTATCCATTTTTCGGATGAAATTGTGCAGGCCGGCTATAATCATAGCCAGCAGCTGTTACGCCTCCCGTGGGATAGGCCGGTTGATTTCGCGTTACTAGAAAAGATTATCGCGTTTAATATTTCGGATAAGGCTGACTGTTCAACTTTTTGGCGGAAGCAGAAAAATAGATTAGTCCTTAGAAAAGCTTTTTGGTTCATTATAAGTACCTGGAGGGAGGTTATTTGATGAGCGACAAAGAAAGCCCGGAGCAGCAAAGAGAAAGATTAAGACAACAAGAATTAGAAAACAATCCAACAGGCAATTTGAACGATTCTTTTAACAGAGCAAACAATGGCAGTCTTGCTGATTTGGTAGGCAGTTTGGGATGGAAGGGAACTGGAATACTTATTCTTGTCATTATATTGGGGTTTATAATTTATTCTGTCCTCTTTCATTAACGGGAGCTTCGTTTCAACAAGGATTCCCAATGCCCGTAATACCAGCCAATGGTTATAAAAACAATGGCTGGTATTTTTTAATTTCCGAAAATCATCAAAAAATTCCGCGTAATATATTGCATTTCGCGACAGAAGATAGTATGATGAATGTCATCGATATATTGCATATGGGTAACAATATATATTACGGGAGGATCTTATAATGAAGGGGAAACTGTCTTTTACGTCTTACGCAGCAATTGGGACTATGTTGTTTGCATTGTTTTTTGGAGCTGGAAATTTGATATTTCCGGCACAGCTTGGCCAAAATGCCGGTACAAGCCTCATGCCGGCTATTGCAGGATTTTTAATTACAGGAGTGGGACTGCCGCTGCTTGGTATTATAGCCATGAGTTTTTCAGGGAGTAATAATCTGCAGGAGCTTTCAAGCCGTGTCCATCCGGTTTATGCCGTATTTTTTACGTCCCTGCTTTATTTAACAATCGGACCGTTCTTTGCATCTCCCCGTACAGGAACGGTAGCGTTTGATATTGGTATATCGCCTTTTGTCAACGAGTCGTCGCAGCAAATTGCGTTGTTTATTTTTACCTTACTTTTTTTCGCGGTGGTACTCTGGTTTTCATTAAAACCTGGCAAGCTTGTTGATAATGTTGGAAAGATTTTGGCACCAGGGCTGGTTGTTCTGCTTTTAGTTCTTCTTATTACAGCGATTATCAATCCGCTGGGAGCGATCGAGTCCCCTCAGGAAGCGTATGCAAGCGGCGCATTTATCACCGGTTTCCTTGAAGGATATAATACCATGGATGCTCTTGCTTCACTGGTATTCGGTATCATCGTCATTAATGCCATCCGGGCAATGGGTGTAACATCCAATACAGGTATTCTCAAAACAACTCTGAAGGCAGGCAGTATTGCCATATTGCTGCTGGGATCGATTTATCTTGGGATTGCGTATTTGGGGGCAACAAGTACCCAGGTTTTCGGAATCTTTGAAACTGGCGGACCAGTTTTAAGCAGCGCTGCATCTCATTATTTTGGAACGTTTGGATCCATTCTGCTTGCCATTGCTATTATATTGGCGTGCTTGACGACGGCAATCGGCCTGACAACGGCTAATGCGGAATATTTCCATACACTTTTTCCGAAGATCAGTTATAAAACACTGGTTGTTTTCTTTGCAACTTTAACCTTTGTGATTGCAAACTTTGGATTGTCAAACATTATTACCTACTCGCAACCGGTTTTGATGTTTTTGTATCCGCTGGCCATTGTACTAATGCTCTTAACATTCTTGTCTCCACTGTTCAATCATGCACGGGTGGTTTATGGGTCAACCATCGCTGTTACGTTTTTGATCAGTATCTTTGACGGGCTCAAGGCACTCTGTGAATCATTGGGAATCGAGTATTTCAGCTGGATGCAGCCTATTGTCGCTTTCTATGAACAATCGTTGCCTCTATACAGTCAGGGGCTCGGCTGGCTGATCCCGGCTCTTGTCGTTATTGCAGTCACCGGTATTATCAGCCGTTTTCAAAAAACAGCCGCCGTTCATGCATCATAATCAAAAAACTCCGGCGCCCTCTTTTCACGAGGGGCCGGAGTTTTTTGATTTTTATCCCGCCTATAATTGGCAAAGCACCACTCCCATTGCTTGAAGTTCCGCTTTATTGAAATTCCTGTAATGTACGGAGCCAGTTTTCTTTCATGATGGCTGCAGCTTTCTCTTTGTTGCCATGTTTCATGGAGGAGATAATGGCTTTGTGTTCTTCAATTGATTGTTCGGTTAAGACAATCGAATTATGGAAAAAATGCCTGCGAACATGTGCCTGTAATGATTTTAGCATTCCGTGGATATACGTGTTGTTCGTTATGTCAACAATCACTTGGTGAAATTCCTCATCGACTTTTAACGCGGCATAGCCGTTATTGGAATAAATTGATTTTGCAAAGCGCTCGTTAATGTTTTCGAGTTGTGTGAGCTCATCCTGTGTCACATGGTCAATCGCCAGTTCGGCGGATAAAGACTGCAGCGCTGCGAGTGGCGGGAGCAGATCTTTAATGGCTTCCTGTTCAATTTCAGTGACTTGTGTCGCCTTGCCCGGATACATCTTAACAAACCCTCGTACTTCCAGCAGCTGCAAAGATTCACGGATTGGTGTCCTGCTGATTCCCAATGCATCGGCCAGTTCAGTATCATTTAATTTTTCACCGGGGAGTAATGTTCCGTCAATAATCCACTGCTGCAGCTGGTTGAATGCATTTTCCTTTGCAGATTGACGAACAGGTTTTGAATGATTTGCAGGGATTGGCATGGGGATCCGCCTTTCTATACAATTATTTTCCTGTGAATATAGTATACACGAAACAGTACATGAATGAAATATGCAATATATTAGACGTGTCGACAAGGCTGGGAACTTCGTTGATATAAGTCTTTGGGAAGTGGCTGCTAAAGCAGATTACAACCCCATGTTTTTACCTTCTCCCGGAGCTGCTTCCTTTGCTGCTGGAATTGCTTGACGCGATGTCCGTTTGCCCCGGATGGATGCGGAAAACCGGTTAAATAGGTGTGATCGGGCAGCTTGTTTTCCTCAATCAATCTGGAGATAACACGCTCTGCTGTTTTACCAAGGGAGACGACCAGTGCTGGTGCAGGAATTTGTGTTAATTCGATTGGGAACTCCCTGCAGGCATAATCTTCTAAAAGCGGTGAACGATTGATGGGCGGCCTGTGTCCCGTATAATTTTTTCCTTTATTAAATACCGGATATTTGATGATCGATGTTGTATGCAGGAAGTTTCTGCTTTTTTCAAATAAATCGGAAGCGTTGTCCACACCAAGTTCTTCCGGGATGCCACATTGATCAAGCATGTCAACGAGGGTTTTCTCATGGAACCGGCAAATCCGGCTGCCTTTTTGGCCTTTTTCAGGCACGTATCCAATGTTTCTCCAGAAGAGTGGCTTTTGACAAAATACTCAAAGGCCGTTTTCATTTGATGCCATCCGGGGGTGATGCCAACAATCACAATTTTTGCATAGTAGTTGATGTGTTCGTTGTGAGGTGCATAGTACATACTGATACTGTTTTCTTTTCTCATCAATAAAGAGGCCGTCAATAAATCCTGTTTTGTGAGGGGGCGATCATCGGGCAATGCCTGAATGGCGGGGAGGTATTGGTGAAATGTTGTGTGTGACATGTTTTACTCTCCTTACATACGACTGTTAAAATATTTTATTTGACTTAAGCTGCTTACTTCACTGACTCTGTTAAAGTTTAAGGGTGTTTTTTGCAGTAAAATAGACTTTCTGATTAGATGAAAACTCGTGAGTTATTTTTAAGTGATTTTCAGCCGAATCTACAATAGATGGGTGCATAACTTCCGTTTTATTCAGCCGTGAAGTTATCAACAACCTCCCAATTATACATGTCAATAGCACGGTTAATAGTATAGCTTGTATCTGCATCCTCTGCATCATAAGGAATTGTAATAGACATATCATTGCTTGAGAATGTATAAGACAAGACTCGATAGGAATCTTCCTCGACTACACGGGATAGTTCTTTTACATCATCCCACGCCATACTTTCCTCGGACAACGACCAGAACAAATTGCTTTGAATTCCGTGCTCATCTAAGTAGTGATAATGGAAAATGGAGGCGGCAAAAAAAACAAAACCAAGTGTTAGGAAAGCCAGGTGAATCCCTGTCAATTTATACTTCCGATCTTTCTTTTCAAAGTACCTTTTCGTAAGTAAAAAAGAGAAAAGAACGATGGCTAACCAGATCATCCCGGCGCCGAAGCCAACATAACTTGCCGTTGGACGGATAAAGGACAAATGATCATATGAAAAGAATAACGTATCCTGGATAAAAAGAATTGCCGGGAAAGGAACAAAAACGGAAAAAATAATTAAAAGAAGACCGGTTGTGGTGATAAAAGGCATCAGTGTATCAGAATCAACGTTTCGTAAGTAATGCAATTTTAATCACTTCTCCTGTTAGTGACTTCTTTATATCTGCTAAATAATCTTAGCAGGGAAATTTAGACATTCTTAATATATCATATATTTTTATATTCGGAAAATTCTTTGACGTAAATTTTCTCAAGGGATATTTGGGGTTGAGCAGACTTCTATGACCTTGTGAATATCGTTTTTTGTGTGCATATACTCTTATTAGACTTTAAAAAATATAAAAATAATTGTGTGAAACAGGATCCCGACTAACCAGTTTTTATGTTAATATAATGAAATATATTATTAAAAAAGAGGGTGTTCGGAATGCTTGTCAAACCACAAAAGTTGAATTCCGGCGATAAGGTAGCCACGGTCAGTCCGTCAGCTGGATTGGCCGGGGAGCCGGAACTGAGATGGCGCTATGAACAAGGTGTAGAGCGACTGCGTGATGTATTCGGCCTGGAAGTTGTCGCGATGCCGAATAGTTTAAAAGGTGTGGATTACCTTTATGAACATCCGGAGGCACGGGCTGAGGATTTGATGGCTGCATTCCAGGATGACTCTATCAAGGCTATTATTGCGAACATTGGCGGCAGCGAAAGCATCAGGCTCTTGCCGTACATTGATTTTGACGTAATCAGGGACAATCCGAAAATATTCATGGGCTATTCGGATGTCACCATTTCGCACTTGTTCTGTCATAAAGCGGGGCTGTCATCGTTTTACGGACCGGCGATTATGACTGATTTTGCCGAGAATGTTGAGATGCTTCCGTATACGGTTGAAATGGTTAAAAGGGTACTGTTTTCCAGTGATCCCATCGGGCAAATCCAACCTGCTGAGGAGTGGACGAGTGAACGTCTGGAGTGGAATATTGAAAACAAGTACACCCGGCGTATGATGCAGTCGAACCAGGGATATGAAGTGCTGCAAGGATCCGGTGTGGTGCAAGGGCGTCTGATCGGCGGGTGCATCGAAGTACTGGAATTTGCGAAAAGCACTTCCATCTGGCCGGAAGAAAAATACTGGGAAGACAGCATTCTTTTCTTTGAAACGTCGGAAGAAAAGACTTCCCCTGAATTAATCTCCCGTTGGCTGCGTAATTACGCGGCACAAGGTATTTTGCACAAAACGAACGGCATTATTTTCGGCAAACCCCAGGATGAAACATATTATGAAGAATATAAAGAAGTGATTCAAATGGTTATGAAGGAGTACCAGCTGGAACAACTGCCGATACTGTACAATTTGAATTTCGGGCACACTGAACCTAAGATGATTTTGCCTTATGGAGCCAAGGCTGAAGTGGATTGCAGCCATGGCACATTTTCGATTTTGGAAAGTGGAGTGGAATAGATCGGTCCTTTTGTACATTTAAATTTATGCTTGAATTAGGGTAAAATAGAGACGGAAGATGCGTTTTAGGGTGGATCTGATGAAGGAAACACTAATACCTGATGATTTCAGACCTTTACTTCACATCTAAAATCACAAAATACTGGAAATGAAAGCCATCGGGAGGAAAGGGATTGGATTTGAAAAAACTTCTTGGACTTATGCTGCCAATAATATTGATAATCGGGTGTACGAATGATGCACCAACTGAACCAGCAGACGCGGGAAACAATGACGTCCAACAAAACGAGGACGCCAATGAAACAAGTGACCCAGCGGAAACAGAGAGTAATGATGCTGCAGAAAATGAGGAAGATGAATCCGAATCAACAACTGCGTCAACTGAGAGCAAAACAACAGAAAACAGTACATCGGAATCTGCGAAAGAAGCATATATACAGGAACTAGAACAAACAGAACTTGAATTGGCGCCATTGAAAACCCAGGCTCAAAACGGTACACAAACGGAAAGAAATCAAGCGATGCAAGAGATTTTTACACAATGGGATGATGTCCTGAATGATATTTATGGTTCTCTGGAAGAGCAACTTTCTGAAGGAGACATGGAGTCATTAAGGGAAGAACAGCGTGAGTGGATCACACATCGGGATGAAGCTGCCGAAGAGGAAGCATCAAAATTTGAAGACGGGTCACTGGAACCATATGAGCATGCAAACGTCATGGCCCAGCTGACCAGGGAAAGATGCTACGAGCTGGTTGAAACGTATATGCACGGATAACATAGATGTACGCTAATCGAACACCTCAATATCCATCGGACGGATACTGAGGTGTTTTTGTCTTAAAAATCAAAGCGTCTTTTTGTCGGGACATGGGGACAGGCACCTTGTCCCAGTTGTTGTAAGTTTATGCGAACGTATGTTTGTAATTAAAGGAAAGATATAGTAAAATATAGACATCCCCTGATGAAAGGGGGTGATAGGGTATGGAGATGTGGTTGTTTTTTCTGGCTGCGATCGTTAACTTAGCTGTTGCCATTATTAATTTGATGGCTGTTTTGCTGAATTGTCGCAAAAAGAAAAAGAGCAACTCCTTGGGCAATAAGGAGAAGCTCTAAATCACCTATGGGGGAGGAATCTTATCCTCTCCCATACCATATCTTAGATCAAGTATATAATAAATATGCAAATAAAACAAGACAGAAACGGGTGCACATTGGGCTATTTCACAAATGTTCCTGATTTTTTGTCTGATACGTAAGAACCAGCCGGCCCGAATGAGAGAGCCACCCGGTTCAAAACTTAACTCACGACTGGATAACCCAGTTTTTCAATTGTATCTTTCAGTTCATCGGATGTTACTTTTTCTTCATCATAGGTGGATTTCACTTTGCTGGAGTTGAACAACACTTTGGCGTTTTCCACCCCGTCCATTTTGCCAAGTTTGCCTTCTATCTTTTTAATGCAGGATGGGCAAGTAAGTGGTTCTAGTTGGAATTTGACTGTTTTCATATTAATCGCTCCTTTGTTTTGTTCTATCTTTAGTATAGAGCCTATATCACGTTGAATCCTTGACCTGGGTCAATTTTGGTGATTTAAATCTTCCTGGTCTTCAATTGCGTCTTTTCTCAAATAGGCCTGGAAGATCTCTTTATTAAAAGTACATAAAAATTTCTTAAAGATTTCTTAATTTTTTTTAAACACTTTTCCTTCCTGAAACGTTATCTTAATGAGAACGATATAAGTTTAGAAAAGAGTGATTAATCATGGAAGTGAGTGATCTTTATGAACATTTAAAAGATGATTTGCTCAGGTTTGCCCGGTCCATCGCCCGTCATGAATATGAAGCCGATGATCTTGTGCAGGATGGGCTGGAAAAGGCTCTGACAGAAACGGAATTAGTTAATCTGTCTGAATATAAGCAGCGAGCCTGGTTCTTCCGTGTCATGAAAAACAAACTGATTGATGACCGGCGCAAGGAAAAACGACTAACGTGGTGGAATGAGGAGTTGGATTTTTCCATCAGAGAGGTAGCTCTGACTCATATGGAAATGACAGAACTCTTGGGATATTTATCTCCTGAAGCAAGTGACATGGTGTTTAAGCGTTACTGGATCGGGCTGTCGAGCCGGGAAATCGGTAAGCAGCTGGAATTACCTGCTGCCTCAGTAAGGTATAAGCTTCATCAGGCAATTAAAAAACTGCGAAAAATCGTTGAGGAGGATTCATAATGAGTCAACAGATCGGCAATATTGGTGTACTGAATTTGGTTCACGCGACAGAAGAAAGCATTAAGAACGTCGAACGCATCGAAAACGCAGGTGTTGTTGTTTACAGTCAGGAAAATGCGCATCTATTAACGGCACTGAATATAGGCAATATCGGTAATACTGTCGAAATACCACAAGGATACCGTTTCCATAACGGATGGCTGCACCTGAATAAGGCGTATTTCCAATCCATAACGGAACCGGAAAATATTCTTGTCAATGGTTTAGTTGTGATTGACAATGATGTGGAAGCTGATCACATTTCTTCGGGGTATTTAAATCTAATGGTGAATGGCAAGATTTATTGTCCGTCCCACCTTGCTGGAGCAGCAAACCAATTAATGTCGGAAGGTGAGTCGGGTGATTTTGAAATTTACGATGGATATCCGCCTCGATTTGAAAATGGCGAATTCAAGCTCACCAATTCATTCCTTCAATCTATTGAAGAGCCCTTGTATTTAGTCGTTAATGGTGTCCTTTCGTTTTCAAAGGACTTAAATATGCGTGAATTTATGGAAAAAATCAGCATATTGGAGGCAAACGGGGTCATTTATGCATATGAAGAGCAGGAGGAATTTTTATATAAAAAAATAGACTCATTAACGACTGCCAAATTTAAAATTTACCCGATAGGTTTTGAGGTTATCAATAAGCAGCTAAAGTTAAATGCACGTTCTATCCACCGCTTTCAAAGTAAAAAAATATATACGGAAAAACCAATTATAATTGAGGCGGATGTAACTCGGGAACAGCTTGCAATGGCAATTGACGCGATTCATTCGTCAGCGATTATCGTTTGTCATGAATCGCTGGAAGACCTTATATACGAACGTTGCAGTCTGCTTGATACAGAGGTTCTGCCATATGAATATCACTTTATTATGATAGATGATGAGGAAGTTTGGTCGAATGATCAATTCCTTGCGCTGGAAAACGAAACGAACTTTATCGTCAACGGTAAACTTATACTTGATGATGATGTTACTGAAGCGACACTTAAGAAAAGTGTTGCAGCCGTAGATGTATTGGGGGAGATCGAGTTATCTGGTAGAAAGCAAAAGAGTATGCTGCAACCCCTTTTAAGGCTCAGCATAGGGAGTATTAGGGAAACGGAAAATGATAATCAGTCTGTGTCGTATCTTAGAAATATCGGGGAACTTTCATTGTAGAATATGGCGTTGTATTTGATATCAACTGCCAGTATATGTAAGATTTGGGTCAACTTACATTCAGCGGAGAAAATCATCCGCTGAATGTAGTTTTAATTAGTACAGTTTGATACGGCGTTACTACATACGAATCATTTTACCCAACCTGGAACAGTCTGTCAGAGAAGGAGCATTTAGTTTATACAAAGCAATGTCTTCTGCTATAGTATAATTAAGCAAGGTTGAGGGTTGAGGTGGTTTAATGGATTTGGAGCGCATCACGGACAAAGTTAAACGTCATATGCCAACAGTACTTGGACATGAGCAATTTATGAAGTCCGCTGTTCTGTTGCCCCTCGTTCAGAAAGAGGACGAGCTGCACTTGCTTTTTGAGGTGCGGTCGGAAACGATGAGGCGCCAGCCGGGTGAAATTTGCTTTCCGGGTGGGCGGGTCGATGCACAGGATAAGGACGTTCAGGCGGCAGCTATTCGAGAAACGACAGAGGAGTTGGGTATCAGCGAAGGATTGATTTCGGATGTTTACCCGCTTGATTTCATGGTTACACCCTTTGGTATGATAGTTTACCCTCATGTTGGTTTGATAAGGATGGATGAACAGTTCGATCCCAACCCGTCAGAAGTCGATGAGATATTTACGGTGCCATTGTCTTTTTTCCTGGAGACGGATCCGGATATCCATCATGTGAATATACAGGTTCAGCCGGACGAATCCTTTCCACTGGAGCTGATTCCCGGTGGTGAGAATTACAATTGGCGCACCAGCCAAATTCATGAGTACTTTTATATTTATCAGGAGAAAGTCATTTGGGGTCTGACGGCAAAAGTCCTCTCCCATTTTGTTGACATGCTGCGTTGAATGAAAAATTCAGAGAATGAGTTACTAACTGTTCCCAAATTTGACATTTTGGGAATTTTTATTATATACTTGATTCAACAATGTTGAATCAAAAGAAACTGAATTGAATACTATATAGCAAAGACAAGGGAATTTATAGAAGTAACCTTTAATTATTTTTAATCATTGTAAGCGTATTCAATATGCTCTTGAAACGTGTCTATGGTGTGCAATGAAATTTAAAGGAGGGCTGTATATGGAACGTTGGCCGGAGTTTGTGCAGATCAAGGAAGTGGGGCCGCGTGATGGACTGCAGAATGAAAAGCAGCGGATTTCGACGGCAGATAAAATTCATTGGATAAACACCCTGTCTGAATCGGGTGTGAAGGAAGTTGAGTATTCATCCTTTGTCCATCCAAAATGGGTCCCTGCATTGTCTGATGCGCATGAGGTCGGGAGAAGGATCAAGCGAAACCCGGATGTCCGCTATTCGGCACTGGTTCCAAATATGAAAGGTTTGGATCTGGCGCTTGAAGCCGGAATTGACGGGGCTTCTGTCTTCATGTCGGCGAGTGAGACGCATAATCGGAAAAACATTAATAAATCAATCGATGAGACGTATCCGGTACTGCAGGAAGTGATTCAGGAAGCAAAAGATGCAGGTAAACATGTGACAGGATATGTTTCGACGGTATTTGATTGTCCGTATGAAGGAATAATCACGCCTGAACAGGTCGTACATGTTTGCGAACAGCTCATCGAATTCGGTGTCGATGATATTTCCCTTGGTGATACGATAGGCACAGCGGTTCCGGCACAGGTGGATCAGTTACTTGACGAAGTGCTTAACCGTTTTCCGAGCGAAAAAGTTATTATGCATTTTCACGATACACGCGGTATGGCCATCGCTAATATCATGCGATCAATGGAACACGGGATAACCCGTTTTGACAGTGCAATCGGCGGTCTGGGCGGCTGTCCATATGCACCGGGAGCAGCCGGCAATGTGGCAACAAATGATGTGTTGTATCTGTTAAATGGTCTTGGCGTTAAAACCGGAATGGATGAGACGAAACTTCAGGAAGCAGCACTATTTATTCAAAATAAACTCGGAAAAGTGTTGCCCAGCAAATCATTGGCGTATGCCGCAAGCCAGAGCTGAATCTTTTTTAAATAATAGAAAGCAAAGAACCCTCACCCCCGGTCGGATACCGGTCATCGGGTGGGGGTTTTTATATTTCAATTGATCACTGATAAAGTCTTAGCCTGAGAGTCTTTCAAAAGAGCTTAACATAAGATCGTATGCTAAATGATATGAGAATTAATGTAAATAAACGCTGTAGATCAAGATGAATTCGCTGTAGTTTCGGGCAAGACGCTGCATATTTGGCCCGAATCCGCTGTTGATTCACATAAAATCGCTGTAATTTTCGCTGTAGATTGACCTGTAATCGCTGCAGATTAGAAAAAAGTCATAAACATCATGAACAGGCTACCTGTTGCCATATCGGAAAAATTCATCTATTCTATGATAAAGAAGCTTGTACACGAGTAAGGTGAAAGGAGCGAGTTACTATAGATCTTCAAAATATTGGTCAAAAATTAAAACAAGCCCGTTTAAAAAGTAAACATACACAACAGCAAATAGCTGATCAATGCGGTATCTCCAAAAGCTTGTTATCAAAAATAGAAAATGGGCAGACATCTTCTGCGGTTGCCACATTATCTAAAATCTCAGAAACGTTGGATGTTCAGCTTTCCTGGGTATTGGACGGGCATCCTGAAACAGATCTTGTTGTGCTGCCGAAAGCGGAAAGGCGTATCAGTGCTGACGATGAAAATATGGGTTATTCGCTTGAACTGCTTGCCAATCGCTCCCGCTTTTCACGGATTGAGCCAACCATTGTTCACGTCACCCCGAAGGATTTTAATGTGCGGCATGAGCCGTATACCCATACTCAGGATGAATTCATATACATTGTTGAAGGTGCTATTGAGCTCTATTATGACGGGGAAAAGCATTATATGGAAAAAGGCGACACTGGCCACTTTAAAGGTGTTAAACCTCACTTGTTTATGCCGGTCGATAATGATGGCGCGAAGGTCTTGACGGTGTTTATTGATGATTGAGCACTTCCCGTCTTAAAGGATAAAAAAGAATAAATTTCATGGCTGCCACAGTACCCGTCACTGTGGTATTTTTATGGATTTATTTACACAGTGCAGCACGCTCGGCAAATGTGCTCATTCGCGCGAGGAAAGGGTGAAATCGCGCGACGATGGCAGGATTTCGCGCAGCAATCCGATATTTCGCGCGGCGATGCCCCAATTTCGCGCAGCATCACCCGATTTTCGCGCGATAATATCATTAAATCACCTTTTTTTGCTTTTTCATTACAATCTTATGACAACAAAATGACATCGTGTCATATCCGGTTGACGCGTGACATGGTGTCATTTATTATAGTAATTGGAGTGAATGACGCAATGTCACATTTTGGGAGTGAGATTTCTACGTTGACAAATGGCAACAGAGTTTATGAAGAAAAATTAAAAACGCCCTGGTCCATACTGCAAATGCAAGGGATTGATGCCGAACTTTGCAAAAGACCGGACAGAAAGTAATAACATTAGAAGAGCAAAACAGGAAATAATGTGTTCAGGCGCAGGTAAAAGAGATGTCTCATGTAAACTCCCTAAATTTCATATAATAACAGTAACCTGCAGCATCTCAGAAAAAGGGGGTGAATCAGGTTGAATATACTGGTCGCATTGGACGCCAACTATATCAGGCCTTTAAAGGTTGCCCTACAATCAATGTTTCTGAACAATCAGGATGAGACGTTTGCCATTTATCTCATGCACTCAAGTATTGAACAATCAGAATTAGATGATTTAACCCAGTACATTGATAGGCATGGAAGTGAACTGAAACCTGTTTACGTTGCGGATGACTACTTTAAGGATGCGCCGGCACACGCCTATTACACGAAAGAAATGTATTATCGTCTCCTCGCTTTCAAATTTTTACCTGAGACGCTGGATCGTATTTTATATCTTGATCCGGATATATTGGTGATTAATCCAATCAGGGAACTTTATGAAACTGATTTAACGGATTACCTGTTTGCAGCGGCCTATCATAATAAGGTGTCTGTTAATGAAGTGAATAAGATCAGACTGACACCCTATAACATTGATGCCTACTATAACTCCGGTGTGCTGCTGATGAATCTGGAAGAGCAGCGGCAGCAGATTGACGAACATGAAATTTATCAATTTGTGGAAAAGAATCGTGCCAGATTAATCATGCCGGATCAGGATGTTTTAAATGCTCTTTACTCTAAGAAAATAAAGAACCTTGATGAAACGTTGTACAATTACGATACGCGGTTTTACAGCCATTATAAGAATAAATCAAACGGCGTCTGTGATATGGATTATATTATTCATCACACTGTGATCCTTCACTTTTGCGGCAAGAAAAAGCCATGGAAAAAACGCTACAGTGGAAAATTTCACGCGTTATACAAACACTATGAAAAACTGGCTTTCGCTCAAGCAAGGTAACCCCATTATGGAAGAACAGGAGGAAGAACAGGTGCCGAAGCAGACATTTTATAATTTACCGGAGGAGAAGAAACAAACGTTAATCAGTGCTGTTGAAATGGAGTTTTCGAGAGTGCCGCTATACGAAGCTTCCATTTCCAATATCGTAAAAGAAGCAGACATACCAAGAGGCAGTTTTTATCAATACTTTGATGATAAAGAAGATGCTTTCTTCTTCCTGTTGGATGATGTTTCATTCAAACGAAAAGAGATCTTTATAGACTTGCTAAAAACACGGGATGGTGATCTGGTTGATGCCATAACAGGTTTTTTTCAAGTGGTTATTACGAAAGATGAAAACCTCGATTTCATGAGAAATGCCTTTTTGAATATGACGTATAAAATAGAGGATGCATTTACAAGGATTTTCAATGATCAAAAAACCAATGAACAATTTAAGGAAGTCAGCTCATTGATTGATAAACGAAAGCTGAACATTTCAGATGATAGGGAATTATTCTACGTGATGCAAATTCTCACATCTGTTGTCGTCCGTAATTTTGCAGAAAAATTTGCCCGTAATTTATCGGACGAAGAGGCCATGTATCATTTCAACATTGAAATGAACTTGCTCAAAACAGGACTTTATCAATAAGAAAAAACGCTGTCCGGGTTTTTTAGATGCCAGAGGTCAGAAGTCGGATTGGAAGAAATCGGCGAGTTAGCCGATTTCTGTATTGGAAACATCATCCGAATTTTTATAGTTAGCTTTAAAAGGAAAGACCACCCCCTAATTCAAGGAGATGGTCTTACGTTAATTCGCACTTATTTGCTCATTTTCCTGTGATTTTTCAGTCTTGCTGATAATGCTTGTTCCAGCAAGGTCACCGGTAACATTTACAGCTGTGCATCCCATGCCGACCAGGACGTCAACTGCTGTCAATAACCCGACAGCTTCCATTGGCAGACCCAATTGTGCGAATACGGTGGCGATCATGATGATGCCTGCACCAGGTACGCCCGCTGTACCAACTGAGGCCAATGTACCGATCAATACAACTTGCACGATTTCTGCAAAGCTTAGCGGATCACCAATCACATTTGCGGCAAATACAGCTGATACGGCAATACGGATGGCAGCTCCGTCCATGTTGGCCGTTGCACCGAGTGGTAAACTGAATCCGTACAGACTTTTCGGCAGATTCAGGCCTCTGGCGGCATTGAGCGTAAGTGGCAATGTACCGGAGCTGCTCTGTGTTACAAACGCTGTAATCATCGGTGTGCGTCCATGCCGGAAAAAATCCTTAATATTGATTTTGAATAAGACCATGACAAGGACATAAAACATGACTTGAACAATCAACGCTATATAAAAAGAACGCCAATCATACTTCCTAATTCCAATAATGTATCAGCACCCTGATTGCCGACAACTTCAGCAATAATGGCAAAAATACCGATCGGCACGTACTGAATAATAGCCTTCATGATACGCAAGGTAGCTTCATTTAATCCATCAGTTACTTTAAACACCGTTTCACCCAGTTCTTTGTGTGACTCGGATGACCTGAGTGCGGAAATTGCAATTCCGAATGCTATTGCCGTAAAAATGATTCCCAGCAAGTTCAGTTCGCTGAACGCTGTGATAATATTATCGGGGACAATACTTAACAAAACACTGACGACCCCGGGGTTTTCCGGGACTTCAAATGTTTCACTTGTATCCAGCGTCATCCCTGTTCCCGGGTTGAAAATACTGGCCACGGCTATACCGGCAATAATGGCAAACGCAGATGACAGTAAGTAATAGATAAATACCTTTCCGCCCATACGGCTAAGATCACCCAGCTTTGTCTGGTTAACCCCGACAATCAGTGTGAATAATATCAGCGGAACAATCAGAAATTGCAAGAGACGAAGCAGTAAATCCCCAAACGGCGCCAATACGGCTGCATCCTCCCCGAAAATCAGGCCGACTGCAATACCAAGAATAAGTGCAACTGTAATTTTTGAAATCAAGGATGCCTCAATATATCCTCTCCAAATGCTCTTCATCTCGTAACCTCCCCTCTGAAAGTTTGTAATCCTGTACAAAATTTTTTGATCCCTATTCCGATAAAATTAATAAGAATTCATAATTAGACATTATCTTTCCAGGACTGTTCTGTCAAAAGTAATGATTCGCTAATCCAAAATACAGAAAGCCATGCTCCGGTGAACATGGCTTTGTGATTATTTCTCAATGAGCATCTGTGTCCAATAGCGTCCATCATCGGTATAGCCGACACCGATATGGGTGAACGATTCATCCAGGATATTTTCACGGTGTTCGTCACTGTCCATCCAGGCTTCAACAACCTGATTTGGTGATTGCTGTCCTCTTGCGATATTCTCCCCGGCTGACTCAAACGTAACATCAAATTCTTTCATCATATTGAACGGGGAGCCATACGTCGGACTCGTATGCGAAAAGTAATTTTTTTCGTGCATATCCTCGGATTTATTGCGCGCCACCCGGCTTAATGGTTTACTGGCTTTCAAGTCGGATAATCCGTGTTGGCTGCGTTCTTCGTTGGTTAACTGAATGACTTGCGATGCATACTCACTCACTCCTTGCTGTGATTGATTTTGGCCTAGCTGGTTCCGTTGTTCCGGTTGGTTTTGTTCAGGCTGTAACCTGCCCTGTCTTTGCTGGTTTCGCTCTAGTAGTTCTTGATCCTGTTCCCGGCCGGGGTCACGGGCGTTACCGCTGAGTGGCCCTTGGTTACGCATTGTTCCGTTAAAACCATCAAAGTTATCGTTTTGGTTTTCACGTCTGAAACCGTTCGGATGGTTTGTGCCCTCATTAAAACCGATTTTCTGAGTGCCCGGACCTGCCCCATCACTCGATGAATCCGTTTTTACAGCAGAGATGGGCAGCTGATTATCATCCACATCAGTCCGGGATTGGTTATCGGCAGCATTGTCATTAAGGTTGCATGCTCCTAAAACCATGATAATTACCATTAAAATGAAGAAGTTTTTAAATGCCTTCATATGGAGTCTCCTTTTGCTTAATTTTCCGCTCCCATCAATAATGATTGGCGGAAATGTGCGGCAAAACAGACATGCTGCTAAAGTCTTTCGTTCAGCTTAGCCAGTTGCGCATCAAATTCGTTTTCAGGGTCATTAAGTGGAAAAATCCGGGCTGTGTTCTGATCGTTCACATGCTGGATATAGATTTGTTGTCCGTTATAGGTAACATCTTTCATATCTGCTGATTGGGCAATTTCTTCTGCGCGCTGCTTATTCAATCAAATTCACCTCCCTTGTTAATGATGTCGCTGTTAATCAACCAATTAGGCCATTACCCTAATTGGTTGATAACATTAAAATTCAGTTGATATTTACTGAATTTGGCTCACATATCTAAAATCCGGTCGATAAAGTCCAATTTCGGTTCATAAATCCTGCTTTGGCTGATGCAATGGAACTTATTTGCTTTTTAATTATGGTCCATCTTCAAACAAACCATTCAAATCAACGTCTTGTTCGTGATCCATTTCATCAAGCGGGAACACGGTTGCTGTTTCCTGATCGGGGTTTATTTCTTTTAAATAAACAGGAAAGCCGTGATATTTCACGTTAATCATGGTTATGGAATTGATGATATCCTGTGCGCGTTCCTGATCCATCGTAATCTCCTTTCACATGGGCTTTAAGGTTATTTTTTGCTGGTTCGAAGCGATTATTCGAGGGTGAATTAACCATTTTACAGATTGTATTTGTTTAAAGTTTGCCGTAAAATCGACGTTAGACTGTAAAATGTATGCTTTTCAGGAGTTGGTGCAGAATTGACTGGCAGAAAAAAACATTTCAAAGGATTTACTATGGCTGGTTCATCGTTTTTATCGGCGGATTGGGGATTTTCTTTTCAGGACCCGGACAGACGTATTCGAATTCGGCCTTTATTGATGCGTACATAAATGATTTTGGCTGGTCGCGCACAGAGGTTTCCAGTTTATATTCAACTGCAACACTCATTGCCGGGCTGATTATGATGTTTGTCGGACGGTTTATTGACCGGTATGGCCAACGATTTATGATGGTCACAGTTGGGACAATATTCGCATTCGCCTGCTTTTTTAACAGTATAGTCACGAATATGTTTATGCTGGCGATTGGTTTCTTTTTAGTTCGTTTATTGGGCCAGGGCACGATGTCGCTTATTCCGAATACACTCGTCGCCCAATGGTTTGTGAAAAAAAGAGGCCGCGCCTTCAGCTTCATGACGATGGGAAGCTTTATCAGTGCCATGCTCTTTCCAATCATAAATACTTGGCTGATCCAAACATGGAATTGGCAGGCTGCCTGGCAGTTCTGGGGTCTGATGCTCTTAGTGGTGTTTGTTCCGTTTGCGTTGTTTGGTGTCCGTAACCGTCCGGAGCAGATGGGGCTTGAGCCGGATGGTTTGAAATCGTCACAGGACGAGGGTGCCGAACCGGTCATGGGAACGACCCTCCCTGAATCTGAGGAGGACTGGACGTTAAAAGAAGCGATGCGCACGTGGGCCTTCTGGGGTATTCTGATTAGTGTGGGGATTCCGGCTATGATCAATACCGGGATAACGTTTCATATCATTTCCATTTTTGATACGAATGGGTTATCTCCCTATAAAATATGCCCGGGGTGCTTATCATCATCCTCATTCAACTTTTAAAGAAGCCGACATCACAGATTCGTCATTACCGGAAAAGCTTGGCGAATTTGATTGTATTGTCAGTTTTGAAACGATTGAGCATGTTGCAGAAGAAGAACAATTTCTGGCCAATGTGTTTAATATGCTTAAGCCTGGCGGGACCCTTATACTGTCGACACCGTTTGGCAAAGGTCGCGGCAAGCCGTGCGGGTCGCCTTTTCATGTCCATCAGCTGACCGTTGAGGAGTTTATGGATTTGTTTCCGGACTATACGTTGTCAGCATTTTATTTTCAAAATGGGCCGTTAATCAAGCCGGCTGAGCATGATGAAGATATGCATTTTCCGCTTGGAATAGCGATCTGTCGGAAGTAAATAATGTTAATATCCGTTCGTCTTATCTTACTTGTGGCGGTCAATTTATGATATTGCTGGTTTAGCTGAAGGAAAACATTCGGGGCAGAAAAAGCTCCGAGCGTTCCTTTTAGACCGAAAAGAAAGAGAATACCGTTTTGAAATTGGCTAATTTCCGATCCTTAAGCCCTGCATTGACTTTTCGAAAAAATTAAAATAATGTTAGAGTAATATGCCTTACATAGAAAGGAAGATAACATGACAGATCATGATGTGATCGTCGTTGGAGCTGGATTGGCAGGGTTGGTTGCGACAAAAGAATTGGCTGATGCGGGGAAGAGAGTACTGCTCCTGGATCAGGAACCGGAAGAATCTCTCGGCGGGCAGGCCTGGTGGTCATTTGGCGGTTTGTTTCTGATTGATTCACCGGAACAGCGCTGGATGGGTGTTAAAGACTCCAAAGAATTGGCATGGCAGGACTGGATGGGAACGGCAGCGTTTGACCGTGAAGATGATGAAGACCATTGGGCACGTCAATGGGCAGAAGCATACGTCGACTTTGCAGCTGGTGAAAAGCGGGAATGGCTCCGTCAGATGGGGGTGAAGATGTTCCCGGTTGTCGGCTGGGCAGAACGCGGCGGCTATGATGCAGAGGGTCATGGCAACTCGGTGCCCCGTTTTCATATTACTTGGGGGACAGGCCCCGGACTTGTGAAGCCATTTGAACAGAGCGTCCGTGATCATATGAAAAATGGAAAGGTCGATTATTTGCCGCGGCACCGTGTTGATGAGCTTTTAATGCAAGATGGTGTGATAACTGGTGTCGAGGGATCGGTGCTTGCTCCAAGTTCAGTCGGGCGCGGAGAAGAAAGTTCAAGGGTAGTTGTCGACACGTTTGAGTATGGCGCACAGGCAGTAATGGTGACCAGCGGCGGTATTGGCGCCAACTTTGATTTGATCCGGGAAACTGGCCAAGCCGTCTGGGAGCCACCTAAGGCTATGATTTCCGGAAGTTCGGCTCATGTTGTGGACGAATGCTTGCATTTACCGAACAAGCCGGCGGGCGGATCGTCAAACCGGTGAATCGGCATGTGGCACTACACAGAGGGAATCAAAAATTGGAGTCCCGTTTGGCCTAATCATGGGATACGTATTTTGCCGGGACCATCGTCATTGTGGTTTGATGCAGAGGGTCATCGGTTACCGGCCCCCAATTTCCCCGGATACGATACACTTGGCACGCTTGAAACGATCCAAAAAACGGGCTACAGCTATTCGTGGTTTATACTGACACAGGGCATTATCGAACGGGAATTTGCGCTGTCAGGGTCAGAGCAAAATCCTGACTTGACCGAGCAGAACATCAAAAAGTTTATTGAAGCCGTGGTTTTGCCCGGTGCTCCGGATCCGGTTTGAGCGTTTAAGAATATGGGGAAGGATTTTTGTGATTGCCGATAACATTTGAAATCTGGGTCGTCGGTAATGAATAAACTGACAGGTGAAGAAACTGCTGGATATCGAACATGTCAAACGGCAGGTACAGGCGCGTGACCGGGAGATGGATAATAAGTTCACAAAGGACCTGCAAATAACGGCAATGCGCGGAGCCCGCACCTACTTCGGTGACAAATTGATCCGGGTGGCAGCGCCACATAAAATGCTCGACCGGAAAAATGGGCCACTGATAGCTGTCAGGCTGCATATTCTCAGCCGTAAAACATTAGGCGGTTTGCAGACGGATTTGTCCGGCAGGGTATTGAATGAACAAGGTGCGGCTATCCCCGGTCTTTACGCTGCCGGAGAAGTCTCCGGATTTGGCGGTGGTGGTCTGCATGGCTACCGGGCATTGGAAGGCACATTTCTGGGTGGCTGTCTGTTTTCCGGCAGGCAAGCAGGACGGGCGCTGGCGGGTGAACTCCAGTGATTAGTGAAGAAAAGTAATCACTCTGAAGCGGGTGATTATTTTTTTTACACGATCTTTCTCTAATTATTTAACACTTCCATAAATGCCTCCACATTCCTTTTCCTCGCCATAATTGGGGAACAGACATAGGAAAAGCGGCGCTTGAAAGATGGCTTTTTATTAGGGAATTATCAACAAGGTCGCTATGTCTCCACGTTTCGCTCCACACCACTTTTCGATAGAACTGATAATCCCAGTCCACGGATCACGATTCTTTACACCTGATTTGCTGCTGATTGTATCATGGATTTGATCTTGAAATCCCATTTTGAGCGGATGATATGATCAAGGTATTTTCGGGTGCCTGAGCCCTCTTCCCGGGCAATCCATGTTTCATGGTGGAGATCGGCTATATCCGCTTCATCCTGATGGGCAAGCGAGTGATCAGAAGGTGCTACGACAAACAATTCGTCCTCCATAAATGGCTGAATCAGCAATTCCGGTTCATTGGTCTGCCCCTCGATCAAACCAAGATCGACGTTCAGCCGTTTCACTGACTGTACGATTTCCTCAGTATTGCCAATAACCAATTCAAGATCCAGGTCGGGAAATGCCCAGTGCATCTTCTTAAATAATGATGGCACAATATACTCACCAACCGTAAAACTGGCACCAATTTTGATCGCTCCCTTTACAGCATGGTGATGTTCGAGAATGTCCTGGCGTGTCTGTTCATACATGCCAAGTATCTGTTTGGAGCGATCATAGAGCATTTCCCCGGTTGGTGTAATGGTCAGCTTTTTTGGAGTACGGACAAATAATTCCGTCTGAAATTCCTCTTCAAGATTTTTGATATGCAAACTGACACTCGGCTGGGATATTCGCAATATCTCGGCGGCTTTCGTGAAATTCTGTTTATCCGCAACCGTAACAAATGTCCTTAGTGCATCGTAGTACACATCTGTCGCCTCCCGATTATTAAAAATATTAATGACAACAATCATTTATATGTATTTTACTAATGACAAGACGTTCGATAAAGTAAAAACAGATAATTTTTAAATCCGCAAAGAGAGTGTGTACATCGATGGAAGCAATAATGAAAAAACTGCTAAAACAGCCATTCATCCGTTTCTGAATGGAAATTTTAAATAACTTTGTGAATTGCCTTGATCGCTCAATTTTAGCCCATTTCCATTTTTATCGATTATGGGACAGCTTGTGATCGCGATTTCTGATTGGTTATTGGCTGGCGGGCAGCTTTTGGCTTGCCCGAGAGTGTCAAGACGGGTGTCACTTTTTCCGGCAAGAAGTTGCTGAGATTTGGTATTATTCTTCTCGGAATGCGGCTGAATTTGGTGGAAATTTACGAAGCAGGCTGGAGTGTGTTTACGATTGCCGCGCTTAATCTAAATAATTTGCACCTTGTTCGTTGTTTTTATTGCCATCTCACGCTGGATGGGCGTTGACAAAAAGCTGGGGTATATTGACGGCAGGCGGGCAGCTATTTGCGGTGCGGCAGCGATGTTGCGATTGCCCGCAAAGTGAAGGCAAAGATGACGAAACAGGCTGTCGGGGTGCAACGATTGCCGTATGGGCACGTGTTAACTTGTCTATACGTTTCTTTTTCGTGCTTTGTCTCAGTCAGAAGTTTTCGGTATTTTTTGCCCGGTGCGACACTGCATGAAATCGCCCATGTTTGTCGCAAGCAGCTGCAGCAGGCGGGGGATGAAGCTGTCGATATTGCTGTGATTGTTAAGCTGACACGCGTGGCCTTGCTTGTCCCAGTTATCCTATTGATTGGTTAATCCTCTTTCAAAACAGGAGGGGAAATACTGCCAGAAGCAAATTTTCCTGGTAATGATACCCGTGGTTTTATCTTTTTGGCTTCCTGGCCTGTAAGTGCCTTTAACTCAATTTGAATAGTACCGGAACCAGGTTGTCAATGTCGCTTATCTGCTGCTTGCGATGGCGATGGCCGGTATTGGATTAGGTGTCAATATTGGCACATTCCGACGCCTCGGTCTCAAGTCGTTTTTGGCCGGATTAATCGGATCGGTATTGCTGGCCGTGTTTGGATTTGTACTCGTATCAGCATTTGGGTGGTTTTAGAGTCACCCGGAAACGATGTACCTGAAAGGCGTTACATGTATAAAAATGAGCCCTCCTCCAAAAGATGAAGGTGAGGAAAGGGGTGCACACAATGCCGAATAAGAACAACCAATTCAAAGAAAATAAGAACCATGGTGAGTTTCGGAACGGCCGCAAAAGCCAATATAAAAACAGCAGTGTACATGGTGAGCAGCTGAATGAATATGTTGATAATAAAAAGGATGATTAATTAAAAGTGTATTCACCGGAATGGCTCTGCTATCTCCTGTGAACAGCTGAATTATAAATAAGCGGTGTGATATGGCTGAGTCACACCGCTTTCTAATGAGAATAAGGGGAGCGATTGTATGAACAAAGGAATGTTCCTTGATCGTGATGGTGTTATCAATGAAGTACTAAGTGAGCGGGTCAAATTCGTCAATAGACCGCGTGATTTTTACCTGCTGGAAGGTGTTGGGGAAGCGGTTAAAATTTTCAATGACATGGGGTATTATGTTTTCATCGTGACCAATCAGGGTGGAATCGGTCTTGGTTATATGAAGGTAGACGCGCTGACAGATATACATAATAAAATGGAAGCGGATTTCGGTGAATTTGGTGCGGTCATTGATGATATTGCCTATTGCCCGCATGAGCCGCATGCAAATTGCCCCTGCCGCAAGCCTAAACCGCAAATGATTCTGGACCTGGCCGAAAAACATAACGTTAACTTGTCCGAAAGCTATATGGCCGGTGACAGGGCCCCGGATATCGAGGCCGGAAACCAGGCAGGCACCAAAACAGTCCTTGTGGGTGGCAGGAATGAGCACACGGTCAAAGCAGATTGGTATTTTCCGGACCTTATGTCATTTGCCGACTGGGTTAAAAAACACGATTAATTTTTCATGGATCTATCTTTTCGGGGAACACTAAATCTTGTCGCAAAATTTAGTAACGAAAGGATGAATCCGGCATGAAAGGCTTAATTACCCTGATGGCTATGTCCCTGATGTTTTTCACGAGCGCCCCTTCTGTATCTGCTTTTTATAAAGGGTTTGCCGAGGACCTGCAAAGTGAAGAACAAACAGAAGACGCCAGAAAGGAAACCTATCACCATATTTTCCTCGAACTTGAGGCAGAGGAATTAGGGATTGAAACAGATGGCAAAGATAAAGAGCAATTACACAAAGAAGTAGCTGAGATAAAAATTAAACAATCAGCAGAAGAGAATGGGATTGAAACGGAAGGTAAAGATGTCAGAGAACTTGCCAAAGAAGTTCATCATGCGGAGGTAAAGGATAAGGCAGAGGAACTCGGCGTTAATCAAGACGGAAAAGATCCCCAATTACTTGCAGAAGAAGTATTCGAAACGATGCTAAAGCAACGGGCTGAGGAACTGGGTGTTGATCAGTCAAATAAAGATGTAGAAGAACTGAAGAAAAGTGTTATGAAAGCATCGATCGATAATGAAGCGAATACATTAGGCATCGATACTAAAGAAAAAGATGTCCTGGAACTGAAAAAAGCCATTCACGAACAGAAAACTATTCAGACAGCTGAAGCTTTAGGAATGGAGACAGAAAGCAAGGATGCTGAAACACTCTTTGATGAAATCATGACACAGCATGCTAAAGAAGCCAAAGAACAGAAGCTGTACCCGTTTGTCAAAAAGCAAGGAAAGTTCTTTAATGATTACCACATGAGGAAAAAACAGAAATAGCACCCTTTTAACCAAAAAATCCCGTGTCACTTAGTGGTACGGGATTACGATTGACTAATGTAGTGTTTATCCCGCTGTCGAAAATATTCGTTGTAAAAAGGGTTTTGGGCGCAGGATGTTGAATATACTAATGAGACATATTTGCGTAAGGGGGATGAAAATGAGTGACAATGCACAAATCAAAGTAAATGATAATGGACCTTATCTGGTGAAAGGCAATGTGGAGATGGTAGATGCAGACGGCAATGTATTTGAAACCAAAAAGGCTTTCTCCCTTTGCCGTTGCGGTCATTCAAACAATAAACCATTTTGCGATGGGACCCACCGGAAAGTCGGTTTTGAAAGTGAGCCGCGTGCGGAATAATGTTAGGTCCCTCTATGTTTGATAGTGGCGTAGAGGGACTTTTCGCCCTTTTGATTACTGAATTTTTCAATATATTTTCTCGTGTTAATATTACTTTCAGCTTAAGTTCTACCTGAGAGTAGATGGTCTATTTAGGATAATCGGTGAGAATCCTCCTCATTTCGAATGGGGAGATGAATCACCGCCATCTAAACCATATGTTATTCAATAATAACTATTATAATGGAAGCTAATTCTTATAAATGATAAACTACATGTATGAAGAAAAATAATCTTATCCACGCAAGAACTTGTGTCTATAATATCAATTATCACCTTGTTTGGTCCATGAAATATCGTCGAAAAATTCTAAATGAGGCCATTGAAAAAAGACTCAAAGAAATTTTCCGGGATATAGCGGAAGAAAAAGGTTTTATCGTCCATATGATCGAAGTGGGTGAACTCGGGTCTATCCATGCTTTTGTGTCCGCTCATCCAAAAGTAGCTCCTTCCTATATGGTGAAAATGCTAAAAGGGATTTCTGCCCGTAAACTATTTTTGGAATTTCCTCATATAAAGCAATATCTGTGGAAAGGACGGCTTTGGAACAGTAGCTTTTATATTGAAACGGTTGGCTCTATTTCGGAAGATGCTATCCAAAAATATATTGCGAATCAATCCAAAAGAGGGTAGAGATGATAATGAAAAAAACGTATAAGTTTAAACTTGAACCGAACCAGGAACAAGAAGCCAGCATGAATTGGGTGTTAATGATGTGCCGTCAGTTATATAATGCCATGCTTGAGCAGCGAATCTTTGCTTATAAAACACGTGGTGTCGCCATTCGTTATTATGGTCAAAAAAAGGAACTTCCCCTATTAAAGCAGGAAATCCCTGAATACAAGCAGATACAATCTCAAGTGTTACAGGATGTTGTCGGACGCCTGGACAAAGCATTCCAAGCCTTTTTTCGACGACTGAAGGCTAAACAGAAAGCAGGATTTCCGAGATTCCAGGGTGACAATCGCTATCATAGTTTTACCTATCCTCAAAGTGGCTTCGCTCTAAACGGGAAAATGCCTCAAGCTGTCAAAATCGGCCAATGTTCGGCATTAAGTGTCATCGACAAATCGAGGGGACGATTAAAACTTGTACCATTCGCCGTCAAAACAACAAATGGTATGCGTGTTTTTCCTGTGAGATTGATGTGGAACCGGCCCCATCAACAGGCGAAGAAATCGGCATTGACCTGGGTATTCTGAATCTGGCAACCGCCTCGAACGGCGATTTATACGACAACCACCGTTTTTTAAAACAATCCGAGAAGAAAATTCGTTATTGGAACAAAATCCTGTCACGACGAAAGAAAGGGTCGCGTCGATGGCACAAGGCAAAGCAACAACTGACAAAAGCTTATGAACAGTTGGCAAATCGTCGTCGTGACCGAGCGCACAAAGTGAGCCGCCAAGTGGTAGATCAATACGACCTCATCGCTTTTGAAGATCTCAACATTCAAGACATGGTTAAACATAAGACACTATCAAAATGGATACTGGATGCTTCGTGGCGTTCACTTGTTGTGTATACGACTTACAAAGCGGAAGAGGCTGGTAAGTGTGTCATTCAAGTGAATCCACAAAATACAAGCCAGGAATGTTCTAATTGCCGCCAAATGGTTCGCAAAACATTGGATGAACGTACACATTGTTGTCCAAACTGCGGTTACACGGTGGATCGGGATGTCAATGCGGCCGGGAACATTTTAAACAGGGCAAAAGAACAACTGGAAACGGCTTCTTAATCTTAGAACATATAGGCACGGAACAGGCCTTCGTGGAGAGGTGGGTTGCCGTCTCTGTGAAACGAGAAGCTCGCCATTTTAATGGCGATGTAGTTCACGAAGCAATATAATTGTCATGAAACCGTCCATTTGGAATAATATGAGTATGTATACGAGTCGAAGGTGCTGGCGACTGTGGATTTCCACCTGAACATTGTGTGATTTATAAAGTGATAAGACCTGCAGGCGATTGCAATGGTAAAATATAAATTATGAAGGAGTGAACTGTATTGAAAGCTTTGGTAATAGGTGCGAATGGTCAAATTGGAAAACATATTGTCAATCAATTAAAAAAAAGCGATGAACATACTGTACGGGCAATGGTCCGAAAAGAAGAACAAGCAGAAGAGCTGAAGAAAAATGGAATCGACGCTGTCATTGCAAACCTTGAGGGCAGTAAAAAATCATTGGTCAAAGCGGCAAAAGGCTGCGACGCGGTTATTTTCACAGCTGGATCAGGCGGGAGCACCGGTGCCGATAAAACATTGCTCATTGACTTGGATGGTGCTGTCAAAGCAATTGAAGCAGCTGAGGAAACAGGTGTTGAACGCTTTGTGATGGTAAGCGCCCTGCAAGCCAATAACCGAGAAAAATGGAGCGAAAAAATCAGGCATTACTATGTGGCCAAACATTATGCTGACAGAATGCTCGAGGCAAGCAATCTGAATTACACGATTGTGCGGCCGGGCGGACTGTTAAACGAGGACGGAACGGGTAAGGTGCATATAGCTGGAAACCTGGACGAGCGTGGATTTGTGCCGCGCGAAGATGTCGCGGCAACAGTTATCGCCTCGCTGTCTGAGGAAAATACGCATAAACAAGCGTTTGATCTTGTGTCGGGTGAGACAGCGATTGCTGATTCCTTGAAGAACCTGTAATATACGAATTAACACCAAAGGCCAAGGTGGCTTTTGGTGTTTTTTACGTTCACTGGTTTACATAGAGCAAACGGTTGTATAATAGAAAAGAGGTGATAACAAATGCAAAAGAAAATCATCATTGACTGTGACCCTGGCCATGATGATGCGATGGCTATCATCATGGCGGCGTCCGGAGCGAGTCATTTGCAGTTAGACGCGATCACAACAGTTGCCGGCAATGTGGATGTGGCGAAAAACACTAAAAATGCACTGCGGGTATGTGAACTGATTGGACTGCATGATGTTCCTGTGGCAATGGGAGCTGACCGGCCCCTCGTCCGTGAGCCATTGGAGGCTTCGCATGTTCATGGCAAAAGCGGCCTGGACGGGACGGCACTTCCGCAAGAACCAGCCAAACAACCGGTTGATCAGCACGCGGTAGACGTCTTGATTGAGAAATTGATGGCTTCTGATGGGGCTATTACAATTGCAGCAATCGGACCACTGACGAACATTGCATTGTCTATCCGGAAAGAACCGCGTATCGTTCCGAAAATCAAAGAGATTGCACTGATGGGCGGCGGTACATATGGGAATAGAACACCAGCTGCTGAATTTAACATTTATGCGGATGCAGAAGCGGCTAAGATTGTATTCGAAAGCGGCGCTCCGATTACGATGTTCGGACTGGATGTTACCCATCAGGCATTGGCAACTTCAGATAAGCTGGAGGAGCTGAAAGCTATTGATAATCCTGTCGCGACAGCAGTTGCTGATATGCTGACCTTTTATTCCGGCGCATACAAAGGAAAATTTGCCGGGGCTGCTCTCCATGACCCTTGTCCGATCGCTTACCTGATTGACCCGGCTATAGTTGAACTGGATAGCGTTCGAGTCGATGTGGAAACAACCGGTGAATTCACGTATGGCATGACCGTTGTTGATTTAAAAGGTGCAACGGGCAGAAAAGCAAACGTTCATTTTGCCCGCCAGCTGAACCCGGACAGATTTTGGCAGTTGTTTATGGATGCATTGAGGTCGTATTAAATTTGTGAACGCGGCTTTAACTGCATTGATTCAAACGAGAACGCGCGACTGTGGACTTGGCAGGTCGCGCGGCAATAGATGAACTCGCGCGAGGAAGCCATGATTTCGCGCGGAAATCCCATCAAATCGCGCGACAACAACCCAATCGGGCAACGTCAATAAATCCTTCTTTTAACTACAATCGAATCCAATGACAAAAAAGGGGCATGACATTCAAAAATTTTTTGAAAACACGCCCCTTTTTTGCGATAACTTTCGATTGTAGTTATGACACTAGTTCATATTCGCTATGCCTAAATGGGTATCGAGATCACCGTAGATTGGCTTTTGAGCAACATCTACACCCTTAAGCCAGCTGGCAAAGTCAAACTCGACTGGTTCCTGATCGCCGCCTAAGGCAAACCATGCTTTCAGATCCTTTGGAAAATAGGCAGTCGTATGAATAGTCCCGGCCCAGCTTTTATACAGATCCGAAAAGACACCTTTACCCTTGTCATTCAGCAATCGGAAAGCATCATATGCATTGATTGATCCGGTGTTTTCTTCCTTAATCCGATTCATTCGTCTGTAGGAATCATCCAAATGATGGCGGTTTTCATGCTTGAGAAGTTCAAAATGGTTGGTACAGATATAGGCTTGCCGCACTTCCACCGATCGCGGCGATGCTTCAATCACATATGTTTTTTCATTCCGGTCCAGTACAACATAGCTGAACGATCCGCGGTGGGGGATTTCCTTCAGCAGCTGAATTGCATCATCAACGGTAACGCACGTTTCCAGAATCATACGTCCGATCATGAAGCACGTAAAACCATCACCAGGTTTACGCCGCTGCATGAAGTTGTAACCCATAACCAGGCCTTTTTCGTTCATGCCATCCATTCGTCCGGTAATGCGTGAGGCCGGCCCGATAATGGCGTAGCCCTGGTCGCTTGGCTGAAAAAAGCTGTAGCGGCCGTCATAGGTGAGCGGATGATAATCATAATTGCGCACCATAAAATCCGCTCCAGTTAAAATCGAGCAGCCGCTTGGTTTCATATTCACGCGATAATGGCCAAAATCACGCAGTACCCCCTGCATTGACATGTTCAGTGCATCGCGCAGTCCCAGCAGTTCATCCCAGATGCCGGGAGCAAACTGGATAAACGCATTCTCCGCCTCATGCTCATCAATTTTAAAACGGGGTGTCCTTACACGCCAGTTATCCTGCCGATTATGCAGCACAGCAGAATCCCGAAGTGTCATCCCTTGAGCATAGCCGAAATCATAATGGCTGCCGCGGAACTGGGTGATATCAACATGTATATTTGTCATGGCATTCATCCTTTTATCAAAATTACTTCTATTTTACGTTAGATTTTTAAAAATTAAAATCATGATGATTCAGAGCCATTGAAAACTTTTCATTTTGACTTAAAATAATAGACAGACTGATATGATTGAAAGAAGGTTTAAGCATGGCCCGTATATTATACATTGAAGATGAAACAGATATTGGCGAGTGGGTGAAGCAGCGTCTGACGGAAAAAGACCATGACGTTAGGTGGCTGTCATCCGGTGAAATGGCCGGCCGTTATATTCAGGAATCGGACATTGTCATTCTGGATGTCATGCTGCCGGGGTTGGATGGTTTTTCACTCGGCAAGCGGATAAAAAAGGAAAAGCCGGATTTGCCGATTCTGATGCTGTCTGCCCGCACGGCCGTAGAAGATAAACTGGAAGGCTTAAGTTTTGCGGATGATTATGTGACAAAGCCGTTTCATCCCGATGAGCTTGTGGCACGTGTCGATGTCCTGCTAAGGCGTTTTGATAAACAGGACGAGCTCTTGCAATTCCAGCACCTGACCGTTAACACACAGGATCTGCACATTACCAACCGGGAAACGGAAGAAGAAATCCAGCTTACCGGCAAACAGTATCATATTTTCCGTTATTTCCTGCGTCATCTCAATCAGATTTTAACAAAAGAGCAGCTGTACGAGGGCGTGTGGAATGAGCAATATATCGAGGGAGATAAAACATTAATGGTGCATATCCGTCACCTGCGAGAAAAACTTGAAAAAGATCCGGCCCATCCAACGATTATTGAGACAATTCGGGGCATTGGATACAGGGTGAGAAAATGAGGATTTTCAAATTTTTTAGATCACTGCAAGCGAAATATTTGCTGATTATCATTGTCGCAATTTTCGTTATGCAAATAAGTCTGATCATATCGGCTTTAATTCTGACTAATGCGGATGTTGGTGAACTGGAACGGGATTATTCAGGGGTGGAAGATAAATGGCACAGGGATGCCGGGGATATCCAGGACGCTTCAAGGGAAACGGTCATGGCTCACTTCCGGGAGTGGAAACAAGCCTATCCTGATGCCGGCATGTTCTGGGTGAATGACGATGGCCGGTTGTCGGCAGAACTTGATACCGCGGCAGATTTACTGGCGGAGTGGGATGCTGCGTATACAGCGCAGTTCATTAAGGATCGGTATAACGGGAATCCATTTACAGTTGTCGCATTTCTCGGTCAGGAAGAAAATCAAGGCTTTATCGTTTTGGAATTGCCCAGAGCCGTCATGGATAACGCAACAAGTGACCGGACCTGGGTATACTCAGTCACATTTCTTGTTTTAATTCTTCTGTTTATGATCGTATCACTCATTTTTTTCAGGCAGATCCGGAAGCGGCTTCTGAATCTGCAGAAGGCGATGGCAGTACGGGACGTTGACAATCTGCCGGTATTGATTGATGTGAAAAAAGATGATGAAATCGGCCAGCTTGAAACAGCATTCAACAACATGGTCAATGAACTGCGTGAAAGCAGGGAGCGTGAACAGGAAGAAGAGCAGCTGAGACGCGAGCTGGTTGCCAATCTGTCACATGACTTGCGCACGCCATTAACCAAAATGCGGGCCCAGATGGATGCCATCACCAGGGAAGGTTTGTCTGATGAGGGCGGGCAGGCTTTCGAACGGCTGGAAGAATCCATTGATCATGTCGACCGGCTGATGGAAAACCTGATGTCATATACGTTATTAACAGCGAGCAAACTGAAATACCAGCCGGAAGAAACTGATGTAATCCGTCATGTCCGGACGTCTCTCGCATCATGGTACCCGCTGTTCGAACAGGAAAACTTTGAAATTAATGTCAATCTGGAGTCGTTTGATAATAACGATTGGCTGGTCGACCCGCTCTGGATGGACAGGATTCTTGATAATTTGCTGCAAAACATCATGCGTTATGCCAAGGAAGGACGGTATGTCGGCGTAGCAACCGAGACAACGCATGACTATGACGCCATTCTCATCACCGACCATGGCCCCGGTATGGATAATGAAGGATCTGAAAAAGGTGCCGGCATCGGGTTGTCAATTGTTGATATGATGGTTCGGCAAATGGGGCTGGACTGGGATATTGATTCAGATGAAAGCGGGACTGCGGTTCGGATTAAAAAGCAAACTATCGATTAAAATAGAAGTTGTCGTTATTGAATCAACTGGCAGGTTACTCTAATAAAAGGATAAGTACATCAGTCGTTAGTCACAATTAAGAAAAATTAAAGATACTTTTTCTTCAGTTCAGTATCGAGAGCATATCGAACTGGGTAGTCCTGTTCACAGTTGACGAGTTTATGAGAGGTATCACCCTTTCCCTGGAAACAGAGATCATAGTTGCATTGCTGCTGGCTGCGCTGGAAATTATATTTGAGGACAAAGAGGATGGCAGTAAGCAGCCCTTAACCGCCGTTAAATGGCGATATGTGATATAATAAATGTAATGAAGTAAAGAATGTAAAGGGGTGATGATTGTGGAAGTATCAAGAATTAGTTCTAAAGGGCAAGTAACCGTACCGAAAACGATTAGACAAAAGTTGAAACTGGATGAAGGCGATCGTGTAGCTTTTATTGAGGATAATGGGAGGATCGTTATTACAAAGGCAAGTATTTTAGCTTTGCGTGAATTACAAAAGGAAATTGGGCAGGAAGCTGAAAATCAAGGCATCACAGAAGAAGACTTACAAGCTGAACTGGAAAAGGTCAGGGAGGAAATGTGGAATGAGCAAAAAAAATGAACACCTGAGAGTATTTGTTGATTTCAAATATTCTCATTTCTGCTGTCCTTTCCCAAAAGTCTATATCAAGCCATGTACTTGAATATATAACCCGAGTGCCATCAATTGGTTATTTGCAGTTATTCTATTAATGAAGTTTCAAAGGTGATTAATAGAAAATTTCCAAATAAGGTGAACACATGGGATCGTTTTTTAACAACCCTTGAATTTGAGTTGACATATACGCCTTCTGATCATAGGCCATATTTAATTCCAGATATTCGTGATGAAAAGGATATCCCTCCCTATTCTCGTGTCACTTGTCATTGCTGAACCTGATATTTTGATAACCGGCGATAAAGACTTCCATACTGATGAAATTAAGGATATTTAACGGTCTATACACCATCCGAATTTCTTCGTGATTTTACATAGTCAAAAAGGTTATGGGGTTGCAAATCTTGAATAAGGAATTCAAACATTATTCAGCTAACTGGCAGGATACTTCAAGAAGGTAGCCTATAGAAAAAGATAGGGTTATGCATCTTTATTGTTGTGATTTGGTTTTTGTTTGCTCTACAAAGTGATAAATATAAAAAACAGGTTACCAAGTAGGGTAAACAAAAAGGTGCGATTGTTCAATAAGTACAGTCGCTTCTTCCGCTAAAGGGGGTAATAAAATGGAAATAAAAATAGGAGATAGGACAATTACTTCAAAATCAATATTCAATATAATGTTTATATTGGTTTTAATTGCTACAATAGCTCAAATGATTCTAAATGTACTATCTCATAGAAACCTTATTACGGGAATGGTTATTTTTTCGGCATGTGCAGCTGGTATATGCTACTATTTTAGTAAAGAAAATAGTAATTAAACTATCTGGTGCTAATATCTAACAAAATTTTGTAGAATGTTGCGGTGGTGTGATGATGAACTGGCCAGTATTAAAAGACAAAAAGTGGTTGGCATTACAATCCATTTTAATTTTATTAAGCAGCCATTGCAATCGTCTTGGCTACTGTTAATAATGGTTATGGTGTCATTCTCTAGTCTTTTCAATGATTTCTGCTGACCTGGCGGTTGATGGGCAACGAAATTAACAAGATAAATGTTTATAAGTCATCTAATAACGAATCAGTTGATTACATTATAGACTAACATTTCTTCGTTAAATTGGTGCTTTTGTGAATACTTCCACTATAAAAATACGCTCGGGGCTTTTTGCTCCGAGCGTATTTTTTCAGCAGCTTCCCCGTTTTTAAACAAATTTTAACCTTTGTTGAACCAGGATTTAAATGGCGATGTTACCATTTAAGAAGAGGTGAAACAAATGATATGTAATACAGACAAATAATTTAGTTGAGCAATTTGGCCGGACAAGGTGGTGAACAACATCAGCCTGGCTATACCTGAAGGGGAAGTGTACGGGTTTCTTGGACCGAATGGTGCCGGGAAGACCACCACCATTCGGATGCTTTTGGGTCTGATGAAGCCGACATCCGGTTCCATTCATATCTTTAACCAGGATTTAAAGAAGGAACGCATTGATATTTTGAAGCAAATCGGTTCACTTGTTGAAAATCCATCATATTACCCGCATCTGACGGCAAAGGAAAATCTTGAAGCGATCCGGAAGATTTATCAGGTTCCGAAATCACGGATTGGTGAGGTGCTGGAAGTTGTCGGTTTGCAGGATGTCGCCAATAAAAAGGTGAAGGCATTTTCCCTTGGCATGAAGCAGCGGCTCGGGATTGCGATTGCGCTTTTGCATGAGCCCCGCCTGCTGATTCTCGATGAGCCGACGAATGGACTCGACCCGTCAGGCATTATTGAAATCCGAAATTTGATTAAACAGCTGCCAGAGGATTTGGCCATAAACTGTTTTAAATCTCGAGCCATTTGTATCGGAAATCGATCAAGATTGCCACATCAGTTGGATTATTTCGGACGAAAAATGATTTTCAGGATTCCATGAAAATACGTGACACGCTCAGCAAAAGCGTTGTCCTGCGTGTCAGTGACAGTATAGAGGCAAGTCAGGCACTTTTGGTCAGGGGCATGCATGCTGAGAGCCGGGATGGGCGTGTTTATTTGGATGAAGGTTCGGATGAGCATGTTGCGAAGGCTATTCAGATGCTTGTTCAGGACGGTTATGCGGTCTACCGGGCGGAAGAAGAAAAGCGGTCGCTGGAGGATATTTTCCTAGAGATGACGAAGGGGAATGCGTTATGATTGGACAACTTTTGCGCTCGGATTTTCTGAAATCAGACGAAAGGTTTTGGCTGTTGACGCTGGTTGGCCGCTCGGTGTCGTGTTCATGCAAATGGTAACTACGGTGTGCGTAAAGACTATCTGCTCCAGCAGAGTGACGATAACTGGCAATATTATTTGCTGAATGTGAATATGTCACACCGCTTGCCGTGGTGCTGGGCATTGTAAATCCTGACGTCGCTCACGGCCAGTGTGAAAATGAAAACCAATGCATGGAGCAGCTTGTCGCTTTACCGTGTCTAAAATGGCCGTTTATTTATCAAAGTTTATGGTACTTCTCTTACTGCTTTTTGTAGCATCCGTGTTATTGCTTGATTTCAACACTGGCTTTGGTATGTACCTCGATTTGGGTGACCACATTCCATATCTTGAAGCTGTCAAATTCAGCTTTTATCCGTTAATGGCTGCGCTGCCGGTGCTGGCGTTACATCTTTGGATAGCGTTGGTGAGCCGCCATCAGGGAATTCCGGTGACGATGGGTGTGATCGGTGTTATCTTAGCGTATATGGCCTATAATTTGCCGGACTGGCTGATTTGGAAGTGGCCGGCGTTGATGAATGGATGGGCGGAACCAGCCACGATTATCTGGCTTGGCATTGGTTGCGGATTGTTTTTATATGCCGCCGGGATGGTTCATTTTGTGCGAAAGGATGTGTCCTGATATGTTTTGGAAAGCTTTACACTCCGAATGGTTTAAGTTCCGGAAGTCCGGTATGCTGCCCATCCTGCTTGTCAGTCCGTTGGTTGGGCTGATGATCGGTCTGATGACGAATCTTTCGCAAATCGAAGCTGGGGTGAATTCATGGTATCTGCTGCTGCAGTTTATGATCCTGCCGTATGCGTTGCTGTTTTTGCCGTTGATGACAGGGGTGCTTGCTGGTATCATCTGCCGTTATGAACATCAGGCAGGCGGCTGGAAGCAATTTTTATCGCTGCCGGTGACAAGGGGCAATGTGTTTGTGGCCAAATATGTGTTATTAATGGCCGCTGTTTTGGTCATGCAGCTTTTGTTTTTGGCAGCTGTTTTCTTTGCTGGTCAGATGAAGGGGATTTCGGACCCATTTCCGATAATGATCATTTGGAAAAGCATTTTTGGCGGATGGGTTGCGACAATGCCGCTTGTAGCCCTGCAACTGACGCTGTCAATTCTCTGGAAAAGCTTTGCGGCTCCGTTCGCCGTTAATGTTATCTTCACGTTGCCGTCGATTTTGGCGGTGAATTCTGAGACGTACGGTCCTTATTATCCGTGGGGACAGCCATTTCTGATGATGTATGCCGGCGGGGCGCAGGAGAGTGTGTTCTTTGTTCCGTGGGAGCAGGTGCTGACAGTGGTTGGCGGCAGTCTCGTGATCTTTTTTGCTGCTGGATGGATTTATTTTCAGCGAAAGGCTGTCTGATATAGTAAAAATTTCTCTCTGACGTTTCGCTCGATTTCGGAGGTCGTTTTGGGCTAGAGAAGCCTTCTCTCTGACGTTTCGACCACTTCCGGAGTGCGTTTCGGCGGAGATAAGCCTTCTCTCTGACGTTTTGCATGCTTACGAAGGTCGTTTTGAACTTGAGGAGCTTTCTCTCTGACGTTCAAGCCTGGCAAGGAGAACTTTTGGATTGAGATATATCATTCGTTGAGGCGTTTCGGGTTTCTGTTGATCAGCCGGTGCTTATATTGCTTCCAAATTTGCTGTGTCTCAAAGATACAGTTTGCAGCCCTGAATTAAAAGGGTTGATATTGTTTACCCTTCCTTTGAGCATGAACAAGGGAAAGAGGCAAGATGAATATATTATCGGAAGGATGAAGAAAAACCACGGAATTTTTTAATAAATTTTCTTTCAATTAGATTATTTTCCATGTATTATTTAGGTAATTAGATATTTTCCTAAATAATGAATGGAGAAAACCAAATTGGATCCTACACGTACTTTTAAAGCACTCGCCGATGATACACGTCGAGATATTCTGGAATTGCTTCGGGAAAAAGATATGACAGCGGGGGAAATTGCTGACGCCTTTGAGATGACGAAACCAAGTATTTCCAATCATTTGAGCCTCTTGCACGGTGCAGATCTTGTGTATCGTGAGAAACGCGGGCAATATGTCGTGTATTCGTTAAATATGACATTATTTCATAAAGTGGTCTTATGGTTACAAAAATTGAGTCAGAAGGAGTCAGTTGATGAAGAAAAATGGATGGGCGATGATATGGATACTTGCGACTATAGTAACCCCTGTGATGTTACATGCAGAAAACGATGTATCTATTGGGTTTTGGATTACGGGGCAGCCGATGAATTTTGGAGAATTACAGACAGCTCTATTTTTCCCGCTTCTCTCTGTCGGCATTTTTGCTTTGTTTTTCGGATTACGCTATTTTAACAGTATAGGTCCAAAACATATTCCGCTTTTCCAAACGGTTCAAAACAATGTATTGTTTCTTCTATTTGGCGTGCAGGTGGTATTGTATGGATACGCGGATGGGTGGATCGCAACACCTTATGTTGGGATCGCCTTCCTGGTTGCCTGGATCTATATTATCATCGGGAACCAGCTCCCGCGCCTGGATAAGGACTATTCCTTTCCTGCATCGATTGCCATTAAGGATCCCAAGAAGGTCAGGGGGCTGACGAAAAAGCTGGGTTTGGTTTTTTTCATTACCGGGCTTATTCTTCCACTAATTGTGCTCATCCCAGCATACCTTCATACCATCAGTTTTACATTGATTATGATTGTTAGTGCATTTTTACAGGTGAAGATTGTTTTGAAAAACATATCCTATGCTGCAAACGCCAAGCATTAACCGATAATTCCTGGTGAATGATTAAAGTGCCAATCAGAAAAATGTCAAATCAGATAATCGTTAACAGCCGTAACACAAGAACATGCAAAATCTTTTTAGAGTCTTCATGCATGATAATATGAACAAACAAAAACCACTGAGTACACCAAGCAGGGATAAAAGTACAAAGGGGATCATTATGCTAAGAGAAGCCTTTCATGTTGCTGTACCAACAGCGTTTTATCAAGATGAATCCTTAAATATTCAGGGAACCATCGAACATGTAAAAGATCTGTATCAGCAGGGTGTCAAGTCTGTGCTTGTCTCAGGTACGACCGGCGAACAGCATAGTCTGACTCTTAAAGAGAAAATCGAATTAGTGAATGGGATAGTATCGGAAACAGAACTTATGAATCATATGGAAATCATATTTGGCGTATCGTCGATTAGACAGAAGGAAGCAGAAGAACTCGCTAAAACAATTCAAAATACGCCGATATCCGGTATTATGCTTGGCTATCCGCCTTATGTTGTACCGACGCAGGAAGAAGCACTCGTTTATTCAGAAAAGGTTATTAACCTGAGTCAAAAACCTGTTATTTTATATAACAACCCAAAACGAACCGGATTTGACTTATCAGCACAAAGTATTACGCATTTAAGCAAGACAGAATTTGTGATGGGTGTGAAAGATGCTGGTGGTGAAGAAAAGGTCAAACAGTTAAAAAGCGATATTAAACGAGAGGACTTTTATTTTTATGCAGGGGGCGAAGAGGATTTAGAGGAAAAAGTGTCTTATGGGATTAACCGTCTATCGTCAATTGCTGGCAATGCAGCACCTGTGGAAATCTCCCAATGGTTTCATAAAATGCTTACGAATCAAAACATGACGGAACAAGAAAGCGTGAAGATAGAAACCATTATGGGACAGGTTTATCAAGGAAATCCTATCGTAAACGTGAAAGACATGGTTAACCAAAAAGGTATCCCGCTTGGCATTTGCAGAAGTCCGATTGGTAATTAGATATTGAAACAGGGGGAAAAGAAGCACTCCCCCCTGATTGACATATCACGTTACCTGGTCCAGCGCCTGCGCTAAATCCTCTTTGAGATCATCGACGTGTTCGAGTCCGATCGATAGACGTAAGAGATTAGGCGGCGCTGTCGTTGTACTGCCTTCAACGGAAGCACGGTGTTCAATAAGACTGTGCGTTCCACCCAGACTTGTCGCACGAATCAGCAATCGTAAATTTGCAGCAACAGCCATTGCCTCACGCTGACCACCCTTCACTTGAAATGACAGCATGCCACCGAATGAGCTCATTTGCCGTGCTGCAATAGGATGACCCGGATGACTAGCAAGACCAGGATAATGAACAGCTTCGACATTCGGATGACGACTTAAAAAATCCGCAATGGCCGATGCATTGGAACAGTGGGTCGTCATACGCGGGGCAAGTGATTGCACACCACGCAATGCAAGCCAGCAATCGAATGGAGAAGGCACAGCACCCTTTGAATGCTGCCAGGCTCGGAGATTGGTGAGCATCGGGCTATCGGTTCTTGCGACAGCTGCACCAATCATCAGATCACTGTGACCGCCAATATATTTCGTCGCGGCATGGACCGAGAAATCAACGCCAAGGGAAAGTGGACGCTGCAGAACCGGCGTTGCCCACGTATTGTCAACGACAGTATAAGCCCCGGCCTGCTGTGCTATTTTGGCAATAGCTTCAATATCGGTAACTTTCACAAGCGGATTAGATGGTGTCTCGATCCATACCAATCCGGTTGGCACTCTTTTGACCGCTTCCTCAACTTGATTGAGATCTGTCATGTCAATAACGTCGATATCGAAATTTGTACCGATATCCGTGTCTGAAAGTAGAGAACGGATCCCATAATACATATCGTTCGGCATAATCACCCGGCGTGGTTTATTAGCAGGAAGCGCTTCGATTACAGACGAGATGGCTGCCATCCCTGATGCGAACGAGACACAGTCATACCCGTCCTCCAGCGATGTGAGGCATTCTTCCAGAGCCCGGCGATTCGGATTATTTTCACGACTATAGACGAATTCATTTGGATACGATCCATCTTCAGCCCGTTCGAACGTGGTTGAGAGATGTATTGGCATCGTTACCGCACTGGTTGTGTTATCCACTGAGCGGCCGGCGTGAATCGTTTTTGTTTCAAAACGCATCGTTATTCCCCGCTTTCAAAAATGGTTGTGATGGTATGTCTCAATGTATCTGAAAATAGTTCTTTAAGTATATAGTATAATATAACCTGACATCTAAAAAGATACAATTTAAAATAAATGAACTTTAGAGGCGTCTGTAAATTGCCTAGTTGTGGGAAGATGCAGCAAAACAGCCAGGGAAAACAAAAATTTTTAGAAAAATAATTATACGAACCCTTATTCCGATTAGTGACTTCTGCTATAATAAGGTTAGCAATCGAGGCGAGAATCATCCCTTTATCAATGGGGAGATGTTCACAGTCAAATCCTGCTAATAATATTTGTTGAGTTTACGGATAATTCTAACTCTTAATAAATGGGGGTCACAGGTGAGATGAACGACGATGAAAAGATTATGGAATTGATAACAGGATATGAGGAAAAGGGTAAGAAAGAAGGTGAGGAGGAAGCAAAACAGGAGATTGCCATAGAAATGTTCAGAAAAGGGTATATATTTGACGTTATTATGGAGATCACGCACCTTGAAAGGGAAAAAGTAGAGGAATTGCAGTCTGAGTTCTATCGAAAGGAATTGGGTGTGACAATTTCCTATGAGGAGAAAGGAAGAAAATTAGGCGAACAAAAAACCAGAAAAGAAGCAGCTGTTGAAATGCTGAGAAAGAATATTTCGATTGAGCGTATTGTTGGTTTGACGCATCTTGAAAGGACGGAAATAGAAAAACTGAAGAATATGTAATTTACCCCCAGGATTTGACAGATGATCCCGGGGTTTTTCATCGGGAAAATGAAAACTTCAGACACTTTCATCCGTACAAAATAAAGGAATTTCAAATATTCTTATCGAATCAGTTAATGTCGGATTTTAAAGGAGATGCGATATGTCTGATTTTACTGTGAATATATTTCAATATAGAGGAAGTTCGTATCAAATCGGGCTGAATCTTGGCCGGAAGCTGATTGGCACCCGTATTCCACAGATGTTTGAAAACATAACCTGCCCGGTAATTGATGTGGACAATATGAAGGCTATTTACCGGTCGTTTGCACCGCATTTGCTGGATGAGCTGGAAGGGCTGGCGGATGGTCTGAAGATTCCATGGGTAAAAGCGGCTGCACTGTTCAGTGGGTATAACCTTCCGAAAGTAGGAGCGCTGGGCTGTTCGGCCATGCTCACGGATACTTATTATGTTCGGAATTACGATTTTTCGCCCGATCTTTATGACGGTTATTTCAGCCTGGTTCAGCCGGAAGAAGCGTTTGCATCAGCGGGGTACAATCTGCAGGTGCTCGGCAGACATGACGGTGTCAATCAGCATGGGCTTGTCGCGGGTCTTCATTTCGTGAGCAATCATGGCTATACAACCGGCATTTCGGCTTGGACGGCGGTGCGGATGGTACTCGATACGTGCTCGACAGTCCCGGAAGCAATCGATATGCTGAAGGCGATTCCGCATGCTGCTTGCTATAATTTTTCCATAGGGGATCAAGGCGGAAGTGCTGTCATTGAGGCAAGTCCGGATGACGTGGTGATCCGGCGTGACCAATCGTTTTTGACGTGTGTTAATCATTTTCAGAACGAGTCCCTGCAAAATAAAAACGGACCTGATTTCACTCACTCTGTTGATCGCCATACATATTTGCAAACGATGGACGGCAAAAAGCTGCCGCAGGAAGAAGCATTTGACCATTTCCGGAGTAACGCATCACCGCTTTTCTATACGGATTATGATGATTTGTTTGGTACGCTGCACACATTTTCGTATGGCTACGAGGATTCACGGATACTGACCGCTATAGCCCAAAGTGATCAGGTGCTTGATATTGATTTTGACAAATGGGTTGCGGGAAAAAATATGCGTGTTTACAATTTGCACGGTAAAATAGGGCAAACCGAACAGTAAGCAGCAGATGGGAGTGATGACTTATGGATCATATGGGAATTGGGCCTGATTTCTGGCTGAAATTCTTGGGACTTATAGGTGGATTGGTGCTGCTGATCTATTGTTTCAATACGATCATGCGTAAGGTGCTGAATGTTGAGCGCAGGAAATTTTTCGCAGGCAATGACCATATCAATTCGGTCCATAGAAAAGGTGACTGGATTATAAGGGGAATAAGTGTTGCTGTGATTATTGTCATTGCCATTTTAGGAATTGGACATATGCCGCACCAGTCTTATTCGTTAGTATTGTTTATCGCTTCCGTGCTATTAGCGGCGCTTGGTGAAGTCTTTCGTGCGGTCATGGAGTGGAAATATAAAAAGGAAAGCAATGATTATCTGTTTACGATCAGCCAATTGGTATTTCTGCTTGCTGTCACCTACTTTGCGCTGGAATCAGGTGGGTTTGGATTGTTTGCGTTTTAAGAGGGAAAGTGTTGATATGTAAGAGTAAAATACGTTGATAGAATGCGGAGTGCGCCGATAAAGTCACCAATAAATGGCCAGGAAAACACCAGCAACGTATTTCAATTTAAACACGGAGGTCAACAATAATATGAGTCAAACAAAAATAGGCATCGATGCCGGGGGGACACTCATTAAAATAGCATATCCGGAAAATGAAAGGATTCACTATCAGTCGTTTCCGTCACGGGCTATGGATGATGTCGTATCATGGATTACCAATCATTTTGAAAATCCTGCCATATGTATCACCGGCGGGAAAAGTCATGCACTGGTAGAGAGACTGGATGTTTCGGCAAAATCCGTCGTCGAATTCGATGCCACCACAAAAGGCATTGCCTATCTGGCAGATCAGGAAAACCGCCCATTGGACGATCATTTTCTATTTGTGAATGTGGGCACCGGAACATCGATACATTATGTGAATGATGGAAAGCAGGAGCGGGTTGGCGGCTCCGGTATCGGCGGCGGTACATTGCTCGGGCTCGCTCATTTGACAACCGGTATGAAAGATTATGAAACGATCATTCAGACTGCCGGCGATGGTAATCGGGAAAATGTCGATCTCAAGGTGAAGGATATTTTTGAAGGAGCGGTGCCGCCCATTTCCGGTGATTTGACCGCCAGCAACTTCGGGAAAACAGAAACAATGATTGAACAACCGCCTTCCGAACCGGATATACTGGCATCCATCATTGGTCTCATTGGGGAAGTGATTGTGACAATCAGCAGTCAACTGGCCGTGCAATATAATACAGAGACGATTGTCTATATCGGGTCATCTTTCCGCTCCAATCCACTTTTGCAGGAGATTATAGAAACATATACAAGGATGATTGGAAAGGAACCGGTGTTTTTACAGAACGGTGAATACAGTGGGGCCGTTGGCGCGTTGTTGGCGATTGACTAATATTGCTGAGTTGGAAGGCTGGTTATTTGATCGAACTAGATTCAAGGTGAAAACCGCTAAATCCGATCGAGTAGAAATGGATAAATCTGATATAATAATATTATATTTCACTGGGAATAGATTTCTGAAGCTGATATTTCTTAAGTAAAATGGCAGGTGTACATGTAGCATGACTTTAGAAGGCAGTAGTCCAGCTATCATTATTTTTATTATCGCTATTGTTATGGCATTGGCTGTCAGTTACCTGTATGGTTGGAAAATGATTGAAATGACCGGCTGGTTCGGATCCCAGGTTTTTGTCGCGGGTTTTATTAATTTATTTTTATGGGTGTGTGCGATATTTGGCTGGTTTCTTTATTCTTGGGGGATAAATGAGGAGCTCTTTTTCGGCGGCCTGGTATTGGGAGCAATTTTGCTTGTTGTCAGTGAAGCAGCTCTTATTATAACATTATTCGTCCGACGGGATAAATTGATGGAAGCCTATCATAAACAGACAGGCACTAGTGTGTCTGAGCAGGAATGAATCAATAGTTACTATGGATTTTGGGGGGATGGAACGATGGGGAAACTTTCCCGGCTTGGCAACATCATTTTTTTTACAGGCTTTTTACTTTTTATTTTTGGAATAGTATTTAATGAAACACTGGGTACAATTTCAGATGGACCCGAAATTTTCGCTTCTTTTTCTGCACCCGCGATCATAATCGGTGCCGTCCTGATTCTTATGTCGAATTTCTTTATAAAAAGGAAGAAGGATTAACCCGTTCGTGGTTATAGGAATATATCCATTTGAAAGAAAAGGAGACCTTTAATCAACCCCAGCCACTTTTTGTTTCATTCGCCGATAATACAAACCTGACTTCAGGCAGATCAAGCCGAACTCAATAATGACAATCCCAAACAAGATAGTATTGAACCAACTCAATGTGTCTATTCCACCGGTTTGGGCGAGATGGATGTTCATGACAATCAAGCCGATGTACATAGCAATAAGCGGGCTGAATATCGCCAAATGGGTTATCGTAACGCTTCTGGCATGTTTCAGCATATGCTTACTGTCACTGTACAGCTGCGGCGGCTCTTCACTGTCCTGGTATTCTTTAGCCCAGATGGCCCATTTGGTTTGGAAAGAACCACTCGTATACATCAGTCGCCACCCTGCCTCTTTGTGTATCGCAAAATAATTTTGATTGCGAGTGGTTTGGTAATCGGCGTTATAGCTGACATTTCGCGGTTTTCCTGCTACAAAATGAAATCGGACTCCAGCCATGCTGATGCGAACTAGGTTATAGCCATCTTGTTCCATTTTCTCAAGCCACTGTTTCAACTTATCAGGTTCATAATTCCAGCCAAATTTCCACTTTGTTTTCACGTTGCCTGCTGATTTACTGGCGGAGATCATATCAAATTCAGTGACTTCAGGGTTTTCGGAAAGCTGTTTGACAGATCGATAAAGTTTAATCGCTGAGTATGGCACGAATGTCCACATCAGAATCCAGGCAGCAATTGTTATGACCCAAAAAGGGCTTCCTTCCACATTGAAACTCCCGCCCTCGCTCAATAGGAGAATGGATCCGCTTATAAAAAGAAAAATAATAAATGTTAAGAGATGATAAAGAAAGATACCGCCAAATATATTCATAACTATTTTGTTGCGCTTGATGATACCATCCCGAACCGGAAATCTGCTGATATCTTGTACCGGTTTCCCGTTACGTAAAATATGCCACTTGTTATGCTGAAATACGTCCTGCCATCCATCATCCGTCAACGCTGAAGACAGTTCATCCGTTTCATATTGAATACGAAATGTCACATCGGCAGGTTCCCCTTTTTCAAAAAAGAATTGCCGGGTTACGGTGTTCAGTTCGCCAACATGCCATCCCTGTGCTGCCATGGAAGTGAGCCAATTTTCCGTTTTCGTGATGTCATAACTCCAGAATGGCTTGAACTTTTTCAGCATCATTAAAAGGCCTCCTCAAATTTTACGGCATTTGCGTGCAGCTCTTTCAGCCGGTCAATTTCTTTATGTATGACGTTTCGGCCTGCATCGGTGATTTCGTAAATCTTTTTGCGTTTTTCATCGGCATAGACAGTAATAAGACTGTCCCGCTGCATTTTCGTCAGTGTTCCATAAACCGTCCCGGACCCCAGTCGTAGCCGTCCATTTGTCAGGTGTTCAACATGCTTGATAATCCCGTATCCGTGACGGGGTTCAGTCAGCGACAGCAGGATATAAAATGCGGTTTCGGTCATGGGGATGTATGATTTCATTAATTTTGTCTGTTTCATTTGTTTCATCCTTTAATATGTCACACCACGACTATATCACGATGCGACATACATAACAATAATAATTTCAATTCGTATACTTTTTAATTCTGGGCAGTTACAGTGAATTGAACTATCAGGAGTGGGTCGTTAATCTCCGCATATAATTGGCGGAAAGATTCAAAAAACGGAACTGAAAACTAATCCAGTTCGTATTATAATGATAGAAAAGCAACGACCAATTCGGGGGGATTACTGTGAGCAATAACGATAAATCCGAAAATAAAATGGCTATAGGGATGTGCCTGGGTGTCGGCGTTGGTGTGGCATTTGGGTTGTTGTTTGATAATCCTGCAATTGGCATGACGCTTGGTATTGCTATAGGCGCCGGGGTTGGAGCTTCTATGGGAAATGGGAAGAAAAAATGATAAGGGGTTAACGATGAAGATTCAAAACGAAAAAGAACTGCTCGAACGGGTTCAACGGGATTAATTGTTCAATTTTAAAAGGGTTCACGGGATTCAGCTGGAATAAGTACTATAGCTGAAAGAGGGGTATCGGTTATGGAACGGAATGCTATGAACAACTTCATGCTAATGATTTTATCAGTCCTATTATTAACTGGCTGCGGGTCAGGAACAACGGAGGATGATACAATGAATGGAGAAGGACCAATTACCAGGGAACAAACGGATCTACCGTTCAGCACGATTGATGTTGATGAAGCGCCGGACAGGATTGGAAAATGGATTGAAAAGAACAGGTCTGAGGAAGCGAAAAAGGTTTTCCATGTGGACGGGAAGACTTATGTGATCATTTTACTGGGTGAAAAATCAACTGGTGGCTATCATGTTGAAATTGAACAAATACAGCTCTCCAAAATTGTTTCCCCTGAATCTGAAGCAGGTCCTGGAACTGTTGAGGTCACATATAATGTCACTGAACCGGAGGAAGGAAGCTTTAATATACAAGCACTCACTTACCCAATGGCGATTGCGGAATTGGGCCGCGAGCTTGAATATGGTTTCCAGTTTAATTCACCGGCAAAATCAGGTGAACTGAAAGAAAGCCAGGATCAACCTGATGACAATGATTCATCAAAACAACAGGCAAGTGATGGAGGCCAAAGCGTGCTCGTTTCACCAGAGGAGCTAACGAGTGATGGAGAAATCAAAGAATAGCTGTATGAAGGGAAGTGACCAACCTGAGGGTTAGGCCAATTGACGTAAGTGATGCGGAAAAATTTCTGGAATTGAGTAAACGAATTGATGAATCCGGATTCATGCTGCATGAGCCCGGCGAACGGAAAACAACCGTCGAGCAGCAAAAGGAAGCTATCACAAGAATTGGATCTGAGTCGCGGTCAGTCTTTTTTGTAGCGGAAGCCGATCGCGGGCTCGCCGGTTTTATAGCGGCATTTGGCGGTAAAATGAAACGGAATTGTCATTCGGCATACCTCGCATTGGGTGTTCATGATGCGTTTCACGGCCAGGGCATCGCAACAAAGCTTGTTATGAGAGTCTTTGATTGGGCCGAAGCCAATGGCATATCAAGGCTGGAACTTACGGTCATAAAAGATAATGTGAAGGCCGTTAAGCTTTATCAGAAAATGGGCTTCCAGATTGAAGGCGAGAAAGTCCATTCATTAATGATCGATGGGAAGCCAGCGAATGAATATTATATGTACAAGCTGGTGTAGTTTCTGGCTGAGGTACAAGGTGGATAAACCAGACGATATGGATATTTTCCCCTTTTTGCGCTGTAGATTCGGGTGAAATCGCTGTAGTTTGCAGCGCGCCGCTATAGATTGATGGAAAATCGCTGTAGATAAAGTGAGAATCGCTGTAGTTAAAGCAGGAACCGCTCTAGATCAGACCAAAATCGCTGTAGTTTTCCATAAGCATTGGATTAATCACTAACGGCATCAAGGCCGGTGGAGGCTTGGGATAGATAGAGCTTGGATAAATTGACAGATTTGTGGTCTTTTCTGTCCGCCAGTGGTATAATAACCTAAACGAGGAGGGGGAGAAGCTCGATGGAAGAAACGTTAAATCAGATTTTAAGTGAATTGAAGGAATTACGGACGGGTTTAGACAGCGTACGCACAGATGTAACGGACGTACGCACAGAGATGACTGATATGCGTACAGGGATGACTGATATGCGCACAGATATAACTGATTTGAAACAGGGGCAGAAAAGAATTGAAGACGGTCAGGAAAGGCTTCAAAAAAACATGGTAGCCAGCTTAGGTGACTATACTGAAAAAATCATTGGCCATTTTGATGATAAAACAGATACTCTGAACAATCGTGTATTCAACGTCGAAACAGAAGTGAAAGGTTTAAGCAGGCAGCAGTGAGATAAATCATTGCTGTTTTTTTATTGGATTTTCCCATTATGGATATTTCACACATAATAACACACCCTAAATATATAGAGTTTTTATAAAAAAGGTGGGGACCAGACAAATGAACGTAGCAGATATTATGACAGTGATAGGGTTTGTTGTTGTTTCAATCATTGTGCTTATCCTTTTGGGCATTGGCATATACATATACTTTGTCGACCGTACACAGCGCCAGCATCCGGTGCTCCGCAATTATCCGGTTGTTGGCCGGGCACGCTATTTTTTTGAAAAAATCGGTCCGGAGCTGCGGCAGTATTTTTTCAACAATGACCGTGAAAGCAAACCGATTTCGCGGGAAGAGTTCGGGCATATCGTGAAAAAAGCAAAATATAAACGGGATGTTGAAGGATTTGGCTCCCAGCGCGACTTTGAAAAAGAGGGTTATTTTATCCGTAATAGCATGTTTCCGAAATTGACTGAGGAATTGGAAATGGACAGGGAGTCAAAAGTGACGACTAATCGCTATTTATTGACCAAAGATCCGTTGTTTACGCAGCGGGAAGAGCATTTGGAAGAAGAGAAGTCGCCGGTTTATCTGCTTGATGAAGAAGATACGATTGTGATTGGCGAGAATTGCAGGGAGCCGTTTAAACTGCGCGGGCAGATTGGTATGTCGGCAATGAGCTATGGATCGCTTGGTGAACGGGCGATTACAGCTTTGTCAGAAGGGCTTGGGATTGCCCAGGGTACGTGGATGAATACAGGAGAGGGCGGTCTATCGGATTATCATTTAAAAGGCGGCACCGATCTTATCATGCAGATTGGCCCTGGAATGTTCGGACTCAGGGATAAGGAAGGCAATTTCAATTGGGATGAGCTTAAGGAAAAAAGTCAGATTCCACAGCTAAAGGCGTTTGAAGTGAAATTAGCCCAGGGTGCGAAAACACGCGGTGGGCATGTTGATGCTGAGAAGGTGAACGAAGAAATAGCACGGATCCGGATGGTTGAACCGTTTACGTCTATCGACAGCCCGAACCGTTTTCCGGAATTCGGTGATTTTCCTTCATTGTTTGACTTTATTGAACGTGTGAGGGACCATTCCGGAAAACCAGTCGGTATGAAAATCGTCGTGGGGAGTCACTTCGAAGCAGATGATTTGGCAAAAGCGATCCGCGACACTGGTAAAGGGCCTGATTTCATCACAATCGATGGCAGTGAAGGCGGTACGGGCGCCTCATATCAGGAGCTGACCGACAGTGTCGGTCTGCCAATTAACTCGGCCCTGCCTCTGGTCGACAACGCACTAAAAAAATATGGTGTCCGGGATCGGTTGAAAATCATTGCTGCCGGGAAACTGTACTCGCCTGATCGGGTGGCTATTGCCCTGGCCATGGGTGCTGACCTTGTGAATATTGCCCGCGCATTTATGATCACGGTCGGGTGCATTCAGACGTTGAAATGCCACTCCAATATTTGCCCGGTAGGTGTTGCCACGACCGATCCGGATTTACAAAAGGCACTTGTTGTTGACGAAAAGAAACACCGGACCGCCAATTACTTGATTTCCATGCGCAAAGGATTATACCGGGTAGCAGCGGCCGCGGGACTTGAATCGCCACTGCATTTTAAGCGCGAGCATGTGGTGTATAAGGATGAGAAAGGCAAAACGTGGTCGCTTGATGACATTTACCAGTCGATGATCGAGCCGGGTGGTGAAGGGTCTATGAATGCGTAAATTTAAATAGTACACGGCCCGCGATAAGAGCATTTTAATTGACCGGAAATACAAACAGGCATATAATTAATCTGAATTCAGATGTTTTTAATTAAAAATAAATTATCGCTAAAACATATCTGAAAACACAAAAAGAAAGAAGGATTCTCATGAGCAGATTTGAAGGCCAAGTTGTATTAATTACTGGCGGTGGTTCAGGTTTGGGACAGGCTGCAGCTATTAAAGCGGCTAAAGAAGGCGCTAAACTGTCGTTGGTCGATTTAAACGAGGACGGTTTACAGGATACGCAGAAAAAAGTAAAGGAAGCTGCACCTGAGGCGGAAGTGCTTTTGCTGACAGCTGATGTTTCGAATGAAGAAGCAGTACAACATTATGTGAATGAAACGGTTAAAACATACGATCGAATTGATGGGTTTTTCAATAATGCAGGTATTGAAGGGAAACAAAATCTGACCGGAGATTACGGCAGTGATGAATTCCAAAAAGTTGTCAACATCAATCTCAATGGCGTCTTTTATGGGATGAAATATGTTCTGGATGTTATGAAAAAACAAGGATCCGGCTCTGTTGTCAATACAGCTTCTGTCGGCGGAATCCGTGGTGTCGGCAATCAATCAGGTTACGCAGCCAGCAAGCACGGTGTTGTCGGACTGACCCGGAATTCAGCTGTTGAGTATGGGGAATATGGTGTGAGCATTAAAGCGATTGCCCCGGGTGCGATTATGACACCAATGGTTGAAGCGTCATTGAAACAAATGGGCGGTGAAGACAATTGGGAGGAAGCAGGTAAAGATTTCGTTAGCTCCAATCCAATGAAACGGTTTGGAAAGCCTGAGGAAGTTGCCAATCTGGTTTCCTTCCTGTTGTCTGACGAAGCCGGATTTATCAACGCGGCTGTCATTCCAATTGACGGCGGACAATCGTACAAATATTAAATTAGAAGTTTATGAAAACCGGGCAGATGAGAAGTATTTTGTTTCTCCTGTCCGGTTTCCTATAAGTAAGTCCCGGAACATTCAACAAGGAGATTGCAGTTGGGCAATCTCCTTGTTTGAATTTTTTATGAAGCTTAATCTATTTAGGACGCTTCAGCGGTTCTTATCTTGTGTGCCAAATAAATTTTCTTGGTAATCAGTGTCTGTCCAATAATGAATAATCCCCCGACAGCCCAGTACAAAGGCAGTGCTGCCGGTGCATTCAGGGAGATAATGCCAATCATAATCGGCGACATCATGCCTATTATGGCCATTTGTTTTTTCTGCTGTGGGTCCAGGCCGATTTGCGATACTTTAAACTGGACAAAATAGATGACAACTGCCAGGATGGTCAGCAACATGTCGGTTTCTCCCAGGTCAAACCATAAAAACTGATGTGCCGCAATCTCCGGTGTCCGGTGAATCGCATAATAGAAAGCAATTAGAATTGGCATTTGAATCAGCATTGGTAAACATCCGGCAAATGATGCAAGCGGGTTGAAATTGTGCTTTTGATAGAGCTGCATCATCTCCTGCTGCATGTTCATTTGTGATTCTTTGTCCTTTTTATCCTTGTATTTAGATTGGATTTCGTCCATTTCCGGTTTGAGTTCTTGCATCTTATCCTGCATTTCGAGACTGCTCTCGTCTGTTTCAGCATGAACGGCATGACAGCAAGTCGGATGATAAGTGTCATGATAATTATCGACAGCCCGTAACTCCCATTCAAAAATGATGCCAGCCCCTTAATCAAAAGGGAAAAATTGTAGACAAAGAAGTGATTGAAAAACCCTTCCGTGTCAGCATCGATAGGCTCATCGAGTGATCCGCAGCCTGCCAGGAAAATGATAAAGATCAGTCCAGTCCCAATCAGGCTATATTTTTTCGCAAATGTGAATACAGATTTTCGTTCCATTTATGTCCTCCTCGTTTTTTCATCATTGTTTTGAAAAAAGAGAAGGTATGGTCGTCGGTATCGTCATCCGGTGCATCAATTCGCTTGGCTTTTGTCACAATCCAGTCCATGATGTCCGTCGTCCCCCCGATTGATTCCTGAATTGGGGCGGACTGGATTTGGATGGCATGGGACTTTTTTGTAGACACATGTGCATGTCCGATGAATTTATGCAAACCGAACTGTGTGAACTTAACTGGGCCGAGAACAGACAGAAAGACGCTAAAATAAAAATATAAAGGAGACGTTTCGGCAAATAGTTCACTTAGCATTTCAATGATCATCTGTATTCACCTCCTTTGTCGCATTCAAATATTCTTTCATATTGTATGATACTACAAAGTGATGATAATCGGAAGGGTACGGGTTTAAGAAGTTTTTTTGTTTGAATTGACCAATCATATGGAATAGTTAGGATACAAAAGAAATCAATTCGTGTGACATGATGCATGTGGAATCTGTTAAGAGGAAGGAGCATCATTTTTTATGGGGATTTATCAATATGAGGACATGAAACGCTATAATCAGTTTTTACTTGTTATCGGGATTGTCGTAATTGCATTTAATTTGCGCGCGGCTATCACTTCTGTTGGCCCATTGGCAAACGTCATCGGTGACGATATGGGACTCGCCAGCTGGAGCGTTGGAATCCTGACCAGTTTACCGCTTGTGGCATTTGGCGTGATGTCGCCGATTGCTCCTAAACTCGGATCCAGGTACTCAAATGAAGTCGTGCTCATTGCCGGCATGATGGTGCTTCTCGCTGGGATACTGGCACGTTCGATACCAATGGTTCCGTTCCTCTTTGGCGGGACAGTGCTGATTGGGCTGGGGATTGCTGTTTCCAATGTCCTTCTGCCCGGCGTCATTAAGGAAAGGTTCCCAAATCGGGTCCCGCTCATGACGAGTGTCTATTCGATAGCGATGGGGTTCGTGGCTGCATTGGCATCCGGTGTCAGTCTGCCTCTTGCGAATACGGCTGGTTTGGGGTGGGAGGTGTCTCTGGCTATCTGGGCACTGCCTGCAGCAGCTGGAATTGTCATCTGGATTTATTTTGTCAAGCAGCGCAGATCCGCCAATGAGGTGAGCGTTCATTATGTCGCGGCCAGCGATGTGCGGATGTGGAAATCGCGTCTTGCCTGGGAAGTGGCTGTATTTCTCGGACTGCAGGCGTTATTGTATTATGTCATAATTGCCTGGCTTCCAGTTATTTTACAGGACTATGGTGCAAGCGGCGGGACTGCTGGCTGGATGCTGTCATATGCACAATTTATCGGATTGCCGGCCAGTTTGCTGCCGGTAGTTGCCGGAAAGCTGAAATCACAAAGCGGTCTGACAGTCGGCATTTGTCTGCTGGCATTTGCAGGAACGGCCGGATTATTGTTCGGACAATCCAATTTTATCATGGTTACGAGTGTCACGTTACTTGGTATTGCTATGGGTGGCTTGTTTCCATTGTCACTGGCCTTTTTAGGTATGCGGACAAGTGATGCACAGCAGGCGGCGGAGTTATCCGGAATGGCACAGGCGCTGGGTTATTTTCTGGCTGCATTGGGACCGATTTTTATCGGCTTTTTGAATGATATCACCATGGGCTGGGAAATACCGCTGATCATGATGCTTTTCGTGTCGCTGGCCATGGCGATTGTCGGTTTTGGTGCTGGCCGGAATCGGACTGTTGGGGATGAATTTACAGAAATGGCTGAACGTGATGACGCAAATGCCAGGGAAGATGTACGTTGACAGAGTTATCGGTAGCATTCCAGTGTCGTGACACATTTGATAGCAATGAATTGAGCCAACCCTCAAGTGATTATGACAGTCATACACATACAAGGCGACTGCCGCTAAAGCAGTCGCCTTTGATGAATAGAGATTAACTCCCTGTTTCCCGATAGCCTGTGTGTGCCTTCACTTTAACCTCGGCATAACGTTTGGCATCTGTTCCACCTGAGAGTATGGTGCCCAGATAACCGCCAAGGAAGCCGAGTGGGACTGAGACCAGTGCCGGGTTGCTGAGTGGGAATATCGGATCTCCGACAAATAATGCCTCACCTTCTACAGGCGAAAAGACACTTGGACTTATGGATACAAGAATCAATGCCGAAATCAGGCCGGACAAGATTGCCGTAATAGCACCTGTTGTATTGAATCGCTTCCAGTATACGGTGTACAGGATGACCGGCAAATTGGCACTTGCTCCAATACAGAAAGCGAGTGAGACAAGAAATGCCACATTCAAATACTGGGCGAACAATGACAAGACAATCGAGAGTACGGCTACACCCAACGCGGCATAGCGCGCTGCGAGCATTTGCTGTCTATCTGAAGCTTTGCCCTTTTTGATGATTTGGCCGAATAAATCATGGGCGAACGCTGACGCACCCGACAGGACAAGACCTGCAACAACTGCGAGAATGGTGGCAAAGGCTACAGCAGAAATGAATGCAAACAACCATTCACCGCCTATTGCCTCGGCGAGTAATGGTGCGGCCATGTTACCGCCTGGATTCGCATCAACAATCGTTGCCTCACCGACAAAAATCGCTGCGCCAAACCCGAGAAACAACGTCAGCACATAGAAAATTCCAATAATCCAGGTGGCGGTAACAACTGATTTTCTGGCCGTTTTGGCATCTTTAACCGTGAAAAAGCGCATGAGAATATGAGGAAGTCCCGCTGTACCAAGAACAAGCGCCAGCATCAGGGAAATGGTATCAAGCGGCACTGTATACTGCAGTCCCGGATTCAAATAATCCGCCCCGTGACTGGTGGCTGTTTTAGCCTCACTGAACATGGCGCCGATATTAAAGTTAAAATGCCATAAAACAAGGAATGAAAGAATCAGCATACCAGCCATCAAAAGAACTGCTTTGACGATTTGCACCCAGCTAGTGGCAACCATGCCGCCAAACAGGACATAAATGGTCATCATGACACCAACAATCAAAACAGCTATCGTATAAGGAATATCAAACAATAACTGGATAAGAGCACCTGCCCCGACGAGCTGGGCAATCATATAAAATAGGGAGATTGTAATGGTGCTCAACGCCGCGGCGCCTCTTACCTTTTTGGCATCAAATCGGGCATTGATCATATCCGCGATCGTATATTTGCCAAGATTGCGCAGCGGCTCTGCCACTAAAAACATAACAACCAGATAGGCAATTAAAAAGCCGATGCTGTAAAAGAAACCATCAAAACCAAAAAGTGCAATCGACCCGGCGATTCCAAGAAATGAAGCCGCCGATAAGTAGTCACCTGAAATGGCGAGCCCGTTTTGAAAGCCCGTTAAGCCTCCGCCGGCTGTGTAAAAGTCACCGGTTGTCTGGGTTTGTCTCGAGGCCCAGAACGTAATAGCCAGTGTTAAGCTAACAATAGCCAGAAACAAAACAATAACGGTTGTACTCATGAGGCTCTCCCCCCATCTCCACTGTCAATCTGTTGTTCAATAATCTGCTCTGCCTGTTCATCGAAAGAAGCAGCCTTTTTCACATAAATGGTACATAAAACCCACGTCATGATAAATTGCGCAAATGCAAACAACCATACCCATGAAATATCTCCAATGGCAGGTGTATTTAAAAAGGTTGTGTAAGATGTTAAAACCGGCAATAAAAAGTAAAAAATAAGAAAAAATAGCGTGTAAGGTATGATGAATTTTTTCTTGTTTTGCATAAAGCTTTTAAACTGTCCGCTTTGTTCCACCTTTTCGAAGTCAATCGTTTGGTGGGGACGATTGCTTGTGTTCTGGTCAGTTACATCGCTCATAACAGAACCTCCTTATTGGATTAGCCAAAGGGGAATTTCCTGTTGACGTGGAAAATCCCCCATTCAAACGTCACTTTATTTTTCCATGGTCGGTAGATCTCCTGGCTTTCCGGTTGAGCCTGATGTGTAATTAATATAAGATTAGCCGAACTTATCACCCCCGCCATTTTGTAAACGCTTACCCAGGAGTATAGATGACTTTAGGGGTGATTGTGGGGGATTTTGTATCAATTGTTGGTCATGATGTTTGAAAAGTTAAAATGTAATGTTGAATGGTTACTGTTTAAATGTCTCAAGTAAAATTTTGCGTGCTGAGCGGCTGACCGGTAATATGGTCTGATGTTTATCCTGCAAAGTTATATTGTAGGCCCCGTTAATCCAAGGTGTGATTTCTTTGACGTAGTTCAGGTTGACCAAATAGCTCCGGTGAGTCCGGAAGAAAGAGAGACCCTGCAGTTTTTCCTCTAATTCCTGTAAGGTCATCCGGCTTTCAATCACCTCATCCTTAGTGTGGATTTCCAGCATACGGTTGGACGGGACGGCATAATAAATGGCATCCGGTGACAACACAATCATCCGATCGCCATTATCAACAAGCAGTTTGGACCCAGCTGATTGACTCGCGGATATTGGGGATTTGTCTTTGGTCAGGACGTTTTGTTCCATTTGTTTTCGGACGCGCTTTATTGCCTTTTGAAACCTGTCATCATCGTAAGGTTTTAATAAATAATCGACAGCTTCTATTTCGAATGCATCAACCGCATAGTCATCATATGCTGTTGTGAAAATGAATAACGGTCTTTGGACATAGGCTAATTCAACAATTTGCTTGACTGCCTCAACACCGGATATTCCCGGCATTTGCACATCAAGGAAAATAACATCAGGTTCATGTTCAGTATATAAGTCGACTAATTGTTTGCCCGTTTCAGCACTTGGGCAGAGCATGACATCAGGTTCTTTTTTCAATAAGTAGATGAGTTCTTCCCGTGCCAGTTGTTCATCTTCAGCAATCATGGCGTGAATGGTCTTCATCATTATACCCTCTTTCTCCATTAATCGTTATATGGAATTGTAAAATAGACTTCACTTCCGCGGTCAGGCAAATTGCGTATATGCAGCCGTGACGATTCACCAAGCAGATTGATTAAACGCTGATTCACATTATATAGCCCGGCGCCCCCGTTGTTAGTTTTTGCAAGTGGCGTGTAGCCGGCATCATCTAAAACATCATCCGGAAAACCGGTTCCATTATCACGTACGGAAATCAGGATATTATTATCGGCTTTCGTCATTGTGACGTTAACTTCACCGCCATCCGTTACGTTCTCCAGACCGTGCTGGACGCTGTTTTCGACCAGTGGCTGAATGGTTGAGGGCGGGATGGATATCTGAGAAAGCTCGTCAGGTCCTGAAAACTGAATGGTCAAGCGGCTGGAAAAGCGTGTCCGGATGATCTCGATATAAGCTTTAACGTGCTGACATTCCTTTTCCAGCTGTACCAGTGATGACGAAACCAATCCGATATTAAAACGCATATAATGGGCCAGGTGCACCGTGATCTGACGTGCCTTTTCCGGATCTTTCCGAAAAAGTGCTGCAATCAGATGCAGTGTATTAAAGAGAAAATGCGGGTTGATCTGTGCCTGAAGATTTCTTAATTCCGCATCACGTATATGCGTTTTTAGTTTTTCCGTTGCGATGGTATTCAGCTGATTGGAGATCAATTCACCTAACCCCTGGGCCAGCATGAGCTCGACCGGCCGGATGTGTTGTGCTTTTTGGAAATAAAACTTAATAAGGCCTGTCGATTCATGCTTGTCCATAATAGGGATGATAATAGCAGCCTCAAAGGGACAATTTTCATAACGGCACTGTATTTCCGAACGCGAATAGGCCATCTGCATCTGACGTGTTTCGATTGCCTGAACAGATAAAGACGTCAGAACCGAATCACCTTCTTTATGGTGATCGCCGCCCATTCCCCTATGCGCCAAAACTTCGTGTTCATTGGTTACGGCGACAGCAGCCGGTTTCAGGCGGTCATAGAGTAAATCAGCAATTCCGGCAGCCATTTCATGGGAGGAATCCTTTCTTAAAAATGGCAGTGCTTCTTCCGCAATGGTTAAAGCCCTTCTGGTCGCCTGTGCTGCTTCATGTTCCTGCTCCCTGAGCACAATTCCGATCATGGCGGTAAAAATGGCAATGGAAATGCTGTTTGATAACACAAGCGGCAGACCAATTGTGTTGACGGTTGCTATCATGTCATCTGAATTTGGTTCAGCAATTAACAGCATATGCATATGTAAAACCGGCGGAAAGACACCGATAAATAATGCTTTCATTGGTGATATGACGCGCTCATTTGAGAAAAATCGGGCTGTCCAGCCGGCCAGAAGTCCTGTCAGCGGATTGACCAGACTGTTTGCAATAAAGCCTATGCCTCCGAGGAAAAAAAGATGTACACCGGCGATAATACCTGCACCCAGACCTACAAGAGGGCCGCCCAATAAACCGGCAATAACAGTAGCGACAAGACTTGAACTGACGACCATCCGGCCATCACTGACAGGCGTCCAGACAAAGTCCCTGGCAGCAACTGTCCCCCCTTCCAGGACAACACCTGTTATGGTTCCGGCAATCCCGAAAAAGCCAAACACACAGGCGTGAACAAGTGTCATCTTTTTGCTGAACTCACGCTCAAGCAGCGTTCTGAAACCACGGGTGCGTGTCAGCACAAAGGCAATGACGAGTATTAAACCCAGCCGTTCGAATAAAATCAGCGTTAAATGATTCATGGCCGATCTTCCCTCGTTTCAATCCCTGTCTGAGCCTTCAGGTAAAATTGGCGAAATTCTGTGGTGGCTTGCGCTGATCGCTGTGTTAAAATCGATCCGAGAAATGCGCCTAAAAAACCGATTGGAATCGCAATAATACCAGGATTGGCTAATGGAATAACCGGTTCATGCGGAATCCAGCCTCCCTCCGGATTCATAATATGCGGACCGAGTAACAAAAGCGTTAGAGAAGCCACCAAACCACTGATCATTCCCGTCATCACACCAACCTCGTTAAACCGCTTCCAATAAATCGTAAACAGCAGCACAGGCAGATTACTCGAGGCGGCCACAATAAACGTTAACGAAACAAGGAACGTCACATTTATATTTTCCAATCCAATCGCAAATAGTGTTGAGATAAGGCCAACGACGAAAGCGGTCCATTGGGCGGCACGTAATTGTGTTTTTTCAGTGACTTGTCCCTTTTTAAGAATGTGGAAGTAGACATCATGTGAAAAGGCAGTCGTTGCTGAAATCACTAAGCCGGCAACCACCGCAATAATGGTTGTGAACGCGATGGCCGCAATGAAAGCCATCAGAAAATCACCACCCAATTCTTCTGCCAGTAATGGTGCAGCCAGATTTCCCGTGGGATCAAGTGACACTAATTCCTGGTACCCGATCAGTGCAACAGTACCCAAGCCGAGAACGAGGGCAATTATATAAAAGCTCCCAATAATCCAACTGGCAGTCAGCAGTGATTTGCGTACTTCCCGCGTATTCTGTACCGTAAAAAAGCGGATCAAAATGTGCGGGAGTCCTGCTGTTCCGAGAATTAACGCAAGATGCAGTGACAGACTCTCCAATGGCTCATTGTATAAGTTGCCCGGCAGGAAGAATTGTTCGTCTAATGGTGTACCCGTTTTCACCTGGGCCACCAATTCTGCAGCATTCCAGTCAAATCCTGAAAACACAATTAAAGCGAGAAGAAACGTCCCTGACATGAGCACGACTGTTTTCACAATTTGCACCCATGAAGTGGCAAACATCCCGCCAAACACAACATAAGATGGTCATTAAGCTGCCGATGATCAGCACAGATGCGGAAATTAATTATCCAATAGCAGCCGGAGCAAAAGCCCCGCAGCCACCAATGGGGAATCATATAAAAGAAATCGAAATAATAAGCGCACCATTTGCGCCATCATCCAACGTACGGTTACGGGAAGCGCGAACATACTACATCAACCGAGTGAATATTTACCCAGACGATGAACGGGTTCAGCAATGAAAACAATACAATCAAATAGGAAACCAAAAGCCAAATCGCATATAAAAGCCGTCGTACCGCTAATGGCAATGGTACCCGATAAATCCCCCAAAGGAAGCCGCACTGATGTAATCCCCGCAATCGCCATGCCGTTTTGGATGCCGGTTAAACTGCCTGCCGCTACATAAAATTGACTCGTCGTTTTGCTTTGCTTGGCTGCCCAATAGGTAATAATTAACGTGCACACAATAATGCACAGGAAAAACAGAAAATAAGTCAGGTTCACAGGCTCACCTTCTTTTAGCGCGTGTAACTGCTTTACCATTATCTTTATGAACGGGTTTCATTATTTAAGACTGGGTATGCAAAGGAGCAAAATTCAAAATTTAATAAATTATCTTGTTATAAATCGTACCTTAAATCGTCTCTTTCGTAAGGAAGTCTGATAATAACGAGTGGAATAAAGATATTATCAGCCATAAATATCCGGAGTCATAAATGATGTCGTAACCTCCAGTGATTCAATCTGGTTTCCAGCTTCTTAAATCGGGAATGTCTAAGGTGATTAAAAGCAAAAACTACTTGAATGACTAAAGACATATCAAACTGCTGTAAGGGGGGCGCTTTGTTTTGGCAAAAAAGATAACGGTTGGACTAATCCCGGCTCCCGAGCTTCCGGAAACAATTGCTTCTGAATTGGTCGGCAGTTTACCTGAAGAATTCAATGAGAATATTGATGGCGATACTTCATGGGAATTCAGTGTGATCCGTGATCCATTGACAGGTGCTGCTGAAAATGTGGACAAGCTGATTCACCGGGCGGAAGCCATTAGAGAAGCAAATAACTGGGATTACACAGTGTGCCTGACTGACTTGCCCATCTTCTCCAATAAGGGTGTAGTACTGGGGGATGTTAATGACAACGAAGGCGTTTGCACAGATATCCATTCCGGCTTTCGGGCTGCCCCTGTTAAAAAAAGAGTGAAAGAAAACCATTATCCAGCTGGTTGAATTATATTTCAGGGTAAATGGGCAGCTCATTCATAATGGAAACACTGTCGACAGCCATAAAGGCCTGCTTAATAGAAAGTTTCTGCTTTCGCCAATCCGTAAAATAACACCGCCTGATCAGGTTGAAAAAACGGATGTACGCTTTATCTTGAAGCCGAAGTTATATGGCAGATTAAAGCTGCTGCTCGGTATGACGCATGCAAACAAACCCTGGTCGATTATCCCGTCATTTAAACGCGTGATGGCTGTCGCCTTTGCCACCGGTGCATATGGGCTAATATTTCCCACCCTTTGGCGGCTGAGTGCATCGTATGAATTGAGCCGTTTTTTGATATTAACCCTATCAGCTATTACTGGTATGATTGTATGGCTGATTATTGCCCATAAGCTATGGGAAAAGCCAAGCACAAAAAGCCATCGGAAACTCAGATTATTGTATAATACAGCTACAATCCTGACCATTACCGTTGCTGTCGTCGTGTATTACATGATGCTGATGGTGTTGTTTCTGACTGCGGTTGCCTTTATCGTACCGCCGGATTTATTCAGTGAAATTGCAGGGCTGGAGGATGTGGCCGGGTTTGGTTATTTTATAAAACTGGGATGGCTTGTCACCTCAATTGCAACAGTTGCCGGGGCGATCGGCTCAGGCCTGGAGAGCGAAAAGACAGCCCGAAACATCATGTACGGTTACCGCCAGCAGCAACGCTATGAGGAAATGGCGTATCATGGGGATAACGTGGAGAATAAAGACTAAACTACTCCTGTTACACAGGTCGGACAGTGCATCAGGAAAGGAGTCATGCGATTTGATTGAAGTTTATACAGATGGGGCATCCAGCGGTAATCCGGGTGTCAGTGGTGCGGGGGTTTACATCAAAGCCCATGGACAGGTATATGAATCTTCCTTTCCATTGGGTGTCATGTCCAATCATGAGGCAGAATTTTATGCTGTTTTAAAAGCCCTGGAGAATTGTGCAGCATATTTTCCAGGAGAAATCCTATCATTCCGTTCAGACTCCAAGCTGGTTGTTGATGCAATCGAAGACGGTTTCGTTAAAAATTCGGCCTACCAGCCGTTGCTCGCAGCCATTAATGAAAAGGCAAGTGACTTCCCCTATTTCTTTATCAAATGGATTCCTGAAAAGCAGAATTACCATGCGGACCGACTGGCCAGACAGGCTATTAACAGGTCATGACAGAGATGTGGAAATTGACATTTCAAATTTATTCTTTAAAATTAGTTTATGGCATCCGCTAGCCATCTCGAGATTTTTCAAGGGATCTTGGGTATATTAATATAAATGAATTTGTTTAAGTGAAAGAAGGAATATTGATTGGCAACATCGATTATTAAAGATGCTTTCAAAGTTAAAAAAACCCCCTTTCCGCTGCGAAGAGCAATCGGAGCAGCATTAAGTGCATCCATTCCTGTTATAATCGGCATTTTACTCGGGAACTTCCAATATGGCTTAATTGCCGGGATTGGGGGATTCTCATCGTTATATGTATTTAACGAGCCTTATAAACATCGGGCTAAAAAAGTCTTTTTCGTTATTCTGGGATTAGCAGCTGCTATGGGGCTTGGTACGTTGACTGCCGGTTCTCCGGTTTTATTCGCTGTTTTATTAGGGTTAATTGGCGGAGTCGGGACGTTCGTCTTTGGGGCATTGAAAATCCCGGGGCCGGCAGCGATTTTCTTTGTCATTATTTTTGCCATGACATCAGCGATGGACATTAATCCGGATGACGCACTGCTCAGGGCTGGGTTGGTTGCTATGGGAGGTACAGTCTCCTGGCTGGTTGCAATGGCCGGGTGGTTTTCTGATCCCTATCAGCCGGAGAAGAAATCGATTTACCGCCTCTACCTTACACTATCCAACTTACTTGATGCGATTGGAACGGGGACATTCAATGAGATGAAGGAAAAAACGTTATTTTCTTTACAGGATACGGAAAGGACATTGGCATCCGGCTATATTTCATGGCGCAGCACAGATTCGTTCAAGCGTTTATATGTTTTAAAAGAGTTGGCACATAGTATCTGGATGGACATTCTGGAGCTGGAGGCTAAAGGGAATACGGAAGTTCCCTCAGAAATGAGCGATTTTTTAAAGCAGGTGACCCAGTCGCTGGGAAAAAAGCATCCGGCAACAATCAACACCGCTCCTTCCATGAAACGGTTAAGTGCCCTGGAGGAGCGTTTGCTGGCCAAATTCATCGAGGCAAATGCCGTTATTCACGAGTCTTTTCCAAATTTGGACCGGGAAAGTTCACTTTAAAAAACAGCCGATTATCAAAAAATTGGCGGATGCGTTTGATAAAAACGCTGTTGTATTTTTAACGTCTCTCCGATATGCAATTGTTCTGGGGCTTGCGGCTTTAATTGCCTTTTCGTTTGAATTTGACCGGTCATACTGGATCCCCGTTACATGCGGTGCTGTCATGCTTGGTTCTACCATCATCAGTACGTTTCACCGTTCTATTCAGCGTTCGCTTGGGACACTGGCAGGGATTTTTGTTGCTGTTATCATTCTATCCATCAGCCCGGCACCAATTGTTGTGGCATTATTAATCGGGGCGCTGCATTTTCTCACAGAAACGTTTATGGTTCGCAACTATGCATTCGCCGTTACGTTCATTACACCTAATGCGATTTTAATCGCTGAAAGTACAACGCAAATGGCGAACTTATCTTACTTTGCTACGGCCCGTATAACGGATGTCATTATCGGATCGATTATTGGGATTCTGGGCGTTCTGCTGGTCGGACGGCATTCAGCCTCAAGCCGCCTCCCGCATTTAGTGTCCAAAACAATAAGGAGTCAATCACAATTATTTTTCAAGATTTTCTCAGATAACAGTGCGTCCGTTGCTGCTGACTATCGTCGTACGCAAAATAAAATGCGGACCAATCTAAATAATTTACGTACAGTTTATAACACATCGTTAGGTGAAATCCCGAATGACTTTGACTACCTGAGTCGTTTATCGCCGGCTATTTTTTCGATGGAACAGCTTGGTTACTTCCTTGAGGTGGCTGCAGAGAGAGGCGGGAGAACAGTATTGTCGAAAAGTGAAACGGCCCGGTTTGTTTATCTGTTTGAGTCAATGGCCCAATCCATCGAGCAGCAACAGTTGCTTGAGACGTTTAACATCCCTGAGGTTCCAAACCACGCGCAAATATATCAGGGAATTAATACACTGCAGGAATCATTAATGCTAAGTTTAAACAGACCTGCAAAACAGGACAAAGTATAAAGAGGAGATAGTGGGTGGTTTCCGTTCTCCCCACTCAAATCCCCTTTTGGCTGAACGGCAAAAATAATTTGATTCCTCGCTTATTCCCCGGAACAAACCGCATGTCCGCCAGCAAATGACTCGCATAGGCCAAAACGAGCGTCCAAAATAAACCTTCCATTGCAAATCGTTCCTGGATATAAAAAGCAATGATTGCAAAAAAAAGTAAACCGACTAAGGAATGTGTATAGCTTCTGTGTGCCACTAAGGCTGCAATGGCAACATAAACGCCCGTCAGCCAAACCCAAATTTCCATCATGGCCACACCTGCGGCAATAATAGCGGCACCACTGACAAACAGCATCAGCTTTTGGGAAAATTTAGGTGCAATTAATAGCAGGAACACACCCAAAGCCAGACCGATATACATGGCATAGCCTGATAATCCAAACCACGCGTACGCCCCCGTTATAATACCGGTTGTCCGCACAAATCCCTGAATCATTTTATGTGATAATGAAATCCGATTCGCCAGTTTTCCTGCTGTATCCAAGTCCGGTACTAGAGCAGCTATAATACCAGTTGTCATCAGTACAGCCGTTTCCACCGGCTCCATTCCGATTGACTGTGCAACGGTTACCCCTGTTCCAGCCCCAATAACAGCGTGAATTTTTCCGTCCATGGTAAGTCTCCTCTTAATCCTTGCTAACAAAGCTATTATACAGGAACCTGAGCTGTTTGTTTAGAGTGGTGTGATAATCAACCAATAAATCAGGACTGCTGTTTAATACGTTCAATTATTTATGGCTGGCCTTTTGTTATTAGCGATTTTTCATACTCTGTCAGCGCAATATCATAAAGTTTCAGCATTCTATCATTTTCTGTTCATGTTACTTAACAACGTGTTACCAAAATGGGCTTTCCGGCATAGGCTGAGATTGGAAGATTTTTATTTAGAAAGAGGAGGATATTGCTGTTATGACAATACAATCAACAGAAGCAGACTGGCTGAATCAATTAGCGGAATGGGCGGAACAATGTGAGCAGCTGGTGGCTTCAATAGAAACACGATCAGATGTGCTGGTGACATTAAACCCGGAAGAATGGCAGGGACGTTTTCGGGAATTGGGTGAAACGGCGAATGCCTACCGGGAACAATTGCTGCAGGATGACGAAATTGTTGATGGTGCTGGTGAAATCGAATCATTGAATACAACAGCCCACCAGCTCAAGAATGAATTTTCCCGGTTGATGGAAGGGGAACCGGATAACAGGCTGGAGGAACCACTTGTAGAGAGCACAGACGATGAAGATATTGATAATGATCGGAAATCAACGAAACATCAAGCTGTCCCGATAGGCAAACATACGCTGCCGCCATTGCCTTATGCATATAATGCTCTGGAGCCGCATATCAGCGAGGAAATCATGCGTCTGCATCATGACGAACACCATCAAAGCTATGTGGATGGTTTGAACCAAGCGGAAAAGGAGATGGAGAAAGCCAGAAAAAGTGGCGACTTCTCACTGATTAAGCATTGGGAAGGTGAAGCGGCCTTTAATGGAGCCGGACACTATTTGCACACGATTTTCTGGGATAACATGAGCCCGAATGGCGGCGGAAAGCCAGACGGTGAAATCGCAAAAGAGATCAAACAGACATTTGGCAGTTTTGATAAATTTAAAGAACACTTTTCGAAGGCAGCTGAAAACGTTCAGGCAGTCGGTTGGACGATGCTGGTCTGGTCACCGCGCTCATGGCGGACTGAAATTCTGCAGGCCGAAAAGCATCAGAACCTCTCCCAGCAGGATGTTATTCCGCTGCTTGTCCTTGACGTCTGGGAACACGCGTATTATCTGCAGTATCACAACAACCGCAGTGATTACATCGATGCCTGGTGGAATGTTGTCTGCTGGAACAGTGTGAACCAGCGTTTTGCCGAGGCGAAGCAGGTTAAGTGGAAGCCGTATTGATGCACAATAGAAGGAGAGGCATAGTCTCTCCTTTTTCTGTTTTTGCATAGTATGAACAATTTGAATGCGATGAAATATTTACAACCGCTCAATCGTTTTTCAATTTTGTGTTAACATAGATATACTTAGAAAAGTGGTGGTTAATAACGGTCGACATGCTGAGCTAAGGGGGGATCCACATGATAGCTTTAAAACGTCAATACGATTTGGTTAAAAATTCACGCGAGCTGCTGTTTGGGTTTTGTGAAAAATTGGATCCGGAAGATTACATAAAAGAACTTGATGGCTTTGGCTGGGGCTCCATCCGGAATTTGCATACACATGTAGCCGAATGCTATCAATCGTGGCTTGCTAATTTTGGGTTGAAAGAAAACACCAGGGTGGCTGAACCACGGATGGTCAGCAATGTGCAGGATATCCGAAATATTTTCAGCGATGTGGACAGTTTGGTCTACCGGTTTCTGGACACATACGCGGATAAACTCGATATGAATGTGAAAGGCCCTGTGCCGTGGCAGAAAGAGGATGAGGAATTGCCGGTGTTATGGCTCTTTACCCATACAATCACTCATGAATTTCATCATAAGGGTCAGATTGTTTCCATGGCTCGTCAGCTTGGATATGTACCGGATGATACGGATTTGGGGATTCCGGGGACTTAAGTAAGCATATAAGTACTGTATGTATTGTTATTATATCAAAACTCACATGCATTTAAAAAAGCTCGAGGTTGTACATAATTGTGTACAGGTGTTGTGGTAGTATAGACATTAGGATGAAAATTTTTTCAATGGAGGGTTTCCTATGCAAGAAATCAAAAACGCAATATCTAAAGATGAGCTTTTGGAGGATTTAAACAAGTTCAGAGAAACACTCAGGGGTCAACTTGATGGAGAAAGACGTTTTTCGTATAATCACGGGCATATTGCCGGTGAATTGTCAGGTGTTTCACACGTCATTGATATGCTAACGACATGGGGAGAAAAAGAGAGAAATTTCTTTCTAGCTGGAACAGAATCATCGGAGAATAGGGATACTATGAAAAAAGATATACACGTTGTCGGTGCCGCGATTTTAGCAAACAATCAAGTTCTATGTGCGGAAAGAGGGCCTTCCATGGAGCTACCTTATAATTGGGAATTTCCTGGTGGGAAGATTGAACATGATGAGACACCTGAAGAAGCATTGAAACGGGAGATTGATGAGGAATTTTGTTGTCAGATTGAGGTTGGTGAGGAGATCGAGTATACCGTTTATGAGTACGACTTTGGTGTCGTTCATCTAACAACTTATTTTTGCGAACTTATAAAGGGATCCCCTGTAAATACAGAGCATCATGCTTTGGAATGGGTACCTCAAACTGAGTTAAGAGATTTAAAATGGGCACCAGCAGATATTCCGACAGTTGAAAAAATAGAAGCACTGGATTTGATTAACTAACTAAAATCTATTCTCATCCAGAGTAATTTGGCAATAACGAGGTGATTGTTTGTTATACGAAGGCATATATGAGGAAATCATAACAAATGAGATGAAACACGCTTTAGAAACGCTTGAAGGACAAAACTATGAGATTGGAAGAGAAACGCTTGATGTTGAAGAAGCACGTAAAAAATTAGCAGCTTATATTTCCGAAATCACCCGAAAAGCTTTATATTACATACGAGATAAACATGATAAAAAGGATGATCAGGGTGCCTTATTAAAACAGATTCAAGCTAGTAATGCCCTCATCCATAAACTTAGCGAACTGCTACCCGAAGAAGACTTCAAGCAGTTGGAATTGGATCACGATGGCGAAATTTTAACATCAATTTATTCCAAACTAAATAGCGTTCAGAGCGTAAAAAATGAAAGTCCAGTACGTCCAGTAACGCCAATTTCCGAAAGCTCGCTGTTTACGGGTGCAAAGGCTGAACCCAATATGATGAACGAGCTTCGAAATGAGATTTTATCCTCCGACAAAATTGATATGCTCGTATCATTTATTAAATGGAGCGGCCATCCGTGGTATATGCCGGAAAATTAAGAGAGTTTACTGAGAAAAAAGGTGGTACACTTCGCATTATCACGACTCAATATATGCAAGCGACCCGATTAACAAAGCTATTATGGAAATTAAGTCAATTACCAAATACAGAGATTAAAATCTCGTATGATGTGGATCGAACAAGACTTCATGCTAAGGCATATATGTTTAAGCGAGACACAAATTTCAGCACGGCTTATATCGGGTCATCAAATCTATCTAACCCGGCTCTAACATCGGGTTTGGAATGGAATGTTAAAATTACGGAAAGAGATTCGTTCGATGTGATGAGAAAAGTTGATGCTACATTTGAAACTTATTGGAATAACGAAGAATTTGAAACTTTTCTGTATGATAAGGAAGATGACCATGAACATTTAAGAGCCAGCTTAAGTAAAAAAGAGCAAGACGAGCAGCCGATTAATTTTTCCTTTGAAATAAAGCCATACTATTTTCAAAAGGAAATTCTTGAAAACCTTGATGTTGAACGAAAGGTACACCGGTAAAATATAATAATCTATAGTGGGCTTGGCGACAGGTGTGGGGAAAAACGGTTTATCTCAGCATTTGATTACAAGCGATTTGGTTCAGGGAAAAATGGATCGCCACAAACGGTTATTATTCATTGCTTCACCCGGGAAGAAATTTTAAAAGCAGAATCTCGATTACTTCAGAGTGGTTATGCAGGATTTAAATTTTGGCGATTTATTGGTTGGTTCAAATCAGCCAGATAGTATCGAGCATTTATTTATCAGTATCCAAAGCTTCAATAGTCGTAAGTTACATGAATATACGTCACCGGATTACTATAACTTTATCATTGTTGATGAATTTCATCATGCTGCTGCAGATTCATATCAGAAGCTGCTTCAGTACTACCAATCGAAAGTTTTGCTTGGCTTAACTGCCACCCCAGAACGAATGGACGGTAAAAGCGTTCTACCCTATTTTGATGATCGAATCGCTGCTGAAATGCGGTTAACCGAAGCAGTTGATCAGAAACTTTTAAGTCCATTTCAATATTTTTGTATAACAGACATTGTTGACTTATCGCAAGTTACATGGCGGAACCATGGTTATGATGTACGGGAGTTAGAAAACTTATATACCAGTGATACGATGCGTGCTCAGCAAATTCTAAAAAGTGTTAAGGCATACGTTACAGATTTAGATAATGTAAAAGGTTTAGGGTTTTGTGTCGGCGTTAAGCATGCCCGGTTTATGGCGGAGTTTTTCAATCAACGAGGCGTTTCATCAATTGCTTTGCACGGTGGCTCTGATAAGGAAACACGAGAAACGGCCAAAAAAGAATTAGAATCAGGCTCTACCAAGTTTATTTTTGTCGCTGATCTATATAATGAAGGTGTGGATATACCGGCTGTCAATACGACGTTGTTTTTGCGTCCAACTGAAAGCCTGACGGTATTTTTACAACAGCTTGGACGTGGCTTGCGATTGCATGAAGGAAAAGAGTGCTTAACGGTATTGGACTTTATTGGACAGGCACATAAAAACTACAATTTTGAGGATAAATTCCGTGCACTTGTTGGCAAAACAAAGCATTCAATCAAGCATTATGTTGAGAACGGGTTCAGTTCATTGCCTCGAGGTTCTTTTATTGTAATGGAGAAGCAAGCAAAGGAATATGTTTTGCGGAATGTTAAGCAGCTGAGCAATCGCCGTAGTCATATGATTCAAAAGTTAAAGGATTTTCATTTTAATTCAGATCAGCCATTAACACTGAAGTACTTCTTAACGTATTATCAACTGTCGATATATGATTTTTACGGCAGGAGTGGTGATCGCTCATTCAGCCGTATGCTAGTTGAGGCTGGTGTTAATGATGATTTTTATTTTCGTGACGAAAAAATGATTACAAAACGGTTGCCGAACCTTTTCCATTTAGATTCCAAACGAATTCTTGATTTTTATTTACGTTACTTAGATGACTTTGTGATTCGTGATGATGAGGAACAAATGATGGCTAATATGTTCTATTATTCGTTTTATCAGAATGAACCGAGTAAAGAAGGATTTGATTCAATCGATGCAGGCGTCAAATATATTATAAGCGTTCCTGAAGTGAAAACAGAGATTCTACAAATCTTGGATTATAATCGCCAGCATCTAACTGAAATGGAATTCATGCATGATTTGGAATATCCATCACCATTACGTGTTCATGCGAACTATAATATTAACCAGATAATGGCTGCGATGGGCTACTACAATGAGGAAAAAGCACCGGCTTTTCGCGAGGGCGTTAAACACTTCAAAGATAAGAATACGGATGCGTTTTTCATAACACTAAACAAATCAGAAAAGGATTTTTCACCATCGACATTATATGAAGATTATGCCATGAATGAGCGATTATTTCACTGGCAAACCCAAAGTACGGTGACGCCAACAAGTAAAACAGCTAAACGTTATATTAATCATAGGAAAAATAACCATCAAATTATGTTATTTGTCCGTGAATATAAGAAAGAAAATGGTTATACCTCACCTTATATTTTTCTTGGTACTGCTGAATATGTGCAGCATTCGGGCAGTAAGCCAATGAATTTTGTTTGGCGTTTACGGCGTGAGATGCCGCCGATGTTTGTACCTAAGGCGAATAAAAATGTGTTGTAAAAGAGGTGTTAAGATGCACCCAAAAGCTAAAGTTGCAAATTTAATCATCAGAAACAATAACTGAAATATCATCACTGGAATCGCGATTTTCAAGTTAAAAATAGACCTCCCTTGAGCAATGGCTAGGTATCGAGGGGGGGTCTATTTCTTCTGGGGCCCCCTTAAAGGGATCGGGCAAATTTGTACTGCATACTTTTTAAGAGCTTTATAAAGTTTTATTTCTCCAACTCCAATTCAATATCTACCTCATCACCAAGATCTTCAAAATCTTCATTACTTGCTGCACTGTAGATTAGGGGTGTGGACTCCACATCTTCAGTTTTTGAATTTTCCAGTATATAAATGGACGTTCCTTCTTGTATTTCAACTCGACTTTATTATATGAAAAGGTATATACAAATTAATGTGCATCATTGGTGCTTAATGCCAGTGTTATTTAGATAGGCCAGCCGATTTTATCATGAATATCTCCATGGAGTTAAGTCAAACTACACATAAACGCTATCGATTTGGAGGAAATATCATTGGCTTTTTCCATATTTTTCGTTCTGACATGGCTTGCTGTTTTTACATTCGGTGTTATACAGAAAAAGTTGTCTTTAGTGGAGAACACGTTTGTATTTCTCATTACCCTGATTGTGAGTATAAACTTTTCATGGATAGTGATGAACGAGCTGGAATTGATTAAGCGTACTGAGGAAACGCTGCCATATACTGCATCTTTGTTGAACCGCAGCATCATAATCCCTGTTCTTCTTCTAATACAGCTGAATATGTCAATGGCACGTGATTCATTCTTATGGAAGACGGTTGTTATGCTGTCTGCTGTCCTTGTATTGGTCGGGTTGAGTTATCTTATGACCGCTTTGAATATAACGGACAATACGGACTGGAATCTTGGTTTGGATGCTATTTATTTCTTTTTGCTCAACCTCATCGCCTATTTTGCTTACTGGGTCATGGAGAGTGTATCTGAGAAAGCGGTGAATCAATCATGATATTATGGGAGACATTTGATCAAAATGAAATCTATATCCTGGTAGCGTTAGTTATCGTGTATACTGTCTTTTTTATTTTGCCGAAGAAAATTCCACGGCATATCACCTTATTGTTTTTGGTGTGGGGATTTGCAACTGCCACATTTTTTGATTTTACGCTTGGCGGTAAAGTGATGGATTTATATAGCGTTAACGACTCCGGTCAATATGAACTATCGGATTTACTTACTTACTTTTTGTTTGCGCCGTTCAGTTATTTCTTCGTTTATTTCTACCACTATTTTCAGGTTGGCCGAAAAAGTATTATTTTCTACATAGCAGGATGGACAATATTGGGGATATTGATGGAGCAATTATCACGATTTATGGAAATGACGCATTATGGAGATGGTTACAGTGTTTACTTTTCAGTTGTCATATTTCTTGGCGTTCAAACGACGACAGCACTATATTATGAGCTGATTCTCAGACAACAGCGAAAGATAGGGGATGAGCGGTCTTGAGTAATCATCAAGGGTAAAAAGAGGACATCACGTGAATGAATATTCTGCTGGAGAGCTATGCACAATCTCATTTTTCAGTTATAAGCAACAGGGTTCGGTAGCATACTAAAATGGCAAATTTATTCGATAGGAGTGATGAAAATGGCAGAGCAGTCACGTTTTCATGGCGGTGAAAAAGCGCCGAACAGCGGTGTTTATATTGAAAAAGGTGAAACAGGCAGCAACGTGGAGGAACCGCGGCAAGTGAAACTGGAAGCTGGTGACAAATTTCCGGAAACCGAAAATCAGGATCGTGTCTGGGTTAATAAGCGTGACCTGTCACGACCGGGAGTAGACGACCGGAGCGGCCATTAACAAAACAGTTTTATTGGTTCGGCGCTTTGGACCAATATGTTCGTTTAGGGACTGGTGTTCAGCGTGTAAATGCGTTCAGAACGGTATATGCTTGTTCACTGATGGGCTGTCCCCGAAAGGCCGTTCAGCCAATGATCGCCTCAGACAAATACCTGCCCCCCGTTGACATGCAGCACTTGCCCGGTGACAAAGCGTGAGTCGTCTGAGGCCAGGTAGACAAACGTCGGGGCGACTTCGAACGGCTGTCCCTGCCGATCCATCGGGTTGCCGGCAAGTGTTACTTGGTCAGCGGAAAAGCTTGCCGGAATGATTGGTGTCCAGATGCGGCCGGGCGCGATGGCATTGACGCGGATGCCTTTATCGACCAGATTGTTGGCCAGAGCGCGGGTAAATCCGACATTGGCACCTTTTGTCGCTGTGTAATCCATTAGCTGATCGTTTCCTTCGAATGCAACGACAGAGGTTGTATTGATGATTGAAGCACCTGCCTCCAAGTATTTCAGCGCTGCACGTGTTGTGTAAAAATGCGAGTAAATATTCACCTTGAATGTATCATCGAACTGATCATCGGTAATGTCTTCTAAATTTAATTGCTGGAACTGGATCCCGACATGGTTGCAGAGGACATCCAGTTTACCAAATGTTGTAACCGTTTTTTCAACAACATCGATGCATTGCCGTTTGTCACGGAGGTCCCCCGGCAAAAGTAAACAGTGCTGTCCGATCTCTTCCACACGATGTTTGGTCCGATTCGCATCTTCATGTTCATCGAGGTAAGCAATGGCAACATTCGCACCTTCTTTGGCAAAAGCAATCGCAGCTGCTGCCCCAATGCCACTGTCACCACCCGTGATAAGTGCGACTTTGCCGGTCATTCTTCCACTGCCTTTTTCATGCGGATTTTCCACAATCGGGCGAGGTACCATAAGATGCTCGACACCCGGTTGGCGGTATTGGCGCTGCTCGGGAACTGTTATAGCAACATCCTCATATTGTGTGATTTTCCCGTAGTTGGGATACAGCGGGTATAGTCGCTTATTTTGTTTATTTTCAGTCATCACATTCACTCCTTCCTTGTAATAGACTCTCATGTTAAGTTATGCCAGATGGGCGGTTGCCGTGTCTGGTTTGTCATATATACAGGCTCAATAGCCGGAAAAGATGAATAGGCTGACAGAAAGTAAGAAGGGAGATGGATAACATGTATGATTATGATAACAACTTTAAAGTGATGTGTTTGTTAATGCCTGAGACGGACGAAAAAACGATGATATTATATGATAACAATCCCAATTCATGGTCAGTCCCTGTGGTCGGGCCAAGACCGCCGTACTATACCAATCCGCGCTATGCGCCATATTATCCGGTAATTTAATTATCGGATTTTGTGTTTGAAATCATTAAAATCGGTAAAATAAAATAGAGAAGAAGAAAAGGAATCAAGTCAGAGAAGTCTTTTTAGGCAAAAAAGAGAAGAAGGAAAAACCGAAGAAGAAAAAGTGGAGCATATTTTTAGCAAGTAACAAGAATAGTGGGCATGTACGTTGAATATTGCAGACAAATGATTTAATGTTTTCAATATACTACGAACATAAGGAGACTGATCACATGACAAAACACGTGCAACTCGGAAAATCAGGTTTATACGTAAATCCGGTTGGACTGGGTACAAACGCTGTCGGCGGGCATAACCTATTTCCTGACACAGATGAAGAAGCAGGGAAAGAACTTGTAAGAACAGCCATCGATAATGGGGTAAACTTTCTGGATACAGCTTACTTATATGGCCCGGGACGCTCAGAAGAGTTGGTCGGTGAAGTGGTCAAGGAAAGCGGTAAGCGCTCCGATCTGGTGATTGCCACAAAAGTATCGCCAATATTTAAAGATGATGGCATGGTCAATGACAATTCACCTGACTTTTTAAAACAGGAAGTTGAAAATAGCCTGAAGCGGCTGCAAACAGATTATATTGATTTATTATATATCCATTATCCGGATGAGAAAACACCTGAAGCCGAAGCAGTCGGTGCATTGAAAGAATTGAAGGATGAAGGAAAAATCCGTTCTATCGGCCTTTCCAACTTCACGCCCGAACAATTGAAAGCAGCCGACCAGGACGGTTATGTCGATGTTTATCAGGGTGAGTATAATCTATTGAACCGGGGAGCTGAGAATACGTTCTTCCCTTATACAACTGAGCACAATATTTCGTTTATTCCATTTTTTCCTCTCGCAGCAGGGCTTTTGGCAGGAAAATATGATAAGCAGTCACAATTTAATGATATCCGGGCGAACTCACCATACTTCAAGGAAGGAGCCTTCGAGCAGAATCTGGCGAAAGTGGACAAGCTGCGTCAAATTGCGGATGCAAAAGATGCAGAAGTGGCACATGTTGTGTTAGCCTGGTACTTAACCAGAGATACCATTGATGCCATCATTCCTGGTGCGAAACGGGCTGAGCAGGTACTCAATAATCAGAAAACCAATGATGTTCAATTGACAAATGATGAGATTCAGGAAATTGACCGTATTTTTCAATAAACTTAAATAAAAGATATTGATTGCAAAAACGTACAGATTCTCGACATAGGGACTGTACGTTTTTTGTATGCTGTAAAAGGAATTCTGCCAGCACAAGCTCAAAAAGTTGCACGGTTCATGTCCCGGGGTCTCCGGGTCCCGGATATTCCAGCGCTTTTCCCGGATTAAGAAAAGCGCTTTTTGTGCTTCTTAATCTTGCCGTCTATGAATAAACGTATCATTAGGGAATTCAGCTGATCTATCTCAAATTTGGATGACCATGAATGAATTTGTTTATAAGAATTTTACTGATTGAAAGGAAATATTGGTAGATTTGTCGAACATGGAGTTAAGTAATGTTTGATCGTTAAAAAATTCATAAGGGATGAGTGAATGACGTGTCGCATAAAGCACTATTCTGGTCTGGTTTAACTCTGTTTGGTACCGGACAGCTGTTTTTGATTGGGTTGGTTGAATTTAATCGACTGGTGGGTGATAAGGCAGTCGCTTACTTCATTGTCGTGCTGGGGTTAAGCTGTATAGGTACTGCCAATTTGCTGAAACGGAATCGCTAGCTCACAGAAGAGCGGCGGAATCAACAGGATAGCGTGAGAATCAGCAGAAAAGGTATCTACATAAAAGCGGGCCTATGCCAGAGGACGGGAAATCTGTAGAATAGGGGATCAACTATGGAACTTGCTTTATTGGGGCTGGCGCTGTTACTGCTTATAATGAACGCTAAGTTAAGCAAATGGCTGCTGGGTGAGCAGCGGGTGAAGATTTCTGAAACAGAAGGCGAAAAGGTCCACCGCTGGGTCATTTTTGTCAGTATATTCATCAGTCTTATCATTTTAACAACGATTATTGATAGGGATAATGACAGTGCTCTGATGTGGTTTCTGCTGTGCGTGTTAATCGTGATGTGCAGTATTCAGGCATTGATGGAGTGGAAATATCTGAAAGGAACGAAACAGTATGTCATTCCGCTTCTGTTAATGGCCATTAGTGTGTTTGGCGTTCTGGTGATATTTTTCATCGATGACTGGATGAAACATACGACATTTCAGGATGTTGTATCAGAGCAGCTTCATGAAGAAACTGAAGTGAACAGCATTACGATCCGTATTAATGACCTGTCTGAACGAATACCGCAAACAAAGGCCCGGGTCACGATTGAGGATAAGGAAACAATCGGACGTATTTTGGAAGTTTTTTCGGAAATGGAACTTAAACAAGATGATGGCTTGCATGAGTTCAGGAAGTACAATGTAACGATCGAGACGACTAATCAGGTTGCTGAGGATCATTTTGAAACAAAGGGATTGCGTGTGGAACTGGATGAAAATTACGCTAACATTTCAGCAAGTTCCCACGGGCGCTATGAAATTGTTAGCGGGACCAATCATTTACAAACGATTGAGGAACTCGTCGAAAGCGATGAGATCGATTGGGAGAGGCCTAATACTGATTAAAATGACAATGATGAAAGAGGCAAGATAGTTTGGTTTTACGTATAATCAATATTGTATTGGCATCGATGATTCTTTTAACAATGGGGTAACAATGGGATACAGTTTGACAGTTGATAGCAGTTTTGAACTCTCCCCGAATTTTTACCTTGTCGTGATGCCCGTGTTCTTCCTGTTATTAGGTATTGAAGAGATCAAAGAAGGACGAAAGGTATATGGCAGCCTTTTAATGGCATGTTTTGCCGTGAATGCGGCATCGATGATTCAACATTTAGCCAGTGTGATCTAATTCGTATGCGACTGCTCTTCTATAACCTATCACGCCGGAATAAGGTAAAAGTGAGTGTTTTATTTAAATGAATGATATGAATGTTGAAACTTTATGTGGCTTGTAACCGTATTGTAATATAGATCCACTTACATAGACCCGTGGATCGGATTTCATAATTTAAAAGGGAGTGGGTTTTTTGTTTCAGGATGCATTATTTTTAATAATACTTGCCATTATTGGCGCTGTAGTGATTATTGGGGGAGCGATTGCGTTTATTATTTTCAGACTCCGCTATAAAACAGCCAGCTCCAATGAAGCGTTAGTCGTAACCGGGCCAAAGCTGGGAGATCCTAAAGAAGAGCGGAATGTTTTTCAGGATGAAAATGGACGTTCAGTGAAAATCATCCGTGGCGGCGGGTATCGGCTCCGTATGTTTCAGACTGCTACACCGATTGATTTGACGTCCTTTCAGCTGCAGGTTGATTCAGAGAAGGCGTACACGAAGGAAGGCATTCCGGTGCGCGTCGTCAGTACAGCTGTCATCAGTATCGGCAGTGAGCTGGAGATTATGGCCAATTTTGCCGAGAAATTCCTTGGTAAAGAGCAGGATGAACGTGAAGCAGAATTACGGGATGTGTTGAATGGTCATCTGCGTGCGATTATTGCATCACTTTCCATTGAAAAAATCTATAATGATTTTAAAGAAGTTAATACACAAGTAAAGCATATTGCTGAAGCGGATCTGAAAGGCATGGGTTTTGAAATTACATCGTTTGCGTTAAATGATGTGGAAGACGTCGATGTTGAAAATGGCTATATTGATGCCTTAGGACGTCCGCATATCGCTGAAGTGCAAAAACATGCGAATCAGGCAGAGTCTGATGCGAAGAAGGAAACCCGTATTTATCAAGCGCAGAACGATCAGGAAGCACAGGATGAGGAAAACCGCCGCCTGACAGCGATTGCCCAATCCAAAAAGGAAAAAGACATTAAGGAAGCTGAATTTGAAAAAGAAACCAACCGTGCCAGAGCTAACGCGGAACAGGCGGGTGAACTGGAACGGCAGCGCCTCGCCCAGCAAGTGAAGGATGAAGAATTGAAGGTTCAATACATCGAGAAGCAGCGTGCGGTTGAACTGGAAGAAGAAGAAAATAAACGCCGCCGCTCGATTGCTGATGCGGAAGCTTATAAAACGACAAAAGCAGCTGAAGCCGACGCGGAAAAAGAACGGATTAAAGGTGAATCCGAGGCAGAAGTTATCCGTCAGCGCGGTATTGCCGAAGCCGAGTCCAAAGAACGGATGGCCGAAGCGATGGAGAAATACGGCGAGGCAGCCATTGTGGAAATGCTGATCAACGTATTGCCTGAGTATGCCGAAAAAGTTTCCGCACCAATTTCTCAAATTCAGGATATGAAGGTAATCGATATGGGCGGCAGTGATTCACAGGGCGGTTCATCAAAAGTCGCCAACAATGTGACCTCAACCATGCTCAGTATTCAGGAATCACTCAAGGAAACAACCGGTATGGATCTGAAGGCTATGCTTGAGAGCTATGTGTCCCGCGGCAACGCTGATCATTTTGGCGCACAAAAGGAAAAGTACTACCAGGAAGCTTCGGCCGCCAAAGGATCAGATGAAAATGCCGATTCAGCAGAGGGAGATGCTTCCAGGGAATCTGCGGATGATGCTTAAGCGTTAAGCAATTAAAATGGGTGTAATTCTTTTTGATAGAATTGCACCTTTTTAAAATATAAAATTCATAGCTCCTACAGTATCTTTCATTGTGATATTTTTATCGGTTTGGCACGCCTGGAAAATGACCTGATTCGCGCAAGGAAGGGGCGAAATCGCGCGACTTATGCATGATTTCGCGCACCTATGGCTTAATTCCGCGCAACATTGGTCCAAATTCGCGCGACTCAGACGGATTTTCGCGCGACAACTACTAAACTTCGCGCAGCGGCGCCCCAAACTTGCGGAATAAGGTACGAATGACGAGAGGAAAGTGGTACGCTTGAGTGATATTGCAAAAATAAACAGCAATTCGATTGTTTCGTTAACACTTGGTATTCTTTCAATTTTCATCCCCATCATTGGGTTTTTTACTGGCATAGCAGGACTTGTCGTTTCGAGAAAAGCGCTGAAAGAAATTGACAAAACAAATGAAACTGGCAGGGGCTTTGCGATTTCCGGATTGATTTGCAGTATTGTTGGTATTATCATGCATATTTTGGCCATATTGAGTATCGTCACCTTTGTTGCGTTTATAAGTGCTGGCTGATATATGTGGTTAGTATATAATGACGTCTTTTAAAAAGGAGATAACAGCCATGATGACGTTTTTTCTCATTGTCGGGGTGATATGTATTTTCGTGGCGAATATATTTATGGGCGGTCTGAGGAGCAGTGAGCAACAGCAAACGACTTTTCATACTGAATATCATGAGCCTCGGAGTGTGAGGCTGAAACCGGCACTGTATTTTGGATTGGCCGGTTTTGCTTCACTTGGTATTTCTGCTCTCATCTATTTTTTGTAATGACTGGTGGACAATGGCGTTCAATGATCAGTCCTTTAAGTTAATTCTCGATAGATTTTTCACTGGAATATGCACTATCCAGCACGTACAATGATGATAAATACTAATGTCAAAAGGGTGATATACAATGGGACAAGATATCAAAGGGAAAATCGCCTATATTACAGGTGCCGGAAGTGGTATTGGGCGTGCAACAGCGCTGGAGCTCGCACGTGAAGGTGTTTATGTCGGGTTGATTGCCCGGACGGAGAGCAAACTGAAAGCAGTCGCAGAAGAAGCTAGGACATATGGTGTCAGTGCACATTACGTGACTGCTGATATTGCAGATATGGAAGCTGTTAATCAAGCGATAACGCAGCTGAAGAATGATCTCGGCACGGCAGATATTCTCATTAATAATGCGGGTGTCGGCATGCACGGTGATTTTCTGGAGATTGATCCGACAGACTGGAAGCGCACTGTTGAGACCAATGTATTCGGTACATATCATGTGACACGTGCCGTTTTGCCGCAAATGATCGAGAAAAATCAGGGTGACATCATTAATATCTCATCAAGCAGCGGACTGAAAGGAACGGCCGGTTCAACGTCCTACAGTGCATCCAAGTTTGCGGTGCAGGGCATGACAGAAGCGCTCATGCAGGAAGTGCGCCCGCATAATATACGGGTCTTTACATTGAATCCGAGTATGGTCGGGACGGACATGATATTCGGTGATAATCCTGATAAAAATGATAAAGAGAAATTCATGCAGCCGGAAGACCTTGCTGAATATATGGTGTCACAACTGAAATTGCATCCGCGTATTTTCATTAAACAATCGCTGCAGTGGGCAACGAATCCGTTTTAAGGTGTAGGTTTTCGGGCGGGATAAACGCCCGTCCGGAAAAATTATGAAACTTTGAGACTGATTGGACGTATATTAAGTTAAGTCTTATGGAAATACGGGTGAATCTATGGATTACAAACAGGGAACCGTCGTATCCATTTCAATGGTTAAACTGAATATTTGGGCTCTTATTGTGACGATCGTCATGCTTTTCGGTGTACCGATTATACATTTAGCCATTTTTGGAGAGGCTGGCTTTACGGTGACCCTTCCCGGATTAATACTGTTTTTGGCTGCAATGATCATAATCGTCTGTATTCACGAGGCAATCCATTTGATGGGTTTTCGCTATATAGCCGGTGTACCACGGCAGGAGCTGGCATGGGGCATTAATTGGAAATTGGGTGCTGCTTATGCCCATGCTAAAAAACCGGTAAAAGCCGTTCATATGAAAAAGGTACTGCTGCTTCCATTGATTCCAACAGGGATTTTGCCGCTTGCACTTGGTGTTTCGATCGACTTATTGCCTTTATCTTTTTTGGGAATCATCTTGATGACAGGGTGTTTGGGGGATATTGCCCTATACCGGAAGCTGGCCAAATTTCCGAATTCGGCTCTCGTTCTGGATCATCCAAGCAAACCACAGTTCACAGTGTATGAACGGGATGATTATGATTGGTCTTTGGAAAATGACATGGACTGATTCATGGTAATCGTGATAACTATGCAGAAATCGATCATAAGGCCAAATGAGGAGGCGATTATTATAACGCAAAAAACGGGTAAGACGCATAAAAAATATGACCGTTTCGAGTGGCTTGTGACCATAGCTGATGTATTGCTATTTTTCCCCCGTTTGATTGTGCAGTTTGTTAGGTGGGTTTTCAATCTTTTTTAATATCAGACAATCTATTAGGATGATTCATAGTTTATTTAAGTGAAAAAAGCCGCACGTCTGTTGACATGCGGTTTTTTGGTTTTAAAACAGGAGAAATTGCGGTTCAATAGTTGAATAGTTAAATTCCAAAAATGGCATGGGGCAGTTCTTAATCATGAGAATTGCCCCCTTTTTTTGGACATTAAAATCTACTCGCACATACATAAAAAGTTTACCTAAGTAAAAAAAGTAATAAAAGGTAAAAATGTATTGACAATTACAAATAAACTACATAAAATGATTGATAACAAATCAAAAGTTTACCTGATGCAACTTTTAAGTATTAATGAAAAAATGAAGGGAGAGGTAAAAATGCATTGTTTGCGTCAAAGGATAGGTGGGTTCGTGGTACTAAGCATGCTGGTATTGTTTATGACAGCTTGTGTGTCTGAGGAAGAGAATGCTGCGAGCGAATCAGATAATAATGACAACACTGATGACGAAATACGAGTTGTGACAACTATTGCGCAAATCGGTGAGCCGTTATCCGTGATAGGTGACGAAATGGTTGATGTGGAAAGTTTAATGGGGCCGTCGGTTGATCCGCATCTATACAATCCGACCCAAAGTGATATTTCAACGGTAGAAGAAGCGGATATGATTTTTTATAACGGTCTGGATTTAGAGGCTAATATGGTGGAAGTCTTTGAGCAGATTGGCAAATCAAAACCCGTGCTGGCCATTGGGGAAACCCTCCCGGAGGATGCTTTGCTGACGGACGAAGAAGGTGCCGTTGACCCGCACATTTGGTTTGACCTTAATTTATGGCAGCAAGCTTTAGATGCGGCGGTTGAAGAATTGAAAGCCTATGCACCTGACTATGCCGATCAATTGGAAGAAAATAAGCAAAATTATTTTGAAGACATGAAAGAAATGAAAACAGAATCGGAGAAACTTGCTGATATCCCGGATGATCAAAGGGTTCTTGTAACAGCACATGATGCTTTTGGCTATTTTGGAGAGATGCATGATATGGAAGTTGTTGGACTGCAAGGTTTAAGTACAGAAGATGAAATTGGTGTATCAGATGTCAATGAAACCATTGAAGTGATTAAGGCGTATGAGGTGCCTGCCATTTTTGTGGAAAGCAGCGTGAATCAGGATTCGATTCAAGCTGTGATTGAAGGGGCATCCAATGAAGGGGTAGAAGTCGAACTGGGCGGTGAACTGTTTTCCGACGCGATGGGTGAATCCGGGACTGAAAAGGGCACCTATATTGGCATGTATCGTCACAACGTCAACACGATTTACGAGGCACTGAGCGAAGGGGGCGCGTAAGATGTCCGAACCGGTTATTCAAGTCGATCATTTGTCGGCTTTCTATCAGAAAAATACTGTCCTGTATGATGTGACGTTTGACGTTGCCCCCGGTTCCTTAACAGGTATTATCGGACCAAATGGAGCTGGAAAGTCAACTCTGATCAAAACGATGTTACATTTACACCCCATTCTGACAGGAAATGTTTCGTTCTTTGGCCAGCCGTTTCACAAGGTAAAGAAACGGATTGGTTATGTTCCGCAGCGGGGATCAGTCGATTGGGACTTTCCAACAGATGCCTTGGATGTTGTCACGATGGGGCTGTACGGGAAGATTGGATGGTTGAAACGGCCATCCAAGACCCATCGTGCCCAGGCAATGTCGGCTTTAGAAAAAATGGGGATGAAGGACTATGCCAATCGACAAATCAGCCAGCTTTCCGGCGGGCAGCAGCAGCGTGTTTTCCTGGCGCGGGCATTGGTTCAAGAAGCAGATATCTATTTCATGGATGAACCGCTGGCAGGTGTTGATGCGGGAACAGAACGCGCTATTATGGAAATTTTGAAGGAATTAAAATCAGCAGGCAAAACCGTGATGGTGGTGCATCATGATCTGCAAACGGTGGAACATTATTTTGATCATGTGCTGCTGCTGAATCGTACCGTGCTGCATTACGGAAAGACGGAAGAAACGTTCACAAAAGAAAACATTGCTGACGCATATGGTGGTAATATGCGATGGATGGGAGGCGAACAGAAGGATGTGGGACACTCTATTAAACAGTAATACGCAGTGGGTCTTATTAAGTACCACGATTTTAGGTGTAGCAGCAGGTATCATTGGCTGTCTGGCTTATTGGAAAAGGCAAAATTTAATGAGTGATGCGTTATCACATGCTGCTTTGCCGGGTGTGGTCATCGCCTTTTTGCTGATCGGCGAAAAGAATTTGTTTTTTCTGGTGATTGGCGCAGCTATCAGTGCTTTCGTTGGTGCACTTCTGATTCAATGGATCACCACGACAAGCCGGATATCAGAGGATAGTGCCATGGGGATGATACTGGCCGTTTTTTATGGCTTGGGCATTATGCTGCTGACCATCGCTAACCGGATTCCGGGTGGCGATCAAAGCGGGCTCGATAGCTTTATTTACGGGCAGGCAGCCGCCATGGTTACCTCAGATGTCCTGACAATGCTTACGCTCGCTCTACTCGTCATTCTTGTCGTGTTCTTTGGTTTCAAGGAATGGAAACTATTCTTGTTTGACAGACAGTTTGCCAAAGGGATCGGACTCTCGATCAACGGGATGAATACATTATATACGGTTATTTTAGTGACCACCATTGTCATCGGTATTCAAGCAGTCGGGGTAATTTTAATGGCGGCGATGCTCATTATGCCGGCTGTCAGTGCCAGATATTGGACGCGTTCCTTTCTGACAATGATTTTGTTGTCCGCTTCGTTCGGTGGTGTATCCGGAGCTGTGGGGACATGGATCAGCGCAATGGGGAGCGGTTTGCCAACAGGTCCTTTCATTGTGGTGACAGCAGCAGGCATGTTTGTTGTATCACTCATTCTTGGGAAAGAAAAAGGTTTGCTTGTCACTTATATTCAGTTCCGGATGCATCGGAAAAAGGCAAAAACAAGGGTTCGTGTCAGAACGGGAGGCGTGACTTAATATGACTTATACGGCTTGGATTATTTTAACGGCTGCATTAGTTGGAATGGCTTGTGGTCTTGTCGGTGTCTTTTTAGTTTTGCGAAAGACAGCGATGATGGCGGATGCGATCAGTCACACGGTATTACTGGGGATCGTCGTGGCCTACCTCGTGACAAGGGAAGTAAGTGGCCCGGCGATGCTTGTCGGTGGTATCGCGGCGGGGCTATTAACGGCTTTTTTTGTTCAATGGCTGCATTCCTTAAATGTCCAGCATGATGCTTCAATGGGGGTTGTCTTTACCACTTTGTTTGCGATTGGGGTTATTTTAATTGCGACATCGGTCGGTAACGTGCACTTGGATGTCCAACATGCTTTGATGGGCGATATCACGTTTATTCCGTTTCAAACAGTGACACTGCCAATCGTCGGAGACATTCCCGAAGCTACTGTAATTCTTCTCCTTGTCTTTTTGGTTGTGTTGTTTTTCATTGTTGCTTTTTATAAAGAATGGAAAATAACAACATTCGATCCAGCACTGGCCGCCAGTTTAGGCATTCCAGTCCTATTCATGCATTATTTTTTAATGGGACTTGTTTCGGTGACAACGGTTGCCTCATTTGATGCGGTTGGCGCCATTATGGTTGTAGCAATGCTGATCACACCAGCCGCCTCCGCCTATCTATGGACAGATAAACTTGCGGTGATGCTTGTGTTAAGTGGCCTATTTGGCGTTGTGGCAGCCATTGCCGGTTATGTGATTGCATTCTGGATTGATACGTCGATTTCCGGTTCAATGGCCTTTGCAACAGGTATTCTGTTTATGCTGAGCTTTTTGTTTTCGCCAAAACATGGGCTCATCATGAAATATATCCGTCCGTCAAAAATCGCTCATTCAACGTAAAGTGTGTTGCATTAGAGAAGAATGGAACCCGCTGCAAGCAATGCTTCACACAATCATTACACCACATTAATCTGCAATTTACACTCAGGTGATATGCTTGTGATATAGAAGGAGGGAGAAATATATGAGTATACGCGCATTGTTCATTGATATGGATGGAACATTGCTGACGTCATCAAATGAAGTTTCAAAACGCAATGCAGAGGCAATAACCAGATTGATTAATCAGGGTACTAAAGTTTTCCTTGCGACAGGTCGTCATTATGAGATTACGGTACCTTACCATAGTCTGCTTGGCTTGAAGACACCGATGATCTGTCTGAATGGCGCTTCCATTTATGAAGGATTTACAGGAAGAATTGCACAGATGAATCCGGTCACACTGGATGAGGCGAATTTTCATCGTGTAACGAATGAAAACGCGTGTGATGTCATTGTGCATACCGCAGATGGACTTTATTGCAACAGGGTGCGCAAAGAAATCGATGTGTGGACCAAAGAAAGTCGCATTCCACCAAAGTATATCGGTGATCTGCGGAATGCGGATTACAGGAACGTGCTGAAATACAATGTTAGGACCGGACGTCATGGTTCGCATCTGTCACACTTATTTCGTGATGAAGCGGATGTGATCGATTGGCAAGACGGATTTGAAATCATGGCACCCGGTATTTCAAAATGGGCGGGAATCCAGGTGCTGATTAGAGCGTTTGGCATCAATCCCGAAGAAACGGCAGCAATCGGTGACGGTCCCAACGATATCCAAATGCTGCGGAATGCCGGAATTAGTGCTGCCATGGCAAATGCCGGCCCGGAAGTGAAAATGGCCGCTGATGTGGTGACCGGCCATCATGAACAGGATGGCTTGGCTGAATTTATCGAGCGTTATCTTGTTCGATCGTATGCCATTTAAGGTTTGATTAAAAGAGAATCACCGGACTCGCTTGATGGACTAATGCCAGCTCAACGGCTGTTAATCATCCAACCGATTTTGGCCACGTGCCACTTTCTTTTAATCCCCGGATGTTTATGCCTCCTATACTATCAGCTTTATCAATCTCCTTATGATTTATAAATAATAGATTTCCCTAACACTATAAAAGGCTTTGGTCATAACTACAATCGAAATGAAAAACAAAAAAGGGGCGTATTTCTTGAGAATATTTTTTAAAGAATTATGCCCCCTTCCTCGTGACTCGTTTCGATTATAGGTATGAAACCCCCCCCTCACGTAAAAAATTCTTTCACTAATGCGATAAACCGCATCACAATCGGTGGCTGGTAGCGGTTTTTGTCATAGGCGAGATACACGATGCGCGAGATATTGACGTCATCGATTTTCTTGATAGCACAGTTTGTCTGTTTGGAATAGCGGACGTAATTTTCCGGGATGACAGTGATGCCAAGACCATCTTCCACAAGACTGCAGCCGGTTTCGAATCGTTCAATTTCGAATTGGATATTCGGTTTGACACCTGATTTGCTGAAGGCGTTTAAGATGTCCTGCCGTGTCTGGAATCCTTCTTTGCAGACAATAAAATTTTCGCCTTCCAGATCATGAATGTGAAGTGAGCTTTTATGGCCCAATGCATGTTCGGGAGGAATGAGTGCGACGAGGTTTTCCTCGTAAATCGGGATGGTTTTGATATCTTCCTGGTGAATATACTGATTGGTGATGGCCAGATGGATATCAAAGTTGTTCAAAGCCTTTTTTACATCACCGAGACTAAGAGTTTCCAGAAGGCTGACGCGTACATCACGGTATTCCTGTTTAAATCGGTTTAGAATGTCAGGCACAAAAAACATCGAGGATTCGATCAGGCCTACTGATAATTCAAGTGGTCCCTGCTGCTTGAGCCTGTCCATTTCAAAGGAAACATGCTCATAGTGCCGGAGCAATTTTTGAGCCTCCTGATAAAGAATCTGGCCTTCCTTCGTGATCCGGAGTTGGCGATCAGAGCGGTCAATGAGAATCAATCCGACTTCCTGTTCCAGTTTTTTGATTGCAGCACTCAAAGATGGTTGTGAGATGTGCAGTATATTGGCAGCTCTCGTGTAAGTCTGTTCATCAACAAGGGTGATGAAATAGTTTAATTGGCGGATATCCATCGCTTATACTCCTCTATAGATAAAAACTATCGAAATATAATAAATAAGTATTAGTAATTATAGCACAGTTAAAATATAATATTAAGTATAATAACTATTTTCTGAAATCAGCAGCATGAAGTGGGGTGGTCTAATATTTATATGCAAACAGACAATAAGCTTTGGAGCGGCAGGGTTGATTGGGTACTGAAGATTCGGGCGAGCTTTCGATTCATCAGATGGTCAAATGGATGAAGCTGGATGATCTGACTTCGGTTAAAAAGGGTTCGGAATCATCGGCTTTGCCAGTGATGAAGGTGTTAGACGTACAAGGGCCGGCAGGGTGCTGCACAGGCTCCGGACGCCATTCGTCAGTCCCCTGGCTAAAACTGCCGTATCATTTGGATGCATCAGGTGAGATTTGCCGATGGTGGCACGATATACTGCGAGGGAAAATAAAGCTGGAGGAAGCACAGGCTGAAACTTGGTCAGCACGTAGCAGGTGTTTTAAATAAAGGGATGACACCCACCGTTCTTGGCGGCGGACATGAAACGCTGTATGGGCACTATCTTGGTGCAAGGGAGTTTATAGGACCTGACAAAACGCTCGGAATAATCAATATTGATGCGCATTTCGATATGCGTGATGACCCTGAGCCATCGTCAGGTACGATGTTTAGGCAAATTTTAGAGGAAGATGATAAGGCTGGTTATATGTGCCTGGGGATCCAGGAATTTGGCAATACAAAAGCTTTATTCGAGACTGCTGAAAAATTCGGTTGTGAGTATATTTTGGAGAAAAATCTTGGAGTGAATGACTTTAAGGATTCATTTGCTGCGATCGATGATTTTTCAAAACGGCATGATTATCTGATTATGACATTATGCACCGATTCGATTGTGGCATCAGCGGCTCCGGGTGTGAGTGCGCCGTCACCGCTGGGGCTTGATCCGAAAACGGTGAAAAAACACTTTTGACTATATTGCGGGGAAGGGCGAAATACATTGAGTTTTGATATATCGGAAAGTGAACCCCGCTGGTGGATTGAAAGTGGATAGAAACGGTCAAAGCTTGCGGCAAATCTAGTGGCAGAAAACCATTACGGGAATTTCATAAATAGGCAGTTTTGTAAGCGCTTTAAAATTAAATGATAGGGAGATGGTGGTATGACTGGGGAAAACGAAAATACGGTTGAGTATTTATCGCGGCACGAAAAATTACACACAAAAGGGTGGCTTCAGGAAGCAGCACTCCGGATGCTGAACAACAACCTGAATCCGGGACGTGGGCGGAAAATCCGGATGACTGGTAGTTCTACGGGCGGTATCGGAAAAAAGCAGCACGCAAACTGGGCAAGGCTATGAAGGGCGATTGTTCAGGGAGATGAAAGCGGCTGGAAAATGATGAGGACGCTCCTCGTGCAGTCCAGGCAAGCCTGTTGCGGGTTTCCGTACGCACACAAGGACGCACCGAAAGTACTGGCTGGCCAAACTCCAATCTAGTTCCGGCATGGGCTAATTGGGATCAATTCAATGAACTCGATCAAAAAGGGTTGATGATGTACGGCCAAATGACGGCCGGAAGCTGGATTTATATCGGCAGTCAGGGGATTGTACAAGGAACATATGAAACATTTGCGGAATGTGCGCGCCAGCATTTTGACGGCAGCTTGAAGGGAACAATTACATTGACAGCAGGACTTGGCGGCATGGGTGGCGCACAGCCATTGGCGGTAACGCTGAATGATGGTGTTTGCATTACTGTTGAAGTCGATCAGCACCGGATTGATCGGCGTCTGGAAACGAAGTACCTTGATACGCAGGTTGATGATTTGGATCATGCGCTCACGCTGGCCCGTGAAGCACGCGATGTGGGTAAGGCGCTATCGATTGGGCTGCTTGGGAATGCTGCGGAAGTTTTGCCGGACATGATTGCAAAAGGGTTTGTCCCGGATGTACTGACCGATCAGACATCAGCGCACGATCCAAAAAATGGCTATGTGCCGGTGGATATGACACTGGAGGAGGCGGCAGATTTGCGCAGTCAGGATCCAGCACATTACACGATGCTGTCCCGGAAAAGTATTGCCCGTCACGTGGAGGCGATGCTCGCGATGCAACGACAGGGTGCCATCACGTTTGACTATGGCAACAACATTCGTCAAGTCGCTAAGGATGAAGGGGTTGAGGGGGCATTTGACTTTCCGGGATTTGTTCCGGCATATATCCGGCCGCAGTTTTGCGAAGGCAAAGGCCCATTCCGCTGGGTGGCGCTGTCGGGTGATCCGGAAGACATTTATAAGACGGATGACGTCATTTTACGAGAGTTCAGCTATAACGAATCGCTCTGCAACTGGATCCGTATGGCGCGGGATAAAATCAGCTTTCAAGGACTACCGTCACGGATTTGCTGGTTTGGCTACGGGGAACGCGCCCGATTCGGTAAAATCATTAACGATATGGTGGCAAGCGGCGAACTGAAAGCCCCAATTGTCATTGGACGTGACCATCTTGATTCCGGCTCGGTGGCCTCGCCAAACCGTGAGACAGAAGGCATGAAAGATGGCAGTGACGCTGTTGCGGACTGGCCGATTTTGAATGCGCTTATCAACAGTGTCGGCGGTGCCAGTTGGGTCAGTGTGCATCACGGCGGCGGTGTCGGCATGGGGTATTCACTGCACGCCGGGATGGTGATAGTTGCAGATGGCACGAAGGATGCAGAAGCCCGGCTTGAACGGGTGTTGACGACAGACCCTGGTATGGGGGTTGCCCGGCACGTTGATGCAGGTTATGAACTGGCGGAACAAACCGCACGGGAAAAAGGTGTCAATATTCCAATGCTGAACAATATGGAAGAGTAGTCATCGTTTTTGTCGCTGCCACCTGAAGCGCAGCGCTGTAGAAGAGTGTGAAATCGCTGTAGATTGAGCGGGAATCGCTATAGTTAAATCGAAATTTGCAATAGATTACTAGAAAAACGCTGTAGATGGCAATAAGTGGTAGAGGAGCATCATAGAAAAATTTATTCGTCAAGAATAACAAGAGGAGGCACATACATGGCACAAACACTTTTAATCAAAAACGCAGCCCAAGTCGTGACAATGGCAGGGCATTCGGAACGTCCGGCGAAGCGTGATGCCATGCGCGAATTGACTATGATTGAAAATGGCAGTGTGCTCGTGGAAGACGGGAAAATCAAGGCAGTTGGCACGCTGGCAGATCTCGAACAGCAATATCAGGGATTGATTGCCGGAGCAAAGGTGATTGATGCGACCGGGAAGACGGTTACACCCGGTCTGATTGATCCGCACACACATCTGGTTCATGCCGGCACCCGGGAAAATGAATATGTGATGCGGCTGAAAGGTCAGTCGTATATGGAAATCATGAATGCCGGGGGCGGGATTCATGCGACAACGAGAGCGACAATGGATGCAGATTTTGATCAGCTTTATGAAGAGTCGAAGTATCGTCTGGATACATTTTTCCAGTATGGAGTCACGACAGTGGAAGCCAAAAGTGGGTATGGACTGTCCTTGGAGCATGAACTTAAACAATTGGAGGTTGCTGCGAAACTGAACGAGGATCATGCAATGGATATTGTCTCTACATTTATGGGAGCGCATGCCGTTCCTATTGATGAGCGGGACAATCCGGAACCATTTGTCAGACGCGTAATTGATGACATGCTGCCGGAAATGGCACGGCGGAACCTGGCCAAATTTAACGATGTGTTCTGCGAGCGGGGTGTTTTCACACCGGGTCAGTCACGTCGGATCTTGGAAGCCGGCAAGGAATATGGACTGGTTCCGAAAATCCATGCTGATGAAATTGAGCCATATGGCGGAGCTGAGCTGGCAGCAGAAGTCGGTGCTATTTCTGCTGATCATTTATTGAAAGCCTCTGATGAAGGTATCCGCAAGATGGCAGAGAACGATGTGATGGGCGTCCTGCTGCCTGGAACAGCCTTTTTCCTGATGGCGGAATTTGCGGATGCACGGAAAATGATTGAAAACGGGGTGCCTGTAGCGCTGTCGACCGATGCCAATCCCGGTTCATCGCCAACATTATCCCTGCAGTTCATCATGAATCTGGGCTGTCTGAAAATGGGCATGCCCCCGGAAGAAGTCCTGACAGCAGCCACGATTAATGCGGCACATGCGATTGATTGTGCTGATGAAATTGGCAGTCTGGAGGTGGGAAAACAAGCTGACATTGCTATATTTGACGTACCGAACTATATGATGCTGTCGTACAACTATGGGATGAATCATATTGAGACGGTTATTAAAAAGGGAGAGACGGTGGTTGCAGACAATAATGGGAGGACTCATAAATGATTGAATTAACAGGTCATTCGTTGATGATCAACCAGATGAAAAGAATCTGTCTGGACTTGGAAGACGTCACCATATCAGAACAGAGCATGGCAGATGTTCGAAATAGCCGGATTGCTGTAGATGAGATCGTAACCAATCATCAAACCGTTTACGGCATTAATACAGGTTTTGGAAAGTTTAGTGATGTCATCATTAACGAAGAAGACGTGGAAGAACTGCAGCTGAATCTGATTCGCTCGCATGCATGTGGTGTTGGTGCGTTTTTCCCTGAAGTGGTGTCCAGAGCCATGGTTGTTCTCCGATTGAACGCCCTTTTAAAAGGGTTTTCAGGTGTTCGTCCGGAAGTTGTTAAAGCTTTGCAGGAACTGATCAATAAACAGGTTCATCCGGTTATTCCACAGCAGGGGTCATTGGGAGCTTCCGGTGATCTGGCACCTTTAGCACACTTGGCGCTTGTTTTGGTTGGAGAGGGCAAAGTTTATGATAGCGATGGGCATTCAGTTGATGCAAAGAACGTGTTGGATGCTAAGGCGATTCAGCCGATTACGTTAAAGGCAAAAGAAGGGCTGGCACTGATTAACGGGACACAGGCCATGACAGCTATGGGCGTCCTTAATTATATTGAAGCAGAGAAGCTGGCATACGACAGTGAATGGATAGCAGCATTAACAATAGAGGGGCTGGGCGGCATAATTGATGCGTTTCACCCTTCGATTCATAAAGCACGCGGTTATAAACAGCAGGAACAAGTAGCGGAGCGAATGAATAACTGGTTGGAAGACAGCCAATTGATCACACGACAAGGTGACAAACGGGTTCAGGATGCCTATTCGATCCGCTGTATTCCACAAGTTCATGGTGCCACCTGGCAGACGCTCGATTACGTAAAGGAGAAGCTGGAGATTGAGATGAATGCAGCAACCGACAATCCGCTTATTTTCGATGACGGTGAACTGGTCATATCCGGCGGGAATTTTCATGGCCAGCCAATTGCGTTAGCCATGGATTTTTTAAAAATTGCTATAGCCGAACTTGCCAACATAGCTGAGCGCAGAGTCGAGCGTTTAGTCAACCCGCAGCTTAATGACCTGCCGCCTTTCTTAAGCCCTAAGCCTGGACTGGAATCAGGGGCGATGATTATGCAATATACCGCTGCATCACTGGTTTCAGAAAATAAAACATTAGCACATCCCGCCAGTGTGGATTCCATTCCATCTTCAGCCAATCAGGAAGACCATGTCAGTATGGGCACTATAGCAGCGCGTCATGCAGGATCAATTATTCAGAATGCAAGGCGGGTTCTCGCGATTGAATGTATTTGTGCATTACAGGCGATTGATTATAAAGAACCTGAAAAATCCGCACCAAAATTACGGAAGCTTTGGAGCGATTTTCGAACTGTTGTACCAACGATAACGAGTGATCGTGCTTTTTCGGAGGATATTGAAGCGGTCAGTGCTGCCTTAAATCCGTTATCTGACAGCAAGTTTGAATATAAACATAACCTATTGGATCAACTGACACCATGAAAATTTGAAGACTAAGCATTTGATGAAGGAACACAAAATTATTCCTGAGGGGGAGTCGAGAAATGTTATTGAACCCGGTTGTTTTGTCTGTCATTGTGTTAGTTGCCCTTAGTCTTGCACGTGTCAATGTCATTATTGCTCTTTTGATCGCAACCGTTGTAGGTGGTCTTACCGCGGGGCTGTCACTGGAGGAAACTATTACTACCCTGGTTGGCGGTCTGGGCGGACAGGGTGAAACAGCATTAAGCTATATTCTTCTGGGTATTTTGGCCGTGATGATTGCCCGCTCCGGTATTACGGGATTTTTAATTCGGCGTATTTTACCGGTTATGCGCGGGAGGCGTGGCGTCGTGTTATTTTTACTGGCAGGGCTTGCAAGTTTATCACAAAATGTCATTCCGATTCATATTGCTTTCATTCCGATTCTTATTCCACCGCTGTTAGCAGTCTTTAACAAAATGAAAGTTGACCGCCGCGCGATTGCTACAGCTCTAACGTTTGGGTTAAAGGCACCTTATATCCTTGTTCCGGTTGGTTTTGGGTTGATTTTCCAAGGGATTATCGTTGATGAAATGAACGCGAATGGTATGGAAATTGCTTTGTCGCAAATCCCCTTGGCGATGGCGATCCCGGTAGCCGGTATGGTCATCGGACTGGCCATTGCCATTTTAATCACTTACCGGAAGCCGCGCGAATATAAAGATATCCCGACAGAATTCACAGAGGTAGCAGCAACGACAGAAGAAAGCAACGAAAAGTGGCACATGAAGCATTTTGTAACACTGCTTGGTCTGGCTGTTACGTTAGGGCTGCAAATTGCTTATGATTCATTGGTTCTGGCAGCATTAGGCGGTATATTGGTCATATTTATCTTCCGGGCAGAAACGTGGAAAAACGGTGAAGTTGTCGTGGAAGATGGCGTGAAAATGATGGGAGCTATTGCGTTTGTTATGCTTGTTGCATCCGGTTTTGCCTCTGTATTAACGGAGACAGGTGCTGTTGAGGAACTTGTAGCATCAACAAGTTCCTGGCTGGGGGACAGCAATCTGCTGGCGGCTATCGTTATGATGGGCGTTGGACTGCTGGTTACGATTGGTATCGGCACCTCTTTTGGGACAATTCCGATTCTTGCCGCCATCTTTGTGCCGTTGTGCGCATCGATTGGATTTAGTCCTTTGGCGACAGCAGCTTTAATCGGAACGTCCGGAGCCATTGGGGATGCAGGTTCGCCGGCATCAGACAGCACACTTGGACCGACATCAGGATTGAATGTCGATGGTCAGCATCATCACATCTGGGATACCTGCGTGCCGACATTTATCCATTACAACATTCCTTTGTTAATTTGTGGTGTGATTGCAGCGCTCGTTTTATAAGAGGTTTTAGAGGGTCAGAGGCAGTGAATTCAGGCCATCTTTAACAAATGCCGTTTTTCCTCTATAATATGTCAAAGAGCCATCATTTTGCATGGTGGTTCTTTTTTGTACATAGTAGAGGAGATGAACATGTTGAACGAATGGCGTGCATTTGCTGAGGCACTTGTGGTGGCACTGGTTGGTGTTGCCATATTTTCATTTATGAATATACCGCTTCCGTGGCTGATTGGCTCACTTGTAACGGTTGCTGTTTGGCGTATTATAACCCAGAGGGAATTGTACTGGCCGTTTACGTTTCGGAAAATAGCGATGGTCCTGCTTGGGTATTTAATTGGCACGTCATTTACAGAGGATACGCTGGTTGAAATGGGGGAACATGTTCCGTCAATGATTGCGGTAACGGTCCTGACTATCGGCTTTAGCTTGCTGCTTGGGTATATTTTTTCAAAAATAACCGGGCTTGATCTTACCAGCTGTGTGATTGGGAGTGTCCCGGGCGGCTTATCCCAAATCATGGTGCTGATGGATGAGATCAAAGGCGTCAATCCGACTGTGATCATGTTCCTGCAGAGCATGCGCGTAATGGTGATTGTCATTGTTTTACCGATTGTGACGGTGTATATCTTTGGCGGTGATTCGAGTGCCGTGGCACCATCCGGGATGGGGAACGGCTCTATCAACTGGTTGGACATGCCTTGGTATACATATTTTTTATATCCGCTGCTCATGGTTGCGGGTGCGTGGCTTTTTTACCGATTGCGGGTACCGACAGCGTTATTGCTTGGGCCAATGGTGCTGACAATCGTGATGACGTTTGTCGGCTTTCCCACACCCGAGCTACCGGTTGGATTCATTGATCTGGCACAAATTTTCATCGGTGTGCACATTGGTTTGCAAATGCAGCCGAGAGATTTGCCCAATTGGCGAAAAGTGACGGCTTATACAGGAGTAACCGTGGTCGTCCTGGTATTGTTCGGTCTTGGGCTTGGCTATGGTCTGGCATTCTTGTATGAATTGCCTTTCACGACAGCCTTGCTAAGCACAGCCCCGGGCGGCATGGTTGAAATGGGACTGACAGCAGTGGCGATTGGCGGTGATGTATCTGTCGTAACCAGTTATCAGCTGTTTCGGCTGCTGATCATTATGTCGTTTGTCCCGTTTTTCTTCAAATGGCTGGCAAGAAAGCAAACGGATGATTGATAAAATGATGTGGCAATTCTATGACTGGTGTGAATAGCCGTAAAACGGTAGTATAAAACCAGATAGAATTGATAGAAAGGAAGATTCATTCTGAAGTTTTTTCGTCCGATCGAAATGATTCTCGCATTATCTGTAACCGTTCTGCTGATTTATGACTATTTTCCCGGTATCCCGTTTGCTGATGCTGTCCCGTTGGAGGTATTAATCCTTGTCATGCTTGGCTTATTTATGGTGACAGTCTATCGTAACCGCAAGCATAATCCTGATCAAAAGATTATCTTCCGGTCACAGGTGTTTTTTCTGATCTATATCGTTGCATTGATGGCTCTTTTGACAGCATTGGGAGGGGAATCCCAAGTTGGCATTGCGTTTGATAAGGGTATTTTCTGGGCAGCACTGGCGATAGCCATCATGGAGATATCCTTTCAGTGGCGGCGCATGAAGCAGGTTGAGGAATAAGAGATTGCAAGACTGGGACTTATGAGTAAACTTGCTGATATAGTGTAAAGATAAGTGTTTTTGTCAGGTATATTCAGGTATATTCCTCACTTGACGTTTCACTTTAGTATTGAAAATTTTCAAGGTTTTGATATGATGATAAAATAGCAATTCTGTAATGAAAAAGTTGATTATGACGATCCGGTGAACCTCCAATCCATGTTACCTGCTCGAACGAAACGACTTCCGATGCTGATTGTGGTTCCACAGCACCTGATGTGTCACCCTCTGATGATTCCCGGAATTTGGTTCTATACAGAAAAGGACCATCCGGAATCACATGCGGACACATTTAACTGGGAAGAAGAGGATGTACTGCTCTGGCAAATTGGTGATGAACAATATCAAGGTTATGACGCAAATACCGCACAGCTTGAGAATATGGAAGATGATGTGATTAAGATTGTCGTCGAACTTGAGGAAGATGATCCTGATGACATTGCACTCAATAATGTTAGTAAAAATATCGAAAGAGTTGCAATGAGGGTTAGGAATGGCGGTCATCATATCCCAACTGAAGATATTCTCAGGAGGGATGAAACGTCATTTAAACACCTTTATGAATGTGCACCTATTATCGATAACATTGTTCTGATTGATAATAGTAAAGACGGTGGAGAAATTATACTAGAAATAAATGACAGAAAACCAACTTTTCGAGTTAATCAGCTCCCCCATTGGGTGCTGCCTTTATATCAGCAATTTCAGAAGAAACCACCAACAGAACTATAACCGAACCAATTTTACAGACGTGGAAAATTGGTTCGGTTATAAAATTTTGGGATTATCAAATGTTAGTTATTCCGGATAAGCGCCCGATTGGGGAAGAAAAACAATATTAAGGATTCAAAAATTGATCTTTAATTAATTTTGCTAACGCATCCATTAGTTAAAATGTAACTTTAATTAAACAGAATTAAAAGACCTTAGATTTAAGAACAAAGCCTTCTCATAGCCTATTATCCATTTAGTAAATCTGTTATTTGTTCTTTTAATGTTGGTATTTCTTTTTCAATCACATTCCAAACAATCCCATTGTCCACCCCAAAATAATTATGAATTAGAATATCTCTTAATCCAGCCATTTCGCGCCACGGCAATTGGGGATGTTGCTTCCGAAAATCCTGTGATATACGTTTAGTTGCCTCTCCGACAATTTCCAGATTGCGAATTACCGCATCCTGTATTAATTTTGAACTGAAAAAGTCACTTTCGCCATTGGGGATGTATGATTCAATATTTTCTATACACTCCAAAATATGACGCAAATAAACATTGTCATCCTTCATAATTGAATTGCTCCGTTTAATACCTTATCCCTCATACTCCAATGAATTGAGTTTTCTGTTACAACATCAACCTTAACGTCTAACAGGTCTTCAACTTCTTGTTTAAAGCGAATCAAATCAAACAAACTTCTTCCCTTTTCAAATTCGACAAGTAAATCAAGGTCACTTGCAGATCCATCCTCTAGCCTTGCAACAGAACCAAAAATCTGTACATTTTGAATACCCTGTTCATCCGCTATTTTCAAAATCACATCACGCTTTTCTTGAAGAACATCATATAACACAACACATCCCCCACATTCTTCATTGATCTTAAAAATATTATACCATGTTTTAATATTATCTGTTCTTATATAGAAATTTCCTTCACTATAGGTCACAATATGACCCATTTAAAAACATAACACTGTACAATTATAGCGCCCTATAATTGTACAATGCGTCCGCCTTTGTAACAGCTAACTACCCATTCACTTATATACATCTCCCCTACTCCCGGCTGCAACAATATATATCAAAAGCTCCTTATCATGAATTTCATAAACAATTCTAAAATCTCCAACTCTCAAACGAAAAGCATTGTCTGCACCTTGAAGTGAGCTAATATCCAGAAGCCCTCTCTGATATGGGTTTTCAGCTAAGGTGAGCAATGCTTTTTGAATTCTATTCTTTGTTGGCTTATCCTGCTTTTTTATATACTTCATTGCTTGTTTAGAATATTTCAAGTCATACATAATCTTCTTCCTCAAAAACATCTTCGTGAGAATAACTTTCGCCGTTAGCGAATTCTCTCCTCGCTTGCTTTATAGCTTTAAGCTCTTTATCGGTTGGTGTTTCAATAGGAAAACCTTTATCGCCCGTTTCTTGGGCTTCAACATTTTGGTTCCTTATATAGCGTATCACTTTAATGGCTTCAGACAACTCTTCTTCTTCCAATTCATCTAAAATTTGATGAGCTAACTCTCGAATGTCTTTTGTTGCCATTACTTCACCTCCAAAAGTCCTTTAAGTTAATTATATTACAGATCCAGCATGTTTGTCACTTCCATATACCTTCATAAAAAGTTATTTCGTGGGGAATTTAGAACTATCGAAGGTCTTATTCAACAAACTGGCCCCATTCCGCAATACAGGATGCATATTATTGTTCCAGAATCGCGCCCGTTTGAGGAAGATCATGGCAGATGGGCATGAGCGCTTTATCTATTATCAAATAAAAAATAAAGAGAGGCTGCATGATTAACAGCCCCCCTATACGATCGACGAATTATTTTTCTAAAAGCTTTAGAGATTCGCGATTGAATGGCAGGAAGATTCATCAGGTGTTTCTGCTTTGTTTACAAGGTTTTCCATCTACGATTACTTCTTCATCTTTTACAGTTGCTCCTGCATTTTCCAAGTCTTTTCTTACGGAAACAAAGCTTGTTAGCTCTCTACCTTTTAGTTGGTCTGTATTAACGAGAAACTGTGGACCATGGCAAATTGAAAATATGGGTTTATTATCTTGGAAAAATGTTTTCGCAAACTCACTATTCTTCGGATTAATACGTAGTAAGTCAGGAGAAAACCCGCCAGGTACGAGTAATGCATCATAATCGTTTGCATTTACTTCATCTATGCCTCTATCTGCTTGTATTTCGTCCCCATTTTTGCCATTGATGGTTTTTTTTGCTTCATTACTGATAATATCTACCGTATGCCCAGCTTCTTTGTAAGCTTTCACAGGATCAGTTAATTCAATTTCTTCTACCATGTCTGTTACAAGGACTGCAATGTGTCGACTCATATAGCACTTCCTCCCTTTATCATTCTCGAATATATTCTAGCATACTGCCCATAACTTTATTAAGCAGTATGCTCATGAACCGTATTATACACGAACCAAATAACGATGCTCTAACTGACAGGCACTTGTTCCCTTCTACCTTATCGTGTTACATAAACGTGCACTACAATGGCATTTGGGCGCTGGTCTTTATTCCCCAACTGCGCCCTATTGTTTAATAACTTGATAAAGATATTTTCTAAAAAAATTTATTAATCCAAGAATAAAAGATACAAGACCAAATCCAAAAGTGAAGTTCGTAATGTTCCATAAGTATGATGGCGTTAAATCAATAATGGCTTGCATTTGGTGAGCATTACCATTGAATGATGTGAAAATAAGTATTTTTTCTAATCCACTTAAGCCCATCAGAAGGGCTCCAGAAAAGATAAAAATTAAACCTAGTTTATTCACACTTTCCTCCCCCTCGTATATCATTCTAACTTCTTTAATGACGCCCGATAAGGCGTATTTCTTATGTCGTGAGAGCGTCCGTTAATTTAAGAAATACTTGATTAGTTTATAAATTTATATCTCTACATAAAATCTTAAGGGAATCACGAAAGAATTTAATGAAGGGTAGTCAGTTTATTTAACCGATTCATCAGTGGTTCTCTCCACTCGTCAGCTAGTTCTTCAACAGCTAATAACCTTTTTATGCCTTCAATATCCTTTTGCTTATGAAAATAAATCTCATTTCCGTATAGAATAGATACTTTTCTTGGATGTGATTCCAATAATGTAATTTTAGAATCTTTTCGGACAACACCTTCTTCTAAAACGCGACATAAATAACCTGTAAAACCTGTTTCTACCATCCTTTTCAAAAATGAAGGGTTTTTAGTTCTTTTTGTAATTGTACTGCACGGGACTCTTCCTTGTGTAACTTGTATAATAGCTTCTCCTAGACGAAAAACATCCCCCACACAAACTTCTTTTTCCAACATATTCGTTACGGTTAAATTCTCACCAAAAGTTGAGGGTGGTAAAGCATTTCCAAATTCATTTTCCCAAAGTAAATAATGTTCATACGGGTATACACATACGGCACGATCTAGACCACCGTGATTCTTTAAGTCCCCAACGCCATCTCTCTTAAAGCCATCTTTTGTTAGGAAAGCTTCTTCCGCTGTCTGTTTACGAATTCCAGTATTTATTTCCTTTCCATTTCCGCACTTCATTTTTTTTGGTAACCCAATTGAAAGGTTTTTTATTTCTATCTGTTCAGTGTTGACCATTTAAATATACCTTCTTTCTACACTGCTTTTACTCACACAAGAATGAGCTCCTCAACCCTATTAACGTTGTAATCCTTATTCTTTTTAAATCAACAATGCAGTCCTTTTTATAAGGGCGCACTTATTCGATTAGCGCGCCCGTTAACAGAGGAAGCTTACTTTTTTCCATATTTTCCTTCGTTTAACGCTTTTCTATATTTACCATTCTTTTCTTGGATAGCTATAGCTTCGTCTGTACTAACATCTTTGATGGAAAAGTACTTAGTACCTTTTTCGTACTCATTAGAAAAATTTCCAGAGTATGTCCCCTCTATATCTGAATACTTCGTGACTTTTCCGATTTCTTTAGATACTTCATCAACATATTCATCACTCAAACGATACATATCGCCATTCCACACTACAAATCGGTATGCCCAGTTTGCTGATGATTCTGGATTAGATGAGTCCTGGGTATTAAAACTTGAACAGCCAGTTGCCAACAAAAGAAATACTGTGAAAACTGTTAAAGTCAATATTGAATGTTTCATTACAAAATACTTCCTCCCTATTAAAACCTTTTGTAATGTTAGACGAATTGAATTCATAACAGGTTACGGATTTCTTCAACAAAATGGCCCGATTGTTGAAAGAACTTGTAAGCCTACATATTTAAAATAAGACCATTCGTTACAATCTTTAGTGTTATTTTAACACAAATATTCAGAATACCTGGATAAAATTTTCAAAGCGTAACTCTATTTACATAATATACGCTAAAATAGCGTTTGAATTAAAAGGTATTTTAGCCGTTTTATCAATACTCTTAGGATAATGACAAATATTTATTGTCACTTTGTTAATTATTGAGCTAATACGAATGATAAAACATCAATTTTTTCCTTCAAAAGGTTGTTATGATAGTAAAAAATAGCGCACTAAATGTTATGTGATGTAGTACGCCAAATGTATTGTTTTTTATTTTCTCTCCACTGTAAGTGAACTACTTAAAGAGATCAATCTTCCTTCTTTTTTCATTTGCTTTTTAAATTACAAAAGCTGACACCTGGAAGAGTCATCCCTTACCTGGACCTTCACAATCTGAACAAGCATTAACATGCATTTGTCTTCACGGCAAAATCAAAACCCGTACAGCTTTCGGAAAAGACTATACGGGTAAACATGAATCATAACAGCTAGTGCCGTTTATTAAGCCAAAGCACGCCGGATTTCGCCAGCCGCGGAATGTAGCCGACCATTGATTGGGACATCATCTCGCCGAAGCCTTCAGAACTTCCGAGCGAGCCAAGTGTTCCTTTCAACTTGAGTTTGCCGGGTTTTTTCGGTTTATCGCCTTTTAAGACAGCTGCGAGGATATCTGAAATTTGCTCTCCTTGCTGCCTGGCCAGCTGTGCACTCGGGGAATGTTCAGAGGAAGCACAGTCACCGACAACATAAATGTGCGGTTGTTCCGGTACCTGGTAATAGTCATTGACGACAATTTTTTCCTGGTTATCCTGTTCAAGCGGTAGTTCACGCACCAGAAAATTGGGACGAACGCCTGCTGTCCAAATGGTGACGTCGTTTACGTAACAGATACCATTGTCACAGACGCCATCTTTTTCCACATATTCAACGTTGGCCCCATGAATCACACCCACATCATTTTTCATGAACCAGTCCTCAACATAGTTCTGGATTTTTGTATCGAATGCTTTAAGAACGGATTGTCCGCGGTCAAGCAGCCGAATATTTAAATCAGGACGGCTTTCCCGGGTTTCCGCTGCCACTTCAATCCCGCTCAGCCCCGCACCGACAATGGTCACTTTTCCATAAGCGGGGAGGTTGCCGACCGCCATTCCAGCGCTGCGTGCCTTGTTGAATGTCTGAACACTTTCGGTAAATTCCTCTGCTCCTTCAACACCGTGATGATTGTCTTCACAACCCAGGGCAATGATCAAATAGTCATAGTGGACGGGTTCACTTCTTTCCTGGAAAAGAATCTGTTGTTCGCTGACATCAATTTTGTTAATTTCAGCGAATACATAGCTTACTTTATCATGTTCCGGGAAGTCCATGCGTACATCTTTATCAGCGGAGGTACCGGCCACTATCGTATAAAATTCCGTTTTAATTGAATGATATGGATTACGGTCAATTAGTGTAATATGCACATCCTCGGGCAAATTTTGTTCAATTAAGTTCTGCAGAATATTCATACCGCCATATCCGCCGCCAAGGATAACAATGTTTTTCATCTTTAAAACTCCTTAACTATGTATAAGTGCTCTCACTGTTAAGATTACCAAAAGTGCCGCTGGAAAACTAGGAAAAGAAAGGAATTGTTATGTAAAGTGTCGCAGTGATACAGTATGGTTATAAAGTATTGCCAGTTACATGCTGGATAATCAATCAGGGAAGGTGTTTTCTAATGAATCGCTTAACATTTGGCTCACTTTTGGATGTGATTGGCGAACTGTTTTCAGATGAAATATCGATTGCTGTTTCAGACATGAATGAATATATTTATTACCGTCCCAGCAAACGGATTGATTTGAAAATAAGCCCAGGCGATCCGGTGGTGGAAGGGACGATCGCGCATAAAGCGTTACATACCGAGCAAAAGGTATCGGAGTTTATTGACCGCAATGTGTTCGGTGTGCCTTACCACGGAATGGCTGTACCGTTTCATCAGGATGGTAAAATGGAAGGCTGTGTGACAGCGATTTATCCGGTCATGACTGAGGGAAAGTCTGTTGTTACCGTCAAAACGGCAGACGGCTGGCGGCCTATCCCATTTCATGATGTTGTCTTTATGGAAGCAAAAGACCGTAAAACGCACGTGTATGCCAATGAGCTGGCCGGCACAACAAAGCGGGCGCTGCAGGATTACGAATATTCGCTTCCAAGGGAGACGTTCATTCGTTGCCATCGCTCATTTATCGTCAATGTCCATCATATCCGGGATATTTTTCCGGATACGCACTCCACGTTTATTCTGGCGATGGATAATGGTCTTCAAGTACCGGTCAGCCAGTCGTATTCGAGCTATTTTCGGAAGCTGCTCGGGTTCTAAGGAAAGATGGAGACGTTACGTGGTGAACATTACTGATCCGGGATGCTGTTTATGTTCCCGGGAAGCGGAATATGGGTTGAAGGAGCAGAATATGTTCCAGAGAGAGCGGGATATGGGCTGGAGAATCAAAACATGTTCCGGAGCGAGCGGGACATGGGCTGTAGAATCAGAACATGTTCCGGAAAGGGCCGAACATGGGCCGGAGAATCAGAACATGTTCCGGAGCGAGCGGGACATGGGCTGTAGAATCAGAACATGTTCCGAAAAGAGCCAAACATGGGCTGGAGAATCAAAATATGTTCCGTAGAGGGCCAAACATGGGCTGGGGAATTAGAATATGTTCCGAAGAGATGCAAACATGGGCTGGGGAATTAGAATATGTTCCGAAGAGAGTCAAACATGGGCTGGAGAATCAGAATATGTTCCGTAGAGGGCCAAACATGGGCTGGAGAATCAAAATATGTTCCGAAGAGAGTCAAACATGGGCTGGAAAGTCAGAACATGTTCCGGAACGAGCCGACATGGGCACGAGAGCCGGAACAAGTGCCTGAAAAACCCCCGTTCAGCTACTGATATTAATAGCCCTCCCTAAATTTCAACATCAAAATTTCTGCTTTATACAAAAATCTGCTGCTTCATTCATAGAATTTTCTTTTTCATAATGAATGTTGCTATTCCCTTCAAAAAATCCCAATCATTTCCCATTAGTACGTTAGAATTGTTCTACAACTCATAAGAAAGGGGTTACATCATGAACATTAAGGAAGAACGTATTCATGACAAGCGCCTCCGTGATCGTGTTGTTTCAGCACAAGATGCTGCTTCATGGATCAGGGATGGCATGACATTGGGGATGAGCGGTTTTACACGTGCAGGTGATGTGAAAGCGGTGCCAACAGCTCTCGTTGACAGGGCAGAAGATGAGGCATTTAAAGTAAACGTATTTACCGGCGCATCACTTGGATCGGATATTGATAAAATGTTTGCTGACGCAGGAATCATTAATAAGCGTTTACCGTTCCAGGCAGACCCGCTTATGCGGAAAAAAATCAATCAGGGTGAGCATCTGTTTGTTGATCACCATCTGTCCCATACGTCGGAATGGATCCGGCACGATGTTATTGAATCGATTGATTACGCCATTTTGGAAGCGATTGCGATAAATGAGGATGGCAGCATTGTGGCGTCAACTTCCATCGGCAATTCACTTGTATTCGCTGAGAATGCGGACAACATCATTGTAGAAATCAATACGGCACACCCACAGCTGCTTGAAGGTGTGCATGATCTGTATAGTCCGGCTAAACAGGGCGAGCGTCAGCCAATTCCACTCACAAAACCTGATGACCGTATTGGTGAGACAAGCATCCAGGTTAATCCGGCCAAAATTAAAGGCATCGTTTTAACACATCAGGAAGACTCGCCTTCAACGATCGGACAACCTGATGAAGAAACGACAATGATGGCCGACTACCTGCTTGATTTTCTGCGGGATGAAGTAGCATCCGGCCGTCTCACGAAAGAGCTGGCCCCGCTTCAGTCAGGTATTGGTTCCGTGGCGAATGCGGTGCTGCATGGTATGATTGATTCGGAATTCAAAAATCTGAAAGTGTATTCGGAAGTTTTGCAGGATGCCGTATTTGATTTGATCGATGCCGGTAAAGTGGATTTTGCATCATGCTGTTCGATCACGCTGTCAGAAGATAAAATGAAGCAGGTCTTTTCGGATTTTGAAAAATACCGTGACAAACTTATCATGCGACCGCAGGAGATTTCCAACCATCCGGAAATCATCCGCCGTCTCGGACTGATTTCCATCAATACGGCGCTTGAATTCGACATCTACGGCAATGTGAATTCAACACACGTTTCCGGTACAAAAATGATGAATGGGATCGGCGGCTCGGGTGATTTCGCGCGTAACGCCAAACTGGCCATTTTCGTGACCAAATCTATCGCAAAAGACGGTGATATCTCCAGCATTGTCCCGTTCGCCTCCCATATCGATCATACGGAACATGATGTGGATGTCGTCGTCACTGAGCAAGGCTATGCCGATCTGCGTGGATTGGCGCCAAGAGAACGTGTACCGAAGATCATTGAAAACTGCGCTCATCCAATGTACCGCCAGCAACTATGGGATTACTACAATGAAGCGCTTGAACGCGGCGGTCAGACACCACATATATTGGAGAAAGCCTTCTCCTGGCATGCGCACTTTGCCGAGCATGGCACGATGAAAGAGCACATACCGGAGACTGTCTAGCACCCATTGGGGGGTGGGGACTGCTTACATCATGTAATTCAGCGTTCATGCTGTAACGTATCAATCACTGCTCATGAATGTTCTATTGAAAAACCCCGGCATCGTCAGCTTAGACGATGCCGGGGTTTATGATTTGGTAACAGAATTTACTTATATAATGAAAACTGACGGTACCTGGGTTTGAAGCAAGTGACCTTTACGTTAAAAACGTCTTTGACCTGACGACTTTAAATCTAGTGTAATTTTTTATAACATTAAGCGTAAGAAAAATACAAAGAATAAAGGAGGGGGAAAGTGACTAATCAGAATATGAGGTTGCTTGTAAGCTTTATAATTATCGTTAATTGTAGTTATTTAGGTCTTAAATTGTATAAAAATAGCTTTACTAGGCCCTGGGGAACCAATCAGCGTATAACCGAAGAATCATTTAATAAGCTAAACCTGTTAAACAACATGGCATCTGTAATTGAATTTGCATTAACACTGTTATTTATAGCAGTAGCGTATTGGCTTATCAAAAAGAAAAGCAATAATTTAAATATTTTTATCTTTATGAACATGGCAGTTTGTATATTTTTCTTTCTAATTGGATCATTAATAGAGGTTGTAGCAGATATTGGCCATTTTAATTTAGTTCAACAACTACATGGACCAGTTCTTGTTTTACTATTTTTAATTATTTATCAATTAATTAAAAAAATACTCATGAGTTTAAATATAATAAAAAGCAAAGACACCATTATTAAAAATTAAGAGTACGTGTTTGGAATGACTACTGTCGAGAAGTATGAAATGCTACTGATAGAAGTTGCTCTGTACTCAAAGTGTTTCTTCACATATGGGCGGGCGGGATAAAATATTATTGCCCGGCAATATGTTTACTTTGTATTAAAAGGAAGGGGGTGAAAAATGCTCATTCACCCTATAAATCGCTGCACAATTTGAGATAGCATAAAAATGAGCAAACTTAAAATGATAGCAGCTACCATAACATTTATCGGGTGTCCTGCAATGAAGCCATTATATAATCCGATGGTGCCAATTAATAGGAAGGCCAAAATAAAAACATATGAGAGGGCAAGCGAAATCAGGATTTTACGAAAAATGCGGTCATCTGCAACGACATAACTGCTATTCCAGCGATCACCCTTTTTCCTGATTAAAAAGTCAATGATCTGGTATCCCAAACCAATAGCCGCTACCGCCAAAAGTATCCACATAATCCCCCTGTCGTCCATAAATTCCAAGTAACTTAAATATGCAAAAGCTCCGAATAAGTAAACATAAAAAAGTAATATCACCCATTTCTTTAAACGCATTTCTTTCCCTCCAAAAAGTCAGGTTTCCTTTTTATCCTCCAGGTAGAACAGTGCTTCAATTGGTTCGTTTAGCGCTTTGGATATAGCCATTACCACACCAATAGCAGGCTCGTATTTCTGTTTTTCGATGGCAATGATGGTTTGCCTGTGTACACCTGCCTGTTCGGCAAGCTCTTCTTGAGTCATCTCAAGCATTCTTCTATGTAAACGGACATTATTTAAGACTTTTCCTCTTTTCAAAAAACCCACCTCTAATGTAGATTATCATATACATAAAGTAGTGTAAACTATACATTGATGCCTTAAAAAATGGATTATGCGGCTTTGAACGGTATAATCCATAAATCGGCTAATAGACGGGGGTTTGATGGCGACAAAGAACTTTGGAATATGGCATTGGTATAATCAGCTGCAAAAAAGACGCTTCAGTTGAATAAAAAAAGGCTTAGAGATAAGAATCTCCCTAAACCTTTTTAACTATGATTTAGCTAGTTTTGCGAAAGCCTTCCTCTGCAAATTAGTATTTTGCACCTCACAAGTAAAGTAAACCCGTAATACTACGGCGTGCTGTAGTATCATTATTTATTAAGAACCTTTTTCATAGCATTCACGCGGCCGGCGTGGTTGCCTTCGTGGAATGCTGCCACGGCTGCCAGTTCGCCATATGTCTGGGCGCCCAGTACAGGTTCCGGTAATTTTTCAGCATATTTTTCTTCGGGAATGGCTTTGATCCGTTCCAGCTGACTGCTTAATTGTTCTGCCAGCTCGTCTGCACTCGGCACATCCTCAGGCCAGTCCGCCGGTTTGGAGCCAAAACCAAACAAATCTTTGTAGCGCTCCGGGAGATGCTCCGTATTATCCGGAAATCCGAATAAAAATTGTTCGTTCGTTGTCAGCACATGCCCAATGTGCCAACGGATTGTGTTATTAAATCCCTCCGGCTGGGTATCGAGCGTGGCCTTGTCCAAGTCTTTAATTTCATTCATGAAGCCGTTGTGTGTGATATTAAATTGCGAAATAATTAGATTGTTCATGTTATCCCTCACTTTTTATTAGTCTAACTCCACTATAACAATTTTTGCCCTATTTCCAAACGATGAAACATTTGCCTGGACGCTATCGTAAATGATGATAAGGAGTGATTCGTTTGTCTTATAAATACGCTAATCATAAGGCTTGGGTGAAGTGGGGGCGATCATCGTTCATCACTGCGATCTTCAGTATCATTTGGCTGACTGTCGATGCTCTGCTGCAGGGAGAAATCCATCCGGTGATCCTGGTCATTACGATGATCGTGTTTCTTTTTGCACTCATTCAGGGCATGCAATATATCAATATGGATCAGAAGGACTATATTCGCATTGAAGATGGCGTCATGCTGATTAACCGGGGCTTCCCAATCCTGCCCAGGAAAAAACTGCCCCTCAGTTCGATTGAACGTTACATTGAATACTATCCGCTGTTGATTTTTAAACTAAAACATGACCGCGAACTACAGATTAATATCGACTGGCTGACAGAAGAAGCGGTTGAAGATATAAAACATCACATTGACAAAACACTTGACGATTCTAAAACAAAAGTTTAAAATATAAACAAATGTTAATAAGAGGATGCAATTATGAACGATAAAGAACACAAGCTTTTTCAGCTTATCAAAAAAAATCCATATATATCACAGCAGGAATTGGCTGAAGAAATGGGATTGTCCCGGCCATCTGTAGCGAACCTGATTTCAGGCCTGATGAAAGAAGGCTATATCCGTGGCAAAGCATATGTCCTGAACGATATGGAAGAAATCGTCTGTATCGGGGGTGCGAATGTTGACCGTAAGTTTTATGCGAAAGCGTCTCTGCAGCCGGAAACATCTAACCCGATTACGTCGACGCAAAATGCGGGAGGGGTTGCCCGGAATATTGCTGAAAATCTAGGCAGGCTTGGAATGAATGCCAAGCTGCTCACGGCTGGTGGAATTGATAGAGACTGGGATTCTATTGCGGAGGCATCAGCTCCCTATATGAATTTGCAGGATGTGACTCAATATACGGAAGCTGCAACCGGGTCATATACGGCTGTACTGGATCAGTCAGGAGATTTATTATATGGCCTGGCTGACATGGATATTTTTGAATTGATGACACAGGAATGGCTGCAGGCACAGGTACCAGTACTTTTACAGGCAAAGTGTATTCTGGCTGATTTAAACTGTCCAAAAGAAACACTCACATTTTTACATCACTTTGCATCGAGTCACCAAATCCCGCTTATATTCGTGACGGTATCCGGACCGAAAATGACGCGTTTGCCGGATGATTTGAGCGGACTGACATGGCTGATCACGAATCAGGATGAGTCTGAGGCCTATTTTCAGGGACGTTTTTCAGGCCGTGATTCAGCAGCAAAATGGCTGGAAATCGGCATTGCCAATGTCGTGATCACCAATGGCAAAGAAGGCGCAATTGTTGGCAATCAGACAGACGGGATTCACCATATTCCGGCGGTTGAAACCGAAGAAATTGTCGATGTGACCGGGGCGGGAGATGCCTTTTCAGCGGCTGTCGCCTATGCCTGGCTGCAAGGAGATGATTCCGTTCTTAGTGCACAGGCCGGCGTTGCCAACGCGACGAAAACATTGCGCTCATCTTATACCGTACGCCCTGACCTAACAGCATCTCAATTACAGAAAGATTTGGAGGAATCATGATGAAACACTATCTTGAACTGTCAGAAGAAGTCCAGGCTGCGAAAGAACAGGGCAAGCCTGTTGTTGCACTCGAATCCACGATTATTTCCCATGGCATGCCTTATCCGAAAAACGTTGAGACGGCACGCGAGGTGGAACAGATTATACGTGAACACGGTGCGGTTCCGGCCACAATCGCCATCATGGACGGCAAAATCAAAATTGGCTTGAGTGATGCGGAACTGGAGGATTTTGCCCAGGCAGAAGGCATCGCCAAAGTTTCGCGGCGTGATCTGGCGTACTTGGTTGCAACAGGGCAAAAAGGTGCGACGACGGTGGCAGCCACAATGATTTGTGCGGAGCTTTCCGATATCCGGACGTTTGTGACCGGCGGAATTGGCGGCGTTCATCGGGGTGCCGAGACGTCGATGGATATTTCGGCAGACTTGGAGGAATTGGCCCGGACTAATGTCGCGGTGGTGTGCGCCGGGGCAAAATCAATTCTGGATCTTGGTCTGACAATGGAATACTTGGAAACGAAAGGGGTACCGGTTATTGGGTATGAAACAGATGTGCTTCCGGCGTTTTATACCCAGACAAGTCCATTCCCGGTTAACGTCCGAGCAGATGATTCGGAAACTGTTGCCTCGACGCTGAAGACGAAATGGGATCTTGACCTCGCCGGCGGGGCAGTTATCGCCAATCCGATTCCGCAAGCAGATGCCATCCCCGAAACAGAAATTGCAGCGGTCATTGATCAGGCTCTGACAGAAGCAGATACAAACGGGGTAACCGGCAAAGACGTCACACCATTTTTGCTGGCCAAAGTGGAAGAGCTGACCGGCGGCAAAAGCTTGGATGCCAATATAGCGTTGGTTAAGCATAACGCTCATGTCGGCGCGGAGATAGCTGTCAAGCTGGCGGGTTTGGATTAGAGAACAAACATATACACTGACCGCAGTTAATAAAAGTCGTAACTCCCGTTTGGAGGTACGGCTTTTTGTTTGAAGGATTTTGGCAAAATGCTAAAGTTCACAGTGATTTTGCTAAAGTTCACACTAAAACTCCTAAAGTTCACATTGTTTTCGCTAAAGTTCACAAATAAAATGCTAAAGTTCACATTTGAGGAAAGCAATCCAAAGCAAAAAACCCGGTACATGGCCGGGCTTTTTACTTATTAAGCATCGTCTATTCCATCAGTTCCCCGACAATCTCATACGAGCGGATCCGGGCTTTAATGTCATAGATTTGCGAATTGATGATCATTTCGTCTGCTTCAGTTTCTTCAAGCAGTTTGTCCAATCCTTGTTTGATGGTTTCTTTGCTGCCGATCAGCGTGTATGGGGAGCTGTTCGATTGTTCGACAACGGCTTTTTCCATTTCCGACCAGACTTGATCAGGATTCTTAATCGGCGGCTGCAGTTTCTCCGGTTGTCCGCGCCGGATACTCAACGTTTGCTCCTGTTGCGTTGTGGCAAGATAGTTTGCCTCTTCATCTGTATCTGCTGCAATGATATTAACGCCAATCATCGCATGTGGCTTATCCATTACTTCAGACGGTGTAAAATTGTCGCGATATAAGTTCAGCGCTGCAATCGTGTTATCCGGTGCAAAATGACTGGCAAATGAGAATGGCAGTCCTTTTTGCGCTGAGAGCTGGGCACTGAACCCGCTTGATCCGAGCAGCCAAATAGGGATATTTAGTCCTTCACCGGGTACGCTGCGTACGCCGGCTGTTCCGGCAAAGTAGTTTTCCAGTTCTTCCACTTGCATTGGAAAATCTTCAACCCGCTGATTCAGTGTGCGCCGTAATGCGTAGGCAGTTGCCTGATCGGTTCCGGGAGCCCGTCCCAGCCCCAAATCAATACGACCGGGATAGATCGTTTCCAGTGTTCCGAATTGTTCCGCGATGACAAGAGAGGCATGGTTCGGCAGCATGACACCGCCTGAACCGACACGCATCTCGTTCGTGGCTCCGGCAATATGCCCGATCAGAAGGGATGTTGCTGAACTGGCAATTCCCGGCATATTATGATGCTCGGCCAGCCAGTAACGGTTAAACCCGAATTTCTCCACGTTCTGTGCTAACGCCACACTATTTTTGAACGACTGCTCCGGTGTGCTGCCTTCCAGAACCGGGGCAAGGTCCAGAACAGATAGTGGAATATTATTGAATGTTTTGGCACTCATATGTCTCACTCCTTATGAAAGATGATACGACCTGACAGATGGAAGGTCCAATATTTTGCCCGGTAGTTTGTGAAATATGACCAAAAGGCGAGTATCTGCTGTTAACAAGCTACTCGCCTCTGTCTTGTTCTTCTTCCTTATGCAACACATCATATAACTCATCTTCAAGGGTTGAGTCAGCTGTTTTAATTTTCCGGCGATAGGCAGCCCGGACGATAAGATGTCCGGATACGGGTGCTGTCAGAAATATAAATACAATACCCAACAGCAGTCGGATACTTATGTGGGATTCAAGTGCCAGAAAAAAGAAGAATGCGCCGACCATCGTTAACAATACGGAAAGTGTCATACTTTTTGTTGAAGCGTGCTGACGGGTATAAACGTCCGGGAAGCGTATGAGCCCAATTGCACTAATGACAGCTGTAATACTGCCAATTAAAATTAGGAGTGCCGACAGAAATTCAACGATCTCGCTTACGTTCAATGATAACACCCCTCTCGATATACCGGGCAAAGGCAACCGTGCTGATAAACAGCAAGATCGCCATAACCAGAATGGCCTCCAAAAAAGCCAGTGTATTAAAGAGTACCGATATAACCCCTATAACCGAAATGAGATTAACACCAATAAAATCCATTGCTGTAATACGGTCAGGTAAAGTCGGTCCTGCAATGATGCGGTACAGGGCTATACCAACAGCCACCCCGAACAATATCAGCGAAGCAACCAGCATGAATGTTATCATTATCTGGTCACCTCCATAATAGCCTTTTCGTATCTAACCACAGATCTTAACAGCATATCTTTGGATTCTTCAACGTCCATCGCATGAATGTACACCGCGTCGCCTTCAGGTGTTACTTCCATTACCACCGAACCTGGTGTCAATGCCATCAACAGGGCAAGAGCGGGAATTTCCCATTCACCTTCCAGCACGGTATCATATTTAAATATCCCAGGCTTGATGCGAATGGTCGGCTTTAAAATGTGGTTGATAACATGAATACTTGATGTCAATAAATTGGTCATAAAAATAACCAGTAATTTTATTGCAGCATAAACTCTTCGTAAATAAAATTGCTGTCCGAAAAAGCGCCGCATCAGAAATACAATCACGATACCTGCTAAAAATCCGGATGTAAATGTGTTAACGGACAGTTCATCAGCTATGAGTGTCCATAGAAATGCAATAACAATATTCAGCAGAAACTGGGCTGCCATATAACGACCTCCTCCTTAACTGTCAATCAGTCGGTCATGACCGCATTAATATAGGTCTCAGGGTTTAATAGTGTGTTTGCCGCATCTGATACATACACTGCAATGAATTCCGGTCCAAGGCCTAATCCGATCGTGCCAATCATAAGAATAACACTTGGTATGATCCAGCCTTTTTTCATCGGCATTTCGTCTTCCACGGTGATAATGGTTTCCCCCCAGAAACTGTTCAGGAATACGCGCAATAGGGAATACAGGACAAAAATACTTGATAGGAAAGCAAGGGCGAGCAAAATATAAGCCCCTGTCTCGACAGCTCCCTGTCCAACCAATACTTTCCCGATAAATCCACTAAGGGGCGGAATCCCTGCTAATGATAACATGGCGATGAAAAAGACCCATCCCAATAACGGATAATTTCGGATCAGCCCGCTCATTTCATCGATTCTGGCGGTACCGCTCACCACAACCATGATGCCGGCAATTAAAAACAGTAAAGCTTTGACAATCATATCATGTATTAGATAATAGATAGAACCTTCAATCGCTTCAGGTGTACCAACAGCCAGTCCAACGAGAATAAAACCGACAGCGATAATCACATTGTACGATACAATCTGCCTGACATCCTTGTATGCCACTGCACCAATGCTGCCTCCGATTAAGGTCAATGCAGCCATTATACCAATCAGCGTATGGGTAATAGCCGAATCATGATAGAAGATCAGCGTAAATACCCGAAATAGTGCATAGATGCCGACTTTTGTCAGCAGTGCGCCAAATAGGGCAGCAACGGCTGCAGGTGGTGCACTGTAGGAGCCCGGGAGCCAAAAGTACAAAAGAAGCCCCGCTTTTAAGCTGAAAACAAACAGGAAGAATATGCTGATAACGGTTAATAAAGGTGTCTGCCCGGCCTCGGCAATGCGTTCGGATATATGGGCCATGTTTAATGTGCCGACTGTCCCGTATAAATACGCAATCGACAGGAGCAGGAGGAATGATGAAACAACGTTAATGACCACATACTTGATGGATTCTCTTAACTGAACTTTTGTTCCGCCAAGGGTAATAAGGACATAAGAGGCCAGCAGCATGATCTCAAAATTGACATATAAGTTAAATAAGTCCCCTGTTAAAAAGGAGGCATTGACGCCTGCCACCAAAAAACTCACAAGCGGGTAGAAAAACATTTTTTCCCGATGCTCGCCGATTGAAGAAAAAGCAAACAGAAGACATATCGCCGTAACGATACTTGTCGTCAGGACGAGCAGCATGGAAAATGAATCAGCTACATACAGAATACCAAACGGCGGTTCCCATCCGCCAAAGTCGATCCGGAGAATCCCTTCACGCTGAATCAACTGTAAAATATAGATACTTATACCTGTATTGATAATCATGACACCAAAAGCAATCCACCGCTGCGTCTTTATAAAGCGACGAAGGAAAATCGAAATAATAGCAGCTATTATAGGGAGGATTACCGGTATGACAATCAAATTATAAATCATCTTTAAAACCTCTCAAATCATAAACATTATCCGTCCCCAATTCCTGATAAACGCGGTAAGCCAGAACAAGCAGCAGTGCCGTTACAGCAAAGCTGATCACAATCGAGGTTAAAATCAGTGCTTGAGGCAATGCATCTGTAAAGCTTTCTGCTCCCCGGCCCAGAAGTGGGACTGAACCTGTTTTTAATCCACCCATCGTCAGCAGCAAAAGATGGACACCGTGTGAAAAGATGGAAATACCTAAAATGATTCTGATGACACTTCTGGACAGGATCATATAGGTGGAAATAGACACCAGAACACCTGAAAGGATTGTAATGACTGTTTCCATAACTATACATCCTCCCCGATACTAAGAATAATTGTTACGACAACACCTACGACTACAAGGGCAATACCCGATTCAAAGAGTGTTACCGTTGCAAGCTCCGTCTCACCCAAAATAGGCAACCCAAAATAGCCAAACGCCTGTGACAAGAACGGCTGACCGAAGAACAGAGACCCCAGACCTGTCGCAACGGCAGTAAAAGCCCCGACTGCGGCAACCGTTTTGAAATCAACAGGAACCGCTGTCTTGACTGTTTCAACATCAAAGGTAAGAAAAAGCAAGACAAACGCAGACGACAGGATGAGGCCGCCGATAAATCCTCCTCCCGGGTTATGGTGTCCTGAAAAGAAAAGGTAAACGGCCAGTGTCAATATGATAAAAACAGCGACTTTTGTAACGGAATGCAAAATCACATCATTTATCTTCAAGGTTCTGGTTCCCCTTTCCATACTTTAGCTTAATAAACGCGTAGACACCGAGACCGGCAATCAGAAGCACCACAACTTCAAGCATGGTATCCAATGCACGGAAATCACCTAAGATGGTATTGACAATATTTCGGCCGCCCGCCAGTTCATAGGCATTTTCATAAAAGCTGGAGATGGATTCGAATAGACGTCCATTCTGAACAGCCAGTGCAACCACGATAAAAATGGCACCAACGGACAGGGAAATTATTAAGTTGGTAACTTTTGTACGTTTTGGTGTATTTTCTTTGCCCCACTCCGGCAGAAAATAGTATGCCACCAGGAAGAGAACAGTTGTGACGGTTTCAATGACAATCTGGGTGAGTGCTAAATCCGGCGCCCGCATTAATACAAAGAATATGGCAACCAGATAGCCAATCACACCGTAAAGCAAGACTGCCGTCAAACGTGACTTGGCAAAAGGAATGGCAATACCGGCGGAAAACATTATGATGACCAGTACCCATTCATATGTGGCTATTGGTGCATTACCGGATATATCAAAATCGAAAGCACCGGTGAAAATCATGGCACCGCCTGTTAAACCAATAAATAACAGGAAGATATATACAAAATAGTCACGGAGAAACCCAGTCATATACGATTTAGTCACTGAGTTCGACCGGGTTTCCAGTTGCTCCAGGGAAAAGTCGTATAATGCATTGAATGACAACTTTTCCGGAAATAAATGATAGATGCCTGCCCAATAACGCAGTGTTAAAAACAGGATTGTGCCGAGTATGACGATAGCTATCGTCATATAAAGCTCCGTATTAAATCCGTGCCATTGTGAAATTGATCTTCCCAATGACTCCCCGGCAGCTGCAAACGTCGGGAATATACCGTTTATAGCCGGCCGCAGCAAATGGTTTCCGAGTATATTCGGAAAGAAGAAAATCGCTATAACAAAGAATGACAGAATAGCCGGCGGGACTATCATGCCCACAGGCGGCTCATGTGCCGGGCGCTCAAGTTTCTCTTCCCGATAAGGTCCGAAAAAGGTTTTAAACACAAGAATCATACAATAAACAAATGTTAAAACACTTGCTGTCCAGGCAATCACTGGGAGAGTGGCGCCAAGTGTATCTAATGAGAAAATTGACAGAGCACCCGTATCTAACGCGGCTGTAAAAAACATCTCCTTGCTCAAAAAGCCATTAAAGGGTGGCAAGCCAGCCATTGAGAAACTGCCGATAGCCATTATTGTAAATGATATCGGCATTAATGTGATCAAACCGCTCAACTTGCGAATATCGCGGGTCCCCACTTCATGGTCGATGATTCCGACAACCATGAAAAGCGCCCCTTTAAACGTTGAATGGTTGACAAGGTGAAAAAGTGCTGCAAATGTTGCCTGTGTATAGACGACCGAATCAGGCGAATAGCCATTATGAAGCGCGGCAGATCCCATACCGAACATACTCATAATCATACCAAGCTGACTTATCGTTGAATAGGCAAGCAATGCTTTCAGATCAGTCTGTCTGATCGCATTGAAAGCACCCCAGAACAGGGTTAATAGCCCAATTCCCGTCACAAGCCAGAACCAGGTTGTATCACCGCCGAACACTGGTGTGAAGCGGGCAACGAGATAAATCCCCGCTTTAACCATGGTAGCGGAATGCAAATAAGCACTGATCGGTGTCGGTGCCTCCATCGCATCAGGCAGCCAGATGTGAAACGGGAATTGTACCGATTTGGTAAAAGCGCCAAGCAATATCAATAACAATGCAGGGAGAAAAAGGGTATGATCGGATACTTCTCCCGCTGCACCGATCATCTCGCGCACACTGAATGTATTCGTCATCACGGTCATCATAATAAAACCAACGAGCATGGCAAAACCGCCGGCGACTGTGATAAGTAATGACTTCTGGGCACCTTCTCTTGATCTTTTACGATGGTACCAAAAAGCAATTAACAGGAAAGAGGAAATACTTGTTAATTCCCAAAAGACGTATAAAATCATGATGTTATCTGACAAGACAACACCGAGCATTGCTCCCATAAATAACAGCAAATAGATATAAAAGTGGGTAAGCGATTCTTTACTGGATAAGTAATAAATCGAATAGACGACAACAAGTGCTCCGACGCCTGTAATAAGCAGCCCGAATATTAGACTTAACCCATCGAGGTAAGTTGTAAAATTGATTCCGGCAGATGGGATCCATGGAATCGTGTATGCGAATGTCTGTCCATCTGAAATTGATGGGATAAAACTCGCCAGCAGGATAAACAGCAAAAGAGGAACGAATAGCACAATCCATCCAATGTGAATGCGTGTTATTTTTTTATGTACAAACGGAATAAATGCGGCAATAATAAATGGAATCAAGATTGCCAGGTTTACAATCAACAAAGGCTAACCTCCATTTCAGACTCGTGATTAAGGAATAATGAATAGTATACATAATAATTCGAACGCTAATAACAGTCAGCAGATATGTTATTATTTGTAGAATACCCTTTGATAAAGAAGATTATTTTTCGAAATGTTATATTCAAAATAGGAATAATATGAGGAGCCCACTTACTAATCAGCAAACTGCCATTAACGATTTTTCATCTAATTAAATTATACATGAATCTGACATGACATGCACACATGATGCTGTTTTATTTTTTGTTTTTTTGCATATGGATTGTAGCAATTTTGTACATTATACATTATGATATATTAAACGAATCTTCATGCTGTGGGTGTATTTCCCACTGATGATGAAGGATATTTTAGTATCGATAACAATACGTATTGTATTTTTATCATAAGAGCGTTAAAATACCTTTACGATAGGCTATGAACTCTTGCAATAAAGGGTTTGACAAACATGGTTGGCGTGTTACAATATATTAGTTTGAAAGCATAATTGAAATATAACTTGGACAGTTAGAGGGGTGATTGCCGTCATGAAAAAAGTAAAAGGACGCATGGATGAAAGTATTCTTGTTTGTGTGTATTATGGGCCGAATGGTGAGAGATTAATCAGGCGCGGTCATAAATTAGCTCAGATCCTGGACTGTCCTTTATATGTGTTAACAGTTGATCCGTTGCCATATGATGAATTTGATGAGGAAAAGTCCCGATATGTCAACCGGTGGAAAGAGTTGTGCGAGGAATTTGATGTCGATGAATTTATTCTTCGCGACAATGAAAAAAAATCATCTGTTAAGGCAATTAAAGAAGTCGCGCATGACCATAATGTTACACAAATCATTGTTGGTCAAAGCCCGCAAAAGAGATGGGAAGAAATAACGAAAGGCTCTTTTGTGAATCTTTTGCTGCGTGAGATAACGTTTATTGATATTCACGTTGTATCCGTGGATCGGAGACTGAAAAGCGCAGATGACACCTCTTATGAAAAGGGTGTACGCGGATTTTTACAAAAGGATCAAGACGGTTATAGCCTTAGTTTCACCCGATCAAAAAATAACCTTTACGAAGGTATATTCTATAAAGAAATTGGCACAGATTTTAACAACGGTGTCTTTAAATTTGTTAACAACGAAGGCAAAACATGTCAGGTACATGTGACAGAGGACAAAGTAACAGGGGTTATGAAAGAACCACCAAACGTGAAGGCGAAGTGAGCCGTCAATTAGTGAGGCTTTTTCTTCTGATTAATGGTTAAATGAATCGGACCACAGGGGTTACGACGCATGAAATGCGGCGTAACCCCTTTTAATATGGAATACAATTGTCGTTAAATAAAGAGGCGTGAAGCAAGCAAGTGAAATAGCTCTCCGATCCAAGCAGCAGTGCTTCAGCCAAAATATTTCATCGCCAATTTTTCGGCTGTTCTGGTAGCCAACGCTTGTGTCGTCATCGTGGGATTCGGTCCGCCAATCCCATTATAGTGGACGCTGTTGTCAGCGATAAACAGCCGCTTGACCTGGTACGCTTCACAATTGCTGTCCGCAACATAGCCCATTCGCATGGTGGATTCCATATGGGCAAATAAGGTTGCGGGCCAGTTAGTCCTGATCACCTTCTTCGCTCCGGCTTTACGCAAGATGTCTGTGGTGATTCTGGCTAACTCATATCGTTTCATGGCATCTTGCTTGCTGGCTTTATATTGAACGACAGGCACCGGTCCATGTTCATCTTTTATCAAAGGATCAACCGTGACACCGTTTTGTTTATGTGGCTGGTCATCGGCAAGGATTAAAAAGCTTAACGTATTTCGGTAATTGTCCATCCATTTTTGCAATTCATTTCCTGTTAACCTTCCCTCTAAATCCCACGGAGTGTCAGGTGACAGCTTGTTATGGGAGGCATCCCCGCTTTGGCTGAACCCAAACGTTAACGATGAAAACAAACCAGGGCTGAGTCCGGATGGCTGGATAACGCCAAGTCCCGGATAGTCCAATCGGGCAGCGGATGTGTGACCGACATTTGGATCAACATGGTTCTGCCCCAGTATACGCATAAGATCTTTTTCATCGAAGACGCCGGTTACCCAATTCCAATAATGGGTTGTCAGACCGCGACCAACCCAATCATTATGGGGCAGATCCGAATTAAGCCACAGCCGTGGACTTTCGATACAACCTGCCGCCATGACAACGGTTTTTGCGTACAATTCCCCGGTTTCACCTGTCCATGTATCCCGAAATTGGACACCGTTGGCGATGATACCTTCATTTGGATGACGATCGGTTAGAATTTTAGTTGTGTATGTATTGGGCCGGATTTCGACATTCCCAGTCCTGAGTGCCTGAGGGACATAACTGACGTGGGTTGAGCGTTTGGCCACTTTATCAATGGATGACCCATATGGACAGCCATTGACGCAATGCCCGGCCAGTGTACAGCCTTCCATGTGGGATAATTCATATAGACTCGTATGAGGATCCATTAACCGTTCATTAGGGGGCAGAATGGCATTTGGCTGTGGCCGGTAGCCGGGCGAAACAGGATTTAAGGTATCAAGCAAGGACCAGCCCGCTTTTTCGGCTCCGTAGTAAAACAATTCTTCTTTTGGTGTGGCAGGGGCAGGTCGGACAGGCAGTGTATCTTCAACTTTTTGATAGTAGGGGATTAATTCCCGATAGGAAATCGGCCAGACGTCATCAATCGCCATTTTATAGGCACGTGGTGAGTTTGCCCAGTAATGTTGTGTTGTCCCGCCGACACCGGCGTTTTGCCAGGCCATTCCTTGTTCCGGGATATTTCGGTACCATGTCGGCCGGCGGCGATCTGCCGGACCCCAGCGGAAGCGTCCGGCAACAATATCATTCATCGTATGTTCATATCGGGTATATTGCTGCCGCAAAAGGTTAACGTCCAAGTCATCAGGATTTGAACTGCTGACAGGGCCACGATACTGGTTCGGTTTTTCCCATTGGCGATTGCCGTACCAAGGACCTGCCTCCAGAACAAGGACGTTGATTCCCAATTCACTAAGCTCTTTGGCAGCAACGGCACCGCCAGCACCGGCCCCAATGATGATCACATCTGCATCTCTGCTCATTTATCATATCTCCTTTTCAGTAAATTCGACAACCGGAAATCCCCGAAGTGCACGATAGCCGTATGAAACACCAGGGTAGTCCACCAAATCCCATGTGAAGGATCTTCCTTCAAGCACACGATCTTCAGGATAAGCCAGTCGTGTCGAACCATAAGCAAACCATTCTGAATAATAGCCAAACATAGCCATTTGATGAAGAAATGTCACGATATTTTTGACCAGGTCGGCGTTGTTACGGTACGGGGAGGGCAGGGCTTCCAAATCAATTTGAAGGGTCTCCAATAAACGAATGGCTTCAAACCGGTCACTGGGCCAAAGCGCTGCAAATGCCCCTTCTTGAGGATAAGTGGGCAAATCAGCCGAAGTTTTCATACCTTTGAGTGCCATGAGTTGTGTGGCGGATGCATCAAGCATCGCAGCTGCTGGCGTTGATAAAAGGACCGTTTTGACACTCAACTTTTCCTGCATCGAAATGTGATGATCCAATATCCACACCAGGTAGTCATCCAGCTGAATAGACACGCCTCCCAAGGGTGGTGGAATGACTGCGTCGACAAACGCCATGAAGGTGGCTTTTTTGTGGGGCAGCTGGGCGTATGGCTTGTGTTCCATTTGGTTCACATGATCCCTCCTGAAGTAAAATTTATCACCATCGATAGGACGGTGATAGAACGTAGATAATTTAGATACATATACACCCTTAAATACTATGCGTTAAGTGCCCCCTGTATGTTATTTGGCCAAATGTATTTCTTATTTTTCTTAACGATACATTCTGAAAATAACGGGAGGGAAAGTTTTCGAAATCTGGTCATATAAGAGGAAGCTGAACAATACGTTAGTAATAGTTTGTTAAATGTGAGGGGGGTGAAACGTCATAAGTTTTAATAGCTATTCACACGAATATGTGCATGCGAGTTTTCAGGCGCTGACAGATGCCTTAGTACCATCAGTACAGGAAGCGAATGGATTTCCTTATACAGATATGGGGGTTCATGACTACATCATCTATGCGTTGGATCATTACGTATCGGTTCAGCAGCAACTACATCACTTTACTATCCCGCTTAGTTACCCCACAGCGATTATGTTGGACGCTGCTGCAACACAGCTTGTGATGACACATCAGGCACAAGCCTATTCGCAAAGTCTTTTTCCCGGCGGACGGATGTTTTCGTGTCTTTCCCGGGAAGATCGCATTCGAACGTTATCCGCACTCGAGAACCTTGAAGTCGACCTTTACTTATTACCATCCCCGTTTCAAAATAATGCCGGCATGGTCAAACATGTCACGGATGCCTTAAATCGCTTTTCCATGTTTGGTTATTATTCAGAATGGTCGGCATATGGGTCAACGCGGCTCTGCCCTCCAGAAGATCGCTGCCTTGAATGGTTCCCTCTGAGCTGGCAGCAGGTTGGCTATCCAGGAGTATCTTTAGGTTACCGTGATTTCCGCGGTTTTTTAATAACTATGGCGGAGGTGAAGACATGAAAATAGATGCTGATGTGATTGTAATCGGAGCTGGTGCTGGCGGACCTGTGGTGGCCAAAGAGCTTGGCGAATCAGGTATCAATGTGCTGGTTCTAGAAGCAGGCCCCTGGTACGGCAATAAAAAATGGCCTGAACCCAATAAGAATCGCGGTGTTGCCAAAGAAAGCTCTGATCCAGGTGATTTGGATGGGTCACTTTATCGCCAGCAGATAACAAGACTTGAAAATGATATGGATGATCTGGTCAGCGGCAAATTCCGTTGGGGCGCGGCTGACAGGAGACGCGCGCCCTGGTACCGGAACGTTCCTGATCGGTCGTTGTTATGGCAAAGTTCAGGCATTGGAGGGGGAACTCTGCATTACTATGCCAACTCACTACGGGCTTTTCCGGAAGCGATTGATAATGAGTGGCCGATTAATTACGATGACCTCGTTCCCTACTATGAAAAAGTGGAAGCGACATTACCCGTTGAATTTGCACCAACCACTACGAAGGAAGCACTTTTTTACTATGGGGCGGAAAAGGCCGGTTTTTCTCTGAATAAAACGTTAGATGTTACGACCAGCGGATACCGTCCGCAGCCAAATGCTATTTTGCCGCCGAATGAACATTTAATGGATCCAAACTATTCGATGGAAGAAATCAGCCATATGGAAGGCTGTACATTAAGCGGTCATTGTGGTCAGGGGTGCCCGTATGGCCCGACGCTTGAAAAAATGGCAAAACGGTCAACAACGGTTAGCTATGTACCGTTGGCAATGAAGACCGGAAATGTGTCGTTCAGGCCGAATACATTTGTGACAAAGGTTTTAACAGAATTTAATGCCAGTGGAAATCAGCGGGCGACAGGCGTCAGGATCCGGGATACGTGGACAGGTGAAATGGAGGAATTACGTGCGAACGTCGTCGTGATGGCGGGCGGGGTTATTGAAACGCCACGTCTTTGGCTGAACTCTGATTTGCCATATAATCCTTGGGTCGGCCGAGGTTTGACGAATCATTACTTTGATTTGATAACAGGGACTTTTGATGAAGAAACGTTAATGGAGGTTGTCGGCAGTCGCACGACGAATCCATTTGTTGGGCATACCTCAGGCGCACGGCTTGATTATCCTGGTCTCGGCATGATTGAAAATATCGGGGAGAGTCCCGGGCTATCAGCTATGCAAGTGTTTGGATTCAGTCAATTTGGCTATAACAGCCTTCATCACGACGGTTCAGACATGTGGGATCAGCGCGGCAGACTTGTCGGTTCTGAACTGGCCAATGCTATGGAGGGCTACAGCCGGACGCTCACTCTTTCTGCCATTACCGATGATGAGGTAGCATTTCATAACCGGGTTGAACTGGACCCGCATATTCAGGATGAGCATGGCGCCGTACCACGCGTTCACTATGAGCCAACCAAAAAATCGAAAGAAAGACGGGAACAATTAAACAAAATCGCCACCGATATATTACAGCAGGCAGGTGCCAACAGCGTTCACCGGGCGGATATGCCAGCGAATTACTACATCCACCTGCAAAGCACAATGCGAATGGGGCATGTCGTTGATCCATCATGTGAAGCCTATCAGGTGGAGCGGCTTTATGTTGCCGATAACAGTGCTGATAACAATTCGCTTGGTGGTCCAAATCCGACGTTGACGACACAGGCGCTTGCTGCACGAACGGCGGAACTGTTGGCTGCGAAGTATTTTTAGATTGAAGAGAGACCCCTAGAATGTTAGAGGCGTCTCTTTACACAAATAGTTAATAAAAGATTTATCTTCCCCTTTCTATATTAGAGACGCTCCACTTGCCACATTGCTCTTGATCCACTATTATAGTACAATAGACCATCGGAACGTTCTGAAATGAGGGAGATACATGAGCAAAAAATCCATTTACGCTTTGACATATGACCAATTGGAAAAATGGCTTACGAATCAAGGCCAGCGCCGTTTCCGTACAGACCAGGTATGGAATTGGCTGTATAAAAAACGCATTAATGAATTTGCCCAGATGAAAAATGTTAATAAAGAAACGATTGCGCTGCTCGAGGAAAATTTTGTCCTGCATACGATGAAAGAGGAAATCAAGCAGGAATCTGAGGACGGTACGATTAAGTATCTTTTCAGATTGTCTGATGGCAATTTGATTGAAACCGTATTGATGCGTTTTAATTACGGTTCTTCCGTTTGTGTCACGACGCAGGTCGGCTGCAATATCGGCTGTTCATTCTGTGCGAGCGGACTGCTGCGGAAAAACCGCGACTTGAATAGCGGTGAAATCGTTGAACAGATCATGAATGTGCAAAAAGATATGGACATAAAGGACGAGGATGAGCGCGTCAGCCATATCGTTGTCATGGGAATCGGTGAACCGTTTGATAATTTCAACAACCTGATGGATTTCATTAATGTTGTCAATGACGATGCAGGGCTGAATATCGGAGCCAGACACATCACGGTATCAACGAGCGGGCTTGCCCATAAAATTTATGAGTGGGCGGATACCGGTACACAGGTCAATCTGGCTATCTCGCTGCACGCACCAAATAATGCATTACGTACATCAATCATGAAAATCAATCGTGCCTTCCCGATTGAAAAGTTGATGAAGGCCGTTGATTATTATCTGGAGAATGTAAAACACCGGATCACATACGAGTACATCATGCTCAAAGATGTCAACGATCATAAGGAAGATGCGGAAGAGCTGATTGAACTGCTGTCTGATAAGCGGCACTTATCGTATGTGAATCTGATTCCATACAACACAGTCAGTGAGCATGACCAGTATCAGCGCAGTGATTCATCAACCATTCAGGCTTTTTATGAAACATTAAAAGAGAATGGCCTAAACTGCGGTGTGCGCTGGGAAAACGGTGCGGACATTGATGCAGCATGCGGCCAGCTGAGAAGTAAGCAGGTTAAAAAGGAAAATGTTGTTTAAGATAAATGCGTCCCATAAAAGGGGGCGTATTTTTTTATTTGTACATTCACTGAAGGAGAAATTTTTATACACAAAATTGCACACATGTACACAATAAGTACACAAAAGTGATCAAAACTGTATTCAAGTAAACAGAAACGTACACAAACTGATATAACAACGTGTGCGATAAATGTATACAAGAAAACAAAAAAGAATACAAAAAAAGTCTGATTGCGTATTATGATGAAAAAGATTATCCTATTAGTAAAGGGGCTTTAATAGAAAAAGTATAAAATCTATTTTTCTCGAGAGGAGCATCATAATATGAAAGATTCAAGAATAGCAGCAGTCGATGTAGGAAACGATGCCGTCAAAGCAAATTTCGGCAAAATGGAAAATGCCTATTACATACCGAATGTTATTGCACAGGATATTGAGGACAGGCCGGTCATCGGTATTGAAGACCTGGATGAGAAAGATCCGATTGATAACCTGCACATCCGGGTTCACTCCCCTGCACTTGAGGAGAACAATGCGGTGTATCGTGTCGGCACACTGGCAACGAAAACGAATAACTCCACTGAACTTGACCAGGGAAGCAGCAAATCCGAGGAAGACCAGACATTAATTATGCTGTTTGCATCAATTGCATTGGACGCTGTCAGCAGTAATACCTTTAAGAAAGGCAAGAATGGTGTAATCGATGCAAATTACACCCTTGGAACCGGACTACCGTTAAAAGAAGTGAAGGAAGGGAAAGATGTAGGCTATCGCTCACATCTGCTCGGATCGGTGCACCAAATTGAATTCCTGGTTACACCCCAACATCAGGGCAAAAAAGTGAACATTAAATTTGATGAAGTCAAGGTATACCCGGAAGGCTTTGCCGCATACGTGAACCTGATTATGGATAATGAATTGAACGTGATTAATAAAGAACTGATCGATAAGCAAATTTTGATTCAGGATATTGGCGGACTGTCAACCGATATAGCCGTTATCCGCAACCGGAATGTTGATGATGATAAAGCGCAGGGGTTTCCACTCGGTGTTGCTGAATCATTGGAAGAGATCCGCGATGAAATCAGGACAAGGCATGGTGTGGAACTGGACAGCCGCCGTGATGTTGTCGATATCATCACACGAAAAAACGACCGCCATCACATTATGGTCAAAGGCAGCCGGACGAACATCCATGATATCACGGACCGCGTTTTGCTGGAACTGGCCAAAAAGGAATACCGGAATCTCCGTAATGTCTGGCAAAAAAATTCCCAGTCGGAAATTTGCTATTTCGTCGGGGGCGGATCAGCTGTACTGAAAGATTATATTAAAGCCCTTAATAACAAATTGGACGGCTTTAACATTGATTTCTTTGAAGACGAACAAGAAAGCATTTGGATGATGGCCAATGCCTATTATAAGCTGATTATGGATGTTGTGAATAAACAGACCCAGGCCGAGGCAAAGGAAGCAGCCGCAACGAAAGAAGAGTAGGGTGATACCATGCAAGGATCTAAAAAAAGTATTGAACGCGGACAGTCGATTACATTCCGCATTCCGTCCGATACACCCGATTATCTTTTGAAACAGCTGCAGAAACTGAAAGAAACCGAACGCCGCAACTTTTCCAGTCAGATTGCCCAATATGTTCTGAACGGTGTCAATGAAACATTTGCCCGGGAACGCGAAACGATCACAATTCCGCTTCCCCGTCAGCTTACCAAGGAACAAAAAAATTGGCTGAAACACGAACAATCGGAAGCACTGATTGGGACAATCGTTTATCAACTGCTGCAGGATCCGATGCGGGCGACAGCGATTATGTCTACGTTGAACGGCAACCAGCCTATGGAAGCTGAGCCATATGAAGAACCAAAACCTGAAGAAGCTGTTTCAGAACCCAAGCCTGATTTGGATGCGGTCGACGTTGATAATTTAGATAATTTACATGATGCAAACCATGAAGAACCGGATGATCCGAATGAAGATCCGCTGGCAGATTTTTTCTCTAAAATGAATAAATAATGGAACCATTATAACTGTCCTGAGGCTATTATCGGGGCAGTTTTTTCTGGTGAGAAAGGACGAGAAAGTGTTACCGGCTGAATCTTGTGAGACGTGCATAAGATAACGTATTCCAATCAAACTATCCGTAGAAAGGAGTTTGATACAGTGGAATTCGACTGGATATGGAAAGCTGTACTCATTGTTCTGGGCGGCACATTTCTCCTGAGACTTGCCGGCAGAAAATCGATCTCTCAAATGACGCTCCCGCAAACGGCTATCATGATTGGGATCGGGTCCCTGCTCATCCAGCCCGTTGCCGGTGAAAATATCTGGGTCACACTGGCTGTTGGAGGAATTCTCGTTGGCACGTTGTTTTTTATGGAATATATCCAGGTGAAAGGGAATATATTTGAAAAAATCATCACCGGCAAATCAAAGGTGCTCATCGAAAATGGCAACATCATTGAACAAAACCTGAAAAAACTGCGTATGACGGTTGACCAGCTGGAGATGAATTTGCGGATCAATAATGTTCAAAGCCTTGATGACGTGGAATGGGCAACGCTTGAACCAAATGGACAAGTCGGCTTCACTTTAAAAAGTGACGCCCAGCCCGCTACGAAAAAGGAATTCAATCAGTTGTCATCAGATGTTCAGGAAATCTTATCTCAACTGAATGCCAACTCACAAATGAATCAGCTCAGAACCCAACTGAACGATTTAAATAATCAGATTGCACAAATGCAAACGCAACGGGCTATGTTTAAAGAAATCGATGAAGAGAATCAGGAAACCCCCTCGCCGAAACACTTGCAGTAATGGCGGGGGGTTTCCTGTTCTACATTCAATCAGACAAAAAAGAAACCGACAGCAAGATAAATCGCCACCGCTATCCCGGCACCGACAGCACAGATTTTTAATTTATAGCGAGCATAATCGACCAGTGGCATTTCCAGAATAGAAGCAGTGGTAATCGTCGTATCCCCGAGTGGTGAGGTCATGGCTCCGAATGAACCACTGGCAAATACAGCACCGACTGTCAAAGGAATTGACGCCCCCGTGGAGACTGCCAGTGCCATACCGAGCGGCATAATGATTCCCCATGTGCCCCAGGATGATCCGATAAAATAACTGACGATTGCTCCCAGGATAAATACAATCGCTGGTATCGTAAAACCGGGAAGGAATGAGCCGAGTGTGGCATTAATAAATTGTGAAAACCCAAGATCTTCTGTGACAAGTGACAACGCCCAAACAAGAATCAGCAATATAATTGCCTGCATGAGCTGATTGCCGCCATCATAAAAATGATAAATTGATTCTTCCATTGATTGCCGGCGAATCATATAAAACACAAACGTCAGAATCAATGTCACAAATACGCCAAGCAGCATAACAAACGTTGCGTCGCCTTCCGAAAATGCCTCGAAAAAAGTATCCGCCCCATTTGCCACGCCATCCTGCCATAAAAGAAACAATGTCAGACCCAACAGTAAAAATAGAGGAACAATCAAATTCCATGGCTGGGATTTTACTGTCGACAGCTCTTTTTCAATACCGGCCCGATGGTAGTCATGACCGTTATTTTCCTCGTCTGTCTGCTTTTTGGACCTCTCTTTTTCCGATGATGACCAGAATGTCCGAATAAGTCCGATGACGAGCATCACAATGGCAAAAAAATTAAACAGAATGCTGAGCAGGAAAATCTGGTATGGATCCATGCCAATGTTATATTTTTGGACACCGCTCTCCACGAGTGAAACCATGAAACCGACAAACGCTGTTGCAACAGGTAAAAGGACGATAACCGAGCTTGTCGATACGTCCATGGTAAACCCGACCTTGCGTTTGGAGATGCTCATATCTTTCATGAGTGATTTCACTACCGGACCAATCATCATAATCCGGAACATTGGCATCATGAATGTAAACGGCAGTGTCAGCCACACCAGACTGAGCAATCCGCGCTGTGAATCAATTTTATCACCGATCCATTCGGAAAAGCCTTTAATGCCGCCTGAAATTTGCATCATGCCGATCAGACCGCCGAATAAATAAAGAAAGGCAATGATTTTGATATTGTTGGCATCCGATAAAGTTGTCACAATATAGTCGACTGTTTTTTGTGTTCCGCCCAGTACACTGAACTCCACCAGCAGTCCGCCAACGAGCAGACCCAGTACAAGTCCGGGTAAAATTTTCTTTAGCCAGATCGAGAGTCCGATTACAATCACAAAGGGAATGAGAGAAAGCCAATCCATCCATTCGCCCCCTTTCAATTCAGGCAGGGGCAATGCTTTGCCTCTGCCTGTTTAATCATCAATATTTCTGTCTTCCAATGCTTCAAGTGCCGAACGTTTCTTTTTCCGGCTGCGCATCCGTTCCAATATTTCGCGTCGATTGATATGGATCGTAGGCGGCTCATAGTCCCTGGAAGCGCGTATATCCTCGTTGGATGCCTTCATAAACGACCAGGCTAACAGACCCATAATGAACAGGACCGGAAAGCCGGCTACAATACTCGCTGTCTGCAATGTCTGCAAATCACCGATGAACATGAGAACCAGTGGCATCAGGCATAAGGTGAACGCCCAAAACAGGCGGTTCCAGCGCAATGGTTCAGACTGTACTTCTTTTTGAACTACAGCAGAGAGAATGTACGACGATGAATCAAATGTTGTCGCAAGGAAAATAATTGCCAGAACAGTAAACACCAATACCATTAGACCCGCCATTGGCAGCTGATTCATAATGGCAATAATTGCAGCTGGCGCACCATTTTCATTCATAAAGCCGATCACATCAAAACTTCCGGTTAACTGCAGGTGTAAGCCGAAGTTGCCCATTATCCCGAAAAACAGAACACTGCCGATGGTTCCATACACCATCGTACCGAAAATCATTTCCTGAATGGTTCGTCCTCGGGAAATACGGGCAACGAACAGCCCGACAAAAGGTGCATAGACAAGCCACCATGCCCAATAAAAGACGGTCCATGATTCCGGAAAGCCTGATTCTGTAAAACCGCCAACATTCGCATATGGTTCAAGCCATGTAGCCATTTTGAAAAAGTTATCCAAAATGAGGCCGAGACTTGTGAATGTGGTTTCACTGATGAACAGCGTTGGTCCGAACAGAAAGATGAACGCGAGGACAAAGATTGCCAGCCATAGGTTAATATCACTTAGTACCTTGATCCCACGGCGCAAACCGGAGTAGGCACTGATCGCAAAAATACTTGTGCAAATCAGCATAATAACCGCTTGCATCCCCAGGTTGACCGGCAACCCGGTTATGTCATGAACCCCTTCTGCAATCATCGGCGTTCCCAGCGCAAGCGTCGTTCCAGCACCACCCATCAGGCCAAACATGAACAAAACATCAATCACGACGCCAAGTGGTGTATCAACTAATCGGCCGAGAACAGGTCTGACAGCTTCACTTATTTTCAGGACAGGCTTTTTCCGAACGTAATAAAAATAAGCAATCGGTAAAGCCGGCAATGTATAGATGGCCCAGGCGATTGGTCCCCAGTGGAATATACCGTATGCCGATGCCCAATCGACTGCTTCCTGCGATTCACCTTCAATCCCAAACGGCGGACCCTGATAGTAGTATGCCCACTCAATCATCGCCCAATAAAGGATACTTGAACCGATACCTGCAGCAAACAGCATGGCAGCCCATGATATCGTGCCGAATTCTTTTTCAGCATCTTTATCACCAAGTTTGATATGACCGTTTTTGCTGAATGCAACATAAATCAGAAAGGCAAAAGCGGCCAGACCAAAAATCAAATACATCACACCGAAATTCCCCGTCATGAAATCATTGGCCATATTGACGACTTCCTTGCCTATTTCAGGGAAAAGTGCCAAGGGGATGGAGACAGCCAAGAGCAGAAATAAAGCACCGATAAATGTAGGCCAATCAATCAAATTCTTGTTCATTTTTCTCACCCTCTCTACCGGTTAGCTTTTCTTTTTGTTGAGAGGCTATGCATGAATCTGGTATGTTTGGAGGATTATTGGCATTCAGCCGCATTCCCGATAAACAGGGGACGTATGATAAAGCATCGGAAAGGGAGCAGGATTCTATGGGAGCTATGAACAGATTACCGAATTATTCTAAGGTGAATCGTGAATGGCGAAAACTTTATTACCATTGAGGGCACGAAAAATTTGGCGGAAAACGAGATGATTGAATTCGCCCATCACTTTATGGATGATCTTGCAATTGAAAATGTTCCGAGTATGAATGTTTTAGTAAGCAGCAAATTTTCGAATTATGTTGACCGACTGCTGGAGATTTGGCGATCAGCTGCCACCGATCAAATGAAACCCCGCTGCATGCATGTTACAAAAGTAGCGGGTGATTTTTCTGATCCTGCTCCCGTTATTTTTCACGCATGTCAAGGTGCTCACATTTAAAATGAAATCGAACAGTTAATAAAAACGTATTATCCTTTCGCCCCCTTTAGATGTAATTTGTCTAAAGGGGATTTCCATAAGATTAGCACAAGAAGTCGATTTTCCTACGTAATAGAAATCGACTTTTTTGGATTAAATTTTGCTTTGTTATTAAGATTTTACTTTATGTTACTTCGATGAATTTTAAAAATACTGTTGACTATTCAGTTGAACTGTATTATGTTTTTATAAAGTCAAACTATATAGTTAAGCCGAATAGAGGGAAAAAGTATGAAACATAAATTATTGCCGTTGTCTGAAACCATGCACTATATTTTACTAGCTCTACGTGAGCCACTCCACGGCTATGCAGTCATGCAGAAGATAGAACAATTAAGTAATGGTACCGTTGTTTTAGCAGCTGGTACATTATACGGCGCAAATGAAAACTTGAATAAACATGGCTGGATTGAACCTGTCGGAAAGTCAGGCCGGAGAAAAATATATAAAATTACGGAAGAAGGACGCGCCGTTTTGAACATGGAACAAGAGAGGCTAGTGCATATTTTATCCTTGTATGAAGGAAGTGAATCAAATGAAGAGTGTAAAGGTATTTTTTGATATTGAAAAAGAAGAGCAATGGCTGAACGAGCAATTACAAAAAGGTTATCGTTGTACAAATATTAGTGGATTAGGAATATATACTTTCGAAAAAACCAATAAGAGATATGTTATGCGACTTGATTATCAAGAATATTTACCAAAGACAAAGCTTGAAGAATACAAAGGGATATACGAAGACTTCGGCTGGAATTATATAACAGACACCTTGCTTGGTGGGACTCGCTATTGGCAAAAAAAAGACGATGGTCAAAGTGAAATCTTTTCGGATTGTCAATCAAAGGGTAATTATTATAAACGATTAATGGGTTATTCTTTTTCGTTGGGTATCATGTTTTTAGCTATGTCTTTCGGTCTATACACGGATTCGGGACCATTATATCATGAAGGTCTTTGGAGTATGAATGGCGTATTATTTTGGAAAGCATTTATATTTGAAACACCATTTGTTCTATTGAAGTTGTCTCCCGTAATTCTGGCTGTTATCTTTGGTAGCTATTTCTATAAGTTTTATCGAAAGTATTCAATGTTAAAGGAAAAATAATATGCTAGGGTGTCCGCCGTCATTGTAAAATGGTACTGGTTTGACTGGACAGGGTTATGTTGCCCTCCTCTTGAAAGGAAAGGAATTGCGAAATGGAACCACCGACCCCGGTAAGGGCCGCTTCATCCAGCGAAACATTGATGTCCGCTGTTGCTTGGTCACTGACGACCACTATCCTGGTATTCTCCAGTTCACCATTAAAATTGCTCAGAGCCGATTCCAGAGCGTCTGTTATATCGGCACGGACAGTTATAAAATCAATCCGCGTTTCTTCATATCCGATTTGTTCCGCATTCAACTCTTCCATAAAACTATCGGCATCATCTGCATCTGTAAGGGAAAAGTCATTAGGCGCTATCTGCTGGGCCGATTTTCCCATTGAATAATAGGAAATATACGTGAGCGATAATAAGCCGATTGCCAAAGCAGAAACGGTTGTTATGACCGTCAACAGTACAGCATTCGACTTCATGCGGAACATGATCGACGACAAGGATAGCACATTGTTAATCGATAAGTAGCCGGCTTTCGATTTGCGAATTAGCTGCAGGATAAAGCTGACCGATCCCTTGAAAAACAAGTAGGTGCCAATGATAACCGAACCTAAAATACTCAACATCGCAAAAAAGAGCTGGTTATCAATATCTCCACTGAATAGTTTCGTGGATAAATAATATCCGGTCATAATAAGTCCAATACCAATAATTCCGATCAGTATCTGCATAATCGACATTTTTTTCACGTTCTCTGATTTGGACCTTATCTGAAACAGGGACAGAACGCTCTGCCGGTTTATAAACAAATAGTTCATGACCATAATGAACAGGTAAATGATGAGAAAGACAAGCAGCGTCTGTCCCGTGGCTTTAGCTGAAAAATTTAATGCCGCAACCTGATCAATCCCCGTTATTTGGAAGAAAATAAGTTTGATCAGTTTCGAACCAGCAAAACCGAGAAAAATGCCAATGACTATCGATCCGGCATAAAGGACACTATTTTCGATACTCAAAATGCGAAAAATCTTGCCTTTTGTCATACCAATCAACTGAAATAAACCGATCTCTTTACTTCTACGTTTAATAAACAGGTTGTTGGCATATAACAGAAATACGGTGACAATGGCGATAAGTAATACTGATCCGGCGTAAATTCCCGCTGATCCTTTTGCGGTACCCGACATGGTGTCCAATGCCGGATCAAACTGCAGCGTGACAAATGCAAAATATAGCGCCACACTAAAGGTCAAGGCGAATACGTACAGGTAGTAGCTCCGGATATTCTTCTTCAGACTTTGCCAAATCAGACGTTTAATGCTCATTATAAACACCGCCCAGGACACCTTGTGTTGTCATGATGTCTTTTAAAAAGGTCTGCCGTGTTTGATCACCTTTATTGAGCTGGGTATACATTTGGCCGTCTTTGATAAAAACAACCCGTCCTGAATAGCTGGCAGCGACCGGGTCGTGGGTGACCATAACAATCGTTGCGTCCCGTGTGTGATTTAAGTTGTTCAGTTTATCTAATAAATCGGATGCTGATTTCGAGTCAAGGGCCCCAGTCGGTTCATCTGCAAAAATAATGCTTGGTTCGTGGATGAACGCACGCGCTGCCGATGTGCGCTGCTTTTGTCCGCCGGAAAGCTCATTCGGATACTTATTCCGGATGTCATAGATGCCGAGCTCGTCTGTTACTTCCTTAAACGTTTGGTTCGCCTCTTTTTTCGATACGTTATTAACGGACAGTGGCAGTAAAATATTTTCCTTGACGGTCAGCGTATCAAGCAAATTATACTCCTGAAAAATAAATCCTAAATGATGTTTACGGAATGTTGCGAGCTGTTTATCTTTCATCGATGTTAATTCCTGTCCTTGAATGATGATCGTTCCTCGGTTTACCCGGTCAATGGAAGAAAGCACATTAAGCAGTGTTGTCTTTCCAGAACCAGATGCCCCCATAATACTGACGAATTCGCCTTTATCGACGTTAATATCAATCCCTTTTAAGACTTCTTGTTTATTAAATTTGTTTCCAAAGCTTTTATGAATTTTCATTGCTTGTAACATCATGTCCTCACTCCTTTAAACTATTTCCATCATAAACGTATGCCATCCATTTTTCCTACGATTCACCGAACAAATGATACTGGCATGTGACAATCTTGTCACATGCCAGTAATCGCAACAAATTCATTTTTGTTGGGGAATGTTAATGTAAATGTTGTGCCTTCTCCGACATTGGATTGGACACCGATCTTGATGTGTAATGGCTTTATTGCATTTTTAACCAAATAGAGCCCCATACCAGATGAAGCGGTGTCCTGGTGGGCAGTCGTCGAGGTGAAACCACGGTCAAGAATGCGCGGCAAGTCTTTGACATCAATACCTCTGCCGTGATCCTGGATGGCGAGCGTTGTGTGCTGTTGTTCACGATAGCTGGTGATCGAAATATCAGCACTTTCCGTATATTTGATGGCGTTGGTTAACAGCTGCCGAATAATGAAGGCAAGCCATTTGGCATCCGTTAATACCTCCTCTATTTCTAAAGAAACCTCAAAGCCAATCCCTTTGCGCATACACCAGGACTGTAATGCTTTTATTTCTTGGAAAATCAATGGTTCCAGGCTGGTTTGTTCGATATATAAGTCGTTTTCCATAAAAGGAATGCGCTTTTGATGCAGCTGCTGATCAAGAAGCAGGTACATTCGCAGCCATTCGTACTTTAATTGCTCTTTAACCTTTTTATCTTCTACGCGTTCTATCATAAGCTGCATGGCGGTTAATGGTGTTTTCACTTCATGAATCCACGATAAAAGCTCATCTTTTTCCTGTTCCAATTTTATATGGTGCTGCGTGAGCTCATTTTTGTACTGTTTCGTTTGCTCATCAAGTCGTTCTTCAACGATTTTTTCGAACGGACTCGTTCCTTTTCTTATATCCGTTAAGTCGTCATCGCTATCCCGTAGTTGTTTGTAAAATGCTGTTTCCTTTTGATAGCGGACGATGACAAATACAACCAGGATAACAGTCGATAAAAAAACAATATATAACACGGGACGGACGGTGATACTCGGGTCGATCAGGGCAATAAAAATCGTAAGCAGTTGTAGCCCGATAAATAGGATTAGCCAGCTGCATCGCTCGATTAAGTACTTTTTAATCATTTGGTTGGGCCACCTCTTTTGCCTGATAGCCTTGCCCGACTTTTGTCTCGATAAAACGGCCTAATGCGAGTTCATCCAACCGCTTTCGCAGCCGGTTCACATTGACGGTCAAGGTATTGTCACTAATGAAACGTTCGTCATCCCAAAGCCTCTGGATGATTTCTTCGCGGCTGACAATTTCGTTTTTACGCTCGATTAAAACTTTCAGAATGTACATTTCATTTTTCGTTAACTCAATCGTACCTTTCTGATTGGTTACTGTATTTTTGGCATAATCAAGCGTCGCGCTATTCCACGTGCGCAGTTCTATTTGGTCCGTGTTGTAATCATAAACGCGTCGGAGGATCGCTTGTATTTTTGCAATCAATACATCAAAGTGGAACGGCTTCTGAACATAATCATCCGCGCCAAGCTGCATCGACATGACCATATCGGTCGGATGATCGCGGGAAGATAAAAAGATAATGGGAACATTGGAGTGCGTCCGAATCATCCGGCACCAATGGAAACCATCGTATTTCGGCAATTGTATATCAATAATAACCAAATCTGGTTTTAGGCTTGTAAAATCTTGCATGATTTCATTAAAGCTACTTACACCGTATACTTCATAATCCCAACTGGAAAGGCGTTCCTCTATTTCTTGAAACAAGCTTGTATCATCTTCAATTAGCAAAATGTTGGACAATGGAATCACTCACTTTTTGAAACATTCTCTAGTTCCATTGTAGCGAAACTGTTTTATCGTGTATAATGCAGTGGTAGTAGTAGCAAAAGTGATGGTTACCTTTTGTTCTTCAATACCAGCTAAATATCGGAAAAGACTATTCAGTAATCGGGCGCATTTCCCTAATAAAATGATGGTGCTAAAATCAGTTATAATGGATCCAATTACGGAATAAAATCGTTTTTAAAAAGAGGGGAAAAATGAATTGGACAATCGGTATTAAGATGTGGATTAGTATTTTACTGTTTGCTGTGTTATCTGCTGCTGTTTTCTATACTACTTATGTCGTGGAACAGAAAAGTCTAATGGTATCGTTATTTGGATTCTTTTTTGTGTTAGTTTTGGGGATATTCGCTTTGATGTTGGATCGCTCGCCCAAATGGAAAAATTTTAATTTATTGAGTAGGACAGTTATTACCTTGATTTTGGTGAACATCACATTTTTTATAATGAATTTTGTTTTATTTTCCGGGGGGTTTATCCAATTTTCTTATTTCTTCAATAACCTTCACAGTGGTTTATTCCGGTATTATGTTTATAAGGTATAAGCGTGGGTTGGAGTAAAGTACCACTTAAAGCTGTCTAATCTTTAAACCAATCTTCCTCAATAGGGCGCTTTATTGGAATAACCGCAAGCATAGTTATTGTGGAATGGAACGCTCTTCTGTAATAAGACAGATCAATGGGACAGGAGAATGTTTAATGTTTGAAGACAAGATACCTTCTGAGGAATCTGTGAAACAATATGAAGATACTTTGAACAGTATAAATATAATGAATGGAGATGCCAAAGCTCTTTTAAAGCAAGTGTATGCGAGGTTGGACATTGTCCAAAAATGGAAACGGTGAATATAAAAGTGAGCAATGTGTAAGAGACTTAATATCTAAATTCCAAGACCTTACAAAAATAACATTGAAAAAATGATCGGAAGCAAAGTTGAAGATCACTACTGCCAACATAACATATATCTATCTTCTTTAACGGGCGCTTCTCCCTAATAAGGAACAGCGCCATTAGCATGTAAGGGTGAACAATGTAAGACATCAAACATGAAATTTCGGGACTTCTGGGTACCTCAGGTTATTAAGATAATCCTAGTAATAGAAAGAAAGCCGAGCCTCAAGATTGCTCGACTTCTCCGTGCGTCTGGAATAACGATTTGTCTTCAACTCTGTGCATGAAAATTGTGAGAAGCATTCCAAACAACATCATACCTGCGGCTACAAAGGTGATCATGGTATACGTCAATCCAGTGTTTAACAATATGGTTCCCAATGTTGCACCGATGGAATTGGCCAAATTAAAGACGGAGGCTGCAATGGTTCCTGATAAGGATGGTGCTTCGGGAGCACCAATAATAATCTTGGAATTTAAGATGGGTACGACTCCAAACGCTCCTGCACCAAACAAGAAGCACATCACAAATGTTAAGGGAGCGTATGGGAGTAAGAAAGTAAACAACGCAAGTACAACCGCAAAAATGCCTAAGGCTGCCATAAGTCGTTCTGTTAGACGAGGGGGTTGAAATTTGCCGGAAACAAGGTTTCCAACGACACCACCAAGTCCGAAGAAAAATAACCCGGTCGTAATGCCAGTCACGCCAAAATCAGCAAATTCCTGCATCATTGGTTCTATGAACGTATATGCAGTGAAATTCCCAGAAAAGCCAAACACAATAATGGCAATCACCATGAGTGCATTTTTATTTTTAAAGATCCCAAGTTCTTTTTTCAATTTCGGAGCTTCCGTTGGTTTGACATTCGGTGTAACGAACGAAAGGCCAACAAACGTCAAAATCCCGAGGATAGCTATAGACAAAAAAACAAGTCTCCAGTCAAGTGCTCCTCCGAGAAATGAACCAAAAGGAACACCAAGCATGACGGCAATCGTGAGCCCACCTTGTACGGCGACAATCGCTCTTGTTCGCTCTTCAGGTTTAGATATATTCACAGCCAAATTCATACATAAGCCGAAGAAGGGCGCATGCATGGTTGCCGATAATAGTCGTGATAGTAATAAGACCTCAAAGTTTGGTGCGGTGGCAGCAATGATATTGCTAATGATAAATACACCCGTCAGCGCTAGGAGAAGCGGTTTGGGTGGAAATTTAATCGTTGTCATTCGAAGGAGTGGCCCAAAGATGGCTACGCTGATCGCGTAGACACTCAGCAGCAATCCTGTCGTTGACACATCCACGTTTAAATCTGCAGCAAACTGTGTCAATAAACCTGTCACGACGTATTCTGTCATCCCAATGGCAAAAGTACCAAGCATAAATACGGTTAGGATTATGTTTCTTGAGAAGTTTAAGCGCATTATAGGCACGCCCCTTTCCTTAGCTTTTTTAATCACGAATAGTTATGTTACACCTTTGATGGGTCGATGTCTAGGTGATTTTCGGAAAAAATTAAAGAAGTAATTTTGGCAACAAAGAGGATTATGGAAATGGCCGTGGGGATATCATTTTAAGCGTTAAATGGAATAGAATATGATTTTTCAATTCATTCAAGCGAATTATGCTTTTGACTAAATTAAGTATATTGTGATCTGTCTGACTTTCTTGTGAATTACTTTTAACTCCAGATAAAAAGGAAGGTTGGCGCTCAATACCAGTTAATATAAGCTCTGTTTCTTCATGAAACGGGCGCTATTGCCTAATAAGGAATAGCGCCGATCGCATATAAGGGCCATTTAATTGAATAAGAACATAGTGTTGAATGAAGCTAATGCTGAAGTGAATAAAGTGATTAAGTTAATTTTGAATAGCATTCTAAAAGACCACTATATGGCACCCTGGTCCAGCCGGTGAATAATAACGCACTTAATTTTTCATGCTAAAGTCAACATATCGTTTAGCTCAGAAGGATGTTCGCATGAATAAGAAAGCGTCACAGAAAAAGTGCAAAGGGAATTTGACAGGCTGTTAAAAGAATTAAAACAGAAAGATGGTTTCATTCATTATCAGCATGAGCATGAAAAAGGCCTAATATATTTAGGTTATCTAAAAGCAGCTGTTGATCCGGAAAAACTTGAAAAATATATTCTGCCGCGTATACAAGCGTACATATATAACGATTTAAGCGAATTAAATGAGTATATCCCGTTCACAAAAACCGAATTAGCGGATAATCCTGGTCAGGATAAAATTCACGATAAGCTTGTGAATGGTTTTGTATTTATTTACATGGAGAATGTCAGCCCGGCATATTTGCTGATTCCGCTTCCACTTGATCAAAAACGTCAGGTATCCACTCCTGAAATCGAATTTAGTGTTGTTGGACCTAAAGAAGCGTTTGTTGAAGATATTGATACGAATCTGAATCTGATTCGTAAACGGCTGGCGATTCCTGAATTAAATGTTAAAAAATTAAAAGTCGGTACTATCACGAAAACAGAAGTTGCTGTTGTTTCAATAGATGGGATAGCTGATGAAGAAAACGTCAACACGGCTGTTCAGCGTATCAAAGATGTGGAAATCGACCAGGTCGTTGACAGTTCGTTTGTTCAGCAGACAATTGCCGATAACCAAAATTCACCCTTCCCGCAGCTGTTGGATACGGAGCGACCTGATCGGGTTTCCTCTGTACTGGCGGAGGGGAAAATTGTGATTGTCGTTGATGGTTCGCCGCATGCATTACTCGGTCCAACTACATTGATTGAATTTTTTGGGGCGTTCGACGACTATTTTTATAACTGGATAATTGCATCGTCGTTCCGACTAATTCGTTTGATTGCCGTCTTTTTCTCAATTTTGATCACGCCATTATACGTTGCGGTACTGACCCATCATTTTGAAATCATACCACAGGCCATGCTCGTTACACTCGTCCATTCCAGAACACAGGTATCTTTTCCACCGATTCTGGAAGCGCTCATTCTTGAATTCGCCATTGAATTGCTGCGCGAGGCGGGTGCCAGGCTGCCCACCAAAATTGGTCAGACAATCGGTATTGTGGGCGGTATCGTTATCGGAACTGCGGCTGTTGAGGCGGGGTTGACAAGTAAAGTGCTATTGATTCTTGTGGCACTGGCTGCATTGGGATCATTTACAATTCCGGTGTATAAAATGAGTAACACGATCCGGCTTATTCGATTTCCATTAATCATTGTTGCGGGTGTTTACGGAATCATTGGTATGGCGATTGCCATTGCCTACATTATGGTACACCTGCTGCGGCTGACATCGCTAGGAAGGCCGTTCTTTGCGCCGGTATTTCCATTCCGCCCTCAAGATTTCAAGGATGCCTTAATCCGTTTGCCGTTTAACACGCAAAACAAACGTCCCTTTCAAGTACGTCCAAGTGATGTTAAACGGCCTACTGCCAATGAAAATGATAAATAGAGGGATAGACAATGATTTCAATCAACGATAAAATCCTACCGTTAATGGCTTTTTTCTCATTTAGACTTCACAAATAGGTGCCGGATACAGGAGCTATGGGAAATGAGCATTCTAGAAAATGAATTTTTGACTAAGATGTTCATCTGGTATCCCGTAATACGAACGGGCGCGAAAGTTGAATAATTCATTACGCCAGTTCTTTTTGATAAAGGCTAGATTATGAAATGAAAATTAGGGGTATCGAATGATTAAAGGAGTTTAATAAACATGTCGGACGAAAATACAAGAGTTCCAAATCCTTCTCTTAGTGGAATAATTACAAATCCGTCACAGCAATTCGATCGGATTTATGAAAGCCCACTTATCTGGCGTGCAATAGTAAGTGTAATGGTTTTATGTGCCGGCGGATTATTACTTAAGTTTGGTATAAATGAAACCTCCATCATTATAATTATCATTGGAGTTATCATCGGGATTATTTTAAGAGTTACTGTTCTGAGTGGGTTATTTATGCTTAGTTCAACAATTGCCTCTAAATCAACTGTTACTTTTAAACAGTTATGTTCTATGAATGCATATATTTCGATTATATTAGGGATAAATGAAATAGTTAATGGGATTACCATTTCTATGATGGGCGGAAATCCTGAAGTATTATTTACAAATACTATAATTAATTGGATCTTTGCTGTTTGGATTACTATTTTAACAGCGTTTGGTTTGGAAAGGGTCGCCGAATTCTCTAAGAAACTGGCATGGTTTGTTGCTGTTGTATTTATTATGGTAGCCACTCTTTTTAATGAGATGTAAAACGAGGGTATAACGTATTACTGCAAACGGGCGCTTTTCCGTAATAAGGATTAGCGCTAATATTGCATCATAGGGCCATTTAATGGAATAATATATGATATTTTTATTATGGGAGGATTATATGAATACTTATTTTTATCAAGCCCCATTAACTAAAAATTCTACTAAGAGTTGCGAAGTACTTAGGGCTGATGGGGAATTGATGGGAAGTGTCCAAAGGTATTACAATTCCACTTTTCATAGCATAATTGATTCACTCATAGGTAAAAACAATTTAATTGTTAGAGTGAAAGCAATGAATCCAACAGGTGAGATGGAGATTGACGGTTATGTAAAGATTGCTATGATTAAAAAGCCGGACTATTACATACACTTTTTAAGCAAGGATAAGAAAAAGTTAACATTCCACGCAAAACAGATAAATTATACAAATATTAACTCTGAGTTTTTAATAGAAAGTGACAATATAAAAATCATTTCTCAAACAGATACGTTCGATTGGGTTCGGTTTTACGAAGAAGAACAAGAGATTGCAAAGTGGCAATCTAAAATAAAAGAAAAATTCAAAACTCATATTGAAGTCGATGAAGATGCTTCCATTCAAGATCCTTTATTCTATGCTGTCCTAGGGCAAATGCTATATTTTATTGGTTACTAGGGCATTAAAATAATAAACGACTCTTCTGTAATTGGGCGCTTATCAGGAACAAAATACTTCTATTATCGGCTAATTAGACCATTTAACGGAATAACTCCTTGTGAAAATAACAGAGATTTGAAACAATTATTATTAAGGTTTAAAAAAATATTATTCGGAGGACACGTAAAATGAATAATAAAGATGAAAAGGTGGTCAATTTCATTAATGCTGATTTTCAAGGATTGCATGTCAATACAATAGGTGATGGTGAAGCTATAGTTTTCTTACACGGTGGGCCAGGAAGCGAACAACGTTTTTTTCTTCCTCATGTTTTGCCCTTATCTCATAACTTTAGGTTAATTTTTTATGACCAAAGAGGTAGCGGAAAATCAGAACCATCTAAAGATAATCAATATTCGATGAAAGATGAAGTAAATACATTGGAGTTATTACGGAAGGAATTTAAACTAGAAAAAATCAATCTATTCGGTGAGTCATGGGGTTCGATGCTTGCCCTACTATATGCAACCACTTATCCAGAAAGGGTAAATAAGATTCTTCTAACTGCTGCCATAGGTGTTACAGCTGAAGGTTTTAAAACCTTTGGAGAAGAATTAGAAAAAAGATTGTCAGAAAAAGACAAGACAAAGCTCTCTAAATTGGAGGAGGGTGTCAAAAGAGGGGAATCATCAAATGAAGAGATCCTGTCAATTCTGGACAAATATTACGTTTACTCAGAGGAATCATTAAAGCGAAAAGCCAAAACATCTATTGATCAGACAGTAAATGATGCCATTGGAAACGATATTCTGGAACATTATGACTTGACTGATAAATTAGATACGATTAAGAATATCCCTATCTTAATTGCACAAGGCAGCCACGACATCTTAACTCCCAAATTAATAAGCCAATTATTGTTAGAACATATACCTCATGCAAAGTTAATTGAAGTAGAAAATTGCGGTCACTGGACCGTTGTGGAAAAGCCAAATGAAATGAATAAAATTGCTAATGACTTTTTTAATATTAATTTGTTAAGACAATGGACATGTTAGCTTGAGAGCCTTGATCTGACTATACCGCAAACGGGCGCAAATATGGAATAAAACTGCGCCCAATTTGCCATTGTATGGCTATTTTGTTGAAGATCGGCAGAGCATAGAAAACAGCTAAATGGTGAGGAGGACGCTTATGAACAAAAGATTCAGAATGGCATTATCTGCAGCACTTTTTATAGCAATCTCGACAGCATTCCTAACTGAAAGTCAACTTGGTTCTGTTCATTGGATGGTTACAATTACTTCGTTTATCGGAACCTTTCTTGCTTGGGCAATTCTTCTTCCACATGTAGAAAAGATGGGAAATATCAAGAAATGACTGTTCAACAATCGGGCGCAAATCAGGAATAAGTATTAGCGACTAAACTGGATGAAGAATAAGGTCAAAATCTTACCAATTGGAAAAGATGTGATGCAAGCAATGATTAGTGTTCTAAAAGCAGATGAACGACACATAGATGGAATTGCAGAAGTATGTACTGAGGCATACTGGGCTACATATAACAATACTCATCCGAAAGACTACATTCGTCGAGTTGTTAAAGAATTTTATAATCACGACAGAATCTCCAAGGAAGTATCAGTGTCTAACAGAGGTTGGGGAGGCTACTTTGTTGCTGTGGAGGATGAAAAAGTAATTGGCGCAGGTGGTGGAGGTATGATCGGAAATACTACTGGTGAAATTTTTGTGTTATATCTAGATCCTGGGAGGAGAAATGAAGGAATAGGTACAATAATCTTAAATGCAATTACTGATCAGCAAAAGGAGTTTGGAGCCAGGGAACAGTGGGTTTCAGTTCAAAAGGGTAATCAAAAGGGAATCCCTTTTTATGAAGCAAGAGGGTTTACTTTTAAATACGAAAAGCCGGGTTACGCGAATGTAGAGGGAGAAAACTATATTTCGTTGAGGTATTATCGGTTTATATAATAAATAAATATGGATTATTCCAGAAAAGTAGAAGGAGGGAGGGAGGTTTGATTTGCAAAAATGCGAAAACTGCAATGCACAATTTAGCTGGAGTAAAATCTATAAATCGTTTTGGTGGATGTATAAACCAATTGAATGTGAAAACTGCGGTGCTAGACATAAAATAACTATTTTTGGCAGATTTACATTTGTGATTCTGACTATTTTACCAATGCTGATATTTATGTATTTCCTTACCCCTTTCAATAATGTTTTTGTAACCATTGGTACAGGATCTCTTATATTAATTGTCGGTTCTTTCTTCACACCATTTGTTGTTCAATACGAAAAGGCATCGTGACAAATTATACTAAACAATCAGGTCAGTTGCTTAGAATGATCTTATAACGATATTCCGTAAACGAGGCGCATATCCGGAATAAGAATTGTGCCCTTTTTTGACTGAAGGGCCAGATTGCGAAATAAAATATGGTTCATTACGAGGGAGTGTAAATTATGCAAAAAACAAGAAAAAACACAGTGTTAAAGGCAATCGGACTTTCACTGCTTTTTACTATTATTGCTTTTCTTGTTGTAGATAACCCTAAGCCTAATACAGCAGTTTATCTGCTCGTTGTAGGAATTGCTTCATTTGCAGCGGTTTGCGTTATATCTTTAATCACCTCAAGAGCATATAAGAAATTTTTGAAAGAGAGTTAAACCGATCTACAGTCAGTCGCAGTTGTGGAATAAATGTCAAATATATTGGTGGTATTTTTTTGGAGAAAAAAGTAAAAAAAGATTTAACTAAAATTATATCAGTAACTGTTATAGGTGTAATTCTTATATTAATGATTCCTGTTCTTTTTCTTAATTTAAGGTAGTAGTTCCAGAATACGATCGGGCGCCATTATTGAAAACTGTTTGTTTAGATTACGAAGAAAGGAGATATCAAGTGGCTATTAGGACTTTTTTTCACCCAGCTTTGGCTTTAATGTTATTTATGATTGGGACATTTATGGCTAGTACAATCAATATATTATTCGGTTTAATAACAGTCCTAAGTGGTGTGCTGTTAGGGTTTTCACCGTTACGTAACAATATTTCATCTATGAATGAAAAGGCGAAGTTGTTGTTTTACGCAGCATTCATTTTTTTACTATCTTTAATGTCAACAACGTTTCTTGTTATAAGTACGTTTGTAATCTGAATTAACAATGACCAGGCCTTAAGCAAACGGGCGCTAATCAGGAATAAAAATTGCAAACAAGCGCGACTTCTCTTTTTCCATCTTGTTCAACCATTCCCATCCCAAATACTTCATTTTGGAGATACGGGTCAAACGTTAAACTTGCCTGCTGTACCGAAGTTTGAATTTCTTGATCAGGAAGGTGAAGTGGTCTACAGCTTTCCGTAGAAATATTGATTAGTGCAACAATCGGGCGCTTTAGTTAAATAATAAAATTAAAAGCATATACGAATAATTACTGAGTTCTTGCCGTACTGGGTTATTTTTTTGTATAATAAAGCACCACAAAATTGAGGGTGCAAAATTAAATCTACATTTAAGATGGAATAAATTAAAACTCATGACTTTCATACTTATAAAAGTTTTGTGATATAACGGCAATTTTCGGGATTGTCTACAAGCTTCTTACAGTATCTTCTTGTACGCTAAATCCCCCTGTATTCATATTTTCTGCTAATGATCCGCTTTCATCTCTTGTAATCCCAACGATAGTATATAGGTCACCGTTAAATTGGAATTCAGTATATATGGGTCTCCAGACTTTGAAAAATTGGGTAAATCGAATAAGTCAGATTACCATTCCATGCGTTCTTCTTAAACTGATTGATTTTTTCACGTTGCTTTGGAGTGATGTTAGTTGGAGTAATATCACCATTTTCCATTGCCTCTTCTGGTGTGTAGTCTTCAGGAACTTTGTTTGTTTGTTTTTCTCCAAAATTTTTAATTTGCTGCTCAAATGTATTATCTTGAGCCAAAGACTTTCCATTGAAATCAACGATTAGGAATAGAATTAAGCCACTAATAAAAATTATGGTATCAAGACTTTACTTTTAAAACCTACATTTGCCCACTCTCCTTAGCAATGCTGTTACTGGTAGTAATATGACAACGTATTAGCCTTATTCATGCTAGTCAAAAGTGAACGGGTTCAGTTTAAGAAAATACTATATACAGTAAAGGTTTTAAAATCAAACAGAATTAAGTTACTAAATGTTCATCAATTGGGCGCTTTTCTGTAATAAAGATCTGCGCCCGTATTGTAGATAAAGGCCATTTAAGGGAATAATTTCAATTAGGCAGGATAGCTGAATATCATTTCATAATGTATCTAAGTTGGAAGAATTGCATAGAAGTGACATGAGCCAAAAAATTAATTTATGGGGGATTCAATGAATAAAACCTTGACGCTTGAAGATGTTTTATGCATCGAAGAACCTGCTGATCGAGTTCATATGTCTATATCAGCAGATAATAAATGGCTGGCTTTTTGTACAAGTGGAACATCTGAAGGAAAAGAATCAGTCGGGGTGTCTGAGGCTGTTAAAGGTAATTCCCAATGGGTTTATAATTTTGTATTAGAAAGTGTTTTTCAGGTTGCTCCTCAATCTGATAGCAGTTGGGCAGGGTATGGTCACCTGATGGTACAATTCTCGCTTTTTTTGCTGATATAGATGGTGCAGCTCGCCTTTGTCTGTGGTTTGCTTTAAATCGAAACTTAAACATTATATCTGATATCATTGCCCGCCCTTTTTTGGATTCGAAAAACCGATTTGGACGAAGGATGGGGGCTCCGTTATCATTAAATCCATGCCAGATAATGGCTTCAACTCATTCTCAAAAACTGGTCATAATCAGAATTCTTCCAATTCAAAGCCTAAGGTGTTTACCACAATGGGAAATACGGTAGAAGAAAAGGAAAAAAATCAACAGTCCTGGGTAAATATTTATCGAGCTGATATTGTTATGATTGATATTGAAACGGAGGCTTCTACCATTCTTAGCAGCGGATTGAGGCCGGTCGGAATAGCTCTTGCTAATGATGGGGAGCATATTGTTTTTACAAGTTGTTTGGGAGAAGAAAAGAAAAATACACAACAAAATGTGTTCGACTTGTGGATCTCTCCCTTGAAAACTAAGGAACGCCATGGTGAACAGCAGTGTATTGCTGAACGAATTCGTATGAATTATGGCATGAGTTTTTCATGGAGTCACAATGATCAATCAATTTATTATTCCACGACTGGCCCTTTGTCAGATGGCAGTCTATGGTTAGTTGATCTTGCTTCATCAAATCAAAAACGTCTTTATGAACAAAAAGACATCTCTTTTGGGCGAGATTACGAAGGTCCTTTTCCAATGTCAAATGGTGCAATTTTGATGGTAGCTAATGGGGATTTATGGTGTTATTTCTCGTTAACCGGGCATATCGAAAAGTTTACTTTACCTCGTGAGCGGAAAGTTACTGCGATTTTGCCTGAAGGAAATCAATCTGGAACAAATGTCATTGTTCAAACCAGCGATCCGGCAGAAGCACTCGATGGATTCTGGAGAGTAAATTATACAACTGGAGAAACAGAGAAAATAGTGGAGGAATTTGGAAGGCACTTGCCGTGGTATGGGGGAGGAGCAGTATGCGGGAAAAGTGATAATGTTGACATGATTATCTATTGGACTCAGGCTGCTGATCAGCCTCCAGCAATAAGAGTGTTTGATATAGCATCCAAAACAGGTTCATGCATTGTTGAATTTACAAAATTGCAAACAAAAGTGGAGTTAGGATCTACGCAGTTAATCACATGGACAAAAGGAGGGAATAAACGAAGAGGTGCTTTGCTTTTACCAAAAAATAGGGAAGGTCAAGTTCCAGCGATTATGCGTGTATATGGCGGTTCAATGCAATCACAAAACGTACGATTTTTTGGTTTAAGTCCTTCAGCAGCTGATAACCATCAGCTATTTGCATCCCATGGATATGCTGTATTCTTGCCTGATCTTCCAATGGCACAAGACCATGAACCGGCAAGTGAAATCACTGATGGCATTGAATCTGCTTTTAACGCGCTTGCAGAACATCCTGATATAGATTCCGACAGGATCGGTATTATAGGCCATTCTTTTGGCGGTTATTCAACACTGATTGCTATTACGAGATTACAGCGTTTTAAAGCTGCTGTAGTATCTGCTGGTATTGGGAATTTAATTAGTTTGTATACAGATTTTGATTATGATAATTTCTATCATAATTACGGATTGATTGAGGATGGGCAAGTGAATATGGGAGCGACTTTATGGGAGAATAGAGACCGATATATTAGAAATTCCCCATTATTTGATTTCCACAAAATAAAAACTCCAGTACTTGTAGTCCAAGGAACTCGTGATAATTTATGTCGTAATGAAGCAGGACCAATTTTTTCGTCTCTTAAACGATTGGATAAAACAGCTGAGTTGGTTCTTTACGACGAAGGTCATTGGCAAGGGACATGGCAAAAAGAAAATTTACAGGATTATTATGATCGGGTGCTTTCCTGGTTTGACAAATACCTGTAAAGGTATATGGAGAATGAACCTTTTTGTTACACAAACGGGCGCGTTTCCCTAATAAGGAATGGCGCCAATATCGGATAATACGAAAAAGTATGTTGTAGATGACCGTTTTCAAACTTTCATGCGAAATACTGGGATAGTGAAGAGGGAGGACTGCTGATGAATCAAATAAATTTTAGTGACAAAATAATTGGTTACCAATGTATTAAATGTAAAAGGGAGTACCCATTTGAAGACATGTATGAAGGGTGTCCTAAATGTAAGTTGAATGGCAAGCCCGCTAGTGTAAAACCGATTTACAAAGGCTTTTTCGACGGTGAAAATTGGCTCCCATTTCTAAAACCAGTTAGTCTTGGCGAGGCAAGAACTCCATTACTTGATGTAACAACAGAATATGGGAAGTTTTACATAAAAAATGAAGCTTTAAATCCTACCGGCTCACATAAGGATCGAATGAGTTCTTTTGTCGTATCTATGGCGATTTCAAAAAGGTATAAAGGAGTTGTGGCTGCTTCAAGTGGAAATGCAGGGTTGTCCCTCGCTTCGTATGCGAGTTATACAAACATTCCTTGTGTGATTATATCTACTGATAGCCTGAATCATGAGTTAGCTTCATACATTAAGAGTACCGGAGCTGAACTAGTCTTGACAAAAACATCTTTAGAAAGATGGGAATTAACTGAGAGGTATGTCAAAGATGGATTTCTTTCCGCCACGAATTTTATTGATCCACCAGTAGGAAGTCAGCCTATTGGTGTTCAGGCTTATAAATTGATTGCAAGGGAATGTTACCGTCAATTAGGGTATAATCCCAATGCATTGGTTGTACCAACGTCACGAGGAGATTTAATTTGGGGAATTTATGAAGGTTATTCTGAACTTAAGCAAGCAAAATTTATTGAAAAAATTCCTAAGTTGTTTGCTGTTGAACCATTTGAGAGAATTAGCAAGGTTTTAGATGGTGAGGATTACACAAAACACTTTGGTGGAAAAACTAATTTAAAGTCAATTGCTGGTACAACAGTTACATGGCAGGCGTTGCAAGCAGTCATTGAAAGTAACGGGTATGCTATTAATATAACAGAAGAAGATGCCTTAGAATCTCAAGCATTGATGAGCAGGTCAGGGATTCATTTAGAGTTATCATCATCCACTGTAATTGCTGCAACTAACCAAATTATTAGAGATCAATTAGTAGAAGAAAATGATAGGATAGTAGCAGTAACAACCTCTTCAAGATTTACACCAATATAAAGATTGGATCTTAAGCAATATGATCGGGAGCAAGAATTGAATAATGATGGAATGTTTCAGTAGTTTTTACATAGAGGTGACTAAGCTATGAACCATTTAACCAAAGGATTATACGGAGAAAATGCTCACGTTAACACATTGACGCTTTTCGATGGATTAGGCATCGAGCAAGCAGGTAAGGTGGTTCTTAACCAGCATTCAATCTGGCAAATTCTAAATCATATGATCTACTGGCAAGAATATATTTTACGTCTTTTGAAGGGAAAAGAGACAGTACCGCCAAAACATGCTTCAGAGACATGGCCAACAGAGATAAAACCATCTGCCAAAAAGGATTGGGAATTGGCTGTAAACAAATTTATAGATGGTTTAAATGAAGCTGTAGGATTTGCAGAAAACGAGCATGGCGTTTCAAATGGTCAGGTGGAGCATCTTCTTTCGTTAATTTCCCATAATAGTTACCATTCCGGGCAAGTTGTGATTATCAGACGCTTTTTGAATCAGTGGCCACCTCCTACGGGCGGAGATACTTGGTAGAAGCACACTATAGAGACAGCCAATATTTGTGCCATCGATCTTACGCAAACGAGAATGGAATAAGGATTGCCTTCTTTCTTGATTTGAGGGGCCATAATGCGGAGTAACGGTTTTATATCAGAACAGTTAATAAAAGAAAATTTGTGACAATTTTAAAATACTGGTAGTCTAATATCGGTATTTTTATGCATATAAAGGAGATATTTCATTATGAGTCAAACAGAATTAATACAACAATCTAACGCACCACAAACACGCAGTTCGCTTACAAATGACTTAAAAAAGTTAGGTTTACGTGAGGGTATGGTTGTTATTGTGCACTCTTCAATGAAATCGTTAGGTTGGGTCTGTGGGGGATCAGTAGCTGTAATTCAAGCTTTACAAGATGTGATTACTTCAAAAGGTACGATTATCATGCCAGCTCACAGTGCTGATGTATCGGATCCAAGAGAGTGGGATAATCCAGCAATTCCAGAAGAATGGCTCACCGAAGTGATGAATGAACTGCCACCATTTGATACCAATATAACACCAACATTAGCAATGGGGGCTATTCCAGAGTCCTTTCGTACATACTCGGATGTGAAACGTAGTTATCATCCTGTACACTCTTTTTCAGTATGGGGAAAGAACAGTGATGAAATCGCAAATAATCATTCATTAGATAACGGACTGGGTGATGACTCACCACTTGCTTATATATATCGTAATGACGGTTATGTGTTAATGCTTGGAACTGATTATGAAACGAACACGTCAATGCATTACGGAGAACATAAAGGTGCAGGGATTAAAGAAGTAACGAAGATGAGTCCAATTTTAGAGGATCATCAAAAGGTATGGAAAGAATATATTGAGCTTGATTATGATGAGGAAAAGTTTCCTGCTATTGGAGTATGAGGCGCTTTTCCCTAATAAGGAATATCATATGGTAATATGTAAAAAGGTCGTCTTTTAAATAATATAACCTAACGGGTGAATAAAAATGACTAATATCAAGGACATTGCAAGATTAGCTGAGGTGTCTGTTTCCACGGTTTCAAGGGTTTTGAATAACCATCCATATGTGAACGATGAAAAAAGAAATAAGGTGGAACAGGTTATTGAGGAATTAAAATTTCACCAAAATCTAAATGCTATCCATCTTGTTAAAGGAAAAACACTTACGGTTGGAGTTATCATTCCTTATATCGATCATCCCTACTTTCAGGCAATGGTGGGAGGGGTTATGAAAAACGCATTTATGCATAACTATTCAGTTCTATGTTGCCCTACAAGTTATGACAAAGAGGAAGAATTGAAATACCTCGATATGCTAAAGGGAAAGAACTTGGATGGTTTAATAATCTGCTCTCGTTCCAATGACTGGAATACAATTATTCCATATACAGAATATGGTCCTATTGTGTCCTGTGAACGATTTGAAAAACTACCTTGTGCTTATACAGACCATTACGATGCATTTCTTACTGGTATAAATTATCTTATTGAAGAGGGTCATCGAAAAATCGGCTATTGCACTGGAAGAAAGTATAGTCTAAGCAGTAAAATGCGTTATGCTGCGTTTAAAGCAGCTCTTACAAAAATTGATCAACCAATACTGGATGACTGGATGTTCACAGATTGTTACACAATGAATGATGGAAAAAGAATAATTAACAAATTGCGGGATCTAAACAGTATTCCAACGGCAATTTTAACAAATGGTGATGAAGTGGCTGCTGGTATGATATCCCAATCTGAAATGATTGGATTAAAAGTGCCTGAAGAACTATCCATTATAGGATTTGATAATAACCCTATGTCAGAAGCTTTAGGACTGACAACTTTGGAGTCAAACATAAAAGAAATTGGGGAACAGGCGTTTACGTTGTTCTATACCGATTCTAATGAGCAAGTTAAAATTCCTTTTAAGTTAGTGAAACGGCATACTGTCTCTACCATAGCTTAAATTAAAATTAAACTCCTTGACCTGATAATGTTTTCATAAATTAAGCTTTAATTAAAGCGCTTTAAAAACATTTGGGCTTAAGGAGTGAGAACTGTGGAGAAATGGAAGAACTCATTATTATCACCTGATGAAAGCATAATTGATGAAATAACAGCCACCTTTGAAGTCAAAGAGAATTTTGGCATAACCTATAAATTTGGCAATATGCTTGCGACCAATAAGAGGTTAATTTTATATACCAAATATCCTCTTATTGGACAAAGCGAGACAGCCATTTATCATTATGAAGAAATTATTCGGATAGATGTAGTGAATTCTTTATTTTCATTTCACAACGGTGTTTCTGTTGCCGTGAAATTAGTTAATAAAGGAAATACGGAACTCTTTTTAGAAACAATCAAGCTTTTTTCAAATCATGCTCCAGGAATAAGGAATTTTCAGCAAAGTAGCTAGGGGATTTAGCTACTGTTCTATATACATGTATAGTCAAATGGGACTTCTTAGATTGCCATTTTTGTAGGAAAGTACACATTCTGCCACAATCGGGCGCTTTCCTTGAATAAGTATGAGCGCCTAAAGGGCCATTTTAGCTTACAAACAGCAACTGCATATTGAACAATCAGGCGCTTTTCTGAACAAAAGTGCTTTCTTCGATTATTGGTTTATCGGACCACGCTGTTGATTATGGAGATGATTATAATTATAAATTATTTAGAATATGAACTCCCCGCAATGAAAAACTCTACAAGGAAAATTAGTGTGAAAGATCGTTATGGCACGGAAGTATTAACTGTACAAAAGTATTTCAAAAATAAAATTCAAAGGATTCTAAATGCAATAATACCTGCATTTAACACTAATATAAGATTCCTTAAAAAAGATCACAATCATTCAAGGAAAGTGAATATTTTCGCAGAGGAAGTACAAATTACAAAATAGATATTAAACACAAATACACGGAGGTATTAATGGAACAAGAAGAAAAGCTGAAGACTGCCGCAATTGCTATGAGAAGTGATTTTAAATTGCAGACCGTTGGGGGTGGTGAACAAACAACTAAAACAGTTGAAGATATAGGGAAAGTTAAAGATATTGTTAATGATTGGAATGATATGCCTAAAAAAGCAGCCAATCTTACAATTGAACAATACGGTTCACCAAATGAAGCAACACAAAGCCGATTGATTTGGTATAATAATGGACCTTGGAAACGAACGATTGTATATCGCGATGAGATTCCACACGATTTTCCAGAACCGCATACGGACTGTATTGAAAACTATATTAACTATTCCGTCCCATCCGAAATGTTTAGTGAGCTTGCAAAATTTGATGGAAGCGTGATTGTTGAAAGAACAAAAGGTGAAGTATCATCTCGATGTGATATGGAAGCCGCTAATATCGCTGCCCTCAATTTAATGAATGATATCGTTACAGGCAAATTAAGCGCTGAAGAAGCTCGTGATAAAAATAGTGAAGCAATCTCTGCTTTCATGATGAATAGACCAGCACCTTATGCAGAGCAACTCCAATTCGAGGTATCAAAAGAAGCAAATTATGATACAGACGTTGTGACGATTGCAGGCGAAGTGGCTGAACAAGGCATAGAAAAAATAAAAGATAAGGTCGACCTAAACAACAGCCAAGATACCAGCTATCATTAATATAAGACTTTGTGTTGTATAAAAACTGTCGAGAATTCGGCAGTTTTTGTTCTCACTCATAAGTCTTCTGGTTCTTATACAATAGGAAGTGGTAAAAATTTCCATTTCTCTAATGAAAAGCTCTACATTGTATCTCGTTACTTCTTATCGTCGATTGTTATCTAACCAACCATCAGAATAGGTTTTCCGAGAGAAGCAGGGGGTGGAAAAGTGCATTGTTAAGCAAATGGGTGCGCTTATTGAATAAGATTTGGTAGTAAATTTTATATTGAAATAAGGATGGGTTCTAGAAATGATTCATTCAATGGTATAATGGTGTTAGTAAATAATAAGGCGGTGTTTAAAATGAGTGTTAATCGTGAAGAACTAAAACGGCTAATTGACTTTATTCACGAAGAAGATACGGCTGAGATATATGACTTTATTGGTTATTTAAATATGAAACGGGAAAGAGAAGCCATTGATCAAATGGATTTAGACCTTTTTTCTAAGGATAAGGAACTCATTCAGCAAGTACAGAAAAGTCGGGATGATCGTGAAAATGGACGTATTTATGATCAAGAGCAGGGATTAAAGTATCTTCAGCATAAAATCAGGGAGTTTGAAAGTGAACAAAACTTATAATGTCTATTGGTCACAAACTGCCCTTGATGAATTAGGCAATATACTTGCATATCCTCCAGAAGTTAAGGAACGGATATATTTGGATGCTTATAAATGATTGTCATATATGCCTGTTTTGACTGCAAAACAAATACCCTATGGGACTTTAAAAGGCTATTGGGTAAGACTTGGTTTATATCAAGTAACTCTAATATTTGAGGTTAATGAAGAAGAATCTGTTGTGTGGATTGATGGTATTAAACATAAGCGAGAAAATGTTTATTGGAAAAGAAAGTAACAAGTTAGAAGAAATAGAACCCTAAGGAAATGGTACTCTTTTAGTAAAGGCAGTACCAAAAAATTAAAGAACGTTGATGACCTTTTCGTGTTATTCAATCTTCCGTAAACTGGCACGATTGTCGAACAGGCATTTTCAATCATCGGGCTATTTAGCGGAACAATTAAAAGTTATCGTAAAAAAATTTTGGTAAATTCTCGCGCAATCTTATCAAAACAAGACGATGAACATGCGGTTTTTGGAATATTACATTGAAAAAGCAGAGAATCCGGAAGCCAAAGATATTTTAGAATCCTATTACAACAAGAAACGTGAACATGTCGAAACACTGATAGAAATATTTCAGGACGAAGGGGCTGTTCTGCCGGTTGGTTTTACTCAAAAAGACGTAGAACCTGGTGCACCTCGTTTATTCGATGAAATGTTTGATATCATGCACTTGCGTATGATTACAGCCATCAATATGGGACTTTTAACAGTACATCTAATTCGACCAATACTCCTTTTTCAGCCAAATTGATGATGTACCAGTGTTTTTAGCAGTTTTGGTCTGACAAGCAATGCTATAGGTTCAGCTTTTAGTTTGCGAAGCGATTTACCTCTAAAATTGGCGAAAATTGCAAAAGACGTCTTCACTTTCTAAAAACACCGGACAGGTCATGATTAAAAACGGTTGGATGGAGGAACCTCCACAAGCACAGGACAGAACGAAATTGTCAAAAGGGCAGAGAAACAAATAAAGACAAAGAGTTGTCAATACTGTCGTTGTCTTTATTGAGACTATTCAAATTTACTTTGATGAAATCAAACGGAGAAATTTAAGAATGGATAAACGAACCAAACTGACCTAAGCCCTTGTATGCAGTTCCCTCTATTTATTTGGTATGTCCAGTGGTTATTTTCTTAAAAAACCACTTATAATATGAACGTGCCAAAAAGAATGTTGTAAACAATGTTATCCAAGTCCAGTACCATGACCAGTCGATATAGTCAATTACATCAGTATATTTTTCAAGTATTGTCTCAGTAACTGTCATAGCTGAAGTATATAGAGCATAATAACCAAATTGAGCTATTTTACCCTTTCCCTCTGGATAATGAACATTAAAGATGGCACAAACTGCAGGGTATGCCAAAAATTCAAAAGTGAAACTTGCCTTACTTGCATAATCAAACAACCTGACAGGATACTTAATCAGTCTCATTTCAACAACCAAAAGACCAAACAACCATGTTAATACCTGCTTAACTTGGAATGCTACTAAGGCATTAAGAATTTTATCTTTTGGAATAAATATTAAAAGAATAGAGATAGAGGTTACCCACACCAGTACTAAAATAATTTGCTCCATAGTCATACAAAAGCTCCCTCCGAAAAATTACACTTTATAATTCTATTATCTCTAGGATTCACTTCTTATATGTGAGAAAGCAACAAGTCAAATAAAGAAAGGATAAGAAGGTGAGCAAACACCGTTTCTTATCCTTATTTCATATAACATTTAGATTTGTTGAATTTAAAAGTAATTAAAAACCCGTTAATGTGAATAATTGTATTTAAGCAAACAGGCGCCAGTCAGGAATAAGTATTGGCGCAAACTGAATATAATTACAAATTACTTAGATAGAGAAGGGACATACTCAGGAAACTTTTCAAATGCCCTTAAGGAAGGAACGAAATATTTGAAAATCAAGGAAACGAACACAAGCGAGGCTATTGCTGTTGCAAAAGAAGGAAAGTACATTCGAGCATTAATATGCGCCAAATGGGAAAAGAAGCACAATTAGGCAATCGGACGCGATTCCGTAATAAGATTCAACTCAAACCCAACTATAATGCCTGGATTTTATAGAGGTTTGTCTGTATGAGATACACCATGAAGATAATATATGATAAAATAGAATCAATACCATCACGAGAACTAACTAAGGAATTATCAATTAGTTGCGTGGCTTAGCACTCTTTTTATTCAAGATTAGAAACGGTATCGGTTATCCATAAATATATACGGATTTTAGCCACAGAAAAACGCCCCGCTGAATAACGTTTCACTTTCGCTTGCATATAACGGCCAGTTCTCCGCCATAAAACGGGGGGTAACTGGCCGTAATTACCCGATTCTGTTTAACTGATATTCAGCGGAGAAAAAACGTTCATACAGCTGTTTCAACTCAGCCTGCTTCAGTTACCTTACTGGGTGGCAGCATTTGCCTTAGTTGCTGTTTTTCTTCGCCAGACAACGGAATCATTGGCAAGCGGACATCGCCAACATAAACACCTGTCATATTGAGGGCACCTTTTACCGGCGCAGGGCTTGGTTGTGCAAACATGGCCTTCATCACCGGCAGAATTTGCTGATGGATGGCAGCCGCTCGTTTAACATCGCCATTTTGAAAGCTTTGCACCATTTCCTGTATGTCGTTGCCGAGAATATGAGCGGAGACGGATATGATGCCATTTCCGCCGATTGACAATACTGGAAGTGTCAAATCATCATCACCGCTGTAGAGCGTGAAGTCATCAGGTGTTCGGCTAATGATGCTGGTCATCGCATCAAGGCTGCCGCTTGCTTCTTTGACGGATACAATATTGTCGACTTCAGCAAGCCGGATAATCGTTTCCGGTGCGATGCCCACTGCGCTCCGGCCCGGGATGTTATACAGCATCACTGGGAGAGATGTGGCTCCGGCAATGGCTTTATAGTGTTGATAAAGTCCTTCCTGAGAAGGCTTGTTGTAATATGGGGTCGTAAGCATGATCGCATCGACACCAGTCTGCTCAGCCTGTTTGGTCAATTCGATGGAGCCCAGCGTGTTATTGGATCCGGTTCCCGCAATGACGGGCACACGTCCGCTGACGACGTTTGCAACGAATCGAAACAAGTCCAGTTTTTCGTTATCTGTCAGGGTCGGGGATTCACCGGTTGTTCCTGCGATGACTAATCCATCCGATCCATTTGCGATTAAATAATTGACCAATGTCCGTGTTGCGTCAAAGTCGATAGTGCCATTTTGATCAAATGGCGTCACCATAGCGGTTAATACTTGTCCGAAATTCATCGTTAGTCACACCCTTTTTCAAAGTTTAAAAAAGGGCTATCATTATTTTGAGCATAATAAAAACAACAACGAGGGGTCGCTGTTGCATTTAGAAACGTCACTTAACCGTCCCTATACGCAAGATAGCCCTCCATATAGTTGCCTATATGACAGTCCTGTATTTCTTCAATAGCAGAACCAACTCCCGAGAAAATGAGATTCTCTTAAGTTTCGGCGAATTTCCCTTTCCGCAATCGTCACCGGACCTCATCAACCTCTGATTGCGTACTGATGATCTTCGCGCCTCTACCTCACTTCAACGTATTGAAGTAAGAGAACTTATTCCATTTCATTTAACTTAACATTTATTTTACTGGAAGTCAAGAAATTTTGAAAAATAGCGTGTTTTGTGTTTCAGGCAGGCATCCCGGAGAACTTTTCCAAAATTCTATTGCATCGACCAAGATTGTATGCTAAGCTGGTCAATACAATATATGAATATAAAAATCACATATTGACACTACATATAGTGTTCGACAAGCTATGGTGACATTTAAGTCTGAAATGGGAATCCGGTGCAAATCCGGAACTGTCCCCGCAACTGTGAGTGCAGACGAACGGGTGAACCACTGCATGACTGAAGCTTTAAGGCTGTCATGCGGGAAGGTCCTAGTAGAGCGACGCACGAGTCAGGAGACCTGCCAGAGCTTGGATGTTTCGATTCCTCGGGGCAAGTGAAGGCGAAACGACGGAACATGTTACATTTTTTCTGTCGTTTTGCAGCCGTTCATCCCGGGGGCCCCGGGATGAACGGTTTTTATTTTGCAATCATAAAGGAGGCAAAGCGTATGACACTGACTACAGTCGATAAACAGACACAATGGATTGACCAATTAACAGAAGGGCTGAATGTGAACAGGGAAATCTTTCAGGAAAAAGTATATCAAGCAGGTTCAACTGCCAATAAAGATCAGTTAATCAAACGGGCGCTGGAAAACATTGATGAAGTCAGTCCTGATTGGACATTTGTGGCCAGCCGCCTGTACTTGCAGAGATTATACGAACAAGCCGCAGCAAACAGGGGATATGATGCCGATGAGCGGTACGGCAGTTTTTATGAGCTGATCCGGATGCTTACTGAAAAGGGTATTTATACCGAGCGGCTGCTGCAAACTTACACAAAAGATGAGATTGATGCTCTTGCCGAACTGATTGAACCTGAGCGTGATTTGCTGTTCAACTATCTGGGTCTCTATACACTGACTACCCGGTACTTGGCAACCGATCATGATCAAAATACATTCGAGTTGCCGCAGGAGCGTTGGCTGATTATTGCGATGCACCTGATGCAGCAGGAGAACCCGGCCAATCGCCGCCATTATGTTGCCGAAGCGTATTGGGCACTCAGCAATCTTTATATGACGGTGGCAACTCCGACCCTTACCAACGCCGGCAAAACGCACGGACAGTTGTCGAGCTGCTTTATCGATACAGTTGATGACAGCCTGCAGTCGATTTATGAGAGCAATACCGATATTGCCAAGCTCTCCAAAAATGGCGGCGGAATTGGTGTTTACATGGGAAAAATCCGCAGCCGCGGAAGTTCGATCAAAGGTTACAAAGGCATGTCCAGTGGTGTCGTGCCATGGATTAAACAGTTGAACAACACGGCTGTCAGTGTTGATCAGCTCGGTACACGGAAAGGCGCCATCGCGATTTATCTGGATGTCTGGCATGCCGATATTGAGGCGTTTCTCGATTTGAAATTGAATAATGGTGATGAACGATTGCGCGCACATGATATTTTCACAGGCGTTAATCTCCCTGACTATTTCATGGAGCAGGTGGAAAAACGCGGTGACTGGTACTTGTTTGACCCGCATGAAGTACGGGAGGTCATGGGCTATTCGCTTGAAGATGCTTATGATGAAGAAAAAGGTTCCGGTTCATGGCGTTCCCGGTATCTGGAATGTGTCGCGTCTGATAAGCTCACCAAACGAACTGTACCGGCAATTGATATTATGAAACGGATTATGAAATCACAGCTCGAATCAGGTACGCCATTCATGTTTTACCGGGATGAGGTGAACAGGCAGAATAACAATCCGCACGAAGGCATGATTTACTGTTCAAATCTGTGCACTGAAATTACACAGAACCAGTCACCAACTGAATTTCTGGAGGAGTTGACAGAGGCGGACGGCACGATTGTGAAAAAATATAAACCAGGTGACTATGTCGTCTGTAACCTGAGCTCAATCAATCTTGGACGTGCTGTACCTGATCGGGTGCTGGAGCGGCTCATCAGCATTCAGGTTCGCATGCTTGATAATGTCATTGATATTAATACACTGCCGCTCAGACAGACACAGATGACCAACCAGAAATATCGCGCCATCGGACTGGGAACGTTTGGCTGGCACCACCTGCTGGCACAAGAAAATGTCAGCTGGGAGTCGGATGAAGCAGTCGAATATGCTGATAAATTATATGAAAAAATCGCCTATCTGACGATTAAAACAAGCATGGGGCTGAGTGAAGAAAAAGGCAGCTATCCGGCGTTTGCAGGCAGCAAATGGCAGACAGGCCGTTATTTCACCGACAAAGGGTATACGAGTGACGAATGGGCAGAGCTGCAGCAGGATGTAGCGAAGCACGGCATTCGCAATGGCTATCTGATGGCGGTGGCGCCGAATTCGTCCACGTCGATGATCGCCGGATCGACTGCCAGTATCGATCCGGTGTTCAAACCATTTTATTTTGAAGAAAAGAAAGATTTTAAAATTGCCTTCACCGCACCGGATTTGGACCATAACACGTATGACATTTACCGGCGCTCTGCCTATATTCTCGATCAGCGCTGGTCAGTCAGGCAGAATGCGGCTCGGCAAAAACATATCGATCAGAGCATTTCGTTTAATATCTATGTACCGAATACGATTAAGGCCTCGGTTTTGCTGGATTTGCATTTGCAGGCGTGGCGCGAGGGCTTGAAAACAACGTATTATGTTCGGTCAACAGCCAATGATGTCGAGGAATGTGAGTGGTGTGAAAGTTGAGAACCTTGGTAGCGTATTTATCATATAGCGGCAATACAAAGGAATCGGCAGAAATGATTGCAGAGCACTTGGCGGAAGATGGGTTGATAATTGATATGCATCGAATTGGCGTTGATGCGCCGATCGATGCGTCTGAATATGATTTGATTTTTATCGGCACATTCACGTGGGAAATGGGCGCAACTCCTGATGAAGTGAAGGATTTTGTGCTCGAAGTTGGCTATAAACCGGAAAACGTCGCTGTATTTGGCACAGGAGATACGCAATTCGGCGGTGATGAGCTTTTTTGCCTGGCAGTGGATAAACTGGCTAAGTTTTATGGCAGCAATTGGGACGGATTGAAAATTGAACAGTCACCACGCGGCTCACAAGAATTTAACGTAAAAAATTGGCTGGAAGGAGTGCTTCATGATGTCAAAAGACTTGCTTGAAAAAGCGAAAACACTGGAACCCATGAATCCGAACAAATCGACAGCACTGTTTGGCGGGGAATCAAGCGGCATTTTAAACTGGAACGACATCGCTTATCCGCACTGGTATAAAATGTACAAGCGATTAATTGGGAATTACTGGCAAGCGGATGAAGTCAATATGTCTGATGATCTGCGCCAGTTTGCTTCATTGACGGATGAGGAACAGGATGCCTACCTCAAAATAATCGGTTTATTGTCAACACTGGATGCCCCGCAGACACGGACAGCATTGCTGTTATCACTGTATGCGACCGATCCGTCCGTCCAGTCGATTATGGCGGTAATCGCTCAGCAGGAGGCCGTCCATAATGAAAGCTATTCGTATGTTCTGTCGTCGGTTGTGTCATTCGATGAGCAGAACGCGTCATTTCAGCTCGGGCGTACAGATCCTGTTTTGCTGGAGCGGAATGAGATGATCATGCGGCAATATAATGCCTTTGTCGAGGAGCCGTCGGTTGAAAATATCTTGAAAACATTGGTATATACGTCACTTCTGGAAGGGATGTTTTTCTATTCCGGATTCGCTTTCTTCTACCATCTTGCCAGGCAAAATAAAATGGTCGGCACGTCAACGATGATCAGTTATATCAACCGGGACGAACTCGAGCACGGCCGCTTTATTGCTGAGTTATTCCGGGCAACGTTACATGAAAATCCTGATTTGAATACAGGTGAATTTTCCGATTGGGTTTACAGCAGGTTCAGCGAGTCGGTTGATCTCGAAATCGAATGGTCCACGTATGTGCTTGGTAATATTGACGGGATTGATCTGGACGAAATGGCCGGTTATATCAAGTACCGCGCCAACAAAATGCTTCGGATGATAGGGCTGGATGACATTTACCCGGAACATACGGAGAACCCAATGAAATGGATCCGCGCGTACGCCGATAACTTTGATAGCACCAAAACTGACTTTTTTGAACAAAAATCACGCCAGTATACCAAAACCAGCGACCTGAACGGATTTGATGATTTATGAGTGGGACATGGGGTCAGACTCTTTGTCCCACCTACCCCATTTCATTCAGCGTCATAACCTCACCAGTCACCGCATTCACGCCATACTTATTGTCCACCTTGCCGCACATGATATAGCGATCTTTCTCGCTGTCATATACATAAACCGGGTCAACTTTGAGATACCCGCGCAATTTTTCGAATGCTTCTTCCAGCGACACAACTGGTTCCCCGGCCTCCGTAAAATGCCTGAATGCTGCGAATAATTTGTCCTGATCAAAATAATTAACCGCAGTCAGTGTTTTTCGTTCAATAAGCAGATTTATTTTAATATCAAGTGTGCTTTTTGCGTCCTCCACGCGTTTGATTTCGGCCTTGATATAGCCATCCTTCAGATGTAATCCTGTTAGTCTCCGTTTGCCGCTCTCCTCCGGATATACAATCCGCATAAACCTTAGTATTTCCCGTTCGCAAGTTGCCATTTCGTCATCCGATAATGGAAACGTATCCGGGTGGGGCGCGTTGGCAAGCACCGTATCGAGTGTCACTTCCGACGACAGATCAATTTCTTTCCGTTCAAATCCTCCGTCCAGCGGCGAATCCCAACGCAAAACTTTATCCAATGCCACAAACGAGCTGCCGTCCTCAGTAAACGTAAAGGGGATGGTCCGCTTAGCATCATTGGTTAAAAACACTTCCTCAATACCAAAGATCGGCAGCCATTTTTCCTGTTCCTGGTGAGGCAGTTCCAGCAGCTGGCACTGGTCTTTTGCAAGTGGTTCATATTTGTCAGGTGTCAGCGCAAACGGCTCCCATTCAATCTGCTCCTCATTCGGGAATTCCCCGTCAATATAAAACGACGTCAGCACACCGTCATCATTGAATTGAACATTGATCGTCCCACCAGGCGATACCGGAATATATCAACCGCCGCCTCAAATCGCAGTTCTTTCTCTTCATCACGGTCTATCAAAAATTGCCGGCCAAACGTCAGCCCGGTCATCTCTTCAATCCACTCAATCACATTTTCCTTGACCGATGACGTCGGATACAGGCTGTTGTCCGCACTGTTGACACCACGGACGAAAATAAGCCGCCGCACTGATCCGGAATGAAAATCGATATCCACAACGGCAGTCCCCGCGGGATTTGAACCATCATCCGAGGCCTCACTACCATTCGGAAACCATTCCATACTGAAAATATAGGTTGTTTCATCAAGATGATTTTTTTCACGGTAAAAATCATATCGTTTCATTTCATGTTGATGGAGTCCCAGCTTCTCGCGGATATCATTTATCATTTTCTGTAATTGCTCATTCATATGTAAACCTCACTTACGTGTAATCATCTCAAGTATAACATTTAAAACGGCACAAAATTAATGTAAAAGTAACCTTGCTGTGGAAGATTTCGCTCGCAAAACCTTTTGACTTGAACAGTGTTATCATAGCACTGCCGGGTAGCGGTGATTGTCCTGTTTATTGTCACACTGGCAATTTCACGTAAATTGTTACTTGAGTAAACTGCCGTCTTTTGGATAGGACAGTTCTTTCTTGGAGAATTCATATTTCAGAGCTCAGTAATCACTGCAGCCGAGCAGGATTCAGGGGTCCACAAAAGAATAGCTGTCGTATAATGAAATAAAATGAAAAAACGCTTTACATTAACGTAACGTCAACGTTTATAGTAGGTTATGAAAGGGGGAGGCCAATGCACATCAAACAAGCCGCCAAACAATTGAACACCACATCGCGAACGATCCGCTTTTACGAGGAAAAAGGACTGATCAAACCGCAGAAGGATGCGGACAACGACTACCGTATGTTCACGGATAACGATCTGCTCCGTCTCAGCACCATTCTCGCACTGCGCGAAATTGGCATGCGCATCGACACCATTAAAGCCATCCTGGACGATCAGGATATGAACATGACTGATTATTTGAACGTCCAGCGCTCGGCATTATTTGAAAAATGGATTGAAATGAAGGATATGATTCAAACAATCGATCAAATGATTGAAAGGACAACTGAAAATACAGATGCTACCGAAGCTATTATCGCATTATCCAGGCATTTGAAAAACATGAAAAGCGTGCGGAATAACTGGGAGGACAAGTGGCATTTTGATCATCAGGCCAGAGGGTATGATCAAAACATCAAAATGGCCGGCTATCGGTTCAATGTTCATCAGGATTATGATAAAGCACTGTCCAAAGCTGCCGAAACAATCCATCTGCAGCCGACTGATATTTGCGTGGATGTCGGTGTTGGAACCGGTAATCTGGACGCGAAATTTCTTGATAAAGCCGCCCGGGTCATTGGTGTCGATCAATCTGAAGAAATGCTCAAGGTATGTACTGAAAAATATCCGGCCATTGATACACGGAAAGGTCATTTTCTCGCACTGCCATTACTGAATCATGAGGCTGATGCCATCGTTTCAAGCTATGCGCTTCATCATATACCGGACGATGAAAAACTGCTCGCACTGGACGAAATGTCACGCGTACTAAAAAGTCACGGCCAAATTTGCATAGTTGACCTGATGTTCAAAAACATGCAGCACCGTACTGATATGGTCAGACGTTTTGAGGATGATGGCAACTCGGAAGCAGTCTATGCAATAGAAGATGAATTTTACGCGGACAGGTCCAAGCTGATTGAATGGTTCACGGCAAGGGGTTATCAAGTCGAAACATATCAGTTTAACGATATTTTAAGTATGATTTATGCGAAGCGATAGGACGATACCGTAAAAGAGCGGGGTCAGGACCTTCATCCAATTGTTATTTTAAACAACCAGACAGTCATCGGCTATCTAGTGCTGCATGGCTTGAACACTGGAACGGCATCAGAAAATAGGGAGAACAAATGGTTTTGCATAAGCAGCTTTAGAGGGAGGCCCCTTCCTGTTGTTTGAGAAGGATTCGTTTTTTCTGCAATCAGCAAATTAAGTGTGTCATCCAATAAAATAGAGAAATCAAGAGAACAGGCATTTTACAACCCGTTCATAAAGCGCAAATGCTGATATTTATCCAAATAGAAAATAATACTGTATTTGTATTCAATATGATTCCTGCAGCATAATAGTCCTATAATTGTTTAAAAAAGGAGAGACTAAATTACGCAATGTGGAAACAAAATAGAATCTTAGGATTATTGGCTGTTATGACGTTAATCATCGTGTTAGCAGCATGTGGAAACAGTAATGGCAATAATGAAAATAATGAGACTGAAGAATCAGAAGATAATAACACCAATGCTGAAATCGATCTCGGGCAGACAGAAATTGCGCTCGGAACCGATAACTATGTGTCCAACACTGTGAACTCGTATTTGGCCAAACTATTACTTGAAGAAATCGGTTATACTGTCGAAGTTAACCAAACGGACGTTGGTGTACAATATACCGGCTTAGCTGACGGGACGACAGATGTCATTGTTGGTGCATGGCTTCCAAATACACATGGCAGTTATTGGGAAGAGTATCAAGATGACCTCGTAGAAATTAGTACAGTTACAGAAGAAGTTGAGCTCGCATTAGTTGTTCCTTCTTACATGGAGGATATTAATTCGATTGAGGATCTGAGAGACAACACGAATAATATTGGTGAACAGTTGGAATGGGAAATCACTGGGATCAGCCCGGGAGCCGGACAAATGGAACTAATGAACAGTGAAGTGATGCCGGGATATGAACTGAATAATGATTGGACTCTGCTGGAAAGTTCAGGTGCTGCCATGTCAGCTTCCTTATCAGATGCCATTAGTAATCAAGAGCCCATTGTTGTCACGTTGTGGACACCGCATTGGACTTTTAATGAATTCGATTTAAAACTCTTGGATGATCCGCAAAATGCATTTGGTGATCCAGACGATATATTATCGGTATCACGAACAGGATTCCAGGAAGATGCACCGGCAGCCTATCAGTTCATCAGTCAATTTAGCATCACGAAAGAAGATACACAAGAAATGATGTTTGACGTTCAAGAAGGTATGGACGCGGAAGCTGCCGCACAAAAATTTATGGATGACAATCCGGATTTAGTAGAACAATGGTTGGAAGGCATTCATTAATATATGAACAAAAGAAGCCAACCTTTTGATATCATTTCAGAAGGTTGGCTTTTTATTGCTTTTAACTTGTAAATAAACTGATAAATACGGTGATAAAACTTTTATCGTTAGTCATTAAAATAATCCGTAACCCCGTCAACGATTCCATCCGCAACATTCCTTTGATGATCCGCAGTTTGTATCACCGACAGATCATATGGATTGGTAATGAACCCGAGTTCTACCAATGCGGATAGAGCATTGTTCTCTTGCAGGACATGAAAGTCATTTTGCATAAGGCCGCGGCTGTTCAGATCCATGTGCTGTTCAAGGCCGGATTGGATGTCGTCCGCAAGTGCACGGTTATTCCCATTTGTATCATAATAGGTGCTGAAACCATTTACTCCTTCAAGCGGGAATGCATTATAGTGCAAACTGATAAAAGCATCTGTTGCGTGTGTGTTACTGGTATTGACACGTTCCTCAAGTGACACATATGAATCGCTTGAACGTGTCAGGACAACATTTGCACCTGCCTCACGCAATCCTTGAGCAACATTGTCAGCTGTTTTCATTGTTTGACTTTTTTCAAGTGTCCCTCTAATACCAATGGCACCTGGATCCGCTCCGCCATGCCCGGGGTCGAGGACGATCGTGTAGCCATTCAGTGCCGCGGATGATTCATTGACCGCTTGAGTTTCGTCGCTGCTTTCATTTCCAGCGGAGGATACGCCGCTGACTGCTGTGTTGTTACCTTCAGCCGGAAAAAGATACTGTGACGCTACCCATACAACTTGTCCGTCATAATAGGTTTGCGCCCATCCATGCCGTTCCTGAAAAACATTAACACGGTCACCATTGCCAAGATAACCCACAACATCTGCACTATGTGATGGAGCGGACCTGACATTCAGCACATTAGTCCCGACCTGATATGTATCACTAGCCTCCGCTTGTGCTGTTGGGACTAATAATGCGAAAAACAAAACGAAGCCTGTTGTAATCATAAAAAAACGTATTTTCCCCATAAAACCTCTCCTTTTTTATTTCATAGTTTCCATCACAAAAAAATTCTAAACTCAATATCGGTAAAATCAATCGAAAGTTTTAGAAAAATAGAAGGATTATTAAAAAATAGTCGCGAATATATAGGTAATTGAATATGAAAAATATGGTAACATATGCAAAAGATAAAACCAAGTGGCTGCAAGATCATCATATTATCCCGTCATTGCAGAAACTTATTTTTTGCAATCAATCGTGAGGTGGATAAAAGCATGACAGCCAAAAAGGAAAAACGAAAAAGATCTAAAGACCGGGGCTGGCTCACTGAATTTTTAATTAATATGCCGGAGTTAATTGTCTGGCCTTTTAAATGGTTTGTGGGAGGAATATTGTCTTTGTTTAAGAATTGGCCATAGGGGAGAGAGCATAGAATATAGTGAAAAGAAAGGAGTTGAAAGCAGCGACCTAAATGAAGCTTCATCGGTGGGTGTCCCTAAATACTCACTGATGCTTCGTTAAATGAATAAGAATGTTAGCGTCCGTTAGTTTATGTTCCGAAGTGGGCGTCTTTCGGGCGATTGCACCGTGGTTAATCCAATGATTGATCACACTGGCTGGGGCTGTTTCTGAGAATCACATTATATCCGGGTGACCGGTACGAGGAGGAATCCCCTTATGCGTCAGTTATTAAAGGGTTTGTTTCAGAAATGGGAAATTGTTTATGCCACACAGCGTATTGATGATTATTACAAAGCCAAAACAAGACTAAGTAAAAGCCGTATAGCCTACAAAATAAATACCTTGACGACTGATACCGGAAATAATAGAAGGAATGGCACCGTGACGACATATCATATTAAGGTAAAGGAAGAGGATATTCGACGGAGTTATGATATTATTCATCATCAACTGCCCCAATATTGATATGGGTGTGCATGGCCTCTAATCAGGCTTAATCATGTTCCCTTTATTTAGCCCCTTAACCGGTTGCCGATTGTCCCGCTGGTTAAGGGGGGCTTCCTTCATCTGTTTCTGGCAATGTTTTGCCGGTCGGGAGCGAGTGGCGGCTGTTCAAACCACTTATTTTTTGTCATGAGGTTGAACCATTCCTTTGTGACCATGATGTTCTTGAAGATTATTTTTTCGTAGGCCATCAAAAGGTCAGTCCGCATGGCTGTTGCAATACTCGCACCGTGATACGCCTGCGAGGTCTGAAATAGAAAACCTATGTGATATAATAGCAATTTATCTGAAAAAGGAGACTCCTGTGAAGTTGTTATCTCTGATTCCCATGACATTGGTATCGGCAGGCTGTCATCATGCAAAATAGTGCTTAACGATTGAATCTGTTGATCGGACGTTTTCTGTGCGTGCTTTAAAAATTTCCTGACTTCCGTCGATCGTGCTACTTGACTGAAACCGATGGACAACGTTTTGGCAGTAATTTTTTTCTTGATATTAAAGGTTAGGTTAACAAGTTCCATGGCACTTAACGGGCGGTTTTTTCCAAAGAAACTGCTCAGGAATTGTTGCCCTGATACAAATTGCGGATTCCCTTCAGGATAAATGTACGGGTCACGCTGAAAATGACCTTTTTCCAGTAATAAATCAGTGGTTTTATGATATAGCATTTTACCTTCATTATCACAGGCATCATAAAATTCACGCAGGTCTTTTCTGGTGGAGGCCTGCAGTCCCGAAATATGTCCCAGCAACCCATGTGACGTCATAATGTGCAAATAATGCAAGCAGAATATGTCCGAAAACAGCCGTTTGGCACCGCCGATCAAATCAGTTTCGGTAAAGCCTATTGGCACTGGGAATCCTTCATTCCTGATAAACGTTTCAATTTGGCGTTTTTGACCCTCGAATATTTGGATTGCTTCGTCAAACAACATTTTTATCTGTTGGTCTTCTATGATGGAAGACATATATTTATTCACAATGTTAATGGCGGATCCATTGACATACTCGCTCCACAGTGTCCCGATTTCAGCCGATGTCAGTTTCAAATCATTTTTATCCACGTTATCACCTCCGTTAAAGTTTTCCCGAATTGGGAGGAATTATGAAGGTCTTTAATCCCGGGTTTGGCCTGGGACCTAGTTTCATGGTTTGAAGAGCCCTCATAAACGATTGCTTGTAGATAGCGGTTGTATAATTTATACTGAAATCATAAGTTTCAATTCATAAATGTACGGTTTGAAATCTATCAGTCTATTGGAAGGGGGGAAGCATCATGCGAAAAACACTGGCAACCTTTGTGGTGCTGGCGATTATAATGATTGCATTTTTTGTCATCCTGGAGTATACCGGAGACGCTCCGGATGAGCTCGCCAAGGGTGCCGGACAAAAGGTGGAAGCAGCACAGAACAGCACCATTTCATTTAAACCTGATGGAGAGGTGGAGCAACTCTCTACCTCTGACACCCGTCGTATCCGTGAACAGGAAAAAGTGGAACAAGCACTTCAAAAGGAATATGATGCCGGCTCTTATTCACTGCAAAACCCTTTTGTGAAGCATGATCCGTATGGTGTTGCCCCATTAACGGCGCTCACGATGTTTGAAACGGACGACCCTGTTCGGATTACAGTAACCGTTAAGGGTAAAGATGAGTATAGTGATGTCAGCCACTCCATTGATGCGTATAAAACAAAACACTCGATTCCTGTGCTTGGTTTGTATCCGGATTATGAAAATATGGTAACTATCGAAGCGACGAACGAAGCGGGGGATACAGCCGAGCATACATTTACCGTTGAAACTGATCCGCTGCCGGATGATTTTTTGACGAATGAAGCAGCTGAAGCCCATCCGGAAAAAATGGAGAACGGTATGACGTTTATTATTCCAAGCACCCGTCATGCCTATGCGGTTGATCATAACGCTGATGTCAGATGGTACTCGACTTTATGGAATTCGCACATTTTCAAACGGTTGGATAATGGAAATGTCCTGTACATCACAAAGGAAGAAGGTCAGGATGAATATAATGAAGTTCTTGAGATGGATATGCTTGGAAAAGTGTACAACTCCTATCTGATACAACTGGATGATTATGAGAAAACAAATGTCGTGCACCATGAGATAATTGAATTGCCGAATGGTAATTTACTGGCAACTGTGCACGATATGGCATCACCATATATTGAAGATGAAATGATTGAGATTGACCGGGAGACGGGGGAAACGGTACGGGATTTCAGTTTCCGTGATTTGTTCCCTGAAGATTTCTACGAGGATTATGGCAATATAATCTCCAATACATTTGACAATGGTGTCGACTGGTTCCATCAGAATGCCATCTGGTATGTGGAAAAAGATGACTCAATCCTTGTCTCCAGCCGTCACCAGGATTTAATTATGAAATTGTCCTATCCCGATGGAGAAATTGACTGGATTTTAGCCGATCATGAGAAATGGCCTGACGCCTATGACAAATACTTGCTGGAGCCAGTAAATGATGACTTTAAATTCCCTGCCGGTCCCCATGCTCCCATGACAATGCCGGACTTTGATAACAATGAAGCAACCAATGATTATTTGTTATTTGATAATAATGTCGTGGTCACCCGTGGAAAAGATCCGCTCAGTGGAGACTTCAGTCAAGGTGTTCAGTACCGGATCAATCCTGAGGAAATGACAGTTGAGGAGGTCTGGCAATTTGGCCGGGAACGCGGCGAAGACTTTTATTCGAGAATTGTCGGTGATGCCGATTATCTGGAGGAGACCGGCAATCGTTTGTTGACTTCAGGGTATATTGAAGCTGAAGAAGGTATGAACAGCAGAATCGTTGAAGTCAATGATAAGCAGCCTGCCGATGTAACTTATGAGCTGGTTGTATCAAGTTTTGAAAAAAAGAGTCACAAGCAGGCATATCGTGCGGAGCGAATGCCGCTTACCGGAACAGGAATGGCACGCCGGCCCTTAGATGAATGAGCCTTCAGGAAACGTGTTAGCAATTATCCCAATGCTATTTTAGGCTGGCAAAATCGGAAGTATCATAGTAATGCCATTCCTTATAATCTAAACAGTAGGGCAAAACTATTGTCACGGAATTCCCGACGGACTTTTGCTGAAGGTCATTAAGTTTTGTGAAAGGCGGTGTTATATATGCAAAAAACACTGGTAACGTTTGTGGTGCTGGCTGTGCTTATGGTGGCGTTTTTTCTGATAATCGAATATACGGGTGATCCCTCTGTACCTACCAGTACTGGCGTTGGCATAGATTCCATAGAAGCAAGTGCTGTTTTACTCTACTCCAATGCTTAACGTGAGAAGGGGTGTCAAGCAAAAAAAGGGAACAACCTCTAATAGTAACAAATTCAGTTTTTGGAATAGCAAAGGATTAAGGGTACTAATCACATATCGATTAGTACCCTGTTTTTTATTGTTAACTTAGAAAAAACTAACGACAGTAACCCGCCTAAGAACGGCGGGCAACTGTCCGTAAATGCCCGATTCTGTTCGGGCTGACATTCAGCGGAGGAAAACCCGCTCCGCTGAATAACGTTTCGCTTATTAAGCCCGGGATCCATTTCCAGATCTCGGCTGGTGTGGCATTTTTTCCGTACATGAGGATGCCGGTTTTGAATATTTTCCCGGCCAGTTTCATGAAAATCCAAATACTGACGATTAGAATGGCCAGCGCAATTATGATTTCCATCCACGGCCACTCTTCCATCACAATCAGCCGCATTAAGAGCACACCCGGTGTCGTGAATGGCACGTAGGTACCAACTTGTGCCATCAGGCCGCTCGGGTCATTGATGATCGGTGCAATGAAAATAAACGGCAGGGAATGGCAGCATCATGACCATACCCTGGAAATTGCCGGCTGATGACACGTCCGCCATGGTTGCACCCACGCCTATAAACAATGCCGCGAACAGGAAGTACCCAAGTATGGCAATCACCACCAGCAAGATCAATTCGGGCACGAGTAAGTACTCCAGTATTGGTACATCATCCAATTGCCATATACTGATCGGGACGGCAAACACGAGGAATACACCAGCTTGAATCATGCCCAGTACAAAGTAGCCGATAATTTTCCCCTGCATCAATTCACCCGGGGTAACCGAGGATAAAATGATCTCAGCAATTTTATCTTTCTTCTCGTTGGATGCACTCTGGAAAATATACATTCCGGAAAAAATGATGGACAGCAGGATAATACCGGCAAATGCTCCCGGAATGACGCGCTCAAATGGGTCTTCGCCAAGAAAGCCGCCGCTCTCAGTCGTTTCTGCATCGTCAGCGGCCGCTAATTCCTCTGACGTTGTTTCCTCAAATTGAATGTCCATGGAAACAGCAGCAAGCTCCTCCTCTGATAATCCAAGCTGTTGCATCTGGAGTGCTTTAACCGGTGTGGATAAAACTTGCACTTGATTCATAAAGCCCATCCCGATTTCGTCACTCGTATAAATGGGTATGACACCATCTTCCAATGCACGTTCATCAAGGAAAATGTAGGCAGCGTTTTCGCTTTCGCCGAGCTGGTTTTGTACGTCATCTTCATTGACATCAGTGGTTTGCATTTCCCAGTCAAGCTCAGTTGCCTCTATCGTTTCCTCCAAGCTGCTGAAAATCCCCAGCTGATCCTGGATGAAAACCTGTGTCGTTTCACCGCCATCATCTGAATCGCCAAAAAGACTTCCCAGAAACATAAAACCTAAAAATAGCACAGGCGTCAAAAATAAGCCGATTAAAAATGATTTATTTTTCAAATTACGCTTAACTTCCCATTTGCCGACTTTCATTGCATTACGCATGAGCAGCACCTTCTCTCTGTACAATATTCCCGTCCGTTGCGATATCGATGAAAATTTCGTGCAAGGATATGCGGTCAATCGATAATTCCTGAACGTTCAGGTGATCCGGCAAAGTTTTGAGCCAGTTGACGGCATGGACGTCTTTGGCGAGATAGAGGACAAATGTATTGTCACCCTGTTCCACACGCTCAACGTCCGGCAGATGCTCCAATTCCTGACGTTCATTTTTTCCGTGTATGGTACATTTGAAATTGGCGTATCTTTCTTTGACATCATCCATATCACCATAAATGATCCGCTGGCCGTTATGCATCATGAACAGACGGTCACACAGCTCCTCAACCAGGTTCATCTGATGTGATGACAGCAGAATAGCAGTGCCGTTTTCCGCCAGCTTGCGTATTTCTGTTTTAAATAAATCCTGACTCACCGGATCAAGTCCGGAAAAAGGCTCATCCAAAATTAACAGCTCCGGTTCATGAATGATGGAGGAGATAAATTGAACCTTTTGCCCCATCCCTTTGGATAATTCCTCAACTGAACTGTTTTCCAGTCCTTCGAGGTCAAATTTTTTTAAATAACTAAGTGCGCGTTCCTTGGCCTTTTTAAGCGGATAGTCCTTTAGCTCAGCCAAATAAAGCAGGATATCCATCACTTTAACGTTTTGGTACAGCCCGCGTTCTTCCGGTAAATAGCCGATTTTATGCCGTGGTATTTCCTCATGTCCCCGAAAGGAGATGGATCCGTCATCAGGGTACATGATGCCCATAATATTGCGAATGGTCGTTGACTTGCCCGCGCCATTCGGTCCTAAAATCGCCATGATTTCACCTTTTTGAACATCAAAGGAGATATCCTGAATGGCCTGTTTGTCTTTAAATTTTTTTCCTAAATTGTCGACGGTCAGCATGGTTTCCATGTATCATTCACCTCTCTAATTTGTACGAACCAAATCGTTTCGTGTTAAAAATTCCCCATTGAATTCGATCGGTATCCCGACGCCATCTTTCTCGGCATGAATGTGCAAGTGCGGTTCTGACGTATTGCCGGAATTCCCGACGGTGCCAATCGGCTGTCCTGCCTGAACCGTGTCGCCTTCATCAACAGCGACACTGTCTTCCTGCATATGCGCGATATAGACAACCGCTTCCGTTCCCTGACAGCCGAGCCCGACATAATTTCCCTCCGGCTGTTCCGGATTCATTTCCGGCGGTATCATATCAGGCAGCCCGTCTCTCATCTCCGTAATCTCACCGGCACATGGCGCGAACAAGGTGTCGCCATGAATCGTATATTGGTTGAGCTCTTTCGGATATAACCCATTCGCCCGGAAGCCGAAGCTGTTTAAGGCGACAATATCGATGGCGTATGCTTGAGGCTCATAGGCATTATGATAATTGAGCTGTGTGGAACTGCCCCCATGCCCGACATAATAGGTCCCTTCCTGTAATGGAAACGAAAGGTTAATCGGGTCATCACTCGTTGTATAACCGCTGAAAATATTGAGATTATATAGGCCGAAGACGAGCAGCAGAAAAATATAAATGCCCCGGGAAAACTTTTGGCCGGTTTTTAGTGTCGTTCGAAACGGCAGGTCTTTTGTCTTTTGCCAGGAAAAATAAATTGCCGGGATCAGCAAAACAGGCCATATGTATTTGAAATAGTATCCTATCCAGTCCCAGCTGCCGGAAAGAAACAGCCAGGTTATAAATGTTATGTTAAACAGCAGGATGATGATCCAATCAAGTCTGTTTTTCGTTTTGATCCGCCACAGTTCATAGATGAAATAGGCGGGTAAAACAATATGAATGACGATCACTTGTAAAATAGGCAATATCATGGCTCACCTCTCCTCTCGTTAAGGTTGTCTCAGCAGTAATCCGATAATTTCCTCAAGATCCAGTGCCGCCCGATTGGTAACAGGCAAATGATTCTCCCGGAAGAAAGCCTCTGTCTGTTCCGGCTGATTGGAAATGATGTGCTGATTTTCCCGTGTGATCTCACCCGGTACGGTCGTGTTTGGCAGTGGCGTGCTGAGCCAGTACTGTTTATAGCTGCTGACTAAAGTGTCCTTCTCAAAAACGCCATTCATTCTTCCATCTTGTAATACGAATAAATAGTCCGTAAGTTTCATAATATCGGCAGCTTGATGGCTGGCCATGATAATTGTGCGCTCTCCCTGATCCATCCATCTGGTTAAAATATCCATAAGCAGTTCCTTGGAGGGGATATCCATAAACGACGTTGGCTCATCCAGAATCAAAATTGGTGCATTTCTTGGAATTGTCAACGCCAGGCTGAGTTTTTGCTGCATACCTTGTGATAGTTTACCATACTTCTTATCGAGTGGAAGATGGAACTTGCCTGCGATTTCTGCAAACACCTCATCATCCCAGTCCGGATACATCGGGGCGGTGATTGCCTTCAGATCTTTGCCTGTATAAGGGTTATAACCAATTGGTGTCTGGGGCAGGTAAGCTACCTTCGTTTTCCATGTTTCGTCACTTGTATCAGTGCGTGTACGGAATATTTTTATATGTCCGCTGTCTGGCGTGGCGAGATCCATCATCAGTTTTATAAGCGTGCTTTTTCCTGAGCCGTTATTCCCGACAAGTGCGTTAATGGTTCCCGGCTCAATCGTCAAATCGATCGGTCCAAGACGGAAATCATCTATTTGCTTTTTAAGTTCTGAGATTTCGGCAAAAGCTTCCATCAATTAGTCCCCTTTCCGTGTGTTTATGATGTTATGGAAAATCTCTTCAACTTGATCTGTCGAGTAGTCATAGCGAAGGGCTGTTTCAACAGCATCTTCCATTGTCTGATATACGGCATCATGTTTCACTTGCTGTTTGGTTGCAGCTGCAATCTCGGCTACAAACGTTCCTTTGCCCTGAGCTGTCCGGATAAATCCATTATTCTCCAAATTTTGGTAGGCGCGCCTCGTTGTAATGATACTCACCTCCAGCTCCTTTGAGAGTGCCCGTATCGAGGGGAGGGAGGTGCCTGCAGCGAGCTGACCCCCGGCGATCAGTGCCTTCAATTGATTTTCGATTTGATGATAAATTGGTTCACGGGAGTCTTTTGATAATTCAATTGGCAGTTTCATAGAATCCCCCTTACAGGTAATCCATTTTGCGCATATGTTTTTTCATATAATGTGCCCAGTATTTAACACCGACGAATGCCAGCAAAATGGAAATCACAGAAGACAGGAGCGGCCACTTCTGTGCAGCGATAATGGTCCAGTATAGGATCCCTTGCCCGGTTATGAGATGAATGGCAGTCAGTATACCGAGATAACAGATCAAAAAAATCACCGAGTACCAGACGTCAAAAAATTTTTTGGTTGTGTCACCTGCTTCACTGGCAGGGAAAATGCTCCCAAAATAAATACTGAACGCCAGCCAAATGACCGAAAAAGCAATGTATCCACCAAGAGCCAGAACGTCCCATAATGCCGGGGTTATGGGATAAAGCATGATCAGAAAAATCACTTGAAGCGGCATTGCCAGCACGTAATAAACGAAAAATCTGCTCTTGATCAGCACATCTTCTTGGACAGGAATCATTTTCAGCATCATGACAGAAGGGCCAGCCACCATGGTTTCGTTAATAGCTTTCATTTGAAAATCCTTAGGTCTGATCCAGGCGGGCATGAAGGTGAATATTAACGTGAAGACTAAATCCTGAACGACAACCCCGTTGTTAAGGTATTCACCCATCGAGCTGGCAATCCCCATTCCGACAAGAATAATAAGTATAAATGGAGGAGGAAAAGTCCATTTAGATGCCTTAATTTCAAATTTGGCCAGCCGCCATGCCTCTTTCCAATCAGCCATGAAAATCACCTCATGTTAATAGTGTTATATTGTGTATATCTATATATACAGTATATGTGTGATGTCTGAAAAGTCAAGTGCTTCTGGAAAAAATATTGAAAAGGTGTAAAATGAGGGAAGGATATTTTGGGTTTGGCTGAAGCTGTCACAATTCCGGCTGAAGTTCACACTTTTTAGGCTGAAACTGTCACAAAAACGTTAGTCTGGTGTTAGCGGTCATAATACCATTTGCCTTATTACTTGTGCTCGGACGTTTAGGTGGAGAAGTCGTATTTACGTTCTTTGCGGCTATGTTTGTTGCCGTTATGAATGTTTTGAGCCGGAGTAAAATAGAAGATTAATCTTGAAATGGCGGGAAATATCATTGTCCATATTTCCGCCATAACTTTTTTACATAAATGTGAAATGATGAACAAATATATTCCTTAAGCGAGTTAATCATGGTATTCTGTAAGCATAATAAAGATATATCTTTAAAATTAATTGTGAAATAGTGAACAATAGTAAATATATTAAAGGAGATGGGGACAATGATTTTAGATTTTCTGCGTCATAATAGAATTATTGCTGGGGTATTGGCTTTTTTAAGGGTCTATATTGGCTATCAATGGCTGACATCGGGATTTGGGAAAATAACGAGTGGCGAATTTGATGCCAGCGGATTTATGCAAGGAGCCATTGCCAGTGCGGGGGGAGAAAATCCGGCTGTTCAAGGATGGTGGGCTGCTTTTCTCGAAGCGGTCGCACTGCCGAATGCAGAACTTTTCAGCTTCATGGTCATGTGGGGTGAACTGCTGGTAGGTGCAGCACTTATACTTGGCATTTTCACTAACTTTGCAGCATTAATGGGTATCACGATGAATTTCGCATTTTTATTCAGCGGTACTGTCAGTACGAACGCACAAATGGTGTTAATGACTGTATTCTTGATGGTTGCCGGCTATAATGCGGGGCGTTATGGATTGGATCGCTGGGTAATTCCATTTCTTAAAAATCACAATCCACGACAAAAACGTAAAAACCGTACAGTTGCTGCAGCGTAGTTACCCTAAAAAAGCTGATCTCCCATGGCGGGGATCAGCTTTTAAATGTTCATCGGATTTTTAGTCAATGATTAGCTTGTTTTGGCACCCGTAGCCTATACTCACTCCGATACGTAATCAGCCAGCACACTCTGTACTTTATAAATATTCAGCTGCTTATTAAATGTTTTTTGTACAGGTTCCGAACTTCCAGAGATCCAAATCATAAGCTCGGCTTCCAAGTCGAATGTTCCGGCCGTCTCCACAGCAAAATGTGTAATACTTTTGTATGGAATGGAATGATATTCAATTTTTTTGCCGGTAACGCCTTGTTTGTCAACCAAGATCAGGCGTTTGTTCGTAAACACCATCAGATCCCGGATCAGTTTATAGGCATGTTCCACGTTTTCTGCTGGTGATAATAATTCGTTGAGTTCTTTTTCCACTTCTTTTGTATCAGCTTCGGATGCATTCCCCATCATGCCATCGAAAATACCCATTTGATCACTCTCCATATCATTTTCTTTATTATATCAAATCGGTTAGCTCATGTATAAGTTTTCCAGTATTGCCCATACTAGTTTTGAAAAATTATCCAATATTGGAAAGGGGATTCACATATATGACAAAATGGATGCTGTTTTCCGGGCTGATATTTACCGTGCTGCTGGGCGGCTGTACAGATACAGAAGACGATATGGAAGAAACCCGAAATCATGGTACGGAGCCCGGTATCGAAACATCCGGCAGCCTGAATGACGAAACGGATAAAATTGACGTCACATTGTATGATGGGGATAAGGAAACAGTCGGGAATGTTATCATTAGACCTGTTTATAACGGCGTGAAAGTTACGTTGGAAGGTTCTGATCTGCCGCCTGGAACGCACGGCTTTCACATTCATGAAAATGGTATCTGTGAAGCGCCGGACTTCGAATCAGCCGGTGGACACTTTAACCCGACCGATGCGGGACATGGCTTTGAACATCCGGAAGGCCCGCACGCAGGTGATTTGCCAAATATAGAGGTTGACCAGGACGGGAATGTGTTTGCAGATGCACTAGCCGAGATGGTCACCCTGGAAAAAGGTGAAAATCATTCATTGCTGAAAGAAGGCGGGACAGCATTGATAATACATTCCGGTGCCGATGACTACGAATCACAGCCATCAGGTGATGCCGGTGAGCGGATAGCATGCGGGGTTATAAGTGAATGAATTTAGTTTTCAAACAGTAAAGCAAGGCCCAGGAAAATGTCTGAGTAGTATACTTACGGTGGCGAAATATAAAATTACACAATTATTTATTAGCGTACTAAGTCACATAAGATTTAGCACGCTATTTTTATTGGCATAGTAACGTTTTTACGGAAAAATTGATATTTTATCATTCGTATTAGCACAATAAATAACAAAGTGACAACAAATATTGTCATTGCCCTAAAAGTATTGATGAAACGAGTCAAAATTGCTTTGCTAAAAGACCTTTTAATTTAAATGCTATTTTAGCGTATATTATGTAAATAGAGATGCATTTTGAAAAATTCATCCAGGTATTCTGAATATTTGTGTTAAAATAAAATTAAAGATTGTAACGAATGGTCTTAATTTAAACATTGTAGGCTTCAAAGGTATTTCAACAATCGGGCCAGTTAGCGGAATAAGAAACATTTTAAACTTTCTTGGAATTAGTTCTTATTAGTGATACATTAATGATTTTTGTTGGGAGGAGTTGTATGAGTACCCTTAAAGCTATTGATTCCTTGTTTTTCGGAATTGAGGATGAAGTTACTATATACGAAGGGGATTTTGACTTAGAAAGTAAAAATAAATATTGTCATCTGAATGGGACTATTTCTTTTTCTTTTAAACCAAAGCCTTCTATTAGATTTGTTGGAGAATCTGAAGAGGTAATAATTAGTAATATTATAGAAGAAAAAAATATTACCCTACTCGTTCCTGGAATGCTACCTACCAGAGTAAGTTTAGACTTAGTGCAGAATGATTATCTAGTGAAAGGGCAAGTCCTTTACCAAATAGAAAATGATGAAGATCCATATGTGGAAAGTTACTATTCACACGTAAATAGTTTTGTTAAATATATAGGAGATTCAATTTATAGAGACAATTTTTGTTTTCGAGGTGGAATTACCATCGATTATGAAGATTGGGATATAAAACTCCATATGCGCCATGACTTTAAAGATAAAAATATTTTTTCTAAATTAGAAGATAGTGATGGACATAATATTACTCATGTTATTGAAATAAAGAAAAAGGATGGTATCAAGTTTAGAAAGAGTGAAGCTTCTAAGATAGAAGAAATATTTGTCTGGGTTTTTTGTCTTTGTGCAGGAAGACATATAGGTATGCCAATAAAGATTGGCATAAAGGGAAACGATATTGTTTATCGTAACTTTGCTGTACCTTTAATGAGTTCTTATCGTAAAGTGCCAAACTGGTTTCCTAAACAACAGGGGAAAGTTCTCAAAGATCTTTTTTATAATATTTCAGCAAAGTTTGAGGATAATTTCACAAAGAGGGTAATTAAAGAAACTATCCATTGGTATGTAGAAGCATTAAATTCAACGTTTATAGAAAATAGGGCTGTCAATGCACAAATAGCCTTAGAAAAATTATCTTACGTATTATTAACTCAGCAATCAACCAAAATCATCAGTAACAACGAATTTAAAAGCAATAGCTTCCAAGCAAACTTACAAAGGATATTGGATGAAATATCTGTTGATACACGATTAACCGGGGATTATTCTATGTTTAGTCAACATTTTGGTTCTGGTCCACACTTACTGGTGAAGTATAGAAATCACATAACTCACCCCAAGCGTAATCAAAATATAGATAGTTATTCTGCTTCCGAAAAATTCCTAATTAATCAACTGGGATTGTATTATACGGAGATGCTCTTATTATATTTAATTGGATATGGAAACGTATTTTCCAATCGACTAAATTTTCCATCATGGGAAGGTATTTATGATTCCTTGCCCTGGAAAAAATAGGAACATTTGCGTTAATCACAATAAAGGAATTAACAATAGTTCTATCATCGGGCGCTTCTGCAGTAAGAATCCTGAATTGGGCCATTTTGTTGAACAAGGAAATGAATTGGTACTAAGCATATCAAGGTGGTTTTACACGATAAAATATATTGCTTAGGGAACGTACGTTTGCTAGAATAAAGTAAACGACAGAGGGTGAGTTTAATGAGCAATTTAGTGCTTCGGAATGTGAATGAGGATGACCTTCCTATTTTTTTTAAGCATCAACGGGACAGTGAGGCAAACCAAATGGCCGCCTTTACAAGTAAGGACCCTAATGATTGGAATAGCTTCGCTGAACACTGGAACAAAATACTTACGAATAAGAATATTATTAAGCAAACTATCATTGTCGAGAACACCGTCGTTGGCCATATTGTACACTTCGAGCAGTTCGGAGAACCAGAAGTAACCTATTGGATTGGAAAGGAATACTGGGGTAAGGGAATCGCAACCAACGCTTTACAAGAATTTCTAAAACAGGTTTCAATTCGTCCACTTTATGCTCGCGCTGCAAAAGACAATACTGGATCCATAAAGGTTTTAAAAAGATGTGGGTTCATGATTTCGGGTGAAGATAGCGGGTATGCAAACGCGCGTGGTAAGGATGTTGAAGAGTTTATTCTCACCCTTAACTAAAGAAATTCAACTATAGTGTTTATTGTGTTTATTCCTTTATAGGGCGCAGTTATTGAATAAGCATTTGCCTGAAAAGGGCCATTTAACGGAATAAATTATGTTGAAATTGGATCAATTAAAAAGCGAAAGAAGGGAGGCCTTAGCTTTGGAAATTGCGCTTATTTTACTACCTGTTGTAATAGTGGGTGGGATTGCAGTATTTGTAGTTATAAGAATGAAACATAAATATAAGAAAGGCACCCTGGGTAAGAAAAAATCAAAAGGCGCTCAAAATTTATTAGACAGTTTAATACCACTTGGAATGATGATTGGTTGTACTGTTGCTGCACTTCTTAGCATATTTTTACCAATTTCCTTACTATCTACAATTGGTTTAGGAGCTGGAATAGGTTTATTATTTGGATATTTTGCTTATGAAATTTATAGCAAGAAAGGAGAAAGTTATTCGTAAATAGTTATCTTCCAGAAAAGGCGCCATTCTGGAATAAGAATTGCTTTCTCTTCTTATGAGAATGGGCAAGTTTCCGGATTAGGACTATGTTAAAATTTTAAATAGGTCGTTTATCAAAACCAATAGTTAAAGGGGATATTGAAAATGCCGCGGTCAGATATTATCTCGTTATTAATAATAATTGCACTTGTGTGTTGGTGCTTTACTTTAATACGTGAAAACAGTATTTTAAAAAGAGAAAACGCCAAGCTTCTGGAGAATACCGGGGCATATGAAGATATTAAAAATGAAGCAAATGAAATATTAAAAACTTCAACTGAAGTAAAGACTGTTAAATCATTAAGAGAGAAATATGGTTTGTCATTGATAGATGCGAAAAAAATTGTTGACTCAGTAAGATAGTGTTGATCTACAGGAAACGGACGTATCCGCAAATCAAGAATGAAAAGCTTTGGGTTTTAAAATGAAAGGTCAGGGAGTGCAATGAATATCGCAATATTCCTGGGGTCATTATTAGGTTTACAATTCGTTAGTGCTTTGATATATACTGGAATATTATTTTTAATTATATGGGTTACTGGGAAATGTTTAAATCGGGATGAAACTAAATGGAGCAGGATATTTAATTTTGGAAAGGGTACCGGACTTTATGTCTTTATGATTACCCCTTATATAATTGCACTGATTGCATTATTTTTTATCAGCAGGGCTTGGTTTGATTTTATCAGTTTCCCAAACATAATCCTCAGTTCAATTTTCGTTGTAATATTTTGTGCCTTAATTGCAATTTACCCATTTTTTAAATTAAAGGATTCAATAATTAAGAATGCTTAAGAGTGTGTATAAAATCGTTATTCACCAAACGGGCGTTTTCGCCTAATAAGGGTTAGCGTCAGTATCGCATATAAAGGCCATTTTCTGGAATAACAGTTGTGTAAAAAGGGACTGACTATAGCATGGAAGAACAAATACCAGATAAGAATTTATTTATGATGTGCCGTAAATTAGATAACGATGCCACAAGAGAATTACCGAGGGGTGTTCATGTACGTTATTGCAGAAAAAATGAGTTAGATATTTGGAAGGCATTGCACTTTGATACGCCTGAATTAGCAACGAAATACTACGACTTTATGACAGAGTATTTTAACGATATATATTTACCAAAAGGAGATTTGTTTTTCCAGCGATGTATGTTTGTCTGTGATCAGGATGATCAGCCTATAGGAACTTGTTTTTTATGGAAATCTTACAACTCGATATGGACTTTGCATTGGTTTAAGGTCTTGAAAGGTTATGAGGGGGAAGGTATAGGTAAGGCGCTACTTTCAATTGTTATGAAGAGCTTACCAGAAGATGAATATCCGATATTTCTGCATACTCAGCCAGAAAGTTACCGAGCAATTAAACTATATTCTGATTTCGGGTTTTGCTTATTGTCAGACTCTGTAATAGGCAACAGGCAAAATGATTTAGATGAGTGCTTGCCTGTATTGCAGAGATATATGCCACGATCAGATTTTGAAAAGCTAAAGATTACCCGTGCACCTCAGTTTTTCCTAGACGCCGTTTGCAGTACAAACATAAATGAATTTTAATTAGAATTTCCGCAAACGGCGCAGTAATCGAATAAGATAGCGTACTTTCTGAATAGGCAACAAAAGCATATTTGAGGTGATGTAAGTGTCTATAAAGGGGCTCAATCATTTTTTATTTTCGGTTTCTGATTTAGAAAAATCCATTGAGTTTTATCAAAACGTATTTGATGCAAGACTGCTTGTTAAAGGGAGAAATACTGCATATTTCGATATGAACGGTATGTGGCTGGCGCTTAATGTAGAGAAGGATATTCCTCGTAATGAAATAACCCAATCATACACCCATATAGCTTTTTCAATAGATGAGACAGAATTTGATAGCATATACCAGAAATTAAAGGATTTGAATGTAAATATTTTATCCGGTCGTCCGAGAAATGAAAGGGATAAGAAGTCTATTTACTTCGCTGATCCGGATGGCCATAAGTTTGAATTCCATACTGGTACTCTACAAGATCGATTAGATTATTATAGGCAAGAGAAATCGCATATGGAGTTTTATGATTAAAATTCTCTTTATTCCATCACCGGGCGCCTATCTGGAATAAGGATTGGCGTCTTATCTTGCAAAAATGGGCCATTTAATTTTTGAGGGAGGTATTTATTATTTATCTGTTATCTTCTATTGGAGGATGGCATCTGGGAGATGTGGCATTCCAGTTAGTGTTTCTTGTTTTTTGGATAGTAATTATTGTCTTGATTGTGTCAGCTTTTCGCTCACTTTCAAAACGATCTAAGCAGATGGATAGAATTGAAAAGAAATTAGACGCTGTGAGCGAGCAGGTTAAAAAGAATAATTAATTGTTCCGTTAAAGGGCGCACTTCTTGAATAAGAGCCGCCATAATGGCTTCATTGATATTGGTCATTTATCGAAAGAATTATGCTAATATTGAATCACGATATACTGTTTCATTGAAAGGAGTGAATTTGTTGGAATATAAACAAGTTGATGATTGCTTTATAGTTGCTAACCCCAAGGATTTGCTTTCCGCGTTAAAGAACAAAGAAGATTATATTATAATTCAGGAAGACTATAAAAAAGAGTTCGAGAAAAATACTCAATTGCCGCCTACGGAAACAGAAGAAATGGCCTTTCAACTAGGATTCCGTGGATGGGCTGGCATTTTGGGAGGAATATTTTTTCATATTAACAATTTCTTTAGCAAAGGCAGTAAGCAACAAAAGAAAATTGACAGCAAGATCCGCAAATACAACGTTAAAAAATTGAATGAAGATGAAATTCACCTGTACTTGCGTCAATTGGAATATTAAATTATCTGGTGCAAATCGAATAAGAATGTGCTATCTTTAGGATGATTACTTTCGAACATAAAGGGGGGCTTGTTTCTTGACCAAGGGATTACTTCACCATATTGAGATATACGTCTCGGATTCGAAAAGGTCAGCTGAATTTTGGGGCTGGTTCCTTGAAGAACTCGGATACAATGCTTTTCAGAAATGGGATGGTGGACAAAGTTGGAAATTAGGCGACACCTATATCGTCTTTGTGCAAACTGAGGAAAGGTTTCGGGATGTTCCATATCATAGGTGTCGGGTTGGTCTTAATCATTTAGCATTTCACGCAGATTCACGGCAACAGGTCGATGAAATGACTGAAACACTAAATAATAAAGGAATTAATATTCTCTATAAAGATAAGCACCCATTTGCCGGGGGTGAAGACCATTATGCCCTTTATTTCGAGGACCCTGACAGAATAAAAGTAGAGCTTGTTGCACCGTGAACAGTATTGCCTTTTAGTAAAAAAGTATTAACGGACAATGTTCCTTTATCGGGCGCCATTCCGGAATAAGACTTGGCGCCCTTCCCATACATAAGAACTATTTAATGGCATATGAGGCAATTACTCCAAATCGTTTAAGATAAGGGAGAAATCGATATGTTTTTAGCACACCCAGCAATGGATTTAAAAAAGAAATATATTGATTTTTACCAAGAGTGGAAAGAAAGCAGAGAGGAAATGATACCTTTCGTAATTAAAAGGAATCCAGAAGACTTTCAATCAATGCTGGACTATTTATCTAATTGCGAAAAGGGAACAGAACCACCAGAAAATTGGATACCAGAAAGCTCCACATATTGGTTAATAGATAATAACGAAATGATCGGTGTCGTAAATATTCGTCACCGCCTAACAGAACCTTTGTTTAAAGCTGGCGGTCATATCGGGTACGGTATTAGACCTTCAAAAAGAAAAAATGGATATGCGACTCAAATCCTCTCATTGGCCTTGGAAAAATCAAAGGAATTGAATTTGGAAAAGGTGCTTTTAGTATGTAATTCAACTAATGCACCGTCAAAAAAGGTTATATTAAATAACGGCGGGATAAGCGATAAGGATTTTATTGACGAGCAGAATAATATCCTAAAAAGATACTGGATTGAACTTAAATAAAATGTGTCCTTTTTTAAATAAACGGGCGCCTTTCTGGAATAAGTGTTGCCAGAGGGAGGGAAAATTAATTGAAGTTATCGTGGATTTTCTGGTGGATAGTAAGTATCTTCTGGATGATACTTTTTGTTGTGGGTACAGTTTTTGTTTGGACGAGAGAAGTAGATGGTTCAGGTGCTGTTCAAACGCCCGAGACTAAACTACTATCATTTATTGTTTTATTGTTTGCATTTTTGTTCCCGGCAATAATTCAGGTTATATGGCTAATTATTAACTTAGTAATAAACAATAACAAAAAATCCAGTATTCAACAGTAAGTAAAAGTATTTATAAGTATATTTAATTTGCCAAAAACGGGCGCTAATCTGGAATAATTGTTGAAGAATTAAACGACCACCTGCTTTAGCAGGTAGTCGTTTAAGTTAATCTTTAGATAAACGATCTCCCGGTTTTACGTCTTCTTTAAGTTTAAAAGAAAGTATGAATCCCAAAATAGCTGCGATTCCCGCTGCGATAAAGGAAACATTCACGCCATGAATAAGCCCCGATACTGTCTCATCTGGTATGGCAGCTGTAGACATGATGGTAACAAGAACTGCCGTACCGATCGAACCGGCAATTTGACGGAATGTGTTATTCATCGCTGTCCCGTGCGGAATCAGTTGGTCCGGCAACTGATTCAAGGCTAAGGTTGTCATAGGCATCATGACCATTGCGATGGAAATCATGCGAATACCATTCATGGTTGCCAGATATGTGAAGCTTGTATCCATGGATAAATTCGTGAATGCGAAAGTTGTCAACGCTAATAGCAAAAGGCCTCCCCGAGCAAGCCATTTCCCCCCGAATTTATCAAAAAGATAACCGGTGATCGGGTTCGAAAAGCCCATAATAATTGCTCCGGGTAACAACACAAGTCCGGATTTAAGTGCTGAGAATCCAATCATATTCTGCATGTATAACGGCAGAATGACATTTGTTCCAATCATCGCAGCGAAGACGACCATCCCAAGCCCAGTCGCCAAAGTAAAAGTGCCATGTTTGAACACCCTGAATTCGAGAAGTGGCTCTTTCAGTTTCAATTGTCTTGTAATGAACAGGTAGAGAGAAACGATGCCGATCACAATGGATAATATGACTTGAAGGCTGAGCCATCCCGCGTTACCAGCGGTGCTGAATCCGTATAAAAGTCCGCCAAATCCAATTGTCGAAAGAATGACGGATAGTATATCCAAGCTTGGGTTCTTTTGTTCCGTTACATTTCTGAGTAAGAAGTAAGCCGCTATAATATCTAAAACGGCGATTGGCAGTATAACATAAAACACACTGCGCCACGGGAAGTGATCAACGAGAAAGCCCGAAAGACTCGGACCGATGGCCGGGGCGAATGCGATAACAAGTCCGAACAGTCCCATCGCTGTACCTCTTCTGTGTACTGGAAAGGTAAGAAACAAAATGGTTTGCATGAGTGGCATCATAATGCCAGCTCCTGATGCTTGTAATACACGCCCGGCCATTAAGAATGTAAAATTCGGTGAAATCGCAGCAACAAGGGTTCCTGTGGCGAACAATCCCATTGCAGTTAGAAATAGCTTTCGTGTAGTGAATTTTTCAATTAAAAAAGCCGTAACTGGAATCATAATCCCGTTTACGAGCATAAAAACGGATTGCAGCCATTGTGCTGTACTCTCACTTAAATTGAGATCTTGCATGATGGGTGGGAGCGCAGTACCAAGAAGTGTCTGATTTAAAATGGTAATGAAAGCGCCTGATAATAACACCGCAAAAAGCGGGACATATTTTTTCCAATTAAACGTTTCTGTGTTTGACATGACATACCATCTTCCTTGCAGTAAAATTTCATTGCAGATGCAATCGAGATTCCTAATTCTTTCCTATAGAAATTTTGGCCTGTTTGCGTTATTTCATGAGCCATATTCAGACTTTTTTATTTAGTAGTATGTTGCCTGCAAAACGGTCTCAATGCGATGAACCAAGGGGTGGCATTCCTTGATTTCCGTCAAGTACAACAATAGGGCTTTAATGAGAAATCTCCTTGGTTCGTTTTCATTAATCTCTTCTTGTAAAGATTGAACGGCAGATATTGATTCTTGTTGGATTTCTCTAGGCATTGATAATCGTTCAATCTTCCCACGAAGTTCTTCCAAAAGTTTTTGGATTTGTTCCTGGGGCGATTCATATTGTTGGTCCGGTTCAAACGCTTCGTATTCTTCCATTTCTTGAGAAGTTAAGATGGGTTCAACGTCCGATGTGTGGTGGATCATTGTATCAAATCGTTCTACGACAAAGCGGGCAGCAACTTGAAAATCAATGTCCTTATTTTCATGAATGGCCAAAGTCGTATATTCCCTCAATGCCCCCTGAAACATGATGACAAGATCCCAGATATAGGGTTCCACCCGGCTTCCATAGGCTTCCATCAGGCAGTCCTTATACCAATTCATCATTGTCACTCTGATTTTTTTCATAAGCCATGGAATTCTTGGATTGTCATGAGGGGGCATTGCCCGAAGCAGCATCGTCATAAAATTCCTATTATCACGAATGCCGTCAAATTGTACAGCAATTTTTTTGATGAGCTTTTCTTTTGGGGACGAAAAGGATTCAAGACTGATGTTCACAGCCTTTTGTAAGACTTTATTTTGATTGTGTTCAATGACTTGGATCAAAAGTTCTTCTTTAGAATTAAAAATGTTATACAATGATCCCTTTGAAATTTTGCAGTCATCAGCAATTTCCTGAACGGATGTGGCGAAATATCCTTTTTCCGAAAAAAGATGGATAGCCGACTGCATAATTTCTTCTTTCTTCCTCGTCATTCCGCACGCACCTCTTATGTAACACGAAGTATTTATGCCTTGGATTCGAATAGTTGGTTAAATACATTATAGACAACGCATATTTTTCCGTTTATTTTTGGATTTTAACATCCTAAATTTCGTTGTTCATCATATGACTATTTGGTCATAAATGACTATACGGTCAAAAACTAAATATATTGTAATTGACTGGGTGGTTTTACGTCAACCATCGAGTTTTTATTTAAGCGGAAAAAATAGTTCCCGAATAGGGCCATTTAACGGAGTAAGGCGTATTGAACTAACGAAACAAAGAGGTTAATAAAGAGCACCAGTGGGAGGTATAGTATGCGGAATGATACATTTAATAAATTAATATTTTTGGTTCAGTGTTAGGAGTTATTGGACTAATATTAATTTTCTCCAGCAATAATTTGGGAGCTTCCTTAGCAGATGGTTGGCTGGCAAAATATGATTATGCTGACAATTTGACATACGAATTTAAAGTAACAGCAAATACAAATAACTTTTTAGTAACTGGTGGCATACTATTTGGAATCGGTCTTGCTACTATTCTCCTTCAAAATGCTAAATATTAAAGAATAGGTAAGAGGTACTTGATTTTACAGTTTTTTTATTCACCACTATTCACCAATCGGGCTGCGATAACCGAATAAATATGTGCCGCAATACGGCCATTTTGCGGAATAAGAAAGTATTTGATTATTCGTTTTTTCGGTTTATTAGCTCCAAAAGAAGACGAATAGCAAGCATAAAGCAAAAAATACTTAAAGGTGTATATGTCCAGTGCCAGTTTACAAACTCAATAAGATGGGTGTATTTTAATAAAATAATTTCAGAAATGGTTAAACCTAATGTGTACAGGGCACATTGGAAAATGATACCCGACAAATTTGAACGATAGGACGTTTGATAAAAGTAAATTCCAATAACCGGAAACAAAAAGATCTCGTAAAGGTTACCTGTATCAAAATTATTGCTTAGTTTGGGATATTTGATCAAATTTAAGTCTACAACGATTTTACCTATAATGTTTGCAAAATAAGCGGTCAGAAGAAAGGAAAGCAGCCAATTTTTTATAGGCTGTTTTCTTAAACTAAAGATAAAAAGTGCAATACCAAGTATCAAAGAAAACCACAAAATTACTTTATCCATTGGGGTCAGTACCTCCTTTTTCCAGAGTGCTTATATTACTATCCCTCATTTTCGTTCTTTAAATAATCGGGCGCTTTTCTCTAATAAGGGATAGCGCCAGCATCTACTTAATCAGAGCGTTATCTTGAATAAACGCTGTCCAGCAGAATTGGACAAGGTTGTTGACCGGGATATGTTAGGATGAGTTAGAATAAGAATTACCCGATTCTGAAAGGAAGCATATGACGCATGTACTAATTCTTGGTGCTAACGGGCAAATTGCACGTTATGCCATCGATTTATTCCTGAACGAAGCCGATGTACATTTGACGCTATATCTGCGTAACGTAGACAGACTGGGAAAACTTGGGTCTGACCGTGTACGCATAATTGAAGGGGATTCACTTTTATTCGGAAGATAATAGCCAAAATACCCGCCTACAGCACCACCAAATAATAAATAACCTGGAAAATATCCCTTAATGAGCCACAAAATTCATTACCCCCTACGTAAATGCAGACCCTCCATGAAAATTTTTATTTCTTCAGCTCTTCCGCGAGGTTACTTGAATAAGCAAAGCGCATCACCGTTTCACCAGTAATGCATAACTGTCGCTCATTCCTCTACGCCCGTCAGTTCAAACGACCGTACAACATTTAAATAACTGTCAAGCAATTCATCATACTCAAGAGCTTCAAAGGCGATATCAAACGTGATTTCGTACACATGTCCGTCAACTTCCTTTAAAAACCAGTACTCTTCATAGCCGTCAAATTCGACGCGTATAGCGGTGGTGAATACACCTGTATTAAAGTCATCATCATCATGCAAGTAGGTGATCGACCGCGCGTGGTCATGCTGAAATGCAACAAAATCATCAAGCGATTTATTTCGCATTTCTTTTTCCCGGTTTCTGGCATTCTCTTCTTTTTCGACTCGAATGACTAATTCGGAACTCCTTAACGTAAAGTGCTCTTTTTCAATGTCTTCCTCGTAAAGTGTGCCAAATGTATAACGATATGGATGGTACACTGGGAAAGAATGCCTGAATGTCGCGGCTTCTGGAATTTCAAAGGAATAGCCTGCTCTTGGATAACTGCCTTTAAGATTCTCTAGTGGCTCATAGGACAAATGTGTCGGTTCATCCAACACAGGATTATCCTCAAATTCATCTTCGTTATACGTGATCGTCTGAAGAGAGGCAAACATGTTCTCAACCAGCTCTTCATTCTCTGTGCCTGGAACCGATAATGCAGCTATAAGATAGTCTTCCTCGGCTTCCCCAACGAATTGGTAACGATTGACGTCTTGGTCTCCTTCGCTTTTAATCATATATGTAAAAGGCTCTATATCATATTCTTCATTGGTATAAACGCTTGGGTCCGTTTCGTCCCTCTCTATTAGTCTGTCTTTAATAGCTTCGACTTGCTCCCCCGATTCCTCTTCACCCGTTTGCTTGATGTCATCCCTGATCTCCTGGACTTCCTCATCTGTAAAATCATCGGTAAAGTAGTCAGGATCACTGGCATACATCAGATTATAGGCATATTTATTGATTGGTTTAACCTCCAGGGTTGGTACGTGTTTTTCGAGGTCTTCTTGCGTTGTCTCAAGTTCAAACGGATATTCACTAACTGAAGGCTCATGCCAAAAGTACATATGCTCTGCAGATGTTCCGCTTTCATATTTTGAAACCATTTCAAATGATCCATCCATCGTAATTTGATAAGAATTTGGCAGTACCCATTCCCTTTTATCATGCTGGTCTTGTTCGAAACCATAAGTGGTACCGTCTATCCCATCGGCCGAACAAGCAGCCAGAAATAATAATCCAATTAAAAAAAGCCTTGCCATCTTCATTGCTTCCCCCCTATTTAAGTTAATCTTGTGCATTGTAACATTTTCGATTACTTTCATGTATAGAAAAAAAGGTATTGGGATTATCGTTTGGAAAGTATAATAAATTAATTTACAGCCTCCCTTGGAATTCATTCTTATTTTGGGGAATCTATCTGTTTAGTATGGCTGAGACCATGTTCTTATGGACAAAACTGGCAATGAAGCCCCCTGAAACGTCAGAGAGAGCGCTTATCACTGACCAAATGAAGGGAAAAACCAGCCGAAACGTCAGAGAGAGCGCTTATCACGGACGAAACGAAGGGGAAAATCGGTCGAAACGTCAGAGAGACGCTTATCACTGATAAAACGAAGGGAAAAACCAGCCGAAACGTCAGAGAGAACGCTTATCACGGACAAAACGAAGGGGGAAACCAGTCGAAACGTCAGAGAGAGCGCTTATCACGACCAAAACGAAGGGGAAAATCGGTCGAAACGTCAGAGAGAACGCTTATCACTGACAAAACGAAGGGAAAAACCAGCCGAAACGTCGGAGAGAGCGCTTATCACTGACGAAATGAAGGGAAAAACCAGCCGAAACGTCAGAGAGAACGCTTATCACTGACCAAACGAAGGGAAAACCGGGCGAAACGTCAGAGAGAACGCTTATCACGGACCAAACGAAGGGGGAAACCAGTCGAAACGTCAGAGAGAACGATTTCGATTTTGAATCGTGTTGTTTTTTCTTGTTTGTTCCCGCTGGATAAACCGTTAGGACAAAGCTTCCAGGGCTTTAAGGTTGTCTGTTATACTGGAAAATAACATATTAAATTTGAGCAGGTGTTCGCTTGGAGTCAATTGTTTTATTTACCGTTATTATACTGGTTGCTTCTCTTTTGCAGACGAGTACGGGCTTTGGCTTTTCAATTATGGCCACACCATTTCTCCTGTTGCTGTTTGAACCACGGGAGGCCATCCAGATTAATCTGATATTATCACTCGTCATTTCAGCATCACTCATTATGAAAATCAGGCAAGATATCGAGATCGGCGTTTTAAAGCGTTTTATAATGGGAAGTCTGGCTGGTTTGCCGGTCGGTATTATCACATTTTTGATGCTTGATATGACACTGCTGAAGCTTGGCGTCAGTGTGCTGATCCTGGTTCTGACGGTACTGCTGACACTGAACTTCCGGATTCGCGGGTCGCAAAAACGCGATCTGGCAGCAGGCGGGCTTTCGGGTGCGTTCACAACGAGTATCGGCATGCCCGGCCCCCCGTTATTGCTGTACTTTTCCGGTACTGACACCATTAAGGAAAAATTGCGCGGTACAACATTGGCATTTTATTTGTGGATTTATGCGATCAGTTTGATTATCCAGATTGTGTTTGCCGGGACATCAGCAGAGATTTGGAAATCGAGCGCGGCAGGCTTGCCATTTGTTATCGTTGGGCTGTTTCTGGGACAAATTCTTTTTCGGTGGATTAATCAGGAACTGTTCCGCAAATTAACGTATATACTGTTGTTTTTCACTGGTGTGTACCTGTTTTTGCAGCAAATTTAGCCGCTCTATTATAGGTGGAGAGCGCAAAACGCCAAACTTCTCAGTGTTTTCGCCAAAGTTGACGTCAAAAACGCCAAAGTTGATTTCAAAAACGCCAAAGTTCACGTCAAATTCGCCAAAGTTCTCATCAAAATCCAGAAACGCCGAAGATCACATCAAAATCCAAATTCGCTAATTTACATCAAAAAAGCCAAAAAGTGAAAAAGTTAGTCCTCTCACTCCTATAATCGTATCCAGTATGAAAAAAGTGACATAAATTTAATAAAAAATTTACCTTATCACGCCCCCTTTTCCACTTTAGTTTCGATTGTAGGGGTGAAAGGAGGTGGTCAATATGGCTGTAGCACATAAAGTCAATTCACGATTGACGTTAATATTGGATGATGGGGATGATTTGATGACAGGCGATACAATTTTTAAATCAAAAAGTTTCAACAATGTGAAGCCGGATGCAACAGCAGATCAATTGTATGCGATCGCAACAGCTGTTGCCGGACTTCAGGAGCGGCCGCTTTACAATGTCGAACGTAAAGATGACTACGAAATCACACAGGATTAATGCTGGCATGCATACTCATGAAAAACGGTCGAGTCGTATTCGGGATTGAGTGAGCGTCCTAATAAAAAATCCAACTCGGAGGAGGTCATGTCAGTGGAAACCTGGGTATCTTTTGTGACGGAGGTTGGTTTTCCAATCATGGTGACATTTTATTTGCTGCACCGGATTGAAGGCAAATTGAACGACCTGATCGAATCTATCCACGCACTTCCGGAAAAAATGAAATAACTCTAATAATGGACAACTTCAGCATATGCTGGAGTTTTTCCGGATGGGGCAAATACTATGACTATCAAATGATTGTCATAGAAATGTTTACAATCTACTCAATTATCCTATCCTATTAATAGATGACAGTTCACAAGTATGTCATGTCGTTGTACAATAATAGTTAAAGCGAAACTTCATCCAGCGAAGTGGTTTTCTTCGCTGGATGTTAGTTGAGCCGAATCGGACATTTACTGGCAGTTGCCCCAACATGTCTTTAAAGTTGTGGGGTCCTACTGCCAGTTACATGCGGGATAAAGCGATGACAGAAAGTAGGGTAAATGCGTTTTGAAAAACATTCAGGACTTAAATATACAAAAGATGTTTTCAGCCGCCGTCTACCAGCGCGGCTTGCAATATTATAATCGCAATCTTGTCAGTGATCTGGTATATGATCGGAATTTTAAAATCTGGTCTGCTGTTGTACATGGGACAGAAGACTATTTTGTGGAGATCAATACGGCCGAACAATCGAGTGGGTCGTTTGAGGTTTCCTGCAACTGTCCGGCATTTGATACGTTTGGCCCGTGTAAGCATATTGCGGCGGTTTTGCTTGAAATCAGCAATAGCCCGATTGATAATCCGGTTAAAATGTCCAGAGATTATCGTACGACCGACTGGCTTCTGAACTCGATCGCCTCATTGGAAACGTATCAGCCGGCATCAGAAGTCACATTACAGAAAATACCACTGCATGTTGAATATTACTGCAGATGGGGATATGAGCGAAATTTGCTGCTGGAATTGAAAGTCGGCGAAAACCGCCCTCTTGTTGTCAAGAATGTTCAGGATTTTTTGGAAGATGTTTTTACCGGCAATGAACATTATTTTACGAAAACATTCACATACAATCCGGAGATTCATTATTTTCATGAGCAGGATTTGCAAATTTTGGAGCTGCTGTATTCTATTTTAAACAATGAGAAAATCTATTTTGACAGAGGAATCTATCGGTATATGGATGCTTCGGAACGATCTGTCGTCATTCCGCCATTAACCGCAAAGCAACTGCTGCAAATGCTGACAGAGCGAGACTTCACCGTCAAAACGTCTGAGGAGGAATTCCAGGATGTCACCATCATGGAAGACGAACTGCCGTTTTATTTTGACTTGACTGAAACGGAGACCGGTGAACTGTCATTACGGCTGGGGGATATCAATTCCGTCACGTATTTTAAGCATTACGGTCTATTGTTTGCACACGGTATTTTCTATTTTCCGGAAAAAGACCAGTTGCCCGTTATTGAACATATCACGGCTGCCAGCGCCCAAAGTAAACAACTGCCGGTCACACCGGAAAAGAAGGATGACTTTATTTCCCGGGTTATTCCATCATTGGAAAAGATAGGTGACGTGCAGATTTCAGAAAATGTGGCGAATGAAATCATTCAGCTCCCGCTCCAGGCCAAGCTGTACCTGGAACTGCGGGACAATTGGGTTGTCGGGCATCTGAGTTATCATTATGGCGACCATGGGATTGATCCATTCAATGGACGCGCGCAGGATGATGATACAATCGTCATTCGGGATGTTGAAAAAGAACAGCAGATTATGAACCTGATTGAACATGCGAATTTCCATTACAATGGCAGGGAACTATATATTGAAATCGATGAAGAAACGTTATATGAATTTTTATTCAAGGTCCTGCCGGTGCTTGATAAATATCTTGAACTGTTTATGACAGATGAGATTCGTCAATTCTTCATGGATCATCAACCATCACCGAGCACGAGCGTCCAGCTGGAATCGTCATCCAATTTGCTGGACATTGGTTTCAATATTGATGGAATCGATGATGATGAAATAAACCAGGTTCTCAATGCGGTGATGGAAAAGAAACGGTTCTATCGCCTGAAGGATGGGGCGTTTTTGTCATTGGAGGGTGATGAATTTGCCTCAGTGAAACAGTTTTTTGATGATATGGATATCCATCAGGAGGACTTGCAGGATGGGAATGTGCAGATGCCCGTTTACCGGGGGACGCATGTGGATGAGTTGATCGATACGTCTAAGCAGTATGATCCGGCATTCCGGCAGCTGCTGAGTCAATTGCAATCTCCGGAAGAGCAAGTTTATCCATTGCCGGAAAACCTGCAGGCAGACTTGAGGAATTACCAGCTGACAGGCTATCAATGGTTTAAGTCATTGAGCAACTACCATCTTGGCGGTATTCTGGCGGATGATATGGGGCTCGGGAAAACATTGCAGAGCATCGCCTATATTCTTTCCGAGTCAGGTGATACACCGCATCTGATTGTAGCGCCGTCCTCAGTCTTGTATAACTGGAAAAATGAATTCGAAAAATTTGCGCCGGATTTGCAGGTCGGGATTCTAACCGGATCGCCCGCAGAACGTGCGAATATGATTGAACAATACGGTGACAGGGATGTTTGGATTACGTCCTATGCGACATTGCGCCAGGATATTGAACATTACCGGGAGAAGACGTTTCAGACACTGATCCTCGATGAAGCGCAATATATTAAAAACTATGCCACAAAAACCTCCCAGGCAATCCGTCAGCTGAAAGCCGGGAGACGGTTTGCCCTGAGCGGTACACCGATTGAAAATTCCATTGATGAATTGTGGGCGATTTTTCAAGTGATTCTGCCAGGGTTAATGCCGAACCAGCGTAAATTTAAACAACTGGAGCATGACAAAATCGCATCGATGACCAGGCCGTTTATTTTACGCCGGTTGAAACAGGATGTCCTGACCGAGCTCCCTGAAAAAATCGAATCGGTACACGTTTCGGAGCTGACGAAAGATCAAAAGGACTTGTACGTTGGCTATTGGCGTCAGCTGCAGCAAGAAGCGGCACAATCGATGAAAGAGAGCGGCTTTCAGCAGAACCGGATGAAAATTTTGGCGGGACTGACACGCCTGCGTCAGATTTGCTGTCATCCGTCCGTTTTCGTGGAAAATTACGAAGGTGAATCAGGCAAACTGAATCAGCTGATGGACACTGTGAAGAATGCGGTGGCAAACGGCAAACGAATGCTGATTTTCTCACAGTTTACCAGTATGCATGAAATTATTATTGAAAAACTGCAGGAACAGGGCATTGACTATTTTTATCTGCATGGACAGACCGGATCGGAAGAACGTGTCCAAATGAGTGAGCGGTTCAATCATGGCGAGAAAAGTGTATTTCTTGTTTCCTTAAAAGCCGGTGGTACCGGGTTGAATTTAACTGGTGCAGATACCGTTATTCTGTATGATTTATGGTGGAATCCGGCCGTTGAAGACCAGGCAACAGGACGTGCGCACCGGTTCGGACAGAAAAACGTCGTCCAGGTGATCCGCCTTGTGACAGAAGGGACGATAGAGGAAAAAATTTATGAACTGCAGCAGAAAAAACGTGAGCTGATTGATCAGGTTATCCAGCCAGGTGAGACGATGCTGTCAAGTCTAAGTGAGGATGACGTGCGCGAGTTGTTGAGTATATGATGCTATTATACGGGTTTACAGAATTGTGAGAAAATATTACAGAATTCACTGAACGCGAAAGCCCATCGTCTTTAGACATGGGATGAAAGTGAGGTCAGATACGGAGCACCACAAAAAAAGGGGTTTGTGGTGCTTTAAGTATCTGAAAAAATCTGAAAAAAATAACGATATTATAAAAATATTCCTTGTCTTCTGATAGGTGGTAAGGTATAATAAAATAAAACATACGTTCCCTTTAGAAGGGGTGCTCACATTGACCAAAACAACATCCCCAACGTTTGTGTTAACCCTTGAATTAGACTATAACACAAGAATGTTTGCTGCCATCACTGATGAATTGGAAATTTGCCGGGTCATATATAATACCGTTCTTGGTGAATACTTGAAACGTGAAAAACAAATGAAACGGGAAAAGACATATAAGCGGTTAATCCGCCAACTGCATGGCGTCAATAAGAAATTGGCAAAAGATGACCATGATGCCTCGCTTATTGATGAAAAGAAAATGATCAATCAAAAGCTTCATCTTTTACGAAAAAAATATGGACTGACCGAGTTTGCTTCACACACGTGGGTAAAGCCTATTCGTAAGCACTTCCATAATAAAGTGAATGCAGCTGTTGCACAAAAAATAGCCTCTCGCGCCTGGCTGACATTCAGTAAAAAACTATTGGGCAAGGCTAAGCATGTCCGCTTTGTTCGAAAAGGGGACATGGAGAGTTTTGAAGGGAAAACGAACACGACAGGCTGGCGATTTATAGATGGATTTCTCGTTTATAAGGATTTGACAACACCACTGAGAATCAGAAAGCATGATGCCTATGCTTCTGAGGTTCTTCACCATTTAGATCAACAAACACCCTTCTCCTATACAATCATATCAGACGGAAAAGAGAAAACGGTACAAGACCGATACGGTAAAATTTGTTCGGATTGTTCAAAAAGAAATAAGAGGGTGCATACGCTATTTTGCTGATTTGGTTATCAGCGGGTATCCGCCATCCAAAAACAGAATGCTTGGAAAGGGAAACGTTGGATTGGATATTGGCACATCAACCCTGGCTGTGTCATCATTAACAAAAGCTGCCTTATTCAATTTAGCGGAACAGGTTCAAGAAATATCACGTGATATTCGATTGGTTCAACGCAAAATGGATCGTTCAAGGCGCGCGATGAACCCGCAAAATTTCAATAGAGATGGCACGATCAAACAAGGAAAGAAAACCTGGATATTTTCCAATCATTATCGGAAGTATCGTGTAAGATTAAAAGAATTGCATCGCAAACAAGCAGTGATTCGAAAATTATCCCACCGTACTTTAGCAAACGAACTTCTCACGCTTGGCGATTACTTTTATACGGAAACCATGCATTTTAAAGCCCTGCAAAAACGAAAGCAGAATACTGAAAGATCCGGGAAAACAGGAAAATATGTACGCAAAAAACGTTTTGGGAAAACACTCGGCAATCGGGCACCTGCCATGTTTATCACCATACTGCGAGAGAAGGTGAAACGCTTGGGCGGCACCTTTGCAGAAGTGAATACTCAGAAGTTCAAAGCCAGCCAGTACTGCCATGTTAAAAATATATACAGCAAAAAGCTGTTGTCACAGCGCTGGCATGTGATTGATGACAATACGAAGCTGCAGCGTGATTTATATTCAGCCTTCTTATTGATGAATGCCAATAAGTCAGGAACCAGACCAGATCGAAGCAAATGTAAGGAAACCTTTCCATTGTTTAAAAACTTGCATGACCAGGCAATACGGGCTATTGTAAACGGCAAAAGAATGATTTTAAATTCGGGAATCAGTGTCAAAAACTAATGCAACACATATGGCGGTGTGATACCACCGGGCTTGTGAAAGTCAAAGATGCGGTCGTTAATGGCAACAGAGGTTGCTTTGGCCGTGAAAGTTCTGAAGGAAATGGTCCCAGTATTCCTGGACAACCCTAAATGTCGAGCACATGCAAATGTGTCTGTGGCTGCCGGCCGGAAGAAGGACAATGGATTCAGAACCCCACTGCTTTAGCTGTGGGAGTATCAGCATACGGTTAACGGCGTATTGAAAGGTGGTAATATGAAACGTCTTTTCAAAGGAACCGCTAAATTTATTGTAGCGAACATTGCTGTTATATTCACAATAATGATCTTGCCCGTATTTCTTATTACCGATTCAGTTCCTATCTATGATGAAGTTTTGAATTATCTATTTAATAATCGATCGCAATGACCATGAAAGGACTGCCCCGAAAGTATGCATAAAAGCAGGGGGGCAGTCATTTTATGTTTGAAGCCAGAGCAGATTGAATTTCTTCAGGTGGTACTTTACGCAGGTGTTATTGGTTTAGCTTGAACAATTTTCGCGGCCGCCCTTTCACATATGGCTTTTCTTCCCCACTTGCTTTAATAACGTTTCCTGCCATCAGCTTTTTAATGGTTCGTTCGGCACTCCGCTTTGTGACCCCATAATATTTGGCGATATCATTGGATGAAAATGGTTCGTTGTTCCGTACTTCAATGAAATCGATAAAATTATAGGATAATTCGTTATTTAATTTGGCCTCATGTATGAGTGAACGATATAGCGCGGATGGGTTGAATTCTTTTTTGACACCGAGCGGTCCGATCATGTCACGCCGTTCATTCACGATATAACATGTTCCTTCGTCTTTATCATCGCTTGCTCTTAGTGCGAGTTTGGCATTGTTTTCGGCCTGTTTTGCTGTCAATCCAAGGCCGAATCCGATATCAACGGGTGTATTCAATTCGTGTTCAATCGTCTTAAGTAATGGAAAATCACGATAATGATTGGTAATATGGTCCAGTATGCCGCGTGTCCCAAACAAAACAAATTGGTTATTATTGTCAGACAGGACGGATGCATGTGTTCTCTGAGCGTAATCCTGTAAAATCCGGTGTAATTTCAACTGCAGTTCCTGTGTATAGAAATCGCCTTGTTCCGATTTGATGGCATCAAAGTTTTTAATGCGGACATACCCGGCAACAATTTGTGCGCTTTGTGATTGGTTGATTGCGGCAATCGATTTGGCTTTTTCAATCGCATGCATAAGATTCAGTTTGGGAATGTGCATGCAACTGGCCGGTACCCCCCTTTCTCTTAGAATCTGTTCGACTTCATGAATGGAGGTCAGGACATAATCAACCTTTTTTCCGTCATAGAGTAATTGATGATAGTCAGCAATCTGTCTGATATTAATGGTGTTATCGCTTCCATAGCTGTACGTATAAATATCATCCTTGTTATTATCAATCTCAAAGAATACCTCGTCTATATGTGTGCTGTCCTGTATATCAATGGAAAGGCGGCTCAATTTTTGGTCGTCATAATGTTTTAATTGATAGAGTGACGTCAGGATCATATATGGATCAAAATCCACCTGAACAGCAGGAAGTCTTTTTTTATCTATGATTTTTTTTGCATATAGATACGGTAATGGGCCCGCAAATAAATAAATATCACACATAAAGGCTTTTTCCACTAATTCCGCGGTTTCCTCTGCCTCATTAAAGGCAAAGGGGTATATCTCAATATCTTCCGTTTCATTAATGAAGCTGTTAAGTCGATTTATGATATCTTTCCTGGCAAACACAGCAATTTTGACTTGCACGATTATTCCTCCTGTCCTGGATTTTGTTATAGAGTGATCGACTTATTTAACGACAAAATTCGTTACTATTATAGTACGGAATTTTCATAATATTGTCAAGAAGTAAAATAGTGAAGTCTTAAGGTTTCAAAACGAATAAAATAGTATTCTCATAAACTTTTAAAGCTTGACATATAATGTGAAAACGGTTTAAATTAAAAGTGGCTTTTATAATTTAATAAAAGGGGGTAATTATGTGAAGAGTCTGAAACTTACGGGGTTTTTACTTATTATTATGCTTTTGGTACTTGCGGGATGCGGCAGTGCACAAAACGGAGAAGGGGAGACCGATGATGGAGGCAGTGATGATGGCGGCGATGACGCTTCAGGTGAAGAGGTCAGTGTAACCCTTGGCACTGGTGGAACAAGCGGTACGTATTATCCACTGGGTGTTGCGATGGCACAGCAGATTTTCGGTGATGTGGAAGGTGTGTCACAGGCACGCGCCGTATCGACAGGAGCATCGGTCACGAACGCTCAGGAAATGGCGAGTGGTGATTACCAGTTAGCTCTGATTCAGAATGATATCGCTTACTACGCCGTGAATGGCGAAACACTTGCGGACTTTGAAGGCAATACGGTGGATAACATGGCCGGTATGGTATCACTGTATCCGGAAGACCTTCAGCTTGTGACAACGGCAGACAGTGATATCAATTCAATTGAAGATCTGGAAGGCAAAAATGTGGCTGTCGGGGACCAGGGCAGTGGAACTGAAGCAAACGCCAATCAGGTTTTGGAAGCAGCCGGGCTCACGTATGATGATTTGACAGCTGAGTATATGGGCTTTGGTGATGCTTCTCAGGGCATGCAGAATGGTACAATTGACGCAGCGTTTATCGTTGGTGGTGCGCCAACAAGTGCGATTCAGGAATTGGGTGCCAATCAGGATGTCCAAGTGCTGTCGATTCCGGATGACGTCATTGAGAGCCTCACTTCGGAATACTCGTATTACACGGAGAAGACCATTTCTGCTGATACTTATTCCGATTACGGTCAACAGGAGGATATCACGACGGTTGCTGTCATGGCCATAATGGTTGTGGATTCGGAGCTGCCGGAAGATGCGGTTTATAACATGACAAAAGCCATGTTTGAAAACCGTGAGGAACTGGAGTCAGCACATTCACGCGGTACAGATATAACATTGGAGACCGCAACAGAAGGTATGTCGATTGATCTTCATCCGGGTGCTGCCCGCTATTATGAAGAAGAAGGTGTCTCTGTCGAATAATTCGTCACCCTTCAATAGATTCAGGAGCCTGCTTAAACGCAGGCTTGTCTTACTCTTAATGATTTTAATAATCATATTCGGCATTTATTGGCTTCGATCAGATGTTCATGTCATGTACGCAAAAGCGGACAATGGCGATGTGCTGATAGCTGAGCGGGTAAATGCCGATACAACGTTTTCATCACGTTACCTTCATTCAGTTGTCAAATGCCCGATTATAGAAAAGTATGAAGTGAACGGCGACTATGAGATGGTTTTAATGGAAAGCTGGAATTGCAGCTTCGGGGCCGGGATTGAAACAGAACCGCCGTCTGGTTCCACTGATCGTATGGAAGATGGGTTTTACGTAATCGATAATATAGACAAGCTGTTTCAGGAAGTGCTTTTTCACCCTGTCAGTATTGCCGAACAAACTATAACAATTGATGGACAAACATGGGATATATCGCGTGAGCCGTTTGTCGGGAGAACATTTTCACTTGTGATTGAACAGGAAAACAGGCTCACATATTTATGGACAAAGCTTATAGAATAACGACTATCATGATAAACAGGAAGGGGGGCTCTTGATGGCTGATTCAAACCTGGATACAAACGTCAGTCAGGAAGAAATGAATGAGAAACTGGACGAGCTGGAGGGCAGTGACCGGAAACTGTTCGGCAGGATGGCAATGTTCGTATTAATTGTGGCTGTTTCTTTTTCATTATTTCATTTATATTCAGCCGGTATTGATATGCTGCCGAACCGTCAGTTGACTGCATTACATCTGGCTTTTGCCTTAACCCTCGTATTTTTGATCTTTCCATATAAAAAGAACCTCGGACAGAGGAAAGTCCCTTGGTATGATACGGTGCTTGCACTGCTCGGTGCATCAACTGGTGTTTATATTATCATGATTTCTGACGTTTTAGTCGGAAAGGTTGGTAATCCGAATGCTTTGGATACGACGATGTCTTTCATTGCCTTGCTTCTCGTTTTGGAAGCAACACGACGCGTCGTCGGCAAACCGCTTGTCATATTGGCCACGGTTTTCATGCTGTATGCGTGGCTTGGTGACATGTATTTGCCTGATTTTCTTGGTGCACGAGCGATTTTGCCTGATGCACTGAACCACTTTGGGTTTACGTGGAATGAAATCGCCGAGTTTATGTACTTGTCCAATGAAGGGATATTTGGTACACCGCTTACCGTTTCGGCGCAATATGTCTTTATTTTCATTTTGTTTGGGGCTTTTTTGGAAGTGACAGGCGCCGGGAAGATGTTTATTGATCTGGCCATGTCACTTGTTGGATCGTTCAAGGGTGGTCCTGCCAAGGCTGCGGTGGTTTCTTCCGGTATGATGGGTTCGATCTCGGGAAGTTCAGTGGCGAATGCTGTGACAACCGGGACGTTTACGATTCCATTAATGAAAAAGACCGGATTCAGGCCGAAAGTTGCAGGCGGTGTCGAGGTCGCTGCTTCTTCCAGTGGTCAATTGCTGCCGCCTGTCATGGGTGCAGCTGCGTTTATTATGGCAGATTTTACCGGCATATCCTATCTGGAAATCGCAGCATCAGCAGCTATTCCTGCGATACTCAGCTATACGGCCATATTGTTCATGGTGCATCTTGAGGCAAGTAAATATAATCTGGTGGGAATCCCGAGAAAGGATCTTGTGTCACCATTGCAGATTTTCGCTGGCCGTGGCTATTTACTGCTGCCGATTGTGGCAATCATCGTGCTGCTAATCATGCGGCTGACACCAATTATGGCTTCATTCATGGCTATTGTCGGGACGATTACGATAGCGTTGTTCTCCTACCGTATGCAGAAGCACTTAGGAGCCGGTTTTCTCGTTTCATTGCTGTTTACCGGGGCAGCCTATGCAGCGCACTTGTTGTTTGGGCTGAATCAGTATGTGACATTTGTGGCAATCGGCAGTTTGCTGTTCGCCTTAATCTGGTATGCGATGGGCAAAAAAGTGAAAGGTGAAAAACAAGAGAAGTTCGGGTTACGGGAATTTATCACTGCGCTGGAGCTTGGTGCCAAAAATGCTTTGAGTGTTGTGGTAGCCTGTGCGACGGCCGGTATTTTGACCGGTGTTGTAACAATGACCGGTCTGGGGCCGATTTTCTCAGGTCTTATCCTGGACTTGGCGAATAACGAGATTCTGCTTGTATTAATATTTACCATGATTGCCTGTATTATCATGGGGATAGGGCTGCCGACAACAGCTACCTATATTGTACTGGCAGCAGTGATGGCACCTGCATTGGTCCAGCTTGACATTCCAGTATTGGCAGCCCATTTATTCGTCTTTTATTATGGTATTTTGGCTGATGATACACCGCCAATTAACCTGCCTGCTTATGCGACGGCTGGAATTGCCAAGGCGGATCCGGTAAGAACGGGTGTGCAGGGTTTCAAATTTGATATGGGTGCTTTATTGCTTCCATTTGCCTTTGTGTTTAACCCGATGCTGATTTTGCAGGATGACACAGCGACATGGATGCAAATCACGCTGAGTGTCATAACGGCATTCGTCGGTATTATTGCCTGGTCAACGTTCATTCAAAGTTATTTATTTACAAAATTCGGCTGGATTGAGCGAATCCTGGCTGTAGCGGCAGCTGTTGTGCTGCTTAATCATACACTTTGGTCGGATTTGATCGGCGTTGGATTGTTTGCTGTGATTATCGTTTATCAATGGTGGAAAAAGAATCGACATGATAAATCCGGTGCGCAGCCTGTTCAGGAAAACGCGTAAGTTATAGGGCTATTTTGCAGCATTTGCTGTGAAATAGCTCTTTTTTAAAAGTTAATAAAGTATACGCGCAACTCCATCATTATTTCGCGCGACACCTTCTCTAAATCGGCAGTATTTACGGCTGTCCGGTACGCAGCAGACGGATTAAAGTAATGATTGAAATTATAAAAGGAAGAACGCAACATTCCATGCTACAATGGTATTAGATTAATAATAGGAAAATGGAGTTTTGGTGAATGGCAGAGGGAAAGGCGAAAACTGATGGCAAAACAGCATGATTTTACACAGGGAAATATATTGAAGCATTTAATTATATTTTCCGGACCACTGATGCTGACGAATTTATTGCAGACGTCATATCAGTTTGCCGATAGTCTGTGGGTTGGCAATTTGCTTGGTGCATATGCACTTGGGGCGGTAGCAATTTCGAGCACAATCATTTTTACAATTCTTTCCTTCGTGCTTGGATTGAATAATGCCGCTCTGACAATCTTATCCCAGCAAAAAGGAAAAGATAATGAATCCGGGTTGAAACGTTATTTGAATGCATTTGTCGTTATTTTAACGATTATTGCATTGGTGCTGAGCACAATCGGTTACGCACTGGCTGAGGAGCTGCTGCAGCTCATGGGCACACCGGAAAATATGCTTGACGACGCGCAGACCTATTTACAGATCAATTTTCTCGGAATCCTGTTTTTATTGGGTTACAACTTTATCAGTACCGTTTTGCGGGCACTTGGGGACAGCAGGACGCCGCTCCGGTTTGTTATGATGGCTGTTCTACTCAATATCATTCTGAATCCGCTGTTTATTGCAGGGCTCGGACTTGGCATTAATGGAGCTGCGTTTGCAACCATTGTCGCACAGGGCAGCGCTTTTCTGTACGGCATCATTTATGTTGGGTGGAAAAAACTTGCGCCATTTCGTACACCATCAATCCCTTCCAGGCAGGAAGTTGGTCTGATATTGAATCTGGGTATCCCGTCCGGCTTACAGATGGCGGTTATTTCGGCCGGGTCAGCAGCGATCATGAGTGTTGTCACTGTTTTCGGCAGCGGTGTTGTTGCCGGTTTTGGTGCAGCACAGCGGCTTGACCGAATTTTAATGCTGCCTGCCCACGCTCTCGGAACTGCGGTTAATAGCATGGCCGGGCAAAACATCGGGGTCAGTGATTGGCCGCGTGTGAAAAAGATTGCCAAGTATGGCGTGCTTTACAACTTTTCAATTATGCTGCTGATAGGCCTTGTCGTTGTATTATTCGCTGAGTTTGGTGTCCGGCTGTTTATCGAGGATGAGGAAGCTGTCGCATTCGGGACAACTTACTTACAAATTGTTGCCTTATGTTATCCGTTTCTGGGGATTAATTTTATTTTGAACGGCATTGTTCGCGCTGCGGGGTCGATGTATCAAGTTCTGGTTTTGAATATCATTTCTTTCTGGGTGCTGCGTTTTCCTTTGACATACCTCTTTTCCGATTGGTTCGGCGACACAGGCATCGCACTTGGAATGGGAGCAAGCTTTTTACTCAGCAGTTTCGCGGCATTTATGTATTACCGGTTTGGGAAGTGGCACCAGAAGGAACTGTTTGTCAGAGGGAAATAGGAGCGGAAATCTATGAAACTATATTTGCGACTGCTCTTTGCCGGTTTAATAGCAGGCGGTTTGATATTTAATAAGAAAGGTAGAGGGATATGATGAAGCGAAAAACGAAACAAGCTATCAAGCAAACAACCATTATTGCGGCCGTTCTGGTCGGCCTGTTTTTCGTGCTTTCCATTGTTTCATTGAAAGAACACCAGGAAACGACCGATCCAACAAATCCGGTCATCAGTGAACACGTTTTAAACTATGAACCGCTTGTGGAAAAATATGCGGCGGAATATGATGTTGAGAACCATGTTGACGTTCTCCTGGCGATTATGATGCAGGAATCCGGAGGGAATGGTAATGATCCCATGCAATCATCCGAAAGTTATTGCGGGTCGCGTGGCTGTATTGAAGATCCTGAGCTTTCCATAAAACAGGGCGTGAAGCATTTCTCCGGAGTTCTGGAGGAAGCTGATGGTGATATAAGGTTGGCCATTCAATCGTACAATTTTGGTGCAGGGTTTATTGATTACGTCCAGGCCAATTCGGGAAAATATACGCAAGAAGCGGCGATTGACTTTTCCCAGGAAATGTATGCTTCGGCTGATGACCAAGCAAAGTTCCGCTGCCCACGTGAAGAGGCTCAGGAAATTGATGCGTGTTACGGCGATATTTATTATGTCCGCGATGTGATTGACTACATGCATACTGTTGCGGGAAAGTAGTACAACAAGACGGTGAAATGGTATGATGAAGATAAATCCAAAAATGGGAGGTATGATGATGCGAAAAGAAATCCATACAGAAAAAGCACCGGCTGCAATTGGCCCTTATTCACAAGCAATCGAGGCAGGTGACTTCATTTATGTGTCCGGCCAAATTGGCATTAACCCGGAAACAGGTGATGTTGTCGAAGGAATAGAAGAGCAGACAAAGCAGGTGATGCAAAATTTGCAGGCAATCTTGACAGAAGCAGGCAGAGATTTTTCACATGTGGTCAAATTCACCATTTATATAGCATCAATGGATGATTTTGCGACAGTCAATGACATTTACGGCAGTTATTTGTCAAAGCCGTATCCGGCACGAGCGACTGTTGAAGTCAGTCAATTACCGAAAAATGTATTGATTGAAATGGATGCTGTTGTTTATACCAATTGATGAAAGAGGTGTCATGATGGAAAACTTTACATATTACAATCCGGTCAAACTGATTTTTGGCAAAGGGCAGCTGGAAAAACTGCCTGAAGAAGTTGCCAGATACGGAAAAAAGGTGCTGCTTGTCTATGGTGGCGGCAGCATTAAACGAAACGGTGTCTATGATAATGTGCTGAGTAAGTTGAATGACATCGGTGCAGAGGTACACGAACTTCCCGGGGTTGAGCCGAACCCGCGTGTTTCCACCGTGAGGAAGGGGATTGACATTTGCAAACGCGAGGGCGTTGACTTCTTACTTGCGGTCGGCGGCGGGAGCACGATTGATGCAACAAAAGCGATTGCCACCGGAGCAACGACTGATGTCGACATTTGGGATATCGTGACGAAAAAGGAACAAGCAACAGACGCACTGCCATTCGGTACAGTATTGACCATTTCTGCGACCGGATCGGAAATGAACCGAGGTTCGGTAATCACCAATTGGGAGACGAAAGAAAAACATGGCTGGGGTTCACCCTATACACATCCGAAATTTTCAATATTGGATCCGGTACACACATTTTCGGTTCCGCGTGAACAGACAGTTTACGGCATGGTGGACATCATGTCACATGTGCTGGAGCATTACTTCCACCAGACAAAAAACACACCAGTGCAGGACCGGTTCTGTGAGTCAATTTTGCGAACGGTCATGGAAACAGCTCCCAAACTGCTTGATGACCTGGAAAACTATGAATACCGTGAGACGATTATGCTGAGCGGCACATTGGCGTTGAACGATATGCTGAATATGGGCTACCGTGGTGATTGGGCAACGCATAATTTGGAGCATGCCGTTTCAGCTGTTCATGATATTCCACATGGCGGCGGCCTTGCGATTATTTTTCCAAACTGGATGAATTATGTGCTGGATGAACAAAATGCAGGGCGGTTCAAACAGCTGGCAGAGCGTCTCTTTGATGTTGATACGGCAGGCAAAAGTGATGATGAGGCTGCACGGGATGGGATTGAAAAACTGCGTGACTTCTGGATTTCAATTGGTGCCCCTGCCACACTTGGCGACTATGATATTGATGACAGCACGATTGAGGAAATGGCTGATAAAACAGTGATTGCCCGTCCTGAGTATGGAAACTTTAAAAAGTTATCAGGATTCGGTTAACATCTTGAAAGCGAGCCTTTGATTGCTCATTTACGACAAATTATTTCCCGGGCAATAATGAAATAAAGATTTTGTCGACTGTACTTTATAAAAAAGAACTGCCCATAAATGCCCGATTCTGTTCAACTAACATTCAGCAGAGAAAAGCACTCTGCTGAATGAAGTTTCACTTTACTGATAAACGGCCAGTTCTTCTTTTATGGCTTCGCGAATTTTGTCCAAACATTCTTCAGGGGTCTTGCCGTAAACGCGGCGATTGTTCACAAGTGCATAAGGCCTGACCCTGCACAAGCCGCAAATAGCTAAACATTCATTCATCAGTACGGCTACCTCTGGAAATTCACTTTCGATAATACCTTCTATATCCAAAGAAGTGATTGCATTTCCGTCACAGACCTCAACAACGATTGCGCCCATAGCTATCACTTTCTTTCTAATTTAATATATATTATGCACTATTATTTTATACCATATTCACACTTCTGTGAAGGGGGTCAGTCCCCCACCGCTTTAACGCATTAACGTGGTGGGGGACTGACCCCTATAAAATCATGTTTCCGTTTTTTTCCGGCATATTCATGTTTATACCAGGTGCCGAGCATTATGGCGCCACTTATAATCAGTAAGGCGCTGGTGACGAAAAAGACGGCTGAAAAGCCAAAGAAGCCGGACAAAGTGCCACCAAGGGCGGGGCCGATAACATTGCCCAGGAATCTTAGGCTCGTATTGTATCCAAGAACTTCACCCTGCATCGCAAGTGGCGCTTCCTGTCTGAGGTAGGCTATGCGCACCGGAATTATACCCCCGATGGAAATACCCAGCAGGAAACGCAAAATGATGAGCTGCCAAATGTTGGTGACAAATGCTCCCGGGAAGTAAACGATCCCGGCCATGAATAACAGGAAAATTAATATTTTAATGTAACCGATCCGATCGCCTAATCGGCCCCAGCGTCTCGCCATCAACAAATTGCCGAGACCTGCTGCTGAGAATGCCATACCGGAGAAGAAAGCTATGTTGACGGGTCCATGGATCTCAGCCACATACAATGAAAGAATAGGCTGAATACTGAAGTGCGCAATCTGCACGAGTGCCGATATGAGCATGACAACAAGCAGAACGGGATGGCCGATAATATGCAGGATGACTTCTTTGCTCGTGTAAGTGGATTGTCCCTCAATGTTTTCTTCACTTTTGTACAGAACTTCCTGTATCCCGAACATCACAAGCAGCCCGGAAAGAAAAATGGTGATGGAAACCCACTTGAATGTCGCTGAATAGCCGAACGTATCAGCCAGAACGCCGCCAAGCAGCGGTCCCATCAGGTTCCCGGTCACACTGCCGGTTTGCAGTGTCCCTAATACCCGGCCGGCGATTTCTTTGGGGGTTTGTGTGGAAATGAGCGCTTGCGACATCGGAATAAAGCCGGTAAATATCCCCATGAACAGCCGCAGGAAAAAGAGTTCCCACACGGAATTGGCAAAGCCCATTAATAAAACAGACAAGCCCATTCCGATAGAGGACAGGATTAATATATTTTTTCGTCCGTATTTATCACCGATTCGGCCCCATATAGGTGAAAAAATAAAAGCCGTACCAAATGTGATACCAAAAATCCAGCCAGACCAGTTTTGGACGTATGCATCCGAAAAGTTTCCGAATTCCTCGATGTATAAAGAAATAAATGGAAGCACCATTGTTAGGCTCCCACCAACAAAGAAATTCGCAATCCACATAATGATGACATTTCGTTTAACATTCTGACTTACGTTGGAGATTATAAGTCCCTTCCTTCTAAAATACTTCGTTACTCTAAATAAATGATATAGGAGATCAGAATAAACTTAAAGTTTAATGCTCACAACGTTATTTTATCCAAATTGCCACATTAACACACAAAAAAATCTATTCAAAACGATCATAAACAGGTATAATGAATCTTAATAACACGTAGATATATATTGGACAAGCAATCAATTTTGTAAAGGAGCAACAATAATGAAACGTTATCTGAAATCAATTGTCACCTTCCTGATATTGGCACTTACGATATTCAGTTTTACGGTACCGGCATACGCTACAAGTGATGGTGCAAATGAGGGCGCTCCAGTCGTTGTATATGGGGATGCCTTATCTGATTCGCAAAAACAACAAGTGGCAGAATTGCTTGAGGTAACTGACCCTGAATCGGTTGAAGAATATACTGTCACCGGAGAGGATCTGGCGAATTATATTGATGGTGATCCAAACTCGAATATGTATTCCTCAGCCAAAATTGTTCAGGAAGAGGAAGGCAACGGTTTATCGATTGATATCGTGACCCCCGATAATATTACCGAAGTTACCACTGAAATGTATGCAAACGCACTCCTGACAGCTGGTGTGGAAAATGCAACCGTTTATGTGGCAGCGCCGGCCCAAGTAACAGGTACTTCTGCGCTGACCGGGATTTATAAAGCTTATGATGCAGAAGGTGAACAGCTTGATAAGGAACGAATGCAACTGGCGAATGATGAACTTGATGTTGCAACCGATCTGGCTGACAATGAAGGATTGGATCAGGAGAGAGTCAGTGAACTGTTGACTGAAATCAAACAGGCAATAGCTGACCAAAATCCTGCTACGAAAGAAGATATTGAGCAGATTGTCGAGGAACAGCTGAACAATCTGGAGATATCACTGAGTGAAGAAGATAGGCAAATGCTTACCGATTTATTTGATCGTATGCGTGATTTGAATATTGATTTTGACCAGGTCAGAAATCAGCTTGAGGATATCGCCTCAAAAGTTCAGGACCTGGTAAATGATGAAGGCTTTTGGAATCAAGTAGAAGATTTTTTCAGTAATTTGTTCAGCATGATTGGCAATTTCTTTGAGGGTGTATTGAATTGATGGCCTTTCTAAAATAGTTTAGAACTTAAAAATAAAGCTGCCGCATCTCTTCCAAAAGAATGCGGCAGCTTTTTGTTTCTAGCTTTATTAATCAGACCTTGGCATGCTGATCGTAACTAGGCTGCATTTCACCTGATTTAATCTTTTCAATGTGGTGACATGCGGCACGGTGTCCTTCGTTCATATGATCAAGGTTCCGCAGTTCCGGTACTTTTGTTTTACAAACCTCAGTCGCAAAAGGGCATCTCGTATGGAAACGACATCCGGATGGCGGTGAGATAGGCGAAGGGACATCGCCTTGTAATACAATCCGTTCTTTTTTATTTTCCGGATCGGGTGTCGGAATGGCTGATAATAAGGATTTCGTGTACGGGTGCTGTGGATTTTCAAACAGCGTTTTCTTATCTGCAACTTCGACAACGTTACCCAAATACATCACAATAATCCGATCAGAAATATGCCGTACCACACCGAGATCATGGGCAATGAATAAGAAAGTTAAGTTAAATTGCTTTTGCAGCTTCTTCAATAAGTTTAATACTTGCGCCTGGACGGAAACATCCAGTGCAGAGACCGCTTCGTCACAAATGATGAGCTTCGGATTGACTGCCAGGGCACGTGCAATGCCAATCCGCTGGCGCTGACCACCTGAAAACTCATGTGGATAGCGATCGATTTGTTCAGCGTTCAGACCGACCGTTTCCAGTAATTCAATCGCCCGCTCACGCTGTTTATCTTTTGGTACAGCCTTTTGGATTTCCATTGCTTCTGTTAGAATTTTTCCGACTGTTTGCCGCGGGTTTAAAGAAGCATATGGATCCTGGAAAATAACCTGAAGATCTTTGCGTCTTTTTCGCATTTGGCTTTTATTAAGTGATAGCAGATCTTCGCCATCAAACTCAATGGTACCATCAGTCGGATCGTCAAGACGAAGAATCGCCCGTCCCGTTGTTGATTTACCGCAACCTGATTCACCCACGAGACTCAATGTTTCACCTTCGTATATTTCAAACGATACGTCATCCACTGCTTTAACGTGGTCAACGGTTCTTCCCAGAAATCCACCTTTAATAGGGAAGTATTGTTTCAGATTATTAATTTTAAGAAGTTCTTTCTGGCTCATGCAAATTCACCTCCGGATCACCGTTCCAACGGTCAGTATAAATCCAGCAGCGGACCTCGCCGCCATCCTCTTGCTTATCAAGCGTTGGTAATTCTTCATGGCAAAGATCTGTTGCAAATGGGCATCTTGGTGCGAACCGGCAGCCTTTTGGCATATCTTTAGGACTCGGAACAGTCCCTCTGATTGGTTCAAGTTCATCCACATCGGTATCGTGCCGCGGAATAGCCTTCATCAAACCCACTGTATAAGGGTGTTTCGGGTTTTTGAACAGCGATTTGACGTCTTGAAATTCAACGACCTTACCACCATACATGACGGCGACATAATCACAGGTTTCGGCGACGACACCAAGGTCGTGTGTGATCATGATAACGGACATGCCCAAATCTTTCTGCAAATTATTGATCAGCTCAAGTATTTGCGCTTGAATGGTTACATCCAGTGCGGTGGTTGGTTCGTCGGCGACCAATAAATCAGGGTTACAGGCCAGGGCCATTGCAATCATGACACGCTGGCGCATACCGCCGGATAATTCATGCGGGTATTGCTTGATACGTTCTTCAGGCGAAGGGATACCGACAAGCTCCAAAAGTTCAATGCCTCGTTTCGTGCCTTTTTCCTTGCCTAGACCTTCGTGAACCTTTAATGTTTCGCGTATTTGCTGTCCAATCGTATAAACAGGATTGAGTGACGTCATCGGTTCCTGGAATATCATGGAGATTTCATTTCCGCGAATGTCACGAATTTCTTTATTACTCGCTTTTGTAAGATCTTTTCCTTTAAAATTTATTTCCCCGCCTACGATTTTGCCCGGCCTTTCGAGCAATTGGAGAATAGACAGTGCCGTAATACTTTTTCCCGATCCGGATTCACCGACAATCCCGAGGGTCTTGCCCTTGGGCAATTCAAAGGAAACACCGTCCACTGCCTTTACTTCAAGTTCATCAGTAAGAAACGAGGTTCTCAATTCGTTTATTTCTAGGATGTTTTGTTCACTCATCATGCTCACCTCTTTCTGAAATCTATTAATCCAGATCAACACGCTTGTTCAGGAATTTATATGAAATATCGACGATCATGTTAACAAAAACGAATACGACAGCTATAACCAGTACGGCCGCCTGAACAACAGGGAAATCCCTTGCCAGGATTCGGTCAATGATTAATTTACCCATCCCGTTAATCGCAAATACGGATTCGGTCAGGACAGATCCGGCAAGCAAACCGCCAAATTGCAGTCCAACAACCGTTACGACCGGGATTAGCGCATTTTTCAATGCATGACGGTAAACGACTACTTTTTCTTTTAATCCTTTGGCCCTGGCTGTCCTGATATAATCCTGGGTCAGGACGTCCAGCATACTGGAACGTGTCATCCGTGCAATGACGGCTGCTCCCATTGTTCCTAAAGTGACAACCGGCATAATGACTTGTTCAGGTGTTCCCCAGCCGGTTGGCGGCAGCCAGCCCAAATTGATGGAGAACCATTGCATTAACATAAGTCCCAGCCAGAAGTTCGGCATCGATAACCCGAATAAAGCGACCAGCATGATAGCAATATCTGAAAATGTATATTGTCTGACGGCAGAAACGATACCTGCAATCAGCCCCATGAATATACTAAAGATCGTACTGTATAACGCTAATTCAAATGTGACCCAGAATTTCGGCCACAGCTCATCTGTTACCGGCAGACTTGTTCGCCAGGAGTTTCCGAATTCCAGCATCGCGGCATCTGTTACAAAATTAAAATATTGCGTTGGAATCGGGTCATTTAATCCGAGCCGTTCTTCAATTTGCTCTACTGTTTCTTTGGGCACGCCTTCACCGGCAATAATATGGGCAGGATTACCGGGCGTCAGGTGCATCAAAGAAAATACCAGAATTGTAACACCTATCAGAACAGGAATGGTCTGTAATATTCGACGGACTATAAACTGAAACATGTTTGCACCTACTTTCTATTTGTTCATTTTGGGATCTAGTGCATCCCGCATTCCATCACCCAGTACATTAAATGCCAGCACAATCAGCATAATTACCAAACCCGGGAATAGAGCGATATGGCCGGCATCCCACATATAATCACGTCCATCACTTAATATGGCACCCAGTTCAGGTGACGGCGGCTGTGCACCCATTCCCAGAAAGGACAGGCCACTTGCAGACAGTACAGCAGTCGCGATGTACAGACTTGCCTGAACAATAATTGGTGACGAGATGTTTGGTAAAATATGTTTAAATATAATTCTGGCATCCGATGCGCCCAATGCTTTCATAGCATCAATGTATTCCAGGTTTTTCGTTGCCAGCGTCGATCCCCGGACAATCCGTGCAAAAGTTGGTATCGCCGAAATGGCTACTGCAAGAATCACGTTTTGCGTATTGGCCCCGAGTATACTGACTAAAGCAAGTGCCAGGAGAATTCCCGGGAAAGCCAGTAAGATATCCATCAGACGCATAATAACCGCATCAACTTTTCCGCCATAGTATCCGGATACAATACCAACCAGGACACCTGTGACACCACCCAATAGTGTGGAAAAGAAACCGATGGTCATCGTTATCGAAAGCCCGTGAATAATTCTGGTGAAAATATCCCTTCCGTGGTTATCCGTTCCAAACCAATGCTCGGCTGATGGTCCCTCAAGCTTGGCACCATAATCCGGCTCAACTGGATCAAAGGTCGTTAAAAACGGCCCGACAATCGCAATAATGATTAGAATGATAATCAGATAACCGCCGACTAATGCGCTTTTGTTTTTAGATAATTTATAATAGAACTCTTTCATAGACCTTTTCATAGGACTATCTACCTTCTCAGGTTTGTTGTTAGACTCTCTCGCTGGCTCTGCGCTCATGTTGTTACCCCCTTATTCTAAAGTAAAATAAATTTGATAAGAATCTGAATTTTTAAAAGGTAGATGGACTACTTAAAAAAACAGTAATGTTCTTACATATTACAATAAGCGTCCCAGTTCATCAAATTTTTTTGTTTTCTGACATACGATGTCGCCATACCCCGAAAAATGCTGAATGGTGTCGAATAACAAGTCATTATTAGTCTGCTTAATTATAAGTATATTATCCTAGTGAGGTTTAATACCAATACGATCGAATATGTGTGAAATGGCGTTATAGAGATATGGCAATTAAAGTTCCTTTTATAGAAAAAGATTATACCATACGCAATGCAGGGGTTGGAAGAACCTTTAGGATAATTTTTTAAATAATTTTAGGTAAAAGGAATTAGTTTCCTATGTCTTATGACTATCTCAGAAGGGGGATTTCATATCAATTACAAATGATAGAATGGTATAACTCGCCATATGACAGTTTCATCAATTAATTATTTTAATTTTATACAAAAACTCTTGCAATTTGTCGAAATTTAGGATACTTTGTTGAAATATAAACTTTCTCAATCATATTCTTTTTCAAATTAAACACAACAGGAGGTATTAAAACTATGAAATCAGGAAAGTTCATATGGGTTTTTTCATTTTTGCTTGTCATTACATTGGGACTGTCGGCTTGTGCCGGTGATGGTGAACGGGATGAGGGTGCAAACGAGACAGGAGCTGATGCCGGTTCAGCCTCAGGCGGTGACTTAACCATTGCGATTGGCTCTGATGTTGTCACGCTATCACCACATGGCGCGAACGATATTCCGTCCAGTAATGTGCACGAAAATATTTATGAAACCTTAACCGTAATGGATGAAAATGGGGAAATAGGGCCCGGACTTGCAGAAGAATGGGAAGAAGTGGATGGTACGACCTGGGATTTCCATTTACGTGAGGGTGTAACATTCCATGATGGCGCCGAATTGACTGCAGACGTGGTTAAAATGAATTTTGACCGTTTGATGGATGAGGCTATTGGTTCGCCGCGTGCATTTTTGGTGGAAGCTGTTGAAAGCGTGGAAGTCCAGGACGATTATACGGTCCGATTTAATTTGAAATACCCTTATTCACCGCTTTTGGCTCACTTGGCCCATAATGGTACATCAATTATGAGTCCAAATGTCATTGAAGAGGATTATGCCCAAATGGAAGAAGGCGGCGATGTGGATGCACACATCAACCAGAATCCGGTCGGAACCGGTCCCTTTAAATTTGAAGAGTGGACACCTGGGGAAAGTGTGGTCGTAACGCGTTATGAAGATTACTGGGGAGAGAATGCCAAACTGGGCTCGGCAACGTTTAAGGTTGTTGAAGAGCAAAGCACACGTCTTGCTGAGCTGGAAACGGGCACATCAGACGTGGCTGCCGCTGTTGGCCCTGATAACATATCACGAGTGGAAGGTATGGCAAATGCCAATTTATTGCAGGAACCGAGTATATCCCTGTCTTATATCGGATTTAATACCCAAAAAGAGCCGTTTGATGATAAACGGGTCCGTCAGGCGGTTTCCATGGCTGTTGATAAAGACGAAATCATTGAGGGTGTATACAATGGTGTTGGGACCCCTGCTCCGAGGCCATTGGCACCATCAGTTTTTGGGTATGATGATTCAGTTGAAGGGTTGGAATATGATCCCGAGCAGGCACAGGAGCTGCTTGCTGAAGCCGGGTATGAGGATGGTTTTGAAACGACAATCTGGACAAATGACAGCGAACAGCGTGTGGACACAGCCGTAACTGTCCAATCACAACTGGCGGATATTGGTATTGACGTGGAGATTGAAGAGCTTGAATGGGGGGCCTATCTGGAAAGAACAGCGAATGGTGAGCATGATATGTTTGTGCTGGGTTGGTCCAACTCGACAGCAGATGCTGACTATGGCATGTACCCGCTGTTCCATTCGTCACAACAAGGTGATCCGGGGAACCGCTCATTTATAGACAATCAGGAACTTGACGAACTTCTTGAACAAGCCCGTCAGGAGACAGACCCTGAAGCACGCCAGGAGCTATACTCACAGGCACAGGAACTGCTCGTGGAACAGGCACCCATGATATACGTGCATCACAAGGAATTCCTGCTTGGTGTGGACGATTCCGTCAAAGACTTCGGTATCGACGTTCAGGGACACTATCAAATTAAAGATGCTTATATTGAACAGTAAGGATTTCACAAACCGGTAACAAATACACTAAGGGAGACGGATCCGAAAGGGTAAAAACCTGTCGGATCCGTCTCTTAATGTTAATAATTGAAAACTTTTATTAATCTCACGTAAAAAGATTCTTGATATTTTGTAAAATTTGATTTATATTTAAAGTGATTATAGCTTCATATATAATCAATAAAACATCAGGGGGTATCTAGAGAACATGAGGTCAAAAAAGCTATTATGGCTATTTTCGCTTCTATTAATGCTTACCTTGGTACTGGCAGCCTGTGCCGGTGACGGTGAGCCGGAAGAGGACACAAGTGACGAGGGAGGAGACTCGGCCGAAGAAGGCGGCGAGTCAGGTTCCGGTGGTGACTTGAGCATCGCTATTCCATCGGACGTTGTATCGTTATCAGCGCATGGAAATAATGATGTCCCATCCAGTAATGTTCGGGAAAATATTTACGAAACATTGACCGATCTGGATGAAAATCAGGAGGTCGTCCCAGGCTTAGCTGAAGACTGGGAACAGGTGGATGAAACAACATGGGATTTCTATTTGCGTGAAGGTGTCATGTTCCACGATGGCGCGGAATTAACGGCAGAAGTGGTTAAAACGAACTTTGATCGTATAATGGATGAAGACATTGGTTCACCATATGCGTTTTTATTAGAAGCAGTAGAAAGTGTAGAAGTACAGGACGACTATACGGTTCGCATCAATCTTGAATATCCATATGCACCGCTGCTGAGGAATCTTGCACATAGCGGCACAGGCATTATGAGTCCGAATATCATTGAAGAGGACTATGCGCAAATGGAAGAAGGCGGCGATGTAGATACGTACATTAACCAAAACCCGGTTGGAACAGGTCCTTTTGTATTTGAAGAATGGACACCCGGCGATAGTGTGGTTTTAACCCGTAATGACGACTATTGGGGAGAACCGGCAAACCTTGATTCGGCAACTTTCAAAGTTGTGTCTGAGCAAAGCACACGTATTGCTGAACTGGAAACCGGTGAATCGGATGTAGCTGATGCAATTGGGCCGGATAATATATCACGAGTAGAAGGTATGCCAAATGCGAGTCTATTGCAGGAACCAAGTGTAGGCTTGTCTTACATTGGTTTCAACGTACAAAAAGAACCATTTGATGATGAACGCGTCCGTCAGGCAATTTCCATGGCGATTAATAAAGAAGAAATCATCGAGGGTGTTTACAATGGTGTAGGAATCCCTGCTGAGGGGCCATTGGCACCACCAGTGTTCGGTTATGATGAATCGGTCAGCGGTATCGAGCATGATCCGGAACAGGCACAGGAATTGTTGGCTGAAGCCGGGTATGAAGATGGTTTTGAAACAACGATCTGGACAAATGATCAGGAACAGCGTGTAGACACGGCTGTAGCCGTTCAGTCACAGCTGGAGGACATTGGTATTACTGTTGAGATTGAAGAGCTTGAGTGGGGTGCATACCTCGAAAGAACATCCAACGGCGAGCATGACATGTTCATTCTTGGCTGGTCGACTGTTACATCTGATGCCGACTATGGTATGTATCCATTATTCCATTCGTCACAACATGGTACGCCTGGTAACCGTTCATTCCTGTCAAACGATGAGCTAGATGAAGTTCTGGACGAAGCGCGTCGCTCAACTGATCCCGAAGAACGCCAGGAACTTTACTCAGAAGCGCAGGAACTGCTTGTCGAGTTGGCACCGATGCTGTATATCCACCACCAGGAATATTTGCTTGGTGTAGATGAGTCCGTTCAAGACTTCGGTATTGACGCACAAGGTATTTATCAAATTAAAGATGCTTACATTGAAGAGTAATTTTTAACCTAAAGAAAGGCGTGATCAACAGGCCCGAATTGGTACAGTCCAAACGGGTCTGTTTTTTCTACAAATTATTTTAAAATTGTCAAGAGAAATAATAAAAGGGCTTGTTAAACATTTTGAAATAATATATTATAAAGTTTAAGAATTACAGACAAATTACAGATATATTTCACTTTAGTTAGTTCAAAAGTAATACGTATTATAAACTGATAATTAGTAATATTTCCACTCCATACAGTTAAAGGGGGATTCGTTTTGCAGCAGGAACATCATGAAAATAGCGTGTTGGATATAAATAATTTACATACAGGGTTTTTAATTGACGGCGAGTTACACAATGCAGTAGTTGATGTAAATTTTAATGTTAATTCAAAAGAAGTTGTGTGCGTTGTCGGTGAATCGGGCTGTGGTAAAAGTGTCATGTCATTGTCTGTTATGCAGCTTCTCCCTAAGGCAAATTCCAGGATTTCAGCGGGAGAAGTCATCTTTAATGGTGAAGATCTAGTCAAAAAGTCTGAAAAAGAAATGAATCAAATACGCGGCAAAGATGTCGCCATGATTTTCCAGGAGCCTATGACAGCCTTGAATCCGGTTTTTACAATCGGATGGCAGATGCGGGAGGTCTTGTTTAATCATGAGCAATTGTCGAAACAAGAAGCAGACAGTAAAGCAATCGACTTATTGGACCAGGTGGGGATATCACGTCCTGAAAAGGTCATGGAGGAATACCCGCACCAGTTATCCGGAGGGATGCGACAGCGTGTCATGATTGCCATGGCGATCGCGCTTAATCCCAAATTATTGATTGCGGATGAACCGACAACAGCATTGGATGTCACCATTCAGGCGCAAATATTGGAGCTTTTGAAGGATATACAGGATAAAGTGAATATGGCCATTATGCTGATTACGCATGACTTAGGGGTTGTCGCCGAAATGGCTGATAAGGTCATTGTCATGTACGCCGGTCAGGTAGTCGAAAAGGCAGGTGTTGTTGAACTGTTTACAGCGCCGAAACACCCATATACGGAGTCGTTGCTGGCGAGCATTCCTAAAATGGATCAGACAACCGACAAGCTGAATACCATTGAAGGTGTCGTGCCATCATTGGAAAATATGCCTGAAACAGGCTGCCGCTTTGCTGACAGATGCCCGAAAGCTTTTGGGGATTGTCCGGTTGTAACGCCCCAACTTGCGGAAGTAGCAAACGGACAATATGCAAGATGTCTGTTATACGATGCGTGTTATCCGGACCTTGCATCACGTGTTAAGGAGGAAGAAAAGGTATGAGCCAGGCAGCAGAAGAAAAGAAAAAGGATTTGACACAGAAAGAAACACTTCTCGAAGTTAACAATCTGAAAAAATACTATCCTGTTCATGCTGGTTTTTTCAGGCGGAAAGTAGGCGACATTAAGGCAGTTGATGATATCTCCCTGAAACTCAGGAAAGGCGAAACATTTGGTCTTGTTGGTGAATCAGGCTGTGGAAAATCCACGGCGGGCCGCACGATTTTAAGACTGACGAGTGCAACTGACGGCCAAATCATTTTTGAAGGCGAAAATATTACCAATTTGCGCGGCGCAGCACTCCGTAAAGCAAGACAGGATTATCAGATGGTGTTTCAGGACCCGTATGCATCATTGAATCCAAAAATGATGGTGGGACATTTGGTGGATGAACCAATCCGTAATTATAGCCATAAGTCCCATAAACAACTTAAACCTGAAGTTGAACAGTTATTAAAACGCGTCGGCCTTCGGGAAGAGGATTATTATAAATACCCGCATGAGTTTTCCGGAGGGCAGCGGCAGCGGATCGGAATTGCAAGAGCACTGGCACTGAACCCGAAATTGGTTGTCGCTGATGAGCCTGTCAGTGCATTGGATGTGTCCATTCAATCACAGGTGCTTAATCTTTTGAAAGAGCTGCAGGATGAATTTGATTTGACCTATTTATTTATTGCCCATGACTTAAGCGTTGTCAAACACATGAGTGATCGGATCGGTGTCATGTATTTGGGTAATATGGTGGAAGTTGGTGATAATGATGCCATTTACAGGGAACCGCTGCACCCTTATACACAAGCGTTGACATCAGCCATACCTGAGCCTGATCCATTAAATAAAAAGGAACGGATTATTTTAAAAGGGGATGTGCCGAGTCCACAAAACCCGCCCAGTGGCTGTGTGTTCCATACCAGATGTCCAATGGCGATGGACAAATGCAAGGAAATTGTCCCTCAATTGAAGGAGGTGAGGCCCGATCACCAGGTCGCATGTCTATTGTATGACGATGAGTAATTAAACATTAAGGGGGAGTAAATGGTGAGAAAGAAAATTTGGGTGCTTTTATTACTAGTATTTTCGCTGACACTGGTCCTGGCCGCTTGTGCGGATAATACATCCGGCGATGAAGAAAGTGGCGATGAAGGCGCAGATGGAACAGAAGAAACAGAAGGCTCTGATGGCGATGCCGAAGCAGGTGAGCCTAAACAGGGCGGTGAAGTAACTTTTGCATTTACACAGCCTTTCCAGGGTCTTTTGGAGTGGGGATTCTATGAAGGTGAAGATGATGAAAAAATACTTAGATTTTTATCAGACAGCCTAGTTGAAACCAATGATGATCTCGAGCCTGAACCGGGTATGGCCGATTATGAAGTGGACGAAGAAAACAATACCGTTACATTTACGATTAAGGACGGTATCACCTGGCATGACGGCGAGCCGCTAACCTCTGAGGATATCGCTTATGCATATGAAGTGATTGGACACCCGGATTATCAAGGGATGCGCTATGCCAACGTTTCCATGATTGAGGGTGTAGAGGAATACAATGCAGGTGAAGCGGATGAGATTTCCGGTATTGAAATTGTCGATGAGCAGACAATCGTTCTGACATTGAATGATGTTGCGCCAAACACGATGTCGAACCTTTGGAGCTATCCAATGCCTAAGCACCATTATGAAGGCATCGACGTAGCTGATTTACCAGAGTCTGATGCGGTACGGAAAAACCCGATTGGTACAGGACCATTCCAGGTGACCAACATTGTACCGGGTGAAATGGTTGAGATGGAAAAATATGAAGATTACTGGCAGGGTGAACCACACTTGGATGGTGTCGTTTACCAGGTCATCGATGCTTCCGTGGCAGCAGGTTCACTTGAGAATGGTGAAGTGGACATTATGGCAGCTCCAAGCAGTCAATATCCCGAGATTCAGGAGCTTGACAATGTGCGGGCGGTTGAAGAGCCTTCACTCGGGTTCAACTATATCGGCTTTAAGTTTGGTCATTGGGATGCCGAAGCAGGTGTAAACGTCATGGATAATGAAAAATTCCAGAACAAGCAGCTGCGTAAAGCCATGTCCTATGCCATTGATCGTGAGGGAATTCTTGAGTCGTTCTCAAACGGACTGGGCGAATTAATCGAAGCACCAATGCCGCCTGTGAGCTGGGCTTATGCTGATCCGGAAGAGCATGATTTGGAAGTGTATAATTATGATCCGGAAAAGGCTGAAGAGCTGCTGGATGAGGCTGGTTATGTCGACGTTAACGATGATGGCTGGCGTGAAGATCCTGACGGCAATGAATTTACTGTAAACTTTGATTCGATGTCAGGTTCCGATATTTCCGAGCCGCGTGCCCAATACATTTTGCAAAACTGGCAGGATGTTGGTATTAATGCATCATTAAATGGTGGCCTAAAAGAGTTTAACTTATTCTATGATGTTGTGGAAAATGACGACCCATCTGTTGAAACCTTCATGGGTGCATGGGGGCTCGCTTCCGACCCGGACCCAACAGGCTTGTGGAAGGAAGAGGACATTTCGAACTATGCCCGCTGGGTAAACGAAGAGGCGGATGAACTAGTAGAAGAAGGCCTAAGCGACCAAGCTTTCGATCAGGAGTATCGTAAAGAGGTTTATATCGAATGGCAGAAGATTGTCAACGATGAATTGCCGAATATTTTCCTATACGCACCAGTGGACGTATACGCCATCAATGAGCGTCTGCAAAATGTTCACACCAACTCCTTTACTTCTCAACAGGATACACATGAATGGTGGGTAACAGACGCTGATGAAGAATAAGACTTTAATTTTCTAAAATAAGGGGAAAATAATATGCTGATTTATACATTGCGCAGAATAGCCATCATGATCCCCATTATTTTCCTTGTCTCTGTAGTGGTATTCTTCCTGGCACAAAGTATGCCGGGAGATGCCCTATCAGGGAGGATTGATCCATTAAATACAGATCCGGAATATATTGAAGACATGCGGGAAGAACTCGGTTATAATGAACCGATTTATGTACAGTATCTGGACTGGATTGGCGGGTTTTTACAAGGGGATTTTGGACAATCATTCGTGCATAAAATGCCTGCCTCTGAATTAATTATGTCACGGATTCCCAATACCATTCTGCTGGCAGTGGTGGCCATGGTCATAACGTACATAGTTTCATTTTTAATGGGGAGATATGCAGGTCGTCATCCACACACATTAGGCGACTATGGTGTGCAGGTATTGAATTACCTGGCACTGGCGATGCCGAGTTTCGTTGCAGCCTTAATGCTTATTTATTTTGTTTCGTTTCAGTTAGGCTGGCTGCCGGCGACAGGCAGTATTGGGTCAGGGTTGGACCCCGGAAGCTGGGCGTATATTGTCAGTAAAGTTGAACATGCTATCTTGCCGTCTTTATGTCTGGGTTTATTACCAATCGCCAGCTACACCCAATTTTTACGGAATGATATGATTGAAAGTGCTCAAAAAGATTTTGTCCGTACGGCACGTGCAAAAGGAACACCGGACAGACAAATTTACAATAAGCATATTTTGCGTAATTCTGTTATCCCGATTGTGACACTTTTAGGCTTTGATTTAGCCAGCATAATTGGCGGCTCTGTTATTATTGAAACGATTTTTACGTACCCTGGAGTAGGGCAGCTGTTTGTTGATTCGATTAATAACCGGGATTATACAGTGGTCATGGCAATCACCTTGCTGCTTTCTGTCATGACGCTTATCGGTAATTTAATAGCTGATATATTCTATGCGTTAATTGATCCCAGGATACGGCTGGATTAATGGAGGAGGTAGATTAGATGGAACCAACAACCAATCAACCAGCACAGCCAACCCCTCCAAAAAAGAAAAGTTTATCGCAATGGGGAATTGCCCGCAAAAAGTTTATTCGTAATATTCCCGCAATGGTCAGTCTTATTTTCCTGTTCATTGTGACCGGATTATCAATGTCAGCATCACTATTATCCGATATTGATCCGAGCCGGATTAACCCGAGGCTGGTTGAAGCACCACCTTCTGCGGATCATTGGCTTGGGGCTGATGGTGCAGGGAGAGACATTGTGACCATGTTGCTTTATGGCGGACGTACGTCGTTACTAATTGGTTTTTCCTGTACAGCAATCATTGTTTCAATTGCGACATTAATAGGAACGGTTTCAGGGTATTATGGCGGCAAGGTTGATAGTGTCCTCATGAGATTTACCGATTTCATGATGAACTTTCCGTTTCTGATTTTCGTTATTGTATTACAAGCAATCTTCGTTGACAGTGGCGTACTGGCGCTGATTCTGGTTATCAGCTTCCTTAGCTGGACAGGCGCTGCGAGGGTGATTCGGAGCAAGGTTATGTCAGAGAAGGAAAATGAGTATGTTTTAAGTGCTGTATCAATCGGTACGCGACCATCCAAAGTCATGTTAAAGCATATATTACCAAATGTCATGTCAACCATTATTGTCCAGGCTACATTGTTATTGGCAGCGATGATTGTGGCCGAAACCGGATTGAGTTACCTTGGATTTGGTGTACCGGTTGGCACGCCAAGCTGGGGCAATATGCTGCAGGCGGCCCGTGATCCTGGTACATTTGAGAGTATGTGGTGGATATGGATACCACCAGGTTTATTGATCACATTAACCATTTTATCGATTAACTTTATTGGTGAAGGATTTAAGGACGCCTTTAATCCTAAAACGAAAAAATGATGTAAAGAGGTCTGAGGTTGATTTGTCTAAACTCAGGCCTTTTGTTGCTTCAATGTATGTATACAGGCAATCTTTAGGAAATTGCCCATTTCTCACTAAATGTAATAGAGGGATCACAATGTTCAAAAAGAATGGAAAGAATCGGGATCCGGTTCCGATGCTGACAGCAATAGCCATTATCATGTGTTTTATGAGTATATTTGCCCCATTTATTGTCATGATCATTTTCCAGGACGTTTTTTATTACCAGAAACAGCAAAACAGCTGGATCTTTCAGGCTCCCATGTCGAGCTATAGCCTATGTGGAGCAGCTATTCTTTACGTGGGAATAGTGTTCGGACTTTTGGCGTACTACCGGTCAAATTGGGAAGGGAAAAAACTTATAACAACAGCAGCAACTGCCATTGCATCGATTCCTGCCCTTATTATGATATATATAACCATTAATCACTATTACTATATGACGGAAGAGGGAAGCTATCACAATCATTTGTTTGCTATGAAGGAAACATTATATCAGTGGGAAGAGATTGAACAGGCTGTGGCGGTTTCAAACTATAATGAGAATAACAGTGAAGTGACACTATCGGAGCTGCAATTGACAACAACGTCCGGCGAAGTCCTTTCTTATCGGTATAATCGTGAGCTGATCCGTAATCAGCGTCCGATTCGAAATGCTTTGGAACAAAATAATGTAGAATTGCAACAAAGACTGGAAGGAAAAGAGGGTGGAACCTGACCTCCTGCTCCATATGATGAGTACATCCCCCCTTGAGAAGGCTGGCGATCTGCAAGGTATAGTTCAATTCAATTTGGTAATCAAAAAGTCACAATATATGCGAAAAATACCAGGATGAAATAAATCTATTAAAATTGTAATATTTTTTCGGTAGTTTGGTAACCCTTGTAATAGACTCTTAATTGTCTTGTAACTGCACTGCCTTTACCCCTGTGGTATGATGGGCAATGCAGAATTTAAAGGAGGGGACTACCTATGAAAAAATTGGTAGCTTCAATTGCTACTGGTGCCATGATTGCTGGCGCTACATTTACCACTGCTTCTGCTGCAGAATATGAAGTCGAAAAAGGAGACAACCTGTGGGGTATCGCAGACGAATATAATACAACAGTAGATGAACTCGTTGAGATAAATGAACTCAACACGACCACGATTCAGCCAAAACAAACACTATTTATCAACGACACATATACAGTTGAAAAAGGTGATACATTAATCGGTATCGGTGATGAATACGATGTGTCTGTAGCAGATTTGAAAGATTGGAATAACATTAAATCAGATATAATTGCAATTGGACAAGAACTTGAAATAAAAGGTGTGAACATTGAGCAGGATGAAACAACAACATCGGAAAGCTCATCAAATGAAAGTTCATCCAACGAAAGTTCGTCCAATCAATCAAATGAACCAGAACAAACAGCCAGCAACACTGGCGGTGAATCAAATACTAATCAGGAACAATCATCATCCCAGGATAATCCTGATGGTGAAACGATGACAGTAACGGCAACAGCCTATACGGCTGATTGTGATGGCTGCTCAGGCATTACCTCAACAGGTGTTGACCTGAATGCCAACCCGGACGCTAATGTTATCGCAGTGGATCCGGATGTTATTCCATTAGGATCAGAAGTTTATATTGAAGGTTATGGTTATGCAACTGCAGCAGATGTCGGTGGTGCAATTAATGGCGACAAAATCGACGTCCATGTTCCAACAGAAGATGAAGCAATGGACTGGGGCGTCCGTACAGTTGATGTAACAATTGTTGAGTAATTTAAGATAGCAAAAAAGGGGAGCATCTAACGAGGTGTCTCCCCTTTATTATTTAGTTTACAAAAACAGCATCACTGTCTTCTTCTTCAACAACATCTTCTGTATGATCGAAAGTTTGTGCGACACCAACAATACTGAAACAGGCTATCAAAACAAAAAATATGGCCATTAAAATTTGCCTCATTATTTTTTTCCTCTCTGTAATCAACTACATTAATTATAATAAAATAGAAGAAAATAGACCATAGATTTTTGTGGTAAAATAATAGGTAAATCTTACTATAGTACTAGATATAATAGCACCATGATTATTTTTGTGGGGAAATGCTAAATGATGTGTTAAACTCATTAATGGAATATGTTAATTTTTCTAGTATAAGTTAATAAAAGCGTTTACATAAAAGGAGGATGCATGACATGACAAGTAAAGCACTGCAATCATTTTTGGAAGCGAATATATCGGATTTAAAAGAGCGTGGGCTTTATAGTGAAATTGATCCTGTGCAAGGTGCAAATGGCCCGGTCATTAACATCGATGGAAAAGAATTGGTTAATCTTTCATCAAATAATTATTTGGGGCTGGCAACCGATGAACGACTGAAGGAAGTGGCCAAAGAGGCAGTTGATTCACATGGCGTCGGGGCTGGCGCTGTCCGTACCATCAACGGAACAATGGACCTTCACCTTGAGCTTGAGCGGAAACTGGCAGAATTTAAAGGAACGGAAGCTGTTATTTCTTATCAATCCGGTTTTAATTGTAATATGGCAGCTATTTCTGCTGTTATGGATAAACATGATGCGATTCTTTCAGATGAACTGAACCATGCATCAATCATTGACGGCAGCCGTCTTTCCAGAGCAAAAATTATCCGCTTTAACCATTCAGACATGGATGATCTGCGTGCGAAAGCTAAAGAGGCGATCGAGTCCGGAGCGTACAATAAAGTGATGGTTATTACGGATGGTGTCTTTTCCATGGACGGGGATATCGCCAAACTGCCGGAGATCGTTGAAATTGCAGAAGAATTTGACCTGATCACCTATGTTGACGATGCCCACGGTTCAGGCGTATTGGGTAAAGGTGCCGGTACCGTGAAACATTTCGGCCTGCAGGAAAAGATCGATTTTCAAATGGGTACGCTATCCAAAGCGATTGGTGTAATCGGTGGCTATGTTGCCGGTAAAGCAGAACTGATCGATTGGCTGAAAGTCCGCTCCCGTCCGTTTCTTTTTTCCACAGCAGTTTCGCCGGCAGACGCTGTCGCGAGTACAAAAGCGGTTGATCTCCTGATGGCATCCACCGTTCTCAATGAAAAGCTATGGGAGAACAGCAATTATTTGAAAGATGGTTTGCAGAAGCTCGGGTTTGATATCGGAAATAGTGAGACGCCAATCACGCCGTGTATACTGGGCGATGAAAAAGATACGCAAGCTTTCAGTAAACGCCTATATGAAGAAGGAATTTACGCCAAATCAATCGTTTTTCCAACAGTGCCAAGAGGAACAGGACGCGTGCGCAATATGCCGACAGCCGCACATACGAAAGAAATGCTGGATGATGCACTCGCTGCCTATGAAAAAATCGGCAAGGAATTAGGGCTTATTTAATATTGGCTGCTGCTTAACGAGCAGGCTGGCCGGAATAGTGATGGATTAGCCTGCTCTCTTAGGTTATCGCTTTGGATGATCTGATCAAAGTATTATGAACCGGTAAGCCAGCCGCTCTGATTACATCATGACGAAACATCATTACTGAAAGGATTAGCTGGGGGAAAAGATTATGAGAAAAATTCTGGTGACAGGTGCAATGGGTCAAATCGGCTCGGAACTTGTCAGTCAATTACGGGAATATTACGGAACATCCAATGTCATCGGCTCCGACCTCTGGAAAAAAGACGGGGAGGAAGGTCCGTTTGAAATTGTTGATGTGACCGATGAAAAAGCCATACATGATGCTGCCAAAAAACATAAGGTGGATACGATTATGCACTTGGCCGCATTATTGTCAGCCAAGGCAGAGGCTGTCCCGAAAATAGCATGGGATTTGAACATGGGCGGTCTGATAAATGCCCTGGAAGCAGCCAGGGATCTGGATTTGCAGTTCTTTACCCCAAGTTCGATTGGCGCATTCGGTCCGACAACCCCAAAAAAGAATACACCACAGAAAACGATTATGCGGCCGACGACGATGTATGGTGTTAATAAAGTGGCAGGTGAGTTGCTGTGCGATTATTACTATTACCGCTATGGCGTGGATACACGCGGCGTCCGTTATCCCGGCCTTATTTCCCATGTGACACCACCGGGCGGGGGAACGACCGATTATGCTGTGGAGATTTATTATGAAGCCATGAAACATAAAACATACACATCATACATTGCCCAAAACACGTATATGGATATGATGTATATGCCGGATGCTTTGAATGCGATCATTCAGCTGATGGAAGCAGATCCGGGGAAGCTTGTCCACCGCAATGCCTATAATATTTCAGCTATATCGGCGGCCCCGGAGGATTTTGCCAAGGCAATCCGGAAGCACATACCGGAATTTGAGCTGGCTTATGATGTTGATCCTGTCCGTCAGCAGATCGCCGAAAGCTGGCCGGATAATCTGGATTCATCCGCGGCAGCAGAAGAATGGGGCTTTAAGGCTGAATATGATATCGACAAAATGACAGCGGATATGCTGACGAAACTGCAGGTTAAGTAGGATATAAAAAACGTTCCCCCGAGGTTAAGGGAACGTTTTTTTAGTATTCAGAAGTACGGGAGAGAATTAATCCCGTGCGACATTAGCGTCAAATCGTGCGATGTCAGCTCCAAATCGTGCGAGACCCACCGCAAAACGTGCGGCGTCCGCTCCAAATCGTGCGAGACCCACCGCAAAACGTGCGGCGTCCGCTTCGAATCGTGCGAGCAACACCTCAAACCGTCATCAAGTCAGCTCGCATACATAGCTTCAACTTTCTCTTGCAATTCTTTATCCGCAATATAGTCGTCATAGCTCATTTCTTTATCAACAATGCCTTGAGGCGTGATTTCAATCAGGCGGTTGGCGATCGTTTGAATAAATTCATGGTCGTGTGACGTGAACAAAATCGATCCTTTGAATTTTTTAAGTCCGTTATTCAATGATGTGATGGACTCTAAATCCAGGTGGTTCGTTGGTTCATCCATAACCAGAACATTGGCGCCTGAGAGCATCATTTTCGACAGCACGCAGCGGACACGCTCACCGCCGGATAGGACACTTGCCTTCTTCAATGCTTGATCACCGGAGAACAGCATGCGTCCGAGAAAGCCTCGTAAAAAGGTTTCCGTTTCGTCTTCCGGGGAATATTGCCGGAGCCAGTCGACCAATGGCAGATCATTGCCATCAAAGTAGGCTGAATTATCCCTTGGGAAATACGATTGTGAAGTGGTCACACCCCACTTAAACGTTCCGGCATCAGGTTCCATATTACCCATCAGGATTTCAAACAGCGTTGTTTTGGCTATGTCGTTTTTGCCGACAAAGGCAATTTTATCATCTTTATTAACGGTAAAGCTGACATTGTCCAGCACTTTTTCCCCATTAATGGTTTTGGTCAGCCCTTCGACGAACAGCAGATCATTGCCGATTTCCCGGTCTGGTGTAAAATTAATATATGGATATTTCCGCGATGATGGTTTAATGTCATCAAGCGTAATGCTGTCCAGAAGTTTTTTCCGTGATGTAGCCTGCCTTGATTTCGACGCATTGGCACTGAATCGCTCGATAAATGCTTTCAGATCCTTGATTTTTTCTTCCTTTTTCTTATTTTCTTCCTGTGCCATTTTCTTCGCCAGCTGGCTGGACTCATACCAGAAATCATAGTTACCGACGTAAATCTCAATTTTTCCGTAGTCAACATCTGCAATGTGTGTGCATACCTTATTTAAGAAGTGGCGGTCATGCGAAACAACGATCACTGTATTTTCAAAGTCGATCAAAAAATCTTCCAGCCACTGAATGGCGTGAATGTCCAAACCGTTTGTCGGTTCGTCCAGAAGTAAAATATCCGGGTTTCCATAGAGTGCTTGTGCAAGTAAGACTTTGACTTTCTGGTCCTCGGGCAAATCCGCCATTTTTGCTGAATGAAGGGATTCATCAACACCGAGTCCTTTTAATAGAACGGCTGCATCGGACTCTGCTTCCCAGCCGTTCATTTCAGCAAATTCACCCTCAAGTTCAGCAGCGCGCATCCCGTCATCCTCGGAAAAATCAGGCTTCATATAAATGGCATCTTTCTCCCGTTTAACTTCATATAAACGCTCATGTCCCATTAGGACGGTTTCCAGTACCTCATAGTCATCATAAGCAAAATGTTCTTGTTTGAGTACGGCTATCCGCTCATCCGGGGATTTGGAGACATTGCCCGATTGCGGATCTACCTCACCTGAGAGCACTCTGAGGAAAGTGGATTTGCCGGCACCATTTGCGCCAATAACCCCATAGCAATTACCTGGCGTGAATTTCAGGTTCACATCTTCAAACAATTTTTTATCAGCATAACGCAGACTTACATTATTAACCGTTAGCATCCGTAAACGTCCTCCAATAATTATAATCACCGTTAGCTTAAGGGATTTAAGGCATTTAGTCAACGTATACGGGTTTTGCTGGAAGTGTTTATTTGTATAAGAGAAAACAGTTAAAAGGCTTGTCATCAGATGAAAAGAGCTTTACATTGGCTAATAGAGATCTTAATCTTCAGGGGGGATATTTTATGGAACGGGGAAGCAATTATCGTTTACTTCAATTACGGGAGATTTTATTTAACGAAACGGATGACTATCATGACCTGGGGATCGATGAGTTAATTGAAAAGCTTCGTTCGGTGACCGGTGACGCCACATTTGATAAACGGACAATCAAACGGGATCTGGAAACGCTGGATAGTATGGATTTTGAAATTGTCCGGAATCAGGGGCGATACGGTAAAATCAAGTATAGCCATCAGACACGGCTGTTTGAAACCTATCAATTAAGGTTAATTAACGATGCGATTTTGTCAGCACGGTTTATCACAACGAACGAAAAGGAAAAGCTGATTAAAAAGGTTAAAACCCTGACAAGCACGCATATTGCCAAAACATTTCCGGAGCCAATTGTATTCAGCCAATCAGCCAACATCGATTATGAACGGGTTAAACTGAATATTGACAGTGTACATAGGGCCATTTCAGAGGGGAAAGTTCTTACATATCAGTACGGTAAATTCAATGTTAAAAAAGAATTTGTCTATCATCGTAATGGCAGCCGCTACCATGTGGAACCGTATGCGCTTATCTGGCAAAATGATTTTTACTATTTGATTGGTGTATTTCAGGATACGAATGAAATACGGCATTACCGCCTTGATCGAATCCGTAATATTGCCGTGACGGATGAAACGTTCAAAAAACGGGCGTTCAATTTGCAGGAATATGTTGATCAAAGCTTTCATATGTTTGCCGGTGAGGAAATGCGCATCAAAATCCGCTTTCATAATAGTTTGGTTAATGTAGTACTGGATCGCTTTGGCCATGATGCGGATATCAGGGAGCTGGATGATGAACATTTTGTGCTGTCAACTAAAGCTAAGCTCTCAGAAGGATTGGTTAACTGGATCCTAACTTGGGGTAACCGGGCAAAAGTGCTGTCGCCGGAGCACCTGCAGGAACGGATAAAGAATCAGATCAGTCAAATGCTTGAAATTTATGTGGACTGACTCCGACCGCTTAGAATAAAAGGAAATGTAATTATATAATGAAATAACATACCAATTAAAATATGAATTATCAAAAATACCTAAATTTATGTACAATATGCCTGCCAAAACGCTGGTTATTTGCAATAGTATTTAATGATAATTATGGTTTAATTCATAAAAACTGAATAAGATTTCTGAGTTTTTAGAAGTTGTGAATTTATTTGTGTTAAACTAAATGAAGTGCGTTCGTCTACAACAATCGGGCCATATTGTTGAATAACTCAATGCGTCTAAAGTGAGTTTAACTATTAAAATTCGGGCTTTGAAATTGTGGCTACACAATGTATCCTAAATGTAATTTACATATAAATGGAGGGTGTTTATGGAGTTGGTTTGCGAGTCTGGTTTGATAAATGATTATTTATGTGATACTAAAGAAATCAATTATTCCCACCCTAAAGTACAAGAAAAGATTACTGAACTATTCAATCAATCTCAATCAGAAATTGAAAAAGCTGAAATAGCTTTTAAATTTGTTAGAGATCAAGTTGATCACTCTTGGGATATTAAGGGAGAACGGGGAACATGTGACGCTTCTGATACCTTGAACTATAGAGAGGGTATTTGTTATGCAAAATCAAATTTACTGGCTGCTTTATTACGTTCGCAAAATATCTCCACAGGATTTTGTTACCAACGTTTAATGCTATTTGACACACCAGAGAAAGGCTATTGTATTCACGCTTTAAATGCAATTTTCTTAAGCTCTAAAAATAAATGGATTCGGATAGATGCCCGTGGAAACAAAAAGGGTATTGATGCACAATTTTCAATCGACGAAGAAAAGTTAGCCTTTAAGGTGAACGAAGATAAGGATGAAAAAGATTATCCTATGATTTATGTCAATCCTCACCCTAAAACACTCTCTACCCTTAGAAACCATACAGATGCAGTCGAAATGTATAAACATTATTTGCCAGCATATTTATAGCTGTGCTGTTATCGGGCGCCTATCCAGAACAATGCAAACAGAGTAGAGGAGGAGTTGTGTGGATCAACAAGTTCTGTCTCAAAGTTTTAAAAAATTTGCTGAGGAAGAATGCAAAGGTACGAGTGAATTGTATGAATTTCTATCCTTACAAGTAGCTTCTGATGAGCAACTACTAGAGTTATCTACTTTTGTAAGAGAAGGACAGCCCAGACCAAACATGTTATTTGGGGCTGTTCATCATTTACTATTACAAGGATTAAATCATGAGTTGAAATATTATTATCCAAGTATAACTAATCCGCCAAAAAATAATAAAGACTCTTTTCCTTTATTCAAAGATTTTTGCTTAAAAAATAAGGAACAAATTATAGACATTCTAAGAAGTAAATTAGTGCAGACAAATGAAGTGAGACGGAGCGCTTACCTTTACCCAACATTTTGTTATGCTTATAAGCAAGTGAACAAACCCCTGGCTATGATCGAAATCGGCACAAGTGCAGGTTTACAATTGATGTGGGATCAATATAGCTATTCATATGGGACTGACAGGATATTCGGAGATGTTAATTCAAAAGTACATATCACTTCAGAGGTTAAAGGTAAACTACCGGAAATCCCATATTCAGTCCCTCCTGTCACTAACAAAATAGGTTTAGACTTAAATATCCCTAATCTTAATGATGATGAAGAATATAGCTGGCTGAAATCACTCATTTGGCCAGAACATAAAGAAAGATTAAGGCTTTTTGATGATGCGGTTGAACTTTTTAAAAAACAACCACCAAATCTTATCGAGGGTGACGGCGTTTCATTGATTGAGGGAATCGCAAAGGAAATACCTTCTGATCAAGCAATATGTATTTTCCATACACGTGTAGCGAACCAATTACCAAAAGATGTGAAATTAGATTTATTGAATAAAATCGAGGGCATAGGTAAAAAAAGAGAAGTTGTTCACGTCTACAATAATATCTGGGATAAAGCATTACACCTTGATTATTGGATAGATGGTAAAGAAACAAAGTTAATTATTGGCGATACGGATGGTCATGGACGGTGGTTCCAATGGAATCTAGTCGATTCCCTCATGTCTTACTAAATTTTTCTGTATAAACTTTGATTTGACTATGCCGTTAACGGGCGCAATTATGGAAAAAAATGTAAAATATTTTAGGTGGTGTTTTTTTGGAAAAAGAAGTGAAAAAAGATTTAACTAAAATTATATCCTTGACTGTTGTAGGTGTAATTTTGATATTAATGATTCCTTTTCTTTTTCTTAATTTAAGGTAGTAGTAGTTTCATACGATCGGGCGCATTTCCGGAATGAAATCAGCGCTCATGTTTGAAAAAAGGCCATTTAACGAAGTAATTGGAAGGTGGTATAAAAGCATAATGACAACAAGTAATTCTGTAGAAAAACGTCCTTGGTATCTAAAAAAGGATGGGTAATAGCCAATGTGCTTATTAACAACCACCAATTGGTTTATAAATGTTACTGAATCGGAATCGTTTGGCAGCGTGATGAAAAGCTATTATTTTCTAGGCATTGCTTATAATTACGGGAATGTTTGGTTTCTAGAAATTTTTCCACTCTGGGTTTCTATAGTATTTGCTATTGTCGCATATTTAGTTATCCATATATGGCCTGAAGAGCCTGAAAGAGAGGCGTAGCCAAATATTAAGCAATCGGGCGCTTTAGTTAAATAATAAAATTAAAAGCATATACGAATAATTACTGAGTTCTTGCCGTACTGTGTTATTTTTTGTATAACAAAAGCACCACAATTGCGGTGCAAATTAATCTACATTTAAGAATGGAATAAATTAAAACTCATGACTTTCATACTTATAACAGTTTGTGATATACGGCATTTTCGGATTGTCTACAAGCTTCTTACAGTAATCTTCTTGTACGCTAAATCGTTCCCCTGTATTCCATATTTTCTGCTATATGATCCCCGCTTTCATCTCTTGTACTATCCCAACGATAGTATATAAGGTCACCGTTAAATTGGAATTCAGTAATTATTGGGTCTCCAGACTTTGAAAATTGGGTAAATCGAATAAAGTCAGGATTACCATTCTTGACGTTCTTCTTAAATTGATTGATTTTTTCACGTTGCTTTGGAGTGATGTTAGTTGGAGTAATATCACCATTTTCCATTGCCTCTTCTGGTGTGTAGTCTTCAGGAACTTTGTTTGTTTGTTTTTCTCCAAAATTTTTAATTTGCTGCTCAAATGTATTATCTTGAGCCAAAGACTTTCCATTGAAATCAACGATTAGGAATAGAATTAAGCCACTAATAAAAATTATTGTTATCAAGACTTTACTTTTAAAACCTAACAATTTGCCCACTCTCCTTAGCAATGCTGTTACTGGTAGTATATGACAACGTATTAGCCTTATTCATGCTAGTCAAAAGTGAACGGGTTCAGTTTAAGAAAATACTATATACAGTAAAGGTTTTAAAATCAAACAGAATTAAGTTACTAAATGTTCATCAATTGGGCGCTTTTCTGTAATAAAGATCTGCGCCCGTATTGTAGATAAAGGCCATTTAAGGGAATAATTTCAATTAGGCAGGATAGCTGAATATCATTTCATAATGTATCTAAGTTGGAAGAATTGCATAGAAGTGACATGAGCCAAAAAATTAATTTATGGGGGATTCAATGAATAAAACCTTGACGCTTGAAGATGTTTTATGCATCGAAGAACCTGCTGATCGAGTTCATATGTCTATATCAGCAGATAATAAATGGCTGGCTTTTTGTACAAGTGGAACATCTGAAGGAAAAGAATCAGTCGGGGTGTCTGAGGCTGTTAAAGGTAATCCCATGGGTTTTATAATTTTGTATTAGAAAGTGTTTTCAGGTTGCTCCTCAAATCTGATAGCAGTTGGCAGGAGTATGGTCACCTGAATGGTACAATTCTCGCTTTTTTTGCTGATATAGATGGTGCAGCTCGCCTTTGTCTGTGGTTTGCTTTAAATCGAAACTTAAACATTATATCTGATATCATTGCCCGCCCTTTCTTTGGATTCGAAAAACCGATTTGGACGAAGGATGGGGGCTCCGTTATCATTAAATCCATGCCAGATAATGGCTTCAACTCATTCTCAAAAACTGGTCATAATCAGAATTCTTCCAATTCAAAGCCTAAGGTGTTTACCACAATGGGAAATACGGTAGAAGAAAAGGAAAAAAATCAACAGTCCTGGGTAAATATTTATCGAGCTGATATTGTTATGATTGATATTGAAACGGAGGCTTCTACCATTCTTAGCAGCGGATTGAGGCCGGTCGGAATGGCTCTTGCTAATGATGGGGAGCATATTGTTTTTACAAGTTGTTTGGGAGAAGAAAAGAAAAATACACAACAAAATGTGTTCGACTTGTGGATCTCTCCCTTGAAAACTAAGGAACGCCATGGTGAACAGCAGTGTATTGCTGAACGAATTCGTATGAATTATGGCATGAGTTTTTCATGGAGTCACAATGATCAATCAATTTATTATTCCACGACTGGCCCTTTGTCAGATGGCAGTCTATGGTTAGTTGATCTTGCTTCATCAAATCAAAAACGTCTTTATGAACAAAAAGACATCTCTTTTGGGCGAGATTACGAAGGTCCTTTTCCAATGTCAAATGGTGCAATTTTGATGGTAGCTAATGGGGATTTATGGTGTTATTTCTCGTTAACCGGGCATATCGAAAAGTTTACTTTACCTCGTGAGCGGAAAGTTACTGCGATTTTGCCTGAAGGAAATCAATCTGGAACAAATGTCATTGTTCAAACTAGCGATCCGGCAGAAGCACTCGATGGATTCTGGAGAGTAAATTATACAACTGGAGAAACAGAGAAAATAGTGGAGGATTGAAGGCACTTGCCGTGGTATGGGGGAGGAGCAGTATGCGGGAAAAGTGATAATGTTGACATGATTATCTATTGGACTCAGGCTGCTGATCAGCCTCCAGCAATAAGAGTGTTTGATATAGCATCCAAAACAGGTTCATGCATTGTTGAATTTACAAAATTGCAAACTAAAGTGGAGATAGGATCAACGCAGTTAATCACATGGACAAAAGGAGGGAAAAAACGAAGAGGTGCTTTGCTTTTACCAAAAAATAGGGAAGGTCAAGTTCCAGCGATTATGCGTGTATATGGCGGTTCAATGCAATCACAAAACGTACGATTTTTTGGTTTAAGTCTTTCAGCAGCTGATAACCATCAGCTATTTGCATCCCATGGATATGCTGTATTTTTGCCTGATCTTCCAATGGCACGAAGACCAAACGGCAAGTTGGAAATCACTGATGGAATTGAAAATCTGCTTTTAACGCGCTTGCAGAGCATCCTGTATAGATTCCGACAGAATCGGGATTATAGGCCATTCTTTTGGCGGTTATTCAACACTGATTGCTATTACGAGATTACAGCGTTTTAAAGCTGCTGTCGTATCTGCTGGTATTGGGAATTTAATAAGTTTGTATACAGATTTTGATTATGATTGTTTCTATAATAATTATGGATTAATTGAGGATGGGCAAGTGAATATGGGTGCGACTTTATGGGAGAATAGAGACCGATATATTAGAAATTCCCCATTATTTGATTTCCACAAAATAAAAACTCCAGTACTTGTTGTGCAAGGAACTCGTGATAATTTATGTCGTAATGAAGCAGGACCAATTTTTTCGTCTCTTAAACGATTGGATAAAACAGCTGAGATGGTTCTTTACGATGAAGGTCATTGGCAAGGGACGTGGCAAAAAGAAAATTTACAGGATTATTACGATCGGGTGCTTTCTTGGTTTGACAAATACTTATAAAGGTATATGGAGAATGAACCTTTTTGTTACACAAACGGGCGCGCGCGACAAGTTCCGCTATAAACCCTTTGAAGGGTGAACATGCGGGGAATTCTATTAATTCTAACGTTACAACGGAGGATGGGAATGACGGAACCATGTTTCCTGAAACCACCCCATCAATATTCCTGCGTGCGTCATGAATGACAGTTCATGGGGTACGAAGCACAGGTAGAGTCGGCAGAAGGAAGGCTAAATCCAATCCAATTGGAAAGGGTATGCTAACTGATATGCCGGATGGCTGAAAAAGTAGACACGGTGAGAATGTTCCACTAGAAGCGAACTGACAAACTTCCGAATGTAAGGGTCTAAAGTTTGAACATAGTGTAAAGCTATGTCCCAGCTAACGTTGGGGCGAGTGGTGTAGAGTAAAACTGCGCCCTCTGAAATACGCTATACCGAACAATGGCGGTATCGTGCTCGCAGGCTTAAAGGAAGCACCTACGTCTAAAATGGATAGCTACGTTGTAAGGTACTTGGGAAGTAAGGAACGTTGAAAGAAGGACTGTCATCCGAAACGTTTGTAATAAGGCTAAAGCCGAAATACATTTATCCTTGCGAAGGTAGGGGTACGACTGATGAATCTCTGTAATGGGAGTGGAGGAACAGCCCCAAGTCTAGCGAATTAGAATGATTATTTTCTTCACGTGAATGACACCGATCGGGTAGGAATGTGGGAACATCACTCTTTGGGAGGGATGCCACAGTGTCAACTTTAAGATATTGGATTACTACAATATGACGGAAAAACTTTACGGATTTACACAAGAGGGCTAGTAACAAACGATTCATTTAACCATTTATATGAAATGATTACATCACGAGAGAATATTTTACTAGCTATCGGATGTCAAATCTAATAAAGGTTTCGAAAACATCTGGAACAGATGGAAAAACCATCAAAGACATCAAAAGGATTACGGAAAATGAATTAGTGAAAATAATCCAAACAAAACTAAAAAACTATCATCCTAAGAAGGTTAGAAGAAAATGGATTGAAAAGGAAAATGGTAAATTAAGACCACTTGGCATTCCATGTATCCTTGACCGTATTATTCAACAGTGTTTTAAACAAGTTCTTGAGCCAATTGCTGAAGCCCACTTTTATAAACATAGCTATGGATTCAGACCGTTTACGGTCTTACTCATAATGCTATGGCAAAGAGTACAATTTCTAATTATCAATCGCAGCTTCATTATGTTGTGGACGTTGATATCAAGAGCTTTTTCGATAATGTTAATCATACACTTCTCATCAAACAGTTATGGAATTTAGGTATCCATGATAGAAAAGTATTGGCTTGTATATCTAAGATGCTCAAAGCTGAAATTGATAAAGAAGGGGTGCCTTCTAGGGTATAACCCAGGGCGGTATTTATCGGACGATATTAGCGAACGTTGTATTAAACGATTTAGACCAGTGGGTTGCAGGTCAGTGGGAGTTTTTCCCTTTCTCGAAAACTACAAATCTCAAGCTGGAGAAAGAAATGCGAAAAAACGTACAAACCTTAAAGAAGGTTACCTTGTCCGCTATGCGGACGATTTTAAAATTCTCTGTCGAGATGGAAAAACAGCCCAAAAGTGGTACCATGCAGTTAGATTATATATTAAAGAACGTTTAAAACTGGATATCTCACCAGAAAAGTCGCAGATTGTGAATTTGCGAAAAAGAGAATCCGAATTCTTAGGGTTTACCATTAAAGCAAATGTGAAGAAGGATAAAAGAGTTGCCCATACAGGCATCAAACGTAAGAAAAGGGAGAAACTTAAAGAACAAGCCAAAAGGCACATCCGAAAGTTGAAAGACTCCCCTACAGTCCAAAATGCTTTACGCTTTAACAGTTTTGTTTTAGGTATTCACAATTATTTTAACAGAGCGACACATGTCAATCCAGAATTCTCACGTCTTGCCTATGATCTAAAAGCCTTTCTGTACAATCGCCTTCGTACTGTTGGGAAATATGGACATCCAATCAAATCCTACTTCAACCTATAAGAAGTTTTATAGTAAAGGATTTAAGACGTTCAAAATTGCCACTGTTACACCTGTTTCCTATAGGAAACGTCAAAACAGTAAATGCCATGAACTTTAGTCCATCATTATCTCTTTTTACAGAAGAAGGCCAGGAGAAATTTACGATAAATTACAGCCAAATATTGAATTTGAAATCAGCGTACTAATGAAGGCAAATCTTCCAGATAGAACAGTTGAATACATGGATAATCGCATTAGCCGTTTCAGTATGAAAATGGGGAAATGCGAAATCACAGGTTGGGATTTAACTGCCTACGAAGTTCACTGTCATCATTATACACCTAAACATCTTTTGGAGAACGGATAAGTTCAACAATCTTCGTATCCTCATAAGGACATACATCGGCTAGTACATCGTAAAGATAACGAAATCATTGCATCCGAAACACAGAAATTCGGATTGAATAACTCAATAATAAAGAAACTAAATCAATACCGAATGGAATGCGGGCTGGAAAAGGTAGAACTATCTCACGTCTAAAAGTAACGAAGAACTTATAATCAATTATACATCGGTAGATGGACCGCCGAATGCTGGGAAACTGGCACGTTCGGTGCGGAGCAGGGGAAAAGCTGGAGATAATTTCAAAGGCTTACCTATTGCTAACTTATCCGGAATAAATAACATTTGATAACCCCAAAATTTTTATAACCGAACCAATTTTCCACGTCTGTAAAATTGGTTCGATTATAGTTCTGTTGGTGGTTTCTTCTGAAATTGCTGATATAGAGGCAGCGCCCAATGGGGGAGCTGATTAACTCCAAAAGTTGTTTTTCCGTCATTTATTTCTAGTATAATTTCTCCACCGTCTTTACTATTATCAATCAGAACAATGTTATCGATAATAGGTGCGTATTCATAAAGGTGTTTAAATGACGTTTCATCCCTTCTGAGAATATCTTCAGTTGGGATATGATGACCGCCATTCTTAACCCTCATTGCAACTCTTTCAATATTTTTGCTAACATTATTGAGTGCAATGTAAAACATAGTCACTTCATAACCATATTCTTTGGCTTTCGATATTTGTTTAACCGCATTCTTCCCAGCAAGGGTTGTTTCAATTGAAAAATCTTTACCTTCTTTTATATATTGATTAACTGATTTAATGACTTCTTTTCCCGCGGTAACTCTTTTTGCAGTCGGATTTTCTGGATCCAATCGTCGTGCAATAGCATCGGCATCTATGTTAATATCAACACCAATTTTGTCGATAATCAAATTGCGAATAGTGCTTTTACCACTACCGTTATTGCCTGCAAACACAAAGAGTATTGGCTGATGCGTGTGCATCAAGAATCACCAACATTATGGAAAGGAATAATTTTACCATTGGGGTATTCCTTTACAAGCACACCATTTTTGTCGTATATAATATATGTGTTATTAACTTTAGCATCAATTCTGGCTCGCTCACCGGTCATCTTGGCCCATTTGTCAACCCAGCCGTATTTTCGTTTGGATTCATTGTTTTGCTGTTTTAACATAAGAATCACCGCCTTTATTTCATTATATCAGATTGCTGGTGTAATTATAATGTTTGTTGCCTTTCAAATTGTTTTCCTAAATTCTGATCTAGTGTTAATAACTGACAGTACAACAATCGGGCGTTTTTCATGAATAAGAAATGCGTCTTCACTTGGCTTATAGATCCATAATCTGGAAACCTTGAATTCGGGATAATACGCATTTAAATAGATCACATGGAAGGGTGTGTCAGTATGAATGATGGTAAATTTAATATTAAATTGAACAAAGATCTAACTGGAGTCAGTGATTTTAATCTAGTAAACAGGCAAGTGAATTCACAGATGAAGCGACTGGAAGAAGATATGAATAGGATAAACGAAGATAAAGCTAGAAAGGAACAGGAAGCAATTCAGCGTGACAAAGAAAGAACCAAGTATGCAAGGCAGACAGCAGAAAATACTCGACACATTCCCGAAATGATTAACTTAATTAGAGAAGGAAACGAAATAAACAGAGAAGCATTGGAACTCTATAAAGAAATGTTGAACGTAATAAAAGCTGCAACAGAAGAAGAAGCAAAAGGCATGGTCAATGATATTGCTGAAAAAGCAAAAAATGCAAATGAGAATGTAAGTACAGTTGTAAGTCTTTATAATTACGGACGGGCTTTAATTAAAACTATGAGTGACATGAATATGTTTGGTTAATAGAAAGAAAATAAGCTGTTGTTTATAGCGGAATTCTTGTCGCCAATAGTATTCCATTAATACCAGCCAATAATAGAAAAGGACTATTCCAGAATTGGGCGCGCTAATCGATTAGTGCGTCCTTCTGAATAGGGCCAGATTGATAAAGATGAGAAAGTGTAGAAGTTAACCTCAAAATATGTTTGCGCATGCATATATTTTTTGTTATGATCTCATTAAGTAAAATAAATTAAGATTAAAAAAGAAGGAGATTAGTTTGAAAGAAAGTAAAATCACATCATAAATAAAAATGTGCATACTTGGGATTCAATATTGCGTTTTATAACACATCCCTTCCAAATTTATAGTGGATAAAAACAGACATTGACTGTTTTGCCCCATAATAAACAGGAATTGTTTACGCAATGATTAGTTTACGTGCTCAGTGATCATCAGGGCGTCCGCTTTATTTCAAATTATCTTCAAGCTTTGTCTATCAAAGCTTGCTGTCTTGAAAGGAATATAGTCATGAATAATAATGAGTTGTTTAATGCTTGGCTTAATCTGACGAAATATCACGACCGTTTACTGAAAGCAATGGATTATAAACTTCAAGAACAATTTCAATTAGGAATTAAAGAATTTTACCTTATGTATTACTTGACACATTCAGAACAAAAGAGGATGAAGTTATCAGATTTAGTTCCAAAAGTAAGTCTTAGCCATAGTGCTTTATCACGCTTAGTTACAAGACTTGAACAATATCGAGGCGGGTCGTTAGTTGAACGCCAAACGTATGCAAATGATAAGCGATCGGTTGATGTCTTCCTTACGAAAAAAGGGGAACATTGCATTCGTGAGATGCAAATGGTAATTAATGATCACTTACAGTCTTCACTAAGCGTGAAGGATATACAAAATATTAAAAGGCTTGTTGAATAAGGCTTTTAAAAATGATTGTTCAGGTAAGGATACATGTCAAACATGTAAATTTATAGGAGGCATTGTAGTAATGGATAAGAAGTTTGAACCTTTATTTGAAAAAGTAACATTACCTAACAAAATAGAATTAAGAAATAGATTTGTTTTAGCACCACTCACTCATGTTTCTTCCAACGATGATGGTACAATTTCTGATGTGGAAATTGATTATATCGAACAACGTTCTAAAGATGTTGGATTAGCTATTTCTGCGGCCAGTAATGTGACTGATTTGGGAAAAGCATTTCCTGGTCAGCCTTCCGTTGCACGTGATTCAGACCTTGATGGTTTAAAACGGTTAGCTGAAGCGATGAAGCAAAATGGGGCAACAGCGATTGTACAAATACATCATGGCGGGGCACAGTCAATGCCATATCTAACACCAAATGGAGATGTAGTTGCCCCAAGTCCTATAACCTTGCAAGGTGATGAGAAACATAGTCCATCCTATGAAAAAGAGGAACATTATGCCAGGGAAATTACGCAAGAAGAAATTGAACACACCATTAGAGCATTTGGCAAGGCAACACGCAGAGTGATCGAAGCAGGGTTTGATGGTGTAGAAATACACGGGGCAAACCATTATCTCATCCAACAATTTGTTTCACCATATTATAATCGTCGTGATGATGAGTGGGGAGAAAACAGATTCAAATTCCCAATGAAAGTTGTTGATGAGGTTGTTCATACGGTTAAAGCTCATGCAGATGAGAAATTCATTGTTGGATATAGATTTTCACCAGAAGAAGCAGAAACGCCAGGTATAACGATGGAAATCACAGAAGAATTGGTGAAAAATTTAATTGAAAAACCGTTAGATTTCTTACATGTTTCATTAATGGACGTACACTCTAAAACGCGTGAAGGTAAGTATCAAGGCGAAGAAAGAATTAAATTACTTCACCAATGGATTGATGGTCGTATGCCATTAGTTGGTATTGGATCAATATTTAATGCAGAAGACGCATTAGAGGCTGTAGAATCAAGAAATGTTGACCTAATAGCATTAGGCAGAGAAATTCTATTAGATCATAATTTCGTTAATAAAATACAGAATGGTAAAGCGGACGAAATCATGTCGAAATTCGACCCTTATAGAGAAGATAAACATGATTTACCACCTAATTTATGGGAACAATTTAATAAAGGTCTCTATTCATTGCCAAGAACGGACGGTAAGTAATCCTTTAAAGCCAACGCGAAAGACGCCATGAAGTGAAATTGAACGTTTTTCTCAAACCAATTCCATAAGGTATTCTGCAACCTCCGAATTAATTGGATCAACGGGAGCGTGTATTGTTGTAAATAGAATTTCAGCAGTGATTATTTGTGGAGTCGCCATCTTTCTAGGATATCAACTGTATTTTCTCACCCAATAATGATCGTTTACGAGGAAAAGGTAGTTAAAATGATCTGCCGAATCGGGCGTGATTGTGGAAAAGGAAAAATAAATTATAACGCTTCAAAAACGCTCGAAATATATCTGAGCGTTTTTGTTTGCTATTTATATTGTTAACTTACAGGTGAGAAGGATTCCAGTTAGTGTGCTTTTTTCCTTGATATTTGCATTTTCCCCTCCCAGCACTGACCCCGTTATCCATATGTCCGATTCCTTTACTCAACTTCCTGCGCTTCAATCCCCAGCGACTGGTACGGCACTTCAATATTGAAGGCCAGGTCGTTAGCTTCCAGATCGATATGTTCCACACTGACGTGGAAGTTACTCCTGATTTCCATATCAGTAACGGCCACATAGATTTCTTCATTTGCCGGATCAATCGTAACCCACTCCGGCATTGGCAAATACCTGTCAAGATACTCCATAATTTTCTGGTTTGGCAGTGAGAGCTGCCCGATTGATATCGACTTTTGCTGTAAGACGACATCACCGTTTTCCTGGACAAGCGGTTCTAAACGAACGGAAACCGGTACACTTGATGAAAATACAGGAAGCTGTCCGACCAGTTCGACATCTTCATCCAGTGAAACACTGTACTGGTGACTGCTTCCTTCTAAAAGTTTATCAATATAAGCATTGACAAGCTCATTTAAATTTTGCTTGGTCGTACGTACCGTAAACTCTGTACTGCGTTCAGTGTTCTCATCTGAAGGCTCTGGTGTCTCAGTATGGGATACAGGCCAGAAGATCAATGCTGTGATGAGCAGGAATGCCGCAACATTAAGTCCAAGCAGCCAGAAGAACAATCGTTTCCACTTATTTTTTCGTTTTTCATGTTTCGGCACAGCACCCGCCCCCTACTGATTAGGCAAATATTCCAGTACCCGTCTGGCAAATAGCTGATATCCCCGATGATTGGGATGGAAATTATCGTCGGCGAATAAATCATTCTCCCCTTCGTCGAATAAATCAGCAATGGGTATAAACGTTGTATTATCATATTGTTCAGTTACATTTTGGCTGGTTTGGTTCCAGCTGCTGACAATCATGTCGAGTTCGTCAATACCCTCAAAGTAGTTTAAAAAAGGATTATAGATACCAACTAAATAAATCTCGGCATCAACATTCAAATCATTAATTTTTTCGAAAATCTGTTGCAGATTGGCTTCATAGAGATCTTTGGCAGGTGTGAAATCATTAACCTGCAAGTTGGTGAAATTTTCTTTTACAACTTGCATAATATCATTTGCACCAACCGTAATCAGAACCATATCAGCATTCTCAATGGATTGTTCAATCTCCGGATCCTTGAGCCGATTCAATAACTGGTTAGAGCGGTTGCCGCGTTTCCCGTAATTATCAAATGATACAAGTTGACTTTGTTCATTAATCCGATTATCCAAAATTCCGATATAACCGCCGTCCACGACATCATCCCCAACACCTTGAGTCAATGAATCACCAATGGCTGTAATGTGTGCATCCCGGTTTGTGAAAAAATCAATGGTACGCTGGACTGCAGCATTTAAAAGCGCCTGTAATTGGCTGATGGGCTCTTCACTCGCTTCAGCGGACGCTTCACCGTGTGATGTTTCTCCCTGATTGTCCGTTTCATCAGCAGACTTTTCTGTATCCTCTTCCTGATTATATTGTGCAGTGTCATCACTTGATTTATTAATCGTTGTTTCCGTTTGACCGAATGCCAGAAAAACCGTTATGCCTGCTAACAGTAATCCCAAAATGATGAACACATATCTTCTTTTCATGAATTTCACACCTATAGTTAAGTTTTTCTTCCGGTGTCACAGTTGTATACATGCAACAGCTTTAGTGAGTATTGGCTTATTCATTTCTATTTTATTATACCATGGTCATGCTTGGCTAATCCCCACTATATATAAAAATTAAACGTAAAAAATTCGCCTTCGTGTGAAGACGAATTTTTACTTAACAATTCCTGAAACCTAAACGTGTGCAAACGTTTTTTGGGCACCATTTTCCCGAATGCGAATGGCTTCCTTATATGCACTTTTGTCGGAAATAACCGTTATTCCGGCTGCCTGGGCGTTTTCCAATGTCTGATCTGCTGCGGCAGCGTTTTCCGCCCAAAGGATTTTGCCTTCTTTATTAGTTAACTGCTCAATTGTTTGTGCTGGAAGCGTATGGTCATTTGTCAATACAGCGTCAATGCTCACCGGTACACTGCTTAGTTGATCGAATGTTTCATTATTTAAAATCTCTTTTTCGGATGAGGTGATGGGTACAATGTTAAATCCAAGCTTCTGCAGCTGCTTAACGTTTTGATAAAAGGCATCATCAGTGTTATCCAATCCGAAAACAGCGATTGTTTTTTGACGAATGTCGCCATTGGTACGGTCGAACGGTGAAGCAAGCAGCCATTGGATAGCGTCTTCCTCGGTTGGCTCGATGGTTAAGGCCTCACCGGTTGCTTTGGCGATTGCCTGATCCAGATCAGCCAGTGTATCTTTTGGTGATTCCAGTCCGATTGACAGGCGGACTAATTCCTCTGTTACACCGCTTTTTTTCAAATCTTCTTCGCTCAGCTGCTGATGGGTCGTTGATGCGGGGTGGATGATCAGTGATTTGGCATCGCCGACATTGGCAACGTGTGACCACAACGTAATATTGTCGATTAATTGTCTGCCTGCATCACGCCCGCCTTTAATGCCAAACGTAATAATCGAGCCATAACCCTTTTGCAAGTATTTGCCGGCTAATTCGTGGGATGGATGTCCTTTTAAGCCCGGATAGTTAACCCATTCGACGGCCGGGTGGTTTTCCAGGTAATTGGCCACCACTTCAGCGTTCTGGTTGTGGCGCTCAACTCTTAAATGCAATGTTTCCAGACCTTGCAGCAGCAGGAATGCATTCTGCGGGCTTAAGGCAGGTCCGATATCTCTCAGCAGCTGGACACGCAATTTTGTTGCAAAAGCATCCGGACCAACATCAACATAACGCAGACCATTATAACTTTCATCCGGTTCGGTGTAGTCAGGGAATTTGCCATTGCCCCAATTGAATCTGCCGCCATCAATCACGACACCCGCAATTGCTGTGCCGTGTCCGCCGATCCATTTAGTGGCCGAATGAACAACAATGTCAGCTCCCCAGGAAAGTGGCTTAGTGCCATATGGCGTGGCAAATGTATTGTCAATGATGAGCGGGATATCATGGTTATGGGCAATCTCGGCAAGTGCTTCCACATCTAATACATTCAGGCTTGGGTTGGTAATGATTTCGCCAAAAATCGCCTTGGTTTTATCAGTGATGGCGTTTTCGATACTTTCAAGGTCTGTCCCATCAACAAGCTTGACATCAATCCCGTACCGCGGCAACGTTTTGGCAAACAGGTTATATGTGCCGCCGTAAAGATTGCTGTCAGCGATAATTTCATCGCCGCTCCCGGCAAGATTCAGGATGCTTAGTGTGATCGCGGACATACCGGATGCTGTGGCAACGGCTGCAACACCATCCTCGAGCAAGGCCATACGCTTCTCAAAAGCATCGATGGTCGGGTTCATGATACGGCTGTAGATGTTCCCCGGTTCCGCCAGTCCAAACAGGTTTTGAGCGTGCTCGGTATCCCGGAACACATAGGAAGTTGTCTGGTAGATTGGAACTGCCCGTGAACCAGTTGCCGGATCCGGTTCCTGGCCTCCGTGAAGTAATTGTGTTTCCTGGTTGTGCAGGTGAAAATTGGTCATGAAAGATTCCTCCTTAAGAAATTATCTGTCCTGAAAAGACAAGGTTAAGCGGCCTGGGGGAGGGGACAACAAAAACCCCCTTCATATAAGAAGAGGGTTGTTTATGTAACCGGTCCTCCTCTTATCTTCCAGATCCCGCCTGATCTGTAGGATTTAGCACCTTTCAAGGCAAATTTTCTTGCCTTAATGGTTGCCGGGCTTCACAGGGCCTAATCCCTCCACCGCTCTTGATAAGAGATGCAAAATGTTATTAATTTAATGAACATTATATACATGATTTGGTCTTTTCGTCAAGCGTTTCTTAGTATTTTTTCTGCCGACATTTCCTGGAAAACGCTTTCAAAAGTGATACTAATGCAATAAACTATTAGTATAAGATTTTACAAGGGGGATTACGAATGAAACATCATAAGCAGTTTGAAACATCGGTCATTCATGATGGCTATGAATCTGCTGATATGCTGGGAAGTCTTGCTGCACCGCTTTTCCAGACATCCACATTCACATTTGAAACAGCAGAAGAGGGAGAACGCCGTTTTGCAGGTGAGGAAGAAGGCTACATGTATTCGAGGCTGGGAAATCCGACCGTCACTGTGCTGGAGGAAAAAATGGCTGCTTTGGAGAAAGGGGAACGCGCGCTGGGTTTTGCTTCCGGTATGGCGGCGGTTTCGGCCATTCTGGTTGCCTTGACGAAAGCAAATGATCACATCGTTTGTTCCTCTGGGTTATATGGCTGCACTTTTGGTTTATTAAGTATGATGAATGAAAAATACAACATTTCACATGATTTTTCGACGATGGAAACAAAAGATGAATTGCGCGAACTAATTAGACCGGAGACTGCCTGTGTTTATGTCGAGACACCCATCAACCCAACCATGAAACTGATCGATTTGCAAATGGTTGCGGAAGTGGCGCACGAACATGATATTCCGGTCGTGGTGGATAACACGTTTGCGTCCCCCTATCTGCAGCGGCCGCTTGAACTCAGCTGTGACGTCGTTATCCACAGTGCAACTAAATATATTGGCGGGCATGGCGATGTGATTGCCGGGGTCGCTGTCGGAAAAAAAGACTTTTTGGATGACGTGCAAATGACCACACAAAAAGATATAGGAGGCATTATGTCCCCGCTTGATGCATGGCTCTTAATCAGAGGACTGAAAACGCTGCCGATCCGGGTCGACCGTCATTGTGATAACGCGGAAAAAATTGATGTTAAGCTGCGCAGCCATCCGAAAGTATCCCGCGTCATTTACCCGAATGATGCAAACCATCCTGATTATCATATTCGCCAAAAACAAATGAAACGCGGCGGAGGAATCATTTCTTTTGAGATAAAAGGGACAAAGAAGGATGCTCAGAAACTACTGAACAATCTCGGCTTTGTGAAAATTGCTGTCAGCCTTGGTGATGCTGAAACATTAATTCAGCATCCGGCCACGATGACGCATGCAGTCGTTCCTGAAAGCTCACGGCTGGAAATGGGGATAACGGATCAGCTTATTCGCTTATCTGTCGGGCTTGAGGCGTGGGATGATATCTGGGGAGACCTGGAGCAGGCACTGGACCGACTATAATCCATTCTGTCATGTGAAGGAATATTTTTCCATGTGTAACAGACCGTAAAAAGACAGAATATAAATGAAGTGACATCACAGGTCAGAGGAATGTTACAGCAAGTTAAATACGGGGTAAACACGCCTGTACAAATCGTATTCCGGTACAGGCGTATTTTATCTTCTAAACCTTATCTTACAGTCATCAATACGTGGCTTCTGAGTAAATTTTCAAATAACCGGACTAACGATGATGGAAAAATTATGCTATATTAAAGGGACAGGTGATTGTAAATAAAGAGAGGTTTTGTTCGTGGACTTTGTGACGGTGTTTTTAGGATTCATTCTTTTTATGAATATTGTATTGGCATTTACCATTATCTTTCTGGAACGCAAGGATGCCTCCTCAACATGGGCATGGCTGATGGTACTGCTTTTTATTCCGATTGCAGGATTTATATTGTATTTAATTTTTGGCAGACGCATCAGCGGGCAGCGAATTTTCACCTGGGATACCAAAGCAAAATTAGGTGTTAAATTCACCGTGCAGGAACAATTACGCGCATTGGAAAATGATAATTTCCGCTATAAAAATGAGGAGCTGGCGAAATATAAAGATTTATATTATTTGCACCTGCGCAGTGATGATGCCATTTTCACACAGGATAACAGTGTCCGCATTTTTACAGATGGCAAGGAAAAGTTTGAAGCACTTCTTCAGGATTTGGAAAAAGCGGCAGACCATATTCACCTGCTATATTATATCCTGCGCCATGACCGCCTCGGAAAAAGAACTGCGGAGATACTGACACGTAAGGCAAAACAAGGTGTGGAAGTTCGGGTATTATTTGATGATATGGGGTCAAGAGGGATCAGTAAAAAGTTTCTTCATCGTCTGCGAAATGCGGGCGTTGAGATTGAATCATTTTTTCCGCCGAAGATTCCGAAAGTCAATTTTAAGATTAATTACCGGAACCACCGGAAATTGGCTATCATTGACGGCAAAATCGGTTATATCGGCGGATTTAATATAGGTGATGAATATCTTGGTTACAATAAAAAATTTGGCTACTGGCGTGATACCCATTTGCGAATCGTTGGGGATGCAGTTGCGAACATGCAGACCCGCTTTATTCTGGATTGGAACCAGGCATCCCGAAACGATATAGTTTATGACGAGCGCTATTATGCTTATGAAATAGACGGTGATGTCGGGATACAAATCGTATCCAGCGGTCCGGACTCTGACTGGGAACAGATTAAGAACGGCTATATAAAAATGATTATGTCGGCTAAAGAGTATGTATATATCCAGACGCCGTACTTTATTCCGGATGACAGTCTCCAGGATATACTTCGGATTGCCAAGTTATCAGGGGTTGATATAAAAATCATGATTCCCAATAAGCCTGACCATCCATTCGTCTATTGGGCGACATTATCGTATATTGGTGATCTTCTGAATGCAGGGGCGGAAGTCTATATCTATCAAAATGGCTTCCTGCATGCGAAAACGATTATTGTTGATGGAAAGATTGCTTCAGTCGGCACAGCAAACATTGATGTGCGCAGTTTTCGTCTGAATTTTGAGGTTAACGCTTTTCTGTATGATGAAGGGCTGTCGGAGAGATTATTGGAAGCATTTGAACAAGATATCGAGCACTCCACTCAAATGACAAAAGAATTATATAAGAAGCGCTCATTGGGCGTTCGATTTAAAGAATCGATCTCGAGACTTCTTTCACCAATACTTTAAGGGTAAAGAACTCAAAAATGGGGAAAATGCTAGGAGTCTTGGACAAAAGTTTTCTTTAAAAAAACGCCCGGGTTTTCATTTTGGCTTGTTTAATGTAAGAATTAGAGGACATTTAAAAAAGGCACACCAAATAAGCTTCACTATGTTATTTTTTAATTTCTTGAGCGAAACGTTATTCACCTCCTCTCATTAAGTCTGCTTTATTAGCCGGTATCCTTGTATAATTGTTCCTTCTGGTGGACGGTTTCATGATACGACGGACTGTTAAAGTAGACTTTCACGATTTTCCGGATATTGTGCATGACGCAGTGCAATTTGAATTCACGTGAAGCATTGTCCATCCCACGTCCATGCATCTGTTTCCACTCATCCTGCACTTGAATGTGTTGCCCCATACAGGTTCCGGGACGCTTTTTCTCTGTTTCAGAATTTCTTTACCTTTCTCACTGTCAGCCTTCGCTTTCGCTTCTTCCCTGATAGGGTCATTTTCCATATCCCTTTCTATTTTCCGAATACCGTCTTTTGCTTTCGTACAGTGCGGGCTAAGCGGGCAGGACTGGCAGGCTTCTTTATTGCTGTATTCTCCAATCTTTCCTGATTTCTTTGTTTTCTGCCGTGAAAGCATCTGGCCCTCTGGGCATGTGTAGGTATCACTCTGTGCATCATACGCAAACTTATCCTTGGCATACGGGGATTTCGCTACGGCGTACGAGGCATAAAAGTCCGTCCCTTTCCTTCTCATGAAAGCAATATTATTGGCTGAGAAAAAACCGGCATCGGCGCCGGCTTGTATGTCTTTTAACGAGCCGCACATTTTTTCCGCATGTTCCAACGTTGGTTGTAACCCAAGTTGATCGGAAGCATTGTTGCTTGTATGTGCACCAAGGATAATATGCGCTTTGACATCAACCCAGGCGAGATGGTTGTAACATTGCTGCACACCATGGTGTTTCGTAAGCATGATACTTGAATCTGGATCTGTAAAATTGATTTGTTTTCCTGGTGGGATCTTTTTATTCCCCATTTTTCCTCTTGCCCACTTTGCTCCAGTGTTGTTTTTGCCTGTTCCATCGTGTGAATTCGATCCTGTGTAAATGCGACGTCGTTCAAGACATCCACTGTCAGTTCAAATGATTCCGCTGGCACATCATTTAAAACAGGGCAACTGGATTTTAACACTTCTTCATCGTAACCATGCTTCGTTTCGGTTTCCTCTACCTCTGAATCGAGGTTGAATACCTGCTGTTCCTTTTGTTGTAATTCTGATTGATGCTGTTTCCGCAAAAGACGCTGCACTTGCTCCGCCTGTTCATGTATACAAGCTTTCAGCTTATGGTCCGGCATCTGCTCCACTTCATCTATGTATGGTTTAATAACGTCATATAATGCTTCCATATCGTTTGTTTGGCGATCGATTTTCTTTGTCAGGTGCTCATAACTCATCGCTTTGTGCTTCGAGGCATTGGCTTTGACTTTTGTACCATCAATATGCATTGCGTTGTCGGCCAATCAGGGGACAACCTTCACAGATTCAATGACTTGAATGAAAAGGCGGTCCACTTCAGCCAAAAGAGCATCTATCGTTCGTTCTACTGTTTATAACTTGGCATACGCATTGCCGGATAATATCACTGTGCGCCAATACTGTCCTCGGCAAACCGACAGATCTTCTGAGCTGCATAAATGTCCATGGTACATGGCGTAAAAAAATAACAGCCGTTACGATACGGCGGGTGTAAGGTGGCGCCCCCATTCGTAAGCGTCATAGTAGGTCAGATCCAACTCCTCTGCCAAGTACGAAAGAAACCGGGCAGCATGTGGGCTTATGTTCAATCTTGTCCTGTAATAATTCCTGGAAAAAGAACAATCTGATTAGGGGCATCGGGGTTTCGTTGTGCCATTTAATCTCTCCTCGTTTTGAGATTCCAACGAAGAGTGGCTAAACTGTGGCGTTTTTAAACAAAAATAAGGTACATGAAATCAAAGCACTCTTCGTTGGTTTGTTTTTCTCTCAAAAAACATTGTACCATTAAAGAGTGCTTTTTCTATGGTTAAAAACCTTATAAACCCTGCATTGAAAGGGTATTAGGCGATTTCATCCAAAGCATATTTTAAAGCAATTTTAATCAATTATCGAATATACATTATTTTACATAAATTACGGCATACTTCTGTCCAAGGCTCCTAGCAAAGGTCATGAAACGGAGGAACTGATATGGACAAAAAACCTTGCAAAAATTCACTGACAGTTAAAACATCCCACGTGCTGCCGCCGGATACGAATAATCATGGAACACTTTTCGGCGGTAAGCTGATGGCTCATATTGATGATGTTGCTGCAATCGCGGCTGTCAGACATTCACGGAAGCCGGTTGTTACAGCATCGACGGATTCAGTTGATTTTCTGGCACCTGTCAAAGAGGGTGACTCCGTATGTGTTGAGGCATTTGTAACCTGGGCACACGATACATCAATGGAAGTGTTTGTTAAAGCTGTAACGGAGAACCTTCTCACCGGCAACCGTAAAGTTTGCACGACAGCTTTTCTGACTTTTGTAGCTGTTGATGATAATGGCAAGCCAACCTCTGTCCCCCAGGTTTATCCTGTCTCTTCTCAAGAAAAGCAATTACATGAATCAGCATCAGAGCGGGCAGCCGAACGTAAAAAACGGCGTAAACATTCTAAAGAAATGGCTGCAACGTTTGGAACTGACTATCCATGGAATGAGGGGGATTAGGGTTACGTTGATTGCCTGAATCGGCCAGACATTTTGTCGCTGATGTAACGTTTATTCAAAAAAGCGAAAGTTCATTGAGCAGGGGTTGTTGCCCCCCTGCTAAGTTTCATACTAACCCGGAGTCACGGACAAGATGTGTCATTTGTTGTGCGCAACTCATGCTTACCAACCTGGAAACGACATAGAAAAAGAGCCCAATAGCCAGGCTCCACATTAAGCTTTATTTTCGTTAAGATGTTCAGGTGATACCCAATCATTTGCCCAATTTTGAATTTCCTGAATGACCGGCTTGAGGGCTCTTCCTTTTTCAGATAAAGAGTACTCAATGCGGACTGGAAATTCAGAGTATATATTACGTTCAACAATGCCTTCCTTTTCCAGCATTTTCAGTCGATCAGAGAGCAATCGTCCACTTATTGGCAAATCTGTTTCCATTTCAGAAAAACGTTTGGTACCGTCAAGCAGCTGAAACAGTATTAAACCAACCCAGCGTTTGCTGATAATCTCCATGGCACCTTCAAAACGCGGACATAAATCAGTCACCAAGATCACCCTCTTTCTGATTAATCATAATATGATTACTAAAAGTAACCTATTACAATCATACCACATGTATATCTTTTGGTAAATCGAATTTTTTATTGTTTCAGGCGGTTAATCTATAGACTGTGACACACTGAAAAATATATGAGTGCTGTGACACCGCTCCGGAAATACACTTGGTGCTCGTCGTGTTGCAAGAGAATTCGGCGGAGCAGCACTCCTCGCAACTCGTAGCTTACTCGGTGGGTGTTTCGCTCGTCGCTTTCCGCGGGTGACCCGTGAGCCCACGGAAAGCGAGTATATTCCAGCTGCGTGGTTAGGCAGCGTCACTAAATACTGCCAAAAGAACTTAGAATGTGTCGCAGTTTATATCAACTGTATGGCAAGTGTAAACGAGATTTACGAAAAAGCACTGTACGATATCATTTGGTGGTTTTTTCGATTTATGAAATAATAGTCATGTCATTAACTATTTTGGAGGTAACTGTATGGCAGATCAAAAAATGAAGGAAAAATATGCTGAGCTCGCACTGCGGACCGGTGTTAATTTACAAAAAAATCAAGCGCTCATGATCAATGCGCCGATTGAGGGAGCAGATTTCACCCGAACTGTTGCCAAAAAGGCGTATGAAATGGGAGCGAAGGATGTACATATCAACTGGGAAGATGATGAATTGACGTTATTGAAGTATGAAAATGCACCGGATGAGGTGATTGGAACGTTTCCGGAATGGAAGGTCAAGCTGCTTGATACATATGCGGAAGACGGTGCGGCAGTGCTGTCCATCCGGTCAACGAATCCGGATTTGCTAAAAGATATCGATTCATCCCGAGTGGCCATGGCCAATAAAGCGTCGGCACAGGCGATGAAAAATTTTCGTCAATATACAATGAACGATCGTATTACCTGGTCAATCATCACCATTCCGACCGGTGACTGGGCACAGAAAATTTTCCCCGAAAAATCACGTGAGGATGCTGTGGAAAGTCTATGGGATGCCATTGCGACAATCGTCCGTGTTGATCAGGACGACCCGATTGCCGCATGGGATGAGCACAATAAAACATTAGAAACGGCCCGTGAAATTTTAAATCGGAAAAAATATACCAAGCTTGTATTCAAAGCGCCAGGGACTGATTTGGCAATTGAGCTTCCGGACGGTCATATCTGGAAAGGTGGTTCAGCAGTTTCTGAACAGGGCACGACATTTAATCCGAATATGCCGACAGAGGAAGTCTTCTCCTTGCCGCACAAATATGGTGTCAATGGGACGGTCTCCAGCACGAAGCCACTCAACTATGGCGGCAGTCTGATTGACAATTTCAGTCTGACATTCAAAGACGGTAAGGTGGTTGATTATCAGGCTGAGCAGGGTGAAGAAACATTAAAACATCTGCTGGAAACAGATGAAGGCTCACGCCGTCTGGGAGAAGTCGCGCTTGTTCCGGACGAATCACCGGTGTCCCAGTCAGGGCTGATCTTTTACAATACACTTTATGATGAAAATGCATCCTGTCACATCGCTTTGGGTAAAGCCTATCCAACCAATCTTGAAGGTGGAGCGGAAATGGACGATGAAGCACTTGATTCGCATGGTGTTAATGACAGCTTAAACCACGTTGACTTTATGATTGGATCGAATAAGCTGGACATTGACGGCGTTTTGGATGACGGTACAACAGAAGCCGTATTTCGTAATGGAACATGGGCATTGAACGTAAAAGGGTAATAGTGTTAACGAACTCATGTAAGGGTGGGCCGTGCGAAATCAGCATCTAATCGCTCGAGATCGTCTTCAAATCGTGCGAGGACAGCGTCAAACCGAGCGAGAGCGATCTCAAATCGTGCGAGAACAGCGGCACACCATGCGAGAACGTCTACAATTCGCGCGAGCACCGTACAACAACCAATGGAAAATCGCTGCGCCCCAGCTCAGGTTCATCTTACTTCAGCCGGCAGCTTCCCGGCAGCAACAAAAATTAAACTTAAACAAAAAAGGTGCCATGTTTTTGTAAATCATGGCACCTTTTGTTTTCGTATTTGATAGTATTAGAGCGGCATCACATCAGCCCGTTCTTCACCAAAACGGCTTTTATTGTTGTATAATCATAGTCATCTGGCAGTGCCTCTTTCAACGGTTTCAGCTTTGGCTCATCCACCTCTCTCCGCGCTGTTAAAATCGTTTTTTCATCTTCCTGGTTAAAAAATATCTCCCATGCAATCGGGTGCCCATCTTTAAATGCTTTGAAAAGATGTCCCTCAATCGTCTGTGGTGTCAGTTCCCTGATCGCGGCAATATCTTTGATCGGCTTGCCGGACTGGAACATCGTATAACTGATCACATGGCTGGGACGGTCGTCAGCTTGTTTTTCTTTTTTGGGAACAGCGTCAGTCCCGGCTATTTTAACCGGTCTGGCAGTGTCCGGATGATTGGCGTGCCAGTCACGAATAACTGCAAGAAACGCTTCACCATATTGTTCGTATTTCTTCTCTCCGATGCCTTTAATGGCAAGCATATCTTCTTTCGTTTCCGGTAAATAGCGGCTGAGTTCCTTTAACGTGGCATCGGAGAACAATATGTATGGGGGAACGTTTTGTTCATCCGCCATTTGTTTCCGCAGATTCCGCAATGAAGCAAATAGTTCTTCCTGATAATCAGCTGTTTCATTCGCTGGGATGGGTGCTGTATACATCCAAACAGTCTGTTTACCTTTCAGCACATCTACTGAATTTTGATTCAACTGCAACGTCGGGAATTTGCCTTCCTGTGTTGCCAGTAATTGTTCTGCAACTAAAAACTGAATCCGTTCTGTGAGTTCTTTTTCCGTATAGGCAGACAGGATGCCATAAGTGGAAATCGTATGCAGGCGAAATTGACGCAACCGGCTATCCTTTGATCCCTTCAGCACTTTTGCCGTCATGCTTACACCAAAACGTTCACCCATCCGTTTGACGCACGACAAGATCATTTGAGCTTCTTCTGTCATGTCAACACGGTCCCGGCGGTGAAGGCAATTGCTGCAGCGGTCGCATGTGCTTCCGGCGGCTTCCTCGTCATTAAAATAATCAAGTATATACGATGTCAGGCATCCATGCGTATGGCAATAGTTGATCATCGCCTGCAGTTTGCGGTATTCATTCTGCTTGGCATCGTCATCCATCAATGACTGCTCAATTAAAAATTTTTGCAGCTGAACATCCTGCGGGGAAAACAGCAGGATACAATCACTATGCTCCCCGTCACGTCCGGCTCTGCCTGCTTCCTGATAATAGGCTTCAATCGTCATTGGCATGGCGTAATGAATAATAAATCGTACATTGGATTTATCGATTCCCATCCCAAATGCGTTTGTTGCGATCATGACGGTTTTTTCATCGTGAATGAATGCTGCCTGGGCCTGTTTTCGTTCATTTTCAGTAAGTCCGGCATGGTATTTGGCTGCCGGGATCCCGCGTTTTGCCAATTGTTCATACAGTGTATCCGCCTGTTTCCGCGTTGCTGTGTATATAATGCCGGATTCATCCTGATGTTCCTTCATAAACGAGCGGATATAAGTCGGTTTATCTTTTCCTTTTACCACATGAAACGATAAATTTTCCCGTTCAAAGCCTGTTTTAATAATAGAGTCATTGTCAATATGTAATAATGTTTGGATGTCTGCTATCACGTCTTCGGTTGCTGTAGCTGTCAAAGCGACCGTAACAGGAATCTCCGGCAGCTGTTTTAAATTTGGGATGATTGACCGGTAACTTGGCCTGAAATCATGTCCCCATTGGGAGATACAGTGTGCTTCATCAAACGCTACCAGTGAAATCCGGATTTTTTTCATCGTCGAAATAAATAATGACGATTCAAAGCGCTCGGGTGCCACATAAACGAATTTATAGCTGCCTGCCCCGATATCGTTCAAACGTGATTGCTGCTCACTTGCTGAAAGCGAACTGTTTATGTAGGTTGCCGGAATTCCCAACGCCTGTAATGCATCAACCTGGTCTTTCATAAGTGAAATGAGCGGTGAAATAATGATCGCAGTTCCGTCTAATGCCATACCTGGAATCTGGTAACATAGTGATTTGCCTCCACCCGTGGGCATTACCGCGAGTGTGTTATGCCGGCCGGTTATGTTGTCGATTGTCTGTTTCTGGCCGGCACGGAAGGTATCATAGCCAAAATATGTCTTTAAAATATGTTCAGCCTGTTCTGTCATAGTACCGATTCTCCTTTTAACCTTTTACTATCCTAACATATTTTTTGAATGGCAACCCATAGAAAAAACAATTGTAATCTGAATGGGTATGACCTGGAAAAGCATCATATGAAGGGCGTTTGATGACTAAGGACGTATAATTATTGATCAGCACCTTGAATAATCCGGATGCTCTTTATTAATAGATTACTGGGGAGGTGTAAAATAAATATAAGACAAGCCCGGACAAAGAATATGAAGCTATTAATAAGTCGGGATTTTAGAATAAGGGAACGATCGAACAAATCATATACCATGAATTTCAAAAGGAATGCCAATCTTTACTGAGGTTAAAAATTGTAGGTAAGCACGCTTAAACGAGGGGAAAAGAATAGATTTGAGATGATTATATGCAAATGCTTCCAAAATGTCAATTAAAAAACGCCTGCACAAAGGTTGACCTGTACAGGCGTTTTTCCTTTTTAAAATACTAGTTCGAATGGGGTAGTCCTGATCGTCCTCTGAACAGGTATCCGATTAGTCCGCCAACAACGGCCGGAACAATCCAACCCAGGCCAATTGAGAAAAACGGCAAGTACTCCATGACCGATGTAACAGCTGGCATCTTAAGGCCAAACGCTGCCAGTCCATCATAGAGAGCAACAACACCCGTCACCAGAATCGCACCCTGATAAACTCTCCTTGAGCCGCCAAACCATTTATGCAGAAAAGTCATGATAATAAGCACAATGGCAATCGGATAAATAAACGTGAGTACCGGAACCGAAACATTGATGATCGTATTCAAGCCCTGATTGGCAACCAGGTAACTGATAAGTGTCACAATAGCAATGATCCATTTGTATGAAAGACCGGTCACTCGATGGAAAAACTGGCCACAGGCAACGACCAATCCGACTGATGTCGTATAACACGCCAGCGCAACAATCACCCCTAGCAGCAGGGCACCAAAACTGCCAAACATCGTCTCGGCAGCCGCTGACAAAATCGCCCCGCCATTGGAAAAGTCACCTGCAGATGCCATTCTTGAGCCAATCCAGCCAATGGAAGTATAGACAGCTGTCAGACTAATCCCAGCAACCAACCCGGCTTTCAGTGTTGATTGAATCAAACCTTTCTGTGTCGTAACCCCGCGTTCTTTAAACGCATTGACAATGATAATCCCAAAAGCTAACGCCGCAATAGCGTCCATCGTCAAATAACCTTCAACAAAACCGGAGAAAAGCGGCGAATCTGTATATTTGTCAGCAGGTGCTCCCGCTGCAGCCGTCATCATCATGAATCCGCCAATACAAAGTATAACAATGGCCGCCAATAAAATAGGTGTTAAATACTGGCCGATTCGGTCGACCATTTTGGACGGATTCAGACTGGCCAGATAAACGAGCACGAAAAAAATGGTCGTAAACAGGAATAATAAAATACCTGTTCCGGTGATAAATGGTTCGACCGCCATTTCAAATGCTACCGTGGCTGCACGGGGAATAGCGAAAACCGGGCCGATCGTCAGGTACACCATTGATGTGAAAATAAGTCCAAAGAGCGGATGGACGCGATCACCCAACTCTCTGGCGTCATTTTTAACAAACGAAACGGCCATAACAGCAAGTATCGGCAATCCGACACCAGTAATAATAAAACCGGCAATCGCCGCCCAGTAAGACGTCCCGGATTCGATCCCCAATGTCGGCGGGTAAATAAGATTTCCTGCGCCAAAAAAGAGTGCGAACAACATAAAGCCAATGATGACGGTATCTTTTTTCATGATATTTGGTCCTTTCAGTCTAATAGTATTTTACCCAAAAGATAAAATAATCAGAAAACTTGATTTAAAGTGTCGGAAAATGTCGTAAAACAAGAAATAGCTTAACAAGTCAGATAGCGTTTGTCAACGCAATTTGAAGGGGAAATATGACGTTTTTGTGATGGTTATAAAAATCAGATATATATTTTTTCAAATAAAATTGTTTACATACACCGTTTACCCATTTAAAATAACTGTATCTTATGTGTCATTGAAAGTTAAATCCATTAAAGGTGAACAGTTGCCAGGCAGGCTAAGTAAGTGATGTCCTTCGAAAAAGAAAAGCGCCTCTTCTTCGTATGAAGCATTACTGTCGGAGCTTGCCTTGTTCTATGCGGCCGGCAGCACTTCTATGTACTTTATGTTGAAGCACTCGATTGATAGGAAATTCACCTTATATCCTGTGTGTTTCTGGAAACTATAAATTTAAGGGGGGACAGATATGGTTCCATCTCTTTTGTTTGAGGTCATGTTAATCGGTCTTTTGGGGATAGGTTCCCAGTGGGTTGCCTGGCGTTACAGAATGCCGGCGATTGTTATCATGTCCATTACCGGGTTGCTTGCAGGTCCAATCCTGGGAATTTTAAATCCTGAAGAAGACTTTGGCCCTTTATATAATCCGATTATATCCGTTGCGGTTGCCATCATCTTGTTTGAAGGCAGTCTGAATTTGAGTTTCAAGGAAATCCGCGGTCTTGGGCGGCCGGTTTTCCGGATTTCGACAATCGGAGCTTTTATCGCCTGGATCCTGGGGTCGCTGGCGGCTCATTATGTGGCAGGTCTGAATTGGGCTGCTGCATTCGTCATTGGCGGGTTATTTATTGTAACTGGACCAACCGTTATTATGCCGCTCTTGCGCCAATCAAAATTAAAACCCCGCCCCGCCAAGATTCTTAAGTGGGAAGGAATTATAGTTGATCCGATTGGTGCACTGCTTGCTGTTTTTGCTTTTGAAATCATAACATTTTTGACAGCAGAAAACCCGGATGGCACAGCATTGTTCATTTTCTTTGCTGCCTCGGTTTTTGCCGGTATCTTAGGCTGGGCATGCGGTCGTGGAATCGGCTGGATGTTCGAAAATGGCTATATTCCGGAGTTTTTAAAATCCCCCGCTGTCTTTATCGTTGTTATTGCCTGCTTTACGCTTGCAGATGAGATCGTACATGAAACAGGACTGCTGGCTGTTACGGCAATGGGGATGACACTTGCCAACATGGGAATCAGTTCGGTTCAGGATATGCGTCATTTCAAAGAAAATGTTTCGATGTTGCTGATTTCGGCCATATTCATTATGCTGACGGCCTCGTTGCAAGTGGATACACTGTTGCAAGTATTTGACCCGAATATTATGGGGTATGTATTGTTAATGATGTTTATCGTTCGTCCGTTGTCAATTTTTCTCTCAACTATCGGAACGAACTTGGCTTTAAATGAAAAGTTGCTGCTTGGATGGATTGCGCCAAGAGGGATTGTTGCCTTAACCGTGTCCGGCTATTTTGCTTCAATACTGAGTGAAGCAGGTTATGCGGATGCGTCGCTTATTACAACTATTACCTTTGCATTAGTGTTTACAACTGTTGTTGCCCATGGATTTTCGATTGGCTGGCTTGCGAAGAAATTGCATCTTTCCAAAGAGGGCAGACCCGGTACATTGATTGTCGGGAGCAATAATTTCACGGTGAATCTCGCCAAATCACTGCAAAAAGTGAGGGCACCGGTTATTATCGTTGATTCATCCTGGGAAAAATTGCGGAAAGCCCGTGAAGCAGGCGTTCCTTTCTATCATGGGCAGATGCTGTCGGAGCAGACAGAATACCAGCTGGATACAATGCCTTATGAGTACATGATTGCCGCCACCGAGTATAACTCATACAATGCACTCATCTGTACAACGTTCATGCCGGAGTATGGCAGAACGAATGTATTTAAAGTGAGTCCATATCGCCATGACCTTAATGGAATGGGTGATATTGTCAATAAAGTCGGTGGAAGAATCTTGTTCAGACAGGAATTATCACTGGAAGATTTAAATCAGAAGACCAGAGAAAATTACGTGTTCCGGCAGACGGCGATTACCAATCAATATCCTTATAAACAGTACTTGAATGAGAAAGATGATGATACGGTGCTGCTATATGTTATGAAACCTTCAGGCAGGATGAAATTTTACTCGGAGGAATTGCGAATAACTCCTGAACCGGGTGATACCGTTGTTAGTTTGACACCACCGGTAAAAGAACAGAAAAAGATCGAGAAACGTCTGGAAAACCAGCGTAATGGTAATGGGAAAAAAAGTTAAAGAGGGCTGTCCTGAGAGGGGCAGTCCTTTTTAATGCCTTTTAATGCCAGGAAGTACTGAATGAATTAATAAAAACTCCGACACTCTTTATTCTCAAGAGCGGGGTTATAGGTAGGGCTGCTGGAACATGGGCGGAGAGCCGCAGAACATGGGCGTGAAATCGAAAATATGGGCGCGAGCGTCAAAACATGGGCGTGAAATCGAAAACATGGGCGGAGAGCCGCAGAACATGGGCGTGAAATCGAAAATATGGGCGGGGACAGCAGAACATGGGCGTGAAATCGATAATATGGGCGCGAGCGTCAAAACATGGGCGTGAAATCGAAAACATGGGCGGAGAGCGACGGAACATGGGCGTGAAATCGAAAATATGGGCGCGAGCGACGGAACATGGGCTCGAAATTGAAAACATGGGCGGGAAAGCCGAAACATGTTCCCGAAATAAAATTATAGAATGGTTCTTCTGTATGATCAAAAAAACCGGGCCACCTGTTACAGGTGCCCCGGGTATAGTTATTCAATCTCATCCAATTTTTGGTTCAATTCTTTCATGCGCTCCTCAATCTCTACCATCTTTTTTTCTCCGGTCGAGGTATTGACGCCAAATGATGTTGCTTTTTCAACATCACCTTGTATCCGTACATAATCCGATTTTAATTCCGCCATTTCTGCTTCAATTTGCTTCTTTGTCATGGGACGGCAGTATATTTTGTGAGAACTATCGTGTTCATATCAGATTAAAGCATCTTTTTCATCTCTCTGTGCATCCTGATAGGTTTCGTAAAAATGGCTGATAATCGTTTTGACGACTGCATAGAACGGGATGGCGAACAGCATACCCAGAAAGCCGCCGATACTGCCGGCAGCAAGTACAACTGTAATAACGGTTAATGGATGCAAATGCAGCGCCTTGCCCATAACATTCGGCGATACCAGGTTGCCTTCAATTTGCTGGGCAACAATCATGATAATGGCTACCCAAATCGGCATGAGCGGATCCTGGAACAATCCCACGATCATTCCCGGTATGACAGCAATATAGGGACCAATAAATGGAATCACACAAATAATTGCGCCGAACATGGCCAGTGTCAGGGCATAATTCAGACCGATCATCAAATAACCGAGGTACAACAAAATGCCGATACAGAGCGCAACAATCAACTGCCCCTGAATAAAGGATGTTAACGTTTCGTCGATTTTGGATAAAAGCGAACGAATATTGTCTGCTTTCTTTTTTTCAAAAAACTGCGTAATAAACGGAACGAATTTTTCCCCATCCTTCAACATGAAAAACAGGAAAAACGGGATGAGTATCAGCGCAAATATAATACTGATGAATTCACCTATAAAGCCAAAAATGAAAGACATAGCCATTTCAATATAAGATTGCAGATTAGATGTCAGATTATTGATGGTCTCATTGATTTCATCAGGAATCAAATTTTGATTGGACTGCCAGTACGCAATAAGGTCCTGTATGCCCGAAACCATCGTCGGTATGTTGTTGATCAAATTTGAAAACTGGGTCTCGAGAATCGGAACAATGTATCTGGCGACAATATAGACAGCAGCTGCCAGAATCAGGAAGACGCCAATGATTGCCACGATGCGGTGCAATTTCAGTTTTTCCAATAAATGCATCAGTGGCCGTGATAAGTAAAAAAGCACACCGGAACCAATTATCGGAAATGCAACGGCACCAACGTATGTAAAGATAGGGTCGAAAAGGAAGTCAGCAGCCCGTATGAGTAATATTAACAGAAAAACAAGAATAAGGACGATTAAAAATTGAAACCACCGTTTTTGCATCAATGTGATCACATCTTTCCAATTTAAATAGTTATTATTCTATTCTAACTTTATCAGCACTTAATAGAAAGTCTATTCCCTATTTTATACTTAATGATAACAGGATAAACATAGAAACATAGAATACGGGTCAAAAGTATGATAGAATTTCAGGCAAGATAGTATGCGAGAAGGGTGAGGACGTATGAGTGAATGGGAAAATGTTTTTGAAAAATGGCGTACATATCGAGATCTTGATCCGGATTTGAAACAGGATTTAGAAAAGATGAATGGCCATCGGGATTGGCTGGAGGATGCGTTTTATACTGAATTAGCCTTTGGAACCGGGGGTATGCGGGGTGTTCTCGGGCCGGGGATTAATCGGATGAATATATATACGGTCAGGAAAGCAGTGAATGGACTTGCCAATTATTTAAAAAATCATTTTGCCGACGTGAACAATCGTGGTGTTGCTGTGTCCTATGATTCACGGTATATGTCACGTGTGTTTGCGCTTGAAACAGCTAAAGTCCTTGGTGCACATGGGATTAAGGCGTATGTATTTGACACATTGCACCCGACGCCGCTGCTTTCCTTTGCTGTACGGCATTTGGAGACAGTGGCAGGTGTCATGATAACCGCAAGCCATAACCCGCCGGAATATAATGGATTTAAAGTTTACAATGAAGACGGCGGTCAAATAACACCGGATGAAGCCCGTGACATCACCGGATATATCCAGCAGGTAGAAGATGAATTAACAGTGCCGTATCTTGACCATAAGCAACTGGAAGAACAAAACGTATTGACATGGATCGGACAGGAAATTGATCATGCTTATCTTGAGAAGCTTGCGGGCATTTCAAAACTGGGTGTTGACGAACAAAACGCGCATAAAGATTTGCAGATTGTGTTCACACCGTTGCATGGAACGGCACATGATTTAGTGCTGAAAGGTTTGAAGCAGCTGAATTTTCAGCAGGTGGATGTTGTCGAGGAACAGGCTGCAGCAGATCCGGAATTTTCAACGGTTGAATCACCTAACCCGGAAGAGCCTCAGGCATTTACGATGGCGATGGAACTGGGAAAACAGACGGGCGGTGAGATTTTAATTGGTACAGACCCTGATGCGGACCGGCTGGGAATCGCTGCTAAAGACTTATCCGGTGACTATACGGTGTTAACCGGAAATCAGCTCGGGGCTTTAATGCTGGATTACATTCTCTCACATAGCGACTCGGACTCACTGAAAAACGGCCGGATGCTCAAAACAATCGTTACATCCGAATTAGGGCGGAAAATTGCTGATTATTATGGTGTTAAGACCATTGATACATTAACAGGATTTAAATATATCGGCGACAAGATCCGGCAATTTGACGAAACGGATGAAACATTCATTTTCGGCTATGAGGAAAGCTACGGTTATTTGATCAGTGATTTTGCACGTGATAAAGATGCTGTCCAGGCAGCAGTCTTAGCCGCGGAAATGGCCTATTATTGGAAAAAAAAGGACAAGACACTATTCGATGCCCTTCACCTGCTGTATGAAACACACGGTTATTACCTGGAAGATATGCTGTCACTGACGTTAAAAGGAAAAGAAGGATCGGAAAAAATTGCTGCGATTATGGAAAGTATCCGGAAAGAGCCGCTGCAGGAAATTGGTGGCTTACAGGTCGAATCGGTCGAGGATTACGCATCAGGTGAGCGCACATTGAAAAGTGGCCGGACAGAACCGATTGATCTGCCTGAGGAAAATGTGGTCAAATTCATTTTGGATAGCGACAGTTGGGTATGTTTGCGGCCGTCCGGTACCGAGCCAAAAATCAAATGTTATTTTGCCGTGTGTGATGAAAGTGAACAAGCAGCTAAAACCCGATTAGTCGATTTGAAAGCTCATATGGAAAACGTCATACACCAAATTTAAGCAGCACAGATGTTGAATATTTAGGGGCCAATTTGCCATTCGATGTTGACATTTTAAGAATTTAGCGGTTTAATTAGTATAGCATAGTTTTCGATAATTGAAGGGGAGTAGCTGTACAATTCAAGTCGTCATTTCGGGATGGATATCATCCCCGGCTTAATTGGCAACAAATGTTGTTAGCGAGACCTTTACCACTAAAGGTAAGGGTCTTTTTTTCATGGTCCTTACCTGTTGGTGGGGACCATTTTTAATTTTGAGGAGAGATTCTGGTGGAAGCACAATTGCTGATCGAATATTTGTGGGTACTGGTCATACTGATTGGTCTGGAAGGTCTGTTGGCAGCTGATAATGCATTGGTACTGGCAATCATGGTGAAACACCTCCCGGAAAAGCAACGGAAAAAAGCTCTGTTTTACGGCTTAGCGGGAGCGTTTATACTGCGATTTGGTTCATTGTTCATGATTTCATTTTTAGTTGACTTCTGGCAGGTACAAGCCCTGGGAGCACTCTATTTGTTAGGTATATCGGGTAAAAATTTATATGACAGGTTTTCAAGCAAAAAAGGTGACGATGACGCTCAAGCGAATCCTGAAAAAGCCGGAAGCGGGTTCTGGATGACGGTTGTCAAAGTGGAGTTTGCGGATCTTGCTTTTGCCGTTGATTCGATTTTGGCAGCAGTTGCCTTGGCGGTCGCATTGCCACCGACCGCGTTGCCGGACATTGGCAGTCTGGATGGCGGCCAGTTTGCTGTTGTCTTTGCGGGTGGTATGATTGGTCTGATCATTATGAGGTTTGCTGCCAATATTTTTGTGGAATTGTTACAGAAACGGCCGGGTCTTGAAATTGCAGCATTTGCCATTGTCGGCTGGGTTGGTGTCAAACTGTCACTGCTTGTATTGGCACATGACGATATTGGCTTGATCCCACATGCCTTTCCGCATTCAACGGCGTGGAAGCTTATATTTTATACCGTATTGGTATCAGTAGCAGTCATTGGCTGGTTTGCATCCGGCAAGGTCGATGAAAAAACGCCACAGCACGAGAGTTCGTAAAGAAAAAAGTGATTTAAAGGAGTGGTGAACAGATGCCTGTCAATATGAAGCGGATTTATGATCAGGCTGAACCGAATGATGGCTTGCGTGTATTGGTGGATCGTGTATGGCCAAGAGGTGTTTCAAAAGATGACGCAAAGCTGGATCACTGGCTGAAAGAAATTGGACCGTCCAATGATTTACGTAAATGGTTCGGACATGATCCTGATAAATATGATGAATTTAAGCAAAAATATAAAGAAGAGCTAAAGGAAGGGCGGAAGCAGGAAGAATTGCAGACATTAAAAAGCTTGACCAACGAACATGATAAACATCTGACACTGCTGTTTGCGGCGAAAGATGAGGAGCATAACCAGGCCAGAGTGCTGAAGGAAATATTGGACAGGCAGTAGTGGATAGAAAATCACCGGTGCATCGGTGAACTGCTCTCTTTTGCAGCATGAGCAGGTTGTAGTTATCAAGGCAATAAAACAGCAGGAGAATTTATAATAAATTTTCCCTGCTGTTTTTGTGTTTTGTAAGGATGATTTTGCCAGTCCAGGTTAAATAACACTCCGCTCGATTGCTGTTATAAAAATGCGAATGACCGTGTGACACTGGCCGTCATGGTTAAATCACACTTCAAGATCGTTTGAAGTGCACGAGAGAAGGCCTGTCACGATCAAAACAGTCTTCAAGATCGTTTGAGGTGCACGAGAGCAGGCTTGTCATGATCAAAACGGTCTTCAAGATCGTTTAAAATGCACGAGAGAAGACTTGTCACGGTCAAAACGTTCTATAATATCGTTTAAGTGCACGAGAGAAGGCCTGTCACGATCAAAGCAGTCTTCAAGATCGTTTGAGGTGCACGAGAGAAGGCTTGTCATGATCAAAACGGTCTTCAAGATCGTTTAAAATGCACGAGAGAAGGCCTGTCACGGTCAAAACGGTCTTCAAGATCGTTTGAGGTGCACGAGAGAAGGCTTGTCATGATCAAAACGGTCTTCAAGATCGCTGGAAATGCACGAGAGAACAGGCTCACAGTCGATTGCAGCTTTAAGTTGCATGGAATGGACCGGGGGAATTGCTTTCACAATCAATTGATGCCGAAAAATGTCCTTCATCTAATTTCTGAAAGGCATATGACAATGTTCTGTTTGGACTGCTGCATCTTTGAAAAACACCAGCGTGGCTCGTTGTCATAATCGGTGTTATCCTTGGCATTGGCATGAGTTATATTTTTTAGGGTATGAATCAAGCATGAATTTTAAGTGGGGGTGGCTTAATGACACAACATCATTTTCATTTGAAAGCTGATTGGCCGGGTGGCAGGAATAGTACTGGATTAATTGATGCAGGAAATCTGCAGACGAAAATCTCGATACCGCCGGAAATGGATGGTCCAGGCGAGGGGACAAACCCGGATGAAATGTTATTGGGCGCAGCTGCTACATGTTATTTGATAACACTCGCGGCTATGATTGAACGGGCGGAACTTCCGCTAAAAGAGATGTCACTGGATTCTGAGGGCATAGTGGATGTCACAGATGGTGTCTTCACATATGAAAAAATCATCCATAAACCATATGTGGCCCTGAAGGAAGGTGCTGAAGAAAACGACTGTAAAAAGCTGCAGAATTGTGAAAAGGGAAAAAGAATCAAGCTGTATGATTTCCCGTGCCGTTAAGGCAATGTGGAAATGGAATTACAGGCGACTATTCAATTAAAAACCTGGGACACGGGGTCTGACCCCTGCCCTGTTCACTTTTTGGGTGTAAGTGGTATAATCGTATTAAAATTTTAATATGATTTGAAATAAAATAATACGGATAATCGTTTTTTTTATGGGGGAGAGGTGTTTTGATTTGCGGCCAATCCTGGAAAGCATTCATAACGAAATGGAACATGCCTTTACTTGCTGTTATCGGCGTTGGTATTTTCGCGCCTGGGGGAATTTTATCTACCTTATTGCGATTAATGTCCTGATCCTGCAGGTAAACCAAAATTCACCGGGCTGCGGTTGCAGGGGCTTTGGATATGGGGCCCACTGGCTTCTTCTTTTGACAAAGTTCTGGCGGGGGACGTTGATTGACCGTCTGGCACAAAAGAAAAATCATGATCGCTACTGTTAGTCAGAGCCTGTATTTATGGCAATCATTCCGCTTGTGTTTCATCTATTCCGGTTATTTATGGTTGCTTATTTCTCCTGTCGGTGGCAAAGGCATTTTTTGACCCTGCATCGGGTCACTTACATCACGAAACTTGTACCTTAAAGAGGATCGAAAGGCATATAATTCGTATTCCAGTCTTGTTTATGTTCAGGTTGCTTTTAATTGGTCGGCCCCGCTATTGCCGGAGCACTGCTTGTCGTCATGTCGGCAGGTGCCATTATTTGGCTGACGGCCGTCTCGTTTCTTGTTTCGGTAGTCATTATGCTATTTCTTGCCCATTATTGCAGCCGAGCCGGGCACCCCGGGATTTAATTGGAAAACCTTTAAAGATGACTGGAAAGGTGTATTTCATTTCAGTTCGGAATTTTCCCTTATATATTTTCTGATTATTGTATTTGATTTATATGCTCATGTTATTTCTTTATGGGCATGGATGCACAGGAGGTTGTGTTTATCCAGCAGACGCTGGGATTGGTCAGGAAAGTGATTATGGGTTTGTTGGTAAGCATTCGGGGGTGGGTTCGGTTATTGGGGGCTATCATTCTATCGGTACTATCAAAAAAAGCTGTCATTAAGATTTTTTGATTGGCGGCGGGCTTCATTGTTTACCGCGGTCGGTATCTGATTTATGCATTCTCCTTTTCATTTCTGGTCGGTGGCTGTCGTTTCATCATTATCGGTTTTTTAATTCATTTTCCAATTGCAGGTTTCATGACGTTCTTCCAAATTAACATGCCGGAGATATGATCGGACGGATATATGGTGTGTTCGGAACACTGAGTGCTTTTTCAGAATTTGCCTTTTATTCTGCTAAATCGGAATTTTTACCGGTGAAATCATCCCGCTAAGATACACCATCATCACTGCCTCGTTTATAACGTTCATCGTCAGTCTTGGTCTGCTGGTGGATGGTCATGGAGGTCCTCAAGCAAAGGGGTATTTCGCGGAAGGACCCAGGAGGCGAATGGCTAACTTTTTAGTTATGAAGGTGTATGGATTCCAGGAGACGGAAAACCTGGCCCATATTTGTCGAGAAGTTTTCAAATTATGAAAAAACGTTAAAAGAAAAACTTCGACATTCTTTATAAGACGAGACTATATACCAACTGGTTTTTCTAGTCTTTTTCGTCAGCCGGGAACCCTGTGATATTAAAATGAAACGTTTTTTAGCCACATCTGTTTGCTGGATCATGCTCTTTTTAAAAATTCGATGAGTTCAATCATTTTTTTTCTTGGGCTATACTATTAATCTTCTTTTTTTAAAGATACAGATAGGAAGATATGGGGTCAGTTCATCTGGTTCTGAGGTCGGTCCTCTGTTTCTGTTTTTCAGGAGCTGCTGCGTTCCGCTTCAGAACCTTTCAAGCGCCATTTGCAGAGCGCGAATGGCTCCATTGTTGCTTTTTCCTGTGTACTGAATAAGGGAGATACCTTCTCGGCGAATATCTTTGGCAATTGGCCGATAAAATTTTTGCACAATACCATTGATCACTTCTGTTCGTTCGATTTCCACCAGACCGGCTTTTTCCAGAGCAGTCAGGTGATAACGCATTTTAGATGCAGGCAGATCAAGTTTGACGGCGAGCATTTTTCCGGTTTTGGGCACCGTGGTCCGTTCCATAAATTCTTGACTCTCAGCGGATCAACTGAGCACCTTTTAACTGATCCAGTCTTTCCACATAATAGATGTCCTTCATGTGAAACCGTTCCTTTTCTATCGTCCTTTACATACGTGTTTCAAAAAGGAAGAAAAACAACGAAAGAAAATTCGAATGTCGTCTCAATGTTACCGGGACTTTTTTTGAACAACCAATTTTACATACATTACCATTTTGAAGGAAAGCCGCAAAAGAAAACAGTTAGTTTGACATATACTGCAACGTGACTGTATATTATTAAAGTAAACTAAACTTTATAGGAATTATAAGTTAATTAGGAGCATGGGGGCAGACTACTTGTCCTCCGCCAAAACTAAAAAAACTGATAAACTAAAGGGGAGCGGGAATGGGATTAACATTCTATATTTTTTCTGACGTGCTTGTTCTGTTTTCTTTTGGTGGGTCTTTTAATCCGAATGCAGCAAAAAGCATTATTCGTTCAGTAAACGTGTATTTACCGGGCTTGGTCTCGGAATTGTGTCTTTGGCGTTATTTTACAGGTATATATGGGTGCGAACTCAGAAGGTGATGACCCAGACTACTGCCTGGTGTATGACATTGTCGGAAGCGGCTATTATCCAACTATTAATGATGATATGTGTCACATACGCTTGTCATGGTATCGATTATTCAGTCATTTATTTAATCTGGAAAAATTCATTCAGATCTTTGGCAAGATGATCCGGATGAGTTATTATTCGGGCTTCTTGTATCCATTCCATCCAATATATTTCAGGATATGACACAGGACCGTCCGACCTCGGTTATTGCGATTGTCATCTTCTCAATGATTGTCGGAATTGCTGTATTGGGGCTGCGGCGGAAAAAGCCGGATGAAGCAGCGCTATTCACAAAAGGTGTCAATGCCGTGTTCGCTGTCGTGATGCGGATTGTGACACTGATTTTGCGTCTGACGCCATTTGGGGTATTAGCACTGATGGCAAACACTGTTGCAACGACGGAGTTAGCAGGCATTCTTGAACTTGGCAAATTTGTGATTGCATCCTATGCAGCGCTGTTTGTTATGTTCATCATACATCTTTTGCTGGTTGGCGTGTTTGGCCTGAATCCAATGACGTATTTGAAAAAAGTATTACCTGTGCTGACGTTTGCCTTTACATCACGCTCAAGCGCTGGAACGATTCCATTAAATATCCAGGCACAAAGGAATTCGCTTGGTGTTGATCAGGGGATCGCTAATATGTCAGCATCATTTGGTGCAACAATCGGACAAAATGGCTGTGCGGGAATTTACCCTGCCATGCTTGCGGTCATGATTGCTCCTTCAGTCGGTATCAATCCAATGACACCGGAATTTATCATTCAGCTGGTTCTGATCATCGGCATCAGCTCGTTTGGCGTAGCAGGTGTTGGCGGCGGTGCAACGTTTGCAGCCTTGATTGTGCTTTCAACAATGGGACTGCCGGTTGCCTTAGCTGGTCTATTGATTTCGATTGAAGCGTTGATTGACATGGGCAGAACAGCTTTAAACGTAAATGACTCAATGCTGTCAGGAACGTTAACAGCTCGAATTATGAAAAAGCTTAACTTAAAAACGTACAATGACAAAACAGCGATTGAACAGGAAACAGCTGTTTAAGTGATTATTAAGCAGCCGCTCCGGATTTGGGGCGGCTGTTTCCTGTTTGGCGTGTTTTGCACCGAGTAGCACGAAGGTGCAACACACCAAATCGTGCGAGAACTTCCCTCACGTGAGCGGATCAAATAGATGGATTTTCGGCAGCCGCCGAAAATCCTCAACTCTGAATCATTCCCAATACTTTATCCATCACTTGCTGCTCACCAATTTCGAAATAGCCTGCAAACGGACATCCGACTTTTTGAACACGCTCGGCCACATTATTAATCCTGAACATCCCGGGCCGTAAATCGTCTCTAATCTCATTCCAGAACAATGGTGCCGCGACCGTGGCGTCCTGCCGATTTCGTGGTGAGTAGGGTGCTACCAGCGTTTTATCTTTTCCATGCTGCAAATAATCGATATACAGCCGGTCACCGCGCTTATCCTTAAAACGTTCAGTCGTAAATAAATCCGGATAGCCTTTTTCCAGTGTCCAGGCAATGGCTTGGGTGAACACACCAGTCTCCTCATAAGTCATGCTGTCGGCCGGGATGGGAATATGAATCTGCAGCCCTTTTCCGCCGGATGTTTTGACAAATGAAATCAGCTCAAGGTCATCCAGTAGTTGCTTCAACAGTTTAGCGGCCTTTACGGCAAGCGGAAATCGCTCCCGATCAGGTGGGTCCAGATCAAAAACAATTTCATGCGGATTACCGCTTCGGGCCGTTTGAAACGGAATATGATATTCCATCGTCCCATGGTTGGCAAACCACAACAAGGAATCGAGATCATTGCAGATAAAGCGCATTTCTCCATCCTGCCTGACCCCTTTGATAAAATCCGGCGCATAGTCAGGCAGATGTTTCTGGAAAAACGATTCACCGCGGACCCCATCCGGACTGCGAATAATCGTCAGCAGCCGCTCATTTAAAAACGGAATCATATATGGCGCAATTTCCCGCATATATACGAGTAAATCGCCCTTCGTCAACTCCGGCGATGGCCAAAACACTTTATCGGTATTCGAGGGTTCAACGTTTTCCGGCAGCATGGCCAGGTCCAGTTGCAATCTTTCCCAGGTACAATCGCCTGAAGACCACCTCGGGAGCAGCTGGCTGAATTCTGGTTCACGAAGTTCACCTTTCAGCAAATCCAACGTGTGTATTTCAGCGCAAATGGCCGGTGGAAGGCGGCAGCCACCGTTTTCTTTCCTTCCATTTGATAAAAATAAATCGCTTAATGCAGCAAAAGCCTCTTCATCAAGCCCGTGCTTACATTTGCCTATGTCCACCACGTCATCTCCCTGATAAACACAGACAGTAAAGTAATCATTTTCCGGATCATAAAACGTCAGGAAACCTTTAATCGCGCGCCAGTTTTTGATCTTGAACCAGTCATGGTGTTGTTTGCCGGACTGATACCGGCTGTCTTTCCGTTTGGCAACGATTCCCTCACCTTTATGGTTAAATATGTGCCGCCACAGCTCCCCGGCATTCTCCCAATAGCTGACATAATGAAGATGCTCGCCCAATTTACCCGTATCACCAAAGATGTCAGCAAGCTTTCTCTTACGCTGATCAAATGTTTGCTCAACGGTTACAGTACCCCCATACGAAAGCAGATCAAACGCCATGAAGCTGGCAGGGCGTGCTGACGCCGCCTCCTTGATCATGTGGCTCTTTTTTAAACGGCCACGTTTTTGAATCCAGGGAAAATTCGCCTGGTACGCATTATTCAGGACAACCAATTCCCCGTCAATTTTCAGCGGCAAAACCTTCTTAACCAGTGGCTGCTGCGCCTGACAAGCCTCAATGATCTCCGGAAAATTGCTGCTCAAGTCGACATCATTTCTGCTGACCAGGCGAATTGAATCGTCTTCCCAATGCAGCACACAGCGGAAGCCGTCATACTTCACTTCATAGGCCCATTCCTCACTTCCGGGAGTCTCGTCACTGGCAATCGGCTTCATTAATCGCACATCAAACACCTCTCTTCATAAAATGCCCGCATTGGACTGGATAAATTCATGCAGCAAAAGCCAAACTATACGAAAAAGGAGGGCTTTTTTCATGCATACTATGTGGAAAGGGACAATCAGTTTTGGACTCGTAAATATCCCGGTAAAGATGCATGCCGCAACGGAGAATAAGGATGTGAAATTGAGGAATCTTCATAAGGAATGCCAGACACCGGTCAAATATCAAAAAGTATGTCCAAACTGTAATCGTGAAATCGAGAATGATGAAATCGTCAAAGCATATGAATATGCCAAAAATAAATTTGTCGTGCTTGATGATGAGGAACTGGAAAATTTAAAGAAGGAACAAACGGATAAAGCTGTTGAAATTATGGATTTTGTTAATTTGGATGAGATTGACCCGATTTATTTTGAAAAGAGTTATTATCTGTCGCCGAATGAAGGCGGAGCAAAATCATACGGCCTTCTCCGCTCAGCACTTGAAGATACCGGGAAAATCGGCATCGCCAAAATGATGATCCGCTCAAAAGAACAGTTGGCTGTTATCCGGATTTATCAGAATACACTTGTTGTGGAAACCATTCATTACCCGGATGAAGTGCGGGACGTGAAAGATGTTCCGAACGTACCGGCAGAAAACAACCCCGAGGAAAAAGAACTGGAAACGGCAAAAATGCTGATTGATCAAATGTCAGCCGAATTCGACCCGGAAAAGTATCATGATGAGTACCGGACAGCACTAATGGATTTGATTGAAGCGAAGAAGAATGGTGATGAGGTGACAACGGCTGAAGAAAAACAGACACCGGATAATGTCACCAACCTGATGGATGCACTTCAGGAATCCCTCAATCGTGCACAAAAAGATACGAAACCGAAAGCGAAACGGAAAAAAGCAACAGCACAGAAGGAGAAGAAAAAAGTGGCGGAGTAGTCAGCAAATTAGCAATAAAACAGCATTTTACCACCCGTTATAAAACAAAAAAGTGGCAAAATCGTGTTATTTTTTTCATTCCATTTACGATTCAATAACAAATGACATTTACCTGAAGTAATACAGATTCACATAGGGTATAGTGGTATAGAAAGCTTCAGGAATATAAACGTAAAGGGATGAAGAATGTGGAAAGGAATGCGTATTTTGATAATGCGAAATTGATCTTGATTTTCCTTGTTGTGTTTGGTCACGTCATCCAGCCATTCGTGAGTGAATCTGCAGGCGTAAACACCCTTTATCTCTGGATATATACGTTCCATATGCCGGCATTCATTTTTCTGGCAGGTTTTTTTGCAAAGGGATCAGGGAATATAAAATATATCATGAAATTAGCCCAAAAATTATTGGTGCCATACTTGATTTTTCAAATTCTTTATACAGGTTATTATGTTTTAATCGGTAAAGATGGCTGGCAGACTGAGATGTTTTATCCGCATTGGTCGCTGTGGTTTTTATTCAGTTTATTCAGCTGGCACATGTTACTGATTTGGTTCAAAAAAATGCCAGCCTTAATGGGACTTTCCATATCGGTTGGAATCGGATTAATTGTTGGTTATTTTGGTGAGATCGGCCACACATTCAGCTTGTCACGGACATTTGTCTTTTTCCCATTTTTCCTTATGGGATATTGGCTGACACAAAACCACCTCATGTGGCTTAAGCGACTTCAGCTGCGGATAGCGGCGGTGGTTGTCATGGCTGTTGCGGCCGTTGCGATCTATTATGCACCGGACTTCAACACGGGCTGGTTATTGGCATCCAAATCCTACAGCAGCTTAGGACTTCCGGAATATGGTATCATCGCAAGGCTGCTTGTTTATGTAACGTCAGCAGTCATGGCGGCCAGTGTATTAGCTTGGATTCCTGCTAAACGCAGTAGATTAACTGTTTTGGGAACAAGAACACTATACGTCTATTTATTGCACGGATTTTTTGTTCAATTTTTCCGGGAGGCCGATTTATTCACAGTTAATAGTGTCATAGACCTGCTTGGGCTTGCTGTTATGTCAGCAATGATTGTACTAGTTCTATCAAGCAGACCGGTTCAGGGTATCTGGCAGCCTGTTATTGAAGGAAAAATGTCCATTTTGAAAGACAAATTTAATAACCGTCATCGGAAGCAGCACTACGGAAATAATGCAAGTGCTTGAAACACTATTTAAAGGATGGTGGCACAAATGAAGGTATGTGTGTTTGGCGCTAGCGGATATGCAGGTGCATCGATTTATCAAATATTGCAAGAGACCCCGAATACGGAAGTCACTGGCACGTACCTGGAAGATCCGGCAGTGTTCGATGATCTATATAAATTAGATGTGAATCAGCCTGAATCGTTTTCGGAGTTTTATAAACAAACACAGCCGGATGTTGTGGTTTGGTCGGTCATGAGCGGACCGTATGAAGATGAACTGATTCAAGAGGGACTTTCACATTTAATAACACATCTGACACCACAAACAAAATTGGTTTATATGTCGTCAGACTATGTGTTTACGGCGGGCAACGGACCGTATAATGAAGATGATCCCATTTCCAGGTTACCTGAGGATCATGTGTTCAGCACCTATGCAAATGCGAAAGTCAAGGCTGAACACTTTATCACGCAGGAATTAACCAATTACGCTATTTTAAGGGCCGGTCCGATTTATGGTGAAAATAAAATCGGTCAATTGGATGACCGAACCGATAAGTTGATAGCCCAATTGCGTTTAGGAAAAACAGTGGCGTATCGTGATGATTTAATCAGGACATTTGTTCATGTCAATGACTTAGCCATGGCAGTTGCCGAATTTGTAAAAAATGAATTGACAGGTATCTATCATGCCGGTCCGGACAAACGCCACAGCTTTTATGAATTCATGCAGCAAATGGCTGAGCAGCTTGGCTATCAAGGAGAATTGGTGGAAGAGGCCTCCCAGCATGAAGAAGCGGATGAAGAGATACCTAAAAACACGTCATTAAGCACAGATAAAATAAAGGATACAACAAAGCAAACGTTTCGTTAAAATAAAATGAAGGATTCCCCCTGATATAAAAAGATACAAAAAATGCCCTGTCATAATAAGACGGGGCAGTTTTCGTATGATTAAAATATCATATGGGCAATCAGCGTGATGATCGGCAATGTGATGATGGTCCGCAGCAGGAATATGATAAACAGATCCTTCAATGAAACCGGGACTTTGGAGCCGAGCAATAGGCCGCCGACCTCTGACATGTAAATCAATTGGGTTACGGATAATGCGCCAATAATAAACCTGGTGATTTCTGCTTCGATTGATGCACCGATGACGGCAGGAAGGAACATATCCGCAAAACCGATTAACATGGTTTCAGATGCCTCTTTTGCGAATGGCACTTGCATCAATTCCAGAAGCGGGACAAACGGGAGCCCAAGCCAGCCGAATACTGGTGTATATTCAGCAATAACCAGGGCAATCAGACCAAAAGCCATGACAATGGGTGCAACCCCCATCCACATATCGAGAATGTTCTGTCCGCCTTCTTTAAAAAATTTATAGATACTCGTTTGCTTACTCGCTTTGTTCAGTGCTCTTTCATAACCAAGTGTAAAACTGTTATAACCTTGTGGAATTTCCTCTTCTGTTCCAGCCGCTGATTCACTTAGATATGTGCCTGCTTTTCGTGATAACGGCGGAATTCGCGGCATAATGAGTGCTGCGATAAACCCGGCGGCAATGACTGTTAAATAAAAGGGTACAAACATATGCCCAAGGCCGACTTCACTGACAATGACAAGTGTAAATGTAATCGAAACGACAGAGAACGTTGTACCGATAACAGCAGCTTCACGTTTCGTATAATAGCCACCTTCGTACTGTTTACTTGTCATCAACACCCCAATGGTGCCATCTCCAACCCATGATGCCAATGCATCAATCGATGAACGTCCGGGAAGTTTAAATAATGGGCGCATGATTTTGGTCATTAATGTACCGAATAAATCCAGCAAACCGTAATTCATTAATAAAGGCAAAAACAGACCGGCAAACAGAAAGACGGCAAACAAGACATGCAAAAGGTCCCCTAATAGCGTCTGTCCGGTAACGTCACTATGAATGAATTCAGGACCCAGCCGGAAAAATACCATAACAGCGAAAACAGCTGCAACAACCCGTGTTATCGTCCAAAACATACTTTTGTAAAATAAATCCTGAAAGAAAGGCGTGTCAGCAAAAACATTCGGACCCTGTATTCTGGCGAAAACCGTTAATATAGCTGTCAATACTATGATGACCATCATGATTAAGGAAAGATGATCAGTCAGCAGCGCCTGAATCCAATTTGCTAAGACACCAATTGGTATTGTCAAACCGTCCCCGGTGCTGACCGGTGTCATGAACAGGAAGATCCCGAGAAGTGACGGGATAATAAACTTTAAATGATCACTTACGTTATATGATTTCTTTTCCATAAGCTTCCCCCGCATAGAGTTGTATTTTCTCCATTATATACGAAGTGATGCAAACTGACTAGTTCGAATTTATAAACGATTAGAGGATGGCAATCATATGAGAGGCTTTCAGCGAATATAACATTAGCACATAGCACATGTTATTAAAATATCCTGCCTGCATGAAATTCTGAAGTGGTTTAAATAAACTTTTTTACGGGAAAAGACAATAAGGAGAACCAATTCATTATTATACTTTTTGTGAACATGTTAAAATTGGTTTAGTTATATAACTTTGTTGGCGTTTTTCATATGCTGGCCCCTCATGGTTACGTTTGCGAGTATAACGATTTCATCTATTCAAAAGGAGCGTGTGGATAATGAGTGATTTTTTGAAAAAGGGATTTCTTTTAGGACTTGGTGCAGCTGTTACCGGGAAGGAAAAATTAGACAAAAAATTACAGGAAATGGTTGAGAAAAATGAATTGACACAGGATCAGGCCCGAACAGTTATGCGTAATTTTATGGACAAAGGTGAAATGAAAACGGATGAATGGAACACGAAGCAATTTGAACAGACCCAGAAGATGGCTAAGGACCTCGGTTTAGCAACAAAAGAAGATATTAACGAGCTGCGTGCCCGTATTTCTGAATTGGAAACACAGCTAGATGAACGTAAACAGCAGGAAAGTTAAAAAATACCCCGCATATAACGGGCAGTAACCCGCCAAAACACGGCGGCTAACTGGCCGTGATTGTCCGATTCTGTTCGGGCTAACAATCAGTGGGGAAAACCACTCCGCTGATTGAAGTTTCACTTTATCGTGAAATGTCGATTATCAGTATATTTTGTAAATTTAAAATTCGGTATTGATATTGTTGGAAATTAACTGTATAATTAAACACGGTATTGTATACGCCTTACGTCAATCTTAGGGGGAATGTAGCGTTATGGAAAGCTTTTTGCAGGTAAGAAAAACGACAGAAGAGCAACTTGGCAGGGAGCTTCATGAAAACGAACTTGTCTTTTTGCAATGGGTTTATAAACGCTATACGGAAGAAGAACAAAAAGGTGTAAGTGCAGGTCCATAATAATACTTTCAAAAAGTCTTGGAGGAGCGGCCAAGGCTTTTTTATTGGTGAAAAATAGCTTCATGTTATACTGGTTTGTGAAGTTTTTTCAAGATCGATTGTTTGCATCACTTTTTTTATAAAATAGGAAAGTATAAAATTCAGGGCTGTTTTAACTAAAGTAATCGGCTAGTTCGCCGATTTCTTCCAACCTGACTCCCGGCCTCTGATCTCTGAAAAGACTAGACGGCAGCCGAGTTTTTTCTAAGAAATGCTGACAAATATCACTTAGCATAATTAAAATTTTGTGACGTTAAAGGAGTGGCCGAAATGGCAGTTGCAACGGATACGATTCTGCAAAAAATGAAGCGGGAATTGGAAGAAGCACAGCGGAAATCTGCAAATGAGAGTGTCATGAGGAAACATATTGCCAATATCCAGCTGCTTTCTGAATTATTAATGGAGGAACAATCTGTTGCTGAATCGGGTTCCGGACATGATATAACCGCCGGGGAGATGAAAGCGATGATGGGCGATAAGTCTGCTGAACAATCATCGAAGCCGGTACAAACGACTGTTAATCATGACGGGGCCAATGGCGATTCAATATTTGACTTTTAACAATGGAATGAAAGGACTTGAGCAACCATATGAAATTATTCCTGATTCTCGGAGCGATTAATGGTTTTCTGGCGGTAGCCCTTGGTGCATTCGGAGCGCATGGTCTTGAAGGAAGGCTATCTGAAAAACAACTGGGAACATGGGAGAAAGCAGTCAATTATCAAATGTTCCACACGATGGCTTTATTCGTTACCGGAATACTGCTGGCTAAAATTGAAAGCAGCGGTATGATGTGGGCAGGCTGGATGTTCTTCATCGGTATTATCCTGTTTTCAGGCAGTCTTTATATCTATTCGACCACCAGTGTCAAAACATTTGCCATGATTACGCCATTTGGCGGTGTTGCTTTTCTGATTGGCTGGGTACTGATCGGGTATGCCGTTGTAAAGTGAAACTTCATTCATCGGGGCGTTTTTCCCCGATGATAATAAGGAACAAAGGCTAAAACCTCAGGCGTCCTGTTGCAACGCCTTTGTGACCTGCATCGTGCAGGCCCGAACAGAATCGGACATTTAAGGGCAGTTAGCTTCCGTTCTTTGGGAGTTTACTGCCCTTTACATGCGGGATAAAGTATTTATAAGGAAATAGGGTGGTCCAAACATAGCTATGTTTGGCTGCCGCAACTCCTGTCACTGTGGTATTTTCATGGACTCATCAGCGGAGCACGGCACACCCGGTAAATGTGCTGATTCGCGCGGGAAAGGGGCAAAATCGCACGACAACTTCATGATTTCGCGCAACGATGCCTGAATTTCGCGTGACAACCACCCGATTTCGCGCGGACAAGCATACCCAACCATGACCGCGACAACATACCTTCTTTTTACTACAGTCGAAAAAACTCACTAAAAAGGAGCACAAGTTTCTAAAAATATGCCCCTTTTTGTTTCGATTGTAATAGTGAAACAGATTACTTGATCTCCTTTAACACACCATTATAGGGAGAAAAACAGAATAGTAGCCAAAAGCATCAGCATCCCGGCTTTAACAAACTGTTTGATACCATCCATACCTCTATTGGTATTGAGCTGCAGGAAACCTTCGCAAAATATGCTGAATGCAAGCAAATACATGGACAATAGTATGATGACCACATACCCCTGCAGGATGGCGATCAATCCGATTACGACAGCCAGTGCCAGCGTCAGCAATTCCATGCGTATGTATTTTTCATACGGATTTCGCATAACAATGGCCCCTTTGTGTACGAAACAATGCAAGCGCCCGATGAGCAACGAGCGCTTCATTTAGAAAAGTCAGGGTTGAGGTTGGTTTGCAAATTAATTTGAAGGGCTGATGGTCACCTTTTTTTACCCGCATGTAATGAACAGTAACCCGCCAAAGAACGGCGGCCAACTATCCATAAATGTCCGATAAGTCTCACTAACATTCAGCGGAGAAAAGCGTTCCGCTGAATGAAGTTTCGCTTTACCTCGGGGGGTATTGTGCCATTTGGCTGCCATTACCGTATGGGTATTCATAGTTCAGTTCTTCATCAAATGTCACATAATCCAAATAGATCATTAAGAGCAGGTATCTTCTGCCTGTTTGCGGGTCACGCAATATGATGTGATCTCTTCCGGCTGCTTCAACGACTCCTCGAAAAACTCTAGCGTTCCACTCTTCATTATTTTCAAACGTCATGTAAACCGTCGCACGTTTTCCTTCGTTTAACCGTAAAATATTTTCAATGTACGATTGTTCCATTGGCAGCATACCCGGGACGTCCTGTGTCTGTGCCTGCTGCTGTTGCTGCTGGGTTTGCGGGGGTTGCGTTTCCTGCCGTGGATCGTAAACGGGATAATAAGCTGGAGATGATTGTGGGTAATAATAATATGGATAAGGATATCCCTGATAGTAGTTTGTGTACGGATAATTCGCATTGTTGTCTTTCTCACTCATGAAAAAACCTCCTGTAATGATTAATAAACTCTTGGACATTCAGACGAAGCAGGTGCGAAATAGCAGTGGGATTTAAATCTGCCGGTGTTCCACTGTCCAAACCACTGTTCCGGGCAATTGCCTTGTGGTCTGAAAAACCATAATGAATTGGTTGCAGGATGGAATCGTTCACCATTTATCACTCTTCTGGCAAGACGTATATCCTGCTGTCTCGCCCGCTGGTAAAAATACCTTTTTGCGTTGCCTCGAATCCGCCCGGGCTTTGAAAGACCATTCGTCTGACTGTATTAATATCTGTGAAATCCAAACAATCGGCAATGCCCCGGTTAACACCGGTATTCCCGACCATCAGCATGCCGAGCTGCCCATCACCTTCTGCCTCAGCGCGCATTAATCGTGCCAGCAATTTGACATCTTCTTCGGTATGTTGGATGACTGCCATAAAAAATGCCTCGTTTCTGTTGTGTCATGCTGTTTTGGTCTCCAAGATATATGTATGAACAGGAGGGGAAATTGATGACAGGTGCGGAGAAAAAAGTTTGCTATAATTTATGACAATTTCTGGACTGGCATTGTGTTTATTCTGAATCTAAATGGCTGGCAGTAATAAATTATGTTTGTAACTTAAGTCTGCAAAATACTATACAAACGTTAAAAGATATTCCACACAACATTAAAAAATGACCACCAAATTGATGGTCATTTTAACTTATATCTTTAATGTTTATGGAAGGTAACAAAACAGCGTTGGCTTTTTAAACCTGTAAGTACGAATCAATAGCCTCTTTCGCCAGATGATTGCCGACGTAAAATGCACCGAATTCGCCATAAAGCGCAGTCACCTCGTCAAAACGCATTTCATAAACGAGTTTTTTCAGCTGTAACACGTCATGGGCAAACAGGGTGACGCCCCATTCCCAGTCGTCAAAGCCAAATGATCCGGTAATAAACTGTTTTACTTCACCCGCATATTGACGACCGGTCTTAGAGTGCTCATACAACAGCCGCGTCCGTTCTTTAAAATCGAGTGAATACCAGTTCTCGTCTCCCTCACGCCGTTTGTCCATCGGGTAAAAGCACATATGCTCCCACTTTGGCAATATTGGATAAAGGCGTTCCCGTACCTTTGGATCATCCTCTGAACTGTTACCGCTATATTGCGACAGCTCTATAACGGAAACATACGAATAGGCCGGGCGCAGAAATTCGGCAAATTTTGATTTGTTGAATTCTGTTTCAATATCGGTCAGTTCGTTCATGGTTGGACGCAAAAACATGAACATCAAATCAGCTTTTTGACCGACCACCTTATAGAGAACATGACTCCCGTTTTCAGCCGCTTCGACTTCTTCCCATTTTGTCAGCAGGTTTTTGAATTCATCGATGGCTTCCTGTCTTTCTTCTGTGGATACCATTTTCCATGATGTCCAGTCGATGGTGCGCATGTCATGCAGGCAATACCAGCCATCCAATGTTTTAACTGCTTCAGCTGCCATAATAAATCTCTCCTTCATTGTCTATTTTTAAAACGTCATATCTGATGGTTGTCCATTAAGGGCTTTGACGATTCGGTGATTTGCTCCCGGTCGAGGCGACACCAAATCGTCAGCCTGGTAATTCCAATACGGTTTAACTATATCATATTTAGGGTAGGATAAGCATGAATTAAAATGCCTTGTCATGGTTCTGTCAAAAAGTATGTGTGACAATTGTTTTCAAGCGAACGTGATTCGTTTATTATAGAATATGGGAGGTGCTCGTTATGAGTAATCTTTTTGACCAGATAAAGGATCAATTAAAGAATGAAAATAAAACAATCGTTTTTCCGGAAGGGCGGGATAAACGGATTTTAACAGCTGCCAGTCAGTTGGGTGCTGCCGGGATCGTGAAACCGATATTGCTTGGTGATGCGGAAGAAATCAGGCAAAAAGCTGAATCCGCAGACGTTGACGTCACCTCGTGTGTGTTGATGGACCCGCATGATTATCCGGAGCCGGAATTTGACAGATGTTGAACGCCGCAAAGGAAAGGTAACCACTGATCAGGCACGTCAAGCCGCTGGATGAAATACTTGGGGACGATGCTTGTCTACATGAATCAGGCAGAACGGCTTGTGAGCGGCGCAACCCATTCAACCGCTGATACGGTACGACCTGCATTGCAAATCATTAAAACAAAAGACGGCATAAGAAAACATCCGTGTCTATCATGGTCGCAATGATGAAAAATATGTTCGCTGACTGCGATCATATGAATCCTGATAGCCAGATTTGGCCGGAAATTGCCGTGAAAGTGCGAAATACAGCCAAACTGTCGATGTTGACCCACGGATTGCTATGCTCAGCTTTCCACGAAAGGATCGGCTGAGTCAGAAGAAACTGAGAAAGTGGTCGAAGCGCTCAATTTGGCAGGAAAGATCCATCACTCGTATTGATGTGAATTCAGTTTGGATGCAGCATTCGTGCCGGAGCGTTGCCGCGAAAAAAAGCACCCCGATTCTGACATCAAAGGGTGGACGCCAACGTCTCATTTTCCAAGTCTTGAATCAGGGGAACATCGGTTATAAAATTGCTCAGCGGCTTGTGAATTTGAGGCAGTCGCCCAATTTGCAAAGGGCTGAACAAGCCAGTTAATGATCTGTCACGCGGTGCAGTTGGCAGAGGATGTATAATCTGGCAATGGTAACCAGCAGCACAAGTTAAAACGAGTGTAGAAGAGCGTACAATCAGGACTGTGCGCTCTTCTGTTAGATAGAAAGACGATAAGTCGGAAACCGATAACTAACCATTCATATTGGAGGAGATGAGAGTATGGCGATTTGCACATGATGCTTTGAAGGGGAAACACGCTCTGGTTACTGGGCAACAGGCCGGTATGGCTCTAAACCGCAAAAAGTACTTGCTGAGATGGAGCGTCCATCACAGTGACCGGCAGACGCCAGAATAGCTGAACGATCTTGCAGCCGAGATCATCAGACTGTGCCAGATGCTCACATAATTCATACATACAGCAGATCTCGGAAGGAAGAAGAGCGGAAAGACTTGTAGAACAGTGCTGAAAAAGCATGCGGACCGATTTCGATGCTTGTCAATAATGCCGGCATCAGGCGGCGGCCCTGTTGAACAGCTTGGGCAGGAAGATTGGAACGGTAATGCATCTGAATTACACATCAACCGTTCTGTTAACCCAATTAATTTATGAATCAATGAAACAGCAGAAAAAAGGTGCTATTGTCAATGTCACATCATTGTCAGTCTTGCGTGTACTTACGGCGGACCGCTTATGCCGGTCGAAATTTGCATGACCGGCTCACACATGCAATGGCTTTGGAAGCAATGAACATGGCGTGCGGTGAATGCTGTCAGTCCCGGTTTGTGATACGAAATGGAAGAGCCTCTGCCTCAGAAAAGCGGACCGGCAAGACCGTACACGTCAAAGTGATTAAAGGATTCCAATCCATCAGGACGTATGACCAGCCCAAGTGAAGTTGCCAATACCATCGCCTTTTTATTAACGGATGCTGGAGCAAATATTGTGGGAGAATCTGTGAAAATATCCGGTGGCAGTGTTTTGCGTTAATAGTAGTGGGATTCTCCAGTGGTGATATAATGAATATTGCTAAGCATGTTCGGAACAGCACCAACATGGGCGTGAAAATCAAATCATGAGCTCGAGAAAGGGTGGGGTGGCACCAGAACATGGGCACGTCTGCTGCAGACATGAGCGCGACCAGCTTAACATGGGCTCGCCGGACGTCAATATGGGCGTGAAACGGAAAACATGGGCCGGTCGAACGTCAACATGGGCGCGAGGAGGAAAACATGGGCCAGAAATCCAAAACATGGGCTCGCCGGACGTCAACATGGGCGTGAAAATGAAAACATGGGCCAGAAAACCAAAACATGTGCCGGTCGAACGTCAATATGGGCGCGAGGAGGAAAACATGGGCCGGAAATCCAAAACATGGGCCTGCCGGACGTCAACATGGGCGTGAAAATGAAAACATGGGCCAGAAAACCAAAACATGTGCCGGTCGGACGTCAATATGGGCGCGAGGAGGAAAACATGGGCCAGGAAACCAAAACATGGGCTCGCCGGACGTCAACATGGGCGTGAAACGGAAAACTTGGGCCGGAAGCACATATTTTGGGCGTGAAAACTGAAATATGGGCGGGATCATCAAATCGTCAACGGATAACGATAATCTGGATAAGAATAAACCCGAAGATTAAACGTCAAAATGCTACATGAATTGTTGATAGAATGACCTGATTATCTGCTGTCATGATAAGAATGTAAAATCATCACAAAAAATACCTTGCATTACAAGATATTTAAATATACAATACTTATATACCTTGCAATGCAAGATATATAAGTGAGGTGAAATGCCTTTGTCAACAACACAAATGATGAAAGGGATTCTGGATGGCTGTCTGCTGGCGATCATTAAGGACAGGGAAGTGTACGGTTATGAGTTGGCTGAACAGCTGGAATTGTATGGATTCGACTCCTTAAGTGAAGGGACAATTTACCCGCTTTTACTTAGGATGCAGAAAGAGGAGCTCGTGACATCCACCCGGAAAAAATCAACAGCCGGGCCGAAAAGGAAGTATTATTCGCTGACAACAAAAGGCGAACAGGAATTAGAGCAGTTTATCCAGCGGTGGGACGGTTTACAGGGGAATGTCAATCGCGTGCTGAAACATGAAACCGAATCCGATCAAATTCAGGAAAGGGGATGAGCGTATGAATGCAAAATCAAAACTGTCCGCAAAGAGCAGGAGATTTATAGAAGATTTGCGCGTTTATTTATTTTCCAGCGGCAAGTACGCAGACGAAATAGATGAAATCGTCGAGGAATTGGAAGTCCATTTGCTGGAAGCGGAGACAAACGGAAAATCGATCGGGAAAGTTGTCGGCCGTTCGCCACAGGAATATATGGAACAGCTGTCAGATGAAATGCCGGTTGATTACAAATCGTGGATTAAGTACATCGTGATCATTATCCTGGGAGCATTTTCGTTCACCATAGCCAATGATCTGATGGAAGGAACACTGTCCTATTCATTGCTTGAACTGATCGGACATGTTGTCATCGGCGGTATTTTTATAGCCGGTACGTTCACTGCGTTTAAATACATCGCTGCGAATCAGCTTTCTAAGCGGAAAGAGATTGGTGTGCTGTCTGCATTGGCTTTCGTTCCACTCGCTTTGTTTTTCGGGTTGATTTATTTAAACCGTGCTGTTGAAACGCCAGTGATTCACTTTGACACAATGGGAACGGTTTTGACTGCAGTTATAACAGGTGTTTTTCTGTTCGGCGTCTCCTGGTGGGCTAAGACATGGGTAGTACCGATTATTTTGGCGCTTTTAATATTGCCAGAACCCCTGCTTGGGATGACTGCTATGGATCAGAAGACGATGCTTGTTTTAAGCGCATTTATCAGTTTTGGCGGTGTAGGGATTTATCTGTTAATTGTCAGTAAAATGGATAAAGCATCGTAATGGTGGAGATTTGCAGGGGCCTTTCACGGCGAAATTGAATTGGAGTAGAAGACGGACATAAATCGCGCGAGATTACGAGTATGGGCCAGAAAACCAAAACATGTGCCGGTCGGACGTCAATATGGGCGCGAGGAGGAAAACATGGGCCAGGAAACCAAAACATGGGCTCGCCGGACGTCAACATGGGCGTGAAAATGAAAACATGGGCCAGAAAACCAAAACATGTGCCGGTCGGACGTCAACATGGGCGCGAGAGCTGAAACATGGGCCAGAAAACCAAAACATGGGCTCGCCGGACGTCAATATGGGCGTGAAACGGAAAACATGGGCCGGAAAACCAAAACATGTGCCTGCCGGACGTCAACATGGGCGTGAAAATGAAAACATGGGCCGGAAAACCAAAACATGGGCTCGCCGGACGTCAACATGGGCGCGAAAATGAAAACATGGGCCAGAAAACCAAAACATGGGCCAGAAAACCAAAACATGGGCTCGCCGGACGTCAACATGGGCGCGAGAGGGAAAACATGGGCCGGAAAACCAAAACATGAGCCCGTCAAACATCACATGAGCGCGAAAAGCACACTTCATCCGGAGCGGCTTAATGGCAAGAAAATGTATGAACTACTGCATCCCGGCGACATCCTCATTCCGCTTCACCATCTGCTTATAGCGCTTTTCAAACTGCACCAGCTCGTCGTCAGAAAAATCGTCGGTCACAATTTGGTCGCTCACAGCGTCCAGTGCAAGCAGCACACGCTGTTTCATGTCATCAACCGTCAATTCCACACGAAGCAGTTCCGCGAGCGAAGCCATGACTGATGGATTTACGTCCGGATAATCAAATTTCGTTTCTTCGCCTTTTCGGGCAATATCATAAAAATCCCTGATCAGCTGTGCGCGTTCCCGGTCCTTTCCCTCGACGTCCAAATAGATTTGGATGGCCGCTCCATCCTTGACACGGCGCTGCGAAATACCGGCAAATTTTCGCCCGCCAATGCTCAAGTCATAATCACCGGGGCAATACGATCCGACGATTTCATATGCTTCAATGTCATCCGTTAAATCCTGCAATGTGTAGCGGATAAAGCTTACCATGGCCTCATAGCAGTCATAAATTGATATCCCTTTCACATTGGGCAGAACGAGTGAAATGTTCAATACACCAGCATCGAGCGCAACAGCCAGGCCGCCGGAATTTCGCACCATCGTATAATAGCCGCGTTCAGACAGCAGCTGCACACCTTCTTCCAAATATGGCAGCCGTGAATCAGGAATACCCAGTACGACTGTGTCCGGATGCACCCAAAGCCGGAGTGCGGGATCAGCATTCTCACCGCGGGTAAACAGTGCAAGTACATCATCGACAGCAAACGACGTCAGAGCTGTATATGATTTTCCGTGGAAATATTTTTTTTCTGAGTGGTCAAGATAGCGAAATTGCCGGTGAGCGACCACATCTCTCCAATTTTTCATCTGTTTTCACCTTTGATTAAACCTTTCATCCTTAGGGTAACTATTATATAATAAATCATAACATTGTCGAATAGGAACGGGTTGAAAAATGCCATATAAAGACGAACAATTACATGAGGAAAAAGTTTTTAAAGATCCGGTGCACCGGTATGTCCATGTCCAGGACCGGGTCATCTGGGATCTGATTGCCACACCTGAATTTCAGCGATTAAGGCGGATCAAGCAGCTGGGCACATCCTATCTGACATTCCACGGTGCTGAGCATAGCCGCTTTAATCATTCACTCGGCGTTTATGAAATTATCCGGCGTATCATAGGCAATTTCGAAAACCGCGATGACTGGAATGATGATGAGCGATTGCTTTGCCTGTGTGCGGCACTCTTGCATGATTTGGGACACGGACCGTTTTCACACTCATTTGAAAAAGCCTTTAAATTGGATCACGAACATTTCACACAGCAGATTATACTGGGTGATACACACATACATAAAATTCTTGAACGGGTGGAGACGGGATTTTCACGAAAAGTTGCTGATGTGATTGATAAGACCTATGAAGATAAACTGGTCGTCAGTCTCATTTCCAGCCAGATTGATGCAGATCGGATGGACTACCTGCAGCGGGATGCTTATTTCACAGGAGTCAGCTACGGCCATTTTGATATGGAACGGATACTGCGTGTGATGCGCCCGATTGAGGACCAGGTTGTGATCAAATCAAGTGGCATGCATGCGGTTGAGGACTATATTATGAGCCGTTATCAGATGTACTGGCAAGTTTACTTTCACCCGGTTACACGCAGTGCCGAGGTCATTTTGTCAAAAATCCTCCATCGTGCCAAGTATTTGTTTGAAAACAATTATACATTCAAATTAAAACCGTTTCATTTCACTTCATTTTTTAAAGAAGATGTCGGCCTTACGGATTATCTGAAGCTGGATGAGTCGATTGTCTTCTATTACTTTCAGCTTTGGCAGGAGGAGGACGACGCTATACTCAGGGATTTGTGCGAACGTTTCATGAACCGCCGCCTGTTTAAGTATATTGAGTTTAATCCGAACCTGCAGATGAAGGAATGGAAGGAGCTTTCACAGCTGTTTGAGGAGGCCGGAATTAATCCGGACTATTATTTGGAAGTCGATTCATCATCAGACCTGCCGTATGATTTTTACCGGCCGGGTGAAGAGGATGAGCGCTTGCCGATTAATTTGCTGTTGCCTGACGGGAGGTTGAAGGAGCTGTCCCGGAACTCGGACATTGTTGAGGCCATATCCGGCAAAAAGCGCACAGATCATAAGCTGTATTTTCCGGGCGATTTGCTGGCGGGACTTCATAATAACGACCCGGTCAAACAACGCATTATGGAACTGTTAAATCTTGAACAATCGAAAGGAGAGGGAAAAAATGCTGACTAATCATGCGAAACTCATGCACTTTTTTTCAGCAGCAAATGACATAACCGGACGGAAAAAAATGCAAAAAATGATCTATATTCTGCAAAAATGCCACGTTCCATTTGAAGAAAAATACCAATTTCATTTTTATGGCCCTTATTCGGATGAACTTTCATTACGGGTTGAGGAACTGTGTGATCTCGGGTTTATCTCCGAGGAAAAGGAAATGAAAAGCAATTATGTCCAATATCATTATCAGATTACCGGTGATGGGAAAGCTTTTTTAGACCAGTTTCAAATTGAAATGCCGGATATGACAGAGAAGATTGAGTTGCTGAAGGCGAAAAGTTCACGGTTTCTCGAGCTTGTTTCAACGATGCTTTATTTTGAAGGGCAGCCGGCAGATGAAATCGTGAAAAAAATCCATACAGTCAAGCCGAAGCAAAACTATACCGACTCGGAAATAGATGAAGCATTTGAATACATTACGCAAATAAGGCTTGTGCAGTAACCTTTGAATGAAAAGTGTTCAAATGATATGCTACAATAAGAGCCAATATAGACTAGGAGGGTTCTTGTAATGGCAGATCAATCTTCCAACCAGCAGAAGACTAATAAATTTACGATTATAAAAGACGATCCAAACGATGGACATGACGGTTATGGCATCGGCTCGATCAGTCTTGAAAATATGTCATCGGTGATTGTTGACCCGAATGAAGGCCAAGCTTATGTCGACATGGAAGCGATGCATGCCCGAAGTGCTGTTGAGCGGCGTGTAAAATTCCAGAATGACAGAGAAGTTGTAGCGAACGGCAAACGCTATTGGATTGTCTGGGTAACGGTGGAAAAAGGTCAAAACGGGCCGTATTTTGCAGGTGTAGGCGGGAGTGAACTCCTGGTTGACCGGTCGATCAAACGTGCTTACAAATCGATGCCGGAGCATGTTAAACATATGGAAAAATCCTTAAAAGGACAAATCGTCGTTGAACATATGGACGATCACTCCAAAAAACTGCTGCATGATTTCCTGGCTGATTTTGAAGGCGGCGATATGTGGAAAAATTCCACTGATGAACTGAAAAATGCGTTAAATGTTGAGTGATCTGTTATTCAGCGGTAATTTTTCCTGCTGATAGACTTTGAATTTTTTGTGACTTATTTATGAACAATTCATTAAAATCTTGTACTTTAAACAGTGAATTTGTAAAATATGTATACATGGGCTAACTCATGAATTACTAGGACACAAAAAGGGCTGACCCGTCACAGAGGGTCAGCCCTTTTTGTATTGCTATTGGATTTGTGGTTTGGCTTCAGCCTAGGAGTCTTGGACAAAAGTTTTCTTTAAAAAAACGCCCGGGTTTTCATTTTGGCTTGTTTAATGTAAGAATTAGAGGACATTTAAAAAAGGCACACCAAATAAGCTTCACTATGTATTTTAATTTCTTGAAGCGAAAACGTTATTCACCTCCTCTCATTAAGTCTGCTTTATTAGCCGGTATCCTTGTATAATGTTCCTTCTGGTGGACGTTTCATGATACGACGGACTGTAAAGTAGACTTTCCACGATTTCCGGATATTGTGCATGAACGCAGTGCAATTTGAATCACCGTGAAAGCATTGTCCATCCCCACGTCCATGCATCTGTTCCCACTCATCCTGCACTTGAATGTTGCCCATACCAGGTTCCGGGACGCTTTTCTCTGTTTCAGAATTCTTTACCTTTCTCACTGTCAGCCTCGCTTTCGCTTCTTCCCTGATAGGGTCATTTCCATATCCCTTTCTATTTTCCGAATTACCGTCTTTTGCTTTCGTACAGTGCGGGCTAAGCGGCAGGACTGGCAGGCTTCTTTTATTGCTGTATTCTCCAATCTTTCCCTGATTTCTTTGTTTCTGCCGTGAAAGCATCTGGCCCTCTGGGCATGTGTAGTATCACTCTGTGCATCCATACGCAAAACTTTATCCTTGGCATACGGGATTTCGCTACGGCGTACGAGGCATAAAAGTCCGTCCCTTTCCTTCTCATTGAAAGCAATTATTATTGGCTGAGAAAAAACGGCATCGGCGCCGGCTTGTATGTCTTTTAACGAGCCGCACATTTCCGCCATGTTCCAACGTTGTTGTAAACCCCAAGTGATCGGAAGCATTGTTGCTTGTATGTGCACCAAGGATAATATGCGCTTTGACATCAACCAGGCGAGAATGTTGTAAACATTGCTGCACACCATGGTTTCGTAAGCATGGATACTTGAATCTGGATCTGTAAAATTGATTTGTTTCCTGGTGGATCTTTTTATTCCCATTTTCCTCTTGCCACTTTTTGCTCCAGTTGTGTTTGCCTGTTCCCATCGTGTGAAGTATCCTGTGTAAATGCGACGTCGTCAAGACATCCACTGTCAGTTCAAATGATTCCGCTGGGCACATCATTTAAACAGGCAACTGGATTTTAACCACTTCTTCATCGTAACCATGCTTCGTTTCGTTTCCTCTACCTCTGAATCGAGGTTGAATACCCTGCTGTCCTTTGTTGTAATTCTGATTGATGCTGTTTCCGCAAAAGACGCTGCACTTGCTCCGCCTGTTTCATGTTATACAAAGCTTTTCAGCTTATGGTCCGGCATCTGCTCCACTCATCTATGTATGGTTTAATAACGTCATATAATGCTTCCATATCGTTTGTTGGCGAATCGATTTTCTTTGTCAGTGCCTCATAAAACTCCATCGCTTTGTGCTTCGAGGCATTGGCTTTGACTTGTACCATCAAATATGCATGCGTTGTCGCCAATCAGACAACCCTCACAGATTCCAATGACTTGAATGAAAAGGCGTCCCACTTCAGCCAAAAGGAGCATCTATCGTTCGTTCTACTGTTTTATAACTTTGGCATACGCATGCCGGATAATATCCACTGTGCGCCAATACTTGTCCTCGGCAAACCGACAGATCTTCTGAGCTGCATAATGTCCATGGTACATGGCGTAAAAAATAACAGCCGTACGATACGGCGGGGTGTAAGGTGGCGCCCCATTCGTAAGCGTTCATAGTAGTCAGATCCAACTCCTCTGCCAAAGTACGAAAAGAACCGGCAGCATGTGGCTTATGTTCAATCTTGTCCTGTAATAATCCTGGAAAAGAACAATCTGATTAGGGGCATCGGGGTTTCGTTGTGCCATTTAATCTTCTCCTCGTTTTTGAGATTCCAACGAAGAGTGGCTAAACTGTGGCGTTTTTAAACAAAATAAGGTACAATGAAATCAAAGCACTCTTCGTTGGTTTGTTTTTCTCTCAAAAAACATTGTACCATTAAAAGAGTGCTTTTTCTATGGTTAAAACCTTATAAACCCTGCATTGAAAGGGTATTAGGCGATTTCATCCAAAGCATATTTAAAGCAATTTTAATCAATTATCGAATATACATTATTTTACATAAATTACGGCATACTTCTGTCCAAGGCTCCTAGGGAACGCCCTCGCGGCTCAATCAAAACAGCACATCAAACACGCGTTCAAATAACCCTTGATCATCTTCCTCTTGATCATTCCCGTTCTCGTTGTCCTCCTGCTGCTCCTCTTCATCATGCATATGGATGGTACAGTGTTCCTCAGGTTCATTCCCTTCTTTAAAATACATAAACTCGGCTTGTGTTGCAATAAGTGTGCCCGTTTGCCGCTCCGGATCAATCGCAACGCCAACAACCCTGGTGGTACATCGAAGCGTTGGCTCATCAGCGTTGTCGTGTGCATCTTCCATAAACGAAGCCCAGATATCCTTGGCATAAGCTTCTTCGGCAGCCTTCGTGATTGGCTCGTTTCTGTCATACCCTGTCCAAACGCCTGTGACCAGTGACGGGCTGTATCCCATCATCCAGCTGTCTGTTTCGGTGGTACCGGACTTGCCGGCATATTTTCTGCTGAGCTGATCGGCAATGGAAGAGCCGGTTACAGCCATATACCCATCCAATGATTCATCAAACATCCCCGTCATCAGCTGGGTTAATACAAAGGTTGATTGCGGGTCCAGTACCTGTTCGCGCTCTTCATGCTCCCGTTCAAAAACGGTATCGCCATGTCTGTCCACAATTTTCGCGACTGTATGTCCTTCGATATCATAGCCGCCATTGGCCAGCATCCCGTATCCGGTGACCATATCCTCGACCGTTACTGCTGCAGAGCCTAATGCGAGGGAAGGGACGGCGGGCAGGTCACTGTTAAAGCCGAATGTTTCAGCTGTATTAACGAGTTGTTCCGGTCCAAGAAACAAATTCGTTTTAACAGCATATATATTGTCAGACAGGGCCAGAGCCTGGGCAAGGGGTATTTGCTCATTGGCATAATAACCGTTATAGTTGCTCGGCTGATAAACGTCACCATCTTCCAGTCTGAATGCGGTCGGTTTGCTCATCAGCATCGTCGTCGGTGTATAGCCGTTATTCAATGCTGCATAATATAAAAATGGCTTAAAAGCAGATCCCGGCATCCTTTCAGCATTAACTGCACGGTTGAACGGGCTGTCTGTATAGTCTTTGCCGCCGATTAAAGCCCGAATCCCGCCTGTTTCCGGGTTCATAGCCATGGCACCAATTTCGATCTCGCTTCCGGACTGGATAACGCTTTTCGTATTTTCCTCCATTTGATGCTGCAGCCCGGAATCAAGGGTTGTATAAATTTGATAGCCGCCCGAACGTACTTTTTCAGGATCAAGTTCCAAAATATTGGCTGTCTCTCTTAATACCTCATCCTGGAAATGGGGAGCGACTGACACACTTTCCCGCTCTTCCGGGTCAGTGAAAGCCAATTGTTCCCTGACAGCAAGGAAATAAGCCTGATCGGATATCTGATTGTTTTCCCGCATCAGGCTTAAAATCCGTTGTTGACGATTTTCGGCATTTTCCGGTTGATTAAATGGTGAGTAGTATGAAGGGCCTTTCGGAATAGCTGCCAGCATGGAAGATTCCGCCAATGTCAATTCGTTTGCTGATTTATCAAAAAAGTACCTGCTGGCTGCTTCCACTCCGTGTGCACCGTGCCCGTAATAAATCGTGTTCAAATAACCTTCGAGCAGCTCATCTTTCGTATAATACATTTCCAGCCTTACCGTATAAAACGCTTCCTTCAGTTTGCGTGCCCATGTTTTTTCGTGAGTCAAAAACAGATTACGGGCATATTGCTGGGACAATGTACTCGCACCTTCATCCAGTGACAAACTTTTGATATCAGAAACGGCTGCACCGACAATTCGCTGCAGGTCAAAACCGTTATGGTCGTAAAAATATTTATCCTCAATCGCCAGGGTTGCATCAATCAAATGTGGTGACATGTTTTCCAAGTCCACCCAATACCGGCTTTCTGTACCACTTTCTTCACCAATCATCTCGCCATCGATGCTGTAATAAATGGTGTTCTGATCATTGGTAAGCTGCGGCGGCCCCAATAGGAAACTGACAAAATAGACCCCGGCAAGCAGAAGCAGCCCTAATGCAAACAGCCCCAGCGGTATAAGGTAAAACAGCCGGTGCATATTCCCGTTTAAACGCAATAATGATTTCATAGCTTTTAGCCCCATTCACGAACATGTTCACTAGTTTCATTATGGGGAAAAATAATCGGAATTAAACTTGGGATGGTTTATTAAATGGTATAGACACATGAATTATTTTCAAAAAAACACCTGGACAGAATTAATACATTTTGGAAGTCATTTGAGTGGTCGGGTTATATTTATAAATGTTGCCCGGTTTATATATTGAAATCACTGGGCATTTATCGCTATAATAGGTTAATCATATCAAGCAGGAGCGATTTTGATGGATGGGAATTCGAAGCAAGTTGCTGTCGAACTCAAGACGGCTATTGATGATAATGGACAGATGGAATACAATACTATCAGGCAGACTGGCCGATTTTTTCAAACAGATACGATGGACGTTTTAACCTATAAAGAAAAAGCTGAAGATGAATCGCCCATCAAAAATATGGTGACGATTCATAAGGATAAAGTAACGGTTAAACGAACTGGACTAGTCAGTATGAATCAGCAATTCCGCGACCGGCAGACAACGGAAAATGTCTTTCAGCATCCGTATGGCAACATACATATGGAAACATTCACAAAAGCAATTAACTATCAGCCGTTGTCCGGGGAGCAAAACGGTTTTCTGAGAATTGACTATAACGTGAAGCTTAACGGAGCGGATGAACGCAAGCATCAGCTGACGTTAACGATTCGACATAAGGAGGATGCCTGATGAGCAATGCATTATCACAAATAGAAGAGACATTAAAACAGGAAATCACTGCAGCCGTCCTGAAAGCGGGTCTGGCCGGAGAGGATGTGCTCCCGGATGTGACGCTCGAAAAACCTAAAGAAAAAGCGCATGGTGATTTTGCAACAAACATTGCGATGCAGCTTGCACGGATCGCCAAAAAAGCACCAAGACAGATTGCAGAGGATATTGTGGCGGAACTGGATGAAGCTGAGGCAAATGTTGAAAAGATTGAGATTGCCGGACCCGGTTTCATCAATTTTTTCATGAAAAATGATTTTCTTGGTGAATTGATTCCGACGATTTTAGGAGCTGGAGATGCTTATGGACGCACAGATCATGGCCAGGGCGAAAAGGTCCAGGTTGAATTTGTATCCGTAAACCCGACCGGTGATTTGCATCTCGGTCATGCCCGGGGCGCAGCGTATGGTGATGTCTTTTGCAATGTCCTGGAAGCGGCGGGCTATGAGGTGCAGCGTGAATACTACATTAATGATGCCGGCAGCCAGATTGATAATTTGGCCCTGTCTGTTGAAACACGATACTTAGAAGCTCTCGGCCATGAAGCTGACATGCCTGAAGACGGATATCGCGGCGATGATATTGTCGCCATCGGCCATAAGTTAGCAGATGAGCACAGTGATAAGTGGGTTTATGCAGACAGACAGGAGCGTTTGGCCTTTTTCAAAGAATATGGCTTGAAGCACGCGCTTGGCAATCTGGAACAGGACTTGGCCGATTTCCGCGTTACCTTTGACAACTGGTTTTCAGAACAGTCCTTGTATGATAACAACAAGGTGGAAGAGGCTGTTCAGACATTGCGGGACGGCGGTTATGTCTATGAACAGGACGGAGCGACATGGTTCCGATCCACCGATTTTGGCGATGACAAAGACCGTGTGCTGATCAAGCAGGACGGCAACTACACATATTTGACACCGGATATCGCCTATCACAAAAATAAACTCGAACGCGGTTTTGATAAAATCATCAATGTATGGGGATCCGACCATCATGGCTATATATCCCGGATGCGTGCAGCGATTCAGGCACTTGGCTATCCTGCCGAAAAATTTGCTGTCGAAATTATTCAGACGGTCAGCCTGTTTGAGGGCGGCGAAAAAGTCCGTATGAGCAAACGGACCGGTAATGCGGTCGCATTGCGCGATTTGATGGAAGAAGTCGGTATTGACGCCACCCGTTATTTTTTTGTGATGCGCTCCAACGATACACAATTCGATTTTAATTTGGATCTGGCCCGTTCCCAGTCAAATGACAATCCGATTTACTATGTCCAGTACGCCCACGCCCGGATCTGTACAATGCTGGAGCAGGCGGAAGCGAAAGGCTTTTCTGCCAGCGGAGAGATTAACGCTGAACTTCTAACATCTGAAAAAGAAACAGACTTACTGAAAAAATTGGGCGAATTCCCACAGACAGTAGCTGATGCTGCCGAAAAATATGCACCGCATAAAGTGACGCAGTACGTATTTGATCTGGCCTCTCTCTTGCATAGCTTCTACAATGCGGAAAAAGTGCTCGATCCGGACAATCCGGCGTTAACGGAAGCACGTATCGGATTGATGAAAGCTGTACGGATCACACTGGCAAATGGTCTCGGGCTGATCGGGATCAGTGCACCGGTGAAAATGTAAATTTATCGAAACTTGCAGAGGTGACGAGCTTCTGCAAGTTTTTTCTCGCAGTGCGGCACGCCCGGGAAATGTGCTGGTTCGCGCGGAAATGGGGCGATTTCGCGCGATGATCACATTATTTCGCGCAGCTATCATGCAATTTCGCCCGGCGACGCCCTGATTTCGCGCAACAATGCTTCCAAATCGCGCGGCAGCACTGCGAAATCGCGCTGCTCCCTTATTAATTCACGCAACAACCGTCTGAACTCGCACGATACAGCCTTTAATCTGGAGTGCTGATCAACTTCACCAAGACACCTTCTTTTTACTACAATCGAAAAATCTTACTAAAAAGGGGCATAAATTTCTGAAAAAAATGTGCCCCTTTTTGCCCTTTCGTTTCGATTGTAATAGTGAAATAGTTTCTAAACTTTCTATAAATCTGTTGACTGAATGATCATTCATCATATAAAGTAATAGTAATAACATAAAAGTTTAGTGCTTGCATTTTTACCTCTCTTCCAGCTGGAAGTAAGTGATAAGGGTAATGGCAGCCAACTGACAATCAGCGGGAGAAGTATTCATAAATTGAAGCCAGACTTTATTTTCAAAATAATGCAATCGCTAACAAAATCCGTTATACTATAACAAAGGGGGAGCGAATGATGGACACATTGTTACTTATCAACTGGCTGGCATTTATAGCAATTGTCGCCTATGGGGTATACTTATTCGCTAAAGTCATTGCGACGCGTGTTTCCTATATTAAACTTGGAAAAAAATCCGAGTTTGACAGGGACTTTAAAGAGCGGTTCCGACGTATAGGGAAAATTGTTTTTGGCCAGTCCAAGCTGCTGAAGGATAAAAAGTCAGGCACGATTCATGTCATGATGTTCTATGGCTTTATACTCGTACAATTTGGTGCGATCGACATGTTTGTGAAAGGGTTGGCACCAGGCAGTCATTTGCCATTCGGGTTTTTTTATCCGGGGTTTACGTTTTTCCAGGAACTTGTAACCTTAATGATACTGGTAGCGGTAGTGTGGGCATTCTACCGCCGCTATGTAGAAAATCTTGTCCGTTTGAAGCGCGGTTTTAAAGCAGGACTTGTTCTATTGTTTATCGGGACATTGATGCTTTCTGTGCTGTTCGGAAATGGAATGGCGATCCTCTGGCATGGTGAAGCCCTGACATGGACAGAGCCGGTTGCCAGTTTAATAGCTTATGCCTTTGGATGGCTCACGCCTTCAGCTGCGGCCGCTATGTTCTACGTGTTCTGGTGGATTCACACTGTTGTGATCCTGGCGTTTTTAGTCTACGTGCCGCAATCCAAGCACGCACACCTGATTGCAGCGCCAATCAACGTGTTTTTGAGTAAACGCGTGCCAGGGAAGCTGAAGCCGATTAATTTTGATGTTGATGATGAAGAAAACGAAGATGAGATGTCATTCGGTGTTGGAAAAGTGGAAGACTTCGAACAGCATCAGATGATTGACTTTTATGCATGCGTTGAATGCGGACGCTGTACAGATGTCTGTCCCGCTTCAGGCACCGGTAAAATGCTCTCGCCGATGGATATCATGATCAAAGTCCGCGATCATCTAACGGAAAAAGGAGCAGCCGTCACAGGAAAGTCTGCATGGGTGCCGGAATATGCTTTTTCAAACACGAAAGGCAATTTGGGTGCTGCCGGCGCAAATGAGGCAGCTGCAGGCATGGAAAGCGTCAGCCTGATCGGTGATGTTATCACACAGGAAGAGCTTGAAGGCTGCACAACTTGCCGTGCGTGTGAAGATGCATGCCCGGTTATGAATGAGCACGTTGGCACGATTATCGATATGCGCCGTTATCTTGTTATGACAGAAGGTAAAATGGATCAGGATGCCCAGCGTGCGGTGATGAATATCGAACGTCAAGGCAATCCTTGGGGACTTTCCAAAAAAGACCGCATCAAATGGCGCGAGCAGGATGAGGATGCGTATATCCCAACGGTTAAAGAGCTGAAAAAAGAAGATAAAGATTTTGAATATCTTTTCTGGGTAAGCTCAATGGGATCATTTGACAACCGCAGTCAAAAAATTGCGCTTGCGTTTGCCAAATTGATGAACCAGGCAGGCATCAGTTTTGCTATTCTTGGAAATAAGGAACAAAACTCCGGTGATACGGCACGCCGTATTGGCAATGAGTTTTTATTCCAGGAAATCGCTGAGAAAAATATTAAAGAATTTGAGAAAAACGATGTTAAGAAGATTGTTACGATTGACCCGCACGCGTATAATATATTTAAGAATGAATATCCTGATTTTGGTTTTGAAGCAGAAGTTTATCACCATACGCAAATGCTGTATGATCTGGTGATGAACGGTAAACTGAAGCCGCAGCGTGAAATCAATCAGAAGCTTACGTATCATGACTCCTGTTATTTAGGGCGTTACAACGGCGTTTATGATCCGCCGCGTGAGATTCTGAAGTCAATTCCGGGACTTGATTTGGTCGAGATGAATCGCAGCAGGGAAAATGGTATGTGCTGTGGTGCCGGCGGCGGTCTAATGTGGACAGAAGACACAACAGGCAACCGCATTAACGTCGCACGGACCGAACAGGCAATGGAAACGGAATCAACGATGATATCCAGTGCATGCCCATTTTGTCTGACAATGCTGAGTGATGGGACGAAAGCAAAAGAGGTTGAAGAAGATATCAGTACCATGGATGTTGCTGAGATTCTGGCATTGTCCGTACTTGTGGAAGATGAACAGAAAACGGCTTAATACAGGTGCTTTGATTTTGAAATGCGAAAGCTCGCAGAATGGATTTACAATTCGCGCGGCAAATCACCAAAATCGCTTGCCCTTCATCTGATGTCGTGCAGCGCCATTTCCGTTTCGCGCGATGTGAAATTCGATTTCGCACAACGCAGCTTCGAATTCGCGCAGAAGGAGCACCGAAACAATCAACCATTGAGATAGCAAGTCAGTCTAAATAAGAGGGGCAGTTTATAACGCCCCTCTTGATTTTGAAACTGAACCTGAGCGAGCGTTCAATCAAAACGCTGAAATCCGCATAATGCTGTAGTTCAATCGATTTTTGATAGAGGGGTAAGCGTTATCATATGAAACTATAAATCTATTTTAAAGAAGGGATGTTGATTGTATGCGCAAGACGGTCATTGTATCAGGAGCCAGAACGCCATTCGGTAAATTCGGGGGATCGCTGCGGACGATAACTGCCTCACAGCTTGGCGGCACAGCAATCCGGGAGGCGCTTGAGCGAGCTGGATTGGATGGCGAAAAAGTTTATGAGGTGATTATGGGCAATGTACTGCAGGGCGGACAGGGACAGATCCCTTCCCGGCAGGCAGCGCGTGAAGCAGGCATTCCGTGGGAGGTCAAAACGGAGACAATCAATAAAGTCTGTGCATCGGGATTGCGCAGTGTCACGCTTGCTGACCAGCTGATTCGTCTGGGCGATGAAGACATTATTGTGGCCGGTGGTATGGAAAGTATGAGCAATGCGCCATATCTGCTGCCGGATGCGCGCTGGGGGAATCGGATGGGTGATAAAAAAGTCGTTGATATGATGGTCCATGATGGTCTGACGTGTGCATTTGAGGATGTTCACATGGGCAGCCACGGCAACAAGACCGCCGAGGAATATGGTCTGACGCGGGAAGCACAGGACGAGTGGTCATACCGCAGTCACCAACGCGCCGTTAAAGCAATAGAGGACGACAAATTTGCTGAAGAAATCGTTTCGGTTGAAGTACCGCAGCGTAAAGGTGATCCAATTGTGGTCGATACCGATGAAGCGCCGCGAAAAGATACAAGTGCTGAGGCTTTGGCTAAACTGCGACCTGCATTTGGCCGGGACGGCACGATTACGGCGGGCAATGCACCCGGTGTCAATGACGGGGCAGGCGCTTTTGTCGTAATGGCTGATGAAACTGCGGAACAACTTGGGAAAACACCACTGGCAACAATTCACGGCCACGCAGAAGTTGGTGTGGCGTCGAGCGATTTTCCGAAAACGCCAGGACTGGTGATTAATAAATTATTCAAAAAAACCGGCTATACGAAAGATGATATTGACTTGTATGAAATTAACGAGGCGTTTGCAGCCGTATCACTCGCGAGCGGCCAAATTGCGGACATCGATCCGGAAAAAATCAACGTTAACGGCGGGGCGGTCGCATTGGGTCATCCAATCGGCGCAAGTGGTGCACGTATTATTTTGACATTGGTTCATGAACTGAAACGGCGTGGCGGCGGACTTGGCATTGCAGCCATCTGCAGCGGCGGCGGACAGGGGGATGCCATGCTGATAGAAGTTCCAAAGCAGTAATCCGTCTTGAATCGGGTTTTGGTTTTTTCGCCAAAAGCGCCAAAGTTTGATGCAGAATCGCCAAAGTTTACGAGGAAAACGCCAAAGTTTGTGAGAGAATCGCCAAAGCTCACGAGAAAAACGCCAAAGTTTACGAGAAATTCAACAAAGCTCAATGTTAAAGCATCAACTTATGAGTGGAAAGCCAAATTCACGCACAAATTTTTTATGTAATTTCAGGAGGAGGGAATCAACCCAATGGCAATCAAAAACGTAATGGTAATCGGTGCGGGCCAGATGGGCTCAGGTATTGCTCAGGTCTGCGCTCAATCCGGTTATAACGTTTTGTTAAATGACGTTAGTGAGGATGCACTTGAAAAAGGTCTTAGCAACATTGAGAAGCATTTGACGCGATCGGTTGAAAAAGACCGCATCAGCGAACAGAACAAAAGCGATACACTTTCAAGGCTTAAGACAACAACAGACATGCAGGAAATCGCACATTGTGATATGGCAATTGAAGCGATTGTTGAAAATATGGACGTGAAATCAAACGTATTTCGTGATTTGGATGCAAATGCACCTGAACGTGCGATTCTGGCAACCAACACATCGTCACTTCCAATCACCGAAATGGCAGCTGAAACAAACAGGCCTGATCAGGTTATTGGGATGCACTTCATGAATCCAGTACCGGTCATGAAACTTGTTGAGGTGATCCGGGGACTGCAGACGAGTGACGAAACATACCAGGCAGTGGCCGATATGGCAAGAAACCTTTCCAAAACGGCTGTGGAAGTGAATGATTTTCCTGGTTTCGCGGCCAACCGGATTTTGATGCCAATGATCAATGAAGCAATTTATGCCCTGTATGAAGGTGTCGCTTCTGTTGAAGATATCGATACCGTCATGAAACTTGGCATGAACCACCCAATGGGTCCGCTGACATTGGCTGATTTCATCGGGCTGGATACGTGCCTATATATTATGGAAGTGCTTCATAACGGATTTGGTGACAGCAAATATCGCCCATGTCCGCTATTAAGGAAATATGTCAACGCAGGCTGGCTCGGTAAAAAATCAGGCAGGGGCTTTTATCAGTATAACTAAATGAAAATAGGCATGACGACCACGATTCACCAATAGGAGTGCTTAGTACATGAACCTTCACTTAACCGAAGAACAGGAAATGATGCGCAAAATGGTCCGGGATTTTGCGCTGAATGAAGTACAGCCGGAAATAAAGCGGATGGAAGAGGAAGATCGTTTCCCCGCTGAAATCGTCCAAAAAATGGGTGAGCTTGGATTGATGGGAATTCCCATCCCGGAAAAATATGACGGAAGTGGCATGGATTATACGTCATATATTATCGCTATTAATGAATTGTCCAAAGTAAGCGCGACACTCGGCGTTATTTTGTCCGTTCATACATCAGTTGGCACCAATCCGATTTTAAATTTTGGCAGTGACGAGCAGAAGCGCTATTATCTCCCTAAACTTGCTACAGGCGAATACCTTGGCGCATTTGCATTAACAGAGCCTGGCGCCGGGTCCGACGCAGCCAATATGCGGACAAAAGCCATAAAAGATGGTGACAACTATATTCTGAACGGTTCCAAGATATTCATAACCAATGGCGGGGAGGCAGATACATATATAACGTTTGCCCGTACAAGTGATGAACCGGGATCGAAAGGCATCAGTGCATTTATTGTGGAAAAAGACACCCCCGGTCTGGGGATTGGTAAAGCTGAAAAGAAAATGGGTTTGCATGGTTCGAATACAGTTCAGCTGAGTTTTGATAACTGTAGTGTTCCAAAAGAGCAGCTTCTCGGCGATGAGGGGAATGGGTTCAAGATTGCGATGGCCAATTTGAATGTCGGGCGCATCGGTATTGCTGCTCAGGCTTTAGGCATCGGTGAAGCGGCTCTTGAGCATGCAACGAACTATGCAAAAGAGCGGGAGCAATTCGGTCAACCAATCGCCAACAATCAGGGAATGGCATTTAAACTTGCAGATATGGCAACAGAAGTCGAAGCTGCCAAACTATTGGTTTATCAAGCTGCAGCATTAGTTGAGCAAGGTGTCCCAAGCAGTAAACAAGCATCCATGGCCAAGATGTATGCATCAAAAACAGCACGAAAAACCGCTGTCGAAGCTGTGCAAGTGTACGGCGGCTATGGCTACACGGAGGATTATCCGGTTGAACGCTTCTTCCGCGACGCCAAGGTAACGGAAATCTATGAAGGAACAAATGAAATTCAGCGTATTGTCATAGCTAAAAATTTGCTGGACTGATTCCGGAGTAAGGATAATTTTTTTCGATTCAACCAATTTTTCATTGAGGCTCTTTTCGGAAACTTTGTTGTTGTTTAACCTAACAGTAGATATAAACTGCGACACACTGACAACGTTGAGTGAGTGCGATTACACCGCTTCGGAAATATGCTCCGCTTTCCGCGGGTGACCCGTGAGCCTCCTCGTTCGTCCCTGTGTGCTCGTCGTGTTGCAAGTGTGTTCGGCGAAGCAGCACTCCTCGCAACTCGCAGCCTACTCGGTGGATGTTCTGCTCGTCGCTGCGGGGTCTCACATTGGTCACTATTCTCTCAGGAGTCTTCGTGTATTTCCTACGCTCGCGTTGTGCTTTATAATCTTTCAATACATTTGTTTATTGCTTCTTGAAGGAAATATTAAAGCAAATATTTTCTCACTAGCAGCCCGTACACACGAAGACTCCTGGGGGAGCTGAGGCATCGGTGAGACCCCGCAGTGCGTAAGCACGAGGAGGCTCACCAGCCGCCCCCGGAAAGCGAAGTGTGTACGGGCTGCGGGGGCAGAAAGCAACAAACGATACCGAGATCAACAAAGCACTTACGTCGCCGTTTATGGATTTTGTGGCAGGAACAACAATCTTTTAGAAAACAGCCTTCATTGATGTACTAACCGATTTGAAAGGGGATAAAAAAATGAATTTTCAATTGACCGAAGAACAGGAAATGCTGCGCAAGATGGTTCGTGACTTTGCCGAGAACGATGTGGAACCAACGGCAGCTGAACGTGATGAGGAAGAACGTTTTGACAGGGATATTTTTGACAAAATGGCTGAACTGGGGCTCACCGGCATCCCCTGGCCGGAGGAATACGGCGGGATTGGCTCTGATTTTGTCAGTTATGTCATTGCTGTTGAAGAATTGTCACGGGTTTGTGCATCAACAGGTGTTACATTATCAGCGCACCTGTCACTGGCAAGCTGGCCCATATACAAATATGGTAACGAGAAACAGAAGAAAACATTCCTGTACCGACTGGCAACCGGTGAAGCACTCGGCGCCTATGCACTTTCCGAACCGGGATCAGGCAGTGATGCGGCAGGTATGAAAACTGTTGCCAAAAAAGATGGTGATGATTATGTCCTGAACGGCAATAAAGTTTGGATTTCCAATGGTGGCGTGGCGGACATCTACATTGTTTTTGCCCTGACAGATCCGGAAGCACGGCATAAAGGGATCAGCGCATTCATTGTGGAAAAAGATACAGAAGGGTTCACAACAGGCAAAAAGGAAAAGAAACTTGGCATCCGTTCCTCCCCTACGACCGAGCTCATTTTTGAAGACTGCCGCATTCCGAAAGAAAATCTGCTTGGTGAAGAAGGGGAAGGATTTAAAATTGCTATGTCGACACTTGATGGCGGCCGTAATGGTATCGCAGCACAGGCACTTGGAATTGCTCAGGGTGCGCTGGATGCTGCCACTGATTATGCGAAAGAACGTGAACAGTTCGGCAAGCCGATAGCTGCTAACCAGGGTATTTCGTTTAAACTAGCAGATATGGCTACTGAAATAGAGGCATCCCGTCTATTAACCTATCAGGCGGCATGGCTGGAATCAGAAGGTAAAGACTATGGTAAAGCATCCGCGATGTCCAAACTATTTGCCGGTGATACCGCTATGCGTGTAACAACAGAAGCTGTGCAGGTATTTGGCGGCTACGGGTATACGAAAGATTATCCGGTTGAGCGTTACATGCGCGATGCCAAAATTACGCAAATTTATGAAGGGACAAACGAAATCCAGCGTCTCGTGATAGGACGGATGCTGACGAAATAGTTTTAGAGGCTCATTTGGCTCAAATTGTCACAGAATCGGCTCAAGTTCACAATATTTTCGCTGAAGTTGTCACAAATTCGCGCGTTAATCCCATGATTTCGCGCAACAACGGCTGGATTTCGCGCGATGCAATCCCAATTTCGCGCGACACTCCTAAGATTTCGCGCAGAACAGCCCAATTTTGCGCGACTTCCTAAAATTTCGCGCAGCAACAGCCGGATTTCGTGCGACTTCCTAAAATTTCGCGCAGCAACAGCCGGATTTCGCGCGACTTCCTAAAATTTCGCGCAGCAACAGCCGGATTTCGTGCGACTCCCTAAAATTTCGCGCAGCAACAGCCGGATTTCGCGCGACTTCCTAAAATTTCGCGCAGCAACAGCCGAATTTCGCGCGGCTTTCCTAAGATTACGCGCAACAACCGCCAAAATTCGCGCAGCAACCGAGCCGGATCGTGCAATAAACGTGCCGCATCACGCGCACCAGAAGCACCGGAACCGATCAGATATAGCACTAACCGAGCGACACCACCAAATAACGAAAAAGGAGTCAACATTATGCACCATCTCGTTGAAGGGCTAAAACAACATAACATACGCGCACTCGCCCGGGCCATCACCATGGTTGAGAATGACGATCCGGATAAGCTCGCCATGCTCAGTGATATTGTCTCCAGTCAGAAACATGCTCACTTTGTAGGCGTCACCGGATCACCGGGTGCGGGCAAAAGCTCGCTTGTGAATCGCATGATAACGCATATCCGTAATGAAGGCAAAACGGTTGCAGTCATTGCAGTCGACCCAACCAGTCCGTTCAGTGGTGGTGCGCTTCTTGGTGATCGTGTCCGCATGAATGAGCATTTCACCGATGATGGTGTGTATATCCGCAGCATGGCAACACGCGGAAGTCTTGGAGGTCTGGCCCGCGCAACCAAAGATGCTGTACGGATTTGTGACGCATACGGATTTGATGTCGTGATTGTGGAAACGGTCGGTGTCGGCCAGTCTGAGCTTGATATCATGAAGATCGTTGATACAACTGCACTCGTTTTGACACCGAACAGTGGTGATGTACTGCAAATTTTCAAGGCGGGCATTATGGAGATAGCCGATTTGTTTGTCATCAACAAAGCCGATCTCGATGGTGTCGGGAAATTGAAAGGTCTCCTGAAAGAGCTTGTCATGATGACGTCTAAAGATGCTCAAAAAACACCGATTATCAAAACAATCACGTCAGAAAACAAAGGCATTGATGAACTATGGGGAAAAATCAATGCACATCATGATTACCTGTACCGTACAGAAGAAGGCCAAAAACGCCGGAAACAGGAGCAGGAACTGGAAGTCTATGAACTGATCCGCGAAGAACTCTGGCGGGATATTAAAGCATACGCCACGAGAAACGATATAACGATTGAAGCAGATGATGACCCTTACAGACGGGCACAAGATATTTTTAAACACTGGAAAAAGGAAGGGGGCGACTGAATGACGAATAATCAGGTCGTTTCGTCTGTCAAAGATGCTGATCTGGTGGAGAAGCGGCGGAACCAAATGATTCAAGGAGCGATCACCTTATTTAAGGAAAAAGGGTTTCACCGGACGACAACGCGGGAGATCGCCAAGGAATCGGGGTTCAGTATCGGGACTTTGTACGAATATATCCGGACGAAAGAAGATGTCCTGTTTCTTGTATGTGATGCCATTTATCACCAGGTAAGGGAACGTCTGGAGGCAGCTATTGACTGGCAAAACCCGACGGTCGCCAATTTGGAAAAAGTCGTTGAATCGTATTTTCGCCTGATGGACGACATGCAGGAGGAAATTGTCATCATGTATCAGGAAGTCAAGTCACTTAAAAAAGAGACGAAAGAATATGTCCTGCAGAAAGAACGGGATATGGTTGCGATGCTTGAGGAGATAATCGCAACCTGTCTGCCGGATGCCATTAACGAGCAGGATGCTGCCCTTATCGCCAATAATATTTTCGTTCAAGGGCAGATGTGGGGATTCAGAAGGTGGATGCTGCAAAAGCAATTCACATTGGAAACGTATATCGAACGGCAGATTTATTTTCTGATGCAATCTTTGTCAATTGACGCGGGTGCGAAGTGACGAGACGCAGTGAGTCATAATTTTTACAGGAGGGGTTACATGGAACAAGCTCAGATTTATAAACCCGTTAATCCAGTCCGGTTTGTAACAGCATCAAGTTTATATGATGGACACGATGCTTCCATCAACATTATGCGGCGGATTCTTCAATCGAGCGGAGCAGAGGTCGTTCACCTCGGGCATAACCGTTCAGTGGAAGAAGTCGTCTATGCAGCGATTCAGGAGGACGCCCAGGGTATTGCCGTCTCATCCTATCAGGGCGGTCATGTGGAGTATTTCAAATACATGATTGATTTGCTCAATGAATTGGGGGCCAGTCATATTAACGTTTATGGCGGTGGCGGTGGTACCATCATTCCGCGTGAAATCCAGGAACTCGAGGATTATGGGGTATCCAGTATTTTTTCACCGGACAATGGTCGTGAAATGGGACTTCAGGGCATGATTAACAGCATGCTTGAGGAGTGTGACGTATTGCCGCCGGTTGACCTGAAGGATGCTCAGGAAAAGCTTGCAACAGGTGAGCGACAGGCAATTGCCCGCCTGATCACCTATATCGAAAACAACGGCGATGATGAAAAGGAATCTCTGTTAAACACATTGCGGTCACAGTCAAACAATGCCCCGGTTCTCGGCATCACCGGGACTGGCGGCGCCGGTAAAAGTTCACTGACCGATGAACTGATCCGCCGCTTTATCAATGAAATACCGGACAGGAAAATTGCCATCATCTCCATCGACCCGACCAAAAAGAAAACCGGCGGCGCACTGCTTGGCGACCGTATCCGAATGAATGCGATTTTCACCGATCGCGTTTATATGCGGTCGCTTGCAACACGAGGCTCCAGAACGGAACTATCCCAGTCGCTTCAGGAAGTCATTGATGTACTGCGCGCGTCAAATTATGATTTCATTATTGTTGAAACAAGCGGCATTGGCCAGGGTGATGCGGCGATTACGGATGTCACCGACCTTTCCATGTATGTCATGACGGCTGAATTTGGCGCACCGTCACAGCTTGAAAAAATTGACATGATTGATTTTGCTGATTTTATTGTAATCAACAAATTTGAACAAAAAGGCTCCGAGGATGCACTGAATCAGGTGCGAAAACAGTATCAGCGCAGTCACATGCTGTTTGGCGAGGATAAGGAAAAATTCCCGGTTTTTGGAACGATCGCGAGTCAGTTTAATGATGCGGGGACAAATGCGCTATTTGCTTCCATGATTGATACGTTGAATGATAGACACGGCTGGGAAAATACCGTTGACTTCGAGCGGCATACGATTGCTGAAAAACAAAACATGATCATTACAAACGAGCGGCGCCATTATTTGCGGGAGATTGCCCAGCATGTCCGTGGCTACCATGAAAACACCAACAAGCAAAGTAATATAGCCCGCAAGCTTTATCAGCTGGAAGGCGCCAAAAATGTGCTGGCTGATGAAGCCCAAACCACAGCAATTGATCAGGCGATTCAGACATATGAGGAAAAATTGGACCCAAACGCCAAAAAATTGCTGGATTCATGGGATGATCTGAATGAGCAGTATAGCGGCGACAAAGTAACCTATAAAGTCCGTAACAGGGAAATTGAGACGGATCTTAATATCGAATCCATTTCCGGTCTGAAAATCCCGAAAGTCATCATGCCTCAGATGATGGATTGGGGCGAACGCCTAAGCTGGCTGATGAAGGAAAATCTTCCGGGTTCATTTCCGTTTACGGCAGGTGTTTTTCCGTTTAAACGCCAAGGGGAAGATCCGACACGCCAGTTTGCCGGAGAGGGTACACCGGAACGTACCAATCGCCGCTTCCACTATTTATCCGAAGACAGTGAAGCAAAACGGTTGTCAACGGCATTCGATTCGGTAACATTGTACGGAGAGGATCCGGCACCAAGACCGGATATTTACGGAAAAGTCGGGGAAAGCGGCGTCAGCATTTGTACATTGGATGATATGAAAAAGCTGTACGATGGGTTTGACCTGACTGATCCGAAAACATCTGTATCTATGACGATCAATGGGCCGGCGCCGATCATTCTGGCGATGTTTTTCAATACAGCAATCGATCAGCAGCTTGCGACATTCAAGGAAGAAAATGGCCGTGAACCAAGCCGGGAAGAATATGAAGCGATCAGGGATGAGACGATTTCGGTTGTGCGCGGAACAGTTCAGGCGGATATTTTAAAAGAGGATCAGGGCCAAAACACCTGTATTTTCTCTACAGAATTTGCACTGCGCATGATGGGTGACATTCAGCAGTATTTTATCGATAAAGATGTGCGTAATTATTACTCGGTCTCGATTTCCGGCTATCATATCGCAGAAGCCGGTGCGAACCCGATTACCCAGCTTGCCTTTACCTTGGCCAACGGATTCACGTATGTGGAGTATTATCTGAGTCGCGGTATGGATGTTAATAAATTTGCCCAAAATTTATCGTTTTTCTTTTCCAATGGTCTGGATCCGGAATATACCGTGATCGGCCGTGTTGCCCGCCGGATTTGGGCGATAACGATGCGGGATAAATATGGCGCTGATGAACGGAGCCAGAAACTGAAATACCATATCCAGACATCCGGTCGTTCGCTGCACGCACAGGAAATTGATTTTAACGATATACGCACGACCCTGCAGGCACTCTTAGCGATTCAGGACAATACGAATTCACTGCATACGAACGCATATGATGAAGCAATCACGACACCAACGGAGGAATCTGTTAGGCGCGCAATGGCCATCCAGATGATCATCAATAAAGAGTTTGGCCTGACAAAAACCGAGAATTCATTGCAAGGATCCTTTATTGTGGAAGAACTGACGGATCTTGTTGAGGAAGCGGTCTTGCAGGAATTTGAACAAATGAATGACCGCGGCGGTGTACTTGGGGCCATGGAACGCCAATACCAGCGCGGTAAAATTCAGGAAGAGTCACTGTACTATGAAGGCAAAAAACATTCCGGCGAGCTGCCGATTGTCGGTGTCAACACGTATGTGAATCCGAATCCAACTACAGCAGAGGATATTAATTCCATGGAACTGGCACGTGCATCCACTGAGGAAAAAGAGCACCAGATCAGTGAGCTGCATAAATTCCAGGATGCGCATAAAGAGCAGACAGATGCAGCCTTGGAAAGCCTGAAAAAGGTGGCGGCATCAGGCGGTAATATTTTTGCTGAATTAATGGAAACAGTGAAAGTTGCCAGCCTCGGTCAAATCACGAACGCACTTTATGAAGTGGGCGGTCAGTACAGAAGGAACATGTAAAAACAGAGGTCAGATGCCAGAAGTCGGATTGGAGGGAATCGGCAGACAGCCGGTTCCTATCTTTGTGAGGCAGGAAATATAAAATTCAGAATGATGTCTTAAAAACAGAAATCGGCCCTCTCACCGATGTCACCCAATCCGACCTCTTGCTTCCGGCCTCTGGAAAAACGAGGCCAGGCCCTGAGTTTTGCTTGGTGTGTGCCATTTCAAAAGTATGCAAAAAAGACCTCAAAATATTTCATGATTTAATTATTGTTTACACTGGCATATTCTACCCATTTTTGTTTATAATGAATGGTACGATTTAAGCGATTTATAACACCGTTAATGATCAGGCGTTACAGCCCTGACTATGAAATATATGAAAAGGGAGTGCGGTATCGTGAGTCTGCAAAATTACAGCCGCGAAGAACTTGAAGTCACATCAATGCTTGAGCTGGCTAATGAGATTTTACATGACAAGCAAAAAGCAAAGGATTTCCATGATCTTTACAACCAAGTAGTTGAAATGAAAGAATTTACCGAAGAACAGAGACAGGAGTATATCGGGCAATTTTATACGGATCTGACAATAGATGGCAGATTTCTGACAATCGGTTCCGGTGTGTGGGGGTTGAAGCGCTGGTATCCGGTTGAACAAATGGATGAAATCATTTCTCCGGCACCTAAGAAGAAAAAGAAGAAAGCCAAGGTAAAGAAGAATAAAAAAGAAGAAGAAGAGGCTCCCCGTGAAGAGTCTAAAGAGGAAAACCTGGATGCGCCAACTGATAATGTCGAAGTACTGACAGACACCTTTGACGAGGAAATACTGGATGATACCGAAGAACTTGGCGGATACGAGGGTTTTGACGATGAATTTGAAGAAGTTGATGATGAGTTTGATGCCGAAGAAGAAGCAGATGAAAGCAACGATGAAAATGACGAGGAAGAAAATAAATAAAGAAGCTGCTTGACTTTTTATATACCGATGCGTACAATTTTTATTGGGCTCGCTAAATTAATGAATACTCAGCGCTCCCCCTATGTTCAAAGGGGGAGCGCTTTTCGTTTTTTTACGGTTTTTTAAAGAAAAAAATTATTTAGCGGTTTTCATAAACTGCGACGTAACTTTCGCAATGTCTTTCTTCTAGTTTATCGGGACCAAGTGCTATTTCGGCGCTACGGAAAAATACTGGGTGCTCATCGTGTTGCAAGTGCTTTCGGTGAGGGAGCACCTCGCAACTCGCAGATTACTCGGTGGATGTTTTGCTCATCGCTTTCCGCGGGGAACGCTTCAGCCTCCTCGCTCAGCCCGTTCACTGCGGGGTCTTCAGACAGTTCGACGCACAGGACATGCTAATGCAGGCGTTAGCGATTGTCGTCGCGGTTTTAGCCTGCCTTTCCCGCAGGAGTCTCGCATTTTTCCGCAGCTAGTGACGTGTTTTGTCCTAGTGAAAGAACATTTAATGTACAGAAAGTCAAGAACAGCGGAGGAAATACGCGGAGACTCCGGCGGGAGGACAGGCATAGGTGAGACCCCGGAGCGACGAGCGCAACATCCAACGAATCAGCTTCGAGTTGCGAGGAGTGCTGCTCCGCCGAATTCTCTTGCAACACGACGAGCAAAGCTTTTCTGCGAGGAGTGCTGCTTCACCGAAAAAACCTTGCAACACGACGAGCATACAGCGCGAGGAGGCTCACCAGCCGCCCGCGGAAAGCGGAGTGTATTTCCGGAGCGGTCTCACAGCACTCATTTATTTTTCAGTGTGTCGCAGTTTATATCAACTACGGCGTTCAATAAGCAACAATGATAGGAAAAGAATCTTGTTTTTAGTGTTATGTTTAACCTTCACTAAAGCGATATAACCTAAACAGAGTAATCGCCGAAACACTACATTTTATATAGAAAGAGGGATGAATCATTGACGAAGTATATTTTTGTGACTGGTGGTGTAGTGTCATCATTAGGTAAAGGAATTACCGCTGCGTCACTGGGCAGGCTTTTAAAAAATCGGGGATTGAAGGTGACCATCCAAAAGTTCGACCCGTATATTAACGTTGACCCCGGAACGATGAGCCCGTATCAGCATGGCGAAGTTTTCGTAACGGAAGATGGTGCGGAAACAGACCTTGATCTAGGTCATTACGAGCGATTCATCGATATTAATTTGAATAAATACAGCAATATTACGACAGGGAAAGTCTATTCAAGTGTCATTAAGAAAGAGCGGCGCGGTGATTATCTCGGCGGAACGGTGCAGGTCATTCCGCATATTACTGACGAAATTAAAGAACAGGTTTTCCGTGCCGGACAGGAGACCAAAGCCGATGTTGTCATCACGGAAATTGGCGGGACAGTCGGAGATATCGAGTCACTGCCATTTCTGGAAGCTATCCGGCAAATCAAAAGTGACATCGGCCGGGAACATGTCATGTATATTCACTGTACACTTGTGCCATATATTAAAGCGGCGGGCGAAGTTAAAACAAAGCCGACCCAGCATAGTGTGAAGGAATTGCGCTCATTGGGCATTCAGCCGGATGTGATTGTTCTGCGTTCGGAACTGCCGATCAGCGAAGAAATGAAAGAAAAAATTGCGCTATTTTGTGATACGGATAAACAGGCAGTCATTGAGATGCTTGATGCAGACACATTGTATCAGGTACCGATTGCACTTCAACAGCAGAAGCTGGACCAATTGACCTGTGATCATCTGGGGCTTCACTGTGATGAAGCAGATATGCATGAATGGGAAGGACTGATTGAAAGCGTGCACCATTTGCCTCACACCACTGTAATCGGCCTTGTAGGAAAATATGTTGAACTCCCGGATGCTTATCTTTCTGTTGTTGAAGCATTAAAACATGCCGGCTTTTCATATGATTCAGATATCCAGGTTAAATGGATCAACTCGGAAAAGCAGGATAATGAATCGATCAAACGTGAGCTTGAAGATGTGGATGGTATACTTGTCCCGGGCGGTTTTGGTGATCGCGGAATTGAGGGCAAACTTGAAGCGATTCGTTATGCCCGTGAAAATAAGAAACCATTTTTAGGTATTTGTCTCGGAATGCAGCTTGCGACTGTCGAATTTGCTCGAAATGTACTGGGGTTGGAAAATGCGCATTCTGCTGAAATTGATCCGGACACCCCACATCCGATTATTGACCTGCTGCCTGAACAGAAAAATATATCCGACCTGGGCGGCACATTAAGGCTTGGCAGTTATCCATGCAAATTAATGGATGGTACGAAAACAAAGCAAGCATATGGGGAAGAAGATCTTGTCTATGAGCGCCATCGCCACCGTTACGAAGTTAATAATCATTACAGGGAGCGAATGCAGGAAAACGGCATGATTCTATCAGGAACAAGTCCGGATGACCGGCTGGTTGAAACAATCGAAATGGCTGATCATCCGTGGTTTGTCGCATGCCAATTCCATCCTGAATTCAAGTCACGCCCGACCCGCCCACAAGGCTTATTTCAGGGGTTTGTCGGTGCCGCCTCCCAAAAATGACAGCCAAATTCACCAGGTATATAACCGGTGATTGAATTTTAAAGCATATCAAAAGACCCATGATGAAAGGCCTGGATAAAGAACAACTATTCGTTTCTTTATTTAGGCCTGTTCTTTTAAAAACGCCAATTTAGTTAAAGAAGGATAAATTTCGATAACAGTCTTTTAAATAAAAATGCTGCCCCTTTATATAGTCAAATTGAATTCTGTGTTCTTTAAAAAGAAGGATTTTGGGATTTTTTGTCGAATTTTGATATAGAGTAAGGGGGTGGCTCAAGCATGACGAAGAAGATATTGGTTGTAGATGATCAACCGGGAATACGAATGTTAATACAGGAGGTGTTCATGGAAGAAGGGTATGATGTGACGACGGCTGAAACAGGCAAAGAGGCTCTCGACAAACTATACCGTGAATCATTTGATTTGCTTATATTGGATTACAAATTGCCGGTGGTTGATGGTCTGGAAGTGTTAAACCAATTGGAGCATAATCAGATTTATATCCCGGCAATTGTTATGAGTGGTTTGGCTGAAGATGCCAGGAAAGACCTGCAGCAATTCAGCTTAATAAAGGAGGTATTTGCCAAACCATTCAATATTCAAGAGCTTAACAGTTTTGTCAAACGTATATTGAATTAATAGTCATTTTTGTCATAATCATCATATATAGGGTGAAAAATGCAGCAGATTTTCCTGCTGTATTTTTGATTAAGAGCCGGATTACAGACAATCTGATTTTGCAGCTTGCGCCTTTAAATTCTTGTTGGTATTCTTATACTATAATTAATTTATATGTTATTCTAAGTCATGAACTGTATGCCACACGTATCGATGGAAAAATTGAAAAATGCGCACGTTTGGCTATTCCATAATACTGTAATGGCACTTTAAGAATCGAATGTCATAATAATGGCTGCGGGGCAATTCTGGTATTGCCTCGAATTGGCCGTGAAATTTGAGAAAGCGAGGGTTTTACTGATGAAATTTTTCCTGGATTCTGCAAGCATTGATGACATCCGCTCTGCCAATGAACTGGGCATTCTGGCAGGTGTCACGACCAATCCGAGCCTTGTATCCAAAGAAGGTGTTTCGTTTCATGATCGGTTGAAGGAAATTACGGATGAAGTTTCCGGATCCGTCAGTGCAGAAGTTATTTCGGAAGATGCAGATGGTATGATCAGAGAAGGGAAAGAACTGGCTGCAATTGCACCGAACATTACGGTTAAAGTTCCCATGACGCTGGAAGGTCTGAAAGCCGTTAAAGCGTTCAGCGATTTAAATATCAAAACAAACGTTACGTTAATTTTTAATGCGAATCAGGCACTGCTGGCTGCACGTGCAGGCGCATCATATGTCTCGCCTTTCCTTGGCCGTCTGGACGACATCGGTCATGATGGTATGGACTTAATTTCTACCATCAGGGAAATATTTGATTATCACGATATTGGAGCGGAAATCATCGCGGCATCCATCAGGCATCCATTGCATGTGACAGATGCTGCTGTTAATGGTGCGCATATAGCCACAATTCCATATAAAGTGCTTGGTTCTCTGGTAAAACATCCATTGACAGATCAAGGTATTGAAAAATTCCTGGCAGACTGGAATAAACAGAAATAGAGATTCTGCTGCCTCTTAGCACAGAATGAATGCATAAAATAGAAGGCTATTATCTGAAAAGCGTACCAGCCGCCCTCGGAAAGCGACGAGCAATGCTTTTCTGCGAGGAGTGCTTCATCACCGAAAAGTCATGCAACACGACGAGCAAATCATCCACCGAATTAGCTTCGAGTTGCGAGGAACGTAGGCTTCGCCGAAATAACTTGCAACGTGACGAGCACGTGTATTCGGGGTGCGGGTTGAATAGAATTGACTTTGCTAAACATCCAAATGGAAAATCAGGGCAGGGAGAAAAACGGAGACCTGGGACAGAAGTGTAAGACGTCCGGAAGCGGGGTGCTGCAAATGCAAAAAATATTAATTGAAGGCGGTCATTCATTAAATGGCAAGGTACGGGTAAACGGCGCAAAGAATAGTGCTGTTGCGTTACTGCCTGCCGCACTTTTAGCCGATTCACACGTCATGATTGAGGGACTTCCTGACATATCAGACGTTTATACACTTGGTGATTTATTGGAAGAAATAGGTGGGAAAGTCAGCTGGGATGGGCAGACGGTGCACATTGATCCGGAGAATATGGTATCAATGCCCCTGCCAAACGGAAAAGTCAAAAAACTCAGGGCTTCCTATTATTTTATGGGTGCGATGCTTGGAAAATTCAACCAGGCGGTTATCGGCCTCCCTGGCGGCTGTCATTTGGGACCGCGTCCGATTGATCAGCACATTAAAGGGTTTGAGGCTTTGGGAGCTGAAGTAACCAATGAGCAAGGTGCTATTTATATCCGCGCTAATCAGCTCCGTGGTGCCAGAATTTACCTTGATGTTGTCAGTGTAGGTGCAACCATTAATATTATGCTTGCTGCTGTGAAAGCAAAAGGAAAAACGATCATTGAAAATGCCGCAAAAGAACCGGAAATCATTGATGTTGCTACACTCCTGACCAATATGGGAGCCAATATTAAAGGTGTCGGAACAGATGTGATCCGGATTGAAGGTGTCGAATCACTGCATGGCTGTCAGCATACGATTATTCCTGATCGGATTGAAGCCGGTACATATGCCATAGCTTCTGCAGCGCAGGGCAAAGAAGTGATCATTGACAATGTGATATCGCAGCACCTGGAACCATTATTGGCCAAACTGGAAGAAATGGGTGTGACAGTGGAGGAAAACGATGAGCAGTTATACATCGCTCCGAAGCATCCGCTTAAAAGTGTCGATGTCAAAACGTTAGTTTATCCCGGGTTTCCGACTGATCTCCAGCAGCCATTCACAGCATTATTGACGAAAGCAGTCAATACAGGTATTATAACGGACACGATTTACTCCGCTCGCCTAAAACACATCGATGAATTACGACGCATGAATGCAGCCATAAAAGTGGAAGGCGGATCAGTGATTGTAAGCGGACCTGTTCAGCTGGAAGGAGCACGAGTGAAAGCCAGTGATTTGCGTGCCGGTGCATCACTCATCGTTGCCGGACTGATGGCAAATGGCATTACCGAAATCACAGGCGTCGACCATATTGACCGGGGTTATGAGAAGATAACTGAGAAATTAAACAACCTTGGTGCCAATGTATGGCGGGAAGAAATGAACGAGCAGGAAATCGAACAATTTCAAGATTCCTGATGAGTACACGAGGAGAACTTAAAAAAGAGAAGCCCCTCCATATGTAAATCCTTTTGGGATGAGGATATTTTTAAAAAAGGAGAGGGAAATATGGAAAGAAGTTTATCAATGGAACTCGTCCGCGTTACCGAAGCAGCGGCGCAATCATCTGCACGCTGGATGGGACGCGGTAAAAAGAATGAGGCAGACGATGCGGCTACATCAGCTATGCGCGATGTATTTGATACAATCCCGATGCAGGGAACCGTTGTTATTGGTGAAGGTGAGAAGGATGAAGCACCAATGCTGTATATTGGTGAAAAACTTGGCACCGGTTCTGGTCCGAAAGTCGATGTTGCTGTGGATCCGGTAGAAGGCACCAATATCGTTGCACAAGGTACATGGAACGCACTTGCTGTCATTGCGATTGCCGATGAAGGTGACATGCTGCATGCACCTGACATGTATATGAAAAAAATTGCCGTCGGTCCTGAAGCAGTCGGTAAAGTTGATGTTAACGCTTCGACACTGGACAATCTAAAAGCCGTTGCTGAGGCAAAAAATAAAGCGGTCGAGGATGTCGTGGCCATTGTTCTGGATCGTCCGCGGCATGAAACGTTAATTGAAGAAATCCGTGCAGCCGGGGCACGAATTAAATTAATCACGGATGGTGATGTGGCTGCTGCTATGAATACGGCTTTCGATGATACCGGTGTTGATATTTTAATGGGAATCGGCGGTGCTCCTGAGGGTGTTCTCAGTGCAGCGGCATTAAAATGTCTTGGCGGGGAAATCCAGGGAAAGCTCATCCCGTCCAATGATGAAGAAGTGGAACGCTGCCATAAAATGGGTATTCCCGACTTGGATAAAGTCTATTATATGGACGATTTCTGCGGCGGTGATGATGCTATTTTTGCTGCAACCGGCATTACTGATGGCGAATTGCTGCAAGGTGTTCAATTTAAAGGGGCAAAAGCAACAACACAAACGGTGGTTATGCGCGCTAAAAGTGGAACAGTGCGTTTTATTGATGGCGATCATAGTCTCAAGAAAAAACCTAACCTCGTGATTAAATCTTAATCGAACTAAATTATAAATAACCTGATAGGAAGCCAAATGATTGATTGGCTTCCTTAACTATTATTATGCAGGCGTCCATTCTGCAGGCAAAAATATGTGAAATGGTATTGAATATCAATCCAGAAAAAGGTATGATGGATATGTTTATTAAAGGGGAAACCCGGTAATGATAGTTGTAAAATAGGAAAACTTCCATTCTAGCTTCCTGCAAACTCTTCCTATAGTTACCATTCAAATAAATAGAAAGAGAAACATTCATAAATTTCACGATAATCAATAAACGTTTAAAAAGTGGATTAAGGGGCCGACCTCCGAAAAAGAAGCCGCTCTGCAAATGTGAGCAATGGACTTTTATCGGAGTTGATGATTTCTCCGTTCACCATTGGACATGTCAATGTTTGGTCGAAGTTCCTCTGTATCATTTTCAACAAACTTTTTGAACAATTTAAAAATGAATAGGTGTGGTGATTTAATGGCATCCTTAACTATTTCCCATCTGGAGACATTAACGTTAAAGGAAATTTATGCTCTGGCACGGGAATACAAAGTATCGTATTATGCAAAACTTACAAAAAAAGAACTCATTTTTTCAATTCTGAAAGCACAGGCTGAAAAAGACGGTTATTTATTCATGGATGGGATTTTAGAAGTAATACCTTCAGAAGGATTTGGCTTTCTTCGTCCAATCAATTATTCCCCAAGTGCAGAAGATATTTATATTTCCGCATCACAAATCCGCCGTTTTGATTTAAGAAATGGGGATAAAGTATCCGGCAAAGTACGTCCGCCAAAAGAAAATGAACGTTATTACGGCTTGCTGCATGTTGACGCAGTGAACGGGGTGGACCCCGAAACGTCAAAAGAACGTGTGCATTTTCCGGCACTCACGGCATTATATCCTGACCGTTTCATGCAACTGGAACGCGAGACCAAAAATTTGTCGACCCGGATTATTGACCTGATGACACCGGTTGGCTTTGGGCAGCGCGGACTGATTGTTGCACCGCCAAAAGCCGGTAAAACAGTGCTTCTGAAGGGAATTGCCAATAGTATTTCAGCGAACCATCCGCATGCTAAATTGATTATTTTACTAGTGGACGAGCGTCCTGAAGAAGTAACCGACATTGAGCGTTCGGTTCACGAGGACGTGGATGTCGTCAGCTCCACTTTTGATGAGGTTCCGGAAAGCCATATCAAAGTTTCCGAACTTGTTCTGGAACGGGCGATGCGTCTGGTGGAGCATAAGCGTGATGTCATTGTCCTGATGGATAGCATCACACGGCTTGCCCGTGCCTACAATCTGGTCATTCCGCCAAGCGGCCGGACACTTTCCGGCGGGATTGATCCAGCAGCATTCCACCGCCCGAAACGCTTTTTTGGTGCAGCGCGGAATATCGAAGAAGGCGGCAGTTTTACCGTCCTGGCGACGGCTTTAATTGACACGGGTTCCCGAATGGACGATGTTATCTATGAAGAGTTTAAAGGAACGGGCAATATGGAACTGCACTTGGATCGCAGTCTCGCTGAACGCCGGATTTTCCCATCTATTGATATACTGAAATCCGGTACACGGAAAGAGGAATTGCTTGTCTCGAAAGATCATCTTGACAAAATCTGGGCCATCCGGAAAACAATGCAGGATTCCCATAATTTCCTCGACCGCTTCCTGAAACGTCTCAGATCAACGAAAAATAACGATGAATTCTTCCAGCAAATGGAGGATGAAATGAAACGTAAGGGAACGAAAGGGTAGTTTGTTTGCTTAAGGCTGTTTTCTTAAACTTTGTTGTTTTGGAATAGTTTAGGGTATATAGCCTTGCTAGCAACCCGAAAAGCAACAAATTTGTGAATTAGCCCTTCTAAACGGTTCTTTGAAATATGATATTTTGTATGAAAAAAGGCTGAAGTATGAAGAAAATGACAGGCAATGATTGACTATTGCAATCATAACGTTGCGCTGTTATAATCTTTCTGTAGATAAGGACATGAGACCTGTAACGGCTCTTATAATAACTCTGAATGCATAAGGATTCAGGGCAAGAAGGAGTGGAAGGATATGAAAAATGAAATTCATCCGGAATACAGAAAAGTTGTTTTCCTGGACACAAGCTCAGATTATAAATTCTTGAGCGGTTCAACACAATCTTCCGAAGAAACAATTGAATGGGAAGATGGCAACACGTACCCGCTAATTCGTGTTGAAATCAGCTCAGCTTCACACCCATTCTATACCGGAAAACAAAAAGCTGACAAAGTCGGTGGACGTGTCGACCGATTCAAGAGAAAATATAATATGAAATAAAAAGCTGAGGATTCATATAAAAAACAGGCAATATGTCTACACGTTGCCTGTTTTTTCACTTTGTAACAGGGAATATCTCTGGAAATGACTTTTTCAAAATTTGCCTGAAATAACGATAAGCTAATCATACATAATAGAAATACGATTTGGAAGGGAGCTCCGGCATATGTACGTGATGAAACATAGCGGATGGCTTGAAGTCATTTGCGGCAGTATGTTCTCCGGGAAATCAGAAGAACTGATACGACGCGTTCGCCGTGCAACTTATGCCAATTTATCGGTACGCGTATTTAAACCGGTCATAGATGACAGATATGCTGAAGAGTCAGTTATATCGCATAATGGTACGTCAATTATTGCACGTCCGGTGAAGGATTCGGATAACATATTGGAATACCTGCAGCAGCATCATATCGATGTCATCGGAATTGACGAAGCCCAATTCTTTGATGATAATATCATCTCAGTAGCTAATGAGCTTGCAAACGATGGAATTCGTGTCATTGCCGCGGGTCTGGACACTAATTTCCGCGGGGAACCATTCGGCCCAATGCCAAAACTTATGGCACAAAGCGAATCCATTTCAAAATTGAACGCCATTTGCCCGATCTGCGGTTCACCGGCTAATCGTACGCAGCGTTTGATTGATGGCAGACCTGCATCATATGATGATCCGGTCATCATGGTGGGGGCTTCGGAATCGTATGAACCAAGGTGCCGCCACCATCACGACGTTCCAAATAAGCCCGGTCATAAAAATGTACAAGCCATAACTGAAATATCTGAGTAAAAAAGAGTGCTGCGGCGCTCTTTTTTATGAGATCAGAAATATAACATTTCAGATGAAGACTTCAATCTTGAAATCGGCTAATTCGCCGATTTCCTCAAGTCTGACTTCTGGCCTCTGCCCCTTGTTTGGAACAATTGCAATAAGCTTGGTTATCATACATACTAATGTTGACAAATTTTTCGGAAATCCTGTTTGGGGGCTGGTAAAATGGTTGATCTAAGTAAACTAACGGTATTAAAACAAACACTCGATGACTACAGACCGCTGTCGGCGGAGATCATGGAATTGATGGATGAGAAGTTCAAAATGGCAACCAATACCATCCGGTAGAATTAGCCGCAAAAGCACACCATCGCTTTGTTGCGATTCACCCTTTCGATGATGGGAATGGTCGAGTTGGCAGGCTGATCATGAACTTGATTGTCATGAAAGCCGGTTACCCTCCGATCGTCATAAAAAATGAAAAACGGGAGGATTATTATCAAGCATTGGCTCAGGCGGATAATGGTGATTTTTATCCACTCCTTAGTCTTTTTTATGATGAAATGAAGCGAAGTTTGGAATTGATGCTTGAGGTCATTCGGGGGAAGGATTCTATGTGATGTCCGTAGAGAAGCGGGTTGCTTCGGGATTAAGCCCCTGCTAATTTTGACCTCCCTGCATGAGTATATTATAATTAGACTGTTAATCGAAAAGAGGTGACCGTTGTGTTAGACCGTTTACAATCGCTGGAAGAGCGCTATGATAAATTGAACGAGTTACTAAGTGACCCTGATGTTATAAGTGATACGAAAAAACTGCGTGAGTATTCCAAAGAACAGTCTGACCTTGAAGAGGTTGTACAGACTTACCGAACGTATAAAGACGTGGAAAAACAATTGAAAGATGCAAAAGAAATGCTTGAAGATGAATCCGATGATGACATGCAGGAAATGGCAAAAGCCGAAATCGAGGATCTTTCCGAAAAAGAACAAGAGCTTGAGGAGAACTTAAGAATATTACTCCTCCCGAAAGATCCGAATGACGATAAGAATGTCTTCATGGAAATTCGCGGAGCTGCCGGCGGAGATGAAGCAGCTTTATTTGCCGGTGACCTTTACCGTATGTACAGCAAATACGCTGAAACACATGGTTGGAAAATTGATGTCGTTGAAGCGACGTCAACCGGTGTCGGCGGGTATAAAGAAATTATTTTCATGGTAAAAGGTACCGGCGCTTACTCCAAACTGAAGTATGAAAATGGTGCACACCGCGTGCAGCGCGTCCCGGAAACAGAATCCGGCGGCCGAATTCATACCTCGACTGCTACGGTAGCTGTTTTGCCTGAGGCTGAAGATGTGGAAGTGGATATCAATGAGAAGGATATTCGGATGGACACATTCGCTTCAAGCGGCCCCGGCGGCCAAAGTGTCAATACGACCATGTCTGCTGTCAGGCTAACGCATGATCCGACCGGAATTGTTGTATCCTGTCAGGATGAAAAGTCGCAAATCAAAAACAGGGAAAAAGCGATGAAAGTGCTGCGTGCACGGATTTATGACAAGTTCCAGCAAGAAGCTCAGGCAGAAATCGATGAGAATCGTAAATCGGCAGTGGGTACTGGTGACCGTTCAGAACGTATTCGGACATACAATTTTCCACAGACCCGTGTAACGGATCATCGTATTGGCTTGACGATTCAGAAGCTTGATCAGGTGATGGAGGGGAAATTGGATGAGTTTATCGATGCCCTGCTTCTGGAAGAACAAACACAGAAACTTGAAGAAATTGGTGAATGAAGATAATGGATAAAGAACCGAAGCTACATGAAGTCCTGCACCGGGCTTCTCTTTTTTTAGAGGAAAATAATCGCGAGGCAAAAGTGGCTGAACTGCTTTTGCAGTATTATCTAGGTGTGTCACGGTCAAAATTTTTCATGATGATGCGCGACCCGGTACCGGAAGATGTCATCAATCAATTCAATCGTGCTGTAACCGAGCATGCAAAAACCGGGATGCCCCTTGAACATATGACCGGTTATGCCTGTTTTTACAGCCGTCGCTTCCAGGTTAATGGACATACATTGATACCGCGCCCAGAAACAGAGGAACTCATTCAGCATATTGTGGAAACAGTCTCAGATGAACCGCACACAATTGTTGATATAGGAACCGGAAGCGGGATCATCGCTGTAACGTTGGCGCTGGAGCTGCCGAATGCAGTCGTTTATGCGACCGATATTTCCCCGGATGCACTTGAAATTGCCGGTCAAAATGCGGAACGATTAGGTGCACATGTTATTTTCCTTGAGGGTGATTACGTGGAGCCGCTGATCGAACATCATATCCAAGCAGATATAATTGTATCCAATCCACCGTATATCGCACCAGCTGAAAAAACAGAGCTATCCGATACAGTGAAAAATTTTGAACCGGAACAGGCACTTTTTGCAGATAATAATGGTCTGGCTTCGTACAAAGCAATCATTAGCAGGCTGCCTGAAACCCTGAAACAAGACGGCTTTTGTTTTTTTGAAATTGGCCATCAGCAAGGCAAAGATGTCCAATCCCTATTACAAACGGCTTTTCCGGAAATGGATGTTGCGATTATAAAAGACATGAATGGAAAAGATCGGATTATCAGTGGGACGCGGGGTCAGACCCCATGTCCCACAAAAAATTAATAGATTCATAGTATGAAAAGAATCCCCCCTGTCCAAACTGTTTCTAAAGAGAAACGTCATTCAGATTGGAGAGGGGTTTTTTTACGATGCGAAAGTTAGCAGTATCGGCTATTATCATTTTTATTATTATTTTTGCCATGCCGGTTAAGAGTATTAGTGAAGAAAATGGGTACAGCGCCCAGTCTGATATAAAAGTTATTCCGGATGAAGCGATTCGTTTGCGTATCCTGGCCAATAGTGACAGTGAGGAGGATCAGGCTTTAAAGCGGAAGGTCCGTGATGAGGTGAATAATGCCATAACCGAGTGGGTAGAGCACATGACGGACATCGACGAAGCCAGAAAGCTGATTGAATCACGTATCCCGGAGATCAATACGATTGTGAACGACGTCTTGGAAGCAGAAAATAATCAGCAGGACGCCAATGTTGAATACGGTAAAAATGTTACATTCCCGGCTAAACTCTATGGTTCATATATGTACCCCCCGGGTGAATATGAGGCTGTTTTGATTACGCTTGGGGAAGGTCAGGGTGATAACTGGTGGTGTGTGTTATTCCCGCCACTCTGCTTTCTGGACTTTTCAAATGGCGCCAGTGTAGCTGAAGCGGAAGAAGCCGAAACCGATGAAGAAACACAGGATGAAGACAAAGATGAAGAGGAAGAGGCCGAGGTTAAATTTTTTCTCTTTGAATGGTTCAGTTAGGTCATAGATTTTCTAGTTTCTGCATAACTTACTAGAAAAGAATTCAAATCATAGAGGTGGAAAAAATGGAGATCATCGCAGCTAATCATGCTTCAACGGAAAAACTGGAAGAATTTTTGCAGCATAACCAGGACGTCGAACGGGGACTATTGCTGGAGAAAGGCTATGTCGTGGAACTGAAAGAGAAGATTGAGGGCTGTTTTGTTCTGGATACGGTTGATGACGATATTTACTGGCTGAAACAACTTTACGTGACGAAAAATGCCGCAACATCTTTGCCTGTTTTATTGGAAACGATCTTGGCATTGGCCAAAGAAAAACAAGCCAAGCAAGTTTTTGTCCACAGTCATCAGCCAATGGTCGATATTTTGCTTGAAGCATTGCAATTTTATCCACAAAAAGAAAACGCGTTTGTAAGTGAAGCACCTGATAAGGAAGGAAACTGGTGGACGTATAACGTTTCCTGATATGTTATAAGCTAAGGAATTTCACATTATCCACATTCATGCACAATTTGTTGTGGAAAACCTGTTAAAAACACGTGAACAAACTTGAAAAACTATGCACAGCATTGTGGAAAATTAAATCGGCTTTTGCTGATATTACTCGGGTGCCATTGGTGTTAACGCCCGGAGTTTTTGGATGATGACCGACTAAAGTGGAAGTAATAGTGTTTCCGGAGAATTGTGGATAGTCTGTGGAAAAGTTTCTGCAGGCTATCTTTTCTTTTGGCCTGCGTGTGCATAAGTGGAGCACACAGACCTCATGATAAGTCCCGGTTTTTTAATACTTTAAGAAACCGCAAAATTAGCTTAGGATAGACAATATGGGAAAATAGCGTACTTATGCTTAATAATACGCAAATTGTAGTATACCTTCACGTTTTCAAAAAGGACATGATAGGAAAGAGGGACAGCAGGGATGCAGACGAAACGATGGTACATTGATGAAAGACAGCCTGAACAGCAGGCGATTGAAGAAGCGGCTGATCGATTACGGAACGGCCGGACGGTAGCTTTTCCGACTGAAACGGTTTATGGTCTTGGCGCAGATGCAACGGATGAGGCGGCTGTTTCAGGTATTTTTGAAGCGAAAGGAAGACCGGAAGATAATCCATTGATTGCTCATGTTGCCACGAAAAAGCAGCTGAGCAGATTGGTTACCACCCTTCCTTCTGTTGCTGAAAAGCTGATTGATACCTTTACACCGGGACCGATAACGATCGTTTTGCCGAGTAATGGCACGTGTGCGAGCAATGTAACGGCGGGGTTATCCACAATCGGGGTGCGGATTCCGGACCATCCGGTTGCCCAAAACCTGCTGAAGACGTGCGATATTCCCGTTGCCGCTCCGAGTGCGAATATTTCCGGAAAACCAAGTCCGACAACCGCTGACCATGTCTGGGCAGACTTACAGGGGAAAATTGCCGGATTGGTTGATGCAGGTGCAACCGGTGTTGGATTGGAATCGACGGTCATTGATTGTACACAGGAAATACCGGTAATCCTCAGACCTGGCGGCATCACGAAAGCGCAGCTCGAGATGGCAGTAGGCTCTGTTATGGTTGACCCGGCACTGGCCAATACGGCAGACAAGCCTAAAGCCCCGGGGATGAAATATAAGCACTATGCACCTGACGTTCCCATGTGGCTGGTGGCTGGTTCGCCGGAAAACATTCAGGCGGTCATTGATAGAGAACGGGATGATGCGAAACGAATTGGCGTCATGGCCAGTACCCAAACGGCAAATAGATTACAGGCAGACCGCATCATAACGCTTGGCTCCGATTTGCGTGATATTGCAGCAACTCTGTATGATGCATTGCGTGTATTTAAAAATGGGGATGTAGACCTGATTGTGTGTGAAACGTTTCCGCGAACAGACATTGGACAGGCTATCATGAATCGCTTGGAAAAAGCTGCCACTGCGTATGTGGACAGTTAAATCATCCAGCATATGAACCCTGTGGACAACTTGATTTTCAGGTTGTGAGTCACCTGATTGACTCATATTCACCCTCGGACAGGCATATAGTCTAATAGCATGTCTGAGGGGGATTTTGATGTCGGTTTATTATATAGGTGAAATCGTTTCATTAATTTTTATGGCGGTTGCCTTAGGGATGGATGCTTTTTCTGTTAGTCTCGGTATGGGAATGCAGCGAATCAGGCTGAAACGGATTGCCATCGTTGGTGCCGTTATCGGTTTGTTCCATATGCTTATGCCGTTTATCGGTATTGTGCTGGGACAGGCAATCTCGACACAGATTGGCGATTTTGCGACACTTACCGGCGGATTGCTGCTTGTTGGAATCGGTGCACAAATGATTTTTTCCGCCTTTAATCATGAATCACAAAAACTGGTACAACCGGTCGGAATCGGATTGATCTTTTTTGCGTTGAGTGTCAGCCTGGACAGTTTTTCGGTGGGCCTCAGTCTTGGCTTATCGGAAGTAAAAATAGTTATTGCGCTCTTATTTTTCGGAATGGCCAGCATGATCCTTACGTGGGCTGGTATGATTTTAGGACGGAAAATGCACGGCTTGCTCGGTGTGTACAGTGAAATATTGGGCGGCAGCATACTTTGCGGATTTGGATTACATATAGTGTTTGGCTAAAGACGCTCTGTGAAATGATGGAGGGTCTTTTTTTCGATGAGTCGTTAAAAAGTCCATCATTTTAACTTGGGTGACAGGAACAAGCAGATTTCCATAACGTGTTTTTCCTGATTTTTTTCTGACAACCATACCATTCTATGATATAGTTTGGATAGGATTTCAATACGGAGGTCTCCCAATGAAGATATTGTTCATATGTACAGGAAATACGTGCCGAAGCCCGATGGCGGAAGCACTGCTGAAAGATAGGATCCCCGAAGCAGAGGTGCAATCGGCGGGTATTTTTGCTGTGAAAAATCAACGCCCGAATGATCATGCTGTTGAAGCGCTGAAACGCGAGGGCGTGACGCTGACTGCGAAATCACAGCCGGTAACCGCTAAATTGCTGCATTGGGCAGATTTGGTACTTACCATGACAACACAGCACAAACAGTCACTGATCATGGAATACCCTGATTTCCAGGAAAAATATTATACATTAAAAGAATATGTTTCCCATGCTGATAAAAAAATTTGGAATGAATTGAAACAACAGTATGCTGATTATGAGGAGAAGCGATCGCAATACATTCAAAAGAATCAGCATAAAATGGACAATCATAAACTTGAACAAGAACTTAAGAAATATTTGCAGAATGATTGGGAAAACATTCAAAAGCTTGAAGCCAGTTTAATCAATTATGATATCTCGGATCCGTTTGGCGGTGATTTGGGCATTTATCAGAAAACATTGGGAGAGATAAAAAAGCATATTGATGAGCTGGCCCGAAAGATTGATAGGAGTCAATAGCCTGGAAATGTTGTTGTGGGCGTTTCGGCCTGCAGAGTGCAGGTCATGCATATGGCGAACCTAAACAGGGGGCAGGTGAGTTGTGATGGATTTCAAAGAGCAGGTCAGGCGCGATATGGAGGCTATATCCACTGAATGGCTCGGGAGCGGTCATTTAAATGCAGGTGATGTATTTGTTGTCGGCTGTTCCACCAGCGAAGTTTCAGGTGAGCGAATTGGCACGTCCGGCAGTGAGGAATTGGCCGCCATTCTTTTTGAAGAGCTGTCAGCGTTGCAAGCGGATACTGGTATTGTGATTGCTTTCCAATGCTGTGAACATTTAAATCGCGCCCTGGTGGTGGAAAAGGAAACAATGCAGCGCCACAACCTGGAGGAAGTTACCGCTATTCCGGTTCCGCGTGCAGGCGGTTCAATGGCGTCGTTCGCCTATAAAAATATGAAAAACCCTGTCGTTGTTGAAACCATTAAGGCAAACAGCGGCATCGATATTGGTGAAACAATGATCGGCATGCACTTAAAGCCGATTGCTGTACCGCTCCGGTTTGAACAGCGCAGCATAGGGAACGCCCGGGTGACGGCTGCACGTACCCGACCAAAATTAATCGGCGGCAAGCGCGCAGTCTATGATAAAGAAACTGCCGAAGCCATTACAGAATAGGCAATCCATCAGGATCCAAGGTTGCGATGCTGATTTGATTGATAATGCAGATTAAACGACACCATAAAACAAGGGGGAACGACATATGGAACATGTAAAGCAGACTGATCATGAATTGTATGAAGCAATACACGGGGAAAAAACACGCCAGCAGGAAAAGATTGAACTGATTGCCTCGGAAAACTTTGTATCCGAAGCTGTTATGGAAGCCATGGGTTCAGTCCTCACAAATAAGTATGCAGAAGGCTATCCGGGCAAACGCTATTATGGCGGCTGCGAGTATGTTGACGTCGCCGAAAATCTGGCACGCGACCGGGCGAAAGAACTTTTCGGTGCAGACCATGCCAATGTACAGCCACATTCCGGTGCGCAGGCCAATATGGCAGTCTACTTTTCCGTGTTGGAAGCGGGAGACACCATTCTTGGCATGAATTTGAATCATGGCGGGCACTTAACACATGGGAGCCCCGTGAATTTCAGCGGAAAGATGTATCATGTCGTTGATTACGGTGTTGATCAGGAGACAGAACGGCTTGATTATGATGCCGTACTCGAGCGTGCCAAGGAAGTACAACCGAAACTGATTGTCGCTGGTGCGAGTGCCTATTCGCGTGAAATTGATTTTGCCAAATTCCGGGAAATTGCCGATGAAACAGGCGCATATCTGCTGGTTGACATGGCACACATTGCCGGACTTGTTGCAGCCGGACTTCATCAAAATCCGGTAGCGTATGCTGACTTTGTAACGACAACAACACATAAAACGTTGCGCGGTCCACGCGGCGGGATGATTTTATGTAAAGATGCGTATGCAAAGATAATCGATAAAAACGTCTTTCCGGGTATGCAGGGCGGCCCGCTGATGCATGTCATCGCAGCTAAAGCCGTTTCCTTTAAAGAAGCCATGTCTGATGAATTCAAGACGTACTCGAAGCAAATCATCCAGAATGCAAAAGCATTAAGCGATGCCTTGACGGATGAGGGTGTCCGCGTCGTATCAGGTGGAACGGATAACCATCTATTGCTGCTTGATGTCACGCCATTAAATCTTACCGGCAAAGTCGCTGAAAACGTACTGGATGATATCGGGATTACCGCAAATAAAAATACAATCCCATTTGATACAGAAAGCCCATTTGTCACGAGTGGCATGCGTATCGGCACGGCAGCTGTGACATCACGTGGCTTTAAAGAAGCGGAAATGAAAGAAATTGCCGGGATTATCGCCTCAGTTTTGAGAAATCATGAGGATGAAAATGTTTTGCGTGAAGCAGAAGAACGGGTCAAAGCGCTGACTGGTCAATTTCCATTATATGTGTAAGTGAAGGGATGTTCCTTTTTGGGGGACATCCTTTTTCATTGTGGGGAATCGCGCTATTCGGAAGTGAATCGCGCGATAATTAGGTTATTCGCGCGACAAACGGGGATTTCGCACAGTGAGCGAATCAGCTCTAAATCTGAGCGAGATCGCCTCAAACCAGAGCGGGAGCATTCTGAACCAGAGCAAGAGCAGTCTGAACCTGAGCGAATCCGCCTCAAACCTTAAGCAAGAGCACTCAAACATATTATTTTCCGCGACCAGCACATGATTTTGCGCAACAATAGTACCGGAATTCAGAAGGGGGGCGATTTTTGGCAGCGGCCAAAAATCATCGTCTAAGATTGCAAGACTTGAGAATCAGATCAATCCTGTGCTTACATTACATATTTTTTTCAACTTTCAATCGTACTTGCAAGCATGTCCATTTTTCAGTACAATTTGAAGGATGCCAATAATATTAAGGAGTGATCGGTGAAATGGGAAATGTACACGTACTGGATCATCCGTTAATTCAACACAAATTGACGTACATACGCGACAAACATACCGGAACAAAAGAATTCCGCGAACTGGTTGATGAGGTTGCCATGCTGATGGCGTTTGAAATCACACGTAATTTGCCATTGCAGGAAAAAACGGTTGAAACCCCGGTAATGGAAGCCCAAGCACAGGTGCTTGCCGGCAAAAAAATCGGACTGATACCAATTCTGCGCGCCGGGCTTGGCATGGTCGATGGGATGCTGAAATTGATTCCGGCTGCCCGCGTCGGACATGTCGGTTTATATCGTGATCCGGAAACCCTGAAACCGCATGAATATTACATTAAACTGCCTTCTGACATTGAAGAACGTGAATTGATTGTTATTGATCCAATGCTGGCAACGGGCGGATCGGCCAATGATGCCATCCACTCCTTGAAAAAACGCGGAGCAAAGCAAATACGCCTGATGTGCCTGGTTGCAGCACCAGAAGGCGTGGAGGTCATTCAAAACGATCATCCTGATGTTGATATTTTTCTTGGTGCTCTTGATGAAAAGTTGAGTGACCACGGCTATATTATTCCCGGGCTTGGTGATGCCGGTGACCGGTTATATGGGACGAAATAATTCAAGTGAGACTTTAAATAAACAGAAAAAGGAGGATCCGGCGATGAGCCGGATCCTCTGTTGTGTTCAGGCAAGTATGTAAGGCTGAGGATATGGGCACTAGACGGGAAACATGAGCGCGTGCGAGAAAACATGGGCTGGAAAACCGAAACATGGGCTGGAAAACAAAATATGGGCTGGAAAGCTAAAACATGTGCCGAAAAACCAAAACATGGGCTGGAAAGCCGAAACATGGGCTGGAAAGCTAAAACATGGGCCGGAAAACCGAAACATGGGCCGGAAAGCCGAAACATGGGCTGGAAAGCCGAAACATGGGCCGGGAAAACCGAAACATGGGCCGGAAAGCCGAAACATGGGCTGAAAAGCCGAAACATGGGCCGGGAAAGCCGAAACATGGGCTGGAAAGCTAAAACATGGGCTGGAAAACCGAAACATGGGCGCGAGAACCGAAACATGGGCCTTATGGGCGCGAGCACGGAGAACGTCTGATCACAAACAGGAAAATTGGTCCCCGAACCATCGACAGACGAAGCCAACATTTTTCATAACGTATATGCAGGCACCAAATGTATGTTAACCCTTTCTGTTTCAAATACTACCTCTATATATCAACATGAAAAGGAGTCTCATTCATGCATCGTTTCTTAATGCTCCTCACAATTACCATTACCATATCGCTCTTCCCGGCATCCGTTACAGCAATGACCGATAATACAGAAGAAGCGTCCATCATCATTGAAGTCGATGGAAATCCGGAAGAACATAAAATGTATCTTGAAACATATCATCCCCAGATCGACGTGATTGCTTCATATGAAACATTATTCAATGGTCTGGCCTTGAAAGCAGATCCGAGGCAATTTGAACAAATAGAATCACTTGACTTCATCCAGGCCGTTCATCCCGTCACCACTTATGAAACACAGCTGGAGGCCCTGGAGGAAACTGAAAATAGCGTGATGCCGTCAGCTCTGAATCGGACGTCCTACACAGGAGAAGGTGTTCAGGTTGCGGTGATTGATACGGGAATTGATTACGACCACCCGGACCTCGCTGGAAATTTTGCCGGTGGTTACGATTTGGTAGATCTTGATGACGATCCAATGGAAACAAAAGCTTCAGAAGGAATGCCAACGATGCATGGCACTCATGTTGCAGGCATCATAGCTGCAGACGGTGAGTTGCAGGGAGTTGCTCCGGATGCCGACATTCATGCTTATCGTGCACTGGGTCCGGGTGGTATGGGTACGTCCGTCCAAGTGATTGCTGCATTGGAACAGGCGGTTGACGATGGTGCCGATATTATCAATCTGTCGTTGGGAAATGCTGTGAATGGCCCGGATTTCCCGACCAGTGTTGCAGTTGATCGGGCTGTGGATCTTGGTGTGCCTGTAGTCATAGCAAATGGCAATGCCGGTCCGGAAAATTGGACAGTCGGTTCGCCGGCAACAGCGGCCAATGCCCTTTCTGTCGGTGCGACGTCAAATCCGCTGACCGTTCCATATTTAGTGGAATCGCTGCAGGACAAACATATTCCTCTGATCGAAATGGGAGGATCGAAGCCATGGAAACTGGGCAAAAGCTATGACGTGGACGTTTTTAACGGGCAGAACGCTCAAGGGAAGATTGCCCTGATGGAACGCGGTGAAATGCCTTTTTCCGAGATGGCTCTCAAGGCACAGGAAGCAGGTGCAGTTGCCGCTGTCATATACAATAATGAACCGGGCCACTTTCAGGGTATGATGTCTGATACACAAGATTCCATTGAGATACCTGTTGCGTCAATCGCTCGGGAAGATGGTGAATGGCTCATGCAAAATGGTCAAGATAACAATCTTTACCTTGAAACAGAATATGAAACGACCGAACAAACGATGGCTGATTTCAGTTCCAGGGGGCCTGTTACCGTGAACTGGGATTTGAAACCGGACGTCAGCGCACCTGGTACAAACATCTTAAGCACGATTCCCGGTGGCTATCAGGAGCTGCAGGGTACGAGCATGGCAGCTCCACAAGTTACCGGAGCGATGGCCCTTTTAATGGAAGCTCATCCCGATTGGACAGCCAGCGAGTTGACCGGTGCGTTAAAAACGACAGCAACAAGAGTCCGGGATGGTGGTTCAGAATTCTATGAACCGATAATACAGGGTGCCGGCAACATTCAGCCGGAAAAAGCCATCAATAGTACAACGGTCATTGAAGACCCATTATTATCATTCGGCAAAATCGGCGGAAATCAGAAAACGAAAACAATGGATATAAAAATTGAAAATAAATCCGATGAGCCACAGACGTATAGATTTTCCATACCGGACAAAGAAAAAGGGCTGACCTGGGATCTGCCGTTAAGTTTCACACTGGAGAAGGGAGAAACAACGACCGTTCCTATCGAGTTGAAGGTTAATGGAAATCAAATCGATAAAGGTATTCATCAAGGCTGGCTGACATTGAACCAGCAGGATGAGAAATATCAGCTTCCTTACCTTTTTGTTAATCAAACAGCCGACCACCCGAAAGCAATGGGATTTGACTTCACATTGAAGCCATTTTCTGATGACACATATGCTTACCAGCTTTATTTGACCGATCCGGCTGAGAGCATTGATGTTATGTTATATCACCCGCAAACGCTTGTATATGAACGGACACTGCTGACATCGGATGATCTGCAGGTAGGTTTGAATAAGGGTCAGATTGATCAATCGGAGCTTGGGAAACCGGGGCAGTATCTGGCTGTTATCAATGTTAAACTCGAAACCGGCGAAATGGAAAGCTATCAGACCGGAATTTATATTGAGGAGCAATCATAAGGACAGCACGGCATATTGGCTGAGACCCTCTAAAAACATTTCAGATATATATCAAAAAAAGGAATAGATTGTCAAATAATGTTCACAACAAAAGTGGCTTTTTTCCTATATAATAAGTAATCAGGATGTGCTTAAATCATGTCGGAACCAGCCCATTGACGATGCATAAACCCTTATCATGGCAGCCGTGTTTTTTGACCCGATTCTAATTGACAATAGATAGCGGCTAATGTACACTAGCTTAGTGTGGAATGGTAATGGTTTCACCAAATTCAGTCATGATAGGTGCAACGTATTTATGCTGTGTTAATCATATCCTTTTAACGCGACATATGGCGTGACGATGCTCACTACTCAGAAAATAAAATATGTTCAAAATTTTGGGCATCCTCTATTGGGGGAAGTGTGAACGATGTCACATTATAATCAAATGGTAATACGTCAGCGTAAGTGGATGTTGTACCTTCTTGCACTCTTGGTATTGGGAGCAGGATTCTCCTCATACCCAACGATTTTCCTCGGTCTATTGCTCGGAAGTTCAGCCAGCTTTTTTAATATGTGGATTTTGCAGCGAAAAATCAGACTACTCGGTGAGGCTGTAGCTGAAGGAAAATCAGTTTACGGAATCGGAACCTTTTCGCGTTTAGCTGCAGTGGGACTAGCTATTGTCATTGCATCGCGTTTTGAGGAATATTTCCATATTCTCGCTGTTGTCGCCGGGTTGGGAACATCCTATTGTATTATGATGCTGGAGTTTGGAATCCGAACCTTCACCGCAAAAGGAAAACAGCTAGAATAAGGTATTTTCCTGAAAGTCAAGCATAGAAAGAGGTGAAGAAATTGAATCATGAAGCACCAATCGTTCATGATGTGTTTGGAATATCCTGGCTGGATTTCAACCTATCGAACGTGCTAATGATAGCCGTTGCATCTTTAATTGTCTTTATCATTGGTGTTGTTGGAAGTCGCAAACTGCAAATGAAACCGACAGGCGTACAAAACTTCATGGAGTGGTTAATCGACTTTGTGAAAGGTATGATCGGCGACACGATGGACTGGAAAACAGGCAAGGTGTTTCTGCCTCTGGGACTCACACTAATTTCTTACATATTTGTAGTAATCCTCGTGTCGCAACAATGGGGTTGTCGGCATGATTTATGGTGGAAATCACAACTGCGATGCCGGAATCACCTTAACCTTGCAGCGATGGTTGTTATTTTAACCCATTTTTACGGTATAGGTCAAGGGGTCAAGGAATATGGTAAAGTTATTTGCGTCCGATGCCGTTCTTATTACCTTTAATATCTTTGAGAGTTTACCAAACGATAACGTTGGTGTTGCGTCTGTTTGGGAACATTTATGCAGGCGAAATTTTACTGGGATTAATCGTGTCGATGGCTACATCCGGAGGCGCTTTTGCCTTTATTGGATCAGGTGTTCCACTAATGGCATGGCAGGGATTCAGTTTATTCATTGGCGCTATACAGGCCTTTATTTTCACTATTTTAACAATGGTATACATGTCTCAAAAAGTGAGCACAGACCATTAATTAAAAACAAACCAGCTTTACTAATAAAAGGAGGAAATTTCAATGGAAGCTTTAGCAGGAGCAATTGCAATCGGTTTAGCCGCTTTAGGAGGAGCGAGTTTGGTACGGTATGATTGTCAGTCGTACAGTAGAAGGGATTGCACGTCAGCCGGAATTGCGCGGCCCTCTTCAAATGACAATGTTTATCGGGGTTGCGGTAGTTGAAGCGATCCAATTATCGCAGCTGTTATCGCATTTTATGGTTATATTAATGAGCATTGACATATGGTTATGGCGAAGTCCGGTGAAGCCCGGATTGTCGCCATCCTTTATGTTTTCAAAGCCAACCTTTTCAAGTACCAGCAAAAAAGTGACATTCAATGACCGTTTAAATGATTCATTGTGAATATAACCAACCCGACGTATTGTGAAAGGAGTGAGTACTGTGCATTCATCTATTGGTGTTCCAGTCATTGCAGCCAGCGTTGGCGGACTGCAGGTTGGGGACATGCTTACCCAGTTATTTTTCTTCCTGTTACTGCTATGGTTACTGAAAAAGTTTGCCTGGGGACCGCTCTTGAACGTCATGCAGAAACGTGAAGAGCATGTCGCCGGCGAAATTGAAGCTGCTGAACAGGACCGTGCGGAGGCTGAAAAGGCACGGACAGAGGCAAATGAACAACTGAAGCAGACAAAACAGGAAGCACAGAAGATTATTGAAGATGCGAGAAATGCCGGCCAGAAACAGGAGAAGGATATTATCGCATCCGCTCGTCAAGAGGCAGATCGCATCAAGGAATCAGCACAGGAAGAAATCGAAAATGAAAAAGAAAAAGCGATTCAGACACTTCAGGACAAAGTCGCTTCATTATCTGTATTAATTGCCAGTAAAGTAATTGAAAAAGAAATCAGTGAACAGGATCAGGAAGAGCTGATTAACGAATATATTAAAGAGGTAGGAGAAGAGCAATGAGTGAAGTAGTTGCCAATCGCTATGCAGAGGCTCTTTTCCAACTCGGAGACGAAAAAGGAATATTAGAGCAATTGGCCAGCGAGTTTCATGTCCTGAAATCGATTTTTGATGAAAATGAACAGCTTGCACCATTCCTGGAACATCCGCGTGTTAATAATGACAGGAAAAAAGCATTTATTGACGAGGTATTTCAAGGGTTTTCGAATGATGTGATAAACACGATGAAATTATTGATAACCCGTGACCGCATTGGCCTCGTGCCGTCCATTACTGACCATTTTACCCGGATGGTAAATGATGTGAAAGGAATTGCAGAAGCTAAAGTATATTCAGTTCGGGAATTGTCGGATGACGAAAGAAAACAGCTTGAAGAGACATTTGCAAAGCGTTTTAATAAACAGGCCGTTAAGATTCAAACGATTGTGGATCCATCAGTGCTTGGTGGCATTAAACTGCAAATCGGCAACACCATTTATGATGGAACCATTAGTGCCAAATTAAGACGAATTGAGCGGAATGTTGTCACAGCAGACTAATGACGATAGGGGTGAAATGGTATGAGCATTAAAGCTGAAGAAATCAGTTCGCTGATCAAACAGCAAATCGAGAATTTTGACTCGGAAATTGAAGTCAATGATGTCGGCACTGTTATTGAAGTCGGTGACGGTATCGCACGTGCACATGGGCTTGATGATGCGATGTCCGGTGAACTTCTTGAGTTCTCAAACGGTGTCATGGGTATGGCTCAAAACCTTGAAGAAGGAAATGTCGGTATCACCATCATGGGCCCATTTTCGGATATTAACGAAGGCGATGAAGTTCGCCGCACAGGCCGGGTTATGCAAGTACCTGTAGGGGAGGAGCTGCTCGGACGTGTCGTTAACCCATTGGGACAGGCGATTGACGGGAAAGGTCCGGTTGAAACAACAAAAGTGCGGCCGATTGAGCCACCTGCTCCTTCCATTATGGATCGGCAGGAAGTTAATGAACCCCTGCAGACAGGGATTAAAGCAATTGACGCACTTGTACCGATTGGACGCGGACAGCGTGAATTGATTATCGGTGACCCGTCAGACCGGTAAAACGACTGTCGCGGTTGATACGATCCTCAACCAAAAAGACCAGGATATGATTTGTATTTATGTAGCCATTGGTCAAAAAGAATCAACAGTAAGGAGCACGGTTGAAACGTTCCGCCGTTATGGCGCATTGGATAATACCATTGTTGTATCTGCGGGCGCGTCAGAACCTGCACCGCTTCTTTACATGGCGCCATATGCAGGTGTATCGATGGGTGAAGAATTCATGTACAACGGTAAACATGTGCTTGTTGTGTTTGACGACTTAACCAAGCAGGCAGCAGCATACCGTGAACTTTCCTTGTTGCTTCGCCGCCCGCCAGGCCGTGAAGCATTCCCGGGTGATGTTTTCTACTTGCACTCACGTCTGTTGGAACGTGCTGCAAAACTGAATGATGAAAAAGGTGGCGGCTCACTGACTGCACTGCCGTTTGTTGAAACACAGGCAGGCGATATCGGTGCCTATATCCCAACGAACGTTATCTCAATTACTGACGGACAAATCTTCCTGCAATCCGACATGTTTGCCTCAGGTGTCAGACCAGCCATTAATGCCGGTCTCTCCGTATCACGTGTCGGTGGTTCGGCCCAATTGAAAGCGATGAAGAAAGTAGCCGGAACATTGCGGCTTGATTTGGCATCGTATCGTGAATTGGAATCTTTTGCACAATTCGGTTCCGACCTGGACAAATCAACCCAGGCTAAACTTGATCGCGGTGCACGTACAGTGGAAATTCTGAAGCAGGGATTGCATAAACCACTGGCTGTCGAAAAACAGGTTATGATTATTTATGCCCTGACAAAAGGTCTTCTGGATGATATTCCGGTTGAAGATATCACACGTTTTGAGTCCGAGTTCCATATCTGGCTTGATGAAAACCGGAAAGAGCTGCTTTCTACCATTCGTGAAACCGGCAAATTAGCCGAGGATGACGATATGAAAGAAGCAGTCGAAGCATTCAAGAAAACCTTCTTGCCAAGTGACCAATAATGATTAGCTATAAGTGCGTGTTCAAAAAGGAGGATGAAAAGGACCGAGAAGTTCGAGGCGGCGCAGTTTTGAGCAACGAATGTATGGATTTAGATACATGAGTAGCGCAAAAACAAGCCAACGAGCTTCCACAGGAGGTGGTGACTTCTGCGCCCGCCACAGGACGTGGGCGGTTTTAGCAATCTTTTTTGTGCCGAGTAATCGCAGGCACAGAAGATCCCCTGTATGATGTGTCATTTTCACCGGACTTTTTGAACATCTATACAAAAGAGTTTGGATAAAGAGGATCCGGTTACGTCTGCCGGCCTCTGACTTCTAACCTCCGACCTCTGAAAGGAAGGGTGGTGAAAAGCTTGGCATCACTTAGAGATATTCAAAAACGGATTGATTCGACAACCAAAACGAAACAAATTACGAAAGCAATGGAAATGGTCTCCGCTTCTAAAATGAGCAGAGCAGAAGAAAATGCCAAATCATTTGTGCCTTACAGCGAAAAAATGCAGGAAGTGGTTGCCAGTATTGCAAATAGTAATATCGATATGGATGATGTTCACCCAATGTTGCAGGAACGTGAAGTGAAAAAAACCGGCTACTTTGTCATCACGTCCGACCAGGGTTTGGCTGGCGCCTATAATAGTTCTGTCCTCAAAAAACTGTATGAAACGATTCAAGAGAATCATCAGTCAACAGAGGAATACATGATTATTGTCGTTGGCCGTGTCGGCTATGAATTTTTCCAAAAACGTGGCATGCCGGTAGTCAAAAGCGTATTGGGAATGGCGGATCAGCCGAATTTTAACGATATCAAAGAACTGGCATCTGAAACGGTTCAGATGTTTGTTGATGAAGAAATTGATGAACTGACCATTTATTATAACCATTACGTAAGTGCCATTTCTCAAGTAGTGACATCGAAACAGTTACTTCCGCTGGTCAACATGGATGAACAGGCAAATAACGATACCAGTGAGTATGAGTACGAACCAAATCAAAAGCAGATTCTTGAAGTGCTTTTGCCACAATACGCGGAAAGTTTAATCTATGGCGCTTTACTGGATGGAAAGGCGAGTGAACATGCTGCACGGATGACAGCTATGCGCAGTGCTACGGATAATGCGAACGAACTTATTGATGACTTGACATTATCGTATAACCGTGCCCGCCAAGCAGCTATCACACAGGAAATCACTGAGATCATTGGCGGTGTAGCTGCACTTGAGTAGCTCTTTGAGGCGTTCGATAGTAGGATAGGAGGGAAAACTAATGAGCAAAGGACACATAACACAAGTCATGGGACCTGTAGTCGACGTTAAATTTGATGAAGGCCAGCTCCCTGATATTAATAATGCATTAGTTGTCCGGCCCGGTGAAGATGATGCGGATATTAACCTGACACTTGAAGTAGCGCTTCACCTTGGGGATAATGCAGTTCGTACAATTGCCATGGACTCCACAGATGGTTTGAAACGTAATATGGCAATTGAAGATACAGGTGCACCAATTGCAGTACCGGTTGGGGATGTGACACTGAGCAGGGTTTTCAATGTTCTTGGTGATCATATCGACCTTGAGGATCCGGTGCCGGCGGATGTAAGACGGGACCCCATTCACCGTGAACCGCCTAAATTTGAAAACCTGACAACAGATACTGAAATTCTGGAGACCGGAATTAAGGTTGTTGACCTATTAGCGCCGTATACACGAGGTGGAAAAATCGGCCTGTTCGGAGGTGCCGGTGTTGGTAAAACCGTTCTGATTCAGGAACTGATCAACAACGTTGCCCAGGAACATGGTGGTATTTCCGTGTTTGCCGGTGTTGGTGAGCGGACGCGTGAAGGAAGGTAACGACCTTTTACTATGAGGATGAAAAGAGTCCGTGGTTTTTAAGCAGGACGGCCCATGGTATTCGGACAGATGAACGAACGCCGGGTGCCCGTATGCGTGTCGGCGTGACCAGGCTTGACTTATGGCTGAATACTTCCGTGATGAGCAGGGGGACAGGACGTTCTGTTTTTATTGATAACATTTTCCGTTTCACCCAGGCAGGTATGGAGGTTTCCGCATTGCTTGGCCGTATGCCGTCTGCCGTTGGTTATCAGCCGACACTGGCAACGGAAATGGGACAGCTGCAGGAGCGCATTTACCACAACGGATAAAGGTTCATAACGTCAATCCCAGGCGATTTACGTGCCTGCCGACGACTATACTGAACCCGCACCGGCAACGACATTTGCTTCACTGGATGCAACGGACCAACCTTGACCGTGGATTGTCCGAACAAGGGATTTATCCGGCAGTGGATCCATTGGCTTCAACATCCCGTGCGCTGATCCTGAAGTAGTCGGGGAAGACCATACGAGGTGGCGCGTGAGGTTCAGGCCAAACACTTCAGAAAGTATTAAAGAGCTTACAGGACATTATCGCTATTCCTTGGTATGGATGAGCTTTCTGATGAGGATAAATTTAACGGTTTCCCCGCGCTCGCCGTAATCAATTTTCTTATCACAAAACTTTCCACGTTGCTGAGCAATTTACCCGGCCAGCCAGGTCTATTGTACCAGCAAGTGAAAACAGTAAAAGGCTTCAGGGAAAATTCTGGATTGGAAAACATGGATTGATCTTCCGAAGACGCCTTCCGTTTGGTGGGCCCGTTATTGAAGAAGTCGTGGAAAAAAGGAAAAAAATATGGAATAATAATTACAGACATAATACTGGATGAAGGCTCAGCAATCACGCGTATATCGTAAAAATAGCGAACGGTGTGCTGCAGCGTTCCATCCAGCTATTTACCTGTCTCTTAGGAGGGGTTACAATTGAGAAACACTGACTGGGAGTGTTGTTACTCCTGATGGTCCAGTATTGGAAGACAAGTTTGATATGGTCAGCTGTAAAGCCGAAAACGGCGAACTCGTGTTTTGCCTGGTCATATTCCGATGGTTGCACCATTACAATCAGCTCAGTCCGTTTAAAGGATGAATAATAATACGAAAATTTGGCAGGTCATGGGCGGGGTTTCTTGGAGGTACGTCCGGAAAAAAGTGACAAATTCTTGCCCAATCGGCAGAAACTCCAACTTCAATCGACGTTCAACGGGCGGGAAGAAGCAAAAAATCGTGCCGAAAGACGCCTCCAGTCCAAACAGGATGATAATCGACTTCAAACGGGGCAGAAACTAGCACTTCCAACGAGCAATGAATCGACTGGAATGTCGCCAGGTAAAGCGAAACTTCAATCAGCGGGCGGCTTTGCCCGCTGAATTGTTTAGTTGAGCCGAATCGGACATTTAGGGACAGTTATTCGCCGTATTCTGGCGGATTTTATTGCCTATTGCCATGGGGATTGTAAAAAAATCTCTTATAACAGTTTTTGTTTATAAGGATTTTTTTACGTTTGCAGCTGCATAGACGACAGTGAACTGGGAGCTGTGGACATACGTATGTCAGGGTGAACAGAAACATGGGCTCGAATTTACAAAACATGGGCTCGAGATCGCAAATATGGGCGGTGAATTCGCAAATATGGGCCGGAAAAACGCAAATATGGCCGAGATGCAAACATGGGCGGGAAATTCACAAAATGGGCTCGAATTCAAAATGGGCTCGGATCGCAAATATTGGGCGTGATTCGCAAAGGGCCGGAAAACGCAAATATGGGCGCGGAAGATGCAAACATGGGCGGGAAATCAAAACATGGCTCGGAATTTCAAACATGGGCTCGAGATCGCAAAAATGGCGTAAGCAAAATGGGCTCGAGATCGCAACATGGTCGTGAATTCGCAAATATGGGCCGAAAACGCAATGGGGCTCGAGATCGCAAAATATGGGCCGGAAACGCAAATATGGGCGCAATCGCAAAAATGGGCCGGAAAACGCAACATGGGCTCGAATCTCCAAACATGGATGTTGAAAACGCAACTGACCTCGAACCCTGGCATAGCCGCATAACTTCAATTTGTCCCAAAATCCTGAATGCGACATACCTGCCGGGAACAGGAATATCAAATTTAGACCGCTACACTAGCGAAATAAATCACAGAAACACGGCAAAAAACCAACGAAAAGCACAAATATTTTCTGTCGATATTTTCCCGGGCATAAAAAAGAAAAAGTCGATTCGGAAATCCTTATTGCAGCTGTGCAATTAATTGACATCAGCTTGATTTACGTGGCAAAGTAACAATGATATGAGTCAAGCGATTTTTGATAACAGATAAAGGTGTGGAATTATGTTTTCTTCAATTGGCGTAACAGCAATCATAAGTATGATATCACATTTAATATTTATATATATTACATGGCGAGTCATCACAACCATTAATATTGATGCGCTCATCAGAAAAGGGCGTGAAACCGAAGCAAGAATTCTGATTGTATTCATAACAATCGTTATCGGAACAGGTGTCAGCCGCTTTTTCCTTGAGTTTTATACAATGGTTCACAGATCTGATAGTATCTATTTTAAAGGCGCCGTTTCTTTACGATAGTTTAAATTTTCCTTAAGACTGCCTTTACCCAAATTTGTCCGTGTACAAAATAAGTTTAAAATCTAAAATCCCGAATTTTTATCGTAATGGTACAAGCCCCTTTTGTTTTATACTATTAATATAGTAAAAAACAAGGGGGTTTTTTTGTGAGAAATACTAGCATTATATTCATTATCATTTATTATTAATGACCCATGGAACACAGCAGCATTTGCAAAACAAACGGATGAACTGACTATTTGCATCTGTTGTAACCGGTAAAAACATAACAAGTCGATACCCTGGAAGTGACGATAAAGAAGAAATGAATCGTGATAAGATTCGAGCAAATTTTGGAAGAACTTCAGGACAAAAATAGTTACAAGGTCTCTCGTACAGAAGATAAAAACGCTGTAAAATATTTCTTTGAGCGCGTACAAAAAGAAGGAAGTATTTCCGAATCCTATAATGTTGTCATTCCGGAGGAAAACAATGTATAATCAGAACTTGTTGTGGTATTGCAAGGAAAAACTGGAAATGATTCGATCGCTGACAGCTATTTAATCGTGTGGACGACATTAAATTCGACATACTTCACAAATAAGTCGACAAAATTTGCTTGTCTAACAACAAACATTTGATGCTAAAAATAGATAGTGCTTATATTTGATAAAAAATGCAAACATAATTTTGCAACTAACGAACATCCGAACTCAAACAGATAATGTGGAAAATTCAAACGTTAAAAAGATTGTGTTACGGGTATACACCACTGTTGGAGCAAAAAATACGAATGAATGAACCGATGAACATACAAATGGTGGTCCAAAATGGTAACACAAGAGAGCACGCGTCTGACGATAGGGCACACCTATCCTGATTAATGAATATTAATATAGTGAATCGAATAAGGGGAATAGAATATGGAAAAAATCATCGTAAAAGGCGGGAAACCACTGAATGGCTCTGTCAAAGTGGAAGGAGCCAAAATGCTGTTCTGCCAGTCATAACTGCCAGTATGCTGGCAGCGAAGGAAAAAGCGTTATTAAAGATGTTCCCGTGCTGGCGGATGTGTATACAATTAATGAAGTATTACGGAACATGAATGCAGAAGTGCAATTTGAAAATAATACAGTCAATGTCGATGCGTCAAACCAATTACAAACAGAGGCTCCCTTTGAATATGTGCGAAAAATGCGTGCTTCTGTATTTGGGTGCTTGGACCATTGTTAGCGCGGGGTATGGTGATGCCAATTGCCATGCCCAGGTGGGATGCGCATTGGATCCACGGCCGATTGACTTGCATTTAAGGATTCGAAGCAATGGGCACAGGTACACGTTTGGGTAACGGGTACGTTGAAGTTGAAGCTCCCGAACGCCTTCATGGTGCTAAGATTTATTTGGATATGCCAAGTGTGGGAGCCACTGAAAATATTATGATGGCTGCAGCACTGCAGAGGTAAAACCATTATTGAGAACTGTGCGAAAGAAACCTGAAATAGTTGTTTTTGGCAAATCTTCCTGGAATAAATGGGTGCAAAAAGTAGTAGGTGCTGGCACGGAAACGATCCGGATTGAGGTGTTGAAAATTGTATGGTACTGAACACACAAATTATTCCGGATCGCGTCGAGGCTGGTACGTTCATGGTGGCCGGAGCCATTTCCGGGGGCGGCAATTATCTTAATTCAAAATGTCGAAAGTGAGCATTTTGCGTTCAGTTCATTTCCAAGCTGGAAGAAATGGGGGCGTTACGATCAATGAAGAAGAAAAATGGCGTTCGTGTCATTGGCCCTGATAAATTTACTTTGCGACTGATTATTAAAAAACATTGCCGCACCCGGGATTTTCCGACCGATATGCAGTCACAAATGATGGCTCTTATGCTGGATGCTTATGGCCACAAGTGTTATTACCGAAACGGTGTTTGTAAATCGTTTTATGCACGTCGAAGAATTTCGGCGTATGAATGCCGAAAATGAAAAATTGAAAGGGCGAGTGTTATTATCGGAAGGCCCCGGCTGATCTGCAGGGTGCTGAGAGGTCGCAGCAAACTGATTTACGTGCGGCGGGCTGCCCTGATTTTTGGCAGGTTTAGTGCCGACGGATTCCACCGTGTTACAGAATTGAGACACCTTGATCGGGGGCTACGTCGATTTTGCCAATAAATGGCCAGGTTGGGTGCTGATATTGAACGGGTGGATGAAAAAACGGCGATCACGTTAATCCATTCGAACAAGTCGAAACGCCGCATGATAATGTTATAGCAGAATTATCCCAATCCTAACATGAATAGCTATTATTATAAAACAGATGTTCTACACATCTGTTTTTTGTTTGACTCAAGGATTTTTACCTGGGTAAACGCAACGAGGTTTCGCCACAAATTCAGCGCGGAAACCTTTTTTGTGTCATCTCAGCATTTAAATGCAATCTCCTCCAACTGACGATTGAAATGCTCAATGAAGCCTTACCTCCTAGGACTTAAGTATTATCCTATTATTTCCATATTGCATTTCACAGTAAATGTGATAAAATTTAAAATACATTAAATTTTCATTGGTAAAAGTTTTTTCCAAATTTTACTGCCTTTTTCTCACTGATATAAGTGATGCTTATCAACTTGTTCCCGAAAAATAACTGTCAGACCCAAATTCCTTGAATGTCAAAATTAATCAACATTAAGAGTATATCTTTTTGCTTCAGCCGGAAAATGTAATCGGTTTCAAAACAGAGGTGTATACGTATAGGAGTGTGACCGCATGCTTCTTTATATTTTAAAACGGTTCGCTATCATGGTTGTGACGCTTTGGATTATTGTTACACTGACATTCGTTCTGATGGTGACCGTGCCGGGGGTCCACCTAAATGAAAGAACGGACGACTAATGAGACGGTTTCAGGCCAAATCTTGAAGGCACATTATAATTGGATGAACCCTACATAATTCAGTATATTTACTGTAATATCAAATAAACGTTACATTTAGATTTCGGTCCTTCGATTAAGCAGCCGACTGAAACCGTTAATGACTTACTCGGACGCGGTTTTCCGATTTCATTTGAACTTGGAATTGCGACGATTGCCGTTGCTGTTATCTCCGGGATTATACTCGGCGTATTTGCCGCCCTGAAACATAATGGCATTATTGATTATACAGCGATGACCATCGCCGTTTTGGGGATATCGATTCCAAATTTTGTCCTGGCAACATTGCTGATTCAGGTGTTGGCTGTGTATTTTGACCTGCTTCCTGCAGCCACATGGTCGAGTCCGTTACATATGATTATGCCGACAATTGCACTTGCAACCGGTCCGATGGCGATTATCGCGCGTCTGACACGTTCGACAATGCTTGAAGTGCTGACACAGGATTATATTAAAATGGCCCGTGCCAAAGGATTGAAACCATGGAAAGTGATTATCAAGCATGCGCTGAAAAATGCGCTGATGCCGGTCGTGACGATTATGGGTACACTGCTTGCCGGCATATTGACAGGTACATTTGTCATTGAACAAATATTTGGCATCCCGGGCATGGGCAGATATTTCGTCGAAAGCATCAATCAGCGGGATTATCCGGTCATTATGGGGACAACTGTTTTCTATAGTGCCTTTCTGATTATTATCCTGTTTTTAGTCGATGTGGCCTATGGTTTCCTTGATCCGAGAATTAAGCTGCACAAAAAGGGAGGGGAATAACATGTCTTCACGTGATCATACAAAATTTGTTCATTCTCCTGCCGACATACCGGATGATTGGTTCAAATGGAAAGACAAGGATTTAAAAGCAGCTGAAACGGTGTCACGTCCGTCGCTTTCTTATTGGAAAGATGCATGGAAGCGTCTCAAGAAAAATAAACTGGCAATGATGGGCCTGGTTTTCCTGATTTTATTAGGAACGCTGGCAATTATTGGGCCGATGCTGTCTCCCTATTCAGTGGTTGACCAGAATCGTCCGAATCAATTTCTCCCGCCTTCAGCCGATCACTGGTTTGGCACCGATTCGCTGGGGCGTGATGTATTCACCCGGACGTGGTATGGTGCCCGAATTTCACTGTTTGTCGGCTTGATGGCAGCCCTCATTGATTTTAGTGTCGGGGTTATTTATGGCGGTATCGCCGGTTACAAAGGCGGCCGCACCGATAGTCTCATGATGCGCGTTATTGAAGTGCTGTACGGCTTGCCATATTTACTCGTTGTTATTTTGCTGCTGGTTGTCATGGGACCGAGCCTGATGACAATTATCATTGCCTTGTCTGTCACCGGCTGGGTGGGAATGGCGAGGATTGTCAGGGGGCAGGTACTCCAGATCAAAAATTTTGAATTCGTACTGGCCTCTCAATCATTTGGAACCAGGACACCACGCATTATCCGGAAAAATTTGCTCCCGAATACAATGGGGCCGATTATCGTGCAAATGACACTGACCGTGCCGAATGCGATTTTTGCCGAAGCGTTTCTGAGCTTCCTGGGGCTGGGGATTCAGTTCCCCTATGCCAGCTGGGGTGTAATGGCAAACGATGCATTAGGGGCGATTTTATCCGGTAATTGGTGGACGTTATTTTTCCCGGCTTTCTTCATTTCATTTACGATGTTTGCATTTAACGTACTGGGTGACGGGCTCCAGGATGCGCTCGACCCGAGGCTCAAGGAGTAGGTGAGACAGATGGAAGAAATACTCAATGTCAGAAATCTTCATGTGAATTTTTCAACGTATGGCGGGACAGTCAAGGGAGTGCGCGGCGTCAGTTTTCATTTGAATAAAGGGGAGACACTCGCCATTGTCGGTGAGTCCGGCTGCGGTAAAAGTGTCACAGCAAATGCCATTATGCGGCTTATCCCTGATCCACCCGGAAAAATTTCAGACGGGACGATTACGTTTAAGGGAAAAGCACTCACGAATGTTTCCGAAAAAGAAATGCGATCAATACGCGGCGTTGACATTTCGATGATTTTCCAGGATCCGATGACAGCACTGAATCCGACATTGACGATTGGTACGCAGCTGGTGGAAGGTTTACTGGAGCACCGCCGAACAACGCGTGCTGAGGCGAAAGAAAAAGCATTGGAAATGATGGATCTGGTCGGGATTCCGAACCCGGAAGAGCGCCTCAAGCAATACCCCCACCAGTTCAGCGGCGGAATGCGGCAGCGGATTGTGATTGCGATTGCCCTGATTTGTGATCCGGAACTTCTGATTGCCGATGAGCCGACAACAGCGCTTGATGTAACGATTCAGGCGCAGATTCTGGAGTTGTTTGAACAGATTCAGGAACAAACCGGCGTTTCCATTATTTTGATCACGCATGATCTTGGGGTTGTTGCCAAAATAGCTGATCGCATTGTTGTCATGTATGCCGGGAAAATCATCGAGGAAGGCACACGCAAAGAAATCTTTTATCAGCCGGAACATCCGTATACAAAGGGGTTGTTAAAGTCAGTGCCGAGACTCGATATTAAAGCGGAGGAGCTTATCCCAATTGACGGCACACCACCGGATTTATTCTCACCTCCACAAGGATGCCCCTTTACAGCGAGGTGTCCAATGGCGATGGAGGTGTGTGATAAAGTTTACCCGATTCAGTCGGAACTTAGCGATACACACAAAGTGGATTGCTGGCTCCAGGATGAACGGGCTCAACAGTTGTTGGCTTCCAGCAGCCGATAAAACATAACAAGGGAGGAGAAAGCATGAAGAAAAAGGGGTTATGGTTTCTCATGTTTGCCGCTTTCATACTGGTACTGGCGGCCTGTACGACGTCAACCGGTAATGAAGGCAGTGATGAGGGTGATACGGGTACAGACTCAGAGGCAGAAGCAACTGAGGATGGTGATGACAACGGGGAAAAGGTATTGCGCATGAATAATGGCGAAGAGCCGACGTCGTTGAATCCGCCAATCGGTTTTGACACGGTTTCATGGAATGTCCTGAATAATTTGATGGAAGGGTTGACCAGACTTGGCCAGGACGATCAGCCACAGCCGGCCATGGCTGAAGACTGGGATATATCAGATGATGGGCGAACATACACGTTCTATCTCCGTGAAGATGCCAATTGGTCCAATGGCGATCCTGTAACGGCTGAAGACTTTGTTTATGCATGGCAGCAGCTTCTGGACCCGGAAACAGGCTCATCGGCAGCATTTCTCGGCTATTTTATTGAAGGCGGGGAAGCATATAATGCCGGTGATGGATCAGTTGAAGATGTGGCAGTTGAAGCAGTTGATGAAAAGACATTTGAAGTGACGCTGAACTCGCCAACCGGTTTCTTCCTGCACGTGGTATCTAATCCGGCATTCTTCCCGGTCAACCAGGAAGTTGCCGAGGAAAATGAGGAATGGCATTCAGAGGCGGATTCGTTCGTGGCTAATGGGCCATTTGAACTGGAATCGTGGACACATGACCAGGAGATGATTTTTGCCAAAAACGACGAATACTGGGATCGTGATACAGTCAACCTTGATAAAGTAAATTGGGTGATGGTTAACGATATCAACACCGAGTACCAGATGTTTGAAAGCGATGAATTGGATGTGACTGAAATCCCGTCAGAAATGGCTGATCAGCTGATTGATGGCGATAATGTCGTGATTGAAGATCAGGCAGGTGTTTACTTTTACCGCTTTAATGTAGAGGAAGAACCATTCCAAAATGAAAAAATCCGAAAAGCATTTGCCCTGTCCATTAATCAGGAAGACATTGTTAATTATGTTACCAAAAACAGAGAAGAAGCAGCGAAAGCATTTGTTTCGCCAGGCTTTACCAATCCGGCCGGAGAGGATTTCCGTGATGTGAACGGTGACTTGGTAAACTTTGACCCGGAACATGCCAGTCAGCTGCTGGAAGAGGGGATGGAAGAGGAAGGCTATGAGGAATTGCCGCCAGTAACCCTGACATACAACACGGATGAGCAGCACAAAGCCATTGCTGAAACCATGCAAAATATGTTCAGCGAAAATCTTGGTGTCGATGTCGAATTGGCCAATACGGAATGGAACGTTTTCCTTGAAGATCAAAAAGCTTTGAATCTGCAATTCTCGAGGAGTTCGTTTATTTTTGATTATGGCGATCCAATCAACTTCCTGGAAAGCTTTGTAACGGATTCATCCATGAACCGTACAGGATGGTCAAATGAGGAATATGATGATCTGATTGCAGAGGCTAAACAAGAGACAGATGAGGAAGCACGCTGGGAGCATATGTACGAAGCGGAAAATCTGCTGGCAGAAGAAATGCCGATTTTCCCAATTCATTATTACAACCAGGTTTATATTTATAAAGATAATGTACATGATGTTGTGCGGCATCCGGTCGGTTACTTGGAGTTGAAATGGGCGGATATCAAGTAAATGGCAGAGGGATTGATTTCGGCGGCAGTCGAAATCCACTTTGAGAAATGGTGGAACGCCTGGTGGAAGTGCTGAATCGCGTGTGAGGCTGATCAATTCGCGCGACAGAAGTGGGGTTTCGCGCGGCAAGAGCCTCATGTCGCGCGACGAGGCCGTGATTTCGCGCGGCAAGGGTCCCATTTCGCGCAACGATGCCGCGATTTCGCGCGCCAAGCACATGATTTCGCGCGGCAAGGGTCTCAATTCGCGCAACAAGCACATAATTTCGCGCTGCAGAGCAGTGGCATTGCGCAAATCACGGCCATCTGAAGTGTGGAAGGATGGCTCACAACAGCCACCCTTCCACTTCTTATACATAAACGTGTAACGATATTTTTAAAATGGTAAAGAACTTATTAAAAAGGACTGGATCCACATGAAACCACAACGCTTGGCTAAAGGCGATACAGTAGGCATTATGGCACCGGCAAGCCCGTCGGATATCAGGCGGTTGGAACGCGCTGTGCCATTTTTTGAACGAATGGGGCTGCATGTGAAATTGGGCAAAACAACTAATCTGAAGTATGGTTATCTGGCCGGGACGGATGCTGAACGGATGGCTGATTTTCATGATATGGTTACCGATAACACCATTAAAGCCATTATATTTGCCCGTGGCGGTTACGGAACAGCCAGGATTGCGAATCAAATCGATTATCATCTCATCAGGCAAAACCCCAAAATATTCTGGGGCTATAGTGATATTACTTATTTACATACAGCCATCCGCCAGCAAACCGGATTGACCACGTTTCATGGCCCGATGCCTGCTTCGGATATCGCTGATGATGATTTTGATGCATTGTCTGCCAACATGTTCCGGCAGCTTTTCGATCCTGTGACATTACATTATTCAGAAGACATTTCCCCACTAAACGTCATAGTATCCGGTGAGGCTGACGGTGAGCTCATCGGCGGGAATTTGTCGCTCCTGATCAGCTCACTCGGCACACCATACGAAATCAATACGGAAGGGAAGCTGCTTTTACTGGAGGATATCGGTGAAGCGCCGTACCGGATTGATTCTATGCTCAATCAGCTGAAGCTTGCCGGAAAACTTCATGCCGCATCAGGAATCATCATCGGGGACTTCGCGGAGGCAGAACCGCCGGAAGGAAAGCCGTCTCTGTCATTAAAACACGTTCTTCACGACCATTTGGCTGATCTTGCCTGCCCGGTCATGAGCGGATTCAAGATCGGTCATTGTTTCCCGCATTTTTCGGTCCCATTGGGAGAAAAAGCCACCCTAAATACAGCAGAAAAATCGCTTATCATAGAACCAGGTGTTAAGTATGTTAGCTTGATAGGATAAATCTTTGGCTGTAAACGTTATGCGCCCTAGTATCATAAGTACGATGATAAAAGCCGTACATAAAACGTGATATAACTCGTTTAATCAGCATAAAAGGGGGAGCAGTTGATGACTAAACAAACGTTTGATCAATCTTCTGAGGAGCTATGGGTGACAGCGGTTCAGGTTGCAACGATCTGGACAGCACGATCATCCCCGAGAGATATTGATCAACCTGGTATCAGTAACCCGACAAACATCGATGAATGGGTCAACAATCTCACGTTCGAAACAACTTCAGCATTGTCCGATGAAAACCGTATACAAACACAAACGTTATACGGAGAAGCTGTCATCATTACTGAAATAAAGGATGACTGGGCACACGTTGTCATCCCAACGCAAAGCTCTGTAAAGAATAAGCGGGGTTATCCCGGCTGGGTGCCGCGGGGCCAGCTGAAAAAAGTGACGAGACGCAAATGGCAGCGAAAAGAATCAGCAGCCATCACGTCACAGCATGCCTGGCTGGAAACGGAAAACGGCGAACAAGTCATGAAACTGAGTTATATGACAATCCTGCCTGCCGAGCGTGAAACAACGGATCGTATCCATGTTGTCACACCGCACGGCTTGTATTTTTTACCGAAACACGCCGTTACTGTTTTCGCTTCAGATCAAGGACTGGAAAAAAGGTGCGGAAATGACTTGTTGGAAGCCGGCAAGCACTACTTGGAACTGGATTATTTCTGGGGTGGTATGAGTTCATTTGGCTATGATTGCTCCGGCTTCACCTACGCGATGCACAAAGCAAATGGTTATCAGATTCCGCGTGATGCCGGTGACCAGGCGCAAGCAGGCCACAAGATCCCGCGTGATGAACTGGCACCTGGTGATTTAATCTTCTTCGCTTATGAAGAAGGGAAAGGCAGAATCCACCATGTCGGTTTCTATTATGGTGATGGGAAAATGCTGCATTCACCGCAAACCGGAAGAGGGATTGAACTGATTTCACTTAAAGGAACCAACTATGAAAAAGAGCTTTGTGCAGCCAGACGTTATTGGCAGCCAGAAGAGGGGAATTCATAATGGATGAGAAACTATTACAAATCAGTGAGCTGCGTAAATATTTTAATATGGGCAAGGGGCAGATCCTGAAAGCAGTCGATGACGTCACGTTCCATGTCAATAAAGGGGAAACGTTTGGACTTGTCGGGGAATCAGGCTGCGGAAAGACGACTGTTGGCCGTACGATTATGGGACTTTACGATAAAACGGCAGGGGATGTCATTTATAATGGCCAAAATGTACACGAACTTGACGAAAAGGAAACGTTTAAGTTTTATCGCCAAATGCAAATGATTTTCCAGGATCCGTATGCCTCACTGAACCCCCGGTCAACCGTTAAGGAAGTCATCGCTGAACCAATGGAAGTGCATGGACTTTATCCGGACAAAAAAGAGCAGCTGGACCGGGTGATTCAGCTGTTGGAAGAAGTGGGATTGAACCGTGATCACGCTAATCGCTACCCGCACGAATTCAGCGGTGGACAGCGTCAGCGAATCGGCATTGCACGTGCTCTGGCACTGGATCCGGATTTTATCATTGCCGATGAACCCATTTCTGCCTTGGATGTTTCCGTTCAGGCCCAAGTCGTGAATCTATTAAAAAGACTGCAAAAGGAAAAAGGGCTGACCTTTTTATTCATTGCGCACGACCTGTCGATGGTCAAACAAATTTCCGACCGGATCGGTGTCATGTACTTGGGGAACATGGTCGAGCTGACAGCAAGTGATTCCCTTTACGAAAACCCGCTCCATCCATACACACAGGCACTGATGTCGGCCATCCCGATTCCTGATCCGGATATCGAGGATACACGGGAGCGGATTATTCTGGAGGGCGAGCTGCCGAGTCCAATCGATCCGCCGAGTGGCTGTGTTTTCCGCACCCGCTGCCCATATGCAATGGATGTGTGTGCTGCGAAACAACCGAAGTGGCAGGAAGTTGAAAAAGATCATTACGTTGCCTGTCATTTATACGATGGTTCATCGAGCGAAAACAATCGGCCGGAAGTTAATATCGGGAAAAAGCCTGTGCAGTCATGATGCATAGGCTTTATTTGATAAGCGGAAGTCTACTATAAGTTGGATAGGATTTTTTTTAAAAGTTAAGAGCATTATTTCAGGCGACGTTTTCACTATTGAAATCGGCTTAACCCGCCGATTTCCTACAATCCGGCCTCTGAACACTGGCATCTGAAAAGACGCTTCAGCGTTTTTTCATAAAATCTCTGGTTCTATTGTTTTCCTGACCTGTATAAATTTAATAGTAGGGATGCTAGAGGTTGTACGATACCACCACTTTTAAAATTTGTAACATCAACAGTCAGGAGGATAAGGAGGCAGGTCATGAAACAAAGCAAAATCATTCCTAAGATCCGAAAAAAGAACAAACAACGAAAAAGCCAATCGCTGCAGCTGCTGCAAAAAAACAGGAAGCCGTTGCGCCTCAACAAGTCCCTGTCATCATGGAAAGCTTCAACTGTCCTGTTTTTATCAAGCTTGATCACGATTATTTTGGTTGTGCCAACATTAATTGTCGTACCATTTATGTCGGATACAGGTGAACAGGAAGCCGCCATTGAACAAAGTGGCGAAGATGTTGAAATTGCAATGGGCGATTCCCCATTTTCGGTTGAAGTCATGCGGGCAAGCTCTGAACAGGTTGAAAGTGTCCCATTGGAGACGTATGTTTCCCGAGTTGTCGCATCGGAAACTCCGGCTGAATTTGAATTGGAGGCTTTAAAAGCACAGGCGCTGGCAGCCAGAACGTTTATCGTCAATCGTCTGCTTCACCAGGATGATGCAGAGAAGGCTGATGTGACGGACACGACAAGTGATCAGGTTTACCATAATGAACAAGAATTAAGAACGACAATGGGGAGTAACTATGAAGAGGATATGAAAAAAGTCAAACAGGCTGTGGCAGAAACTGAGGGAGAGATTTTAACGTATGATGATACACCGATAACAGCCGCCTATTTTTCAACGAGTAATGGCTATACGGAAAACTCAGAGGATTATTGGGAAAATGAAGTCCCTTATTTACGCAGTGTGGAAAGCCCCTGGGATACAAATACACCAAAGTTTATGGATCAGGAAATCTTCTCCGTTGCTGAAATGGAAAATCTGTTGGAAACCGATCTTCCATCAATGAATGACTTATCCATAACGTTAAACAGAACCGAGAGCAATCGTGTCGATCAGATGACGATCGGAGAAGAATCGTATTCGGGAAGGGACATGCGAGAGACGTTGGGCTTGCAATCCAGTGATTTTTCCATTGAGAAAAAGAACGACCATTTGATTTTTACCACTAAAGGTTATGGACATGGTATTGGAATGAGTCAATTCGGTGCAAACGGCATGGCCGAGGAAGGCAGAACCTATCAGGAAATTGTTAAGCATTACTATCAGGGTGTGGAAATTGATACAGTCTCAAACATCGCCCCAACACTCGTGTCGAAATAAAGATTCAGGTATGAGCCCGGGATGGCACGATATCCCGGGACACTTGGTACTCACCTCAACAATCGGATAATCGCTTAATTTTCCCCGGATTTCAGAAAAAATGCATAGATCCGGGAATTTTTTTGGCGAAGATGTATAGTTTTCTATTTTTCTGCTCAGAATGGTTGTTGAGGTGATGACAAATGAGTGAAGAAAACAACACTCCAAAAAATAAGTGGAGTCGCATTTTCCGCAAGAAGTGGTTTTTTCCGGCAGTGTATTTGACGATTGCTGCACTTCTCTTGTCATTGGTTGTATGGTATCAGAATCTTGGCAATCAGATTGATGAGACCCAGGAAGAAAATACAGAAGACTATGCACCAGTTGAACATGATGAAGAAGCAGAGCCTGTCATGGATCAGCAGGAAGTCATTCAAGCGCCTGTCGAGAACATGGATGAAGCAGAAATCGTAACTAAATACTATGATTACAACGCAGACCAGGAAGATCAGGAGAATGCAATTGTCGTGTTCAACGACCGCTACTATCAAAGTACGGGTATTGATGTTGCATCTGCTGACGGTGAAACATTTGATGTGTTGGCATCATTAAGTGGAACAGTTACGGAAGTCAAAGAAGATCCGCTGTTGGGTAATGTCGTAACGTTGACACATGACAATGATGTAACGACGCATTATGCCAGCTTGGGAGACGTTAATATTTCTGCTGATGAAGAGGTTGAACAAGGCGATGCTATTGGAACCGCCGGCGAAAATCTTTTCGGCAAAGACAATGGAACACATCTCCATTTCGAAATCAGAAAAGATGGAGAAGATGTCAATCCGGAAACCTTTTTCAATCAGCCATTAAGTGCTCTGGATGAGGCTTTAGCTGAGGATGAAGCATCTGAAAATGGAGATGCAGCATCTGACGGAAGCGAAGACAGCAATGAAGAATCTAATGCTACAGAAGAGGAAAGCACTGAGTCCGATGCCACAGAAGAAGAAAGCAGTGAGACCGACGCCACAGAAGAGGAAGATACAGAGTCTGATTCACCTGAAGATGATAATCAGGAGTCAGATGAGAATACAGATGATTCAGTAGAGAACGACGAAACATCAGGTGATGAAGGCGAAACTGACGAAACAGAAGAGGAAGAGTAAAAGACTTGCTTTCTCATTAAACTAAGCGTAATCTATTAACGCAACAAACCCTAGTGATACTGCTGGGGTTATTTTTTTTGCCGGGAGGGAGACACTTTAAAAACATTCACAATCGAACGTTTTGACACAGATTCGTCCGACTCCTTATTGTTGAGACTGTCATTTATGATACCTTGCAAAAATTGTCGAACGATTCCCCTTTATTTTGTTGAATTTTGTGATATTATATAGATAAACAAAATATTATACAGAATCTTTTGTCTATTGGTCGTAATGTCCTGGGTCCATATGCCCAATCGGAACAATCAAATAAAAGGAGGTGTATTCATGCAAAATTTCGAGGTTAAAGAAGATACCGATGCGTTCGAAAGCTTGCCCAATCGTGACCCGCTGACATTGGAACAAGTGTTGTTAGTCCTGCAGCAGGAACATGATGAGGCAACTGTTCAACAATTGATTCGCAAATTTTGCCTTGAAACAACCTCAGAAGATATCAGGAAAAAAGGCATGGAATTTTTATATATGAATGGTCATTATGATGATTTGCAGCAGTTAATCAATATCAATAAAGCCTCGGAGAAATTCTCAAATCAACAATGGGCAGACGTCTATCAAATGACGCTGGACCGTAAACAAGCACGGTATTCGGATCACGTGATTTTGAAGCGTGTCGAGGGACTGAAAACGGAAGAACCCGAGCTTAAATGTTTGCTCGAATTTATTAAAGTGTCCATATACTTTGCACGGAATGAATATGGAAAATTAGGCAACATCATGGAAAAACAGCAATACCTGTTTGATAAAATCAATGACGGCTTTCTATTGGACTTTTTCTATGATCGCTTATATCATAATTTATTCGTTTATTTTCTTGTCCGCAATGAGTTGATTATTGCCCGCAAATATGCTTTCCGGGTGTTGACACGGACAAAAAACCCCAAGACGAAAATTAATTTGCACATGAGTCTGGGTTTATCGTATATGTATGATACGTATTTTCAGAGCATGTACCATTTGACGGAGGCGCTGAAAATCGCTAGGGAGGAAAGCCTCCATAAAGTTGTCGACATTATTGAACAACGAAATATTCCGTTTTTATCTGCGCATTTTAACAAAGTTGAAGGTATTACATCAACTGACAAAAGTGAACAAGCCCATATCGAGATAGCCAAAGGAAACTATGCAAAAGCAAAGGCTATTTTGAACGAAATCGAAATTAACAGTCCTTTTAGAATGTACTATCTGGGAATGGCAACACAGGATAAAAGCTTACTTATTCAGTCGTACAACTATTTTATTGAAAAACGAAGCGACTACTTCTTCAGCAGACTTCCACTCAATGCGCTTCAAAAAATGAGAGAATAACTTTTTAGGATGCGGGTCCAGTCATTCCCGCAAAATGAATTTCGTTAATAATGAAAATAGGGTCAGGCTTTTAAAATTAATGAAAATGAGAGGAGTCAATAAAATGAAAAAATTAATCGTTTCCTTAGGTGTAGCTGCACTTTTGCTGGTAGGTGGACTGACAGTTGATTCAGTTAATACGGGAAGTGATCATCTCTTAGCTGATCCGCAATTAGGGGATCTGGATTAATAGCAGGCAGGTTCTATAAATAAAAAATCACAAGCGATAAATACAATTTAATGACATGTAAAGGCCAATACCCTATTTTCATTTTTTATATATTTCAACTCCGGAACAAAGGTGCAAGCGCTGGTCGCTGAAGGCGGACGCGGCTAATCTTGCAAATAAGAATGATATCACTTATATTTTCTCACCTCATAAAGAAAAACTCGGCTGCCCCTCATCTTTCCAGAGGTCAAAAGTAAGATGTCGGATTGGGTGAAATCGGCGAGGGAGCCGATTTCTTTGATTAAAACAGCCCTGAATTTTATACCTTCCTATCTTATAAAGAAAAACTCGGTTGCCCTTCATCTTTCCAGAGGCCAGATGCAGGAAGTCAGACACTTGAAGAAATTGACAAATCAGCCGATTTCAAGATTGAAAACGTCCCCTGAAATGATACACTTTGTTACTTTTGAAAATTCTTCTTGTCCTTCTCTCCAAAGACTCAGGTTTTATTCATAATTCTCCCGGTTCGTTAATAAAATGTTATAAACCAAGCATTCAGAAAAGTCTGAGGTGCGAGCTTGTGTAGCTTTTCATCAAGCCATCCTAATTTTTCGTCTGATACATACAAACTTCATATGTGAAAGGAGACGTTCTTCATCTGATTCACTGATATAAATACAACCAGAGCTGCACAGAAGGATATGTCAGAAGATAAGTGAACAGCGTAAATTGTATCACCTTGTCTCAAACCACACCTCGGAAATATCCAACTTAGGGAGGCGAACGGTGTGCACGATTACATCAAAGAAAGGACAATCAGGATAGGCAAATATGTCGTGGAGACGAGGCAAACTGTCCGATTGATCGCAAAGGAATTCGGTGTCTCCAAAAGCACAGTCCACAAAGATTTAACAGAACGCTTGCCTGAAATAAACCCGGAACTCTACAACGAGGTCAAAGATGTACTCAATTACCACAAATCAATCCGCCATCTCCGCGGAGGCGAAGCAACCCGAAATAAGTACAGAGACGATGATGAAAGGACAGAAGATCCCACCTTCAAGCCAGTAGTATAGCCGCTTTCCACGACTGACGAGCACTAAAGGAGGTGGTAGCACTACAAACATAATTACCCATTTATTCCATATCCCGGGAGGTGCTTGAGCAGGAAAAACGACCCCACTTTACAGGGAGGTGGATGACTGCACAACGAAACCTGCAGGACAGGGAGGTATATATTATGTGAAAAACCCGGCCCGCGTGAGGTCGGGTTTTTGGTGTGGTGCTATCAGCTTGTAAGCGGAACATGGGCTGGGATGCGGGTGTTTGGGTGCGTAGATTGCAAACATGGGCTGGAGAACGCAAATATGGGCGCGAGATCACAAATATGGGCTCGAATGCCGAAACATAGGCCGGAGAACGCAAATATGGGCGTGAATTCCAAATCATGGGCTCGAGCGCGGAAACATGGGCCGGAGAATGGAAATATGGGCGCGAAATCGCAAACATGGGCCGGAGTGCGGAGAATATGGGCCGTAAAATGGAAATATGGGCGCGAGATCGCAAACATGGGCCGGAGCGCAGAAAAACATGGCCGTAAAATGGAAATATGGGCGCGAAATCGCAAATATGGGCTGAAGCGCGGGGAATATGGGCCGTAAAATGGAAATATGGGCGCGAGATCGCAAACATGGGCTGAAGCGCGGGGAATATGGGCCCGTAAAAATGAAATATGGGCGTGAAATCCAAACATGGCTGGAGCGCGGAGAATATGGGCCGTAAAATGGAAATATGGGCGCGAGATCGCAAACATGGGCCGGAGCGCGGAGAATATGGGCCGTAAAATGGAAATATGGGCGCGAGATCGCAAACATGGGCCGGAGCGCGGAGAATATGGGCCGTAAAATGGAAATATGGGCGCGAAATCGCAAACATGGGCTGGAGCGCGGGGAATATGGGCCGTAAAATGGAAATATGGGCGTGAGATCGCAAACATGGGCCGGAGCGCAGAAACATGGGCCGTAAAATGGAAATATGGGCGCGAGATCGCAAACATGGGCTGAAGCGCGGGGAATATGGGCCGTAAAATGGAAATATGGGCGTGAAATCGCAAACATGGGCTGGAGCGCGGAAACATGGCCGTAAAATGGAAAAAATGGGCGCGAAATCGCAAAATATGGGCTGAAGCGCGGAAACAGGGCCTAAAATGGAAATATGGCGCGAGATCGGAAACATGGGGCCGGCGCGGAGAATATGGGCCGTAAAATGGAAATATGGGCTCGAACCCGCAAACATGAGCCCGAGCCTGTAAACATGGGCCTGAATAACAACATACCATTTTCAATTGTATTAAAAATGATAATGTTACTGCACAAACATCGGTCTCTTTAGATTAAGCTTTGTTTTGCAAAGTCATTGTTGAATGCGATCGGTAAAGCTGAGTTTTGCGGAAAATCATTAATTGAGGGTGCGTAATAAACTCTGCCACTATTATTGCCGGACAAATCCAGGTTCATTGACTTCAAAATAAGGTATGCAACCTTTCTTGAGTTAATCTGCAATAACTCACGGCATTGGTTATTCGTGATGGTAGTGGCATTGAGCAGGAAATAATCCAGGATAAAACGTTCATGGGCATTTTTACTGAAAGCAGAGCATCTTGTACATTTCCACTTTTTATTCAAACGTTCCATCGGGTAGTGACGGCATCTTTCGCAAGGCACACCTTTAATCAAGTGCTGTGCTTTTATATTGTGCTGTTGCAGTATATCCGTCCGGAGAGGTGTGTCTTCCTCCAACAACGCACGGCATAATTTTTTTAAACGTGCTTTGGTAAGTATTTCTTTCGTGTGATGGCTGTGGAGTCTGTCGAGGTTCTCATGCAGGCTTTCATTATGAATGATCTGTTTATAAACTTTCGGGTCCTTTGTGACGTTTTCAATGGTAGTGGATGGGTAAGCAATGACAACAAGGTGCTCAATTGGGATGTTGAAAACACCGTGGCGAGCCAGCCATCCTTGTAAGTGCATTTTTTGTGCTTTGGCTTGTGAAATCGGGTCTTTAAAGGATTTTACAGCGACGCCATCAACCACTTGCGTCAGTTGCTTCTGCTCGGAGTCGTATCGAAATGTCCCTTTTAAGTTTTTAATCTCAAGAATGTAAATGGCTTTTGTTGTCAGGATAAGCGTATCAATCTGAAAGGGAAATGGGGGATTTACCAGCCGAATGCCCTGTAAAACGAAGAAATCTTTATTCGGGTAAGTGGAAAGTTTGTAATCAACATTTTTCTCGCCATCGTAACCTGACTTTTCCCTCCTGTATTCTGAAACAATCGCCTCATGTTTCAGATACATTTCTAAAATACACCTGAACAGCGCTTCGTAGGCTAACAGCTCGTGCGACTTTTTGCGATGTTTGATAGTTGTTGTGAACAAAAATAAACACTCCTTCTTGGGTAATATTATTTATCAAATAGTATAATTCGACATATTCACTTAAAATCCTGCTTAAGGATGTCATTATTTGCAAAAATATTTAGGGCTGATGAATAGTTTAGCCTGCCATATGGGCGCGAGAACGGCGAACATGGGCTTGACTGCTCAAACATGGGCCTGAAAACGAAAATATGGGCTCGAGACGCGAACATGGGCTTGACCGCTCAAACATGTGCCGGGAAACGAAAATATGGGCGCGAGAACGCGAACATGGGCTGGACCGCTCAAATATGGGCCGGGAAACGGAAATATGGGCTCGAGAACGCAAACATGGGCTGAACCGCTCAAATATGTGCCGGGAAACGCAAATATGGGCTCGAGAACGGCAAACATGGGCTGGACTGCTCAAACATGTGCCGGGAAACGAAAATATGGGCTCGAGAACGCGAACATGGGCTGGACTGCTCAAAAACATGTGCCGGAAAATGGAAATATGGGCTCGAGAACGCAAATATGGGCTGGACCGCTCAAATATGGGCTCGAGAACGGCAAACATGGGCTGGACCGCTCAAATATGTGCCGGGAAACGAAAATATGGGCCGAAACCAGAAACATGAGCCCGGCGCTAAAACATGTCTTCAAGCACACAAACATGACTTCAATACCAATCATTTCAAACTCACTGTCATCTTCAGCATTCATCACATAGTGAATTTTTCCCATTCTTTTTTCGAAAATGGCAGTTAAATGTTGTATTTTGTGGTAAAATAAAATACTAGTAGAAGTGTGTTTACATACGGATGCGAGAAAGTATTTGATAGCAGGGAGGATCTAATGAATGTTTTCAAGGGACATCGGGATTGACCTTGGGACTGCCAATGTGTTGATTCACGTGAAAGGAAAAGGAATTGTATTAAATGAACCTGCCGTTGTGGCGATGGATCGTAATTCCGGCCGTGTGCTTGAGGTCGGAGAAGAAGCACGTCGCATGGTCGGGCGTACTCCAGGCAATATCGAAGCGATCCGCCCGTTGAAGGATGGTGTGATTGCTGATTTTGATGTGACAGAAGCGATGCTGCGGCATTTTATTGATAAGATAAATGTGAAAGGGTTTTTAACGAAGCCGAAAATGTTGATTTGCTGCCCGACAAACATTACAAAAGTGGAGCAAAAAGCGATTAAAGAAGCGGCTGAGAAATCCGGCGGAAAGAAAGTTTACCTGGAAGAAGAGCCGAAAGTGGCAGCAGTCGGGGCCGGCATGGAGATTTATCAGCCAAGCGGTAATATGATTGTGGACATCGGCGGCGGCACAACGGATGTAGCGGTTTTGTCCATGGGTAATATCGTGACGGCAGAATCCGTTAAAATGGCCGGGGACAAGTTTGATGTGGAAATTCTTCAATATATCAAAAAAGAATATAAAATGCTGATTGGCGAACGGACAGCTGAAGATATCAAAATCAATGTTGCGACAGTATGGAAAGATTCGCGGCATGAGCAGATGGACATTCGCGGACGTGATATGGTGAGCGGGCTGCCACGTACCATCACCGTTTACTCGGAAGAAATTGAAAAAGCACTTCGGGAGCCGGTTTCCGTGATTGTCCAGGCCGCTAAACAGGTGCTGGAAAAAACACCGCCGGAATTGTCTGCTGATATCATTGACCGCGGTGTGATTTTGACGGGTGGCGGTGCCATGGTTCACGGTATCGATCAGCTGCTGGCGGAAGAATTGAAAGTTCCTGTCCTGCTGTCTGAAGACCCAATGGACTGTGTGGCCAAAGGAACAGGTGTTATGCTTGAGAATATTGATAAAATTGAACGGAAAAAAATCGTCTGATTGATTCCTGGGAGCTTTTATGAAAAGGCCTGTCACGTGGATAGTCACATTTGATTGGTAAAAGAGCAGCGGTTTTCATTTCAGATCCATCGAACAACCTTATAAAAGGGGCTGAGGCAATTGCTGAGAGGATTTTATACAGCTGCCAGCGGAATGATTTCCCAACAGCGGCAACAGGAGGCTTTATCCAATAATATAACCAATGCCCAAACACCGGGCTATAAAGCTGATCAACCTGCATTACGCGCTTTTCCCGAAATGCTGATGCACCAAATGGGCACTAACCATGTACCAACATCACGCGGTCTGGATTTCCCGGTCCAAAACCCGATTGGCCCTATGAACACTGGGGTATATGTCCATGAAAACATTCCGGATTATGGACAGGGTGATATACGGGAAACGGGCGTCCCGACTGACATGGCATTGATTAACGGTGAACTTCCGGATGAAACGGGCGGCCTTTTTTTCACGGTGCAAAATGAAGACGGTGAAGAACGCTACACCCGAAACGGTAATTTCACTGTTGACGGGAACGGCTTTCTTGTCACAACGCAAGGGTACTATGTGCTGGATGACTCCGGTGAGCCGATTGAGACAGACGGTATGGAATTTAACGTAACAGAAAATGGTGTTTTGCAAACAGCGGGGGGAGATATTCCAATTGGCATTGCATATACTGATAATGTCAATGAATTTGCCAAAGAAGGCGATGGGCTGTTCAACGGGGAGGCTGGTGCAGTGCCGGCGGAAGCGACATTCACGATTCAGCAGGGATCACTGGAACGGTCAAATGTGGATGCAGCCCAGTCCATGACGCAAATGATGGAATCTTATCGCATGTTTGAAACGAATCAGCGTGTGCTCAGGGCGTATGATGAAAGTTTGGGTAAAGCAGTCAGTGAAATTGCCCGCTTAGGCTAGGAGGGGTTTGATGTCACGATCGATGATTCAAGCAGCCGTTACAATGAATCAGCTGCAGAATAAATTGGACATTGTTGGAAATAACATGGCGAACAGCCAAACAACCGGTTACAAAACAAGACAGGCGGATTTTTCATCATTATTGTTTCAGCAAATCGATAACATGACAGACCCTGCTAATGCTGAGGGGCGATTGACCCCTGATGGCGTGCGGGTCGGTTCAGGTGCAAAACTTGGATCAGTGAACATTGACTTGTCACCAGGGACGATTCAGGAAACAGCTCGCACGCTTGATACCGCCTTATTGGAAAACAATCACGTGTTTCAAATTCAGGTTACCGAAAACGACGTAACGGAAACACGGTATACGCGCGATGGCTCTTTTTATTTATCACCTGTTAATGATGGTGAGGATGTCATGCTCACCACAAAAGATGGTCACCCTGTACTGGGGGAAAACGGACCGATTGTTGTGGCAGAAGGTTTTGACGACATAACGATTCAGCCAAATGGACAAATTTCGATTCAGCGTGGTAATGTAAATGAGAATGTCGGAAATCTGGCAATTACTGAAGTGATTCGTCCGAGATTACTGGAATCAGCCGGTGACAATGCATTCCGACTTCCCGACACGGATGAATTGGGATTTGACTTTGCGGAAATCATGCAGCCGGTTGACCTGGATGGAGATATTCTAAAAAGTGGCGCCCTGGAACAGTCGAATGTTGACCTGGCCAGCCAAATGACCGACATGATTACAGCACAGCGTTCATATCAATTTAACGCAAGAACGATTTCCATGTCAGATCAAATGATGGGGCTCGTCAACCAGCTCAGGTAAGCACTCATCCAGTATTTATATATAAAGTTAAGAAACCATCATTTCAGGAGACGTTTTCAATCTGGAAATCGGCTAATTCCCCGATTTCCTCAAATCTGACCTCTGACCTCCGACATCTGAAAAGACGCGTCAGCGTTTTTTCTAGTGATTAGCCAGATTTGACAGTGACAAATGGATGTAAGGAGAAACACGCTATGTCAACTGACCAGAAGGAAAAAACAGTAACCGAACAAAACAGCCAGGAAACAGAAGACCAGAAAGAACGGCAACAGCAGGAAGAAACACCGGATGCGGTAACGCGCAAAGAGCATAAACGGAAAAAAACATTAAAATCGGACAACACACAACAAAAAGGCAGAACGGAAAAACAACAACAGACAACGTCAACAGACAGCTTGACGCGCAAAGAACAGAGGAAAAAGCGAAAACAGGAAAAGCGGCAAAACAAAAGACCGCGCCGCCGCATTTTTCCAATTTGGCTGCGGTTGATTGTTGTCCTGGTGCTTTCGGCAGTTTCACTGGTTATTGGGCTAATGGTCGGTTATGGTGTTATCGGGGATGGCAACCCAACGGATGCGCTTGATTGGGATACATGGCAGCATATTATCGATATCGTAATAAAAGAGAATTAAAGTGAAACGTCAATCCGTGGGGTAGTTTTCCCCACGGATAATAAGGAACAAAGGCTAAGTTCCCGGGCATCCTGTTGCAACGCCTTTGTAACCTGCCACCTGCAGGCCCGAACCAAATCGGACATTTACTGGCAGTTAGGTCCTCCCACTTAACTTTCTTTTAGATTTACCACATCGTCTTGAAGTGGGGGTCTTACTGCTGGTTATATGCGGGATAATGCATGTCCGCTGATTTTTCGGGCATGTTTTTTGTTATAAGGTAAGAATGCCGCCCCGGTGATTGAAGTGCGAGTAACGCCTCAACATTTGTTATAATGAATGCGACTTACATAATGTAAAGGAGCGATCAAATGGATATCGAACAAATTAAACAAACCATCCCGCACCGTTATCCGTTTCTGCTGGTTGACAAAGTAACTGAAATAGAAGAGGGCAAGCGGGTTGTCGGCGTTAAAAATGTGACAGCAAACGAGCCATTTTTCCAAGGCCACTTCCCCGATTATCCGGTCATGCCCGGTGTGCTGATTGTCGAAGCCTTGGCCCAGACTGGTGCGATTGGTGTACTGGGTATTGAGGAAAATCAGGGCAAAATCGGTTTTCTTGCCGGTCTTGATAAATGCCGCTTCAAACGTCAGGTGAAACCGGGTGATCAGCTGCAATTGGAAGTTGACATCATTCGGCTGAAAGGTCCTGTCGGCAAAGGAAAAGGTGTCGCAACCGTTGACGGTGAAGTCGCCTGTGAAGCAGAAATCACATTCGCGGTAAAGTGACCTGCAGCGTGCCGAACCGAATCGGACATTTAGGGACAGTTAACCGCCGTACTTTGGCGGATTACTGTCCTTTAGATGTTAAAGTGAATGCAGGATAACATAACTCATCTCCTACGTCATTCTCCACTTAAGCAGTGGGGAATTTTTTTATCCCAATATAATTTAGTCAATGCTTTTCAGCGACGATCACGATTTATAAAACAATTTTAAAAAAATAAGTATCACATTTTATGTAGTGGTTAAGCTAAGGACGAAAGTGAACTATAAAGGAGGAACACACATATGCAACGTAAATGGCTTATGAAAATTGGTGCATCCATTTTGGCATTGTCGTTGGTTGCTGCATGCGGAACCGATAATCAGGAAGATCCGGCTGGAGAAGATGAGGCACCATTGAACCAGGAGGAAGACAGTCCTGATATGAATGGTGAGAACGAGGATGACCCGCAGCTTAATAATGATGACAATGGTGGCACCACTGAGGATGGAACGGATGCAAATCAGAATGGAACGGATACAAACCAGGATGGTAATGGTGTCAATGAAGATGATAATAATATAATGGAAGACGAGGAGAACAACTAATCACGACATTTAAATCCCCTTGAATGAGGGGATTTTTCTGTGATTGCTTGTTAAATCGTTTCCTTAACGAAAAAATGGTTGGCTCGTCATTCATACAAAAATCAAAAAGCAAAAAGCCTCTGCCCGCTCAGGACAGAGGGTTTTCCGTTACACCTTCATGTCAACGGCATTGCCAAGTGACGGGTGTGGCGCTGAAGGCCCCTGTGATTGATTCAGCATCTCAACCAGTTGCGCACCTTGTTGTTCTGCCACGTGTTTCACATTATCCATAACAGCCATTTGCGCCTCAGAACGGACTTGCTGATTTGACATCGCAACAGACATAGCTGCTACATCCACCATAAAACCTCCTATGTCACTTATCTGAATCACTCCGAATGGAATGCACTTCTTTTATCGGCAAAATTAAGCAACAATTGAATGTATCTGATTTACTTTTTGTCATTATTTATCCTCGATTTTTAAAAATCGAAATTCTTTCTAAAATGAATAGATAAACTGTCTGAAACATAGTACAATTGGCTTAGAAAAATGATAAATTCTGACAAAGAATTCAAACGTTACATGAATGACAGGGGGAAATTCAATGGGGGGACAATTTTCACCATCAATTTACATCATCAGCAGGCGAACGAAAGCAATCATGACAAAGGACTCCGCTTATTATCGTTCACGGATTTCAGAAATTGCACAGGACCGGCACTCTGTTCACAGCCCTGAGCAGATTATCGATCATACATGCTTGCTATACGGCTCAACACTGGAAGGGAGGCGTGAATCAGTTAAAGACCTGCTGAAATTAAACAGCAAAGTACCAATTCCGGTTATACCTGATAAAGGCGTCTACATGCTGCCAACCTCCTCTTCCAAAAATAAAGATAATGTATGGCTCTCTTTTTATCAGATTGATTACTTTGAACAGCGCGATGACAGGACATATGTTGTATTTCATGATGGCACCGGACTCTATGTTAACACTTCCGAAGCAACATTTGATATGCAATATAAACGGACAAGTCAACTCATAGCCAAGCTGAACCGATCACTTTTCTTTGGAAACCGGCCATTCTTATCGACCCGTTTTTAAGGACTAGTTTTCCTGGACCACAAATTGAATTTTCCTTGCTTTCATGGCTCAGCACATGTAGAATGGAAAAATGACTGACTGGTTAGTATGAGTTGCAGCTGACAGAACGACTTATGACTGAGCAGGTAATGAACATGAAACCAGGTGTTAAAATGAATCCGAAAAAAATACAATTAATCGAAGCCGGTATGAAATTATTTGCCGAAAAAGGCTACCATATGACGTCGGTTGAAGAGATTGCAGGCGGGGCGGGCGTTTCCAAAGGCGCGTTCTATTTGCATTTTCATTCCAAAAAAGACTTCATCACGACAGCGTTCCACTACTATTACCAGGAAATCACCAACCGGATTGAAAACGTCCAAAAGGAGAATTTGGCCCCACGCGATCGTTTTGCCAAACAAATTGAAGTCGTGACGAACTATATTTATCAGTATAAAGATTTTCTCACGATGCATCTTCATCAAAACATTTCAATCAGGGAAAATACCGATGCACTCATTCAGCAAATGAACGCACAAAATTTTCACTGGCTAAGGCAAAATATAAATAACATCTATGGGGAACAAATGGCAGCTTATTATCAGGATATGATTATTCAGCTGGAAGGTTTGATGAATGGCTATTTCAAATGGATCATTATCGATGGCATTAACATTGACCGAAACCAATTGGGCGCTTATATCGTACGAAGAATGGATGATATCGCCAGCGGGCTCTTTGAACGACAGGAAGCCCCATTGGTTACGGCCGACCATATCCCCAAAGTGTATCAGACTGAGATGTCCGTATCGAACATCTTAATAGCCATGAAAAACAAAATTGCCGCAATGGGACTAGCGGAAGATAAGGTGAATGAACTGGATGAAGTCATTGGAATCATGTTAACTGAAACAGCAAAAGAGCACCCGCAAAAGGCAATCATTCAGGGGCTCTTGGTTCATTTTCAGCGAATACCGGAACTTGAACAGGAATGTAAGGAATTAGCACGCCTTTTACATATGGACTTGCTTGATTAACAAAACGAAAAAGAGGAGTTACAGCCATGCGAAAACTAGTTTTAAGTTTAGCAGCAATAATGCTGATTGGCATTCTTGCTGCATGTAATCAGGACGAAGATGAAAATGAGGAACAAGAGGAGCACCCAACAGCGGTTGAAACGACGGAAGCAACAACAGGGGATTTGGCCATTGAAAAATCAATTTATGGCCGCACAGAGCCGGATAGCACGACACCTGTTACGGTACAGTCCCCCGGGGAAGTTACCGAATTGGAAGTGGAAAACGGCGACATGGTGGAAGAGGATGACCATCTGGCCACCATCCAAACAACTGCCGGAAACCAAAACATCTATGCGCAGACAGCGGGTGAAATTGCTAATTTAACCGTAGAAGAGGGTGGCATGGCTTCCAATGAAGAGCCGCTCATGGTGATTGCTGATTTTGACTCGATGACTGTCAATATGACCGTCGCCGCTGAAACCCTTGATTTAATCGAAACGGGCGATACATACCCTGTTATGATTGATGAACAGGAGTATGAAGCGGAGATCATGTCTGTCAGCACTATGCCTGATGATACAGGACTTTATCCGATTGAGGCGACGGTGGAAAACGCTGAAGACACTATTTTGTCCGGAATGGTCGCGGTTATGAATGTACCGGAAAATCGGGTGGAAGATTCGATTATCCTCCCGACAGAAGCGGTTGTTTCTGAAAGCGGGGAGTCATTTGTTTACGTTGTGGAAGACAATCAGGCCGTACAAAAAAATGTAACCATTCAGGAGAGCCAATCGCAGGAAACAGCTGTCGAAGGTGACATCCAAGAGGGCGATCAGGTTGTCGTTAATGGACTCCTGACCTTGTCTGACGGCATGACCGTCGACGTGGCCCAGGAGGAGGATAATTCTTGAAACTCGTAAAAACATCTGTTAAACGGCCTGTTGGCGTCATCATGATCGTCCTGGCGATTATTGCGTTAGGGACGGTCTCATTACGTAACCTTAATATTGATTTATTTCCGGAGATTGATCTGCCGATTGCGGTAGTCGCAACATCTTATGGAGATGCAGCACCAGAGGACGTCGAAAATCAGATCAGCCGGCCGATCGAGTCATCGGTCAGCTCGGTGGAGGGGATTGATACCGTTCAGTCCCAATCACAATCAGGCTCCTCGCTTGTGATGATGATGTTCAATAACGATACGAATCTCGATCAGGCACTGCTTGATGTACGTGAAAATATCGATCAAGTGAAAGGCGCACTGCCTGATGGGGCTGGTGACCCAAGCGTTTTAAGATTTAACCCGGATCAAATGCCGCTCATGTGGGTCGGCCTGACCGGGGATGATGCAGAAAAACTGACACAAGTTGCTGAAGACCAAATTGTACCGTTTTTTGAACGCCAGAACGGTGTGGCATCGGTTACTGTTGAAGGGGCACAGGAACGGGAAATTCGGATTGTCCTGGATCAGGCTAAAATGCAGCAATATGGCGTGACAGCCCAAACGATTACGCAGTCGCTGAACAGTTTGAATCAGTCGGCATCGGTTGGCGTCGTTGAAAAAGGCAACCAGGACCTGCAGCTGCGGGTAACCGGCGAGTTTGAATCCATCGATGATATAGAAGAAACGCTTGTCGAGACCCAAACAGGCGAAACAGTCCACGTCGATGAATTGGGGGACGTTCAGGACACACACAAAGAATCCTCAGGCGAAACACGCGTGAACGGTGATCAGGCTGTTGTCTTGTCAATCATGAAAAAAACTGACGCCAATACCGTTGAAGTAGCCGACAACATTAATGCGAGTATGAATGACATTAAAGATGATCTGCCATCAGGTCTCAGCACAAATGTCATTATTGATACGTCCGACTATATTAATATGTCGATCAATTCGGTTGTGCAAAATATCCTGATCGGTGCTGCAATTTCGTTCCTGATTTTACTGTTATTCCTGAAAAGCGTCCGGGCAACGATTGTTATTGGCTTGTCCATCCCGATCGCCATTATTTCGACGTTTACGCTTATGTATTTTACCGGGGAAACGCTGAACGTGCTGACATTGGGCGGTCTGGCTCTTGGCCTTGGGATGATGGTCGACAGCTCGATAGTGATATTAGAACATATCTATACGTACAGGCAGCGGGGCTATTCCTTAGTTGAATCCGCCATTAAAGGGGCATCTGAACTGGCACCGGCTGTAATTGCCTCAACGACAACAACACTGGTCGTGTTTTTACCAATGATATTTGTCGACGGCATAGCGGCCGATATGTTTACACCACTTGCATTAACCGTATCATTCGCGTTGATTGCATCCTTGGTTGCAGCGGTGACCCTTGTGCCAATGCTGTCATCCAAACTGTTGGCCAAAGCCACAGAAGACAGCGGCAAACGATACTGGTTCAATCGTTTCCTTGATCGCGTCAACAATGGTTATCGCGCTGTGCTCAAGTGGGTCCTGGGGCACCGGAAAACAACCGTCTTTGGAACCATCGCCATCATTGCAGGAAGCCTGGCGTTAATTCCGATGATTGGTGCATCCTTTATTCCATCATCTGACCAGGGACAGCTTCAGGTGAATGTGGAAACACAACCAGGCAGTTCACTGGAGCATACGCAGCGTGTGGCAGAAGATGTGAATGAAAAACTGACGGCCTATGAAGATGTGATGGAAACCAACTACATGAATGTTGGCGGTGACGGAATGGGCTCCGGCAACCAGGCCACCTATATGATGCAGCTGATTCCGGCAACAGAACGTTCGCAGACGACAAATGATGTGGTTGAGTCGATGACGGAAGATCTTGAGTCCGTTCCGGGAGCGGATATATCCGTGATGGCAACAGACAGTGCTGCCGGCATGGGAAATCCGGTTCAGATCAGTCTGAACGGTCCGGAGCATGAAGTCCTTCGCGAGCTGGCAGATGAAGTGGTTGATGCCATCTCCGGGGTTGAAGGCGTGCATAATGCATCCTCATCAGCTGAAGATGGCGCACCACAAATGCATATCCAGGTTGATTCCGAACAAGCTGCCATGTATGGCCTGACCGAGCAGCAGGTAACAAGTCAGATTCAGCTGCAGTTCACCGGTCAGACTGCTGCCCAGTACCGTGAAGATGGCACTGAAATGGATATCACCTTAATGTATCCTGAGGACGAACGGAGCACCATCAATGATTTGGAAGATGTGACTATCCAATCCGAAAGCGGAGCGGCTGTCCCAATCACATCACTGGCAACGTTAGAGGAAGTACAAGGACCTGTGACATTACAGCGTGAGAATCAGCAGCCACAATTAAATGTGACATCCGAAATTATCGGCCGTGATTTGGGAAGTGTAACAGCTGATATAAGGGATAGATTGGACAATATGAGCATGCCTGAAGGATACGATTATCAGATCGGCGGTCAGGCAGAAGATATGGCCAGTTCATTTGCGGACTTGTCGATTGCGCTGGTATTCTCCATCTTCCTTGTATACGCCGTCATGGCAGTCCAATTTGAAAACTTCCTGTTCCCGTTCATTATCATGTTCTCACTGCCTGCAACGGTTGTAGGTGTATTACTCGGGCTGTTTGTGACAGGATTGCCGCTCAGCATCCCGGCCTTTATCGGGATCATCATGCTGGCAGGGATAGTGGTTAACAACTCAATCGTGCTGGTTGACTATATCAATATCCTGCGGCGTGATGAATATGGCAGAAGCCGCTATGATGCCATTCTTGAGGCAGGCACCAATCGTATGCGTCCGATTTTGATGACAACATTGACAACAATCCTGGCGATGGTGCCATTAGGACTCGCACTCGGTGAAGGCGCCGAAATGCAGCAGCCATTAGCTGTAACGATCATATTCGGCCTGACCATCTCGAGTATCTTCACCCTGCTCCTGATTCCGGTCGTGTACACATTATTTGATGATTTGACCGGGAAATTTAAGCGGCGGAAAAAAGCATAATTATGGTCAATGAGAACTCCTTGCTCTGCAGGGAGTTTTTGTTTTTATGGTGTTTGTGGCGTGGTAGTGAGGTTGATGCAGTGGTGTGATGGCGCGGCACGCCCGGCAGAAGTTTCGATTCGCGCCGGGATTGGGCCATTTCGCACGACAGAGGCAGGATTTCGCGCGCCAACCAGTGCAAATCGCGCGACAGAGGCACTGTTCGCGCGGCGACCAGTCCAGATCGCGCGACGGGGGTACGATTTCGCGCGTCAACTTCCCTAAATCGCACGACAGTTACCAATTCATGTGAGAAAAATCATCAGATCGGTCATGATATTTTTCTCGATGCTGTTGATTTTCAGCAGATACTGAAAATATTTCAATAAATTGCACAACTCTTACAGAAAATATGCTATATTTATATTATCTCCAAAAACTAAATAAAGGAGTATTTTATGAAGATTAGAAACCGACCTAAACCTCTCCCGCTCCAAAAGCTCGATGCAGCAATTCCCAGACTATCTCCGCAATTCCCGAAACTGCCTGAGATGAACAGAGACGCTAAAAAACAAGGAAGTGGCTACTCAGGGGAAACTAAGGTTGATTATCACCTCGAAACATTAGCCAGTCGATATACAATTCTTGATGATGTTTATCTCCACACCAATGGTAAAAACTTTCAAATTGATTCTGCTGTGGTAACAAATCATGGTATTTTCATTGTCGATACCAAAAATTATAATGGCACAATCACATTTGATACAATCCTCAACCAGCTTACCCGCAGTGATGGCGGGATTGAATCGGGCTATGAGTATCCTATCACCCAAGTGGAAAATCATAAATTCCTGCTTCAAAACTGGCTCCAACAACGAAATCTTTCACACATTCCAATTTATTACTTTGTCGCTATAGCCGATCCCGCAACCATCATACAGGTTAATGGCAACAAGGAAGAAATAGCTAACATTGTGGCACATGCTGCGCGTATTCCCAAAATGATTATGGACAAGGATCAAGAATTTGCTCAGGCCGGGAAAACCAAACTGAAGAATTATCAAATAGGGAATGCGATTCTGCGTGAATGTGGTACTTTTGATATTGACATTGTACGGAAATATGGCATTACGCGTAATGATTTACTTCCGGGAGTCTTTTGCCCTGCATGTGGATTTCGTGGTATGAAACGATTGCATGGAGGCTGGATTTGCAGAAAATGCAGGCATAAAAGTTACAACGCACACTGGAGAGACCTTGATAATTACTTATTGCTGTTCGGATCCATTACAAATACGGAATGTATGTGGTTGCTTGGTTTAACATCCCGATATACGGCTACAAGAATTCTGCAAAAAAGTGGATTGATTTATCTAAAAGAGCATAAATGCTGGATTAGAAAAAAAGGAATTTATTAAGTTGATTTTCGGCGTCTGCCGAAAAACCTCAACTAGAACTGACCTGGAAGTACCGCAGCGCCGTAACATTCTGGAGCGCGCGACAACCAGCACAAATCGCGCGGCGGGTGCATGATTTCGCGCGGCGTCCAGCTCGAATCACGCGGCGGAGGTACGATTTCGCGCAGCAACACCCTAATTTCACGCGGTACACTACCAAACGATTCATCATATTTTAAAATAATCTTATGTATGAATTAGTTCTCACCCCAAAAAATATGCTATGATAAACCGAGCATTTAAGAATGGAGGCAAAGCAATGGCATTGTCCCGAATTATGAAGTGGCTAACCGGCGGATGTGAAGCATTTCTCGGGTTTCCAATTATTGGCGGGTCGTTTATCCTCAGCACCACATGGGGCGCCTTGTTCGTCATGTTTATCCTGCATCTGGTCACGTTAATCGTCGCGCGCAATGCAAAGGGCAGTATCACTGGGAGCATACTGGGAATGATCACATCGTTTATTGGTATCATTCCGTTTATTGGCATGACCATGCACATTATTACCGCTATTGTACTATTAATCGATGCAGGAAAAAATGAAAGATGAGTCTACATTTTCTTTGTCTTCTTTGGGGTAGTATTTAAAATTATGTCGAAATATATACAGAGTTAAATAGTAATGATACGATATACTCATGTTTTTGTAATATTTTTAATGAAGGTGTAAATTTGTCACCATCTCGTATTTTGAAATGGGTAACTGGTGGATTCGAAGCATTTTTGGGGATCCCAGCGATCGGAGGGGCTTTCATTGTAGGCCTTTATTGGACGCCGCTTGTAATAATGTTAATTTTACATATTATCACACTCGTGATGACGAAAAAAGATGGCGGAGCGACGACAGGAAGTATTCTGGGAATCGTAACTTCTTGTATTGGATGGATTCCGGTAGTGGGCATGATTATGCATATTCCTTCAGCGATATTCCTAATGCTCAATGCCGCAGCAAAGGATAATAAGGATGAAGGTAAGACGGTAACAACTGCATAGTATTAATCATTGGATATTTCGGCAATCATATTATATTGAATTGAAAAGAAGAAACAAAAAGCGGCATGTTTTTAATGAGGCATGCCACTTTTTAGTTTGCAACACGACTACCATGAAATCACGCGGCGAGCAGTGCAATCGCGCGCCGATGCCCAATTTCGCCAAAAACCGCATGAAATCGCACGCCGAGCAGCTCAAAATCGCGCAACCGATGCTTCAATTTCGCGCGACGGGGGCACGATTTCGCGCGGCGAGCAGTGCAATCGCGCGCCGATGCCCCAATTTCGCGCAACAACCGCATGAAATCGCACAGCAACCGCATAATTTCGCGCGACGCCCAGCTCAAATCGCGCGACGGATGCATAATTTCGCGCGACAATCAGCTCAAATCGCGCAACGGATGCACGATTTCGCGCGACAAAGCCTCAATTTCGCTCACCAACCGCATGACGATTTCGTTCAGTGCCACCCTTCTCAAGTCCTAATTCAAATCTTCTCATACAAAATCGTTTGAGCGATGCCTATGAAATACTCTGATTCGTCGATAATGTGGTCGATAACGACTTTTGCCGTTTGATTACCTGAAACAGCAGAACTGTCGTCTTTGACCTGTCTGCAAAACTGGATAAAAGCTTCCGACTCTTGCAGACAGAATGAAACGAGTTCAAGCACTTGCTGCTGCAATGTTGCTGTGATGTTATTTTTGCTCCTGATGACCGACTCCATGAATCGTTTAACATGCTGGTGGCTTGCATCAAGCTCACTCTCCCAGCGATTCAGAGCATCAACATACTCCTGTTCCAAATTCGTTACCAGCTCCCGCATAACAACTGTATGCTCGGCTTCCTGCTGCTTCCAGAATTCCGCTTCATCCAGTACCCGCAGCGGCATTTGACTGCCATAGTAAAATTGCATTTACCGGCCCTCCTGACTTGTGTAAAAATATATACCAATAATACTTATGCATATGCTCGCTTGTTCATGCCTGAATTTGCTGCCCGGCAAAACCAGATCGAAAAAGTTTCATGAGATCTTAAACCAGGCACCAACTAACGATCAGGAGGGATTAATTTGCCCTCCACACCATAATTCCGCTATAATTTAAACAACAACAGCACCGTTCGACATCCAGCATTTCCAAGGAGACAGACCATGTTTAATGTTACCAATTTGGCGATTGCTTTTTTTATCGCCCTCATTTCGACATTCTTATTAACATATCCTGTCAAAAAAATGGCCATCAAATTAAAGGCAGTTGATCTTCCGAATTACCGGAAAATACATAAGAAAGTGACACCCAGATTAGGTGGCCTCGCCATATTTGCGGGCGTTTTTTTGGGTGGGCTTTATTTGCACCCACAGCACGAACATCTTCCGGAAATCATTCTCGGCGCGATTGTCATCCTTATCACCGGCGCACTGGATGACCGTTATTCCATACGGCCTGTTATCAAACTGACCGGTCAGCTGATTGCCGCGTCATTTCTCATTTCATCCGGACTGATTATCGAAAGGGTCACACTCCCGATTATCGGTATGGTGGATCTTGGATTTGCGAGTGTGCTCATTACGGTGCTTTGGATCGTCGGCATCACCAACGCAATCAATCTGATCGACGGACTGGACGGGCTGGCAACAGGGGTCACGACGATTGCGCTCTCGAGTATGTTTGTTATGGCGATTATCGATGGTCAAGTGTTGGCGGCATATTTATGCATCGTCCTGATTGGCGCGAACCTTGGCTTTTTGTACCATAATTTTTACCCGGCCAAAATTTATATGGGCGACACCGGATCGAATTTTCTCGGATACATGATTGCGGTGGTATCGATTGTTGGGCTATTCAAAAATATTGCCTTGTTCAGTTTTATCATCCCAGTCATCGTGCTGGCGGTGCCGATTTTTGATACACTCTTTGCCATCGTCCGCCGCGCCTATAATAAAGAGCCAATCATGATGCCGGACAACAAGCATGTGCACTATCAGCTGATCAGAGCCGGTTTCAGCCATCGGAAAACAGTGCTGATCATCTATGCCTTCAGTACCCTGTTTGGTGTGATGGCCATTCTATTTTCATATGCCAGCTTATCAACAGCCATCATCACCACGTTTCTTGTTCTGTTTCTGTTGCACATATTTGCTGAGCTCGGCGGACTCGTTATGGGCGGGAAAAGGCCTGTTCTGGATTCGGCTGGGAAAGTGTTCAGGAAGCGGAAGAGGGATCAGTAAGCAGTGATTGGCTGTTTACTTTTTTTATGTAGATGGATTTAATTATTTAGGTTATAATAGAAGTAAGGAATTAAGGATTTCAGAAAATAAGAAGGGAGATAATAAAATGGCTGTTTTTAAACCAAAGTCTGCCCGTCTAACATCAAAAGGACAAATTACTATCCCTAAAAGTGTCCGACAAGCACTTAATCTACAGGAAGGCGACCAAGTCATATTTGCAGAGGATGATGGCAAAATGATTGTGAAAAAAGGTGCTCTGGTTGCCTTTGATGAATTTGCAAATGTAATTGGTCAGGAGGCAAAAGACAAAGGAATTACAGAAGAAGAGGTACTTGAAGATTTGAAGCAAGTTCGGAGGGAGATGTGGAGTGAACGAAAGGGGAACTGAACTCAGGATTTTTGTTGATTCAAATGTACTTATTTCAGCCTTGCTTTCAGAAAAATCATTATGCAGACAAGTGATAAGAGTAATTATCCGAAATCACCACCTCATTTTGTGCACTCACTCATTACAAGAAATCACTCGTGTTTTAAAAAAGAAGTTCCCTGGTAAAATAGCTGAATGGGATAATATGTTAGCAAGCCTTGATTTTGAATTAGCATACACCCCAGAGGATACCTCCTTATTTGATGTACCATATATTCGAGACGCTGAAGACCTTCCTATTTAATTTCTGCTATACATGCTAAACCAGATATGCTAGTGACAGGTGACAAAGATTTTTATACGGAGGAAATTCAAGAGTATTTATATGTTTGTACACCTGCTGATTTTCTCCGTAACGATATATAAGAACAGACCCGAGATGGAACGATCACTAACGTTAACCATCAATCCCCCTGTGTCGCAACCGATAATAAATATCAGCCGGGATCCATCTGTTACCAAAGCCTCGTACATACATCACATCAGATTCCTTTTTAAAAATTATACGAAGATCAGCCTTTTGTCCCTGGGTGCGTTTACTTTGAAAGTGATAGGATTGCCAGTCTGTATAATGATGAGCAAGCTGTGAGGTGTTAACACTATTTTTAATGATGAGATCAAACGCCTTGATCACATTTTGCATAGCCATATCAAATTCAATCGGATTCTGGTACACGTAAGCCATTAGGAAAATGTCATCAGCAAGTGCTTCCGGATCCATTTGCAATCCTTTTACACGAGACACCTCGCCAATCCATTCAATGAGTACATCATTCGTTATCTTCATTGATTAAACCCTGTAAATAGTCCGACCGTTTTAAAAGACTATCTTTTGCCTTTCCAGCCAGATCATCACCTTCTGTCCAGTCATCCATATGTTGACGTTCGGCCAATATTGTTGACACTTGCGCTGCATCCAATTCTTTTTCCAAAGCGTCAATATAATCCATTACTCCAACATACGCATCTTTGGTCATTAAAACACCAGCTGTTTTGTTGCGGTCAAGTACCTGCATCGCGTCCATTTTTTGAAGTGTTTTTTTCCAGTCAGTTGATCTGCTTAACTGGGTAACACTAATATAACCGTCAACCTGAAAGCCACCGCGGATCTTTTCGACAGTTTGCAGCATATCATTTGGCATGTTGTGAATGCCTCCTTTACTTTTCAAATTCCTCACCTCTATTTTATCATATAATGTATCTCAATACACATTTATATGTGATTTTATTGTGTTTTATGTAGTGTATTTTAACCGAAAAATACAAATTTCAAACACAACTTTTAGATATATTTTAAAACATGGTTTAGGAGGGGATTTTCGGCAGCAGCCGAAAATTTCTATTAAGCGAGGTCACGCGTGCGACAGACTCTGAAATAACATGACAGCGACTCGAAAATTGACTGCCATACCTTGCTGCAAACACAGAGGATTTCACGAAATTTGCCTAAAACCAGCTAAAATTCCACTTGACAATCACTCCAAGACTAAAATATTCCGCATTCATCCCCAACATCGTGCATTTACTAAATCACATAAATTTTGCGGAAAAAACCATACTTTGATATAAAAGAGAGGTATGACATAATGACATTTCATTCAGCCGGGTGAATTTCCGGTACTATCACTGAATGTTACTTGAACAGAACCGGACCTTTACGGGGAGTTTTCCGCCGTGCTTTGGCGGTTATTGCCGTTAGGAAAAAAGAGATCAAAAAAGGAGACCAAGCATGGAAGAACGAACGACGCTGACGAGATCATTGAAGCCACACTGGGTCTGGGCGATTGCACTGGGTTCCTCGATTGGCTGGGGAGCATTTGTGCAGCCGACGACCTGGATGTCCACAGCGGGCCCGTTAGGTGTTATTCTTGGGTTTGTCATTGGCGCATTGCTGATGATGCTGATCGCTGTGAGCTATGGATTTCTCATCAAAAGTTTTCCGGTATCAGGCGGAGAGTTCGCTTATTCGTATATTAGTCTGGGGCGCACACACGCGTTCATCAGCGGGTGGTTTTTAACGCTTGGCTACTTATGTATTGTCGCGTTGAACGCATCCGCATTTGCATTAATGATTAAATTTGTTTTCCCGGCAGTGCTTGAAAACATGCACATGTACACGATTGCCGGGTGGGATGTTTATTTTACGGAGGTCATTATAGCTTCGGTTTTATTGGGGATATTTGGTTATTTTAACGTGAAAGGCTCCAGTTTTTCCGGGCGCATGCAATTTGTGTTTTGTTCCGTCATGATTCTGGGCGTCTTTGCCATCACCTTCATGGTCGGTGCACAACCTGGGGCGGGTCTTTCAAATGTCGCGCCATTGTTCCCGACAGATACAACCGCGTTCGCAGCCGTCATTTCAATTGTTGCGATTGCACCGTGGGCATATGTCGGATTCGATAATATCCCACAGGCAGCGGAGGAATTTCGGTTTTCATCCAGAAAAGCCTTTATATTAATCATACTGGCGATTGCCTTTGCTGCGCTGCTTTATAGCATGATGATTTTGGCCACATCCATGATTGAACCATGGCAGACACTTGTTGCCCAGGAAGAAACGTGGGGAACAGGAGCAGCGGTTCAAGGACTGCTCGGAAACATGGGTCTCGTCATTCTGGTTACCGCACTCACCATGGGCATTTTCACTGGCTTAAACGGGTTTACCATTTCATCAAGCCGCCTGTTGTTTGCCATGTCCCGTGCGAAATTTATTCCAAAGGCTTTTTCAAACTTGCATCCAAAATATAAAACACCATACGTTGGCATTATTTTTACCGTTGTCGTGTCAATGTTGGCTCCATGGTTCGGACGTCAGGCATTGACATGGGTGGTCGATATGTCATCCGTCGGTGTGACGATAGCTTATTTTTATACATGTTTTACTGCCTTCACATTATTTAAATGGTCCAAGGATAAAAACTTCAATCCGAAAAAACATGTGGTCGCACGAGGAAAGAAAACACTCGCGGCACTCGGTATGCTGGCAGGAGTTACATTCCTCGGGCTATTGCTTATTCCGGGATCACCAGCCGCACTGGGGATTGAATCATTTATCGCCCTGATCGTGTGGATCGTATTGGGTGCTGTTTTCTATTTCGCAAACCGGAAAGAATTGAAGCAGATACCAAAAGAAGAGCTGAATTACCTGATCTTAGGCAATAAGAAAATTGAAGCGAAGAATCGGGGATAGATGTAGTCATACAACCAAAAAGGCAGCGGTCCGGTCACGGGGGGGCGCTGCCTTTTTGATTTGCATTTGGGAGTCGGAATTGTGGTAATGAGTGAGAGGAGCACACAAGCGTGTGAGCCTCTCTGTAAAACGTGCGAGGTCCATTCCAAAACGTGCGAGGCAAGCTCAAATCGCGCGAGAAAGTCACCAAATTCGATCGAGAGCAGTATTAAACCTATTGACAGCGTCACAGAATCGATCGGCGCAGCACGAAATCAATCAAAACGTGCGGCAGCCATCCTCGAAAAGTGCGAGGAAGACCTCAATATTGTGGTGAAACCCAATAAAAGTTTCCAATCTTCCATACTGTTGATTTTCGGCAGCGGCCGAAAATCTTTTAATGGAACAAATATAGACCAAATGGCACGCCTGGCTGAATTGTCAATTCGCGCGACATCAACAAATTATCGCGCGATGATGCTCTAATTTCGCGCGACAACTACATGATTTCGCGCAGCACCTCTCCAATTTCGCGCAATTCCCTGCCTAATTCGCGCGATGAGCATACCAAAACGTGCGAGACCCACGCCAAATCGTGCAACAACCATCGCAAACCGTGCGGCAGTCATCCTCCCAGCGTCACGGCCCGGCCGCCCATTGAATGCCAGTTACGCTCAAAAAGTTCCCGGTCATAGAATTCCGCTTTCCCGGTGTCAGGGTCATGTGCCAAGACATCATCACCATCAACCCCCACCAGAACGACAGCATGTTCATTCTCATACCAATCAATCACGTCGCCATCACTATCAGTCCATGTTTTACCGTAATAGGTTTCCCGCTGCTCCAGCGTCGTCCAGGCCATGACTGGTTTTCCGGAGCGAACAATAGCCAGGAGCGACTCAAATGACTCTCCTGTCAAATCAGTACCGGAACTGGACATGAACATCTCGACTGTTTCCAGTATCGGTCCTTCAAATACACCATAACTGCCATCATCCGAGTCGGTATACGGATCACCGACAAACATTTTATTCGGGTGGGCGCCTTTCCATTCACCATCCGCCTGATGAACTTTATCACCTTTAGGCAAAGTATCCGCCACATCAAATTTGCTTACCGGCTCACCACGGCCCCAACTCAGCAGCATTGCCAGCGATGTCGCTTCACACCCGGTAGGCAGGTCCGGGTATTGATAATAGGCAGGTATACCGTTGATTTTCATCTTCTGCTGTGGCGCCAATACTCTTTTGCTTCCGGCGATGAAAAAAACTGTGAATAGAGCAAAACCGATTAATAGCTTTTTTACCAAATCTCTCACTCCTTGTTATAGAATTCGTGCCCATATTTCTGTGCAGCGGCCCATAATTCCGGTTACACGCCCATGTTTTGGTGCATCGGCTCATAATTTTAGTTTCGCGCCCATGTTTCTGTGCACCGGCCCATAATTCTGGTTACACGCCCATGTTTGTGCATCGGGCCATAATTCCGGTTTTGCGCCCATATTTCTGTGCACCGGCCCATAATTCCGGTTTTGCGCCCATATTTCTGTGCATCGGCCCATAATTCCGGTTTTGCGCCCATATTTCGGCTCACCGGCCCATAATTCCGATTACGCGCCCATATTCTTGGCGCATCGGCCCATAATTTTAATTATGCGCCCATGTTTCGTTGCACCGGCCCATAATTCCGATTACGCGCCCATATTTTTGGCACACCGGCCCATAATTCCAATTACACGTCCATGTTCCGCAGTACGAGCCCATAATTCCGAATTCACGCCCATGTCACACAGAAAATTATTCAGATCCACAGGCTCAATATATCATAATTCCCAGCAAATTAATAAAACCCGTCAGAATTCGCCACACATTTACAATTTGGCAAAATTTTTATATGATGAAGGCAATCCATATTTTGGAGGTGAATTATGCGTCATACCAAATTGAGAAGTTTTGTAATCGCTGGAAACGTAATCGGTGTAATAGCAATTGTTTCTATTATTTTATTTTATGAGATGAAAGCACCTCCTACAATCCATCAACCTATGGAAACTGAGGCTAAGGATTCAGACGTGAAAACTGCACGTGCTCAGCCTGATGCTGATATAATGGCACGGCAAAAAAGCGAGGCCGACATATTTCCATTAAATACGGACCAGGACGAAACAGATGAGGATGATTCAGGGGAGGATGAAGAAGTAAGGACAGAAGAATTGACTGAAGAAGCATCAACGGAAGAAGCGCTAGATACCACAACAGAAGGACAATCTGCAACAAATACTCAGAATTCTTCCGCAACCTATAACAGCGGAGGTTCTTCAGGCAGCACAGACCAAACATCCAAGGAGATGGAGTCAGAAAACACATCCAATGGCGGTGGAAACAGCGGTGGATCTCCTGGTGGCGAAAAAGATGGAGAATCACCAACTTCTGATGATAAGTCTTTAGAGAAAGAGACTGATAATGGAGACCCTGATGAAAAGTCAACTGATTCTGATGAAGATGAAACTCAAGAAGAAGAGAAAGAAGAGGAAAAAGATGGAGATTCCTCGGGTGATGACGGGGAACCTGAAGACGATGGCCCTAAAGATAATAGTAAGAAAGAGGCTGAACCAAGCGAAGAAGAAAAGCAAGAGAACCAATAACACCAAACAACCCCTTACGAACAACCTGGCCACAACACCAGGTTGTTTTTTCCCCACACAAAAATACTGTCGATTGATTACCGATAAGCCCAGTGATAAACTTATAATGATATAATTAAACAGAATTTGACAAGTGTGTGATCAAAGGAGATAACAAATATGAAAGTCAAAAAAGCCATTATACCTGCAGCGGGGCTTGGCACCAGGTTTTTGCCGGCAACGAAGGCACAGCCAAAAGAGATGCTGCCGATTGTCGATAAGCCAACCATTCAATATATTGTCGAAGAAGCGGTAGACTCAGGGATTGAAGATATCATTATCATTTCAGGCCGAGGCAAACGTGCGATTGAGGATCACTTTGATATATCCTATGAACTTGAAGAAAAGCTGGCCAAAAAAGGCAAGCAAGAACAGCTGGAAATCGTTCAGTCCATTTCAAATCTCGCAAATATCCATTACATCAGGCAAAAGGAGCCTAAAGGGCTTGGGCATGCGATCGCCTGTGCCAGCAGTTTTGTTGGGGATGAACCATTTGCCGTCCTTTTAGGTGACGATATTGTAGAAGCGGACGAGCCATGTCTAAAGCAGCTTATCAATGTCTATGAACAACACCAGCAGTCGGTTGTCGGGGTCCACAGCGTCCCGGAAGAAGAGGTTTCAAAATACGGGGTTGTTCAGCCCGGCGATCAGAATAACGGTTCAAATGTCAGAGCAATCCACTCACTCGTGGAAAAACCGCCCAAGGAAGACGCGCCTTCCAATTTGGCGGTTATGGGGCGGTATATTTTGAATCCATCCATTTTTGACATATTGGATAAGCAGGAACCTGGAAAAGGCGACGAAATCCAGCTCACAGATGCGATTGAAACACTCAACGAACAGGAACAGGTTTTAGCATATGATTTCGCAGGTGAACGCTATGATATCGGTGATAAACTAGGGTTTGTCCAGGCAACGATTGATTTTGCTTTAAAGCGGGAAGATTTGCATTCAGATATTAAAGCTTATATGGAAAAAACACTCGAAAACCTTAATAAAAATTAGAACGATTCAAGGAAGTTGGCGTGTTATTGCCAACTTCTTTTTGAAACGTTAAGAAAGTATATCATTTCAGGTGACGTTTTTAATCTTGAAATCAGCTAATTCGTTGATTTCTTCAAGTCTGATTTCCGGCCTTTGACTTCCGGAAAGACGCGTTCAGCCTGGAGTTTTTCTTATGGAAGATCCTTTCTCGGCACGAACGCTCCCGAATGCTGTCAAAACCGCCACCCCCTAATATCTAAATCCGCCACTATTTTGACAATTTATTAATTGCCAATGCTATGGTATAATGCCTTGAGATTAATAGAGAGATTGACCTGTTCAGGGGAAGGCTGAGTACAGTGAAAAAGGTAAAAGTCATATTTTTCATATACCAAATGGGTGCCGGTGGAGCAGCCAGAACAATGCTAAACATCATCAACAATTTAGACAGAGCAAAATTTGAACCTGTACTTGTCACATTGAATTATAATGGAAGTTATGAAGACGATTTAAAATCAGATATAACATTTATTAAACTCGACACGAAACGATTGCGTTCAGCCATCTTTCCTTTAGCTAAAGTGATCAGGAATGAACAGGCGGATATCGTGTTCAGCACGATTCCCAATTACAATACAATAGCTATTCTGGCCAATTTATTGTCATTTACGCGTGCCAAAAATGTCGTCCGGGAAGCGGCTTATTTGGGCGGCACTTTGTCTGAGGACTTGAAATTACGCACCTATGGAATGCTATATCGATTTGCAAGCAAAGTCATAGCCTTGTCCAAAGGTGTGAAAGAAAATGTCGTCAGCCGCTACAAAGTAAAACCGGAAAAAGTTCACGTGATTTATAACCCGGTTGATGTGGAAGGCATCCGGAACCAGATTCAAAATGGCCAAATCGCTCCTGAGCATCAGGACATTTTTAATGATCATGCGAAAGTGATTATTACGGCCGGCAGACTGGTCAGTGATAAGGATCATCAAACATTAATTGAGGCATTTGCGGACGTCAACAAACAAGTGTATGCGAAGTTAGTCATTCTCGGCGAGGGTGAACTGGAAGCTGAATTGAAAGCAAAAGCAGAAGCGCTCGGTGTTGGCGATAGCGTTCATTTCCTCGGTTTTCAGCGCAATCCTTATATTTATTTCGAACACGCCGATGTGTTTGTATTGTCATCAGTCCGTGAAGGGTTCGGACATGTATTGGCTGAAGCACTGGCAACAGGAACCCCGATTGTGTCCACCAACTGTCGGCCCGGTGCAGCAGAAGTGTTGAACGACGGGGAATTTGGCGTGATGTGTGAAGTGGGAAACGCTCAGGATATGGCAGCGAAACTATACGAAACACTGACGATGGATAACGAAGAATTGGCATATATGATCGATAAGGGCAAAAAACGCGCGAATGAATTTGCTGCGACTATAATCGCCGGGCAGTACGGTGAAACATTCATCGAAACAATTGATCAGCGCGGGCAGGAGTTGAAAAAGCGTGAGTAATCAAAAACGTGTCGTGCATTTGACGACCGTTCACCATCCGTATGATCCAAGGATTTATCATAAGGAATGCACATCGCTGAAAAATGCCGGCTATGATGTGACATTGATTGCACGGGAAGCGGAAAATGGTGCGGCAAAAGATAATCCAATCAGACATATCCCTGTCAAAACTTATAACAGCAGGCTGAAACGTATGCTGTTCGGTACACTGGATGCCTATAAGAAGGCAAAAGCGCTGGATGCCGATGTTTATCATTTCCATGATCCCGAACTGCTGCCTGTCGGATGGCTGCTGAAAAAGAAACAAAATCATGTCTTCTATGATATTCATGAAGATTATATCACCAGCATTATGCAGAAAGATTATCTCAATAAACCCGTTAGAAAATTAACAGCTGCTGCGTATAAATATATGGAGAAGTTTTTTTCCCGGAAGATGGAGCTGTGTCTGGCGGAGAAATATTATAAAGACATTTACCCGGGGGGATACTGTATACTGAATTATCCAACAGTTAATCAAACGTTTGTTGAACACGACCGGAATCATGAACCATTGGAAGATAAACTGTTGTATACTGGGAATGTATCGTACGTGCGGGGAGCACAGATTCATGCAAAGATCCCGCTCATTCATGATGAGGTTTCCGTCCATCTTGTCGGAAAATGCCCTGGTGATCTGGCGGAAGAAATGTATGCTATTGCCGGTGACGAAAAGGACAGGCTTGAGCTGGAAGGGGTTGACCGGTTTATTGAGAAAGAAGCTATCGAAGCACGCTATCTCAGCCGCAATTGGCTGGCCGGAATTGCCTTGTTCCCGCCAACGGAACATTATAAGAAAAAAGAACTCACGAAGTTTTTTGAGTATATGAATGCCGGACTGCCGGTTCTGTGCTCCAATTTCCCGGTCTGGAAAGAATTCGTGGGAAACGTATGAATGCGGGCTGGCGGTAGATCCTTATGATGAAACCCAAATCAAAGAAGCGATCGATTATTTACGCAACAACCCCGATGAAGCCAAGCGCATGGGGGAAAACGGCAAAGCGGCCGTCATGGATAAATTGAATTGGCATACAGAGGAAGCGAAACTGGTCGCCTGGTATGACCAATTGACCGCTGAGAACTGAACAGGTGATGATATGGAACGTAAACAGTCTAATCAGGAGCAGAACCCGCTCATTTCCGTTATAACACCTGCTTATAATGCAGAGGAATTTATTATGGAAACGATGGATTCGGTGATCGCTCAAACGTATTCCAATTGGGAAATGATGATCGTGGATGACTGTTCATCAGACAGGACGGTCAGCTGCGTGAAACATTATGAACAGCAGGATGAACGCATTAAGCTGATCGAACTTGAGGAAAACAGCGGATCGGCTATTGCCCGCAATACTGCAATGGAGCGAGCACGCGGGCGTTATATTGCTTTTCTGGACAGTGATGATCTCTGGTTTCCGGAAAAGCTTGAAAAACAATTACAGTTTATGCAATCATATGATGTTGGTTTTTCGTTTACAAAATATGTACGAATCGAGCAGGACGGTACATTGACAAATACAGTGTCAAAAGCGCCCGCGTCTGTAGGCTATACGGATTTGCTGAAACACTGTGTCATTGGCTGTCTGACGGTAATGGTTGACCGTGAAAAGATCGGCCATCTCAAGATGGTCAATATCCGGACAAGGCAGGATTATGCTTATTGGCTGGCCATTACGAAAAAAGGTTTCCGCGCATATGGATTGCCGGAAGTTTTGGCGAAATACAGATCAGTCGAAAACTCGATTTCCAGCAATAAATTAAAGGCTGCCAAGCGCCAGTGGTATGTTTACAGACAAATCGAGAATCACAACATCCTGAAAAGTTTGTGGTATTTTGTCCATTATGCAGCCAAAGGCATACAAAATCTGATTAAATTCAAAATGTCGGCTCGTAATAGCTAAAGTGCGTGTTCAAAAAGGAGGATAAAAAGGACCGAAAAGTTCGAGGCGGCGAAGCTTTGAGCAGCGGAGTGTATGCATTTAGATACACGAGCAGCGGAAAAGCAAGCCAACGAAGAAATTGAAGTGTCATTTACCGGACTTTTTGAACAACCTCTTAATTGTAAGAATCAGGCGGTGTCATTAATAATTATGAAAACATATTTGCAGGAAATACTAAGACGAAAAGATTTATTATTTTATTTAGTGAAGTCCGGGCTGAAAGCAGAGCACCGCAATAGCTATCTGGGCTATTTCTGGTGGCTGCTTGACCCGTTATTGAACGTTCTCGTGTATTACTTTTTAGTGGTGATTATATTGGGAAGAGGCGACGATGTCCCGAATTATCCACTTTTCCTTGTCATCGGTCTTGTTGTCTGGCGCTGGATCAGTTCAGCTGTTAATTCATCAGCGAAATCCATTTTGCGCTACAGTTCGATTATCAATCAGGTCTATTTACCGAAATCAATCTTCCCATTATCATTTACGATTTCACAGATGTTTAATTTTTTATTCGGGTTGATCGTTATCGCTATATTTTTGGCAATCTTCGGTGTCATGCCGGAGTGGCATATTGTTTATCTTCCGCTGCTTATATTGATTACGATGCTCTTTCTTATGGCAGTCGGCTTTGTGCTGGCCTATGTCACCGTATTCGTCCGGGATATTGACAATATCCTGACGTATGTGACGCGGATATTTTTCTATGCGTCCCCGATCATCTGGGTGGGTGGACGGCTGCCGCCTGAATATAGCTTTTTTGTGGATATTAACCCGATTGCGATTATCGTAACGGCATATCGGGACATTCTGATGAATCACCAGACGCCTGACTTTATCAGTTTGGGGATCATAACGGTGATTTCGATTGTCGTAGGTGCCATCACCCTGTATCACTACAGCAAGAACGAGCACAAAATCATTAAAGCTTTGTAGAATTCATGTTACACGACAAAGAAGGTTTTAATTATGGCAGACCAAAATAATTCGACAACTGAAGAAAAAGTAATCAAAGCGAAGAATATCGGTGTGTATTTTCAATCCGGGAAACAGCAGGATGACTACAAATCAAAGGTATTCCGCTTTTTCAAAAACCGCGGCCGAGTGGAAAGGCCAAAAGAAGTATGGCCATTAAAGGATATAAACTTCGAAGGCTTGCAAGGTGAAATTCTCGGGATTATCGGTTCCAATGGGGCAGGGAAGACAACGCTCAGTAAAATCATTACCGGTATCCTGCGTCACGACCAGGGGGACATGAAGGTCGACGGCAAAGTGACCGCCCTGTTCTCATTCGGTATGGGTTTCAATAAAGAGCTGACCGGCCGGGAGAACGTTTATCTGAACGGCATGATGCTCGGGATCGATAAGGCATTAATCAATCAATACATTGACGAGATACACGCATTTTCCGATCTTGGTGAGTTCATGGATCAGCCGATGAAGTATTACTCGAGCGGGATGAAAGCACGACTTGGCTTCAGTGTGGCGGCACACCTTGAACCGGAAATTTTAATCCTTGATGAAGCGCTGAATACCGGTGATGCCCAGTTTAGTCAAAAGGCAGCTCTGAAAATGAAAGAGCTTGTCAAACGTGCCAAAATGGTGATCATTGTTACACACAGTCTTCCCTATGCCCAGCGGAATTGTGACCGGCTGATCTGGGTGGATGGCGGTGTCATCCGTGAAGATGGTGATCCGAAAGAAGTCGTTGCCAACTATAAAGCGACAATGCCACCACGCCCGCCACGAAAAAAACGTCTGCTGCAGCTTGATAAAACGGAAACAAACGTACAAGACAGCACCGTGGTGAAAGCGGAGAATGTCGGTGTTTCCTTCCAGCTGAAAAACAAAGGGGAATTCTGGGCACTCCGCAATATGGATTTTGAAATCAAGGCTGGGGAAGTTGTCGGGATTATCGGCCATAACGGCGCCGGCAAAAGTACGCTATGTAAAGTGCTGACGAAAATTTACCAGCCTGATGAGGGCCAGATCGAACTGAATGGCGAAACATCGGCTCTCTTAGGTTATGGTACCGGCTTTAATCCGCAGCTTACCGGCAGCGACAATGTTTATTTGAATGCGATGCTGCTTGGCATCCCGAAAAAACGTGTTGATGAAAAATATGATGAGATTGTTGAATTTTCCGGAATAAAAGGGGCCATTGATAAGCCGGTAAAAGAATATTCAAGCGGTATGAAATCGCGCCTGGGCTTCAGCATCGCGGCAACACTCAAGCCGGATATCTTTATCATTGATGAAGCCCTCTCAACCGGTGATTTGGAATTTCAGGAAAAGGCAAGCGAACGGATTCAGGATATGATTGAAGGTGCCAAAGCAGTGATTATCGTGTCACACAATATGAATTTTGTTGAAAAAGTATGCACACGTGCGCTTTGGATGGAGCAAGGCCAGGTCCGCTTTGATGGGACTGCAGAAGAAGCTGTCACCAAGTATCGTGAGTCATTGGGATTAAGCAGCCAAAATAAAGCCGGCAAAAAGGCAAACCGGCAAAAAGTGAACAGATAGTGCATGAATGGTGGTGAATGATTTGATCAAATTCATTAAAAAAGCAGTCAGCAAACTAATGGATTGGGCGTTATATACGGTATTAAATGAAAAACAGAAGAAAGCCATTTCCAATTTGCTGACGGACAGTCAGAAAAATATGCTGCGCAAGTTGACGCGTCACGGAAAAATGCATGAACAAAAGCATTTATTGAAGCAATTGAGACACCACCTTTACACTTTGGGGTTCACGGACAAAACATTGGCGGAACTGGAAGAACTCCATTTGACGTCGAACGACGCTTATTTGAAACGCATGGCTGCCTGGGAACTCGTGCAGTGGCATGCCAATAAATATACAAAAGACGGAGCACGTCAGGCACTCGAATACTTACCGGGGGTCATAGATGGTGAATCAGATCCGGTTCAATTGCGGCGTGCAGCGATTATCAAAGCAGAATGCCACGATATCCTTGATCAAACGGATGAAGGGAAACGAGTCATTGAAAAAGCCCTCACGAGAGAGGCGCACCCTGATTTATATTTGGCCTATGCCAACCTTGAGGAATCGATTGCGGAACGGACCAACTGGATCAATCAAGCCATGGGAGCCTATCATCTGCAGCCTGTTTTCTTTCAAACGGATGATAGTCCGGTTTCATATGATGATCTGCAAACTAAACCGGTCGATAAAGTTATCGAAAACGGCCCGAAAGTTTCGGTCATATTGCCGGCCTTTAATGCAGAAGATGGCATCTCAACAGCAATTGAGTCGATTCTGAATCAGACCTGGCAAAACATCGAGCTGCTGGTCGTTGACGATTGCAGCCCCGATAATACGAAAGATGTCGTCCGTGAATACATGAAGCAGGATGCACGGATAACGTTATTGTCGACACCGGAAAACAGCGGACCATACATCGCCAGGAATATAGCACTAAAAGCGGCGTCCGGTGATTACGTTACCATCAATGATTCGGATGACTGGTCACATGCAGAAAAAATTGAAATCCAGGCAACACATCTGAAAAACAATAGAAAAGTCATTGCCAATACGTCGGAACATGCCCGGCTGACAGACGAGTTGAAATTATATCGCCGCGGAACACCCGGCAGGTATATTTTCGCAAATATGTCCTCGATCATGTTCAGACGCAAGCCAGTACTGAAAAAAATCGGCTATTGGGACAGTGTACGTTTTGCTGCAGATGGGGAATTCAAGCGCCGGCTCATAAAAGCATTCGGACAAACACGTTATGTGGATTTGAAATCGGGACCATTATCGCTTCCGAGACAATCGGCTGCATCCCTGACAGGCAGTTCGGCATTTGGCTATAACGGTTTTTTCAAAGGAGTGCGCCTTGAGTATGTTGAAAGCCTGGAACACCATCACCGCCGAGCGGATTCTTTATATTATCCATACCCGCAAAGCAAGCGCCCATTTCCGGTTCCTGAACCCATGTGGCCAAATCGGGAGGAAAAATCATCAGACGGCAGACGCCATTTTGATGTGGTCGCAGCGGCTGATTTTCGACTGGGCGATGAAGATGAGCGAACACGTCAGGCGATTCGAGACGTGATTGCTCAAAATAAGCGCATTGGATTAATTCAAATGTATCATTATGATTTAACCGATAATCGTGACGTGAGTCCGCTCATACGTGATTTGATCGATGGGGACCAGCTGCAAATGGTCGTTTACGGCGAGAAAATCAGTACGAATAAGTTGATTATTATGGATCCGACCGTGCTGGAGGACTGGCAGCAATATGTTCCGAATATAGCGGCGGAAGACATGCATGTGATGGCTGATCGAATTCCGGGTGACCTCGACATCGACCGTTGCCGCAACCATCTGCAATCTTATTTTGGCCAAACCGGAACATGGCACATGAATGCATCAGAATTCAGTGCCATGATGAAGGACGGGAAGAAGGTAACAGACGATGCCCGCTCATAACGAAAAACGCGATGAACTGCAAAAGCGCAACACGGGGCTTCGTGATCAATTAGCCCGGCTGGATAAGGAGCTTGCCGAGAAACAGGAACAGGAAGCAGCCGTGAAACAGCAATTAATCCGGCGGCAAGTGCAATTCAATGCCATCCAGCGCAAGATACAAGCAGTAAGCCGCATCAAACAGAAGGTTATCCGTTTTGTGCGATCGACGGCTGCTTACATGCTTGGCAGACGCAATATCAAACAACTTTACAGCAAGGCATACAAACAAAAGAAAGCTGACAATCAATTAAAACCATACCGCTATTATTTATATGAATTAGGATTGACAGAAAAAGCATTAGCCGATCTGGAAAGTATGTATGACCATCCTGAAAGTCGTTATCAAAAACGCGCCGTCGCATGGGAGCTGGCCTTATGGCATGCCGGTAAATATACGGAGGAAGGTGCATTGCAGGCGCTCACGTACTTGCCTGTTGTAATCGATGGCGAAAAAGATAGCGAACGGTTGCGAAGAGCGGCGATTATCCAGGCAGAGTGTTATGACATGCTGGATGAACCGGATGAAGGCAAAAAAGTGCTGGACCAAGCGCTTCGTAAGCAGAAGCATCCGGATTTATATTTAGGATACGCCAATTTGGAAAAAACGGTCGAGGCACGCACGGAATGGATCAATAAAGCGATGAAAGCTTACAACTTACAGCTTGTTTATTTCGCCTCTGCTTGTGAAAGCGGTGGTGAACCGGGCACGAGCGGTGTTGAAATGTACGGGAGCAACGGCGAAACGTGCGAGAGCGATGCTGAATCGTGCGAGAGCGACGCCAAAACGAGCGAGAGTGGTCCCGAATCGTGCGAGAGCGAGCCCAATTCGTGCGAGAACATCACAAACTCGAGCGAGAGCAAGACGAACATGAGCGGGAGCAACGTAAACGTGAGCGAGAACAGCCCGAACAAAAGCGGGAACAACCCAAACTTGAGCGAGCGCATCCCGAACTCGAACGAATCCATCACATACGATGACCTAACGACCAAACCGCTAAATAAAAAAATCGAATCCGGCCCAAAAGTATCGGTCATATTGCCGGCTTATAATGCGGAAGATGGCATTTCAACAGCCATCAACTCGATTCTTTCACAGACGTGGCAGAACATTGAACTGCTGGTGGTTGATGACTGCAGCAGCGATCAGACCAAAGATGTTGTACGTGCTCATATGAAACGTGACTCGCGCATAACGCTGATGTCCACACCGGAAAACAGCGGGCCATACGTTGCCCGGAATATTGCACTAAAAGCAGCAACCGGTGACTATGTAACCATCAACGATTCCGATGATTGGTCGCATGCGGAAAAAATCGAAATACAGGCCAAGCATCTGCAGAACAATAAAAAAATTATAGCCAATACATCCGAACATGCCCGGCTGACTGAGGATCTCACATTTTACCGCCGCGGGACACCGGGACATTATATTTTTTCCAATATGTCCTCGTTAATGTTCAGACGAAAGCCGGTGCTGAAAAAACTTGGTTACTGGGACAGTGTGCGATTTGCGGCTGATGGCGAATTCAAACGCAGACTGATAAACGTGTTCGGCAAACAAACGATTGTGGACCTTAAGACAGGACCATTATCACTTCCAAGGCAGTCTGTGGCATCGTTGACCGGCAGTTCAGCATTTGGTTACAGCGGTTTTTTCAAAGGCGTACGAAAAGAATATGTTGAAAGCTTCGAATACTATCATAAACAGGCAGATTCATTATATTACCCGGCAAGTCAGCCAAATCGTCTTTTTCCCGTACCAGAGCCGATGTGGACGAATCGCGAACCGAAACATAACGGCAATCGTCATTTTGATATCGTCGTGGCAGCCGATTTCCGCTTGCCAACCGACCAACTGCAAGAAACAATCAGCGGAATACGTGCGCATAACGAAATAGGGCTGCGGACTGGGCTGGTGCAGATGGCGGAATATAATTTCAGCACCGCAAGAACCGTAAACGCTGACGTACGGAAATTAATCGACGGAAAAAATGTACAGATGCTGGTCTACGGTGAATCAATCACATGCGATATTCTGCTGATCAAAAATCCGTCCATTTTGCAGGAAAAACAGCACTATATACCTGACATAAACCCGGTGGCTGTGCTGACCGTTATCGAAAGGCCACCATCACAAGCGGTTGGTTATAATATTCGTACCTGTTCCAGAAGACTCACCGCCTATTTTGGCAAAAAAGGAAATTGGTACCCGAAAAATCAGGAAATCCGTGATATATTAGAAACGGATAAGGTGAACAAATTACGATTTATTCATTTGGCCAACGCCAACTGGCCCGATGCCGAGGAAGAAACAGCATACGGTGAGTTCCTCGCAAACTGGCTGGTTAATGCGAACCCGTATCTTCAATCAGCCGAGCACACTATCCATACTGATTGAAACGGACATTTTCAGGCACTGAGCCCTCCACATATTTCAGCTCTCGGGCTTAAAGTGAGGCTGCCAGTTACATGAGGGATAAAAGGGGATGGTTACCATCGACAAGAATCATCATAACCATTTAAATAACGTACCGAAAACGAATACCGCTTATCCATCCGAAAAAGAGACGGAACTGGAATTGATCAAACAACTGATGGAAAAAGAAGCGCAAATCGCACAAACGGACAAAGCGATCAATGATAACAAAAAACAGCTCAAACATATCGAAAACAGCAAAACATGGCAGTACAACAAACCATTTGAAAAACTGACCGGGATGTTTTCCGGTTCCACCAAACAGCAAAACGAATATATTAGGCATCTGGAAGAAAAGCTAAAAGAAACAGAACAGGCTTTATATGATGCGAAAGAAGAAAATAAACGCCTTATACTGGACAGCCGCAAACCAGATGCCAATAAAATGGTACAAGCTGTCAATGAGGCAAAAGACAATGGAACGTTACTGGAATATCTGGGAGATCTCGTCCAGCAGAAGAAACAGCATGATACCAACTACAACCGTACATTACGTCATGCTGCCCGCTTATTTATGAACGAAAAGCAGGACTACCGTAACCTCGTTTATGCGAGTGCCATGGCCGGTTTGAAAATGGAAGACATCCCTGAATTCATCATAAGAGCCGGTTTGACGAATGGCATCTCACTGCGGCCGACCGTTTCGTTCCGGGCAAGTTTGAACAGTCGCATGCGGCAATTGCAGCTGACAGGCTCGCTGCCGGAGTGGGAATTGGATGATAAACGGACAGCTTATCTGTTTGCAGACGAACTGAGGCTGCGACGTCCGTGGACATCCGATGCAACTTACACAAGCACGAACCTGCCCGAAAAATCCGGAATGGTCATTAAACCCGCTGACGGCGCGGGCTCACGCGGCGTCTATCTTGTTCAGGATATTAATGATATAGTAGATATGAAAAGGTCGAAAAAACTCGATAACTGGGATGACCTGAAGGCAAGTATGAAACAGGATCTTGACTCAGGCTGGGTCGCGGATGATGAATGGACGATTGAAGAACTTATTATGGAAAATGACCGAACACCTGCCAGTGACATCAAATTTTATTGTTTTTACGGCAAAGTCGGGCTTATCCTTGAAATCGTCCGCTATCCAGAGCTGAAGTATTGCTGGTGGACACCAACTGGAGAACGCGTCCGGACAGGCAAGTATGACGAAAACCTATTTGCCGGGAAAGGCGTTACCCAGGCAGAAATCGATTCAGCTGCTGAGATTAGCCGGAAAATACCGGCACCGTTCATCCGGATTGATTTTCTGAGATCCGCGAATGAATTGGTATTCGGTGAATTTACACCAAAGCCGGGAAATTATGATGATTTCGATGAACCAACAGATAAATGGCTCGGTGACTATTTTGTGGAAGCAGAAGACCGGCTGACGCAGGATTTAATTTATGGAAAACAATTTAGAGCATACAACAGATTAACAAGCTGGAAATGAACAGTTTTACAACGGGTTGGGATTTAGGAGGAAGTCTAAATGGTAGAGAACAACACAGAGTGGCTGCCGCACCTCTCCAGTGAAATTGTATCAGACGTACATGGCAATTTACTGGATGCGTATGCTGTTGCTCTTGAAGGCTGGCAGAGAGGTTTGAAACTAAGATGGCATGTTAAAGACTCGGAGAAATTTAGAGAAATGGAAACATGGTTTGTGGACAATCCAGGTCAACTCTTTTCTTTAACTTCCGCAGGTGGGACACATTATTTTTTTCGAACACGTGGAGACAAAATTAGTAATGAAGCTGTCTACATCGGAAAGGATAAAAACAAAACCAAACAAATTCTTAGTGAAAACGGGATTCCTATACCTGAAGGGGCATTTTTCTCAGAAACCCAATCCAATAGCGATATTCATAGGTACGCTTCATCTATCGGCTTTCCGGTTGTAGTGAAATCCCTAGATGGAAGTTTTGGAAGAGGAATTCTGACTAATATTCAGGATGAAAATGAATTAGAATATGCATTAATTTATGTACGTGGAGAACTGAAATATAAAAATGTGATTGTAGAACACCATATACCTGGCAACGAGTACCGTATTTATGTTGTAGGAAATAAAGTAGTAGGCGCTATCAATAGAATCCCAGCAAATGTAATTGGTGATGGAGCAAACTCTATTGAAACCTTAATTAAAAATAAAAATAAAAAAAGAATGGAAAATCCACGCCTTAAAAGTTGTCCGATAAATATTACTAAGGAATTAGAAATACAAATTGATAAGCTGAACTATGATTTGAATAGCGTACCAAAAACAGGTGAAAAAGTTTTTCTCAGTGAAAAGAGTAACATTTCGCTTGGTGGTGATCCAGTAGATGTTTTAGATGACTTACCATTGGAAATTATGAATACTGCAGTTGGTGCAATACAGGCGATCCCTGGTCTTGTTCATGGGGCAGTTGATTTAATTTTATCCGAACAACATCCCACCCAATATGGAGATGGGGTAGTACTAGAAGTTAATCCTACAGCACAAATTGGTTCTCTTTTGTATCCTATAAAAGGTAAGGGACGGGATATACCGGCGAAAATTATTGATTATTATTTTCCTGAAACTAAAGGAAAAGGTAAAGCATCTAATTTGTATTTCAACTTAAGTGAAGTATTATCGCCTTTGGCTGATAGAATAGCGGCCGTAACTGAAGTGAATTCTGTGGAACCGACAGGATTATATGTAAGAAAAATAACTGTATTCGAAGGAGAAAGTAACTCTGGGTCTCATTATTTTATCAAACAGGAAGCTCTGAAGAATAATTTATTTGGATTCACAAAAATTCATGAATCTGGGGCAACCGAAATAGTTATTGCAAGCCATAATAAGCAATCATTGGATAATTTTAGACGAAATATTATTGAATCGAATTCCATTCAATCACATATTAAGGAAGAAGTTGTAAATGATGCTGTTCAGCTAGGATTTTTTCTTGACGGCGATAAAACTCAATTGATAAACGAATTAACTAAGGTAAAAGAAGAGTTGAGAAAAGTAAAAAAGAAAAAACAAGCTAGTCAAAAGCAATATCAAAAAATGCTCGGTAGCCGCGTGTGGAGAGCAACCAGACCCCTGCGCAATTTCACCAGTCTTATAAGAAAACTAGCACGATAATATACCAAAGCATCCTGAAGAGATTCGATATGGATCTATTTGATTTCAATAATTTTAATTATTAATGGAAGGAATGGATTGATTGGAATGGAAAATTCATTATCTCAACTAAAAGAAATCATGCCAGAAAATGCATATGGGGCAAATTCCACCATGTTCAGTATGTCTTTAGAAGGTTGGAGAAGAGGATTAAAGTTAAAATTCTTCACAAAATATGTAAAAAATCAGGTTAAGATTCGATATACTTTAAGCAGCGAGGAAAGAGACATCACCTTTCAGCTATCCTTGGCAGAGACAGTACCAAAAGAAACAAGAAAAACCACACGAAGCAAAAAAAACACAAAAAAAGCACTTCAAAATTCTAACGTTCCAACACCTAAAGGAAAAAGCTTTGATGAGGAAAATAGTGATGAAGAAGTTATAAATTACGCAAAAACTTTGGAATACCCTTTGGTAATCAAGCCGACCAATGCCAGCTTAGGGATAGGTGTCGTTACTGGTATATATGATGACCAAACATTGGTTGATAGTGTCAAAAATTTAAGAAATAAAAAGGGTTATAAAGAAATGATTGTTGAACAGCAAGTAACAGGGGAAGATACCCGTTTATTTGTTGTTGGTAATCAAGTTTGTTCTGCATTCAAACGAATAGCTGCCAATGTAGTTGGTGATGGCAAACATACAATAGAAGAGCTTATTAAGATTAAAAATAAAGAAAGACGAATAAATCCACATCTTAGCAAGTCTCAAATTAAGCTTGGCAAGGAACTGAGAGAATACCTCGAAAGTCATGGGCTTTCACTTGAAACAATACCACAAAAAGGCGAACGAGTTTTTTTAAATGAAAGTACAATTGCTTCAGCTGGCGCGGAAACAGTTGAGGTAACGAATGAGCTCACCGAGGAAAGTAAAAGGATAGCTGTCGAAGCTGCAAAGTCTTTGCCAGGATTAGTCGTTTGTGGTGTTGATATCATGATTGACAAAAAGAAGCGAACTAATTATGTTTTGGAATTGAATTCAAGGCCTAACATAGGGGGCAGCTTATTTCCGGTGGAAGGTGAAGCACAAAATATTTCAAAACATATTATTGACTACTATTTTCCTGAAAGTATATCCGATGATGAAACTAGTGGTCGTAATAAGCTTTATTTCGACTATGAAAGCATAGAAAAGATATTAAAAAGTGGCATAGTTGAAGAAGTTACGGTACCTTCTTTACCAGACAACGATTTGGTTTTTAAACAGTTGAAGGTTTCGGGAAAAGTACAAGGTGTTGGTTTCAGGAATTGGGTGTACAAAAAAGCAATCGGAAGAAAAATAAGTGGATACGTTAAAAACTTAAAGGATAAAAGCGTTTTAATAGTTGCAGCTGGATCACAGAACAAAGTAGATCAATTTACAGAAGTTGTACGGAAACATAACACGAAAAAAATACAAGTTGAGAAAGTAAAAGAAGATGAATATACAGAACCTGTAAAAGTAGGCTTTGAAATTGTTAACAAGCCTGGAAAAATTAAAACGCTAAAAAACAACCTTAATAAAGAACAAGAGAAAAATAAAAAATTAACTTATGAACTGGAGCAAACAACCAAACAATTGAAAAGTTTAAAGCAAAGTAAGAGCTGGAAGTATACTCTTCCAATGAGAAAAATTATTCGTTTAATTAAAAATAAATAATTCACTATATTTACAGAGGGAAGAATGATGAATGGAAAACAAGCATGGAAAAAGGTTACCTCATCTTATTGATTCTATTCCCAGTGAAGCAAAAAGAAACAGAATCAGTATGTACACTATAGCCTTGGAAGGCTGGCGACGAGGTCTGAACTTAAACTTTTATTCGTATATTAACAACAATAAGCTTGATATAAAATACTCCTTGAACAGCCCTGGACGGATTCATCATTTTGAAGGCTCGGGAGGAGACTTGAATACAGAAAAAGCGATTGAAATTTGCGATGACAAGGCTTTAACTAAAACACAACTTAAAAGTACAGCAGTCCCTACTCCACATGGGAAAAGTTTTGAAAACAATAAAACGATTTCTGAAATAATGGACCATGCTAAAACACTTTATTTTCCATTAGTTGTAAAACCTACAGATGGCAGTGGTGGAAAAGGTGTTGTTTCAAACATTAAAGACAACAAAGAATTAAAAGAAGCTTTGCTTTACTTACGAGACACACTCGGGTTCCAGAGCTTAATTGTTGAGGAATATGTACCCGGAGAAGAAATCCGTGTTTTTATTGTGGGGGATAACGTTTTAGCAGCAGTGAAAAGAATACCGGCTAATGTTATCGGGGACGGTATTAATCCAATTTCTAAATTAATAGAAATGAAAAATGAACTTAGAAAGAGTATTCCACATTTATATTTTCGCCCAATCAAGTTAGATTCAACTGTTAAAAAAACTATTCATGCTGCTGGTTATACTTTAGATAGTGTACCGAAGCAAGATGAAAGAATTTTTCTTAGGACTACAAGTAATATTTCAACAGGTGGAGACCCTATAGATGTTACAGAAAAAATCACGAATGAGCAGAAAAAGACTGCTATTAAAGCTGTTAAGTCTATACCCGGTCTAGTCCATTGCGGAGTTGATATGGTAATAACTAATGAAGATGACACTCCGGTTATACTTGAACTTAACACACGACCGGGGTTAGGTTCTCACTTATTTCCTGTAGAAGGGGAAGCCAGAGATATTCCAAAAGCAATTATTGACCTCTATTTCCCGAATACAAAAGGAATATCGACAGAAAGATCAAATGTTTTTTTTGACTTTCAAAAAATTAAAGAGTCTCTGATTGCAGGATCTACAAAGGCAATAGAGGTATTCCCAGCAGAAAAAAATAAATTGATTGCGAAAAGATATATAATTAATACGAGTATAGATGCTATTGAGTTTTATCAATGGTTAAACAAAAGGGTATTAAATCTTAATTTAAATGGCTTTATCGAACAGGTTGATGAAGAGAACATTGAAATTGTCATTGCAGGAAAAACTGAAAATGATATTAGATCATTTTCCGACTTAATAGGTTCTAGACGTTTTAAATCCCAGATATTTAATATAACTAAAGAATATTGGGGAAGCCCTATAAAATTGGGCTTTGAAATAAAAAACGATTATCTTTTTAAAAGCAACAAGGAACTGGAGAACGAAATAGAAGATATTAAAAAGAAAATGAAGCAAACTAAAAAGGAAGACAATCTTTTGAATCAAAGAATAAATATGATTCAAAATAGCCGTATGTGGAAAATGACATCGCCTCTACGTAATTTAGGTGGTAAAATTAAAAAATGTGGAAGAATATTTGAGTAATATCTTAAACATGTTTTACGCTCTTTCTTAGGAGGAAATAGGTAATGGAAATTAATGATGTTAATTGGCTGCCGCATTTGGAAAACGCAGTGCCAGTCACTGGATTTGGGAAAAAACTGAGTATGTACACCATAGCCTTGGAGGGGTGGAGACGTGGTTTAAAATTAAAGTTCTATACCATTGATAATCCAGAAAATAAATTAAAGGTCAGGTATTCCTTAAGTAATGGTGATAGAGAGCATAGGTTTGAATCTTCCAAGGGAGATAAAACAACAGAGTTAGCATACGAAATTTGTGATAATAAATATCTTACCAAAGAATACCTCTCAAAAGCCAATGTTCCGACACCAGATGGGAAACGGTTTACAGAAGAAACTGAGGATGAAGAGATAATAAATTATGCTAATACTTTAGGTTTTCCTTTAGTTTTAAAACCGACAAATGCAAATGGAGGAAAAGGGGTTTTCTCTGATATCCATAGCATTGAGTCGTTCAAAGATGCACTGAGTTATGTTCGTTATGAATTGGAATACATGGAAGTCATTGTTGAAGCTTATGTAGCCGGTAATGAATATCGCGTAGTTGTAGTTGATAATAAAGTTGTTGGAGCTCTTAATAGGGTGCCGGCTCATGTAGCAGGTAATGGAAAAGATACAATAAGGCAGTTAATAAGAAACAAGAATAGAATGAGGAGAAGTAATCCACATTTAAAAAGCAGAAATATAAAAATTGATAAACCTGTAATTGAACTCTTAACAGCAAATGGATATACTCTAGATAGTGTTCCAAGGGAAGGCGAAGAAATATCTTTGAGATTAACCAGCAACCTTTCAACAGGTGGTGATTCTGTTGATTTGACAGATGTTCTTTCCCCTGAACTAAGGGAGGTTGCAATAGATGGTACGAAAGCTATTCCAGGTTTAACAGTTAGTGGCATGGATATGATAGTCGATGATGAAAATAACTCGGGTGTAATTATAGAAGCAAATACCAGACCGGGATTAGGTGGACATCTATTCCCTGTCCAGGGTGAACCACGGGATATACCCAAAGATATAATTGATTTTTATTTTCCTGAAACAAAAGACATTAAGCGATCAAGTCTATATTTTGATTTCAATAGTATATTGGAGCCGTTACAAAACAGGACGGCTGAAGCAGTAGAAGTAACCCCCTTACCTGAAGGTGAAATATATGCAAAAAATTATATTGTGTCTGGGAAAATACGAAATGTAGGTTATAAGGTTTGGATAAAAAGACAAGCTTTATTAAGAAGGATGCATGGGTTTACTGAAGAGTTAGAAGATGGGAACATTTCGGTTGTCGTAGCTGGAACAAACGAAGAAGAAATTAATGAATTTAAAAATGTTTGTTTAGAGGGGAACCCTAAAGCGGAGGTATCAGGTGTTATAGAAAAACCTTGGGATAAACCGGTAAAAATCGGTTTTGAGATCAATAAAAAACTAAGCAGCGAAGAGATTAGCCAAATAGAACTTGATAATGAGCAAATGGGAAAAGAGTTGTACTTTTATAAAAAACGTTACGGACAAATAAAATCGAGCAGGTTTTGGAGATCCACGGCCCCGTTCCGCTTTGTTATTGATAAAGGTAAAAATTTTATTAGATCCCTTAGAAAAGCTTAAATTCACTATCTCTTGGTTTATTTTCCGTAACTATCTATTGAATTATATTTATGTCATGCTGGTAATCTTTCCTGTAAAGTGGCAGTCTCCTTACTCAGCATTTGACGGATTGGAGAGTTTTAATGAATCAATATAAAACTGATTGGTTGCCTCACTTGGAAGATGCAATACCCTCAGCTGCTTATGGAAATAAACTAAGTATGTACCTAATAGCTTTAGAAGCCTGGAGGCGCGGAATAACTGTAAATTTTCATAACATTGATAACCCAGAAAATAAAGTTTTAATCAGGTACTCTTTGGAATTCAATGGACGTGAATACCGATTTGAAAGCTCTAGAGGTGAAAAGCTAACGGAAGAGGCATATAAAAGTTGTGAAAATAAAGATCTGACGAAAAAACTGATGTCTAAATCAGGAGTGGCTGTCCCTGAAGGAAAAAGATTTGAACCAGACACCGACAACGATAAAATTCTAGATTATGCAAAAACACTAGGCTACCCGGTAGTTCTTAAGCCAACTGACACAAATTCTGGAAAGGGAGTATTCTCGAGCATCCGTTCAGAAAGAGAATTAGAAGAGTCATTGGTATATGTACGCAACAAACTTGGTTATAAAGACATCATCATTGAAAAACATGTAGAAGGACGAGAATACCGAATTTTACTTGTGCAAGGGAAAGTAGTAGGGGCTGTAAATCGAATTCCAGCAAATATTATTGGGGACGGTAAAAATACAATAGAAGAGTTAATAAAACTGAAAAATAAAAGTAAAAAAGGTAATCCAAATATATCAAAGAAGTTAATCAATATTGATAAGGAAGTATTAAACTCAATTTCTCATTTAGGATACACTCCCAACAGTGTACCGGAAGAAAAGAAACAAATTTTGTTACGTAGTAAAAGTAACGTTTCAACAGGCGGAGATCCAATTGATGTTACTGATGATTTACCTGAGGAATTAAAAATCATAGCTGGTAAAGCGGTAAAATCAATACCAGGATTAGATATATGTGGTTTAGATATGATTGTTGATGAACAAAATAATTCTGGAACAGTAATTGAGATTAATACAAAACCTATGTTGGGCCTTCATATATTTCCTGTAGCAGGAAAGGCAAGGGATGTTGTGAAGCCAATAATTGACTATTATTTTCCTGAAACGATGAACTCTAAACGAACGAACCTTTACTTTGACTTAGATAATATAATAGCACCTCTCAATAATGTAACTACAAAGGAAATTAGGTTGTTACCCCCTCCGTCGTTAGAAAAAGTTTATGCAAAAAGCTATAAAGTGACTGGAGATTTTACTGGAACAGGGTATCTTTCATGGATTAGACAACAGGCGAGGAAGAATAATTTAAACGGCTATGTAAAAAAAATGAGAGATGGACAAATAGCTATTGTTGTTGGGGGGGTTGATAAAGAAAAAATAGAAGAGTTCAAATCACTATGTTACCGTGGTCCTAATGAGGCAAACGTACAAGAGGTTATAGAATGTGATTGGAATAAAACAGTTAAAGTAGGGTTTGAAATACTAACCGAAACAAAGGCGGAGCTAAGGAAAGAACTCAAGGATCAAAGTAATGAGAAGAACCACTTTAAAAAAAGGGCCAAAACATTTAAACAAAAAAATGAAGAGCTTCAGCGAGATATAGAAAGAACAAATCAGAAATTAAAAAGATTGAAAAAGGAAAAAGCCAGCCTTAAAAGTGAAAAAAATAAAACATTAAAAGAAATTCAATTATACAAAACGAAATATGAGGCAATAATAAACAGTCGATCCTGGCGTTATACTAGGTTGATAAGGAAAGTAATGTCTATTATAAAAAGAAGGGAATAATCACACTCCCCTTCTTTGTATAATGGCAATCTCACCCATCGCAAACTCATTTGCCGGTCCTGTTTCTACCTCAAATAAATAAATTTGTCCGCCTTTTTCTATTCCAATATCCAGTCCGAGAGAGATCAGGTTCTGTTGAAATATTGATTCCAGTTTATAAGGCAATTTATTTGCAATGTTTTCAATAGAAGCTTTGATTGATTCCATGTTTTCTTTGAAATTAGACTCTAAAAATGGTCTCAGCCTGCTTACACTGCCACCCTGTGCAACATTAGAGACAACCTTTTGGTTAGAACCGATTCTTACAAGGTATACAGCGACCTCCCAGAACCCTCTACCATTTTTTTCAAGACGTATACGACAATCAAAAGGGTCTCCCAATTTAGTTTTTGAGTGAATGTACTTTTGCAAAATATATCCATCATTATGCCAAGTAGTATCAAATAGTTGCTTTAAATCATGCTTAGTAATTTTTTCTGTTTTTATGATTGTAACTTAATATATAATTGTTTTTCTCCTGCTTAAGCATATAGATATTTTTCCCTTTAACCCCGTTTTTTGGCTTAATAATGATCTCCTTATACTGTTTAAGAAAAGAGTAGAAATTGTCGAAACATGTGAATTCATTTGTTGGGATGATCAGATCTGAAAAATGACCGTCATCTAGAATTTTTTTGTTCACAAAAGTTTTGGTGCCTAATTTTCCAGATGAGGATAATGTGCTATGTTGTTTTAAAAATTGAATTTCCTTCTTATGTTTAAAGCAATAGGGAGAAATATCTATATATTTTGGTACTGACATTTGTTCTGTTATCCATTTATTGTTTACAAGTCTTTTACCATGAATAACTTCGCGATTCAAATCAATATCAGTGGGAGAAAAGTAGATTAACTCAATATTATTATATTTACTTACTTTTGCTAACAATCTTGCCATCTTCATCGGTTTTTTGTTAACTCTCATATAACCTATTACCTGCATTGTCCGATCTCCTTTAATATCTGTATAATATAGGTTTTCTATTACCATTTTATCCTGTTTCTAAACCAATCCTTATTTTGATCTAAATTATTTGTTCGCATTCTTATAAGTAATTATTTTTATATCATCAAGAATGTAAAATATTGCGAAGCCTGTTGAAAAATGGGGAAATTTAATTAATAATATAGTAGTGTCATAAATTTATAGAAGGAGGTGAGCTAAAGTGGGATTTAGAAAAGCTATAATTCTCATTATCCTTACGTTTTCCCTATTTCACTTTACTCCCAGCACTGAAGAGTAAAAATTTTTCGAGCTAATACGACCTAAAATATGGAAAAACATGGTATAATATAATTACGAGAAAGCCTATTATACCGCATATTTTAGGGGGATTTTAAGATGGTAACGAGAAAAATAAAAAGAAACATGGAAAAAGGTGAAAATTATTTTTTCGAGCTCATGAAATTCAGGAAACACTTTTTTAAAGATTTGCAAAACATAATGAAACATGTCTCTGATCCACGCCATCAAAGCTATATCGATTATGGGTGCGATATCCTTCTTTTCATGATCATCCTGAAAAATGTATGTGACCTGAAAAGCATGCGATCGATGACGAATCAATTCAACAAAGATGAATGTATTGTCAACATCAAAAAGGCGTTGAACATTGAAACCTTGGAGGAATTACCACATTACGACACCATCAATGACTTCCTCTCGCGCTTGGAACCGGATGAACTGCGTAACATACGGACTTATATGATCAGGGAGTTATTGAAAAAGAGGTGTTTTGAAGATGGCCGTATTGGCGGCAAGTATTGGGCGATTATTATTGATGGGACCGGGTTATTCACGTTCAATCAGAAGCATTGCGATCATTGCTTGAGGCGGGAATACAAAGACGAAGAAGGGAATGTCGAAAAGACTGTTTACATGCATCATGTCCTGGAGGCGAAACTGGTTGTTGGCAATATGGTTTTCAGTGTTGATTCCGAGTTTATTGAGAATGAGTCAGAAGAGGTTCCCAAACAGGACTGTGAATTAAATGCGTTTTATCGTATGGCTTCCCGATTAAATCAAACATTTAAGAGGCTGCCAATCTGCATTATTGCCGATAGTCTGTATGCATGTGAGAACGTATTTAAAACCTGTCATAACAACCATTGGAAGTTCCTGTTACGCTTTAAAGAAGACCGCATCAAAAGCATCAGTGAAGAGTTTCATGCGTTGGATAAGATGGAAGAGACTAATGGGAAAGGGCAGCAGGACAAGATTCGTTGGGTTAATCACATTGCGTATAATGATTGGGACATTCATGTATTGGAAGGTACGATCAAAACGGCAGATGGCCAAAAGCGTTTCATGTTTTTGACCGATATCAAAATCACGGATAAAAACTGTCGAAAGCTTCTCTATGCAGGCAGAAGCCGCTGGAAGATTGAAAATGAAGGTTTCAACAGACAAAAGCATATCCGATATCATATCGAACATGCATCAAGCCATGATTACACGGCCATGAAGAACCATTATCTTTTGACACAAATAACGGATATTTTGATGCAGCTATTTGAAAATGGCTCAAACATACTTAAGCGTGTCAAAAAGACGGCAAAAGAAATATCCTCAAATCTGTTAGAGACCATCAGAACAAAACGACTAACAGACGAGGATATAACGAAAATGGTAAAACCTATACAGGTGCGGTTCACCTGATAGATTCATTATAGCAAAGGATGTGATGCCAAGCAAAGAAATCTATTTGTGTAAAGTTTTCAAAAAATTATCCCCTGAAAATTCGGCTTCTCTTTTTTGGTAAAATAGGAGAAAAATAATTTCCGAATATTCAGTGTTTAATATAGTGAATTTCAAGAAACAAGTGATATGAAAATAAATTTAATCCTCAGTGCTGCTTTACTCCATACATAGTTGAGGCGAAAGATGGAGAAACAAATGGAACGGAAAGTGAAGTAAAATCTGATTCAGATGAGCAAAATGATGAATCAGAAAGTACAGGAACAGGTGAGGAAAATAATCAAGAAGAGAAAAACCAGGCTAAACCAGAAGGTGAATCAGGTAAAGATAAAGACGTCGCAAATGATGCTGAAAATAATGAGGAAACAGAAGAAAAGAATCAAAGTGTACAGGAAACTGATACCAGTGAATCTGATGAGCAAGTTAAGAATGAAGATGAAAAAGAGTTTAATACGGCGAATAATGATGATTATCATACGGGAGACAGCGGCAATCATGTCGTGACCTTAAAAGAGGATTTGACAAGCCTTGGTTTTGCGAATTGGTCGGACCCAACACAATACTATGGCAGTATAACAGCTGGTGTGGTGGAAGATTTCCAGGATTATTATAATCTCCCCGTTACAGGTATAGCCGATGAAGGGACACGTAATAAGATATCTGAGGTTCTGAATCCGCCGTATCGAAATGGTGACAGGGGCGATCCAGTAGTAGAACTCAAAGAGAACTTGACCGAATTAGGTTTTGCGAACTGGTCTAACCCAAGCCAATATTATGGTAGTGTCACCGCAGGTGTAGTAGAAGACTTCCAGTCCGCCCATGACCTTACAGTGGATGGAATAACTGATCAAAATACGCTGTCAAAAATAGAGGAAGCACTAACAAACGACCCCTATTATGAAGAGGGAGACAGCGGCGATCATGTCGTGGCCTTAAAAGAGGATTTGACAAGCCTTGGTTTTGCGAATTGGTCAGATCCAACACCAATATTATGGTAATATAACAGCCGGCGTCGTGGGAAAGACTTTTCAGGATTTATAAACCTGCCCGACTACGGGTATAGCCGATGAAAGGAACACGTAATAAGATGTTTGAGGTTCTGAATCCGCCGTATCGAAATGGTGACAGGGGCGATCCAGTAGTAGAACTCAAAGAGAACTTGACTGAATTAGGAATTTGCGAGCTGGTCTAACCAAGTCAATATTACGGCAGTGTCACCGCAGGTGTAGTGGAAGACTTCCAATCAGCCCATGATCTACAGTGGATGGATAGCCGGTCAAATACGCTTGTCAGAAATAGAGGAAGCACTAAACAGAACGACCCATATTATGAAGAGGGAGACAGCGGGGACCACATAGTAGCCTTGAAAAGAGGATCTAAACTAGTCTTGGTTTTGCGAAATTGGTCGGATCCAACACACTCCTATGGAGTATAACAGCTGGCGTGGTGGGAAGATTCCAGGATTATTAATCTCCCCATTACAAGGTATAGCTGATGAAAGGAACACGTAAATAGATGTTTGAGTTCTGAAATCCCGCCGTATCGAAATGGTGACAGGGCGATCAGTAGTAAAAAACTGAAAGAGAACTTGACTAAATTAAGGTTTTGCGAAACTGGTCTGAACCAAGCCAATATTATGGCAGCTCACGGCAGGTGTATTGGAGACTTTCAGTCAGCCCATGACCTTACAGTGGATGGGATAGCCGGTCAAGATACATTGGAAAAAATTGATGAAGCATTATCATCAAGGTATCGAGAAGGAGACAGCGGTGATCATATTGTCGCTCTGAAAGAGGATTTAACAGCTCTCGGGTTTGCGAATTGGTCAGATCCGACACCTTATTATGGTCCCATAACTGCCGGAGTGGTCGAAGACTTCCAATCGGCATATGGATTGGAAGTTACTGGAGGCGCTGATAAAATCACATTAGAGACCATTGAAAATAATGTAGTCAAAATATTTATTGACCCGGGACATGGGGATCATGATACTGGTGGTCGAGGTTTTGGCTTAAACGAGAAAGATGTTGTCCTGGATATAGCATTAGAAACTGTAGAAGTTCTGGAATCCGAATACAAAGGAGCCAATGTGAACATATCTCGTACAACAGATACATTTGTAGAGTTGGAAGAAAGAGCTCAAATGGCAAACGACTGGGATGCTGATTATTTCGTCAGTATACACAATAACGCTTATAATGGATCAGCACACGGTTTCGAAAGCTATATATATGATGGTAATGTTTCGGCAAACACGATAGAAAAACAAGAACAAATTCATCACTATATAGCCGATGAATTAAACAAAAGGAATAATATAGATAACCGTGGAATGAAAAGTAGAAACTTTAATGTGTTACGTAATACCACAATGTCAGCCATTTTGCTGGAGCTTTTGTTTATAGATAACTGGGCTGAGAACACACTATTGCAAGATTCGGGTTATCGAAAAGAACTTGGAAAAGTTACAGCTGATGCAATTGCTAATTCATTTAATTTAGAGAGAAGATAGGTTAATAGAAAAAACGTTAAGAGATGAGCCTTTTGACTTGGTTCATCTCTTTTTCAGATGGTCTAAAATACAGTTTTCTTCTCGGTTTTTGACAATACATTACAAAAATTTGTTAAATATATTGACAATTAATCGCTGACAATAGATACTAGATTTGTAATGTGTTGTTAATATTTTATAAGGAGGTGATACTAAAGTGGTAAAGTTAAGAAATTCTATGGTTCTATTTATTATGATGTTTTCTTTATTCCACTTTAGTTCAGTAGCAGTAGGGGCAACGGGAGAAGTTACAGATAATAGTTCAAAAGATGGAGAAGAGAATTATCAAGAAGAACAGAACCAGGACGCTATGGGAGTAGACGATGAAAGCGGAGAAGGAAATGAAGGGTCTGACTCTGGTAAGGATGAGGGCGACTCAAAAAACGAAGAAATACCTGTAAAGGATGAAGAAAAAGAAGAAGAAAATTTAACAAATGAAAGTGAAGACAGCAGTGTAAATGATTCCTCAAAAAATTTGCAAATTCAAACTAATAGCACCGACGAAGAAGGTCCTCTTCCTTATCATGAGGGCGATGAGGGGCAACACATAGAAGAACTGAAAGAAAAATTAATTAGTTTAGGATTTGCAGATTGGCAGGATCTTACATCAACTTATGATGAAGAGACTGTTAGCGCAGTGAAGGAATTTCAAGGTGAATATAACTTGGACGTTACTGGTATTGCAGATGAAGCAACAAGAAATACCATAGATGTAGTTTTAGAACCTCCCTTTCGATTAGGAGATAGGGGAGAGTCAGTAACGGAGTTAAAAGAAAATCTAGTAGAATTGGGTTTCGCAGACTGGTCCGGGTCCGATCTTAGCCATATCTATGATGAGGCTACAGAAGGTGTTGTAGAAGAATTCCAATCCGCAAACGATTTAACAGTTGACGGAATAGCGGGTGCGGATACTTTGGCAAAAATAGATAAATTGCTGACAGACGAACCAGAACCACAGTATGAAGTAGGCGACAGCGGGGACCACATAGTAGCCTTGAAAGAGGACCTAACAAGCCTTGGTTTTGCAAACTGGTCATCTCCGAGTAGGTATTACGGAAGTATCACTGCCGGTGTGGTGGAAGATTTTCAGGAATATTATGGTTTGAAAGTCACGGGCGCTGCCGGTGAAGAGACTCGGACTAAAATAGAGGAAGTTCTTAATCCACCGTATCGAAATGGTGACAGAGGCAATCCGGTCGTTGAGCTCAAAGAAGATTTAGTGGAATTAGGATTTGCGAACTGGTCTAACCCAAGCCAATACTATGGCAGTGTTACTGCCGGCATTGTGAAAGACTTCCAGACTGCATACGGTATGACAGAAGATGGGATAGCCGGTCAAAACACATTGTCAAAAATCAATGAGGTGTTATCTGATCCACAATACCGGGATGGGGATAGCGGGGACCACATAATAGCCTTGAAAGAGGACCTAACAAGCCTTGGTTTTGCGAACTGGTCATCTCCGAGTAAATATTATGGGAGTATCACTGCCGGTGTAGTGGAAGATTTCCAGGAATATTATGGCCTGAACGTTACGGGGATTGCCGGTGAAGAGACACGGGTTGTAATAGAGGAAGTTCTGAACCCACCGTATCGAAGTGGTGACAGAGGAGATCCAATTGTAGAACTCAAAGAAAAACTGACAGAATTAGGTTTTGCAAATTGGTCTAATCCGAGTCAATACTATGGAGGTATAACTGCTGGAGTTGTAGAAGATTTTCAGGCGACTTACGGTCTCGAACCGGACGGAATAGCTGATGAAAACACATTAGAAGAAATGGAAAAGGTACTGCCAGACCCGAGATATCGGGAAGGCGACCAGGGTGATCATGTAGTAGAATTAAAAGAAGACTTAACTGCTTTGGGTTTTGCAAACTGGTCATCTCCAAGTCAATATTATGGCAGCATAACAGCTGGAGTTGTGGAAGATTTTCAGAAATATTATGGACTTAACGCCAACGGGATAGCTAATAAAGATACACGAGATAAAATAGAGGAAGTACTAAAACCACCTTATCAGAATGGAGACAGAGGGAATCCAGTAGTAGAACTCAAGGAAAAGTTAGTGGAATTAGGGTTCGCAAACTGGTCTAACCCAAGTCAATTTTACGGCAGTGTAACTTCTAGTGTTGTAGAAAGATTCCAATCAGTATATGGTCTAACCCAAGATGGGGTGGCTGATGAAGATACACTGGAAGAGGTAGAAAAAGTTCTTTCTAGTGAACCACAATATAGACCTGGGGGTAGTGGTGATCATGTTGTAACCTTGAAAGAGGACTTAACACGTTTAGGATTTGCGAACTGGTCAGATCCAACATTATATTATGGTAGTATAACCGCTAGTGTAGTGGAAGACTTCCAAGACTACTATAATTTGCCTGTAACAGGTACTGCATATCCAGCAACTTTATCAAAGATAGAAGAAGTGCTTACCCCAGCTTTCCAGAATGGAGATAGAGGGAACCCAGTAGTGGGACTAAAGGAAAACTTAACAACACTAGGTTTTGCGAATTGGACAAATCCGAGTCAATACTATGGTAATGTGACAGCAGGCGTAGTTGAGGAATTCCAAGATGCTTATGGATTACGAATTACCGGCAAAGCTGATACAACAACTCTTTCAAAGTTAGATGAATTTTTGTCAACCTTATATCAGAATGGGGATAGCGGTGGCCATATAGTAACCTTGAAAGAGAATTTAACTGCTTTAGGTTTCGCTAATTGGTCAGACCCAACACCATATTATGGTAGTATAACCGCCGGGGTAGTTGAGGATTTCCAAGCGACCTATGGTTTACATGTGACTGGTGTTGTAGATCAGGACACATTAGAAAGAATAAATTCAGAAATAACTAAACAAAACTCTGAAGTAAGCTATACACAACATGATATGACATATGAAGAAGCACTCGAGATTCAAATGGGTAGGTTTCAACAAACCGACCAATATCGTAATGCTCCTGCTTATGTTTCCAGTGAATACATTTCTATTAATGACTCAGGTGAAGCAGTTACAACGGCACAAGTAAATATTCGTGCAGAAAAAGATGCAGGAAGCCATGTTTATGCAACTCTTGAAGAAGGAACTGCTGTGAATGTTGTAAATGAGGGTGATGTCTGGCATGAGATATCATATGGTTCATGGAGAAACCCTACAGCTAATGAAGTTGAATACTATATGAATCCAAATAATCATGATATCTTCCAACATTTGCTACTTTCCGAATACTCTGGAGTAGAAGCAAATAACCTTAATAATGTTTTGGATGGCGCAGGTGAATTGGAAGGTACAGGCCAATCATTCATTAATGGATCACAAGAGCATTCGGTTAATGAGATTTACTTGATATCCCATGCTCTTCATGAAACAGGTAACGGCACATCCGTCTTATCTAATGGCAGTATACAGGTAGGTAAACTGGATAAAAGTACCTGGGTTTCATTCAAACCAGGTCAAATTGATATAGCAAGATACGATGGGGAAGGTGAATGGTCTATCGAAGAAGATGTTACCATTGACCGCGATGAAGTTTATGATATAGAAACAACCTATAATATGTTTGGTATTGGTGCAGTAGACGTTAACACAAATACTCGAGGTTCTGTCCGTGCATATCAGGAAGGATGGTTCTCACCGGATAAGGCAATTGTCGGTGGATCTGAATATATTGGTGAAAGTTATATTCACAATGAGTATAGTCAAAACACAATTTATAAAATGAGGTGGAATTTCGAATATCCACCACATCAGTATGCAACTGACATAGGTTGGGCAACGAAGCAAATTAATGATATTAAAAATCTGTATTCGTTACTGGAAGACCCAGCCTTACGGTTTAGTTTTCCAGCATTTAATTAAGTAAATTATTTTTCAGCCTGGCTCATAAAAGAACCAGGCTCCTTTTTTGTGTTGATGATGGGAAGAGTGATAGATACCCAATTTCACACAAACTCCATTAAAATGGTTACCAATAAGATAAATTATCAAAAATCTTGTTGAAAAATATCGAGATCTAGTCGATAATATAATAGTATTTCAAATTAATAGAAGGAGGTGAAACTGAAGTGAAATTAAGAGCTTTTATGATTCTTTTAGCTTTCATGTTTTCTCTGTTCCACTTTAGTCCATACATAGTTGAGGCAACAGAAGGAGAAACAGACAAGGCAAAAACAGAAGTGAAGTCTGATTCAGATGAACAAAAAGATGAATCAGAAGACACAGATATAGAACCAAATGAAATATCGCCAGAGCAGCCGAAAGCTAACGAGGATGAAAAACCGGATAAATCAGGAGACGAAAACGGTGAAGAAACAGCCAAATCAGGAAAAGATATACCAAGTGAAACACCAGAAGAAGACACAGAGAAAGAGGACCAAAGCAGGAAAACAGCCGAACCAAAAAACACTGATGAGTCTGCAGAAGATGAAGAAGTTCACCAAGAGCCGAATACCGATACATCTCTTGGACTGCTTAGTGTGAATGAGTATCAAGAGGGTGATCAGGGCCCCCATATAGTAACATTAAAAGAGAAGTTAACCATTCTTGGTTTTGCGAACTGGTCATCTCCGAGTAAATATTATGGGAATATCACTGCCGGAGTGGTGGAAGATTTTCAGGATTATTATGGCTTTGAGGTTACTGGTATCGCCGATAAAACTACACGGGATAAAATAGAGGAAGTTCTGAATCCGCCTTATCGGGATGGCGATAGAGGAGATCCGGTAGTCGAGCTCAAAGAAAAGTTAGTGGAATTAGGTTTTGCGAACTGGTCTAATCCAAGTCAATACTATGGTAGCGTTACAGCTGGTGTGGTGGAAGACTTTCAAGCATCATACGGTCTTAAAGTAGATGGCACAGCCGGTCAGAGCACATTGGCAAAAATCGAAGAGGAGCTAACTAATCCCCAATACCGAGATGGTGACAGCGGAGATCACATAGTAGCCTTGAAAGAGGATCTAACCATTCTTGGTTTTGCGAACTGGTCATCTCCGAGTAAATATTATGGGAATATCACCGCCGGAGTGGTGGAAGATTTTCAGGATTATTATGGCTTTGAGGTTACTGGTATCGCCGATAAAACTACACGGGATAAAATAGAGGAAGTTCTGAATCCGCCTTATCGGGATGGCGATAGAGGAGATCCGGTAGTCGAGCTCAAAGAAAAGTTAGTGGAATTAGGATTTGCGAACTGGTCTAACCCAAGTCAATATTATGGCAGTGTTACCGCAGGTGTAGTGGAAGACTTTCAGTCAGCCCATGACCTTACAGTGGATGGAATAGCCGGCCAAAACACGCTGTCAAAAATAGAGGAAGCACTAACAAACGACCCATATTACGAAGAGGGAGACAGCGGTGATCATGTCGTGACCTTAAAAGAGGATTTGACAAGCCTTGGTTTTGCGAATTGGTCGGACCCAACACAATACTATGGCAGTATAACAGCTGATGTGGTGGAAGATTTCCAGGATTATTATAATCTCCCCGTTACAGGTATAGCCGATGAAGGGACACGTAATAAGATATCTGAGGTTCTGAAACCGCCGTATCGAAATGGTGACAGGGGCAATCCAGTAGTAGAACTCAAAGAGAACTTGACCGAATTAGGTTTTGCGAACTGGTCGAACCCAAGCCAATATTATGGCAGTGTCACCGCAAGTGTTGTGGAGGACTTCCAGGAAGCTCATGGTCTTAGAGTGGATGGTATAGCTAGAGAAAAAACTCTAGTAACAATAGAAGAAGCTCTTGCATCTATATCATACACTCATTATGACTTAACACTATCTGACGCCTTAGATATTCAATTGAAAGCAACACCTCAAACGGATAAAGAATATGATACCTATGTTTCTAAGTCATATATCAACAACAACAATGAGGTGACCGCTGATGTATTAAATGTAAGGGGTGGCCCCGGTACAAATTATTGGACCGTAGGGCAAATAAATGAAGGTACGAAAATTACTATAATAGAAGAAGTAAGTGGATGGTACAAAATTGAGTATACAGAAAACCATCAATGGGTTAACGCTAAACCAGATGATGTGTTTTATTATTTAAATCCGAATAACTTTATTAACGACTCTATTCAGCAGTTCCAATTTTTAGATTTATCCCGACCGAGTTATATAGCCGCTGATAAATTGGATCAATTTTTAAGAGGTAAAGGTACACTTGATGGGATGGGACAAGCATTCATTGATGCTGCTCGTATCAATGGAATAAATGATATTTACTTAGTATCCCATGCATCATTAGAAACCGGAAATGGCACATCAACACTTGCATCAGGGGTTCCCGTCGATAAAAACGGCAATATTACAAGAGACTCCAATGGTGATATTGCTAATACAAATAAGACGGCTACCACAGTCTATAATATGTTTGGAATCGATGCTAATGATAGCAAACCATTAAGGGATGGAGCTAAAAGAGCTTTTGAAGAAGGATGGACAACACCCGAGAAAGCAATAATAGGTGGCGGTGCTTTTATCGGGAATAGATATATTAAAGATGGACAAAACACTTTGTATAAAATGCGCTGGAATCCGTTAGCTATGGATGAAACGGGGAAATTTGGTCGTCAATACGCGACAGATATCGGATGGGCATCTAAACAAATAGGCTCAATGTATAACTTGTACCAGCAAATTGGATTAGATACTTTGAGCATGGAAATTCCAGTATACAGATAGCATAGTAAAAGCTGACTTAGTAACCTAGATAAGTCAGCTTTACTTTATTTATATACTAGAACTACTTTTTAATTACGCTTGAATTTACTTGCAGCTTTCCGAATTGGAAGGGTATATCGCCAAGTTCTACTATTCAATATTTTCTTGTATTTAATTTGTACTTTTTTATACTCATTTTTTTTGATTAGTTAAATTAGCTTCTAATTCTGTATTCTTAGCTTTTAGATTTTTATTATTTCGAATAAGTCTTTTATTACGCTCTCTAAGTAATTTGTTTTTATCCTTTATTTGAGCATATTTTGAGTGAACATCTCTATATTCATTTTTTTTGATTTCGTTAGCGACATATTGAATGATTTCCTCTGTGAGGTCACCAAACAAAGGACGTTGAGCAGCAAGTTGATAAAGGCATGTAGCGCCAGCAAAGTTTGCTTCAATGAAGATAGGTTGGCCATCAATACCTACAGCAATATCCCATGATACAAAATCATGATGAAGGATGTCTTTATGTAGATCAATTACAAAGGTTTTGAACTTGTCAAAATTTTCCATTTTTCCAAGGTTATCAAACCTATAGTTTGTTGTGGGGTGATGGGTAAATTCCTCCCTGTTATCTATGGATTCGGGGCGCTCTTCAATGCTCGTCCCAAGAAGTTTTTTATTTTTACGGGGTTTTGTCTTCTTCGTTGAGCGGCGGAGTTTCAGCTCCAAATCCATATTGATCACCGACAACTTACCTTCGTCTATCCAGTTGTATAATGTCTTCGTCGAAGGGACATAGTCAAATTGCTTCTGCCTATTCGCATAACCCACGATTACATCAGGGGACCATTCGTCTCCCAGGATTTTTTCTTCTGCAAACTCAATAAAATCCCGCGCAGCCGCCATAGTAGAATGCCCACAACAATTCTCACGGTTTTCCTCGTAAACACGGACCCCGGCGTCTGGGTAGTATGTGGTATAGGTTTTGCAGTTAGTATCAATCTGCTGTACGCTTCCGCGGTTCTTTTCACGTGAAATCGTACTCGCATCGCGTCCCATTCTTCTGCCAATTTCCCTTAGTGAAACGCCTTCATCCAAATAGGCGGCTATTTGTCCTCTTTCCATTTCTGTTAAATGTGTAAATGTACGTTCTTCCGTGTTAGAATAGGGTTGAGTCATCGTGAATTACCTCCGTATCTTTTGTGTTTTAGTCAACCTTAATTATACGTGGTTTCACGATGGCTTTCTATTTATTTAGCTGTTGCATTTCATTTTACAATGAACCAAAGATGTTTTTATCACGATACGCAGACAAGCTCTGATCGTTGAAGAATGGAATTATCTCTCTCCACATGATTGTTCCTAGTACAGTTCTCTTTTCTTTTTTGCCGGTCAAGTTCATGAATGCTATAGGCAACTGCGGGTTAATGTCTTTATTATAATACTTTTTCCAGTATTCCTGTAATTCTTATACATAGGTTTCATCAATGTTTTTTAAAAGGCCAGCCTTATAGTATCGGTCAAAGTTTTTTGTGTTTGTAGCAATTCCTAATTTTTCATAGTATTGTTTTTCATTCATTATATTACGATGGGTTAACATTTTATTACTAGTTCCCTTCCAGAAATTTTGTGTACAACAACATTATATATTATTTCAGGCTACTACAATATACATTTAAAAGTTGAATAAAAATTAATTTGTTTCCCCATTGTAGCTAATTATTGCTGAAAAACAATGGAATGGCCGCCACGCAGCCATTCCATTTAAATTTAACTTGTCTCCAATCCCTCTTTCTCATACACCTGCTTTCCGCCAATAAACGTTCCCTGAACTGAGATATCTTTTATTGCTATTGGATCCACGGCGGTTGGATCTTTATCCAATACCGCGAAATCAGCTTGTTTACCAACTTCTATACTGCCGGATTGTTCTTCCTCGAAATTCAATTGCGCCCCATATATGGTCATTGATTTCAGTGCTGTCATGACATCAATTCGTTGTTCTGGTCCAAGAATATTACCATCTCGCGTTACCCGATTGACTGCAGCCCAGACAGAAAAAAGTGGTGAGATGGGCGTGACCGGACAATCGGAATGTAAGGTGAAAAGCAAGTTTTGATCTATGGCATCTGCCAGCGGACTGATTCGTCGTGCACGTTCAGGTCCGAGAAATATCCCCTCATGTCGATCTCCCCAGTAATAGACATGATTGATGAAAAAGGATCCGGCAATCCCCAACATTCCCATCCTTCTTATGTCTTCCGGTGTACCTGATTGGACATGCTCAATCCTGTGCTTATGTCCTGTTTTGGGGTGTTTTTCCAAAGCATAGTCATAGACGTCGATAATGGAGCCTATGGCACGATCACCATTCCCGTGAGTGGTTACCCGGTACCCTCGCTGATGTAAATCAAGGACTTCTTCTTGAAATGATTCCTGATCATGAATGAGATCGCCATAATGTTTCGCATCATTATAATAAGGACTTCTCAATGCACCGGTCAGACCTTGAATGGAGCCGTCCTGAAACATTTTGGCGCTATCCAGTGTGGCTAACCCGCCTGATTTATCCTGTATTTCCCGATTTAGTTGATTGGCTGAATAATTGCCAAATGCCGCACCATCTGAGAGAAGATTATGCATGACCATAAGGCGGGTTCGCATTGGATTGACACCCTGTCTGGCTGCCTTCAGGTGAACATCAAGCTCGTTCAGATTGCTTACTTTAGCATCTGAGTTAGTCGTTATGCCATGTGCTAAATATTCTTTGGCTGCTTTTCCGAGATCGTCAACTTTTTTGTCAATTGTTTTGTCTGGTATTAGTTGGGAAACAGGGTCGGTCGCATCATATTCGTATAAAACGCCATTCAAACGACCATTTTCATCCCGGCCAAAATGACCTGACTTTGGATCGGAAATATCATCATGTAAACCTGCGTACTCCAAAGCAAGTGAATTGGCATAGCCCAGATGACCGGAGATATGTCTGATAAACACAGGATTATTTGGCGCAGCGTCATCTAACTCACGTCGCAGTATATGACGCTTTTCTTCAACAAGTGTGTCATCAAAACCGTAACCCTCTATCCAATTGCCGTCCACTGTTTCCAGCGCTCTTTGCCTAATCGCACTTAAGATATCAGTGATACTGTGGTTAGGAGGTGTGCCGCAGTTAATTTTATCGGCCATCAACGCATACATTAAAATATGGTTGTGCGTATCAATAAAACCTGGCAATAACGTGGCTCCGTGCAAATTAATAACCGCTGTGTTTTTGGTTATGTCCACCTCATGTTTGGGCGGTTCGGGGTCATTCCATATGCCTGCAATCACACCATCACTGATAGCAATCGATCCAGCTCGGGGATTGGCATCGTCCATCGTTAAGACATTCGCGTTTGTAAATAGTAATTCAACTTCATGCATCAAATATCTCTCCTTTTTATTTGGCAATGATACCTCATGCCGTTAAGATACGTTCGTCTGTGCCGGGTCTTCCTCGTTTTTCAAATCAAAGTAATAGGCCACTACGTTTTCATCATCCGAATGTTGCGTCATCAGACTGACACTGATAAGTAAAACAAACGATGTGATCATGCCCGGGATGATTTCATGCCAGCCAAACGGTTGCCCGAGCAAACTCCAGATAACAGAAACAATAAGTGAACCAATGACACTGATAATCACGCCTTGTTTCGTTGCCCGCCGCCAAAACATCGCAGCAAGCACTGGGAAAACCATCGTAATTGCTGATAAGGCTAACGCATACGAATAGATGGCGATCACATCTGTGATGAATAATGCGACCAATAAGCCAATAAAAGCCATTCCCGCAACAGACAGTCGTGATATTTTAAGCACCTCACGACTGGTGGCATCTGGTTTAATCCAGCCTTGATAAATGTCTTTGGAAATATTCATCGCACCACTTAGGAGGAAAGATGTTGCCCCGGTTAATACAGCCGCAAAAAGAGATACCATGAACAAACCGCCAATAGCCGGGTGGGCCACAGCTGCAAGAAATTCGGTATACACTAGGTCAGGGTCTGTGCCAGCCGGCAGAACTTGTTGTGCAATAATCCCGATTCCGATTGAGAAAAAAGCTATGATAAATGTAATAATAAATCCGGTTGATACAGCCCTGACAGCAATTTTTTCAGTTTTTGCAGCCGCGATGCGCTGCCAGGATGTTTGCCATACCAAATAAAATGGCCCGAATATAATCAAGTAGTTAATCAGTTCAGTCGTTTCCATACTGAAAAGATTTAATGTGTCAGATGATGTGTTACTGATAACGACATCGGCGCCACCAACATAATTCAGTCCCAGAACAAACAAGAAAATTAAACCTGCGAGAATCAGAACCGATTGTACAGCGTCGGTCCAGGCAACACTCGGCAAACCGCCCATTAATGTGAACATGACACAAATGACAAACCCGATTAGCATCGCCGTCGTAACGGAGACATCAAAAGCAATCGTTAAAACCGACCCCATTCCGACGATTTGCATCCCGAATGTTGGCGTCATGTATAGGATGCTAATGATCAGGGAGGGGATAATACCGGAAGCTTTGCCAAACCGCCGGACAAATAAGTCGGGCAATGTATACAGTTTTAATTTGCGAATGGTTGAACCCAATACCACTGCTAACAATATAGAAAATAATGCAACCGGAAATTTCGTCAGTATCCAGCCAATCCCTATTTCGAATCCTTTACCAGAAGAACCAATTACTGCTGCAGAGCCTAAGGAAGTGGCAATAATCGTTCCGCAAATGGGAAAAAAGCCAAGGCTGAAATTGGCCATTGTATATTCATCAGCCGTTTTAATTTTTCTTGAATAATATATACTTATGGCGAAAATGCCAATAATGTAAATCAGCACATTATTCCAGATACTAAATATCAGATTAATTCAGCTTAAAATCTGAGATAATGTGCTCTATTACTCACTTTATTTCAGATTTGAAAATAATTGAGCATATTATTCCGCATCCGAATCGGTAAAAAAAGATCCCCCGTCAAAATGGGAGATCGAACGCCGGAATTAATTCTTCTTCTTCTGAAATTAGCACTTTATATTCTTCGACCAGCCGAAGCGAAAAATCCACATCGTCTTCAAGTGTCACGAACCAATCACCGTAATCTATCTCAAAGCATGCTTCGTAATAGCGATGTTGAATGCCGATTTCTAAATTCATTCCTGGAAGCGTTTCGTAGAACTCATCGCCAATTCTTATTCGCCAAGCTCGTTCTATTTCATTAAAAACCATTACCCCTTCTCGCCGCATTATAGGCCACTCTCCTCAACAGCCATCTGAACAATTTCTTCATCGATTTGTTCTTTCTTTTGCTGCGCCCCGAACAGTAAACTATTAATTGTTAAGGTGTTGATAAGACGTGGCCAACCTTGTGAACGCAAAGCGATCGCTTCAAGGGCAGCCGATGTAAATATAGGCATCTTGGCTCCAGCCAACTTCATATGATGATCAATATAAACGTAAACATCATCTTTATTTAATGGCTGTAATTGATACCGCATAACGATACGCTGGGCCAACGGCCGATGATGGTTAAGATTTAATCGTGTTTTTAAATGTGGAAGGCCGGCCAATACAAGGATAAAAGGATTCGATGAATCCATCTGAAAATTGAAAAGGATTGCTAAATCCTGTAAAAATGCATCCTTTGCCATATGCATTTCATCCAGAATAAAAACCGGTGTGACTTTGCGCTCCTGGTCCATCCGTTCAATTCCCTGCTGAATTTGGCGAAATAAATCGACTTTGCGAAACTTGGGTTCCTCACCTAGCCCATATGCCAGACCACGGTAGAAATCCATAACACCACCAGTGGACAATGGAAAATAGACCACATGGTATAATGCAGGATTAAGCGATTCCTTGAAGGACCGTAAGGTAAATGTCTTACCGGCCCCGGTCACCAATGATCAAACCAATCCCCTTGGATTTCTGTAAATATTCAAGGCCGTTAAGGGCTTCCTGGTAGCTTGTTGAGTGAAACGCATCAGCCGATTGCGTATCCTTTGAAAATGGTTCTCTTGCCAGTGAATAAAATGGTTTATACATGATCCGTTTCCTCCCCCTGATGCTTGGTATCGGAAACGGCGAACGGTGATGGCCCCCGTTTCACATGCGCATTGTCATGTATGGTAACCGGAGTGGCTTCTGTCACTTTTTGGCCATCTTCAAAAACATATACGGCTTGTTCATCCAATCGAACCTCGATTTTCTGTCCGATATACTTAGATGGCACCTCGTATAACTTTTTTTCTAATGTTATAGTTCCATCCAGCTTCACTTTACGCTCCGCGCGCTTTAAAAAGATCGTGTCCAAAATGGACAAATCCTCTATAAACGTGATATTATCTAATTGAGATTGGAATAGTTGATGAGGTGTTTTACCATCTAGCGATGCATGCTTTTTACGATGATAATCCACCTCCAACCATTCCCAAAATCGTTCATTTAATTCCTCTAGGGAATGTACGGGATTGGCCTTTAATAACGGATAAAACCGTGTTTGTATCGTTTTGAATACCCTTTCTATTTTCCCTTTTTTATGCAAAGCTTTGCATAAAAAAGGTTATGTATAGTAAATGGTAATGTAAAGTAAATTAATTTATTCACGTAAAATCCAGTGTTTTTAGTTGATTTACTTTACATTATCAACCGATATTAAAGATAGGCAGTTGCCTAATAAAATATCGGGAGGTCTTCATAATGATGGGTGAAAAGAAACAAACACTTTATGAAATTACATCGGAGGTAGAGGCTTATTTTAACAGCCTTTCATACCACAAAGTGAGAATCAGGGTTTACAAAAATGGATGGAAACTTCTAAAGAAATTCATGGAAGAGCATCGAATAGAGTTTTTTGATGCGAAGGTAGCTGATGTGTTCATATCAAGTGTATTGAACAAAAGATTCTATACGGATCTTAGCAGGAAAGAAAAGGACGTAATACGGAGCACCAATGTACTCACCGAGTACCAAACCACTGGTATGATAAGATTCCGGTCTGTTCGAAAGGAATATAAATTTGAAGGTGAAATAGGAAACCTGATACAGGATTTTTTAACCTACAGAAACACGCAAGGGTTGTCGGAAGACACTATAAATAACAACAAATTGTATCTCCACAGGTTTTTGAGCTATCTTGATTCGAACAGGGTTTTGGCTCTATCTGATCTTGATAAAAAACATATTCTGGGGTTTATCAACGGACTTGGCTCTGCCTCAAAATCAACGATTCATTGTACACTTTGTTCATTGCGTTGCTTTCTAAGGTATTTATTTGATACTGAATATTTAGATTCCGATTTAACGTATCTTGTACCTAAAAGCAGATATAGAAAAGAAGCACGTCTTCCTACAACCTATACAAAAGATGAGGTGGAACTTCTGTTGAACGCCGTGGATACGGCCAGCCCCAAAGGCAAAAGGGATATCGCTATGATACTATTAGCGGCCAGGCTCGGATTAAGGGCTTCAGATATCTGTGGTTTGAAATTTGAAAATATACATTGGGGAACCAATACAATACACCTTACTCAAAGAAAAACCCAAGAAAAAATCGAACTCCCTCTTTTAGTTGAGCTCGGAAACGCGATTATCGATTATCTGAAATACGGAAGGCCTATGTCAGACCTTCCGTATATATTTTTACGTGCTCAACAACCATATGACAAACTTGAAGAACCTACGCTTCACAGTATAGTTTCCTTTTATTTAAAGCGCGCAGGTATTAGCAATATTGATCAAAAAAAGCATGGACCACATGCATTGCGGCACAGTCTCGCGGGAATTCTTCTGGAACAGAAGACACCAATTCCAGTTATTTCGGAGGTACTTGGACATTCGAAATACGGAGGAGTACAAACTTATCTCAGAATTGATCTTACATCTCTTCGGCAATGCGCCTAGAGGTACTAAAATCAATCACCTCAATTACCAGGAGGTGAACTGAGATGGAACTATCAGGAGTCAATGCTTATTTTGATTGAGCAAATATATAGCATTCAAAAGAAATATGGGCTAATGCCTGAGCAACACTTATACTTCAAAAACGTTTGACGATTTTACAATCAATAACGGCGCAACTTCAATCGGTTTGACGAAAGGATTGGCAGAGAAATGGAAAGAAAAACGCCCGAATGAATCTGACGTCACGCGCTATAAAAGAGTTAATGATATTGCCAACTTTTGCATCTACCTGAATCAATTAGGCTATCAGTCTTACATTCCGAGAACGCCTAAAAAGTATCAGACAACTTTCACACCATATATTTTTTCAAAAGATGAGCTAAAATCATTTTTTACTGCTTGTGATACGATCAAGGTAAATGGTAAATCTAATATGAAATTTATCCTTCCTGTCGTTTTTCGTGTCATTTACGGCTGCGGATTAAGGATAAATGAGGCAATGTCACTTAAAAATAAGGATGTAAACCTTGACGAAAATTATATTATTGTCAGGGAAACGAAAAATGGATGTGACCGGATACTTCCCCTTTCCGATTCTTTAATAACGATTTGTAAACAATATAAAGTTCATATTTCTTCAAACGACTCCGAGGGCTACTTTTTTATACAGTTGAATGGTAACCGTTACGCCCCGGACACAGTATATAGATGGTTTCGTAAAATTCTTTGGGAAGCCGGTATCTCGCATGGTGGGAAAGGTTTGGGACCACGGGTACATGACCTTAGACATTCATTTAGTGTGCATTCATTGGCAGAAATGTCCCGTAAGGGACTGGATCTATACTATTCTCTCCCAATTCTGTCTAAATATTTGGGTCACAATTCATTGGAAGCTACGGACAAGTATGTCAGATTAACCTCGGATATGTATCCGGAATTAATTCAAGATGTAAATAATCTGTGTTCATATTTATTTCCGGAGGTGAAGTCAGAATGAAACCTACTGATTTTTCCTATTATCTTACAAGGTTTCTCACAAAATATCTTCCAGGCGAAGCTGGAGCAAGCAAAAACACCATTGCCTCCTATAGAGACACGTTTATTCTTTTTCTTCGTTTCCTAAGCGATGAAAAGAACATTCCTGCGGATAATTTGACCTTGAATATGGTAACCAAAAATATAGTGGTGGAATATTTAGATTGGATGGAAAAAATGCGTAGATGCAGCACAGCGACGAGAAATGTGCGATTGGCAGCAATCCATTCCTTTTTTAAATATCTCCAATACGAGAATCCGGATAATTTATTGGAATGGCAGAAAGTCCTCTCTATTCCAGTCAAAAGGACAAAAAAGAAAACCATAAACTATCTAACTCTTAACGGGGTAGAGTTACTGTTAAAAATGCCAAATATAGAAACAACGGCTGGACGCCGCGATTTAACTTTATTAACACTCATGTATGAAACGGGTGCCAGGGTTCAGGAAATAATAGACTTAACACCATCAATGGTTCGGCTCGATAAACCCTATACTATAAAATTGATTGGCAAAGGAAACAAAGCCAGGATTGTACCTTTAATGGAACCAACGGTACAAATACTGAAGCGATATATGGAAGAACAAGACCTTTTAAAAAATTCTTCGAATTTATATCCTTTGTTTTTCAATAACAGAAAGGAGAAACTGACAAGAGCCGGGGTGAATTATGTATTAGCCAAATACAAAAATTTAGCTCGGGAAGAAAATAAAACATTGATTCCGGAAGTGTTTACCTGCCATTGTCTCAGACACTCAAAAGCAATGCACCTACTTCAAGCCGGTGTGAATCTTGTATATATAAGAGATATTCTTGGTCATAGTTCTGTACAGGTAACAGAAATTTATGCCAAGACAGATTCAAAACAAAAAAGAGAAGCAATAGAGAAGGCATATACTGATGTAACACCTTCTGATGAACCTGAGTGGCAAGAAAATGAGAACCTATTGACGTGGCTGAACAGCTTCAATAAATAAGAACAAATGATAATGTAAAGTATTTTAGCATAATACCCTGCTTTGACTGCAAAGAAAAGATTTACTTTACATTATCATTTACTATACATAACCTTTTGCTTTGGGATCGTATGGTGACGTATGAGCCAACGTTATTCCCAATTGGGCACATGCATGTTGAAGCGTTTCTGAACGATAAATTTTACCATTATCTGCGTAAATAATGGTTGGTTTTCCACGCCGTATCAATGCCTCCCTTGTGACTTCTCGTAACCCATCAAACTTTTCTGAAGTAAAGAATTGCGCGTAAGGGACAAGCCTTGAACAATCATCAATATAGGCAATCAAAAAGGTTTTCTTCGCTTTTCCATTTATTGATATATATGGACCATGTGATAAATCTGCTTGCCATAATACATTGACCTTATCGTAGGCAAAACGTTTCCGTTCTTTTTCTGGATGAAAGCTTATATGATTCTTACCAGCCAGGTTATGTTTTTTCAATAATCGATTGATGGTGGCATAGGAAACCTCATGCTTTTGAATCTCCCCCTGTATAATTAGCTGTTCGTAGAACACACTGACCGGCATGTGGAGAAATTCCTTCCTTATTTTTAAAATATGATCCTTATCATCCGGGGACAATCTCCTGGAATTTCCATGATCCGAACGTCTTTTTGGTTTCAGTGCATCAAATCCGTTCCTTCGGTAATGAAGAAGCCATTCTTGCATTGTTTTAGTTGCAACTTTTCGTTCTCCATAATAAGGAACCTGATGAATTTTCCCCTCCAATTCTTGAAAATATGCCTTCGGCTCCATATGTCCATTCAACAGTGGGGCAATCAACCCATAGCGAAATAAAGCAATTTCCTCCCGTGTTTTCTCATTCATTGAATTTTCCTCCTTTTGATAGAAGGACAACCGGTTATCCATTGCTTTCATTCTACTTTTTTCGGCAAAAGATTCATAGGCAAGATTTATGTGGGATAACAATTTATTTTGACACGCCCCAAATCACGCCTCAAATATGGTACAATTAATTTGCCCATAAAATATGATGATAAATGACCACAGCTCCTTCGAAAGAAGGTGGATTCGCCTAAATCCTGGATCATTCCTCACATATTTTTTAGGGGCTTCTTTTTTGATGTCTTTCGACAAACCGAGTTGGCAGCCTATCCATGAAAAACTATGAATCCAGTTAAGGCGTTCACAAAAACGCTTTATGTATAGAGCCCAGTTGTTGGCGAATACCCCACGCACTTTTTCTCTTCGGTATTCACACGTACTCTAATCGTATGTATTGTATGCTGAAAATAAGGATTAAAGCTTGGGAGATCGAAATATTAACCTTCAGAACTAAGCACCTACACGGCATATTGGGATACAATGCCTCATCCTTGTCATTATCCCATATCGCCAATAATAACCATTTCGATGTAAGTTATTCTGAGCAATACAGTGACAATCGGGACATCGATCAAATACAGGGAATTTGTTCTCCAACCCCCTTTCATCATATTCCTCAAGGCCAATTTCAAAATTGTGGATAAGCATCATAAAAAACTCCCCCTCCATATCAATATGCAAAAAATTTAGCATATTATGTCAGGGAGTACAGAATTACACTGGAGAATTTGAAACAAAATAGCCCTATCTTGATGAGATAAAGTGATGCTTTACCACAATAAGAAAAATGCCAATCCAAAATATATACCAATTCAAAACGTTTCACCTCTCTCTGTCTCACTATTGGTTATAATCGACAAAACTCACATCGTTATCTTGTATTTTACGTGCCGTGTATATTGAATCAATTATTGTCATATGTCCGTACCAGTACACTATGAATTGGTACATTCTACCTCATTTGATCTACTTTCTTTACTATATACTTAAAGAGGATTCCAACACGAGGAGGAATTTTTTTATGCAGCGACTGATGTGTAAAGGGAAACTTCATAGAGTGCGAGTGACAGAAGCTGACCTTGACTATGTCGGCAGTGTGACGATTGATGAGAAGTTTATGAAAGAAGCTGATATTAAACCATACGAAATGGTGCAAATAACAAGTCTGAAAAATGCGACTAGATGGAAGACATATGCTTTACCGGCGCCGGAGGGTTCGAAAAAAATCTGTCTGAATGGCCCGCCAGCTCATTTATTCTCGCCTGGTGACATTGTCATCATCCTAAGCATGGCGCAGATGAATGAGGAAGAAATTGACCTGCGCCTAGTCGTGTTTTGATGAAACATGACATTACAGGCATAGAAGAACATGACTTGCATTGGCCTGGGGATGTGAAGGTTTAAGTCCAACTGATGCCGATCGGTTGGACTTATCGGCTTTTAGTTCGATAACCCATTAGGTTGTGACTTTGGAATCGGGAGGTAAAGCATGAAAAAGTTGACATTGATTGTCGTAAGTATGCTGACTGCGGTATTGGTCTTATCGGCGTGCGGGGCAGATGCCGGTGGTTCAGGAAATGCAGAAAATTACCCGTCTGAATCTATTACATACAGTATTCCTTTTGATCCGGGTGGTCAATCGGATGTGGAAGCGAGAAGGCAGCAGCCCTATTTGGAAGAGTCCTTAGGCCAGGATGTTATGATTCAGTACAAACCTGGTGGAGGCGGTTCCGTTGGATGGAGCGAGCTGATTGGTAAAGATCCGGATGGGCATTTCATTTCCGGCATCAATATCCCGCATATCATTCTTCAGCCACTGGCAAACGATGATACAGGGTACCAGACAGAGGATATTGTGCCGGCAGCTATTTTTCAGGCAACACCAATCGGGATAGCCGTTTCCAAGGATAGTGACATTGAATCACTTGAAGACCTCGTAAACAAGGCAAAAGAATCGCCGGGCTCTATTACTGTAGCAGGCTCCGGGACATATTCGGGCCATCACATTGCATTGCTGCAGTTGCAGGATCTAGCCGGCCTCGACATGCAATACGTGCCATTTGATGGTGCTGCACCGTCCATTCAAGCTTTTCTTGGGGGGAATGCAGAGGTTATTTTTGGAAACTCCAGTGACCTGATTAAGTACAAAGATGATATGAATATACTTGCCATTGGATCAGAAGAGACGTTTAAACCATTGCCGGATGTGCCGACATTTAAGGAATTAGGCTATGATATGACGCCGGGAATTGACCGTGGTGTAGCGGTGCCACCTGAGACAAATCAGGAAGTAATCGACACGCTCGAAAAGGCATTTTTGGATATCCTGGATGAAGAAGGTGTTGAGGACGAGATGTACAATGAAGGATTCGAACCGAAAAGAATGGGGCATGAGGAATCCCTGGAATATATTGAACAGAAAACAGAGCAGTACAGCCGAATTCTCGAAAATGTTGAAGATAACTGACGTGGGCTGGAGCTCGTCACAGTCCTGTTGGGCCAATTAGATAATAAGACGAATAAATTGATCGAACACCACAAGTAAAGAATAACCCTTTTTGGGACTTCCAAAAAGGGTTTCGCACCTGGAGGGTACTGGGATGCTTGAGTTTTTACCAGAAGTTCTGAGTTCATTAACACAACCTTTAAATATGTTTCTGTTGTGTGCCGGTGTATTAGTCGGCATTATTGTAGGTGCTTTGCCCGGATTAACAGCAACCATGGCATTGGCGTTATTGCTTCCGTTTACATTTACAATGGAATCAGATACATCGCTGATTACGATGGGTGGCTTATATATCGGTGGTATCTACGGCGGATGCATATCAGCCATTCTTATCAACACACCAGGTACACCGTCTGCGATTGCGACAACGTTTGATGGTTATCCCATGACGAAAAAAGGACAAGCTTCAAAGGCACTGGCCGCTGCTGCTATCAGTTCGGGAATCGGCGGCATAATAGGTGGTCTTGCGCTTTTATTTCTGACACCAATTTTGGCCGATTGGGCATTGAATTTTGGACCGCCTGAATATTTCTGGGTCGCCATACTGGGACTGACGATGATTGCAACGTTGTCAGCAGGATCCATGCTGAAGGGATTGATTGGCGGATGTATCGGCCTGCTGCTCGGAACTGTCGGGATATCCCCGGTTGGCGGTGAGTCACGATATACATTTGGTTTTTCGGAGCTGCAATCCGGACTGGAATTAATCGTTATTTTAATTGCATTCTTCTGTATACCGGAAGTCATTTCGATGATTGAGAACAAGGTCAAACACCAAAAAAGCGTCAAAAAAGAAAAAGGCATCGTCAAAACCCTCTTTTTCTATATTATTAAAAAGCCATTTTCCATTATCCGGTCATCCGTCATTGGTATCATAACGGGCATTATTCCCGGAGCGGGGGGCAATGTCGCATCATTATTGTCGTACGATGCTGCGGTCCGCTTTTCCAAAGATAAAAAGTCATTCGGTAAAGGGAATGTTGATGGTGTCGTGGCTGCTGAAACATCAAATAACGCAGAAGTTGGCGGGTCCCTTGTTCCGCTGTTATCGCTCGGCATTCCGGGAGCGCCGCCTGCCGCTATTATTCTTGGGGCATTGATGATGCAGGGGATTACACCTGGTCCTGATCTCATGAACCAGCAGCCAGGACTGGTTTACACATTTTTAATTGCCTTTGTGATCGCAAATGTCGTTATGATTGTCTTCGGACTGATGGGATCCAGGTATATTGGAAAAGTTCTCTCAATACCAGTATCATACTTGGCGCCTTCGATTGTCTTTCTAACAATTATAGGATCTTATGCGATTCGGAATAATTTCCTGGATGTGGCATTACTGATCGGGTTTGGTCTGCTGGCCTATGTGATGAAAAATGCCGGCTTTAATCCGGCACCAATTGTGTTGGGCCTTATTCTTGGACCGATTGCAGAAAGAGGACTTGCACAATCCATGCTGTTGGGAGAAGCATCCGGAAACGTCTTTGCACTATTCTTTTCACGTCCAATCTCGATTGTATTAATTGTGTTATGTGTCCTGTCGATACTGCTGCCACTTTTAAGCAATCTTTTCCGAAATAAGCATGAAGACCATCAAGAGGAGCTGGGGGCCTGATGATGCAACGAATCAACTACAATACGGTATCTTCAGTTATATTGATCATTGTCGCCTGCATTGCGATTTGGGAAACAAGAGGGTTGTCGGAAATGAGTTACGTTTTCCCGCGTACGATTGGAATTATACTCTTGATCCTGAGTATAGGTTATCTTATAAAAAGTTTGATTAAGCCTACCGACACCAAATTACTTAGCGGAATTGACAAACGTAAAGTGTTCGTCATGAGTCTTGGGATGATAGGCTACGTCGTTTTGATAAGCCTGTTTGGATTTTTAATAGCCAGTCTGCTGTTCATCGGTACATTAACGTGGTATTTGCAGCGGGATAATCAGGAAAAAAGCAGCAAAGCGAAAATCGTGCATGCTGTAATCAGTTCCGTTAGTGTCAGTATCGTGTTCTTTGTGCTGTTCCGTTACGTATTTCTCGTACCGTTGCCCGCAGGAATTCTATTAGGCTAGTTAAACATACGCTTAGAAAGGGTAGAAGTCATGACTTTTCACATAAACCATACTGATCTGGAAAATTACATTCAAGCAATTTTTCAAAAAGCCGGCTTGCAGGAGGAGCACAGTGCAACCGTTGCACGTCATCTTGTGTTTGCCAATTTAAGAGGTGTTGATTCACACGGCGTCACCCGGGTCAAAAATTATACCGATCGCTTGGAAAAAGGCGTTGTTAACCGAGAGCATAACATGACGGTAAAAAAGGAAACCCCCTCATCCATTTTTATTGATGGTGCCAACGAGTTGGGGATTATCCCCGCTACTGCAGGGATAAGATCTGCTGTTAGTAAGGCAAAAGAAACGGGTGTCGCCATTGCCGGCATCACACATTCCAACCATTGTGGCATGTTGGCTGATTACACTGGCTATGCAGCTGAGAATGATTGTGTTTGTTTAGCCACAACAAACGCTCCATCCTATATGGCTCCGTGGGGCGGAAAAGAAAGATATTTTGGTACGAATCCGATTTCCTATGGGATACCTGGAGGGGGAGAGGGCAATATCGTGTTTGACATGGCAACAAGTATTGTAGCCAGAGGAAAAATAAAACTGGCGATTCAAAATCATGAAGATATCCCTGTCGGCTGGGCGATAAACGAGAAAGGCGAATCAACCACAGATGCACAGGAAGCAATGGATGGATTGGTTTTACCGGTGGGAGGTCCAAAAGGATACGGGCTAGCATTACTCGCCGATGTTTTGTCCGGACTGCTGACAGGTGCTGCATTTGGACCGTGTATCGGTAGACCTGAGAATTTAGATGACGTTCAGGAAGTCGGTCAATTTTTCTTCGTGATGCGTGCTGACATTTTTGAGGAATTAGATACGTTCAAAAATCGGATGGACACCATGGCAAGAGAAATCAAACAGGTGCCGGCGGCCAAAGGTTTCGATAAAATTTATCTGCCGGGTGAAATCGAAAATGAAAGGGCAAGAGAACGGCAAAAGAGCGGAATTCCTTTGACAGAAGCTGCAATTGACGAACTTCATGCAGTTGCGGAAGCTTTTGGTATTTCAACCCGCTTAAAGATGTAACAAACCATTAAACGGGACAGCCTGTCAAACTGACGTTGATAGGCTGTCACTCATTTTTTTCTGGAAAGCTTAATATTAAACGAATACATATCCGATCGATAAGAAGCACGTTCGTATTCGACAAAATCACCATTAATATCTACTAATTTTCGTTCAGCTATTAACATACTGGTGCTCGTTGGAACATTCAATAGTTGAGCATCTTCCCTGGCAACTTGTTCTGATTTGATAGTCTGATCCGCTTCGATTGAATTGACACCTAATTCCTGCTCAAGCAGGTCATATAATGATATCTTGTTTAAATCATACGTTTTAATTTTTTCGCCCAGCTTAATAGGATAGTAGTTATTCTCAACCCCAATCGGAATGTTGTCTGCATAACGGATGCGTTTAATGTGAACAGCTTCTGTTATCCCTATTGATTTTTGCAGGATATTGGGTAATTGGACACTATCCGCTTTAATCAGCTTTGCCCCAGGTTCCATCCCCATGCGTTGGATCGTCTCAGAAGTACTGCTCAAGCTGCCGAGCCAATCGTTAATTGGCTTCAGCGTCACAAAGGTTCCTTTCCCCGGCTTTTTCTCAAGCGTACCTTCTCTTGTCAGGGCATCAATTGCTTGTCTGACGGTACTGCGGCTGACGTAGTACTCATCCATAAACTCGCGTTCGCTGGGGATTTTGCCGGTATAGAATCCTTTCAAAATCCTCTCTTCAATTTTTTCTTTCAGTTGGATATAGAGCGGAATAGAATTTGTATAGTCCAATACCATTATGATCACCTGTTATTTTGGAATCTAAAAATTTCATTAATATTAATAGTTTAACATACTCCACTACGGGAAGTTATAGTAAAAAATATGATTCTAAAATAACAGTGCTCAAACGATTAAAAATATGATAGAATCAATAAAGGAGTTTCATTAAATTAAAATGGAGCAGGTGTTTCCATGTTTGATACAGCTGAGTTAGTCATTGCATTTGCGATTTCGGCTTTGGCTGCATTTGCCATAACGCCGCTGATTAATAAATTAGCTTTAAAGCTGGGCGCAGCTGATATACCGGATAACAATCGAAAACATCATAATGGCACGAAGGCGAGTTTAGGTGGGCTGGCTATTTTTGTCGGTGCGGCTGCGGGATTTTTATACTTGCAGCCGGAACATCCGCAAATGACAGCTATCATCATTGGTGCCTTGATTATGCTGGCGACGGGCATGCTGGATGATATTTTTGATTTGAAGCCATATACCAAATTAGCAGGTCAGATCGCGGCAGCAGTTGTTGTTGCGTCATCCGGTTTGGTGATTGATAAATTGACTATGCCGTTCTTTGGTACGGTTTATTTGGATGGTTTGGCATATATCATTACGATTATCTGGATACTTGCGGCTTCCAACGCTATTAATTTGATCGATGGGTTGGACGGGCTGGCAGCGGGTGTTTCCGCCATAGGTTTGTCCAGCATTCTCGTGATGGCGATAATCGATTACCGCATTGTGGTCGCTTATTTATGTGTTATATTAATTGGCAGCTGTCTCGGGTTTCTTTATCATAACTTCTACCCGGCCAAAATCTTTATGGGTGACACCGGTGCACTGTTTTTAGGGTATTCCATTGCGGTGGTGGCCATGCTCGGGCTGTTTAAAAACGTTGCCTTATTCAGCTTTATTATTCCGATTATCGTTATCGCCATTCCTGTATTTGATACGATTTTGGCGATTATTCGGCGGACGGTTAATAAACACGGCATAGCCAATGCGGATAAAAAGCATATTCACTATCAATTGATGAAAATGGGTTACAGCCATCGTGCTGCTGTGTTGATCATTTATGGATTCAGTGCTTTTTTCGGCGGGATGGCGATCGTGTTTAACAGTGGAACGATGCTGACTTCTGGCATCATATTCGGCATCATTATTGTTGGGATGCAGGTCATCGCTGAATTATCCGGCATTGTCATGCAAGGCCAGCAGCCTGTATTAAGCTGGATTAAACGGGTATTTGGAGCAGAGAGAGTGAAATAGATTGTCAGAAAAACACTTTTGGGTCATTTAGATGGTCTGAAAGTGTTTTTTAAAAGGTAAGGAACGATCAATATGGATGACGGTTTTCATATCGAAACTTGCTGACTTGGCTGTGCCACCAATCAGATTTCCAGCCTTTAAAATTAGATGGAAAAATAAATTCGAACACTTGTTCCTGATATGTTTTTGTGTTATAATACTTATAGCGATTACACCCCGGTCACTCCGCTTCATAAACCACAAAGGATGTGCTAAAATGCAATTAGCCACTATCGTACGTGAACAGGCAGAAACCTCCGAATACACCAAACATGATCTGCTATTCAAAGATCTCATCCAGACATTTTTCAAAGAATTCATAGATGTATTTTTCCCGGATGTTCACAAACATCTCGATTATCATGCTGCGAAACTGCTGTCCGAAGAAGTGCATACCGACCTGCACGACGGAAAAACACGAAGGCTGGATATTATCGTTGAAACGAAGCTTAAAGGCGAAGATTCTGTTATTATCATCCATGTCGAACCGCAAAGTTATAGGCAGCCGAACTTCCATGAACGTATGTTTCATTATTATAGTCTGCTGTATAATAAGTATCGTAAGCCAATTGTGCCGATTGCTGTTTTCAGTTATGACGAAAAGCGTTATGAACACGATACGTTTACAATTGAGTTTCCGTTCTTCCATGTTTTGACGTTTAATTTTTTAATGTTGGAACTCAGGAAAAAGAACTGGCGTGACTACATTGAATCAGATAATCCTGCAGCTGCGGCGTTGCTCAGTAAAATGGGATACGCCAGTCAAGAGCGGATCGGATCGAAGTTAAAAAGGAATTTCTGCGGATGTTGGTAAGAATGCAATTGAACCCGGCCAAGGAAAAAATGATTTACGGTTTTTTTGAAAGTTATCTGAAACTAAACGAAAAGGAGGAAGAAAAATTGCGTGAAGAGATGGGTAAAATGGAGGATGGCGAGAAGATAATGGAATATACCATTTCCTATGAGGAGAAAGGGAAGAAAGAAGGCAAGAAAGAAGGCAAGAAAGAAGGGAAGAAGGAAGTAGCTGCTGAAATGTTGAGAAAGGGAGCTTCAACTGAATTTATCGCTGAAGTGACACATCTCGAAAAAGCAGAGATTGAGAAGCTGAAGAAAACATTATAGGCAAAATAATATCCCGGGACAGAAAATAAGCCCCGGGATTCTTCCTTATGGTTGTTCAGTTGTGCCAGTTTCTGACTGCGGTTCGGAATTTGCCGAAGTATCGAGACCGAGATGCTGTTGTAAGATGGCTTTCACTTCTGCAAGTGATTGTTCATTCGGAATCTCGTAATCAATACCGTTAATTGTTTGCGTTTGTGTGTCATATGATAGTTTCTCAATATTGCTGGTGCTGAAATCGGAATACTCACGGTAAAATCCGAGTCCTTCACTTATTTTCATATTCGTTTTGACGTTACTTCCAACTTCTTGTGCCAAGTCATCCACTTTCGTAACAGTACTAAGTGATGTTGCTTTGTCGATAATGGCTTCGATTACTTGCTGCTGCCGTTCATTTCGGCCAATGTCCCCGCGTGGATCCTGCTTCCGCATTCGCGCAAATGCCAGGGCTTCTTCACCATTGAGTTGCATTGGGCCTTCTGTGAATTGCAAATCTTCATTCCCCGATTCCCTGATGGTTCTCTGTGTGAAATCAAATGGCACATCAACTTCAATGCCGCCCAGGATATCAACAACATTGGTAAACGCATCAAAGTTTACAGCAGCGTAGTAATCAATCGGGATATCCAGGAATTGTTCGACTGTTTTAATCGCCATCTCTTTACCACCGTATGCATGGGCGTGGGCTATCTTTTCCTGTGTGCCGCGATCAGCTATTTCAACCATTGTATCACGCGGTAAACTTAATAATTGTAATTTTTCATTATCCGGATTGAATGTGGCGACCATCATTGTATCCGTTCTGCCGTTATCGCCGTTTGTTGAATAGTCCTCAACGCCCAGCAGCAGGATGGAAATCGGGTCATCACTGACTGACACCGCTTCGTCACGTAAATCCGATTTCTCACGATCAAGGTCATCATACGACTCGCTGGCAGCCGTGTATGTCTGGACAATCATGTAACCGACCCCGCCGGTCATCAGCAAAAATATAATCAGTAAGGGATAGAGAATCCTGCGCCGTCGTTTTTTCTTTTTTTGCTTTCGTATTTCCATACGTTGATCCATATTAATTAATCCCCTTTAAAGTTTCCTATCAATCTATCAATCATAATGATCAGCATTGTCGAAATTTGCAATGCGTCTTCTATCATACCACATATTATAGACGAATCCGATTAAGAAAACGTTACATATTTATATCAAATTTATAGGTTTATAGTTTGTTTCTTTTTATTTTTGATGAGGAGATGCCGGCTGTCCGCGGCAGGTAAACAACCTCACAATAACGTTTTAAAAAATCAAATTTGCCAGTCCAATCATCACCCATGACAAATAGGTCGATATCATATGTGATAATATCATCCACTTTTTGGTTCCAGTTTGTTTCGGGGATGACTTTGTCGACATAGCGAATCGATTCCACTATGACTTTACGACTATCAAAATCATGATATGCAACTTTATTTTTGTCATGATTAAAATCATCAGTTGATACACCGACAATCAAATAGTCACCCAGCTCCTTTGCACGGCGCAAAAGATTGATATGGCCCGGGTGCAGCAAATCGAAAGTCCCATACGTCAAGATTTTTTTCATAATATCTCCCCATCGAGACGAATTCCCATCTTATTGTACTATTAACCAGATCGATAGTAAATAAGATGACGACAATTGTTCCGATATTTTAGAAAAGAGACTGTTCATACAGTCTCTTGGTCAATAAGTGTTATGGCTTTTGTCGTTATCGGCATAATCACTTGTTCCAATATTTTGTTGTAAATCCAAATGACTCCGAAGTTCCGCACGCATATCGTTTTTACTTTCTTCATTCACTTGATAGTACCAGAGACCATCGTCCATATAGCCGCCGTTTCCTTCAAGGTTGACGGTTTCAATGGAAATATTCTCATCAAGCCCATAATCGAGAAAACTCTTCATATCATCGAACGAAAGGCTCGTGGTCAAATTGTCCCCAACGGCATCGATTGTTTCACCCAGTTTAAAGACGGAGGAAGCGGATGTTGCTTTGTTGGCAATGGTTTTAAGGATTTCCTGCTGTCGTTTTCCACGTTCGACATCATTGTCATATTTTCGTGTTCTGGCCAGTGCCAATGCTTCTTCGCCATTTAAATGCTGCTCACCTGGCATTAAATGGATACTATTTTTGTCATCATTCGAGTCGGATTCCCATAATTCATAAGGGACATCGTAATTAATACCACCCAGGGCATCAACAACTTCAACAAACCCTTCGAAATTCATTTTGGCGTAATAGTCAACAGGGACGTCAAGGAAGTTCTCGACTGTTTCAATCGTTGCTTTAGGGCCGCCATGAAAATGGGCATGGTTGATTTTCGTATGCTGATTCATCTCCGGGACGTAAACATACGAGTCGCGGGGGATACTTAAAAGCTTGACTGAGCTGTTTTCTTTGTTGAAAGTTGCCAATATAAGCGCGTCCGAGCGGGCTTGTGCTTCGTTGCGGTGTTCGCTGTTATCAACCCCGATGAACAGGGCGGAAACATTGTCCTCAACCGGATTAACAGTCTCACTTCTCAGTTCTGATGTATCGTTTTCACGTCCGACTTTTTCCTGTGAATCACTTACCATGTTTTCAGTTTTGTTGTACAAATACGCGGCGTAACTGCCGGCAGCTATGATGACTAATAATAACGGTACAGCGATAATGAGCGTCCATTTTTTCTTTTTCGACATTAGATTTTCTCCTCATTTGTTTCTAACTACTATTTTACAAAAATAGTGACAATATAACAATGGTAGAAATTAATTGACAACATATAACAATTCTCTGATTAAAATACTATACAAAAACGGGATATCGTTGTATAGTTTGGATATATACGTTATTCAAAAGAGCATTTTTGTCAGGTCAGAAGTATAACATTTCAGATGAAGACCTCAATCTTGAAATCGGCTAACCCGCCGATTTCGTCCAATCTGACTTCCGACTTCTCACTTCTGGAAAAACGAGGCTAGGCCTGAGTTTTTCTTAAAACATATTCCTATATGTGGTAAAGTATAGTATGTAAAAAATTGATTGAATAAAGGCAGGCATTGATTATGACGCTGTTTGAAAAATTAACATCCAAGGATGAAAAAATTGCCGTTATTGGTCTGGGGTATGTCGGGCTTCCGCTCGCGATTGAACTCGCGAAGAAATTTGATGTCGTCGGTTTTGATGTCAACAAAGATAAACTGGACAAATATTTAACCGGTGTCGATGTCACACATGAAGTCGGTGACGAAGCGGTTAAAAATACGACGATGACTTTCACGAGTGATGAAACGGATTTACAGACATGCAAGTTTCATATCGTAGCTGTTCCAACGCCGATTAATACGGATAAAACGCCAAATCTGAATCCGGTTATCGGTGCGAGTGAAACGGTAGGACGCAATCTGACGGAAGGTTCAATCGTCGTGTACGAATCAACCGTGTATCCCGGAACGACCGAAGAGATTTGCATTCCGATTCTCGAGGAACAATCCGGGCTGCAAATTGGTGCTGATTTTAAAGTCGGCTACTCCCCGGAACGCATCAACCCAGGTGACAAAGTAAATAAACTGACAAAAATCATTAAAATCGTATCCGGCTCTGATGATGAAGCATTAAGTGAAGTCTCAAGCGTGTATGACGCGATTATTGAGGCCGGCGTCCATGAAGCAGAGTCGATTAAGGTGGCAGAGGCTGCTAAAGTGATTGAAAACTCACAGCGTGATATTAATATTGCCTTCATGAACGAGCTCTCGATGGTATTCAATAAAATGGATATTAACACAAATGCCGTATTGGAGGCAGCCGGCACCAAATGGAACTTCCTGAAATTCACACCAGGCCTTGTCGGCGGCCACTGCATTGGCGTTGACCCGTATTATTTCACCTATAAAGCTGAACAGCTCGGCCATCACTCGCAAATCATCCTGTCCGGCCGGAAAATCAACGATGATATGGGCAAATATATCGGATCAAATATCATTAAGAAAATGATCCATGCCAAACAGGAAATCAGCAGCGCCAGAGTCGGCGTCCTCGGTATCACATTCAAGGAAGATGTCCCGGATGTCCGGAACACCAAAGTCATCGACATCATTGAGGAGCTGAAGGACTATGGTGTTGACGTTGTCGTCCACGACCCGGTTGCCGATCAAAAAGCCGTCTATGATGAATTCGGCATTGAGCTTGTTGAAAAAGATCAATTGAAGGATTTGGATTGTGTCGTATTGGCTATCGGCCACCAGGAAATCAAGGACCAATATGATCTGAACACGCTGGACAGCCTATACCGAACCGAAAACAAGGTATTGATTGACGTTAAAAGCATTTTGGATCGTAAAGAAAGTGAAGCTCACGGTTATCATTACTGGAGCTTGTAGCCTTCTTTAGACGATTGAATCAGGAACCGCCATCCGTATGTTTATGGGTGGGGGTTCTTTTTAGATTGTTTGAAGCGGATGAGTTCTGTGCCAATCGATCTGGTGGCGGGCGGAAGCGATTGAGCAGTGTTAGCCTGTGACAGCATCAATTCTGTGTGTGGGGGCGCGGTAAATCGTGCGAGATCAGGCTCAAAACGTGCGAGAGCCGCTTCAAAACGTGCGAGAGCCGGCTCAAACCGTGCGAGAGCGCCCTCAAAACGTGCGAGAAGCGTCCTGAAACGTGCGAGAGTCGCTCCAAAACGAGCGGGAGCAGGCTCAAATCGTGCGAGAACCCCTCCAAACCGTGCGGGAGCCGCTTTTAATCGTGCGAGAACATCTCCAAAACGAGCGAGAGCCGCTTCAAACCGGTCGAGAACCGCCTCAAATCGTGTGAGGACCCCTTCCCAAGCGCCGGACAGCACTCCCAGCTCACGAAACTTCCCACCATAAACCGCCACAATGCTGTTTATTTTCGGCAGCCGCCGGTAATTTTCCTTATATCCCAAACCTTAAAACCTCTCTTTTTCCTACAATCGAAATCAACCCGTCAAAAGGGGGCATCTCAATCCAAAAAAATTTTTTTATTTTTGACGCCCCCTTTTTGCTTTTTCTTTCGATTGTAGGGGTGAAAGGAGGTGGCAACATGGCTGAACAACAAATGATTGATTCGCGGTTGCGCCTTATCCTCGACGATGGCGTGGATGAGGTTTCGGGGGAGCAGCTTTATAAAACGAAAGGCTTCAACAACGTGAAGACAACCGCAACAGCTGATCAGCTTTATGCGATCGCGAACGCTGTGACAGGATTGCAGGAGCGCCCGCTCGTCAATGTGGAACGTAATGACAGTTCCGAAATCACAGAAGTGTGATTTTCTTAAACGTGCAGCGGCTCCGCTCGTCCAGTGAATAGGAATCATTTAGAGGCAAAATGAGAATTGGTGAGGCTTGGAGCGGTTTAACAAGCTCGTTTAATAAAAGCTGAACCGAAATCCGCTTGGTGTTCATCTGTCGGCGACTATTTGGGGGAATTCTTGCTTGGGCTGCAGCACTTAGCACCCGATAAAGAATAAATAGTCATGGCTGCAAGCACCGATTCATAATGGAGCGTCCGCCGCTGAAGCATGCAACGATAAAGGAGGTGACAAAATGAAAAAGCTTGAATTGAAATTTTTAAACGAAGATGGCAAGACGGTAACTTACTCGCTGGAGAAGCCGGTAGAGCCTGCTGATCCGGAAGCTATCAAAGCTGCGATGGAGGAAATCATCAATCAGAACGCGTTCACATCATCAGGCGGTGATGTCGTATCGATCAAAGAAGCACGGATCGTTGAGCGTACGGTTGAAGAGATTGAATTGCCGTAATGAGGTGAACAGCAAATAACGAGGGGCTGCTGAATTTTTCAGCAGCCCCTCGTTATTTGCGGGCAGACCGACAAGCCCGTTGACTGCTGCTGACTCTCTCTTGATATTGCTGGAAGAAAGCCCTGCGTAATTTAGGGTTCAGCAGCTTTTATTTAACGGTGAAATTGCTTGTCTTAAGATAACAAATGGAATAAACGTCGATTAATTGTGACAGTTTGAGCCGGGAAAATGTGAACTTGAGCGGGTTTTGTGACAACATGAGCCGATTTCAGTGAACATGAGCCGTTTTTGTGACAGTTTGAGCGAAAGGAAAAACTATCCTGGCACAAAAAAACTGCAGCCCCAATATGAGGACTGCGTTTTTGTGCTATCATTCGCTGATCGTGCCGCATGCAAACCGGTTGCCGGCATCACCGGATGGCTGTGATTCGCCGTCATCTTTGCCTTCGTGGATCATCAATGCTGTTCCGCCATCGTCAAGCAGTGAGTTGTTGCTGCCAGTCTCCAATGTTACATCTTTTGCAAGATAAGACATGGTGACAGTACCATCTTCGCTAACTGTGATGTTAGGCAAGTCACCTGCGTGCGGTCCATCTGATGTATCAAATCCATGGTCGGTATCATCGGGATTAAAGTGTCCGCCTGCTGATTCAAAATCGGGTGATTCACACGTCCCATTTTCATGGATATGAAAACCGTGTGTCCCTTTTGGAATGTCTGTTCCTTCAAGTGTAATGTTGACACCATTCGATACTTGTTCCAGTTCGGCAGTACCAACCGATTGTTCGTCCCCATTTTTTAAATCCACTGTAACAGATGCTTGCGTTCCGTCCTCTTGTTGGCTGGTTTGATCACCGTTATCATTGTGCTGTTCTGAATCGTTTGCGTTACCGTTGCAAGCTGCCAGGACGATGGCAACAGTTAACACTGTGAGTGCGAATAGCCAACGCTTCATTTAGGAGCTCCTTTCTTAGTAAAGTTGGTATTATCAATTTTACCGGGAAAGTAAACGTTTAAACGGCAGTGAGCATAATTCCTTCTTAAGTACTATGTAACAGGATAAGGTGGGTCTGCTAATTAAAAATATATGTTTTGATTAAAATTCAGAAATATTGTATACTTAAGGTAAATATCGAGCACCTTAGTGAATATGATATATTCTAGGAGGTGCTAGTTATGACAAAGGAGGATAAAAAAATGACTTCAGCAACAAAACCGGTTAAGTCAACGGAAATTAACTTTGATTCAGAGAAAGAGTTTAAAGATTTTACTGAATTTGTCAATAATCCTCCTGAGCCCAGCAAATTTGTTAAAGAGCTAATTGAGCAATATCAGGAGCAGAAACGGGGGAAATAAGGGTCGTGGACCGAAACATTTCAGAGGAATTTTTAAATGAACAAAATAACGCGTATATAAATAGGTTTCAGTGTGTGGACAAAGATGGAGATAACCAGGTGGAGACATTTTTACAACAGGAAGCATTTAAGTTAATGCAACGGAATTTAGTCAGAACCCGATTATTCTTTGATGGCGATCAAAATTTAATCGGGTTTTATTCATTGTTTAACGAAACAATTAAAATGAACAAACAGAAAAGGGAAGAAGTGCAAATATATCTCCCTCAAAAGGTTAAGGAAATCCCGGCAATCAGGCTTCATTATATTGGTGTAGATAGTCGGTATCAAAATCAAGGAATCGGATTATACATTATGAGCTCTGTTTTAACAAATTGTACTAAAGTAGCGAAATTATCTGGTTGTTCTTTAATAACAGTCGAATCAACCGAAAACACAGTTAATTTTTATTCGAAATTTGATTTTAAATATTTGCGTCCTGCTGGGGATTATAAATTAATGGCAATGAACACTAAAAATCTATTAAATCTTGTTAATTAGATAATCGCTTTCAGTTATTTCAGAGACTCAGCTATCCATAATCGTGCACAGTAGCAGATTCCAATCGCGCGACGCCAACGAAATTAGCGCGCACCGATCATATGAACGACGCCATCTGAATTCGCGTAACAACAAAAAACGTGCGGCAATCCCTCCTACTCAAGTGAACAGCCCCAAATTTAAACCCTATACGATTCCGACATTCCAATAAATTCCCTCACCGCATAAGGCAAATATTTATCCTTATTCCAAATCATGCCGAGCTCCAGATTGACTTCCGGTTGTGTAAACGGAATGGCTGCGAGATTCTCATTCTCGATCTGACTGCAGATACGGCTTGGCAGCAGGGTGACGCCCAGTTTGGCGCCTACCATCTCAATCATGAAATCTTTTTGCGAACTTTCACAGACGACTTTCGGTTCAAAGCCATGCCTTGAGCAAGCTGCCATGATTCGGTCATGAAGCGAGAAATCATGATGGTATAGAATAAGCGGCTCATTTTTGATTTCCGCAAAGGCCACGTCATGTCGGTCGGCCCAGGGGTGGTCTTGATGCACCATAAGCATCAAAGGATCGTTTAAAAGTTGTATGATTTCGAGGTTTTCTTGCTGTGCGGGAAGATTGCAGACGAGGCCGATATCAAGGTCGCCGTCACTGACGCCTTCACTGATTTTATTGCTCCCGACCTCTGTCAATAACAGATCAATTGAAGGGTAATTTTCTTTATAGCGGCTGATGAATTTTGAAAAAAACGCGGCACCAATAATCGGGGGGATACCGATTCTGATTTCGCCTTTTTTCAAATCAATCACGTCATTCAACTCAGATCTCAGATTGGCAAATGACGCAAGAACTTTTTTCGCATTGACCAGAAAAGCTTCTCCGGCATCGGTCAGTTCCAATTGCTGCGATCCCCGGTAAAAAAGCTGTACACCAAGCTCCCGTTCAATGTTTTTAATCGTTTTGCTTAAGGAGGGCTGGGCGATATGAAGTGTTTCAGCCGCTCGGGTGACGTTCAATTGCCGGGCAACTTCCGTAAAGCATTCGATTTGCCTGATATCCATGTGCACAGGCTCCCTTCATACAGGTTTGATTATGTCTATTATACGTCAAGGTATAGCCAAAAGGAATAGTATTCATGCAAAACATGTATTTTAGTATTTGATGCGCTTACATTAAAATGAAGGAAAGGACAAAGGGGAGGATTCAGGAATGACGGATTATATCAAAGTGAGAAATCTGCAAGTCGCCAGGGAACTCTATGATTTTATCAATTCGGAGGCGCTTCCGGGAACAGGACTTGACCAGGATGCATTCTGGAAGGACTTGGATCAGCTTATTGCCGATTTGACACCGAAAAACAGAGCATTGCTGGATGAGCGGGAGACGATTCAGAAGCAGATTGACGCGTGGCATAAGGAAAATGATGTGTCGGATTTTGATACTTACAAAACCTTCCTGAAAGAGATCGGTTATTTGGAACCTGAGGTGGACGATTTTAACATCACAACCGAAAATGTGGATGAGGTCATCACACATCAGGCAGGGCCGCAATTAGTCGTGCCAATCGATAATGCACGGTATGCGCTCAACGCTGCCAACGCACGCTGGGGCTCACTTTATGATGCGTTATACGGGACCGATGTCATCAGTGAAGAAGGCGGTGCTGAGAAGACAGCTTCCTATAATCCTGTCCGCGGTGAAAAAGTCATTGCATTTGCTAAAAACTTTTTGGATGACCATATACCGCTAGAGGGGGCGTCACATAAAGATGCCGTCCGTTATTCTGTAAATGGAGGAAAGCTTGAGGTGACGCTGGAAAACGGTGCGGCAGCCAGGCTCAAGGATACAGTGCAATTTGCCGGCTACCAGGGGGCTGCTGACAGACCTGACGCCATTTTACTCCGGAATAACGGAATGCACGCTGAGATTCAAATCGATCCTGATCATCCCATCGGCAAAGCGGATCCGGCTGGCGTGAAAGATGTGTTTATGGAGTCGGCCACAACAAGCATTATGGATTGTGAAGATTCGGTGGCAGCAGTTGATGCCGAGGATAAAACGCTCATCTACCGCAACTGGCTCGGCTTGAACCGGGGCGATTTGACAACGAGTTTTTCAAAAAATGGAAAAGACGTCACGCGCAGGCTGAACCCTGATCGCACCTATACCGCTCCGGGCGGCGGTGAGCTCTCGTTGAACGGTCGAGTACTCATGTTCGTCCGCAATGTCGGGCATTTGATGACGAACAACGCGATTCACGATGAAAATGGCGAGGAGGTCTTCGAGGGGCTTATTGACGGTGTGTTTACAAGTCTGATGGCAAAACACAGTCTTCTCGGCAATGGTCCTTATCAAAATTCACAACGCGGCTCGGTTTATATTGTCAAACCGAAAATGCACGGGTCAAAAGAAGCGGCCTTTGCCAATGAACTATTTTCACGTGTGGAAGACATGCTCGATATGGAACGCAACACGCTGAAAATCGGCTTGATGGATGAAGAACGCCGCACGAGCCTGAACTTGAAAAATTGCATTCATGAAGTGCGCGAACGTGTTGTGTTTATTAATACAGGATTTCTCGATCGCACCGGTGATGAAATCCATACAGCCATGGAAGCAGGTCCAATGATCCGCAAAGGTGACATGAAAGCATCGACCTGGCTGAATGGGTACGAAAAGAATAACGTCAATGTTGGTCTCGATGCCGGTTTGAAAGACAAAGCGCAAATCGGGAAAGGGATGTGGGCGATGCCGGACTTGATGGCGGATATGCTTGACGAGAAGATTGGTCATCTGAAAGCAGGCGGCAACACGGCATGGGTACCATCACCGACGGCTGCAACCCTGCATGCACTGCATTATCATCAAGTGAATGTATGGGAGGTCCAAGCGGCCATTGAACAAGAAGCGCAGGAGTACCGCGATGATATTTTGCAAATTCCGGTTGCGCGTGATACCGGTTGGACGGCTGACGAGATTCAACAAGAGCTCGACAATAGCAGCCAAACACTGCTCGGATATGTGGTGCGCTGGGTCGAGCAGGGCGTCGGCTGTTCAAAAGTCCCCGACATTAATGACGTCGCGCTGATGGAAGACCGCGCGACATTGCGCATCTCCAGCCAGATGCTCACCAACTGGCTCTATCACGGCATTTGCACCGAGGAACAAATGATGGATACATTGAAACGAATGGCCAAAGTAGTAGATAAGCAAAATGCCGGTGATTCCGCGTATCGTCCAATGGCACCGGATTATGATGCATCAGTCGCTTTCCAGGCAGCCTGTGACCTTGTCTTTAAAGGACGCGAGCAGCCAAGCGGCTATACCGAACCGATCCTGCATCAACGCAGGATTGAAGCAAAAGAAAAGCAAGCCATAGCAAAATAGGGGGTCTGTCCCCCACCACATTAACGCTTTACCGTGGTGGGGGACAGACCCCCTCCAAAATATTTGTAATTTTTAAAATTAATGCTGACTTTGTTGTATGACACTGATTAACTTAAGACAAAGTCAATTTTTTCTCTGGGTTGTTATATAACAAAAAGTGACAAAAAGGGGGCGGGAGTTCTTATATGATATCAACAGCTATCGATACGGTTGTACCGAAAGATCAGATTAAACCGAATGAGAAAAAAGACCATCCGCTTGGTAATGGCGGACGCGAAATAATTGAAGCCCATTCCGAGGAAGATATTTCGAATGTGCTGGCTTACGCGAACAAACATGATATGACCGTTAATATCATATCGGGCGGTACGAAACGCGGGTATGGCGGCACAATGAAAGAAGCGGACATTTTACTATCGCTCGCAAAATACAGAGGCATTGTGGAGCATTCGGTTGGGGACTTGACGCTGACTGTCAGACCTGGAACAACCATAAAAGAGATATCCGATAAACTGGCAGAAAACGGGCAATGCCTGGCGCTGGATCCATCGTGGCCGGAACTGGCAACGATCGGGGGGCGCGATTGCTGCAAATGACAGCGGTTCCAAACGATTGCTTTACGGGTCGGCAAGAGATCACGTCATCGGCACACGGATTGTTTATGCGGATGGGCGGGTGATCCGAACGGGCGGCAAGGTGGTCAAAAACGTTGCCGGCTATGACATGAATAAACTTTTCATCGGCGCGATGGGCACACTGGGCATCTTCAGTGAAATCACGCTAAAATTACGGCCGTTGCCGAAGTATGAAGGGCTGTCACTTTTGCATTTTCCGGATGGACGTGAAGAAGACATCCACACGTTTGCCAAAGAAATCATGGACTCGATGATGGAGCCGGTCTCACTTGAAGTTTTGACACCGGAAACTTCTGACATGATGACTGGAAAACGCCTTTATACACTCGCAATTGCTTTTGAAGACCGGGAAAAAGCCGTCAGACAGCAGGAAGCGTGGGTGACAGAGTATCTGCCAACAGGGGTCGAGCAGATGGTCCTGCATGAAGGTGAAGCACGCGAATGGTGGGATAAATTCCGCTGGTTGAGCCCGAACGGCCACACCGATGAAGCAGACGACGCCAAAACCCAAGCTGCTTTGAAAATCGGCAGCCAGCCTTCTGATGTCCCGGCCACCTTAAAAAAAGCGGAAGAGCTCGCGGAAGCACATCATGTATCAATCAAAGCACATGGCGGTGCCGGACATGGGATCTCGAGGGTCTATATGAACGGGTTCACGGAGGACATCATCGGTTACACCAAAGCACTCAGGTCAGAGGTGGAAAAGAATCATGGCTATGCGGTTTGCACACACATGCCGTTCACACTAAGGGAACATGCTGACGTGTGGGGCGGGAAGCCTGATTATTTTCCGTTACTGGAAGGGATTAAGCAAGCGAATGATCCGAAGAAAATACTAAACCGACATCGGTTTGTAGGAGGTATTTAAGATGAGCATGGGTTTAGCGGATTTGCTGAGAGGCAAGCGACATCATCTTGAAACTGCTGCGGTAACAGGTGATGGCCAAACAGAAAGTACGAATCAAACCAGTGCCGCTGCCGTTATGGAAGACCAGCAGACAGATAAAACCGAGCCGCCCTGTCAAACAAACACGCTCGGAAACTACCTTTGGGATGATATACCTGATGCGACAAAATGGGCTGATTGCGTTCATTGCGGCTTGTGTCTCGAGGCATGTCCGACCTACCAGGAGACAGGTGAAGAACAGCATTCTCCACGGGGACGTGTTTACTTAATCAAATCGGTGGCAGAAGGCAAAATCACTATTGATGAAGCGTTTTCCGATCCCGTCTTCGGCTGCCTTGATTGCCGTGCCTGTGAAACAGCCTGTCCTGCAAATGTTCAGGTTGGCGGACTGATTGAGGAGGCACGCGGACAAATCAATCAGGCGATGCCGGAATCAGGTGTTACCGGCACGTTTAAGAAGACCGTTTTGAATAAAGTGCTCCCGAACCAGAAGCGGATGAATACGCTTGGCGGTTTGATGCGCTTTTACCAGAAGAGCGGCCTGCAAAAAGCGGCCAGGAAAACAGGGGCACTCAACGTCTTGCCGGACCATTTAAAATGATTGGAGCCATGCCAAAAGCGAAGCCGGTTTCTGGGCAGGGTATCGGATGTTGTGACGGCGAAGGGCGAGACAAGAGCGTGTCCGCTATTGCTCACGGGTTGTATGATGGATGAAATGTTCAATGATGTGAACGAATCGACCATCCGCGTCCTCACACATAATGGATACGAAGTTTGCACTACCGCCTGATCAGGGGCTGCTGCGGGCGCTTCATGTGCACGCAGGTGAGCGGGATACCGGGCAAAGCGCTCGCCAAACAGAAACATCCAGGCATTCATGGAATACGATAAGATTCTCCTCAATCTGCAGGCTGCGGGCTGTGCGCTCCAGGATATGATGAGCTGTTCCGGAACGATCCAGAGATGCAACCGTTTGCGAAAGAATTTTCCGAAAAAATCGAGGATGTTACGAAATTCCTGAACGATATTGATTTCAAACGTCCTGTTCCGAAGTGATACAACCGTGACTTAATCATGATGCATGTCACTGGCCACGGGCAAGGGCATCCGGGAAGAGCCGCGCCAAATTCTGAAGGACATTCCGGGCGTTGAGATGGTTGACCTGCCTGATGCGGACCGCTGCTGCGGGAGTGCGGGGATTTATAACCTGACACATCCTGAGATGGCAGGCAAGCTGCTTGACCGTAAGATTGATGACGTACCGGACAATGTTGACATGATTTCAATGGGCAACCCAGGCTGTATGCTGCGCAGATTGCCATGGGTGTGAAAAATACGGACGGAGAAAAAATCGTTCATTAGCTCCTTGACGGGCATACGAAAAAGATAAGCAGAAAGCACACGAAGAGGGTCTGTCCCCCACCACGGTAAAGCGTTAATGTGGTGAAGGGCAAGTCTGAAGCCTTCAATAAATAATTTTTGACAGGCATCGGCGCGTCAGGACAATTTCATCCCATCAAATGGGTGAAGTTGTGACAGGCGCCATAAATGCATCAAACAGAAAGCAGGTGAAATTATGTTTCGGAAAAAGCAAACCAAACAAAAACGGATGCTGTCCAAACAGCAGTAATCGATATTGCCGGAGAAGAAAACGTACTCTATTTGAAAGCAGATCTCCTGGCCTACGATTTGTGATGGCTACACACTGGAAAGAGTGCCAAGGGCAGTGGTGTTTGTGAGGAACACACAGCATGTTTCAGAGGTCGTCAAATCGTTGAAACGCACTGGGAAGTACCATATATCGGCACGCGGCGCAGGCACAGGCCTGAGCGGCGGGCGCAACACCAATGGGCGTGAAGTGATCATTCAGCCTCGTACGTATGAAACGGCTGCTTGGACCTTGATCTGGAAAACCGCATAGCCGTTGTCGAACGGCTATATTAACTTGAGCTGTCCCAGTTCAATTGCCGGTAAAGGCTACTATTATGCGCCGGATCCTTTCCAGTCAGTGGCCTGTTACATCGGCGGCAACGTTGCGGAAAATTCGGCGGTGCACATTGTCTGAAATATGGTGTCACGACCAACCATATCCTGGCACTCGAAGTGGTTTTGCCGCGCGGTGAGGTCATCGAGATCGGCAAAAGTGCTGTCCCGGATCAGCCCGGCTATGATTTGCTCGGTCTTCTAACCGGGTCAGAGGGAACACTTGGCATCGTCACGAAAATTACGGTCAACGTTTTGAAAAATCCTGAAGGCAAGAAAACAGCACTCGCTTATTTTGACGACATTGATCATGCCAGTCAGGCGGTTTCGGATATTATCGCAACAGGTATCATCCCGGCTGCGCTGGAAATGATGGATGACATTGCGATTGAAGGTGTCGAAGCTTCGGCCTATCCGGTCGGGCATCCGCAAGATATTGCAGCATTTCTCCTGATTGAAGTGGATGGGATTGCGGCCGGGCATGACGATCAGATGATGAGATTTTAACCGTATGCAGAACAACGCGTGGCGTGACGTGAAGTGGCTAGATGAGGCTGAGCGCAGTATGTGGTGGGCCAACCGCAAAATGGGCTTCGGTGCGATGGGCGCGATTTCGCCGGATTACCTCGTCCAGGACGGTGTGATTCCAAGGACGCGTCTGCCTGAAGTGTTGTCACAGATCAGTGACATCAGCAAAAAATACGATTTGCGGATTGCGAACATTTTTCACGCGGGCGACGGCAACCTGCACCCGCTGATCCTGTTTGATGCGAGCATCGATGGCGAAAGTGAGCGGGCGTCCAAAGCAGGATCGGAATGTTTGCAAGTGTGCGCTGATGTGGGCGGTTCAATCACCGGCGAACACGGTGTCGGCATCGAAAAATCAGACGAAATGCATTTTATTTTCAGTGATGAGGAAATGGCAGCACAAACAGATGTCCGGAACGTTTTCAATCCGGATAATCTGCTGAATCCAGGGAAGCTTTTTCCTGAACCTGCCCGCTGCGTTGAGGTGAAACACGAGGAGAAAAAAGAAACCATTGGGTAGGGGGCCTGTCCCTCAGCACTTTAACGCGTTAGAGTGGTGGGGGACAGACCCCTAACAAAGGAGGCGATAGCGTGAAGTTTACACAATTCAAACCGAAACACGAACAAACGATTTTACAGGGGATTGTAACTGATAGCGGTATCAAACAAATTGAAGGGGATATGTTTACCGATTGGCAAGAAACCGGGACGATCTATCAGCCTGCTGATGTCGAAAGTTTGAAACCGATTTCCCCGAGGCATGTGGTTGGCATTGGTGCAAACTACGTGGCGGGACCGGAAGACTTGCCGGAAAAGCCGCCTGAATTACCGGTATTCTTTTACAAACCGGTGTCGTCAGTGATTGGCAGTGGCGAGCCTATTATCATTCCAGAGGGGATCAGCGAGGTGAAGTTTGATCAGAGCTCGCAGTTGTTATTGGGAAAACGGCGCAAAACGTTGCTGAGGATGAGGTGCTTGATTATATTTTCGGCTATACCGTGGCCAATGACGTGACAGCGCCGCAATATTTTCATGAGGATGGCCATTGGATGGTCGGCAAGTCATTTGACACGTTCACACCACTTGGCCCCTGTATCGAGACCGAGCCTTGATCCTGACATGGTAGCGGTTTAAAGCCAGCTTGAATGGCGAGAGAAACAGGAGCCGACGAACATGATTGTCTCAATGCGACAGATATCGGCTTATTTATCTGGTCAACACTGGAACCGGGTGATGTCATTTTAACCGGGAGTCCGCTTGGCGCCGTCATGATGAAAGACGGCGATAACATTATTTGCAGCATTAACGGCATCGGAGAACTTCATAATCCTGTTGTGCAAAAGGTGCGTGTGCGTTCACGGTAATATGGCTATCTGCACCTGCCAGTCAGCGATCAGATATCAGAATGCCGTTTACCATATTATTCATGAAAGCTGTTTTCAGATAGACGATTACTTTTAAAAAAGGGACATGTGTGCACAAGCATTGGGCGCCGCGTCGAAATATGTTGCTGTTTTGCACAATAAGCTTGTCACACAGTCCTCACATCTTAAACCTGCTTCTAATAGTAAACGAAAAAATATCTGAAAACAGAAAAAATTTAAAAAGGGAGGAATCACCTGGGAACTGGACCTTAGCTTTCTTGCTTTGCTTCCGAATCATTGCTGTTGCTGTATTTCTGGTGGGCTTTAAATGGCCTGCAAGTAAAGCCATGCCGATTTCCTACATTGTAGCTATTGTGTTAGCACTTTTTGTCTGGGAAGTCTCATTCCCGAAGGTCGCTGCTGCTTCTGTCAATGGTCTGGTCGTTGCTGTGACGCTTTTATTCATTATTTTCGGTGCGATCCTGCTGTTGAACACGCTGCAGGAAAGCGGCGGACTTCACACGATTCGACGCGGCTTTACGGACATCACGCCGGATCGCCGCATTCAGGTCATTATCATTGCATGGCTTTTCGGTTCGTTTATTGAAGGGACTGCAGGATTTGGAACACCGGCAGCTGTCGCCGTGCCGCTGATGGTAGGACTTGGTTTTCCGGCAATGGCAGCGGTTGTTTCCGGGATGGTCATTCAGAGTACACCTGTCTCATATGGTGCGGTCGGAACACCGCTTGTTGTCGGCGTGGGCAATGGTGTTGAACCACTGAGTCAGATAACGGATGTTTCAAGTTTTGTTTTCGGTATTGCCGGGAAAGTTGCGCTGCTCCACACGCTGGCAGGTATTTTAGTACCATTGTTTCTGGTTGCACTTCTGACACGCTTTTTTGGGAAAAACAAATCGTTTAGTGAAGGGCTTCAGGTTTGGAAGTTTGCTATTTTCGCCGCGCTCGCCATGACGATCCCGCATCTGGTGGTTGCCTATGCGATGGGACCGGAATTCCCGGCCATGTTCGGCGGCTTGATTGGTCTTGCCGTTGTTGTCCCAGCAGCGAAAAAAGGCTTTCTTATGCCAAAAGAAGGGGAAGAGTGGGATTTCGAGCCAAAAGAACGCTGGGATCCGCTCTGGAATGGCAAAGTAGAATTGAAGCAAAATGATGTCAATGCCGGAAAAATTGGCATGTGGCGCGCATGGTCACCTTATGTGCTGATTGCGCTTCTGCTGATTATCTCAAGATTGACCCCGCTTGGTGAATGGATGCAGGCTGCCATCATCCGGATTCCGAATCTCTTTGGAACGGAAATCACAGCTGAATGGGAAATTCTTTATTCACCAGGATTTATTTTCATCGTTGTTGCTGTCATAACGTACTTTATGCATCGTATGAAACCAAGTGAATTTGCCACTGCATGGAGGGATTCAGCTAAAAATATGATTGCAGCCAGCACAGCACTGGTCTTTACGGTGCCAATGGTGCAAGTCTTTCTGAACACGGATGGCGGCGCGGCAGGCTATCAGGAAATGCCGCTCGTTCTGGCAGAAGCTGCTGCGAATTTGGGCGGCGAGCTGTATCCAATCTTTGCAACATTTATCGGGGGTCTTGGTGCATTTGTGGCCGGCAGTAACACAATCAGCAACATGATGTTTTCCTTCTTCCAGTACGGGGTCGGTGAAAATATCGGCGGTGATCCAACATGGATGGTCGCCCTGCAGGCAGTCGGCGGTGCAGCAGGTAATATGATCTGTGTGCATAACGTTGTTGCCGCATCGGCTGTCGTTGGCCTCGTCGGCAAGGAAGGCCACGTCATAAGGAAGACGCTGATTCCATTTTTGTATTACGCGCTCTTGGCTGGTTCAATCGGCTATTCGATCATGTGGACAGCCGACAAAGGCATTTTCAACATCGGGTCGATTTTAGCCGTCATCATCTGGGGCATTGCCATTTACTTCATCGCAACAAACAAAAAGCGTCTGGCCGCCCTGGACAGGAAGAATATTGCTTGAATAGGGGTCTGATAGGGGGTCTGTCCCCTTCTATCTGAAAACAAGGGGAGGAAAATGTTTGATTCGTAAATTTCAACCTATTCTTTTCATTGAAAGGAGAGTGAATTCTTTGGAATATAAACAGCTGGATGATTGTTTTGTTGCCTGCGACGCTGAAGATTTGCTTTCTGCGTTAACGAACAAAGCAGATTATATTATAATCCACGAAGACTATAAAAGAGAGTTCGAGGAAAACACGCAATTGCCGATTACGGAAACAGAAGAAATGGCATTCCAGTTAGGATTCCGCGGTTGGGCAGGCATTTGGGGAGGAACATTTTTTCATATTATTAATTTTTTCAGCAAAGGAAGTAAGCAGCAAAAGAAAATTGACAGCAAGATCCGCAAATATAATTTGAAAAGATTGAATGGAAACGAAATTCTCTTGTACCTGCGTCAATTGAACTATTAAATTTACTGTTTCATTAGCCTTACTTACTGAACAAATGGCACATATTAAAGCTGGTGTTATTTTGAAAAAAGAAGTGAAAAAATATTTAGCTGAAATTATATCCATTACGAATAGGGGGTCTGTCCCTCACCGCTTTAACGTGTTAGAGTGATGGGGGACAGACCCCCGCTAATCCAAATAATAGGAATACGTTCCATTATTTGAGCCATGGTGAAAGATATACACGGGATGTGGGGAGAGGTTACATGCGCGTTTTCCTGGAACACATCAATAAGCCTGTACTGTTCATCGTGCAGGGAATACTGCTCTAAAATGCCTGCCTTAGGTTCGATTATCCAATATTCGGGGATGCGGAAATTGGCATACGTGTTTAGTTTATCAATTTTATCCCGTTTTAATGTGGACGGTGAAAGAATCTCAACAACAAGGTCTGGAGGCCCGATTACACCGCGATTGCTTAAAATATCCAAACGCTTGCGGTGAATCAATACAAGATCCGGCTGCCTCACTTCATTATCAGCTAATATGACATCAACAGGAGCATATAAAATAATATAGTCTGATTCACAGCTTTTTCCTATTTCCTTCTGCATTTGAAAGCTGATCATCTGATGTGTAACAGACGGCGCCGGGCTCATCAATTCCAATTGCCCGTCAACGAGTTCATAGCGGTAGCCGTCATCAATTGAAGCATAATCATCATAGGTGAGGTTGTTTTCGTTTATGAGTTCAGTATAAGCGTCCTTATTTTTACTCTCCTTTTTATCACGCATCACCGTACCTCCCATTCGTTTATGATAGTATACCACAGGAGGTCCGCCCCGTGCCAGATAGAGGGTCTGTCCCCCACCGCTTTAACGCGTTAGAGTGATGGGGGACAGACCCCCCCTCCATCGACACGATCAGGTTTTTTTTGGTCAAACTTCATTATTTCGATAAAAAACGAAAAAAGTACTAGGAAAAAAGATGCCCAAAATACAGAAAATTTGAAATAACAAAACTAAAGTTGTATAGACTGACAGATTTTTACTTGGTAGTCTTTATATAACAACATTCGATCATTATTTTAATGATGGTCAAGCTCCACTTTTCTATCCAGGAAATTTCTGACACCCCATGATTAAACATTTCTATTTATTTACCCGAATCCAGTTAAATAAGAAAGGAGGCAACATGTACCGGATGTCTCGCTGTTCTTACGGTAAATCTGTCTATTTGGAGGCGTTACCATGAAAAATCGTCATTTGTTGTCGGCCTTGTCGATGCTGTTGGTTTTGGCCCTTATCTTCCCGGTTTATACATTTGCTGACAGTGAGGATGGGAAAAACGATTTTGTCCGGAATAAAATGAATGACATGACGTTAGAGGAAAAAATCGGGCAGTTATTTGTCGTCCATGTTTATGGCAAGACACCGACTGATCCGGACTATGAGCAGACAAATTTAGATAATGACCGTGGTGGTAAAAATTTTAAAGAAGTTATCGAAAATTACCATGTTGGTGGTGTGATTTATTTTAACTGGACCGATAATATCGGGATGCCTGTTGATACCGAACAAGTGAATGCACTTTCAAACGGGTTGCAGGATATAGCGATGGATCAGCGTTCTGAAATTCCTCTCTTTATCTCAACTGATCAGGAAGGCGGAATTGTGCAGCGGGTGACAAGTCCGGGGACTGTTTTTCCGGGGAATATGGCGCTCGGGGCGACACGTTCCGAGGAGATGGCAGCTGATCAGCCGGTATTCTGGGTGAGGAGTAAAGAGCCTCGGTATTAAATATAATTTTGCCCTGTGTGACGATGTCAATGTGAATCCTGAGAATCCGGTGATTGGTGTTCGTTCTTTCGGTGAAAATCCTGATTTGGTGTCGGATCTGGGAGTTGCTCAAGTCAATGCCTACCAGGAAGAAAATGTGATCGCATCAGCGAAACATTTTCCGGGCCACGGTGATACGGATGTCGATTCCCATTACGGGCTGCCGATTATCAATCATGACCTGGAGACATTGCATGAAGTGGATTTGAAACCTTTTAAAAAAGCGATTGATGCGGGCATTGATTCGATTATGACGGCGCATATTGTTGTACCGGCTCTCGATGATTCCGGGCTTCCGGCAACGCTTTCGAAACCGATCCTGACCGATTTATTGCGTGAGGAGATGGGTTTTGACGGTTTGATTATCACGGACAGTCTCGGCATGTCCGGCGCCAATGTTGTACCAGAGGATCGTGTGGCCGTTGAGGCGTTTAAAGCCGGAAACGATATTTTACTGAATCCGCCGAATGTTGAATTGGCGTATGACAGCATGATGGAAGCGGTCGAAACCGGCGAAATTAGTGAGGAACGAGTGGATGAATCAGTCTACCGCATTTTGGAAGCCAAAAAGGATAAAGGGCTCTTTGATGATCCGCACACTGACCCGGACGCAATCGAAAATATCGGGACGGACGAGCATTTGCAAACGGCTGACGAAATTGCCAACAGAAGCATTACGCTTGTAAAGAATGAAAATGACGTATTGCCGCTTGAAAGTTCCGAGGATGTGTTCATTACCGGCCCATCATCAGCGAAACCCGGCTTGCTTTCTGATCAATTAAATAACAAAACAGTGGAAGCGAGCAGTTTGGCAACAGATACGAGTCCGAGTGATGGACAAATTGATGAAGCTGTCGCGAACGCGGAAGAAGCGGATAAAGTCATTGTGACGACCTATACCGCTAACACAAATGAGGCGCAGCAACAGTTGGTGGGTGAACTTGAGGCAACTGACAAACCGGTGATTGTCGCAGCTATCCGGAATCCTTACGATCTGATGGCTTTTCCGGAAGTCGATGGTTATCTGGCAACATACGGCTTTCAGGATGTGTCGGTTAACGCGCTGTCCAACGTCATGGCCGGCGATGTCAATCCATTCGGAAAGCTCCCGGTTACTCTGCCGGATTTATATGAATACGGCCACGGCTTAGATTATATTGACACACCAAACAGCGCTGATGGTATGACAACCCTCACTGAAAACTTTATAGATGAGGGCGAGATCGAGGAAAGCCAGGCTCGTTCCATCATCAGACATTTAACGGCCGTGAGCCATTTTGAGGAAAGTGAATCAGCCGAAAAAGTGATCAAGCATATGGAAAGCTTCAAACAACTGCTCGATCATCAATTGGCTAATGAAATGATGTCATCCAAGGCACATAACTACCTGATGACGGAAACGGACCGGTTAATTGAGAAATGGTCATAGATAGATTTTCAATTCGATATCAATCGACTTCTTTAAAAGTTAAAAATTCTATCATTTCAGAGGATATTTTTTACGATTGAAATCGGCTGATTCGCCGATTTCGCCCAATCTGACTTCCGGCCTCTGATCACTGAAGAGACGAGGCTAGGCCTGAGTTTTTCTTAGGAAGGTGTTTATAGCATGAAACGTCATCGTTCAACCAAACCAAATCAAATTTTGCAAAAAAGCTATGCAAATGGCATGTTTAGAATCGCCGCAGCGGCTTACTTACTGTTTTGTGTCGCCTTTTTACTGACATCACCAACGACTGCTTACTTTAGCGATGATGAAGGTGCTGATGGAACCATTTCAGCTGCCGATGATTTTGATGAAGAAGATGCAGCGGAATCGGACAACGCCACGCGTGATGAACAGGCGGACAAGCAAGAAAACGCAAATCGTGAGCAGGACAAGCCTGGACGTTCTCAAACATCTGAGGAGCAGTCACAGGAGGACCAGCAGGCAAATACAGATGGTGAGCCGGCCAAGCAGGACACGCAGGCAGATGAGCATAATGACGCTACATCACCTGATGAGTCCGATTCGAATGGTGAAGGGGATGACAACCAATCCGGAGAGGACGAGAAGTCTGAACCTTCGTCAAAACCAGGCAATGAGGAACCAGAAGAAGAGTCCAATAACGACCAATCAGAAACTTCCGCGGCCGATGACGACAACGCATCAGACGAATCAAAGCCGGATGCGGATCGGAGTGATAACCAGGATGATGAAAAAAATCCTGAAAATGATTAATCACCTGACAACGTTTCTATTATTCAGTCTGCTGATTGTAACCGTTTTTATGGTAATTTCTCTCAGAGCATCGGGAGGGGAAGCTGATCTTTTCGGTTATCAATTGAAAACGGTTTTATCCGGGTCGATGGAACCTGAGATACAGACCGGATCTATTATATCGATTGAACTGGATGGGGATATGACACGTTTTGAAGAAGGCGATGTAATCACTTACCGATCATCGGATGACATGCTCATTACCCACCGAGTTGATGAGGTGATGCAAGACGGTGAGCAATACATGACGAAAGGTGACAACAACGAAGAAGCTGATTCAGAGGCGGTCCTTGCTGAAAATATCGTTGGAAAATACACAGGGCTCACGATACCGTATGTCGGTTATGTGATGAATTTTGCCAATACGGCAGAGGGCGCTGCACTGCTGCTTATCCTGCCCGGTATTTTTCTCATCGGTTACTCGGCAATTAGCATTTGGCGAGCGCTGAAGCAAGTTGACGGTTCGAAAAATAAGGAAGCGGCGAAAGAATAATCATTGGTTTGCGATGTTCATAGATACCCATTCTATGCGGCATTCAAATATACCCTTTAACTCAGGGAGAAAAAATTTTAAGGAGGCATTCAATATGGGGATTAAAAAACAATTAGGTATGGGTGTGATGTCTGCAGCACTCGGTTTATCGCTGGTTGGAGGAGGAACCTACGCATATTTCAGTGACAGCGAGACGACGAACAACACGTTTGCGGCGGGAACGCTTGACTTGGCTGTTGAGCCGACAGAGGTAATTGATGTAGAAAATATCCAGCCAGGCGAATCCATGACCCGCGATTTTGAACTGCAAAATAACGGATCACTGGATATTAATCAGGTGCTCCTGGAAACAAACTATTCCGTGATAGATGCTGAAGGTGACAACACGGATGACTTTGGAAATCATATAGAGGTGACGTTTTTATACAATGCGGATCAGCTGAATGAAGTGATTTATGAAACAACATTGGCTGAGCTGCAAGACATGACACCAGAAGCCGTTAATGAAGAGGTATTCATTCCGGCGCTTGGTGAGGACGGGCTTGAATCCGGTACGAGTGATGATCTCGTTGTTGAATTTTCCTTCGCCGACAACGGTGAAGATCAAAACCAATTCCAGGGCGACTCTTTAGAACTGCAGTGGACCTTTAATGCCCAGCAAACAGAAGGTGAGGAAGGCTAATACTTGATTTGACGAGAGCTGTGCCATAAATGATGAACGTCCATTATGGCCAGCTTTTTTCATTCCGTAAACGAAAAAATCATAATGAGAGGAGAGAGTGAAATGAAGAAATTTGTCCGGTTGTTAAGTTACCTGTCAGTGTTCGTTCTTCTCCTTCCAACACAAGTCTCGGCTCTCACACCATCATCATTGAGCCAGCAAAGTGACGTCCAGGCTGATCAGAATCAGCAAATGGTTCAGCAGATGACGAGCCAAATGACGCCTGAAGAAAAAATCGGTCAGCTCGTCATGCCATCCACCCACGATAACGAGCAGGATATGCCAAATGAAGACACACGAGAGCTGATTCAGGACTACAAAGCGGGTTCCGTGATTATTTACGGAAATCGTGATGCTGAGACCACGGCTGAATACAATAATCAGCTCCAGGAATGGGCATCGGAAACGGAGATGAATATTCCATTATTTTCAACAGCTGACTTGGAGTATGGTGTGAATCAGCATGTGACTGATGCGACTGCATTTCCGCGGCAGATGGGGATTGCTGCGACAAGGGATTTAGAAGCAGCTGAGGAAATGGCAAGCGTCACGGCAGAAGAGATGAAAGCGACAGGCTTTAACTGGAATTATTCGCCGCTTGCTGATGTGAACACCAACCCGAACAACCCGGTAATTGGCGTCCGGTCATTTGGTGAGAACACAGAGCTTGTTTCCGACATGACGGTTGCGCAAGTTGAAGGGCATCAGGAAAACGGCGTGTTATCGACACCAAAACATTTTCCGGGACATGGTGATACGAGTGAAGACTCACACTATGATCTTCCAACCGTCACTTATGACCGGGAAACGCTTGAAGAAGTTCATCTGCCGCCGTTTCAAGCTGCCATTGATGCAGGCGCCGAGTCGATTATGACCTCACACGTCATCATTGAAGCGATTGATCCGGAGCTTCCGGCCACTTTGTCAGAAGATGTTTTGACCGGATTGCTTCGTGAAGAGATGGGCTTTAACGGGCTTATCGTAACAGATGCCATGTCGATGCAAGCGATCAAAGACAATTGGGGCGCGGGTGAAGCAGCTGTAATGACGATCCAGGCAGGCGCTGATATTGTCATGGCGACCGGAACGCTCGATGAACAGAAAGAAACATTTGATGCGCTGCTGGAAGCCTATGAATCTGGTGAACTTTCAGAGGAGCGTGTTGATGAATCTGTCGAGCGTATTTTATCAACCAAAGTGCGATACGGGCTTTTTGATGACCGCTATGTTGACCCGGATGAGGCGACAGATGTCGTGAATACGGAATCCCATAAAGAATTGGCCGGAAGCATGGCGCAGGATTCTATGACGCTAGTAAAAAATGATGATATCCTTCCGTTTGATGCTGCATCCGATGAATCAACGTTAGTCGTTGGTCCGGAAATATACGACGGCACCTATTATATGGAGGATATCGCTGATGCCGTTCAGGCGAAAACAAATGGCGATGTCGAAACCTTTATCACGTCCGAGGACCCTTCCGACAGCGAGATTGATGAAGCGGCCCAGCAAGCAGAACAAGCAGATCGAATCATCGTTTCAACGTTCTCTGCCGGTGAACTCGCTGATGGGCAGAGCCAGTTGGTAAGTGCTCTCGGGGATACAGATACCCCAGTGGCGTCTGTATCATTAGGCCTTCCATATGATATCGGGGAATATCCAGATGTGGACGCGCACATCGCAACGTATGCGATTGAAAGATGGGGGTCGGCCGTACCGGTTTCGTGGGAAGCTGCCGTTGATGTGATTTATGGTGCGTCACCTGGTGGAAAGCTTCCGGTCACCATTGATGGTCATTATGAATTTGGCCATGGAGAAGATTATGACGTCGCACCGCCTGAAAGCGCCGAAGACATCATGGCGACTGTCGATCAGCTGGAAGACGACGGAGCGTTTGCCAGTGATACAGCTCCGCGTGCCCTGAATCAGCATTTGACCGCTGTCAGCCACTATGAAGATCAGGAAGCAGATGAAAAAGTCGTTAAGCATATGCAAGGCTTTAATGATTTGCTTGATCACCAACTGGAGAATGAGCTGATTTCTGCCAGCGCCTATGATGTGCTTCAGTCGCAGGGCGATGCGCTCATTGAGAAGTGGGAAGCATTCGCTTTTGATTCAGAACGGGCAATGGCCCATCTTGAGCATTTAAGTGTAGACATTGGACCGCGTGTCGCTGGAGAAGAGGGAGAGCAGGAAGCGGCAGCGTATATACAAGATGAATTTGAAACGCTCGGGTATGATGTTTCCACCCAAACATTTGATATTCAGGATAATAAGCAATCGCAAAACGTCATTGCAGTGAAAGAAGCCGAGGGTGTTGAGGACCCTGAAATTGTGTATGTCACGGCACACTATGACAGTGTACCTGAATCTCCTGGGGCAAACGATAATGGATCGGGAGCCGCGACGCTTCTTGAACTGGCCAAAGTGCTGGAGGATGTGCCAGCGGACAAAGAAATTCGTTTCGTTGCTTTTGGCGCTGAAGAAATTGGTTTGGTAGGTGCTCATCACTATGTCAGCCAATTGTCAGATAATGAGATTAATAGAAGTGTCGGCAACTTTAACATGGATATGGTTGGAACGAATTGGGACCCGGCGACACAACTTTATGTAAATGTTGTTGATGGACAGCCCAATACGGTATGGCAATATGCCGAGGTAGCTGCCGATCGATTAGACAATGATACCCTTTTCCTTTACGAAAGAGGGGCTTCCGATCACGAGGCTTTCCATGAAGCAGGTATCGATGCAGCAAACTTTATCTGGAGAGAGCCCGGAACAGCTTCTTTAGAGCCATGGTATCACACACCTGAAGACACGATTGATAAGATAAGTCCTGAAAAAATTCAAATGGTCGGCGAATTGATGGATTCGGCAATCTCTGATATTGCCACTGAACAAGAACAAGAGACAGAGCCTACAGCAAATTAAGATACAGGCAGCCGTTCGATTGGAAACATTTTTAGAGCGGCTGCCTTTTCGATTAAACGGTTAGGCAGATTGTTTACGGTGCTGGCCCCGCAAAGTCAGAAAAGCAATTCCGTCGTCCAAAGCAGGCAGTAAACAAGCCCGAAACCTCGATAGAATGTCAGCACTATTTTTCTATCACCCATCTTCATAGAAAAACGAGAGGAGACTTAAAATGTATCCAGTAAGAAAACAAACTTTTTACATGCTATTCTTTGCATTCATGTTTGCAGTAACAATTATCATGCCCGTATCCGGCACGGTTCAGGCAGATGAAACACCTTACAATCCAGTGCCATATGAAGAAATCCATTCGATTCTTGAAGAGCATGAAGACGAAAGTGACCGTGTTTCGGTTGAAGTTATTGGCGAATCGTCGTTAGGCCATGACCTGTACAGTGTGGTCATTTCTGAACCGGAAGATGATCTTGAGCAAATCAAAGCGATGCGGGAGGAGATGATTGCGAATCCGGAAGAGGCTGAAGACTTTATTGAGGAAAACCCTGATTTTAAAGTTCCGTTTATGGTGAATGGCTCAATACACGGTGATGAGTATCCGGGGACTGATGCCGTACTGCAGTTGATTGACAGGTTTGCTTATGACAATGATGAAACAACGGAGCACATTCTCGACAACAACGTTCTGGTGTTTAATGTCGTGAATAATCCCGATGGACGTATTTTAGGAACCAGACAAAATGCAGAAGGTTTTGATCTTAACCGTGATCACGTGACGCTTTCGCAACCGGAATCAGCGGCAAATGTTGATTTAATAACTGAATGGAATCCAATGGTCTTTCTTGATTTACATGGTTTCATTATTCGGTCAAATGAGAGCCCCGGCCTGATTGAGCCGACGACCGGGCCGCACAACCCTAACTATGAGCATGATTTATACCTGGAACACGCCCTGGATCAGGCTGAAGCAATGGAAGCGGAGCTCGTGGCAAACAAGCAGGATTATGAAACGGATCTATATCAAAATATGGAAGGAACCCACATTCCGTATCGCGATGCTGAGGATGGATGGGATGACTATCCACCGATTTTCACACCGATGTATGCCATGCTTCACGGTATTTACGGTCATACGCTCGAAACACCAAACAACAGTGTGGATGGTGTCAAATGGCATTTTGATGCGGTGATGGGATCACTGAAATTTGCATCGGACAACAAAATGGACATGACGAAAAACCAGCTGGATATTTTCAGACGCGGGATTCAATTTGACCATCCTGAACACGACGATGGATTTTTTCCGGAAGCTTATGTACTGCCTGTTGACGAAACAGATCCCACTGTAACAGAGAAGGCTGTGAATAATCTCATCAGGCATGATGTTGAAGTCGAAAAAGCCGAAACGTCCTTTACCGTTGACGGTGACCAATATGATGCAGGAACGTTTATTGTGCCACTGGATCAGCCAAAAGCAAGTTTAGCCAATACACTCCTTTGGGATGGTGAAGACATTAGTGATCAGGCAAGCGCCATGTATGATATTTCGGCGTGGAATCTGCCGGAATTATGGGGGTTTGCTGCAATCCCGACAGATTCAGAGATTGATATTCAGGTTGAAGAAGCCGGGGAGTTGGATATACAAGGTGAACTTATCGGCGACGGTCCGTATGAAGTCCCGAACAGTTCAGTTGCAGCTGTTTCACTGGTCAATGAGCTGATCCAGAACGATATTCCGGTTTATAGAGGCGAGAACGGTCATTTTTATGTGGAAAGCAGCAACGGGGATACGCTGCGCCAGGCTGTCGAACAATCCGGAATCACTGTGAATACAGCATCAATCCCTGACGATGCAGAAGAGCTGGATCATGTCAATGTTGCCGTTTTACAGGATGGCGGCCAGCACGGTATCAGGACAGCCCTCCAAGAGCTTGGATTTGCAGTGGATGAAATTGAACCGCAACAGATTACTGAAAACGGATTAGATGGTTACGACGTCCTGGTGGCGAACGGTTCCGGCATCGATGACAGTGACGCGTATAGGCAAAACATTCACACGTTTATAGCTGACGGCGGAAAATATATTGCCATTGGCTCAAGTGCCTCCAATGCTGCTGCTGAGCTCGGCCTGACCGATGCCGACATTAAGACCGGTGCCCGGAACAGTAATGGCGTTGTCAACGTGAATTATAAGGATACATCACTGACTGCCGGGTACGATGATCAGGACGTTGGCTTTGTCTATAATCCTGTCTGGTATACAAATATCGAAAATGATAGAGTGATAGCCTCTTTTGCAGATCAGGACTTGTTTAAAGCCGGATTTTGGGAAGACGCTGAAGCCGCACAAGGCCAACCGGTGATCACGAAAGGCAACCATCAAGGTGTCACACTAATGGGGCTGGAGGTCGGCTTCAGGGATCATCCGGAATATTTGTACAGACTGCTTTCCAATGCGATTTATCCGGGAGACGAAACGATTTTGACGACCGCGGCAGGTATGAAAGAACGGGTTGAACGCTACGAAAATGACGGGGAGTTTGAGGATGCCAGTGCTGCTCGCTCCTTAAGCGTTCATTTGGAAGCGGTCAGTCATTATGAGGAACAGGAAGCAGCGGAGAAAGTCATTAAGCATGTCGAGGGTTTTCAAGATTTACTCGACCATCAGCAGGCGAACGATATGATTTCCGAAAAGGCATTTAACATCCTTAACCATGATGCTGATGCGCTGATAGAGAAGTGGCAGTAGGTTAAAAGATTTATAGTATAGAGCTTCTTTCTTGTGATAGGGGGCGTAGGGGGCTGTGAATTGTGCGGGAGCGGATTGGGATCGTGCGAGAGGGAACCTCAAATCGCGCGGGGGAGGTCGCAAATCGTGCGAGATCGGTCTCAAATCGTGTGAGAACAGCTTCAAACCGTGCGAGAGTAATCTCAAAACGTGCGAGGATCGGCCGAAAGCGTGCGAGGGGAACATCAAATCGTGCGGGAGAGGTCGCAAATCGTGCGAGAACGATATCAAATCGTGCAAGAACAGCTTCAAACCGTGCGAGAGCAACCTCAAAACGTGCGAGGATCAGCCCAAACCGTGCGAGAAGAACTCCAAACCGTGCAAGGGAATCCTCAAAACGTGCGAGAGCGCTTTCAAAATCGATCGAGACAACTTCGAATTCGATCGGGAGCATGCCAGAACCGATCGGCAGTGGTACGAACGATTGGGAGCCTCCCAAAATCGATCGACAGTGGTACGAACGATTGGGAGCCTCCCAAAATCGATCGACAGTGGTACGAATCAATCGAGAACATCCTAAAAAGGTCGAGGAGGCTTCAAATCTGGGAGAGTCACCGCCAATCATGCGAGGACATCTTCAAAACGTGCGAGAACGTACGACAGCATCGCAAACTCCCGCAGAAGCAACAGCACGAACAATGTCAATCCGGACTTAAAATCTTATATAAGCTAATCCATAAAAATGATCCGGGAGGGTTAATCACCCTCGCCGATTCTGCTTGGGTGGCAAATATTAATAATGGAGGGAGATCAATGAAAAAATGGTCTATTGTGATGGCGGCAGTTGTCCTTTTGCTGGCATCATTACCAGCGGCTGCAGCCAGTGACGGTGAAGAGAGCAGCAATGGTCCAAATAACGAGGAAAATTTTTCGCCGGGTGTTGAAGTACTGCTTAATGAACAGTTGGATCAGCTGGAGGGTAAGAGCGTCGGGTTAATCACGAATCCTACAGGTGTTGATCAGGAGCTAAACAGTATTGTTGATACACTGCATAACGACCCGGATGTGGATCTTGTTTCCTTATACGGGCCGGAGCATGGTGTCCGCGGAAGTGAACAGGCCGGGGATTATGTTGAATTTTATATTGATGAAAGAACGGGGCTGCCGGTATACAGTCTGTACGGTGAAACGCGGAAACCGACACCGGAAATGCTGGAGGATGTGGATGTGCTGTTATTTGACATTCAAGATGTCGGCACCCGCTATTACACGTACATTTACACAATGGCGTATGCGATGGAAGCAGCTGCGGAGAATGATGTTGAATTTATGGTGCTTGACCGTCCGAATCCGATCGGGGGTGTGAAAGTCGAGGGGCCAGTCCTTGACCCTGACTATGAATCGTTTGTCGGCTTGTATCCGATTCCGCTTCGGCACGGTATGACGGTTGGGGAATTGGCGCTTTTATTCAACGAGGAGTTTGACCTGAGTGCTGATTTATCAGTGGTTGAAATGAATGGATGGGAGCGTTCGATGGATTACAATGATACACCACTTGAGTGGGTGCTGCCATCACCGAATATGCCAACGCTTGATACGGCCAATGTCTATCCGGGTGCTGCCTTGATTGAGGGAACGAATGTCTCTGAAGGACGCGGCACAGCCAAACCGTTTGAACTGATTGGCGCGCCGTTCATTGACGGTGCCGATCTGGCGGAAGAGCTGAATGCTGCCGGGTTGCCTGGTGTGCAATTCAGGTCAGCCTATTTTACACCGCAATTTTCAAAACATGCCGGCGAACTGTCCGGGGGCATTCAAATTCACATTAAAGACAGCGCAGAATATCAGCCTGTCAAGACGGGACTGACCATCGTGAAAACCATTCATGATATGTATCCGGACGATTTTGCATTCCGTGAAGAGAACAGTGAGGGTGTCTCATTTTTCGATAACTTGATCGGGAATGGCTGGGTGCGTGACGAAATCGAAAATGGCACATCGGTTGATGCGATTATCGAAAACTGGCAGGAAGGCTTGGAGGACTTTAAAGACGTCCGGCGTGATTATCTGCTGTACACAACAAGTGCCCAGGAGATGATCGAGATGGTGGAACGCTTTGAGGATGAAGGGGCGTTCGCTGATGATGAAGCCGTCCGCTCCCTCACCATGCATTTGACAGCCGTGGACCGTTTTGAACAAAGTGAATCCGCTGATAAAGTGGCCAAACATATCGAGAGCTTCCAACTGCTGCTTGAACAGCAACTGGAAAATGAGCAGATTTCAGACGAAGCGTATGAGGCCCTGGAAGCCAAAACAGAATCAATGATCGGACAGTGGGGATAATTGGGGGGTCTGTCCCCCATCACTCTAACGCGTTAAAGCGGTGGGGGACAGACCCCAAATGAAAGGAGATATAAGAATGACAAACAAGTTGATCTCGATAACGCTGACTTGTGCTGTGCTCGCTTCGGTATTTTTTGCAGGTTCTGGAAAGGCCACAGCTGTTGCGCCCGTTGTAGAGCCCGGACCGCCAAGCAGTGAGCAGATGCTTCAGGGGCCGCTGGATGACATTGATGGTATTATTCAGGAGGCGATTGCCGATAAGTACATGGCAGGTTCTGTCGTTTTGGCGGCCAGAAACGGAACTATTGTGAAAGAGGACGCGTATGGCGATGCAGCACGTTATTTGGATGATGAATTTACCGAAATGGAAAACCCGGTCGACATGCAAACTGATACAATTTTTGACTTAGCCTCGATTACGAAAGTGTTCACGGCGACGGCTGCGATGCAGTTATATGAGCAGGGTGCATTTAACCTGGACGATTCCGTAGCGGCGTACATTTCCGGAATTTGCACAAAATGGAAAGTCTGATGTCACGATCAGGCAATTGCTGACACACACATCCGGTTTCCCGGCGTGGATTCCGCTTTATCAAACAACGGAATCCCGTGAGGAAGCCTATCAGGAAGTGTTCGCGACGCCATTAGATTATGAGCCCGGGACGCATTACGGATACAGTGATCTGAACATGATCACAACGGCCGCATTGATTGAGGAAATTTCAGGTGAGCGGCTTGATGATTATATCCAAACGCATATTACCGAGCCGCTCGGCATGACGGACACGATGTTCAATCCGCCTGAATCATTGAAAGACCGTATTGCAGCAACAGAATACCAGCCACAGACAGATAGAGAAATCGTTTGGGGCGAGGTGCATGATGAGAATGCGTGGGCAATGGATGGTGTTGCCGGTCACGCCGGATTATTTTCAACGGCACAGGATTTGGCAGTGTTTGCGCAAATGATTCTGAATGACGGGGAATATGAGGGGACTCGCATTCTTGAAGCGGAAACCGTTGACATCATGGAGACAAATGAGCTGCCTGAATTTCCGGGAAATGCGCACAGTCTGGCGTGGGAATTGAACCAGGATTGGTATATGGGTGCATTATCCGAGCCGGCAACGATGGGGCATACCGGTTTTACAGGCACGTCGATCGTGATTAATCCGGCGAAAGATGCGGTGGCGATTTTACTGACAAATAAAGTCCACCCGACGCGTGATGCTCCATCCACCAATCCGATACGGCAGGCAGTGGCAGGGAAAACAGCCGATGCCATGAACGCATGGAGCGCGTCCTCCATGAATGCACTCGTGGAAGATTTGGCGGATGATGATGCGTTTGCTGGTGAACGTGCAGTCCATTCGTTGAAGCTTCACCTGTCTGCTGTCAGCCATTATGAAGATAAAGACGCAGTTGCTAAAGTGATTAAACATATGGAAGGCTTTAAAACCTTGCTGAATCATCAGCAGGAAAATATGTCAGAGGATGCCTATGAAACGCTCAATAGGAACGCGGATTATTTGATTGGGAAGTGGTGAGAGGGGTCTGTCCCCCATCACATTAACGCGTTAGAGTGATGGGGGACAGACCCCCCCAAGAAATGGAGGGATTGATGTGAAAAAGTGTTATATGCTTATGGCTGTACTTGTGATTTTGACCGTGTCTTCAGCTGTTGCTGAAAATGTCAGTGCAGAAAATAATCACCCCGATAACGAGAAGACAGTCAGGATTGCAACTTATAACATGCATACTGGTATTGGGACTGATGGCCATTACAATTTGGACAGACTCGCCAATACGATTCGCGAATCGGGTGCAGACATCATTGGGTTGCAGGAAGTTGATGTTCACTGGGGCAGCAGGAGCGAATTTGAAAATCAAATTGAAATGCTGGCCGATACCTTGAACATGGGCTTGTTTTATTGGACCCGCCCGCACCAGGCGAACGAGAAGGCAATACGGTGTAGCCGTTTAAGCAAATACCCAATCATACATAGCTAAGAACCGTGAAATCGCGAGACTGTCCACCCAGGATGACGACCCTGCTCCGAACCTGCTCTGGCTTTCTTGAAGCGCAAATCCATGTCAGCGGCGAGGAGCTATGGTTTTATGTCACACACCTTGATTACCGATCAGATCCGATGATTGGGAAATGCAAGTTGATGACATGCTGAATATCACCTCCAGCCACAGCAATAGTGTTGGTCGGTGATATGAACGCAACACCTGATTCACCTGAACTGTCACCACTTTTCAGCAGTTTGAGGATACGTGGACATTGACTGAGGAGGACCAGGCTATACGTCCCGCAGATTTCCCGGATAACGATTGACTAGTGTAACAGCACCGGATGAAGTCGAGTCTGCCAATGTTTCCGTCACAGGCTTCCGACCATCTTCCAGTAACGGCCGATGTCATCGTCGAGCCTGGGAACCATCCGTTAGACGCATCCGGTTTTAAGAGACTTGTAGATATTTTGAGAAAAAGGAGAATTTGCTGATACTGAACGGCCCGCTCCCTGAACGTTCATCTGACTGCTGTCAGCCATTATGAAGACCAGGACGCATCGGAAAAAGTCGTCAAACATATGGAAGGCTTTAAAAACTTGCTGAATCATCAGCAGGAAATGTCAGAGGGTCTATGAAACACTAAGTATAGGGTCAGTCCCTCATCAAACGCGTTAGAGTGATGGGGACAGACCCCAAAAGGAAATCCACACGTGATAACACGGGTCATGTCATAAAGTTTGAAGCACTGGATAACCAAGTTTTTCAATCGTTGTTTTCAGTACATTGTGGGTCTGTCCAACGTTAACGCTTGCGTTGGGGACAGACCCTCATACATAAACTACCAATCTCCAGTAATCTATCAGATGCAGATGTTAACTGGTTGTAAGCTGCTTCTGAAATCAATTCCTGGTTCTTCTGGTGTTCAAGCAGCGTTTTAATTATTAAGATGTTTTTATCGCTTTATCCATCGAAGCTGAGTTTTGTATTGCGCGAGAGCCGTTAAATGTTGTTCAACGTGGCGGGCTGCATCTTCGTCATTGAACGCGCCATCATCCTTCAGCTCGTCAATAAGATTCTGTATATACGGAAGCCCCCATTGCTTCAAAAGCCTTTTTGCCGCCGACAAGGCAGTTCACATGACTTTGGTTCAAATCAACGTTAAACGTTGCCCGGGTTCATCCGTCATGAGCCCAGTGTCATCGCTGCCTGCAATCACAATACCAATACGATGGCCTTCTTTGAAAACATAGTCCCTCGGAAGCGTACCCACTGGAAACGATAGTTTTTCCAGGCGTCAGAAATATCGTCTGTCCTATCCTTTCCAATTTGGCATCCATCCAGCCGTGGTGACAATTTCGTAAGGTGCTGTGTGCGTCGTCTTTCTGTTTCTTTATAACAGCCGTCGTCCACATCGGTGCTTTCACCCCAGCACGATTCAGTATCCAGTGTACGAATGCCTCCACCCTGGTCTCGATGGTCACGCGTTCATCTGATCCATAAATCGACAATTAAGGCTGTCAGTTTGTATCCCTCTCCATACCACTGTCGCTCGAATATCAATTTCAGGGACACCGCTTAATGTCATATCTTCTTTTTAATTCAGGAGACAAAAACATTAATCGATCATCTTTTGCCGTAAATTTATCTTCCACCATTTCCTGTTCTGTCTGCGGATTGTCTGTGAACGTTTGACTGAAATTTCTCTTTGACAGGCGGTGCCATTGTTCCAGGCAATTCTTCTGTCGCCGGACCCAAGGTTTACTTCAACAGATTTGGAATCTTCAATGGCCAGGATGAATAGTTCCCATTCATCGGCTGAACGCTCGATGTCAACCTCGGCTCATCATAATGCCCATTGTCGATATCAGCAGCCATAGTCAAACCATTTATGAAGCGTGTCTACCCATTCCGCCCGATTGAAATCAAACGGATCGACATGACCAGTCTGTGTCAGCCATAGTTTCCGCGGCACATCATTTTGGGCAAGTTTTTCCCACCAATTGGAAAAATGATTGGCTTTGACATTATAATCATTCAATCCATGGATAACGAAAACACTGGCATTGACATTATCAGCGTCTTTCACAAAATTACGCTCGTCCCAAAAGTCATTGTAATCACCAGTCTCGTCGTCAGCCCCTGCTCTGACTTCATCCCTGACAGGTGCGCATTCTTCAATACTGTCACTGCTGACGACTGTTTCGGCCAAACCACTCGGTCCATTCGGATAAAATGGAATGCCGTCATAGCGGTAATAATCATACCAGCTGCTGATGGCACCGATTGGCACAATGGTTTCCAGACCTTCAACACCAGTAGCGGCAACCCCATTGGCAATGGTTCCATCATACGATTTCCCAATCATCCCGGTTTTACCTGTCGTCCAGTCAGCTTCGATTTCTTCACCATCTTCATTCCAGGCAGTTCCTTTACCATTCAGCCACTCAACAACCGTTTTGGCACTTTCCGTTTCTTCATAGCCTCCAGTTGTCGGACAGCTGTCGGAATTATTGGTGCCAACCATATCGACCAGCACGACGGCATAACCCCTCGGGACAAAATAGTTATCGTAGAATAGCGGGAATTTCTCATTGTTGCCATCACCGTCAGGGTCCTTAATCTCGGATTCATTTCCACGTCCAAGACTTTCATAATAAGGGCTTGCATCCATTATGACAGGCACTTCCAGGTCGCCTTCTGTTTCCTGAGGACGAATAATGTCTACTGCGATATGATCACGTTCACCGTCGTTATCGCTGTCTAATGACGATTTCGACATAGATGGTTTTCTGATCGCATCCTCATATTGAATAGATTGGTTTCTGTCACACCGTTTCAAGCTGGTGGCCAGTAGCATCCAATGCAGAATCGCCTTCTGTACTGGCATCTGCAAATGACGGCCAGGTCAAAGCACCTGCCACAAAAAACATCAGCATAATCGGTAAAAATTTGCTGCCACTTTTCAACAAAAATCCCTCCTAATCTATTAGTTGTGATTATAGTTAGTGTCTAGCAGAAAATAGGAAGAGAATTTGTACTAACTTTCTGAATAGAAAGAGGAAACTAGTCGAAAGTAGTGATTTGAGTAGGGGTCTGTCCCCCGTTACGCTACTGCGTTAAGTGTTAGGACAGTCCCCGCCTAATTTATTCTTCCTCGCCTTCGTGTGGGTCTTTTCCAAGATAAGCTTGGAGCATCCAAATGTTGGCGTCGATGCTTGCCTTATATTCTGTCAGCATGTCTTCGGTGACAGGGTCTTCTTCCTGATCGGCCAGTTCGATGCCTTTCACGGTTACATCGCGGATTGTCCGGTAATCTTCTACTAGATTTTCGACCATTTTTTCGGCTGGTATTTTTTCATCGTATACGTTTCCCTGGATGAAAGAATGCTCGATGAATTCGCCTAATGTCGAATAAGGTTTTTCACCAAGGGCGATTAATCGTTCAGCAAACGCATCGAAATATTGGTTTGCTTCGTTGTACAGCTCTTCAAATTTCGCATGAAGTGTGAAGAAATGCGGCCCTTGTACGTGCCAGTGATACTGATGAAGCTTGACATTACAGTCCTAAATTTGCTTACAATTGATTCGTCATAAATGCTGCTGTTGCATGGTGATGTGCATGTTCGGTTGCCATATTGAATCTCTCCTTTCTATGTCTATTTTCATTAATATTCTAAAAGATATCGATTCCTTGACCCAGTCAATTTCCGAGGCTTTTTTGTGAGGCGTCCTCATTGCTTTACTACTTTAGCGTGTTGGGGGACAGACCCCCCTATGCTCATATTTTATGATTGAAGCGATCAGTCGCATGGCGTTTCAGAAATGACGAGCAGGACGCTTGCTTCATGGATGAAACATGCCGGGATGCCAGGTGATGATGCCGCCGAGTACACCTGCAAGAAGGACAAAGACGATTTCCGACTGCCAGGAAGGTGTTTGTTTCATGTTTTCGAATGGTTGCTTTGATAGCGCGTACGCATGCGAGAATTGCGATAATTTATCGGCCATAAGACACATCTGCGTTTCCCATCGAAATGTCTGTTTCCGCCTTCCTTCTCCCCATTGCCAGCCCGATTATCTGCCGTTGCGATTTGCTGGGTTCATTGATGCCGTCGCCTGCCATAAGCAACTTGTGTGCCGGCTTCTTTATTGTTTGACCAAGGTACTTTTGTCTTCCCGGCAGTAATTCCCGCATGAACGTCATCAATGCCCAGCTTTTCCAGCAACGAGTTCTTGCCGTGTGTTGTTTGTCGCCGGTGAGCATTGACGATTTTCTTTGATGCCATTTTCCCTCATTTCTGCCAGGGATTCTGCTGCATTTCCCCTGATTTGGTCTGCGATGAGAAAGATACCGGCGACCTTGCCGGTCGACTGCTGCGAAATGGCGTGTTGCCTGCTTTTCACGTCTGTTGATAAGCTTCGACTCTTCAGAATGGATGCCTTTTCTGTTTTCATCAATTTCCGTTGCCTATGGCTATGCATGGCCTGCGAGTGTTGTTTTAATCCCATTTCCTTTGATGACGTCGCTGTCTCCGGTCCTGATCCAGCGAAAAGATTTCGCGCTTCAGCTCTTTTCACAATCGTTTTGGCCCAAATGGTGGTTTCGGATATCTTTCTGCTTTAGCCACCAGTTGTAACAAGGCATTTTCCTTATAGCCGTTAAAGGTTTGAATGTTGGTCACTTCCGGTCTCCCTTTCGTCAGTTGTACCGGTTTTATCAAAATACAAGGGTATCGACTTTTGGAGAAATTGTCCATAACTCGCCGCCTTTAACGAGCACCCCATTTTCGCGCCCGTTACCAATACCGGGCGACGTTTGATACTGGGCACCGATGACAAGAGCACAGGCAGGCGACAACCAGGAAGGGTAATCGCTTAAGTGCAAGTCATGCGTCACAGGTAACGAGCACTGACAGAACAACATGGCCGGTGTATAGATGTTTGCGAATTTATCCAGGAATTTTTGTGTTTTTGATTTGGGAATCCTGAGCTTCTTCAACCAGCTCGATGATTTTGGCAAATGTTGTATCATTGGCCGACTTTCTGGCGACAACTTCAATATAACCATTATCAAGAACGGTTCCGCTGAAACTTATCATCTTGGCTTTCGCTGCGGGACCGACTCGCTGGTGACAGCTGCTTCGTTCAAGGATGCCTGGCCAGATATAATACTGCCGTCGACGGGCACTTGCCGCCGGAACGGATTGATAATGCGGTCGCCTTCAGCAACTTTCTTCTACCGGAATTGTTTCCGTATCGCTATCGCGGATCACCGTTGCTTCCTGTGGTGCCATGTCAACAAGTTCTTTTTTAAACGACGAACGGTTTTTTGCAGGTGCGTGCTTCCAGATAATCCCGAAATAAAGAACAGAAACGTCACAACGGAAGACTCGACATATCACCGATAAACAGCGCCCGATGACGGCGATTGTTACCAAATAATTCAATACTGAAAGCTTTCATGCGTGCAGGCCTGATACGCTTTAAGGAAAATTGGCACACCGGCAATTATCGTAGCAATGAACTAAATCCCCTGACGTAACGTCATAATAGCCCGCGAAATTTGGATAAGTGCGAGAATCAATAAAGCTCCCGAATAAATGTGATTGGCTTTTGGTACTATGAATCCATTGAATAAACATCACGCATCGTCTCCTTTGTTATTTATTTGCGAGTTTTGTTTTCCTCTGACTTATAATAAGACATGCGCAAGGAAAGATAATTTGACGCGCGTCAAAGATTTGGGGAAGATTTTGCGGCGGGGTCTGCCCCTACCACGCTAAAGCGTTAAAGCAGTGGACAGACCCCCTTAAAAGTACTAGTAAATGACAGGAAAATTATAGAAATATGGAAAGTGAATCTTAAGTTATATAGACGGCAGCATGATAACTTGATAGTCTATTATAAGATTTCAATTATTAGAAAAATATTGGCACTTCAACCCCAATTTTGTCGTCGGGTGATTCATACATCAACAGGAAGTGACAGACAATACGTGAATCCATGATCCATTAACCTCTCCTGAGAACTCTATGATTCCACAAAAAATTTACTAATTATATCAGCCTATAAAAATTTAGCAGGATTCCCGCATCATGGCAATATCATAAGATACCGCAATTATCAGTTTCATTCATTGTTATTCCGCAACTCACGAAAGGTGTTTAAATGCAGGACAGGGGTATTTGTACTTTTTCTGCCGTGTCATCAACGATAGCTATTTCCAGAACTATGAAAAACGCAACCATGATTTCTATTAGCCCGATGATGGTTGTGGGACAAGGGGTCTGACCCTTTGTCCCCCTAGTGAAAACAGAATCTGAACGAACACGTTTGAAATGTCATAGACACCCATTCTATGCGGCATCAAAAATAAATTCACCTGCTTGCCAGGGAAAATCTTTAGAGGAGGCGTTTTAATGGGGATTAAAAAGCAATTAGGCATGGGCGTGATGTCGGCGGCACTCGGTTTATCCCTGATTGGAGGAGGGACGTAATGCCTATTTTCAGCGACAGCGAGGCTACGAACAATACGTTTGCCGGCCGGTACGCTTGATTTGGCCGGTGAACCGACGCAGGTGATTGATGTTGACACATTCAGCCAGGAGATTCGATGACCCGCGATTTTGAACTGCAGAATAACGGATCAGTCGCAATCGACCAAAGTACTCCTGAAACAAATTATGAACGTCATCGATGCAGAGGTGACAACACACGGGTGACTTTGGAGGAGCATAATTGAGGTCGAATTTTGTAACAACGCGGACAAATGGATGAAGTGATATCAAAACAACATTGGCAGAATTGGAGGACATGTCACCTGAAGCGGTGAATGAACATGTTTTGATCCGCTGCTTGAAGACGGTCTGGAGCCGGATCGCTTCGATGATTTAGTTGTCCAGTTCAATTTTGTCGATAAAACGGCGAGACCAGAACCAATTTCAGGTGATTCGTGGAACTGGAATGACATTTAATGCACAGCAAGCCGGGTGAAAGAGAATAATTGCGGGGTCTGTCCCTCATCACATTAACGCATTAAAGTGATGGGGGACAGACACTAAAAGAAAGATCCTCAAGAAGAAAGGAGTTTTTTTATTGTGACACAAAGATTCGCATGGGCTGGTCAATTTTCATGTCACTGATTCTTCTGCTTCACATCGTATGCCGGCCGGACTCACTGCCAGTGCACAGGCATAAAGGATGAACAGACGGCAGAGGCGATTATGGCATGGTGGTAAGTGCCCATCCATTGGCATCTGAAGTCGGGGCAGATGTGCTGAAAAATGGCGGCAATGGCGATTGATGGCGGCTGTAGCGATCAGTTTGCCTTGAATGTTAATGAACGATGATGTCCGTATCGGTGGTGGCGGTTTTTGATGTACTATGACGCCGAACGGAAGATGTGTCGTCCATAACAGCAGGGAGCGGCCCCGAATGTGCAAAACACCTGATATGTTTTTAGACGAAGACGGTGACCCGATGCCTCAGGAAACGGGTCCGAAGCGGCAAATCAGTTGTTGTACCGGGACGGCTGAAAGGCTTGAAAACCGCTCTTGATCAATGGGCACCCGCTCAATGACAAGCTGTTGGAACCTTCCATCGAAATGGCGAAGAAGGCGTTGAAGTCAATCGAGTCCTGCCGACGCGATGCCAGTAACGCGGAAAAATTGTCAAATACCGCGGCAAAAGAACGTTTCCTGCCTGATGGCGAACGCCGGGAAGAAGGCGATCTGCTCGTGCAGAAGATTTGGCTAAGACGTACAGCCCTGATTGCCGAAGCCATGGCAACGACGTATTACAACGTGAAATCGGCGAAGCTCTGTCGAGGAGTCGAAAGCGTGACAGCAGCATGACACCGGAAGATTTGAGCAATTATGAAGTCACCTACGAAGAACCGGTATGGGGTGAGTAATAGGAGGTTATGATATGCATCAATGGCCCCGCCAAGTCCGGTGGTCTGACCATGCTGCAGATGCTGGAGTGTTTGAAGAGATGGACCTGACACAACATGATATCCGTCAGCCTGACAAATAACCACCATATGGCCGAAGCGATGCACCTTGCCTATGCGGACAGAGGCGCCCTATATGGGTGATCCGGAATTGTGATGTGCCAGCTGAAGGACTGCTCATCCCGACTATATTGGATGAAAGGGTTTGGCTAATTTGATCCGGAGCAGGCAAATGATGATGTCGAACCGGGTAACCCATGGGATATTCAGAAGGTGAGCCTCTGAAGATCAGTGAAAAGGCCGGCGACAAAACAATGTGAGACGACAACATTTTACCCGTTGCCGATAACGAAGGCAATCTCGTCTCATACACCACAACGATGAGCAAGTATCGCAGAATCGATACGGATATCGGTAAGATTGCGATATGCTGAATAATGAACTGACCGACTTTGATGTGTGCCAGGCGGCGCGAATCAAGTTGAGCCGAACAAGCGGCCGTTAAGCAGCATGACACCAACGATTGTTTTACAGGACGGTGAACCGTTCATGACAGTCGGCTCACCGGGCGGTACTACCATTATTACGTCCGTCATGCAGACGATTGTCAATGTGATCGGTTATGATATGGAGCTTAAGGATGCGATTGAAGAACCGCGGATTTTCAGCAGTTCTTATCCAAGTATCAGCTGGGAGTCCGGCATCCCGTCAGACGTACGGGAAGAGCTGGCAGCAATGGGGCATGAATGGCAAGCGTCAGCAGGTGAAATCGGCAACGTCAACAGTTTAGTGATTGATTCCGAAAGCGGAGCGTACTTTGGTGCCGCTGATTCAACCAGAGAAGGCAAAGCAATCGGCATTACAGCTGATGATTTGCCACCTGAAGCATCGACGGTTGCATATCTGCAGTATCTCGCTGATGAATTGGAAGATGACGGCGAATTTAATGATGCGAACGCAAAACGGCATGCTGACGCCCATTTGGCAGTGCTGGCTCATTATGAAAGCTCAGGATCCATGGATAAAGCCGTTAAGCATCTGAATGGATTTAACACGCTGCTTGACCATCAAGTGGCGAATGATTTGATTTCAGAAGAAGCTTATGAGGAGTTGACGGCAGCGTCTGATGATCTGATGGATGAATGGGAGTGAGGGGTCTGTCCCTCACCACATTAACGCTTTAGCGCAACGGGGGACAGACCCCCAACAAGGAGGGATGATTATGTTTAAATTGCGTCAATTGACGATGATGGCAGCGGTTTTTGTACTGCTGATCGGAACATTTTCACAGGCGTCCGTTGGAAATACTGTGCAGGCACAGGAGGAAGCGGTTTATGACACGATTATCAGGAATGGCACAATTATCGATGGATCCGGTCAGCCGCAATATGATGCAGATATCGGCTTGCGAAATGGCGTTATTGCCAAAATTGGCGATCTGGAAAATGCTGCAGCAGAAAAAGAAGTGGATGCGGATGGCCAGTTTGTAACGCCAGGTTTTATTGAAATTCACAGCCACGCATCAACGTCAGCGCTTCAGGAAGCACAAAGCTCCCTGACGCAAGGTGTCACAACAGAAATTTTAAATGTTGATGGCGGCGGCCCGACAGACCTCCAGGAGCGTTTTGACCTTGAGGAAGAAGGTTTAGGCATCAACATCGGTGCCCATATTGGATTCAATTCCGTCTGGGAAGAAGTCGTCGGTGAAGAAGACCGGCGCGCAACGGAAGACGAAATCAGTGAGATGCAGGGGCTGATCACTGAAGGCATGGAAGATGGTGCTTTTGGTGTTTCCGCCGGGTTGTTCTATCGGCCCGCGTATTATGCGACGACAGAGGAAGTCATTGATGTCGTCAGTGCAGCCGATGATTGGCGGACCTATTTTCAGCATCATATCCGCAATGAGAATAATGACGTAGTAGATGCAACAGCTGAAACAATTGAAATCGGCGAAGAAGCGGGTCTTGTTCCGCATATCACGCATATGAAGGTGATGGGACCGGATAATTGGGGAAAATCCGACGAAACGGTTGGTCTGATTGAAGAAGCAAATGACCGCGGGACTTATGCGACAGCGGATGTTTATCCATATCTCCGCAGTCAGACTGGCTTGACGGCAATTGTGCCCCCATGGGTAGAGGATGGCGGATGGGATGCGATGCTCGAACGTTTCGCTGATCCAGAGCTCCGTCCGCAGATTGAAGCGGAAATTGAAGACATTATGCATAGCCGGGTGGAAGGACCGGAAGATGTGTACTTTCCTACCAGACAAATGACCCTTGCTGACTACATGGATGAGGGTTTCAACTATACCAGGGATGGACAGGCGCTTTTAGGTTTCCTCAACTTTGATTATGACAGTGACATCACGTTTGATATTGATGAAATAAATGTTCAGGATTCAGAAGGCAATACCGCTTTTGATTACGATTTCACTGACAGCGGGGAATGGGAATCCGATTCCTTTGAACAGCTGTTTTCCTATCCATCTGATGCGGTGAACTACAACGTGGAAGACAATGTCGGAAAAGTTGAAATCGATGAACGCATGCAAGGTAATGCCAGCGCTTATGGCAAAACAACGCCTGTCATGGATGAATTGGAAAATAACAGTGAAGCGTACATGAGCTTTAAAGTCAGTGATGTCGGAAACAACCAGCGAATCCGGTTCTGGCTGCAGGCTGATGACTTCAGCTCGGGCAGTTCTTTCCCAGTAAATGGATATGGCATCGAGTTGCACCTTGGAAATGATGAACTGACCTTATATGGCAGAGAGGACGGAAGCTCCACCAATTACGGCAGTGTCGATGCTGATATGACAACCGACTGGCATTCCTTAAGAGTGCGGGTTGAAGATGGTCAGCTCATGGCACGTCTCTGGAATGATGAAAGTGAAGAACCCCAAGAGTGGAGCATGACAGCGGATATCCCTGAGCCGCAAGAAGAAGAAGAGCAAGAAGAACTGACAGCAGGTGAAACAACGATGCGGATTCTGGAAACAGAGGGAAGCTTAAGGTCGATTTATAACTTTGGCCATGAAGATGATTTTGAACGAATTCTTAACAACCCGACAACGTCCATTGCATCTGATGGCGGTGCAACGACATCAAGCAGTACCCATCCAAGGCGATATGGCACACAGCCGCGTGCGCTCGGCAATTATGTAAGAGAAGAAGGGCTTTTGGATTGGGAAACCATGGTCCAAAAAATGACAGGATTGCCGGCAAGCACGATCGGCATAACAGATCGCGGATTTATTGCTGAAGGGATGACCGCGGATATTACGATTTTTGATCCGGATACCGTTATTGACAACGCGACATTTGACGATCCGAAACAATATGCAGACGGCATTGAGCATGTTTTGGTCAATGGTGAATTTGCAATGGAAAATGCCGAACTAACAGGTGTACAAGCTGGTAAGGCACTGAAGCGTGATGCCAATATGCCGACCCGCCCGATGACAACGGAAGCGGTTGACATCGAAAATGCGGGAGCGCTCTACGACATGGATGAACCGAATTCAGCAACAGGAGCAGAAATCGCATTTTCCCTCCAGCAAGGTGAAGAAGATGTGGAGGCTGATGGGTCATTCACTGTTCAGGACGAAGAAGCCGATCTGGATTTTGAAGCGACAGGATTTGGAAAAACTCAAACGGCAGACGGCTGGACAAGCTTTACAGGCCGTGGCCTCCTGAATGATGATGACGAGCGGACATTCTCGGTTATCATTGATGAGAATGAGACCGGGATAACCGATGACCGTCCGACCGTTACGATTCAGATTGAAGGTGAAGATGAGGTAAGAGGATTTCTGGGTGATGCCGAACCTTCCAGCATTGACGGCATGAAAGAGCTGGTTGATCGTTTTGCAGACGAAGGTGAAATCGAGGATGAAGAAACGGCGCGCTTGCTGCAAACCCATTTGAACACTGTAGGCCATTACGAGGAATCGGGCGACATGGACAAGGCAGTTAAGCATATGAACAGCTTTAAGCAATTGTTGGATTATCAGGAGGCTGAAGGTACAATTTCTGCGGATGCAGCTGATGCGCTGATGACACATGCCGATAACCTGCTGGAAGCGTGGGAGTGATTCGATAGTGTCATTGGATGCTTGAGAGAGCAAACGTGAATTGAAAGAAGGCCGCATTATTGAGAGAACGTTTTCTGAATGAAAGCAAAGCAGCTCTCAAGGCCAAAATAGCCGGCAAGAGGTGTTTGCGAGGGTTTCTCAAATCCAGAACGGCAGAAAATTCGGCTCAAACGTCAGAGAGAGCGCTTCTCTAGTCCAAAACGGCAGGAAAAAATCGCTGAAACGTAAGAGAGAACGCTTCTCAAGTCCGAAACGGCAAGGAAAAATCGCTGAAACGTCAGAGAGAGCGTTTCTCTAGTCCAAAATGGCAGGAAAAAATCGCTGAAACGTCAGAGAGAGCGCTTCTCTAGTCCAAAATGGCAGGAAAAATTGCTGAAACGTCAGAGAGAGCGCTTCTCAATTTCAAAACAGCAAGAAAAAGTGCTGAAAATTCCCTGAGAACATCTTTGTATAAAAGGACAGGAGAAAGCACCGGAAATAGGCCCGAAAACGACACTCACGACCAAAACATGTCGGTTTGGCTGCCGATTAAAAAATTGCAGAAGACAACGTTGACGAGAGGGTGACTCCCTGTGACAGAAAATGATTTGTCGCAGGGAGATTTTTTAAAAGAGGAGGATTTTTATGCCGAAACAATGGCTGAGACTATTCATGACTGTGTTTCTAATCATGCTTCTGGTCACTACTGCTCCCGTCACAACGTCTGCCGGTTATCCAGAAGATCCCAGACAAAACCCGACGGCTGTCGGTGACGGTGGAGCAGTCGCAACTGAGCACGTAGAGGCATCCAATGCAGCGACAGAGATCCTAAAAAATGGCGGTAATGCGGTTGATGCAGCTGTTGCAGCGGCTGCGGCACAAGGTGTCACACGTCCCTTTTCAGGTGGAATTGGCGGTGGGGGTTTTATGAATATTTACCTTGCTGAGGAGGACCGTTCACTGATTCTGGATCATGTAACCGAAACGAGTGAAAATTTTGGGCCTGATTCTTTCATTAATTCTGAAACAGGAGAACTCTATCCTGCATCGGTCCGCAGCTCAAGCGGGATGGCAACAGGTATTCCGGGGGCGGTTAAAGCTTGGGAGCAGGCATTGGAAGAACATGGGTCCATGTCTTTAAGTGACGTGCTGCAGCCGGCAATAGAAGTTGCGGAAGAAGGATTTGCAGCGGATCCTAACTTTATTCGGGAAACAAGCGAAAATGCTGATAAACTCCGGCTTTTCGAAAGCGCTAAAGCTATTTACCTTGATGAAAATGGCGAGGTCCCGGAACAAGGAACCATCATGAAAAATCCTGATCTCGCCGACACCTATCGGCTGCTCGCTGAACATGGCAGTGAGATTTTCTATGAAGGTGAGATTGCGGAGGCCATTATAGATACGATCCATAATCCTCCTGTGGTGGATAATCCGCAAAGGGAGGTATTGCCAGGGAACATGACGATGGATGATCTGGAGAATTATGAAGTGCTTCATAAAGAGCCGACCCATACAACGTATCGCGGAAATGATATTTACAGTGTACCGCCGTCATCAAGCGGTGTCACAATCAGTGAGATACTGAATATTTTGGAGGGTTATGATCTTGGCAATATGTCTGAAACCCAGGCATATCATTACTTTCTTGAAGCTTCCAGATACGCATTCGCAGACCGCAGCATGTATATGGGCGATCCGGCACATACGGAGGTTCCGGCAGTCGGTTTAATGTCAAAAGGCTATGCTGCTGAGCGCAGGCAGAATATATCGGATGACTTCGCTACGATTGGACAAGTTGCTCCAGGGAATCCTTGGCCGTATGAAGAAGATCCGGATAAAGAACCTGAGCCGCCGGAAGATGATGGTGTTGCATTTCATCATGATTTTGAGGGAAACGATGGTGAGCAATGGGACCCAATCGTCTTTGCAGATCTTCATTCATGGCCAGGGACTCCGCTTGGTGCGGATTTCAGTATTCAGGACAATACCGGACAGGTCGTTTTGGATGAACGGCAGCCGGGTAACGGCAGTGCTTATGGACTCATTACCCCGGATATGAGTGCCTTAAATGAGAGTGAATTACTGGTGAAATTCAGGTTCAATGAGCTGGGAAATGACCAGCGCCTGCGATTATGGACTCAGGCAGACCGGTTCAGTTCCGGAAGTTCAATGGCGGAAAATGGCTACGGAATTGAACTGAGAGCTGATGATCAAAGGTTAATTTTACGCGGAAGAGATGATGGCAGTTCAACAACATTTGACACGGCGGATACGGATCTGTCAACTGACTGGCATTGGTTGCGCCTGAAAGCTGAAGGTAATCAGCTTAGCGCCCGTCTTTGGAATGACGACATGAATGAACCGGATGACTGGGATGTTATGCATGAGCTGTCCGAAGAGGAAATGGAAGATAATGCTTTCGGAAGAGCACTTCTGAGCATGATTAATTTTGATACGGATAGCGGGAACACGATTTCTTTTGATGAAATTACCGTAAATAATCTGGCTGAGGAAACGCAAATGACGACACTGGAACAAAATGCTGCTGATTCCCAGCAAGCGGAAGAGGAAATTCCGACCGAAACGATTGACTTATCTGTAGCCGACAGTGATGGAAATGTTGTCAGCTATACAAAAACAATCAACAGTATTGCAGGGAACGGCATGGTTGTTCCGGGATATGGGTTTATCCTGAATAATGGATTTTCCGGGCGGACACCAATGATGGACCCGGATCATCCAAATGCACCACGGCCTGGACTCCGGATGCTGAGTGCTATGTCTCCCACCATTGTGACAAATGATGGCGAACCTGTGATGACAGTAGGTTCCCCGTCCAGTAACCGGATTATTACAACCAACCTGCAGATTATCATTGGCCGGCTTGATCTTGGGATGACATTGCCGGAAGCCATTAGTGAGCCGCGTCTGTCACAGCGTAACCTGAGTCATGCGAGCGCACAATATGAGGAAATTTATCTTGATAAATACGGATCACTTTTAGATGAGCTGGAAGAAATGGGCCACACATTTACTGCGGATACAGCTGTACAGGGAATCAGCGCTGCAACCGGTTTAGAGTTTCTGAATGATGGAAATGTCCGGGCAGCTGCTGAACCTGAGCGAAGAGGCGGCGGAAGTGCTATGGCCATTGATAGAGATGAGATAGAAGACCCGCCACCTGAGGGATCCAGTGTGGAATTGATGATGGGACTGGTTGAGGATTTTGAGGCAAGCGGAGATATTGAAAATGAGGAAACAGCCCGGCTGCTCAGTACCCACTTAACGTCTATTGAGCATTATGAACAAGAGGAAAAGATAGATAAGGCTATTAAGCATATGGAGAGCTTCAAATCGCTTCTGGATCAGCAGGAAAATGATGGGTTGATTACCGGACAGGCTGCTGATGAATTGAAAGGACACGCTGATAACTTATTAGAGGCATGGCAATAGACTGTTAGATTAGCACCTTAGTGGCAGGCTATTTGTTTGCCACTAAGGGGATTAAATCAAAGGAGGGGCGATTATGCCAAAGTTGATGAAACAAATCTTAATGGCAATGACAGCAATTGCATGTTTCATACTATTGGGTTTTTCCGGTCAATGGTTAAATGGTCAAACGGATGATTCGCGATTTGAAACCTTGGAAGACGAGGTAATGCGAATTGTAGATGAAGCCTCTGATGAAGGCGATATTTCAATCTCTATCGAAACAAGTGAAGGTGAAATTAACGTTAATGAAACAGAAGTATACTCTGCTGCCAGTACAATCAAAGTACCTATTCTTGTCGAAGCGATCAGACAAGCAGAAGAGGGCATCCTGAATTTGGATGAAAAAATCGGAATAGACTCATCAGATATCGTTGGTGGCGGAGGAATTTTAAATGATTTATCGGAAAATCAGTCAATGACCCTGAGAGACTTACTGACATTAATGATCATCGTTTCCGATAACTCAGCTACAAACATGATCATAGACAGAGTCGGGATGGATGCAGTAAACGAAACTTGTCTGGAGATGGGCTGTGAACAAACTGAGCTGCAACGATATATGATGGACTTCAGTTCACCGCTTGATAATTTAACAACGTCTAAAGATATGGCCGGGATATTAAAAGCAATAGACGAGGGCAATATCGTTTCTGAGGAAGGACAGGATGAGATTTTAAAAATTATGAGGGAGCAAAAATTGGCGGCAGGTCTGCCTGCTCATGCAACAGGCGCTACGTTCGCCAGTAAAGGGGGTTCATTATCAGGTCCGCCTCAGATCAGGCATGATGTGGCACTTGTCACTCAGGGAAACAAATCGGTATATGCTGCTGTGTTAACCAGCGGACTATTCAAGCCGACTGCAAGAAGCGCCATGAACGAAATAGGTGAAAAAATTGCGGATTACTTAAATGCAGCGCCACCCCCATCGGAGCCGGACCAATATGCGACTGACTTTACTGAATATGAAACCGGTGAGCAGCCGGACGATTGGTCAACATTATGGAGAGACAGCAGCTGGACAGTGCTTGATGAACCACGCCGGCTGGAGCATTTGCCTGATGGCGGCCGTCGTGCGTTGGTATGGGACAAAGTCGGCGAAGTTCGTGGTGATGTTGAAGTGTCCAGTGTGGTACGTGCAAGTGGTGTCAATAATACGTTGTTCCAGCAAGGACTCCACATGTCAGGTTCAGCGGGTGATGAGGATTTCTACTACATTGATATGCGCAGCCCAGATGCAAGTTCATCGGCTAATCGAGTACGCATCAACGAGGTTCAAAATGGCAGTTTCAGTCTGCTTGGCAGTGCAGAGTTACCATTTACAGTAGAAGAGGACACATGGTACCAGGTCGTATTGCAGCGTGATGGAGATAAGCTACGTACGAAGGTTTGGCCTTATGGTGAGGAAGAGCCTGACGATTGGCAGGTAGAAGTCACCGATGATTCTCTTGACTGGGGATGGATAGGATTAGGACACTTCAGCTCAGGTACGGTTAACGATTGGGCATATGTCGGTGTCGGTACTGCTGGTGAATCCGCGCCCCGTGCACCGGACGATCTGTTCGAACCGGAGGACCCTGAAGTTGATAAAACAGAACTCCAGATGCGGGTGGATGAGATCAATGCTGAGAATTTGAATGAAAATGATTATACAGAAGAAAGCTGGCAAGCTCTGCAGGACGCGTTGGCAGCAGCCGAAAATGTACTGAACGATCCTGATGCCATCCAATCAGACGTTGATGCGGCACTTGCGGCATTGAATGAAGCGCGTGATGGGCTTGAAGAAGTAGATCCGATCAGCGCAAGCAGTATGATTACAAGCGTAGAGAGCTTCGCTGAGGAGGGCGCTTTTGAGAGTGACGATGCCGTCAGATCATTAATAACGCATTTAACTGCAGTGAGCCGTTATGAAGAAAACAATCAGGCAGAAAAAGTCATTAGTCACACGGAAAGCTTTAAACAATTACTCGATCATCAGGAAGAAAATGAGATGATTTCCGATGAGGCATATGATTCGCTTTATTCGGATGCGGAGTCGTTAATTGAGAACTGGCAGTAGAGTTTACAGATAAGAAGGCACAAAGTTTTGGGTTGAGTTGATACGTTTGTTTAGCGGGTAGATAAGTCTCTGCTTGAATAATAGAATGCCAGACTTCAGAGTTGTTTTGTATATCGGCATGCAGTGACTTCCGATGAAGAAGTCTTCAGGAAGGGGATTTTGGAGGAAGTCTCTGACATGCGGAACAACTCATGGATTGGTGGTGATAATTTAAAACTGTTACTTCCAGCAGCGCCATTATCTGCTTGAAGGAAGAGACATCTAATCATGAAAAAGGAGGTTTGGTGACTTCGAACATTAGAAGTTGAGTTCCCATTATGAAGGCTGTAATGAAGTTAATTAAACGTTTGATCAAATACTATTAGCAATAGGTTAATAGAATAATGGCTTACTGGAAGGGGGGATCAAATTCTTGAGGAATAAGCAAAGCTCACGTTTTAATACCTAAATATTTTGAAGAGGAGGTCATTATTAATGACACATGTCAAAAAAGGATTAATACCGTTTATCATGATGCTGTCTTTCCTTTTAACCGTAAGTCCATTGAGTGTGGCTGCTGAGAGTGGCAGTGAAACCCTGGATGCACCTGAAGAAACATTGACGACAGGGTTTGAGGACCGGAATGGTGACGGGTGGACAACCCTTGAAGAGGAAGCGGCATTTTTGGAAGATTTGGCAGACATGTCCGATCGGGTTTCTGTCTCTGAGGTTGGGACATCTGTGGAAGATCGTCCGATTCGTTTAGTACGAGTCGGTTTCCCAGAGCCGCCGTCTGATGAAGACATTGCGGCGGGAAATAACATTTTGATCATGGGGACACCACATGGAAATGAGCCTGCAGGACGTGAGATGACACTGGAGCTGATGAGGGATCTGGCATTTACAGAGGATGCCGAGCTGATAGAGCAGCTACGTGAGGCGACAGTGTTGTTTGTCCCAACACCAAATCCGGACGGCAGAGAAGCGAATACGCGCGGGAATGCCTGGGGTGTTGACAACAATCGTGATCACCTCAATCTGGATACGCCTGAGATGCAAACGGTCGCAGAAATTTTAAATGAATTTCAGCCGGATATTACGGTAGATGCCCATGAGCGCCCTAGTGCTACAGGAAATCCGGATATGGAGATGCTATGGCCGCGTAATCTGAATGTGGATGAGGAATTGCGTGCGCTTAATAAAGAGCTGGTACAGGATTATATGATGCCGGATGTTGAAGATGCAGGTTTCTCAACCGGCTTGTATGGATCCCCTGGTGGTGCTGGCGGCGGTGATGAGCGGATTTTACGCAACATGCTGGGGCTTCGGAATGGCCTTGGCATTTTGACGGAAAGCGCCGGCAGTCAAGAACCCCTGGACAGGGTGGAAATGCAACGGGAAGCTGCTGATTCGATACTACGATTCTATCGTGAGCGTTTTGCTGATGTCACTGACGTCGTGGGTGGAGCACCGGAGCGTCAGGCAGAAGTTGGAGCAGATCCATCTGAGCCATTTTATCTCGATGGTGCGGATAACTGGGATCCGACGATTGTGCTTGATCCAAAAGCTTGCGGATATCTTATCAACAGTTCTCAGGCGGACGAGGTAAGCAAGCATACTGATTTGTTTTCGCTTGAAACGGAAGAAGTCAGTGAACATGGTGTCTTTGTTCCGATGAACCAGCCAATGATGACAGTTGCTCCGTTCCTGCTTGATGAACAGGCGAGCTATAATGAAGTGAATGGCCTGCCGCTCGATAATTGTGCGAATCCCGGTGAAGTGGAACCGCCACTTGGTTCACCGAGTCTGGCAAATTTAGAGATTTTGGCTGACCGGTTTGAAACAGACGGGGAATTTGCGAGCGATGAGGCTGCACGTGCCGTTAATCTTCACTTGACGTCAGTGAGCCAATTTGAAGAACAGGGTGAGACTGAAAAAGTCGTCAAACATTTGAATGGCTTTTTGGAATTGCTTGATCACCAAAGAGAAAATGAACTGATCACCGAGGAAGCCTATAACCTGATTGAGCCGCAAGCTGACAGTTACATGAAAGATCTGCAGTATGCGTTTCATCAGGGATTCATTGGTGATGATGGAAGCAGCTGGGAATCATCTGATTTTACGAATCTGCATTCCTGGCCGACGAACCCGGATGGTGCCACATACACGATCCAGAACAACACCGGCCAGGTTGACCTCGATAACCGTCAACAGGGCAACGGCAGTGCTTTTGGCCGTATAACGCCTAATATGGAAGATACGGAAAATAGTGAAATGCTGGTGCGTTTCAAAGCTGATGAGACAGGCAATAATCAGCGTTTGCGGTTGTGGCTGCAGTCTGATGCATTTACATCGGGAAGTTCAATGCCTGTGAACGGTTACGGTGTTGAGTTGAATCTTAATACGGATGAATTGATTCTGCGAGGCAGGCAGGATAGCAGTTCAACAGATTTTGCCAGTGTCGATGCGAATATGTCGGATGAATGGCATTATGTACGGTTGCGCGCGGAAGGTGATGAGCTAATGGTCCGGCTCTGGCAGGATGATACGCAAGAGCCTGAAGAGTGGGATATGGTCCATACACTCTCTAAGGATGAACAATTGCCAAACGAATCAGGCAGAGCGTTGATGAGCGTCATTAACTTTGATTACGACAGCAGCAATGTTTTTAACTTTGATGAAGTGATTGTGGAGGATTTGTAGTGGGGGGTCTGTCCCCCACTGCGTTAATGCGTTAAAGTGTGGTCTGATTCTTTATAGCTGGGACATTCCTAAAGCTTCATTATTTATAGTACACAGCTGTGAAATTTTTAATTTAAAAAATCAGAAAAGGGGTAAATTAGTGAAAAATAAAAATGTGAAAAAGGTTATTCAATGCCTGTTATTTGTATCATTGTTACTTGTTTTTCCATTAACTGGTTTAGCGGAAGAGTCTCCTGAGGGTTTGCCTGTTACAGGATTTGAAGAAAGTAATGGAGATGAATGGACAACACACGAAGAAGAATTGGCGTTTTTAGAGGATGTTGCAAATCAATCTGAACGTATGACTTATTCTCAAGTAGGGACGTCGGTTGAGGGCAAACCATTACATTTGGTACGTGTTGGGTTTCCTGAACCTCCGACAGATGAGGAAATCGAAAATGGACGAAACATGCTGGTTGTCGGTTCTCAGCATGGAAATGAACCGGCAGGGCGCGAAATGGCATTGCAGTTGCTGAGGGATTTGGCGTTTACCGAAAATCCTGAGCTGCTGGATCAGTTGAGTGAAACGACTGTACTGTTTATTCCATCGGCTAACCCGGATGGTTCTGAAATGGACCAGCGCCGAAATGCAGAGGGTATGGACATTAACCGGGATCACTTGAATCTGTGGACGCCAGAGATACAGACAGTTGCAGCTGTGATGGATCAATTATCCCCGGATATCGTTGTTGATGCACATGAACGCCCTGGTGATGCCGGAGACCCTGATATGGAGTTGATGTGGCCGCGAAATCTTAATACAGACAATCAATTACGTGAACTGAGTGAGGAGATGGTTCAGGATCATGTCAGACCAGAAGTTGAAGAAGCCGGATTTACAACGGGTTTATATGCTCCTTTTTCATCAACAATAGGGTTGGAAACGGTTTTTTCCCAAATGGCCGGCTTGAGACATGGAATAGGATTGTTGACTGAATCACCGGGCATGGCAGAACCTGAATCAAGGGTCCAAATGCAAAAAAGAACAGTCGAGTCAGTTTTGGAGTTTTATCGTGATAATTTTGATGAAATTGCCGATACAGTATCAGGAGCACCTGATCGAAAGGCGGCTGACGGTGCGGATCAAGAGCCATTTTATCTTGATGGTGCAGACAATCGGGAGCCACCGGAATGGGCAATACTAGATCCGGCTGCTTGTGGTTACCTGCTTCACACGGCTCAAGCGGATGATATCAGCCGTCATATTGAACTGTTCTCATTAGAAACTGAGAAGGTTAGCGAAAATGGCGTTTTTGTCACGATGAATCAACCAATGATGACTGTCGTGCCATTCTTAATGGATGAACGTGCAAATTACAGCATGGTGGCTGGATTAGCTTTAGATGACTGCTCAGATCCGGGCTCAATAGATCCTCCAGATATTCCGGAGCAATCAGAGCCCGCACAGTATGAGACTGATTTTTCCGAGTATGAAGTTGGTCAAACGCCTGGTGACTGGTCCACAATGTGGCGTGAGAGCCGTTGGACGGTGCTTGATGAACCCAACCGGTTGGAGCATGTCGTTGTAGGAGCTGATGGTGGCAGCAAGGCCTTAACCTGGGATCAAGTTGGCGAGGTTTACGGTGATGTTGAATTGTCTGGTGTGGTGCGAGCGGATGGTGTTAGTAATACAATGTTCCAATTAGCTTTTCATATGTCAGGCGAGGCAGACAGCACGAACGGTTATTATCTTGACATGCGACATTCGGATGCGAGTTCGTCAGCAAATAGGGTGAGAATTAATAGTTGGATAGATGGCGGATTCACCCAGCATAGTACTGCTGAATTACCGTTTACTGCTTTGGAGGATACATGGTATGAGGTGGTCATACAGCGTGAAGGTAATAGAATTCGTGCAAAAACTTGGCCATATGGGGAAGAAGAACCGGATGCGTTTCAAGTGACCCATATTGACGATACGCTTAATCATGGCAAAGTTGGTTTGGTTCATTTCACTGGAGGAACGGTTAACGAATGGGCATTTTTCAGTGTTGGTACCGGGGGAGAGTCCGCGGCGCGTGCACCGGAGAACCTCTTTGATCCGGAAGTCGATAAAACAGAACTGCAGAACCGGATTGATGAGATTAATGCCGAAGAATTAAATGAAGAAAACTATACAGAAGAAAGTTGGGAGGCATTAGAGCAAGCATTGGCGGATGCGGAAACTGTTCTGAATAATGAAGATGCAACGCAGGCAGAAGTTGATGCTGCACTGGAAGCTTTAAACGATGCACGATCCGGCTTGGAAGAGATAGAAGGTACTCCAATCAGTGCACACGACCTCATAACAAGTGTTGAGAATTTTGCAGAAGATGGTGCCTTTGAAAATGATCAGACTGTCCGCTCCTTAACCATGCATTTGACATCTGTAAGTCGCTACGAAGAACAGGAAGAAGCGGAGAAAGTCTTGAGACACATGGAAAGTTTTAAACAGTTGTTGGATTATCAGCAAACGAATGACCTAATTTCCGGGGAAGCCTATGAAGCTCTTAACTCAGATGCGGAATCTTTGATTGAGAAATGGCAGTAGATTGTAGTGGGGGGTCTGTCCCCCACTGCGTTAATGCGTTAAAGTGCTGTGTAGATTGTGATCTTCCTGCTGTCGATGCTACAGAGGGATTGCCTAGCCATATCAATTCGGGCGGGAGCAGCCCTGGTTCGTGTAAAACTGAAACTTTGAAGGTTGTACTTAGTTGACTAAGCAGAGAACCAGTTGTCGAAAATCGATATTTCCCGGGCAATAATTTGTCAGCAATTGTTAAACAATAAGTGAAAAACGAGAAACATAATCGATGAAGGCTGGCAAAAGGGTTTGTCTGACTGATGGTGAGAACAAATGATAACAGGGAAAACAAGAAATATGTTTTAGAATTGTTGGTAAGCATACGATAGTGCCTTGAAGGTAAGAAGCAATGATGCTGGAGATTGTTGACAAAACGATACAGGGCAGAATAATAAACCGGACAGCGAATTGGCTGTCTGGTTTTGCTGTTGATAAGAGAAGTGGGTCTCATTACCGATCGCTCGATATTGACCGTTGACAGAAGACTTGGGACAGTCCCCCCCTATTCTCCGTGGGGTCTGTCCCCCACTACACTAATTCGTTAAAGTGGCGTCTGATTCTTCAGGTTCGCTGCTTTCTACATATGTACAATAATTTTCTTTTTGAGGTTCTTGAAAGTAGGATAATACGCGGCCTGTCTCGAGCAATGTGCTATTTTTTGCCTCTGCCATATATTCAGGATAACTGCTCCAGACATAGTTTTTTGGTTCAGTTACTATCTCTGATTCAACAGGGTTTAAATGAATATATCGACTTGCTCGAAGAAAGTAATCAGTTGAATCGATTAACTTGGCATAATAGCGGCCTTGAAAAACATGCCCTGTGAAATCATGGCGCTTATTAAAATAAATGGCGTATCGGGTATGAATGAATTTAATGATGGCGCCAAGTGGTACCTCTTTTGTTTCGAGGAGCAGGTGGATGTGGTTCGGCATAAGGCAATATGCGTGGAGAATAAATGAGATGTCTTCCATGCAGGAGGCGATAAGGCCCATATAGTGCTGATAATCATCTGGGTCATAAAAAATACTATCACGCCGGTTTCCGCGGGCGGTAATATGGTAAACAGCTCCTGGATACCATACTCGGGGTTTTCGGGACATAAATGTTCTCCTTTCACAGTAATAAGCTGAGTCTACACTGACTTAACGTTTAAAGCAAATCTGTGAAAGACTATTTTATAAGCACAAACCCCGTTTAAATTCCAATAATTCTCTGTATAAAAATGAAAAAACTACCACTGAATTAATAGAGTGTATCTTTTTTGGAAGACAGACCCCATTTACCAAATTTCCCTTTTTAGCTCTAATGTATTCTCATTCTCTGTGTTGACATTTAATGTTCCGGGATTCAGATTTAACACTTGCTCAATCAGTACCGAAAACATTTTGAAATATTTTTATCCTAATTAAATAAAGAGTTAAGTGAAAGGTGTGTTAATGAAAACTTATTGTGTGCGATTCTACTATAACTTCCGGTTGAGGACTTGGCAGTAGTACGGATCCTAATTTTAATTAGATTATAAAAATAATTAAAAAGTCTGGTTCCTTAAGTAATAACCATATATTTAATTTTAAAAATATTAGTACTGAAGTCCGTTTGAAAGAAATCGCTTTCAGGTTATAATAACATTATGAAACAAAAACAAACATTTTTGAACATTAATACAAGTTTTTACAGATATTTCAGCTAAGTTAGACCTTGTTTTGTAAATCTGAAAAGTTGCAACAAATATTATATAAATTAGATTGATAAAAAAATTTAGAGATGGCTTTTGTGCTAGAGATACAAAAGGTGTAGGGTTTATAGGGCACAAGAATCCGACCTGTTCAATTTTGTTCTGATTCTCTATACCAATTATGTCATAAATAATAATGTGCGCTAGTAGCGCTGAATAATGAGCAATCCGGAAAGAAATTTCCTCGTTTTGCCCAGGATAACTTACTCTGGGATGTTTTAAGAATATCGAAGGGGGTGATATAAATGTGAAATATTATAATTTTTAAATTAAAAGATGTGTTAGCTAAGGATATATGAGAAGAATTCTTCATTCCTCATATTACTAAAAACACTGAATCACGAATGAAAAGCTTACTGAATAGAAAGGAGAAGATGTATGGTAAAGAAGCTTTACGTTTTGCCGATGCTGGTTTCAATTCTTTTTATTGGCTATGTTACTACCCAGTCGATAGTTGTAACTGCAGCTGAAAAGGAAGATTATCCGGAGTGGAATAATAACCCAGAAATTTATCAAGTGAACAGAGAACCGGGACATGCTTCCATTACACCGTATAACGACGTAGATTCCGCATTGAAAGATGATTCAACTGAATCAGATTTTTATCAGTCTTTAAATGGTCAATGGAAATTTCATTTTTCTGAGAAGCCAGACGAACGACCAGCAAATTTCTATGAAGATGATTATGATATTTCGGACTGGGATGAAATTAAAGTGCCTTCCAGCTGGCAACTAGAAGGTTATGATTACCCAATGTATACAAATGAAAGGTACCCTTGGGTAGGCATTGAAAATCCAGATCCGCCAGAGGTGCCGACAGAATATAACCCTGTCGGTTCGTATAAAAAAGAATTTATGATTCCTGACAATTGGGATGACGATCCTGTTTATGTATCTTTACAGGGTGTCGAATCTGCCTTCTACTTGTGGGTTAATGGAGAGAAGGTTGGATACAGTGAAGATAGTTTTACACCAGCAGAATTTGACATATCCGATTATGTGAAACAAGATGAAAAAAATACGATTGCTGTTGAGGTTTATCGATGGTCTGATGGCAGCTGGCTGGAAGATCAGGATATGGTCAATCTGAGCGGTATTTTCCGGGATGTATATCTTTACTCTACACCAAACGTTCACATGCGTGATGTTACAGTTCAAACAGACTTAGACGAGTCATTTGAAGATGCTGCATTGAACGTTAATGTAGATCTAACCAAATATAATGATAATGAAGTAAACGGCCAAACTGTAGAAATGAATCTGTATGATGATGAAGATAATAAAGTTTTGGAAAAGCCAATCAGTCATGAAGTTGACTTTAATGGAGAAGAACAGGTCTCGATTGATAAAGAAAAAGTCATTAAGGATCCAAAGAAATGGTCGGCAGAAAATCCAAACCTTTACACACTCGTATTGGAATTAAAAGATAAGGAAGGCCAAGTGGTTGAAACCACCAGTACAAATGTTGGGTTCCGAGAGTTTACATTGAACGATGGGCAAATGAAAATCAATGGACAACCAATTACATTTAAAGGTGTTAATCGCCATGAAATTGATCCAAAAGATGGCAGATCTGTTTCACGAGACCGTATGATTGAGGATATTAAATTGATGAAACAGCATAACATTAACGCTGTCCGTACTGGCCACTATCCAAATCAGACTGAATTTTATGAACTAGCAGATGAATACGGGCTTTATGTGATTGATGAAGCTAACCTTGAGACTCATGGAAGACGTGGTGAACTTCCGGCAAGTGATCCGCAATGGCTGGATGCTTCGATAGACCGTTTAAAAAGCATGATTGAACGGGATAAAAACCATCCGTCAGTAGTAATCTGGTCTTTGGGGAACGAGGCAGGAGAAGGATCAACTTTCCAGCACATGGCTGATGTTGCACGTGAAATGGATCCGACAAGGGTTGTACACTATGAAGGCGATACACGCTGGTCAGATGTTGAAAGCGTCATGTACCCTAACGTATCAGATGTTGAGTCATATGGGAAATCAGAAAATACAAAGCCACTATTACTAATTGAATATGCACATGCAATGGGCAATAGTGTCGGTAATCTCTATAAATATTGGGATGTTATTGACAAGTACGACAATTTGCAAGGCGGATTTATCTGGGACTGGGTTGACCAGAATTTACTGGAACCGGTTCCGGGCAGCGAAAATGAATACTATTTTGCTTATGGGGGAGATTGGGGAGACGAGCCAAATGACGGTAATTTCCTGGCTAATGGGCTTGTTTCTGCAGATCGAACCGTACAGCCAGAGCTGAAAGAAGTCGAAAAAGTATATCAAAATATTGAAGTCAGTGACTCAGATATAGTAAACGGTGTGATTGAATTAAAAAATGAGTTTCTATTTACAAATTTAGAGCAGTACGACACTCACTGGGAGCTGAAACAGGATGATGAAGTCATTCAGGAAGGAAATATAGATGAATTGGATGTTGCTCCGTTAACAACTGAAGAAATTACATTACCGATTGAAAAACCGACAATGGAAGCTGGGTCTGAGTACCACCTGAATATAAGTTTTTCACTAAAAGAAGATAAAGGTTGGGCGAATGAAGGTCATGAAATTGCTAGTGAGCAATTCAAAATCCCTTATGACATTCCAGAGGTTGAGGCGGAATCCATTGAAGATATGCCAGAAATGTCTGTGAATGAAGATGACTCGAAAATTGGAATTGAAGGGAACGATTTTAATATACAGTTTGATAAAAATAGTGGAACGATGTCATCCTTCCAACATAACGGAAAAAATTTAATTAAGAGTGGCCCGGAACCTGATTATTGGCGAGCTCCAAACGAAAATGACGATGGTAATGGTATGCCTGACAGAACCGGTATATGGCGCAATGCAGGGGATAATAGGAGCGTTACAGATGTGGAAGTTATGAAATACGGCGAAAACGCTGTTCGGATAAATGTTGCAGGCACATTGCCAACTACAAGTGAATCTGATTATCAGACAGCTTATATTGTTTATGGTAGCGGAGAAGTTGTTGTCAAGAGCACACTTGACCCAGGGAACGGTTTACCGGAAATTCCAGCTATTGGAATGGAATTAACACTACCTAAAGAATTTGAAAACATGGATTGGTATGGTCGTGGTCCAGAAAGCAACTACTGGGATCGCAAAATGGGTTATCCGGTAGGTGTGTACAGTAGTACAGTTGATGATCAGTTTTACCCATATGCCATTCCACAAGAAACAGGGAATAAGACAGACGTACGCTGGGTTACGTTTACAAATGAGGATGGCGAAGGGTTAATGGCGACAGGATTGCCATTACTGGAAGTTAACGCACTTCATTATACGGAGAAAGACCTGGAAGATGCGGCACATCCATATGAAATGGACAAAAAGGATGATGTTTATGTTAATTTGAATTACCATCAGATGGGGCTAGGCGGAGATAACAGCTGGGGGGCACGTCCGCATTCGGAATATACATTAAACGCGGATCAATCGTACAGCTATAGTTATCGCCTGCAGCCAGTATCACAAGAAGATTCACCAATGGAATTAAGTAAACGTGTTGTAACAGATGTCACTACAAGTGCTGCTGGTATGAAAACACTTGTAGAGCGTTATGATGAGGAGGGTGTATTTTCCGATGACCAGTTGGTACGTTCTTTAAATCTTCAATTGACGACAGTTGATCGTTTTGAAGAAAAAGAGGAGAATGGAAAGGTAATTAAACATCTTGAAGGTTTTAATACACTCCTTGAACATGAGAAGGACAGTATATTAGAGAATGCTTATCAGACGCTTAAAACGAATGCAGATTACCTAATAGAAAAACATCAATCGTAAAAATTCAGTTCAAAAGACTTATAGGGGTCTGTCCCCCACCACTTTAACGCGTTAGCGTGGTGGGGGACTGTCCCTTCTTTAACTCAGTCCCCTTCTTTAACTCCAAGGTGTTGCAGTATCTTTAATCGCTTTTTTTACTTTGTTTAAGTTCTCCAATCCGGTTGTTTCGAGCCACTGATACTGCGCGTCTTTTCCTTTTTCGGCAAATGGCTGCACACCGTCTTTCCATATTGCACGTCCGCAAAGGCTGCCGCTGAATTTGGCGCCGGCTTCTTTGGCAAAATGGAGTGTTTCGACAAATTGGTCATTTGTTACGCCGCCGCTCAAATAAATGAATGGCAGACGGCTTTTTTCAGAACATGTACGATACCTGAATTATTCATAACTTCATGATATATTCTTCGGTGATCCCGTTATAACAGCACTTTTGAGCATTAACGCTGATCACCAAAAAGTGAAAGTAAAATAATGAAAAGGAGCCCAACTTTTGGTAATGTAATAAGTGACTAAACAAAAACATACCAAGGGGGCTCCTTCTATGACTACTAGTGTAAACGAAAAATCCATGAACTTCAATAAACGTGTAAAAGTAAATTTTGACGGTGGTGATTTAACAGGCGATGCCGGTCTGTTGCTTTATCAAGAGTTTGATCATGTTATCAATTACATAAAGCAATTGAAGAAATGGTTCATATAAAAGATGGCGTATCTCATCGCAGTCATGTCAATCATGATGTTATCATGCAAAAGATTTATCAGAATGCTGCCGGTTACGATGCGGACGATCATGGCGATAACTTAAAATATGATCCGGTATTTACAACCGTTCTGGATAAGCCTGAGCTCGCTTCTCAGCCTACAATGTCCCGATTAAACCAACATTTGGACAAGGAAACCATGAAACAGCTTCAAACGGTAAATCAAACCATTACCGAACGTTTTCAAGAACTGGAACCGCCTGAAATCCTGGTGCTGGATATTGATTCATCCAATTCACCAACCTACGGGGATCAGTATGGCAGTTCGTATAACCCACATTACGGTGAAAATGGCTACCATCCCATTTTTATGTTTGAAGGGGATACAGGTGATTGCCTCAAAGCTTCCTTGCGTGCCGGAAACGTGTATACATCAAGACAAATCGTTGCTTTCGTAGGTCCTGAACTGAAACGATTAAGAAAGAAGTATCCGCACATCAAGATCATCATCCGTGGTGATAGTGGATTTGCCACACCGGGGTTGTACGACCTTTGTGAAGAACTGGGCGCGGATTATGTTATCCGTTTGAAGGCTAACCAACGCCTGCAGCGGATTGCCGGTGAGTTTGAAAGTGAGATACTCGATGATCCTGAAATCGACATTTATGATGGCCGCCATCATGAATTCTACCGGCATTTACATACAAAGCTGCCAGTTGGGATGAACCCCGTAATGTGATGTTGAAACTGGAAAAGCCGGTTGATCAATTGTTGTTTATTCCCACTTTTATCGTCACAACACTGGATGTCGCCGGAATACCGTACAATTTTCGTGCGCGGCAAAGGAAAACTACATCAAAGAAGGGAAGCTCGGCTTCGCTTTTGGCCAAATGAGCAGCACAGCGTTTGAAATCAACGCAAACAAATTACAGATTGCTGTCCTGGCTTACAATTTAAATAATGGACTACGCCGCCTTTGTATGCCGACAAAGATGAAAAAGCATCAAATCCAAACCATTCGCACAAGTTTAATCAAAATTGCCGGGAAAGTGATTCGATCCGGACGCTATATCACATTCAAATTGTCCAGTAGTTCGCTATATAAGAATGCCTTTTACAGCACGCTGAATCGAATACAGCAGCTTCCAATGTTGTGTTAGCCAATTTTGCGCAGACTCAAGGAAAATTTAAAAAATGAGTTTCCTCCATCGGGATACGTATGTCCTTTTTTAACTCCAATTATGGAAAAACCTGTAATATATGGGTTTTTATCAAATGAAAAAAGAGATTTACAAAGATAATTGATAAAAATGCTTCTGAATTTTTAATTTTGACCTTCAATATATGCAGAATGTGTTTCTATGAATAATTCAGGACGATAAAAATCTGCCGCTTCTTCCTTGCTGAATACAGGTTCATAATTATCATACTGCTCGTAGCCTTCAATATTGTATATGGATACCGGCACTTCCACTTTCAACAGGTCAATGCCATATGCCTCTTTGGAGAATTCGGTCATGAAATATTCCACAATTTCCGGTTTCTTTTTAGCGAATTCAGCGCTTTTTGAACCTAAACCTTCTGCGCTGTAAGAAACAGGCTCTAATATGAATAACAGGTCGTTTTGTTTACATTCATCACCGACACGTTTGATAAATGCTTTTTTGATCGTATTGTATTTTTCTTCTTCGTTGTGGTCATAATATACGAGCAGCTTCAGCGCACTTGCACCTTTTTCAATCAAGTCCTGCACAGCATAGTTGTCAACCAAATTCGGCAGGCGCCCTTTTTCGGAAGTGTCATATCCGGTTTTTTCATAGGCCATAATCAATCCGATGTCGTCATTTAATTTCTCTGCAGCGCTCCAGCCGTACTCAGGATCTAGCAAAAGGGAAGATGACTGGTTCCCGAGCACTTCACTGACGCCTTCTTTGAATTGGCTCACCCCATCTTCATAAGAAATGTCATCATTGAATGACTTAATCATTTTGCCTAATGAACCTCGCTGATCCATCGCTGTTGCGATAACAACATTATTTTCATCAGAAATTAATTCCAAACCGCGTTTTTTTCCTGGTGTTAGTTTCATTTACGAGTCCTCCCGTCTATTAAATACTTTCCACACGAATCTGGTCCTTGCACCAGCTGATGTTTTCCGGGTTTATCGAGCCTGTAGTTGCTTCCATCGCATTTAAAACACCCATTGAGAGGCCGTATTTCACAAGTTCAATGTCTGTCAGCCCACGTGATATTCCTGCTGCAAATCCTGCGACGACCGAGTCACCTGAGCCAACCGGATTGACCGCATCAACTTTAGGTGTCGTCGCCCGGTATACTTCTTGATTGTGTTTCACAAAAGCCCCGGTTGCTCCTGTTGTCACAACGACCCAGGGGACACCGGAAAATGTCTGTGATTGTAAAGCAGAAATAATCTGCGCATCATCAGTCACTTTTTCCCCGAGTAAATCCGCCAGCTCTTCTTGGTTAGGTTTAATTAAGAAAGGCTTACTGTCACCTCGAAGCGTGTGGCGAAGCAGTTCACCTTTTGTATCCAGCAATACCGGTGTATCATGCTGGTTGGCTATTTCAACAAGCTGTGAGTAAAAATCTTTATCCAAACCTTTTGGCAAACTGCCGGAAATCGTTACAAGATCTACCTTTTGTACGTCTTCTGAAAATTTATTTAAAAACTCAGTGGCCTCAGTTTCATTGATTGTTGGGCCGGTTTCTAATATCTCCGTCTGCTGCCCCTTATGAATCACTGCGATACAATTTCGCGTATCACCAGCGATGCTGACAAAAAAATTCTCGATACCCTGATCGGAAATTTCCGAGCGGATAAACTGACCTAAGCTGCCGCCCAGAAACCCTGAGGCAGCAACGTCTTCTCCAAGCTGCTGGATCACTCTCGATACGTTCAGTCCTTTACCACCGGCCGTTTTTGAAACATCCGCAACACGGTTTACCGTATCAAGATTAAATGCTTCAAGTTTATAACTGATGTCAACGGAGGGGTTTAGTGTAATGGTTAGAATCACGATATATCACCTTTTTCATTGCATCACTTCGTTTTAAGGGAGTGAGCGGTAACACCAACTCACTCCCGCAGATTGTCAAATTAAGCTTTTTCTTTTTCTAATTCATATTGTTTATTGCGTTTCTTCATTTGTTTTAGATACCAGATGAACAAGAGCATATAAGCTGCAATTGCGCCTAACGCTGCAGAAACGGGACCAAGACTGAAGTCTCCGGCGGCTTTACCGACTAAGATACCGATGAATTTCTCAACCGGACCTTCTAAGGTTGAGTGTGTAATGAGCGCGCCTTCTTCTATTCCAGCAGGTGCAGCTCCGACAGAAGCGGCTGTCTCTGTAACAAATGGTGCGATAGCAGTACCGGACCATAAGAAAACTGGTACCATAATTGTTCCAATCAAAATCATCCGTAAAATTTTACCGCGGCATACAACCAATAGCGCCGGTGTTAAACCAATCGCAATAATACCACCTAAAGGAAGGATACCATTGCCAGGTAAAATCAATGCGATGAACAACATTATAGGTGCGATAACATTGGCAGCAGCCCACATTTCAGGACGTGCAGCCAGGAAAGGCCAGTCAATACCGATATTGAATGTTCTTCCTTTCAGTCGTTTACTCATAAAATCAGTAATCCCTTTTGATATAGGCTCCATGGCCGAAATGAACCATGTACCAACAATTGAGAAGAGTTCAAGGGATACACCACCAATAAAGGCTAGGGTGAATATTGTTGATGCAGGCTGTTGCCCCAATAGACCAACAAATGCACCCAGGTAGATACCGATTGCAAACTTACTTCCCCAGAAACCAATTTTTTCATTTAACCATGCTGCATCGAAGTCAAATTTGTCGAGAAACGGAAGAAACTTATCGAATATCTTGTCAAAAAGCATGATTAATGGGTTAAGCATAAAATTCAAGTGTGTTGTTGTTGTCGGGTTCGTGTCAGGCATATCTAGTAAATCATTAAATGTAGGCTTCATGGCATCCGCATTTATAAATTTCATAACACCCAGCAAAATAACTAATAGTGTCGCAATGAATAAATTGTCTGAGTAGTACACGACTAGTAAACCAATGATGGAAAGGTGCCAGAAATTAAAAATATCGACATCTAATGTGTTTGTCTTATTGATTCCCAGCATAACAAGGTTGACAAGAACAAGAATCAGTAAGAAAAATAATGTGTATGCTGATCCCCAGGTGATGGTGGCCAGTGGTGCCCAGCCAACGTCCGTTATAGTCAGCTCAATACCTGTGGATTTAACAAAATCCTGCAAGGCAGGGGCAAAATTCCCTGTCAAAATATCAATGACTGCCCCAATACCTGTTAAAGCTATTGCTAATTTCAGACCGCCCTCAAGTGCTTTACTGACTTTAACTCTCATTATTATTGCCAATAATGACAATAGAATGAACATCATTGGTGCCGCACCTAAATCAATTATGGGCTGAAATATGCTATTTGCAAAATCTATAATAGCATCCAACATGAAAGCTCACTCCCCTTTACAGGTTTATTAGTAAACTATTTATCCAATTTTTTGATAACGCTTTCCAGTTCATCAAAAACAGGATCCGCCATAGCTGGTATACGGTAGAGGATAGGACCTGCTTCAACAACAGGGGGTTTGACTTCAAAACTGAATTTCATTTTTGAGATAGGGGCGAAAATGTCATATTGATTCATCATGTCTTCGTTAATATCCTTAACAACGACTGCATCTACATGGACATCATATCCCCGTTTTTTCATTTCTTCTTCTATTCCTGATTTAATTTGATGACTTGAGTTAATACCTGCACCACATGCCGCTAGAATTTTAATCATTTAAAAGCACTCCTTTAATTTTTAATAGTTTGTTCAGTTAAAAACTGATAGATTTCATCTTTGGATTCCAATGTTTCCAAGGTTTTCACATTATCGGCCACCGTCAAGAACCCCATTAATTCCGAAAGAACATTTGTCTGGCTGCCTTTTTCATTATTGATAATGAAAAACAAATACTTAACTTCCATTTCTTGATCAGGTGCAATCATATTTTTAAATAAGACTGGTTTGCTTAATTTTACAAACACAATATGTTTACTATGACAGTATTCTGTTTCTGTGTGTGGTATGGCGGCATTTGGGATATCATTAGCAACTGGTTTCAAATCAAGTCCTGTAGGGTGATTCTGTTCGCGTTCGATAAGGGCATCTGTAAAATCACCGTTTACAATTCCCTTCTCATGCAGAATCTTTCCAATTCGATTAAAAATGTCTTCCTGATCCTGAGCATCTTCCATAAAAATGAGTTCTCTATCAAATAATGATTTAATAGAATCCAAGTAAACACCCCCTTTATCAAGTAAGTTGAATCTAATCCTATTTTGCTGGATAACCGCCATTATTCCATTTCTCAATAAACTCATCAAAATAGTGTTCATCACCGATTAAATCCTCATTCATAGGAATTGAATCGATTTTTTCAATCAACTTTTTGCTTTCTTCTGTTTCTTCATATTCTGTTTCCAAGAAGGTGTCAATTGCTTCTTCGATAACACCAATGCCTGTGATACGTCCGCCCATTGCTAGAACGTTTGCATTCAAATGTTTTTTGGCATATCTGGCGGTTTCGATATCGCTGACTAATGCGGCCCTGATTCTTTTGACCTTATTCGCACTTACCGAGATACCTACACCAGTACCGCAAACAACAATGCCTAAATCTGCTTCACCCGAGGAAACTTTTTCGGACGTCTTTTTGCCGTAAATGGGATAATGTGTGCGTTCCTTGTCGTGTGTTCCATTGTCAATGACTTCGTGTCCTTTTTCGGTTAAATACTCCACTAAATGATTTTTCATTTCCGTAACAATGTGGTCACAGCCAATTGAAATTTTCATGATTGTCACTCCTTAGCACATTTTATTTACCATATCTACTCTGATTTGGTGGCGTCCTCCATCATAATCAGCTTTAACAAAAGCCTCGCATATTTTTGCTGCCAGTATTTCCCCGATAATTTCAGAACCAAGTGTTATGATTGATGAGTTGTTATGGGCTACTGTCATTTTGGCCGAATGCTCATCAGCAACGTTTGCGCAAATGATACCTTCATATTTATTGGCAACAATTGACGATCCGACCCCATACGCATCAATTACAATTCCTCGATCCGCTTCTTCATCTGTGATCGCCTTCGAAACGTTTGTTGCTGCATCAAAAAGGTCATATTCCTCGTTTGAAGTTACATTTAAGACATCATAATCCATGTTTTCCAAATGTGATTTCAAGTGATTTTTTAATGTGAGTCCATTAACATCACTGCCTATAGCAATTTTCATGTTAAAAACCTCCTCGGTGTCTGCTTAATTGATTAACTTACCTTTATAATAATCTTCAACTTCTTTTGAAACTTTTTTATCTGTAATGATGCCTGTCACATCATCAATTGAACAAATAATCTGGAAAGCTTCAACACCAAACTTACTGCTGTCACTCACAATATAATTTTGATGCGAGTTTCCTATAATGGTTCGTTGTAGTGCACCTTCTTCTTCGTCAGCAGTCGTTATATTGTTTTCAAAAATTCCATTTGTGCCAATGAAAGACTTTTGGACTTTAATGTCTTTTATCCAATTACTCGTAAAGTAACCCACAAATGTTTTCGTTCGTTCCCGTAGTCTGCCGCCAATTAGAACAACATCAAACATTTCCTTGTCTTGAAAAGTATTAAAAATAGATATGGAGTTAGTAATAATGGTTGCAGAGTCCAGATTAATGTACTCGTGAATAAACTCAGTGGTCGTACCAGGGCCTATGAAAACAGTATCATTTTCTTCTATTAATTCTGCCGCCTTCTTGGCAACGTGTTTTTTTCCGTTAACGTTTAACGTTTCTTTCTCTAAGTGGGACAATTCGATATAATCATCTTTTGTTTTTTGTTTGGCCCCGCCATGAATCCTGACGACTTCACCTTGCTTTTCGAGTTCCAGCAAATCTCTTCTGATTGTCATGTTTGTGACATTCAGTAATTCTGCTGTATCGTTAACGTTGATAAACCCTTTTTCGTTTATTAATTCAAGGATTTCATCTTGTCTGCTTTCTTTCAGTTTTACTCACCTCCAATGTTTGAAAATGTTTGTTTTTGTTCTCAATTGTTATTATATACTGCAAACGTTTACTTGACAATAGAAAAGTTTATATTTCATTTTTTTTTCACAAATCATCAAGAAAAAGAACAAACGCCAGGCCATGCTTTTAGTTGATTAAGTAAGAACGTTCAACGTCGAAAGGATTTAAAATAGCTGAAGACCATTGATGAAAAGGGGGGACATACAAACACAAAAAAACTGTCTTTTCTGATACAGACGGCAAGCTTCTTGATAGCGATAAGTAGCTGCAGGAATCCAGGAAAGACGCTATTGCTGAGTTGCAGGCGTCCAGGCATTTTGTGGTTATTTCGAGCGGGCGCGAACGTGAATAACCTGCCATCAGCCTTGATCATATGGAAGAATACAACCCACTCCGGAATGAAGGAGAACTATTTCGGAGAACTTAAAAAACCGGGGTGCATGTTGATATAAATAAATAGGATGGTTGTGGTCTACGGTTTTCAGGCAAATCTACGCACCTTGATGAGTACAAAGGTGAGTGTAATGATGACTTTTTAAATCAAGAAGTGTAATTAATTAATGGGAATGGCTGAAACGACCATAAGTGGCTGTATGGATAGACTGAGTATTTTAGGAGCCTTCTGAAGAAAGGAAACATGGATGAAACAGGTTGATAGCCTATTCTGAAGCATATGCTTTCGAATAAGCTATCGTTGTTAAATCCTTATATTCATGTATGTGATTTCTCATTCATTTTTAGACGGGATGATAATTGGTTATTTTATAGATGGACCAAAATATAAACCCTGCTTAAATGCCATAACGCTACAAATTTAACACCTCAATAAACCGTTCCATTTCCTTTCTTTCTTTGAATACACTAGCGTCTTCCAGTACCCTGGCAAACTTTTGTCCAAGTTCCTTCTTCAAAGTCGTTTCGGCTTCCTTATCCCCCCTAATGTCCCCGTAACGATCTTTTAACGAATCTGCCCAGTTATTGTGAAGAGTTGGAACATCATTTTTATGACCAAGGAGATATTGCTTGATTTCCTCTAGTTCGTCTTTAAGCCGGCCCGGTAAGACGGCAAGCCCCATTACTTCGATGAGACCAATGTTTTCTTTTTTGATGTGTTGGACGTCTTCATGCGGGTGAAAAATCCCTCTTGGATGTTTGTCACTGGTTCGATTATTGCGGAGAACAAGATCCAATTCATATAGCTCTTCGCGTATTCGGGCAATGGGTGTTATCGTATTGTGCGGTGTTTTACCGCTGAAGGCTCTAATGTCAGCTTCTTCATCTTGATACGTTTTCCATGTCGTGCGTATATGGTCTGCAGCACGGACTATTTCATCTCTAGAATGTGAACGCAAGCGGATCACTGTCATCGGCCATTTCAAAACAGAGAAGGATACATTTCGGAAATGGTTTAATTCAAAGGTAAAGGTATCATCAGCCTGTGTCATTGGAAACTCATACCGTCCGGCCTGGTAATGGTCATGACTTAGAATAGATCCCCCGACGATGGGCAAGTCGGCATTTGAACCGATAAAGTAATGTGGGAATTTATCGGTAAAAGCCAGCAGTCGTTCAAACGTTGTTTGGCTTATTTTCATAGGTCTGTGTTCTTCGGATAAAACAATACTGTGCTCGTTATAATACACATATGGGGAGTACTGTAAAAACCAATCCTCACCCAAGAGGGGGACTCGAATGATACGATGGTTCGCCCTTGCCGGATGACCGGTTCGACCGTCATAGCCCTCGTTTTCTTTACAAAGCACACATTGCGGATAACCGATGTCTTGCTTTCTTTGGCGTTCGCGCCGTATTTGTTCCGGATCTTTTTCGGGTTTGGACAGATTGACCGTGATATCCATGACACCATAGGCTGTTTCTACTTTAAAGTGAATATTTTTTCGAATGCGACTTACCTGGATGTAATTGCTGTTTTGACTTAATTGATAGAAATAGTCTGTAGCTTCTTTGGGCGATTGGTTATACTTTTGCCAAAACTCCCCTTCTATCACTGAAGGCTGCGGTAAAAAACAATCCATGATGTTAGCTGTGAGGGCTTCTTTATCCTCCAGTACATTTCCTATTGTACCGCGTAATACGGCATCATCAATTAAACGCCCCAATATGTCAGGGATTTCCAATTCTGTTGATGGCTTCTCCGATTTATGATCAAATTCAGAATCGCCGAGGGGTGCCGCATCCAATCCAAGTAAGTGCAGAACTCGATTCCATACGTAGATACGGTCACGTTTCACGATAAGCTTTGCTTCAATCGATTTTTCCATTAAGTTGGTTAGGTCAGTATAAATGCCCATTTTACGTTTACTCCCTTCCGTATCCGTCTGGATGTGTACGATGCCAGTTCCAGGCATCCTTTATGATTGTTTCAATCGATATGCGGGATGGATGCCAGCCAAGCACCTTTTGCGCTTTGTCAGAAGACGCAATCAGTACACTTGGATCCCCGTCACGGCGCGGACCGGATTCAACCAGTATTGGTGCGCCTGTGACTTTGCGGGCTGACTTAATCATTTCTTTTACTGAAAACCCCTCGCTGCTACCTAGATTAAATACATCGCTTGCGCCGCCGTGTTGTAAATAATCGAGTGCCTGGAGATGGGCCTGTATCAAATCATCGACATGTATATAATCCCGAATCGGGGAGCCGTCCGGTGTGTCGTAGTCTTCACCAAAAATGGTAATATGATCATGCTGACCGAGTGCTGTTTGTAAAATAATTGGAATTAAATGTGTTTCTGGCCTATGATCTTCGCCGATTTCACCTGAATGTAGTGCTCCCGCTACATTAAAATAACGGAGTGAGACATACTTGATGTCATGAGCCTGATTCATCCAGTACATCATTTTTTCCACGATGTATTTGGTTTCTCCATATGTATTCGTTGGATTTGGATCTGACGTTTCTGCAATCGGTACTTGTGCAGGATTTCCATAGACGGCTGCCGTTGATGAGAACACGATATGTTTAACATTGAATTCAGTCATGGCTTGCAAAATCACTTGGGTACCATAGACATTATTATCAAAATAAGCGAGAGGCTTCTTCATCGATTCTCCGACAAGTGAATTGGCGGCAAAATGAATAACTGCATCAATAGATTCTTTCTTAAAAACATACCGGAGAAAAACAATGTTGCGTATATCGCCTTTATAAAAAGTAGCTTCGGGATGGATGGCCTCCCGATGACCAGTTTGCAGGTTATCTACCACCACAACATCATTTTGCTGATTGATTAATTGATAGACAGCGTGTGATCCAATATAGCCTGCCCCTCCTAATACCAATATGCTCATTCAGAACACTCCTTTTAATGGTGGATCAGTTATATTTAGAAATCGGCTAGTTCGCCGATTTCCCCGAGTCTGACTTCCGCCCTCTGACCTCGGAAAAAACTAGGTGGCAGCCGGGTTTTTTCTCAGAATCGGGACTATATATGTCCGGCCGGATTTCGTAATTTCACAGCTTATTACGTTGTTTCACTAAATTTTTTATCGCGCTCACGTACTTCTTTTCGATAAGCAGAAGGTGCAAAGGATGTCTCCCGTTTAAAAGCTTGTGAGAAAAATGATAGAGAGGAGAAACCATTAATCTCTGCAATATCTGCGATGGAATAATCGGTTGTTTCGAGAAGTGTTTTTGCTTCCTTGATCCTAATACGATTTAAATATTCAATCGGTGATATACCCATATCTTTTTTAAAAGTGTGCGCTAAATAATACTTGTTAATATGACCTGCCGTTGCAAGCATGTCGAGTGTAATATCATTGCGGAAATTTTGATTTAAATAATGTTTGACGAAAGCCGTCGTTTTATTAAGTTCTTTGGGCTTGGTTTTCTCTATGGTTATCTTCCGCTCACGCCATAATTTGACAATGAGAATTTCAATGATATTTTGGCAAATGACCTCATAATCATCATTGCTTTGTTGTACTTCTTCCAATAGTTTATTCAGGTAAAATAGGATATCATTGCGTTCGCCCTGATATGTATAAAGCCCGATTGGTTCATTTTTTTCTTCCGTTAGCCAGAAGGACAGCCCCTCAATACCTAAAGCAATATACTCTAACGAATCATGTTTATTCGATCGTTCAGTATGTTCAATATGGGGGTTGATAATGACCAGATCATTTTCCTGAACCGGTACATCATAATCCGTGAGCACAAAGGCTCCTTTTCCTTTTACAATGTAAAAAAGCTCGGTGAAATGGTGCGTATGCGAGGTGCTGTGCCATCCTTTGTCATATTCTGAGTGTGTAACATACAGGAGTTTGAAAGGCATATTTCTCGTGAAGTGATTATTCATTTTATATAATTCATATGACATTGGACTCACCAGCCTTAATTTTTCTCAACTCTGTTAAACCAATTTTATCGACCTGAAATTAAAAAAGCAACTTCCTTTGTATCAGAGAATTTAGAAGTGGGATTTCGTGAATGCCAAGGAGTCTGCGTTTTTTAACAGATTTTTTATACGAATTTTACAAATAAAAGAGCAATATTTCTAAAATAATTAACAACATCTCGATTGTGAAAGCGTTTTACTTGAATATATAATCAAAGTGAACTTAATAAACCCAAGGGGGAGTCAAGATGAAATTAAAGCATCTATTATTTGTCGGATTTATTATGATACTGACTTTTGGACTAGCTGCTTGCAGTGGTGAGGAAGCTGATGGCGACAGCGAAGGCCAGGGTAATGGAGACGACAATTCAACAGCGGATGAGGATGTGACATTGCATGTAGCTGCCCTTGAATCAGCTTATGGGGAAGAAATGTGGCGAAATATTATTGAAGACTATGAAGCTATTAAAGAAAATGTCTCGATTGAGTTAACGATTGAAAAAAATCTGGAAGAAGTTATTCGTCCACAAATGCAGGCCGGAGATTATCCTGATGTCTTTTTATTGGCAACTGATCGAGAAGAAGCACTCACAGAGACGATGATCAAAGAAAATGGACTCGAAAATATTACCGACGTCTTGGATATGACGATTCCAGGTGAAGATGTAGCAGTAAAAGATAAGCTTCTGGAAGGATTTAGTGATACATTGGCGACAAACCCTTACGGTGACGGTGAAATGTACATGGCGCCAATGTTCTACAGCCCATCAGGCATGTTTTATAACGCCGGTTTGTTTGACGAACAGGGATGGGAAGTACCTGAAACGTGGGATGACATGTGGGAGCTTGGCGATCAAGCTACTGAACAAGATATGTCACTGTTCACATACCCAATAGCCGGTTATTTTGACACATTCATCGGTTCGATGCTGTATGCTTCAGGTGGTGCTGATTTCTTTAATTCCGCGATGACTTATGAAGAAGGTGTTTGGGAAACGGAAGAAGCTGAACGGGTGCTGCAAACGGTTGAGCAATTAGCTGAGTACACGCATCCAAATACAGTGGCAAATGCCAATCCAAATGACTTCACCAAAAATCAGCAGTTGATTTTAGATAATGAAGCATTGTTTATGCCGAACGGCGCATGGGTTGTTGAGGAAATGGCCGAGGCACCGAGATCCGATAATTTTGAATGGGGCATGACGTCAATACCTGCGTTTGAAAGCGGTGAAGGAGAACGTTATACATTTACTTTCTTTGAACAAATGTGGGTCCCAGCTGAAGCTGAAAATACAGAAGCTGCCAAAGAATTTATTGCTTATATGTATTCAGATGAAGCAGCCGACACGTTCCTTGAAGCCGGTGCCGTACAGCCTATCGAAGGAATGACTGAAAAAATGGAAGGTCAACAGAAAGAATTTTACAGTATTTACGATGAAGATGTTCTTCCGGCAATGGGTACATTTGCGTCAACAAATCCTGTGCCCGGTGTGAGCATAAGTGATGCGTTGTACGGAAGTATCGATAGTGTTGTCAATGGCGAAATGACTTATGAAGAATGGCAGGCAACTGTACAAGAAGCATCTGATCAGTTAAGGCCTGAAATGCAATAAATAGAATAATTAAATGGATAAAGATCATACAAAACAAAACCGCGAGTCCGCTCAATTGACTCGCCGTTTTGTTTCATGAACACCGGCTGGATTCGAATACCAGTTGTCATGTGAGGCGTGTTTTTAAGAGAGGTGAACGACTTGAGTAAAAAAGTTTCCAGAAACATTTTCATTACGGTGTGTATTTCACCTGCAATTTTATTGTTTATTTTATTTATGGTTGTACCGACATTTGAAGTGTTTAGAATGTCACTTTATCGATGGGGCGGCCTTTCCGGTTCTCAGCAATTTGTTGGTTTGGATAACTTTAAAATTTTATGGAATGATATGGATTTTATTCAGTCGTTCCAAAATACGATTTTGCTGATTGTCCTGGTAGCCATAATAACGCTATTTTTTGCGGTTTTCTTTGCTGCCGTATTAACGCGGGAACAGTTGATAGGGAATAATTTTTTTCGGGTTGTCTTTTATATCCCTAATATCCTTTCTATTGTTGTCATTGCTGGTATATTTTCCGCGATTTATGACCCTGAAAGCGGATTGCTCAACAGTATCCTTGGTATTGTAAGTTTAGAGAACTGGCAGCAAATGTGGCTGGGAAATCAAGACATCGTTATCTACAGTATAGCGGGAGCGCTGGTGTGGCAAGCTATTGGTTATTATATGGTCATGTATATGTCCAGTATGGCAAGTATTCCAGCCAGTTATTACGAAGCAGCCTCGTTAGAAGGAGCGGGTAAGATTAAACAATTTACGGCTATCACGCTTCCGTTAATCTGGAATAATATTCGTACAACCTTAGCTTTTTATATTATCAGTACGATTAATCTGAGTTTTTTGCTGGTAACGGCCATGACTGGCGGTGGCCCGAGTGGTTCAACAGAAGTTTTTCTTTCCTATATGTATGACCAGGCATATGGGAATTCGACTTACGGCTATGGAATGGCTATAGGTGTTATTGTATTTACTTTCTCATTCCTCCTTGCTGCTATTGTCAGCCGAATTACGAAGCGAGATGTTCTGGAGTACTAAGGAGGTGCAGTGAATGAAGAAGTCCAATCGTATGAGTACAGCTAAACTGTTTAAACTATTTATCTATATCGCGTTGGCCGGACTTGCCATTTCGATTATTGTTCCGGTAGGATGGGTGTTTTTGGCGTCAATAAAGGAAAACTCCGAATTTTACGGGAATCCATGGGCCTTACCAGATGGTTTCCACTTCCAAAACTTTGTGGAGGCATTCATCGAAGCAAACATGGGGCAGTATCTCTTTAACTCTGTGATGGTTACATCATTGGCGTTATTGTTTTTGCTCGTTATTGCATTGCCGGCTGCTTATGTTTTGTCCAGATTCAAGTTTTTTGGCAGTGGTCTGCTTAATTCATTTGTCAAGGCAGGTTTATTTATTAATGTCAGTTATATCGCAGTTCCAATCTTTTTAATGCTGCTCGGTTGGGATAATGTATTGCAAACTTTAATCGGACAGGGTTTCTTTTTGGATAATAGGGTCATTTTGGCATTGATTTATGCATCGACTGCATTGCCTTTTACAATATTTTTATTGTCGAGTTACTTTGAAACCTTGCCGTCTGATTTTGAAGAAGCAGCTAATATTGATGGGGCAGGTTATTTTCGGACGATGTTTTCGGTCATGCTGCCGATGGCAATGCCTAGTATAGTGATTGTCATCTTATTTAACTTTTTATTGTTTTGGAATGAATATCTTTTGGCACTCACGATTATGCCGGGAGACAACAAAACATTACCAGTGGGTTTGTTGAATCTTCTGGCTGCCGAGCGAGCGGCCGTCAATTATGGCCCCATGTATGCCGGAATGGTGATTGTAATGCTCCCGACATTGATTTTGTATATTATCGTCCAAAAGCGTTTAACAGAAGGAATGACTGTAGGTGGAGTGAAAGGATAGGTGACAGAAATGGAAAAATCAACAGGACGTGTTACGCTTCCTATTGAAGAAAATTTCTTGCAAGAAACCAGGGAATTAATGGAACGTTGGGGTGCCGATGCACTGCGTGACAGTGACGGGACAACCATGGAGGCGGAAATGAAGCAATTGAATGCAAAAATTTATACAACATATTTCGTAGCTCGAGGACAGAATGAGTTTGCGTATAAACATCCGGAAGAGACACAGCAAATCTATCTGATGTCTTCTTACAACACAGCTACCGAAGCAAATTTGAAGATTCGTATTATGCAAGGTTATTTTGAAGATCAAATAGAACCTGATTACCGGAACGATCCTAAAACGTGGTGGGAAGTCATTGATCGAACAACTGGAAAGGTGGTTGACGCCGTTCACTGGGATGTCGATCAGGGTGTCAACGAGGTGATAGTTTATGATGCAGAGCCTTGGCATGAGTACACTGTATCCTTTCTGGCATATATGAAATGGGATCCGACTCAAATGTATAATCACATCACCAATAATTGGGGGGATAAACCGCATGAAATTCCGTTTGATGCGCGTCAGCCTAATTCTAATCAATTTATAAAAGACTATTTAAAAAAATGGCTTCGTGATAATCCGGATACCGATGTGGTTCGATTTACTACGTTTTTCTATCATTTCACGTTAATTTTTAATCATTTAGGTAAAGAAAAATTCGTTGATTGGTTTGGTTACGGGGCGAGTGTATCCGTTGCTGCTATGGAAGCTTTTGAAAATGAAAAAGGCTACAAGCTCCGGCCGGAAGATTTTGTGGATCAGGGCTATTACAACACGTCATTCCGGGTACCGTCCAAAGCTTATTTGGATTACATTGATTTTATTCAACAATTTGTAGCACGTGAAGTGAAAACGTTAGTTGATATCGTTCATGGATATGACAAGGAAGCCATGATGTTTCTGGGGGACAACTGGATAGGAACGGAGCCGTATGGAAACTATTTTAAAGAAACAGGTATCGATGCGGTTGTTGGCAGTGTCGGTGATGGCACAACATTACGTCTTATTTCAGATATTCCGCATGTCAGCTATACCGAGGGCCGATTTCTTCCTTACTTCTTTCCTGATACATTTTATGAGGGGAACGATCCTGTGGTTGAGGCGAATGAAAATTGGCTGACCGCGAGAAGAGCGATTATGCGCAAACCGGTGGATCGGATCGGCTATGGGGGTTATCCAAGTTTGCCATATAAATTTCCAGAGTTTATTGATTATGTTGAAAACGTAACGGATGAGTTTCGGGAAATTTACCAAACGATAAAAGATGCTGATCCATATACTGGGGTCAAGGTTGCTATTTTGAATTCCTGGGGGAAACTCCGGACTTGGCAAACACATATTGTAGCCCATGGAAAGTATTATCAGCAAACCTATTCTTATTATGGCATTGTCGAAGCTTTGAGCGGAGCAGCTGCAGATGTGGCATTCATTAGTTTTGACGATGTGATTGAAAACGGGGTTCCGAATGATGTAGATGTCATCATTAATGTCGGTGATGCGGGTACTGCCTTTTCAGGAGGTGACAAATGGAAAGACCCGAACCTGGTTTCTGCGATACGCGAATGGGTTTATCATGGCGGTGGTTTTATTGGGATTGGTGAACCATCGGCTGTGCACCATGAGGGCCGTTATTTTCAATTAGCTAATGTACTCGGAGTGGATAAAGAGTTGGGATTTGGATTATCGACTAATAAGTATTTTACCAACCCGGTAGATTCACATTTTCTGGCTGAGGATTTGAGCACTTATGATTATGGCGAAGGAAGCAAGAACGTTCACGCACTCGGAGAAGATACGGAAATTATTGAATACAGTGATGGTAGTATTCAGTTGTCCAGTACACCCTTCGGCAAAGGAAGAGGCATCTATATGGCTGGACTTCCATACAGCCATGAAAATACGCGATTGTTAATGCGTGCGTTATTCTATGCGGCAGGAAAAGAAAGTGAATTCAACAAATGGCAAGCTTCCAATATACACTGTGAGGTTCATGCATATCCAGGCATTGGAAAATATGCAGTCGTCAATAATTCAAGCAGCCCGCAGGAAACGAATGTATATGATGGGAATGGTACTGTTCACAAATTAAGGCTAAATCCAAGTGATATTATTTGGGAGGAGATACGGGATGAAAGATAAGGTATTCCGTGTTTTGAAAATCATCTTTTTTCTTTTCTGCATGTTTTTGATCGTCTATGGTCAACAAACGGTTGGCAAAATCTATCTGCTTCTTCAATTAATTGGTCTTGCCGGTCTTTTATTTTTATTATGGAATTACAATCGGAAGTTTGTATAGTTTCACAACCAGTAGTTCGTATAAATTGTATCAAAGTGAAAATGGGATGAATTCAATGATAGCCATATCTCAGGTTCATAAGTTTGGGAGCAGATGCAGGAGGCAATAACAATGAAATATGCGATTGGTGTGGACATCGGGGGAACTACAATTGCTAGCGGCATCGTTAATCAAAATGGGGATGTTATACAGCAGGAAACGGTAAAAAGTGACTCCTTCGACAGAGAAAATATGTTTGCACAGGTGGTGCTATGTATAGAAAAGCTGTTGGATCATTCGAGTATCCCAATTTGTGATATTCATAGTCTTGGGGCAGGTGTTCCTGGTAAAGTTGATCGTGAAAAAGGGATTGCTATTTTTCAAAATAACTTACCATGGAATAATTTTCCTTTTATCCGCCGGATTCGTGAAGCATTTGAGTTGGAGCACGTGGCCATTGATAACGATGTGCATATGGCTGCTTTTGCAGAATGGAAGAAAGCTCAGCTTAAACAAGATGAATTGTTCGTTTACATGACAATCAGTACAGGGATTTCGAGTGCGATTATTCAAGATGGAGAATTTATGAGGGGAGCTGGTTTTGCTGGTGAAGCGGGATTAATACCGGTTTATACGCGCTTTCCGGAAAACACATTAAGGCGTTTGGAAATGACTGCTTCCGGTCCGGCTATTGCGAAACACTCAAACGACCTATACGGGCGATCTGATATGACGGCAAAAGAAGTATTCAAAGCATTTGATGATGACGATTCAATCGCTCAAATGCTGATTAAGGATATAGCTGCGAGTCTGGCTCAAGGCATCTATACAATCAATAGCCTTTTAGATCCGCATAAGATTGTGTTTGGTGGAAGTGTTGTCTCGCAAAATCCTGTTTTACTGACAATGGTTAAGACAAAGTTGGAAGAATGGCTTCTCGACGAACAGACGCATATACTTGACCACATGGAAGTCAGCTATATGGGAAATGAGCAAGGGATTATCGGCGCCGGGCTTCGAGCACTGGAAAATAGAGAGGAAGCATTTCAAGACACATTTTAAAATGAAATATAGAGTGGGAGTGGTCCCAAATGAAGCCAAATGTTCTATTAGTTATGGTTGATCAAATACGGTGGGATTGCTTAAGTTATCTAAACCATCCTGTTGTAGATACACCTAATTTGGATCAACTGGCAAGAGATGGTGTATTGTTTCAGTATGCCTATTCTGCGACACCGTCTTGTGTTCCTGCGCGAGCATCCGTCATGACTGGCATGTCACAAGTCTCGACGGGTCGGACTGGCTATGAGGAAGAGATTCCATGGAGGTATGAACACACTATTGCAGGTGAACTGGCTAAAGCCGGGTATCATACACAAAGTGTGGGGAAGATGCATGTTTATCCAGCCCGAAACTTATGTGGGTTTCATAATGTTGTCCTGCATGATGGCTACATGCACTACAACCGTTTTAAACATAAGACGACAACAATGGAATCACAGGAGCAAACCGATGATTATTTGAATTGGCTGCGCGAGAAGCAGGGGTTGGAGGTTGATTTTCTAGACCTTGGGCTTGATTGTAATTCGTCAACGGTTACCCGTCCTTGGCATTTACCAGAGACGTTTCACCCTACTAATTGGGTGGCTGCGCAGTCTATTGACTTTTTACGGCGTCGGGATCCGTCAAAACCATTTTTTTTAAAAATGTCATTTGTACGGCCGCACCCTCCATTGGATCCGCCTCAAGCATTTTTTGATATGTACAAGGATATGGAGCTGCCTGATGCGCCTGTTGGGGAATGGGCTGAAACAAAGGATAAGACTCGAGCTGGATTGGATCCGGCCACCTCAAAGGGCATCGTACCTTCACAACGACACCGTCGTGCACAAGCAGCTTATTATGCATTGATCACGCATATCGATCATCAGATAGGACGTTTTTTGCAAGCAATGCGTGAGTATGGTGTATATGATAATACCATGATTTTGTTTACATCAGATCATGGTGAACTGATGGGTGATCATCACCTTTATCGCAAGTCATTGCCATATGAGGGGAGTGCGAAGGTACCGTTTATTGTGGCTGATCCAGGTAACCAGCTCCATTTAAAAAAGAATACGATTGTTGATAAAGTCGTGGAGATGCGTGATATCATGCCGACACTACTCGATGCAGCCGGGGTGGATCCCCCCGATTCGGTTGATGGAGAGAGTGTGATACCATTATGTAAGGACGAGAGTGAAATGTCCTGGCGGGATTATATCCATGGTGAACATGAATTTGGTAAAGCTTCGTACCATTATATAACGGATGGAAAAGAAAAATATATTTGGTTTTCGCAATCTGGTGTGGAACAGTTTTTCGATTTGTGGGAGGATCCGGAAGAAAAACAAAACCTAGCACTAAAAGCCAACTATCACGATCGTTTGCGCCATAGAAGAGAACAGCTTATCGACGAACTGTCGGGAAGAGATGAAGGCTATACAGATGGTGAAAATTTGATCCCTGGTAAAACGGCAAAAGCGACGCAAGTTCAGTTGGACGAATGGAATTGACAGTAGCCTAAGAGCTTTTGCGATACTGGCCTGGCACTTGATAGGAATTTATCCAACAATTTGCCCGGGAGGAAGTGTGTTAAGATGTCAAGTTGTTGTGTTGCTGCAAGGAATCAAAGGTTAAACCAGAATAATGTCGATCATCATTTGGCTCCTTCACATCAAAAGAGGGGAAGGACGTTATTCAGGGATAAGTTGATTTATATCCCGGGAAATACGTTCCTAATGGGTACTACAGATCAAGATGGATTTCCGTCAGATGGGGAAGGACCTATTCAGGAGATCAATGTCGACTCTTTTTATATGGATGCTTATACCGTGACGAATGAGGAGTTTGCGACATTTGTTGATGCCACTGGTTATGTCACGGAAGCGGAGCAATTTGGCTGGTCGTTTGTTTTTTATCAGTTCCTAAGCTCGGAAATAGCAAAAAGTGTTAGCCAACGTGTGCTCCAAACCCCTTGGTGGTGGGTTGTTGAAGGGGCAACCTGGTATCATCCGGAAGGTCCTGATTCTACAATTCAGGGACGAATGGATCATCCTGTCATCCATGTTTCCTGGAATGATGCACAGGTATTTTGTAAATGGGCAGGAAAAAGGCTTCCCACTGAAGCAGAATGGGAGTATGCTGCTCGAGGTGGTTTGCAGCAAAAAAAATATCCATGGGGAGATAAACTCACACCAAACGGGGAGCATTATTGTAATATTTGGCAAGGGAAATTTCCTTATCAAAATACGGCGGAAGACGGTTATACGGGAACGGCTCCTTCCAAGTCTTTTCCGCCCAATTCGTTTGGCTTGTATAATGTAGCAGGGAATGTGTGGGAATGGTGTTCGGATTGGTTCACTAAACATATCAGCCAGCGTGGAGGAAGTGATAATTCAGTTTGTCCGGAATCAGGCGAAACACGTGTGCTGCGGGGTGGATCTTATTTGTGTCATTTTTCGTATTGCAACCGTTACCGCGTAGCAGCACGAACTGCCAATACTCCTGACAGTTCGGGTGGTAACACAGGGTTTAGGTGTGTCGTGGATAGACTGACATAGACATTGTTCATTTGAAATACAAAGAATGGGAGGCTGAGTATTAAAATGTTTAACTTGTCGAGCGGTGAATTACATGAAAAACAGACAATCCATACAGCTTCTGAAATTTATCAGCAGCCGGAGGTATGGCACGAAACAATCAAGATGATTGAGCGAGAGCAAGGTAGACTGCGAGGTTTTGTGAAGTCGATTTTTGCTAAACATGAAAGTGTTCGAGTTATTCTAACAGGCGCAGGCACATCAGCTTTTGCCGGGAATACACTTGTTACGGAGTTAAACAGGCAGTACCAGGGAAAGATAAAGTTTGAAGCGATTGCTACAACCGACATTGTATCCAACCCGGAAAGTTATTTGTTTAAGGATGTGCCCACGATTATGGTCTCGTATGCCCGGTCTGGCAACAGTCCGGAAAGTGTTGCGTCGGTAGCGTTAGGCGAGCAAATTATTGATGAGTTTTATCAGGTGGTAATCACCTGTAACGAAGAAGGACAGCTAGCTCAAAACATCCAGAGCGACGATAATAGTATCACACTTCTCATGCCCAAAAAATCAAATGACAAAAGTCTAGCTATGACAAGCAGTTTTTCATCCATGGTCTTGGCGTCGTTCGCCCTTTTTTCAGAGCAGCCGCTTTCGGAAAATAAAGTGAACCAATCGATCCAAAACACCAGTGTCCTGCTTGATTCCATTACAGATCGTATCGAAGATATTCTCACATTCCCGTTTGAACGCGTCATCTATTTGGGCTCGGGGCTTTTGAGTGAACTATCCCGTGAAGGCGCCCTGAAAATGCTCGAACTGACAGCCGGCAGGGTTATGGCGATGCATGAGTCCTCACTTGGATTCCGTCATGGACCGAAATCAGTTATAAACAAAAAATCTGTGGCAGTTCTATTTATGTCAGAAGACCCGTATACGCGAAAATATGATATGGATATATTGCGTGAGCTAGCTGCGGATGATTCAGGCATGAAGGTCATTGCATTGACGGAGAAATCGGATGACACTGTCGCAGCACTTGCCGACTGGGTAATTACGGTCAATCCAGAAGGCGAGGATTTTGAAAATGACATGTATCTGGCCTTGCAGTATATTGCATTCGCCCAGACATTTGCGATGAAAAAATCACTGCATGTTGGCCTTTCCCCGGACAACCCAAGCCCGGATGGTGTAATCAATCGTGTTGTAAAAGGTGTGACAATCTATCCATTTGAAACTTGATTCATTATTGGCATAAGAGCCGTATAGCCACCGACTCTGCTATGAACAAAATATTCGTAAATAAATGCTTTAGGAAAGGGGGCGAAAATAGCTGCAGTACCGAGGCTGGTACAGCAAGCTGTCGCCCCTATTATGATTCGTGAATCACTAATCTCATAATAAATCGAACATCTCCCTAACTAACAATTCTTTAAACAACCAGCTCCACCATATATTACCTCATAAATTTGCAAAAGATTCAGACCGGTGATGTATTCAATGCTAATTTTCAACACATGTTTTTTGCTCAGGCAGGTTCTGACATCGTTGATAGACTCTGTGTTTGTAATGAATGCAACGTGAACCCATCTGCCTAGACTTCGATATAGACTAAGGTCCCATTTTTTAACAAAATAGTCTGAAGGTTATAAAAAATAACAATACAGCTAAAAAATAAGACAATAATTAGCATTGTGAAAGCGTTTTATATCGTTTAACTTATTGATAAGGTTTTGATTGGTGGCGACTTTGACATAAATTTATGTTTGTGGAACATTTTGTGAAAAGTCGTGTAGTTATAATCAAAACCTAGTTTCTCCAATTATATTCATAATAGAGAGGGGTGTAACTAAGTTTATTAGAGTAACAACTTAAAGATTTAAAGGAGGTTTAAAAATTGAAAAGCGATTATTTAACGAAACCATTTACAGCTGTTTTTGTTATGACTACCCTTACCATTTTGTTAATTGTGGCAAATGTTTTTTCACCCTATAACGTTAAGGCAGCAGACGAAAATTCCGAACAAGTTTCGCCTCCAGATACAGATCCGGTAAGTAATACATTATCGTCAGACTTTATGAGTATTGAGATTGATGAGGTATTTCCGCGTATAATGAAATACGATGTTGATGGGAAGATAATGCGCGGTCAGGAAAAGTCTGTATATGGCCTCTATATAAACAATGAGCTTTATTATCCGGATGTAGAATTTGAAAAAGTGAATGACAGTGAAGCCATTTACCCTGGATTCCCGCCTACTCATAACGAGGTAGGCGGGGTAACACCTAATTTTCCATAAATCTCTTTTTGCTTGCTAAGAAGTTCGCCAATACGCGGTTCTTTCCCTGGCGCTTCAAAGTATTCTATAACATCCAGTTGATCAGCACGCTTCTGTAACGTATATTTTTTTAATAAATCGGTATCTTGCATTTGTTTTTTGATATAAGAAGAATAAGATGAGCGCCACAACTCCACAAAAAGTTTCCCATCAAGACTCTGTTCGGATGATACCAGTGTGCGGCGCATGTTCAGCCGTTCCTTCAGATTCCCGAACGCTTTTTCAACAACGTCCTTATTGCGGTAAAGCTCCAATGCAGCGATGGCGCCCATCGTTTCATTGGTCATCAGCGCAAAATATCCAAAATATCGCTTGGCTTTGTTGACAGCCTCTTCTTTGACGGTGACTTTTGTCCCGCGTTTCGGGGTGGTTTTTGTCTCAAAATACGTTTGATACTGCTTTTCATGTTCCGGGAGCCTTTTCCCTGATTCCAATTCACGACGCAGGTTGATTAACTTGCGGTCAAATGCTTTTTCATCCTCCGCGGCCCGGTCAATATTGTAATAAAAGTGAATGTACATACGCCTGGACTGTGTCAGGGCGTCTCCTTTATAAGGACGTTGCTGCGTATAATGCCACGTTGTCCGGACCGTGCGGGCATATAACTCGTATTTCTCACTGTAGTGTTCAAACGATCGAAAGCCGTCATAGATGGCATCCAGTTCTTTCCGGACGAAAGTAAGAGACATTTTAACGGAGACCAGGAACTTCAGATGGTTTTTCAACAAAGCGTTGATATTTTCCTGACTGTAGAAGCCTCTGTCCATGACCAGCTTCACCTTGGAGAAGCCAAGCATATCCAAATCGGCAAGCAGTTTTCTGACGGTCTTGGAATCCGGGATATTACCGGCCAGTTTGCGATAATAAAACGGCAGGTTGGATGTTTCGCCGAACACCAACGCCAGGTTTAGCTGAGGCAGTGGATCGTTTTCTTTATTCCAGCCGTATTGGACCTGTCTCAAAAGTTCGGACTGGCTGGATATGGTGGTGATATCATAGGCCCAAAATTCCTTTTCCGTCCGCCGTTTTCCCTGCAGCTGGAAGAACTTATATTTCGCGTCTTCGGTGATGGACGCGAACAGGTCGCTGCTTCGCTGAGACGTGATGTTTTGACCGTAAGGATGTTTATGTAAATGACTCCATTTTTCAAAACGGTAGAGCGGAGCGCTGTCCTCCAGGACCAGATAGTATGCGATGGATAGAATCTGGCGATACTTGTCGGGAAAACACGCTTTTAGGTCTTCTGTAACCCCGGTATTGGCACCGATTTGATCCAGAAGATAAGTAGCGCCGTAAAAATAACGTGACGTTTGCACAGATGGAACAGGACCTCTCTTTGCCACGGTATGCGCCTCTTTATTTTTCCGTCCTCTGCCGTCTGTCGGGACAATTTTTCCGGTTTTACTGTCCACCCGTCCGATTAAGGTCCTTTTGGATCGGGATTGGCGCTTGTCTTTGTCCCAGTATGAAATGGACTCATACGCATAGGTAATCCCTGAACGCTTATCTGTTTGATAGACGATAGCCATTTTTCCGCCTCCTCGTTATGTATATTGTAACACATAACGAGTATAAAAACAATAAAAAATGGGCATGAAGCCCAACATTATCGGATTTTCACCTGATTTATCGTTATGTTATGGCGGGAATCCAGGATTTACACGCTCTCCGTCACGGATGTTATGGAGGATTTAGATGCGGAATTAAAACTTTCGCTTAGAGTTAACGAAAATCAGGTTGTGTACAAGTTTGATGAAATCACCAATGACTCAAGTGCAAATATTGAATCACTGCAGTTTGCTGACATGAATTTTATTTCGGTAAATAGTGATGATGAAAACGCAACTGCTAAACTGACCAATCTGAGCAGTGATGTTACCCAGCCAGGTGATACAACTGTCGAGGTAGATTCATCTATGGACGGTATTGGCACATCCGAAAGTTATTACACTGCATTTCTATCAAATGATGAGCTGAGTGCAGGAGTCTGGTCAAGTTCAGAAGTGGATGGATACGGAAATTTGATTGCCAATCGTTATTTAAATGACAATGATGTTAAAGCGATGGGGATAGGATCAAGTAAATTATATTATCATCGAGATTTTATGCCTGAACCATCATCGAATACACCAACAATTAAAATTGCCATCGCAGAAGACACGAATGATGACAATGCGATCAATTGGCAGGATGCGGCTATTGAATACCGTGATATTATGCAAGATATTAAGGATTATGAAAATGTGAATAATACCGTTGGAACACGGATTGCGATGAATTTCGGCTCTCAGGCACAGCAGCCATTTCTGAAAACGTTGGATAATGTAAAGAAAGTAGCTCTTGCCACAGACGGATTGGGACAGGCTGTTTTATTAAAAGGGTATGGTAATGAAGGTCATGACAGTGCACACCCTGACTACGGCGATGTTGGAGAGCGTATGGGTGGCGCTGATGATTTGAATACACTTATTGAACAAGGACATCGTTTTAACACAGAATTTGGTGTTCATATAAATGCTCAGGAGTCCTATCCGGAAGCAGATGCATTTAGTGAAGATTTGATTAATAGCCCCGATGCTCAAGGGTGGGGATGGCTGGATCAGTCATATACGATTGATAAACTAAAGGATTTATATTCCGGAGCGCGTGCTGAACGTTTAGACGCTTTAAAAGAAGCAGCACCGGAGCTTGATTTCATTTACTTGGATGTATGGTACCAGGATCAGTGGGAATCTGATCGGATAGCTGAACAAATTATGGATCGCGGCTGGAGAATGACGACTGAATTTGGTACTTCTGTTTCGAATTATTCAACATGGCAGCATTGGGCTACCGATAAAAATTATGGCGGACCGGAGAATAAAGGGATCAACTCTGAAGTTCTTCGTTTTATCAGCAATCACCAAAAAGATTCATGGGTGCTCAACTGGCCGGAAGAAGGCGGAACTGCCGATCATCCGTTGCTGGGCGGATTTGAACTAGCCGGATTTGAAGGCTGGCAATCTGATAAAAACTTTGATTACTTTATTCGAAAAACATTTAATACAAACATACCGACTAAATTTTTACAAAAGTATTATGTGATGGAGTGGAAAAAGGCAGAAGGCGATCCAACTGAAACGAATTTGGAAAAAGAAATCAGACTGGAAGATCCGAGTAACGGAGATACTGTTATTGTCGAGAGAAAGGATGACTCAAGAGAACGTATCATTACGTTGAACGACAATGTGGTACTTGATGAAAACAAATACCTTATTCCTTGGGTAGAACAGGATTTTGAAACGCCTACCCCTGATTCGGAAAAATTGTATCATTGGAATTTAGATGGCGGGGAATCTACATGGACGCTACCGGATGAATATGAGGGTGTTTCCAGCTTAAACGTATACAAGCTGACTGACCAAGGCAGAACCGACAAACAAGAGGTCGATGTAGTTGACAACCAAATTACATTGAATGCTGAGCCGGCTACTCCATATGTGGTATCGATGAGTGAAGAGGATCCTGTTCAAATTGAAGAATGGAGTACGGGTAATCATGTTCATGATGCAGGGTTTAATACAGGTTCATTAGACGACGAGTTTACTGCAATTGAAGGAGATACTGATGCAGTTACCGTCAAACGTACTGATAATGAGGAGAACGCAAGGAACTTAAGCAGTGGAGACTACTACTTGAGTTTTAACAGCCCTTCAGAGGACACTTCGGTGACTCGCACATTGCGAAACCTGGAGCCAGGCAAAGATTATGTCGCAGAGGTCTATGTAGAAAATGCGAGTGACCTAAAGTCTTCTCTGGAGATTACAGATGCTGAAAAAGATGTAAGTAATTTCACATTGCGCAGCTTGCAAAAGAATTATGTACAAGCCGATTCACATGCTTCCAATGATGGCTATAACAGTAAAATGCAGCGCATGCAGATTAGCTTTACCGCAAAAGATGAAACTGCAAAGCTGACGCTCAGTCGAAAAGCCGGAGAAGGCGATACTAAATTTGACGATATCCGGATTGTGCAAAAATCATTGAATAATCATAAATATAAATCGGATTCCGTTTTTGAGCAGGATTTTGAAAATGTTGTACAAGGGATCTATCCATTTGTCATTGGTAATATACAAGGTGTAACAGATAACCGTATTCATTTGTCTGAGCGACATGGACCGTATACACAAAAAGGATGGGCAGATAAGAAAGTAGTCGATGATGTACTTGATGGTAACTGGTCTATCAAAGTCAACAACGGAAATAATGGTTTAGTATACCGTACCATTCCACAACATTTTCATTTTGAAGCAGGTGCATCGTATAAAGTGAATTTCGATTATCAGACGACAGCCGATTCTTATCGTTTCATTTCCGGTGATGAGGCCATTGATGAAAACGATATAGACAATGTTGAAGGTTTAAAGGTGAATGAGCAGTTAGCGTCATCCACTGAATCGAAAACAGCTGAGTTTGTTGTAAACGGATCTGAAAATGGCCAAACGTATATTGGTATTTTCAGTGATGGGACAAGCCTGAATATGGACACGGGAGAAGGTACATTTATGCTGGATAATCTTCGCATTGAAAAACTGGAACCTGTTCTGCAGGTTGATGATGCAACGATAACGGCTGGTGATGATCTGGATTTCACATCTTTAATCAGCGTTGCTGAAGATCCGCACGAAAATGATTTAACGAATGAGGTTGTGATCGATCAGGGTGACTTTGATCCAATAAAACCAGGCTCATATGAAGTCATCTATAAATTGGATGTTGACGGCTATGACGAGCTTTCAACAACCATAACGATTGAAGTTACAGAGCCGACTATCTCCACTTCAAATGAATTGATAGAAATGGTGAACCAATATGAAGAAGATGGCGCCTTTGAAAACCATGGGACTGTACGTTCACTTAAAGTTCACTTGGATTCGGTAGCCCACTTTGAAGAGAAAGAAGAATTGGTTAAAGCTGTGAAGCATTTGGAAAGTTTCCGATATTTATTAACGAATAAGCGAGAAAACGGGCTTATAACAGAAGAAGCTCATGCCATTCTTCAGCTCGGAAGTGAAAGCTTGCTTGAGGAATGGCGTGAGGGCTAAGTCTACAGAGGTCGGAAAGGTTTTCATATCTGAGTCAACAATACCAGCCTATTCTGCAAAAAATGGCACTATATCTTGGTCTGCTATTGTTGACGGTGACATAGCGGCATCTAATCAATTCAAGAACTATGAGTGCCCATTTTTCAATTACAGAGAGACTGACCTGGAAGAAAAAACTCCAGGTCAGTCTCGTTGTGTTACGTGGTCACAAGAACAGTGTGTCACCTATCAAGTTATTATCCCTCAACCTGCTTTTTAAATTCCTGATAAACATTGCTTACTTCAGGTCCGATAACAATCTGCACATGTTCATTATCAACCTTCACGACACCGTGTGCGCCGGTTTGTTTGATTTTTTCCTCATCCACTACTGATGCATCCTTGACGACCAAGCGCAGACGGGTCATGCAGCTTTCATAGTCTACCAGATTGTCTTGGCCCCCGGCATTCTGGAGGACTTTTTTCGCCATATATTCGTACTTGCCATGATTCAGTTCCAAGTCTTTTTCCTTTTCTTCCCGTTCTTCGCTGAATTCTTGGTCATCTTCACGGCCGACAACCTTAATGTTTCGCTTCACAATAAGTGTATAGAATGTAAAGTAGTAAAGGACGCCGAATGCTAGACCGACTGGAATAATCATCCATCCGCTATCGGCAATGCCGAGGTTCAATGCGTAATCAATCGCACTTCCGCCCCAGGAAAATCCATGCCGGACGTTCACTAAATACAGTGTCGCCCCGGCGAGACCTGTATAGACGGAGTGAATGAAATACAGTAATGGTGATGTGAACAGGAATGTAAATTCAATCGGTTCAGTCAGACCTGCAACGACAGATGTTAAACTTCCTGAACTCATCAGGGCCTTTGTTTCTTCTTTTTTCTTCTTATGAGCAGCTCTGGCAATGGCCAATGCAATAGCCGGAACACCAAAGATCATGACAACGAAAAAGCCGCCTAAAAAGTAACCTGCAGTTGGATCACCATTCAAGAAACGTGTGATTTCACCGGTTACAACTTCACCGCCGGCCGTTTCATAGCTCCCGAGTCCGAAATAAATATACGTGTTCAACACGTGGTGCAATCCGAATGGCAACAGGAAGCGGTTCAGAAAGCCGAAAATGAAAATGCCTGCTGCACCTAAACCGACCAGCCCCTGTGCGAGAGAATCAATAGCTGATTGAGCATATGGCCATAATAACACCGAAATACCTGTGACAGGTATCATGGTCACGATAATCATCGTAATCGGGAATTTCTCACCGCCAAAGAAGGAAAAGATATTCGGTAATCGCGTATCTTTAAAGCGGTTATAGATGAATGCTGCAATCAGTCCGGATAACACACCTCCGAATACACTCATGTCGAGATCCGGGTTCATAATGGAAAGTCCTTCATTCAAAACGGCAATCGCCAAAAAGCCGGTTAACGCGGGGATTCCCCTGTCTTTCGTTTTGGCAAGTCCCATCGCAATACCAATTGCAAGCAAAATATCCATGTTATTGAAAATGGCCCCGGCAGCCTGCACCAGTTGCCAGTCAAGCAGGTCTTCTGCGCTGATACGGAACAGGATACCGGCAGCAGGCAATGCTACAATTGGAATGAGCATCGCCTTCCCCAAGTTTTGCATGAAACGTCTCATTGCTTATTCACCTCTCCTTAAATCGTTGAATGTAATTAACTCAAAATGTCCCTGATCCCCCAGTTTTGCTTTCGTTTCCGGATGTGTAATGGATGCCAATTCTTCCAGGCGCGGCATGGCATACGAGGAATTTTCCATAAGAAATTTGTCCAGGTATGCCGGATGGCACATGATTTCAACCGTCTCAACACCTTGAAAATGGCCTGAAATTGTTTCTGTATCCGCTAACATAATTTCCGGATTATATTCAAACTTATCAGTTGTAACCAGTTTGGCTCCGACTGTATTTTGGTCAAAATTATTACGGACGGGCAGCTCATATTCTTTTGCCAGCCTGATAAAAACAGGCAGTATCGACGCTCTATTATTGATGTGATGATGACTGTCCAAGTGGGTAGGTGTCAGCCCGGAATCGAGGAAAGCCTCAATTTGGGCTTTCCATTCCCGATACAATTCATCCTGATCGATATGAAATTTGTCTTCATAATGATGCAGTTTTTTAAAATTGCCATCAGCATCAATGAGGGTCTGATGGTTGTCAAGAAGCGGCCTGCCGCATGTCAAAGTAAGATGTACTCCAATTCCCAGACGTGTATGTTCTCTGCCAAGCTGATACGCATGCTCAGCACCGGGCATATTGGTCAAACATGTCGTGGATGTGAGCACCCCTTCCGTATGCGCGTCGATGATGCCGTAGTTGACTGCCCTTGAATAACCGAAATCATCGGCATTGATGATGAGTTTTAACATGGTAACCCTCCCTTTTTTTAAAAATGTAACGTCACTTAAATTCCGGCCAATAATCTTTGTTGGCTTCAATTAAGTCATCAAGGATTGCTTTGGCCTTTGGTGCATGAACAATCGTCCTGTTTAGGGTCATAGCCTGCTGCAACTTGGTGTAGCTTTTCTCGTAATAGGCTTCAACAATAAGTTTTTCACTGGCATGCTGGTTTTCGATTAAGCCTTTGTAGAAAGTCGGGATGTCACCGACTGCAAATGCTTTTGGTCCGTTATTGGTCAGCATCGCCGGAACTTCGACAAGTGCATCATTTGGTAGGTTGGCAATAACCCCATTATTTTCAACCATGACAATGAACGTTTCTTTCAGATTAAATATGAGTGACGCAGCTGCCCGGATCATGTAGACACCGTGAATATCAGACTCGACATGGATATCTTTTGTTGTTTGTTGTGCAACAATATGATCGCATAGTTCATGTACCCGCTTCTCTCTACCGTTGATCACTTGTCTTGCACGCGTATTATCCGGCGACTCCTTTTTAGCCAGATCATCCGGGTACAGGTAGTACTGTAGATACGTATTTGGTAAAAATTCCGGGAAGTCGATCAGCATTTGTCTGGCTTTTCGGAAAGTCTGTATCCATGATTCATCGTTGGCGATTTCTTTATCTGTTGGGATAAAGTCACCATTAATGATTTTACCTTTTAGTTCCTGAGTTAGGTCATTGCCTTCTTCATCAAGAATTTTGCTGAACCAGCCAAAATGATTCAGACCGAAATATTCCGGTACAAGTTCCCATACATCTTTATCCAATAGATCTGCATAGCTTTTCATAATGGCTATCGGCATATCACAAATGTTCAAGATCCGATTGTCCTCAGGAAACTCTCTTTTAAGCGCCAGTCCCACAATGGCTGCCGGATTTGTGTAATTTAGGATCCATGCGTCTTTTGAATATTGACGGATATCCCGAATCAGCTCAGTCATGTCTTTTATGGAGCGCAGGCCATATGCCATACCGCCAGCCCCGCTTGTTTCCTGGCCAATAGCCCCGTGTTTGATGGGGATTTGCTCATCAAGCTCACGCATCGCAAGTCCGCCGGTTCTGATTTGGATAAAGGCCGTGTCGATGTTTTTGAATGCGGCTGCTTTATCTGTTGTATAGTTAAATTGCTCAAGTTCGGGATAATGTTCCTCAAGCATGATTGCTGCTGCTTTTGCAATTTTCTCCTGACGTTCGGCGTCAATGTCATAAAACGTGATTGATTTAAGCGGGAAGTTAGCTTTCTCTTCAATCAGGCTCATGACAATGCCAAGTGTATAAGTGCTGCCACCGCCGACGATGACCAGATTCTTTCTGTCCATATAAATGTAACCCCTTTCATGTTGTTATTAATATGATTTTAACTCAACTTTATGCATATATCAATACAATTATAATACAAATTTATAAAATGGTATAAAAAACTGTCAGAACGTGGTACACTTTAACCAGTAATTGGAGAGGTTGATAAGTAAAATGTGGAACAATTCGTTGCCATTATACAAACAAATTGCAAACAACATAAAAACAGATATAGATGATGCAAAATTAGCACACGGAGATGCCATACCTTCCGAAACAAGACTCGCCCAAACGTATGGTGTGAGCAGAGTAACGGTAAGGGAGGCCATTAAACAGCTTGTTGAGGAAGGTGTCCTGTACCGCATTCAGGGAAGTGGGACCTATATCAATCACGAGAAAATCGAACACGATATTCTGAGATTACAGGGGTTCACCGAGGAAATGAGCAGTCTGGACAATAACCCTTCCAATGAAATACTGGAATTTCAACTGATGTCACCACCTGAAGAGGCCAGGGGGCATTTGAAAATAGACGAAAATGAAAAAGTTTATTACGTTAAACGGCTTCGTTTTGCGGATTTCGAACCGTTAATATTGGAAGAATCCTATTTGCCGGTCGATCTGTTTTCGGATTTATCGATTGAAGTGATGAAGCGGTCAAAATATGAATATATCAGCAGTAAGGGATATAAAATTGACAGACGTTACGGTGAGCTTATACCAATGATGCCTAGTGACGAAATCATAAAACATTTGCAGATCGCCGAACAAGATCCATTATTATTTATGCAGGCATTCTCGACGTTCAAGGATGGAACGGTATTTGAGTACTCAAAAATTTACTTCCATCCCCATAAGTACGCATTTAAAGTCGTTTCATCGAGGAATGGGGAATAGGGGGCCAGTCCCTCATCACTCTAACACGTTAATGTGATGAGGGACTGGCCCCATGGAATGATTGCAGTATGTTGTTCATAATAGCGAAACAATCTATAAAAATCCGCTCAAGTCCTGACGATGTCTATGTATTCGGCGATGGGTTGAACGATTTTCCGATGCTCAAGTCTGTTCAAAACAAACCTGAGCGAGCCCACCTCAAACTCATACGAGAGCACCGCAATCCAAAACCTCCCAACACGAAAGAACGCCTCCAACCCCAGTTCCCTCCTATACTACAGATTTTCCTCCCACCCGAAAATCACCCCATCATAACTCCTTAAACCGCCATTTGCTTAATTCATCACCACAAAGTATAATATTCACTAATAAAAGAATATTTCAAATACAGGAATCCGGGAGGGAAGCATGCGACAAAAAGGGTTTTTTGAGAGGCTGAGGACACTAGGGCCTGGGGTGCTGGTGGCAGCGTCGATTGTCGGTCCGGGTACGGTCACGACGGCTTCTGCTACGGGGGCTGAGTTTGGATATGTCCTCATATGGGCCTTGGTTTTTTCGCTTTTGGCTACGATGATTCTGCAGGATATGGTAACGCGGCTGGGAATTATCAGCCGAAAAGAACTCGGTATGGTGATGCGGGACCAGTTCACGCATCCGGTTTTAAAAGGAGCCACAGTTTTCCTCATTATTGCTGCCATATTGATAGGTAATGCTGCATATGAAACCGGAAACATTACCGGTGGGGCGATTGGATTGACGACGATCACAGGAATTCCTGTTGATGTGTGGAGTGTCATCATTGGTATCGCCGCTGCCTTGTTATTGTGGACTGGAAGTTATAAAATAATTGAAAAGGCCTTCATTACACTCATCCTCATCATGAGTTTAAGTTTTGTCATTACAGCAGTCGTGGTTCAGCCGGATCTTGGTGCGATGTTTGAAGGCACCTTCATTCCGACAGTGCCTGATGGGGCGGGGCTGTTTGTTATATCCCTTATCGGAACAACCATTGTGCCTTATACCTTATTCCTGCAATCCTCTACGGTTCAGGAACGTTGGAAAGGGGAAGAAGGGATAAGAGATGGCCGATTTGATATTATTGCATCAATGATAATTTGCGGGGTTGTTTCAATTGCGATTCTTTTAACGGCAGCGGCTGCGTTTCCGATTGGTACGGCGCTTGGTAATCCGGCGCAAATGGCTGTTCAGCTGGAGCCGCTGCTTGGTTCCTGGGCCAAATACGTATTTTCAATCGGGATTTTTGCAGCCGGCATCACATCGTCAGTGACTGCAGCGCTGGCGGCAGCTTATGCAACATCCGGTGCACTTGGCTGGGAACGTAATTTAAAATCCACGCGCTTTCGCATGGTTTGGCTATTCATTATTGTGGTTGGTGTTCTGTTCGCAAGTTTGGGATATGAGCCAATCCAGGTCATTTTATTTGCGCAATATGCGAACGGGTTGATTTTACCGGTTATCGTCCTATTGCTCATGTTTGTCATGAATAATAAAAAATTGCTCGGCAAACATGTTAACCGGACGTGGATCAATGTAGCCGGCTGGCTGATTTTTGCCATCACAATTCTATTGGCACTACAATCATTCGGCATTCTCGATTAGGGGGGGTCTGTCCCCCACCACGTTAACGCGTTAAAGCGGTGGGGGACAGACCCCACATGTGGAGGTGATCCATTTTGCTAAATATATCGTGGCAGCCAGTAGGTGATACGGCCATTCGCATAAATTTTAACGAAGACGTATCGCCGGATTTGAACCGTGAGATCAGATCTTTCTGCAAACGTTTGCGTGAGCATGCCATTAAGGGAGTCACCGAATGGGTGCCAACCTATCGTTCAGTGGTTGTCTATTATCATCCTTATCAAATTTCGTATAAAACGATGCGCGACACCTTACTGGATTTAGCCGGCGGGGATTTGTACGTTGATGACGAAACGGTGACGCTTGTGAAAATTCCTGTTCTGTATGGCGGCTGCGCTGGATCCGATCTAGCGCATGTAGCAGCGAATAACGGTTTAAGTGAACAAAAGGTGGTGGACATCCATTCCGGTACTGATTATCTCATTTATATGATTGGATTTTTGCCAGGCTTTCCGTATTTGGGTGGGTTGCCGGAAGTATTGGCCACACCGCGTTTGGATAATCCGAGAAGCAGTGTCCCTGAAGGCTCGGTGGGGATTGCCGGCAATCAAACAGGCATCTATCCGTTGACGTCGCCGGGTGGGTGGAACTTGATCGGCAAAACGCCTGTAAAATTATTTGACCCGCATCGTGATGACCCCTTTTTATATCAGGCAGGTGACCGAATCAGGTTCGTGCCCATTTCAGAAAGTGACTACGACAGCATTGAAAAACAGGTTCGCAACCAGGCGTTTCAAATTGAAAAGGAAGTGATTCAGGATGGCGAAAGATCGGATTGACTTAAACAGTGATATTGGGGAAAGTTTTGGCGCTTATACGATCGGCCTTGATGATGACGTATTGAAAATTATAACATCTGCCAATATAGCATGTGGTTACCACGCCGGGGATCATAATACGATGTATGATACCGTCGAAACAGCAAAGGCAAATGGTGTCGGCATCGGTGCCCACCCGGGGCTGCCTGATCTGCAGGGATTTGGGCGGCGCAATATAATGGTGGAGCCGGATGATGTTTACCATTTTGTCACCTATCAAATTGGCGCATTAAAAGGCTTTTGTCAGGTGCATGATGCCCGGATGAACCATGTCAAAGCACACGGTGCACTCTATAATATGGCAGCGACTGATGCGGCAATGGCTGATGCGATAGCCAGAGCTGTTAAAAATATTGATGATGATCTGATTTTATTTGGGTTATCCGGAAGTGAGCTGATACGCGCCGGACAACATCATGGCCTGACGACTGCATCTGAAGTGTTTGCCGACCGGACGTATCAGGCAAATGGCACGCTAACCCCCCGCACAGATGCGAACGCCATGATAACGGACCCGGATGATGCCATCGAGCAGGTGCTGCATATGATTTATGATAAGCATGTCGTTGCTGTTGATGGCACAACCATCGCCATTGAAGCGGATACGGTCTGTGTTCACGGTGATAACCCGCATGCTTTGAAGTTTGTTGAACAGTTGCGCGGGCGATTGACAGCGGAAGGAATTGACATTCGACGTGTCGGTGCTTAATTCATTGTCACAGCCACTATTTAAATTCAAAAAAACAGGCTTGCAAACGACGGTTCAGGATTTAGGGCGGCAAGGGCTGCAGCAGTATGGTGTTGTCGCATCCGGCGCGATGGATCCATTCGCATTACAAGTGGCGAATGTGCTGGTCGGCAACCGCCGGGATGAAGCTGCTCTGGAGATCGCATTAATGGGGCCGGAGCTTGATGTCTTATCATCAGCGGTTATCGCGATTTGTGGTGCTGATCTGAGTCCGGCAATCAATGGCAAAAGAGCCCCCATGTGGAAGTCTTTTAAAGTCCAGGCGGGTGACCGGATTACGTTTGGCCGTCCTGTAGCGGGGGTGCGCGCTTATTTGGCTGTTGCGGGCGGCTATGATGTGCCGGTTGTCATGGGCAGCAAATCGACGTATGAACGTGCGAATCTTGGAACGGTTATTGAAAAAGATATGACGATTAATGGCTTTGATGTCAGTGCTCATCATGGGGTGGGGCTGATTGATCGTGAAATTCCCCAGTATGCTAATCCAGCTCATATCAGGGTAGTGAAAGGGCCCGATACCGACCGGTTTACCGAAAAGGGAATCGAAACGTTTTATCGACAGGAGCATATTGTCAGCCCTGAATCTGACCGGATGGGCTATCGCCTGAAATCAACGGAAATCCCGCATAAAAACGGCGCAGACATCTGGTCGGACGCCATACCGTTTGGCACCATACAAGTACCGGCAAACGGCCAGCCGATCATCATGATGGCAGACCGGCAAACAACCGGGGGTTACACACGGATTGCCACCGTCATTTCCGTTGATCTACCAAAAGTATCACAGCTCCCCCCGAACAGCAGCATACAGTTCCAACCGGTCAACGTGAATGAAGCACAAAAACTGGCCGTTAACGAAGAAAAATTTCTTGGGGGTCTGTCCCTCACTTCGTTAACGCATTAAAGCGGTGGGGGACAGTCCCCCTGAGACGGGGACAGAGGGTCAGACCCCGTGTCCCAGATCCCGAAAAAGGAGGGTAACGCAATGATTTCAATATACGATATAAATGATGCGTACGGCAACATCGCGGACGTGATACGCAGGACACCTGTCTTGACGTCCAGGACGCTCTCAGCAAAAACTGACAATAAAATGTTTTTGAAGGGTGAGCATTTGCAGCCAACGGGGGCTTTTAAAATCCGGGGTGCAACCAACAAAGTGAGAACAGTCGCCGAAGAAGGGGCAAAGCATATTGTCACCGCATCTTCCGGGAATCATGGACAGGCCGTTGCCTATATTGCAGGGAAGCTCGGGCTGGAGGCAACAATTGTTGTGCCTGAAAATGCCGTCTCAAGTAAGGTAGCCGCCATTCGCGGTTACGGTGCCAACATTATGACGTGCGGGACGACATCGACGGAGCGTTTGCAGAAAGCTGAAGAACTGACAACCGAACAGGAAGCAGTGTTCATTCCGCCCTATGATGATCCGCTCATCATGGCGGGACAGGGTACGGCAGGCGTTGAAATCCTGGAGCAAATCCCTGATGTTGATGCCATTTACATAACGATTGGCGGAGGAGGCCTCATCTCCGGTATCGCGACGGCCGTTAAAGAATCACGGCCTGATGTCAAAGTAATTGGTGTTGAACCGGAACAAGCGAATGATACATTTTTATCCAAAAAACAAGGAAAGCTGACCGCCATCGAACGTGCCGATACTATAGCTGACGGACTCAGGGCATCCCAGCCAGGTGACCTGACGTTCCCGGTTGTGCAGAAATATGTGGATGATATTGTGCTTGTGACGGAGGATGAGATAACCGAGGCGTTAGTCTTTGTATTGGAGCGAATGAAACAGCTCATTGAACCATCAGCTGCCGTGGCAGTTGCAGCAGCCATGACCAATAAGGCGGGCTTGCACGAAAAAAATATCTGCTCCGTTGTGTCGGGCGGTAATATGGCATTGGATAAGTTAGCGGGGATTATAGGGGGTCTGTCCCCCGTTACGTTAACGCGTTAAAGCGGTGGGGGACAGTCCCCCACAAAAAGTCCCCCACAAAAAAGGAGTTGAATTAAATGCGCCTTGTAACGATTAATTATCAGGGGAAAGAACAGGCGGCTGTTGTGACGGATAATGGTGTTGCTCGAGTTCAGGATTTAAACGATACTTACAACCAACAATGGCCGGCTGATGTATTAAGTTTGCTGACATCAGGTCAATTGACGGAATTCAGGTTATGGTTTGAATCGCTGGATGAATTGGATAAGGTGGACAGTATCATTCCACTAGCCGATGCTGAGTATGCGCCGCTCTACCGCCATCCGCGAAAGATTTGGGGCATCGGCCTCAATTACGTGGAACATGCATCCGACTTGAGTGAAGCAGCTCCAAACACAGAACCGGCAAGTTTCATGAAACCGGATACGGCGATTATCGGTCCAAACGACACCATTTATATTCCGCGTCAATCAGAACGGACGACAGCCGAAGCGGAACTCGGGATCATTATCGGCAAGACGTGCAAGGACGTCCCTGAACAAGAAGCACAGGATGTCATTGCGGGTTATACAACTGTGATTGATATGACAGCTGAAGATATTTTGCAAAAGAATCCGCGGTATTTAACACGATCAAAAAGCTTTGATACGTTCTTCAGTTTCGGCCCGCAACTCCTCACGCCCGACGAGGTTGGTGATGTACATGCACTCAATGTTTCAACGATGATCAACAATAATCTGCATCGCAAAAACGTCGTCTCGAACATGACATTCAGACCATGGCATCTTGTGTCATTCCATTCCAAAGTGATGACACTGTTGCCGGGAGACATCATATCAACCGGAACACCCGGTGCAGTCGTTATTCGTGATGGCGATGTCGTTGCGTGTCACATTGATGGCTTTGAACCACTCGTTAATCCGGTGAACGGATAAGGGGGGACAGCCCCCCACTGCGTTAACGCGTTAAAGCGATGGGGGACAGACCCCCCCTAAATACAGAAAGGGGAAATCAACATGGATTTAGGTTTACAAGATAAGTCAGTTATCGTGACGGCTTCAAGCAAAGGACTTGGTAAGGCGTCTGCCCTTCAATTTGCAGCTGAAGGCGCCAAGGTGATGATTTCCAGCCGCAGTGAAGAGGAGCTGCAGCAAACCGCGGAAGACATCCAAGCTGAAACAGACAATGATCATGTCGCCTACACCGTCTGCGATATGACGAAAGCGGACGATATCCAAAATCTGGTCGATAAGACGGTGGAGCAGTATGGCACGGTCGATGTGCTCATCAACAACACCGACGGCCCACCCGCAGGTACTTTTGACAAAGTGGATGACGATGACTGGCAATTTGCATTTGAATTAAATCTGCTCAGTTTTATCCGTACGACGCGGGCTGTGCTCCCTTACATGCGAAAAGGGGATGGCGGGCGGATTATAAATCTTGCATCATCGTCCATTCAGCAGCCGATTGATAACTTGATTTTATCAAATACTTTCCGTACAGGAATACTCGGTCTGTCTAAGTCTCTGTCTCAGGAACTGGCCCCCGATAACATCCTGGTCAATACAGTCGGACCGGGCCGCATTGCCACGGACCGTGTTGCCAGTCTCGACCAAACAAAGGCGGAAAAATTGAATATCAGTCCCGATGAAGTACGCCAGGATACCGAGCAAAACATCCCAATCGGCCGCTATGGTCAGCCGGATGAATTTGCCAAAATCATCACGTTCCTGGGCTCACAAGCGAACACATACCTCACCGGCCAATCGTTCGTCGTCGATGGCGGCATGGTGAAAGCTATATAAATGTGTGCCGGGGGTCTGTCCCCTGCCGCGTTAACGCGTTAAAGCGATGAGGGACAGACCCCATCTACGGCGGTCGAAGCTTCTTGTTTAATCGAAAGGAGACGTAAAATGACCAACGATGCGAGTCAAATTCGGCAATCCATCAGACAGGGGAAATGGACAAAGCCAACAACCGGCGCCAATCCGGGCAATACGCAGGCAAATCTGGTTATTCTCCCTAAACAATATGCCTATGATTTTTGGCTGTTTTGTATACGGAATCCCAAGTCCTGTCCGCTGCTGGAAGTAACAGATGAGGGCAGTCCAGTCCCGGTAAAAACAGCACCTGATGCAGACTTGCGGACAGACTTGCCGAAATACCGGATCTATCAAAATGGCAAAATGATCAAGGAAGTCACGGATATATCAGATTACTGGTCTGATGATTTTGTTTCGTTTATTATCGGCTGCAGCTTTACATTTGAAAAACCGCTGCTTGATAATGGTATCCCCATCCGGCATATTGATGAGGGCCGCAATGTGCCCATGTACCGGACAAATATCCCATGTGAAAGCGCAGGAGAACTGAGCGGTCCGATGGTTGTATCGATGCGTCCGATGAAACCGGCCGATGCGATTAGAGCCGTGCAGATCACTTCAAGATTCCCGTCAGTCCATGGCGCGCCGGTTCACATTGGCGACCCCGGCACGATTGGAATTAATGACTTAAGCAAACCGGATTTCGGCGATGACGTAACGATTCACGCCGATGAGATTCCCGTATTCTGGGCATGCGGCGTCACACCTCAAGCGGCTGTGATGAACAGCGATAGTGACATGGCGATAACGCACGCGCCGGGACACATGTTCATAACAGATTTAAAGGAAGAAGCACATGCTGTCATGTGAACGTACAGGGTTATGAAGCAGGTTCGTTTTTGCGCTGGAACGGACCTGTTTTTTGGTGTACGGGATTTTCCGGAGACGCGTTTTTCGAAAGCGGATGCCGAAAATCGCGAATCCAGAAAATCGGCGTAAGTCATTTTAAAAACAAATCGCTTTTTCTTAAAAAAGCGTCGATTATTCGAGTTGTTGATAAGGGATAAAAAAGTCGAGCACCGGGAGTATGCAGATCCCCTGTTATTCTTTATTGATTATCTGTTGGAAGTTCCTCGTGAGATGTCAGGGGAGCTGCAAGAGGAGATAGAGCCAATGGTAGAGGAGGTGAATCATATGGAAAGAATGAAATACCCTGACCCACCAACTTTGAAACCGATATATGATAAGATTAGGGTGAAAGAAAGAAAAGAAATAGCTCTGGCAATGCTTCGAAAATTGCGGATGAAGATATCATTGATGTAACAGGACTATCGGAAGAGAAGTTGAATGATTTAAAGTTGGAGCTGTAAGGCTTAGAGAACAGGTCTGTTCTAAGGTTAGAATGGACTTGTTTTTTGCTGGCGATATAGTGAATTGTCTTCATCCAGGAACCGCGCCAAATCGAGCGAGAGTCAACCCAAATCATGCGAGAGCTGCTCTGAAGGGGGGGGTCTGTCCCCCATTGCTTTAACGTATTAGAGCGATGGGGGACAGACCCCCTAGCCCCCCAACAAGCAAATCCTACTTATTAAATCATGTCACCATCTCCTATGACAAATTAGCATTAAGATGAGATTGAATACGCTGCCTGTGCGCTGTACGCTAATGATAGGCTTTATATTTAGAAAGGGGTATATAGCGATGGCGGAAAAAGGCTTCCGTACCAAAGTACAGCGCTTTGGCGGTTTTTTGAGCGGTATGATTATGCCGAATATAGGCGCGTTTATTGCGTGGGGTATTATTACGGCGCTGTTCATGGCGGATGGGTGGCTGCCGAATGAACAGCTGGCAACATTGATCGACCCGATGATCAATTACCTCCTGCCGCTTTTGATTGGTTATACCGGCGGGCAGCTGGTATATGATAAGCGTGGAGGTGTCGTGGGTGCGATTGCCACGATGGGTGTGATTGTCGGTGCTGATATACCGATGTTCTTAGGTGCCATGGTCATGGGGCCATTGGGCGGCTATCTTATGAAAAAAGTGGACGACTTGTTCCAGGACAAGATTCGTTCCGGATTCGAGATGCTTTATAACAACTTTTCAGCGGGCATCCTAGGCGCAATCATCGCAGGTATTGCGGTCAGCCTAATTGGCCCTATTGTTGAGGGTCTTAATAATGCATTGGCAGCTGGTGTTGAAGTGATCATAAATGCCGGGTTGCTGCCACTGGCCAATATCATCATCGAGCCTGCGAAAATTTTATTCCTGAATAATGCCATTAACCATGGCATCTTAAGTCCAATTGGGGTGGAACAGTCAACAGAGGTTGGAAAATCGATTCTGTTCCTGCTGGAGGCGAACCCTGGCCCGGGATTGGGTGTCTTACTAGCGTTTGCTATTTTCGGGGCCGGCACTTCCAAAAGTTCTGCGCCCGGTGCGGCAATCATCCAGTTTTTGGGCGGTATTCATGAAATTTACTTCCCGTATGTGCTGATGAAGCCTGCTTTGCTTCTGGCCGTGATTGGCGGGGGCGTAAGTGGTGTGTTCGCATTTACAATCTTTGATGCCGGACTGGTTGCAACGGCATCACCGGGAAGTATCTTTGCAATATTAGCGTTGACACCGCAGGGTAACTACATCGGCGTCCTGGCAGGTGTGGTTATAGCAACTGTCGTATCATTCCTGATTGCGGCGCTTATACTGAAAACGAGCAAATCATCTGATGAAGACCTGACTGAAGCAACTGGTAAAATGGAAGAAATGAAAGGCAAGGAGAGCTCAGTTGCAGGCAGCCTGAAACAGGATGCGTCAGAAGCAGAAACGGCTGAACGTGATCAAACGCCTGAGACGAATGAGCCGTCTGAAGAAAAGCCTGCAGAAGACGTCGGCAAAATCATTTTCGCCTGTGATGCCGGAATGGGTTCCAGCGCTATGGGCGCATCACTCTTGAAAAACAAATTCAAGAAAGCGGAAATTGAAACGATTGATGTGAATAACACGGCCATCAAGGCGATTCCGGACGATGCGGATATCGTCATTACCCATAAGGATTTAACCGATCAGGCAAAAGAAAAACTGCCGAGTGCCGAGCATATTTCGGTGGAAAACTTCCTGAACAGCCCGAAATATGATGAGCTGACTGATCGTCTGAAAAAGTAACATCAAGCTGCAAGGGAGGTGAACCGCTTGTACCTGTCAGGCCGTGAACGAAAAATGCTTGAGTATTTATTGGAAGCTCAGGAAGCTGTCACGATCAAAACAATCGCTGATAAGCTTGATGTGAGTGAGCGCACCATTCACAGGGATTTAGCCACTATTGAGCGGATTTTGTTTGATTATAACTTGGAATTGCACAAACAATCAGGTGTCGGCCTGCGAATTTCCGGTTCAGAGGCTGATAAAAAACTGATGATGTCAGAGATAGCGGAAACACCGTGGTCCGAATTCACCCCGGCAGAACGCCAGACCATTATTTTATCAACGCTGCTCGAAGCGGATGAGCCGGTCAAACTGTTCACCCTTGCAGCAAACTTGAACGTGACAACCGCAACCGTCAGTCATGATTTGGATCAGCTGGAAGACAGACTTATAAACTTCAGGCTCCAATTAATCAGAAGAAGAGGTTATGGCGTCCGCATTGAAGGCAAGGAAGCTGATAAACGTGCAGCGATCAGCAGTCTGATTTCCGAACATGTGAACACAGCAGACATCGTGTCATTTTTAAAACAGCGGACACGCACGTCTTACACAGACACCATATCTGACCGGCTGCTGGGGCTGGTAAATCCTGAGAAATTAAGCATCATTGAACAGCGCGTGGCACAGACCCGGGATCTGCTGCGATATGATTTGGCAGACAATGCGTATGTTGGGCTGGTCGTTCACCTGGCATTGGCCATTGAGCGTCTGCAAAAGGGCGACACGATCGAATTTGATCAAGCGTATTTAAATGAAATCAGCCAGACTGATGAATACGCGATCGCCGAGAAGCTGCTTCACAATCTTGAAAATGATTTTGATATGACCATTCCAAATGATGAAATCGGCTATATCACCATGCACTTGTTGGGCGCGAAGCTGAGGGCGGATCAGCATTATCTGATTGAAGATTCGAGTCTTGATGTCGCTTATCAGGCAAAAGAAATGATCGATTTTGTAAGCAATCGGCTGGGAAAAGATTTAACCTATAACATCACGCTGCTCAATGACCTCGTCGCTCATTTGAAGCCGTCCATCTACAGGCTGAAGAAAGGCTTAACCATCAGTAATCCGATGCTGGACGAGATCAGGCGCGATTACGATAACCTGTTCAAAATCGTTCAGGATGCCGCGGGTGAGGTCTTTCCGGACATTGCTTTCCCGGAAGATGAAATCGCCTATCTTGTGCTCCATTTTGCCGCAATCCTGCTGCATGACGAAACAGATGCGAGCATGCGGGCGCTTGTCATTTGCTCAAGCGGTATCGGAACAGCGAAAATGCTGGCAACTAAACTGAAACAGCAGATTCCGGAAATTAAGCAGGTAGACAACAAATCGCTGTTTGATCTGGAAAATACCGAAACAGATGACTATGATATTATCGTTTCCACAATCCCACTGGATGAAGCGGCGGATGATTATATTCTGACCTCGCCCATGCTGACAAAACCGGAAGCGGATGAGGTGAAACGGGCGATCCGGAAACGAAAAGCAGCTGTGTTCAAGAAGCCGCATGAGCAGACGAAATGGGACAGCGAACAGTCGGATAGCCGGCAAAAGCTGGAAAGGACACAAACCTATTCGGCGGCCATTCTTGATGTGCTGACGTCACTTGACGTTAAGCGGCTGTCAGGAAAAACATCACAGGAAATGCTGTTACATGAAGTGTGCCATCAACTGGCTGAAAACAGCGTGTTAAACAACCCGGAATCCGTTAAGGACGTTTTAATCGATAGGCAAGCAAAAAGCGGACTCGGCATTCCCGGATCACATCTGGCGCTTTTTCATACACGGACAGACGAGGTCATGCAGCCGAGTTTTACCGTTTATACACTGGATTCGCTTTTAAAAATTCAAAGTATGGACGGAACTGAAATGATGATGAACACACTGCTCGTCATGCTGGCGCCAGCTGATGCGGAACAGGAGCTGCTGGAGGTGCTCAGCTATCTCAGCAGTCTGATCATAGAAGAGGAAAGTATCCACGTGCTTGAATCCGGCGATGCAGACCGGATTGGGGAGCACCTGTCAAAGCATTTTTATAAATGGCTAAACGAAACGATTATGTAAGGAGTGCATCACGTCATGGCAAAAGATATCTTAACGAAAGAAAATATCCATTTGAATCAATCATTGAACAGCAAAGAGGAAGCCGTCCGTTACACCGGTAAAATCCTGGCTGACAACGGCTATGTGCAGGAAGCCTATATTGATAAAATGCTGGAGCGCGAAGAAGTGACATCAACGTTTATGGGCAATTATGTTGCGATTCCGCATGGCACAGAAGATGCGAGAGACTTGGTTCAGGAGACAGGACTTTCCGTTGTCACCGTGCCTGAGGGCGTTGATTTTGACGGCAACACGGTCAAAGTATTGATCGGTATCGCCGGAAAAGAAGGTGAACATCTGGATGTGCTGTCAAAAATCGCGATTGTCTGTTCCGAGGAAGAAAATATCCAGAAAATCGTTGATGCGACATCAGAGGAAGACATCATTAATTTGTTCGATGAGGTGAACTAAATGGAGGCTGTACATTTTGGTGCCGGCAATATCGGCCGGGGCTTCATCGGCGCTTTATTGAATGATTCGGGCTATCACACAACATTTGTCGATGTGAATGATACGATCATCCGCGAAATCAATGACCGCCAGCAATACGATGTCGTGCTCGCTGCGGAAAACAGTGACACATTGACCGTCAAAAATGTCTCGGGGATCAACAGCGTGACCAACCCGGATGATGTCATTGGCGCCATTGTGAAAGCAGACGTCGTCACGACAGCGGTCGGCCCGAAAATTTTGCCGATGATTGCAGAGCTGATTGCCAAAGGACTCCGCAAACGCCTGGAAACCAGCAAGCAGCCTCTGAACGTCATCGCTTGTGAAAACATGGTCGGCGGCAGTACCGTGCTGAAAGAAAATGTATTTGCGCATCTAACTGAAAGTGAACAGACCGCCTCCGCTGATATGTTCGGATTCCCGGATGCAGCGGTCGACCGGATTGTTCCCAACCAGTCACATGCGGATATGCTGCAAGTGTCCGTCGAGCCCTACTATGAATGGGTAGTCGAACAAACCGCTATTAAAGGCGAAAAACCACCCATTGATGGCATTACGTATGTTGATGACTTGAAACCCTATATCGAGCGGAAACTGTTCACCGTCAATACCGGGCATGCGGTCCCTGCCTACATCGGCCATTCGATGGGATATGCCACGATCTATGAAGCCATGCAGGACAAGAGCGTGCAGGAAATTATCGATGGCGCATTGCAGGAATCAGGCGAGGCGCTCATCCGGACATATGGATTTGACAGAGAAGAACACCAGGACTATATTGAAAAAATCATTAAACGCTTCAAGAACCCGCACATTTCGGATGACGTCACCCGCGTTGGCCGCGGTACGATCCGCAAACTCGGCGCACGCGACCGCTTGATTCGCCCGGCCCGTCTTTACTTCGACTTAACCGGGAAAGCACCAGTATATCAGGCAAAAACGATTGCGGCAGCACTGCAATATTATCATGAAGATGATGAAGAGGCTGTTAAACTTCAGGAAACGGTTGCTGAACAAGGCTATAAAAAAACGCTTCAATCTGTATCGGAACTCAAGGCGGACAATCCATTGATTGAGGCAGTCATGAAAGAATTGAAAGAATGAAGGTTAAGAGGGGTCTGTCCCCTGCTGCGTTAACGCGTTAAAGCGGTGGGGGACAGCCCCCCCATACCACACACATATGCGACTACCCTCACGTCGCCCCTCATGCACTAATCCTAATCATCATTAATCGCCACAGCCTCTTCCATTTCCTCTTCCTGCCATCCTTTACAAACATCGACCCATTGTTTGGCGAATGAATAGTTAAATAGTTCCTCTCCCGTTAATTCAATGGCTGAATTTTCACTTCCGCACGCCGGGAACACGCTATCAAAGCGTTTCATTGAGACGTCCAAATAGACATCCAGGTCATTTGCCAATCCGAATGGGCAAACGCCACCGACAGCATGTCCTGTTTGTCTCAGTACTTCGTCGGGGGAAAGCATGCGTGCCTTGAATTGAAAAGCATTGCGGAATTTTTTATTATCGATTTTAGCATCACCGGCCGCGACAATTAGAATGGCTTTGTCTTCTTCAGCCTTGAAGCACAGCGTTTTGGCAATTCGGGCCGGGATGACACCGAGTGTTTCAGCTGCCTGTTCGACTGTGGCACTCAGGGTCTCAAATTCCATGATGTCCTGCTCACGATTCCATTGTTTAAAATGGGATTTGACTTTTTCTAACGACATCCTTATTGCATCCTTTCTTCATATGTATTATGCAGCATCATAACATCCTCTGATTATAAATTGAAAGAGAGCTGAGCCATCACCAATCAATCTCATCCGGATATTCTCCCGTAAAGCGGATTTCGCTGACCGGAACATTTGCTTCGCGTGCGACCTCATCGATCCCCTGCTTGACGTTCTGGTACTCTTTTCCTTTTTCAACAATTCGTTTGGCCATAATCGAAATATTTTTCTTGCGCTTTTCCTTATCCCACTCGAGAAAACGGATGTTCAGCTGATCAATGTACTGGGCGTAATAATTGTCAAAATCGACTAACCAGTGAAACATATTGTTCAGCATCATCTTGAATGCGTGCTGTGAGAGCGTTTCTTCCAGAGATTGGGTGACTGCTGCCTGGAATTGCCTGAGTGTGGTTATAGTTCGATCCTGCGCCGGGTGTTTGAGGATTCTTTCCCGTCGTTCAATAAAATCATTTAATGCCGCGATGGTAAAGAGCATCTGAGGATACAGTGTGTTAAATGAAAAATAGATGTTTTTTGTGGAACCAACCATGTTCAAAAGTGTCATCATATCTTCCGTCATGCCATTATCAACGAATATACTTTCTCTGTCGCCCATGAAAGCATGCCGCAAATCATAGCAGAAACTCAAGATATAGAGACGCACTTGTTCATAGGGCGGATATTCGCCTTCCTCCCCCACAATGTCATGGATCGCTTCGTATAATTGTTCAAAATCGTAAACATCACCGTGAAGCGTGATTCCTGCATAATTTGGTGTGTGTTCGGCTTTTAACACGTGATCAGCTCCTGATATTAAGTTACTGTGTTAAGTTTCACTATATCAAAAAAGGGACAGCAAGTGGTATGATTTTTGTGAACTTTAAATCCAACCTCGGAATACGCTCCATTATGTCGGCCATCGTGAATGATATGCACGGGATGCCGGGAGATGTGACAAGTTCACCTTCCTGGAAAATATTTATAAGATTGTACTGGTCGGCATGAAGGGAATATTGCTCTAAAATGCCCGCTGTAGCGTGCGGGAGGCGCTGAAACTTGAGCTGGAGGGGCGCGGACTCGTGCAAGGGGCACGGCAACTCGTGCGAGAAGCGCCTCAACTCGAGCGAGAGCGGCCCCAACTCGAGCAGGAAGCCTTCGAACTCGTGCGAGAGTCCCGTCAACTCGTGCGACATCCACCTTAGCTCGTGCGAGAGCCCCCAACGCGTGCGACAACATTCCTAACTCGTGCAGCAACAGTCCACCACCCCCGCCAAGAACGATGATTTTCGTCCCCAGCCGAAAATCTATACACTTCCCCCTGCTAATATGCTATATTAATAACAACCCCAAAAATTATATAAAGGAGCAAAACGATGAACCTTAAACAACGCCCAAAACCCCGTCCACTTCAAAAACTCGATGCAGCCATCCCTCGACTCTCACCAACGTTCCCTAATCTTGGCAGAATGCAAGAGGATGCGAGAAAGCACCAACAAGGCTATTCCGGTGAAAAGAAGATCGACTATTTTCTCGACAATCTCGCCCCGATTCACACCATTCTTCACGATGTTTACCTCCGCGAGAACAACAAAAACTTCCAAATGGACTCCCTGGCGATCGCGAACCATTCCATTTCCTTGATTGATTCCAAAAATTATAATGGCACTATCACCTTTAACACCACCCTCCGGCAGCTTACCCGCTCTGACGGCAAGGTCGAATCAGGCTTCGGATATCCCATAACCCAGGTCAATAATCAAAATTTCCATCTGCAAAATTGGCTCAATCAGCACAACTTAGGGCATATTCCAATCAAAAGTTTCGTCGCTATTGCTGATCCATCCACCGTTGTAAAAGTGGAAGGCAGCCAGGAGGAGATCAGTAATTATGTTGTCCATGCCGCTGAACTTCCCGTGCGAATATTGAATGCAGATCGTCAATTTGGCAAAAAGGGTGCGCGGAAGCTCTCAGACTATCAAATTGGCAAGACCATTCTAAGCAAATGCAGTGAATTTGATATTGATTTGTTCAAGAAGTATGGTGTACGGCCAGCGGACATATTGCCTGGTGTGATCTGTCCTGATTGTGGTTGGCGGGGGATGGAGCGAGTCTATAACGGCTGGCACTGCAGGAAATGCCACTGTTTTTCACGACATGCGCACTTGAAAGCCTTAGACGATTATTTTTTGCTGGTGAAAGATTCGATTACAAATAAGGCATGTATGTGGTTCCTCGGCAGTATCAATCGTGGCACAGCAACAAGAATTCTCAAGACAAGCGGCTTGGTATATAATAACGAACATCGATGCTGGCAAAAAGCATAATTCGGCATTTGGCTGGTTTTCGGCGTCCGCCGAAAACCTCTCCTTTTAAGCTTGTTAAGTGCGGATTTTTGGCTAAAGCCAAAAATCATCCATTTGAATGGGCGAGCGATTCACTAACTTGCGGAGCGATTAGCTGAAATTCGTGCGGGAGGCGCTGAGACTCGTGCAGAAAGTGCTCCAACTCGAGCGAGAACCGCCGTAACTCGTGCGAGAACATCTCGAACTCGAGCGAAAGCGTCCTCAACTCGTGCAGGAAGCGCTCCGACTCGTGCGAGAACCACCGTAACTCGTGCAACCTCTCGCCAACGGTGACAGTATAGAAGTACAAGAAATCCACATTCCATTTCATACGGGATGCCAATTAAATGCGTTTGTCCTATAATAGAAAATATACTTGAATCGCAATGGGAGTTGATTACATGAAAGCTTACCAAATCAAAATTGAATTAACCGATTCTGAACCCTTAATCTGGCGCAGAGTCGTCATGCCGGCCGGGGCGACATTTAACAGGCTGCATGATGTGATACAGAACGTAACGAATTTTCAGGGCGGTTATCCCGGCTCATACCACCTGTTTGAATTTGATTTACCGGATGAGAATATGAGAGTGACCAATGATGAAGAGGCGTATCAAGAGCACCAGCATTTTAAGAAAAACCGGAAAGAAATTGAGGCCAAAATGCGGAATGTTCCACCTGAATATGCAGAAATTCAAGAGGCCCGGCTGCGGAATTTGCAAACAGTCATTCGCAAGCAAACCGGTATCAAAATTGATACGTACTTAGAAAAATATGGCGAAATCAACTACATTTATGATTATGGCGATGGTTGGTATTTTCTCATTACGCTGGAGAAGACTATAGAAGATTACCATTACGGCTACCCAACGCTGATAGATGGTGCTGAAACAGCGCCGCCGGAAGATGTGGGTGGTCTGCGGGTTATTATGCGTTTTTAAACATCTATCATGACACAAATCACCCGGAACACGCAGATATGAAAGAATGGGCCGAGGACCAATTGTTCAGGGAATATAATCCGGATTTTATAAATGACATGCTTAAGGATATACATTATAAGAAAACAGAGTGGGATCAGATAGATAAATGATTAAGGATTTCTTGAAAAATAAACCCTGAGGGGGTCTGTCCCTCATCGCTTTAACGCGTTAACGCAGTGGGGGACAGACCCCCCCAACACTAATATCGCAATATCCGCATAAGGTCATAATTTCGATACTTTCTATTTCGTTTGACTTCTCTCTCCGTGAACAGCATATCTTTCCGCACTAAAGAATTCAATGCATTCCGGGCAGTGTTTGGCGCAACACCAATCTTGCCGGCAGCATTCACCGCGTTTGTAAAAGGGGTTGAAAACGTGTAGATCCACACGTTTTTCTCTGATTCTGTCTCACATCGAGCAAGTCCTTGTTCAGCCAGTTGCTCTGCGGCCTCCAGTTTATCATTGATACGGTTGGCCATCCGGTCACAGGCTTTTAAGAAAAATAATAGCCAATCGCCCCACTGAGGATTGTCCCCTCTAACGCCATTTAACATATCGTAATACCTCGGCCGTTCTTTTTCCAGTTCCTCGCTGACAAAGAAAATCGGTTTTGTGATCACGTTTGATTGGATTAAAGATAGAACAATTAAAATGCGGCCAAGCCGGCCATTTCCATCTAAAAATGGATGGATCGATTCAAATTGCGCATGGATTATGGCAGTTTTTATAAGCGGGTCTGCATCCTCATTGAAAATATATTCCGTTTCCTTTATATGGTCCGTCGGCAACGCTTTATGATAGGGATGATGATTAATATAATATTCAAGGTTCTGCATATACGCATCGATCTTATCGGCAGAAACGGGGATATAGCTGGCATCCTCAATTTTGTTAGTGGGGCCAATAAAGTTCTGGCTTTTCCGGTAGCTGCCTGAGCCTTGCGCAGAACCACGTCCGCCTTCCATTAATATATCATGCAATTCCTTTATTAATCTTGACGTAATGGGATAACCCATTCGAATTCTTTCATAACCTTCATATAGTGCTTTCTGATAATTACTGACCTCTTTAATTTCCCAACGCTTGTTTTTATCATTTTGCTCTTCCACCATGTCTGTAAATGTTACCTGTGTCCCTTCAATCCTTGTCGATTCAACCGATTCACTTAACGAAAGGATTTGCACCAATGCTTCACTGACCACTGAATGATTAAATTTTTCCTCCAGGCGGCCCAGTTTATTGTTCACTCCTGAAAGGATCTCCATTATCTTTAAAGCTTCTTCTGTCTTAACCCCGATTGGGAGCGGCATCAACCCTTTTATTCCCATATAAAAACATCCCTTGCCAATATATTTACTTAATTATATATAATATTGACTATTGACGCAAAAATTATAAGAAATTGAGTTAAAAGGGGGGGTCTGTCCCCCGCTGCGTTAACGCGTTAAAGCGATGGGGGACAGACCCCCCCAAACACAAAACAGGTATAAAGAATTATTTAAGAAATTATAAATAGTCCTTTTATCCCCTTAGTAAAAGTTTCTAATTATTTTACAATAATAGGTAACTAAGAAAAACGGCTTAATCCAAAAGAAATTATTGTAGTGGGGTGAAACGTTTGGCAAATGCTGTCTTCCAACTTGATTCGCAAATATCCGGCGTGCAGTGGGCAATAAATTCGATAAATGCCGAATTGCAGCGGAAACAGGAGGATTTGGTCAGGCTGAAAAAGGCATTCTCACAGTTGTTGGATTGCAGTGATGAATTCCGCCACAACAAGGGTGTCTGTCTGGATCCATCCCTGTCTAAAAATACATGGAGCGGAAGTATGGCAAACGATTTTGAGGGGTTCAAACAAAAGGAATTACAGGGAAGCTATCAATCTATTGAAGAGAGAGATTTGCAGACGGTTATTTCCCGAGTGGAATCAGAAATCGAGCAAATCAAACAGGAAATAATTTCGTTGGAGAATAATCGATCATCCCAGCAATCAAGGCTGAATGATTTACATGACCAAAGGAGAAAGGAGCTGCTGAATAATGAGTGAAGAAATCAAACTTAACGATTCAACCGTCCAACAATCACTGAGTGAATTAAAAAACGCGGTCGAGGCAATGGAGAACGCTTTCTCCAAGCATGCTTCAGGGGACAGCTCAATGGAAGTGACGGATAAGCTTCAGCAGATGAAACAACAGTTAGAGAATATAAACTCATCCTACCAAACAGTACTTCGGGAAAACACGGAATCGGCAAATCTTGTGGTTGAAAGACTGAAGGAAACGGATGAAACGGTGGCCTCTTCTTTCCAAGTATTGAAATAAGGGTAAGGTTATTGGAAAGGGGTGAAACGCTATAAAGGTTTTAGATGTACAGCAGCTACATAATGAAATTGACCAAACGACAACAGATTTAACCAGGCTGAAGGAGCAGATCAAAAAAATCCAGACAAAGCTAGATGGGTTTGTCGCGATGGAGGATGCTTTTAAAGGAAAAGCAGCAAATTCCATTCGGGCTTTTTACCAGGAAAGCCATATGCCATTCCTCGTATTTATGGAAGGATTCATCAGGGATTTTCAGGATGCCCTGGCCAAGATCAAAAATTCACTTGCCTCATTGGAGTCTGATGAGCAGGGCTATATCCGCGAATCTTTTTTGCAGGAAGATGTCAAACAGGGATTGAAAAATGCAGAAAATGTTACAATGACTTTAACCGATGAGGCAAACCATGTGATTTCCGCTGTCAGGGATATTGTCCCATTACCTTCTGTGGATGACAGTGACTTTCTCGATCGCTCGCAGCAGGCACGAAAAAAGACAGACCATACACTGGAAAAATTATATACATTTGATTCCGAAAGCACCAGAGCGCTGGATAAACCCCAGAATGATTTGGATTTAATGCAAACCTATATCAATAAACTTGGCGGAATGGTTTCCAGCGGCGACATCAGCATTGGAAATTATTCCGTTCAGCAACTGTCCCAGCACGATTTCCATCAGGCATTGATTTCCGGCGTGCGGGGCAAAGCGGTACAAAATATGTTGTCCCTGGATGTGCTTATAGGCAAAGGGGCCGCAAACCTCCTTTCACGGTATGTTCCGTATTCCGGTGCTTGGATAAACAAGCTGGCGGAAAAGTTTGAGATGAGGACCACTGAGTACAGCTTCCGCGCCTTAAACGTTGTGACAGCATCTGTCGGCAGCGATATCAGTGAGCAGGAATTTGCAACCGTCAAAGGACAGGTCGTGAACACTGAAAAAGTGTCCGATTATAAGAATGAATGGTATGGCAACTACCACACGCTGATGGACGGTAGGATTATCCGAGAATTTATGGATAACGAGGGGAATGTGAATTACAAATTCGTCTCTGAGATCCCGGAGAGCCGGTTGAAGCCTGAGGAAGAGGAAAAAAATGCGTTTCAAAAGTCTGTAGGAGCATTCAAGGAAATTGGATTGGATATATGGAGCGGCCTTGAAGAAAGAGGTCAAAAAGCAACAGATTCATGGTATGATTTTGGTAACTACCTGACGCTTGGCGCATTTGATTTGGCTAAAAATACGCACAGCGGATTACAGTATAATGCCGAAAATATGCTGAACTCCCCATCTGATTTTGCCAATTGGCTGACCATGGGCGGCGTTGATATGGTAAATGGCGCCGTGAGTCCGGATGAGGCCTTTTCAAAAGAGCATTGGACGTCAAGCTTCGGTTTATTTTTAACAGGCGTTGGCGCGAGAGGTATCAGTGCCCCAAAAAATGCTGGGATGCCTAAAACCAATTCGAAAGTAACATCGCCTGATCAAAAGAGCACCGTGTCTGCAGCCCAAGCAACCTCGGCGACACGGAAACTACCAACCCTAACGAATATAAGAGAATGGTACCGTGTGAACGTTCCTGAAATGGGGCTTGTGCAGGATAGTATGGGTGGTTATCATTTTGCGGTGAAGAAGGGTGATGGGGGGAATCGGGTTGAGAGTGGTGGTTCAAGTAAACTCACTGACTATCAAACTTATAAGCATCTTAAGGATTATAAAAACAATAAATACTTTACGAAAAGTGTAGAGTATAATGCAGGCATTGACGGAACGGGATTTACTTATAAAGTTTATCAAAGGGGAGATATCGATTGGAGTTTAGTTCGAACAAGTGGAGCTAAAAAAGGTCGGGGTCTAACAAATGCAGAAGCTTCCTCAAAGTACGGTCTTGCTCCTATTCTTGATGATTTGGGTAATATTGCCACTTTACATCATTCCCAACAAAAGGGTATGGGACCATTATTTGAAGCTTCGACTAGGTATCATAATATCAGTAATGCTAAAAGGCCTCCTTTACATCCTTATAAAGGAAAATTAAATCCATATTCCCCAATGGATGAAACGACTAGAGGGGCATTTCAAAAAATAGACTCTATTAAATATTGGAAAATTCGAGGAAATAGAGAACTGGGAGGAAAATAAAATGAGCAATTTACCTGATAAACTGAATGAAGTAATAGGAGAAGATATATATAAACGAGAAGATAAAATTGCAGTAACGAATTCTTTAGCAAGATTGAATGTGGCAGTATCAGACACCTTCGAAGAATTTTATCAACTTTATGAAGGTCCTTTCTGGGAAGAACATATTCCTTTTGAATTACTGGATATTGTAGAGGACGTCAACAATATTGAGTCTTCTACACAAATTTCTCGAAATGAACATGGATTCCCTAATAAGTTCTTGGTTTTAAGTTCAATGTCAGCAAATGCAGTACTTGTCCTTGATACTAAAACAGACAAAGTGTATACGGTTAATTTTGAAGGTGAAGACGAGTTGCTTTTGAAAGAAGAATTAGAAGAAACTTGGCGGACGTTCTTTGATTTTCTAAGGGACTATTTCAATTGTTAATTGCTAATAAAATAAAGGATTTTGGTAAGAAGGTTGATAGAGTTTTGATTGGGAGTTGAAAATCTAGATTTCACTACTATCCAGATGGATAATGTCTACAATGCTCAGAAAAAAATTGCTATACCATAAAGCTATTAAATAAAACCTTGAAAGGTACAAAGCTTTTCAAGGTTTTAACTTTTTAAAGTCCTTAGATCAAGAACTACCGTTTCACACTTGGAAAATTGTGTTAATCCATAGTGAAAAAGTTTGAAATGAAAATTGCGGAATACAGTTTTAGAGCCTAAAACGTTGTCACAGCAGCTGTCGGCAGCAATATCAGCGAGCAGGAATTTGCGACCGTCAAAGGGCAGGTTGTGAACACTGAAAAAGTTTCTGATTATAAGAATGAATGGTATGGCAACTACCACACGCTGATGGATGGCCGGATTATCCGAGAATTTATGGATAACGAGGGGAATGTGAATTACAAATTCGTCTCTGAGATTTCGGAGAGCCGGTTGAAGCCTGAGGAAGAGGAAAAAAATGCGTTTCAAAAGTCTGTTGGAGCATTCAAGGAAATTGGATTGGATCTATGGAGCGGCCTTGAGAAAGAGGTCAAAAAGCAACAGATTTCATGGTATGATTTTGGTAACTATCTGACGCTTGGCGCATTTGATATGGCGAAAAATACGCAAGCGGATTTACAGTATAATGCCGAAAATATGCTGAACTCCCATCTGATTTTGCCAACTGGCTCACCAATGGCGGCGCTGTTGGATATGGTAAATGACGCCGTGAAATCCGGGATGAGGGCTTTTCAAAAAGAGCATTGGACGTCAAAGCTTCGGTTTATTTTTTACAGGCCGTTGGCGCGAGAGGTGTTTTCGTGCACCAAAAATAAACCGGGATGCCTAAAAAACCAATTCGAAAGTAACATCGCCTGATCAAAAGAGCACCGTGTCTGCAGCCCAAGCAACCCTCGAAAGACACGAAACTACCAACCCTCCACGAACATAAAGAGAATGGTACCGTGTGAATGTTCCTGAAATGGGGCTTGTGCAGGATAGTATGGGCGGTTACCATTTTGCGGTGAAGAAGCGTGATTCTGGAAATCGGATTGAAAGTAGTGGTTTTAGTAAAGATAAAAGCACGGAAAAAAATTATTTTGAGGGAACATTAAAAGGAAATAAAATTGATTTAACAGGTGTTAAAATAGAGGAAATTTTATACACCAAAAGGTCTCCAGTAGAAACTGCTAGACTAAGAAAGAAATTCAATCATTCTGTTAGGAAGAGATATCTTAAAGAATTTGCAAATGACCAGTCAAGAGTTCAATACCTTAGAAAGGCTGGGTTAAATGACTAGGACATCGCAAGAATGAAGGATGGATTAAATCCAAAAGGATGGCAAGTACACCATAATCTTCCTTTAGATGATGGAGGAACAAATGATTTTTCTAACTTGGTTTTAATAAAAAATGATCCTTATCATAAAGCTATAACCAATGAACAAAATTCGCTCACAAGGAATTTATCTCCTGGTGAAACTAAAAAGATAAATTGGCCAATATTAGAGGACGAGGTTTATCCTCCAGAGCCATTTTAAGAAAGGAGAAGAGTATGGGTCATTTTAAAGACTTATTAGCAGAGATTGAAAAAATTGAAAATAAATATGGAAGTTCACTAAGAGATCCGGTATCTGATGAGGAAATTGAAAGAATGAAAGATAAAAATAAAACTATATTGCCTATTCAATATATAAGTTTTTTAAAAACTGTTAATGGATTAGACTTTAATGGATTAGTAATTTATGGAATTGATAAAGCTTTTTTAGATAAGGAAATAGAAGAAGAAATTCATGGCTTTATTGAGACCAATGAACTTTGGCATGAAAATGAGTGGCAAAGAAAATATGTGTTTTTTGGGGATTCAGATGTTGCTTGGTATTGCTATGATTTGGATGAGAAGTTGTATGTAGAACTTGATAAGCCGTCAGGGACATTCATAGAATCATTTGAAGACTTTGGTACAATGATAACCGATGCGCTTGAAGCAGTTATATGACTGACAAACAATATTCATGAAAGCATAATGGGGGTCTGTCCCTCATCGCATTAACGTATTAGAGCAATGAGGGACAGACCCCCTCAATTATTAATTATTAAAAGAGAGTACCCCTATTGGATACCCTCTTTTTTACGAAATCTGTAACTTCTTCTTCTTTTTCCTAAAATCTTTCTATTTTCTTCCCGCAATTTTCGTTGACTATGGTTTTCTCCTACGTGAGCAATTGGCAGGTTTAGACGCCTTCTTGGTGGTTCGTCACTTCGAACAAGAGCTTTTCTACTGTTCTCTTTGGTTGACACCTTCAACACCACCTTCATTTTTACCAGGTTCCTTAACAGCTAGAATGTAAATCATCAGAAGCATATTGATAATGTTACCGTCAATATCTTGAATTTCCGCATTTTCTGCAATGGTTGTTACCCTTGCCATACCAGACTGAAGAGGAAAAAGAAGAACTTTTACAAACAATCAAACATCCGAAGTCAAAAGTATCAAGACTGCTGGATTCTCGTCAAACTTATTTTTCAGCAAAAGACAATATGTTGTTACTTCCTTTGTTTTAGTGGGTGATTTTTGGCTTTTGCCAAAAATCTTCAATATGAAGTGACTTTCGAGCGGTCAAGGGAAGTTCCGACCCGTGCGAGAACAGCTTGTACTCGTGCGAGGACGGCTCGAACTCGTGCGAGAGCAGCTTGTACTCGTGCGAGGACGGCTCGAACTCGTGCGAGAACAGCTTGTACTCGTGCGAGGACGGCTCGAACTCGTGCGAGAGCAGCTTGTACTCGTGCGAGGACGGCTTGAACTCGTGCGAGAGCAGCTTGTACTCGTGCGAGGACGGCTCGAACTCGTGCGAGAACAGCTTGTACTCGTGCGAGAGCAGCTCAAACTCGTGCAAGGAAGGCTTCAACTCGTGCGGGAGCGCCACAAACTCGAGCGAGAACAGCCTCAATTCGTGCGAAAGTAGCGTCAACTTCTGCATGATATACCAATCCATGCTGTTGATTTTCAACTTCAGCCGAAAAACTCCACCTTAAACGAAAGCTCCCGGCACGCGCCGAGAGCCACCATATTAATAAAACCGCTTATACCCTTCAAAATACTGACTCCAGTAAGAACTGTTCACATTCGAAATCGTCACACCGCTCGACCCGGCATGGATGAAGTCACCGCCGCCGAGATAGATGCCCATATGCGAGATACCATTTGCGCCTGCATACGTATTATCAAAGAATACGAGATCGCCGACTTGCGGGTTGTTCACGTATTGGGCGCGGTTGTAATAAGCTGCACTCGACATACGGCTGATGTCTTTGCCGGCTTTGTTGAACGTATAATAGATGAAGCCGCTGCAATCAAACCCAGTGCTCGGGGTATTGCCGCCCCATTGATAACTGACGCCTTGCTGACTTTTGGCAACACTGATCAATTCATCGACATCGTAGCCCACATCAGCCGATCCACTGTTCCCTGAGTTCGTGTTCCCTGAATCCGAACCTGATGAACCTGATCCGGATGAAGCTTCCGAGCCGATGTTCAATTTCTGACCGATCAAGATTAAATTAGATGATAGATTATTCCAGTTTTTCAGTTGGCTGACGGACACGCCTTTTTGGCTGGCAATGCCTGATAAGGTATCACCGGATTGGACGGTGTAAACTTCAGAGGATCCTGTATTTCCGCTGCCGCCTGAGCTCGAGTCGCTACTGCCCGAATCCGAATTACCCGAACTCGACCCGCCATTGCCGGATCCGCTTTTCGACACGACAAACTCGTCTCCCGGGTGAATGAGTGTCGAATCAAGATTATTCCAATCCATTAAATCAGACACGGTCGTATTATGCCTGGCAGCAATTCCGCTTAATGTATCTCCGCTTTTCACGCTGTATGTAGATGCCTGTCCACTGGAACTTCCGGAACTGCCGCTGTTTGAAGAATCGGATGAGCTGCTTGATCCCGACGTTTCCAATACTTGATTCGGATAAATAATGTCCCCTGATAAGTCATTCAACGATTTCAACTGGCCGACACTTGTATCATACTGCTGTGCGATCTTCCATAGTGAGTCACCGCTCTTAACTTTGTATGAAGCTGCTTCTGCATCATCTGCTCCAACTATTGCTGCAGCGATGGCAGCACTTGCGGTTACCGACATAAAAATTTTCTTATTCGCCAATGCAAGATCCCTCCATAATCGTGATGAAATATTTACCATTATACAAGAAAAATGTCGAGATTAATAGATGTCTGATAGTTTTGTAATCTACTTGTAACCTGTCTGTAATATTGTGCGGAAGATTTTGCTGGGCGGCTGTTATTTCATCACACATGAGTTTGAAATCATGTCCCCGAACGCGGAAATATGTTCCTCACCGCTGCTACATGGGCGGGAACTCCGCCAACATGGGCGGAAAATCCCAAACATGGGCCGGAAAACCAAAACATGGGCTGGAAATCCGAAATATGGGCGAGAAAACCCCAAACATGGGCTGGAAATCCGAAATATGGGCGCGAAACCACAAATATGGGCCGGAAAACCGAAACATGGGCTGGAAATCCAAAAAATGGGCGAGAAATCGCAAATATGGGCGCAAACCCCCAAACATGGGCGAGAACTCCGCCAACATGAGTGCGAAACTCCAAACATGGACGCAAGAAAGAAAAAATCGCCCCCACACACCCCACCCAAAAAATAATTTCCTAAAAAATCATCACAAATACCGAATCTATGTTATAATGCCGATTGTAATGTCGAACTAACGCATCTATTTAAACTGCATAAAGCATCAATGGAGGTACTAGAATGGAAGAGACAATATCCCTCAAAGAGATATTTGAGGTTCTGAAAAAACGCATGCTTCTGATTATCTCATTCATTGTGGGAACAGCATTAATCAGCGCAATCATAACATTTTTCTTTATTACCCCGCAGTATGAGTCAAGTTCGCAATTCTTAGTTAATCAGGGCGAACAGCAGGATTCGGAAATGACATCGAATGAATTGAATGTCCAGACGAATGTGGAACTGATCAATACATATAATGTCATTATCCAAAGCCCGGCCATTCTGGAAAATGTCGTCGAGGAACTCAACCTGAATCTCAACACGTCTCAGCTTTCAGATAAAATCACCGTGGAGAGCGCCGAGAATTCCCAGGTTGTTACCGTTACCGCAACAGATCCGGATCCGAACCTGGCCCGTGACATCGCGAATACAACGGTGACAACGTTTCAATCAGAGATTCCGGACATTATGAACGTCGATAATGTCAGCATCTTGTCCGCAGCGGAACTATCACCCAATCCATCACCGGTGAGCCCGCAGCCACTTCTGAACATCGCGATTGCCATCGTGCTTGGCGGCATGCTTGGTGTTGGTCTGGCATTCCTGATTGAGTATCTGGACAACACGATCAAAACAGAATCCGACGTTGAAGACAAACTGGGTGTACCTGTATTAGGGGTTATCAGCCATATTGATGACTCAGACGTCCGCTCGGATGAGGTTCAGTCGGCCGCAAACAGAATGAAACGGGGTGGTTACAGTGGCGCGCAATCGCAAAAAAAATCAATCTAAAAACAGCAAAATCAGGCATCTAATTACGAAAATGAATCCGAGATCACCGATTGCTGAACAATTTCGTACGGTGCGCACCAATTTACAGTTTTCATCGGCAGACCATGAGCTCAAAAGCCTTATGGTTACCTCATCCGGCCCGTCGGAAGGGAAGTCATCCAGTGCGGCAAACCTTGCTGTCGTTTACGCCCAGCAAGGCAAGAAAGTACTGCTCGTCGATTCCGATATGCGTAAACCGACTGTTCATTATACGTTCAGACTGGATAACCTGAGCGGGTTAAGCAATATCCTTGTCGGTGATGCTTCACTTCAGGATACAGTCACATACTCGGATGTCGAAAATCTTGATGTTATTGCATGCGGCCCGATTCCGCCAAATCCATCCGAGCTGCTTGGCTCCAGACGAATGGAACAATTCATCAAGGAAGCGAAAATGGCGTATGATATCATCCTGTTTGATACGCCGCCGGTCCTCGCTGTTACGGATGCGCAAATATTGGCGAATCTATGTGATGGGTCAATGCTCATCGTCCGCAGCAAGCAGACGGAATATGAATCGGCCGAGAAATCGATTGATGTCCTGCAATCATCAACAGCGAAATTTCTCGGGACTGTCCTGAACGGTGTCGAGAAAAAGAAAGCCAACTATTATTATTACTACGGCACGTAAACAAGACGACCAGACTCCTTGCCGACGGGTAAGGAGTCTTGGTATATTGGGAAATAGTACAATAGTCCTATAATACGTTAAGACACTCCGGAATAGGGTATATCGAAGCGGGGAGTGGTATGAATGATTGACATACATTGTCATATATTGCCGGGACTTGATGATGGCCCCAAGCTGCTGAAAAAGACCATCGCAATGGCCAAAAAGGCAGCAGATCAGGGGATAGACACCATTATCGCAACACCGCACCATAACAACGGCAAGTATATAAACGAGCGACAGGACATCCTTGGTGCGACTGACTTTGTCAATGCACAAATCCAGCAGCACGGCATTCCAGTGGATATCGTCCCAGGGCAGGAGATTCATCTCTATGAAGATATCGCGGGTGATCTGAAACGCGGTCTCCTATTGCCGCTGAATCAGTCCAGCAAATATGTTCTGATTGAATTGCCGGAAACACATCTGCCGCCATATACGCACCGCCTCATTTTTGATTTACAACGAGACGGCTACATCCCGGTCCTTGCCCATCCGGAAAGAAACGCGAGCATTGCGGAAAACCCGAATATACTCTATGACCTGGTAAAAAACGGCGCTGCGGTACAGGCAGATGCAGCTAGCGTGATCGGTACCAATGGGAAAAAGGTGAAAAAACTGACACAGCAACTGCTCGACGCTAATATGGTACATATCATTGCTTCAAACGCCCATGATGCGAAGACGATTCATTTAGCCAAAGCTTACCGGTCACTTGAGGCAACGATGTCCGATATGTTCATAGAAAACAGTGGGTATATATTCCATGACAAGCCCATTGCAAAAGAAATGCCCGAACGCATCAGAAAATCCCGGGTTCGCAAGTTTTTTTAGTTAGACTGTAAAACACCTTCGAATTTTGTTATAATACGGCTAGTTAAAGCTTTTTTCGACAGGACGTGACGCGATTGATTGATATACATTGTCATATTTTACCGGGGATCGATGATGGTGCCGGGACAATCACAGACAGCCTCGCAATGGCACAAACCGCCGCACAGCAGGGGATTCATACGATTGTGGCCACACCGCATCACCGGAATGGCGTCTTTAATAACCTAAAAAACGATATCATCAGCTACACCCATGACCTGAATGAACAGTTGAAAGAAGAGAATATACCTGTTACCATCCTTCCCGGACAAGAAACACGGATCAATGGGGATATGGTTGGTGACATTGAAAACGGTGATCTGGCGGCACTCAACGATACCAAATATCTGTTTGTTGAGTTCTCGTCCAGCCACGTGCCAAGGTATGCCAAACAAATGCTGTTTGATATTCAGGTGGCCGGTTACATACCTGTGATTGTACACCCCGAGCGGAATTCCGCTATTAGTCAGCACCCATCCATGCTTTATGAATTTGTGCAAAAGGGTGCATTAACGCAGGTGACCGCGGCAAGCCTTAATGGCAATTTCGGGAAAAACATCCAGAAATTCTCCCACCAGCTTGTTGAAGCGAATCTGACACATTTTCTCGCCTCTGATGCGCATAACACAACAACACGGGGATTTGTGATGGATGAAGCATTCCAGGAACTGAGTGACCAGCATGGCAATGAGATGACATATCTGTTCATGGAAAATGCACAATTACTCATTAACGGCCAGAACGTCAACAAAGATGAACCACAGCAGGTTAAAAAGAAGAAATTTCTCGGGTTATTTTAGAATTCTCGCCGGATGTAGACCATAAGCTGTATCCGGCGTTTCCTTATTTTCAGGGTATACATAAATCTGCATAAGCTGTCGTGTATACTTAGGTTATCGATGAAAAAGGGGGCTGTGGACGTTGATAAAGCTGTTGCTCGCAGAAGACCAACGCCTGTTTTTGGAAGGTGTGCAGGCACTGATTGATACACAGGACGATATGGAAGTGATTGCGACCGCATCAAACGGCGATCAGGCAGTGGAGCTGGTCAGCGAATTGCGGCCTGATATCGTTCTGATGGATATTCATATGCCTGAGCTGGACGGAATCAAAGCAACAGCGCGAATCAAGGAGTCATACCCCAGGGTTAAAGTCATCATGCTCACAACCAGTATTAATGAAGACCTGGCCATCAGAGGCATCAGTGTCGGGGCAGATGGTTTCCTGGTTAAGGAACTGTTTCCGGACACATTATACCAGGCGATTCGGGATGCCTACCGCGGGCAGGTTGTTCTCTCAGGTGACGTTGCCTCGATTCTGGCACGCCGCATTCGCGAGCTGTCAATGGACAAAAGTGCCATTCTCGGCATCCGGCTGGAAAATCGGGGAATTCATCTGACAAAACGCGAACAGGAAATAGCCTACCTGCTCATGGAACGCCAATCAAACAGACAAATTGCCGATAAATTACGCCTCGGTGAAGGCACGATTAAAAATTACATCAGCGAAATTTATCAAAAACTCGGGATTCACAACCGAGGGCAGGTTATCGATTATTTGCATAAAATTTACAGGAATTAGGAGAAAGTGACTTTTTTCTTTGTTTTTCACTTAAAATATGACTAAGACTTTAGTATGATTTCTCGTGTGGAACAAAATGTGACAGTAAATTTAATATCATAGTAACAGTCAGTTAATAATCACTTGTTATAGTCTAGGGAAGAGAAAAAATCATGATTGCTTCAGGAGGGAGTGATATCATTGACATACCGAACACGACTCACGCTGCTCGTTCTGCTCGACTCCATCATTGTCAGTACAGCCATTTTTATTGCATCATGGGTTGTCTATCCATACACGGAAGTGCTGGAGCTTAACGCCATTATTATCAGCGCCATTGCATTATTAATCTTTCATCATTTATTTGCTTCCGTTTACAAGCTGTACAACAAAGTCTGGGCATATGCGAGTGTTGGTGAGCTGCTGGCGATTGTGAAAGCTATCACGCTATCCATTATATCGGCAGGGATTGTGCAATTTTTAGTGAATGATTTTTCCATTTACAATCGCGCGCTGGTTGTCACGTGGTTATTACATATTATCCTGATCGGCGGATCGCGCTTCGCCTGGCGCATTTATCGTGATCATTATATCGCCAACACGGATAAGAAAAAACGAACCCTGATTGTCGGGGCAGGTGCTGCAGGTGCCATGATTGCCCGCCAGCTGAAAAATGAACAGGAAAACGCCGAGCTGAACCCGATGGCGTTTGTCGATGACGATTTAACCAAACAAAAAATGCAGATCTATGATATTCCCGTTTTAGGCAAGGTAAGAGATATCCCAACAATTGCCGAACAGGAAAGTATCGAGCATATCGTAATTGCCGTTCCGTCGCTCGCCAATGGTCAATTGAAAAAAATCGTGGATTACTGCAACCAGACAAACACCAAAGTGCAGATGATCCCGAAAATCGAGGATCTCATGACCGGGAAAGTCTCGGTCAGCAGCCTGAAAAATGTCGAGGTCGAGGACTTGCTCGGACGTGCCCCGGTTAAATTGGATATTGACTCGATATCGGAATACGTCACCGGCAGTACGGTCATGGTCACCGGTGCCGGCGGATCAATCGGTTCGGAATTGTGCCGTCAGTTGATGACATTCACACCCGGTCGGATTCTGCTCGTCGGTCACGGCGAGTTCAGCATTTATCAAATTGATATGGAATTGAAGAAGGAATACGGTGATACCGACATCGAGATTATCCCGGTCATCGGTGATGTAAAGGACCGCCATCGCATGTTCGAAATTGTCGAAACGTATCAGCCGGCGATCATCTATCATGCGGCCGCACATAAGCATGTGCCACTTATGGAATTCAACCCGCATGAAGCGGTCAAAAACAACGTCATCGGCACGAAAAACGTTGCCGAAGCAGCTGATACATACGGTGCCGAAAAGTTCGTACTTGTTTCATCCGATAAAGCCGTCAGACCGACAAACGTGATGGGAGCCACCAAACGACTCGCGGAAATGGTCGTTCAGGACTTGGCCAAACGCAGCAAGACCAAATTCGTCGCGGTCCGATTCGGCAACGTCCTCGGCAGCCGCGGCAGTGTCATCCCATTGTTCAAAAAGCAAATCGAACAGGGCGGCCCGGTCACGGTTACCGATCCGGAAATGACACGCTATTTCATGACAATCCCGGAAGCATCCCGGCTTGTCATCCAGGCCGGCACATTGGCTAAAGGTGGCGAAATCTTCGTGCTTGATATGGGTGAGCCGGTCAAAATTGTCGACCTCGCCCGCAACCTTATTAAACTATCAGGTAATTCCGAAGAAGACATCGGCATTGAATTTAGCGGCAAACGGCCTGGTGAAAAAATGTATGAGGAACTGCTCAGTGATGAAGAAGTCCATCCCGGGGAAGTGTATGAGAAGATTTATGTGGGACGGACAGTTGAGGTGGATGCATCACTTATCATGGATTTAATAGATAAGCTCAATAAAACGGATCCGGACCATTTAAAAGATGATATAATGAAAATTGTTTATACGGAACAAACCTTGCTAACAGCACAAGGGTCATAAAGAAAAAACTAGAGGGGGCTATACGATGACAACAGTCAAAAAAGCAATCATTCCGGCAGCAGGCCTGGGAACACGCTTCCTGCCGGTAACCAAAGCAATGCCGAAAGAAATGTTGCCGATTGTTGATAAACCGACGATCCAATACATCGTTGAGGAAGCCGTTAACTCAGGCATTGAAGATATCATTATCGTAACAGGGAAACATAAGCGTGCAATTGAAGACCATTTCGATAACAACTTCGAGCTGGAAGAAAATCTCATGAAAAAAGAAAAGTTCGAACTGCTGGAAAAAGTGAATCAGACATCTAATGTCGATATTCACTACATTCGGCAAAAAGAACAGCTAGGCCTCGGCCATGCCGTCTGGTGCGCACGGAAATTCATAGGCGATGATCCATTTGCCGTGCTCTTGGGTGACGATATCGTTGAATCCGAAACACCCGGTTTAAGACAACTCATTCAGCAATTTGAAGAAACCGAGCGATCCGTTGTCGGCGTCCAGCAAGTGCCGCATGAAGAAACAAAACGCTATGGTATTGTCGATCCAAGCACAATAGAAGGCAGACGCTACAAAGTCGACCACTTTGTCGAAAAACCTGCACAAGGTGAAGCACCATCAAACTTGGCCATTATGGGTCGCTATATCCTGACACCGGAAATCTTCAAACATCTTGACAAGCATGAAATCGGTGCAGGCGGCGAAATCCAATTAACTGACGCCATTCAAATGTTGAATCAGGATCAGGATGTTTATGCGTATGACTTTGAAGGTAAACGTTATGACGTTGGTGAGAAGTATGGCTTTATCAAAACGACTTTGGAATATGCTATGAAAGATCCGGATATTGGTCAGGATGTAACAGCGTTGGTTGAGGAACTGGCTGCTAAACAGGGTGTTAAGAATTAATTCTATCAATATATGGCAGGTGTTGGGCTTAAAAGCCTGGCACATTGCCTTGTATTCTATTAATTATTGTTTAGTGGTTTAGCAGTTGGTTGGATGCACACATATTAAAAACACTTCCATGGTAAGGAAGAAGCTTAGTAAATTATTTGAAATCCAGTTAAGTTCTAATCCACTAACCATCTAGGAGCGTCATAATATGTATTTAAAACTAAAGCGCCTAACCGATATTATACTGTCTTTAATCGGTCTAATAGTATTATTACCTGTTTACTTGATTCTTGTGATTGGCATCAAGTTGGATTCCAAGGGTCCGGTACTTTTCAGGCAAAAACGGGTTGGCATTAACAAAACGCACTTCAATCTACTAAAATTCCGGACGATGCGGATTGATACACCAAAGGACACACCGACCCATCTACTGAGAGATCCGGACCAGTATATAACAAAAATGGGTAAATTTTTGAGAAAAACATCGCTTGATGAACTGCCGCAGATTTTTAATATCCTTGGCGGCAGCATGAGCATTATTGGTCCCCGCCCGGCATTGTGGAATCAATATGACTTGATCGCTGAAAGGGACAAATACAGGGTCAACGATGTTCTACCAGGTTTAACTGGATGGGCACAAATTAAAGGCCGTGATGAGCTCCCGATTGATGTAAAAGCCCAGCTTGATGGTGAGTATGTACAAAATATCGGTTTTAAGTTCGATGTAAAATGTTTCTTTGGGACGTTTATTAGTGTTATCAAAAGTGATGGCGTTGTGGAAGGCGGAACAGGTGCACAAACCAAAGAAGAGGCAGCAAGTGAGAAGGAGTACTCAAAATGAAGAAAGCCTATTTAACGATAGATCTTGAAGAGTGGTATCATTTGGACTACTTGAAAGACTATGAAGTTGATAAACATAAAGCAAAAACAGTTCCTGAAATTTTTACGTTTTTAGATATGTTAGATGACTTGGGAATTAAAGCAACATTTTTTGTTGTGGGTGAAATAGCTGAAGAATATGCAGATATTATTAGGGAAATCCGAGATAGAGGACATGAGATAGGATGTCATGGCTTAGACCACGATCTCTTATATAATAAAACAGACGAAGAGTTTAGAGACCAAATAATAAAAGCTAAAAACATCTTGGATAGAATTGTAGGTGAGGATACTGTTAAGGGTTACAGGGCTTCTTGTTTCACAATGAATCGCAGTAAACTAAATCTTCTTAAAGAGTGTGGATATGAATATGATTCCAGTTATATTAGCTTCGCGGAACATCCATTATACGAGGATTTAGATTTGAGCGGTTATGTAAAAAAAGAAGATTTAATATACCAGAACGATGACTTTTTAGAATTTGAAGTACCAACTTATCAAATTGGAAAGTACAATATTCCAATTTCAGGCGGTGGATACTTACGGTTATTTCCATACCCGGTTATTAAACAATTGATTAAAAATCATTTTAAAAAACAGTCAAGTTTTGTATTCTATTTACATCCTTTTGAGTTAACAGATATACCATTACCGCTATCTTCTAACATACCTCGAAAGGATAAATTTAGAGCAACTGTAGGAAGAAAAGGTAATTTAAAAAAACTAAATAAACTATTACGTTTTTTGAAAAATGAAGGGGTTAATTTTAAACCCCTTGGAGCCGAACTATAGTGCAAAAGTAAAGAGGGATATAATGGGTTATGTTTTAGTAACAGGCAGTAACGGTTTTATTGGTTCCAAATTAGTAGATGCAATGTTGAATAAGGGGTATAAAGTATTGGGCATATCAACAAGTGATAGTATCAAAAAAGGAAGTGAAAATTATAAACATATTAAAATGAACATCACCCATCCTCTCTCTGTAGAAAGTCTTTTTGACACTTATGATATAGAAGCTGTTATTCACTTAGCAGCTATTGCGCATTTGAAAAACCGAAAAAAAATCAGTTGGAATGAATTTTATAGGGTAAACGCCTTAGCCAGTAAATGTTTGTTTGAAGCCGCCATTAACTCTGGTGCCAATATCTTTTTTGCCAGTACTGTTGATGTATATGGAGATAAACAATCAAAGTATATAACGGAAGAAAGTAAACCTGAGCCCATTTCAGATTACGCTCATTCTAAGCAATTAGCTGAACAAACATTAATTGAAAAAGCGAATTTACATTCTACAAATTGCACAATAGCAAGGTTTGCGCCCGTATATGACAAAGGATATATGAAAGATGCATACAAAAGAATCTATATAAGCCATCCTAATATAGCTTTTAGGGTTGGCAAAGGAAAGGACTATCACTTTGTATCTGTTAATAATGTTATAGATTTCATTTTGAAATGGTTGTCATCACGTGAAGAGATATCCGGAATTTATAATGTAGTTGATTCTGAATATATTAATACAATTGATTTTATCGAACTAGAAAAACAAATTGGCAATGTAAAAAAAGTCTTTTATATTCCAAACCAACTTTTTTCGATTATTAAACCTTTGTTAAAGTTGATAAACCTTATTATAAATAACGAGAAAGTATCTAAGATAAGTTTAAATATACACAAATTAACCAACCCTCCAAGATATTCACTTAAAAGGATGAGTTCAATTCTCAGCCCTAAGTGGAATCTGGAAAACACAGTATATAATGAACAAAAATAGATAGCTATTATGTTTGGTTGTAGGTGAACCTAAATGCAAAAAGTTTTAGTAACAGATTGCGAATCACGGAAGGCATTATGCGCTGTCAGAAGTCTTGGCAAACAAGGCTTTCATGTGATAGCCGGGTCGGATAAAAAAATTAATATGTCAAGATCCAGTAAATATTGTGCATCATTTGTTCACCTTCCAAATCCAATAGATGAAAAAGACATTTTTTTAGAAGAGCTGGAAAGCGTTATTGATGCATATGAAATTGATGTCGTTATGCCGATGGAAGACGAAACAGTCGGCTTAATAATATCTAACATTGAAGTTCTAAACAATACAAAGACATTGCTTCCTGAATACGACTCTTTTATGATCGCGAGAGATAAAGGTAAGACTATGAAAAATGCGATTGAGCATGGAATAACTTGTCCTACGACTTATTTTCTTAACGATATTAACGAGTTGCAAGAGATAATCTCTCATATAGAATATCCAGCAATTATAAAGCCAAGATTAAGTTCTGGATCTCGGGGAATCGCTTATGTTGAAAACAGTGAACAACTAAATTCAAAATACAAAGAAATACATGAAGATTATCCTTTGCCAATTGTACAACGATACATCACAGGTGAATTTGACAAGATTCAAGTGTTAGTTATATTAGATCAGAACCACGAATTGAAAGCTGCTTGTACATACCAGGGAATCAGAGAATTCCCGGTAGAAGGTGGCCCTGTTACATTATGGAAGACAATTTCACTACCTGAAATTGAAAATAAAACAATTGAATTCATGAAAAAAATAAGATGGACTGGTTTTGCTGAAGTTGAATTTATAGTAGATCAACGTACAGGGGAATATTTTTTAATGGAAATAAACCCACGGTTTTCTGCAAACATTGCGTTAGCTGTCCAACTTGGTACTGACTTTCCAAATGTCTTTGCAAAGTTGGCTTTAAATAAAAAGATCGACTTATTAAAGAACAATAAATTTGAAGAATATTGTCAGTGGTTGATTCCAGGAGATATATTAAATTTTGTGTTTAATAAAGATAGATTTGAACAAGAGATAGGTTACTTTTTAAAAAAACCAACTAATATTCATTATGCCATATTTTCAAAAGATGATTTCAAGCCTATAGTCGCTAATGTTTTTTCTCTAATTTTAAATACATTTGGTAATATAAAAAATCTGAAAGCAAAACTATCATCCAGTAAGAGATGAAAAATACAAGGGGATTCGGATTATGCAAAAAGTGTTTGAGCAGGGTGATATAAGTTTTTATGAATATACTCCTACTATTTTTAAACCATTTTATGTGAATTTGGAACCTTTGACGTTGAAGAGGAGGCTCAGACTTTTAATGGCATATTTTTCTGGTTTCAAGGTTTTTTACTTAAAATACCAAGGAGAATATGCTGGCTATTGCTTAGTACAAAGTGGCAGGGATAATAGGTATAAATTCGCTTCAAAAAAAGATATAATGGTCGGTCCGTATTTTATTTGTGAGGGGTATAGAGGAAAGAAACTTTCGGTAACGTTACTTGAATTTATTTTAAAACGCTCGAATTTGGAATTTGCTAATGCTTATGATTATATACAGAAAGACAATATTCCCAGTATAAAAGCTTCTGAGGCAGTGGGGTTTAAGTATTTTAGTGATGCAAACTTATCTCGATATGTAAGATCTATAATACTCTGTGATTCCGGTCAAGGTGATTTTGTAATATATAAATATACTAAGCGATAATGTAGAATGAAGCTGATTTGGAGAGGGTTTATAAATATGACAAAAACAAAAGAACCAAAGCTATTGTTTGTGTCTGCTTCAGGAGGGCATCTGGAACAATTGCTTATGTTAAAACCTTTGATGCAAAAGTATTCAAGCGTGGTTGTTACTGAAAAAACAGAGATTAACAACAATGATATAGACTACTTTATGCTACAGGCTGGTGCTAAACAAAAACCTGTTTTGCTAAGATGTTTATACCTGATTATAGTCTTTTATTTACCTAAAGAAAGGCTACTCATATATAAGCACGGGTGGAATTATAGGAGTCCATGACTGTCAAAGATTACTAAATCAAAAATTATATTTATAGAGACCTTTGCTAGAATGCATGATACAACAAGAACTGGTCGTTTTATGTACAAACATGCTGATTTATTTATCGTTCAATGGGAAAGTTTATTAAAGTTCTATCCTGGGGCAGTTTATGGGGGGAGTATCTATTGATTTTTGTTTGTTTAGGCACGAAAAGGTTTCCAGTTTGATAGGGCTCCTTAAGGAGATAGATTTACTATCAGGATGGCAAATAAATGATAATGTCTTAGCAGATTGGGCATCAACATACGTTTCCACAATACTTTGAATATAAAAATTTTATGCCTGCTGATAAGTATGATCATGCAGTTAATAACGCAAGCCTTGTTATTACACATGGTGGAACAGGAGCAATTATAAAAGCTCTTAAAGCCCATAAGCAGGTTGTAGCCATTCCAAGAAGAGAAAAATATGGGGAACACTCAGATGATCATCAGTTACAAATTGTAGATTTTTTTTCGGGAAATGGTTATGTAATAAAAGTTGACGATGTAAGTGAATTAGAAGGTTCTATTCAAAGCCTGTTTGAAAATCCCATTAAGAAAAGATTTAAAGGAAAAGGAAATATAATTGAGATTATTGATGATTTTATAAAGATATAAATAATTCATTGAAAGGTGTTGTAAATGAAAAAGGTAAGTATTATATTACCTGTCTTTAATATGGGTTCTACGTTATCGGATTGCATAGAATCTTATTAGAACAAACTTACCCAAAAGAAATTCTGATTATTGATGACGGCGTCGTTGATATACAGTGGATGTATGCCAGAGATATAAGCGGTATTAGTATAAATAAAGTCATTTCATACTGAAATAATGGCTCTGGGCCTGCAAGAAATATTGTATAAATGAGGCTTCAGGGGATTATGGCATTTTTCATGGACGCTGATGATATACTAGAACTGAAGCAGTTAAATATTATGGATACTGCGATGGAACAAAATCTGATTAGTATGTTTGGTTTGCCTTATAGAAGATGGGTTCGAAGATTAAGCTAATAAATACCAAGCAATACGACAACATACACCGGGAAGTATATACGTAAAAACTACCACCTTTTTTTTGATGCTAATTTTAAATGGGGAATACAGGGGGCACCTTGGAATAAACTTTTTAATTTAAAAGTAATAAAAGATAACTCTATATATTTTCCGGACTTAAAACGACATCAAGACGAAGTTTTTATTTTCTAGATATGTAGATAGTACTAAAGTACGCTTTAATTATACGTACTATACACTCATTTTATTATGATATGGAGCAATAAGTGGCGGAAATTTCAATTACATATCGATATTAGTAAAGCATTATATAAATATCGGCTTTGATTATTTTAAATGGAATAAAACTAATCAAAAGTTGTTATCGTTAATTTACATTGAGTACATTTATAATACAATTAAAGCTTTTGATAAAATATTTAGTCCTGAAGTGGATATGAACAGAAAACAACGGTTAGATTGGATCAAAAAAGAGGCAGAATTAATTCCTGTGAAATAGGAGTTATTATAAACGAAATTATAAATATGAAATATGCAGGTAAGGGATTTTTCTATTTTTAGTAAAACGAAATCACTATAATATGATTTATATAATGATAAGAGGTAGAATTTTAATGGAGTCAAAATTCAGTCGGGTAGTAGGCTTATTAAAACGAAAAACATTTAGTAAATTACAAACGAAGTAAAATTGATAGTTATAAAGAGAATTAAATCTTAGTTTTTGTTGTTAATATCTTCGACATACCTATGGTATCTCTATCTCTATCTGCTTTTTGAAAAGCAGTAGTACCCTTTCATAGACATTTTGTGATTCTATAGTTAAGAAGAATAGAATTACCATGTTGCATAAAATTTTTACAGTGAAACAATTTAGGGCTACTTACTGTCCTCGCTTTCTACTGTTCGGAAGAAACGTGAAACAAAACTATGAAGTTCTAAAGAAACTGAATTTATAGAAGGAGAATATTAGTTGACTATCAATGAAATATTGGATGTTATCGTAAAAAGAAAAATAAATGAACTAAATACCAAAGGATACATTCCCGGAGGCAATAATGGGCCTTATTATGATAATGAAACACCGGTTAGAAATACAGCACATTTTATTACAACTCTTTATTATTATTACTTAAGAGACCAAAATCCAGTATATCTAGATGCAATCAATAAATGTGGAGATTATTTGCTGTCTAAAGAAGTACGCCCCTTTGACAAAACGGTTTATTGTAGACAAGATAAAAATAAAGATTTATCCAATGGCGTTATTGGACCAGCTTGGGTTATTGAAGGCTTAGTTTCAGCATTTAAGGCTTCAGGTGAGAGAAAATATATAGATTTAGCAAAAAAACTCTTTTTGATGACTCCATTTGATAAAGAATACAAAATGTGGGAAATAATGGACATTGATGGAAAGAAAAAAGGTTTTGATTTGACTTTCAATCATCAATTATGGTTTGCTGCTGCAGGAGTTCAAGTTCTATCTGTTGAAAATGACCTAGAAATAAGAATAAGATGTAAAGCTTTTTTAAATAATATTGATGAACATATAAAATCATACTCTAATGGGTTAATAAAACATTATATTAATTATGGTAATTTTAATGAAAATTTAAAGGATAAAATCTACAAATTGTTAAAACAGAAAGCAAACCAAATAAGGTTGTATTACAAGGAGAATGGTTATCATTTATTTAATATATATGCGTTTGCATTAATCAAAGATCACGGTTTTGAAATAGATTATTTTAATAGTAAACGTTTTAAAAAGCAAGTTCAATATTGTTTTGATAAAAAGCTTTATAAGTGGTTGTTACGTAAGAGTATACGTTTCGATGGTAATAAAATGCCTCATGTTAAAAATAATCATTTTAATATTTATGGTTTTTCATATAATGCACCAGGGTTTGAATTACCTTATATTTATAAAGTGTTTGAGAACATTATTGGGAATAAAAAGGATTTTGTAAATTTAATTGTAAACAAACAAATCGATCTTACTTATAATGAAAAGGACTTTACGTTTAATAAGAATAATGAAGACTCTATTACCCTTGAATCAAGGATGTACGAATATACTAGGTTTTTAATAAACAAGTGAATCAATATTATTATGATCTATTGATACTACGTTTAAATATAGACATCTCAGAGAGAAATTGTATATAAAAATTGTCAAAGTTAATACAAGAGTAACCCAATGAGAGCACCAAAAAGCATATTTTCTATCGAAAACATTTGCCTTGTTCATTGGTCTAAAGAGATTAGTCGAGGATTGAAAGGAGCGGTTTTTTGCAAAAAGTTATATCAATAATCATTCCAGTTTATAATGATGCTGAAGCAATAGAAGATACTTTATTGAGAATTAAAAAAAACAAAATTGATAACTATACAAAGGAAGTAATTGTAGTCGATAATGGATCGACTGATGAAACCGTTGAAATTGTCAAACGGTATAATGATGTCAAACTCTTATTTGAATATAATTATTTAAATAGCCCATACTCAGCAAGAAATAGAGGAATAGAAGTAAGTAATGGTGATATAATAGTTTTGTTAGATTCTACTTGTCGTCCTTCGGTCAATTGGTTATCTAATGGTGTAGATACACTAACCAAAAAGAATGCAGACATTATAGCAGGTAATGTTTTATTTGATTTTCAAGGTAAGAAATCTGCTGGAAAAATTTATGATTCTTTAACTAATATAAATATGAAAGAATCAGTTGAACGTGGAGTTGCAAAAACCGCAAATTTATTCATTAGAAAAGAAGTATTTAATAAAGTTGGTATGTTTGTTGAAGGTGTCCGTTCAGGGGCAGATGTAAGATGGACCAGAAAAGCTACTAGAAGTGATTGTGAACTTGCATATAGTGAAAAGGCAATAGTTTATAAAATTGCAAGAACATCCATAGAGTTAATAAAAAAACAATGGAGGGTTGGTTTAGGACAACCCGAAATTTGGCTGGAAGAAGATAACTTTTTAAATTATAGAAGATATTTTAGTATATCAAGGATTATGCCACCAAATCTTAAAACAATAATAAAAAAAATATCTATTCATGGAACACAAAAAATGAAAAAATACTTAATACAAATAATGCTTGTAGGGTATTTCAGTAAGTTAACAATGTTAGCAGCAAATTTAATTGGCTTGCGAAGAGTGAGAAGCAATAAAAATAACACTTAAGTGCATTATATTTGTTTATCAGGTGTTTTTGGTTTTAAGTTGTTAAATTTATGCAACAACTCTTGTTGGAACGCTTCTTATGTTCCTTTATAAATAGCAAATTCCTTAGTTTGCTGTTAATTTTTAATGACAATACTTTTTAATTCTTTATTAGATGTTTTTTTAAAAGTATTTTTATATAGATGTTGGAGAGATGAAAAAGTTCAAAAACTGATCAAGGATGGTCAATACTCCTAACCAAATCTTCTCAACGGCGCTTATGATAAATAAAGGAAAGTCATTAAATTTAGGAAGTAACTAACCAAACATTGTAAAGCCCAGCGATGAGTCCAAAAGCTAACAACCTGCCAATTAAAAAAGCTGCGTCTGGATGAACTTGTGTACTTGTAGATACTATGAACGCAATCTATTTAGACTTGTATATATTAAAAAACTAATAATGTACAGAGGGAACTTTATGATATATGAACGAATTAGAATAAAACAGGTTTTTTTACTAATATTGTTAACTGGTCTATTTTTCTTTAGTAATTTAATATCCTTAGACTTGTATAACTTGCATGAAAAAGTAGAGGACGGCTGGATTGTAATGCTAATCATATCGTTGATAGTATTGCCCTTTACTATTATCTACAAATATAACTTGACTAAAAAGAAATTAATTTTACTTTTCCTTTGGGAATTATTCATTTCTTCGGTATTAATTTCTAAACTATTAAACAACGAATTTGTGCAGATTGAATTCCTTTTTTATTTGATAATAGTTCCGCTGGTCTTTTTTAATAAAGGAATTATGGAATACAAGAACACTTTTTTAGCTGCTGCAGTCCTCTCAGTTCTTCCGTTGCTTACGATTCTTCAGCCATGGAATCGCTTGGCTATATTAATTAGTGTGATTTCTATAACATTGATTGGATTTATTATATTAAAGAATCCGTTTATTAAAACAACTTATCTGATTGGATTACTTCTTATAATATTTATAACAACTCATAGAACTTCATTATTAACATTTTTAATTATAGTATCGGCAACTTTATTATTAAGAGTGTTTGCTAGAAAAACCTCTTCTTTTGTTGATTTATTAAAACGGCTTGTAGTAACGGGTGTAATTATAGGTGTCGCCTTTATTTTATACGATAACATATTTAATGCTTTTTTATATAAAAGAGAAATTAGTGGAGTTGTGGATTTAAACTCAATATCTGCAGGAAGAGTGGATATGTGGGTTGAAACTCTTAAGAATGGGATTACGTTGTTTGGAAATGGAGAAGCCTATTTCACTAATACATTTGACTTATACCATGCACACAATATTATCGTTCAAATTACTGGAGCATATGGTATTATAAGTCTTATCTTGTTTTTGTTATTAATAGGCTTTTTATTTAAAGAGGTATATCGAAATAGAGATAAACATAAGTATATTTATTTTTTCTCCGCATATTTTTTAATAGGGATGACAGAATATATATTGTTTATAAACACTTATTTCATTTATCCGTCTATCTTGTTCTTTGCGTTTATGGGAACCTTAATTAACGAGGAAACTCAACCACGTAAAAATCCAAAGGTGGAGTATACTAACTAATTAATAATGAATGAAAGAATACCGAATTTATAGTAGGCATTCAAAGCTGTTTATAAAAGAGAGGAGATATGAGAAATGAAAATTGGCTTTGTTAGTACTTGGTTTGAAAGGGGCGCAGCTTATGTAACAAAACAATACATGGAACTTTTAAAAGATGATCACGATGTTTTTGTGTACGCTCGCGGAGGTGAACAATATGGAAAAAATGATCCGAATTGGGATTTTTCTTACGTTACTTGGAGTCCACAATTATTAAATAGTAATATAAATTTTAATCATTTCAAAAAATGGATTAAAAAAAATAAAATTGATACTATTTTTTTTAATGAACAAAAAGAAATAGAAATTGTAATTAAACTTAAACGGCACTTACCTCATATTAAAATAGGTAGTTATATAGATTATTATAAAGATAATACGGTTAAAGAATTTTATTTGTATGATTTTTTGATTTGTAACACTAAGCGCCATTATAGTGTGTTTAAAGACCATCCTCAATCTTTTTATGTCCCTTGGGGAACCGATACCGATTTATTTTTGCCAAGTGAAAGTCCAAATCAAGTATTAACTTTTTATCATTCTGCTGGAATGTCAAATCGCAAGGGAACAACTTTTGTCGTGGATGCGTTTATAAATGGAAAAATATATGAAAGTGCAAAATTGATTATACACACTCAAAAAGACTTTGAAAAAAACTTTAGTTACAGTATAGAAAACTTGAAACTATATAATATAGAAGTTATTGAAAAAACAGTTACTGCACCTGGGTTATATTATTTAGGTGATGTTTATGTCTATCCAACAATGTTAGATGGACTGGGCTTAACAATGTATGAAGCATTAGCATCAGGATTACCAGTGATTACAACTGACCACCCTCCCATGAATGAAGTAATCAATAATAATGTTGGTTATTTGGTAAATATAGATTATTTCCGGAGTAGAAGTGATGGATATTATTGGCCGTTATCCATCGCTAAAGAAGAATCATTAATCGAGGCCATGCAATTTTATATTAATAATCAACATGAATTAAATAATATTAAAAACAAAGCTAGGAAAGAAGCGTTAGTTAAATGGAAATGGCAGGATAGAAAAAAAACTATAAAAAATATATTTGAGAATACGGAAATTGTAGTAAAAAATCCAACAGAAAACTTTATATCCAAAAAAGGTAGACTTGAAAAGCTAAAACAGAAAATTGGATCATCCTATATATATAGTATTTTCAACAGGCTAAGACTTTAAAAATTATATCAAAGAAGGGTATCAATGAAAGATAACTTAATCAAGAAGTTTTTGAAATTCTCATACGGTAGTTGGGCTGGATTAATTTTAGGCTTGCTAACTACGATGGTAACAACAAGGATTCTACCACCAGATGCTTTTGGCCAATTCTCCATGTTTGATTTGTTTTTAAAAGTCGGAATGATACTGACTGTCTTTGGGACAGATCAAGCCTTCATAAGGTTTTTTTATGAAGAAGAGCCTGAAAAACGTGGGGCGTTGTTATATAATTCTTTAAGGGTACCGATTTTAACGACAGTGCTTATGATAGTAATTACGTTAATCTTTTATAAACCGATCACCAACTTTATGATAGGTGATGCCGATTTTAGTTTTGCTATCGTATTTATAATAGGAATTATTGCGCAGTTGCTGTTTAGATACGCTCAATTGGTTATACGTATGCAGCAAAAAGGAAATCTGTACTCTTTACTGCAAATCCTTCAAAGGGTATTTAATTTACTATTTATTTTTATAGTGTTTTTTATTATAGGTTCATCCTTTAAAGTATTGGTTTTTTCGAAGGTTATGACATTTATTATTCTTGTAGTGGTTGGCATTTATTTTGGAAGACAGTTTTGGAATCCTAAAAATTTAAAAGTAAAGAATGTCAAACATTCACAATCAGAAGTTATACGTTTTGGTACTCCATTTGTATTCACTATTTTTATCACATGGCTATTAGAATCCTTTGATAAGATTGCTATTCGTCAGTGGGCTGATTTCGATGAATTGGGACTATATGCTGCTGCTATGAGATTAGTAGCTTTAGTAATGGTATTAAGACAAACCTTCTCAACATTTTGGACACCTGTGGCATATGAAAAATTTGAAAACAAACCGGATGATCGAGATTTTTTTCGCTACATATCAACTGCAGTCGCTTTTGTAATGTTTCTGGTAGCAATTTTAAGTATTGCCGGTAAAGATATTATTGTTATTTTATTAGGCGGAGAGTACAAAGAAGCTGCATCAATTATGCCTTTTCTCGTATTTATGCCTATTTTTTACACAATCTCGGAAACAACAGTTATGGGGATTAATTTTTATAAAAAAACACAATGGCATTTAGTAATAGCGGGAATTGCTTGTGGTGTAAATATACTTGGTAATTGGCTTTTGGTACCGGAGTTTGGAGCTATTGGAGCTTCATTTTCGACAGCATTTTCATATATTATTTTCTTTAGTTTAAGAACCCAAATCTCATTAAAATACTTTAAAGTTAAGTATCCGCTATTTAAAATATATTTTATGGTTTTGGTTGTTATGGCATATGCTGTTTATTCAATACTCATTACAGATTTTTGGGTAAATATTTTAATGGCTATAGTACCACTAATTATTTTAATAGTAGTTTTCTATAAAGACTTAGTTTATATTTTCCAAAATCGTAAAGAATTATTAGGTTAAATGGTCAGGAGTGAAGACTAATTGAAGAAAGCAGTTTTATTTATTTTTATGTCCCTCCTTTGTACGAGTACTGTGACTTACGCAGATAATTCGCAGACATTTGGACCGGAGGAATGGTCTGAATATCGTCTAAACTCTTATAATAATCCAGTTTATAACAGTAATTTTAGTGAACAGATAAAGACAGCTTTGAAGTCTGGAGATGAAATCAGATCCACTCCGGTTATCATCAACAACACAGCTTATATCGGTAATCATAATAGTGGTGAAATATTTGCATATGACATAAAAACAAAAGAACTAAAATGGAAAAATAAAGCGCCAAATTGGATCCATTCAGAAATCATTTTTGCTAAAAACCAGTTATTTGTTGGTTATGGTAATCGTTTTATGAAAAATGATGAAATAAGGGGTACAGAAGAGAGTGGCTTGCTCAGTTTGGATCCAGAAACTGGCGAAATTCTTTGGAACTTTGAAACAAAAGGTGAAGTGATGCCAACACCAGCTTATTATAAAGACACTGTGTATATAACGACTGGTGATCGTCACTTGTATGGTGTGAACCCTCTATCTGGTAAAGAAGAATGGTCTTTAAAACTTAATGGTGTTGTGAGCATGTCCGCGCCAAACATACACAATGGTGTTCTTTACGTAGGTAGTGCCTTACCATCTTCTTTCCAGGCTGTGGATTTAGAGAATAAAGAGGTTTTGTGGAAAAAGGAGTTTCCTGATATAGATAAGGGAATCGATGATGTTCCACCTGTTGTGCTAGGTGATTTAGTGTTTACAACTGGCGTTACAAAGTCAAGTAAAGATGTGCCTTTACGCCAAACATATGAAAGTGACGGGCTACTGGAAACGTATAAAGCAGGGGTTAAGAAATCAATCGGTAATTTAATTAATAAACCACCTGAGAAGCTTCATAATCATAAAGTGTTTGCTATGGACATTAATACTGGGGAAGTTGTTTGGGAGACCTCACTAGGAGAAGGAGAAATGGTTCCTAACAATAAATCCGGTGCGCCTATGATTTATGATGGTAAAGTTTTTGTTGGGAGTCCTATCACTAAGGGATTCTACGCATTGAATGCCAAAACCGGGGAAACATTGTGGAATAAAGAAGCAAATATTAATAAGGCACCCCCCGTTGCAGATAATAATATTGTCTATTTTACCGATACAAAAGGTCTAGTTTATGCATTTGATACAGAATCGGGTGAACTGAAAGGTAAAAAATTATTAGGAGGCAAGCTTGCACCATCCGGTCCCATACTGATGAACGATCACCTGATAGTGGGAAGTCAGGATAGCAATGCTTACATTTTGCCAACAACAGAAATATTGCAGTCTAATGATTCAATAGATAGTGAAGAAAAAAATGCAAGTGATTTCTTGTTTGTAATGCTAGTTTATATTGTTCCGATACTAATAGTCTTAGGCATAATGGCAGTTGTATTCTTGGGGGTTCGGAAATTAAGGGCGAAGTAACAATATTTGAAGGTGGGATATAAGTGTCAAGACGGATTAAAGTAATGACAGTTTTTGGGACAAGACCGGAGGCAATAAAAATGTCTCCACTTGTCTTGGAACTGGATAAACGAACGGATGAATTTGAATCAATCGTCACGGTTACTGCACAACACCGTGAAATGCTCGACCAAGTCCTGAATATTTTTGATATAGCGCCCGATTACGATTTAAACATTATGAAAGCCAATCAAACATTGGCTGACATAACAAATCGCACCTTGGATGGTCTTGATAAAATTATGAAAGAAACACAACCTGATATTGTGCTCGTTCATGGTGATACAACAACAACCTTTGCTGCTTCCCTGGCTGCGGTTTATAATCAAGTTGCATTAGGGCATGTTGAAGCGGGCCTGCGCACATGGGATAAATACTCACCTTATCCTGAGGAAATGAATAGGCAATTGACTGGTGTCATGGCAGATTTGCACTTTGCCCCGACAGATAAAGCTAAACAAAACCTTTTAAAAGAAAACAAGTTAGAAAGCAGTGTATATATTACTGGAAATACAGCCATTGATGCACTGAAAACAACAGTTTCTGATAAGTATTCAAGTCCGGTTCTTGATGCTTTAGGGGATAAACGTTTAGTTTTGATGACGGCACATCGCCGTGAAAACTTAGGCAAAAATATGAACCAGATGTTCCACGCTGTTAAACGACTAACCGACGAACACGATGATGTCCAAGTAATCTATCCGGTTCATTTAAACCCAGTCGTCCAGCAAACAGCAAATGAAATATTAGGAAACAATGACAAAGTGCAATTGATCGAACCCCTGGATGTTGTTGATTTTCATAACTTTGCGGCCAACGCTCATCTTATTTTAACGGATTCCGGTGGAGTTCAAGAAGAAGCGCCTTCTTTAGGTGTCCCGGTCCTGGTATTGCGCGATACAACAGAGCGGCCTGAAGGTGTAGATGCTGGAACATTGAAATTAGCCGGAACAGATGAAAATAAGATATTTCAACTAGCTAATGAATTACTATCAGATGATGAAGCATATGAAAAAATGGCCAAAGCCTCCAATCCATACGGGGATGGAGAAGCCTCAAGAAGAATAGCAGATGCCATTACTCAGTATTTTAAATAGATTATGGAGATAGGTGAAGGGAAAACAATCAAACGGAAAAGAGTATGAAAATGGACAAGTAGTTCCATACAAATGAATTCATACAGTCATTTGTACAACATCCCGTCAACCGGCTCGCGTTTCTTTACCGTTTTAGTCAAAACAATATTTTCTCCCGCTCTTTCTCTTACTTTCGGGAATTCACGAGTGATCGTTTTCTAAAATAGAAATTCTCATCTTATTTTGGGCTTCATAAGATGATAAACTACAATGCCCTTCGTTTAATAAGTTGGGTGAAGAATATTATAAAATGGAGGTAACTGGGAAAAAAGGGGGGACATGAATGGATTTAATAGAATTGATAAATTCAAACGGCTGGATTGTATCAATAATCACTTTAATTCTTGGCGCTTACATAAACTCATTATTCGCAAAACGTAGAGAGAATTTAATGAAAGTTGCTGATAAAAAGGGAGAATTTTATACACAATATTTAAATGTATTGCATGAATTTAACCCTAACTTTATGCAAAAAGATACAAATAAACGTTTTCTATTCTTTAAATATTTAAATGTATTATATGGTTCGAATGAGGTAATAGAGAAAATGGCAGTTTGTGAGAAAAATGGCATAAATAACAAAACTGAACAAGGTAAACAGGAATTGACTGAATTAGTAATAGCAATGAAAAAAGATATTGAAAAACCAAAACTTGCAAATAGGTGGTACAAGAAAACAAATAATAATAGAAAGCTAGAGAAAGACATCAAAGATCTACTTTTGAATACAGCAAGATAACAGATGAAAAGGAAGGGAATTGACTTATGTTTGATTAACAGAGATTATGAAGGAAAGAGAAATGACTGACAATAAGGTTCTTCGTATATTCAATGCTTATACGCTTTATGAAGAAGATATGACTGATTGAAAGGCATTGAATCGTTGTTTTGACCAGGGAAATATTGAAATTGTAATTAATCTAGCAGCGCAAGCAGGAGTTCTCCAGAAAAAGAAGGATTCTAGTTTTTTTGTCGAATTTTTATTAAAGAGCAAATAACACTGTAATTTCTTATCGCTTCATTAAATCCATGTCAAATACTCCAATTTAGCAATTCGCACGTCACAGACAGTTTTACTTTGCCAGCAGAGCAGAGGATGACTTGTTAATGGGAAATGTCACCTTACCTAAAGAAGTATAAAATGTTTTTCGTGCAAATTCAGAAATATTGATATGGGGGATGAAATTATGTCGAAACAGGTGATGTTATGCAAGCTAATTCAGCACCTCTAACTGATGCAATTATTATAGCAGTATCACGATTATTAGATGATTCGCAAAAGCAACGTAAACGTGAGCCTACCCATTCTGATTTAAGTTTTTTATTTTCACGTGTAGGATTAACTCATATGGATCCAAAGGCTAATGGACAAACGGTTGGCAAAGCTAAAAGAGTACGAGCAGTACTGAGTTCAGCTTTAAATAATGATATACATGCTGGGGAATTGTTAATAAAATATCTGATAGACACTATTAAAGGGTTTGGTGGTTTTAGAAAAGAATCATTGAACTTTGTAGGTCAAGAAGCAATTGAAAATGCTACTTCTGTTTTTAAATCTGAGGGATATGTATTATCGTCTGACGGTGATTTACATCCGTTGGTTCTTGATAACCTAACTGAAAAGGGACTTACCCAAGCCTTAGTGTCATATGTGAAAAGAGCAAGGAAAGGTTCACTTGATGCTGCACTTTTAGCAGGTACGGGTAAAGATTTGCTAGAAGCCGTAGCAAAACATGTATTACAAGTTAAGTGGGGTCAGAATAGCTTTCCAAAAAACTTTCCCACATTATTAGGTCAAGCATTTACCGCTTTAGATATGTACACACCAAGTAAAAATGGTGATTCTAAACTATCAGCCATTAAGCGATATGAAAGTTCACTTTATCAATTGGGATGTTCTGTTAATACATTAAGAAATAAAGAAGGAACAGGACATGGCAGGCCTTTTTTAGCATCTATAAGTGATGAAGATGCACAAAATGTCGTTCAATCTATAGGTGTTGTTTCAGATTACATGCTACGCAAATTAGAAGATTTACATCTTGTTAATATTGGAAAATAACCAAGAGGTGATTTAAATCCAGTTAACTGAAAAACAAATATCATTACTTACTAAAGAAGGGTATATAGCATCAACATCGATAGGCAGTGGACTGACTTCATTAAGAAAATCAGGTGTCCATGATAAAGGGCAATACTATCAAGCATTTTTTCAACTGACAATTGGAATAGAACGGTTAATGAAGCTAATTGTAATTCAAAATTATAGGGGTGAAAACAATCGCTTCCCAGATAATAAGACAATGAAAGCCTATGGGCATAATATAGAAATTATGTATAGGGATATCCAGGCGAATTCAGATATTAACTTAAATCCCGATAAAGGCTTGGATGAGAGCCTCCTTACTGAGATTATAAATTTTTTGTCAAGCTTTGCAAATCGATCTCGCTACTATAATTTAGACTACCTTACTGGACAAACTGGAATTGAAGATCCGCTAGTTGAATGGTCAAAAATACAAGAGAAAATATATAATAGGCACTGTATTAAAAAGAAAAAAGGAATTCCAAATTCACATGTAGAAAGTGTTGTATGGGTTTATAGCGAAACAAATGAAATTATTGATGATTTTAATGATTTATTATTTGAAACAGAAAAAATACAACGCGTTCAAGGACATATAGTTTTCTATGTTTATACAATTATTTGTAATTTAGCCGAGATATTGGAACGTCTTGAATTTAAACATAATTTATTTCCTTTTTTAAGAGAATTTTTCACTTCTTATAATAGTAATATGAAAAAAAGTGATGTGATAAAAAAGAGGCTTTGGATATAATTTATCCTAATCTCTATAGACGTCTGACTATACTGGGAGGGACACTATTTGAGTAAGTTCTATGTAACCATAGAAGATAAAATTGCTTTGTCTATCAAATCCACGGAAGTAACAAGTATTAAGGGCCAGATTGATTTGAACATTGATGCCGCTCGGGGAAAACATTTTTTCCATAGCTGTATTCAGACAGCGAAGGGTATGGTAATGATGCCGGTGTCTATGAATGCTGTATCATGGCATGGTTTCTATTTATATAAAGATTGTCAAATGAACTTACCCACCATACATTTTAAAAATGAACAGAAAAGGAAACGAAAAAAGAATAAAATTCACCAAGATACTAAAATCCCGGTTAGACATAATGGCACAATCAATGCTGAGCAGATTTTTGCATTTCCTTTATGCAGCTTATACATTCCCTCATCATTTAATTTGGCAAATGGACAAAATATTAATCGGGTAAAGAAATATGAAACATCCCTTATTAATTTGCAAAAAAATAAAGCTGCAAGAATTGATATTTTTATTCTGCCGAGCGGAATATCTTTTGATCAGTTTTTAAATATGACAGTGTCCGTTAGCTATTTTATGGCCGATATAAGTATGTTTGATAAGTCAGTTAATGGAGAGTTTAGGGAATTGCCTGTTTCGCCTTTTGGACCTGATGTGCAATTTGTCTCCGTGAAAGTAGGACAACATGAATTTTTTGCACGGATTCTATATACGGACAAAACCAGGGAACCACTAAATGATACTTATAGCATTTTATTACATGACCCAAATGATGCTTATGAGATGCTTGTAAACCGCAAAATTGGTTATCCAACTTCTGATCAAGTAGAAATGAGGGATCTCAGTAAGGTTCATACACAGGAGCTAAAATGTCTTACCAAACATTATTGTTAATACAGGAACAGTTGTGGAATATATTAACGTGAATAAAGATTAAGCACATATATCTCCTAATGAACCTTAAACAGTTAGACTGTCATTTTTAAGTTGGTGGCACAGGCTGGTGTCCGTTATTCTATTGACCCGGATGTGTAAATCCAGAGCAATCTCATTGGCTTCTATAAACATCCTGGAAGCCTGCAGACACCGGTTAATCATCTGGCTTTACGGTTTACGGGCCAATGGGGCGTCCGGATATGGCTTACTTCGGTTTCACGAATAAGTATTTTGCAGGCGAACCGATTAAGATCTTTAACAATGGCGATTTTGACAATGATCTGTATCGCGATTTCACATACATTGATGATATAGTCATGGGCATGGAACGGCTAATGGAGAATCCACCTGAGGGAGAAGAGGGCGCACCACACCGAATCTTTAACATCGGCAACAACAGCCCGGAGAAACTGATGACGTTCATCGCTGCCCTGGAAAAAGCATTAAGCCATGCATTTGAAGTAGAATTCAACAAAGTCTATGAACCGATTAAGCCAGGGGATGTGCCGGCAACCTATGCATTGATGGATTTGCTTTATCAGGCAGTCGGCTATAAACCAGAAACATCCATCCAAGACGGCCTGTAGAAATTCGCCGATTGGTATGTCGATTATTATCAAAAGAAATAAGGCAGGTTTTAATACTGAACCATATCCCCATGCCTTTGAATAGGACTATTGTCGCAATAAGAGGCTGAGCCATTTGACGGGTTAGGGATCTCAGTGGAACAACCAACCGAAACTTGAAGAAAATATATGTTATCATACAGGGGAAATAGGAGGAATACACAAATGAAAATCGCAGTCGCAGGGACAGGCTATGTCGGCTTATCCAACGCCGTCTTGCTCGCCCAACATAACGAAGTCGTCGCATTCGACATCATGCAGGAAAAAGTCGATATGATCAACAATCAGAAGTCACCAATTGTCGACAATGAAATAGAAGACTTCCTCGCCAACAAGAACTTGAATCTGACCGCCACCACAGATCATGAGGAAGCCTTTGCCGACGCGGACTATGTCATTATATCCACACCGACCAACTATGATCCGGATCAGAACTATTTCGACACATCAACCGTCGAAAGCGTCATCGGCAACACCCTGGACACCAATCCAGATACCGTCATGGTGATCAAATCGACCATTCCGGTTGGCTACACGAAAGAAACCAATGCCAAATTTGGGACAAACAATATCATCTTCTCACCCGAATTTTTACGGGAAGGCAAAGCATTATACGATAATCTATATCCATCACGCATCATTGTCGGCGAGAAGTCCGACCGCGCCAAAATATTCGCTGACCTTCTCGTCCAAGGCGCCGAGAAGGAAGATATCGATGTACTATTCACCAACTCAACCGAAGCCGAAGCCATCAAGCTATTCGCGAATACATACCTCGCCATGCGTGTCGCTTTCTTTAACGAACTGGACTCGTATGCCGAAGTACGCAACCTGAACACGCAGCAGATCATCGACGGCGTCTCTCTTGACCCGCGCATCGGCAGCCATTACAACAACCCGTCCTTTGGCTACGGCGGCTACTGCCTGCCAAAAGACACCAAACAGCTCCTCGCCAACTACGAGGACGTACCAAACAACATTATGCAAGCCATCGTGGACGCCAACCGCACACGCAAGGATCATGTAGCCAATATGATCATCGAACGCAACCCAGATGTCGTCGGCATTCACCGCCTAACCATGAAGACAGACTCCGACAACTTCCGCCAATCTGCTATACAAGGTGTCATGAAGCGTATTAAGGCGAAGGGCATTGAAGTGGTCGTGTATGAACCGGCATTGAAAGAGGAGACATTCTACAACTCCCGAGTCGTGAACGACTTTGAGGAATTTAAGGATTTGGCAGATGTTATCGTGGCAAACCGGATGACGGATGATTTGAAGGATGTTGAAGAGAAGGTATATACACGGGATTTGTTTAGTCGGGATTGATGGTAGTATTTTGTGGCACCCCTGAAGGGGTGCTTAGTGTATATAATATTTAGTCTTTTATCCAATTGTTATTGATTTCATTTCATCATGCAGGAATTTGTTGATTCATATCGAATTAATAGATTGTAAGATAAGTGATTTTGCTGAATGAAAGCGAATTCATTTTAATGAGGAGGGACGAGCTTTATGAAATTAGTTAAATTTCTTATATCAAACTTCAGAGGAATTTCTGGGGATGTTGATTTTCCAGGTGTGGAAATCGATTTCGATGACATTAACTTAATATTTTTAATTGGCCAAAACAATACTGGTAAATCATCTGTTCTTAGTGCATATGAGTACTTTGTTAAGTCTAATACACCCGCAGAAGAAGGAGATTTCCATAATCAAAATGACAAACCAATCAGTATTGAAGCGTGGATAGAAGCTGAAAATGATTCAGATTTTGAACACCAAGCAATGAAAACATCAATGAATCCTGAAACTGGAATAGCAAGATTTAGAAAAGTGTGGAATAATAAGAATGAAAAGGGTATTAAATACACCTATAATTTTAAAGAAGAAAAATGGGCGGAAGGGGGTGGTGGCGGATTTGATTCCATCCTTCAAAATGCTTGTCCAGAGCCTATTTGGCTAAAAGGACTAGATTCTGTTGAGCTCGTTTTGGAGAAAGTCCAGAAGCTAGTAAAGGAAAAAGTATTGGATAACGCTTCTGAATTAGAGCGTTTCAAATACATAAAAACAGAACTAGAGGAATTACGTAGGGAAGTTATGGCAACTGATTTCTCACAAAAGGTTGAAGGACGACTTAATGACCTTATGCAGGAAACGTTTCCGGATCTTTCAGTTTCATTATTTGGAGAGGAAAAGGATGATCTGGGGAAAAAGCTATCTAACTTCATAAATACTGATATAAGATTTTCTAACCAAGGCTTTCCTGTACATATGAGTAACCATGGACATGGTATAAGGAGACAATTTTTGTTTAATGCGTTAAGAGGACTAAATCATGTTTTTTCCGAACTTGAAAAATCGAAGAAACAAAGAGATGACGAAGTAATTGAAAATATTGACCAAATATCTGCACAACATAAAAAGAAAATGTTACTAATTGAGGAACCAGAGCTTTTCTTACATCCTCAATCTATAAGAATGTTTACAGATGTACTTTATGAGTTATCCGAGGGATCAGAATTTCAGATAATGGCTGCTACCCATTCCCCAATCATAGTAGATTTAAGTAGAGATCACACTACCTTATTAAGAACTAAAATGGAGAAAAATGGGGAAATAAAATTACACCAAGTTAGAAACAATATTTTTGATGAAAATGAAAAAGAAAGACTAAAAATGCTAAATTCATTCAATCCCTATGTATGTGAAGCATTTTTTAATGAAAATGTCATACTTGTTGAAGGTGATACCGAAGCTATTATCTATAGGAGACTAATAGACAAGTTTGTTGAAAAGGAAAAAATAAAGCTAATAAATGCTCCATTAGTAGTTAATTGCGGTTCAAAAATGAATATTCCATCGTTTCAGAAAGTATTACGGCATTTTGGTATAGAATATTTTGTTATTCATGACTTAGATCACACTTTTAATAAAAATGGAACTCAAAATGCCGCTTGGGCACTTAATGAAAAAATTTATAATGAAATACTTGAATATGATAATTCAGTCAAGGCAAGAAGGTTCATTATGGAAAGGAACTTTGAATCCGCTCACCAGTACGAATATAAATCTAGTCTTGGGAAGCCTCTATCTGCATACCGGTTAGTTGATGATTGGGACATTGATGATACATCAATTCCCGCAATTCATGCATTACACGCATGTCTTAATTTCACTCGTGATTTTGCTGATTTTGATCAGGAATGGGTAAATGCAAGAAAAAGTTCAGCTACGCAAGAAGTGTGATTTCTTGTTTGCGTACTTGTTAGTCCTAAAAAGATGTATCAAAAACTTTCGTCAGAGGATTTGGAAATATGGATATGAAATTTTATATGAAAATGAAATTAAGGGTGGCTGAAGTATGTATGATTATATATCCTTATAAAATCGAAGAATGTGGTTTTTATAAAAGGGGAGAAAAAAAACCGGAGTTTGGAGAACCTTCTCATTTAATAAGAGATTTTTTAAAGTGGCTTCACAGTAAAACCAGTATATTAAGCACAGCAACTTTTGATTCTAGCGAAGATAATATACGACGTGTTTTTTGTATAGAGACAGTTTCAGATGAAAAAGAAGAAAGTTATGGGGTTGTTCTCTGGAATGAAATACCACAACATGAAGAGGGTGTTTCATTTATTCCTTTGAAGAGTAAGATTGGCAACGTTAAAGCTAGTACAATAGAAACTTCTGAAGAATCAATCCCTGGTTGGCCTACTTATCTTTGGTTTGTACCCAAAAAGTCTCTAGTTGTTTCCTTAGTTCCAGATAATATGAGAGGGTTTCGGAGTTCAGGTATAAAACAGGCGAGGAAATATTTCGAGAACTTTTTGTACTATAAAAGTTCGTATGTGGTTAAAGAGAATACCCATGAAGACCAACAAGAAATTGAGCATAATATTATCGGTTGGAGAAAACAAAAAAAATGAGGAACCTCGTAAAAATCTATATGGCAAATTTCGTACTAAGGAATTACATTTACCAGGCTATATTGATCAAATCCGTAGTAGGTGTAATGATATACGTAAATTGATTATAAATACAAAAATAAATCTAGAAGTTCCAGAAATGCAAACAATTCTTGACTCACTAATGTTATGATAGGCTTAACTGATGAGGAGAAAGATGGAAGACAATATCAAATATCGACTGAAATGGATTGGAGCCAATAGAGACAATTTAGAGCAGTTATTCATGGAAAGGAAAGTTTAATATGAGAATATGAGTTATGATGTAGGTGTTAAGTTTAAAGGAGAATCAGCAAAAATACATTGGTTTGGTAAGTCGAGAGGGAAATCAGAGTATGAATTACCACCGCAGTTACATGGTGAGGTTTTGTGGACAACAGACCAGCTGCGACAGGTGTGGAGTCTGGTTAGCAATAGAGTATATGAAACTTTAGGGAGAGCCGAAAAATGAAAAGAACGTTACTTATTGTAGTAAGTTTAATCTTCTCGGTTCTTAGTGCGAGTTACTTTCGATTTGTGCCTATTACTGATCAATTGTCCTTAATTACGGACTTGTTACAAGTGTCTTCAATTTTATTTGCAATTCTTGGTGTTTGGGTTGCTGTTTTGGACCCTACTACACTGTTAAATAAGGTCCCTACAAGTGAAATAACACCGCGTAGCAAATTGGCAATGGATTTTGTACCATTGCTAATTGTAGCTACTTTGGTATTTTTATCAGTTGTCTTAATTAAATTTATAACCCCTCTTTTAAGTGTCTTATTGATTCCCTCAGAACAACTTATCCCTATTTATCGTATTCTTTATGGATTTGTGATAACTATATTATTTTTAGCAGAAATCTGGGTTATTATCGGTACATTAATGCCACTTACTAAAGTTTTAAAAAAGAAACGGTATGATAATATAAAAAAAGAAAATCGTGATTAATGTAGTATATTTATTTTATTTTTATAGTTCATGTCGATTTCTCTACATTTGCTTATGGGTGAGAAAGATAACTCCACATCCGAGGAGATTTTTCAACAAAACGCTTGGTGGATTTTTTATATGTATATAAAAGACCCCAATCTACACTTGACCCAAAGGAAAAAATTCTATGGACAGTACAGGGTTTGACATGGCACTTCTTGTTCGTTATAGAAACCGGACGCAAATGTCTTTAATCAGGTACCTTAATATGTCCAATAGCAGCATTATAAAGTATTTAATCGTCCGCTTTTTGTGGGCGATTTTTAATCTGGGCTATCTTCCAAATCAATTATTTCTCTAATATCCTCAATTTTAAGGGCTTCCGCTATTTTCTCTACATGTCTGAAATTAATACTCTCACGTTTTTGATTAGATAATTCACTTAGCGCAGCATGACGAATATCTGATAACCGCGACAGTTCTCGTAAGGAGATGTCGTGCTTCCTCAGTAGTTCGTCTATTTTAATTATAACTTTTTTCTCCATACTTTTCCCTAATTTCATTAAAATGGTTGACTTACAGAAAATTTATCATATAATACATTTAAGTGTGGTACGTTATTACGTAACACCAGTTATTATTTACTTTTCTCATTTATTGTTTGCTTTAACCGTAAGAACACAATGAACAGAAAACTTGGTTAATTTAAAATCCCAATTGAGGAGGGCAATTATATGGAAAAGGGAACAGCGGTGAAACAAAATATTTTGGAAGAACTACATACAAAATGGATCCTGACCGACATGAAACATCAACTTCTCCAGACTGCTTGTCATTTAATCGATGATGAGGTATATACCAAAAAACATGCCGTCCATGCTTTGATGGAAGTTGTCGCATTAATTGAATTGGAAGAAAAAAAGATTCGTCCGGATGATGTAAGGAATCAGAGCCTGTGAATGATGCGGACAGGGATTGTGAGTAAAATTAATATGATTGAGATGCCGCAGTCCCTTGAAAGTAACATAAATACATCATTTGATGCATAACCATGTGTGCTGCGGGGAGCAGCGACATGGTGGCTTCTCCAGCACCCCCATATTTTGCAGTGAAGACGACTGTTTACCAAAGAAACTAAGCAATTCCACGCCAACCAAGATGCTATCCAAATAACATCATCCGAGCCAATGTGGATGTTAATCGAGTCATTGGGAAAATACTAGCAGCAGAATTATATGTCGCCAAGGATGAGTTCCTGTCACTCCCTGATTACAGCCAATGAAATGTACCACCTGTGACATTTTATTTACCAACGAATGACAAGAAATGTACCACTGAATGACAACTTTTTATCAGTCTTTATACAGAATACTAGACTCTTATGAAATGGTGGCGGACTATCGGATTCGTACTGCTTCTGGCAAAGTAGAGTGAGACTTTTCCTGCGTGGTATAGTATATTGGCATCACTTGGTAAATTGTTTGTCAAACACTGGTACAAAGGATGGCAGAGGTGGTAAAAAACGTTGGCCGTAATCAACAGATACAAGAAGAAGAAAACTGATAAAGAAGAACGCTGTTTGCTCCTTGAAGAATCGTGGGAAGCTAAGCGCCGCAAAGCCCGGTTGGCTGTCAAAACTCTTTGGAAAAAAACACCCTCCTAAATATAGAAAGGTGCTTTCGGGATATGGTGGCAACGATCCCTATTTTCCGGACCATTTGGTTAAAATAAGCCGATAATATTTCAAGGATTTTCCAAGGGATTGTTGCCATGATCTTTTTAGCTTATAAATCACGAAATCTTTAACTATTGGTTTTTATATTCAATTGGATTCTCTTTACGGTATTCTTCATCGATTATTATGATTGGTTTAATGGTTTCTCCACTTGATGAATCGGCAGCTGCTTCATTGATTTCTTCAAATCGGTAAAATCCCAGCAGTTTATCAAATGGGAATCTTCCATTTTTAAAGTACTCGATTAGCTTAGGGATTGCTAATTGAGGTACTGCATTACCCATTTTTACGCCGTGAATCTTACGGGCACCTAATAATAATTCTTGGGTGGTATTAATTTGAGTTTTACTACCGGTCATAGCTACTGGAGCACTTTCTCCTCCGATTGCCAAGACCGTAATAGACGATTCAATAACTTCAGGTACACCTGTCGTATCTACAGAATAATTAACTCCTAATCCATTTGAAATCTCATCTATACGCTCCACTAAATTCTCATTTTTACTATTGATTAGATGGGTTGCTCCCAACTCTTTCGCTATCTCCAAGCGGGAATCATGAATATCCACCGCAATGATTGGATAACAACCTTCAATTACAGCAGTCATAAGCGCACTGAGTCCCACAGTTCCTGTTCCAAAAATAGCAATGGACGAGCTTGTCTCTGGCTTTAGGCTGTTGGTTATAGTACCAAAACCTGTTAAAAATCCGCACCCTAAAGGGCCTAATTTACGTAAATCGGCATCTTTATCAACCTTAATTAAATTATTTTCATTTGTAACTGTATAAGTGGAAAATGCCCCTTGTGCTTGCAGGTCATGTACGATTGTTCCATCTTCGTTATGAAACTTATACTCTCCACTTTGTCCAGGACCATCAGAAACATTAAATTCATTATAATGGTCGCATAATGATGGGTATCCGGTTCTACAACTTGAACAATGTCCACAATAATCGTACGCCATCACTACTTGATCCCCTACTTCAAAATTTTTGACACCGCTTCCAACTTCCTGAATAATGCCTGCCCCTTCATGTCCCAAAACTGTTGGAAGTGGAAATTCACTTTTGCCTATTCGAAAGGTCTCATCCGACTGACAAACACCACTTGCAACCATTTTGACAAGGACTTGGTTTGTTCCAACTTTGTTAAGGTCCAAGCTTTCAAACTTATAATTATCATTTACAGCATTAACTACAGCAGCTTTAGTCTTCATATACATACTCCTCATATTAAAAAAATTTTAAATTCTTTACTAAAACTATACTTTTAACATCTCTTAGGCACTACCTGTTAATCATAAACTATGAGCCTCTGTTCTATTTAATTAAGATCTATCCATATATTTTTTGTTTCTGTGTAAGCGTCGATGGAAGCAGCGCCATTTTCTCTCCCCTGACCGCTATGTTTATATCCGCCAAACGGTGAATTAGGCTCTGTAATGTTGTACGTATTAACCCAAATATTACCAGTTTTCATCGCGCCAGCTACTTTATGTGTCTTTTTGAGATTTGTTGTACAAATCCCGCCGCCTAAACCATATTCAGTTTTATTGGCTAAGCGAATTGCTTCATCTTCTCCTTCAAATGGAATTGCTGAAACAACGGGACCAAAGATTTCTTCTTTTGCGATAGTCATGTCATTACTTACATTTGCCATTACCGATGGTTTAACAAAGTACCCTTTACTTAAATCTCCATCAGTCAGATCCCCTCCGACAAGCATTTCTGCGCCTTCTTTCTGTCCAATATCCATATAATTCAAAACACTTTCTTTTGTTTTTCTGAAATTAATGGACCTATAACGGCTGATTCATCAAAACCATTTCCAACCTTATAATTCTTCGAGTATTCAGCTAAATCACTAAGGAATTTATCATAGATTCTCTTTTCAACAAATAGTCTTGATCCGGCAAAACATACTTGGCCTGTATTCCAGAAAACAGCATTAGCTGCATTTTGCAAGGCATTTTCATAATCTGCATCTGAAAAAATGATGTTTGCTGATTTACCTCCCAATTCTAAAGTGACTTTTTTAATATTCACCGCACTATTTTGTATGACTTTCCTTCCAACGGCTGTTGAACCAGTAAAAGCAATTTTATCGACATCCGGATGTGAGGATAATGCGTCCCCCGCAATGGTCCCATGTCCAGTAACAATATTTACAACTCCATCTGGAAATCCTGCCTCCTGAATAAGCTCCCTAAACGCAATTAAGCTAATAGGTCTCTCCGATGTTTTAATAACGACTGTATTCCTACTGCGAGTGTGCAGTATTTCATACTGCATTCATTAATGGTGCATTCCAAGGAACAATTCCTGCACACACCCCTAATGGTTCTCTTTTTGTATAGTTAAAAACTTCACCAGGTATGGAAGAATTGTATGTTTCTCCAGTTATTTTCGTTGCCCACCCCGCATAATACCTGAAATTATCAGCTGCAGCTGCTGCAAATCCGGTGGTAGTAGACAACGGCTGTCCATAGTCAAGTGTATCCAAATGTGCTAATTCTTCTGCATGTTCTTCAATTAAATCAGCAGTCTTTAACATCAGCTTTGCACGTTCATTTGGTTTAATTCTAGACCAAGGACCTTCTTCAAACGCTTTTCTTGCTTGAACGACTGCTTGATTGACATCCTCTTTGTTTGCTTCTGGAGCAGTTGTAGTTACCGTTCCATCAGCGGGATTCTTAATTTCTGTTCTTTCCCCGGATATAGCATCTACCCATTTGCCACCTATAAACATCTTTAAAGGTTTAAAAGCAAATTCTGCCGCTTTTGGATGCAAAGAAATCAACGTTGTCATAAAAAATCAATCCCCCTTGATAATAAGATTAATTAATTGCTAAATCCTTTCACGAATATATGATACAATATTTTTAATGATGACTATATTCCCAATTTAGTATATATAAGCTAATATAAAAGGAGTAGATATCATGGTCCAGACACCCATCCTTTCTGAGTATCTTTCACTGGTTAAAGAACAAAAAACACATGAAGGAAAATTTATTGCAATGCTTGAGGCTTTTTGGGTGCTTTCCGGTAGACCAATGCATTTTCTTTCAGATATTCTCCAATAGTTTCTGAAGGTGTTATTGCTATTGAAGTGGCCGGATGCATACATTCACGAGGACGGTATGATGTTCGAACAGTACCAGCCATTATGACTGGCATTCAGGAAAAAAGAGCTACATTTGTAAGTGGAAAAGATTTAATTAAAATTACCTCAAGTCACCATATTATTAGCAGTGAAATTACAGCTTTTTTAGTAATGCCTATTTTGCAAAGAGGAAATGTAATTGGATTTGTTTATAGCCATAAGTTCACAGATCAAAAGATGTTTGATGATGATCTACTCAACTCTATTTCTTTATATGGTGAAAAGGCAGGAGAATTGGTACGTGAAACATATGATGAGCAACAGCTTCTCAGCAAGCGAGAATTCGAAGTAATGAAAGGGGTTGCAAATGGGCTATTAACAAAGGAAATCGCCGAATCCTATTCAATTAGCGAATTAACGGTAAAACAGTATATAAAGCTTGCTAGAAATAAACTCAATGCATCCAACCGTGCTCACGCGGTGGCCAAAATGTTTCGTTTAGGAATTTTATAACTTAAGTTTACACCTTTATAACGCTAGTAAACGACTTATAGAAACATAGGTAAGTATCCTTTCGATATATCTTTTTATAGCAAATTCTTAGTATAAATAACACTCTCTCTTAGCTAAAAGCTGCAAACCGTATTATCACACATTAAACCCATCAGAAGCTGCCTAAATACCCATGTTTAAAAGGACATTTTTGAAATTGGTTAATAAAATTTATTTCTATTTATGTGTAATGGTATTCTGCAGAGACTTCAATTTTTATGGTAAAATTTGCAGGAGAGTCTAGATTTTTATGACGAATACGTAAGTAGGATATTGTTTGAAATTGGATATATCCATGTGTAATAAGATATGAATACTTTATGAAGGGGAATGAAGATGATTAAAAAAGTTGACATTATTGATTATGGACCATATCAAAATTTCTATTGGGATAAAAATATTGATCAGGAATTTGGTAATAGAAACATAATTTACGGTAGAAATTACTCCGGTAAAACCTGGATTCCCGCCATAACATAACGATAAATCAGGTGAAAATCCGATAATGTTGGGCTTCATGCCCATTTTTTATTGTTTTTATACTCGTTATGTGTTACAATATACATAACGAGGAGGCGGAAAAATGGCTATCGTCTATCAAACAGATAAGCGTTCAGGGATTACCTATGCGTATGAAGTCCATTTCATACTGGGACAAAGACAAGCGCCAATCCCGATCCAAAGGACCTTAATCGGACGGGTGGACAGTAAAACCGGAAAAATTGTCCCGACAGACGGCAGAGGACGGAAAAATAAAGAGGCGCATACCGTGGCAAAGAGAGGTCCTGTTCCATCTGTGCAAACGTCACGTTATTTTTACGGCGCTACTTATCTTCTGGATCAAATCGGTGCCAATACCGGGGTTACAGAAGACCTAAAAGCGTGTTTTCCCGACAAGTATCGCCAGATTCTATCCATCGCATACTATCTGGTCCTGGAGGACAGCGCTCCGCTCTACCGTTTTGAAAAATGGAGTCATTTACATAAACATCCTTACGGTCAAAACATCACGTCTCAGCGAAGCAGCGACCTGTTCGCGTCCATCACCGAAGACGCGAAATATAAGTTCTTCCAGCTGCAGGGAAAACGGCGGACGGAAAAGGAATTTTGGCCTATGGATATCACCACCATATCCAGCCAGTCCCGAACTTTTGAGACAGGTCAATACGGCTGGAATAAAGAAACCGATCACTGCCTCAGCTAAACTGGCGTTGTGTTCGGGCGAAACATCCAACCTGCCGTTTTTTATTATCGCAACTGGCCGGTAATATCCCGGATTCCAAGACCGTCAGAAAACTGCTTGCCGATTTGGATATGCTTGGCTTCTCCAAGGTGAAGCTGGTCATGGACAGAGGCTTCTACAGTCAGGAAAATATCAACGCTTTGTTGAAAAACCATCTGAAGTTCCTGGTCTCCGTTAAAATGTCTCTTACTTTCGTCCGGAAAGAACTGGATGCCATCTATGACGGCTTTCGATCGTTTGAACACTACAGTGAGAAATACGAGTTATATGCCCGCACGGTCCGGACAACGTGGCATTACGCAAGCAAACGTCCTTATAAAGGAGACGCCCTGACACAGTCCAGGCGTATGTACATTCACTTTTATTACAATATTGACCGGGCCGCGGAGGATGAAAAAGCATTTGACCGCAAGTTAATCACCTGCGTCGTGATTGGATCAGGGAAAAGGCTCCCGGAACATGAAAAGCAGTATCAAACGTATTTTGAGACAAAAACCACCCCGAAACGCGGGACAAAAGTCACCGTCAAAGAAGAGGCTGTCAACAAAGCCAAGCGATATTTTGGATATTTTGCGCTGATGACCAATGAAACGATGGGCGCCATCGCTGCATTGGAGCTTTACCGCAATAAGGACGTTGTTGAAAAAGCGTTCGGGAATCTGAAGGAACGGCTGAACATGCGCCGCACACTGGTATCATCCGAACAGAGTCTTGATGGGAAACTTTTTGTGGAGTTTGTGGCGCTCATCTATCTTTCTTATATCAAAAAACAAATGCAAGATACCGATTTATTAAAAAAATATACGTTACAGAGCGTGCTGGATCAACTGGATGTTATAGAATACTTTGAAGCGCCAGGGAAAGAACCGCGTATTGGCGAACTTCTTAGCAAGCAAAAAGAGATTTATGGAAAATTAGGTGTTACCCCGCCTACCTCGTTATGAGTAGGCGGGAATCCAGGGTAAAACTACTCTTTCTAGAATTCTTAGGAGTCTTGAAAAAAAGGAACATCATGAGGACTTTGAAAGTGGAAAATTTGACATTACTTTGGATGATGATCAAGTAATTAACGACATACAATTAGAACAATCTAATTTAAACGTTAGGGTTTATAATTCAGATTATAGGAAAGAAAATCTTAGTATACTATATGATAAGGAAGGTAATATTAGACCATTTACAATATTGGGTGAAAAAAATATTGAAATTGAAAAGGAAATGGATAATACAAATGAATTAATAAAAGGCTTGAATAAAGAATTAGGAAACATACAAGAAAAGACGGGGATTAGATGGGAAATTAAACAATTAGATGAAGCAATCCTCAAAACAGAAAATAACTTAAAGAAAAAATTCACGGAAAAGGCTAGTCAAATAAACAGGGACACTGAATTATTTAAATCGACACAGCAAAAGAAACAGTATAACAGAAACGATTTAGAAAAAGATGCAGAAATTGCTAAAACACTAACGGCAAGTGACAAACAAATGTACAAAAATACTCTTAATGATGAAATTAAGCCTATAATCGAAAAGAATGACCTTAAAGACAATGAAGAAAGTATATCTAGTATCACTAAAGAAACAAATGAGTTGTTATTGAAAGATGTAAAACCAAGCAATACTATTGACTATCTATTAGAAAACAATGAACTGCAGCAGTGGGTAAAAGAAGGGGCGGATCTCCATAGAGGAAAAAGGAATCGATGCGCATTTTGCCAGGGTAAATTAGACGATGAGTTGTGGAATAGAATTGACGAACATTTTACTAAAGAATCCGAGAAATATGCCGGGCAAATAAAGATATTATTAGATAAAGTGCAAAAATTATTGAGATATTGGGAAGATAAAACATTAGCAAATAAAGATCAATTTTACTCAAAATTTCATAACGAATATGAAAAAGTTAATGAACAATGGAGTCAACTCAGGACTCGACAGATTGAAAATTTAAAGTACATATTAGAAGTGCTTACAGAGAGGAAACAAGATATTTTTTCATCTGTAAATTTAGAATTAAACAAAATAAATGATATTTCGGATGAAGTAACACAATGTCTTGAGAAGTTTAGTGAGATTGTGGACAAAAATAATGCATACTCCGGTAATTTAGGGCATGAACAAGATAAGGCAAGAAATGAATTAAGATTAGATGAAATTCACACTTTCATGGAGGCTATTGACTACAAAAATCAACTAATAGATATAGGACATAAAAAGAAACAAAAAGAGGATAAGGATGAAAGGAAAGATGAGATCATTGGAGAAATTGAAAAATCCAAAAACTATATAAAGGGATTGGAAAGTCAAATAAATGATGAAGAGAAAGCTGTTAACCAGATTAATCTGTACTTAAAAAGCTTTTTAGGTCATCCGGAATTATCACTTGAAGTTGAGAAACAAAATGATGGAAAAGATAAGCATGCTAAGTTTAGTATTAAAAGAAATAATGAACCGGCTTATAATTTAAGTGAAGGTGAGCAAAGCCTCATTGCCTTTTGCTACTTTTTGGCGAATCTTAAAGACATTACAAATCCGGAAGAATATATTATATTTATAGATGATCCAATTAGTAGTCTTGATGGCAACAATTTATTTTATGTTTTTAGTTTGATTGATTCGGAAATTGCAAGTAAACATTATAAGCAAATTTTCATATCAACTCATAATCTTGATTTATTAAAATATTTGCACAGGATAAATACACCAACAAATAACAATAAATGGAATAACAAATTTTTTGTTATAGAGAAGCGAAGAGACATGGATAATAATTTAAATAGTAATATTATTGATATGCCGGATTACTTAAGAAAATATTCAACTGAATTCACATATTTATTTAAGCATATTGCCATAGTGGCAACTGAAGAACAAAATGATTCAAATAATCATACTTTTTATAGTTTCCCAAATACAGCTAGGAAGTTTTTAGAGAGCTATCTTTTCTTTCGATATCCTGATCATACATTGAAAAATGATAAAAGGTTAAAAAAGTTCTTTGGAGAAGGATTGGAAACTGTGTCTTTTATCAATCGGATTAATAATGAGTTTTCTCATGGTGAGAATCAGTTTGATAGATTGGAACGACCAATTGATATACCTGAATTTAAAAAAGACGCTCAGTTAATTTTAACAAGAATAGCAGAAAAAGATTGGGAACAGTTTAATTCCTTATGTAGTAGTGTAGGTTTAAATGCTGAAGAAGTAAGTGAGATTTATAATCATAGGGAATCGTATGAAAAAGAGTACTTAAAGTAACCTCTATACTTAGTATTTTAGAAATATTATATATCAAATCAGGGTTGCTGTACATAGTTGTTGTAAATTCCAAAATTGTAAATCATAAGGTCTTTGAGTGCCTAAAGTGTTGAATTTCAAAGTACTTTAAAGAGGATGGAGAAAATGTTATGAGTACGAAACGTTCAATTAAACTCGTAGATGATTTGCTTCAAAAAACTGAATCATTAAACTTTGAGGATCAAGAAAGTTTAGAAGAAATTACAGAGGAAGCTAAAATGCTTATTAGGAACCTTTTCGAAATTAACTCTGACTATTTAAGATCGGTTAATTCTACTTCATTCCATAGTCCTATTTTTCCTTCATCACCTGAAACTGATAGAACTATGTGGGACAATGGAAAAAGGAGCTATATTAGCATTTTTAAGGCAATGAAAAGAGAGTTAGAACTATTTGGTGATGAAGAAGAACAACAGGAGTCTAGTGTAGAAATAGATTTTAATGAGAAAAATGTTTTCATAGTTCATGGCCATGATGAAGCTATGAAGCAGACCATTGCCAGAACAGTTAGCCAGTTAAAATTAAATCCTATTATTCTTAGTGAACAAAATGATGATGGTAAAACGGTCATAGAGAAATTCGAGAGTCATGCAAGTGATAGTAAATTCGCTATTATTTTACTTTCACCTGATGATTTCGGTTATAAAAGATCAAATAGCCCAGAGACCGGGGCTTTTAGAGCAAGGCAGAACGTAATACTTGAGCTTGGTTATTTTATTGGCAAATTAGGTCGAAAAAATGTCATAGCTATTGTAAAAGACGATCCTTCCAGTCAATTAGAAGTACCATCAGATCTTGCCGGATTGATTTATACTCAATTTGATAATACAGATGGTTGGAAGTTAAAATTAGTAAAGCGATTAAAATCATGCGGATATAATGTAAGTGCTGATGATTTATAGCGTCGGGTGTCTGTCATTTCCAGTATTTTGTCATTTTATATAAACTGGACAGTCAAAAGTTCTAAAGTGTTAGGAAGCCCATGAATCGGCATCGATTTCAGGTATTTCCTGCTTTGAACGAATTATTTGCGTTACGGTTAAACGCGGGTTTCGCGCAAACATGATAAAAATAGACGTGCGTAAATAGACCCTTACTGTTGCTTCGGAAACCACCGACTTTGAAGGAGTTCTTAGATAGCGAAAGAACAAGCCGGGAACCCTACCTGAATAATGGACGGCAATCATCTGCAACATGCCCATAGCGGTACAGGCACACATAACATAGCCTTCAATTGCTTTTATCGTCAGCAGAATATTGGTACGTTCTTGTTCATTGGTAATTTGTTCTGCCGGTAGGGGATCTCCTTTTTTCGAATACCGATTCAATTTCGGCATGGACTTACTCCAGAAATGATAGCCAAACGCGTTTATTACCTGCTTCATCTCACGAAACATGGATTCAATCTTGAACCGGTGGCCATATAACTCAATGATGTCTGTTGCTTCCAAAGTTAGGTCGGTACTAACAAGAATGGATCGTTTGTTTCCCCATTGAACCAGCACAAAGCGCAGTTCCTGATACATTCCCTGGCCCCAAAGCAAATCGAGGCACAGAAACTGGACGGTCTCTTCCTTGCCGTACATCTTCACAGTGGCGGTTTGAAACGCTGGTTTACGACTATTGAATAGTTCTATCAGTTTGATTGTTTTGCCCTTCTTACGCGGACGTCCACGCCCCTTCTTTCGGGCTGGCGGATACTCATATGCCACCGCATTGCTTTTGACCTTCGTGACGATATGCATCGTTTCGGATAAATCCTGATTCCCTTTTTTCCATTGTATCAGCGCAGGAACTGTCAGGAAGTAGCGATCTAACAGGACAATGGACTTTCCGAATTGTGCAGAGGCGACAGCGGCCTGCTTAATCATCTGCACCACATGAGTGCCTTGATGTTCAGCAGTCTGTTCATTCGTATTTTCCCAATCCTGGAAGGTCTTCACACCATCCTGCAGATTGATGAACAGCGGAAGGCAGAACAATTTCTGAGACGACCCCATGAGGATACCAATGGCTCCGAACAGGTGACCAAAGATGTATTCTCCTTTGGAATTATTTTCGGATTCCTGGTGGAGTTTCTTGATTCCAGGCATCCGGCGTGCTTCCTTGGCATGCTTCATGCCGTCACCGACAAACACAAAAGCATGGTTTACAGTGTAGAGCGGAGCCACTCTCCGAACCACCTGAAACCACTTAAGCCGAAGCGAATGCAATGACCATGCGGAAGAATGAAAGAAATTAATTATCTTCTCATATTGACGGGGATGCAAGGAAAGATCCCGAATGACAGAGGTGACACCAAGGTGATCCGAGCGAATCATGAAGCCTACAATGATCACGACAAACCAGTTAAAGGAAGCTTGTCTCGAGAAACAGGAACGAAAATTATTTAAAATTGAATCAATAAATTTTAGCATAATGTGGTCAATCGCTAGAAAAAAAGGTATACTAATTATGTAACCCAATCAGCGATTTTTTGATCCTCCTTTCAGGCTTTAGACACCTTTAGGATATCACCAAATTGCTAGAATTGGGTTATTTTTCTATCACCAAATTTCGACAGGAACTTTTGACTGTCCAGTAAAATCAGAAAAGAAAAAAATAAATACCCACTAGACAGAAAACTAGCTAAATGGGTATTTATTTTCAATAATGCTTTTATAAATATGCTCATTAGGCTTATATTTATCTTTAGGCAGGAACAACTTCAGACGGATCAATTTTGGTAACAGAGATCATTTCCATAGCCTCCATCACATTTTGGATCCGTTCAATGGTTGCTCCATAATATTCGTTTCTTTCATCACGTGAAATTTGAGATGCTGAAACACCTAATTTTTCAGCCAGTTCATTTTGTGTCATACCAAGGTAAATCCTATATGCTATTAATGTTTTGCCTATAGTGCGTAAATTAATGACTGTTTCAAACTCTCCACGCTTAATTCGTTCATAATAATCTACTTCCTCTTTTAGTTGCTCATGAAAAGAAATATAAGGTTGGATGGCTAGCTCGATGTGATCATCTTCCAGTCCCATATTTTTAAACTTCTCTTTTTCCGATGCAATGAAATCCTTATCCTGCTTGAGTTTCTCGATAGCCTCTTTATAAGCACTTTCAGTTTTTATCATGGTATCAATCCTCGCTTTAGAAAGTATTTACTTTATAATTTTAACTATTCCTTTCGGTTCAAATGTATCCCTTGTTTGTCTAAATGCGGAAGGAAACAACAGGTCATTTCCATATTTATCGGTGATCCCTGTTGTGGGACTAGAACCGAAATGCGGATATAATTCAACTCGGTATTTGTGCCACATTGGCAGTTGCCTTTTTGTAAAACCTTTATAGGGTTTGCGTGCTTTACTGTCCCAGGTCCATATTTTATCGGGTTCAATAATATTTAATTCCCTTATTATTGTTTCTAAATCCCTTACGTCGCATTCAAAATAACCATCGATATCATTAGGATGCGCTTTATTTTCGACGAAGGATCCATCTATAAATATTTCGTTTATTCCAACATCCCAAAGCTGTATAACCATTTTTTCTAATTGAGAAACTAAATATAATCGCCATTGTTCATCCCAAGGTGTACCATCTTGAGGACCTGTAACTAATAAAGATTCTTTAATTTCGCTTAAAGTCAACTTGTAGTCACCTGGTGGTAATAGACCGCTATCATTAAATTGTATCATCACTTTATCGCAACCCCTATTATAACATATTTGTTAAATAAACATTATTGTTATGTTTATTTTATCACTGGATAAGTTTATTATCAACTTCCAAAGCATGGGTGCTTGTCACCGCCCGAACTTTGTCGATTTTATCATTAATAACGGCGCTTCCTCCTCTTCACGAAGATACATTGCAGCCCGTACTTGCTGCTGCATATGAAGTGGAAAACATCAACTGGTAATAAGAATATTAAGCTTGTAGCTATTGCCAAATTAGAGAATGATATTGGCCATTGCGTTTTGCCCTGAACCCAAAAATGATACTTGGAACTATGTCAAAAACACGACGGATGGAGATAAAAGAATATTTTTTGCTCATGAAGGATGATTTAGAAGCTGGCGCATTTGATTTTGAGTTATAAAAAAAGCTGGATTGGAGGCTGAAGAAAAAGTAGCAGCGGAAGCGGGAGAATAACGTTCATTTAAAAACAGACTCGATTTCATAAAAAACTAAAAAAACTTCAAAATACCACATATATGTTGTGTACCTTTTCCCCCTTTGCAAGGATAATATTCCTTGAGAAGGGGGATTGGCGTGGACGATGAAAAACTGCTGCAGCATTTTGGCCAGCAAGTGCGGTATTACAGAAAACAGCATGACCTCAAGATACATGAATTAGCGGAAGAATTGGACATCAGCAACAACCACCTCGGACGAATTGAAAGAGGTGAAAGTGACACGACCATCACGAATTTATATCGAATGGCAGCCATCCTGGATATTCCCGATTATTTCGTTAATGAGATGAAAAAGGTTGTTCAAAGCGACGATCAATAGCCCCCAGTATCGCCGGCATACCTACCTTTCTTGAAGCTCGCTACCCCCAAGCGTGCATGACCCGCAAATAAGGCCACAAACACTTTCCAACCTATCTTACCTTTAACACCCATACAAAGGAGCAATCACATGGACAACCGAATAACGTTCGAGGAAATTTTCGAGCAAAACAAGCGGCGGAACAATTATCACATCCACAAGCTGAACATCCCTGATCCGCATCAGGCATTTTTTCAGGAAGGCTTAGTCGCAATGTGGCAGGCCTATGAATCCTACCAGCCGGACAAAGCCCCCATGGCAACATACTTCAACGACATGACCCGCAACCGCATGATTGACACAATTCGCAGGAGACACCCGGCAGAATGAGCCCTTGGAGAAAGCCATTCAAGAGGGCAAAACTCAACTCACTGGCGACTGGCGGCTATTATCGTCACAGAGTTAAACGGCCAACCCCTGGTTGATGAATATCACCTCCCAATGCACGATCCCAGCCTTTGGAACCATTTAAAATCCCAACTGACTGATAATGGGTGCATGACCACATCATTTTGGACATGCCTCAGTTCGAGTCACAGTGACGCCCCGAATTGTGTCGAAGAGTTAGAGTAGAGTTCGAGTCACAGTGACACCCCGAAAATTGTCGAGTTAAAATCAGGCATCAAAAGCACATCATTTGTAGTTTTATCCCCCTAAACCAAAGCAAAAAACTGAATCTTTCAGCCGAAACGCATTTTCCAGTATTTTTATAAATACCATTAAAATCCGGTTATAACAGTCATTCTCACCCCTACAATCGAAATGAACATGGAAAAAGTGGCATTTTCCATTAGAAAAAAATAAAAAATATTTTTCATTATCACGCCCCCATTTCCTTAAAACTTTCGATTGTAGGTATGAAGAGAAGTCTATTAAACTTTGATGCAGAAATTATGGGGGATAAGAGGCGTTCAGAGGCATTTAGAGGCATTTAGGTCACAGTGACACCCCGAGTTTTGTCGAAATAAGTTCATAGAGGAGATTTTAACAGAATAAGCGACGGCATCTCGACCGCATTTACCGACTGAACACTCAAGAATCAAACCAAGGAGGAGAAGCACATGCATGACAAAGACAGACTATCGTTTGAAGAGATTTTCCAGCAAAATGAACAGCGAATCCACTACCATATGCATAAGCTCGGCATTCACGACGGTAAGGGGGAATATTATGTGGAAGGTATCTACGCCATGTGGATGGCCTACAAGAAATACGATCCGAACAAAGGCCCGCTCGGAACCTACTTCAACTACACCATCCGCTATCGCCTCATCGACATGCTCCGGAAGAAAACGAAAGAAGACCACCACCAGCAGCTGGCCACCCAAGCCGTATCAGAGGCTGCGGACCAAGGCTATTTGGCTGACAGTCAGCGGATAGATGCACCGGGGGAGACAGATGCAGACGAAGCATTTTGGAACCGGATACGCGACAGGCTCACGCTTAACCAGTGGAAATGGGTGCAGCTTTATATCATTGAGGACATGACCTTAAAGGAAATAGCCCAGCAAGAAGGTGTCACGGTAGAAGCCGTGAAAAGCTGGGGACGGGGTGTGAGGAAGAAACTGCGAGAAGATAAAGAAGCGTTGGCAAAGCTGTATAAATAAAGGAGCCCCGCTTGCTGAGGCTTCGCTTGTAGGCGTCACAGTGACCCCCCGAATTTTGTCGAATAATCTGGACGTCTTCCTCCTGAATTGGAGGGAGATTTGTCTCGTCCGGCAGAATGGTGGCTGGTGCAGGGACGGGCGCTCATGCAAGCGGGTACATATTGAAGGGATGATCATGATGAATTACATAAAAGAGATCAATGCATTTTACGATTGCGTCGAACGAAATCCATTATCCGCATCAGCGGTGACCCTCTGGCATGCGCTGATGCATATTAATAACAAAGCGATGTGGATCGACTCATTTACTGTCGCGGCACCGGTACTGCGATTGAAATCAGGACTTACGGACAGTTCATTCAAACGCGCCAGGACGGAATTGAAGGATAAAGGCTATATTGACTATGAATCCCGAGGGAATGGTCAGGCGCCCGTGTATCGGATGGCGGGATTGGTGCAGAGTGGCGGGTATAGTGTTGAAGATCGCGCGAATGGCGGACGTGGCGATGCGATTCGTGGACATGAAGGCGGCGGGCAGCCGCCGGGGTGGTCCGTTGAGAAGCAGTGGCCAGAACAAGACGTCTCAGCGGAGCACCGGCCGGATCAGAATGCGGCAGATGGTACTGGGCGTCGAGTCGCTCACTTGCCGGACCAACATACGAACCGAGGAGCGGACCACCTTATGGACCGGGGGATGGACTATGTAGCGGACCATCATATGAACCGAGGAGCGAACCACCTTAAGGACCAGGGGACGGACTATATATCGGGCCATCTTACGGACCGGTATGCAGACCGGGTTACGGCCCCATTAGTTAAACAAAACAAAGACAAAAGGAAACCAAACGATACGAAACAAAACAATGCTACAGATGCAACAGCTGACGCGTTTGTTTTTTACCAGGAAAACTTCGGAGTGGTTAGCCCATTTGTAGCGGACGCACTGCAGCATTGGGTGCAAGACGTCGGCGAAGAACTCGTACTGGATGCCATGAAGCGGGCGTTGGAGCGCGGCAAGAGCAACTGGGGCTACGTGAGGGGAATTCTCCAAGCCTGGGCGAAGAAAGGCATCACCACCGTCGAAGCAGCCAGAGCCGAAGAAGCCGAATTCCGCCGGCGTCAGGAGCAACGGCGGGAGCGGGGTTCGTATGTCACCGGGAAAGTGGAGGTCGTGCCGGAATGGTTTAGGGAGCAAAAGCGTCAAGCAAAGCAGAATCGTGAGCGGGAAAAAGCGGCCAGAGAATCGCGTGATTTGGAGGCTGAGCGGGAGGAAGTGGAGAGATTGTTGGCGGAGTTTAGGAGTGGGTAGGGTGGGGTATGAAGTGCAGGATTATTATCTATTAAGATATCTTATCAATCCAAAGGATTGATTCCTAGTGTCATTTCCCGATTATGATTTGGTTGCATATCAACGTGTTGTGAAGAAGACTTTCCCGTCGGTGGTTCATTGTTATCATCTGAATCATTATCCTGGTCATCATCCTAGTTTTGCCCAGCCAATTCTTCCAATTCAGTATGTGAAACAAAAGCTGAAATTAATTTTTCTAAGGTCAATAAAAGTTTTGTTGGTGGATTAATTTTTACGGGAGTTGGGATTTGATTATCTTTCGCAAGACAACATCAGGCAATCGCAATTCACAGTTAACCATTTATTCGGATCTATAACTTGGTAATTAAGATTTACTAAGTAAAAATAGTTTTTCATTGTAGAGAGGTAGAGAGTTTGGCGGATTAGTGATTCCTTGTAGACTGCTGGAATTTATAGTAAATGAAAAATAAGCGTATCTGTTGCTGAAAAATGATATCCGATAAAAAGTCCCTTGAGTGTACAGACATTCAAAGGACTTTTGCAATTAATTATCATTATGTTCGGATTTGATAAATCCCCAGTATCGATACAGCCGCTCTGTATTCTCATTTGGCTGCTGGCTGATTTCACTGAGAAGGCTTAACTTTTTCATTTTCTTCAGTGTTAATATTTCTGATTCATTTAACGACAGATCTTCTGTAATCGAATAGTAGACAAGAAGATTAGGTGTGTCTATTAAGCCAGGTAAATAATCAGTAGATACTTTAAATGTATTAGCTATATTTTTAACGGTTTCTAACGAAGGTTCATTTCGACCCTACTCGTAGTAACCATAACCGCTATGGAAAATGGTGTACGGTGCATTAAATGGAAGTGGGGGAAGATTCGCCTGGGTGAGGGGAATAGTGTGTGAAAGGTATGGTCATCTGCTGGCTACATTTGCAAAAAGACCGGCCAAAATTTGGTTCGGTCTTCTCAATCTTCGTATTCTCCGTTTTTCATTAGTATTAAGAATTCATTTAATTTCACGCGTGCTTCAGGACTTAATGTTTTTACTGTGTCAATAAGCTGAAGTAAATCATCGGGTAATTCTTCACGATCATCTGAGAAAAATGATGCTAGATTCGTACCAAGGGCTGCCAATATTTTTTCCAGCATGTCAATGTCCGGAACAGCACGTCCATTTTCGAATCGGCTAATATAGGACTGAGACACATTAACTTTTTCCGCCAGATCCTGTGTTGTAAAATTTTTAGCCTTCCTAAATGCCTTTAATTGGTTACCAATTTTATTACTATCTATCATAAGAGACTCCTTTAGCGTTGTAGTGTATCTACCCCTAGTTTAGCTTGATTTATTAGATAATGAAGGAATAATTTATGATTAGAACAAATAATTATAAAATGTATTGACTTTTAGAACTATATGTCATAAAATACTGATTAATAGAAGTTTTAAAAGCATAAAGAAAATTTATATTTTTCCATAGCCTCTTGGCAACTAAATCTAAATTTCAATATTCTTTTCAATTAAAGTATTTGGGGGTTGAAATATGAGGGAATTTAAAGGGAGATTTTGGGTCATTTTTGGTATATGGGCGTTAATAACCGCCTTTTTTCACTTTTATACAGCTTTATACGGGACTTTTGAACCGCGTCTACAACGATCGATTCATTTGTTTCTTTTATTGCCGTTAGTTTTTCTTGTTTTTCCTTTTAATAAAAAGTCAAAGAAAGCACTGCCAAGTTATGCGGATTGGATATTGTCAATATTAGCTTTGTTACCCAGTTTATACATAATATGGAACATTGAGACTTTAAGCCTCAGAATCGAGCAGGTGACCCCTGTAACACCTACAGAAACTGTTTTAGGAGGCCTGCTCATTGTTTTGGTACTGGAAGCATGTCGCAGAGCTGTTTCACTTTCCTTTTCAATTGTTGTAACCGTTGCCTTTTTGTATATCTTTATAGCACCTTATCTTCCTGGTGCGTTTAATTCCCGTAATTTAGGGATTGAACGTATTATTGAAATTATGTACCTATCGTCTCATGACGGTATATATCCTGGATTCCCGCCTACTCATAACGAGGTAGGCGGGGTAACACCTAATTTTCCATAAATCTCTTTTTGCTTGCTAAGAAGTTCGCCAATACGCGGTTCTTTCCCTGGCGCTTCAAAGTATTCTATAACATCCAGTTGATCCAGCACGCTCTGTAACGTATATTTTTTTAATAAATCGGTATCTTGCATTTGTTTTGATATAAGAAAGATAGATGAGCGCCACAAACTCCACAAAAGTTTCCCATCAAGAACTCTGTTTCGGATGATACCAGTGTGCGGCGCATGTTTCAGCCCGTTCTTCAGATTCCCCGAACGCTTTTTTCAACAACGTCCTTATTGCGGTAAGCTCCAATGCAGCGATGGCGCCATCGTTTCATTGGTCCATCAGCGCAAAATATTCCAAAATATCGCTTGGCTTTGTTGACAGCCTCTTCTTTGACGGTGACTTTGTCCCGCGTTTCGGGGTGGTTTTTTGTCTCAAAATACGTTTGATACTGCTTTCATGTTCCGGGAGCCTTTTCCCTGATTCCAATTCCACGACCGCAGGTTGATTAACTTGCGGTCAAATGCTTTTTCATCCTCCGCGGGCCCGGTCAATATTGTAATAAAAGTGAATGTACATACGCCTGGACTGTGTCAGGGCGTCTCCTTTATAGGACGTTGCTTGCGTATAATGCCACGTTGTCCCGGACCGTGCGGGCATATTAACTCGTATTTCTCACTGTAGTGTTCAAACGAATCGAAAGCCGTCATAGATGGCATCCAGTTCTTTCCGGACGAAAGTAAGAGACATTTTAACGGAGACCAGGACTTCAGATGGTTTTTTCAACCAAAGCGTTGATATTTTCCTGACTGTAGAAGCCTCTGTCCATGACCAGGCTTCACCTTGGAGAGCCAAGCATATCCAAATCGGCAAAGCAGTTTTCTGACGGTCTTGGAATCCGGGGATATTTACCGGCCAGTTTTGCGATATAAAACGGGCAGGTTGGATGTTTCGCCGAACACCAACGCCAGGTTTAGCTGAAGGCAGTGGATCGTTTTCTTTATTCCAGCCGTATTGGGCCCTGTCTCAAAGTTCGGACTGGCTGGATATGGTGGTGAATATCATAGGCCCAAAATTTCCTTTTTCCGTCCGCCGTTTTCCCTGCAGCTGGGAAGAACTTATATTTGCGTCTTTCGGTGATGACGCGAAACAGGGTCGCTGCTTCGCTGAGACGACCGAATATGTAAATGACTCCATTTTTCAAAAACGGTAGAGCGGAGCGCTGTCCTCCAGGACCAGATAGTATGCGATGGATAGAATCTGGCGATACTTGTCGGGAAAACACGCTTTTAGGTCTTCTGTAACCCCGGTATTGGCACCGATTTGATCCAGAAGATAAGTAGCGCCGTAAAAATAACGTGACGTTTGCACAGATGGAACAGGACCTCTCTTTGCCACGGTATGCGCCTCTTTATTTTTCCGTCCTCTGCCGTCTGTCGGGACAATTTTTCCGGTTTTACTGTCCACCCGTCCGATAAGGTCCCTTTTGGATCGGATTGGCGCTTGTCTTTGTCCCAGTATGAAATGGACTCATACGCATAGGTAATCCCTGAACGCTTATCTGTTTGATAGACGATAGCCATTTTTCCGCCTCCTCGTTATGTATATTGTAACACATAACGAGTATAAAAACAATAAAAAATGGGCATGAAGCCCAACATTATCGGATTTTCACCTGATTTATCGTTATGTTATGGCGGGAATCCAGGATATATGGGTTTTTAATGGGTATATCCAGTAATATTATTTTCGTTTTTATTATTTTTGCTGCCATTATGATTTTTTCTGGAGTTGGACAGTTTTTTATGGATCTTTCCATCTTGATTGCCGGCAAATATAAAGGTGGACCCGCGAAAGTTTCTGTACTTTCTAGCGGATTATTTGGAAGTATAAGTGGAAGCTCTGTGTCAGATATCTATGCAACCGGTAGTTTTACAGTTCCGTTAATGAAAAGGATTGGTTATACACCTCCTAAAGCGGAGCGATTGAGGCGGTTTCCAGCGCAGGAGGGCCACTGCTTCCACCGGTTATGGGGGCCGGAGCTTTCATCATGGCTGAAATGACCGCAACACCATATACAGATATTATACAAGCGGCCATTCTGGGAGCGTTAATCTATTATATCGGTGTTATTGCCATGGTTCACTTTGAAGCTGTGAATATGGGGCTAACGCGTTCTTCAGATGAGCTAAAGGTCTCTTTTAAGAATGTTTTGTTAAGGGCACCTTATATCATTCCATTTGTTGTATTGGTCATATTTTTATTTTCTGGTTCTTCTCCAGCTAACAGTGCGGTCTATGGATTGATTACGATGTTGATTATTTGGGCACTCATTCCTTCAAATCGAATAACCTTAAAAAAGGTAATCGAAGGAGTCAGTTATGCTGCGAAGATGGGTACAGTTATCATTTCTGCATTAGCAGGAGCAAGTATTATTGTAACGGTAATTAATCAAACGGGTCTTGCTTTATCGTTAGGGAGTATTATTGTCCAGCTATCTTCCGGTCAACTATGGCTTGCACTCATTTTAATTATGATAGCCACTATTGCACTGGGGGCCGGAATTCCAACTACTGCAGCCTATGTTATAACAGCTACTGTTTCCGCTGCGGCGCTTACATCCTATGGGTTAGAACTGGTGACTGCACATTTATTTATCTTTTATTTTGCCATCTTAGCTGATATTACGCCACCTGTGGGTGTAACGTCTTTTGCAGCAGCCAACGTGGCAAATTCACCACCAATGAAAACGGCCTTTTTATCGGTTAAATATGCATTTGCTGGTTTTATTGTGCCTTATATTTTCGTTTATCATCCAGCCTTGTTGATGTCATCTGAACATGGGCTATTCGAGATTATTTTAACCTTTATTTCTGCTGTACTAAGTGTTATAGCGTTAGCATCCGTTTTGATGGGGGTTATGTTTACCAAACTATCAGTGGTGCAAAGAATTGTTCTTTTGATCCTTGCTTTAATGAGTATATCTACCTCTCAAGTATTAACATATTCAAGCATTCTTTTAATCATCGGATTTATATTAATGAATTATCTAGTGATGAGGAAGAATTCAATAGAGCAATCGAATCCTAAAGAATTAAGAAACACACGTTAAGGGGGTGATGAAGAAAATACTGGTATCGTACTTTTCCAAAAATATTTGAAAGCGATATCTTTGAAAATCTAAATTTCTTAGGGGAGGAATAAGTGAGATGAAAAAGTCACACGTAGTACTCTGGTTGGTCACAATCTTTGTTATCTTTCTAGCTGCCTGTAGTGAAGAGACTACTGACAATGGTGAAAATAATGATGCCGAAGCTGATTCTTCATCATCTACTTCACTTACATGGGCAGCTGGAGCACAAGGGGGAGGCTGGTATACAATGGCTGGGGGTATCAGTAATCTGATCGGCGAACACTCCGATATTGACATTAATACGATCCCTGGTGGATCTATGCAAAATATGCCTTTCATAGCTGATAACGAAGCCCAGTTAGCATGGATGCAGCCTCCGTTTATTCAGGCTGGCGTTAATGGTGAGTCTCCGTTTGAAGAGACTTATGATAATGTATCGATTATTGGCAACGGATTTGGTACGAATCATTTTCACTTTGTTGTTACTGAGGACTCGGGGATTGAGTCCATTGAACAGATCTTTGAAGAAGAAATACCAATCCGGATAGGGGTAACACCGGTAAACAATTCGGATGAATGGGTTTTCCGGAAGTTCTTGGAATTTTATGATAGCGATTATGAAACGATTGAGGCTAATGGTGGAGAAATCTTTCATGGAAGTTACCAAGAACAAGTCGATGCAATTCGGAATGGGAATGTTGATGCTATTTTCCCTCAAGTCGCCTTACCGGCTGCAACTATTACAGAAGCTGCGGTTGGGGCAGACATAAAAATTTTGCCAATGTCTGAAGAAGTTATGAGTTATTTGGAGGAATTTGGACTTGCTAAAAATTCTATTCCAGCAGAAACATATCCGGATGTGATTAATGGGGACAAGGAAATTCCGACAGCTTCAATGGGTAATGTACTGACTGCTAATAGCAACTTAGAAGAAGATACTGTATACGAAATCACGAAAATTATCAATGAAAATGTCAATCAGTTACCGGATATTCATGCATCTTTAGAGGCTTATTCAGTGGAAGGTTCAACAAATAATTTAATTGTAGATTTACATCCGGGGGCAGAGAGATATTTTCAGGAAACTGGACAGATTGAATAACTACTTACAAGGAGGAATAAAGATGAACTATGAACAACTATTGACGAAATTGGATGATGGTGTACTAACGATTACATTGAATCGTCCAAAAGTATTAAATGCATTAAGCACACAGTTAAAAAAGAAATTGGCACATGTTTTTGAAAATGCTAACACCAATAGAGAAGTAAAGTCGATTGTTATCACCGGAGCTGGTGATAGAGCATTTTGTTCCGGGCAGGACTTAGGCGAAAGTAAAAATGTGATGAAGAGACTGCTAAAGAATGGGTAGATGAGTTTGACGAGTTATATAAAGTAATCAAAAGTGTGGAAAAACCAATTATTGCTTCTATTAATGGATCTGTCGCCGGATCGGGTTTACAACTTGCCTTGCTTGCAGACATCCGAATAGCATCAGAAAATGCACGTTTTGGTATGACGGAAATCAACGTTGGACTTCCTTGTATTATCGGTACAACGATGTTCTGGGAAGTGATGGGGAAATCAAAAACGACAGATCTTATTCTTACTGGTAGACTGCTTTCAGCAAAAGAAGCTAAGGAATATGATTTGATAACCAGATTGGTATCTGATCAACATGAGTTGCAGAAAAAGACATGGGAGCTTGCGTTAGAGTTAGCTTCAAAGCCACCTGTGGCCGTGAAAGCGAATAAAGATTGGTTTAATAGATTAAGTGATGAGAATTTCCAGGCTTGTATGGTTTATGCAAAAGAAGCCCACACCCTTTCCTATTCGGCCAATGAACCTCAGGAAATGATGGAGAAGTTCTTTGCCAAATCGAAGTAGCAGTAAAAAACCCTTTGGAGGGAGAAGGAAATGAAGCTATTTGAAGCAGAAGGTAAACAATTATTAAAGCGGTACGGAGTAATGGTTCCACAGGGTTGGCTGAAAGATGATGTTCCTAGCGATGTCAATTTTCCTGTTGTTGCAAAAACACAAGTTCTCACCGGTGGACGTGGCAAGACAGGTGGTATTCAAGTTATTTCAGATAAAAGAGCCATGGATAGAAACATTTCTTCTCTGATGCAGAAGAACATTAAAGGTGAAAAGGTACGGGATATTTATATTGAAGAAACCGTAAAGTATAAAAGGGAGATCTACCTGTCTATTATGATGGATCGGACAAAACGTTCACCTCTAATCATTGCTTCAGCTAGTGGTGGGGTAGATATTGAAGAAACGCCACAGGAAAATATTATTCTTGTACCAGTAAATTCTTTGCTTGGATTAGAAACGTATATCACAAAAAAAATAGCTATATTTTTAGATGTTGATCTCAATAAAATGGAATATTTATTAAATCGTCTATATGAGCTCTTTATTGATGAAAAAGCAGAATTGGTAGAAATAAATCCTTTATTTGTTGACGTGGAGGACAATCTAGTTGCTGGTGATGCAAAAGTAGTCCTTTCCGAAAATGATACCAGGAAATCAGAACATTTGCTTTTTACGCGTAACACAGAGGGCTTTGAGGAACGTTGCAAAGCATTGAAAGCAGGAGGAGTGGAAATTGGTGGGGATGTCGCTATTGTGGCGAGTGGTGCCGGTTTAGGTATGGCAACGCTTGATATCGTTTCGTACTTTGGTGGAACCGCTAACTCATTAATTGATTTACAAGGTCATGTTATACACGATTTAAATGGAGCAAAACGTCTCATACAGGAAATCAAAAAGACAAGTCCAAAAAGTTTTCTGTTTAACTTTTACTTTCAGGTCGCCAGTTGTAAAGTTTTAGCTGAGGCAATTAAATCAGAGCTTGGGAATGGTGACGTTCCAGTTGTTGTTAGAATGAAAGGTGTTGACCAAGAGGAAGCGGGAAATGATCTGAAACTATTCCCGAATATATTTATAACTGATAATCTAAAAGAAGCATGTGAGACTGCCCTTCTCTATACAAAGGAGGTGCAGTAGGTGGCTATTATTATAAATGAAAACTCAAAAATTATAATCCAGGGAATCACCGGTAAAACAGGTAGAAGTTTTGCAAATAGAATGCAGTCGTATCAAACACCACTGGTTGCGGGTGTTACACCTGGAAAGGGAGGACAATCGGTCTCAGGAATCCCCGTTTTTAATTTCGTTGGTGAGGCAGTTAGTCAGTTTGATGCAAATGTTTCATTCGTCTCTGTACCTGCTGCCCATGTTGAACAAGCGGTATACGAAGCTATTGATGCAGGAATAGAAGTGATTGTTATTTATACTGAGGGGTTGGATCCTCATACGAGCATGAAAATTATAACATATGCAAAACTGCACCAAGTTACACTCTTAGGGCCAAACTCAGCAGGTATTGTCTCCCCGGGAAAAGCGAATGTAAGTGATATACATGACAGCATTTTAACACCGGGTAACATTGGAATCGTTTCCCGGAGCGGTACTTTAACCTATGAAATTGTTGATTTATTGAAGCAGCATGGATTAGGAATCAGTACGATAGCCTGTCTGGGCGGCGACCCATTGATTGGTACAAGGCATCATGAAGTATTGAGGGATTTTGAGGATGACCAAGAAACAGATCTCGTTGTTTATCTAGGTGAAATTGGCGGGGAAGATGAACTGTTTTCTGCGGAGTTCATTAAAGATATGCAGACTCCCGTTTTTAGTTACATTGCTGGAGTTCATGCCCCGCCAGGTAAGAAAATGGGCCATGCCGGTGCAATAGCCAATAGGGGTGATGAAACGGCTGAGGCAAAGCAGAGGGTTTTAGAAGAGGCCGGAGCTGTTCCACTGGATATAATATTGGATCTGATTTCAAGGATTCAGGAATTGGAAGAGACAAAAGGTTTAGTATTGGGTTGATGATAATGAAAAGAGCACGCTTGTGGGCGTGTTCTTTTTTGTGGAGGCTTTGTAACTCTTTATAATTTGCTATTTTAGAGGCCTTGTCTCCAGTTGTTTTAACCAGGTCAGGACATCTCTTCAAGGTATTTATTAGAAACTACTTCCATCGCAATAAAATAAACTGTGACTTCAATCAATTTCTTTAAATCATTAATGTCCTTATTTTTCCATTTTCTTATATAGTGGGTTTCGTCATTCCCAATCCATGCTGCTCTTTTAGCAATCTCCTTAATGTTGTGATTGCCTAACTTGTTAATACATTGTCCAAGCGGCATTTTTAGAAATTCTGTTTCAGCCTCGTTATCTAAATAAATTAAATAATCTTTTATTAAAAACTCGAGAGCCTTTCTATAACCGATACCAGAAATTAAGGTTAATTCAATCTGTTCTGCATGATACGATTGATTACAAATCAGTCAGGAATTGGACATGATTCATCCTCTTGGGACTTCCTTCTAAAAACGGTAACCTTTATCAGCGTACCGAACTGGCGTATGAGCAGCTTCTAATCCATGGTGGGCTTGGGATTAAAGGTTTTCCATGGATTTATGACTGCATCGCTACACAGTTTTTATGTCCGAAACCACCGTGAAACACTATTCCTATGCCCTTTTGCGGTGCTTTTGTTGATCTACTGACTGGTAAGAAATATGGCGTTTTTATTGTTGGATATTAGAACCAATCCCGCCCGCTAAACTCCGAATTTCCGCATCCGATACTGCAGGCTCTGTCTGCTTATGCCAAGGATTTTTGCAGTGTGCGAAACGTTATGATTATGTTCCGCGAGTGCCTGCTGAATGTAAAGTTTTTCGGCCGCAGTCATTTTATCTTTTAGTGACTGGTTTTCAGAGGTGCTTCCGTTCAAGTTTAAAAGATCTTGCACAGCCATATCCGACTCCTGCTGATATTTTTTACGCAATTTTGCGGGTAAGCTGTTGACAGTGATAGTATCCTCATCAAGGATTAAATTCATCGCAGCTTCAATCGTGTGTTCCAGCTCCCGTACGTTTCCTGGCCAGTCATGCTGACGAAGAAGTTTTTTAACTTGTGAGTTGATTCCTTTGATATCCATTTCGAATATGGCATTGTATTTGTCAATAAAATGCTGGGTCAAGATGTCTATATCTTCCTTGCGCTCACGAAGCGGTGGAACAAACAGCGACACAACACTGAGGCGGTAGAATAAGTCTTTTCGTAATTGACCATCGGCTATGGCGTCGACAGGATCTTCATTAATTGTTGTGATGATGCGGACATTCACCTTTTTGTCTTTTATGTCCCCGATGCGACGAATGGATTTTTCTTGAATCACTCGCAGCAGTTTGGCCTGCAGTGCAGGATCAAGCGAATTAATTTCATCCAACAGCAGGGTACCACCATCAGCCTGTTCAAACAGTCCGGAACGGTCCACTGCACCGGTGAAAGCGCCCTTTTTGGTACCAAAGAGAAGACTTTCCATTAAATTATCCGGTATTGCTGCACAATTCTGCGAAATAAAAGGTGCGCTGGATCGTTTGCTGCCATTATGGATGCTTTGGGCAAACAGTTCTTTTCCTGTTCCGGTTTCACCGGCAATCATGACCGATGAGGATGTCCTTGTTGCCCGTTTTGCTTCGTCAATAACAACCTGAACCGGAGTGCTGCTACCGATGATTTTATCAAAAGTAAAGTTTGAATTCTGTTTGTTCAAGACATTTTCTTTAATGACATGTTCCAGCTGTGTGACATCTTTGGCAATTTCCACAGCACCGGTAATTTCCCCGTTTTCTATAATTGGAAAGGAATTATTGATGGTCGTGATTTCTTTTCCTTTGTTATTAAAATAAGTCTGTTTGGCATTTTTTGTCGTTTTGCCGGTTGTCATAGCCTCAACAAGGGTACTACTTTGGTTGTCACTGAACTTAAAAACATCCAATAAATTTTTATCCAGCACATCGTCACTACCCATCGATTCAATTTCCATCATTTTCTTGTTATAAATGACGGTGTCACCATTTTGATCGATGACATGAATCCCGATGTCAACCGCATCAATTAATTGTTGGTGAAGCGCATTCATATTAATCGATGTCGTAACTTTTTGATTGCTTTGCAAGTTATCACCACCTTCATGAATAATGTTAATAGATAAATAGACAATATGCAAAAATAATTGGCAATAAACTGGTTAGCCTCCGCTTAATGCAAAATAATTTTGCTATTTAAGTAAGGTTGAATTTTAAAAATGTGCTATGCCGGCAATTTTAGGATTGGCATGATATTTGCATATATATTTATGAAATATTATAAGGAGGTTGTGTGATGAGTACTAATACAACGAATCAATCAAAAGAGATTATCGACCAAACTGAACAATATGGTGCTCGAAACTATAAACCGCTTTCGGTGGTGGTTTCGCAAGCAGAGGGTGTCTGGGTGAAGGACCCGGAAGGCAATCAATATATGGATATGTTAAGTGCCTATTCTGCTGTTAATCAGGGCCATCGCCATCCAAGAATTATGGAAGCACTCAGAAAGCAGGGAGAGCGCGTCACACTGACATCCCGTGCGTTTCATAACGATCAGTTGGGGCCATTTTATGAAAAGGTTTCCAGATTAACTGATAAAGACATGGTGCTGCCAATGAACACAGGCGCTGAAGCAGTTGAAACAGCTATAAAGGCAGCACGGCGCTGGGGATATGATAAAAAAGGTATTGCTGGGGATCAAGCTGAAATTATCGCATGTGAAGACAATTTCCATGGTCGAACGATGTCTGCTGTCTCGCTATCCTCTGATCCTGATAACAAACGGGGTTATGGACCGATGCTTCCAGGTTTTAAAGTTATTCCTTATGGCGATGTCGAAGCACTTAAAGAGGCAATTACAGCAAACACAGCCGGATTTTTGCTTGAGCCGATTCAGGGTGAAGCCGGCATTAATATCCCGCCTGAAGGGTTCCTGAAAGAAGCATATGATGTATGTCAGGAAAATAATGTCCTGTTTATGGCTGATGAAATTCAATCTGGCCTTGGCCGGTCCGGTAAAATGTTCGCCTGTGACTGGGAAGATGTTAAACCAGATATGTATATTCTTGGTAAAGCTCTTGGCGGCGGTGTCATGCCGATATCCTGTGTCGCTGCAAATGAAGATGTGCTGGGGGTTTTTAATCCTGGCTCACACGGTTCGACATTCGGCGGCAATCCGCTGGCTAGTGCTGTTTCGGTTGCAGCACTTGAGGTTATTGAAGACGAACAATTAGCTGATCGCTCGCTTGAACTTGGTAATTATTTTCAGAAACAATTAAAAGCGATTGATAATCCTGTCATTAAAGAGGTGCGCGGAAAAGGTCTATTTGTCGGAGTTGAATTGAATGAACCGGCCAGAAGCTATTGTGAACAACTGAAAGAAGAAGGCTTGCTCTGTAAGGAAACACATGAAAATGTAATCCGGTTTGCACCACCGCTTGTTATCAGCCAGGAAGAACTTGATTGGGCGATTGAAAAAATTTATAACGTTTTGTCCAAATAGTAGATTATTAAAAAAATCTAAGGAAGTGAATCATAAAGATAAGATTATTGAAACGATAGATTTCTTTTCGATGTCAAGAAACGGATGTTTTACTAAATTGAAAGCGAGTAAAGTACTGACTAAAAGTGGAATGCTCATTGTTCCAGATTGCTCACAAGTTCGGTGGGGTGACGACATGGGAGCAGAATAACCCAGAGTTACAACTGGATTGTAAATGAGGTTGCAACTAAATTACAGGAAAACTTGGTAAACACATTTAGGAAAGTATACGATACAACAGTATCAGGTGGATATGCGCTTACCTTTCTATATAAGGTGCCGAAGAATGTGCGAAACAGCAAGTTTCAAAGAATGGGTTTAATAAGTGATTTTTAATTTATTCAAATATTAGATTTATCGCATCGTTAATACCGTTAAGTATTTTAAAGGACTATAAAACCTTTTAACTATTTTTAGAGGGGGTTATCATTTTGGTATTGCCATACAGGCACGAACCGTTTACCGATTTTACCGATAAGCAAAACCGCGCTGATTATGAAGCGGCTCTCAGAAAAGTGGAGAGTGAATTGGGCAAGGATTACCCACTAGTCATTGGTGGTGAGAGAGTATATACCGATGAAAATATTACGTCGGTAAACCCTGCCAATAAAGAGCAGGTTATCGGAAAAGCTTCAATGGCAACAAAAGAACATATTGAACAGGCCATGGAAGCGGCAAAAGAAGCTTTTAAAGAATGGAGAAAATGGACTGCTGAAGAACGTGCCGAAGTATTATTCAAAGCAGCTGCGATTGCACGCCGCCGCAAACACGAAATTTCTGCTTTGATGTCCTATGAAGCGAACAAGCCATGGGGACAGTCTGATGCCGATACAGCGGAAGGCATTGACTTCATGGAATACTATGGCCGCCAGATGATCCGTCTTGGACAAGGCCGTGAAATCAACGACCGTCCGGGTGAAAATAATACGTACTTCTATCAGCCGCTTGGATCTGGTGTCGTTATTCCACCATGGAACTTTGCATTTGCGATTGTTACCGGAACAACCGTTGGGCCTATTGTAGCGGGTAACCCGGTATTGATGAAACCATCCGAAAATACACCGGTTATCGCTTATAAGGTTGTTGAGATCCTCGAAGAAGCCGGCCTGCCAAAAGGCGTTGTCAATTTTGTGCCAGGTGACCCGGCAGAAATTGGCGACTATCTGGTTGATCATAAAGATACGCATTTCATTAATTTCACCGGTTCACGCGCGACAGGTACACGTATCTATAATCGGGCATCTGTTGTGCAGGAAGGTCAAATTCACTTGAAGCATGTTATTGCTGAAATGGGCGGTAAAGATACGATTATTGTCGACAATGATGCCGATCTGGATCTTGCAGCTAAATCGATTGTTGATTCTGCATTCGGCTTCCAGGGACAAAAATGTTCCGCATGCTCACGTGCCATTGTTCATCAGGATGTTTATGACGAAGTGCTGGAAAAAGCCATTGAAAAAGCTGAAGCATACACAGTCGGCAATCCTGGTGAAGAAGATGTACCAATGGGTGCTGTGCCAATCAGAAGCAGTTTGATAAAATTAAGGATTATATTGAAATCGGGAAAAGAGAAGGCGAACTCGCTTATGGCGGGGAAACCGATGATTCTAAAGGCTATCATGTCCACGCGACTATCTTTAAGGACATGAACCCGGAAGGCCGTATTATGCAGGAAGAAATCTTTGGTCCAATCGTCGGGTTTGCCAAAGCAAAAGACTTTGACGAGCTGTTGGACATTGCCAACAACACGGACTATGCACTGACTGGTGCAGTCATTTCCAATAACCGTGCACATCTGAACCGTGCCCGCCATGAATTTGAAGTCGGCAACTTGTACTTCAATCGTGGATGCACAGGCTCAATAGTTGGCTACCAGCCATTTGGCGGATTCAAAATGTCTGGGACAGATGCCAAAGCAGGCGGACCGGATTATCTGCTGAACTTCCTGGCACCTAAGACTGTGACGGAAGCTTGGTAAGTGAATAGAGAAAATGAGCGGTGGTTTAGGCTGTCGCTCATTTTATTTCCTCATGATGAACTACGGTTAGTGTTGTTCGACACTTTTGTTTATGGAACGGCCAATTTTTTGCAGGGTGTCGGTACGTTAAGAATGTGTTCTCACTTTTGCGTGATCATTTACGGGGTAGCTTACTCATATTAAAGGAACAAAGAAATTTTTATTATAATACCATAAAAATCAGGGTATCAACCTATTTTCAGTGCAAATATTAGAAAATTAGTCAAGGTTCAACATAGCATGACAACACGTTTTCGTAAAAGTTTATGAATTAAATAAATTGAAAGGGTTTACAAGTGAAAAGATTTAATATAAGATAGTTGTGTACTGTATTCGGTATACATCATAGTTGTATTTTAGGAGGGTAGAAGTGCCGAAATATATTAATAATCGTGTTAAAGATCTCGAAACTCCTGGTATACGAGTTTTTTCGAATAGGGTTGGACAGTTAGAAAATGGTGTTAACCTGACCATTGGGGAACCTGATTTTTCAACCCCAGAAGCCGTTAAAAATGCAGGCATTCATGCAATAAAACGTGATTTAACATCATATTCGCACAATGCGGGGTTATTTGAACTGAGAGATACAGTTTCAAAATTCTTTAGAGAACGCTATGGCTTTTATTATAACCCAGAATCCGAAATAGTCATCACCTCGGGAGCAAGTGAGGGAATCGATGCTGTTCTTAGAACCATACTAAATTATGGGGATGAAGTTATTCTTCCTGCTCCTATTTTTTCTGCTTATGAATCTCTCATTCACTTGTCCGGGGCAAAGGTCGTCTACTTGGATACAACAGATACGGGCTTTATACCCGATCCTGCAAGATTAGAAGCGTTGATTACTAATAGAACAAAAGCCATAATCCTAAATTATCCATCAAATCCGACGGGCGTCACTATAAGTAAGGGCTCAATGGATCAAATTGTTAATGTTATAGAGAAGAACGATATTTATGTCTTATCAGATGAAATTTATAGTGAAAATTCGTTTGATAAAAGTCATCAGCCATTTGCAGCCTACTCAGAACTTAGAGATAAATTGTTTCTGCTTCATGGTCTGTCTAAGTCTCATTCTATGACAGGGTGGCGTATTGGTTTTGTGCTGGGTCCGGAAGAGATTATGAATCATGTTATAAAAGTGCATTTATATAACTCCATCTGCGCTTCCCTGCCCAGTCAGTATGCTGCCATTGAAGCACTGACAGGCAGTCAGGATACGCCTGCAGAAATGAATAGTGCTTACATGAAAAGAAGGGATTTTGTATACAAGAAACTGGGGGAAATGGGATTAGATGTGATCCAGCCAAAAGGAGCTTTTTATATTTTCCCGTCTATTAAGGATACGGGTCTAACATCCCTGGAATTGGCAACGAGGCTATTAGAGGATAAACACGTGGCGGTGGTGCCGGGCAGTGGCTTTACATCATACGGAGAGGGGCATATTCGAATTTCCTATGCAAACTCTATGGAAAATTTAGAAGAAGGTATGAAGAGAATGGAAAAATTCATTAACAATCTTTGAATCCCTGGCTTTTATTACGAATTTGAAATAAAGTTTTGACAAGAAAAATGTCGAATTTTATGATGTGTATACAGTGTACGTTTTAATATTCAGAAAAAGGCGTTTATATTTTAGTAAAATACGATTAAGGAGAAACTAAAATTATGTCACAATCAGAGAATTTCACGAATATTGGCCGTTTTAAGAGACAGGAATCATTGGCAACTCAAGCATATGAACTATTAAAGGAAGCGATTATTACGGGAAATTTGAAAGATGGTCAACCATTACCTGAAGAAAAAATGGCGCGAGAATTCGGGATTAGTCGAACGCCATTGCGGGATGCTTTTAAGAAACTTGAAGCAGAAGGGCTGATTAAAGCCGAGGCAGGACGACCTTGTATTGTTGCCAATTTTACAAAGACAGATTCGTCAAATTTTATGGAACTAAGAAGTGTTTTAGAAATTTATAATATAGAAACGGTTATTTCGAAAGTAGATACTGAATTTTTACAATCGCTCAATCAAAACCTTGCTGGACAAATGAAAGCGATTAAACAGAATGCGTATCATGATTTTATTGAGCTGGATAGAAAATTCCATTTATTATTGGCTGCTCAAAATGATAACAGTGAATTCCGGGAGATTAACAGTCGAATTAATACAAGGGTTAATCGGGCTTTTTTGATTTTATCCAGCACCGTACCCAGCAGCGCTGAGGAGGCATATTATGAGCACCTGGAAATTGTTTCGGCATTAGAACAACGCGATGCCAGGCTGGCACGTCATAAAATGATTGTTCATCTCAATAATGTCGAAAAACGTTTTCTTCAATATTATAAAGACGCCCATTCGAATGCTAAATAAAGTGTTTGCCAATGCAAAAAACTGTTATTTTTAAACAGAATATTCACAATATTATTACAATAAAATTTAATCGAAGATTTGAGAACACTAATTAAAGGAGGGGATTAATAAAATATATGCGCATAACATGACGGGGTTATTGCAAAGTTTAAGTCTTATATCAGACTATAACGAAAAATACGAGGGAGGATTTAAATTGAAGAAAGTTATATTATATTTGCTTACTGGGTTATTGATTACATTTGTTCTCGTGGGTTGTAATAGTGATAGTGCGGAAGGTGGAAGTGAAGGTGGAGGAGATACGGTGGAACTGCAACTGGGACATGCGCTTTCTCCTGGCACGCCCGCTAATGAATTAATAGAAGAAATGGCAGGTAATGTAGAGGAACAAACAGATGGGAGGGTTAAAATTAATGTATTTCCTGATAGTCAACTAGGTTCCGAAACGGAGATGCTGGAACAAATGCAGGTGGGCAGTATGGAAGCTGCAACCATTATGGTAGGATCCATGCAGGCACTTGATAAGCGAATGGCGATTGAAGACTTGCCGTATATGTGGAAGGATATCGATCATGCACGTGCAGCATACGATGGCGAATTCGGGGATTACCTAGCGGGAGTCATGGATGAGCAAGGCATGAAAAAAATCGCTTATTTAGAATGGGGTTTCAGACATATAACGAATAATGAAAAACCAATCGTTGAGCCAAGCGATATGGAAGGTGTCAAAATACGCGTGTCGGAAAATAGTTTGCGGGTAGATGCATTTGAACAAATAGGTGCTTTACCGACTTCTTTAGCATTTAGTGAATTATATGGTGCCCTGCAACAAGGAACTGTTGATGCACAGGAGAACCCGCTTGCGAATATTGCTGCAGCTAAGTTTTCTGAAGTTCAGGATTATTTATCACTCACGAAACACTTTTATAATACGACAATGATGGTTATTGATAACGAGACGTGGGACAGTATTTCCTCTGAAGATCAAGAAATCATAATGGAAGAAGGCGAAAGAATAACTAAAGAGGTTCGGGAACTTAACGATGAACAAGAAGAAGAATATATTAATCAATTGAAAGATGAAGGCATGGAAGTTAATGATAATGTGGATACCGCAGCTTTTCGTGAACAGATGTTGCCAGTCTATGAAGAGTGGGAAGATGAGTTTGGACAAGAATTGATGGATATATACCGGGATGCTTCCGGATGGTAAACTTTAACCCCCTGTTTAGGCCGAGACAGCCTAAACAGGGTAACTATAAACTTTTGATAAGTAAATATGTAAATCATTCATCAAAGGGGAAGAAAAACAATAAATTGCTGCGTTTTTATCCTGGTTATGCATCATCATAATAACCGGGTTAACGCTTATAGTTTTTCTTCAAGTGATATCAAGATATCTTGAAATTCCGTTAGCCGGGACAGAGGAACTAGCACGTTTTATGATAATCTGGCTGACATTTATAGGTACCAGTTTAGCAATACATGAAAAGATTCATTTAGCTGTTAAATATTTTGTAAGTTTAGTAAATGAGAACTTACAAAAAATGATCAATATATTAGTTGATATTATCATAATAATATTGTTTGCCATATTAGGGTTTTATGGTTTTGATCTTACATTGTTGTCGATGGGAACAAGCTCTTCAGCATTGCAGGTTCCAATGGGGCTGGTCTATTCAATTATACCAATAACGGCTGTCTTTTCAATCTTGTTTTTGTCAGCTAATATACTTAATGTCCTTAAGAAGGGAGTTGCTTCTTCATGATGATCGTATACATTTTAATTTCATTCTTTCTTCTGCTCTTCCTTGGGACGCCTGTTGCATTCACTATGGGACTAGTGACAGCAGGAATGTTGATTATAAATGGAATATCACTTGAATTAATTGTTCAAAGAATGTTCTCCGGTGTCAATGATTTCTCCTACCTGGCGCTGCCACTTTTTATACTTGCTGGAAACATTATGGGAAAGGGTGGATTAACAAAACGGTTAATCCGATTAGCAAATGTAATTGTAGGTAAATTATCTGGAGGTTTAGCTATGACCTCGGTAGTAACTTCGGCATTGTTTGGGGCAATATCGGGTTCTACAGTAGCGACAACTTACGCTGTTGGCTCTGTAATGGTCCCGAGAATGAAGGAGCAAAAATACAGTGATTCGTTTATTGCAAGTATTATTGGACCGGCCGGAGTTTTGGGATTAATCATACCACCAAGTATCACAATGGTAATCCTTGGAATAACAACCAATATCTCTATAGGAGAACTATTTTTAGCTGGGTTTCTGCCAGGCATATTATTGACTGCAATAATTTGTGTTTATGTAGGTTTCATGTCCAAACGCAAGGGTTTTGGAGTTATTGAGCAAACTGAAGTAAATGCAAAAAAGTTTTTTGTTATTTTTAAAGAAGCATTTTTGCCATTGATGACGCCGGTTTTTATATTGGTAAGTATTTTCAGTGGTTTTGCAACAGCAACTGAGGCAGCAGTTTTAGCTGTAATATACGGCTTTGTATTATCATTGTTTTATAAGGAATTAAACATAAGTAAATTTAAAGAAATAATGATTAATTCTGCAGTCACTTCAGCCACTATATTAATCATTATATCTGCGGCTAATGCTTTTACTTATATGTTGACAACTAACAGAATTCCTAATATGATTACAGACTTCTTTCTTCAATATGCAAGCACACCAACTCAGTTTTTGCTAATCGTTTCGGTAATCTTACTTATCCTTGGAACATTGACAGAGGTCACGTCCCTTATTATTTTATTAGGTCCAATTTTTATGCCAATAGCTATGCAATATGGAATAGACCCAATACATTTCGGTATGATTTTAATTATGAATTTTGCCCTGGCGAATATCACACCTCCTGTAGGATTATCACTGATTGCGGGGGCTAGTATAACCGATCGGGATATGGGAATAGAGCATACATTTCCGTATATATTGCATGTGATTGCCATTTTAGCAATTTTTGTATTAGTTATTATTTTCGTTCCAAGTATTTCAACTAGTGTTCCAAACTTGTTTGAATAAATAGCTGTGGAGCATTATTCATGTGTTAAGAGAGGGTGAATTTTTTGATAAAAGGCGTAACTGAAAAAAGGGAGATTAAGAATCCCCATGGGGGAAGCGGAAATATTGAAATTGCTGAACTATTAAATTCTGATGATACCATGGGTAATGTGTCTTTGTTGGCACATGTAAAAGTGCCGCCACATTCTAATATTGGATTTCACCAGCATTGCAAAGAAGCCGAGACTTATTACGTGTTAAGCGGAGCAGGTTATTTTATTAATAATGATAAAGAGCGTATCCCTGTTAAACCAGGTGATGTATGCCAGATTGATTTTGGACAGGGACATGGATTAGACAATCCCAATGAAGAGGAAATGGAAATCATTGCTGTCGTTTATCCTGAACGCGTTACAGAAACAGAATAGTTACTGAATCTTGCATCAATTAAACAACTTTGGAGGTATACCTATGTTTCATCAACTTAAAAGTCTTTCCACCAAAGAACAAGTTGAAACAATCACGCGTCATTTAGTCGGCATAAAGAGCATCAACAGTACAGTTGGAGAAAGGGTCATAATTGACGAACTCTATCAGATGCTGCAGTCCTTTCCGTATTTTCAGCGTTATCCAAATAACTTATGGACTCAGGACGTTGAAGACGATCCAGTCGGCCGCAAGAATTTATTTGCATTCGTGGAAGGTTCTCCCGAGACCAAAGACACCATCATATATCATGCACATATTGATACCGTCGGCGTAAACGACTTCGGTGCTCTGAAAGACCGTGCTTTTGCACCGGATGACCTCGAATCATATTTTGCCGGATACACCTATGATGAGGAATTGAAGCAGGAGGCGCAAACGGGTGACTGGTTGTTTGGGCGCGGTGCCCTCGATATGAAAAGTGGTGCAGCCGTTCACATTGCAAACCTTCTATATTTTTCCGAACATACCCGGGAATTAAACGGAAATATCCTGTTAATATTGAACGGTGATGAAGAAAGCGAGCATAAGGGAATCATTACTGCTTTATCGGAGTTAAAAAGCATGCAGAGAGCACATGGCTTAAATTATGTCATGGCAATTAACACCGATTTCACGACGCCGTTATATGACGGGGATAAAAATAAATATGTTTACACAGGGACAGCAGGTAAAGTGTTGCCAAGCTTTTTCATTTATGGCCGGGAGTCACATGTTGGCGACACACTTGCAGGGATTGACCCGAATTTTATTGCGGCCAAAATAACTGAGCGCATTCATAACAACTATGCACTGGCGGAAACAATACCTGGGGAGTATGTCCTGCCTCCGACCTGTCTCTATCAGCGGGATACAAAACAGCAGTATACCGTCCAGACGGCTCCGAGCAGCCAGCTTTATTATAACTACTTTTTATTTGAAGCCACGCCGGAGGAAGTACTTGATCAGCTTCTGGCTGAGACGAAACAGGCATGTACAGAAACGGCGCATTATCTGAGGGATCAGTTTAATGCCTTCACGTCGAAAACCGGATATCCGACGCGGAATTTATCATGGGATGTGGAGGTAACAACCTATCGGGAATTCAATGCGTATCTTGAAGCCAAGGGTATCGATACACAGGCGGTCATAAACCAAGTGCTGGCTGATAATGATACAACAGAATTGCGCGAACTGAGTTTTGAAATTGTCAGCGCATTGCAGGAGCTGGATCCGAATAAAAAGCCACGGGTTATTCTGTTTTTCGCACCGCCGTTTTTGCCGCATAACTATTTGAAAGATAATGACAGCAGGGATGAATTTATTAAGGAATCTATTGAGAAGGCGATTGAGGCTGTCAGTGAAGAGACCGGGGAGAAATTCGCTATAAAGAAATTTTTCCCTTACCTAGCGGATGGCAGCTTCCTGTCCATCCATGAAGCTAAAGAAGAATTGCCGCCTTTGTTGGATAATCTGCCTGAGTGGAAAAGACATTATAATATTCCATTTTCAACCATCAAAGAATTTAACCTGCCATCTATTAATATGGGAGTATATGGGAAAGATGGACATAAATGGACGGAACGCGTTTACAAGCCATACTCCTTTGAAACACTGCCGACGCTAATACGAAAAACAACAGTTCATATACTGAATGAATATGCGTTCGTGTAGATTATGACTACCCAGAATTTCAAGAACCTTATTTCCGGATTGCCCATCATCAGCTAGGGCTGAACGGGACAACGTCAGATGAAACCGGCACGTTTCACGTTAACAGGGGTGTGACCTTTCTACTGCATCCCTTTCTCGGTACAATCGTCACTGCTCCGGAACGAGGAGTAGAAAACACGCTGGTCAGCCAAGGACCTTGGGGCGGCAATATCGATGTCCGTGATGTATGTAAAGGCAGCAAAGTTATAATGAACACCTACCACGATGGAGGGTTGTTATTTTTCGGTGATGGTCATGGTTCGCAGGGTGATTCAGAATATACCGGATTAGCAGACGAGAGTGCAGTAGATACTATCGCGAAGTGTGATATCATACCGCAGAAGACGATTCCGGGTGTTTTGCGCATTGAAAAACCCGAAAGCATCATTCAGGTCGATAGCGCAAAAAATGCCGGCAGTATGGACAGGGCACTTAATGGAGCCTTTATAGGCATGATGCAATGGCTAACTGAGGAGTATGGTATGGATTCCAAAGAAGCGTACCTCCACTTTACGGCCAATTCTGAAATACGGATTAATACGTACCAGTTTGTGGGTCCGTCCATGTATGTGGTAGGAGTGGAATTTCCTAAAATAGGTTGGGATCACACAAATGAGTATTTTGAGGAAGGGGAAATGTGTTTCTGGAAATGCTTTTCTCCTTTTGAATGAATTTATTTTATTTTGTAATGATAAACGTTGGGCTATTAAAAGACTGTCCCAAAGGTATCAACTTTTGGGACAGTTTTACATTTGGAATATTGCCTATTCCTCTTTGTCATTTCTCAAGCAATTCGTCTGCACTATCGCTAAGGGACTGATAAGCCCTTTCGGTAATTACTTTTTCCTCTTTAAACTGATTTATTAATTGTTTAAACCCATCCATATGCTTGATTACTTTATCCGCTTTTTCTTCCGCTTCATAATGACTCACTGCATTTAAATGTGTTTTTAAGAATCTAACAGCATTATCGTTTACAAATTCCCCTTCTTCTGCAAGTTCCTCGACAAGCGCTATGATCTTGGCTACGCTAATTTCATCATCCGCTGTTTATAGGGTTCCAGTATGTCATTAACCGTATTTAGTTTCCCGTTTTTCATGACCATTTTCACATTAGCTGCATCTTCTATATTTTCTAATGGATTGCCTTCTACCATACACGGGAGCCATCAATCGGTTCACCACTTGCAAAAAGACGTGGGGCAACGCAAGCGCCGGACGTAATGGCTTCACGATCTTCAATGGAACGGTAAGCTGGATCGCCCACTGAAATGGTGCTTGTGATACCAAAGGAAAGCAACTGCCGGCCTTGACATCCTCCAAGAAATAAAGCTGAAAGTTCTTGATGTACGTGTGCATCCCACAATCCAGGAATAACCGTCAGATCACTTGCATCCACATACTCTCCTTTATGGGATTCATCATGCGGCCTAACATCTTCAATGCGGTTGCCTTTGACTATAATATCAACATTTTCCCTCATCTCGGAACTTTCTCCATTCCACAGGTTTCCCGGAATGATCACCGTGTAACTGCTAAACTAAAGTAAACACTTTTCGCTAAATAAAAATGAACACTTGAGTGAGCCGCTTTTTTTCATAAATGTTACATGCCTATCTCACCCCTACAATCGAAGTGAACCTGGAAAAGGTGGCGTTGTCAGCCGAAAAAAATAAAAAATATTTTTCATTTTCATGCCCCCAAATGACAAATTGTTTCGATTGTAGGGGTGAGAGATCGTCTATTAATCTAATGTTTATGGGGGATGAAAATGGCGAAAGGTGACATCACAATCGAGGAGATTTTCAATCAAAACGAGCGGCGGATTTACTATTACATCCATCGGCTGAACATCCAGGATTCCGCATCATGATATTATCAGGAAGGTCTGGTTGCGATGTGAACGCTCTGAGAAATACGGCCGGAGAAGGACCAATGGCAACGTATTTCAACTATATCTCTGTAATCGCATGATTGATTTGATGCGGAAGGAAAACAACGAGCTGGATAAGCTGTCACGTTATGCCAACGAGCACCGGTCGGATTTCGATGATGGTAATTATTATCACAGCAAGGGCAAGCGTCACTCGGTGGTAAAAAATGAAGTAGATGTTGTAGATGACCATGCAACGTTTTGGCGTGAAGTGCGTGACCAGCTATCGGAAAACCAATGGAATGGGTGCAACATCATATTATCGAGGACAAGCCGTTACGGAACTTGCTGAACAGGAAGGTGTGACTGTCGAGGCGGTGAAGAGTTGGGAAAGGCGCCGAGAAAGGAAATTGCCGCGAGTTAGTTGTGGGTGGCCTGCCACTTCCGGTCATTTTACCCAAGGACGATGGCTATGAATACTGTTAAAATAAATAAATGGAGTGATTTACGCTCCTCCACGAGAGATCGAAAAATTCTTGTAATATTTCAAACTGAGCTGGTTAAAGATCTATGATTCGGCATGATGGGGATAAGGATTTTTGAATTAACAAATTCATTTATTACCCTTTGCGTGATTTTTTAACGCATTATCATATATTCTCTCAAGATGAAGCCGTTCCTCAATATCGGTCGTTATCTCACCTAATCTATCAAATAAGTTAATGATTGTGTATGTATTATTAAGTGTTTCCTTAATTTCTTTGACCCGTTCTTTGGTCTCTTTAGAAAAAGCTGTTTTACTGTAAATAATTTTTTTGAAAATATCATATAGGTTATCTTCTGATAGGTAAGGAGATTTTTTTATAACATTGATTAAATTTAAGGCGTTATTTCTAAGATCAGCAAAGCGATTTAGATTTTCCAATTTATTTGATATATTGCTTACTGTAACCGCATGACTGATAGACAATACTTGTTCTTGAAGAACACTAAATTTCATTCCTTCGTCACTATGAACGCGGAAACGAAAATCTATTGTGAGTGCCCCATCCGCAAGTTCATTATTTTTTATCATTATTCCAAAATACACATATCCAACTTGTTTGATTAAAAAAGGATTTTCCTGCTCTATAAATATGTATAAATCAGAATCAGTAATATATGCCTTATTCATACGAAAGGTAGTACGTTGCCTTTTGGCATAAATATTTACGGAATAAAGTGCCAAATAGATCGCCAAATGATTATCGTAATTCTTATATCTGGTTGATGTGTGTGCCCTTATAAAATAATTATCATTATCGGCTTTTAAAATTCTGTATTGGTTAGTTTTATTTGAAACTTCTCTTAACAACTTATTTGTATTATACTCAAGTAAATCAAGATGTTGGTTTTCTAAGCAGTAATTTGAAAACTTCCCCATGGAAAAGTTATACTCTAAAAAATCATAAGTGAAAGAATAAATACCTTCAGCCAAGAGTTCCCGATCGCCGGGGATGTTCCTATCAGGGGAAAACTCTAACACCATTTGCGACTCGCTAAAACCAGCTAATCTAATACTATCCAAGGATGCTATTATGTCAAATTTAATACAATCGATTTGATTAAAGCCCTCTAATAATGATCTAGTTCCTTTTATTTTTAGCAACTCTTCCATTTCTCCACATTTTTCAAGTGGGAATTTTTTACTAACTATTTCATCTATTTCTTCTTCTCTTATTAAATGCCTTAGATCAGATATTTTAGCTTGATATGGTGTTATCGAATCATGCGATAAATTCACTTCATATAACCTTTTCATTTGTATGCACCCCTATAACCAATTCTCTGTTTTAGACTATATGGTTATGGGTGTTCAAGTATGTCAAAAGAACGTAAGCGTCAGATAAAATACACGTAATAATTTAGGTGCCTGTTACCACTCAAACGAGTCAATTTGATGTCATGAGCATCTATCGGTTGCGGGTATGACGAATACGAATTATCAAATCCCACCATTTCGGGACCCACATCATTCCGCGTCAGCTGTTTCGCTTATTGGTGGAGGAACGAATCCAAAGCCGGGGAAAACAACTTATTTCCAAAGTTATGTCACTCATCAACAAGCGGTATGCTGAATATTAAAACATGAAGAACCGAATCACCGGCCATGTGTTTGAAAAACGGTATTATGATAAACAATTAGAATCGAAGAAAGGGATGTTCGAAGTAAGTCGGTATATCTATTTAAACCGGCCGATGCCAAAATGGTGATGAAGGCACAAAACTATCAGTGGAACAGTTATGGGTGCCTGTCAATGATTAAAAGGAATGATACGAACTGAAAGCTGGAAAAGGTTATTTTGATAATACTAGTAGTTGTGAAGTCATCACAAATGAAAAGAGGGTATAATTTTGACAAGAAAAACGACGGTGTAATTTACCTAATCGAATTCCCGTATTTCCTAATGGCGTGGAGCCAAGAATAGTTGAAGGATGTTGAGCCTGTTAATGTTCACTTTTATATGTTAAAAGGTGTTGATATGATATAATCAATGTAGATAAAGAACGTAATTGTAGTAGGCATCATATTATATTTAGGTGGTAATAAAACGTGGGGCTGGGGAATATAAAAGAGAAGAAACTATTATATCATTTAACAAAACTATCCAATATTGATTCAATTATTGAAAAAGGCCTTACACCAAGAAAATTAATTAAAAATCATGAAATTTTATTTCAAGATGTGGCTGATCCTGACATAATTTCTAAACGCACTGTACTCGATCTTCAGGAATTCGTCCCATTTCATTTTCATCCTTACTCTGCATTTGATACGGCCGTAAAAAGCAAGTATAGTGAGGAAGAATTCGTTTATATATGTATTCACAGGGAAAAAGCAAGGTACAATAAGTTTAAAATATTACTAAAGCATCCTTTAACGACGGAACAACCCAAACTTTACGATTATGATGAAGGATTCGAACTTATAGACTGGGACACAATGCATACCATGGGAAATGAAACGGATTATAAAAAACATGTAAAAATGGCTGAATGTTTAACGTCTAAAGTAATTCCAGCAAAACACTTTCAATGCATTTATGTGAAGAATGATAATACAAAGCAATTAGTTGAAGAGAAATTACAAGTTCATAAAATTTCTGCTCGTCCACCGTATGTGAACATTGGTGAATGGTTTGATACTTAACGAGGGAAAGTGGGGTGATAGTATGATTAAATATACCACGGGTGATTTATTTCAATCTTCAACAGAAGCACTGGTGAACACGGTCAACTGTGAAGGGTACATGGGAAAAGGTATCGCCTATCAGTTTAAACTGAAATATCCGGAAAACAATAAGGATTATAAAAGAGCTGTAAAATCAGGTGATTTGCGCATCGGTACACTTCATCATTTTGAAGAGAACGGAAAGATCATTATAAACTTCCCCACTAAAGATAAATGGCGAGCTAAATCCAAAATGGAATACATCGAGAAAGGATTAAATGCGCTTATTTTGTTGATTGACCAGTTAAATCTTAAGTCAGTAGCCATCCCACCATTAGGAAGTGGCAATGGCGGCCTGAATTGGCAAGACGTGAAAAAACTAATGGAGGAAAAAATGGCTGTTGTAGATGATAATGTAGAGATATACATTTATGAACCATCACAAAATTATAAAGTCCAACCGAAAGTGGAACCAAAATTGAGTTTATCTGCCCTTATACTAATGGATATCAAACATCACTTACAAAGATTTAATAAACTGCGATTACAGAAAACTGCCTTTTATATGGATGTTTTATCTGGTGAATCATACTTTAAATTTCAAAAGTATAAGTTCGGACCGTATGATAACGGAATTAATATTATTAGCCGAAATATTAAAGAATTTCAAGATTATCATGGGGTCAAGAAGACAGGAGAGGCTTATTACATTCTTTATAACAAACTGGTCAGTGATCAAGTTAATTCAAAACTGCAAACGTTACAGCCGTTTGTAAAAGAAGCTGCTGAATTAGTCAATAAATTTTCCAGTGACCACGAACTAGAATGTGTGTCAACGATTACGTATCTATTGAAAGAAAACCAGGAACTGAATGAAGAAGAAATTGTTGCAGAATTTAAAGTATGGTCGAAGGATAAAGGAGACAGATTTTCTGAATCTGAAATTAGGCAGGGCATTCAAACGCTTTATGAAGCCCGTATTATTGAAAAAACATTGATGGGATATATTATCAATCAGTCACACGCATTGCATTATAACTGATTTTTTACTTCAATCGGGGACTTGTCATTTCCCAACTTTGACTAATCATGTCGGTGTAGTCGCTTTATCTCTACAGTCCGGGTAAAGAAAAGTGTCATGAGCAGTTTACCATGACACTTTTTCTATGTAGGTCGACTTTGGTCTGAAGGGATATTCTTTTATTTTTAAATCATTGTGTGCAAATCCTAATCGGGTAATAGCGCCGTCGTTTCACCCTCTCCCAAACCTCCCAACTCACATTCCGGTCCGCTCCACTTGTTTTTCCAGCACATAAGATGATACGTCCACCGGTAGTTGGCGCCATTAATCTCGGCCGAATTGAAAGAGGTGAAAGCGACACGACCATCACAAATTTCATACCGGATGGTGTCTGTCACTCCCCGATGTAGTATACAGGAATTTAAGAAAAATGCCTTATTTGAAAATATCACTTTTAAAAGAAGCCACTACTCACTAGGAATAGTGGCTTGATTTATTTTTATCCAAACAATCCCAATAACCAAGGAGCAGCATATAAGACCATAAACATCACACCGTAGTTAACGCCATTTTTGTAAAGTAAACCGGCCACCAATGCTACCAGCAGTGTTCCGAAAATGTTAAGAAAGCCTGCATCCATAAATGCCAACATGACCACCAGACCAGAAAATAGACCTATTAGTGCCTCATGTGGAATGTATTTAAATACAAACCGAACAATGCTTTGTGCGTATCGAACGATTATATAATAGGTAAAAAGTAATGCTATGACAGCACCTATTACGGATACGATTAATATTTCCGTGATAGATAACAGATGGTGTATGTTATGTTCTGGTGTGAATTCTGGGGGAGCATTAAACAATCCGGCTGCAGGACCAATTGCCATTGGAGATAGCGGCAAACCTATGGCAATAAGAGGAATTAATGTCCCGGAAATGTATGCTGCGTTTGTGACACCATCCATAGTTGCCAGAGCTCTGGAAGCCCTCTTGATTGGGTCCTTAACGTGTCTGGTCATAAATTCACCAATAAATACAGTCATACCCACTGGTGTAAGAAAAAATGTCAGTGTTCCTATGACACTTCCTAAAGCGGAACTTCCCGACTCTTTTTTATCCAATATTTTAAAAGGATTCGGAAGCCCTTTTTCTGTCTTGGTTTTTCTGATTTGAATCTCTTTCTTACCTAAGAATGGTAAACTGTCTCTATGATTCTTGTCTATTAGTTCGATTAAAGAGAATACAATGGGGCCAATGGTGATGCCCAGAAAAAACGAGACAAAGATTGATGTATCATCTGGTATAATGTCCAAGCCCCAATAAAGGTGTTGTAATCCTTGCAGCAGAATTGCAAATGGAATAATAATCAATAACGATAAAATCTTGTTTTTAGCCAAAAGAGCTAAAAATATAGCACCTAATGTGAAAATAAGACCTGAGTGCTCGCTAATGATATCTGCGTATGGAATGATCAGACTAGCTACTATAAAACTGAGTGGAATAGCCACTAATGTACCGATGACAGATCCGGAAGACATCTTTTTAATCGAAATATCAGGAACTCCATGTTCCTTCAGAGTCATCGCATGCTCAACCATCGGTGCTGACATGACGCCACCTGGAATTCCTGCAACAGCGACAGGAATTGAATCTGTCAGTTTCTTGGCGATAATGGCGGACATGAAAAATGCCAGGATTACATATGGTGAAAACCCTAACAAAACCAAGGCGATTGTCACCGGTGCAAGAACAGCTGTTTCGTCAGTGCCCGGTGCGATGCCTATCAATGTATAAAGTCCAGCTCCTAATATTGCCGCTATAACGATTTGAAATATTAAAATCGGATCCATTAGGACTCCTCCTCCATATCTTCAATCACTCTTTTAGGTTTAATGATGATTGTACTAATGATAAAACCCAATACACCACCAACCAGTCCGAAAATCAACGGTTGTGGATCATCTCCAGGTGCTACGATAAACCCACCAAGGGTCGTTACTATACATATAGCCATTGCTATCAATAAATCTTTAAGGTTCACATTGTCACCCCAAATATCAAAGAATGACTGTTGCTTTTGGGACATGCGTTCTCACTCCTTTTAATGCTGATTTTTCTATGATTGAAGGTTTTTAACAATCTCCTTGATTCCATCAAACGTGTAGGATTCATTTTCGGCAGCAATCCTGATAACTTCATCAATTTGTTCATCCTTTGCACCAGCCATTGCGGCCATATTTCTGGCATGTAGTTTCATATGTCCTTTTTGGATACCCTCTGTTGCTAAAGCTTTTAATCCTGCAAAATTCTGAGCTAAACCAATTGAAGCTATGATTCCTGACAATTCCTCGGATGTTTGAGCATTTAAAATCTTTGTTGCCGTTTTAGCAACCGGATGAGATTGTGTTGCCCCACCAACCAAACCAATCGCAAGCGGTAACTCAATTGTTCCAACTATGTTGCCATTGTCTCCAAATTCATAACGCGTCAACGTTTCATATTTTCCTGACCTGGCAGCATATGCATGGGCACCTGCCTCAATCGCCCGCGTATCATTGCCGGTAGCCAGGACGACTGCTGTAACACCATTCATGATGCCTTTGTTATGAGTTGTTGCCCGGTAAGGATCGTGCGCAGCCAACTTATATGCGTACATAAAACGATCGGCAGCTTCCCGGTCTTCTCCGAAAGGATTTTCAAATACTGCTCTTGCACGAACAACACGACGATCAGCTAAATTAGATAAAATTCGCAGCACGACTTGACCACCAGTAATTTTCTCAATTAAGGGAGCACTTGCCTCAGCCATGGTATTAACTGTATTTGCACCCATTGCATCTTTGGTATCCACAATTAAATGCACAACAAGCATCTTTTCGTGCTCTGCCTGGATTAGCTTAACTTCCAAATCGATCGCTCCACCTCCAAATGAAACAAGCGTGGGATCCTGTTCATTACAAAAAGCCAGTAATTCTTCTTTAGCCTCATAGAGTTTAGCTGAAGCAAAATATGGATCTTTTAAGCCAGTCACTTGAACTTGAGCTCTCATAATTGATCCGGAATATGATGTGTGAAATCCACCGGTGGAATATGAGTATTTCGCTGCGTGGCTGACAGCAGCAATTACTGATGGTTCTTCTGTGGCCATTGGAACGAAAACATCCTTACCATCTACCTTAAAGTTAACAGCTAGACCTAATGGAATGGGTAATACTCCTATAACATTTTCAATCATATGATCTGCTTGATTTAGACTGAATTTCTTTTCACCTGATAAGATTTTTTGTTCTTCTTCAGAGAGGCCTGCAGATTCAGCTACAATTTCCAGTCTTTCTTCAGGTGATCTTTGATAAAATTTTGAGATGCGTGATGTCATTATGATACCTCCAATTATTGAAACCGATTACATTTTATGAAACAATGTTTAATTTAATTCAACATTGTTGAAAGTAAGTATACAATAAGTTTACTGTGATTTCAATAAATTCACTTTAATTATTATTTTTTACTAATGTTGGAGATAAATATGTTGAAAATCAGTCTGTCAGAGATCAGTTTGATGATAAAACTGATTTATTCTTATGATTTTTTACCTAGTTTAATTCTATTGATGTGGGTGCCTGTCACTATGGATGAGGTATTTTCCTCAGAGACTTTCTTACGTTTCACGATTCAACTGTGCTTTCGGAATATAACGGAGGAGATGTTTTGTTCTTTCATGTAATCAATATTCCACGAAAGATATGTACCCGGAAGAAATAACTGAACGTGAAGAATTTGAAAATTCACCGCATGAATTGACGAGGGGCGGCAGCTGCATCGTTGGTCCTCTTGGAGAGTATGTGGCAGAGCCGGTATTTGGAGAAGAAAAAATCATTTATGCTGATTTGAACCTTGATAAGATTGCTGAAAGTCACTTTGATTTTGATGTTGCAGGACATTATTCAAGACCAGATATTTTCCAGTTGAGGGTTAATGAAAAAAAACAGGAGAACGTGGTATGGGATAAATAGGATCGTTTTGCCTGGCAGGTTCAAGAAACTGGGTAAATTAATGGAAAAGTTAATTTAGAACAAGCAAAGTAGTTGAAAATCAAGCCACTGCCAGAATCATGAAATACGAGCCTTGCAGTGGCTTTTTTGGATGCGGAAATTGAAAAGAACACTTTGGGGGAGTGTTTCTATCAAATTACTCTACGCTTGTCATTAGCAACTTCGATTAATTGAATAATTCCAAGTGTTTCCTCCTTTGGTATGGGATTTTTCCCAGTTTCAAAGAAGGAAATGATCTCTTTTAATAAACAAGCATAATAAGAGGTTTGGTCCTGATAGATTGGTAGATGAATCGACTTGTCCTCATAGTGTAGTACTGCTTCAAATTTTCCGTGCCATTTATGATCACCGCGAATAATCCCGAAGCTGCCATCCTGCCATTCGGCTGTAATCACATCATAATTATCAGTTCCCTGAGCGTGAACGCTTTTATAATGCGGTCCTAAAAACGTCACAAGTATCTCTATCATATGAATGCCGTACCAAAAATAATAGGGTATTTCTTTAATAAAAGGTAGCGGGCCATTCAAATAAATTCCTGTTGGCTTCTGTCCTGTTTTTTCAGATCTTGTTATTTCTTCCTGTAGTGATTCAGCATAACGCAGGGAGGAAGAACTCATGATGGGTGTGTTATAGTATTCGCTTATGGCAAATATCTCTTGTGCCTCTTGAACTGTTACAGCCAAAGGTTTATCGATAAAAACAGGTTTCTGATAATGTGCAACACGTTTAAATAGCTCTAAATGGTTTCTTCCATCTACAGCAGTTATCATCATGGCGTCTGTCTGTTCGGCTATTGTTTCGATAGAATCAGTGATTGTCACATGATAGGTGTCCTTTAAAATGTTCGTGAATTGATTTACTCTGTCCCGACTTAAGGCTAAATCCTCAGAGGGGGATGGACAGCCTAAAACGACCTTTGCCTGGTTGAAGTGACTACTTTGATCATGCAATAATTTTGTGAAAATTTCCACATGAGATGTGTCTAAGCCTATCATTCCAATTTTCAAACCCAATGGAATCACCTCGTTAAAAGCATTTTATAAACTTGCCGTGGTCGACCTTTTGTCTGTTGTTTCTCAATACCAGTGATTTCTACAATGTTTGCATCCAGCCAAGCCAGTAATATCCGGTGTGCACTTCTTGTTGTCACGCCTAATGAAACAGCAAGGTCCTGAGCTGTAAACGTATCATTATGCTGACGTTGAATGATTGAATTCACTTTGCGCAAATAATAGGGGGATATATTAGTCTCCTCAGTTAACTTCAATAATTCCTCGTCAGTGATATTTAATGGATAGGTGAGTGGCGCGTCTTTATCAATTGGCCCAATTACGCTGCGATCTTCTTTCACGATAAAGCATTCTTCTCCTCCAAAATCAATTGATTGGGTCAAAGCCATTCGCGCGTGTGAACCCGCTTCATTTGCGGATACACCAAACCCGATTCCAACCGAAATACGTACGTTTCGCTCTTTTTTCATTTCCTGGATGAGTGGAAAATATTTATATCCTTGTGTCACACGCTCAAATGTTCCTCGTGTGGTCACAAACATATACTCATTTCCGCTTAGAGCTGTTAAATATCCCTCCAAAACTTCCACAAAGTCCAGGATTGCTTTTTGAACATCCAGATAAAGTCGTTGAATTCGTTGTTCTGACGTGAATTGTCGTTTTAATTGATCCATGTTGTCGATATGGACAATACCAAAAACAATTTGTGACTCGAGTTTTTTTCGTTGCTCCGTTGATAAAAGTGCTCGTTCCAATGTGACAATAATATCTTCTTCTGTCGGCACAATCCATTCGTTTGGAACTTCTTTTTTTGTTAAGGCTTTAGAAACGACTTTTAATCCAGTTAGTGCACAATCGGTCTTTTGTTTTTTGTAAGCGGCTTCATGAAAGGCGACGATTTCGTCAGTTTGGGCTAAGGATAGTCTGGAATCGTAATGAATGCTCGTTATGGATTCATTCAACTCCTGGTTGATTCGGTTAATTTCATGTGGGGATAAGGTATCAATGGAAATCATATTAAAGTTTGTTAGGCGTTTTTGTAATTTATATAACGAACGATATAAGGAGCCACCTTTTATTGGAATAAAATGTGCTGGGAGGTTGCTCGGTATTTCATGTTTGGAAATGGAATAAGGGATAAACCCGGAATACAGTAGTACATCACATTTTCCAATTAAAGCTTTTGTAAATTTAGGCGCGTCATAGATATTATTGGAAGTTTGATAGATGGGATCGAAATTCGGGAACATATCCATTGAGCGCTTAATTCGACTGTTTGTCCAGCTTGGTCCAATTATTCCAATGGTTATCATGGTTACGTCTCCTTCACCATAAAGTATTAAACGTCCGTTATCGTTCTATTTTTACCATATAAAATGCCATAATTAGTTAAACCCGATAAGTTCAAAATAGTAATCGATGGGGAATGAATCACCCCATCGATTGAGCTTCATCTCCAAGCTTTGAGTTAAACTTGTTTCAGCCATTTTGCAAGATTTTCTTTGATGAAGTTATCATCGGATAAGTGCGGGTAATCCATATAAACCCGATCTATTTCCGCCGATTGTCGCGGGCTTAATTTCTCTTCATCCCGTAAGCACCAATTCCCTTTCAGGAGCCCTTGCCGTGCAAGGACTTCATTGATGCCGGCAATACATCCTTTAAAATGATTCGCTGCATCAAAGAAAGCTGCGTTTGCATCAGTTACTTGATGTGCCAATGGGAAAAATTGCGTTAAATCTCCATTTTGTTCACGTATTTGCTTAATTTGCTCAAATTGCTCAACAGCCGTTTTCGTCCAAACGGCCCAGTGTCCTAATAAACCACCTACTATGTTTTTGGATACCATTTTATCGTCAGCTTTCACCTGATAAGTTGTCAGTAAATCTTGAATGATATTGTCATCATTTCCTGTGTAAAGGGCAACCGCATCTTTTCTACTGGAATGGCATACAGCTCTTACGACATCCAATGTTTTATAACGATCAAATGGTGCAATTTTGATAGCGTGCACATTCGGAATTTCAGCAAATTTTTTCCAAAAATCATAGCTCAGCAATCTTCCTCCAATGGCTGGCTGCAAATAAAAGCCAAAGATGGGAATTTCCGCTGAAACGTGTTCAGCATGTGTCAGTAATTCTTCTTCCGACCAATCATGTAAGCCTCCAAAACTTAACAGACCTAAATCATAACCTAATGTTTTCGCGATTTCAGCCTCTTGAATAGCTTGATCTGTCGGTCCGCAAATGCCTGCTATCTTTATAAACGGTCGCTTTAAATCACGACTGTCGACTTCTTCTGCAGCTAGCATTAGTACTTTTTCGAACAGCTGAAATTCAGGATCACGAATATCAAATTGCGTTGTATGAACACCAACGGCAATGCCACCAGCACCAGCATCGATATAATAGTTTGTTAAGGCGCGTTGGTGTTGTTCATCCAATTTTTTATCTTCTGTAATGGCAAGCGGATGTGCAGGAATAACAGTTCCTTCAAATAAAAGTTCTTTGATAGCTGTGTTTAACATGTTAAAACGCTCCTTGTCTTTCTTGGAAGTGGGTTGGTTTGTCTACCATTTCACCACCATGTCTTAGCCAATTGGCTGTCCACTCGATCATCTGCCGCAATGTCACACTTGGGTACCCGAACAATTGATGTGCTTTACTTGCATTATTAAGGAGTGCATTTGGTGCCTCTATATTTGTAAAAGAAACCTCTTTGCCAAAATATTTACCAAACTCTTCTGCTAACCAGCGAACGGAAATCGTTTCTGGCCCTGTGATGTTTAAAACGGCAGGGTCCGTGTTGCAATGAAGTAATGAGCGAATGGCATACTCATTGGCATCGCCTTGCCAAATAACATTGACATGTCCGGTTGTTAAATCCACTGGTCTTTCCTGATATACTTGTTTTGCGATTTCCAATAGAACACCATATTGCATATCAATTGCGTAATTTAAGCGGAATAGCAAAACCGGTGTATGATTTTGTTTGGCAAAATATGTGAATAGACGCTCTCTCCCTAAACACGATTGAGCATAGTCTCCAACTGGATCGACTGGTGTTTCCTCTGTACATCCTGCCTTTGTGATATCAGCAAAAGGATAGATATTTCCTGATGAAAACACAACAATATTCGAATGAGAAAACTTTTCAGCGACTCTTCCTGGCAGGTACGTATTCATGGCCCATGTTTGATGCTCATTGCCCATTGTTCCAAATTTCTTGCCAGCCATAAAAATAATATTTTCAGCTTCCGGCAGTGCTTGTAGCTCATTGTCATTTAGTAAATCAGCAGTAATTGTTTCGATGCCGCACGATTCTAATTCTTCTTTTAATTTACCTGAAGAAAAACGGGAGACACCAATGATGCGTTTATTTATATTAGCTGCATCGATGGCACGTTTAGCGAGTTTTGCCATCGATGGGCCCATTTTTCCACCGATACCTAGAATTATAATATCTCCATGAATTTTTTCGATATCCTGTATGAAACGGGATGAAGGTTTTGTCATGATTTCATTTAATTCTTCTATTGTTTGCATGTCATCACCTCATAGTCGATTTTATAGAAAAATATTGTTGATGTTATTAATCGCTAATAAAATGAGTACGATTAACCCAGCGATTGCAATAATGTTTTTGAATAATGTATTTTTTAAATCACCCATAATTTTCTTATCATTGGCAACAACTAATAATGCGATAGCGATAAATGGCACAGCAATGATGGTGATGGCTTGTGCAAAAATAATCATATTAACGGGTGCGCCGCCAAAAATAATGGCAATGATTGAACCGAAAAACATCACGGCAATAATGGCAACCTTCACTTTTACATCGGTGAGTTTGCTTCCAAACCCAAGACTATCAGATAACATGGCACCGCCAATCGTTGAATTCCCCATTAAGGACGAAAATGCTGCACCAAATAAGCCAATCATGAAAAGTATTGTTGCCCATGATCCATAAAGCGGTTCAAGCGCCAGGCCCATGTCTTCAATGGAATTGACTTGAATGCCTGCTGGTCTTAATACTGCTGCTGCAGTGAGCATAACAAGCAGTGAAATAAACCCTAATAAGAAGATCCCCAGATAAGATTCTTTCATTCCATCCTTTGCCATATCTTTCGTCCATCCTTTTTCTTGAACAAGATAGGATTGATAACTGGCGCCAACAATAGAAAAACACGTAGCAGTAAATGCAATGATCAAACCCATGGAACCATCTGGAATGGATGGAATTAGTCCGCCAGCTATTAATCCAATCGATGGTTTTGCCAAAAATACTGTAACTAAAAAGGAAATTAACATCATGGCGACCAGACCGATCATCAATTTTTCCAATGCTGTGTAAAAATCTTTCGCAAATAGTAAAGAAGCTCCGATTATTGTGAAGACACCAACCCAAAATCCAGGACTGAGTCCAAGAATATTTGAAGCGGCTACACCAATTCCAATCGAGTTTCCTGCCTGGAATGAGGAGGTTACCAGGAAAGCTCCTAAACCAATAAGGACGCCACCCCATTTACCCCATTTCTGTTTGATGACTTGAATGAAGCTGATGTCAGATGCAAGCCCAATTCTGGTGCTCATCTCGGTATAAATCATCATAAAAATGACTGTTCCCACAATGACCCAAACCAGATCATTTCCGAAGAGTGCCCCCATTGAGGAAGTGGTTGTTAAACTTCCAGGTCCTAGTACCAATGCAGATGTGATTAATGCTGGACCTAAAAAGAATAGAATATTTTTTTTGCTACCACGTCCTTTGTTACCGCTTTCAATGACATCATCTTTTACTGATTGCGTTCCCATCAAAACCCTCCTAACAATGATATTGTCTAAAAATTTTATAAATTCATTATATATTATTTTTGAATTAAAGAAAATGTCTTAAATATGTCTTTAAATGGTGCTGTGCGGGGTGATTGAAGATGCTGTTGCTATGGTTCCTATTATTAGCTGAATGTTATCATGGTTTTTTAATTTGTGTTTTTGTTCCCTAAACCAAAAGCAAAAAATTGAATCTTGTAGTCGAAACAGTATTTTCCAGTATTTTCATAGACACCATTAAAATACGGTTATAATAGTCTTTCTAATCCCTACAATCGAAATGAACTTGGAAAAAGTGGCATTTCCCGTTCAGAAAAAATAAAAAGTATTTTTCATTCTCATGCCCCTATTTCCTTAAAAGTTTCGATTATAGGTATGAAGAGAAGTCTATTAAGCTTTAAGGCGGATATTATGGGGGTAAGGATGGCAAAAAATAAGTTCACATTTGAGGAGATTTTTAAACGGAGCGGCGGATTCATGACCACATTTACCGACTGTGAATATTCAAGAATCAAATCAAGGAGGAGAAGCACATGATATAGAACTAGAGCGGGAGGAAGTGGAGAGATTGCTGGTGGAATTTAGGAGCGGGTAAGTTGGTGTTTGTAATATCCCTTTGCCAGGTTAATCGACTACATTTCACGAAGTAAGAAAAAAATTTACAGGAACTTTAAAATTACTATTGAAAAGCGCTTTCATTTGTTATAAACTTTAACTAAACCGATTTACTAAATCGATTTAGAAACATAGATGAGAGGGATAACCCAATGGGGTCAAAAGTGAGAACGATTACAATAACTGATGTAGCAGAAAAAGCAGGCGTATCCAAGAGTACGGTCTCCCAATACCTGAATAAGCGCTATGAGTATATGGGCGAAGAGACCAAGGAACGAATTGCCAAATCCATAAATGAATTAGGATACAAGCCCAATCTGATTGGGCGGTCACTGAAGCAGAAGACCTCCACAACGATTGGTGTTATTGTTGCAAATATTTCGCATGAGTTTTCCACCCAAATTGTCAAATCAATTGAAGACTATTGTAATGCATCCGATTTTCACATCATTGTCTGCAATGCGGAGGATGACCCAAAAAAAGAAAAAAAATATATTGATATGCTTCGTGCCAAACAAATAGAAGGGATTATTGTTTTTCCGACCAGTACAAATATTAATTTATACAAGGAATTGACAGAAGAAGATTATCCACTCGTCTTTATCGATAGAGATGTACCGGAAGTCGATGTAAGCTCGATTATGTTGGATAATAAAAAAGCGGCAGCACTGGCGGTTGAGGAATTCATAACAAAAGGTTATTCAAACCTTGGCATTGTAACGAATACGACAACTAATAACGTCACACCGAGAATCGAAAGGGTCAATGGCTTTATAGAAGCTTTATCAGTAAATGGGTTAGAGGTTAATGGAGATTATATAAAGAGTGTGGGAGTGGACAAGATTAATAGTGAGCTTGAAAAAATGATGCGTTTGAAGATGCCGCCTGAAGCTATACTTGCTGGGAATGATCTGGTGCTGGCTGAAATCCTTAAGTTCGTCAAACACCATCAGTTGAAGATACCTGAAGACCTGGCGGTAATCGGAATTGATGATGTGTCATACGCTTCGATCTATAATCCTGAGCTGACAACGGTGGCACAGCCTACCAGTGACATGGGAAAGGAAGCTGCCGAGCTGCTGCTCAACCGAATAAAAGGTAATCATATGGAGCGAACCAATTATTATTATGAACCAACTTTAATGAAGCGCTCGTCGTGTTGAGACAGGAGGCAATAATTTATGAAGCAAATAATTGAAACGATCGCACGTGAAGTTGCGGACGTTGTAGGCAAAGTGGATTCTGACCAAGCCAAACAGCTGGCCCGGAATGTGGCTGAAAAAGATCGTGTTTTCATCGCTGGATCAGGGCGATCGGGACTGGCTGGCAAGATGTTCGCAATGCGTCTCATGCATATTGGCTATCAGGTATACGTTGTTGGGGAAACCATTACCCCAAGTATTACAGAGGGCGACTTACTTATCGTTATTTCAGGCTCTGGTGAAACAAAGACGCTTCTCAATTATGTGCGTAATGCTAAAGAGGCCGATGCAGCAGTTTACTTAATTACGACAAATCCAGATTCATCGCTGGGACGTTCAGGGGATCTTGTCATCGAAGTCCCAGCCGTCACCAAGAAAACTATCGGTCAGCGAAATACAATCCAGACATTGGGAAGTCAGTTCGATCAGTCTGTACACCTCCTGCTGGATGGTATAGTTGTCTTTTTGCTTGAACATCATGCCAATGTTGAGTCAGCCACATTGACGAAAAAACATGCCAATTTGGAATAGGAGGGAGAGGTTTCATGTTAACCATTGAAAGTTTTCGGCGGGATCCCATTGTGGCCGTCATCCGGCATTCGACTCCTGACACGGTAATACCGGTCGTTCAGGCTCTGAAGGAGGGCGGGGTTCGTTCGATTGAGTTGACCGCCGAAACAAAAGGAATCGCAGGACTCATTGAAAAGGTACGTCATGAATTCGGGGATGACATAATGATTGGAGGCGGTACGATCCTCGATCCTGAAACCGCCAAGGAGGTGATTTCTGCAGGTGCTGAATTTGTTGTTTCACCCACGCTGAATGTGGACACGATTAAAGTGGCCAAACGTTATGGGAAATTGGCAGTACCCGGCGCTTTAACACCTACTGAAATTCTGACAGCTTATGAACATGGGGCAGACATGGTAAAGGTATTTCCTGCCAATATGTTCGGGCCTTCATATATAAAAAGTATACATGGTCCGCTTCCGCAAATCCCATTAATGGTGACAGGCGGTATTACGCTGGACAACATGCAGGCGTATTTGGAGGCGGGAAGTGTTGCTGTTGGTGTGGGCAGTAATTTGGCTGATCCCCGGAAACTGTATTCCGAAAAAGATTTTGAAGATTTAAAAGAGAAAGCAAGGACTTTTACTGATAAGGTAACTCAATAGATTTAAAAATTTAAAAGGGAGTGTTTTATTCATGAGAAAGTATCTTTTATCACTGGCTGTTCTGTTAATGGTAGGATTTCTGGCTGCATGCGGCGATGATGGAGGCAGCGGTGAATCAGAATCTTCTGGCGGGGAGGATTCAATTAAAATTGTTGCTGCCCATAACCAGACAGATCCTGAAAACCCGTACCAGGATGGTTTGCTGGCATTTAAAGAAGCTGCTGAATCCGAATCAGATGGCCAGATTGAAGTAGAGGTTCATGCTGGAACGATTGGAACAGAGGAAGCAGAGCTGGTTGAAAAATTAAAGACAGGTGCTGCTGATGTTGTCCTCGTGTCACCTGGATTCATGACATCCACTGGTATTGATCAAGTCGATCTTTTTGCTTTCCCTTATCTGTTTGACAGCTATGATCACTGGGAAACGGTTGTGAATGGTGAAGTCGGCGATGAAATGGCACAGATTATTAACGAAGAATCCAATAACGACTTTAAACTATTGGGCTATTGGACAGCCGGTGTACGGCATTACTATGGCAAAGAGCCAATTGAACAGATGGAAGATTTGGAGGGGATGACAATTCGTACCCAAACATCCGGTGTTGTTTCAGAATTCTGGGAAGAAGTAGGGACTGTCCCCACGTCAGTATCATGGGGAGAACTTTACCAGGGATTGCAGCAAGATGTGGTTGATTCAGCTGAAAACGCTTATCCTTACTTTGTGCAGCAGGACCACCATCAAACTGAAAACGGTAAATATATTACAGAGACTGGGCATGATTATACAACACGTTTCTTATTAATCAATGGAAATGAATTTGACAATTATACAGAAGAACAGCAGGAAATTATTATGAATGCAGCTCAGGAATCTGTAGATGCAGAATGGGAATCATTGTACAGCCAGGAAGAAGAATATAAAGAAATCGCGAAAGAAGACGGAGCAGAAATCAACGAGATTGACCGCCAGCCGTTTATTGATATTGCAGAACCTATTCAGGACAAATATGCTGAGGAAATTGGTGTAATCGATCTTCTTGAAAAAATCAGGGAGGCTAAATAAGAAGCATGGATACATTTGGGGGACACGGCAGGAGGGTTGTGTCCCTCCTGTTTAGTTAGGAGGATTAGCGTGGATAAAATTATAAAATACATCGAGAGAACTCAGATTGTCATCGGCGTTTCCTTTCTGCTTTTATTCTTTTTTGCCGTTTTGTTTCAAATCGTCACACGGCACTTGTCGATTTCAGTCATCTGGACGGAAGAAGTGGCAAACTACTCATTTGTGTGGGCTGTTTTTATGGGCGCTGCCGTCATGGTGAATCGCCGTGACCACTTCAGTTTTGATATTTTAATGAACAAATTAACAGGGAAAAAGCGGGCGATATTAAGTATTTTCAATGATGCCATCCTTATTTTATTTAATATTGGAATCTTCTATTTTGGCATTCAAGTGGTTGGCCAATTCTGGGATTATAACTGGAATGCCTTACCGGATATGAAAATGGGATATGTGTGGATCTCCATTCCGATTATGGCTGGGACGATGATTATATATTCCCTGGGTCATCTGATTCAGCATGTGAAAAAATTCAATGAAGGAGGGGTGCAGGAATGATTGGCTATCTTCTTGTCGGTGTATTTTTGGTTTTAATGTTGATTGGCATACCAATCGCTTTCGTTATAGGCATTGTGGCATTTTTGGGAATTATAAATATTGAGTATATCCCTGAAATGAGTGTGCCAATGCGGATGATGAATGAACTGAATTCATTTGTCCTGTTAGCTGTGCCTCTTTTCATTTTAGTTGCCAATTTAATGAACCAGGGAAAAATCTCAGAGAAATTAATCGAGTTCGCCCTGGCGATCGTCGGATCACTCCGCGGTGGGCTGGCACAGGCGAATATTTTGGTTTCGATGATGTTCGCCGGTGTTTCTGGTGCCTCCCAGGCTGATACAGCCGGTGTAGGTAAGATTCTGATTCCAAGCATGAAAAAAAATGGTTATGATGATGAAACGGCAGTTGGTGTAACGGCTGCATCTTCAACAGTAGGTGTCGTTATTCCTCCTAGTATTCCTATGATTATATTTGCAGGTATTACGAATGCCTCAGTGGGGGCATTATTTTTGGCGGGTATCGTCCCCGGTATCCTCGTCGCCCTTGCGATGATGATTTTTGTTTATTTTGTGGCTAAAAAGCGGGACTTTCAGCGCTATGAACGAGTTGAAGCAAGCAGATTCTTTAAATTGCTGTTTGAATCACTGCCAGCATTGTTAACACCAATCATTATTATTGGCGGTATTGTAGCCGGTGTGTTTACGGCGACTGAGGCAGCTGCTGTGGCGGCAGTTTATACCCTGCTGGTCAGCATGTTCTTTTATAAGACGTTAAAGCTTTCGCATTTGCCTAAAGTTTTATTTGATACATTATCATTAAGCTCGTTATCGCTGTTTGCGCTTGCGGCAGCTGGAGCACTTGGTGAGCTTATGGGCTACTATCAATTGGGCATGCAGGCACAAGCATTCTTTACCGATTATATTGATGCAAAGTGGATCTTTATCATTATTACGATTCTATTCTTCTTATTCATTGGTACATTTATGGACGCTATTCCGGCGATGATTCTATTTGTGCCGGTGATTATGCCGACTGCCGCTCAGTTTGGGTTGGACCCGGTGCATTTAGGACTGATCGTTGTTATGACATTGGCTGTGGGGTTGGTCACGCCACCATATGGGCTATGTCTGCTCCTGGCATCGAAAATTGGGAATTTGCCAATCGAGCGGTCTTTCAGGGCGGTGCTTCCTTATATGACAATAATATTAATTGTGTTAGGTGCGGTTGCGTTTTTCCCTGAAGTCGCGATGTATGTTCCGAAAATGTTAAACCCCGATTTATTCTGAAGCTGAGGTGAAAGTGAATGACTGACGTTAGTAAACGTGCTGCAGCAAAGGCTGCTCTCAAATATATACACAATGATATGACACTTGGCCTCGGGTCGGGTTCTACCATGTATTACTTTTTGGAAGAATTGAGCCATCTTGTAACGACAGGGTGGCGTATGACAGGTGTGCCGACATCAGAACGGACGGCCGGATGGGCTCAGGACTTTGGCATTCCGCTGGTGGAATTGAAAGGCGAGACGGTTGTCGATGTGGCAGTTGACGGTGCCAATCAGGTGAGCGAAGACTTCCATATGTTGAAGGGCGGGGGCGGCTCTTTGGTGAGGGAAAAAATTGTAGATGCTTCAGCCAAAGAGTTGGTCATCCTGGTCGATGAATCAAAATGTGTGAGGCAGATCAATCATGCTGCGCTCCCTGTCGAAGTTTTACCGTTTGGCTGGGAGAAAACAGCCGTCACAATTGAAAAGCTCGGTTATGAACCGGTATTAAGATATCAAGGTAAGTCACCTTTTATTTCGGATAATAGCAATTATATTCTTGACTGTCATTTCCAGCAGCTAGACAATCCGCAAGAGGCACACTGGCACTTAAAGCAAAATGTCGGAGTTGTCGATACAGGTCTGTTTATTGGACTGGCAGACACTATTATTATCGGAAAAGAAGAAGGAGCTGTCGAAGAAAAGCGGCGAGAGCAAAGTGCAGATCAGGAGGTACAACCATGAATGATATTATTACGATCGGGGATGCGATGATTGCTTTTAACCCCTCCAGTACAGGGCCAATGAAATTTGTTCCTTCGTTTAACAGGAATATAGGCGGTGCTGAACTGAATGTAGCTGTCGGCTGTTCCCGGCTTGGACTGGAAGCCGGATGGATCAGCCGGCTGGGCGATGATGAGTTTGGCAAATATATACGTAATTTTGCCCGGGGAGAAGGGATTGATACGTCGCAGGTTGACTTCGTTAAAGATCATCCAACCTCATTGAATTTTAAGGAAATTATGGAGGATGGCAGTGTCCGCACGTTTTATTACCGTGAGAAATCACCAACTGCTGCCATGACACCTGATGATTTGTCTGAAGAGTATTTTAAACAAGCCAAGGTTCTTCATATTACCGGTATTTTTCCAGGAGTGGCTGGGAACAATCTTGACGTCACAAAAAAAGCGATTGAACTGGCAAAGCGGTTAGGTCTGACGATTAGTTTCGACCCGAATATCCGATTGAAATTGTGGTCGAAGGAAGAAATCAGCAGGGTGTCAAAATCGTTTCTGCCTGATGTGGATATTTTGCTGGCCGGGACTGAGGAGATGGAAATTATTTTGGGCGAAAGTGACCCGGAAAGGATTATTGAAGCCTGTCAACCATATGATATCGGCCATATTATCCTTAAACAGGGAAAAGAAGGATCGGTCGGTTATCACAATGGGCAATTCATTGATTCGCCCGTTGTCCCGCCGCGGAAAGTCGCCGATACGGTTGGGGCAGGAGACGGGTTTGATGCTGGTTATATATACGGCTACTTGAACAACTGGCCGCTTGAGAAATCATTGCGGTTTGCCAATACAATTGGTTCGATGGTTGTTGGCGTTGTTGGTGATAACGAAGGCCTTCCGTATTTGGAAGATGTGCAAATGAAGCTTGGTGAAATAGAGCGGGTCGAACGCTAAAGGAGGGGAGCGCACATGAAATTACAGTTGGCGCTGGATCGTTTAACATGGGATGAATGCATGGATGTCTTAAATCAGACAGAAAAATCGATTGATATCATTGAAGTCGGTACAGGTGTCATAAAGGAATATGGTATGGCGATTGTGAAGGAAATTCGTAAACGTTTCCCTTCTCACCTAATTATGGCTGATATGAAAACGTGTGATGCCGGTGGTCATGAAGCACGGCAGGCTTTTGGTGCAGGGGCTGATATTGTCACTGTTATGGCATTTTCCTCGGCGTTGACGATTCAGGATACGGTGGATGTTGCCCGGGAATATGATGGACGTGTGATGGTAGATTTACTTGAGGTTCAGCACCGGGAAAAGCTAAATGACCTTGAAAAACTAAGTGTGGAGCTTGTCAGCCTGCATGTAGGAAAAGATAAGCAGAAAAAGGGAGCTTTCAATACGGAAATGTTTCACTTGGTGGAAGGTTTCCCGTTTGAAGTAGCCGTTGCCGGAGGTATTGACGAAACGACTGCTGAACAGGCTGCTTCAGGCCATCCGGCTATTATTATTGTCGGGAGTGCTATTACGAAGGCCGATGATTCTGCACGGGCTGCGGAGAACATCCGCAAGATAATTAAGGGGTGAGGCCATGCTGAATCTGTGTACAATTGGCACCAGCCAAATCACCCGTTCGTTTATCGAGGCTGCAGAAATGGTTGACGATGTTCATGTAGCGGGTGTCTATTCCAGAGATTCGTCTAAGGCAAAGGAGCTAGCTGAGGCCTATAATATTGCTAACACCTACACCGATATGGACGCAATGCTGGCTGATAAACGCCTGAATACCGTTTATATTGCATCGCCAAATGTGCTCCATTTTGAGCAGGTAATGGCCTGTTTGAAGAAGCAGAAGCATGTTATTTGCGAGAAGCCAATTTTTACAAACATAACCGAATTTCATGCTGCTTATGAAGAGGCTGACCGGCAGGGTGTCTATCTTTTTGAAGCGATGCGGAATCTCCATACCCCAAATTTCTGGCAGCTAAAGAATGCCCTGGAATTGATTGGAAAGGTGCGGAGTGTTTACTTCCAACGCATGCGCTATTCGTCAAAATATGACCGGTTCCTGGAAGGAGATCTTCCAAACGTGTTCTCCAGGCAAATGGGCGGTGGTGCTCTGCGCGACCTTGGTGTCTATCCGCTAAGCTTGACAGTGGCACTGTTTGGTGAGCCTGAGTTGTCGTATTATCATGCTCTTCAGCTTAACTCAGGAGTGGATGGAAGTGGAACGATGCTGTTAGACTTCGCGGGTTTCAAAGGGACCATCATGTGTTCAAAGATCTCCACTTCCTATAATGCCAGTGAAATTCACGGTGAAAGAGGAACGCTCATCATTGATGATGTAGCACCTATCAAAAAGATTACATTTATCCGCAATCAAGGAAAAGAACCGATTGATTTGTTTTTAGACGAGGAATTGCCAAACATGAGCTATCAGATTCAAAATTTTAAATCGATTATTGAGTGTGGCTGCCGTGAAACATACACATATTACCGGAACATCAGTGAACAAGTTGTATCGATTATTGACAGGCATGGAAACTGACAGTATATTTCATTTTTTAAAAGGGCGGTTTCGTATAAGCTGCTGACTTATGCGGAAACGTTCTTTATAATGTTCAGGTCACAGTGACACCCCGGATTTAGTCGAATTAGAGATAATGTTGGCTTCATACGCTGCACAGCCCTGTCATCAATTCAACATAATATTGATGCTGTTATTTGCCTTTTTAATTTTCTTGACGAATTTAATTTCTCTGTCTTCGTTTTTGAAAGGTAAATCATTGTTCATTAAATTCGTCCAATGTGTTCTGTATGCTTGATCTTTGTTCACTATTTTATTTAATAACTCTAGAGCGCCAGGGTTACGCGGGTTAAACCCATATCCTGACCTTATAAACTTTTTAAATACATCTAATTTCTCATGCGTTAGCCGGTTGTATGGCTGAAAGGCGGAAAGATAAAGCAGTTGTCTATACCCTGCAAATATCATTAACAAGGTTCTGTCTATTATGTTCATAGGCTAGCTTTTTGTATTTTTGCGGAACGTCTTTATCGATTCTATATTTTTCAATATCGTTTTCTGCCCAGCCTGTTAATTTTCGGATTTTTGCAGTATCTTGACCTGTTTCTTCTAACAGCAGCATTACATATTCATATTTAAATTTAAAGTAAACCTTTTCAGTAACACAGGAATTAAGCAATTCAGCTGTCCACTCCAGTTCAGTCATGCTTTTTTCGGTCATAAACACGGGGACCTTTTTGTGAGGATCAATGACCGACAATATGTTAAATGCATCCAAACCCTTTAGAAGTAAATATTGGCCGTCTTCGTACTTGCAGACATCCATAAGGGGACCCATTCTTTTTAAGTAGACACTGTAATTCCTGGCAGCTGTTCTTCTTGTTGGCAAGTAGTTATGACGTACATTTATATTTTTAGATGAAATCCATTCAATCCTATAACTGACCACTATATTCACACCCTTCACCTTTTTAAAAGGTATGCCAGTCAAAGGATGTCCTATGAACAGTGTTAAATGGTGAGTTAGTACCTTCTGGATGAAACAGTATTCGTTTATTAAAATGAATATTAGTCTACTCCTCATCCCTACACTCGAAATGATGTTACTGCTAAACTAAAGTAGACAGAAATTGCTAAATAAAAATGAACACTTGAGTGAGCCTCTTTTTTTCATAAATATTACATGTCTTCTCACCTCTACAATCGAATTGAACCTGGAAAAAGTGGCGTTGTCAGCTAAAAAAATAAAAAATATTTTTCATTTTCATGCCCCCAAATGACAAATTGTTTCGATTGTAGGGGTGAGAGATCGTCTATTAATCTAATGTTTATGAGGGATGGAAATGGAGAAAGGTACATCACATTCGAGGAGATTTTCAATCAAAACGAGCGGCGGATTTACTATTACATCCACCGGCTGAACATCCAGGATCCACATCAGGAATTTTATCAGGAAGGTCTGGTTGTGATGTGGAATGCCTATGAGAAATACCGTCCGGAGAAGGGGTCAATGGCAACGTATTTCAACTATATCATCCGTAACCGCATGATCGATCTGATGCGAAAGGAAAACAACGAGCTGTATAAGCTGTCACATTACGCTAATAAGATCGGCCGGATTTCGATGACTGGAATGATTATCACAGCGGCGGGAAGGCGTCACTCGGTGGCAAAAAATGAAGTTGATGTTGTAGAGGACCATGCCACGTTTTGGCGTGAAGTGCGTGATCAGCTCTCGGAAAACCAATGGAAATGGGTGCAGCATCACATTATCGAGGACAAGCCACTGCGGGAACTTACTGAACAGGAAGGTGTGACTGTCGAGGCGGTGAAGAGTTGGGGGGAAAGGCGCGAGAAGGAAATTGCGTGAGGTTAGTTAGTAATCGCCATGCGCATAGCATTCTTCAATGAACTCGTTCATATGCCGAGGTTCGCGCCCTGAACACCAAGTAGATCATCGAAAGCGTCGTCCTTGACTTCCCGAATTATGTCTTTTTATGTCGAATATAATTATGAGGTGTGGGACAAGAAATCGGCATGTCGCCAATCTATGAACAAGGATAGGAAGAGTAAATGCAGAAAAATTATGCTGCAGACAGAATCGATTCTAAGACCGATTATGAATCAGCCTACAAAGACGCAGACATCATTTTTCTTGGCACAAGCTCATTGAGAAATTAATATCTTTAAGAAATAGATTGTTTACAGTTTAAGTGTTATTATATTTAAAATTCAATAGTAGGGAGGAACTTCTTTTATGAGCGATTATTCATCACCTGTGGTACATTCAGTAGCAAAAGTTCTTGAACTAAGTAGGGATATTGAAGATAAACTTCAAGGATATTTAGTAGATAAACATGAACGCCCGGATATTTCCTATGAATTACTAAAAATATTAACAATAGCAGATGATTTAACTCAACTTGCAGATCCAGAAAAAACATCTGGAGAGTTTTTTGGTCTTCCAAAGGATGTTGTTGCAGGGTCTAAGGAGCCAGTTTCATTTTCTAACAACCTTGGATGGGATTTTGGCCCTTGGTTTAGTGAGAAAAGCACCAGTTTAAAACAGGGTATTCAAAAAGTAATAAAAAATTGGGATTGTGACCCTAATACAGTTAATTTAGTAAGTGATGCTCCGATGTCCAAGAACGAATATCTAAGGTATGGGATAGATAGTGGGCTTCATGAAGTTAAGACATATGCTAAAGTTATATTTGATCAATTATTTTCTGACCAGGTAAAGGTAGAGAAATAAAACAAAAAACATTTTAATCTGTGACATCGGGGACTGGGTTTGGTTCCTGTCACTTTCTGGGTTTTATTATTTTATGCCGAATAAAATTATTGTATAGGAGCTGCTGGTTCGGAGTATAGGTCGCCCAGTAAGAGTACCAATAGACAGTGAGTATATGCCCGCATTAGGTATCTCTTCTTCTGCCTTTGTAAATCATGGGTGGCCAGGAAGTTATAATGACTTCTCTGAGCGATTTTTAGTAACTGCTGAAACTAAAACGTATGAGCCTGATATGGTAAATCATGGGGTTTATGAAGGAGCCTACCAAAAGTATTTGAAGCTGTATCCTAATTTAAAAGAAATTTACGATTGAGCTGGTGTTGGTGGATTGAATGCGTACGCCTGTTGTCTACCCGACTTTCCAAGAGTATTCCTGAAAATAATCAGGATGCTGGCAGGTTCCTGTTGAAGCGTTTTATCCTGCAAAGCTTTTTCATCCAGGAAATTACTGAACAGGAAGTCGTTACAGTAAAGGCGATGAAGAGTTGCGGAGTAAGGTTACCAAGCAGAATTAGCGTGAGGTGACGATGAGATACCGCATGATTTTAGGCATTTTGTTCGCCCCAACTTGTTACCGCATCAACCATGTTTATCCATAATGGTATCCTCATCCTTACAATCGAAACAAATCCATAAAAAGTGGCATATCTAATCCAAAAATTTTTAAAATATTTTTTCGGCCTCATGCCCCTAAATCCAAATTTGTTTCGATTGTTATTATGAAGATAAGCTTGCCTTATATAACTGCTAAACTAAAGCAGACAGTTTTCGCTAAATAAAAATGAACACTTCGGGGGAGTTTGAATCGCTCTTTTCCCCTTATGAGTTAATTTTAGTGATGAAAACGAACAAATGTTCTTGACTTTTAGTGAAATATAGATTATATTATATCTAACCAATTATAAAAAGTTTAAGGGATGATGCTGTGATTGCATCCTGTATTGGCTTGAGGGATTGAGAGGTATCGTGTCGAAGTGGATGTAAAGTTTTTCCAAGGGTGGTAGGGGCAATATTGTTGATTTGCCGGATAATTCGTTGAAAGTAAACGTAAAATAAAATATATGTAGTAGCCAATGGTCGTCTATGCTTAATGGAGCTTTCATCGTCCAATGGCATACCAATCACTGGAAGAGTGAAGAACGACGATTCAATTGTCTCAAAACTTCATCGTAAGAGGTTTGATGAAAAAGGCAGCTTTTCAATTAACAAATATTTAAACGATTTACTTGGTTTCAGAATCGTGGATCAAGACTTTGTACCTAACTTTCATAAACTTACTGATTATATCAATCTTAAAAATGAGGGCGAAACAGGATTAGAGCAAGTGAACGCCAGATAAAGGATTATAAAGCTTTTCATATCTACTTTATGGGAGTGTATAATACCTGTTTTCCATTAGAGCTTCAAGTTTGGGATGCTCAGTATGAACGGTCTAATTTAGACTCACATAAGGTTTATAAAAAGGATTATACATATTGGCCAACCAAATATCGAGATGGCTGATGGTATTACGAAAAAGGAGGGATTTGCTATGTATGAACATTTAATATTACTTCACAGCGATTATAGTGAAGGGAAGCGTATTGCTTTTCATCAGGTGCATAAGAGCGTGCTCGGCTTAAAGGACTTTAAAGAACTGACTGATAAATTAAAAGCATTCTATCCTGAATTGTCTTTCGGCTTTCATCATGTGAAAACTGACGCAAAAACTTGGGAGTCAGTTGTAGAGTACGACAAGTTCTTTCAAGAGGTATTTCCGGTTAATAAGTTTGAGACGTTTACCCGCTTTCTTGCTGATGAAGATGAAATAACCTCGTTCGATATAGCAAATCTTATCACATCTAAACTTGAATGTACGCATTTAAAATTACAGAAGTTGCTTTACTTTTTCTATGTAAGCTATGTTAAAAAGTATGCTGAAGCTCCTTTTAAAGAAAAATTAGTTGCCTGGCAACACGGACCAGTAGTAGAAGAGGTATATGATATGTATAAAAAATACGGTAGAAGTAGTATAAATGAGCCTGCCGAGGATAATGACGTCTTGATTTATAAAGATGATGAGTTTAAGTTATCGGTATACTCACGTTTTCTACAGACCTCAAGCTGTGGTAAATATCTGGATGTGCTTGATGAGACTCTCGATAAGTACGAAAGTTATAATGCATGGTCATTGGTAAACCTAACACATCAACCAGGAACGCCTTGGGATATTGTGACTGAAGGAGGTAGACGCTTAAACAAAATAATCGATGAAGATTTGATAAAAGAATTTACGATGAAGCACTAGTCTTTCGCTTTAAAATGCGGGAGGCTTTTTTGGTTGGGGGTGCCTGTAACCGAGCAGCCGATAAGGAGGGAAATTAATGGAGTAAAAGCCTCCTGTCATTAATCCGGCTCTGAAAGAAGAACAGCCGGGATTATTTTTTCTCTTTATTCACTAAACCGGCGGATACCAGATGTAATAAGGATTGGATATGACAAGATTTTAGACGAATTTTCCCTGCCAGCTGATAAAATACAATAAATTGAAAGTCATACATAATTGAAGAAGATAAAAAGGCCGGATAACACGGCCCTTTTATCATGTGTTTGAGTAATTTTAAGGCTGTTCAGCACTGGTCTCAGCTGGTAGCTCTCGACCAAGCCAATCGCGATAAAAAGTCTCTAAGTACGGCAAGAAATCAAATACGATTGGGTATCCCGGCGCAGCTGCCTCCACTTCTAACAGCGTGGCACAGCCCGGACAAATAAACTCGCGGATTTCCATCCAGTCCGGATCATAGCTATGACGTCCAGGATAGATTTCAGCAATCTCTTTCTCTTCATCCCGAACATTAATCACAGCGTTTAACTTCCAGTTGTTAGTGTAATGACCAAACTCATAACCGCAGCCACATTTGACAACTCGCTCGCCTTGAGGCTCACTTTTTTTAGCAACAATATACAAATGCTCGCCAATCGGCAACAAGATCTGGTCGTTAAATTTCACCCGTTCTTGAAGAATATCGATGTACTTGAAAAACCGGTCGTCGTCTTTATACTGACTCATAATTGATTTCGTCGACTGCCAAGGCAGCGTACCGTCAATTAAGTCACGAACTATTTCCTTATCATAGCTTGCCATCGTTATCACTCCTTACATTGTAAAGTTTTCCGGCAGCTGCCAGAATTCACGGAACTCTTTGGCAAATTGGCTGGAAATGCCCATTGTGTCCTGATACATTTTATGCACTTCGGTAACAAAGTCCTTTTCCAACACGCGCTCGCGCTCGGATGCAATCCAATCCTTAACAGGCATAGCCTTATTTAACCGGGAGTTTCGGACTTCTTTGCGTCGAGCTTCGGTTGCTTCTGAGTTGACACGCCAAGCGTTACGCTCCTCGTCATGCTCAAGCACTACAGCATGAGTTCTTTGGGCAATTTCCGGCGTCACATAGCCGTTCTCAACATCCCGGACAACATCCAGCGGGTCCCGCTCGATGGGATCGCCATAGCCGCCTCCACCATTGTATGAGTGTGCAAACAGATCCCCGGCTTGCAACGGTTTGTCAATATGCGGGCCTTCAACCTCTTTCTTCTCGCCTTCAACCAACCTGTCCAAGTCGGTCGTGTATGGGTCTTCCCCCAACGAGTGAGGTAATGGTTTCTGTTCTTCAATCAACTGCTGAATATTGCTATCTCGCACAGTGAAGTGCCTGTGGGCTGTCGGCGCTGGATAGCCACCGCACATGCCGGCGTTGTCATACACACGACTTGAATGTTCGGACGTAGCAATCGTCACTTCATCTGTATTGTGCACGAGCCAAAGTGAAGTGAAGGCTGTACCGCCGCGGTTGCTGCCGGGTCCGCCCGAATCAGCCGCGATGCTTCGCCCTAAGTAGAGCATCGGTATGCCCTGCTCCCAAACTTCCATATTGCCCATGTCAGATTCGGGATTCCAACCAACATAGCCATTATCGATCCCGTCTTTTATACCAAGGGCGCCACTTCCGGCTGCGGAGCACTCAAACATAGCCATGCCAAACTGGCTGCCGTACTGACTTTGACCACCCATTTCTACCATTGGACTGTTTACCTGACCGACAAACGCTTCTTCTTTGAATCCCCGACTCACAAAGCCACGGCTGAGCAACCGCTGAAAAATGCCAAAGGCCGGTAACAGAAGTGCCCAGGACGTGGCCGTCGCTACGGTATGGCGGTCTGGATTGGTCCAGGTCCCCGACGGTAAATTCATATCTGTAGCCAGCCAGGCTCCGTCGTTCACCTTACCTTCAAAGTTCATAGACTGAGTTAGGGTGACAAACAAGCCGCCGTCCATACCAGCTGGCGTACAATTCATGGAGTGATAGCCCCAAGAACCGGTGCCTTCAAAATCCAAATGCATGTGGCCATCGCCGCCCACATCCAATTCAAGCGGGATGGAATACAGCAAGTTTTCATCACCTAAAGGTAAAATTCCAGGTTTACCCTCAGTGAGGTGGCCATAAAACGTGTGTCCCCTGTAGCGACCGGGCACCATAAGCTGTTGAACCTTCGAAAGCTGCGCGCGGCGACCTTCTTCAATGAATTCACGGGTAGCCCGCTTGTAGTAGTCCAAACCGACTTCATCGATAAGCTCTTTCACCTGATCCCGCAATTCCAGGTTAGCTGCTAATTTTGCTTTATCGTCAAACATCCAATAGATAGGCATACGGAGGTTCCGTTCCAATCGAATCAGATAGTCCCGGCGCAGCTCGTCTTTCTCGCCCACTTTTTCGGCACAAACGAACAAGCCTTCAGTAAAACGTTCTTGGGCCAAGTACACGTCACCACCTGGTGTGATGCCGCCGACCTCCAATTCGTGAGCGACTGTGCCGGCCCAGCCGACAAGCTCGTCATTATGGAAAATCGGTATAACAACCATTACGTCTGGTACTTGTACCGTACCGATAAAAGCGTCATTGTTGGCGAACACATCACCAGGACAAAGACCAGGCGAGTCCTCGTAACCATTTTGAATCATCCATTTGATAAACCGGCTCATCGTATGCACGTGAACCATAATTCCTGTGGAAAGGCTAATCGCGTCACCTTCAGGGGTGTATAACGCTACAACCATTTCCCCTACCTCTCGCACACCGGGAGAAGCTGAAATGCTTCTGGCCATCTCCCGCGATGCTATCGACATTGATCGAAGCTTTGTGTGCAGGCTTTCATAGCGCAGAGGATCTTCCTCACGGTATTTTAATTCCGTTATGCCAGCATAACAACCTGTTTCTTGGAATTTACGATCGTTCTCAAGCAATTGCTCCTTAAGCCCCGTGGCTTTGTTTTCTACTGCGTCATTCATAAGGATCCTCCTTTTTTAGATTGAACCTCGGTCTACAATACGTTTCCAACTGAATTTTGCGTGTCCTCGCCGTGTTCGTAGTGCAGAATAGTCCATTCATCTACACGGACCCGGTCCCCCGCTGGGATGACCAAGGTCGTAGCAGGGTGCTCGACAATGGCAGGGCCCTCAAGCACGTTGCCGGGCTTCAGCATGTCCATTTCCCAAAGCTGTGCCTCATGCCACGCACGATTGTAATACATAGACCGCTTCCCTTTGGCGGCCTCGGGATCAGGATTCTTGGACCCCAAAGGACGGCGACTCAGCTCTGGCTTCACTTTTTCCACACGAGCATTTAAGCCGAGTTCCATAATTGTATAACCGGCTGTCCCATAACCGGACACACTGCGGTTAATCTGTTCGTACAGGTCTTCAAAAGCTTGTGTAAGCTTATCTAAATCTTCATCTGACTCTAATTTGGTCACTGGTGCTGCAACTTCGACATCTTCCAGTTGGCCAGTGTAGCGCATCATGGCGAATGGCTCACAAACGACTGCGTCTGCTTCATGACCTTCAGAGACCAACTCAGAGCGGGCTTGGGTATCAAGTTCGTTCCAGATTTCATTAATCTGACGTCGCGCCTCTTCCCTGTCCATATCCGAAGAATCGGGTCCGGTCATAATATGGACGGATTGGCTGTGCCTGTGCAAGTAATCCGCCGTAGTGCAACCAAAGGCTGAAAATGCTGCCGCAAACGGGAATGTCATGACACCTTTAAAACCTAGGCTGCGGCTGTACTCAGCCATGTGAAGCGGTCCAGATCCGCCGTAAGCCATCAAGTGGTACTCACCTGGATCAACACCACGCGTCGAAATAATGGATTCAATGGAAGACTTAGCTTCCATCTCCAGCATATTCACCATCCCCTCAGCCGCTTCATAAACGTCAACTCCCAATGGATCGGCAACTTTCTCTTTCAGAACCTGCGTTGCCTTCTCGATATTAAGTTTGACCTTGCCACCGAGAAAGTTATCAGGGTTCAAGCGACCCATTATCGCATCACAGTCAGCAATCGTTGGCTCTGTACCGCCCATATCCATAGCCACCGGACCCGGCACTGAGCCAGCGCTTTCCGGACCTAGACTAACCTTACCTGTGTGTGGGTCCACCTTAACAATAGTACCGCCGCCGGCACCGATGGTATCCATTGCTAGTGTCGGCAAATTCAGTTTAAACCGGGCCAAGGTTGGCTCATCTTCAATAGGGACTTTGCCACGGGTAATGGCACCGATGTCAAAGCTCGTTCCCCCCATATCACTGACGATCACCGAGTCCGTACCGATCAATTCGCCAACATGTTTTGCTCCCAATAGGCCCCCGACCGGCCCCGAGATCATTGTCTCGTGCAGACGAGGATAGCGTACGTCCGCGAGCCCTCCGTATGAAAGCATCGTTTGCATGCTGTGTGGGAAACCATGTTCCTTAGCAGCCGCTTCAACGCCCAGCAGCTGCTCACGGCCTCTAGCTGTTGCATATGCCTCGATGAGCGTGCTGTTTAACCGGGATTGTTCGCGAATGATCGGACGAACCTGATGACTAAAGTAGATTGGGATGTCGACGTCATGCTCAGCCAGTACCTTCTTGGCCGCTTCGCCAATTTGTAATTCGTGTTCAGGATTGACGTGTGAATACATGCAACAGATGCATAATGCCTCGATATCCTGCTCCAAAAGCTCTTCCACACCGCTGATTGCCTCGTGGTCATAAGCTGGAATGACGACCTGACCGAACTGGTCGACACGCTCGGTCACACCGCGCACCCGACTGAGGGGCACAAGAGGCTCGGGAGACGCGTGGGTGACTGCATGCAAGCGGTCTTCATAAGAATAACCGGCCCATGACTGAAGGCCTCTTCCCATAAGTATGGCATCTTCCATGCCCCGTGTCACAATCAGACCAATGCGCTTTCCGCTCCTTGATAACAACGTATTCAGCATACCCGTACCTGAATAAAGGACTACCGCCAATTCTTCAAAGGTTTTGTTGACATCCAGGTTCCAGAGACTAGTAGCGTCACGCGCTGATTCAATAAATCCTTCCGATTCGTAATTAGGTGTAGTCGGTGCCTTACCGACAGCGAAGTTGCCTTGTTTGTCCACGAGGATTGTGTCGGTCATCGTACCACCGGCATCGATGCCGAGTACAAGTGGTTTTGTTTGTTTCATGTCGCATATCCTCCTTCGTTGGTTTTAAGTCGGCTCAATCTTGTTTCAAGGGAACTTAAGATCCATTGATTCGAATCCTGCGCCCCTTGGATTGCTTCAGTTAACTTTTTATCCATATTTTATCGCAGTTCCACCTCCTATTAAGTACATTAACCGTCCAGACGGTTTGTTGTCAACACTAAGAAATGAAATTTTTTTCAAAATTATTTTTCATGTTGTTAAAGCCTGATTTTTTTGATTGCAAAATCCTTCGAAGTAGAATTGTTCTTAATGATGATTTAATACTGAACTAAATTTTCTACAGGCAAGTTATCAGGGTATCCAGAGGAAGACCGTTCAAATCGTCATACGTGTAATAACGCACATATATATCGATGATAGTTGTTTAGTAGATTCAATAAAATTCGTGATTTAGCCTTCAGGATACAACAAATTGGCATGGTAATGATTAGACATTACAAGATCTTTTGAATCATACATATTTAAGTAAACTTCTTAATAAATAAAGCTTTTTACTTCCCTATGTTGCTTTCCTTTTCAGTAAAAACGTCTTCGTTTTGCTCAGTTACATGATCTTTTTTCGTTTCTGATGTAGGATGTATGGGATATCTTACTAAAGTTGATCCTGTATCTTTCTCCTTAAAATCTTCTTTGACAGATTTAATAAACGAAATCGTCATTAAAGCAAAAACCAAAATCATAGGGACACCTACAATAACTGAAGACAATTGGACGGCATCCAACCCGCCTATAGCCAATACAATGATACCGACGGATCCAAGAATTAACGCCCAAAATAATCTATGGATACGAGAGGGTTGACCAGTGCTATCTAATTTCTTACTTGCAACAGATGATAAAATCAACGAAGCGGTGTCAAAGGTTGTTGCTGAGAATACAAGATAGGCGACTACAAATAGTGGTATGAGAATCGCAGTCAAAGGTAGTGTGTTGATAACAGCCATTATACCTTCTGTTTGTCCACTATTAACCATTATTGAGCTAACTGGAACTAAATTGGATAATTCAAGGTTCAATGCGTAATTTCCAAAAACACCTAAAAATAGCCAGCAACCCACTGGCCCTATTAAGCATTGGGTAATAATCACTTGTCTTATCGTACGACCCTTGGAAATTCTGGCAGTAAACAAACCTATTAATGATGCGTAACCAATCCACCATGCCCAATAGAAAACAGTCCAATCTTGGGCGAAACTTTCATTATTAATGGCGCCAAGATTAAAACTCATTCTAAAGAAATCATTAAACATGACACCTATGGATTGCATGGTATTATCCAGTATAAAGACTGTTGGGCCGACAAGGAACACGAAGGCAGTTATGGCTGCGACGATAATGATATTAAAATTTGACAATCTTTTAAGTCCTTTCTCAAGACCCAAATATACACTTCCTCCAAATAAAATTACCCATAGACCGATAACAATTACCATTAACCCAAACGTGACAGGAATATTAAACATTTCACCTAAAAATCGCGCTATCATGGGAGCTACTAAGCCTATGCTTGTTCCTACTACCCCGATTAAACCAAACATCATGGCAATATCGACGATTTTACCCAGTAAACCGTCAGAATGTTTACCTAAAATAGGTTTACAAGCAGCACTAAGTCTCAAATGAGGTATCTTTTTCACATATAAAGCATATGCCATTGGGACACTTGGAAGAGCATAAATGGCCCATGCGAGTATTCCCCAGTAAAAAAAATCAAAGGGCATAGCCCAGTCCGCTGCACTTAATGTACCTGATTCTACTCCAAAGGGCGGGTCATTATAAAAAGTGATCGGTTCGATAATCGATTGATACATAATTTCCCCGCCTATCCCCGTAGTAAAAATCATGGCAAACCAACTGAAATTTGAAAATTGTGGTTTATCGTCGGGGTCTCCTAATTTGATCTGACCATACTTGCCAAAAACAAGCCACGCAAAAAAGATAAGTATCATGAATGGAAACATGACGAAAATCCATCCAAAATTACCAGTGATGAAGCTTAATATTGTACCGACAACATTTGCTGCACTCGAAGGATTTATTCCAATAGGCACTAAAACTAACAGTAAAACGATTAGAACAGGCCATAGCACTTTATGTTCAATATTCAAGTGCTTCAAATTATTACCTCCCTTTAAAATATAATGTTCTAAAAAGTGATCGTAAGTAGCGTAACTCTTATTAAGTAACTCAGATTCCGCTCTCTTAAATAACACCTGAACCCGTATTAGTAATCCAAAGTCTTCTGGGGAATCGACATTTAAGTCGAGTCGGATTCAAGATGATCATTTTCCCACTCCATCTATTCAGCACCCCCATAAAAGAACTTATTTTAATCATGGCATTCCATAATTAAGAAACCATCAGTAAAGATACTATTTTCAAATATAACGTAAATAAAATATTGTACAAAATGTTTATTCACTCCAAACCGTCTGGTTAGTTTGTAAAATTATTTCTGTACAGCGTTATCTCCGTATTTATCTTAGAATCTCTGAACATATCCCGAAAATGCTTGAAAATCCTTATTTATGGAACTTTTCAAACTTATGTTACACTAGCGCCAATTTGATTGAGGAGGTATGTATGTGGCAAGTCATAACAAAAGCTATCCGATTTATAGGTTTATAGGAGAGGATTAAAATGAAGAAGACACTTGTTATTTTGATAACACTTTTATTATCAATCGTTATGTACGGTTGCACATCAAATGGGAATTCAGAGGATGCTGGAAGTAGCAGTGGCGCTTCAAATGAGACAGGTAATAACAACGAGGAAAAACCAACATTGACTTTTGGGAAAACACCATGGACGAGCACTATTCCACCAACCGAAATAGCTAAAAAGGTTTTGGAGAATATGGGTTATAAGGTAGAAGAAAAACAGGCCGAGCTTGGAGTTGTTTTTACTGGTTTGTCAGAAGGTGATGTTAACATCTTTATGGATTACTGGGAACCTCAGCACGAACATTATCTGGAGGAATATTCCAGTTCGGTGGAGGTTGTATCTACAAGCTATGAAAATGCGGATTGGGGAATTGCAGTTCCTGAATATATGGAGGATGTTAATGATGTCGGCGATTTAAAAGGTAAGGAAGACACAGTAAATAATGAAGTGTTGGCAATACCAGAAAGTGATCCAGCAGTTCAAGATATTCCAAAGGCCATTGATGCATATGATCTGTATATGGAAATGGTGAATTCCTCAGAGGCGGCTATGTTGGCTGCGGCTCAAGAGAAAATAGACGAGCAAGAACCAGTTGCGCTGTTTGGATGGCGTCCGCATACCATGTTTAATATGCTTGATATAAAATTATTAACGCACGAAGAAGCTCCAGAGCTTTTTCCGAGTTCTACCGTTAAAGTTGTTGCCCATGAAGGATTGAAAGAGAAGGCACCTGAGGCATATGAATTTTTAAGCAATTGGAGTATACCAATTGATGATCTTGAAGATATGCTCGTCAAAATTGACAACGGGGAAAATCCCGAAGATGTTGCACAGACGTGGATTGATAATAATCAAGACAAGATTGACAAAATGAAGGGTAATTAATGATGACATGCCATTTATTCAAACCCCTCATACGAGCAATTCCATCATGACATTTACAATCAAGTACATTGCTTGAACGTCAGATTGTCCATTGATATTCATTTAACAAAACAATCAACAAAAGTCCTGAGATGTGATGCCAAGCGATAAAAAAGTGAATTGGTAATCCTTTTGGACACTTGCCCTAAAAAAACAGAAATAAACTAAGCCTCAGTCAAATTGAAAAAAGTGGATTATATTTTGAAACCCAGTAAAACGGCGTGATACAACAAAATAGTGTGAGTTGATAAGTAAACAAATTTAAGTAATGAAGGGAGAAACAAAAATGCCAAGATTGGAAGGCAAGGTTGCTATTGTTACAGGTGGAGCAGGGGGGATTGGCCAAAAAACAGGCGAGATTTTTTTGAAAGAAGGAGCCAAGGTCATTCTTGTAGACATGAATAAAGAGTCACTTGATAAGGCAAAATCAAATCTCAAGCATTATGGAGATGTCATCACGATTAAAGCTGATGTTTCGAATGAAAATGATGTAAAAAACTTTGTCAATAAGACAGTTGAGAAATTTGGGCGTATTGACATCTTCTTTAACAATGCGGGTATTGAAGGTAAGGTTGCTCCAATTGTTAATCAGCATATAGAAGATTTTGATAAAGTATTCAAAGTGAATGTACATGGGGTTTTTCTGGGACTTAAACATGTACTTGCTGTCATGAGTAAGCAAAAAAGTGGCAGTATTATCAACACATCCTCTGATGCTGGATTGTCGGGAGATCCTGGGATTGGTCCTTATGCAGCATCAAAACATGCAGTGGTAGGACTCACTAAAACAGCCGCATTAGAAGTGGCGAGTGACAATGTTCGTGTTAACTCTATTCATCCTACTTCTGTGAATACGCGAATGATGCGCTCCATAGAATCGGGGATAAACCCTGAAAATGACTCTAAGGCAAAGGAAGAGCTCATGAATGAAATCCCGTTAGATCGCTATGGGGAAACACGTGATATATCCAATCTTGTTCTCTTTCTTGCTTCCGATGATAGCAGCTTTATCACCGGCAGCCAGTATCGGATTGATGGAGGTATAGGTGCAAAGCATTGATGGCAATATGGGTGTAAAATAATATTCAAGGGTTTGGGCCGGGGCATCTATCTTCTTTTCGACTTGGATAGGTGCCCCTTTTTATTTGAAAATGGGGATGACAAAACCCAAGATGTTGCGTAGTCCCTATTTTGTTGGTCTCCGAATAAGTTTGACGTTTTTGGGGCTCTTGCGGCGAAATGAGCCTTCCTCAAGTGCATTTACAGTTAAATAGGCTGATTTCCCTTTCTTTTTTCAACCAATTGGTAAAGCAAATCGCTCACCCCTCTGAACTCGTTGGCATGATAAGGATTAAAAACAATATAAGTAATTTACACAAATACTCAAAAATAATACTGAACCTTCTACAAAATTATATACTTTGCATTGACAATAAACCGAATAGACGGTTAATGTTATGGATAGAATTAAATTCACGATGTTTTACAAGCATGTCATGAAGGAGGTGTAGGCATTTGGATAAAAAAATGGAGCTATTTGAGGCAGCACAACGTATTATCAACACGAGAGGTGTATCGCATTTAACATTAGATAATGTCGCAAAGGAAGCAGGTATAAGTAAGGGCGGACTGCTTTATCACTTTCCAAATAAGAATGCGTTAATTGAAGGTGGGATTAACGGGGTGTTGGAAAATTATTCGGAAGAAATGGAAAAGCTCGATAGCAAAGATACTGACATTGGGCATTTCTTAAGAAGCTATGCTGAAGTATCGCTTAATAATCCACAGCAGTTGACTTCAGGGCTTTTGGCAGCAATTGCTACAGATCCAGAGCTGCTTAAACCTATACAAGATCACTACCAGAATTGGCAACAAAAAATTGAAGAAGATGGATTGGATCCAGTTACAGCGACTATTATAAGACTTACGATTGATGGGTTATGGTTTAGTGATATGTTTGGGTTGGCTCCACCAGAAAAAGAACTTAGAAAGGATTTGTTGGAAAGGCTGTTTAATTTAACACAAGCGGAAGAATAATTCGGATAATTGTGTTTAAATTCAGGTCGTGAGAAATAGACGGAAAATTATGATTGATTACGCCGTGCAGCTCACTTTTTTGGAAGCAATGAAATATTTGAGTATGTACCTGAAAATGGATAGGAGGAGATTGAAATGAGTAAGAAAGTCATTCTTTCAGCAGCATTGACAGGAGCAGGGGATACAACATCCAAAAACCCGGATGTTCCGGTAACGCCAAAAGAGATTGCTGACTCGGCTATTAAAGCAGCGAAGGCAGGGGCAACGATCGCTCACATTCATGTGCGTGACCCTGAGACAGGCGGGTTGAGCCATGATGTAAATCTGTTTCGTGAGACAGTCGAGCGAATCCGTGAATCGGACACAGATGTCATTATTAATATCACTTCAGGTGGCGGCGGTGACTGGGTTCCAAGTGATGACGATCCAACCAAGGGCGGCGAAGGAACAGATATGCAGACACCGGAACAGCGTCATGAGCCAGTTGGAGAGCTTCTTCCGGAAATGTGCACGTTGGATTGCGGCAGTACCAACTTTGGCAATATGTTGTATGTAAGCCCGACAGACTGGCTCCGCCGGCAGGCTAAGCTTGTACAGGAAAGCGGCGTGAAGCCTGAGCTTGAATGTTTTGACACCGGACATGTCCGCTTTGCCAATCAATTGATTAATGAAGGTTTGATTGATGGTGATCCACTGTATCAATTCTGTCTGGGTATCCCGTGGGGAGCGGCAGCTGATGCAGAAACACTGTCTTATCTGAAGAGTCGTATTCCGGAGAACGGCAGATGGGCAGCTTTTGGAATTGGCCGGATGCAAATGCCAATCGTTGCTGAATCGATACTCCAGGGAGGTAATATCCGTGTCGGTCTTGAGGACAACTTGTACTTGAAAAAAGGCCAGCTGGCAACAAATGAACAGCTCGTTGACAAGGCTGCCGGCATTGTAGAAACCCTTGGAGCCGATATTATGACACCGGCGGAAGCAAGGGAAGAATTGAACTTACTAGACCCATACAGAAAGGAAGACTAACATGACAACAGCACCATTGATTAACCGATGTAGGGACAGATTTCAGCAGGCTGATTATACGATTACGCCACGTAATACTTGCGTCTGCCCCGGGTCAGGGTCTAATGCAATTACACAAAAGTTACTGGTTAATAGGGATCAAACGAAAAATAATCATAAACCAAATGGGTGATACTGGAAACTCCCAAATTCTGTTCATTTACTCAGCCAGCTTAGCCTGGACAATATAACGATCGGGTGCGTGTCCTATATAATCAAATGGATAACATGTTGTCAGCGTTAAAGTCGGCTCTTCTTTTTCGACAATAACCGTTCGATCATCTGCATCGGTAATCCATGTTTTATCGATTTCATATTTAAAGGTCTCACCATCGTAATGGACTTCCAATGTATCACCTTGATCCAGCTTGTCCAGACCGATAAAGACTGTGTCACGATGACCGGAGAGTACTGTATGACCGCCTTCGCGATTTGGGACCGTTGTCCACTCACTCACATACATCCCAACGCCTTGGTCGAGAGTATGCTCATCCGCTCCCCAATACGTTGTAAAACGCTTATCCATAGCCGGAATATCCAGTTTTGCTATCTCGGATCCGTTTTCTATATCAAAATTGAGAGTTAATGGATCGACTGTCACATCATTTTTTTCTGGAATATTCTTATCAGCTGTAGCAACGGCTTCAGCTTCTGCCTTCTCCGGAATTTCCTGAACTGATTGTGTTGCCTGAAAATAATTCCAACCACTGTAAGTAACAATAATAAAACCAATTACAAACAAGAAGAGCGATAATTTACGGATCATTGGACTTTCCTCCAAAACTTGAGAAAGGCAGGCGTCAGAACCGCCTGCCTTAAGGTTTATTGACGCTTGCGCAAACCAAGCGCTCCAAGTGCCATAGCTCCTAAACCTCCCAGGATACCAAGTGGTAACGCTGTTGAAGTATCTGGCAGTTCGCCACCCTCTTCATCAGTTGATGTTGATTCATCTGTTGTTGCAACATCATCTGATGATGTACCTTCTTCAGAGGAAGCAGATTCAGCGGTGGATACGTCCTCAGATGCTTCTTCTGTTTTGTCAGCATTTTCGGATGCATCATCATTGCTGGAAGTAGCATCCCCTTGAGGTAGGCTCTCACAAGCAATTCCGTCTCCATCTCTATCCAAATCATCCGGATCGCCATCCTGTTCATCGAAATGTGCCTGAGCTTCTGATTGTGTGTCAAAATCATCACAGTTTAGAGAGTCGTTAGCAAAAGCCGATTGAGCTGTACCGAACATAAAAAGTACTGAAAGCAAAGCTGCCAATGTTAAACGTGTCCATTTCATTTTGTTACACCTCCCCAGATATGTATTTTAAAGCATAGCAGTTACAAGATGATTCTACTATTACTAAAATCTACTATTTAATGTAACTACTATAAGTAATGTAACATATTGGTAATAAATTTGTAAAAAAATTATGTATGTTAGGGTGAAGGGGTACTTGCTATAAGAGTGGGAAGAAGGTGTGTATACACTTTAGCCAAGACCCAATAAAATAAATTCCAAAATTGAGTTATAGTCAAATGGTTAGAGTACTAACACAGATGAACATCAATGGTGGGGTTGAACTAGCCCCGCAAGATGACGATTTTATGGATTATATGGAGATGTTTATCGTGGAAAATATTAGGAAGTAAAAAGAGATGAGCCAGGTTTATTTCATATACTGATTGCGGTTATGATACAAATGAGCACCCTAGTCACTGACAGAAGGTTGGATCTAGTAGTACTGTCACTTGTAAAAAAAAACGGTAGCAAAGAATCATTGCAGTTGTGATTTGGGACTGTTCAGTGCCTTGGGGTCTGGGAATCTAAAGCCATACCCAGACCATTAATAAAAAATAGTGTGAATTGGGAGCCAAATGTGGTTGTATGCGAGCCATCATCTGAAGGGAGACGTTTTATAATTCGGGGTTTATAAATAATAAATTCAAACGTATATCAGATGTTGTTATGGCCAACCAGAAACTATCTTTTCGGCGCTCTATATCCAGCATCTTGGGCTTCTTCTTCAGAGCAAAACCATTGAGCAACATTCTTTGTCTGATTGTAATAGGTGCTCCCGGGAGTATGATAGATCCCATTTACACTCCCTTTTATATCACAACCGCGAGTTGACTGGGTTGAATCAGAACTACCTTCACTAGATCCCCCTGTAGATGTTGAAGCCGAGCTGTTACTACTAGCACTAATGTCTTGTTTTTTGTCCAGTTGTTGTTGTAATTCATCGTTACTATTTTCCAGTTCATCAATTTCTGCGTACAGTTTTTCGTTCTCTGACTTGATCGATTCATTTTCATTATTTAGTTGTTCAACTTCCTCTGTTAACTCATCAAATTGACTTTCTAGTTCGTCATATTCCTCTTGAAGACTGGAATTGCTATTTTCCAATTCTGTAATTTTTGAAGTTAACTCTTCATTTTTCTCTACCTCTTCATCTAATTCTGCTGTTGTATCCATCCCACATCCACTTAAAATAGATAAAAATAATGCAAACGTTAAAATGGGGAGATACTTTTTCGTTGTTGTCCTATTTAATCTTGAATGTGAGAACAGATAGCCGCTTAAACCTAATAATACAAAAATCATTGATATGACTATTAAGGTATTCAATTTTAACCCCCCCCTTGTATTTTGTTTTCTCCCAAACATAAATAAAGCCGAAAGCAATACAGCCCAATTAAGGTGTTTGCCTTCATTTCCTTATCTTTTATTCTAGCAATTACGATATAGTCTGTTATTTCTCCAAAATTAATTATGTATGTAAGGCTAACCAGAATGTAACATATTGGTAAATAGCATGCTGAAATTTCAATGCTGCAGTAAGAAAAAGTTAGTGCATACCAATTTTCTGAAATATATTGACATTCAGATAAGAGGGGTGTTATGTTAAACATAATTACATAGGATTACATGTTACTGATTCGACTAGGCATGGTGGTAAATAAAAGGTTCTTCGGATCCTTTATACCTCCATGCCTTTTTGTATGATACAATATCATCTTTCTATAAGAAAATAGGTTTAAGTTACAAATAAAATACTCTTATTTATATATATGAATTCAATCTATGGTAGATAGCGGTCAAGTGATACAAGTAATATGGGAAATAGTTAGTAGCCTTACAACATCAGTATTGTTAATGTTACTGATTATTTTGTCTTATCTGCTCGGTATATCATACGAGCTTTTCATAGATTGAAGGGAGCAAAATCAAAGGAAAAAATGGATAAAAGGTGCTAACGCTCTTTCAGGAGAACTGATGTGGCGTTCACATAAAAATCTATTCAAGGAGGAATTTCAAATGAGAATCAAAGCAATTAGGTGTTAGGTAGAATAACATTCAGGTGGAGGAACGTTTGCATGTTTTTGTGACAGTGCAGAAGCAGGAGGTACATTCAGCTTGAGTGGACGTTGGTGGTAACGTAGGCAGATGGGGACGTTATTTAACAAAGTGATTTGTACTTTGTGATAGAGGCATGATGGCGACGGATATAGTGATAGACATCTGTAGGATGGGATATCCCTTAACAAAAAGGGCATAATATTTTCCACACATGAGAGGGACAAAGGAGGAAATATACGTGAAGAAGTTTATTGCGCTGACCATGATCATATTGTTAATGGCAAGTCCGGAATTCCTGCATGCTCAAACTCAACAACAAGTATCCGAATCTAATCCAGAAACCAAGGAAGAAAAAAGAGATGCGGTCAAACGGATCATTGATGAAATGAACGATAAAGAGAAGATTGGACAGCTAGTTATGTCGCAGACTCAGGTTGGGGATGACGGTATGCCTAGCGAGTCCACGCAAGAAATGATTCAAGAATACGGAGTCGGATCCGTTATCACCTATGGAGAACGAGATACGATCACACAGGCTGAACTCAATAATCAATTGCAAGAATATGCTGCGGATACCCGCTTGAATATCCCGTTGTTCACAACGGCCGATCTGGAAATTGGGGCTGCCCATCGGGTGCCCGAAGACGCGACGACATTTCCCCGCCAAATGGGCGTTGGAGCCACCCATAGTTTGCAACATGCGGATGCTTTTGCACGAAATGCTGGACAAGAATCCGTCGCATTAGGTTTTAATTGGACGTATACTCCAGTTGCGGATGTGAACGTCAACCCGGAAAATCCCGTTATTGGTGTACGTTCCTTTAGCGATAACACAGATTTAGTGTCTGAAATGACAGCGGCTCAAGTATCCGCTTATCAGGAGGAAGGCATCATTGCTACAGCAAAACATTTTCCGGGTCATGGCGACACTGTTACAGACTCTCATTTGGAATTACCAACTGTAACATATGACCGTGAGGAACTTGAAGAGATACATTTGCCACCTTTTCAAGCAGCTATTGATGCTGGAGTCGATTCGATTATGACTACTCATATTATAATAGAGGCTGTTGACCCAAATCTTCCGGCTACATTATCCGAAGATGTGTTAACAGGGCTTTTGCGTGAAGACATGGGCTTTGATGGATTAATCGTAACGGATGCCATGAGCATGCAAGCGATTGATGATAACTGGGGCACCGGAGAGGCAGCTGTGATGTCGTTCCAGGCAGGTGCGGATCTCATTATGGCAACCGGCGCGCCGGACAGACAGCTGGAAACCTACGATGCTCTTTATAATGCCTATCAATCCGGTGAAATAACCGAGGAACGGGTGCAGGAGTCCCTTGAGCGTATCCTCATGAAAAAATTCGATTATGATCTTTTCGATAACCGCTATGTAAACGTGTCCGAAGCTGAAGCATTTGTCGGGAATCTAGAACATCGGGAAATAGCTGGGCAAATGGCGCGCGAGTCTATTACATTAGTTAAAAACGATAATGTACTACCTTTTGACGCAGATAGTGAAAAAACAACGTTTGTGGCAGGCGTTACGCAAGTGAATGACATTGCAGATCGTATAGCACAGCAAAGCAACGGAGACGTGCTTTCTTGGGAAGCTGACAGCCATGATCCTACAAGTGAAGAAATACAAGCTGCCGTGTTGCAAGCGGAAGGGGCAGATCAAATTCTCGTGCCAACTTTCTCTTCCGATGAACTGCCGGTGGGGCAAAGTCAATTGGCGCAGGCATTAAAGGAAACAGGGAAACCTGTCGCAGCTGTTTCGCTTGGCCTTCCTTATGATGTGCAAAACTATCCGGAAGTGGATGCGTATCTTGCTTCCTATGCTCTTGATTATCACGGGGCACCAAATACAACATCCATCAATGCAGTCATAGATGTAGTATTTGGCGCTCAGCCCGGAGGCCAACTTCCCGTTAAAATTGAAAATCATTATCCTTTTGGACATGGTTTAAGTTATTCGCCAAAGAGTGCATTCGATATTAAGAACATCGTCAAACAATACACAAATGAGGGTGAATTTGAGAATGATAAAGTAGTTCGTACTTTAGTGATGCATTTAACAGCTGTAAGCCATTACGAAAATCAAGGAAACGGGGATAAAGTAGTTCGGCATATGGAAGGATTTAAGGAGTTGTTGAATCACCAGCGGGACAATAACTTGATAACTTCAGCAGCCTTTAATAGTCTTGAAATTCATGCAGATGCTCTAATCGGGAAGTGGCAATAGATTCTTGAACAAGTCAAAGGCAGGGATTTATTGAAATCTTGCGAATAAGTTCGCATCACTATAATAAAAGGGTAAACATCTCTTAGTTGTGATTTTGTCCTTGTTAATTATGGTGTGGATTAAAACGAATTTTAAGTCATATTGACCTTTCAATGTTGAATCAGTTTTATTAGTAGAGGGGGGATTTTCCTCTCTACTAATAATTACTTCAGCGGGTTTTTTGTAATTATATAATGGTGAATTGAAAAATCACTTGTATTACCCTCTTTCATATTAGGCAGTTTCGGGTATAAAAATCGTTTTTATATTGTGTTCTACACATTTTAGTTAGCTTATTATTTATCTAATCCCCCCCCTATTGCAGGTTTGTCTGCATTAGTCGAGCAAGCTCGATTGAACCCCAATAACTAATTGTCATGGCCAACTTGATTCCATTGTTCAAATTTGAAAATGAATATGTTCAAGCTCTGAATGATTTAATACAAGGGCAAAGCTAATTTGATCCGCCAAGGAGCGTCTTGGCTTGAGTGAACGGTAAACCATTGAACAGTTAACTGGAAATACATACCAAAGGTATTTTATTGGACTTTCTTTTTTTAGGAAGAACAGCTTTTCATCCCTCAGGCATGTTCTGTAAGCGCCTCGCTGCACAATTATTTACCATTGCACCGCAATTCTCAATCTATAGTATAAAAAACAAGAGTTTTTTTAAAGTTTAAAAAAACCTTGATTTTCAGGGTAACTTATTTTAAACTTTAAAATAAGTTATTAAAAGGGAGACATTCAAGTGGGTAAGAAAAGAGTTCATTTGGATAACTATAAAAAAGAAAACAAACAAAAGATTTTCAACGTTATCCTGGAGACAGGAAAAATTTCAAGAAAGAATATAGCAAAACAAACAGCGTTGAGCTCTGCTTCTGTAACATTAATCGTTGATGAATTGATCAATGAAAAGTACATAAAAGAAATAGGTACTAGTCCTTCAACGGGGGGGCGTTCGCAAAAATTGCTTGGTGTTAACCGGGCAATGGGGTGCAATATCAGTTTTTTAATCAATGAAAGTCATATTTATGCCGGCAATGTAACCGCTTCACTGGATGTTGGAAATATCGTTATCCGAAAGGTAAAACACCTTCCGATTGAAGATATCTTAAATGTTATTGTGGAGATTTTTAGTCAATTTAAAAAGAATAACAACATTTCCTCAGTTTCCATCGGTGTGAGATTACCGGAATCCTTTAAAAACAGTCGGGTATCGATCAGCACGTCTTTATCCGCTGATTTTATCACGGTGGATGAAGCTCTGCGGTTTATGCTGGGCGTTCCTGTAATAATTGAGCGGGGAGTGAATTTTGCTGCGCTGGGTGAGGCGCATAATAGGAACCAAAAGGAAAATATTTGTTTTTTGGATTTGGATGGCGAAATTCAGTTAGGAGGTGTCCCTTCGCTGCCTGTTGAGCATGTGGCCCATATGAAGGTGGCGGATGAAGGGGAAATTTGCTCCTGTGGAAAAATAGGGTGTTTAAATACGTTTGTATCATCTGAGCAGATCATTGAAAATCTCAAGACGGAATTGAATGAGCCGGACCTTACATGGTATTTAATATCTGAAGCCTATCAAGACAGCAGCTCAAACGTTTCCGATGTTATCAATAAAGTGTCCCGCTATCTGGGGAAAGGGATTGTTAACATTTCCACCTTGCTTAGCCCGTCTTTATTTATTATAGGAGGTGATATTTCAAAACTAGACAAAATTGAAGAAAAGGTGGAGCAAAATGTCAGGAATTTTGGCTATTATGAATTGGATGATTTAGAAGTCCAAATTTCCAATGCAGGTAAAAATGTATTTTTTATCGGTGGAGCGAAGATGTTTTTGCTGAATGTATTTAAAATGTAATGATTGAAAAGGAGCGTGAGCACTTTGAGTCTAAAGAAAATGTTGTATGAAAAGGAATTTTCATTAATTGTAAGTTTACCTTCTAACAATATGGAAACAGCCAAAGCGGCAATTGCAGGTGGGGCAGATGCTTTAAAAGTCCATCTGAACGTGGAGCACCGGGCAAGCGGCAATACATTTGGCTCATTAAAGGAAAATTTAGGATTTTTCGAGGAATTGGTGAAGGAATTTTACGGACCGGTTGGTATTGTTCCCGGGGGGAGCCTTGAGAATATACACGAAGCAGAACTGAAAGAATTGGAAAAAATAGGGTTCCATTATTACTCCGTGTATTTAAAACATATGCCGTCTTTTATGCTTGACCTGGAACTTGAAAAAACTGTGGCAGGTGACTCAACATATTCAATTGAAACATTAAGGTCTATGAACACTTCATCAATAGACGCATTTGAAGCTTCTATCATTCCAGGTGAAGAGTATGGTTCAGCATTAATTTTTGAAGACTTGTTAAAATATCAATCTATTGTAAACGCTTTAGACATTCCTGTAATTGTACCTAGTCAAAGGAAAATAACACAATCGGATATACCACATTTAGTAAATACTGGCGTAAAAGCCCTAATGATTGGCGCGGTTGTGACAGGTCATTATGCAGAATCCATCGAATCTGCTACTAGAGAAATAAAAGATTCAATTGTTTTCTAACGATTGAATGTTAGTGGATCGTTGTCATTTTAAATAATGCTTTATAATCCTTTCTATAATGATTAGAAGGCCTAAGGGGGAAGGTTTTAATATGTTTCAGGGTATATTAATCATTGTTGTATTTTTAATTGTAGCTGGCCTTATGATAGCAAGGAAATTGCCAACTATGCTTGCAATGCCGATTCTTGCAATAGCAATAGCTTTAATAGCTGGTGTTCCGTTTTTTGATGTAGGTGAAGATGGAACGGATACAGGCATACTTTCAGGTATTATTGAAGCAGGTACTGTCAGTCTGGCTAGTGCGTACATTGCAGTTGCATTTGGTGCGTGGCTGGGGCGTATCATGATTGATACAGGGATTACGAATCGAACGATTAAAATGGCGGCTGAGCTTGGTGGAGATCGGCCTTTGGTTGTGACTGTTTTATTGACGGTTGCTATTGCTATATTATTTACAACTGTCGGAGGCCTGGGGGCAGTTATTATGGTGGGCAGTATTGTTTTGCCAATTCTGTTTAGTATAGGTGTACCGGGGATAACGGCAGTTTCATTATTCTTATTCGCAATGGGGACTGGTTTATCTTTAAATATAGCGAATTGGAACTTTTACATGAGTGTTTTATCGGTAAGTCAAGATACACTTCAAAGTTTCGCATTAATAATGGTAGGTCTTGCTGGGACGTTTACCTTAATATTCCTATTGGTCGAATATAAACGACATGGTTTTGGAACGGCGTGGCCACAATCAAACGGTGAGTTTGGCGGTGAGGAAGAGGAAAAGAAAGTATCTATGATTGCTTTGATTACTCCCCTTATACCGATTGCAATGGTTATCGGATTTAGTTGGCCGATCATACCATCGTTTATTGTCGCGATTTTATTTAGTTTAATTGTTACACAAAAATCCGTCCGCAAATTCGTGAATACTTTAACTAAAACAGCCTATGACGGTATATCTGATGTTGCTCCCGTTATTATGCTAATGATTGGTATTGGAATGCTTCTTGAATCAGTCAGTCACCCAATGGTAGGGGAAATTATGAGTCCGTTGCTCGAAGCCGTTATACCGACGAATATAGCTGGATATATAGCATTTTTTGCTTTGCTGGCTCCCCTGGCGTTGTATAGAGGTCCACTTAATATGTGGGGGCTTGGAAGTGGTATTGCTAGTATTATAATTAGTTTAAACCTTCTATCTCCGACTGCAGTTATGGGAGCGCTGTTTTCAACCGAAAGAATGCAAGCAATTGCTGATCCAACAAATACACATAATGTTTGGTTGGCAAACTATGCTGGTGTAGATGTTAATCAGGTATTGCGGAAGATCATCCTTTATGTGTGGGTGTTATGTGCCGTTGGTGTGACGATCGCTGCATTCCTCTATTTTTAAGATAGTTTATCTCAACAGTAATATATAACAACATGGGAGGAACTTAGACATGAAAGTCAGAATAGGTATTGATGTAGGAGGAACTTTTACAGATGCCGTTGCTATTGATAACGAAACCTATGAACTAGTAGGTAAAGCCAAAGTACCTACCACACACGTTGCTCAGGAAGGGGTAGCTTTAGGTATTGTTCAATCGCTGGAAAAATTATTGAAAGAAGGCGATATCAAGGTTTCTGATGTGGTTTTTTTAGCACATGGAACCACTCAAGCTACCAATGCCTTTTTGGAAGGCGACGTATCAAAAGTTGGGATTTTTGCTCTTGGTACAGGTTTAGAGGGAAAGAAAGCAAAGGCCGATAGTAAAATTGATGAAATTGAATTAGCGAAAGATCGCTACTTGCGATCCAGCCATCAATTTCTGGACACATCTGATTTTAATGAGGAAAATGCCAAAGAGACTATTCAAACTCTAATAGATGACGATGCAGAAGTTATCGTAGCAAGTGAATCGTACAGTGTGGATAATCCAACAAGAGAACGGAAAATAATGGATGCAGCTAAAAGATTTGATATTCCCGCAACTGCAACACAAGAAGTATCTAAATTATATGGCCTGAAAACGCGTACAAAAACAGCCGTACTGAATGCAAGTATTCTTCCAAAAATGATCCAAACAGTAAATATGACGGAAGAAAGTGTTCAAAAAACTGGCATTCAATCCCAGCTAATGATTATGCGGTGTGACGGTGGGGTTATGAACGTGGACGAAGTAAGGTCCCGTCCAATTTTAACTATGTTATCCGGACCGGCAGCAGGTGTAGCAGGGGCTCTCATGTATGAAAAAGTGTCGAATGGAATATTTTTGGAAGTTGGGGGAACAAGTACAGATATTTCTGTTATCAAAAATGGCAAAGTTATGATTGAGTATGCCCAAATAGGCGGACACAAGACGTATGTTAACTCACTGGATGTGCGGACAGTTGGTATTGCTGGAGGCAGCATGGTAAAAGTCGAGAATAACCAAATTTTAGAGGTCGGTCCACGGAGTGCACATATTGCGAATCTACCTTATGCAGTCTATACCGATCCGAAGTTACTGGAAGATATTAAAGTCATTTATATACAACCAACGCTAGGAGATTCAAAAAGTTATGTAGCGCTTGAAAATAAACAGGGAGAACAATTTGCAGTAACGCTTGCCTGTGTCGCCAATTACCTTGGCTATGTTGAGGAAGAGCATTATGCATACGGGAATAAAGAGTCCGCAGCGATTGCCATTGAGGCTTTGGCCAATGAGACCGGAAAAGACCCGAAACAATTGGCCTTTGAAATATCGGAAAAAGCAGCCGAAAAGAACATGGCTGTCATTGATAAAATGATAAAGGATTATGACTTGGACCTTGACGGGCTTCACATGATCGGTGGTGGCGGTGGTGCATCAGCGGTCGTTCCGTTCCTGGCGGAGAAAAAGGGTCTCAAGTCAACAATTAATAAAAATGCCGAGGTTATTTCCCCGATTGGGGTCGCCCTGGCGATGGTACGTGAAGTTGTGGAGCGTTCTATGTCGAATCCGAGCGAAGACGACATCCTGAGAATCAGGAAAGAAGCAGAAGAAGCTGTTGTCAGAGCGGGGGCAGAGTTATCGACCGTGGAAGTTCAAGTTGAAGTTGATGCCACACAAAACATCGTAAGGGCAATTGGTACAGGAGCAACAGACTTAAGGACAAAAGAACTTGGAAAAACACTCACATTAGATGAAATTAAAGAAAAAGTCGTCGAAACCTATCAAACAAAACCCGATGAGGTTGTCGAGGAAGATAAAACCGATAGTTTGCATGTCATTAAAACATCAAAAGAAGAAAGGAAATTATGGGGTTTGATGAAAAAACGGAAAGACGTCGTGCATGTTGTTGATAATGAAGGTGTCATCAAGCTTAAAAAAAACAGTGCATCTATCATATCCATGAATGTTGAAAAAATCAAAAACAGTTTTATGTCAATTCTTGAAGATGTCGTCGGCTATGGAGATGGTGGCGTCCAAGTTCCGGATGTCTACATCTTGCAAGGAAAGCGGATCATCGATTGCTCCGGTGTAATTGACTTAAATCAGATTATGGCCCTGGTTAATGTGGAACTGCAGGGTGTTGACCCACAAACAAATCTCGTCGTGATAATAGGGAAACGAAGTGCATAATAAATGGGTTTTACAGATGTGCTTTTACCAGACGATGTCCGAAATGAGAAACTGTTAAAAGCTGATCCATTATATGACAGATTAAGTGAAAGTCAGCGTGAAGAAGCTATTGCAGCAGCAGTTCTGACAGGAGAGAAATATGCAGTCTGGGTTCATCGGCATTTTAAGGAGACTAATATAATAGACGTCTTGCACACTCTTGGCGTCCAAGTTAAATGTGAGCAAGTCCCGGATGCCCGGCTGATCCCATACAGCATTTACCATGTTAAGACACAAACGATAACCTTGAATGTGAACATTATCGAAGCATTGGTGGAGGATTTATTACAGTTTTCCAGTGATATTCCACAAAAAGAACTATTTCAAAATGTGGTGAATGTCATTTTGTTTCATGAACTGTTCCATCACTTGGAGGAAGCGAGATTTGGAAAGGCTTCGAAACAATATAAAGCTAGAGTGATTAATTTCAGTATTTTTAGTATTTCATCAGGCATTAAAGCGTTAAGTGAAATAGGAGCGCACACCTTTACAAAGGCATGTATTGGTGATCTGGACGCTTATTTGAACATATCAACAAAGGAGGTATTCCATAATGGATTTTAGCAATCTGCACTACTACGTACCTGTTAAAAAGTCTGATAACCCCCACATGATAGAAAGAGATTTAGTCATTTATGGGAGCACGCCCGCGGGTATAACATCAGCTGTGCAAGCTGTAAGAATGGGATTGAGCGTGGCCATAGCGGAATTTGGCAGAAATGTAGGCGGTATCACAGCAAGTGGACTGGGAGCAACTGATCTGGGAGCCAAGGAAGCAATCGGGGGTTTGTCCAGAGAGTTCTACCGGGAGCTGGGAAAATACTATCAAACTGATGAGCAATGGACATTCGAACCAAAAGCCGCTCGGTATGTGTTTGACAAATGGCTGTCAGACCATGATATTGATGTTTTTTTCGAACAGCATTTAGATAAAGTAACATGTGAGGATGGTGAAATCAAAGAGATCGCTATGGATGATGGGAATGTCTATAAAGGTGATTTTTTCATAGATGCCAGTTATGAAGGTGATTTGCTGGCGAAAGCGGGTATTTCGTATTTTGTAGGACGGGAATCCAATGCCACCTATAAAGAAAAGTACAATGGTGTTCAATTTGGTCATCCGCACCATCAATTTGAACAATGGATCGACCCTTATGCAGTGGAAGGCTATCCGGAGAGTGGTGTTTTGCCGGGAATAACGGAAACCAGTCATGAAACGTTGGGTTTCCAGGGGCAGGGAGATAAACGTATTCAGGCTTATAACTTCAGGATTTGTCTGACAAAAGACCCTGAGAATCGAGTCCCCTACCCTAAACCGCCCAATTATAGTTCGAGTCGGTATTTATTACTGTTGCGTTATATTAAATCCGGTGTCTGGGATGCCATGAAGCTTCATACGATGCTGCCAAATGGCAAAACAGATTTGAATAATCATGGTGCTTTTTCAACTGACAACATAGGCATGAACTATGATTGGCTAGAAGGGGATTACGAAACACGAGAACGCATTTTTCAGGACCATTTCATCTATGATTTAGGGATGCTTTACTTCTTGGCAAACGATACACGTGTTCCAAAGTATATACGGGATGAAGTATCTCAATGGGGGTTGGCAAAAGACGAATTCAAGGAGACGGGTCATTGGCCGCATCAGCTGTATATTCGGGAAGGGAAGCGGATGATTTCCGACTATGTCATGACCGACAACAATTGCCTGGGAAATACGGCAATTGAAGATTCTATCGGATTGGCTTCTTATCAGATGGATTCACATCATTGCAGACGTGTAGTTATTAATGGCCGAACTTATAACGAAGGCGATGTGGAAATTCCGATTTCCCCGTATCCGATATCGTATCGTTCTATTCGTCCAAAGTCCGAAGAATGCACCAATTTGCTGGTTCCAGTTTGTTTATCAAGCTCTCATATTGCTTATGGATCAATCCGGATGGAACCGGTATTTATGATCCTTGGTCAGTCAGCAGGAGCAGCGGCTGCTTTAGCCCATAAAAACGATACAACTGTGCAGGAAGTCGACTATCAGGCTTTGAAGAACGAATTGGAAAATGCAAGCCAGGTTCTTGATTGGGATGATTCAATAGAAGATGATCCTGTAGCAAGAATGGAGGCGACATTTGGAGAGAATCAAAATTAAAGGAGTCGTTTAGATGAAATCTCTTAAAATAGGTTTTTTTTCAATCCTCACAGTAGTTTTGTTTTTTTCGACTGTTAGCAGCGTATCAGCTAAGGGTTCCGACGATGATTTGGCAAATCTATTAATGGTCCCGTTGGATGATCGTCCAGCAAACCTCTATTTTCCCGAAAAAGTGGGTGAGTCGGCCGGGGTTAACATTATAAATCCGCCAGAAGAGATGATTGGCTATTATAATACGCCCGGTAACAGTGAAAGAGTTGGTCAGTGGCTATTGGAGAACAGTGAACGTGCTGATGGTTTTGTGATTTCAACCAGCATGTTGGCGTATGGCGGGCTGATTGCCTCAAGGACTGGTGAGAAATCATTAGATGAGGCTGTGGACAACATAGAAGTAATCAAAGAACTTAAAGAAAAACATCCGGATAAACCGGTATATGTCTATGATACGATTCAGCGGCTTGCTGTTACTGCTATAAGTGAAGAATCAAGGAAGTACTATGATTTGATCAGGGAATGGGCGATTCTTTATGATAAAGTCCATAACTTGGACATGGAAGAGGATCGTGAAAGATTGGAAGAGTTAGAGCAGGTTATTCCGGAAAGCGTGTTGGAGGATTACTTAGCAGCCCGGGAACGCAATCACGAAGTTAACCAACAAATGATTGATTGGGCCGAAGAGGGCTACATCGACCATCTGATCCTTGCCCAGGATGACGCCAACCCATATGGCCTCCATCGTGCGGAACGTGAAATTCTTGCTGATAAGGCGGAATCGCTTGGTGTAGAAGATAAAGTCGCCATATTTCCCGGGGCAGATGAAGTTGATGTTGTACTGGTATCAAGGTTTGCTTCCCAATTCTATCAGGAGTCGCCCAGTTTTTATGTAGAATACGGTGGTATTGATGGTGCAGATTGGGTGGCACCGTTGGAAGATACGCCATTTGATGAAAACGTTCAAAAACATATTGAATCGGCCGGTGGCGTTATCACTGAAGATGAAGGAGAAGCGGATATTCATTTGATGTTAAATACGCCCTCTGAAGAATCAAGTGAACGAGAAGCTGATATCAATGGCATGATTGATCGAATCAGCGGATGGGTTTCCGAGGATAAACAGGTGGCTATCGGCGATGTACTGTCTGTTAATCGTGCTGATGAGCCTTTTGTGGAAGGTCTTGCCGATCAAATAGACTTAAGCAAAATTTGGGCTTATAGCGGATGGAACACGGCTGGTAATGCCTTAGGAATTACGGTTGGTCACGCTGCAGCAAGGGATGCGTTTCTTTCACAGGAATCCGGTTTTGGGGTGCCATATTATAAAGAAACGGCGGAAGCACACTATGAATTTTTACTGCATCGCTTTGCCCTGGATCAAGGATATAAAAATGTTGTGAAACCTGATACCGATGCGTTTATTACTGAAATAGGAGCAAATCCTTGGCAGCTCGGCGATGATTATGATAAAGTAAACCATTTTGTCCGTGACAATCTGAAGGATGAAACAGAAATGTGGTATGAGCAGCATTTCAAAGGAAAGGACGTATACATTGGCAGCCGAGGAAATAAAGATTTTTATACAATGATTGAAAATCTTGAAAACGTCCATGTTGAACTGCCATGGCCGAGAACTTTTGAAACAGAATTGGAACCGGAATTGGGATTATAATGGATGTAGTTACCCCGGCCTTGAATGGGCCGGGGTTTAAGTACTTTCGATAAGGTGCAGGGATTATTGATAAACTATTCTATCAAGACGGTGACATAGTCTTAACTAAAATTAGGTACTATACCATAAGTGGAACTGCGTTAGATTTAATATTAAGTCAATTGGAATTAAAAACTTAATCGTTGAGTGGTTCTAACTAATAGGGGTGTATTATGGACAGTGTCATATGCAAGAAGGATTGACTACAAAGTTTGTTTTTTGGATGACTGAACAGTTGAACAACACTAGAAAACACAAAGAAGCTCAAATGTTGAAAGATCCTTCGTTTTGTCCCTTTCCTTTCCCATCTTATAAATTCAGCCTTTCCTATGTTAGTTCGCGCCAAGGGTGTGCCTCCTTTGACATGGCTTTGCCAAAAACGTTCTATCATATTGTTATCCATAAACTCTATAAATCTGCATTAGATGACAGCAGAGTCCGGCTCGCTTTTATTGTTTGTAAAAAAGCTGATAACGAGTATTCCAATTAAAGAAGTGACTAACCCAAATATAGCATAAGGAATTTCAGTACCAATCATGTGGGCAATTGCTGTGCCTAATACCCCAAGGAATATACTGCCAATAACGCCCTGTTGCGTTAAAAAGCGTGTGTTTTTTAAGGCAAAGCCAAGAAAAATCGGAACTAATAAACCGGAAGCAGAATATGCATAGGTTGCTACAAGCCAATCTAAAGCCCCTGGGAACAATATAGATAAATTAATACCTATAATAAGTACAAGAAATGAGAACATTCTGGATAACTTCAATAATTTTTTCTCGCTTGCTGCAGGATTGATATAGGATTTATATATATCGCGCGTGATATTTGCTACAACAGATTGGACTGCACTACTTATCGTTGACATGATAGACGCTATAATAAATGCTGAATATAGCCCCAAAAACCAGATTGGCAGTTGTGTTAAAAACCATCCAGCAGCCATTTCCTGATTTTCCAAATTAGGATTCATCGAACGGATAGACATTCCCATAATAGATGCCCAAACAACGGATAGTATAATGATAATAGCCGTGATGCCTAATGACCACCTTGCTGTACCAGCGTCTTTAGCTGCAAATATTCTTTGATAGTACATTTGGTTGGTTAAAGTCCCAGGTAAGGTAGATAGTGACCACAATGCAATCGTTACCAACCCCACTGCCCCTAATCCTTCTGGAAAACGAATCATTTCTTGGGGAACATTGCTGGACATGGTGTCCCATCCACCAGCTAGATTAACGGCAAATACAGCACTTGCTACAGCCATAATCACCATCAGACATCCGAATATAAAATCGGTCCATGCTACTGAAGCTAATCCGGCCGGCAGGATAAAAATTAAACTAATACCTGCAAAAATGACTACAAGCAGTGAAGAAGATACACCTGTTATCTCAGAAAACAGGCTTCCAAATGCGACAAGTTGTGTACAAACCCATCCGAATGGAACAACGATTGTCATTAATGTAGCAGATGTCACTAAGATCTTGTGATTTCCATACAACCTAATGAAGATTTCAGGAATTGTAGAGAATTTTTCTACTCTAAGCCATTTCGCAATAATCACTAATATAAAAAGACCGATGCCTATAAAAGCTCCGTACATGATGGCAGACCACCCGGCGCCGTAGCCAATTCCAACTTGAGCTACTAACATCCCGCCGCCCTGTGCACTTGCAAATTGCGTACCTATAACGACATACAAAGGTAACGATCTGCCAGCAACCGTCCAATTCTCTTCACCCTTTTTCCTGCGACCAACATACAGCGATATTGCGCCTATAATTATCAATACCAAGCTGGAAAAAATGATAATTGCTGTAATTTCATCCATAGATATCTCCTCCCTAACAGCTCACTCAAGCTTAGTTCGTTCCTTCTCTATTAAAAGGCCACGGTGGTTCAACAATTACCAATTCTATGAAATGTTAAGTTTTTATATGGTTTTTACCATATTAGGCCTTCATTTTTTCAAACCGTTGAATATCGTAATTTTGAATATCGATGCTCGTTTCCCCATCAAAGATTAATTCCGACATCAAGGTTCCAACGATTGGTGATAATGTAATGCCACTGTGCATAGATGCAATAAATGCATTTTCTAATCCTGGTAAATTTCCAATAATCGGAAGTCCGTCCTCAGGCATTACACGAATTCCGGAAAAACACCGTACCACATTTGCTTTTGCCAGATCGGGGACATACTGAACAGCCATGTTAGCTGTATCATGGATAACATCTAAGTCCGTGCGCCGATCATACCCAACTTCCTCTTTCGAATAGCCTATTAGAATTTCGCCGTTGTTGGCTTGTCGTATCCCGCCAATCGTATGTTTTAGCAGAGGGGCCAATGGTTCAGTCACAAGAATTTGACCACGCACCTGTTTCACGGGAATAGTGATATTAATCATGTTCCCCAGCTCTTTTGTCCATGGACCTCCTGCCAGTATCAGCTGCTTGGCGGCAAATTCACCTTTTTCGGTATGAATGGTAAACGTATCTTTTCGCTTTTGAATATCATGGACTCGGTTATAAAATGAAAATGTTACATCATTTTTTTTGGCTGCTTTTATATACAGTTCAACTAAACGAAAAGGATTAACATTTCCGTCCAATTGACTAAACGTTGCCCCAGCAATGTTTGGTGACAATGCCGGTTCTTTCTCTAATACTTCCTTCCGGCTCAAAACATCGATATTGATGCCTGCTTCGGCCTGTGCTTCAGCTAATTTCAAAGCGTCTTTACGGTCAGATTCCGAGAAAAATGGGGCGATACCGCCTGTTCGCCGATATTCAACATCACCAATTTTTTTCTCAAGAATGGGATATAACTCAGCACTATACATATTTAACTCGCCATACCAGGAAGGTGTTTTAGGATGCACCCATACCCATGCCTGTGTAGAGCCTGAAGTGCCAGCCAGCGGGAAGCCTTTATCAATCACTAATATATCTTTCTGTTTTGTTTCCGATAGATGATAAGCGATACTGCTGCCGACTGCACCGCTTCCAATAATCGCAATATCATAACTATTTTTCACGTATGTCACCACCCTGATTGGAGGCGCTTTCATTAAACACTGAAATAACACTTGAAGAGCTGCTTGGGCTATCATTACTGGCTAAGGTTTCCATCCGGGTGACTTTTAAGGGCATACGTAATCTTGCAGGGGGAATATCCGATAAGGGCTTCCCGGCATAGTCATAGATCAATTGCCTTACCAAATTCATACATACCTTTGCCTGACACGGCCCCATTCCACAACGGGTGAGTCTTTTGATGTCATCAAATGTTTCAGCTCCCATCTTTATGGCTGTTTCGATTTCATCAATGTTAATTTCTTCACAACGACAAACAATAGTTGATTGATCCAATTAATGCTCCTCCTTAACAAATTATTTGGTTAAAGTTCTATCCTTTGATGTGTTAAAATCTTTAATTGCTGCTAATCGTGCATGATAAGTATCCGGCCGTTGGATTCCTTCTATTTGATATAATTGATGCCATAAATCCCGTTTTCTTTCGGCGGCTTCCTCACTTTTCAAAACGCCAAGGGATGCCATCACACTTACGCCTGTCAGTTCGCCTGTAGTTAGAATACCACCTATGCTTGTGATGCCAGCTGCATTCCCTGCCACATAAGTCGATTGGTTACTTGTTTCGAAATGCTTATCATATTCGGGAATCCAGCCGCCAAGGGCTTGGTTATAAACCAATTTACAATCCATAATTTCAAACGGCTCAAGAATGGACATGAGCCCGCCTGCAATGCAAATTAAATCAACGTCAAGGTTAATTTTTTCTCCGTTCCTACCGAGAAATACTTTTTCCACTTTTCCTTTTCCTTGAGCTTCCGTAATTGATGCATTGACATATAGTGGAATACCCAAGTTTTTAAACGCTTCTATTTTTTGACTGTTTTGGAGGCGCATTTGAGAATCGCTTTCCACAATACCATGTACATTCGCACCCACATCTTTTAATTGTTGAACCACATCAAACGCAAATTCATTAGAACCCACAATAATGGCATCTTTCCCTGGCATTACCCGATCACGATTCATTAATATTTGGGCTGCGCCTATTGTCATCACCCCTGGTAATGTCCATCCGGGAAACATAATCGCCTCTTCAGCTGCGCCTGTAGCGATTATGACTTTTTTAGCATTGATAGGAATGACTTCATTTTTATGGCTAACACCAATCGTGCCATCCTTATATTTACCGACAAACGTATGTTGTGGTAAAAAGTCAACATCAAAAGGAAGCAAACGATCAATGAGTTTCCGGCTAAGATTAGTACCTCTTTCTCTGTTGAAGGGGCGGGGCAAATGATCGAAATATTGTGTTTGTGATCTAAGCTGTCCGCCAAATGAAAATGACTCATCAATAATGGTGACGTTCATGCCATTCGAAGCCGGTTCAAATGCAGCATTCAGACCTGCTGGGCCACCTCCGATAATTAACACATCAGTTTCCATCCCGGTCACTCCTTATATCAGGATCAGAGTTATTTAGGCTGATACGCATGTTATCTTCAACTAATGTCATACAAGCTAATACATGATCCAGTCCGTCAATGGTCATGAAGCAATTGCAACACCGTCCATTGGCGCAATATAAGCCCCTTGATTTCTGGAGTTTTCGACTATGCCCGAATTTTTTAATGTCATTTGCCATTAATGCGGCGGCAACTGTTTGCCCTTTATAGGCTTTAAATGACTTCCCATCGAGATGAAATGTAATCTCGTCGTTTACCGTGTCTTCGAGTACAGGATGATTTATAATTTGCACTTGGAACCCTCCTTGATTTATTTTTGAATTTTATAATGAAGATTGGATTATCTGTATGTATATGCACGTCTTATCATTTTAAGACTTGTTTTTAAGGTAACAGTGACGCCCCGAATTTTGTCATTATAGGTCTAATAAAATTATTGTATAGGAGCTGGTGGTTTTTTTATGGATGAGAAAAATTACGTTTGGTCAAAATGGCATTTTCTCTTGTTCTTTTTCTTTATTCAGGGTTTTACTTCTGATAGCTTTCTGAAATAGAAATTCTAATCCTTTTTGGTGTTCAAAAGGCAATTTTAAGGGTCATAAATGCGAACAAAAGTTCTTGACTTTTAACAGAATATAGCGTATCTTATACCTAATCAATGACTGGTAAAAAGGTGTGAGAGATAATGGCTAAAATTGTGTCGAGTATTGTCCTGGAAGGGATTGAAGGGTATCGTGTGGAAGTATAATTACAGCTTTTTCCGGGGGTGGAAGGGGGCAATATTGTTGGTATGCCGTATGCTTTGCTTAAGGAGTAAAAAAATCGTGTGATGGCGGCCTTGTATGCGAATGAGTGTGAAGATCCGGAAAAGAAAATTGTGATTAACTTGTCTCCAGCTGAGCAAAAGAAAATAGTCCGATATTTGATTTTGCGATGGCGATTGGGATTATGAAGGAAGCGGGAGAGATTAAGGATGCCATCCCGGATGATGCTGCTTTTCTGGGTGTTTTATTACTGGGTGGCGGGATAAAACCTGTTGACGGGATGCTTCCAGCGATAGTCGCTGCCCAAAAGTAGGAGTCAAACTTTTGTATTTGCCACCAATGAAGGATACGTCATTTCCGCAAATAGATGATATGGAATTTTGCTTTGTTGAAACACTGCATGACGTTATTGCCTCATTTTCCGGTTAACTTTCTTCGTTTGCGATAACTGCTATGCCCTCTACTGAAACAGCGGATCTCAAGCCAGTAGCTTATGAGAAGTATTTCCAGCATATTATTGGTCACAAACAAGCGAAAAGAGCACTGGAAATTTGCTGCTGCGGGCGGTCATAACGTCTTAATGACGGGCCCACCTGGGTGTGGAAAGGGCTTACTGGCAGAAACCTTTCCTTCGATTCTGCCTCTCCCCGAGTGAAACGAGTCAATTTGATGGCATGAGCATCTATCAGTTGGCTGGTATAACGAATGAAAACGTATAAACACGTGTGACTGTCACTTCTCGAGTTAAAATCACAGTCGCAGGGATAGGCTATGTCGGCTTATCCAATGCCGTCCTGCTTCCTCAGTACAATAAATCCCCTGATAAAATTCGCAAAATTAGAACAATAAATTTCTAATCCATTGAAGTGTTGTTAACGGAGGTGTAAAATTGGATATAAATATACTGAAGAAATCATTGAAAGTAATAAGGAGAATGCGAAAAGATAAGATTATTTGGAAGCCAGGAAAGGGAGAAGGGCACCTGATTAAAAGGAAAGAATTAGGACATATTCCTAATGATTTTACTTTGGACGATTACAATAATCTGATTAAACGTATCGTTAACAATAACTTGAATGAGTTATACTTGTATTATAAGAAATTCTTTGATCAACATTATTTCGCAATTGGTGATGATGAGCGAAATTGGGAAGTTATTGCTGGAGAAGATGGTGTGATGGAAACTGCTTATGAAATAACAGATGCGGCATACGAACACCATTTTAAGAAAGAAGGATATGTTTACCTGGGGGTTATAAAGGAGGTCGAACGTTATGTCAATGACGAAGAAAGTAAATGATTACGGAACGCTTTTAGACAGTCTAAATTTAAGTCCGTTTGAAACATTGAATGCTTTATCTCTTAGGAGTCATTTAGAAAAGGAATTGAACAATATGACAAATCAGGAAAAATTAAAATTGTACCTATATGATCTGTATTTATTGGACAATATCGAGGAATTCAAAAAACATTTAGAACAAGTTTATGATTTTTCTGATTCTGATGAGCCTACTGAACAATGGTGGTGGCATTTGGATAAAGTTATTTCAGGAGAGATCGTGATTAAAGGAAGTTTGTCTGCAGAAAAAAATGTGGCACTCTAATTTTGGGTGCCTGTCAATCCTCACATTATGTCAAATGAAATTAAAGTCATGGTAGCTGCTGGTTTGAATAAAACTGGTGGCTTTAGTCTCTGCAGAAGCGATAGTAGACTCCAATCCTGACGTCAGCTTGTAATGAAGCATTTTTGTCTTGGAGTTCTTCAATTTTGCCTGTTTTTTCTTCTGATTCAGAATTCAAACGGTCAATCTTATTTTTCGATTCACTGAATTCACTTTCATGGTTTTCCAGTTCATCGTCAACTTTTTTCTTGTTTGTGTTGAGTTCTTCCAATTCAAGCTTTAGCGAATCATTAGCTTCCTGTAACTGCTAAACTAAAGTAGACAGTTTTCGCTCAATAAAAATGAACACTTGAGTGAGGCCTTTTTTTCATAAATGTCAGATGCCTGCTCACCCCTACAATCGAAGTGTACCTGGAAAAGGTGGCGTGCCAGTCGAAAAAATAAAAAATATTTTTCATTCTCATGCCCCCAAATGGCAAATTGTTTCGATTGTAGGGGTGAGAGATCGTCTATTAATCTAGGATGAAAATGGAGAAAGGTAACATCACATTCGAGGAGATTTTCAATCAAAACGAGCGGCGGATTTACTATTACATCCATCGGCTGAACATCCAGGATCCGCATCAGGAATTTTATCAGGAAGGTCTGGTTGCGATGTGGAACGCCTATGAGAAATACCGGCCGGAGAAGGGACCAATGGCAACGTATTTCAACTATATCATCCGTAATCGTATGATCGATCTGATGCGGAAGGAAACCTATGGTAAATGGTTTCATACAAGTTATTTTACTCCTGATAAGGTTGAGGAATCTGTTGGTAGTACTATTAATGATTTCTTGAAATAGAAAGAACGTGTATACTGAGTCTGACAGGAAATTTGAAAATGATCTAATAATTGGATGCATTCATTTTTTGGCATCACGACACGATTAGAAAATGGATCCGTCGCCATTTTCGATTCGCATGTCGTTAATCATTGACCGGATCTGTTCCAGAAAGTCTTGTTTTAAATTCAGTGCTTTATCAATTAGCTGCTGTTCTTGTTCTAAAGTTAAGCGACATTCTTCAAACTTGATATCATTCCCTCTTATCCAGCGCAAATATTTAAGCTGATCATCTGAGATATGTAATCCGAAATAAAGAATAAGAATATAGAGATAATCTTTGTTATGCTCATGTTTTAAAGCTTCCAGGTCAATTTTATTAATAATGCTTTCTTTTTGTTGCCGGATGGTTTCTCTATCGATATGTGGCGGTGGATCCAAGTAACGTTGTATAGTTTTTTTGGGTCTCTTCAGGAATGTATTCAAATCGTATAGAGTGTACCGGAAATCACGCATCAGTTTCGTGATGATATCATGCCTGTTATACCAGTTCGTAATATTATTCTTCAACATCCAGTCCAAAGTAAGCAAATAACGTTCATCTTCTGTTAATTGATAAAAAACTTTACAGGGTACTAGTGTGTTAGGGTTATGAACGAGCTGGTATGCATAAAAAGTCGTATAGCCACCTGCCAAAAGATAGTGTCCACTGGATGGATCAAATATCACTTCCGGCAATATGGATGAGGTATTTTCCTCAGAGACTTTCCTACGTTCACGATTCAACTGTGCTGTCGGAATATCTAAACCAACATAGGTTGGTATGATCCATTTAAGACAAATGTATACCAACTCATTTGGACGGGACATTTGGATGTTATTCATAGGCTGTCATTCCTTTCATAAACAACCTATGTCCTGTGACGATTGTCCTATTCCAGTTAGACGTTACCCCCTCATTCCTATAATCGAAAGGAATCTGGAAATAGTAGCATTTTGGGAGGAAATAAAAAATAATTTTTATTTTATAACCCCCAAAAGATAAATGTTTCGATTGTAGTCACACATGCAGCGCAAAAACCAGCGCTGCACCACAGAGAATGAAAATGGTTCGGATTGCCGATACTGGTTCTACGGCTGACGAGGAAGGTCGTATTACTATGGTGCGTTAGAGCCCGTTATTGTAGTCTGACTCCAACGACCACGGTGCACCACCGATTGTCGCTCCCTCTTTTGGGAAGCACGCATGGTAGATTAACCCTATTCTGGTTGTTGCACCAGCCGCCAATCATAATTGCCGTAGAAAGGATGTTTTCTGATGGATGTCATGATTGAACGAGCGTGTGGTTTAGAGGAGGATGTTGTTGATTACGCGCCCGTCACTTTCCAAGTTTTGTTGAAATCTGTCGTTGAGTAGAAAATTTCATCATTACAATCGATTTCCGAAAGAGAGCTATGTGAGCCTTGCATAACACTTTTCTTTCGATTATGTTTGCCTGAACCCAAAGATGACACTTGGAGTTATGTCAAAAGTATGCCGGACTCTGAGATAAAGGGTTACTTTATGTCAATGCAGGATAATATTGAAGTCGGCGCATTCGATTTTGAATTATTGCAACAGGCAAGACTGGAAGCGGAAGAACAATCAGCAAAGGAAGCAAGCGAATAACGCTTCGTTCAAAACAGATTCGGTTTCATAAAATATCTAAAAAAATTTTAAAATACCACATATATGTTGTGTACCTTTTCCCCCTTTGCAAGGATAATATTCTTTGAGAAGGGGGATTGGCATGGACGACAAAAAACTTCTAAAGCATTTTGGCCAGCAAGTCCGGTATTATAGACAACAGCATGATTTCACGATACAGGAATTAGCGGAAGAATTGGGGATCAGCACCAATCGCCTCAGCCGAATTGAACGCGGTGAAAGCGAATCAGGCATCACGAATTTATACCGAATGGCAGCCGTCCTGGATATTCCCAATTATTTCGTTAATGAGATGAAAAAGGTTGTTCAGAGTGAGGATCAATAGTTCTCGTATCAACGGCGTACTTACCTTTCTTGAAGCTCGCTCCCCCAAGCGTGCATGACCCACAAATAAGGCCACAAACACCTTTCCAACCTATCTACCTAAATCCATACAAAGGAGCAAATCACATGGACAACCGAATAGCGTTCGAGAAATTTTTAGGCAAAACAAGCGGCGGAATTCACTATTCAGATCACAAGCTGACATCCGCGATCGCATCAGGAATTTTCTCAGGAAGGCTTAGTCGCAATTGTAGCGGGCCTACGAATCGTACCAGCCGGACAAAGGCCCCATGGCAACCTACTTCAACTATACCTGGACCAGAAACAGAGCAAATTGGAAAAGCAGTAAAACAGGCAGGTGCTTATGTTGTTATAGGTGTGATTGAAAAGGACAGTGAGAGTAGTCAGGGGACGCTTTATTGCACTGCCTTATTCTATGGTCCAAATGGAACAAACGCACCGGTATTCATTAACGTGTTTATGGGAGGATGAAAAACCGGTTGTGACATTCATTATTTCCAATTCCAATCTAAAAGTAAAAAAATTGTTGTTTTACTTACTCTTTTTGTTTATAATAAAAGAAATTGAAATCGAGGGAGAAGTGAAATGGAACTTTTTAAAAAGGAACTATTTGAACATTTGAAGGATAACTACAAATCACTGGATGATAAGTTAAATAATAAAATGACTACTGCTGTAACAGATAAAGAGTACGAAGAGGTACAAAGATTGTTAAACATAACCGAACAAATAAATTCCCTTATTACAGAGACAGATGAATTGAAAGAAAAAACAAAGACACTTTTAAAAGAAATAGAAAACGATCAGGAATCGTATGTGAAAGATTCAGATGAGTTTTACTCAGTTAGTGACCATCAGGATACGAAAAACATTACATGGCAAGAGAAAGAGGGAAATGTTCGGTTCGAAGTAAGAAATGAGAATGAAATGATCACGTCAAATGTGGTGCCAGTTCCTTTATTTAAACAGATTGTTAATCGTGCACTGGGAATAATTGATTCCCATAAGTATGTAAAGATTTCAGATGTCCTGAAAGTATTGGAGAATGAAATAAAAACAGAAAGTAATTATAAAAAAACACCACGTGTTCCAGTTATGGTGGTCTTTAAAATATTAGTTCATGAAAATCTATTAAAGCAATATGCCGAAAAATCACAAAAATATATTTTGAACTCTGATAGAACCCATATTCTGGAATGGCTTGAACAATTAAAAGGCGAAAAAAATAAATAGATCAACAATTGAATTGGGTTATATAAAAGGAGCAAATTATGCAATATATCATTTACTGTGATGAATCTGAAAAACGCGGGAAGTATTTCAGCAATTTTTATGGTGGTGCTCTAGTTAGATCAAATGATTTTCATATTGTAAGAGGTTCATTAGAATTGAAAAAAGAGGAATTGAATCTTTTTAATGAAGTTAAATGGCAGAAGGTAACCGAAAAATATCTGGATAAATATAAACAGTTGATGGATCAATTCTTTTATTATGTGAAAAGGGATAAAATTAAAGTGAGGATAATGTTTACACATAATCGATATGAGATAAATCAACTGTCCTATTATCAGCAGCAAAATGAATATTTTATACTTTATTACCAATTTTTTAAGCATGCATTTGGTCTTATATATTCTAATTCAAATCCGAAGAAGAGAGTCTCTATCTATCCATTTTTTGATCAATTACCGGATACAAAGAAAAAAAACCAAGCGTTTATTAACTTTATTTATAAGTTACAGTTTGATCCCGACTTTCAATTAAATAATATTGTCATTCATAGTAAAGACGACATTGCTGAAGCAGAATCGCATAATCATGTTATTTTGCAATGTATTGATATCGTACTAGGGGCCATGGAATTCAGGTTAAATAATAAACATTTGGCGAAAGCAGATGGATCAAAAAGAAGAGGAAAAAGAACAATAGCAAAAGAAAAGTTGTACAAACATATTTACAGTCATATCAGAGACATTTATCCTAACTTTAACATTGGAGAGTCAACTGGTACAAACGGTGACAAATCAAAAAGATGGAAACACTCATACAGGCACTGGAAATTTATTCCCAGGGAGGCTGTATATAATAAGGCGTACAGACCAAAAAATAAATGAGCCCCCTTTCCTCTACTCAGTAGCCCACGTGGCACGTAGGCCTTCGAGAAAAACAAGCTCATTAGTTATTGTTATATACATAATAATTTTATTTATTCTAAATGTCAAGGGAAAAAGACCTGATTTTTTTGTAGAAGATAGCATGAATACCATCATGGTTGCTATTGTGACTGCTAAACTAAAGTAGCCAGTTTCTGCCAAATAAAAATGAACACTTGAGTGAAGCCCCTTTTTTTTATAAATGTTTATATGCCTCTTCATCCCTACAATCGAAATGAACCTGGAAAAGGCGGCGTTGTCAGCTGAAAAAAACATTTCCATGCCCCAAATGGCAATTTGTTTCGATTGTAGGGGTGAAAGATCATCTATATATCTAATGTTTATGGGGAGTTGAAACATTCGAGGAGAATTTCAAACAAAACGAGTGGCGGATTAATTATTACATCGACCGGCTGAACTGCCACCACAGATTAAGAGGAAGCCATTGTCGAAGTGGATTATGTCCTCATATCAGGCAAACTTCCTGTTGTGCACCGCACCAGACAATATGTTAATTAATCATGGATGAGATGCAAAAGTCATGCTGGATATGAAAGGAAAGAGTAACAAATTATAGAAAATAATATAGTGAAATGGGGAAAGTCAAAAGTGTTCATGATTATTATTTTAAAAGGGAGCGTTTAATATGGACGCACAAAGAGCAGAAGTAATAGCAAGTGGTGTTTTGGAAGTTTTTAATGAACTTCCATGTTATGTTTTAGACAATGGCCAAAGGATTTTCCGATTTTCAAATTTAACAAAAGCATTAAGAGGTAAAGAACATGGTAAGTTTGGAAATTATCTCGCCGCATCAAATATACAGAAGTATCTACCAGAAAGGCTAACACCATTAAATGATAAAAACAATGACAGGGTTCCACAAGGCGCTGTTGAATTTATGCTGAATGGGAAAGTTGAAAAAGGCTACAATTCAGAGGATTTCATGGATGTTTGTACAGCATTTATTGAAGCAAACAACAAGGAAGATTTAAGTAATGCACAGAAAGACATTGTAATTAACGCACAACAATATATTTTAGCCTGTGCAAAAGTTGGAATAACAGCCTTAATTGATGAAGCAACAGGTTACCAGAATTTAAGGGAAGAAAATGCATTGCAGCTAAAACTTAAATTCTTCTTGGCAGATCAATTAAGAGACTGGGAAAAGACGTTTCCTGACGAGTTATGGAGACAATTTGGCAGGTTGACTAATTGGGAGGGGAATATTCATTCTAGGCCAAGGTACTGGGGAAAATTAGTAAATGAATTTATTTACGATTGCATTGATGAAGATCTTGCAAAATATTTACGAGATAATAAGCCTATGATGCCTTCTCATGTTAAATATCATCAATGGTTAAATGAAAATCATGGGGTTAGGGCACTTACAGAACATATATGGCAAATTATAGGCATGGCGAGAAGTTGTAACACGATTTATGAACTAAGAGAATTAGTTGATAAAGAGTTTAAAGGTAAGTCCGGAATTCAGCTAACCTTATTTTAGGATGATGTTGCACCGCTAAACTTAAGTAGATAGTTTCGCTAGAAGGGTGCCTGTTATTTCCCGAATTTTTATTGTATGAATTAATTGTTCATAGCCACCAATCGGTCTCCGGAAAATGTGGATACTCAGTAAGCAAGCTCTAATTTGGATTCACTTAAGATTTACAAGAAGGATTATACATAATTGGCCAACCAAATATCGAAGATGGCTGATGGTATTACGAAAAGGAGTTGCATCTCAATGAAAGACGCACGAAATCTATCCGGAAGATTCGAGTCTGGTTCAAAACCTTGCCGAAACCATTATGCAAAGCCATGAATGCCAGGAAATAGTGGCCCCGCGTTATGGATTGACCATGGTCAAGATGCGGGAATCAGCAAAGAATACATTGTTTTTTTAGGGGGGAAGTGCTTATAACCGAAGCAAAAGTAGAGATTAATCAACAGATTGGTATTGGGGTGTGTCGGGAATGCAGGAGCAATTAGCCAAGCATCTGGCGATTATTGATGCAGCTTATCATGAGCAGGTGGCTTTGTTGAGGCAGGGAGGAGGAGAAGCGTCAAATATTTTTAAACTAAAAGGATATTTGACGCTGAATTCTTATTTTTCTTCTAAATGAGGAGAAACTTCATCAATTCTTGCTTTTAAATCATTTAGTGAATTTAGAAACTCCAATGCTGGTCCGTTTAACCTGTAGGCACTGTCTTTTTCCTCGATGGCATGTTGTATAGAAGTAATTTTAGTTCTTGAATACTAGTAGAACTATAGTTTTTTATATAGAATTAAAAAATTATTAGTATAAAAGTGTCACTTTGTTGCAGGAATTTTGTAGCATTTCATCGAAATATAGTTATAACCAATTATGGATCAAAAGCTTTGCAAGAAATTATTTTACAAACTTCATATAACATGCATAGATTTATTTTTATTTATAAATGTGAGGGGGATTAAGTCATGCTGGAAGTGGTGAAATGGAAAGACATTTATGTTAATTGGAAACTGATTGCTGGTCGTCTTGCTCCAGAACTGTTGGAGCCTGTTCACTTAGAACATATCAAATTTCAATATGAGGATACGAATCACAGTATTTATGGATACGATTGGATATATAAAGATGATTATAAGGAGCGTATCAATGAAGTCACTAAAAATTCCTTTAGTTTTCTATTTTTTGGTGATTCCCTAAATAAAGGAACCTTGCAAACGGCTGATTACCTCATTAAGGCAAAAGATGATTCTGAATTGTTGGCAGCAGTATGGTTATACAGCTTTATCACAGATATATTGAATGATTTACCGGAAAATTTGCGTGGTAATAGTTTTCGCTGGTTAAGGGCTGTTCAACATGGCATTTTGTCCAAATTGAAAGATAAAAATATGTTATGGCATCACTCTATGCGTCGATTATTGCCTGAGTTTTATTTTTCATATGTTCTGGATGACCTTGAAATTAAAGGGTATGACTCTATCATTGAATTAGGCGTTATTAATGCAAAATTGATAAAAAATCATTATGTGATTGTTTTATACAATTCTTATAGGGAAGGTAAATAACCATGAAATGAAGAAACTTTTAGCCATCCGGCCCGAATTGAGGGATTTGTTATGAAGCAGCTAACTTATATTATTTTAAATTTTTTATTGCTACTAATTATTGGAAGAGAAGTATTCATTGACTTTGAGAATATAAAGAACCAAATAACAGAAATGATTATTGCTGCTTTAATTGTTATAGCTATAATGAATTTTCTCTTGTTACTTTCAGAAAAAATCAGTGAAAAAATATATAACTGGCATCTTATAAGAAAAACTAACCAATCTAATATGTTAGATTGGTTAGGAGAAGAACATTGGTTGAATTTGCATGAACGATTGTTAAAAATTAAAAACTTTAATGAAACAGCCCTCATAAAAAACTTTGGTAGTGTGAAGAAGGAGATAAAAAAAGAATTCAATACTAAAGAAAAATTAGAAATGTTGAGAATTTACTTAGAGGGTAGAGTTGAAAGCCCAAAACTAAAAACGATCAACATAGTTACCTATACGATTTTGATAGCAGTAATAACATCATCTATTGTGCCCTTAATAAATGGATTATTAGAATTTAATTCAACAGCTTCATATATATATCTAATTATTCTGGCAATTGTTTGGCTACTACTTCTTGCTTCAATCAGTTCTATCTCTAAAGAAATAGATAAGAATAGGGTTTTATTAAAGTTGGTAATTCACTGTATAGACGAATCGGTTGACTGTAACTCTTTTTCGGATTCAGAGTGAGCTATATAATTTGTGTAAAAAATCATGTTTTTTATCAGAAATCATATTAAGGCTGGTGTAGCATTTTTATTTTGCACCTGTCACTTAAGCCATCCCCTTGCTGCTTCCAGTTCTTCCAGCGGATACTGTTTTATTTCCACACCCGGTATAAGTTTTTCTATTTTTTCGTTAAGGCCTACAAACGTTTCATCTGCGACAATAGCGCTTTTCTTTATGCTTTTCAGATGTGTAACAATTTTCCAGCCTTCCAACATCGCTTTTGGCGTGTTTCCATCAATGTTCTTGAAAATAAACAAAATGTTGACAGGGTCCTCTTGAAGCTTTTTAGTCTTTAAACCCTCCTCAAATTTTTGTAAGTCATCCTGTGTCGCTGTCCCCTCAGTCGTCACCTCTAAAATCTCACCCTGGTTTTCACCTTTTATTTCCAGCATTTATCTCACCCTTTCACTTTAATCTTTGTATGCAGTGTTTCACGCCGAATACGAAATGAAACATGAGGTCCCTATCTCTCGGTCACAGTGACACCCCGAAGTTTGTCGAACGATTGTCAGCAGGGGGGGGACTATTCTTCAATGCATTAACGCATTAACGTGATGGGGGACAGACCCCTGAAAGAATATGTTAATATAGTAGGAAAAAGGTGCGACAGAAAGAGGTGGATTTTTAATGAGTATGGTGATGGATTATATCATTGCCCTTACAAACTTATATGGACTGGTTCACAGGGATAAAGTTGTTGAGATATACAATATGCAAAATGATGAAAACATTGAAGCAGCGGATGTGGATGACAAGGCAAACAATCATGTGGATGAACTGGACCAAAACTTTGTTGAATTCTATGGGGGCTATTTTGTACATGAGGCGATTATGGAATTTGATGAATTTGAGCAGGAATTGGCAAAACGTCGGAATAAGCCATTCTACATTCCGAATCAAAAAGAACTGTTGAAATACAAAGATGATTTGTATTTTGAACGGACGAAGGAATATCATGCATTGAAAAAATATGTGCAACAGCATTTTTTCGATGGGGATGCGTACCAAGCGGAAGAGCTGTGTGCAGAAATTCATGATGTATGTGAACTTGGTTTTTCTTTGGATAATGTTTTCCAGGCATTTGAAAGGCAGGGCATTGTATTTGAAGGTGAGAAGCAAGTTCAGGAAGTGATGCAACTTGTCATGGATCTTTCCAATAACGTCCGGTTGTGGGAGAATAACGGTTTTACACCGCATGAATTGCACAGTCGAACAGAACAGCCGATGCTGAAGCCGCTACCCGATGAGCCATATCATATGATGGACAAGTCGGGAATGACCCGGAAAACCACCACTGCAACAAATCAAGACGGGAAAACTGTTGTGAACAAAAAGATCGGCAGGAATGACCCATGTCCATGCGGGAGCGGGAAAAAATATAAGAAATGCTGTGGGGCGTAGGGGGGATATAGGTCACAGTGACGCCCCGAAATTTGTTGAACGATTGGCATAAAGGGGGTCTGTCCCTCATCGCATTAACGCTTTAACGTGATGGAGGACTGTCCCCCCTGCATTGAATTAGGTGGAGAGGTTCACTCAATAGCGGTCTTTTACCCCATCAAAGCTTTTTAATACCAAATAAAGCATCATACAATGCTCAAAATTCTTTGTATCAATTGATGTGCTCGACTCAATCTTTTTCAGTCTGTAAATCAGGGTGTTTCGGTGAATAAAAAGTTCTTTAGCTGCCTGACTGATATTCATCATATTTTTGCAATAAACCATAAAGTTTTGCCTGAGTTCGGGGAAATCTTTATCTTCAATAAGTGAGCGCAATCGAAATAAGATTTTATCCCGAAAATCGTCGTCAACTTGAAAGGGGAGCAATTCCTTCAATAAGTTCCAGTTATGGAATGTATAGATGTGCGGTGATATCCCAAGCTGTTTCCCACGTTTGATCAAGCTTTCGGCTTCGTGATATGAATTTGGCTCATATCCTCAATGGTGTAGCATAAATGGCCTGCAGCAGCAGATACATTCGTAATTGATAGGTTTTCAAACATTCGGTTAAAGCGTGACTTTGACTGGTAAATTGATCTAATGCTGCCATATAATGATTTTCCGATTCAACCGGTTTCAGTAAAATAATTTTTTCCGTATTCAAAATGTGGCAAATGACATCCTGGGAACTCTCAATAGGCTTTTGCGTGCAAGCCAAATAAGCGATTTTCAGCTGGTTAACGGGGAATTTTATTTTGGATGCTGCTGAATAACGAATCACCGATATCAACGACAATACAAAAACGTTTTGTATGATGTGAGATGGCAAGCATTTTACAATATTGCTCAACTCTTACCTGATTGGTTGTTTCGTTTAAAAGAATATACTGGGCAAATGTTTCAAGTGTTTTCGTTTCGAGCTCCTCTATTTGTCGGTCAAACGTTTCGTGCCACATCATTTCAACGTATTTTACAACGAGTTGTGCATATGGTTCGACCTTTTCCGGAGGGCCAATAATCCCGAGTACACCAATCGTCGAAGAATCGAATTTTAATGGTGCTGCAACACCGGGGAGTACGTTTGGCTGAGTCTTTATTTTCTCATCGTCAAACAGTAAAAATGTATTTTTCCGGGATTCACTCTTTTGATGGTTCATGCAGTGTGCCCATTTCGTCAGGGGGATGGATGAACCAATGATATAGCCTTGTTCATCACTTAAACTGATATCAAACGGCAATATTATTGAAACCGCTTTCACTACTTTTTGTGCAATTTGCACGAACCCCTCGATTGTTATCACACCCTTATTTAAATCGTCTTATGAATTATATCACAATTTCCATAATTATGATAAGCTGCTATAAATCTTATGCATTTTAACCATTAGCAATGTGGTGCGCTATACGTTATAAGTAGATATAATATTATGAATTAATTTATTCTGATATCTGGGGTGATGATGCAAAAAAGACGGATATTATTATTGTCGGTGGCGGTGTGATCGGTTCCAGTATTGCCTTTAATTTACTGAATGACGGGTATGATGGTGATATTACGATATTTGAAAAAGACAAAATATATGAATATGCTTCAACTCCGAGAAGTGCCGGGGGGTTAAGGCAGTTATTCACGACGGATATCAATATTCAAATAAGCCGGTATGGATTGCAAAAATATAAAACTTTTGCGGAAGATATGGCAATTGGAACGGAAAAAGCCGAAATTGACTTTAAACAGCGTGGTTATCTCTTTCTTGCTAAAGGCGAGAATATCGAACAGCTGCAAAAACAGCTCCAATTGCAACAAAAACATGGCGTACCGTCTGAAATGATGGCAAAAGAAGAATTGCTGTCAATTATTCCGGAATTAAATGTTGATGATTTACAGGGCGGGCTTTACTGCGGTGAGGATGGCTATTTAGATCCGTACTCGGTTATGCAGGGCTATGCCAGGAAAGTAAAGCAGCTTGGTGGTCAATACATTTATGGAGAAGTTGAAACGATCCTGACAGAGAGAGGAAAAGCAACAGGTGTTCAGCTTGAGAATGGGGATATATACATGGCTCCGATTGTTATCAACTGCGCGGGTCCATGGGCGTCCGAATTAAGTGAGAAAATTGGTCTTACACTCCCAATCGTCCCGTTAAAACGTCAAATTATACAGTTTGATATTGCTGAGCCACTGGAAAAATACTTGCCGCTCACCATTGACCCAACAGGTGTGTATTTCAGACATGAAGGAAATTCGCTCATAACCGGTTTTTCCGAAAAAGTGAGGCCCGGTATTGATTTCAGGTGGAAACGTTCGCTTTTTGAAGAACAGCTATGGCCGATATTAGCCGAACGGATTCCGAACTTTGAGCGTGCCAAAATCAGTAACGGCTGGGCTGGCATATACAGCCATAATACAAAAGATCAAAATGCCATCATCGGCGAGCATCCGCAATTAGAAGGATACTACATGGCGTGCGGTTTCAGCGGGCATGGTATGCAGCAGGCACCTGCAGTTGGAAAAGGGTTGTCAGAAATGATCCGAAAAGGCCGCTATGAGACATTGGATTTAAGTCCGCTGCATTTTGAACGTTTTGCTAATAATGAATTGATTGTTGAAGGAGCCGTTGTATAAAAGCTTAATGTAGGTGATAGTTGATATCCAATCGACTTATTTAACTTTATTATAAGGCCGACAGAAAGGGGAGCTGTATGAAAAGTCCTGATGAGAAACAAGGGAGAGAGAGTTGGGGCAGTAGGTTAGGATTTATTATGGCTGCTTCCGGTTTTGCTATTGGATTGGGCAATATTTGGCGATTTCCCTATGTTGCCGGAGAAAATGGAGGGGGAGCATTCCTTCTGATCTATATCATGATTGTCATTGTTATAGGGTTGCCTTTGTTTTTAGCTGAGGCTGGATTAGGGAGAAAAGCTCAATCAGCCGCAATTACAGGATTAAGGAAATTGAACGGAAAAGGAAATCCGTGGGTCTCAATTGGCTGGCTTGGGACAATTACCGCCCTATTAGTGACGTCCTATTATCTCATGATTATGGGCTGGCTATTTGCTTATTTTTTCAAAGTGGGTATTGGTTCATTTCAAGGTATATCATCCGATCAAGCTGCAGTTATCTATGAAGATTTCATTTCAAATCCAGTCGCCGTCATCGGCTATACGATTATCCCGACATTGATACTCGGGTTCATTGTGGCAAAGGGGGTTAAAAGCGGCATTGAAAAATTTGTGAAGATGGTCATGCCGCTGTTTATTGTCATGTTGATCATTTTGGCTGTATTTTCGCTTTCATTGCCGGGATCATTTGAAGGCGTCGTATGGTATTTAAAACCTGATTTCTCACAAATCACCGGTGGGACCATTTTAGCTGCACTTGGGCAGGCATTCTTTTCAATTGGTATTGGATTTGCGGCTGCCTTCACATATGGAAGTTACTTGAAACCCAAAAAATCAAATTTGGCGGAAGATGGCGTTTGGGTCATTTCATTGGATACGTTCATAGCATTTTTATCAGGGTTAGTTATTTTTCCTGCTCTATTCGCTTTCCAAATGGAGCCGAATTCAGGTCCCGGATTGATTTTCATGACATTGCCGTCTTTGATTGAGCAAATGCCTTTGGGGTATCTTTTTGGTTTACTGTTTTTCTTTCTGATTATAATTGGTGCGCTTACAACAGGTGTTGGCTTAATCGAAACCCTGGCAGTCAATACTGCTGAATTATTAGATATAAGCAGAAAAACAAGTGTTTGGCTCATCATCGGTGCAACATTTATATTGGCCATTCCTTCAATATTGTCACAGGGTCCATGGTCTCACGTTCAAATCTTTGGCATGGACATTTTTGGATTCGTTGATTACTTTTCGGGTAATATTCTATTAACTTTAGGTGGCCTGTTACTCGCTTTATATGTGGTGTTTCAATGGAAAGTCAGGAATTTTATTGATGACATCAATTTTGGAACCGGCTCCATAAGACTTCCCGAAGCCTTAAAACCAATCGTGACCTATGTTATTCCGTTAGTGATTGCTGCCATTATGGTAAGCGGGCTCCTTTAAATGAACAAGATAATTTAACACCTGATGTTCAGGCGTTAACATTTATAAACTATGAATTTTAAAAAAATAATGATAACGGGATAGTAACGTAAGCCGGTAAAGTGTTAATATACGGCTAATAGTCTATTCAAGACGGAGGTTGATAGAATGCTTTATTTAAGCGAACAGAACATTAAAGAAGCTGTGACCATGAAGGATGTGATTGATGCGATTGACGAAACGTACCGTGTTTATGAATCGGGTCAATTTCAGATGCCACAACGCATGCATTTAAAAGAAGAAGCCAACACCCTTTTGTTAATGCCAAGTATTACGGAAGATGCCATCGGAACTAAACTCGTAACCATCTTCCCGAACAATCAGAAGCTTCCAACCTTGCATGGGCTGGTTGTTTTGAACAGTAGTGAAACAGGGGAAATTAAAGGCATTTTAAATGGGGCATTTTTGACAGGCATGCGAACAGGTGCTATTGGCGGGTCCGGCGTACGTCATCTGGCGAAAAAAGACGCAAAATCTACAGCTATTGTTGGTACAGGTGTTCAAGGCCTTTATCAGGCGATCGCGGCATGTACGGAGAGACCAATCGAAACGGTTAATCTTTTTAATCGTTCACCGGAAAAAATTCCTGCATTTAAGGAATCACTGCAAAAATGGGTCGGATCAGAGGTTGCTATGAAATCGCATGATTCTGTTGAAGAAGCGATTAAGGATGTGGATATTATCATCACGACCACAACATCAAATGAACCGGTTCTTCCGGACAATCCTGACATTTTGAAGAACAAACTGGTTATCGGTGTCGGATCGTTCCAGCCTACCATGCGAGAATTCCCTGAATCCCTGTTCAAAGTGGCAGATAAAGTGATGGTTGATACAGAACATGCTATTAAGGAATCGGGTGATATCGCCACACCAATTGAAAAAGGCTGGATTGATCGTGACTCCATTTTGACCGTGTCAGAACTCGTATCAAACAATAAACAAGTAAATATTCAAGAGGGCGGGACAATTGTCTTAAAGTCTACAGGCATGGGGTTATTTGACGTTGTCGTCGCCAATTTGATGTATCAGAAGGCACAAGCAAAAGAAGTTGGTACAAACCTGTCCATGTAGACGGGATGATCAAAAATGTAAAAAAGGGGTTTTTACATGAAGTCCAGATCAAGGTTTACAGATCCAGTAGCTATTTTAAGATGGCATATTTTCTTAGTTTAACATACCTGTCACTCCCCGGTTCCCATCTGCTAATTGGTAAATTAAACGAACAAATGTTCTTGACTTTTAATAGATTATAGCGTATCTTATACTTAATCAATGACTGATAATAAGGTATGAGATGATTGCTTTGTTTATTAATCTGGATCAAATCAAAGCAAGGGTTGACGAATTGGGGAACGCATTGTGGGGGTTATCGATATTATGTATAGTTGTGATAAATGGCTGTTTTGCTTTTATGAAAGTTCCGTTGACATTCCCCCCTAAATTATTGCCCGGGAAATAAAAATGTGAAATGTTGTCGAGTGTTGAGGTCAGTTGCTCGACATCATTTTGGGCTTATGTTTGGATTAAGTGAGAAAGATTTTATTCGAGCGTGAATTTCCCGTTGAAGTGTTTTGCAATTGAATTATAGCCAAAGTTTAGGAGGGTGGATCATGTTCATACGATGCACGAAAAAAATGCTCGACCATCTTAAGGTGAAGCCCGATTCGGTGACGGAACAAACGGAAGTAAGCTCATCTTTTTCCTGGCATGCCAATGTGGTTCGAATAAATCGGAGGCAATCGGTTGTTTTAATGCATGATAAAAGCCAATATGTGATCATATTGTATGGCGTGCGGGCAAAAGAATTTTCCCGAATGAATTCACTGATTGAGAAGGCTATCCGAATAGTATGGCGTGAGGAAGGCATTAAGGAAAGTGTGATTGATGCTTATCTTGCTCGGGCAGGAGAGGTGCAATTCACCAAAACTAAAAACCGCAGCCTGATTGCCAGGTTGAATCAAGCTTGCCGCAGCATCCTGTTTTTTGAGGATGAGCTGAACGGGGAACAATTGATCCAGCCGGAGTTGAGTTTACGTATAAGCCGTCTGTTGGTCGGTGTGGAAAAAGGTGATTATGCCGAGCCGAATGAGATGTTATATGACGACTTGAAACAGCTGTCAGGTGAGGAAATTTTCAGTGTGAGAGCAGTGGAATTGAATGTCCGGCTGATGCTGGAAGAGAAAAATGTTTGGCGCCGGTTAATTGTGCCTTTGGACCGGACTTTTCCGCAATTGCATAATATATTACAGACGGCTATTGGCTGGCGGGATTATCATCTGCATGAATTTTTTGTGTTTGATGATCACGGAACAGACGATGCCCTGTCCAACAATCATCCAGGTTTGATGGCTGATGACACGAAGGCGATTGTCAATCTCGTCGACAATGAAGAGGCGTTTGACTATCCTGATGAGATCCCGAGGAAACTGGAAACTGGCATCAAACTGACAGATTACCTTCCTGAAGCCAAACAGTTAGCGTATGTATACGATTTAGGCGATGATTGGCGCCATTGGATTGAAGTGACGGATGTGATTGAAAATTACGCTTCCAACCATCCTGTCTGCCTGGATGGAGAAGGCGACGCACCACCGGAGGACGTCGGCGGCGAGGGAGGATATCTGGAATTCCTGGAGATCATAGACGACCCGAATCACCCGGAGCATGACGATATGAAGCAATGGGCTCGAAGTCAGTTGTATACATCATTTAACTTAAAGAAAGTAAACCACATTTTAAAAACACGATGACGCGTTGCTTTAAGGCCGGATATCATGGCAGGGAATGTTGAGAGAGGAAGGGATTTTACATGCAGCTTTTAGATGAATATAAAGAAATGCGTCAAGACATACGTGATCTCAATTCATTGATTTTAGAAGATGTTGAAAAAAGTTATATTCTTAAAGCGGCGGAAACTTTGGGGGTTCTTGAAAACGGGAGCGTTGTGTTAGAATCGCATCCCGAACAAGACGCTTTTTATGACTTTATCGTGTACGGGAAAATGATGGACGGAAAAAGTACCTTGTCACATTATATGGAAAAAAACTTATCTCATGAGGATGATGACCAACTATTGAACATTATGAAAGACTCAGAAGTTTCACTGTATAAGATTGATCACGTTGATCGGGAAAATAAAACGATCAGGCTTATCAACGTAGCGGATTCTTCATTGACTCACGAGGTTATCGATTTGTCACTAAGTCAAACGGTTACTGAAAATATGTTGATATGTACAAGACTCCTTCATTTCGAATCATTCAGTATGACTTCAGGCTTGTTATTTCTGTTTAAAGCAGACCATTTGGAATACCTGCGTAAACGAAGCCGGAAAATGATCAAGAAAATGAATAAAGGGAATGCGTCTGACAAGCGTTTTGTTGCTTATTTTAAGTTGAACAGAAAGGATGGACTGCCAACTGCGATGGAAGATGTCGAATAACCCGGACATTTCCCGGATGTTGAACCACACTTATATATAGGCTGAAGAACGGTGTGACCTTTAACAGTTTGAGAGAACAAAATGATACCAAAGGCAAAGGCGGGGATGTACATGAAGATACATAGTGAAAGCGTCATTACGGCCGAAGAAGTACCAAAGGAAATTGTAAATGATGTCCAAACGTTTTTGGATTATGTTGAACAGCACAAAATCAAATTGACCAAATCGAGGGAATATGTGAAGCGAAAAGATTTGCGGGAAATTTATGCCCGGTTGGAGAACCGTAAACCAGCTGCTTCGGGGTACGGAAATCAGGATGACTACCCAATGATCCACCTGTTATTTCACCTGACATTGACATTGGGGCTAACGTATAAAACCTGGTCAAAAAGCGGTGCGTCGCTGATGACAGATCCGAGTCGCATCGATATTTTTCAGGAGTTGAACACGACAGAAAAATATATCACGTTGCTGAATACGTTTTGGACAAACATGGATTGGGACGAATTACAAAAGGGACGGATTGGCAAAGTTCCTTCTAATGTTGATTTATTACTGGAATATTTGGAGGAACAGCCGTTTGCCAAAACATTACATGTAACAGAAAGCGACCTGGCAATGTATTTGTACAGCTATGAAAGTTTCCTGTATTATTTCGATTACTTTGGATTCTGGGAATTCGAGGAAAAAGATGCTCTGACTGAATCAACGGACTATCCCAGAGAAATCGAACCAAAATCGATCAAGCTTATGCCGACTTTCAAGAAATTCATACCGGCATTAGTGGAAACATGGAGCCCTGGCAATCATGCGTCAGATCCGCTCAGCAGTCTGATGAAAATATTCGGTCAAGTGTTTGACGAAGCGAAAGAATCACCCGAGGAAGAGGAAGAATTGGAATCATTGTTTTCAGTACTGCAGCCTTTATTTGCGAAGGGGGAGCTTCAGAATATCCTTTTGGTTCCCGGAGAAGGCGAGCCCGTAACCGGAAACTTCACATTAAATGTTTCGTTAACCCCTTCCTGTTTGCGGAAAATAAGGCTCCCGGGCTCCGCTACATTGCAGGAAATGCATTCATTGATTCAGGAAGCTTTCGCATTTGATGATGATCATCTCTACAGCTTCTTTATGGATGGCAAACGGTTCGGTAAAGACGCGTATCATTCGCCGATGGACATCGAGGGACCATATGCGCATGAAAAAGAAATCGGACGTTTGAATTTGTATACCGGCATGCGCTTTTTGTACTTGTTTGATTATGGTGATGAGTGGGTGTTTCATATAACGGTAGAAGAAATAGAAGAGGAAGAGGAAGAACCTGCTGCTATTGTCGGGGCAAAAGGTGGAGCTCCGGATCAGTATGGGTGAAGAGATGCGGTGAAATATACACAAAAGTGATGACCCAGTAAGGATGGCTCTGTCACTTCCCGTATGAATCGTTTTGTCTCGAATGAAGTTATTGTATAGGGGCTGCTGGTTCTGATAGGGTTGGTGGCTTTTTTGGTTTATGGACTACTGGGGAGAGAATGGCTGATTTGCGCGGTATTACATGGGCGCGCGGTCGTTCAATATGGGCGGCAATGTAGCAACATAGGCGGGAAAGCATGTGATATTCAATTCAGGATGTTCTTCCTTGAAAAACTGTTCTCTTTCTCCTCTTCCAAAAATAGAATTTCAGATAATGGCTATAAAAACTGATGATATAAAATAGTAATCCACAAATTTAGAGTTTTGTTTTTTGCAAAGGGTGAGGGGCTAAACGCATAATATTTTCAATTATGTTAAGCCAAAACAATACAGCTCTGAAGCGTCTTAAGTCGAAAAAGCGAGATAACAAGCAATCTATTAATTAAACGCTTTCAGTATGTGATAGAATTAAATTAGTAACAGAAAGGAGTGGCTTTCAATGGCTGCGAAGAAAACGGTTTATGTCAATGAATTTACAGATGGTGTCCTTGATCCTGAAAAGGAAATGGAATATGTCGTTCAAGATGGCGGATATATTGTGGCGAATACAACACCCGGTTGTTGGGGTCCGATGATCACGCCACAGTTGAAGGGTGGACATGAAGTGACAAAGCCTGTTTATGTCGAAGGAGCAGAAGTTGGTGATGCGATAGCCATTCATCTCAAATCGATTGAAGTCACTTCGATTGCAACAGCTTCCGGAAATGATGAGCCTGTAAGCGGAAAATTCAATGGAGATCCATTTATCGCTGGAAAATGCCCAAACTGTGGAACGGTTAATCCGGAAACCGTTATTGACGGGATTGGTCAACAAGCAGTTCGTTGCAAGAATTGTCACGAAGATATCACGCCATTTGTTTTTACGAATGCCTACACAATGGCATTTAATGAGGATAAATCGATTGGAATGACTTTGGATAAACAGGGAGCAGAAGACGTTGCGCGTAATGCAAAAGCGTATATGTGTACGCCTGAACAGTCCATTCAGAATCCGGTATTAACGTTTGCACCTCATGACATCGCTGGTGCTATTGCCAGGTTTAGGCCGTTTTTGGGGCAACTTGGTACAACGCCAGCAAGACCATTGCCAGACTCACATAATGCTGGCGACTTTGGGCAAGCATTGATTGATGCACCACATGATTATAGTGTAACGGAGGAACAGCTTGAGGATCGTACGGATGGCCATATGGATATTAATCGTGTACGTCAAGGCGCTATCCTGGTCTGTCCGGTAAAAGTACCTGGTGGGGGCGTTTACCTGGGAGACATGCATGCGATGCAAGGTGATGGTGAGATCGCTGGACATACGACTGATGTAGCAGGTATCGTTAACCTTCAAATTAATGTAATAAAAGGTTTAACGATTGATGGACCTATCTTGCTTCCGGTTGAAGAAGATTTGCCGCACTTGGCAAAACCATTCAGTGAAGAAGAAAAACAGCAAGCTCGTCAGTTAAGTGCCAAATGGGGAGTAGAGCTGGAAAAATCGTACCCAATTTCTTTTGTGGGAAGCGGTGCAACATTAAATGATGCAACAACCAATGGAATGGAGCGGGCAGCAAAATTATTTAATACGACAGTCCCTGAAGTGATGAATCGTGCTACCTTCAATGGCGCTATCGAAATTGGCAGGAACCCAGGAGTTGTCACGGTTACATTCCTCGCTCCGAAGCAGTATTTAAAAGATAAAGGTATGCTTGATTTAATTCAAAGAAAATATCGTTTTTAGCGGGGATGTAAAGGCTGATGGTTCGAGTTCTGGTTCAATCATTAATAGATGCTTGCAGTGTAACGACTGCAAGCATTTTGTATGTATTGAAGGGCAGGGTCACAGTGACGCCCCGAAGTTATGAATTAACGTGATGGGGGACAGTCCCCTAAACCGCACTTTAACGCTTTACCGTGATGGGGGACTGTCCCCCCTGAACTTATTCAGTAGGTAATTCTTCGATGCTGTCAATATCCATGTATTCCGGTACAACAAAGCCTTGTTGAGCGCCCTCCAAATTCGGACCAAGGTCGACGATTTCGTCTTTATACTCTTCATAATAGGAAGCTGCACCCACAGGGAGCCAGGCGATTAGCATACCATCAACGTCGCCATCGGAAAGGGCTTGGAATGCGACACCCATATCAACCATCGTCAATTCGACATCATAGCCCAATTCTTCAAGAACAAGCGTAACGACATTCGTTGATGCGGTTTCTGTATCCCAATTAACATAGGCAAGCTCGATTGTCTCATTTTCAACTGGCTCGATACCTTCAAGCCAAGCGTCAACTTCATCCCGATTGTTTTCGATCCATTCCGCTGCTGCTTCGCGGGGTTCCACATCGTCTGCCCTGAAGTTTGACATCACCTCATTCATGTCTTCTATTTCCCATTGAAAATTATCCAGTAATTGATAAGCAGACGAATGTTCATCCTCTAGACCTTCTCTGACCATCGTATGTATATTTTCAGATTCACCCAGTGTTTCTTCTGGATCCTCTAAAAACTTCAAGTCATAATCTTTAAACGACCAGTGTGGTTGCCAAAGGGTAACGACGATCGGTTCTTCATTTTCAATCGCACGTTCTAATTCCGTTAACATGGCTGCTTCGGAACTGGCAGTTAGTTCAACATCTAAGTTGTAGCCTTCAATTGCGTTTTCGGCGATATTCATCGTTCCTGATCCCGGCTCAATTCCGACAATTTCCTCAATTTCAGCTGCATCATTACTTTCTTCTGCGGCATTACCACTGGATTCTTCCTGGCACCCCGCCAGTAGTAATACCACACTAATGCCTACAAGGCTAACCCATTTCTTTGATAATGAAACCATAGTGTTTGCTGTCATCCTTTCTGTGAGTAATTTGTCGACTAACAAGCAGGGTAAATCAGAAAAATTGAAAAAACAAAGACGATTACAGGCCTTCTCAGACGATTTCGTGCATCAAGCTTGCTCAGTGAAGCTCAGTGACGTTCAGTGAAAGAAATACTATCCTGTTTGATTAGAATCGTTTATTGTGGTGGTTTTTGGCTTTTCGCTATTTAATATTGAATAAACAACTTAATAAGATCCTAATAGATCTATCATCCGCTATATTTGCAGAATAGAATAGTATTCAGATTAGCAAAAATCGGACAAGGGAATGCGTTCGGCGTCAGTTTCTTTGTTTTATCTTAAATGGTCACATTCAAATGAAAAGGTTATATAAATACGCTTTTCATACAATTTTGGCGTATTTAGCTCACTGAGCTTCACTGAAGTGCACTGAGCTTCACTGAGGTCACTCAGCTCATGAAATCGGATTTGTCAGTAATTTAGAGGCTTTTGTAGACTATATTTAGTTCAGCGCTGGCATTTAATGATTATTTAAGACCAAAACAGGAGTGATTTTACATGTCGCAAAAGGCTGCCAGAAAGAGGCAGAAGCAACGTCGTATTATCGACACGGATATCCATGAAAGGGCAACCTACGCGGAGCTTGTCCCTTACTTAGATAATCCATGGAGGCGGTATATAACAGATAACCATTGGATGCAGGAAAAACATATGCCCTACACACAGCCAACTGTTGCTGGTGTCGATCGGGCGGATGCTGTAACACCGGACGGGGGTGCTGCAGGAACGGATCTAAGGTTTATGCAACAACAATTACTCGATGCGGAAGGTCATGAATACGGCATTTTAACCGGCGCCTTAGACCCGTCTCCATCGTCCATGCACGGCTGGTATGAAATGGGGACTGCTTTGGCGAGCGCTTATAACGATTGGCAAATTGAGAATTGGCTGGAAAAGGATGACCGTTTATATGGTTCCGTTCATATTGCGGCGCAGGATCCGCAACAAGCGGTACGTGAGATTGAACGGGTCGGTCCTCATCCTAAAATGGTGCAGATATTATTGCCGATTGATACCCGTTCGTGGGGAGATCCGTATTATCATCCGATTTATGAAGCAGCGGAGCGTCACAATTTATCAATCGGTATGCACCATAATGAGCCACCTACCCATTTCGGAGGCTGGCCGCGTTATTTCATTGAGTGGCATACCATGTTGCCAACGGCGCATATGATTGAAGTCTCCAACATGGTGTTCAACGGTGTATTTGATAAATTCCCAGGCTTGCACCTTGTCATGATTGAGGGCGGATTCACGCATGCCCCGCATCTGATGAACAAGATGGATCAGCAATATAAGGAACTTCGTCACGAGATTCCTTGGGTAAAACGGATGCCAAGTCGCATCATGCAGGAACATGTCCGATTTACAACGCAGCCCGTTGAAGAATTAAGCCAGAAGGAATTTATGCAGTATATCGATCAAATGGGGTCGGAGGATATGGTCTGTTTTGCAACGGATTATCCGCATTGGGATTATGATTCACCACTTCAGGCGCTTCCCAAACTTGATGAAACGTTGGAGGAAAAAATTTATGCCGAAAATGCGAGAGCTTCCTACCCCAAATTGCCGCAATTGATTGGAGTGTGAAATCATGAGGGAAGTTGTGTGTAAAAAAGAAGCTATTCAGCCCGGCAAGATGAGAAGTGCGTCATTAGGGAAGATTCCGGTCGTTGTTTGCCGCACAAAAGACGGTGAATTTTATGCATATGCCAATAGATGTCTGCACCAGGGCGCCCCGCTCTCAGAAGGTGCGTTATGTGGTGATACTAAACGGACAGATGTTCACGGCAACTATGAATATATCAAAGATGGCGAAATTCTTCGTTGTCCGTGGCATGGGATGGAATATGACATTAAAAATGATGGCTGTATGCTGGCAGAACCGCACAAAAAATTGCGACGTTTCAACGTCGCAATTGAGGATGACCATGTGGTTGTATACAAATGAAAGCCAGATGATACATGAGGTGAACGTATGAAAAAAATGTTTATTAAAGGCGAATGGGTTGAAGCCAATTCCGGCGAAACACGAGAGATTATAAATCCTTACAATCAGGAAGTCATTGCAATGGCTGCGGAAGGCAATGAGCAGGATGTGAAATTTGCAATTGCAGCCGCTCGAAAAACTTTTGATCAAGGCGATTGGGCGACCACACCCGCTTCTGAACGGGGAAAAATTGTCCATAAAATTGCCGATTTGATCGAGCGTGACCGTGAAGATTTGGCTGAGCTCGAATCACTCGACACAGGTAAAACAGTTGAAGAAAGCCGCTGGGACATGGATGATATCGCTGGTGTTTTCCGTTATTTCGCGGAAATGGCTGACAAAGACGGCGGTGAGATGATCGAATCCCCTATTCCGAATTCAACCAGCAAGGTGGTTCATGAACCTGTCGGCGTCTGCGGTCAGATCACACCGTGGAACTATCCATTGCTCCAGGCATCATGGAAATTGGCACCGGCACTGGCAGCGGGCAACACACTTGTCATGAAGTCGAGTGAAATCACGCCGCTTACGTCGATTAAAGTATTTGAATTAATGGAAGAAGCCGGCGTTCCGGCAGGTGTTGTCAATCTGGTGCTCGGACCCGGCGATTCCGTTGGTGCAGAACTTTCGGCTAATGACGATGTCGATTTAATTTCCTTTACAGGCGGAATTGAAACAGGCAAACGGATTATGCAGGCTGCGAGTTCTAACGTGAAAAATTTGGCATTGGAACTTGGGGGTAAAAATCCTAATATTATCTTTGCCGATGCTGATTTTGAAACAGCTGTCGACCAGGCGATGAACGCCGTATTTTTCCATGCCGGGCAAATCTGTTCTGCGGGCACCCGTCTAATTGTAGAGGACAGCATTCATGATGATTTTGTCAGTGCGCTCGTTGACCGTGTGAAGAACATCAAGCTTGGCAGCGGTTTTGATGAATCAACCCAAATGGGACCGCTCATTTCAAAAGACCATTTAAATAAAGTGATTAATTATGTCGAAAATGGCAAAAAAGAAGGCGCAAGGGTCGCTGTCGGCGGCGGGCGTCCGGAAGATCCGGAACTGCAAAATGGATTTTTCTATTTGCCGACTGTATTGACCGATTGCACGACCGACATGGGCGTTGTGCAGGATGAAGGCTTCGGTCCGGTCATTACCGTGGAAAAATTTACGACTGAAGCAGAAGCCGTCCGTCTTGCTAACGATTCTATTTACGGGCTTTCCGGCGGTGTTTTCACAAATGATATTGCCAAAGCTGAGCGTTGTGCCCGGAAAATGCGAATGGGCACAGTCTGGATTAACGATGTGAATCTATACTTCCCACATGCACCATGGGGCGGTTATAAACAGTCGGGAATCGGCCGTGAACTCGGCAAAACGGGATTGGAAGAATATCAGGAAACCAAGCATATTTTTCAAAATCTGAAACCGGAACCAGCCAATTGGTTTTAGCGTATAGGCCATAACTTTTTCTAAACAGAGACAAGTGAACGAAAGAATAAAACATGAGGGTGATTGTAATGGCAGATTCCAAGGGAGCGAACCCCATTTTAGATGACACTTATACTTATGTGTGTGCAAGTTCAGAGCTTGAAGAAGATGACCTCATTGAATTTGAAACAGGGGAGGAGACCTTCGTTGTCGGCCGGGGCGAAGGAAATGTGTATGCTGTAGAAGGAATATGCACACATGCGTATGCTGAGTTGGCTGACGGAGAACTGGATGGAACGTGTCTAACGTGTCCGTTGCACTTTGCCTGTTTCGATATTCGAGACGGATCCGTGCTGGAAGGGCCGGCGGAAACCCCGCTGCGAGTCTATGGGGCTATCGAAATGGACGGATCCGTATGGGTTAGTACAAAAAGGGGATGATAAGTTGTCTGGTAAACCTGGAATAATTATTATCGGAGCTGGTATTGCAGGCGTGCATGCTGCTGAGAGCTTGCGAAAAGAAGGTTTTCGGGGGCGGATTGTACTAATGGACCGAGACGGGCAGATGCCTTATGACCGCCCGCCGTTATCAAAGGAATGGCTAACCGGGGAAATGGATTCGGCAAGTCTATTATTACGAGATCCTGCCGTCTATGAAAAATTGGACATAGACTTAAAGCTCGATGTTGACGTAACAAGCATTGATCCAGTTCGCAAAACGATCGATACCAAAGATGGTTCTTCCTATGAATGGGATAAACTCTTACTCGCCACAGGTTCAGGATTACGCACATTATCAATTGCAGGTGACGACCTTCAAGGCATTTTTTACTTACGAGGGATGACGGATGCCGCAGCTATAAAACAACATATGCAACATGTGAAAGAGGCGGTTATTATTGGTGCCGGTTTTATTGGTGCTGAGCTGGCTTCTTCGTTAAAACAGTTAGGAATTAACGTGACGATTGTGGAAAGATCCTCGTATCCCATGGAAAAGATCGTTGGCAGGGAAATATCGGCGTATTTTCTGGATTTACATCACAGGAATGGTGTCAACGTGATTACCGACGATTCGGTCGCACAGTTTAATGGGGATACCATGGTTGGAGAAGGAGTCACCGTTGAGGGACGGCGGATTCCGTGCCAAGTTGTGATGATAGGGGTCGGGGTGACACCGAATACGGAGGTGTCGCTTCCGCATTTAGAGATAGATGGGGGTTATGTTGTTGATCAATACGGCGAAACATCAATCCCTGGCATTTATGCTGCGGGGGATTGTACGGTATGGCCTTACAACGAGGTCCCTATTCATGTTGAGCATTGGGATCATTCCCTCAACCATGCCAAGACAGTCGCCCAAAATATGGTCAATCCGCAATCGGCACCCTATTCGTATACACCGTATTTCTGGTCGGACCAACACGGCAGCCGATTTCAATATTTCGGCCATACACAACAATGGTCCAAAACCGTTCTGCGGGGGTCATTTGAATCCGATACGTTTACGAATTTTTATCTGGATGATCAGAATATCGTCCAAGCTGCATTCCTTTGCAACCAGCCGAAAAACGCCTTGCCCGTAAGACGAATGATCAAGCACCAAAAAGCTATTGATCCAGAGGTGTTGGCAGATGAACGTGTCGCGTTGAAAAAAGCTGTATGGTCACAGTGACGCCCCGAAATTTGTCGGAGTATGTCGAAAGAAGAAGGTGAATGTGTTCAAAAATCATGTCCCGAATTTTCATTTTTGATAGATAGAACGAGGGAAGTAAAAGCCACGGCGGAATTCTTTAGAACTATATCACGAACACTAAACGATTATGTAAGTTGGATGTCATAACTTCTGCGTTGTCCACAGCACGTGGGCAACGCAGAAGTTTAACTATCCATGAAATCTCTTCAACGAATGTTTTTAATCACGCGGTTTCTCTCTCAATTCCTCACCATTTTTCCCTTCATAGCGCAAGCCCCATCCGCTCAGGGCGGCAATCAGCATAACGACGAACAGGAACCAGCCGTGGAATACAAATGGAAATACGGCAGTCGGTTCAACAATTGGAAGCCAATCGTATTGACCTTGCATCGTCTGTATCGTTGACCATCCCAATAGAACCGGGGCTCCCCATGGGAAAATATAACCAAGGGCTGACGTAACGGCGTCCAGCATATTCGCCATCCGGTAACGGTGAATTTTATATTTTGATCCGATTTCTTTCACAAATGGCGCCGCAGCAATTTCGGCTGCTGTGTTGATGGTAATGGAACTGTTCAGTAAGGCAACGATCGCCCAAATGGAAACTTCCGCCTTCCGAACTGAACCTTTGATCCATTTGATAAGCGCCTTCGTGATGACCGCCATTGTTCCGCCAAGTCTCATGATGTGAGCGGCACCGACAATAAGCAAAATAAGAATGGCCATATTGAAGTAGCCGGTTAACCCTTCAACTAAAGCACCTTCCACAACAGCGTCCGAATCAGGATTGAAGCCTAAAATATCACCGAATGTGCCAAGATCCATCAGGAGAATGATTGGAATAGCCGATATGATTCCCCATGTCAATGACGTCAGCAGATGATGGCCGGATAACGCAAGAATAAGAACGATCGCAAATGGCACCAGCATCATGAGCCCGCTGGCATTGACCGATTCAATTACCGAACTTACGGAAGTCTGACTAACCTGTGAATCGCCGCCGCCAAAGATTGCAAATAAAATGACAGCAGGGACAGCTGCGATAACTGAATATTTGAAACGGCTCCTTACAACTCCCGGAACATCAGCATCCTGGGTGGTTGCGGAAACAATCGTCGTATCTGACACCGGTGCCAGGTTGTCGCCAAACACCGCTCCCGCCAGAATAGCCGCAAACATAAATGTCGGATCGCCACCGACTGCAACACCCGCCGGATACATAAGCGTACAAAACGCGACGGTCGTTCCATACCCCGTACCAACTGCAGTTGAAAAAGTGGCTGCCAACAGAAAAGTTAATGCAACGAACATGCCGCCTTCAACGCCGGTGATGGAGCCAATCCACACCAGTCCTTCAACAAGTCCGCCTACCTGCAATACCTGCGCAAACATGCCGGCATAAAACCATGCTACCATGGCAATCACACCAACTGGTTGTGCAAGCCCGTCAAACAAACCTTGTGCATAGTCTTCCCACCTGCTTTTACACAACAATAATCCCATTGTGAGACCAATGATTGCACCGAGAACAAGTGCAACTTCGGACGATAGCTGCATAACACTGATGGTAATCGCCCAGACAACAAAAAACAGTAAAGGAACCGCAGCACCGAATGGCCCGAGCCGGAAATCCAGTTTTTGAATCGTCTTATCCCCGGTTGCCCGTTCTAACGCCTCATTGTTTGACATTTTCATCGCTCCCTTCAATATCCTCAAATTTTTGCCTTTATATAGTTTATCATATACTTTGAAAATTTAGAATAAGGAATAATCCTAGGGGGGGTCTGTCCCCCACCGCATTAACGCTTTAATGTGGTGGGGGACAGACCCCTGATAATGAGAGAATGGTGGTTAATCACCTGACCGATTACCGCACCTACTTGACACGTTTTTCTAAACCTTGTATTGTAATGCATTGTGTGTTATTAAAAGTTAATGCTCACAAACGTATGTAAGCTTAGGAAAAGCACGCATGCGTATGTGAGCTTTTTAAATTAGGAGGAACTCATTTTTGACAAATTTAAGTGAAAACAAAAATGGTCAAACCATTTTTGATAAACCTGTGTTTTTTCTGAGTGGTGGCGCATTGCTGGTGTTTGTGCTGCTTGCTTTGATTAATCAGGATATGGTAACAGCTAGTGTGAATTATTTATTTAATTTGTCCGGAACTTATTTTGGAGCCATTTATCAATTTCTGTTGTTGGGGACATTTTTTATTGCTTTATTTCTAGGGTTTTCAAAATATGGGAAGATTCGTTTAGGTAAATTGGAAAAACCGGAAATAAGCAATTTTAAATGGATTTCGATTATTATGTGTACACTGCTGGCGGCTGGCGGTGTATTTTGGGCTGCCGCTGAACCATTGAGCCACTTTTTAACGGTGCCGCCGCATTTTTCGGATATTGAGGCTGGTACGGCTGAGGCGGTGACACCTGCACTTGCTACCAGTTTCGTTGACTGGGGCTTTCTGGCATGGGCGATTCTCGGTACACTTGGCACCATTGTCCTGATGTATGCCCATTATCACCGCGGTGCGCCACTAAAGCCGAGAGCATTGCTTTATCCAATACTTGGCGATAAAATTTTGAAGAAAAGTGTGCTTGGTACCTTTGTAGACGTATTCTCGATTATTTCGGTAGCGGCTGGTACCATTGGGCCGATCGGTTTTCTTGGTTTGCAGGCTGGTTATGGCCTGAGTGCCTTGTTCGGTGTTCCTGATAACCTATTGGTGCAATCGTTAATCATTATTGTTGTTGTTGTGGTGGCTGGGATTTCTGCCGCTACAGGGATTCACAAAGGGATCCAGATTATGAGCAGTTATAATGTTATTCTGTCTATTGTTATCGTTGGGGCTATTCTTGTACTCGGGCCGGCGCTATTTATATTCGATTCATATCTGGCGTCATTCGGCTTATACGTCCAGGACTTCATAACTATGAGTACGTACCGCGGTGACGGGGCTTGGCTTGGCGGATGGACCGTCTTCTTCTTTGCCTGGTTCCTTGGTTACGCGCCAATGATGGCCATGTTTGTCAGTCGTATTTCCCGGGGGCGTACGATTCGGGAAATTGTGACGGCTGTTGCGGTCATTGCCCCTGTAGTAACGACATTCTGGTTTACAATCGTTGGCGGAACGGGAATCTTTGAAGAAATGCAAAATCCGGGTTCCGTATCCGAAGCACTCAATAGCGCTGGTCCGCCAGCAGCGATGATCGCTATTGCGGAACAGTTGCCATTTGGAACGATTATCGGGTTTCTGCTGCTGTTGACAACCATTATTTTCGTATTGACAACAACCGATTCAATGTCTCTGACGATTTCAATGGCCATTACCGGAAGTGGCGACCCGTCTAAATTATTGCGTGTTTTCTGGGCCTTCCTGATGGGACTTGTCGCAACAGTTCTGATCGTCATTGGCGAATCCAGTATTGACGCGCTGCAATCCTTTATTGTGGTGACAGCTGTTCCTGTATCCTTACTGATGCTGACCACATTCTGGAGTGCTCCAAGAGTATGTCAGAAACTTTTTAGAGAGCAGAAGTTGTAGTAGGTCACAGTGTAGTAGGTCACAGTGACGCCCCGAAGCGCCCCGAAATTTGTCGAAGTATGCCGTAAGAAGGAAGGTCATTAAACGTCTATCCGTTTCGCTATTGTTTTTACCGCGAATTTCTTCTATAATATTCATAGTTGGATGAACGGGACGTAGCTCAGCTTGGTAGAGCACTAGCATGGGGTGCTAGGGGTCGCAGGTTCGAATCCTGTCGTCCCGATAGGATACTGCCACTGATGATATTATACTCAAGGGATGAAGAGCGGCACAAAATCGATTGAGCTGGGCACGAAGTTGAAACCAATATATGACACTGCCAAAAAGACAAAAATAAGCAGAATAGGGTGGGAACGCCCTGTTCTGCTTATTTTATGTGACACAACGATAGTCTGCTAAGAAGCCGTCGTCATTTCGCGTGTGTCATGTCGTTTCTTCATGACGAGCTGTATAGTCAGGATGGATAGGAGTATGCCCAGCGCTATAACATCCGACATCACGCCTGGGTAAAGAAACAAGATTCCCCCGGCCGCCATCAATCCGCTGAAGAGGAGATTAAGCTTGTAGAGAAAATATCTCTCTGCAGCGATTCCGAGCATCAGGACGCCAAGAATTGCGGATATAATGACGAGGATGCCACTCATCAAGGTCGTGTCAACCAATAGTAGCGCATCGTTGTACACAAACATAAACGGTACGACGAATCCTGCAAGTGCTAACTTCAGCGCGCTGAATCCTGTACGCATCGGGCCCGCCCCTGATAGCCCGGCAGCTGCAAAGGCAGCGAGTGCCACAGGTGGTGTGATATTGGCGAAAATGCCGAAATAGAACACGAAGAAATGCGCCACAATCGGCTCAATACCAAGTTGGACAAGTGCAGGTGCGGCCATTGTTGCTGTAATGATATAGGCCGGAATACTTGGCATCCCAATTCCGAGCACAATGCAGGCAACCATCGTGAATAGAAGGGTGAGGAAAAGACTTTCGCCCCCGATGGCAACGATGGCATTGGCCAAATTAAGCCCGAAACCGGTGATACTGGAAACGCCGACGATAATCCCGACCGTGGCACAGGCAATCGCTACGCTTACCGTCGTGCGGGCACCAGTTTCCAAAGCATCAATCAGATCTCTAAAACTCATGCGTGTCGATTTTCGTAACGCGCTAATGAAAACCGTGATGATAATCGTCGTAGCAGCAGAGAAAAGGATGGTCGTGCCGCTGAAAAATAACATATAAATAAGAAAGAAGATCGGCAGCAGCAAGTGCCCCCGTTCTTTTAGCACATCGGTCAGCTTTGGCAGTTCTGATTTTGGTATACCGGATAAATTGTCCTTGGTTGCACGCATATGGACTTGGGAAAGAATTCCAAGATAAAAGAGCAGTGCCGGTAAGATGGCGAATAACGCAATTTCCGTGTAGGGGACCCCAAGCGTTTCAGCCATAATAAAGGCGGCAGCTCCCATAATCGGCGGCAAAATTTGTCCGCCTACAGAGGCTGAAGATTCCACTGCGCCGGCAAATACTTTGTCATAGCCGATTTTTTTCATCAATGGGATGGTAAAGTTACCAGTGGTTACCGTGTTTGCAATTGCTGACCCGTTAATGCTCCCCAGAAAACCGGAGGCGACCACTGATACTTTGGCCGGTCCGCCCCGCGTGCGACCGGTCAGTGCCATGGCTAATTCATTGAAAAGTTGCCCCATGCCTGATTTTGCCAAAAATGCGCCAAATATGATAAACAGAATAATATAGGTGGAGGAGACCCCAATGGCTGTACTGAATATACCTTCAGTCGTCATGAAAAACTGTTCGGCTAATTGCGGCCATTCGTAACCTCTGTGCCTGAAAATACCCGGCAAATCACGGCCGAACATGGCATAGGCAACAAACACAAGGGCGAGAATCGGCAATGCCAGTCCCATCATTCGTCTTCCGGCTTCGAGAACGAGTACAACCAATAATGTCCCCATAATAATGTCCGCTGTAATCGGCAAACCACCGCGCGTGACAATCTCTTCATAGTTCACAAACAGATAGATGGTTGATGGAACGGATAAAACACCTAATACGACATCATACCAGGGCAAGTGATCTCGTCGTGCTTTTTTCGTGGGCGGAAAAAGCAAAAACGTAAGAACGAGAACAAGCGAGACGTGTATCCCTCGATGGACGAGCACCGGTACTGGTGGCCCCGTAAAAGACGTAATCAGGTGATAAAGGGACATCCCCACCGCGATCAGCGTGATGAGAATCGTAAGAAAACGGTTGTCAAAACTTCGAAAGCGTGATTCCGTATCATATTTTTCCAGGACTTCTTGCTCGTTTTGATTTTGCTGTTCATCGCTGCGTTCATTTTTCATCGTGTTTACGCTCCCTTCGTGGAAAAGATAGGTGGAAAACGAAGCCGCTTGACTTTTATTTCGATTGGCGTTTGATCGGGAAGTGCTGTTGTTTCGATTTCTTTATGATGATCAATCGTCACCGTATAATCGGCATCATGTGAGTGAATCCAATTATAGGTCTCGTATGTTTCGTTTAAATCAGTGATGACGATAAAGCCATTTTCCACTGTTAAGGTTCCGTTCGTATTTTCCGGTGTTCCTGCACCATAAGACTGAAATCGTGTTTCGATTAAGGTTAGGCGGCCTTTTTCATCCACACGGAATCGTTCTATCCAAGGCGTATGCTCAACAGAGTGTGTCCAGGCAATCTCAATTTCATCACCGGTTTCCACCTGTTCGTGTAAATAAACCTCGTCACTCCGCGGCGAAGCGAAAATGAGATATGTTTGTTTAGGGAAAAAATACCAAATAACAAATAGGGCCCCGATGATGACAATGGCAAGCAGAACTTTATTTTTCATAAAGACAAGGTGAGGGAGCGGTTAATCGCTCCCTCACTCTCCATAACGTTTATTTTATTCACCGGAGAGTACGCCCTTCTTCTTCAAAGTATTGCTCAGCACCTGGATGCATCGGAATATCCAACCCTTCTTCCACAGATTCAATATCGATATCTTCAGCAGCATTGTGGGAAGCGTGAATAGCGTCAAGATTTTCATAGAATAGACGAGTTAATTCATAGACTTCCTCATCGGAAAGATCGGGGTTCGGTATTAATAAGTTCGTAATCGATGCGGTCTGGACGTCTTCTTCGTTATCATATGTGTCAGCAGGAATTTCATCTTCAAGAAAGAATGGGTAATTTTCATTTAAATACGCCAGTCCTTCGTCTTCAATTTCAACAACCGTGACATCATGCGTGCTTGCCAGCTCCATAGCAGCTCCATTAGGAATGCCGCTTGTAACAAAGGCAGCGTCAACGACACCGTTACGGATCTGATCAATGGCTTCCCCGTAAGGAAGATAATCTTCATTGATGTCATCATAACTCATGCCATGGGCTTCAAACATCATGCGTGCATTCAATTCAACGCCGGAATTCGCATCACCTACTGCAACGTTCGTTCCCTCAAGGTCAGAGAAGGTTTCAATTCCTGAATCGGCTGTTGTAATGATTTGAACAACATTCGGATATAAACCACTGATCCCGACAAGGTTATCTTGCGGCTCCTCATCTTCAAATGAGCCAAATCCTTCATACGCCTGTGCGACGGCATCGGCCATGACAATCGCGAGCTCGGCCTGATCACTTTGCAGCAGGTTTATGTTTTCAACCGAGGCGCCTGTCGACTGGACAGATGTATCGATTCCTGCCTCTTCATAGATCGTGGACATGGCACCCGCAATCGGATAATAGACCCCGGATGTACCACCGGATGCAATGGTTACGAACATGTCATCTGTTCCGCCGCCTTCTGCATCACCGCCAGCTTCATCATCCCCTCCGCAACCGCTTACAATTAGGGCGATTGCTGTTATTGCTCCAAGGATTTTCAACTTAAGTGCTTTTTTCATGCTCACTCCCCCTTGCAGTTATAGATTTTCTAATGATTGTTCTTTTAAAAATTATCATATTATTATATTTATTGCAATTTATACGAGTAACATTCGGCTGTTTTATTGACGTTTCTTTTAAAAAATTAATCTATTGATAAAGGGCAGAGGTTGTTTAATCAAATTGGTCACGTGAAAATGACAAATAGGCATATTTTCTTACTTACGGCATATGCAAGTATGTTCATAGTAATTTAGAATTATAAAAATTAACAAATACTTAACGCTATATTAATTTCGTTTTAATAGCCATACGTTACACTTGTCTTAACCTAATAGAGGGAGGAGAGATTGGATGTTTCGAAAAGCTGGAATAGCTGCACTGAGTGCGGGACTTTTATTGACTGCCGGGGCTACTGGTGTTATGGCGGGTGGACCGCCGGACTGGGCTGGCCCACCGGATTGGGCCGGGGGACCAGGTGGGCAGCCAGGTAATGGAAATGGCAATCAAAAGGTGGAAAATGTCATTTATATGATTCCGGACGGTTTTAATGCCGATTATGCCACCAATTACCGCATGTACAAAGGCGAAGAAGCGGTATGGGATGAGCATATGAAAGGCATGTTCACCACCTATTCTGCTGATTCGAGCATTACGGATTCTGCAGCTGCAGGAACAGCGATGGCAACTGGGGAAAAAACGGATAATGGTGTGATTGGTCTTGACCCAGAAGGAAACGAGCTGGAGACGATTCTGGAAGCATCTGCCAACGAGGGAATGGCATCCGGATTGGTTGCGACTTCTACCATTACACATGCAACGCCGGCTTCTTTTGCCTCTCATGTAGAAGATCGCAATAATGAAACAGCGATTGCACAGCAGCTGCTCGCAGGCGAGGTAGACGTACTGCTTGGCGGCGGGAAAAATAACTTTCTTCCTGAGTCGGAAGGTGGCAACCAGGAAACCGATAACCTGATTGCACAAGCGAGAGATCAGGGTTATGAATTGGTTGAAACACAGGATGCATTGCTGGATTCAAAGATTGATATCGAAGACGGGGAAAGATTACTCGGCTTATTTGCAGGTGACGCGCTTGCACCTGAAATGCACCGTGCAGATACAGAAGAGCCAAGCCTGGCTGAGATGACAGAAAGCGCAATTGGCAGCCTGGCACAAGATGACGACGGATTTTTTCTAACAGTGGAAGGCAGCCAGATTGACTGGGCAGGTCACGCCAATGATGCAGCATGGGCCATGCAAGACACCGCAGCCTTTGAAGCGGCAGTTGAAGAAGCGATCGAATTTGCGGAAGAAGATGGCGAGACGCTTGTTGTTGTCGGCGGTGACCATGAAACAGGCGGCATGACGGCTGGAGCCGGTGAAAATCCGGATATGAACGTTAATCCTTCTGTTCTTAAAGATGTTACAGCAACAGGCGATCACATGGCCGCAGAATTAAATGATGATCGCTCCAATGTAAATGAGGTTATCGAAACGTACACAGACTTTGAACTATCCGAATCAGAAGCACAGACGATTCAAGAAGCTGATGATGCTGCGCTGGCGATCAATACCATCATCAGTGACCGGGCACTCATCGGCTGGACGAGCACGAACCATACCGCCGTCGATATTCCAGTATACGCGTACGGCCCCCAAGCTGATAAATTTACAGGTTATCTGGACAATACCGATTTACCGAAAATTATGGCTGAAGCATTGGATGTTGAATTGGGCGAATGATCGTCTATTCGCCTTTAGAAAGAGCTTACCTTGAGAGGTAGGCTTTTTTTATTGGGCAGGAAAGTATACAAAAAGACCTCTCGCAAATCAGATGGATCTTTGATAGATTAAAAAATAGAAAGGGAGGCGGGAATCTATGGAAAGATGGCGTTATAAGTCATTTATGAATGAAGTGCGGCAGCGGCTGGCTGACTTTTCAACCGAGGAACTCCGTGATCTGATAATGGAATGGGCTGCTGCAGAACTTCCGGCTAAGCCGGCAGATTTTTTGAACAAATTGAAATTGGAAAGCCAGGAAGAAATGTCCGAAACAGATGCAGATATGCTGATGGATGAGATTGAAACTTTTGCTCAGGATGTGGAAAATGGTGCCTATGTTGATGGATTCGGATGGGATGACGATTTTCTGGAAGAACGGGATTTTGGTGATGAGAGCTGGGCCGGGGAAATGGACAGGTTTTTCCTTGAGGCCAGAAACCTGCTGCGGGAAGGAGATTATAAGACTGCAGAAGAAGCGTACAGAAAATTGTTCGCCATACTGGAATTGGGTGAGGAACCGGGTTATCTTCCCGGGGATCTGTTCATAGAAAATATGCTGGAAGGTGACCTCTTTGAACATGTTGCGCTTTTTCTCAGGTCGGTTTATTTGAACGCTGAATCAGATGAGCGGGTGAAATTGTTATATGAAGCAATGCGTGAATTTGGTTATGTGAGCTCGCCAAGGGTTACCCTTACAGATGTCAGCGATTCGTTGGATGCTTCATTACCGGATTTTCAGAGTTTTTTGGCAGGCTGGATTGAATTCTTGGAGGAAAAACTGGTGCAGAAATGAAACCGGGCGGAGGATACTCATAATAAGGTAATTATGCAATTTACCAATTCACACGGGAAATGCACCTTTTTCAATCATTTGTAATTCCTGCTGAAAGTCACCCCCCAACAGGTATGGTCATTCTGCCGCCTGCATCCAGCTGTTCAAGCAATTCGTCCGGAACACGGCTTACCGAAGCGGTCACGATGACGCGGTCATACGGCCCGTGTTTCGGCCAGCCTAGCGTGACTTTCCTAAATAAAATGCAAAAAAATGGCTCATCCCTTGCCATTCAAGGGACGACAAAGATTAGGGATGTATAAACTAAATCCCTTTAGATTGCTGAGTAATTGTGGTTAATAAAAACTGATGCGTTCAAAGCTTTACATATTAAGAGGTCTAATTTTTTGTAGACCTCTTTGTGTATAAAGGTAAGCTATTAAAAAAGGACTGTTTTCTATAGTTTCACAGTCCCCATCCACGTCCCGGTTAGCAAAACAGCCGGTTGATCAGTCCTTCGAGCATTGCAGGTGTGTAGCGGAATGCATTTTGTTTGTGCAGGCGTTCGGTCATTTGGTGCGGGTCTTTGCCGAATGGGCCGACGTTGAGCACGGGAGCCTGCAGGTTTTGCATAATTTCAAATGGGATATGGTAGTCCATGCCCCAAACGGGTGTATTTTTTTCATAGCTTACCAACCCGTCGTCTGTGCCCTGATAGTTGACGTAGCTGAGGTCACAGATGCCGTTGAAATAATGGATCGGTTTCAAATCAATGCCATATTGTTCGCCCATATCTTTAAGCAGCTGGATTGCTTCTTTTGTAATGGTTTCTTTCGATGTGTTCACGGCTGGGTAATATGGCGGTGCGAACAAGAGCACAATTGCCGGGGCGAGCTCCTGGCAACTGATCATGAGCTGGTCAGCTATTTGTAATGATTTGTCGCGTTCATCCATTGTCGAATCCGCGCTGACCTCGGCTCGGATGTTTTCCACATAGGCATCTCCGTAGTGCTGGCGAGCATGGGTTTCAAGCTCATTGTACCGCAGAACCCGCACATTCCCGATTCCACTTGTCTGTTCGTGTTTGAGGATTTTTTGATAGGCGGCGTTACAGGATTTGGCAGCATCATTGGCTGTTTGCGCGAACAAGTCCATAATATCATTGGCAGACCTCTGCATCAGGAACACATTATATAACGCTTGCGCACGTGCCGGTGTCTGTGTTGAGTAATATTGTTTCAGATCACGCTGTTGCAGGGAAACCGGGAGTGGTGTCTGCTCACCGAGGTGTTCTTCCTGAAAGCGCGGATTCCACTCCATTCGCTGGGTGAGAAAAGATGCGATATAGTTGGCCGTCATGCCTTTCAATGGTTCACCGACATGGGATTCTTTACCATAGAACAAGGCAGCCGGCATAACTTTGCCCATCGTCCCGGAATAAATATAGTGGTTCGTATCGCCGGGCTTTTGCGTAAACGATGGTTCGCTGTTCAAAAATAGCTGGTAGTCAAGGTCGTAGGTATGCTGCAAGTCGGCCATGGTACTAACAGCGCTTCGCATACCTGATGAGTTGACTTCCTCATCAGGCACGGTCACTAACAGCAAGTTAATTGGCCATTGTTCGATACTTGCTTTTTCCAAAAGTGCCATGTGCATCGCGAGGCCCATTTTCATATCCATCGTACCACGCCCGAACAAATAGTCGCCGGACTCTAAGTCTTGGATGGCATCCGGATCAAGAATACCTTTGTACGCTTTTAGTGCTTTCGTCAATTTTTCCGGGTAATAGGCCAGTGGCTGCAGCTCGCCGTATTCTTCGGTTTGTACGGTGTCAAAATGGCTGACCAGGACGACGGTTTGCCTTATGTCTTCGTGTTTGTACAGTGCGGTCAGATATGCGCGCCCAAGGTCTGCCTGGTGCAGACTGATGCGGTCGGGGTGTTCCCGAAAATACGTGAGTGCGTTCAGTTTGTCGCGCGTTTTTTCCGGGAAGCTCTTTTCGCCTTCTGAAAATGTCTCACTGTTCCAGCTCACCAGTTCACAAAGCAAGTTTTTCAGGTCTTCCGGTGTGGTCCATTTTCGATTGTCCATCGTATCCTCCTCCCGGCATTTTCATATTGATTGGGACCATTTTGTGTATGGATAGAGTTATTCATAATAAGTTAAAATCTCAAGGACAGGCAGCTCAGTCCGCCATCCTGTTTTTGGAATTCGGACATGTCGAGTGCGATGGTCGGGTATCCGGCCGCTTCAATTTTATGCCTGGCTTCCGGATAACCGTCCGGGATAATGACAGTATCGTTGATTCGGATGCAGTTGGCAGCATATTCCTCTCGATCGCTTATGATCAGTTTATCATAGGAAGCAAAGTCCGGACGATCGATGAATTCACCGGCGACAACCATTCGATTGTCCCCAAGGTAGGCGATGCCTGTTTTCAAGTGAAAAAAAGCCTTTAACGGTACGATGATTGCCTGGTAGTCGAATTGTTCGACGATAGCTTTGAACTGTCGGGCGCCCGCCTCATTCGTGCGGTCGGAAATACCGATGTAAAATTGGTCTTCAGCCTGCAGCACGTCACCGCCATCCAGCGTGCCGGGTGATCCGATATAATGAATGGTTTGGTAAAAGCCTCGGATGACAGGGATCATCAAATCTTTTTCCCCATTGCGGGAAGTGGCACCCGGGTGGGTTATAACTGCAAATTCTTCTGTTAAAACGGCTGTATCTTCCACAAAAGTAGCGTCAGGAAAATCCTCACTCAACGGCAGCATAGTCACCTTAACGCCACATTGCTGCAGTGCATCCACATATTCGGCATGCTGTTTGAGCGTTTTTTCATAATCCGGTGTGCCAAGGCTGGATGTTGTCAGCCCTTGTGTGTAACTTTTGCCAGGTGTTTTGACAATGACATTGGAAAAATTCATTTGTATCTCCCCCCTCGTAATATAGTAGAAAACGTTTAACTCAAAATAAGTGAATCACGGAAGCGGTCCATTATTTGCTTGTTCTGTTCGCTTGGCCGTGCGTTTTTTCAGTCCCTGATAACCGGGCAAGTCAGACATGTCGGGCCGCCGGTACCTTTATATGAGATTTCGTTTCCGTCATATTCGTAAACGGTGGCACCAGCTTGTTCGAGTTTTAGTTTGGTCTGTTCATTTCCTGCCGGCAGCACACAGACGCGTGGTGCGAGGGCGAGGACGTTGCAGCCAAGTGTTTCGTATTCATTGGCGGGCACTTCAATAAGTGTCAATCCCTGTTCAATCAAATATTGACGGAAAAAGACCGGCATCAGGGGTGAATAAATAACAGCCAGATCCTGATCGACGATGCTGATCATCGACATGAGATGCAGGCATTCGTCTTCACCCCCGTCATGCGGAAGCGGCACTTCGATAAAATTATCAACGAATGGTCCGGTTATCTTTTTCAGCTGCCGGATTGCTTCCTGATTGGTGCGATAACCAAGTCCGACAGCTAATGTACGATCGTCCAGCCAAACGAGATCTCCGCCATCACTAACCGCATCCCCAGTCAGTTCGCCGATAATCGGAATGGCTTGTTTGTCGAGATATGCTTTTATTTCCGCGGCTTCTGCTTGGCGGATGGTTTTGCCCGATTTTAGAATGATGGCACCTTCCCGGGTGAATTTGACCGGATCATGCGTATAAATGGAATCTAGACCGGTTTGATTGGATGCAGGCAAGTAATCGATTTGATCGACATGTTTATTCAGGATACGGATAAATTCGCGGTACTCTGTCAGTGCCTTGTCATAATCGGGCACGTCAGTATAATTAAAAGTCCGCCACTGATTATTCAGATTTGCCTGGCTGATGAATGCCTGTTCGGGATGCTTGACAATGACACGCTTCAGTGGCTGATGCATTGATGAGCAGTACATAGGATCCCTCCATTTCCGCATATTGAAAAAATTTTTCACTTATTGAAAAATTATTAATTTCATTATACCGATGTCTTTGCTATAATGTCAATATGAAACGCTGACATTAGATGAGAAAGTTGGTTGAGGATGCAGTCAATTGACAGGGCGATGACGATTATCGGGATTCTGCTGCGGCATTCGCCGGAAAATAAACTGACGATTTCGGAACTGGCCGGTGAGACAGAGCTTCCGGTGAGCACGCTGCACCGCATTTTGAAAGCAATGATCAAGCACCGGATGATTGAACAGGATGAGCGGACAAAGCAGTATGGAATTGGCAGCATCTGGCTGGAATATGGCCTATTAATCTATGACACGATGGATTATGTCAGTCAGATGCGGCCAGTGCTGGAAAATTTGATGAAAGAGCTGCAGGAAAGTGTGTATTTATATAAACCGATGGGCGATGAATCAATGATTATTGAGCGAATTGATGATACCTCGAGTGCTATCCGTGTTTATGACAAAATTGGACTGCGCATCCCGATGGATATCAGTGCGGCTAATCATGCGATGCTGGCATTCATGGCACCGGACGAAAAGGATGCGTGTGTTCGCCGGCTGCTCCCGGAAAATGATCAGGCTGCCTTCCTGAATTATTTGAGAGAAGTCCGGGAAAAGGGATATGCTGAGAGTGATAATGAGCGAATTGAAGGTACGACATCCATTGCGGCGCCCATTACCAGTTTGAACGGCGATGTTTACGGTGCGGTTGGCATCCGGGTAATCAATTTTAATTTGAACGCAGCACGACGGCAATTATTAGCCCGCGAAGTGACAGCTGCCGCCGGGAAAATCACCGGTACATTCGGCCATCACCAGCTGAACTGAATAGGGAATGAACAAGATAGACATAGCAGAGGGAGAAACGCTTGGCACGGAATGCTGAGCGTTTTGTTTTTTAGGGATTTTGGGAAGTGACGGGTGTTCTTATAACTTGGACTCCCGAAATTTATAACGATGTAGTCTACAATTGCTGATACAGCACCATTCTTACTCGTTATACAAAAAATGTAACGATGATTTAGATATTTGAATCCCTCTATAATCGTATTCCTCGTTAAAAAATAGTGTTTTTTGCGGGAATCCAGGTTATAAATGTTCACGTTACTGGTTAAATTCCCCTATGAGAAATATTAGGGAATTACATTTTGATTTTTTAATAGAATCTGAAAATTATATTGATTACAACGCTTGTATCCATTATAATAAAATTATCATTTTCATTATTCAGAATATTTTTCTGGTATGCGGAAAAATCATACATATTAAAAGGGGAGATCTTTGTGAATTGGGTTGAGTTTATTGTCCAGGATGTTTTATGGGGAACGCCACTCATCATTACGATTCTGACTGTAGGCGTATTTCTGTCGCTAAAAACAGATTTTTTTCAAATTCGTCGTTTGCCGCTCATTTTTCGGGAAAGTACTCGGGATATCAAGCGGTCAAAAGATAAGCAGAAAGGGGGAGGGGTACTTTCGCCGTTTGAAGCAGTCAGCCTTTCTATCGGAGCTACTGTTGGTGTCGGCAATATTGGTGGGGTGGCAGCGGCGATCGCACTTGGCGGACCTGGTGCTGTGTTTTGGATGTGGATAGCCGGACTTGTTGGAAAAATAATTAAAATGACCGAAGTTTCGCTGGCTGTACACTACCGTTCCAGGGATAAAAACGGTGAAGCATACGGCGGTCCAACTTATTATATTCGAAAAGGTTTGTATGAGGAACGGAATCATAAAGTACTCTATAAGATACTGAATTTCATTTTTATTTTTGGTTTTGGAACCGGATTTGTTTTGACAGTACAAAATTATACCGTTTCCGAAGCAGTAGCCACGACGTTTTCGATGAATCACGTTTTGGTCAGTCTTATTTATACGGTACTCTTGTATATCATGATCAGTGGCGGTCTTTCAGGACTCGGTAAAATTGCAGTTAAGGTTGTCCCGTTCATGATCGTCTTTTATATTTTAGGCGGCTTATATATTCTTGCTATTAATATTAATGTGCTGCCTGATGCGTTTGCACTGATTGTGAACAGTGCGTTTAATGGTACGAGTGCTGCAGGTGGTTTTGCCGGTGCAGCTGTTGCCGTAGCCATCAAGACCGGTATGTCCCGGGCAGTGTTCACAAATGAGGCGGGATGGGGTTCTTCTGCTATGATTCACGCGACAGCAAAAACAGACCACCCTATCCGCCAAGGTATGTTAGGTGCGTTTGAGGTTTTTGTCGATACGTTTGTGATCTGCAGCATTACATCACTTGTTATTATTGTAACAGGAGCCTGGACAACAGGGCTCGATGGGGCAGAATTGACTTTAGCTGCTTTTGAAACTGGTGTTGGCACTGTCGGACGAATGATAATTGCCGTCGGTGTTCTCCTGTTCGGACTGACCACATCATCCGGCATCTATGCTCAAATCGAAGTCATTTTGCGGTATGTGTTGGGTGAATCTAAATGGAAAAAACGTATTTTGACAGTTTACAAGTGGACTTATCCAATTCCAGGTTTCATCTTGGTGCTTATCGCTGTTTCCATTGGCATGCCAGGAACGATGGTTTGGCTATTCGCTGACATGACTACAGCCCTGCCTATTTTTGCCAATGTCATCACCATCCTGATATTGAGTCCAAAGTTCTTTGCCCTGCTGAAAGACTTTAAGGCACGGCATTTGCAGAAGGGAGAAGTTGATCCGGATTTCAAAGTGTTTTACGATAATAAGGAAAATAGGATTGTAACAGAGGAAAAGAAAGATGCGTAAACATGCAATTGTATTTAGCATCTGTCTTTATTGAAAGACAGATGCTAAATTTGTGAGTTAGGGATATACACACGCTAAGGATTAACGAATAAAGTAATTTTCTGATCCGTATTTATTATATGGTTTTTGATATTGTTTTTACTGTTTTATGTCATGAATCATGCATGTTTAAGTATGCAAGCAACATGTGTCCAAAAGAATCTCCTCCCGTTCATGGAGGGTGTGAAGAGAGGAAAGTTGAAATCAATTTTTTCATACTTCCAACCATCTTTTACTTTAAAAAGTCGATCGACGATGAATTTCTCGAAAAGACTCTTTTTTGTATCAGGAAATTCATCTTTCTATCAGGCATTTCATTTTCCTCCCTTTCCCAATCCATTAAATCACACCACCTTTTATACAGTGCTGAATGTCGTCCCTTGATTGGAAATGGTTGCTCAATTCTATATCATTATTCACTCGATCTATATCTCAATAATCCTGACAGCTCGCGAGTGATTGTCACAATGTCGTAATGTCATTCTCCCGATGTATATCATTTAACCGTGATATTTTATCCACTGAATCAGGCTGATTTTTTCCTAAATCGATAATCAGAGACTCAATCAGCGTGAGAGCAGGTATAATGCTGTATCTGTTCTTACTTTGGCCGGATATTAGATGAGCATCACTGTCTTGTATGATGGGACATGTTTCAAGGTCAGTAATCACAACAATATTGATATCCAAATTTTCTCTGCAATACTTGACAAAATCAATCGTCTGTTTGGAATAGGGAGATATGGCGATAACTAACAGCGTATCTCCTTCTTTGAATTTTAATAATTCATCATAGATCAAGTCCGCATTTAAACTTAACTGATTTAAGTTATCAAGTATACCTCTCAGCATCATTTCAAAATAGAGTGCCAATGATTTGGAAGTCCGCATGCCCAGAAAATGGACTTTATCAGAGTAAAGAAGCAGTTTTAAAAATGTCTCATACTCCTCTATATCAATATCCCTCAACATGGATTCGATATCTTCTATACTGCTCTTTCCCACATTGACGATCGAATTTTCAGCTCCGTCGATTTCTTCTAATGACTTTTTCAAATGCCACCATGTATTTGCCTTATTGTTGAAATTATATTTTATGACATCATTTTTGAAGTCTGGATATTTTTTATAGCCTATCTTATCGATAAAGCGCAATATCGTTGTCGTCCCAACACCGCTATTTTCAGACAGATCTTTAATCGTCATGGTTGAGACATCATCTAAATGGTTGATAATAAATTTACAGATTTTCTGCTGCTGTTTTGGCAGCTCGTCTTGTATTTCGATAAGTTTCTCTTTCATATGAATCTCCCCCTTGTTTTATTATATAAGGGTTTCATTAAAAATAAATAGGAAAAAATATTCCTTTTTCAAAAATACGGTTTAATTTTTCCGCTTTCAATGATATAGTATGATTAAAACTAATGAAAGGGGTTGCATAAATGGAATTCAGCGCATGGAATCTCTTGACTGATGTGGGTCTTATATCATTGCTATTGTTGATAGGCATGTTGTTAAGAGCAAAAATAGGTTTATTGCAGCGTTCCTTCATGCCGGCAAGTATAATTGCAGGGATTTTGGGATTGATTTTAGGTCCCAGTGGATTCAATATTATTCCATTTTCAGATTTTATAGGTGATTACCCGGGTGTGCTGATTGCAGTTGTATTTGCCGCACTCCCTTTGTCCACCCCGAAATTTAAGTGGTCGGAAGTCATCGACAGGGTAGGTGGGCTATGGTCTTATTCCCAAATTATCATGCTTCTGATGTGGGGCGGCGGACTGCTTTTTGCGCTTATATTGCTTGTTCCGCTATTTGATGTGCATAACGGATTCGGTTTGATATTGGCAGCAGGCTTTGTCGGGGGACATGGAACAGCAGCAGCTCTGGGAGATGCTTTCGCTCAGCAAGGTTGGGATGAAGCGACATCTCTGGCCATGACGTCTGCAACAATCGGAGCAGTGCTTGCGATTGTCGTAGGATTGCTATTAATCAGGTCCAGTGCAAACAAAGGTCATGCCAATTATATCAGCAGTTTCGAGCAGCTTCCGGAAGAATTGAGAACAGGGCTATTGTCTAAAAATAAACAGAGTTCTATGGGATCTGAAACGGTCTCCAGTATTTCAATCGATCCGCTGGTTTTCCATATAGCATTAGTCGTTTTCGCAACGACCATTGGGTATTATTTAAGTCAATTTGGCGAGTCGCTTTATGCGAATCTATCCATTCCTGCTTTCTCACTTTCCTTTTTGGTCGGACTCATCTTGAGACAGCTCATGCAAATGGTGAAAGTGGACGATTATATTGATAAAAGTGTGATGTCCAAAATAAGCGGAAGTGCTACTGATATTCTTGTTGCTTTTGGTATCGCATCTATCAATCTGACAGTTGTTGCTGAAAATCTGATACCATTTACGATACTCATTATTTTTGGAATACTATTTTCCTATTTCTTTTATCGGTTCGTATCACAGTATTATTTCCAGGAAAATTGGTTTGAAAAAGGTATCTTTACGTTCGGATGGATCACAGGTGCTGTGGCGATGGGCATTGCCCTTTTAAGAATTGTGGATCCCAGGCTTGAAAGCAATACACTGGATGAATTCGGTCTGGCTTATATACCCATTGCGCCAGTGGAAATACTGATCATCACGTTTTCCCCATTATTCATTTTGAATGGACAGCATTGGCTGTTTTCAGCCATAACAATTGGAGCCAGTGCCGTAGTCTTAATCTTTTCTTACTATAAAAAATGGGTCAAATTCAGATATAAGGAGAATGCTTAATGTCCGAAAAATTGGAATTACTTTATCTTAAAGAGGAAGAAGTGATCGAAGCCGGTGTTTTGAACATGAAAAATTGTATCAGTACAATTGAAGAGATGTTCAGACTGATTGGTAAAGGCGATTTTATCATGGGCGGACCAAACAGGAATGATCATGGCCTGATGCTCTGGTTTAACGAGGAAGAGCCTTTCGAAAATATGCCGAAAGCAGGGCCGGACAGACGGTTTATGTCCCTGATTTCTTACTTGGGCGGTGAATTCGATGTTGTGGGCAACAAGTGGTACGGGTCCAATATTGAAAATCTGAATAAAGGACTTCCCCGTTCGGTCCACACGTTTACGCTGAATGATAAGGATACTGGTGCGCCGCTTGCCATCATGGCCGGAAATTTGATTAGCTCAGCCAGAACCGGAGCAGTTCCCGGCGTGTTTTCAAAACACCTTGCTAAAAAGGAATCAAAGGTACTCGGTGCAATAGGCGGGGGCGCCATCAATCAGTCCTGTATCGATGCCATCACGACGACTGTTAATGATCTCGAAAAAGTCGTCCTATTCGATATTAATGTCGAAAAAGGGAGACAGATTGCTCAAAAGCTTGAAGAACAGATTAATCTGCCGGTTGAAGTGGTAGATGATATCGATGTATGCTTGAGGCAATCCGATATTGTGACAGTTGCAACATCCGGAAAAACGAAGCCGGTGATAAAAGAAGAAAGCATTAAACCGGGTGCCCTGATTATTTTGACAGGAGCGGCAAGCTTTTCTGATACGTCCTACCAAAATCATCGCGTTGTTGCAGACATGTGGTCGATGCACGAGAAATGGCTGGAAGACGGCTTGAACCACCCTGATGGCATTTCAAGCATCACAAGCTGGACAATGTCAGGCGAACTATTGGAGAAGATCCATAACGGCGAATATGACGGCAGCCAAGTTGACGATATTGGCGACATCATTGCAGGGGAAAAAGAAGGCCGACAATCCGATGATGAAGTCATTATCTGTATGACAGGAGGGCTTCCGACAGAAGATGTCGCATGGGGTTATAAAGTTTATCAGAACGCGTTGGAAAATAATATTGGCACAAAGCTTCCGTTGTGGGATAGCTCATATTTGATGAAGTAGACATGCGGTCACAGTGACATTCCGAATTATACCCTTGGTTTTTCTTATATGTTTAATACGTTAAGTGTTGTGGAAATATAACAGTAACATCAAACCAGATAGCATCAAACAGAGAGGGCATACATCGACCAAGAACACAGGTATCAGCCAAATCCCATCACGACACCTTGCAATTCAGTCATTCCTGGCATATAATAAAGTTAGAAAGCATATTACTAAAAAGAACCCCGACACTGGCATGTCGGACTTCTGATGAGTTGCGCCGCATGATGTTGCGGTGGAATGGCAGAAGGTAATCCCCAACCAGTTCCATTTTTGCAGGTGGGGATTACTTTTTTATAATCAAGACAATTAATGTCACGACAGCCATGAGTAATGACCCAAAGCTGATCATGAGCATTAGTGTTTGATATATAGTAATCATATACGGTATCACCCCCCCTCCCCGTTGTGACATAGCCAATGTCTACAAACGAGCAGCAAAGGATCCGCCGCCCCATCCTGCTTATACAACTCAATGTTATTATAACAAAACTATCAATTTAACAGTAGTTAAATTCACTCTGTCACAGTGACGTCCCGAAGCACGAACCACACCGCCGTCTATATTCCGGTATACGCGTACGGCCCGCAAGCTGATAAATTTACAGGTTATTTGGACAATACCGATTTACCGAAAATTATGGCTGAAGCATTGGACGTTGAATTGGGTGATTGATTGTCTATTCGCCTGTGGAAAGAGCTTACCTTGAGGGGTAGGCTTTTTTATTGGCTAGGAAAGTATAAAATTCAGGGCTGTTTAATCAAAGAAATCGGGACCCTCGCCGATTTTACCCAATCCAACCTCTTACTTCTGGCCTCTGGAAGACGTGGCTAGGCTTAAATCTTGAATTGGAAAGCGAAATATGGTCAGAGAAGCAAAATATGGGCTGGAGCAGCGAAACATGGGCCGGAGCAGCGGAACATGGGCCAGAAAAGCAAAACATGGGCCGGAGAAGCAAAATATGGGCTGGAGCAACGAAACATGGGCCAGAAAAGCAAAATATGGGCCGGAGAAGCAAAATATGGGCCGGAACACCGCAACATGGGCCGGAGAAGCAAAATATGGGCTGGAACACCGCAACATGGGCCAGAAAAGCAAAATATGGGCCGGAGCAGCGAAATATGGGCCGGAACGCCGCAACATGGGCCAGAAAAGCGAAACATGAGCCAGAGAAGCAAAATATGGGCTTGTGCGAGAAAGATCTTGAAACGTGCGAGAACATCCTCGTCTCTATACTGTTAAAACATTCCCGGTGTGCACCTCCTGTAATTAAAAATTCATTCATCCTGTTCCCAGGGTTTGTCAGTATTCCAAATAATCAATCCCATCACCTACTTCTCCCCGCAGCTGTAAATACAAAAAGAGAGGAAGAATTAACTTCCTCTCGCAAACTCCCTTACCCGCTATAACAGTGGCACAATCAGACTTGCAATTAATAGAATTAATGCGCCTCCAAGGCGGGATGAGATTTGTGCAAATGGCATGAGTTCCATACGTCTTGAAGCTGACAGGACGGCAACATCTCCCGTACCACCCATATTTGCCATACAGAGTCCTGCTGTTATAGCCGATTCGATTGGGTGGAAACCGACAACTTTTCCGAGAAGTCCTGCACCTAAAACAGCTCCAACAATGACACTTGCAACAAGCAGCACGTATTCGACTGTGAGTGCGTTAATCACTGCTTCCATATCTGTGTACGCGACACCAATACCAATCAGCAATGCCAATGTCCAGTTCTTGGCGACAAATTGATACCACTGGTTGGCGCCGTTTTCCACGATTTCCGGCAGCCATCCGGCTATTTTAAAGACAGCGACGGTAATGATCATTAAGGCATATGGATGAATTGGAATAAAAACGCCTAGCATTTGACCAATAACATAGAATAAGAGAGCAGCAATCACACCAATTCCCATTTGATTAATGTCATACGTTATTTTCTTTGACTCAACATGGAATCCTGCCATTAGCTGACCATTCCCGGTCAAGCTCGGCAACTTTTTGCCAACCATATTCAGTATTCCGGCCAGAATAATGGCAAATACGTTCCCGAGAGCCAATGCAGGGACTAAAACCGAAATATAATAGGATGGATCATTTCCTAACAGTTCTGAATATACCTGGGACATGGGTACTGCCCCGGCTCCCATTCCGCCGCCCATGATTGGCATGGCAATAAGCAGAATGGCATCCCTGAATCCATAGCCAATAATAAGACCGATAAAACCGGCCAAGCCCATTGCAGCCAGAACACTTGCAAGCAGTGGTAAAGCGAACCTGGCACCTGCTTTTTTCAATGTCGCCGTATTCATGCCCAAGATACTTCCTGTAATCAGGGCAGCGATATAAAAGTTCAGGAATCCGCCTGAGGTCATAAACTCGTCAATCATCGTAATCGTTTGTTCCGGCATTAATCCGGTATATACCATCAAGGCAGAGCCAAAGATGGCTAAAATAGCGCCACCGCCAAGATAGCTTCTTATAATCGGGGTATGATCACCGATCCATCCGAACAATTCACCAAGAACCATCATGATCAGCAGACTGCCGATGATGCCAGCTGGAAGGTTATCCGTGTACATAGCTATTAGTGTTAATATCGTTATAACGCCGAACCAAATGACAGGTATGTTAAAGATACTTATACGCTGCCAAATCGATTTCTGTTCCGTTTCTTCTTGTTCAAGTCGTTGATCCATTATTTTCCTCCTTGTTTTGATTCAAGATTGCTTTGTGATCATTCAGCACTCTGTATGCTTTTTCAATTACTGGTTTATCGACCATCTTCCCGCCAAGCTGAAAGGTTCCACTTTGGTGTCGCAGTTGGCTGATTAGTTTTTCAGCATCATCGACTTCTTCACGGGAAGGTGAAAAAACCTTATTGGCCGGTTCGATCTGTGCCGGGTGAATCAGAAGTTTCCCGCTGAAACCCAGTGACTTGACAAACCGGCTGCTTTCCATAAAACCTTCACTGTTTTGAAAATCGGTATAAACCGTATCAATCGGCTGGCCGATGTTGGCGATTCGTGAGGCAATCACAATCTCGGAGCGTGCATGTAAGAGCTCGTGCTCCTGCTTTGTTTCTTGTGCACCGATATCATTTATGAAATCAACGCCGCCAAATGCAAGTTTGAAAATGCGCTCGCTGGCACTGGCTATCTCATCAGCGTATTTGACACCTATAGCGTTTTCAATTAATGGCATGATTTGATAGCTAGTTGTCAGATGATGACGCTGCTCTATCTTCTCAAGATAATTTGCGAGTTTTATAATATCATCCTGACAAGAGGCTTTTGGAAGCATGACACCTTCTAAGTCAACATCATTCCCGAAACTATTGATTAAGTTGATATCCTGGTCGTAATCAGTTGTTCCGGTACTGTTGATCCGAATAAAAACCGGTCTGTTCCAACTTGGAGCATGCCTTTTTAATAGATTCCTGGCATATTGTTTATCATCAGGCGCTACAGCATCTTCAAGATCAATGATCACAATATCTGATTCCAGGTGATTAATTTTCAAAAGCATTTTTTCCTTATCAGCCGGTACAAACAGTAACGATCTAGTGAGCATATCATCACCTCGCTCTTTTAGATAGTATGGTTGCTCTTCAGCTTGCCGATTGTGTCTTCTGATAATCCCAATTCATTAAGGATTTTTTGGGTATGTTGTCCGACGTCAGGAATCGGTCCAATCTGCATATCGCCCTTGTTTGCGATGGCTGGCGGCAGAAGGGATTGAATTCGGCCGGCTGATGTGTCCACATCTATCCATCTATCACGATCCTTAAGCTGTGGATGATTGGCAAATTGATTCATATTTTTCAGCTGTGCATTGGCGATTTTGTTGTCTTCAAGATTCTGCATGACGTCTTGAAGCGGCATCTTCCCTAAAACGTTTTCAATAATGTTCTTTAAATAAGCCTTATTGTCGACACGTCGTGAATTGCTGTTGAAACGCTCATCGTTGGCCAAATCAGGCTTGTTTAATACATCACGACAGAATCTTGCCCATTCCCGTTCGTTTTGAATGGCAAAAAAGACTGTTTTCCCGTTTTTAACAGGGAAGGGGCCGTACGGATATATCGTCGCATGCTGTGCTCCTGTGCGCTTCGGTTCGTATCCGCCATATAAGGAATAATACATCGGATAACCCATCCATTCTCCGAGCGCTTCAAGCATGGAAATATCAAGAATGTCACCTTGACCTGTTTTTGAACGTTTAATCAGACTGCTCAAAATACCGCTGTAAGCATACATGCCGGCTGCAATGTCTGCGACGGAAATGCCCGCCTTGGCAGGAGCATCGTCATGGCCGGTAATAGACAGAAATCCCGCTTCACATTGAATGAGTAAATCATAGGCTTTTTTACTGACATAGGAACCGTTGGAACCATATCCGGAAATATGACAGATAATCAGCGACTCATTAATATTGTGAAGTTCTTCATCACTGAAACCCAAACGGTTAATGGCCCCTGGTGCCAGATTTTGGATTAAAACATCAGCATCTTTAATCAGATCCGTGAAAATGCTTTTGCCATCATCTGCTTTCATGTTAAGTGACAGTGACTCCTTGGATCGATTGAGCCACACGAAATGACTGGACATACCGTTGACTGTCTGATCATAATAACGGGCAAAATCACCATCACCGGGCCGTTCGATTTTGATGACACGAGCACCCATATCGGCAAGTTGCCTTGATGCAAATGGTGCTGCAACGGCTTGTTCGAGCGATACCACTTTAATACCTTCCAGTGGTAGCATGTTATTCCCCCTTTTATTTTGTATTTTGTATAATGTATTTTGTATCCAAAAATAGTATTTACATTATATTTTTCATTAACAAAATTGTCAAATTCGTTATAATAGAGACATAGGCATTTATTCGGGGGGAAAAAGATGCAAAAAATCAAACGTGTGTCAGCGAAGGAACAGGTGCTCAGTGCGCTCCGCAAATCTATCTTTAATGGTGATTTGCAGCCTGAACAAGAAATCAGGCAGGAAGAAATTGCTAATAGGTTAGGAGTCTCGCGTATGCCTGTCCGTGAGGCATTCCAGATATTGGATAGGGAAGGTATTATAAAAATTCATCATAATCGGCGTGTAACCGTTATAGGTTTAACAGAAGATGATGTCCGTGATCATTATACGATTCGCGCTTTTCTTGAAGGCATGGCAGCTGAAAAGGCATGTGACAGTCCCGATTATTTTGCGGAATTAGAGGACATCCATCATCAAGTTAATCAGGCAGCTGAAAACAATGACAGCAACCTGTATATTCAGTTGAACGCGGCATTTCATCAAGCTATTTGGCGGGCATCAAATAGTCCCAGGTTGTATGCCATCCTTTCAGACTTATGGAATGGCCTGCAGCCGCAGTTCCCGGAATTTGTCAGTTTCCAGGTCGGCAAGGCGTTGACGGAACATGAGGCTATTTTAAAAGCTATTTTAAATCGGGATTCTAAAGCAGCCCGGGAGCATATGGAATACCATGTGAACCGCTCGAAATCAGATTTTCTGGATCATTTTCATTTAAAATTAAAAGAGTAGTTATGGAAAACGCCGGTTATTCCGGCGTTTTTCTATTATAGGATAGGAAAATATAAAATTCAGGGCTGTTTTATCAAAGAAACCGGATCTCTCGCCGATTTCATCCTTCATCCAATCTTTCCGGCCTCTGACTTCTGGCTTCTGGAAAGACGAGGCTGGGCCTGAGTTTTTCTTAAAATAGGACGCGTGCAAGATAGATGACACCTGTAACGGTTGCGGCGCTGAATAAGGTTGAAAATAAAACAATCTGGGCCGCGAAATGCGGGTGATTATTGTATTCCTGAGCGATGACTGAACTGTTAACGGATGTCGGCATGGCTGATGCAATGAAAAGGGCTTGTGCTGCAACGCCATCGATTCCGAATACGAAAATGATAGCAAGTGCAATGGCCGGGCCGACGAGAAGCCGCAGCATCAAACTGAAATAAACGGATGTCAATGCTGATGTGATTTTAATCTGTGCGACTTGAGCACCCAGCAGAATGAGGGCGATCGCAATCATGGCATCAGAAATATAATTAGCTGGAGTCCATATAAATTCCGGAACAGAGATGTTTGATATATTTAGGATAATACCAGCCGCCATGGCGTACAAAACGGGCATCTTGAAATAACCGAGAAGCGCCTTCAACTTGCCAACACTGACGGACTGCAGTGCAAAAATCCCATATGTAAAAGTCAGGATATTCTGCATGGTGAGCACAATGACTTGAATGGACATTGCAAACGGATCGCCCCTGAAAACAAGATCATTGACAGGTACCCCATAATTTCCCGAGTTGAAAAAGATTACACTGTTGGAAAATGTTGTCCCTTTGGCATGGTCGAACCCTTGCAGTTTAATGAGTATTTTGGATAAAACGAATAATATGAATATATATAACAAGAAAAACAGGATGACGAGCGAAAATACTCGTAGCGAAAATTCGGTTTCATAGAGCTTGACAAAAATGAAACCCGGAACAAGGAAATAAATATTCAACTTGGCAAGCGTCTGCAAATTAAGTTCAAATTTTTTCTGCATGAAATAACCAATGCCCATAATGATAAAGATAGGAAGAAGAATATCAATTAAAATAGTCAATAATTCAGTCATGTCGCAAACGTCCTTTCTATGATGTACTGTAATGCAGGAAATAATGCTAATATATTATAAAATAACAGAAATCGGAAAAAAAAGAAAAGCGGTGTTTGGGGGTCACAGTGACGGCCCGAATTTTGTCGATTGATTTATTGTCTATTTAAAATTTAATTGGTTGTTTTGCAGGATATTGGTTTGTTTTGTCGAATAGATTGATTATAGGTGATTTTTTTGTCTTCAAGGGACATCTATTTTTACTTCGATTACTCCGTTTCACTTTTTCTTTCTCTATATTATCATGTCGTTATTCAAATTCTCATTCTATGATGAAAAACTAAAAATGTCCGAGGTGCGGTTGGATGGATACCGTGCACATAAGGAGGTGGGGTTTCACAGATACGTATTGGAAGTTAAGACGACCAACAAGTCTATTGACAGCAGGACAGAAATACTTATATATGTCTCTGCTAATAAAATGGAAGCAATCGTCTTCTATAAGTCTTTCAGCTGCCAGGATAAACTTTATTTAATTTGTGGCGCGACGACATGAAGATGGTGTCTCATGTAAACATCAAGTGATTGTGAGGGAAACATAATGCCGTATAAGAAAAGGGTCTATGTACCGGAGCGTTTTTATCATATTGTCAGCAGGGGAAATCGACGTGATCCCTTGTTCCGTTATGTCGGTGATTATCGGGCTTTTCTCCATATCCTGCTTCAGCTATACGAAAAACACCCCTTTGAACTTGCCTCCTATTGCTTCATGACCAATCATTATCATTTACAAATCAGGTCAAAGGAAATATCGATCTCCAAGTTAATGGCGCTCATTAATAAGCGGTATGCGAATTATTATAATACAAAATATAGTTTGTCAGGCCATGTGTATGAAAAACGCTTTTTTGACAAAATGATTGATGACAGAGCGGGGATGCTGGAAGTCAGCCGTTATATTCACCTCAACCCGATAGAGGCAAAAATAGTAAAACTTCCGGAAAATTACCCATGGAGCAGCTATAGGTATTACAAAAATAAGGATAATAAAATGCCCGTATTTATGAATTTAGCAAGTTTACTGGATTTCTTTGATGGAACAGAGAGGCAGAAACGGGAGAAGTATTGCAATGCAGTTTGGTCACAGTGACGCCCCGAAATTTGTCGAATAGCTGCTTTTTGGTGCTATTTACAATTTAAATGAAAAACAGGAAGGGGGCAGTGAATGTCTTATCGCACTGCTCTTTTCTTCATTATTATCCCGTTTTATACTCTGTTGGAAAAACAGTTCAGCGCTCTCTGTTTGTTTGAAGCGTAACCAACACGTATAATAGGATTATTAAATGCTTTATCAGGAAAAATGCACTTTTAAATAGTCGTGTGAAGAAAGCAGCATTATCTTCATAAGAATAGAAATAGTGTGCTGTTGACGTTTTTGGTTATTTTATCGGCGGAGAAATTACGACAGATGGAATAAACTACGGGCGCCATTGTAACCTGACACTTTCGACATTTTTCGGGGCGTCACTGTGACCGAGAGGGAGGAGGAGGTTAATAATGCATCTATCACGTTTACATAGACGCTTAATTGTGGCGATAACGTTGTCGGCTTCTTTTTTGTCTGTATTGACGCAGTTTTTGCTCATTACGGCTTTTCCAAAGATCATGGATGAGTTTGGGATTAATTCGACTGAAGTTCAGTGGCTGACAACGGTCTATATGCTGACGATTGCCGTTCTGATCCCGATCACGGCTTATTTTATTGATACGCTTAAAACACGCCATTTAATGATGAGTGCCATGTTCTTGTTTGTGACAGGGACATTGATCTGTTTAGTGGCACCAACATTTCCGATATTGCTGATGGGACGTATTTTTCAGGGAATGGGCTCCGGCATTATGATTCCGTTAATGCAAACGATTTTGTTTCTGATGTATCCCAGGGAAAAAAGAGGATTCGCGATGGGATTGGCCGGGCTTGTGATTAACGTTGCGCCAGCGGTTGGGCCGCCTATATCCGGTGTTATAACCAACTATTTCGACTGGCGTGCTTTGTTTGTATTAACACTTGCGGTAGCGGCAGGTATTTTGCTTTTGATTTTCCTGTTTATGCAAAATGTTACAGAACAGCGGGAAACGAATATCGATTTTTCATCCATTTTATTGTCAACTGTGGGTTTTGGCGGTATACTTTATGCTTTCAACAAAATGGAGCAGAGCGGAATCGGTGACCCGGCAGCGCTTGTGAGTATGATTGCGGGTGCTGTGGCACTGGCTTTATTTGTAATTCGGCAATTGCGGCTTCAGACACCTATTTTGGAAGTTCGAGTGCTTAAAGCACCTGTTTTTGCCCTTGTTGCGATTATTTCAATTCTGTCGTTCAGCTTACTCATTTCGATTGAGACGATGCTGCCGATGTATGTGCAGAACGCACAGCAGTATTCAGCATTTTTCGGCGGTCTGATTGTGATGCCCGGTGCTTTGACACTTGCCATTATGTCACTGTTTGCCGGAAACTTGTTTGATAAATACGGTGGCAAAATCATTGCGATTACCGGCTTCGTGCTGCTGTGCTTAAGTACGCTCGGCTTTCATTTTATTCTTGGTCTGGAGACGCCGTTTGCTGTGACAATGGCCTTATTCATGGTTGCCATGGGCGGCGTGGCTTTGATCAATATGCCGATTATGACGGCAGGTATCAATGTTTTGCCTGATAATTTGATTCCGCACGGGACAGCGGTCATCAATACGGCCCGCCAATTTGGAGGTTCACTGGGATTAACGTTTATCATTTCGTTTATCAGCGGTGTTCAAAGCGGGTCTGAAACAATCGATCCCGCTAATTACCTGGTTGGCGTGAAAACTGCCTTTTTCGTTGCTTTTCTGTTTGCGGCGACAGGCTTGGTTCTATCACTGTTTTTGAAAAGGGATAAGCAGCCCGGGAGACAGGGACATGGGGTCTGACCCTCTGTCCCAAAATTAGGGACACGGGGTCAAGACCCCATGTCCCGCTATCTGAAAAAGTCTTTCGTAATTGGATTATAATAGAGTACCAGCTGCTCCTGATTCCCTTTGAGTTGACGGTTTACGGTATATTCGAGCAAGGGTACAAAATAAATGATGGCATTTTCCAGGTTGATTTCGGTTTCACCATTTGCCTTGTTATGGATTTCCTGCAGCTGTTTGTCCCGTTCAAGTTTGATGGTTTCTGTTTTGTCGCTGATTTCTTTCTGTTTTTCTTCGGTAATGCCTTTGCGGTTTGCGCGTTGTCTTCGTCGATTAGGGATCATAATAATTGGTTTGATCCGGTCGATATCTTTTGGCAGCATCGATTTGTGCATTTTTTCTGTTGTCACTAGCTCTTTATATGTGTGGTTGCTGTTTGAAGTGCTTGGTCCATATCAAGTTTGACAGTGATCGGATAGGCGTAAGATGCCTGCTGTTGATACATGATGTGATGCTGTTTTTGTTTCATGATGGGATCCACTTCATTTGTCAGCATATTAATCCAGACCTGTCTTTATGTTCTGTTTTTTCGTCGGCCACAATGGTGGTAAGGTACTGAAAAACAGTCCAGACACCAAGGACAGGTTTTTCTGATTCAATAGCGGTTTTACCATGTTCATCCTGCAAAAATGCCTCAATTTTTTTCAGTGGGGTGCCGAGTTCCAGACGGTCAATGAGAGCATAGCGCATTGCCGTTTTCGCCTTTTCATGAATAATGGCCAATAATTGCTCCAGCACATAACTTCCAAATGTAACGAATTCGGAATCCGGGTTCTCCTGTGCCACCTCGTAATCAAAAGCAAGCTTCAATTCCGTTTTATTCTGGAAGTAGCCTGCGTAGGTCTCAGGGATGAGCACGTCACACAATGCATATTCCACCGGCATGACCATTCCGCCAAGGTTCTCAACTGTTTCGGTTACAAATTGCTGCAGCTGCATGTGCATCACCCCTCCGTTTAAAACAAATGTATCGTCCAGGTGCCGCCCGCTTGATTATTTTGCTTATTTGCAGCATGGTTTTCAACCGATTTCCATTCCCAGTTCCTTTTCCACGTCTTCAGTGCTTTTGGCCTCCACCCAGGCTTTCATGACCATTTCGGAAAAGTCTTCTTTTTCTTCCAAATCACCTAGAAGTCCGGTGAAAAAGTCAAATTGTACTAGGAATTTTCTTGCTTTATGTCGAATATAGTCTATAGAACACTTATAAAAGGATGATCCGATTATGCATTCACCGAAGCAAAACCACATTCAACCCAGCATGTTTCAATATATTGATATGGAGGATCTCGTTCCCGGGAACCATATCCTGAGAAGAGTGAAAGATGTGATCGACTTTTCAGCTGTCCACGATTGGGTGAAACCTCTCTACTCCGAAAAAACAGGCCGGCCATCTACAAATGCTGAATTGATCGTGCGGCTAGTTTGTACTGGAGTTATCTATTTAATCACTCGGAACGGGAACTATTTGAAACGCTCCCTATGCATGCTGGCTACCTGTGGTTTGCGGCCTGGATTGAGTCTCTCTTCCTGATCGGACAACACTTTAAGACCAAGAGCGCTTTGTCGTCACGGTATTTTTGATGATATCATGATGCATGTCGTTAATCAGTGCATTGCTTCCGGCCTCGTTCGCCCAGACGTTCATGCCGGTGTGGACGGCACACAAGTGCGTGCAAACGCGTCCATTCACAGTCTGGAAGAAATAGAGCTGGCCCCGGTTCAAACCATTGAAGGTTATCTGGAAAATAAAAAGCAACGTGACGAGGCATCCTTGGCTCCATCAGACAATGACAATACGGACAGCGACCGATGATGATCAAACTCCTCAGCCTCCGAAATCAAAGAACAATCATCAATCGGATCAACTTCAGGAAAATGCCAGCCATGAGGACTTTCATGGCAAAACATTTTCCAATCAAACCCATCGGAGTACGACAGACCCTGATGCCCGTTTGTACAAAAAGAGCAAAGGGCAGGAAGCTTATCCGCGTTTCCTCGTGCACGACCTGATAGACGTTGAATCAGGGATTATTTTGAAAACTGATGCAAGCATTGCTTCCGGTACAGCTGAAAGAGAAATAAGCCAGCAACAGCTAAACGCTGTTCGTTTTCAACATCCGCAAATCCAGATCCGACGTTATCGGGACAAGGCCTATGGCACACCGGCGTATTTGGCCTATCTCATTTCCCAAGGCATCATTCCCTTGATTGCCTGAGAAACCATGAATTGGAAGAGGTCCGACTTGGCAAAAGGAAAACCACACCCTGAACACCAAAGAAAACGGCAGGAAAAAGTCGATAACGTCAAGGCCAAAAATCAAGCAAAACAAAATCCAGATTGATGGCAAATATCAAGATATCCCAGGACGAGCGTGTCCAGTGTGAACATGAATCGCTGAGGCCAAGACAGTTCACGGCATGATCGTGCTAGAAGCAGAGGGCTGGACTTCATGCAGGAACAAGCACTCTGTACCGCCATCGTTCAAAATCTTAAGAAGTTAAGCCGGTTCAAAGGCAAAGGGCCCAGGACCGGTGTTTCAGCATGCGCTGAAACTGAAAAACGGGATGAAAGACACCACCGCCATCACTTTATTTCCCTTATTTTTAAGGGTATCAAAGAAAAATCCGGGTCTTGGTTTGCATATTTGATGGATAAAAAATATAGTTTTTCACCGGTCCTCTAGGATGGCATCAACTTCCCCGACGACCAGCTCAAACATATTGATTTTCCGATCCAGCAGATCGAGAATATAGTATTCGATGGTGTCTTCAGTGACCAGGTTGTAGACATAGACATCCTGCTCCTGCCCGATTCGGTGAATACGGCCGATGCGCTGTTCAATCGCCATTGGATTCCATGGTAGGTCATAGTTGATCATCCCGTTGCAGAATTGCAGGTTCCGTCCTTCACCGCCGATTTCGGTACTGACTAATACGTCAGCTTCTTTGCGAAAATAAGTGACTTGTTCTTCTTTGTCCTTTCGCCGTAAACCGCCATGAAATTCTGCAACCTTAAAGCCGCTGTCCCGCAAGTAATCACTCAGATAACGCTGGCTGGAGGCAAATTTTGTGAACACGATCATTTTCCCATTAAACGCTTCTAATATAGCTGCTGTTTCTTTCGCCTTTTCATGCCCTGCTGCGTCATCCGCACTAATCAACCGTGCTTCATCAAGGAAGCGCTGAATAGCTTTGCGGTCGAATGCGGATAATTTTTCGTTGTTGGCGAGCCCTTCCAATGATGGGATGATGGCCGTAATGGTACTGCCGATTTGTTCCTGCAGATTTTTCAGCCGGAATCGGTTGAGGATGCTATGCTGCTGTTCGTAATGATTGCGGATGAACGTGCTTAATGAATCATATAACGCCTTTTCACGTTCCGGGATGGTAACCGTTCTGGTGTAAGCCGTCCGTTTGGTGAAGGTAACATCAACATTATTCCGTTTATTGCGAATCATGACGTCAGCCAGGAGTCCTTTCAGCCTGTCGACATTCTTGGCGTCAATACCCTCTTTATCGGCTACAAAATTTTTGCGGAAATGACGATAGGTGCTCAATTGGCCGGGTTTCAGAAGGGTGATGAGATTATACAGCTCCTCCAAATGGTTCTGAACCGGTGTTGCTGTTAAAAGAAAGATATATTTTTTATTGATGGCATTCACAAATTGCCACTTTTGGGTTTGCCTGTTTTTTAAATGGTGCGCTTCATCAACAATCACCAAATCATAGTACTGCTCATTGATTGGCTCGCGATGGTTTTTTCGTTTGGCTGTATCGATTGACGCGATCACCTTTTGATAATGGCCCCATGCATCCGCTCCCATCTTTTTAAAGGCGGGATCATCGGCTCTCGTGAAATCCTGATTGAATTTTCGTTTCATTTCATTCTCCCATTGCTGGACAAGTGATGGCGGGACGAGAATCAGAATACGTCTGGCCAGGCCGCGCATGATATATTCGAGCATGGCCATACCTGCTTCGACCGTTTTGCCAAGACCGACTTCATCACTGAGCATCACACGGCCTTTAAAGTGACTCAGCACTGATTTGACTGTCCTGATCTGATAATCAAACGTCTCCATTTCCCGTAGATAAGGGAGGCAAAGCAATGCATTGTCATTCGGGTTCAGCTGAAATTTGTCTGCAGATTGATAGAGCTGGAACCAGGCGTCATCATCATTGATGAAATTTGTCAGTTCTTTAAGTACAGACTGTGCATGTTCCTGATTGTGTAACTCCCCGGGGGCTTCCGGTTTTTCATGTGCCGTTATTTTTATCTGCCCTCCATCTGAAAGCCCAATCCATAAATGGGCTGCATCATATTTGGCAAAAAAACCTTTTATGCCTCGGCCCTGAAGCAATTGTTCATCCCAGTTGATAGTGAATTTCCGTTTCAAACCCCGGTCGTTTTCCATTTCAAACGTCTCATCGGTTATATTAAGGTCCTTAAAAAATGTGCACAATCCATCATCCATTTCCATTGCCTGTAAATCCAGCAGTTCCTTGTCCAGTTTGAACAGATATTGTTCCAAAAGCGGCACCATCCCTGTATATGAATCTAAGTATCGATTCTATTATTCCTGAATTATTCATAGAAACAAAATCTGTAACTAATGAAAGTTAAAATTAAAAATTCAGGAGCTTTTTTATCAATCATCTTTGTATATTTCCTTTTCATTTTGATAAAAACCCTATAAAATACAATTTATTCCATACTTGGGCTAAAAAAGGACATACGTACCCCGTTGAGGGAAACGCATTTTTAAAATTTTTCTTGAGCCTGCGCAAAATTGGCTAACACAGCATTGGAAGCTGCTGGATTCGACTCAGCGTACTGTAAAAAGCATTCTTATATAGCGAACTACTGGACAATTTGAAAGTAATATAGCGTCCGGATCGAATTACTTTCCCGGCAATTTTGATTAACTTTGTGCGAATGGTTTGGATTTGATGCTTTTTCATCTTTTTCGGCATACAAAGGCGACGTAGCCCATTATTCAAATTGTAGGCCAAGACCGCAATTTGTAATTTGTTGGCGTTGATTTCAAATGCTGTGCTGCTCATTTGGCCAAATGCAAAACCGAGTTTTCCTTCTTTAATATAGTTTTCCATTTTGCCGCGTTCAGCGTAAAATTGCACGGTGTCCTCCGGTGAATCACCCAGTGTTGTTACGATGAAGGTCGGAATAAAAAACAGTTGATCAACCGGCTTTTCCAATTTCAGCATCACATGGCGGCTTTTATCCCAACTGGCGGCTTTGTATGTAAATTCACGGTAGAATTCATGATGGCGGCCATCATAGATATCGACTTCAGGTTCAGATAGTATCTCATTTTCAAATTCGCCGGCAATCCGCTGCAGGCGTTGGTTTGCTTTCAAGCGGATAACATAATCCGCACCCAGTTCTTCACAAAGGTCGTAAAGCTTTGGCGTGGCAAATCCGCTATCCCCACGAATGATGATCTTGATGTTCGGATACTTCTTTCTTAATCGTTTTAACTCAGGACCTACAAAGGCAACGATTTGTCTTGATGTATACACGTTTCCGGCACGCAAGGAAGCTTTGAGGCAATCACCTGTCTCCCCTTCAAACATAAAAATGGGATGGTAGCCATTTTTACCGTAATGTGGATTATACGAACTGCCATACTGATCCCCGTAGGTTGATGAATTGGATGAATCAATATCCAGCACCAATATTTCGGGGGCCTCCAGTTCATGAAAACGGTCGATTATTATTCGATTGACGCTTTGGAGCTCTTTCATGGTTTTCTTGTCCAAATGTTGGTTTAACCGGGACATGGTGGGCTGGGAAGCGAGCTCGGACTTATCCAAAGCTGTCGTAAATACCGGGTCGTATTTTAAGTTATCTGCATGGTCGTCCGCATCGTAACCGGCAGCAATCTGATAAATCTTTTGCATAATAACATTGTGGTTTTCATGACTGCGATGGGTTATGTCATCTTTTATGTGAACCATTTCTTCAACGGCCTTATGTAATCCGATAACATCATTGAACTCCTGATATAGTAGGATACCAGCATCACCCGTTAAATCACCGCCATCAAAATTTACTTTCACACGTTTATTGAAGTTCATGGCTGTTTCGTTTACACTAGTCATAGAAGGAGCCCCCTTGGTATGTTTTTTGTTTGGTCACTTACAACATTACCAAAGGTTGGGCTCTTTTTCATTTATTTCAATTTCACTTTTTGGGTGATCGGTATCAATGCTCAAAAGTGCCGTCATAACGGAATCACTGAAGGGTATGATGTGTAGCTATGAATAATTCAGGATTATTATATCATAGATGATGGAGCTGGGGGAATGACCGGGTTGTAAGGGTGCCTGTCAACTCCAAATGGTCGTGTTTGCAAATAAAAAAAATAAGTGTTTGAGCTTTATTCGTGCTAAGATACATACAGAGGCAATAATGAAGACATTGAATCTATTAAACACAACGAGGTGAACTTTGTTGGAAAATTTGTTTGAAAAAATCAGCTACAATGACGGGCGCTTCCCCAAGAAGGAATTGGAATCAATTATTGAACAAAAAGAAACTTACATACCTGAACTGTTATCCGTTGCCGAGGAGGTCCGGGCAAACCCGGAAAAATATATGGATATGGGCAAGAACGGTTATATGGGTCATATTTATGCTTTCTTTATGCTGGCGCAATTTCGCGTGAAGCCGTTTTACCCGGTATTCAACGACTTATTAAGGTTACCCAAGGATGACTTGAATCTATTAATGGGAGACTTTTTAACCGAGTATAGCGGCAGGGCGATGGCTTCTCTATATGAAAAGCCTGAAGATATCGGATTATTAAAAGAATTAATTGAGGATGAAACGGCATATGAGTTTGCACGGGGCCAGGCAATGCGGGCACTTGTCATATTAGTCCTGAATGGTAAATTAAAAAGAGATGAGGTATTGGAATATTTCAGGTCATTGTTGAAACGTGCTGTTCATCAACCCGTTGACCCTTACGTCGTAACTGAAATTATTTGCTGTGCTTCAGATTTATATCCGGATGAATTGTACGAGGATATAAAACAAGTATATGACCTGAACCTTGTCATAACGGGAATCATTACCTTGAATGATATTGATCGTGACCTGGCGAATGACAAAGAGATATATTTGGAAAACCAGCGCAGACTCCCGAACAGCCAGCTGATTGAGAGCACAGTCGATGAAATGCAAAATTGGGCCAGTTTTTATAAGGATCGTAAAGCAGAAAAGAAACGTAAAGGTAACATGTCAAAAAACAAAACCAAATTAAAGTTCCCTTCCACTAATCAGCCGTTTGTAAACGAGAATAAGACAGGGCGAAATGACCCTTGTCCATGCGGAAGCGGAAAAAAATATAAGAAATGCTGCGGGGTGTAGATTTCAACTGCTAGCTCCTTTTGTTGAATTTGCTGAAACCGGCTTATTAATATCTCTAAACAAGCTTCCGAGTGATCCGTAGTGTTTGTTGTGAAAATAAGCAGGCTGCCTGAGGAGAAAGCTGAAATGAAAAAGAGCCTGGAGTGCGAATCAGACTCTTTTTCTGCCAAGTTTATACGATTCAGCTCAGCACGTTATTCAAAACAGTAATGCCATTTCGAATGCATCCGGATCCACCGTGACTCCAGCCGGACCATCGTAACGGTTACTTGAATGGCCTCCAAAAGGTTGAGTTAAACTCACTACGTTATCTCCTGGTTTGGTTAATGCAGTATAGACGGTCATGTTCCCAATCATGCTGGCTACCAGGCGATGAACTGCATAATTGACATTAAATGCTTCTTCAGCAGTTCCATGGTCTTAAGGATTACTAAAAATTTAAAAAATTAAAAAATTAAAAATATCAAATTTCATTATTGACAAGAACGTGTATTCGTGTATAATAATAGGTGAATCGTAATAGGCATTTAAATTTATTTCTTCAATTCAAACTTCTAGTTAATCCTCTTAGATTGGTACATAGGGATAATGATTGACACCAACGCTAATCTTCACTACAGACTCGAGCGTTTTTAATGTACACCGAATAACAATGATCTTCTCGTATTATTCAGTCATCAGTAATCGGCTTTCACAGGAAAACATCAACCGTATTTTTGTTCATTTAAAATAAAATAACGAAGGAGCGAACTTGCATGGGAACCGATTATACTATTGGTATTGTCCGGGATTTTACCGCGACTGCAAATCAAAACCTGTCAATGGAAGAATGGCGATTGACTTTGAGTGACCGGCTGGATCTTGACTGTTTTGCACTTACGGAGGAAGAGAGTAGGCTGCATGGACAGTTGGATGAATCGATTTTTCGTAATCAAATCGCCGGTTTTTACCAAACTCTTGGCTCCATATTAGGTGAAAAAAGAAACCCTAACTTAGACTATTATTTTGAGACTTTCGGAACGGATATCACCAATTATCAGACAGCTGCTGAACGTATCACATTAAAAAAGGGGAATGGATTACACATTGAGCTGCATTTCAAGTATGCACTTCTGTTCGTTGAAGGAAAAGTATTGGTGGAAGAATTTTATACGGAACCGCTTCTGCTGAATTGGCTGTTTCGCAACAGCAAAATCGAAAATAAGTTAGCGGGGTGTGTTATAAGCGGAATTGTTGGTTAATTAAACAATACAGGAGGGTTTTAGTTGAAATTAACTTTGGCGGAATTGCTGCCTTTAAGAGAGTGACGATGTCGAAACAGATTCAGGAGAAGATTGATGAGATATTGTATTGCCATCACTAATGGTCTATCGTGAATCCTGCGCGAATGCTTTATCCGGAACAAGGCTAAGCATTAATCTTGAGCCTTGAACTAAACTTATAACTTGAATATAATCAAATTAGCTAATTCAGCTAATACCAAAGATGGCAGGTGGGCATTATGATTGTCAGTTCAACCGAGGTGAAGAATAACTTTGGAAGGTATTTAATGCTTGCAGCAAAAGAGGAAGTGATCATTACCAAGAACGGTATCGAGATTGCGAGACTGCAAGGGGTGGAGGGACATTCGGAGGCAGCATTAAAGGAAAGCTCCGTGCGCGAAATGCCTGCGCCTTATAATAATATACCAAAAAAGGCGACATATGAAGAGTTTCTGGCATTAACCCGTGATGAGGAAACCAGGTATGAATATATTGATGGGGAAATTTATTTACTGGCTTCACCGAGGATAGGGCATCAATATGCTTCCGGTGCATTATTTGGACTTTTTTTTAATCATTTTCATGGCAGCCAATGCACCCCGTTTACAGCACCTTGTGACATTCAACTGAAGCGGCCAAACCATGAAGACCCCTGTGTTGTGCAACCCGATTTAATGGTCATTTGCGATTTGGACGATCATCTGAACGACCAGGATTATTATACCGGGGTCCCCTCCCTTGTAGTTGAAATCTTATCAGAAAGCACGCAAGGCAAGGACCTGGTCAAAAAGCTGGACCTTTATATGGAATGCGGCGTTAAGGAATATTGGATTGTTGATCCATCTGAAATGAAAGTCATTATCTATTATTTTCAAGATTATGAGATTGAACAAACCGTCATGTGCAAACCACCCGAAACAGCAAACTCTTTTCTCTTCGAGGGACTTTCTGTGGAGCTTGAAGGCATATTTCGGTCATAGAAAGCAAGTATCAAAAAGGCAGATGGGGAATAGAGTTTTTAGAATGTTTTGCAGCAAGCTTTTATCAAGGCTTCCCATAGTCGGGCAGCCCGTCACTTCTTGAAGTTGCTGTCTAATCTTTCGATGAATGATTATAAAAGTCGTGTGTGAATCAAAAAATGTGTTCCTTTTTTCTACCAATAGTCTGCCTCGCATGTAAACATTCCAGAAAAGCAAACCCATTTGTTGAATTCCTCAAGTCAGGAGTGTGAGATTGGGGGACGGATGAAATGAGCGCTTCTCCCCGGGTATCAATTAATGATACAGTTTCAGGTCATTCCCGCAAGCAGCGTCTTTAGTCTTTCCACCACAACATGATCAAACCCGTTAGCAAATGAACGGCCGATTCGTGCCGCACTCCCGACATGATATTCCTGTGCACCTGTCATTTGGCGGACCATTTGAATGTTTCCGGCATTTAAACCGGCTCCTGGCATAATCATCGGGCCTTCCAGCTCGTGTGATTGTTTGTTCAACTTGGCGAGTCGCGCCACGCCTTTTTCGCAAGTCGCTTCTCCGCCTGACGTTAAAATCCGCTTTACATTTGATTTGAAGGACAGCAAATCACGGTAGGCGTCTTCCTGGGATGCCGTCTCATCAAACGCCCGATGGAATGTGATGTCAAGGAGAGGGAACAAGCGGACCAATTCGGCAAGCATTGTTTGATTGATGGTTTTATCTTGATTCAATGCCCCGAACACAATACGGTTCCCGCCCAACTCCTGAATCGCTTTAATATCTTCACAAATCACCTCAAACGCTTCATCAGTATAAACGTAATGCCGGCTGTGTGGCCGTACCATGACTTGTACGGGGATATCAACGTTTGATAAAACCTGTTGAATGGTGCCGTAGCTTGGGGTCAGTCCCCCTTCGCTGATGGCCGAGACCAATTCCAAGCGATCTGCCCCCAGATTTTGTGCTTCGATAGCTTCCTGTTTATGTTGAACGATGAATTCCAGTTTCAATGGGATCTCTCCTTTGATTTGCGATAAACGATTCTGTTATGCGAGAGTTTAGGGCATCTTGCTTCTGATCATATGGTCAGACAAGCCAAATCTTTCTATAATAAATATATCATAGCATGGTTTATGAAAAGATGACAAAAAATGAGCGATTGTGTTGCATATTTTGAGGGATTCACAGGGAACTCAATGCTCACGAATAACGAACATTTGTTCTCGTCTATTTTCTATTTATCGTTTATCTTATTAGTAAGATATTAAGAAGTTGCTATTAAGGTAACGGACAAAATAGAGTGAGATGGGGGGATTTGGTGGAAAGACATATTAGGGTACAACTGCTCTTTAATTGGCTTGAAAATCATAAAGAACTGGTTTATTTTTTAGGAATGGCTTTGACACTTTTCCTTTCCAGTATTGCAGGTGTACGGGCATATGTAATGTATAATTCCTCGCAAATGGATAGTACACATATGGAATAGTGGATGTCCTTCATTAGTCCTTTCTTCTTGGGAATTATTCATTTCATGCTTGTATTCTTTTTAGGTTTATTGATTGTCACAACCTTTTAAGTCGGACAAGGGGTACGAATTTGACGAATACGATGCTGAAGCTATAAAAATGTTAATGAGATATGGAGACATTGTATTGCAGCATTTATATTTTATTAGGGATTAAGGCAACACGACGGTCGCCATACTTTGAATAGGGATAATTCTATGCTAAATTGAGGAGGAATCTTCCATGTCTGAACAGGTTAAGCAAGAGTCCAAAAAATCAAGACAAGCTTCAGTGGACACAAAACATCGTTCGCTTGAACACTAAAAAGGAAAAGTAACCAGCAGATTCATGCCACCCAGGATATCGCAGAGGCCACCTTTGTATCGAACATACAGGTCAAAAAATTAGTTTAGTATTCAGGTGTTTATTAAATTATCCGTGTATAGTTAAAATTCGCACATTAGCTTCTTTATGAAACTTCTTCATTGTCCTTTTAATAAGCTATATCGAATAGATTTGCTTTCGCATCTTCATATAGGTGGGCGCATAAGTGGGGGCGTTATTTTGGGCAAGTCAGCATTTTTAAGCTCCCAATAGTGCCGAATAAGAGCTTTTTTCTTTTTTGAACAATCCATCCGATATATCTCTCCAATCAAATATTTTTCATAGTATCCGGAATAACTTAATACATATGTATGCTGCATATAGGAAATTATTTCTCTGACATTCAAAGCTTTTTATATCAAGATCATCTTTGTTGCAATGTATCCTAAACGTCACCTTTATCTGTGAGTATGGGTTTCGTTCGTATGCTGGTTATATGTAAAACGAATGGAATATAGGTAGGATAGAAATAATTTATAAAATCGACTGCAGGGATGAAAGGGAACAAAAATGAAACAACGATATGAAGAACAAGCGATGGAATGGTTTAAATCAATTCAGTTTGTAAATGAGGATGGGAAGTGAGTAAGATATGACCAAATACCTATTTTACAAATAATTGACATTCATGTGAACATTGCTTTACTTATGTATTGTATACTAAGCGTAATAAGAATGTTTTATCAAACGATGAGATGTGCGTCGCAGTGGGAGGCTTTTTAGTGAAATATTTTATAAGTATCCTCTTGATACTTTCCGTTGTTACATTAGGAGGCTGTGGAATGGGTCAGAATCAAAATACAAAACCGTCGGAAATGGATCCGGAAGATTTACCGGATGTCAGAGCATTTAATGATGAATTCACGCGTGACTTTTTGCAATCCGTAGAAGAAATAAGAGATGGGTATTATCCGTTTTTGTCAGGGACTGGGAAATATAAGATGGACTTTCCGGCTGGTGGTGTGATTGGAGAAAGAGGATATGCACTTAAAGAGGAAGAATACGAGGGTTACCTGATTGGTGTAGAGCAAGGGAATGGTCTCGGGTCATCTATCAAAATAAATTATTACTCCCAAATAGGAGATAAAGATGTGGAATTAGATATGTTATCAAGACAATTTGATAACAATCTCAACTTTGAGGAGATTTCCTTAGAAGGTAGTACGCTTTATATTGCTGACTTTGAAGATAATGTGGATTATTATGGATATGCCGCTATGTTGGTAAATAGTCAAGGGGATGGCATTCATGTCATTTTTGAAACCGAATGTGCAGAGTCAGAGAAATGCGGGGAATCCAAGCAAGATATGCAAAAGGAAATGAAACAGTGGATAAAATCTATTACATTTATTAATGAAAATGAAAGTGGAGATAATCAATGAGTGATTCGTTTTTGGATAAAGATGAGATTAGATTAAGGCTTATTGAACTGGAATACAAAGAGTTATCTGAGCAAGAGTTAGAAAAAGAAATTAAAAAAATCTATATAGAAGAGTATAGGAAACCAATCCCTGCAGATATTGAAATTATATCCTCCTCTGATTCTAAGCATCCTGACGTCACGTCTTCCGCATATGATGGAACAGCTATTCACTTTCATTCGGGAGAGAATGATATTAATGAAGTTTATGTTATTTCCCAAGGAACAAAAGACATAAACGATTGGGATTATAACCTGAAATCTATGTTTGCGGGAGAGGATTATACACAGGCCAAGGCCACACATAGCTTTACAAAAGAAGTTGTGAAGCAAGTCGACAATGGTGAAGATTTGGAAGTAGTGGGATTATCTCATTCGCTAGCACATAACAATAATACTACTGCACATTTGGCATATGATACCTTTGATGAGGTTTATAGTGTAAATGGTGCGCAAACAAATTATTATCAAATGTTTTATGCAGATAGAGATTTTAGAAAAGATATAAGAGAAAGATTCAATATCTCGATTTCAAATCCAGATAAGATTTACGATATTAATCCGAAACAGATTGAGGAATTCGCCATAGATTACTACAAAGATAAAGGCAAAGCTCAAAACATCCACCAAATCATTTCCGAAGATGATCCACTTTATGCTGTGAGCGGAGTACGCGGTTTTTTCACACTTGGGGATGTGGAATTTGTAGACACGAATACAGATTATCCAGGTCTGCGTTCCATCATGGATGACATTCCGGATGACGCTGTAAAAGATCTCCAGGAACTGGCCATCCAATATACGACTGCTTCCAATCAAGGCGGGACTGACGCTGCAATCCAGGAGTTAACGGGTGTGAATATGTCTGTTTTTAATGATGGGTTTGGAAACTTTGGTCAGGCATACATAACAGATGAATTTGATGAGATGGTCAGGGATGTGAACGATAAACTGCCCCGGCTGCTTTCACAAATCAAAACGGTCACAACAAACGCTGACGTGATATTTCAGCGGTTTGTCGATGCCGGGTATATCAATAGTGATCAAAAACAGCTGATTGTGACTGAACTAACGACCATTCAGTCTGAATTGGAAGGTATACAAGAATCAATTTCAGATATGGCACAGAGCCGTGATATGTCCAGTATTGTTCCGCCGGTTATGAATGATGCGGGTGCAGTATGGCAAGGTTTCATTCATGCTCAAGCTATCCAGACGAGTCTCGATAAACTGGACACTGAAGAATTTCGGGATCTTTTGCAAATGATCGGAGGCGGACATGATATCACGGGTGTATTGGCATCGCTGAGTAAAGGGAATAAATCCTACTTAGGTACAGATATGGTTCTCACGGCAACCAAGGGAAAAGGGGACATCCAGGTGAATATTTCTGCCACGCTGCGCATGTATGAGGAAGGGAAAAGTCTGCTTGATGACAAAGCGGCAGAGATTAAACGACTCCAGGCTGCCATTGACCGGGAAATCATGCAATGCTACAAGACGGAACGAAAAAAGGTCATGAATAAGATTTATGACGTGGAAGCAAGCCCCAGCACGTATACCCACCTGCTCAGAAAACATGTCTATTTTTCCAGATTGGATAAATCAATCACAGGTATCAATGTCCATGAAGAATTTTACCCGTTCAATCATACTAATATGGATGACAAGATCAGCCTTTTACATGAAAGCGTGGAAAAAGGCCATACATATCTCGAAAACTATCGATCGGCCATTGATTATTGCTTCCTTATTTGATGCGGTGGAGGGTGTTTAAAAATGAAAGGGGATCATCATTCTATAACGATTACTGAGCAGCTGTTGGATAGTGAGGATTTTTCCGATAAGAAAGTCACGCTTAAACGGCACGCGGAGAACATTAATGAATGCGACACGGACTTTTTCAAGCGAGTGGATGACATTATTATTAATGAAGATCAAGAAGGGGAAATCGTCGAGTCGATGCTGGAGGAAACGAAAAAATTACAGCGTCAAAATCTTGATTTACTTGAAGATGTTAACCGTCAAATTAATCGAACCGTAACAAAATTGAACGAGCAGATAGACGATATGAAAACACAGCGGCTCACCATCAGATATCAGGATAATGTTTAGGGATAAGTTCAAGGCTGCTTTGACAACCCAAATTTGGAGCGCTTGCCAATTGCTGGCATAAGCATTAACCTAAAAGAGGGCGATAGATTGAAAGATAAAATTGGGTATGTCTTAGTTAATACCATTATAGTGCTTTATATGACGACAGTTTTGGTATTGAGGCTGACGGAAGGACTCAGCACACCAACGTCTCATATTTTTCAAATGATTTTTATGCTTACAGTCATGATAGTCAGCTGGTTGGCATATTACCGGATTGTTATTAGTAAAAATAAGCCTTGGCTTCGCTTTTATATTATTCCATTTTTAGTAAATTTTTGGGTAGGGTATCATTTTACGAAAGGTATAACAGCCGTTGATTCCGATGATTATTCCATATTATTGATGTTAACTCCCCTTCTGCTCATCCTCGCTGCACCAATTATCTTATACATTGTGGCTTATTTTTTAATCAGGGATTACAATAAAACTGAATCTGATGTTTAATGAAAAGCTTTTTAATCATTTAGTATTGTGCTTTTGTGGACAGAACGCATAACCATAAAACCGGTATATGCTATTTTGATATCAACAAACGCTATTTCTGGGAGGTTGTCAAACGTGTCAAACGAAAACCACAGAGCAAGCGGTAACAGAGGTCCTGGTCGTTATCAGGGGCATGAATTAGCTGAAGCAATGATGACGACGGATGAGATGAAAGCTAAATTTGAACAGATAAGTTCTTATATGGTTCCTGAAGATGGCTGGTTTGTCATTGATAAAACAGGCGCAGCAAATGAATTAACGGATTCTGAGATTGACGTGATTCATCAGGCATTACATGTTTACAAAATACATCATTTGAAACAGGATGATATTTCGATCCAAGCCATTCCGGGAGCGATTGCGGCCTTTTTGGGGACGATGGCTGTATATGTTGGCTGGGAACTGGCAACTGAAGTTACCAAAAGTTTTTATCGTTGGGGAATGACAGAAGCCTGCCGGGCATGGGGGCATATCGGGATCATTGGTCGCTTTTGCCGTGCCAATGATTACGTTTGAAGGAACAATCACTTGGTTGTTCCTTACGTTTTCGGTTCCGGGGACACCAATTAAGTCACGCGTAAGTGTCACTGCTATAAAACGGTCAACCGGGATTGCAGGAGACTGGCAGTGCTGCTTTCATTCAGACATTTTCAAATTGATCATTGACCTGTCCAGTGATATGGTGTAGATTATAGACAATTCCATAAAAAAGCAATACAAACTTCTTATCCAGAGAGGTGGAGGGGAATGGCCCTTTGAAACCTCGGCAGCGGACTCTTTTTCGGAGTACTGTGCCAATTCCATCAGACAAGTGTCTGGAAGATAAGAAGAGGCGTCATGATTATTTCAGCCCTCTTCTTACTTATAGGAAGGGGGCTTTTTGATTGCTTAGATAGCTTTTTGCATTTATCGGGGTAAACATATCAATTTAATCGTTTAATGAAAGGGGAAACGTAACATGACCTCATACGGACTATGGATTATAATTCTGGCGGTTGGCTATACCGCTGCCTTGATTATTGCCGGGCAGGTTGCCAAACGGCGTCTGACCAGTGAAAACAGTTATTTTGTCGGTAATCGGAAGTTTAATAAATGGATCGTGGCTTTTTGTATAACGGGGTTATTTTCCGGTTCCTCTTATATTTCAATTCTTGAACTTTCCTACTTAAGCGGTGTTTCTGCAGTTTGGTATGGTGTTGCGGAGATTGTGCAAATTTTAATTATTGCGTTGTTAATCATCCGTCCATTTCGGAACAAGATGCTTGTGACGGTTTCCGGTCTTATCGGTGATCAGTATGGGCGGGCGGCTAAAGGTGTGGCGGGAGCTATTACTGCCTTTGCTTTTCCAATGTGGTCGGTGGCGACAGCTATTGCGTTTGCTTCAGCCATTCATGTGTTTACGGGCATTTCCCTCCCCCTTTCAGTGGCATTTACGGCGCTTTTACTTTTCATCTATCTTCAGTCTGGGGGAATGTGGTCGCTCGCGTTTACGCAAACCATGAACATCGTTTTGTTTACGGTGATGGTTCTGATCGGCGTTGTGGCTTTTTTCATTAATCCGGGAATGGATGGCTTGCGAACGCTTGCTCAGGAGCAGCCGGCCATGTTTGATTTTGGCAATGCCGGTTTGCAAGTGATTATCGTTTGGTTTGCCACATTTCTGGTCAATGTCATTTTGGCTCAGGCTGCCTTTCAGATGGCGCTGTCTGCACGGTCCGCTGAAGAAGGGCAAAAAGGAATGTTCATGGCGGGATTCATGGCTGTGCCGTTTATTCTGGCTGGTGTCCTGTTCGGCATGGCGGCGGCAATTGTGGTTCCCGATGCCCAAACCGGATTAATAGGTGTTCCGCTCTATTTAATGGAAGTGCTGCCTGCACCGCTTGTTGGTCTGTTTTTCCTAGGTGTATGGGCGTGTGCGCTGGGCTGGGGCGGACCGTGCCAATTTTCCGGTGCCACAAGTCTCGGCGTGGACGTCGGCAGCGCGTTAAATCCGGCCGCATCGAAATCAGCTTGATCAAATATACGAAGATGTCATTACTGTTGTTAACGGTGCTGATGATAGTGTTTGGCTTAATGCGTACGGAACAATCAGCCTGGTGGAATGTGATGGCTTGGACATTCCGCAATAGTGCCACTTTCGCACCAGTGGTAGCTGCGCTGTTTTGGCCGGTTGTGACCAAACGCGCTGTTGTGACCGCGTTGTTCACAGGGTTTGCCAGTGGCTTATTATGGTATTACTTGGGCGATTGGCATCCAAACGAATTTTTCCTGAATATACATCCTGTCTGGGTCGGCAGCAGCGTCAACGTGTTGAGCATTACTCTGGTTACCCTGCTTGACCCTGGATCGAAATGGTTTGTACGTCCGGCAGATCGCTTTGGTTATTTCGGTTTGCTTGGGGGTGTCATTCTGGCTGGCATTAATGCTGTTTATTTTTCACCGCTCCATCAAAATGGTTTGTTCGGATTATTTATGTTTGCATCGATTTTATGTCTTTTCATAGCCGTCATGCGTTTTATCCGGCCGAAGAATGAGAAGGAGCAATTACTAAGGGATGTGGCGGATCTGTAGGTGGTCTTTTAGTGTTCTTCGTTAGTGGCAGCCGTCAAGGATTCATTAATCAGGATGGAAAAACAGTATTTCATGGGAAGTTCGGATGCTAAAAGTTGAAAAAAATGAACTGAAACGTATAGACATTGCGTTTGAGTAATTCCCTATTGCCAATACCAAATATGATTAATCAGGAATTCGAACAGCTTGTTTCGGATTCCTGATTTTTTTGGCTCTCTACGGCAGTGAGTTGGGTGACGATACTACCCATTCAATCGCCTGTTTTTGTTTAGGGAGTTGCCATCAAAGGCTTAGGTTGCGGCTGGTGTTACCAACGATGAATGTATCAGGTAACAAAATCTGTTCACAAAATTGTTCGTTGCAGGAGAGTGAGGGTGGTTGTAAAATAAAAGTAGTAGAATAGGGGATGACACATTTGATTTATTTTATATATTTTTTAATAATTGTTTCGTTTGTTGATACATTCTCCCAGCTCCCGATTATGAGTCCGTATGCGCAGGGACTTGGGGCTTCAGCGGTTATGATTGGCATAATTGTTGGCATGTATTCGTTTTCCAATGTTTTGGGCAATATGATTTCAGGTATATATATCGACCGAAAAGGCATCAATGGTATACTTGGCGTTGGTTTGCTGCTGACCGGTGTATTATTGCTGTTCTATGCGTTTGTCACTTCACCGGTGCAATTGCTTGTGCTGCGATTCTTCCATGGATTAACGGGTGGTCTGCTCGTTCCGGCTGCGTTCACGTATTTGGCGAACCAAAAGGCCGGGAAGAAAAAAGGGAAAGTAATGGCTTTGTCCGGTGCCGGTGTTGGGATGGCATCGATTATCGGACCGGCTTATGGCGGGATAATCAGCTCGAACTTCGGTGCTGATACAGTTTTTGTCTCAATTGGTATATTAATGATTGTGACTGCGGTTTTGGCCTACTTCGTGCTTCCTGAAAAGGAGGCGGAACCAACTGCTCAGCCGGTACAAGAAGATATCCCTGAAAGTGGTATCGACGTGTTGTTTAAGCGTCCGGGATTGCAGTTAAGTTACTTAGGTGCTTTTTCGCTCATGTTTGCACAAGGTATCCTGGCATATGCACTGCCGCTACAAGTGGAAGCGCTCGGTTTCGACAGCAGCTTAAGCGGAATTCTGTTGAGCACATTCGCTATTGTTGCAACGTTAATTTTTGTTTTGCCGACAAACCGGCTGTACGACAGATTTTCCTATGCAACAACCTTGATGACAGGATTGCTTATTTTGAGTTTGGCGCTTATCCTGCTGGAATTTGTGACGGTGCAATCACTCATGTTTGCTGTGATGGCAATTTATGGCGTCGGTTTTGCATTAATTTTCCCTTCCATGACAGCAATGGTGGCGAACAATACCAATGCAACAAGACGCGGAAAGGCGTATGGTCTGTTTTACGGATTTTTCTCGCTGGGTGTTGTGGCCGGATCATTTGTAACCGGATTGTTTTCAGAAACGACTATCGGGGTGTTTTCGGTTGGGACGATTTGGTTGTTAATTAGCGTATTCGGCATGTGGCAAATTTATCGGAGGCATTCGCGTGTTTCTGTGAGTTATGTTTAACAGATTCGCCGAGAAGTCCCCTTCAAAATCTGTCATTTAGTGGGGGATGAATCGGTGCTTTTTATGCTACTTCGCTAGACGACAATAATCATCTTCTTATTTCAAAGCTCGGGGTGGGACAGGGGGTCAGACCCTTTGTCCCACTTTCCTGTCATTTAAAAACTGAATTAGGCAAGAACGCAGATACAAGATGATTCGGCATATCAACAATTTCACTGATGCGCAAATCAACAGCAACGCTGCAAAGCATATACGCTTCCTGCTCACTCATTTTATAGGTGTCCACGAGATGTTCAATCATATAGCGGATGGCGTTTCGGGATGCTTCAACCAGATCCTCACCATGGCCGGTTGTGACGTAATAGCCTCTGCTGTCCGCTTCCGGTGTTGGCGGTCCGGGAATCTCATAACGCGGCTCGGCAATGGATTTTCCTTTGTGCAGTTTGAACCGGATGGTTGCCTCCATCGATGCTTCAACAGCTGTACCGCACACCTCACCATCTCCCTGTGCGGCATGTGTGTCTCCGATTGAGAATAGTGCTCCTTCGACCCATACAGGGAGGTAAAGCTTGGTGCCTCGTGTCAAATGGCGTATATCCATGTTGCCGCCGTTTTCCCGTGGTGGGACGACACTGAAATTACCTTGTTCAGGCAGGGCGACTCCGACTGTGCCAGGAAAAGGCTTGACGAATAAGTCGATGCCATCAAGAAATTCGGTTTTATGTCGGTTGGTTAAATCAAATGTTTTAATGGCTGGTTCTTGAAACTCGTCGGCAAGCAGACCAAAACCGGGTATAATGGCTGTCCAGCCCCAGTCCAGCTGGCGAAAATCGAGCATTTCGATCTCTAATGTATCCCCAGGCTGGGCACCTTTTACATAAACTGGGCCTGCAACCGGATTGACCTTTGCAAAATCCATATTTTTGACATCCAGTGAAGTTGAATGTTTGGTAAATTGACCGCCAGAAGATTCAGTAATTTCATAGGTTACTTTTTGACCGGATTCAACTTCAGCAATCGGTTTAAAAGAATTATCCCATCCATAGTGGCTGTGCGCTTTAAAGTCATGTATGGTCATATACGGATGATGATGGTGATGAATTGGCAATTGAGCTCACTCCTTGTATTGTTTTAACTATCATATCATACTTAAAGTTCTGGTGTGGTAGTCCTGACAATAATATTTTTACTTCCCTAAAACCATCGTATATTGTTGAAAATTTTTTGAAGGCTATCATTCCTTGGTGAACTGTAATGGTAGCTTTTTTAAATGTTGTCAAAGAAATAAGCCTATCTATCCCACATGCAACAGGACGTAAGTTTCTCTTAAGAAGATGAGTTAAAAGCAAAAGATTTGAAGATGTTTTTTTTGGCTCTTCACCAAAATCTATGATTGATAAACTAGTTGTAATTATGAATTTAAGTGACCGCTGCGGAAAAACACTACGCTTTCCGCGGGCCCCGAGCTCAGCCTCCTCGAAAAAAAGAAGTTCGCTTTTTTTCTGCGGGGTCTTCCCACTGCGCTTTCCCGCAGGAGCCTCCTCGAAAAAAAGAAGTTCGCTTTTTTTCTGCGGGGTCTTCCCACTGCGCTTTCCCGCAGGAGTTATCATGAACGAAACTAGCCCCTTAATCGTAAGAACGTAGATTAATTTTGGTTCATACTGTATTACTAGTAAGCCAAACCAAATTCAGAGCTATAATACGAAAGGAGCTAGTATGATGGAGTATATCACAAAATATGTGGGATTAGACGTGTCAAAGGAAAAAATTGCAGTCGGTGTTGCGGAAGAAGGGCGCTCAAAGGCAAGGTATATTGGAATGATTCCTTATACAGTAGAGGCAATCAGGATTAATAGCAAATTAGGGATGCCGGAACAACTTCAATTTTTGTTATGAAGCTGGCCCAACCGGGTATGGACTTTATCGTCTCCTGAAGAGTATGGATATTGAATGTGACGTGGTTGCACCATCGTTAATTCCTCAGAAGCCCGGTGATCGTGTTAAGACAGACCAAGCGGGATGCCTTGAACTTAGCGACGCTTTATCGTTCGGAGAGTTAACACTATCTATGTACAAACAGAAAGATGATGAAGCTTTGCGCGACCTGGTCGGGCACGTGAGGATGTGAAAGGAGATGATTAAGAGCTAAACAGCGATTGATCAAATTTCTTCTCAGAAAGAGATTAAACGCCTCAAGGTACGAAAAGGTGGACAGTAAGTATTGGGATGGCTGGATAGTTTAAAAATTGAACGCTCTGCCTCTCGCGTGGCATCCAAGAATATTTGCAGCAGGTGAAGGAATGTCAGCAACGATTGAAAGTGTAGACAGGAGATTAAGGAACAAGCCAACGAAGGCGTCCATGCGCCAATGATTTCAAAACTCATGACTTTACGAGGTGTGGCAGTCATTTACAGCTACCAGTTTGGTTTGCGGAAATCATGTCATTTGAACGGTTTCAAACGCCTAACCAATTTATGGCCTACAATGGACTGGTCCCAGTGAAGTTCCAGTGGTGGACTACGCAGATTAGGAATATCACCAAGGCAGGAAATCGTCATGTACGGAATTATTAATAAAAGAGGCGGCGTGGAGCTATCGTTACCAGCCTGCCGTGAAAGGTGAGCTAAAAAAGAGGCAACAAGGACAGCCAACGAATATCCTGAATATTTCATGGAAAGCACAAAACCGCCTGCACAAAAAATACTTCCGCCTATTAGGACGTGGGAAGGAAAGCGGAAAAGCCATCACGGCCGTTGCAAGAGAACTGGCAGGATTCATTTGGGCCATAGCCAATGAATCGGATACTGAAACTCAAGCGCATTAAGTTACGTATAAAGGCATATTATTCGGAAACTGAAACTGCAGGATTAATGGGAAAAGGAAAGAATATAGGGCTTGGAGGCAAAGATAAAAAACCGTAAAGGAATAACGCACGACGGGAGACTTTGTGCTAGCCAGCCATTGGTGAACGCACGCCAGGAGTTCCGTGACAGATCCTTATACGGAAAGAATATAATGTGAGAAACCCACGGATTATCAGTTCTTCTTACCGGAGCAGAGATTTTTGCCTTCATGCCGTGTATTTCTCTTCTTCACAACCTATGAAGAAAGGAGGAACTTCCATTCTTCTTAGCTTTGTATGAGTATCTCCTATATCTGAAGGATCGTCAAGGAGAGCACTTGACAATCCTTCAGATATAGGAGGGAGGGTTTGGCAAGCTAAGAAGAAGGCATTAGTTTGCACATTTCTGCTTATGGCATATTACTTATTGAACAAAGGGCCCAATTCAGACCCTTCGCTTAAAGTTGTCCAAAAATCACATTCAAAAAATTGTGCGGAGGTCCTTGACAGTTTCGTTCATATCAGTCTCCGTGTTTTTCCTCCGCTAGTCAGTCTTGTTACCATAGTTATCCACTAATATCAACCATAGATTTTAGTGTTGACCCGTTTTTTTAATCCCGAATGTGAATCAAAAAGAATAGCAATATGTGAATACTTTGTGCTGGTGTTCAAGAAAGAGCACTTCAGTCCGCGATTTTGTTCGCGTTGCCTGTTTATGTGTATAATAGAAATGAAGATAGGATGAATAGAGAAGGCATGTGAAAGACTCGCAGATCAATAAAGAGCTTTTGTAATATAAACGTCATTCAGCTATGGGACAGGTTTGCGAATGGAGGAGTACAAACCAATGAAACGGTTATTCATATTGGTCGCCATTTTATTTATGGTATCGATCAGAACTCCGGCTGCGGTCCAGGAAACATGGGATCCTGATAAGCTGGCATTTGATACCTTTGAACAATGGGCGGCGGACATACAAGAATGGTTTACAGATCAGGATATAAGCATCAGAGAATATACAGAAGACTTAAATCAGCTAATTCAATCAGGAGAGGAAACGCAAGAGGGGACGCCGGATACGGATGCAACCGATCCTTCCACCTATGAAAAGGAAGTCGTGAAGCTTGTGAATGATGAACGGGAAAAGCGAGACTTGGAGCCGCTGGAAATGGATAATCGCTTAAGCAGTCTCGCACGGAAGAAATCACAGGACATGGCAGACAACAACTATTTCAGTCATACATCGCCAACGTACGGTTCCCCATTCGATATGATGGAGCAGTTCGATTTCACCTTCCGCCTGGCCGGCGAGAATATTGCGGCCGGTCAACGCAGTCCCGAACAAGTAGTAGAAGGATGGATGAACAGTGAGGGGCACCGTGAAAATATTTTAAAAGAAGGATTTACACACATCGGAGTTGGCTATGTCGAAGCGGACGGGCTCAAGTATGGAACCTATTGGACACAAATGTTCATGACACCGAGGTAGGTCGGGATGGGGACGCGCGGCCTGACCCTTTGTCCCAGTTTGTGATAGAATGTTAGTAGGGGACAGTCCCCCATCACGGTAACGCGTTAAAGCGGTAGGGGACAGTCCCCCCGAGAAGAATATATACTTATGAAACGAGGATGAGACATGAAGCAGAAGTTGATTTTCTTTGATATAGATGGGACGTTGCTTGATGATGAGAAGCGGCTGCCGGAATCGACGAGGCAGGCTATTGCGGAATTGCAGGCGGGCGGTCATTTTGTGGCAATCGCAACAGGCCGTGCGCCATTTGCGTTCTTACCATTACTCGACGAATTAAATATTGGCACGTATGTCAGCATTAATGGGCAGTACGTTGTGCATAATGATGAAACGATTTACAAAAATCCGCTCAAACCCGATCATCTTGCGGCACTGGAAAAATACGCGGCTGAGCGCAATCATCCGCTTGTCCATCTCAATCATGAGGACTGGTATGCCAATACACGGAATCATCCGCATATTAATGAGGCAACTGGCTCACTGAAGATTGATCAGGAAATCAAATATAATCCGGATTTTTACCGGAATAGCGAGGTTTATCAGACACTGTTATTCTGTACGGCTGACGGGGAAACAGAATACGACCAGACATTTGATCAGCTCGATTTTGTCCGCTGGCATCAATATTCTGTGGACGTTATGCCCGCCGGCGGTTCCAAAGCGGCCGGCATCAGCAAGCTGGTTCGCGAGCTGCAGATCCCGGCGGCTGATATTTATGCATTCGGTGACGGATTGAACGATATTCCAATGCTAAAATCCGTTCAAAACAGTATTGCGATGGGAAACGCTGCAGATGTCGTGAAAAAAGCGGCCGGCAGTGTGACGAAAGGTGTTCATGAGGACGGTATTTGGCATGGACTGAAGATGGCGGGACTGTTGAAGTGAAGGACGTTCGATTTTGCGGGGACAGTCCCCCATCACAGTAACGCGTTAAAGCGGTGAGGGACAGTCCCCCAATGATATGCTGCATATTTTGAGAAGAATGCATGCGCAACAATAAACGTTTGGATGGCGAGGAGGCGTAATATTGAAGTTAGTTGGCGTATCAGGAACTTTGGCCGGGAATAAGACATCTAAAGCAGTTTATGATGTTCTGGAAGCTGCTAAGCTGATGGATAAATCTGTGAAGACAGAACTCATTGATCTTAGGGATTATGAACTATCATTCGCTGACGGTTCCCCGCTTGCTTACTTTGAAGATGATACCTGGCCGGTGGCTGAGAAAATCATGTCTGCCGATTGTTTGGTGTTTGGTACACCGATTTATCAGGCTTCTATCTCCGGAGTATTGAAAAATTTGCTGGATCATATTCCGGAATATGCTTTTAAAAATAAGGTGACCGGCATTGTCGCAACAGGCTTGTCCGAGAAACATTTCCTTGTAACCGAATATCAGCTGAAACCCGTTCTTTCTTATTTTAAAGGGCTGGTGCCGACAGGGAATGTTTTCGTTCAGAATGATTGCTTCGATGTGGAAAGTGAAGAAATTATCGATAACATAGTGGCAAAGCGACTGCGAAATCTTGCTGATGAAATCCTGTTTTTGCAGCGGAGTATTAATGAGCGGACGGAGCGGTAAGTCGGCTCTGGCTGCAGGGTGGTATTGAAAAGAATGCTGGTTTTCAGCAGCTGCTGTAAACCTTTCTGTTAAACCGCGCGAAAGTGAACTCAAACCGTGCGAGAGCCGTCTTGAATCGTGCGAGAACCAGCTTAAATCGAGCGAGACCCACCCCGACCTGCGCGAGAACCACCCCAAATCGTACGGGGAAATTTTAAGTGCCTGTAACTTCCCCAAAAAATCGAATATTTTATCAAAAATAATTTTAGAAGCTATCATTCCTTCGTGAGTTTGGATGGTAGCTTTTTTATATGCGGTCAAGTGTCGGGTTGTGCCAGATCGAACTTGTTTCATTATTTTTTCAGGGACCAACTATAAATAGAAGACAAATTATAATACAATGAAAAAAGGATAACAGAGACGTTGAGGTTTAAGTTATTCCGCATCCTGTGGGAGTACAGGTATCTATTTTTTTCTGAGAGGGCTTGATGTTTATGCTTGAGCGGATAATTGATGCGCATATTCATCTGGATATATATAAACCCGATGAACAATCCTTGATTCTTGGCGAAATGGAAGCGAGTGGTGTGGATGCGCTGATCTCTGTCTCAAATCATTTGCTGTCAGCACAGAAAAACCTGCAGTTGGCAAGGTATGATAGCCGCATTAAACCGGCAATTGGTTTCCACCCGGAACAACCGTTGCCGTCTGATGAAGAAGTTGCGGACCTCTTGGCATTGATTGATAACCATCAAGATGAGATGACGGCTGTCGGGGAAGTCGGGTTGCCGTATTATTCACGCCAGGAAGGCAAAGCGGATAAGCGGGAAGCGTATATGGCGATTTTGCGAATGTTCATTCAAAAAGCGGTAGAGCTTGATAAACCGGTTGTCCTGCACGCAATCTATGATGATGCACCGGTGGTATGCGATCTGCTGGAGAAACATTCGTCAATTAAAGCTCACTTTCATTGGTTTAAAGGAGACGCACGAACGGTGGAACGGATGGCAAGAAACGGTTATTTTGTGTCGGTCACGCCGGATATTGTATATAAGGAAAAAACGCGGAAGCTGGTACGTCAATATCCGCTTGAGAAAATGATGGTGGAGACAGATGGGCCATGGTCATTTGAAGGGATTTTTGACGGCAAAATGACACACCCTGATATGATTCGCCGGTCTATCTATGAAATGGCTATGATAAAACGTATACCGTTACAGTTGGTTTATGACCGTTTATATGAGAATACGAGCTGGTTTTATGGGGTGTGACTTTCTGATATAGAAGGGGTCTATGACATTTCGGAACTTGTGGTGGAATAGGGCTACAGTAAGGGGGAAGGTTTCATGGATCAGTCAGAAATCAGGTTAACACAGCAAACAGTCAAGAAAGAACTGGAAAAGCTGGAAGAGGCTGAATACATATCATCAGACGTGCACACACACGTTGTGAAAGCACACAATCAGTATTATGCAGATCTTAAACAACAGGAAGCAGAAGCAGAAAAAGCAATGCACGATATGGAGACCACGGATGACGATCAATCCAGTGAATTTCCGGAAACGGATCCGGTTAAAGAAAAGAAAACATTATCGCCAAAAGAAATTCGAGAGCGCAATATTACCTGGTCATTAAATCTTGGGGTTGTGCTGCTTTTGATTGGTGGACTGGTTCTGGCGACAAGTACATGGGATACGCTGGCCAATTGGATGAAATCTGGATTAATGATGATCGTTTCACTGCTATTTTTTGGTCTCGCGGTACTGACGATGCGTGTTTTGAAAATCGAAAAAACGGCATTCGCTTTTTATGTGCTTGGCAGTTTGTTTTTACCGATAGCGATTTTATCTGTCGGTTATTTTGAATTGCTTGGTCCTTATTTTTCATTTACCGGTGCGGGACGTTATTTATTTGGGGCTGCCGGCAGTCTCGTGATGCTGCCAGTTTATGTGGTGCTTGCCGACAAACTGTCATCGCGATTGTTTGTCTGGTTCTCCTATATTACGGTGACGGTTTTGGCTGGGCTTCTTCTGGCGGCGTTATATTTGCCGGTCGATGGCTTTTACCTTGGCATCATGCTGTTTAATGGATTGCTTCTATTAGGCTACGCAAGGTTCAAAAATAAGCAGCGCATCACGTTGTTTATGAAGGAATTTGTTCTCTATATACAGTGCAGTCTGATCCTTTCGACATTGCTAATGCTTTCGTTTTATGATCATGAGATGATGTATGGCTTTAGTGTACTGCTTACGGCGGTTATTTATTTTGCCATGATTTATGTAACGGAGCATAAGGAATACAGCTTTGTTTTTAGTGCCATGCTTGTTTATGGCGCCTATCAGCTGATTGAGTTTTCGGTTCTGCAGGAAGCTGGTGCTATTGGTTATGCTTTGTTAGGATTTGTATTTTTAGCCATTCCGCGATTCATTGATGATGATCATGCGTTAAAACGAATCTTTCGTTACACAAGTGCCGTCGTGTCGCTGTGTGCATTTTTGTACATCAGCTTTGAGGGAATTATCCTGAGAATGAATGAACCATCGTTTGTCCTGCTGCTGGCGTATGTGCTGATTGCTTTAAATTTCGCATTTCTTGCCAATATGACAAAGCGGCTATTGTTTGCTTACTTAAGTCCTATATTTTTGATGAGTGCGTTATATGAAGTTGTTTTGTTCAGCAGGGATTGGTTTGGTTATGACGAATTTATGCTGCCGATATTTGTCACAGGGTTATTCCTCTATGCCATCTTTGGATGTTTGATGCATTTGTCTTTTTTCCAGCGGATGAAGGAAAGTTCCCGCGATGTCGGCGGCGTTGTCATGCTGCTTGCTGTGCTGGCCGATTTTTTATTGCTGAATTGGTGGCAGACAGGAACGATGCTGATGCTCCTAAGCATTACCACATTGCTTATGGAACGGTATGAAAAAAGGACGACTGTGGGTAAAGGTTCATCGTGGCTTCATGCCGTATCATTGGGGCTTGCCGTTATGATGTTCTATGCAGCTGCAAATGGGGGAAGTACTTTATACGGCAGTGAGCCAATGGAGGCTGAGAGTTTTGTGTTGGCAGGTCTTGTTGTTCTCTTGGCAAGCTTTGGGTGGAAGCAAGTTTATCGACAAGCTTTTGCGGAACATACATTTTTCACAGCTTATGGATTTTACGGGCTGGGAATGTGGCTCACACTGACCTTTGATTTCGATGCTGTGTTGCGCTCGGTGATCATGCTGGGCGGGGTGGCAATGGCTTACTTGCTTTACCGGAAAATGGGCTGGATGGTCGTATCGTATGTTGTCAGCGGTATTTCCCTGTTGTTTTACATGACTGTTCTTTACGCAATTCATTCGGAAATGACAATTCAATCGGACCTTTTCCAGTCACTGCAATTTGTGATCGGGGCGGTTCTGCTCCTGATTGTCGGTGTCTTGATTAACAAGCATGATACGGGTCTCAGGAAAAGTTTTTGGTGGGCAGGGCATCTATTCTTACCGTTCGCTTTATTGACGAGTCTCCTATTTTTTGGGGAAGAAACGGTCTGGGCCTTTTTAATCGCTGCTGCCCTTTATGGTTTAAGCCTGCGCTGGGCGCGTGCCGAATGGCGGATTTTATGCTTTTTATATGGTGGTTTTTTCACATTTTGGATTGGAATCGTTCAATGGTTTGTGCTGCTGGATCTGGCAGAGCCCATTCAATATGCGGCATTGGCCACCAGTATTCTGATGGCTGTCGGATGGTATATCAGTAAAGCGGCATGGACGAGACGCATTGCTTTTTACGTGATTCCTTTTTCCGTATTTGGCATTTTCACATTCATGCTCGTGCCGGATTTTGATGTGACGTTATTTGCTTTGACGCTGCTTTATGCTGTGTTGACGCTGTTTATGATGCATCGGGAACAATGGGATCTATTTACTGTTGTTCCGCTTGTGCTTGTTTATAGTATTTTATGGCGATATGATGATGCGCTGTTATCACCGGCGTATTTCATGTCGGTGCGACTTGTCGGATTTGCCGGGCTTCTTGCAGTTGCTGGTTGGCTGATGTATCCGGTTATCTATCAAACGCGAACGGATAGGGAAATACCGTATAAAATTGATTGGTATTCGATCATCGGTTTTGTTGCGTTATTTAATTTATATGCGGTCACAACAGAAGCGCTATGGACTAAACTATTGCCCGGCCTGCTGATTTCACTGTTTTTGATCGGGCAGCGAAAACGAATACCGTATGTTCCGGCAAAATGGGTGACATTCAGTGCTTGCGTCTATTTCCTGCAGCCCTATTATGTGCTGCTTGGCAATGTGCAGATACCGGATATAATTGAGCGGGAGCTGTATGCCCTGCCATGGGTGGCCGCCATGATTGTCCTGAAAAAAATCGCTGACAGACAGCATAAATCGCTGGTGAACAATTTACAATGGGCTGTTCTGGTCGTTGTGTCACTCATGCTGATCCAGGATGGTCTCGCAAGCTCGACGATTTATGATGCGTTGATTATCGGTGTGCTTTCCCTCGCCTCGCTGCTTGGTGGAATGGCTTATCAGATAAAGGCATTCTTCTTTGTCGGTGCAGGCGTATTACTGCTGAACGTTTTGCTGCAAACCCGGGACTACTGGGGGAACATGCCATGGTGGGCTTACCTCCTGATAGCCGGATCCATTTTAATTGCGGTGGCAAGCTATAATGAATGGCACAAGCAGAAAACAGCAGATGGCAAAACAACTTTAGCGTCCACGTTTTATCGGAAGGTGATTGAGAGGTTGAAGCGGTGGGAGTAGGATAGAGCAAGAGGATGAAGAATCAGGGAAAGTATGAAAATTTGCGATCAATACGGCAGGAGAAATGCGGGAATTATGCCGATGGAGACCAGAACGCGATTGCTTTGCATAGTAGTACCAGCGTGAGGGCTCTTTCGAATCTGACACGGCATTCACAAGCAGTGGAGTCGTCATCAAGAAGCCCTCTCTAGTCTATGGAACTCAATCTCGTCCCTGTCATTTTTTTGCCCAGGAAAAACTGCCGCCAAATACATCACGAACGTCGTGAATGACAACAAAGGCCCTGTCATCGACGTCGTTTATGATGCGTTTCAGTTTCATGATCTGGTATTTGTTAATGATAATATAAGCCATATCGGCATTGTCTTTCATATAGCCGCCATAGCCCTCAAACACCGTTGCGCTTGTTTTCATTTGCTGAACGACTTCATCGGTGATCTCCGGGGCATAGGCGGAAATAACACTGACGGCTTTGCGTGTGTCAAGCCCTTCCAGGATGATATCTGTCGCTTTCTTGCCGACAAATAGTGAAACGATCGTATACATCGTATTAAGCGGTCCGATGATCAACAGGCCGGATGATACAATCAATGCGTCAAGCGTAAAGTTCGTCCGTGTCAGATCCCAGCCGAAGTTGTGATGCAGCATGCGTGCAATGACACTGGTTCCGCCCATGGAACTGCCGGTTCTTAGGATAAGTCCTGCGCCAATGCCAATGAAGAAACCGGCGAAAATGGCTGAAACAAGTGGATCCCCCAATGATTCAACCTGTTGTTCCGTTATAAAGATGAAGAATGACAGGAGCGGCGCTGTTATCACGGTCAGGAATATGGTGCGCCTTGGCAATACCCGGTAGCCAATCAGTAAAATAATGGATGCCAGTATAAAGTTTACGATACCCGGTGACCACCCGAATGCATAGAACAGGATTAATGACATCCCGGGAAGTCCGCCGTCTGCAAGGTTATTCGGGATTGCCAGAAAGGTCAGTGCCAAAGCATAAAGCAGCGCGCCGATAACAATCATGATCAAATCGGTCGTAAGTTTTTTCATTATCCCCATCTCCTTGTTTAACTGTGAAAGATACCAAACTGCTGTACATTGGACACAGTTTAGCATGTTCTGTCTTAAGTCAGCAATATTTCAAGGACAATGGGGTTGAAGCGTTGGGGTTGGAGGCGGGTTATTAGAGATGTTAGTTATTCCCCCACACCGCGAATCAACTGAACAACCTGCTTCGTCTGCTCGTAAAGAAGTTCATCAGCACGATCCATACACGCTTCAAGTGTCATCGGTTCTGTAATGACCGAAAAGCAGCCATCGAATTTGCTGCGGAGTTTGTCCTGATCCCCGGTTAGAGATCCGGAGATTAATATAACGGGTGTGCCATGGGACCGGGCAATTTCAGCTATATATCCGGGTGCTTTGCCGTACAATGTTTGTTCATCACTTTTTCCCTCACCGGTTATGACAAGATCGGCATGGTTTATGGCGTTTTCCATGTCAGAAGCATTCGCTACAAGTTTTGCACCTGATACGAGTTCTGCCTTCAGTACAAGCAGGGCGAAACCCAATCCTCCTGCAGCGCCTGCCCCTGCCTTATGATGGAACACCTTTCCTTGCTGTTTTTCGATTAACGAAGAAACATCTTTCAGTGCGCTATCATACTTGGCTACCTGTTCAGCCGTTGCACCTTTTTGCGGGCCGTAAACGTCGCTCGCACCATTTTGGCCATATAACGGATTCTCCACGTCACAGGCAACTTTAATGGATGCATCAGCCAATCTTGGGTCGATTTCAGCAAAACTGACGTGTGTAATATCCAACAGGTCCTTTCCAAAAATACCTGCCAATTGTCTGTTATTTTTCCAGGCTTTCGTTCCCAGAGCCTGCAGCATTCCGAGTCCACCGTCATTTGTTGCACTGCCGCCAAGGCCGATAATAAATGACGTACATCCCCTGTCCAGTGCATCTTTTATCACTTCACCAAGCCCGTAGCTTGTCGTCTTATCCGGATTCCGCTCAGCCTCTGGGACTTGGACTAATCCGGCAATATTCGCGATTTCGATGACAGCTGTATTGTCTTGAAGGATGGCATAATATGTATCAGTTTTTTCGCCAGACGGACCTATACAGGTGACCGGAATTTGCTCACCGTCTGCTGAAGAAAGTAACGTATCAACTGTTCCTTCCCCGCCATCAGCCATTGGTTTTGAAACGATTATGTCATGGTAACTAAGAGATGAAATGGCCTGTTTCATAACATCTGTTACCTCAACGGACGTTAAACTACCCTTATACGAGTCGGGTGCTAATACGATGTTCATAGGGATCTCTCCTGACCAAAGTTATTCAAAAATAAGGAATAGATGAGATAAATGGAATTAATGACACTGAGCATATTTCTGATTCGGTTATTTGTTGATGATTCTAAAACATCAGCAACTATCAGACCATTATTTATCTAAGGCTTATTATATACTGTTTTCCAAATATTTCATAATGAAATTTTTCATTTTTAATATGTGTATTTGGTTTTGTCTTGAGTCCCAATAATGGTGGGAGTGAGGAATTCTCCTCATATTCCTGAATGATGACTTATCCAGCGGTAATACTAAGCTTAGTATACATGAAAGGTGGCGTGCTATGATTTATCAGGCCAATCCGGGACAAGTGTTTTACGGTCATACGATTGGTATTTTGATGCTTGATACGTTTGTGCCAATGATTCCCGGTGATATGGGCAATGCCACGTCCTATTCATATCCTGTGCTTTACCACACGTTAAACAATATTACGGCGAATAAGGCCGCTACCGGGGACCGGGCTGTGCTTCCGGAATTGATCACAGGAGGAAATGAACTTGTCCAGAACGGGGCAAAGGCGATTACCGCAGATTGTGGCTTTTTGGTGTATTATCAGAAAGAACTGCGGGACGCTCTGAATGTGCCTGTTTTTCTGTCGAGTTTGCTGCAGCTGCCGTTTATGCTTCTGATGCTTAGTAGCAATGAAAAGGTGGGGATTATAACAGCGGATTCCAGGCAAATTGATGCGGGAATGCTGCAGGCGATGGGCCATGTTGATACAGAGCGTGTCATCATCCGTGGCTTGGAAAACACACAGTATTTTTATGATGCGTGTACTGCCGAGAGCGGGACGTTGGATAAGGACAAAATAGAAGAGGAAGTCGTTGCTGCAGCGCTAAATATGGTTCAGCAAGACCCGAATATTAAGGCGATATTACTTGAGTGCAGTTTCCTGCCGCCATATGCAGCGGCCATTCAGGATGTTGTTGAACTGCCTGTATTTGACTATAAAACCATGATTGACTATGTTCATTCGACGTTTCGAAAGCCGGTGTATAATGGGTATCTCTAATAAAGAAGGTTCATTCTGGATTAAATTTGTCTGTTGCGTATTTTTCAATTTAAATGCCCGTAACCCCATACGGAGGCAACGTCAAATCATGCGGGAACAGCGCCGACTCGTGCGAGAATGGCTTCAACTCGTGCGAGGGTGTCGCCAACTCGTGCGGGAACAGCACCGACTCGTGCGAGAATGGCTTCAACTCGTGCGAGGGCGTCGCCAACTCGTGCGGGAGCAGCGCCGACTTGTGCGAGAACGGCTTCAACTCGTGCGAGGGTGTCGCCAACTCGTGTGGGAGCAGCGCCGACTCGTGCGATTACCCCTCAAATTCGCGCGAGAGCCGCTCACCCCACTACCAAGAATAGAACCAATACTTCACCGTTGATGTTTACATTCAAACAATAAAACCCCCGAGGATGAGCTGATTCCAAAAAGTTAGACTGAAATCTAACTTTGGGGGTCATCTCAGAATTTTCCTCGGGGGTTTTGTCTAAGCATTATATCCGATAGCCGTCATGAAAAATTGCTGATTATCATGCTTACGTAATCGAAGCCTGGTAAATGGATTCGACAGCTTTCTGAAGCTCGTTATTAAATTCTTCATCTGTTTGGTTGACGTTCAAATCCTGTGTTAGTGCGCGGGAAAAGCTGGCGATAAGGTTATTATTTTCCTTAAGTTTTTCATTCGCCTCGTCTGTGTCGTAGCCGCCGGAAAGTGCGACAACACGCACGACATTTGGATGCTCAATCAGTTCTTTGTACAAGTTAGCGAGCGTTGGTATCGTCAGCTTCAGCATCACATGATCGTCCTGGCTGAGATTATCGAGATGGATCTTAATTTCTGCTTTCAACAGTTCCTCGCATTTTTCTTTTTCCGGGCTGTTAATGTCCACTTCCGGCTCGATAATTGGAACGAGACCTGCATCAATGATTTTTTGACCGATTTCGAATTGTTGATCGACGACAGCCTTGATTCCTTCTTCATTGGGTTCCTTAATAACGGAGCGCATTTTGGTTCCAAAGATATGACGCTCATTTGCGCGTTTAAGCTTGTCATCGAGGTCGTCGATTGGTTTCATCAGCTGTACGCCATTGGATTCATCGGCAAGGCCTTTATCCACTTTCAAGAATGGGACAACGCCTTTTTTCTCAGACAGATAATCGCCGGTATACATGCCTTCAATTTCGCGGTCCATCGTTTGTTCAAACAGGATGGCGCCAATGATGTGACTGTTATCGAAAGCAGGTGCTGTGATAATCCGGGTCCGCATTTCATGGACGAGGTCAAACATTTCATCCTCATTGTTATATTGATCTTCTGTAACGCCATAGAGGGCAAGTGCTTTTGGCGTACTGCCGCCACTCTGGTCGAGGGCTGCAATAAATCCATTACCGTTTTTCATTTGTTCAAAGTGTTTTTGATTCATAACTTCCACTCCTTTTATCATGATAAAATTACCTTTTTCTGATTAGGGTAATTTATGTATTTCGGCAATAGCGTCAATTACCTTTTCATTATATCATGAAAAGGGGGTCAGGTTGTAGTACTATATATGTTTGACACTACTATTTTTGTTTTTGGTTGATTAAGATCACAAGAACATCGAACCAGATTAGAGGGTTTAATGGAGATAAAAGAATCAATCTGTACTTTTTGTGTACTTCGGTTGATTGGAGATAAATAATTCCGGCTTTTCAATTTCCCTCAGGACAGGACGTCTTCAGTCTAAACGCGGGATATTGTCCATCACATTTTTCATGGTAAATGGCATACAGGTAATGTTTGGGGATGTGATGTTTTCATTGTTCTGGAATATGGTCATAAGCTCATAGCGTTCGTTTGTCAAAATATATTGTTCAACCGCTCCGAGATTGGGATCAACAACCCAATACTCGGGGATTTTAAAATGAGCGTATGTTTTTAACTTGTCGATCTTATCCCGTTTCAAAGAAGAAGGTGAAATAATTTCAATAACGAGATCCGGAGCTCCCTCGATCCCGCGATTTGTCAGGATGTAGATTCGTTTCAAATCCTCGTTTTTTTACCGGATGTGATTGGAGCTTATATCTGGAAAACGTATCTTTATATGGACTCTATTCATACCTACAATCGAAAGAAATATGCATTTGGGGGCATGAAAAGTATAAAATTTTTTTGCCGGATATGCCACTTTTTCCGGATTCGTTTCGATTGTAGGGGTGAGGGAGGGCAAAATAGGATGCACGTAATTCCATTTATTTCCTGGTGGCGCTGTAGATCGGAGCAAAATCGCTGTAGTTTGCAGCGCACCGCTGTAGATGAGTGAATAGTCGCTGTAGATCGATCAGAAAACGCTGTAGTTCAGACGAAATTCGCTGCAGATTAATGGAAAAACGCTGTAGATTTGGGGATGAATGTTTGTTCAAATTTAAACATTCCGGGTGGCGTGAAATGGTATATCAACCCTGCATCTGCCACGTGTCATCGGTTCGGCTGGTTTGACTAAACAAATTTCTTTCCATTTTCCCGTTTTTATATTAGGATGGTTAGTTGGTGCTGATATCACTTAAGTCAAGGGAATATCGGTGCGAGCGCAGCGCCACAGGGCACGAATGCTGCGCTTTAGGATGAGGGATTTAGCAACAGGAGGAACAGTCAATGTCGAATCGTAATAAAGGTATACTTTTATTATTAATATCTGCGTTGGGCTTCTCATTCATGGGGGCTTTCGTTAAGCTTTCCGGTGATTTGCCGACGATGCAGAAAGCTTTTTTTCGTAATATTGTAGCGGCTATCATAACATTAGGTATTGTTTTGCGTCATAAGGAAAGGATCTTCGGTAAAAAAGGAAATCAGAAATTGCTGCTGTCCCGTTCAGTGCTTGGGGCAATTGGGATTATTCTGAACTTTTACGCGATTGATCACCTTGTATTATCCGATGCTGAGATGCTGAACAAGCTCAGTCCGTTTATTCTCATTATATTTTGTGCAATTTTCCTGAAAGAAAAGGCTCAGCGGTTTCAGATTATCGCCATCCTTGTGGCGTTTATCGGGGCATTGTTCATCATTCAGCCGCAATTTTCCGTGGATATTTTCCCTTATATTGTTGGGGTACTCGGAGCGGTGTTTGCCGCCGGTGCTTATACGCTTCTCAGGGTATTGGGAAGCAGGGAAAAACATTATACCGTTGTGTTTTATTTTTCATTTTTTACAACGGTGCTCCTGCTGCCGTTTACGATTTTTATGTATGAACCAATGAGCTGGCAGCAATGGGTCTTACTCATTCTGGCAGGTGCATTCGCAACAGTTGGGCAGTTTGGTATCACGCTCGCCTATAAATTTGCACCGGCCAACGAAATTTCAATTTTCTTCTATTCAACGGTCGTTTATTCGGCACTGTTAAGCATCGTGCTGTTCGGCCAGATTCCGACGCTGCTCAGTGTGATCGGCTATGTCATCATATTCAGTGCATCGCTCTACATGTTCCTGAAAAACAACCGGCTGGATAAACAGGAAACCGAACAGGAGGAACAGTTGAAAACATCTTAGAAGACGATTGCTGCCCCAATCATTATTCATCGTGATGGTTGGGGCAGTTTTTCGGGACGCGGGGTCTGACCCTTTGTCCCATTTCATCTATTTAATTTAACAATAAGTCACATAAAAAAGTGTAATTTCACTTTACCGGCGACCCTCCTTATAATGGAATATATCAGAAGTTGTTGAGTATCATTTCCGCCATTGGGGGTGTTGAGGTTACAAGAGCCACAGCAGCAGAAGACGGAAAAAAGATCGTGGATGAGAAAAAATGGATTTATTCTGGGAATCGGACTCACATTATTTCTGGCCTTAATTGCCCAATTTATCGCCTATCTTCCTATATTTGAAATTATTGGATCATTGGTATTAGCCATTGTGCTTGGGATTGTTTGGAGAGTCGTTTTTTATTATCCTTCTTACATGGCTGGGGGAATTACATTTTCCAGCAAAAAAATATTACGGCTTGGCATTATTCTCTTGGGGATGCGTCTGAACTTGCTTTCAATTGTTGAAGCTGGATTTAGCGTTGTTATCACAGCTGTCGTGGTTATTGCTGTTACGATTTTTGTCATCTACAAAATTGGCAGTAAACTGGAACTTAATCCAAATATCGGCCTTTTAACAGCTTGCGGAACAGGTATATGTGGAGCAGCAGCGATTGTGGCCATTGCGCCACAGGTCAAAGCAAAAGATGATGAAGTCGCCATCAGTGTGGCAACGATTGCAATGCTTGGCACGTTATTTACGTTTATTTATGTTCTGATTTTTCCTTTCCTGAATATTGAGTCGTATACGTATGGGTTTTTTGCTGGTGCGACATTGCATGAACTGGCGCATGTTATCGCGGCAGCGGATCCCGGAGGCAGCACATCCGTGGATATCGCGGTAATTATGAAATTGACGCGGGTAGCATTACTTGTTCCGGTTGCAATTATCATTGGCTTAATGTTTGCAAGAAAGAACCGGACGGAGAATGCAGCTGATCGGAAATTTTCGCTGAAATCATTGCCAATACCTTGGTTTATTATTGGTTTCCTGGCCACGAGTGCGATTTATACAACAGGAATATTGCCAACAGCAGTTTCGGATTTGATTGTTAGTTTTTCTTATTTATTAATTGGTATGGCAATGGCGGGACTCGGGTTAAATGTCGATCTTAACTCGTTTAAACAATATGGCTTGAAATCATTTAAAGCTGGTTTAGCAGGCACTGTTATTCTGGTTTTTGTAGGGGCAGGACTGGTTTGGGCGGTTATATAAACATTCGTTTTAGGCTAATACAAACATTGCTGATGTTTGTATTAGCCTTTTTAATTACGGTAAGTGTTATAATAGTTTGAAATTTTAGATTAAAAATTATTGAATTAGTTGAAGTCATAGGTTATAGTTTTATTAATCGCGGAATTGGTACGGATGTCTGTTTTTAAGATTGTGATACCAATTTCATTGCAGGACATAGAGTGTGCAATTGTAATTCAACGAAGAGGGGTCTTTGTTTCATGCAATTAAACTATGAAAGTTCGATATCATTACATGTACAGTTGAAGGGAATTATTGAAAAGCAGATTGCAAGTGGGGAACTTACAGGGAAAATCCCCACTGAAAGGGAATTTATGGCGTATTATAATATCAGCCGGAGCACCGTACGTGAGGCTATTAATCTTCTTGTCCGAGAGGGTATTTTGGAAAAAAGGCATGGAAGCGGTACTTTCGTATCACTGAAACCGATTCATCAATGGCTTGGAAACCTAACCAGTACGACTGACATGATCAGGCAGATGGGATGGGAGCCGGGCGCTAAATTAATTGATCATTATATCATGACGCCATCAGCTTACATCCAGGAAAAAATCGGAAGTAAAGAAGTATATTTCATTAAACGGGTACGTTATGCCGACAATATACCTGTTGGGGTTGAATCCCATTATTATCCGGTTGCCATTGGAAAAGCACTTTCTGAGTATGATTTAAATGATGTAACGCTTTATGAGATTGAGCAAAATGAGCTTGGCATTTGGTTTGCTGAAGCGAGTCAAACGATTGGTGGCGGTATAATACCGGATGAGGATGCAGGCCACTTAAATGTTCCAAAACAGCTGCCTGTTTTAGTTGCCGAACGGGTCATTAAAGAGCAGGACGGAAGCACGGTTGAATTTGAAAAAGCCTATTATCGCAGTGATATGTATAATTTTCAGATCCATTTGTCGCGTAAGTTTGGCTGAAATGTTCTTTCTTTCGCTGCCAAATTTTAAGCGGATATAGCTCCCCTTATCCCAGGTTATGTTCCCCTCCAATCTGTATTAATAAAAAAGCATTATTAGACTTATCATATTTTAAAATAACAGAATTGACAAAAAATATTGAATTTCATACCTTCCATCCCATATACTATACGTAACCATTCAAAATTGGTACGGATGTCCTGATGTATTTGATTTTATCATTGAATGGGAATGGAGGTATTCGAATGATTGTTGGAGTTCCCAGGGAGAGGAAAAAATGAAAAGGATGTTTTACTGAATAAACCGGTTTCTTTTTGATTCGTATCAATATTAAGGAAATGGGGGATGACAATGAAATCGCAAGCTGATATGAAAAAGGCTGTAACTGAAAAAGAGTCACGGTTATGGAATGCCATGCACCGCTATGATCCGGATGCAAAGGCCATGATAGCTGTCTCCGGTGAGGGGTCCTGGTTTAAGGATGCAGACGGAAAAGACTATCTCGACGGTGTTTCCGGTCTGTGGTGTTTGAACGTTGGCTATGGAAGACAAGAAATCGTCGATGCAGCTGCGGAGCAAATGAAAAAGCTTTCGTATTTTCCATTGACGATGAATCATGAACCCGCTATTCAGTTAGCTGGTAAAATTAGTGAGCTCCTTGGTGAAGAATATCAGACATTTTTCTCGAATAGCGGATCTGAGGCTAATGAAACAGCTTTTAAAATAGCCCGGCAATATCATATGCAAACAGGCAATCCGGGTAAGTACAAGTTTATTTCCCGTTATCGGGCTTATCACGGTTCGACCATGGGAGCTATGAGTGCAACTGCTCAGGCGAACCGCCGTTTTAAATACGACCCGTCAGCACCAGGGTTCTTGCACGTTGCACCACCGTACAGTTACAGGTCGTTGTTTTCTGGATCTCCTGAAGAAAAGGATTTGCGAGCGGCAGATGAACTGGAGGAAATGATCCAGTGGGAAGGTGAAGAAACTGTCGCTGCGGTTATTATGGAATCGTTCATTTCCGGTGGAGGCGTGATTATCCCGTCCATGAAATATATCCAACGTGTCGCTGATATCTGCCAAAAGTATAATGTATTGCTCATTATGGATGAAGTGGTAGCAGGTTTTGGACGTACTGGAAAAATGTTTGGGTTTAAGCACGCGGCCGGTGTGCAGCCGGATATTATAACCATGGCGAAAGGACTGACAAGTGGTTATTTGCCACTTGCTGCAACAGCCGTTAAAGCAGAGATTTATGAAGCCTTTAAAGCAGAAGGAAAAGATAGCCATCTGCGCCACGTATCAACCTATGGCGGTCACCCTGCAGCATGTGCTGTTGCATTGAAGAATATTGAGATTATCGAGAACGAAAACATTGTGGGTCGCGTTAATGAACTCGGCAATTCAAAGCTGATTGAGCTGCATGATCTTATGAATCACGACAATGTGGGCGAAGTTCGGCAGGTCGGTTTCTTGCTGGGATTAGAAATGGTTGAAGATAAGGTAACGAAAGAACCGTTATCGGAAACTAAAATGGGCGAGATTGTCGGTCAGTGTAAACAAAAAGGGCTCATCATCGGCAAGAACGGTGATACCGTACCGGGTGGCAACAACATTCTTATCATCGCGCCGCCTCTGACCAGTACCGAGGAGGACTTGGATTTTATCATTGACACTGTCAGCACCGTCATTCACAGTATGTAAAAGTCGGCGATCCTGTCAAATCAGGTGGATGGGAAGGTTATACACGTGAATTATGAACGGTTAAAAACCTTTATCGCTGTTGCGGAAAAAAACAGTTTTTCAGAAGCTGCGAAAATACTGTATGTCACACAGCCAACGATTACATCACAAATCAAATCACTGGAGGAAGAACTGAACACAAAATTATTTGAGCGGACAACTAAAAAAGTGGAGATGACCCAATCAGCTAAGATTTTATTAAAATATGCCAGGGAAATTGTCCAGATGAATGATTCTGCACGTAAAGAGATTACAGATATGGAGAGCACAACCTATGGCGATTTAGGGATGGGGTGCAGCTTGACGATCGGCGAATATATTTTGCCCTGAGTTTCTTAAGCAATTTAAAGAAAAATATCCTTTAATCCAGATACAGGTGAATATCGAAAACTCACAGGCGATTGTCAGCAGTATTAAGGATCATTTTATTGATGTCGGATTAATTGAGACTCCGATAGAGGATAACCAGATCAATCTGGAGCCATTTATGGCGGATGAAATTGTTTTAATTGCTGCACCCGACTATTTTTCGGATGTCGACCAGAATCTGACGTTGGAGCAGGTGAAGGAAACACCACTTATTTTCCGGGAAGAGGGATCAGGGACACGCTCAGTTGTCAATCATTATATGGAAAAAGCAGGGTTAACCAGTGACGATTTACAAATTGTGATGGAATTAGGGAGCACCGAAGCGATTAAGGCAGTTGTGGAATCAGGATTAGGGGTTTCGTTCATTTCAAAAAATGCGATTAAAAAAGAACAGGAACTGGGACTGTTAAAAGCCTATTCCATCACCGATTTAAAACTTAAACGGTATTTCTATATTGCTTATCGGGAAAAGCATGTGCTGAAGTCGACAACTGAGCTTTTTCTGGAGACATTGCGGAGTATTGTAAGGAAAAAAGAGGAGGCAAAGATCCAGCTGTTAAATGGCGATGATTAAAAATTTCTAAGGAGGAATTCAAAATGGTCAAGCAAACAGAGGAAATGAAGCGGGCAGTCAATCAGAAGCAAAAAATGACACCGAGTGAAGCCATCGTGGAAACACTTGTGGCTGAGAATGTTAAAGAAGTTTATGGAATTGTAGGCTCTGCGTTCATGGATATGCTGGATTTATTCCCGGCAGCTGGCATCCGTTTCATCCCGGTGCGTCATGAACAGAGCGCCGGTCATATGGCCGATGCGTATGAACGTGTTTCCGGAACAGCAGGTGTTATTGTTGGTCAAAACGGCCCGGGAATCACTAATATGGTGACATCAGTGGCAGCGGCGAATCAGGCGCACAGCCCACTGGTTGTTATTTCCCCATCTGCCGGCACCAATGCGGTTGGTTTGGATGGATTCCAGGAAGCCAATCAGGTATCGATTTTCAAGGACATTACCAAGGAAAACAGTCGGGTACCAATAAGAATTCGTGTCCGCTGATAAACTGCGGAACAGCTTTCCGTATTTGCCTATGCCGAGCGGGCCGGTGCGTTTGATATCCGCGTGATTTTGTTCTATGGGGAGTGGAGATCTATTCTCGAGCCGCATCAGTACCGTGCTGATAAGCGGGGGTGTTCGGGGGATCCCAAGTGTCGATTGAGCGGGCTGTGGAACTTCTGAAGAACGCCAGGAATCCGGCGATTATCTCCGGCCGCGGCTCTGTTCGCCGCCGTGGATTGCTACGGCGTATATGCATAATGACGCATTCCCGGCTGATCATCCGCTGGCAGTCGGTCCGATCGGCTATATGGGTTCTAAAGCAGCAATGTACTCTTTGCAGGGAGCAGATGTTGTGCTTGCAGTCGGGACACGTCTGTCACAGTTTGGAACATTGCCGTGCTATGACATCGATTATTTTCCTGAGCATGCCAACATTATTCAAATTGATATCAACCCGCGCCAGATTGGCCGCACCCATCCGGTCGAAGTCGGCATCATTGGCGATGCGAAAGCGGCAAGTGATGAAATTTATCGCCGCTTGAAATCGGAACTGCCGTCACCGGAAAAAGATGAGGCGCGTCTTCAGGCCGTGAGCAAACGGAAAGAAGAGTGGGAGCAGGAATTAGTGGATCTGGCCATGGAGGATGGCAATCCCATTAATCCGCGCCGTGCTCTCTTGGAAATGACAAAAGCCATGCCGGAGAATGCGATTGTGTCATCTGATATCGGGAATGTTTCTTCCACTGCGAATGCTTATTTGAAGTTTAACCAGACCCGCCGTCATATTGCGGCCCTGACATTCGGTAACACCGGCTTTGCCTATCCGGCAGCGCTTGGTGCTCAGCTTGCTGAACCCGATGCACCCGTGTTTGCATCATGTTGTGATGGTGCTTGGGCATGAGCCTGCATGAAGTCAGCACAGCCGTTGAGCAAACATCCCGGTGGTAGCCTGCGTTTTTAATAACAAATCATGGGCGGCCGAGAAGAAAAACCAGGTTGACTACTATGATGATCGTTATGTCGGCTCCAATATTGATGCACCTGAATTTGCCGAAGTAGCCAAATCCATGGGTGCACTCGGTTATACGATTGATAAACCGGAAGATATTGTGCCAGCAATTGAGGAAGTTTTACAAAAGCATAAGCCTGCCGTGCTGAACATTTATGTTGATGGCACGCAGCTTGCACCGCCGTTCCGTAAAGATGCCTTGAAAATGCCGACGCGTTTGTTGGATAAGTATAAGCATCTGGATTATGGTGAGTGGGGTCAATAAGACTTGAAGAAGCTCTCTGCCTGCGTGGCAGAGGGCTTTTTACAATTGTGTATTTTCTGCTCATCCCTTGAGATTACTCAATACTATAAAAGTTCTAAATAATTCTTATTAAATTTTGCAATTATATAAAATTAGAGAAATTATTGTATAATTATATATACTTCGTTACTATAGAAAACAATCAGAAAACCCCCCCTATATATGTAAGCGATATCATTAATGTGAGTAACATAACTCTGCAGGTTTAAATTCAGTATAGGAGGATTATTGAATATGAAAGAACGGGAGCAATTAGCTAGGACGTTGAAGCCTCATTGGGTTTGGGCGATTGCGTTAGGCTCGGCAATTGGTTGGGGAGCGTTTGTACAGCCGTCAGTTTGGATTGGAGACGCAGGCCCTCTTGGAGCGATTATTGGTTTTGGTATAGGTGCTTTACTGATGATGGTTATAGCCGTAAGCTATGGATTTCTAATTGAAAAATTCCCTGTCTCTGGTGGGGAGTTTGCTTATGCTTTTCTGGGTTTCAATCGTAATCACGCTTATGTGGCCGGATGGTTTTTGGTTTTAGGCTATATGTGTATTGTTGCTTTAAATGCTTCCGCGTTAGCGTTAATGATCAAGTATATTTTTCCTGCTGTAGCTGAACAAGGGTTTATGTATAGTCTGGCTGGATGGGATGTTTATTTTGTAGAAGCTATTATTGCCAGTATAGCCTTAATTTTATTTGCTTACATGAATATACGCGGTGCCACAGTATCTGGGAAATTGCAGTTTATATTTGTGATTTGCATGATTGTAGGCGTGCTGATCTTAGGAGTTGGAGTACTGCTGAATTCATCCACCTCATTTGAGAATCTTCAGCCGGTTTTTAATCCAGAGCTAACAGCATGGTCAAGTATCATTCTTATCGTTGCTATCGCGCCGTGGGCATTCGTGGGTTTTGATAACATACCGCAAGCGGCAGAGGAATTTAATTTTTCGCCTAAAAAAGGGTTCATACTCATTATTTTCTCACTTATTTGTGCGGGTCTTGTTTACATTATTATGATCACCGCAACAGCCTTGTATATGCCATGGCAGGAACTGGTAAGCTCTCAGCCGCAATGGGGAACAGGTGATGCGATGTCGGGCCTGTTCGGGAACATTGGTATTTTAATTCTCGCAATAGCTTTATCGATGGGTGTGTTTACCGGGTTAAATGGATTTTTTGTATCAAGTAGTCGTTTATTGTTTGCGATGGGGCGTGCGCAAATTATACCGAGCGTTTTTGGAAAATTACATTCAAAATATAAAACCCCTTATGCAGGTATTATTTTCACCTGTGTTGTATGTTTAATTTCACCTTGGTTTGGGCGTGAGGTGTTGACATGGATTGTTGATATGTCATCTGTTGGAGTGACTATTGCATATATTTATGCATGTGTTGTTGCTTTCAAGTTATTTAAATGGTCAAATGAATCATTGGCGATCAATCAGGATAAAAATTTACCCATTGTGGCTGCACCCGTAAAGAAAAGTTTCAGTATGGCAGGTGCTTTGGTAGGATTTGTATTTTTAGGTTTACTGCTGATGCCAAGCTCGCCCGCATTCATGGGAACACCTTCTTTGATAGCCTTACTTATCTGGATAACACTCGGAATTGTTTTCTATCTTATTAAAGGTCCAGAGTTCAGAAAAATCCCCAGTGATAGACTTGAATACCTTATTCTTGGGAGAGAAACTGATAAAAACGTTAAGAAAAGTGGCTAATTTCCCAAAAACCGGTACGTTTGTATGGTCATCACGTGCTCTTTGTTTTTGTCAACTCTGAAGTTCTCTGCTAAAAAAAACGTCTAAAATTTATAAGGGAGAAGTGACTATGAATTGGTGGTTAATTTGGATCGCCGTATTTTTGGTATTAATTTTTTCAATAAGCGTTATATCATTTCGAAAGATTAAAACCTCAGATGATTATGTCATGGCAAACTTCAATCTCGGCTTTATGCCTATAGTCGGGACAGTGATTGCCACTGTATCGGGTTCTTCAGCATTAATTGGTGCAGCAGGAAAAGGGTTTGAAATGGGAATTTCGTATTTTATAACCGCGATGAGTTTCGTGTCTTTCACAATCATTTTTGTTGTCACGATTGGACCTATCATAAGAAAGCTTAAACTTTACACAGTCCCTGACTTATTCGTTAGACGATTTGGTAAGGCAGCGGCTCTGATTCCTGCTTTAATCATTGCATTTCTTTATATGACTCCTACGTTTAGTATGCAATTAGTTGGAATGGGGTCTCTCCTGACATCAATTATAGACATTTCTATAACTGGGGCCATCATAATCGGGTTCCTGGTTAGTGTTGTTTTTACAATGATGGGTGGCATGTATAGTGTAGCATGGACAGACGCTGTTCAGACGGTCATTATTTTTGCAGGTGTTATTTTAATGTTTATCTTAGGGCTTAATTACACAGGTGGCTTTAACGTGTTAATAGAGGAAACGTCTGCACATTACTTCGATTTCTTTAGTATTGGATGGAAAGAATTGTTAAATTGGGCTCTCGTTTTTGGACCTTTCTACATTGTTTGGCAAACAACCTGGCAAAGAATATCAGCTGCTAAAACAGCAAAAGTAGGAACATGGGGTGTGACCGTTGGGTTTATTTTATCAGGTATTCTACAAATATTCACGATTTTGATTGGTATTATGGCGATCCATACGTTAGCTTCGGATACTATGCCTGATAACGTCTATACAGATTTTATGGTAGAGATTTTTCCAGCATCAATCGGCGGTCTATTTATGGTATCGCTGTTAGCTGCTCTTCTAACTGGAGCAACCTCTTTCCTGCTCAGCGGAGCGATTAATATATCAAAGGATATCTATCAAGAGTGGGTCAACCCTGACGCAGAGGATGATAAAATTCTAAAAGTATCACGTATTGCTGTACTCGGAATGGCCGTATTAGGGCTTATGATTGCTTTGTATATTACTGATGTTATTGAAATTTACCAAATTGCTTTATCCTTTACAGCTGTTACTTTGGTTGCCCCGGTGTTGGCGATCATGTTTTGGAAACGTGCTACAAAAACCGGCGTTATTGCCAGCATGATTGGAAGTATCATTATTTCTACCATATGGCGCTTTTCTGGTGAACCATTCGGAATACATGAAATTTTGCCAGGGCTGATAACATCATTCATATTGCTAATACTAGTAAGTTTATTTACGGGACACTCAGATGATGAGGAAGTTACAGCTTACTACCACACTTATAAAGAAGAAAAAGGTTCTGCCGTAATCGAGTCAGAGGAGTCAAAGTCGGCTGAAATATAAGGTAGCTTATACAATGAGAAGGGAGCAATTCTATGTCAAAAGAAAATCTTTTAATAACAAATGCCAATATTTTAACGTTAGACGATGAGAACAGGCGTGCAGGGTCATTGGCAGTTACAAATGGATATATTAGCAGAATTTGGTTTACGCCTGAACCACCACGTGAGTCATTTAGTTATTCTCCAGAAACCGAAGTAGTCAATCTGCGAGGGGCTACCTTAATTCCGGGGTTTATTGATACCCACAATCATATTTTAATGTATTCGCTTAATAAGGATAAAGTCGATTGTAGCACGCCACCAAATAAAAATATTAATGATATTTTAGAGAAAGTCAATTTGAAGGCGAAGGAGACGCCAAAAGAAGAATGGGTTCAAGGTTATGGTTATGATGATTCCTTGCTCGGGGAAAAGAGACATCCAACCAAGGGTGAATTAGATAAAGCGGCACCGGATCATCCGGTTTTTATAACGCATATATCCAGTCATTTTGCTGTAGCTAATTCAAAAGCGTTAGAAGTAGCAGGGATAGATGAAGATGTCACAGATCCCCAAGGAAGCCATTTCGGACGGGATCACGCTGGCAGACTGGACGGTGTACTTCATGAAATTCCCGCTATGAATTACGTACAAAGGGCGATTCCGCTCCCCACTACAAAAGAGATGGTTCATGCTTTGGAAAAAGGAGCCCAAGACTACCTAGCCCAAGGTATTACGACCAATACAGATGCAGGCGTTGGACTATTCTTTGGTGAGACAGGGTTTGATGCCCATATAATTGCTTCAAATAAAGGAATTAATCCTATGCGCTCACAATTAATGATGATGCATACGCTTTTACAAGAAAATGGAAAGTTTCGTCATTATAGTGTAGATCAATTAAACAATGAAATAATGAAAACAACTAATGGTAATGTCAGGTTAGACAGTGCCAAAATGTTTCAAGACGGTTCGATCCAAGGGCTAACAGGTGCTTTAAGACAACCTTACTATAATAATCCTCATGTATCGGGAGAGTTACTGCATGATCAGCGCGCCTTCAATGACAAAATACTAGACTTGCATAAGCGTGGTTTTCGCATTGCCATTCATGGAAATGGTGACAGAGCAATTGGGTCTATATTAGAAGGATTTGCTAATGCATTAAAACAATCACCAAGAAGCGATCACAGACATCGGATAGAGCATGTGCAGACGGCAACATCAGATGATTTGGACACAATGCAAAAATTAGGTATAGCTGGTTCTGTTTTTATTAATCATGTTTATTATTGGGGGGATAGACACAACAACTTGTTTCTCGGGCCTGATAGAGCCGTCAGAATAAGTCCTTTAGCAGATATGATGGAGCGGGGCCTTCTATATACATTACATTCTGATTGCCCCGTAACACCTATATCCCCTTTATTTTCTGTATGGGCAGCAGTTAATCGTTTAACAAGTAATGGGGAAATATTGGGACCTGGACAGCGGATTGACGTGAGTACTGCTTTGAAAGCAATGACAAGTTATGGTGCAAAATTAAATTTTAGCGAAGATCGTTCCGGAAGTATTGAAATAGGAAAACAAGCGGATTTTGCGGTGTTAGAAGATGACCCGACACAGGTTGCCCCGATTGAAATAAAAGACATACCTGTTCAAACTACTGTTATTGGTGGAAAGGCGGTTTACGAGGCAAGTAAAGGTACATTACAAAATTAAAAAATAGTGATAGGAGATGGCGGTATGGAAAAGCAAAAAGTTTCGATTAATGGGGAGCGGCTTAGATATACATTGGAAGAATTCGCTGACTTTGGTAGAACAAAGGATAATGGCGTAACACGTTTGGCTTTATCGGAAATGGATATAAAAGCTAGAGATTATTTTCTCATATGCTGTGAAGAACTTGGCATGACAGTTTCATATGATGATATGGGAAATATGTATGCAACGCTTCCCGCAAATGACGATACTAAAGAACCGGTCGTCATTGGGTCACACTTGGATTCCGTTGAAAAAGGAGGGCGCTTTGATGGTGTCTTAGGTGTGTTAACCGGATTGGAAGTTGTTCGAACTTTAGTTGATTATAATATTAAGCCTAAAGTTCCGATCACTATAGCCAATTTAACAAATGAGGAAGGCGCCAGATTCGATCCTTCTTTGATGGGATCAGGGGTTCTTTCAGGAAGGTATAACAAAGCTAAGATGCTGCAATCTACAGACAAAGAAGGGGTCACGTTTAAGGATGCTTTGGAGGCTTCCGGGTATTTGGGCGAAAAAGAAAACCGTCTGAAAAAAGCCCGAGCTTTTCTCGAGTTACATATTGAACAAGGGCCTGTTTTGGACAATGAGTCACTGGAAATTGGCGTTGTTGAAGGTATACTTGGAATGGTATGCTGCCAAATCGAGGTAACTGGTGATTCTGACCATGCTGGTACAACGCCAATGTCGACGCGAAAAGATTCTTTAATGGCAGCTATAAACTTAATAACTGAAGCACAAGAAAAATTAAGTAGGCTTGATAAGGATTTGGTCTACACAATCGGCCGTTTGAATGTTGAACCGAACATACACAACGTTATTCCAGAAAAAGTTATTTTTACGATGGAAGCAAGACATCAGGATATGATGACACTTAAACAAGTAGAGGAAATTATTCACCAACTTCCTGAATCATCTGGAAAAGAAAAGTGTACAGTCAAAGCAACCAGGTTATGGGGAAGTGAAACGTTGTGGTTTAATCAGGGGCTTGTTGACCAACTTGAGCAGTCAACGCAGTCATTGAAATACAAGTATAAACGGATGGTAAGTGGAGCGCGTCACGATGCTCTGTTTATTTCAGAATATGTCCCATCTGCAATGGTTTTTGTCCCAAGTGTTCATGGGAAGAGTCATGCCGAGGATGAACTTACTAAATGGGAGGACTGTGAAAAAGGGGCTAATGTCATTTTGGGAACCGTTCTTTCATTGACAACCAGTTAAATATTATAAAATGAAGATGGAACCTATTTTAAATTCACAAATCATCCCTGGCCAATTTCCATAATTGACATAAAACAATAAAGTGATGGAACTATCTTTATCCCCCCTCATCTAAATGCGAGGATGAGGGGGATGTAATATGATTATTTATTGTAAGTGAATAATTTCTGTAATAGTCAAGTGAAGGTTTGTTATCTTTGAGGTGTTGTAAGCAATATATATGCTCAGGTTGATTGACGAGAAATTAAGACACCTCGTCCCCCTTGATATAAAGGTTTTTAATAACGTTCAATGTATTTTCTAATTAGTATAATTTGCAGAATAATCATTAAATAATCATATACCCACCAACAAACGTTAAATACAACATTATTTGTAAACGGTATCATTTTTGAGGGACAAAGATAAATGTGTTGGACGCGCACAGGTTATAGGGGTTTTGAATTGGTAAGAGGCCGATCTTTTACAGGTATTTAAACTTATTGTGGGAGGTATCTTAATGGAAAAAAGAGTACCCGAGACTGTTTCAACAAAGCCTATTAATTTTAAGGCTAAACTCAAGATTATCGGTCCAGGTATTATTTTAGCTGCTACTGGAATTGGTTCTGGTGACTTGGTAACGTCAACCGTAGCTGGTGCAGATTTTGGGATGGTATTAGCATGGGCAGTAATTATAGGTGTGTCATTAAAACTTTTACTTTCAGAAGGTGTAGCCAGATGGACACTTGCTACTGGCAAAACAATCTTGGAAGGGTGGCGACTTCTGGGGCGTTGGACAATGGGATACTTCGTTATCTATGTCACTTTATTTGGTCTTATCTATGGAGCGGCAATAGGTACGGCATGCGGTATTATGATGCATGCGATGCTCCCTGTAATACCTGTATGGGCATGGGCTATCATACATTCCATTGCGGGTTTTCTTTTGATTTGGTTCGGACGTTACAAAATTTTTGAACGGGTTATCATCGTATTGATCGGGACTATGTTTGTGACGGTTGTTGGCTCAGCAATTATGCTTATTCCAAGCCTGAGAACTGTCCCCTGGGAAGCATTTTCGTTAGGGATTCCTGATGGCTCTCTATTCCGAATTCTAGGTATTATTGGAGGGATAGGGGGAACACTGGCATTAGCATCATATGGTTATTGGATACGTGAAAAAGGATGGCGAGACGCTTCCTGGTTACCAATAATGCGTTTGGATGCATCATTTGCTTATATCATGACCGGAATATTCTCAATTTCTCTTATGTTAGTCAGTACTCAATTTCTATATGGCGGCAGCGTATCTTTTGAAGGAGCACAAGGTATGCGTGATTTTTTGAATATTTATGGTGAAAATTTTGGCTCAGTTCCACAGTTAATTTTAAATATTGGCTTTTGGGCAGCCACTTGCAGCTCATTAATTGGTTCATGGAATGGCATCCCTTATTTATTTGCGGATTTTATTCGCATTATGAAGAAAAACAAAAAGAAAAAAGAATTAACACAGAGTAGTAACGGTAACCCTGTATCCATCAAAGACCCTGCTTATAAGTTCTTTCTGGCCTGGTTGACATTCCCTTCCATGTTACTATATATATTTAACCAACCAATTGGTTTAGTGTTACTATATGCTGCGCTGGGTTCAGCATTTATTCCTTTTTTGGCCATTACTTTACTGTATCTTTTAAACTCAAGATATGTAACAAAGCAATTTAAGAATAATTTTTTTCAAAACGCCGCACTTGTCTTTGTGATAGTTGTTTTTGTTACGCTAGGAATTAATGAGTTTATGTAACAACATTTTAAAGTGGGGAGGCTCCAGTTCGTAATCACCGAAAAAGACTTTCCGAACTATGAAATTAAGTAAATTATAAAAGCAGTCTACTAGAAGTGGTGAAAATTTATGGAGTAATATCAACTATGAAGAGTAAATTTCTGTATATTTAGAAGTCGACTAAAACATATTATCGGAGTATTGCATAAAATAAATCTCCCTATTTTATAAAAAAGATAGCAATTATCCAAAAATATTTTCTAGAATGTATATAATTTAGATAATGTGATTAGTTGCTTATTATCGACCTTTTGATGATGAAACCATAAGGTTAATGTACTGCACCCCAAAAGTTAGAGTAAAAACTCCTTTTGGGGTTACCGAATTCTTTATATCCTCATCTATTAAAAATCGGGTGCTAACAGTTTTGAGGATATTGCTTTTGCCGTTTTTTGTGTTTTTTTAAGACTGCACCTTTTTCAAACAACTGCTTAAAAATATCCGTCTTTTGTGTAAGAAGATAGTGATTTTTCATCCCCTGATAGTTATGGCTACTAGCGTGCTCAATGTTATATTGGATATTTTTTGATTATTGAATCCTTTAATTTCTCATCGGCTTTTTTCCGCCATCAGAAGGTTTGTCGCATTTTTTCGTCTAATTTTGAGGTCGCTCAGGAATGTGTGCTGTTTTTGGCCGTTCCTGGTTTCTACTGTGTTCTCCAGTATATTTAAGGTACGTTCGTTACAAACTATATCATGATCCAACAAACAGGAGACGATGAATCAGCTTTTTCGATGCTTTTCAATTGCTGAAACTCGTTCATGACACTCTTGATATTTCCAACTTTCAATGGAAAGCATCACATTGTTTAAATCTTCTCAGGCAAAAAACTGTCTGCGATAAGACAGATAGAGCCTTTTATCCGCTTAGCAGCCAATAAAAATCGTTCAATTCAATCCTGCTTGAGTGTTGTACGTTGAAATAAAATTGTACTATTATAAGGATTTGCACCATGAACAATAATTTCACGTTTATATAAATCAACGAGAACACAAATGTAATGGTATTGCTGTTAACGCGAACATAAGTCAAGGAGAATAAAACTATAACTTCCCAAATATAGTACAAGTGTAGTGTTAGTACTTTGGGAAGGAGCATATGAGATGATTCTTAAACCACTACTTGGACTAAAGCAACTTTTACCTTATAATGCCTCAAATTTTACAGGTGACATTACTGCTGGAGTAATCGTAACATTCTTATTACTCCCACAAAGTATGGCTTATGCAATTATAGCAGGAGTTCCGCTTACAATGGGTTTACTGTCGGGTACCTTTCCGTTAATAATTTATGCTCTTTTTGGTAGTTCGAAATATTTATCTGTAGGACCCGTATCTATCGTATCTCTTTTGGCATTTACAGCCGTATCCAGTGTGGCAAAGCCAGATTCTGAACGTTTTTTAGAAATTATGGTTATTCTTTCTTTACTGGTTGGTATTGTGCAATTAATATTGGGATTACTAAAGGTTGGCTCCTTATTAAAATATGTTTCTCCCGCAGTAATTGGCGGTTTCACCTCCGCTTTAGCAATTATTATCATTTTTAATCAGATGGATTCAATTATAGGCGCTACTACGTCATCGTATCAAAATTTCCTTGCTTATTCTCTTGAAATTATGACTACTATTCCCAAAGCACATGTATTAACTGTGATGATCGGATTAATAAGTCTTCTTTTTTTACTAGTCTTAAAAAAGATATTTCGTGTATCTCCTGGTCCACTTATTATTATTATTACTTCCATTCTAGTTGTAGATTATTTTGATTTAGATAAAAAAGGTGTAGAAATAGTCGGTGGGATTTCACGGGAATCCCCAAATGTTGCATTAAGTCTTCCTGCTATGGAAACAATCTATGCCTTAGTCCCAATTGCCTTAATAATCGGGTTTATATCGTTCTTTGAATCATTCTCTGTGGCTAAAAACCTGGCAGATAAAGAAAATGAAGATCTAAATTCCAATCAAGAATTGGTTAGCCTAGGTTTTGCTAATATGACGAGCTCCCTTGTAGGTTCGATCCCTGTTGCTGGTGCCATTTCTAGAACTGCTGTCAACTACGAGTCCGGTGCAAAGACAAAATTCTCCCTTTTTATTACAGCATTTTTGATGTTATTAGCTATCTTTTACGTAACTCCTTTGTTTTATTATCTCCCAAAAGCAACACTTGCAGCAATCATAATTATTGCGGTTGTTAATCTGATAAATGTAAAGCAACTTAGACACTATCAAAAAAATGAACCCCTTCAAGCATTTATATTTTTAGCCACATTTACTGCTACATTAATAATGGGTGTGTTTGTGGGATTGGTTGTAGGTATTGGCTTAACTATAGTACTTAACTTTCGAAGTTGAAAACCAAGGAAAAACTCTTGCTAAGTCAGTCTCAACTTCGACAGTGATTAGGTAAACGAAAGCACTGAAAAAGGGCATAGAGTTATTTGAGGGACGCGGGGTTATTTGGTCAGCCCCCGTGACCCAGCTAACACCATCTCCCACTTCACCCAAGAAAGTTATGCATAAAGTGATTTGTCTTCTGCTGAATCATTGGTTGAGCAATTGTAACCATAAAAAAGACATTTCTATTTAAATCGATTTATCATCGAGCAATCGCCCAGCCATCCGTTTAAAGCGTCTCTAATACTAGAAATCGCCCAATGCCTCTGGGACATTGAATGTTTCTATCATAGTCCCGAGGAAATTTACAAGGATACCTATAAAAAATATCAAATGTATGCTAAAAATTTATCCAGAATACTGGAGGACACAGGGACTGGATGTGAATAAGTATAAAGTGATATACTATGTCGAAGCTACTCTCCGCAGATTTTACCGTACAACCAAAACGACAGGAAGTAAAAAAATATAAAAATACTGGAAATGATGATTTGGATAGAACCAACAGTATGGTAGAACTAAAATTGAGTTTTTATCTCGCACGTAACTGGCAGTAAGACTCCACCTCAATCGTTCGAGTATGCTGTTAACTGATTCTCATGGTTACTGTCTGACCCTCTGTCCCAAAGTCTGGAAGCGGGCACCTTAGCTGATTGTTTGAGGCTGACTTGATTTACGAAAAGCATGTTGTTAAAAAGATGAAAGGGAACCAAGGATTCCATTGCAACATTCAAAAACCGGCAGATAGACGTGTAATACCTAAAAATCACCCAATAATCTCACTTAATCCACTTATTCCTAATTATACCTCTTATAAAACGGAATATGTTTTAAATACTCATTTTCAATTGATAGCCGTTCTTTGGTAGTATATAAGACAGGTTTGGTTTGTTTATTGCTGGTTAATTGTGAATTGCCGGGGAGGTCATGTTTATCATTTTAAATGAAGTGACCCAGACAGGATTTTTTACAATGATCAGCAGCAGACTCTTTTATACCTTTAAAAAATTGAAAAAGGCAATAGAGAGTCCCGAACTAAAAAACTTAGGGGGTTTTTTCTATTTTCACAGATCGCAAATGGAAGTTTAGACTGACAGCTTTTGCTGTGATTCTTATGCTGTCGATGCTCCTGGCTGCATGTGGGGGCAACGGAGAAGAGGATGATGGCGGAGACGCGGATTCCTCTGGTGATGAGGGGTCTGAAGAGACAAGTGAGGGACCCGAAATTGGTCAGGAAAATTTAACCCAGCCTTATGTTGCATGGGCAAGGGAAACAATCAGTACACATCTGCTTGGCGCATTGCTTGAGATGGTCGGCTACAATGTTGAACTGACACAAGTGGAGGCCGGTCCGATGTGGTCCAGTGTTGCTGATGGTTCAGCGGATTTCCATACATCTGCATGGCTCCCGGCCACTCACGGATCATATTGGGATGAGTACCAGAACGATATTGATCAAGTTAAACAAGTACTTGATAAAGCACCACTGTCTTTAGGCGTTCCAAGTTACATGGAAGATGTCAACTCCCTGGAAGATTTACAAGGTAATGAGGAGCTCGGTGAGGCCGTCAATTGGGAAGTCGTTGGCATTGATCCAGGCGCCGGTATTATGGAAAATACACAAGAAGCGTTTGACGTGTATGGCTTGGACAACTGGGAACTGACATCAAGTTCCGAAGCGGCGATGCTTACTGAATTGCAGGATGCCGTTGAAAATGAAGAACCGATAGTTGTGCCGCTTTGGCAGCCGCATTGGATTTTCGGTGTCCTGGATTTGAAAATGCTTGAAGATCCGGAAGAAGTTTATGGCGGTGAAGGTGACCAGATTTACACAGTCGCCCGTGAAGGTTTGGAAGAAGATGCCCCGCGCGCTTATAAAGTACTCGAGCAATATGAGGAAAATTATGACATGATTAACGAAATGATGCCGAAAGTTCATGATGAAGATCAGGACCCGGCAGAGGTTGTTCAGGAATTTATTGACAATAACCCTGAACTGGTTGACGAATGGCTTGATGGGGTACCAAGAGAATAATAGATGAGTGGAGCAGGGATTGTTTGATTATTCCTGTTCCATTTTTTGTTTATGGGAAGGAGGATGGGGTTTTTCGCTTTAAGGTCTGCAGCAATTAAAAGTCGGGAACAAGGATCGCCCTTGTTCCCGGTTTTTTGCTTATTTCACTTCCAGCAATTTGCTTCCTGCTTCAATTTGCTTCTGACTTACTGGATTAATGGTTTCATAGCTGTCGGAATTGGTGATCACAATCGGTGATGTTATATCATAGCCTTTATTGGTGATAGCATCGATATCAAAGGTACATAAAAGCTGGCCTGATTCAACTTTCTCATCTTTTGCAACGTGTAATTCAAATACGTTTTCCTTAATATCGACCGTGTCAAGGCCAATGTGCAACAGTATTTCAATACCGTTATCAGATGTTATTCCAATGGCATGGCCGGTTGGAAAAACGGTTGATACCGTGCCGCTTACAGGTGCGTATAATTTACCTTCTCTCGGATATATGGCTACCCCTTTTCCGACTGCTTCGGTAGCGAAAACTTCATCTGTCAGCTCAGTCAACGGGCGTAACTCGCCTGTTAATGGGCTGTTTATGTGCGTCTCTTCGTGAATTTGTGAGGACGCACTTGCTTCTTCTTTTGCCTGAGCTGTTTTTGTCTTAGCTGTGCTGTCACCATAAAGCTTATGGACCATTTCTTCCTTGTAGCCGAACAGATAGGTCAGAATAAATCCGCCGATATACGAAATGACAAGCCCGATAATATAGAGTAAATAGTTATTATCTGCAATAAGCGGAATCATGACAATACCTGAAGGACCGACAGTGATTGCGCCTACGCTGAACAGAGATAGGAATGCACCGCCAAATCCTGCTCCAAGACTGGCTGTAATAAACGGCCGGCCAAGTGGCAGGGTAACACCATAAATGAGCGGTTCGCCTATCCCGAGAAATCCAACGGGGGTAACGCTTGCGACTGTATTTTTGAGCCGTTTATTCTTTGTTTTAATATAAATGGCGATCATAGCACCGACTTGTCCACCGCCTGCCATGGCAAGAATAGGGAGCAGTGTGGTTGAACCAAACTGATCAATGAGTTCCAGGTGTACCGGAATCAATCCCTGATGCATTCCCACGGTTACAAGTGGAAGGAATGTGGCCGAGAGAATGAATCCGCCAATGACACCACCTGCTTCAAGCATGACATCAACGAGGAACCACGTAATACCATCCATCAGCACACCTGCGATTGGCTGGATAACGACAATGGTGGCCAGTGATCCGACCATGACGGTGATTAGTGGTGTGAGAATGAGATCCAGGCTATCGTGTACACGTTTGCGGATAAATTTTTCAATTCGTGTGAAAAGATAGGCAGCGACAATAACACCAAGCAAACCACCGAGACCAGAGCTGATGTTCAAGTTCAATCCAAATAGACTTAAGGTTCCAATATCACCTAAGACAGGTGCGTAAATCAGTAAGCCTGCGATGCCGCCAAGCACCATGGTCCCGCCGAATTCTCTGGCTGTATTTATACCGACAAATACGCCAAGCGAACCAAACAGCAGATTACCGATTGCTTCAAGCAGCATGTACCAGTCTGATTCGAGTACAGCCGGGTTAATCATTTCTGCATCGGCCAGGTTCAGGATCAGGTTTGCAATTCCCAGCATTAACCCTGATGCTACAAGGCCTGGGACAATTGGAACAAATATATTACCGATATGTCTGAATAATTGCTGAAAGATTGATGTTTGCTTTGCTTTATAGGATGCTTTTGTATCGCCAGCGACATCAAATTCACTGTCTTCATCTGCGTCTTCAACATCGACATCAATTGACGTTTTCTCGTGTATTTCGTTTGCAACTTTTGTCACTTTGCCTGGGCCCAGAACGATTTGAATGGTTCCCTGATCAATGACACTCAGGATCTCATCTATTTCTTTAATAGCTTCCAGGTCCACATTGTTGCGTGATTTCAAATCGATACGAAGTCTTGTAATACAATTGGTGAGATTGGTAATATTATTTTCACCGCCAAGATGCTTCACAATCGCTTGCGAGAGTTCCTGGTTATTCATTAGATTCACCTTCCTTGTTTGCCAGTTTGAGAGCGTCGCGTACAAATCCATTAGCCTGCTCCAGATGTTGCGTTGCTTGTTTATAATTGCATTGCATTTTGATCATAATAATCGCTGCTTTTGGGTTATGATGTGATTTTTCCAAATAGGTTGCAGCTGTATCATGATCAACTTGTGCAGCAAGTGAAATAATATTTTTAGCCCGTTCAATAAGTTTTTGATTTGTTGGCCGTACATCCACCATGAGATTTTGATAGACTTTGCCGATGCCAATCATGGAACTTGTTGAAATCATGTTCAATACGAGTTTTTGCGCCGTTCCTGCTTTTAATCGGGTTGATCCTGTTAAAATTTCAGGCCCGACTTCAACTTCGATGGGGGTGTTTGCGTAACTGCTGGATTTGGCATTTTTGTTGCAGCTGACGGCAACAGTGTGTGCACCGGCCTTGTTGCTGTATTGCAAGCCGCCGATGACATACGGGGTGCGCCCGCTGGCAGCCAGTCCGATGACTGTATCGTTTTCATTTACATTTACGTCTTTCAAGTCAGCTTCAGCCTGTTTAGGATCATCTTCAGCACCTTCAACAGCCTCCATAATGGCTGTCTGACCGCCGGCTATGAGGCTTTGAACTTGTTCCGGATCTGTTCCAAATGTCGGCGGGCACTCCGCAGCATCCAAGATTCCCAAACGGCCGCTTGTCCCGGCTCCCATATAAATCAGCCTGCCGCCCTTGGTAAATGAGTCAATCACTGCTGAAACAGCTTTTTCGATATGCTCTATCTCTTTATTGACGGCGTCTGGAACAGTTTTATCTTCCTGGTTCATCACCTGTAAAATGTCATGAGTATTCATTTCATCCAAATGCATGGTTTTTTCATTACGTTTTTCTGTGGTTGTCGTTGTTTCGAGCACGCTTTGTTTCCTCCCTCTTGCTTTTTCGTATGATGTCGTAAGTTTGGTTTAAATGGGTTAAGGAACTATCGTAATCCTCGTATGCACATGCCGTATAAAGCATGTCGATTACATTTAATGAAGCAATTCTTGATGACATGGCAGCGCTCCGGAACTCATCTTCCTGGGCGGCAACAAATAATACAGCATCCGCTGTGTCACTTAACTCTGAATCAGCATATTTCGTAATGGCTATCACTTTGGCACCTTTGGACTGTGCAATTTTGACACAATCAATCACTTGCTGAGTTTCCCCCGAGTAGGAAATGGCCACTGCCACATCATCCTCATTCAGGTTAACGGCTGACACTTTTTGCATATGAAAATCATTGTAAGTCGTACAGGCTTTATTAATGCGCATGAACTTTTGGACGGCATCATGCGCTATCAAAAGACTGGAACCAACACCGTAAAAGTCTATTTTATTGGCATTGATCAATAGCTGATAGGCTGCCTTGAATTGATCTTTTTGCACTAATTGTAATGAACTGTACAATGACTGAATGTTCGTATTCGTAATGACCGACATGATTTTATCGAATGAGTCATCGGGTGATAAGGTTTCTTGCTCAAGGTCATGCAGGTTAATCACTGCCAGATCGCCTGATAATTTTAACTTAAACTCTTTAAAGCCTTTGTAGCCAAGTCTGTGGCAATAGCGCATGATCGCGGAAGGACTGGAATAACTGGCGTCTGCAAGCTGATTGATGGTCATGGTTACGACATTTTTCGGATGTTTTAAAATATATTCCGCAACGGCACCTTCCGATGGTTTCACGTCATTTAGCGATTCCCTTATCTTATAAAGAATTCCTTCCAGTATGAACACCTCCATCCAACTGGCGTTAGCGCTTTCATGTTTATCGTATATATTGTGGCATAAAAAATCAATTTTGTGACGAATTTTGGTATAAAGTTTCAGATTTTGAAATTTGGAGTTTAGGGATATGAAGACAGTGGCAGTGGTTAGCGAAAGAAAGGCGCCCGGGGTGATTCAGAGTTTAAAGGAAGACGGTGAGGTTAAAACGTAGTGGGTAATCAAAGGCTAAAGTGTCTGCTTTCCGATACCAGAGACGATGCGTTGCACGAAAAAACCGCACATACGGAACCGTATGTGCGGCGATGCAAGAGGAGGGGGAGTTAGTCACTCTCTTCTATTCAATTATTCCTCAATCAAATCATTCTCAACCAAAAACTCCCGGGCAACTTCATCAACACTTCTTTCTTCGATGTCCACTTCATAGTTCATGGCACGCATGGTTTCACTGGTGAGCAGGTCATCAAGTGGTGCAAAGATTTCCTCGATTTCCGGATATTCTTCATAAGTTTCCGTTGTCATGGCGGCTGCTGCGTTGTAGGATGGGAAGAATGTTTGGTCATCTTCCAGGTTAACAAATCCAAAAGCATCAATCCGTCCGTCTGTTGCAAACCCGACAGCAACATCCACTTCTTCATCGCGGAGGGCGTTATAGGTCAATCCGGTTTCCATTTCATTGACGTTTGCATCCGGGAATTCAAAGCCATAAGCTTCTTCAACACCCGGCAGACCATCCGGACGGTTGTAGAATTCCGCATTTGTTGCGATGGAAAGGTCATCAGGATTCTCATTGACATGGTCTGCCAGATCACTAATGCTCGTGATGCCAAGTTCATTGGCATGGTCTTCGCGCATCATTAATGTATACGTGTTATCGACGTCGTTCAAATTGGTCCAGACGATATCATTTTCGGACTGGTCAATTTCATTTAACGTTTCGTACGCTTCCTGCGGGTCAGTCATGGGGTCTTCATCAAGATACGTGACCAGTCCTGTACCAACATAGTCCCATGTCAGGTCAACCTGCTGATTTTCCAGTGCCTGTCGGAGAGCTGTACTTCCGAGGTCAGTCGTTTCTTCGACGTCAAATCCTTCTTCTTCCAATAGAATAGTAGAAATCTTAGCGAATAAATATTGTTCTGTGAAACTTTTTGAACCAATGGTAATCTGTTTATCCCCACCGCCGCAAGCGCTCAGGACGAGTGTGAATATGATTGTCATAATGAATAAACTGATTTTTTTCATGAAAATTATTTCCTCCTTGTAAGTCTTATCCGAGTGTGAGTCTCATTAACTGACTGCTTGTCTGGCCAGGCGCAGCCCTTTTGGCACGAGAATTAATTGCATGCCCCTGAACAGATAATCGACTGCAATCGCAAGCATGGAAACCGGAACAGCACCTGAGATTAAATAGGCGTTGTCAAACAGTTCGATCCCCGAAAAAATCCATACACCGAAGCCACCACCGCCAATCAGATAGGCAAGGGCTGCGGTTCCGATGTTCATGACGAGAGCGGTTCGAACGCCGGCGATAATTGAATAAGCTGCATTCGGGAGCTCAATTCGCCATAAAATTTGCATATTAGTAAGCCCCATACCACGTGCAGCATCTTTTGTATCCTCATCCACTGAGTTAATGCCGGCAATGGTGTTTTGCAGAACGGGTAAAACTGAGTAAGCGAACAGGGCAACGAGCGCGGCTTCCATACCAATGCCAATGAAGCCCATTGCTAAAGCGAGAATGGCCAGGCTCGGGATGGTTTGTCCCAGGTTGGCCAGATTGACGGCAAAAAATTCTGCTTTCTGAAATTGTGGACGCGTCAGGAAAATACCAGCTGGAATAGCCGTGAAAATCGCGAGTGAACCTGATATTAATACGAGAAGCATATGTTCACCAAGCAAATTAAAAAATGTGCCGGTGTTTTCAAAGATTGGCTGAAACATTCCGTTTGTGAAAGCCCAGCTGAAGAAGATGATTAAACCAGCCCAAAATAGAACTTTGACAATCAGACTTATGCGTTTATTCCTATTCATGTTGTAATGCCACTCCATCGGCGTTTTCTCCAACTTTCGCCTGGAGGAATTTTTCGACGTGCTCAAGTGTCAGACTGCCTTTTCTGTTTCCGTTCCCATCCTCAATGACAAGTTGATCTGCCTCCTGGTTCAAGAGCATGGACAGGATGATTCGAAGGGAAGTGTCTTCTTGAACGGCTTTGATATGAGCTGATTTATCATATGGGCTTAGTCCGACTTCATTGTCAAGATCTTTCACTGAATAAAGACTGGTACTCTTTAGCACACGATCCTGACCGACGAATTTGGATACGAACTCGTTTTTTGGATGGTTCAGGATTTCTTCCGGACGGTTATATTGCATGATTTCGCCGTCACGGAGGAGTGCGATTTTGTCTCCCATTTTCACGGCTTCATCGATATCGTGGCTGACAAATAGGATGGTTTTTTTCACTTCTTTTTGTATCTGAAGAAACTCTTCCTGCAGGCGGTTGCGGATAATTGGGTCAAGCGCACCGAACGGTTCATCCATCAGCATGACAGGAGGATCTGCTGCCAGTGCGCGTGCGACACCAATTCGCTGCTGCTGCCCGCCTGACAACTCATGCGGATACCGTTTACGGAATTCATCTGGATGGAGTCCGATCAATTCCATCAGATGATTAAAGCGGTCCTGTCGTTTTTTGCGATCCCAGCCTAATAAGTCCGGGACAATCATGACATTCTTTTCAATGGTCATATTCGGAAAGAGTCCATTGCTTTGAATGACATAGCCGATTTTCCTGCGCATTTCAATCTTATTCAGTTCTTTCACGCTTTGATTATTGAGGATAATTTCACCCTCCGTAATTTCTTCCAACTGGTTGACCATGCGGAGCAACGTTGTTTTACCGCAGCCTGAAGGGCCAACCAGTATAACAAATTCACCGTCCTCAACGTTGAAGCTAACGTTGTCGACAGCCTTGACGCTGCCATTATATACTTTTGAAACGTCATTAAACTGTATCATCTTTTCACCAACTTTTTCTAAATCCCTTTAGGAGTAAATTTTTTCTGTATATATTTCAGAAGTAAATCGGCGATAATTGCTAAAATTGAAACCACGACTGCGCCGACGAGCACCATTGTGTTATTGGATCTGGAAATGCCCTGGTTAATCAGTGAACCGAGACCGCCTGCTCCGATGTACGCAGCGATAGCACCAATTCCGATATTCAAGACCGTAGCGGTACGGACGCCGGCCATGATAAGCGGCATCGCATTAGGAATTTCCACTTTCCACAGCCTTTGAAATGTTGTCATGCCTATTCCCTTTGCAGCATCCCGAATATTGGGATCCACGTCTTTAATTCCAGTATACGTATTTCGGATAATGGGTAATTGGGAATAGAGAACGAGTGCTATTAAAGCGGGCAGGAACCCGATACCCTGGCCAACGATGGATAGGATTGGGATCATGATACCAAACAAAGCGATACTTGGAATGGTCATGATTATAGATGTAATTTGCAGGACAGTACCGGCCAATTCCTCATTGGTCGTTAAGTAGATGCCGAGTGGAACACCAATGAGAATCGAAATGATGATGGCAAGTCCCACCAGTTGAATATGTTCAAACGTGTAGTCAAGAATTTGCTCAGAGTTAACAGAAAAATAGTTTAAAAAGTCGTTAATTGCTAACACCTCCAATACTTAATCGTTGCTGTTATGCTCTAGGGTGGGATGGGTGGAAATGGGTCAACTATTTAATCTTATCAATATGACATTGAGGTTACAAAAAGGTGTTAGCGCTTTAAACCTGATTAATAATCAGATATAACGCGATAGATTGAGATAAACCCGAAAATTTTCCCTATTTTGAACGGTCATTAACAATAATAGATAAATATAACGTATTTTGTCTGAAATCTATGAATTAATTGATTTTATGTCATATTTCGCCTATACTGTATAAATGTTTCTCATGAGGGCGTGGTACCTTTTGGGGGACGTTCACAATAATCTACTAGAGGTGACCCATTGTAATGAGTGGACTATTTGCCATGACAGGACGGGTAGACGATACGAAAATAAAGGATATATTGGAATCGATGCATCACCGGGGACCGGATGAAGGAGACGCTGTATTATTGGATAAGTTCCATCTGGCTCATCGGCGCCTGTCAATTGTAGGTGTGAGACAAGGAAAACAGCCCATCGCCAATGCTGATAACACGAAATGGATTGTGGCGGATGGGGAAGTTTATAATTACCTGGACTTGAAAAAACAGCTTTCGGATACGACGGAATTTCTGACTGAATCTGACAGTGAAATACCGCTGAAACTCTATGAACAGGAAGGCCCGTCAGCTGTCAAACAGTTGGATGGTATGTTCGCCTTTGTCATTGTGGATACGGAAAATAATACATTCATGGCAGCCAGGGATACGCTTGGAAGTAAGCCGCTGTATTATGGTAAAGATGATGAAGGGAACATGATTTTTGCATCTGAATTGAAGACGCTCGATATGGTAACTAAAGATATTCATGAGTTTCCATCCGGGCATTATTATACACCTGAGGAAGGATTTGTCATGTACCGGCAGATCCAGCAGCCTAAAAGCGGGGAAATCTTTTCGGAAAATGAATTGCCGCAGATGATGGAAGGTATTCGTCAACATCTTGAAGGGGCTGTTAAGAAGCAGCTGATGGCGGAAGTTGAAGTGGGTGTTCTGCTCAGTGGCGGTTTGGACAGCAGCTTGATTGCTTTGCTGGCTCGGGAAAACAGAAAGCGAAACGAGCCATTGAAATCATTTTGTGTCGGCAGTTCGGACAGTGAAGATGTGAAGCGTGCGCGTCAAGTGGCCGAGGAGATTGGCAGTGAACATCATGAGTATATATTTGACGAACAGGCATTGATCGATCACTTGCCTGAAGTCATCTATTATCTGGAGTCTTATGATTCATCACTTGTCCGCAGTGCCATACCAAGCTATTTCGTCTCCCGGCTTGCGGCTGAACACGGTGTAAAAGTTATTCTTTCTGGGGAAGGTGCTGATGAACTGTTCTCGGGTTATGAGTACCTCAAAGGGATAACGAATACGGAAAAATTGAATCAGGAATTGGTCCGGATTATCAATACCATGCATAATATCAACCTGCAGCGGGGCGACCGCATGAGCATGGCCCATTCGGTTGAGCTCCGGGTGCCGTTTCTTGATATGGCATTCATCGAGTACGCATTGAAAATTCCGGCTGAATTGAAATTGAATGACGACCAAATCGAGAAATGGATTTTGAGAAAAGCTTATGACGGCCGGCTTTCCGATAATATTATTTGGCGTGATAAGGCGGAGTTTTCCGAGGGAAGCGGGGCACTGGACATATTGGATAAGTATGCGGAAGGTGAGTTCAGTGATGCCGAGCTTGCTAAGGCTAATGAGGCGAATAAGTGGGTTCGCTCTAAACAGGAACTGCTGTATTACAACATTTTCAAAACGTACTTCCCGTACCGCTCCGTGCTCGCTACTGTCGGACACTGGGCAACGGTTTAGGGGGACACAGGGTCGGTTCCATTGTCCCAATTGGAAGTGGGACGTGGGGTCTGACCCTTCGTCCCGCTTACATACTCTCCTCTTATTTGCATATATTCAGATAAGAAACACCTGTAATAATTGCAAAACTGTTTATATTGTGGAAAAATCAGAAATAGATAGATAGGTAAGTTGACCATTAACGGGGAGGGAAAGCCATGAAGATTCTTGTAACTGAGTTAATGTGGGAAGACGGTATTGAAGAACTTCGGAAACTCGGTCATTCGGTTGATTATGATATGGAATTGAGCCGGAAACGAAGTGAGCTGCTTAAATTAGCTCCAGTGTATGATGCGCTTATTGTCCGAAATGAAACGCGGGTCGATCCCGAATTGCTTGATGCAGCCAAAAATGTTAAAGTCATTGGCCGGCTTGGCGTTGGCCTCGACAATATTAATCTGGAAGCGGCAAAAGAACGGAATATGCCGGTCATCGCTGCTAAAAATGCCAATGCGACATCTGTTGCTGAATACGTGATGGCAGCGATGATGGATGCTTATCGTCCTTTGGCGGAGGCTGATACCGATGTCCGCCAGGGGAATTGGGACCGTAAGTTTTTTACCGGTTTTGAGTTGAATAAGCGAACGCTCGGCCTCATTGGAATGGGTGAAATCGCACACCGTGTTGCAAGAAGGGCAAAAGCTTTCGGAATGGAAGTGATTGGCTATGACCCATTTGTTGCACCGTTCGACCATATACTGGCAGAAACCGGCGTACGCCCGGCAGAAACGCTTGACGAACTACTTCAGGCATCGGATTTTGTGTCAGTGCATGTGCCGCTCACCAAAGCGACTAAACATATGATCAATCGTGAAAAATTTCCATTGATGAAACCGCATGCTTACGTGATCAATTCGGCCAGGGGCGGGATTGTTCATGAACAGGACCTGGTTGAAGCGATTCAGTCGAAAACGATTGCCGGCGCATACCTTGACGTGCTTGAAAAGGAACCGGTTGAGCCGGATTCACCGCTGGCTCAAATCGAATCCATCAGGCTTTCCCCGCACATTGCCGGTCTGACCGACGAATCGCAGTCCCGCACAGCCATGCTCGTCGCCCAAGAAGTTGACAAGGTGCTGAACGGCGGGAAATCACTTTGTGCCGTCGTGTGATGGGACACGGGGTCAGACCCCGTGTCCCATTCATGACGATGTCCATGAGCCGCCGTTGATGTGGATGGCTTGTCCGGTCATATAAGATGACTCGTCCGCTGCGAGCATGACATAGGGCCAGGCGTGTTCAGACGGCTGTCCGGGTCGTTCCATTAAACTGTCCTGCCCGAATGTTTCAACACCGTCCTTATTAAAGGAAGATGGAATCAGTGGTGTCCATACCGGCCCGGGTGCAACAGTATTGGCTCTGATCCCTTTTTTTGCCAGACTTTGGGCAATGCTCCGTGTGAACGCAGTGACGGCGCCTTTAGTCGCGGAATAATCCATGAAAATCGGGTTGCCGCGATACGCATTGATGGACGATGTGCTGATGATGGCATCACCTTTCTGCATATGGCGAACCGCTGCTTTTGTGGTATAAAAATGGGAAAAGAAATTGGTCCGGAAAACTTCCTCAAACTCCTCGGAGGAAATGTCCAACAAATCTTCACGCACATATTGGATGGCTGCGTTATTCACCAATATATTCAGCTTCCCGAATGCTTCCACCGTCTTTTCCACGATATCGATGCAATGTTGTTCATCTTTAATATCACCCGGCAACAGCAGACATTGTGCCCCCTCTGATTCGACCATCTTCTTCGTTTCCTCTGCATCACCATGTTCATCCAAATAGGAAATCGCCACGTTTGCGCCTTCTTTGGCGTATAATATGGATACGGCACGTCCGATCCCACTGTCGCCACCGGTTATAAGCGCGCTTTTTCCGTTCAATTTTCCCGTGCCCTGATAATTTGTCGGCTGGCCGGGAAGCGGGTTCATTTCTGACTCAATGCCAGGTTGTTTGAGCTGCTTTTGTCGTGGGGTACTTCCTTTTTGCATATCTCTCGGGTCCATAAATAAAAAGCCTCCTTTATCATGTCATCTTTAATAAGAAGCATAACCGTTTTGGGATATAAAAAAACATAACCTGGGACATGGGGGCTGACTCCATGTCCCAAAAAATCATACTTACAAAATCAATGATAATGTGAGATAATGTGACAAAATACTGCGAAACTATGATAAAGACCAAATAGAATATTTATCGGGGGATGAGAATGTGAAAGAAACAAGAGCAGGCGGGAAAAAACCAAAACGCTGGCTGAAAATATCAGCAGTCATTATTTTTGTGCTGATAGCAGGTGTTGGAATTTATGCTTATTCCATCTATGGCAATGCCCGGGACACTGTAAATGAAAAGATGCATGAACCCGTTGATTCGATTGATCGTGATATGACAACGAAAAAAGTGGAGGCTTCTGAACCGTTGAATGTGCTTTTACTTGGTGTGGATGAGCGTGAACATGACAGCGGGCGTTCGGATGCATTAATGGTGTTGTCATTGAATCCGAAAGATGACGCGATGCAGCTTGTCAGTATTCCGCGTGATACACGAACAACCATTGTCGGAAGAGGCATCGAGGATAAAATTAATCATGCGTATGCATTCGGCGGGAGTGATATGTCTGTTGCGACGGTCGAAAATTTTCTGGACATCGATCTGGACTATTACGTGCGCATGAATATGCAAGGGCTTAAAGAACTGGTTGACAGGCTTGGCACCATCACAGTCGATAATGAAATTGCCTGGAATGGCGGTGCGTATGATTTTAACGTTGGTCCTGTCGAGATGGACGGCGATAAAACGATGGCGTATGTCCGCATGCGCAAGCAGGACCCGAGTGGTGACTTCGGCCGTACCGATCGTCAGCGCAAAGTTATCGAGGGCATTATTGATCGCGGTGCTTCCGTTGGGTCTGTGACAAAAATCAATGATTACATCGATGTCCTTGGCAGCAATATGGCGACGAATATGGATTTTGATGATATGAAGAATCTTTTTAATGGTTACCGTAACACGCGGGAAAATATCGTCAGCTACCAGATGCAAGGAAGTGGCACGAATATTGACGGCATTTATTATCTCATGGTGCCTGACGAAGAGATTCAGAAAGTGCATGGGATGATCAGTAAAGAAACGTCATAGGGCAGGATTGGGTTGGATCCTGTCCGCAGATGTTAGCATAAAGAGCGTATGTCACATCGTCCGTGACATGCGCTTTTTTAATGGCTAATCGGTGATTTAAAATCATTCATCAGTTTAGCACCATTTAACAAGGGAATAAAAGATAAAGAGCAGTCTTATCATCGAAGTGAGTGGATTACCATGAAGCGGCTATGGAAATTGAATTTGATTGGTACTGTTGCCGGTATAACCCTTATGGCTTTGTTGAAAGTTATGCAGATGTTGACCGGCAGTCAGGCTTATGTCCTGCTGTTCAACACAGGCTATATTCCTGTGCTGCCTGATTGGGGCCCGGAGGATTTCGGCGGTATAGCTTTTCATTTTGTTTTTTGCATTGTCAGTGTCATCGCGCTGTTTTATATACTTAAAATGTTTCATCTGCAGCATTCCATTTCAATGTATCTATTGATTTATACGGCAGGCAGCGCCATTTTATATTCATTGACGGGATTGGCGGACCGGCCTCCTGCACTAAACGATTTTGCCGCATGGACTTACTGGACGATGACACATGCCGTGTATGGACTTGTTGTTGGCTGGGTCATTAAGTACTGGATGGCATGATTTTGGATGCAGTTCAGATGCAGCTTCGTTTATCCCGGTTTAAACGGCTGTAAAAATTCCGCAGTGCGGCGGGCAGTACGCCACCGCCATAGGGCAGGGAAGTCCTCCTAATGGCTGCTTTAAGAACGCGTAGAAAAATGATCTACAGCGATTTTCGCTCGAACTACAGCGATTTCATTCAAATCTACAGCGATTAGAGATCAAACTACAGCGATTCTGACATGATCTACAGCGCACCGCTGTAATCTACAGCGATTCCGGCTCAATCTACAGCGGTTTTTTCAAATAATTTTCAAACAAAACGAAAAGGCTGGAACAAAATAGTTTTGTTCCAGCCTCAATTGCTGGTCTATTTCCGGTCTTTTAAATTGCTTTTATGCTTCCGTTCACTTTTGGAACTCCCCTTAGAAGTGAATTTGTCTCTTTCGCCCCTCATTTCTTCTTTTAACTCTTCATCCGGAGGCTCGTCCATAAATTTTTTCTGCTCTTCAAATTCATCTAATTTTTTCTTATTCTGCTTATTCGTTGAGGATTGATGTTCTTTCTTTGGCATTTTTATCACCCCGTACAAATGCTTTACCTGTGTTTTTCCTGGTTTGAACGTTCATAAACATCAGAGCGAACCAGCGCTTTGTCACTGCTTTAATCCTGTAATGATACCCACGGACGCTGGTTATGCCATTCAACGTTTACCTGCATGCCGAAGAACTGTGACAGGTTATCGGGTGTCAGTACATCGTGGCTGGGGCCTTTTGCAAAAATCCTTCCATCCTGGAGCAGCAGTGTACAGGAAAATTCAGGCAGCACTTCTTCAATATGATGGGTGACAAAAATAATTGTCGGCGCATTCTCCTCTTTTACAAGCTGCTGGATGGCGGACAGTAATTCTTCACGTGCAATGAAATCCAGACCGCTTGTCGATTCGTCGAGCAGCAATAGATCCGGTGACGCCATCAGACCTCTGGCAATGAGCAGTTTTTGCCTTTCTCCCTGTGAACATGTCTGGTAGGTCCGCCCGGCCAAATGACTGCACCGCATCTGGTCCATAATCCGGAATGCTTTTTCATAATCCGCCTCGCCCGGTTCCTCGAATGCCAGCCCAATCGATGCATATTTTCCACTGACGACTATATCTTCAGCCCGTTCAGATTCCTTGATTCGCTCCTGGAGGGACGAGCTTACCCAGCCGATGGATTTGCGGAGTTCGCGGATATCGACTTTTCCAAACGGCTGGTCCAAAATACGTACGTGACCGTTTGTTGGCCACGAATAACCGGTGATGATATTTAACAATGAAGTTTTTCCGGAGCCGTTTAATCCTAAAATGGCCCAGTGCTGATTCTTTTCGACATGCCAATTTATATCAGATAAAATATTTGCCTGTTGTCTTCTCCAGGAAACTTCCTGAAGCTCAATGACGTTTGTCAATCATATCTCCCCCTAAGCTGATCTTTTAAAATATCCCCAGTCTGCCGATTCTCGCTGCTGCGTCTTCAAGTCGTTCAGCCGATTCGAGCAATCCGACACGTACGAAACCTTCTCCATATTCGCCAAAACCTTTTCCCGGTGCAACGACAACATGTGCCTTTTCCAATAAAAGGTCAGCAAACGCTTCGGATGTATATCCAGTTGGAACAGGAAGCCATGCGAAAAATGTTCCTTCCGGGGTGTCAACGTCCCAGCCGATATCCCGGATTGCGCGAATGAACCTGTCACGGCGCTCTGTATATGTAGACACAAGCTGCTGGACGGGCGTTTGATCGCTGTTTAAAGCCTTAGCTGCTGCACTCTGAACAGCGCCAAACAAACTGACATACATGTGATCCTGGATGAGGTTTAAGCTTTCGATGACTGATGGATTCCCCACGGCAAACGCGACCCGCCAGCCGGCCATGTTATACGTTTTGGATAATGTGTAGATCTCGATGCCAATATCCTTTGCTCCTTCAGACTGGAGGAAGCTTTGTGGTTTCTTGCCATCAAAACCCAATGCACCGTATGCAAAATCCTGCACGACACATATGTGATAGTTTTTGGCCAGTCTGACTGTTTCATCGTAAAACGTTTTTGGAGCCGTGGCTGCTGTCGGGTTGTTCGGGTAATTTAAAAACATCAATTTTGCCTGATTGAGTGTTTCTTCAGAAATCATGCTATAGTCCGGCAAAAAATTGTTTTCCCGCTGCAGTGGCATGAAAGTTGGCTGTGCATCTGCCATTGCAATACCTGACATATAATCCGGGTAGCCAGGGTCCGGCAAAAGGGCTGTGTCATTAGGATTTAAAAGGCACTGACTCAGCTCAACCAGCCCTGCTTTCGCCCCAAACAAAACAGCGACTTCCTGCTCCGGATCGACGGTTACATCAAATTCCCGTTTATAAAAATCAGCCGCGGCCTGTTTAAAATACTTGAATCCCCGGAAAGGTGAATATTTATGGTTAATCGGTTTTTCAGCCGCTTCCTGTAATTCTTTAATAATATGATAAGGCGTCGGCAAATCAGGGTTGCCCTGTCCGAGATTGATCACATCATGCCCCTTGTTTTTGACTTCCTGCGTCTTTGCCACAAGCTTGGCAAAAAACTGCTCAGGCAAGCGTTTCAGCATATCCGACTGCTCAAAATTCCTGGTCATGTACCCACTCCCCCAAACGATTTCAATTGTTTAAAATGATAGCTTTGATTGGGAGGTTTGTAAAGGGGGAGGAAGAATAGTTTGGTGCTGTTTCGGCCAAAAAGTTGCCTCGTTGTTATGTCTGATATGATGTATGTGACACCCCTTGCGCAATTGGTTATAATTAAAATAGATATATTGAAGACGAACAACCTTGGCAGAAGAAGTATCCAAATGATAAAAACTTTAATACTCAAAGTACTGAATAAATTGACGGGATGAGCTGATGTGCAAAGTATATAACGTTCGTCACTACCCGTAATATTCATTGCAGTAAATATATTGGATCACATGAATACAATGATTTTATTATGACCTTTCAGCTTAGGAATTTTTTATAAAATCAGTATATTGGTTAAAAGAGGGCTGCGATAATGGGCTATAATACAGAGGATCAATTACAACAAGCGCTTAAGGAAATAGAACGGTTAAGAAAAGAAAACACCGAATTAAGGCAAACTTTGCAATATTATCAGATTCAAGTACCGGCAGACAGTGCGGGAAGCAAAAGTAAAACAGAAAAATTAAACGAAAGAATCCATCTTTTCAGAAGTCTTTTTAGAGGCAGGGACGATGTTTTTGCTTACCGCTGGGAGATGAGTAATGAAAAAACGGGTTATTCACCAGCTCGAAAGAATAATCAATTCCTCCCTGTATCAAACCAGGTTATATATGATCACCTCACAGGTGAAAAAACTATAGGTGTTTATCCTGTTTTATGTGATAATTCCTGCTGGTTTTTGGTCGTTGATTTTGACAAAAAGAACTGGAAGAAGGATATGCATCACTTTGTGCAAACATGTAAAACGTTTGGTTTACCGGCTTATACGGAAGTGTCCCGGTCAGGAAATGGCTGTCACGTCTGGATCTTTTTTCAAGAGTCAATTAAAGCACAGGAAGCTCGAAAACTTGGACAAATTCTTCTGAATAAAACCAAGGAAACAAACGGACAAAAAACATTAGAGTCTTATGACCGAATGTTTCCGAATCAGGATACAGTACCTGATGGAAAGTTAGGCAATTTGGTCGCTTTACCGCTGCAGGCAGGACCACGGAAACAGGGGAATAGCGTTTTTGTAGATGAACAATTACAACCTTACCCGAATCAATGGGCATATTTGTCACAAGTGAAACGGGTTCAAAAACAAGATGTCGTTTCGATTGTTGCCCAAAATCAAGAATTATTTGTTGTCAAGGAGAAACTTGGTTATGGTTACGATGAAAAGATGCCGGAAGAAATAGATGTACATACCAGGGACGGTATTTATATTCCGAAAAAGGATTTACCTCAGAAATTAATTCAGGAAATAGCCCGGCTTGCGACGTTCTATAATCCGGAATTTTATAAAGCAGAAAAGAAGCGGTTGTCTACGAAAAGGATTCCACGAATCATTGACTGCTCTGATGAAACGGACAGCTATTTAATATTGCCGCGAGGGTGTATGTACGATCTTAAACAATTATTAGATCAAAAATCAATTAAAATGAACTTAAATGATAAGGCGAATTATGGTGAGACTGTAGATGTTGAATTCAATGGAACGCTATCGATTCAGCAGGAAGATGCCGTGCAAAAGTTGGTCAAAAATCATACAGGCATTTTGTCTGCAGCAACGGGTTTCGGGAAGACAGTTGTTGCAGCGTCCCTTATTGCTAAACGGAAGGTAAATACTTTAGTCATTGTCCATCGAAAACACTTAATGGATCAATGGTATGAGCGTCTGAACGTGTTTTTGAATATGGATGCGGAAATGATAGGAAGAATCGGAGGCGGCAAAAACACAGCAAAGGGTAACGTGGATATTGCGACGATTCAGAGTTTGAAAAGTGGCGGCTATGTGAAAGACATCGTCAAACAATATGGACAGATTATAGTTGATGAATGTCACCATATATCTGCGGTCAGTTTTGAAAAGGTGCTAAAAGTCCCAGAAGCAGCTTATGTTTATGGACTAACTGCGACACCAAAGCGAAAAGACGGTCATGATCCGATTATCAGGATGCAGCTTGGACCAATCAGATATAAGATAAGTGCCAAAGAACTGGCCAAAGTACGGCCGATGAAACATATTCTGATACCAAGATATACCTCATATAAAAGTACAAAACAAGAAATACAGCCAATCTATTCAGAGATTGTAAGGGATAAGAAACGAAATGAAATGATTTTTAATGATGTGTTGAATGAGTTGGAAGATGGAGCAGCACCGATTGTTTTGACAGAGAGGATTGAGCATGTTCAAGAGTTTGAATCCGTGTTCAGCGGATTTGTCAAAAAGTTGATTGTATTGACCGGAGAATTGAATAAAAAAGAAGAACGGGAACGGTTGAATAAACTGGCGAAATTACCTGATGATGCTGAAAGGTTGATTATTGCAACAGGAAAATATATCGGTGAAGGGTTCGATAACAAACTTCTGGATACGATGTTTCTGACGATGCCTGTTTCCTGGGAAGGGATATTGCAGCAATATGTTGGGCGAATGCATAGGCTGCATGAGAGAAAAACAGCTGTCAAAGTGTATGACTATGTGGATCACCAAGTTCCAATGTTAGCAAGAATGTTCAATAACAGAAAAAAGGGCTATAAAAGACTTGGATATGTCAACAGACAAGATTCGGGTACTATTACACAACAGATGAATCTGTTTTGAGGTAAAAGAAATCAAAACTGCTGTCTGTTTGAAAGAGGACAAAGGCAGGATTAAGACCTCTTATATCCTTTTTTCTTAACTTCACCGCCAGAGGGCATGTCAATATTGGTATCCCGTAGTTTTTTGAGACGACTTTCAGCAACGGTTCATTCAGTGTAATAATCTAATGTATAAAAATGTTCATACTGGATAAATCTAATATTATTGTGACGCATTTATACAAAAAGTGTATAAATATGTTATAATGTGAATTAAGAGGTGATATGCGATGAAATTATTCCAATACCTTTTGAATAACTATGGATACAATGAACCCATTTTTAATGATGAACTTCAAGAGGATTTAACGGTAAAAAACTCAACTTTGCGTATGAACCTGAAACGCTTAGTAGATACAGAAGAAATAAAAAGATATGCACCTGGCATTTATTATATTCCAAAGCCAAATTCTTTATTAAAAAATCAAACCTTGAGCTTTAATAAAGTATTAAAAAAGAAATATTTGTATGAAGGCATGAATCCTATTGGTTACCAGACAGGAATTGCACTTGCCAATCGATTAAATTTAACATCCCAAACAGCTGGTGTTATTGAAATTGTCACTAATAAAGAAACCAATCGGAAAAGAATAGCAAAAATTAATAACTGGGAATTAATATTAAGAAAGCCGCGAATACCTATTAAGAAAAAAAACATCAAAGTGCTTCAAGCATTAGACCTGCTAACGAATTATGAAAACCTAAGCGAAAAGAAGCTAAAAGAAGGTAGCGAAATTGTCATTAATTATCTGGATGATGTTAATCTGGATAAAAAAGAATTAGATTCCATCATTAACAGCTATCCAATGCCAACGATAATCAAGGCATATGAAAGTGGGGTATACGATGCGCTTACACGAGGATGATTCAATTTTTTCAGATGTTATAGCAGCAACATCAGAATCTTTCACTATACCTGAAGAACAGGTGGAGAAAGATTATTTTGTATCCTATTTATTGGAATATTTGGCTAAAGATGTCCCTCAAATCGTTTTTAAAGGCGGGACTTCCCTTTCAAAATGTTACGGAGTAGTTAAACGGTTTTCCGAGGACATCGATATTCATTACGCGGCCAATAAAAAGCCTAGTCAGGGAGAGAAAAGGCAACTAAAAGAGGGAATTATTCAAGCGATTGAAAATGCCCGGTTGAAACATTTAAATCCTGAAAGCATTCAGTCCAGAAGAGACCATAATAACTATGAGGTAGAATTCCCACAAATCATAGATCAAACCGATGCCGTAAAAAATCATTTATCAATTGAAACTTTTGTGCCTATAAAAGCTTTCCCGACTGAAAAGATGCAGGTTTCCAGTTATATCCTGGACTTTTTGGAAAGTGAGAATGAAACGGAAGTTATTAATACCTATCATCTTCAATCGTTCAATATTCATGTCCAAAGAATAGACAGGACGTTTATCGATAAATTGTTTGCGATTTGCGACTATTATGAGCAGCAGACATTTACTCGACATTCAAGACATCTTTATGATTTACATAAGATAATCGAATCGTTCACTTTTCATAAGGCTGGTTTCCAATTACTTTTTAAACAAGTAAGGGCCGAAAGATATAAAAGACCCAACATTAACATTTCAGCGAAACCGAATTATGATATCGCAAAAACAATTGAAACGATTTTAAACGATGATGTATATCAGGAAGATTACCAAGATATTACAAGAACTCTATTATTTGAAGATGTCTCATATGATGCTGTTAAAAGAAATTTACTCCAATTTTTAGAGCAAGGACTTATTCCAAAATAATGCAAGTTTGGTATATGATTAATTTATCCCCATATATTGAAATTTCACTTTATTATCTTCACATTTTCAAACATTTGATATTTTATAAAGCCATTTCAGGTTTATTACTCGAAAGTAACTTCATAGTATGTCCCGCTTGCTGATCATTCATCAGTCTGCTATGATATTTCCAATTATTCTAACGTGAAGGAGTGAAGTGTATGCTGATGTGCTGGGATGATGTGCTGGCTTTAACCAAACAATTAGTAAACATAAAAAGTGTTGTCAATACGGATGGTGAGAGAGATATTGCCAAATCACTGTATGCGATGATTTCATCCCTTTCTTATTTTAAATATAATCCGGAAAATGTCATGTTGTCCCAAACAACTGGTGATGAATTAGAACGGTATAATGTGCTGGCCTGTGTAAAGGGGACGAAAGGAACGAGCAATCGGACAGTAATCCTTATGGGCCATATGGACACGGTTGGGGTGAATGACTTTAATCATTTAAAAGATAACGCCTTTTATCCTGATGAATTAATGGAACGTATGAAAGAGGATGAGCTTCCCACGTCCGCTAAAGAACATTTGGATTCCGGTGACTGGCTGTTTGGCCGTGGCGTTCTTGATATGAAAAGCGGTGTTGCCAGCCATTTATATCTCTTAAACTATTATGCAGAACATCCTGAAGAGCTGGATGGCAATATTGTCTTTTTGGCCGAGTGTGATGAAGAAGATGGCTCACATGGTGTTCTGTCTGCTCTGGACATTTTAAAACGATGGAAAAGTGAACATGGATTTCATTATACGGCAGCGATCAATGCGGACTTTGTGTCACCGCATCACGCGCATGATGACAATCGTTACATTTACAAGGGAACGGTTGGAAAACTTTTGCCCACTTTTTTTATTACAGGGGGAGAATCGCATGCAGGGTCGCCATTCGACGGGTTAGATCCGAATTTTGTTGCTGCTGAACTGACAAGGCAGATCAATTATAACCCGGATCTTTCCAATGAGGCATACGGTGAATTAACCGTCCCGCCGGTTACGTTAAAACAAACGGATTTAAAACCTGTTTATACCGCTCAGACCGCCCTATCCGCTTTAGTATATTATAACTTTTTCGTCCATTCGTGGTCACCAAAAGATGTACTGGAAAAACTAAAAGAACATGCTTACATAGCTTTTGACAATGCACTTTCTTTGATGGAAAACAGATATAAACAATTTTCTCAGATGAGTGATGCCGCGTTTCAGGGTGTTCCGTGGCAGCCGCGCGTATTAACATACGAAGAAATGGATGATCTGTTAATCCGCGAAAATGGTGAAGCCTATACGTCACATATGGCGCATTTTAAACAATCACTTTTACAAAATGAGACATTGGATACACGCATGTTCGCCGTTAAAGTCGTCGAGGAAGCGTGGAAATGGATGACAGATAGAACCCCTGCGATTATCTTATTCTACTCTTCTTTATACTCACCAAGGGTTGAAATGACAGGGAAAACTCCGGATGAACAAGCATTAATGAAAGCTCTGGATCAAGCGATTGAAGATGTACAGCCAATGTATACGTACCCGATTATGACCAAAAACTTCTTTCCGCACATTTCGGATATGAGTTTTGTCGCCATAAATGATGACGCGGAAGCTATTCAAGCTGTTATCGACAACAATCCGGCATGGGGCACGAAGCATTATGTTCGTTATGAAGATGTACGCGAATTGAATGTTCCTGTTATTAATATTGGTCCTTATGGTCTGGACGCCCACCAAAGACTGGAGAGAACCGAAATGACTTATTCATTTGAAATCGTTCCTAATTTAACGCATCGGGTGATTCAGAGATTGTTGGATTGAACGATCAAACAGATTTTTCCATATCTCAAGAAAACTGCTAATCTGATTCAGATAGGCAGTTTTTTTATGGGAAATCTGTTTTTTAAAAGAATGTTGTGTTTGACGTAAAATCCATAGAATGCGACATAACTTTCGGTGTAATTGGGCGCGTCATCTACCGCTCCGGAAATACGCTCCGCTTTCCGCGGGCGGCTGAGCCTCCTCACGCTGGCGCGCTCCGGGGTCTCACCTATGCCTCTCATCCCGCAGTCTCCGCGTATTTTCTCCGCTGTTTTGTGCTTTATAATCATATTTCTTGTGTAGTCAAACCTCTTTTGTGGTTGTTGATTGGAGTGGAGGCCAGTCGACTCCTGCGGGAAAAGCACGTGTCTGAAGACCCCGCAGCGGCGGTTTTCCGCGAGGAGGCTGAAGCCGTGCCCGCGGAAAGCGACTGGCCGGAGCGGAAATCAACATAGCACTTATGTCGTAGTATGTATCAACTGTGTGAAAAGCAACAATATATATGAAAATAGCCTATGGGAAAGAAAGTGTAACATTTCGAATGACGTATTCAATACGGTAATCGACTGATTTACCCCATTTATTTCCAATCCAGCCTCTGACATCTAAAAAGCAGTGTAAACGTTTTGATGATTGTTTTCGAGTGTTTTTGGTGGTATTATAATGGTATAGGAGGGTTGATGTGATGTTAACCGAAGAACGGCATAACCTTATCTTAAAACTGTTGAAACAGGATGGTATTGTAAAATCACAGCATTTGATGGATGTTGTCGGTTGTTCTGAATCAACCGTCAGAAGGGATTTGGATCAGCTGGAGGATGCCGGGGAGCTGACCCGCATTCACGGTGGTGCCAAACGGAGCTATCAATTGGATGAGGAACTGACGGCTTCGGAAAAATCATTCAAAAACGTTCAATCAAAAGAAGCAATCGGCAAACTAGCAGCTGACCTTGTTGAGAACAACGACGTTATTTTCATTGATGCCGGCACAACAACCCTTGCCATGATAGCGTATTTACAAGATAAGCAGATTACGGTTGTGACAAACGGGATTCAACATGCTTCACGTCTTGCTGATCAGGGGATTGAGACCTTTTTGACAGGTGGAAAGATTAAGCTTTCCACAAAAGCGATTATCGGTTCCCAGAGTTTAAACGAACTGAGAAATTACCGCTTCGATAAGGCTTTTCTGGGTATGAATGGTATTGACCTATCGTTTGGCTGTACGACACCGGACCCGGAGGAAGCAGCTTTAAAGCAAATGGCCCATCAGCGGGCAGCTTCGGCTTATCTTTTAGCTGATCAAAGCAAATGGAATAAAGTGACGTTTGCAAATGTATGTGAGCTGGAGGATGTCACCATTGTCACGGACAGATTGAGTGATCTGTCACAGCATTACAGAGAAAAAACAACCATTATGGAGGCGGCAAAATGATTTATACGGTAACGCTTAATCCTTCAGTTGATTATATCGTTCAAGTCAATCGGCTGAACCTGGGCGAGTTGAATAAAATGGAAAACGAGATGAAATTCCCGGGCGGTAAGGGGATTAACGTTTCCCGTGTGCTGCATGAACTGGCTTATGATACAACGGCACTGGGCTTTCTGGGAGGTTTTACCGGTGAGTTTATAGCTGATTCACTGGATAACAAAGCCATACAGACAAACTTTACGCCGATTCAGGGTGACACACGGATTAACATTAAATTGAAGTCGAAAGAAGAAACGGAGATTAACGGCCGGGGTCCGGAAATTTTGCCGCACGAAGCAGAGAATTTATTACAGCAGCTTAAAAATGTAACCAGTCAGGATACGGTTATTTTATCCGGAAGTGCACCACCATCTCTGGAAACAGGTTTTCATCAAATAATGATTGAAAAAATTGCCGCTTCCGGTGCAGCATTTGTGATTGATACGACAGGAGAAACATTGAAATCCGCTCTGCCTTATCACCCGTTAATGGTTAAGCCGAATAAGGATGAATTGGCTGACTTTTTTGGTGTTACACTCAACAGCCAGGAAGATGTTGTATATTACGGGGAAAAATTGCTCGATCTGGGTGCCCGGCATGCAATTGTTTCCATGGCCGGTGAGGGAGCCTTGCTGTTTACGAGGGCAGGTATATATCATGGTTCGACGCCTAAAGGTCAAGTTAAAAACTCGGTCGGGGCAGGTGATTCCATGATTGCGGGTTTTACCGGTAAGTTCAGGGAAACCGGTGATGTGATGGAAGCATTTCGTATGAGCCTTGCTTCAGGAAGTGCAACTGCTTTTTCCGATGATTTAGCCGAGGCCGGGGATATTAACGCGCTATTGAAAGAAATCAACATCACCCGGATATCTCCAATAGAAGGGAAGGAGAAAACATGAACATAAATGATTTACTGCGCAAAGATATCATGATTATGAATATGCAAGCCGATAACAAGACGGCTGCCATTGATGAAATGATCCAGTCACTTGCTGCGAATAATCTGGTCAATGACGCTGACACTTTCCGGGAAGCAATTTTAAAACGTGAAGAACAGACATCAACCGGTTTAGGTGATGGGATTGCCATGCCGCATGCCAAGACAGATGCGGTCAATGAGGCGACGGTGTTGTTTGCCAAAAGTGAAAGCGGACTGGATTACGAGGCACTGGACGGACAGCCAACGTATCTATTTTTCATGATTGCTGTCCCGGATGGCGCGAATGATACCCATTTGCAAACATTGGCAGCGTTATCGCGCATGCTGATCAACCAGGATTTTGTGGCTCAATTAAAAGAGACCTCGACACCTGAAGAAGTGCAACGTCTTTTCCATCAGGAAGAGGGGGACAAGGGGTCAGACCCTTTGTCCCACTTTTCGGAAACGCCTGAATCAGCCGAAGAGAAAGCAGCTGATGATGAGCAGGCAGAAGAACGGCCTTTTGTTGTTGCCGTGACGGCTTGTCCCACAGGCATAGCCCATACGTATATGGCTGAAGATGCCTTGAAAAAGCAGGCTGCTGTGATGGGCGTTGATATCCGGGTGGAAACAAATGGCTCGGACGGTGCCTCGAATGAGTTGACGAAAGCAGAAATCGACCGGGCAGCAGGGGTCATCATTGCGGCTGATAAAAATGTGCCGATGTCCCGCTTTAATCGGAAACCAGTGCTGGAAAGACCGGTCAGTGACGGGATTAACAATGCGGAAGAACTGATCACGAAAGCAATGAATCGTGATGCAGCGATTTATCAGGCAGATGAAGCGACTGAAGCGGATGATGAGGCAGAGGCGTCAACATCGGTCTGGCGGAAAATTTATAAAGATTTGATGAACGGCGTTTCCCATATGCTGCCGTTCGTCGTCGGTGGCGGTATTTTGATGGCTGTATCGTTCCTGGTGGAAGGTATTGCCGGCGATGATAGTGAGCTGTTTACATTTTTCAATACAATTGGAAGTAATGCGTTTAACTTTCTGATTCCGATTCTGGCCGGTTATATTGCCATGAGTATCGCTGATCGTCCCGGTTTGATGCCAGGTCTTGTCGGCGGTTTTATGGCAGTCCAAAGCAATGCAGGCTTTCTCGGTGGATTGGTTGCCGGGTTTTTAGCAGGTTATCTTGTGCTGCTGGTGAAAAGATGGTTTCGCGGCTTACCGAAGTCACTTGATGGCCTGAAGTCAGTGCTGCTTTATCCGGTAACAGGTTTATTCTTGATCGGATTGTTCATGTATTTCCTCATTGGCCCGGTTTTTTCAACGATTAATACCGGAATGATCAGCTTTTTGGAAAATCTCGGAACAGGCAATGCTGTTTTGATTGGTGCGTTGCTTGGCGGGATGATGGCCATTGATATGGGTGGTCCATTTAATAAAGCAGCTTATACGTTCTCGATTGGTATTTTTACGGATACCGGTGATGGCAGTTTGATGGCAGCTGTTATGGTGGGTGGTATGATTCCGCCGATTGCGATTGCGCTGGCGACAACCTTCTTTAAAAATAAATTTACGGAAGAGGAGCGCAAATCAGGTGTGACGAACTATGTCATGGGGCTTTCGTTCATTACAGAAGGTGCGATTCCATTTGCAGCGGCTGATCCGGTCCGGGTTATCGGTTCATCCGTTGCAGGCGCTGTGATTGGCGGCGGTCTGACCCAATTGTGGGCAAGCAGCATACCAGCTCCGCACGGCGGCATCTTTGTCATACCGTTAGCCGATAATGCGCTATTCTTCCTTGTAGCGCTATTGATCGGATCAATTATTGCAGGCCTTATCCTCGGTCTGTGGAAGAAACCAATTCAATGAGTGGGGGACAAGGGGTTAGACCCTTTGTCCCACTTTAGATTTCATCGGGCCGGCGGGTGAAGTTTGGTACGTCTTGTGCACCGATCATGCGAACGTATGTGAACAGCTGTCCTTTATGGTGAATTTCATGATCGATGGCGTTGGAAAACCAATATGTACCTGGTGCCCGCATTTTATTAAACAGAATGTAACCTTTCATTTGATACGTAAAGATGGTTGAGATTTCTTCCTTTGTTTCGTCGGTGTAACGCTGCACGATTGTCCGCAGATCGTTTATCGTTTTATAATTCGTTTCTGTGGGCGGTTCCTCGAATTCGCCTTTTTTGATCCCTTTCACAAACATGTGTGTTGAGGTCACGATATGAATCGCCAGCTCCCCAAGTGACATAGCCCCATCCCATGGTCTGTAATCAATATAGTCATCATCAACCAGCGCCAGTAAATCATCAAGCACCATCCGATGCTGGAGCCAGCCATTCACGGCGCCTTCCATTCCGTTGCTCATATAATACCTCCTTACGCTTTTACTCACAAGTTCACTATAACGTTACTTGCTCTGTACTGCCAACATATTTGCCCGGGTAACGATTGTTTGTACCGTAAACTGAGTCGGCAATTTTTTTAGTTGCAGATAACTTATCTCACAAGACTTTTAACCTAGTTAAAGTTTAATAGGGTTTAGAATTAGTACTTTTGCATCTGGTAAATTTGCACAAAATTAACTATTTTATAAATAAACAGATGTTTTGTTGTAGAAAAAAGGTGGGCAGAGCAACTTTTCTGACATTTCACGAGAAAGCACTCAATTTGTCGGCGAATTTATTTATACGAATTTATCTATACATTGGAAATGATGAAATAATCTATTAATTTTGACTTATTTTTACAATCTATTAATAGTAGATTAATCTTCATTCGTTATGATAGAGACAACTGGGAAAGATAGCTTCTGCTGACGTAGCGTTATTTCCCTTGAATCAGCTGGAGGTTGTTGTATGAAGTGGATAAGTTATGTGCTTATTTTTCTTGGAGTGGTTTGCACGATGATATTTGGCTATCAATACGTTTCCCATGACCAAGCCCGGAAAGCTTCATTGGAAGAGGCAGAAGAAGCGATTGCCCAACAGCCGGAGGGTAATGCTGCAGGTATGCGTCCCGAAGCCCCGGATGATTTCAAGACGTCAGTTGGTGATGCATTCGCAACTCTGGAGATACCCAAATTGGACAAGGTATTACCGATAGTCGAAGGGGCAGATCCGGATTCTCTGGCAAAGGGCGTGGGTCACTTAACAGATTCAGTCTATCCCGGTCAAAATGATCAAATTGTTTTGTCAGGCCATCGGGATACTGTTTTCCGGCAGTTCGACAAAATTGAAATCGGGGACCGCTATAACGTCACAACACCTTATGGCAATTATACATACGAAATTAAGGTGACTGAAATTGTTCCAGCTGATGATACATCTGTCATAGGGGAAACGGGAGAGGAGGTTCTTGTCGTTTCAACGTGCTATCCATTTGATTATGTTGGGGGTGCACCGGATCGCTTTGTTACTTATGCCTATCCGGTTGATGATGATTACTTAGCCATCCAGTAAATGTATTTTCATGTGTTTGGAATGTTATCGGTTTGATTAACCGGTGAAAAATCGAAAAAGGGGGAGAGGACAATGCAAGCACGGATCAGGCGGAAATATTGCAGTATGCTGATGATTTTTGTACTGATGACAGGTACGCTGATGCAAGCAGTGATTCCCGTTGGGGTGCACGCTGCTGAGGCGGACGAGCCAATCACTGTCGCGGATGCGATTGAGAAGGATAATGACGGTAGTGAGCAGACAGTCAAGGGGCATATTGTCGGGTATGTGATCAGCCCCGGTAATGTGTCGCGCACTGATTTTCGGGAGGATTATAATGTTGCGCTGGCAGATGAAGCCGGTGAAACGGATCTTGATAACATGTTGTTTGTTCAGGTGACAGACGAGTACCGGGCAGAATTTGGATTGCATTCAAATCCGGACAACTTGGATGAGGAGATTATCGTCACCGGTGATATGGTGGAATACCACAGCCATAATGGCCTTAAGGAACCGAGCGATATGCGATTTGCTTCGGAAGACCCGGATGAACCGCTTGAATTGCAGTCAATTGCAGATGTAAGGGACCAAGGCACTGGTGAAGCGAAAACGCAAGGTGTTGTCACGGCTAAGTTAAAAAATACCATTCAAATTCAGGACGATACAGCAGCGATTGCTGTGCGGCCAACGAGCCTTGATGTGCAAGCGGGCGATGAAATCACTGTGACCGGCAGTTTGAATGACTATCGAGGATTGCTGCAGCTCGACAGTACGACAGTTGATGAGAAAACTCAAGGTGCTGACATTCCTGAACCTTTGACGCTCAATGGCAATGAGCTGGAAAATCATCAATCGAAACTGGCTGTCATTGAAAATGTCACACTCACAGACGTTGATGATGGCGGCGATTGGGCCAATTATACAGCTGAAGATGAAGCCGGGAATACATTTGTGGTACGGGATGAGACAGGTGGCCTTACCCTGGAAACCGGTGTTACCTATGATTCGATTACCGGTGTTGTGACGCAATTTGATTCAGATCAGCAGATTATCCCGCGCAGCCAGTCGGATATCGTGGGGGACGCGTCGGTTGTCCAGCCTGTAACAGCCAGTCCTGATTCAGGGACTATTCCGGCGGGGTCGGAAGTCACATTGGAAACCGGAACAGAGGATGCTGATATTTTATATACCACAGACGGGAGTGACCCATCAGAAAATGGTGAGCCATACAGCGGTGCGATAACTGTTGATGAGGATGTAACAATCAGAGCGATTGCTGAAAAAGATGGATTGGAATCGAGTGATGTCGCAGTTTTCGACTATTCCGTCTACAATCCTGAAGATGGTGTGATGATTCACGATATTCAGGGAGAAGGACATGAATCACCGATGACCGGCAGCACCGTTCAGGACGTTGAAGGGATTGTCACGTATGAATACGAGATTAGAGGTTCGCATTATTTTCATATGCAGACGCCTGAAGAAAACTATGACGGGAATGACAAAACATCAGAAGGGATCGTTGTCTACACAGGCAATGCGGCTAGTGTCGACGTGGGCGATCTCGTCAGTGTAACTGGAGAGGTCGATGAATATCATATCGATGGCTATGATGATCGGACCGAAACAGATTTGCCGGTTACAGAAATTAATGCGCGTGATGACCAGGGCGGCGCTGTTGATGTCACCGATAGCGATGTTGAATTACCGTCACCGGTTGAGCTGACATCAAGCGATATTCCTGGAGAAATTGTTGGTAAAGACGGTTTTGACAGTTTTGAACCGGATAACTATGCGATTGATTTTTGGGAAAGTCTTGAAGGGATGCGTGTGGAAGTAGCACCATCCAGAGCAGTTGCTCCGCAGGAACATGGTGATCTGGTTGTAGCAACAAATGAATTCACACCGGAAAACACAACGGCGAATGGCGGCATTCGTTTAACAGAAGAAGGACCGAATGCGCAAACGATTCAGTATAAGCTGCATCCAAACGATGAAGCAAGAGATTTCGCGGTTAAAACAGGAGACAAGTTCACGGAACCTGTTGATGGTGTGGTGAATTACGGTTACGGAAATTACAAAGTCTATGCCGATCTGGATGAGGTGGAGTCGGTTTTTGAAGAAGGCGATACCCAGCCGGAGGAACAAACAACTATCGAAAAAGATGAAGACAAGCTGACAGTTGCTACTTATAACGTGGAAAACTTTTCGGCAAACGAAAGTGAAACGTCACCACAAAAATCAGAAAACATTGCTCGCGCTTTTGCAAATGACATGGACAACCCGGATATTGTAGGGATTGTTGAAGTGATGGATAACAACGGCCAGGATGAAGGCCCTGATGGTGCGGATGCTTCTGCAAGTTATGAACGGCTGACTGACGAAATCAGCGAGCAGGGAGGACCTGATTACGACTATGCCAATATTGATCCTGAGTACAATCAGGATGGCGGGGCACCACACGGTAATATTCGCGTCGGATTCCTTTACAATCCGGAACGTGTGTCCTTGACGGATGGTGAGCACGGAACGGCGACTGAAGCGACAGATTATGAAGATGGCCAATTAACGCTGAACCCGGGACGCTTCTCGCCAAATGAAGCTGCACTTGAAGATACACGAAAGCCTCTGGCGGCCCAGTTTGAATTTAATGGTGAAAGTGTTGTCGTGGCAGCAACGCATTTTAACTCCAAGAGCGGTGATGATGGTGAATTCGGACAGAATCAGCCGCCGGTCAAAGGAAGCGAAGACCAGCGTCATGAGCTGGCCCGTATCGTCAACGATTTTGTTACGGCTATTAAAGCAGACAATCCGGATGAAAATGTCGTTGTTTTAGGTGATATGAATGACTTTGAATTTACGGAAACGATGGACATTCTTGAAGGTGACGAACTGACCAATGCTATGATGTCCGTGCCTGAGGAAGAGCGGTACACCTATCTTTACCAGGGCAACTCACAGGTGCTTGATCATGTGCTTGTATCCGATAATCTGGCTGATGTGACAGAGACTGACGTGCTGCATGTCAATGCTGACTTCACGGATATGCATGGCCGGGCGAGTGATCACGATCCAATTTTAACGCAGATCGATTTGGAGGCAGCTGAAGAGACCGCTAGTGATTTTGACCTGTCAATTATGCACATGAACGACACACATGCTCGTGTGGAACCACTGCCGAAAATGACGACCGCGGTCAAAGAATTCAGAGAGGAAAACCCGGATTCATTGCTTTTGCATGCCGGTGATGTTTTTTCCGGTACCTTGTATTTCAATGAATTCACCGGACAGGCTGATTTGGAATTACTGAACTTGATGGATTTTGATGCCATGGTTTTCGGTAATCACGAATTCGATTTGGGTGGTGAAGAAGGCGGTCATGAATCGCTGTCAGCATTCGTTGAAAATGCCAACTTCCCATTCCTGGGTACAAATATTGATTTTTCACAGGATCCTTACATGAGCGGCCTTGAAACGAATCAGTCGCTCGCCAGTGATCCAGAAAACGGGGAAGTTTACGATAGTATTATCAAGGAAATTGACGGTGAACAAGTCGGGATTTTCGGTTTGACGTCTGAGGATACGGCGAATATCGCCAACCCTGCCGATGTCACGTTTAGCGACTTTAAAGAAACGGCTGAGGCGACAGTGGAGGGTCTTGAGGATGCGGGCATTGACAAGATCATCGCGCTGAATCACCTCGGGTATGACAGTGCACCTGAAGTGGGCAATGATTTGCGTCTTGCCGAAGAGGTTGATGGCATCGATGTGATTGTCGGCGGTCATTCGCACACGGCATTGGACGAGCCGGTAAGCGTAGAGGAAGATGATGATGGGGAAGCGAAAGATCCTACTGTTATCGTCCAGGCCGGACAATATGCTGAAAACCTTGGCACACTCGATGTGACATTTGACGAGAACGGTGTGGTGACAGGTTATAACGGCGAATTGCTTGCAGTGGATGAATTTACTGAAGACCCTGAAGCTGCCGAAGCACTTGCTCCGTATCAAGAACAAGTTGATAAGGTCATGAATGAGGAAATTGGTGCAGTGGCCATGAAAGATCTGACAAACCCGCGTCAGGATGAACCTGGTGACGACAGCGTCCGCGCCAACGAAACCGAGCTGGGTAACCTGGTGACAGATGCAATGCTCGCTGGGGCAAAGGCAAAAGGTTTTCCTGAGACTGTTATTGCCTTTCAAAATGGCGGTGGTATCCGTGCGCCGATTGATGAAGGTGAAATTACAGCCGGTGAAGTCATCAACGTTCTGCCATTTGGCAACAATCCAGTGGTCGCGACGTTGACCGGCCAGGAAATCAAGGATATTCTGGAGCACAGTGTTCGCCAGGCTCCAGCTGAAAACGGCGGCTTCCTGCATGTGTCCGGTATGCAATTCTATTATGACAGTGAAGAAGAACCGGGCAATCGTGTTGTCGAAATGTACGTTGAGGTTGATGGCGAACTTGAGGAAATTCAGCTGGACGAGGAATATCAGGTGACAACAAATGGTTTCACCGGTCAGGGCGGCGATGGATTTGAAACGTTTGAACAAGTTTATAATGATGGCCGTGTAAGAGACATCGGTGCATCTGACTGGGAGCAATTGCGAGATTACATGGTTGATGATTTGGATGGCATCGTAGACCCTGAACGAGAAGGCCGTATTGTCGATTTGATGGGTGAGACGCCTGACGAGCCGGTAAATGCAGGAGATATACAAGAACTGGTGACATCACTCTTGGACAGTGGGGAGATTATGGATGAAAGTGCAGCACGCGCTCTTAAAATGCATTTGACAGCTGTCAGACACTACGAGGAAAATGATTTGCAGGATAAAGTGATCAAGCATATGGAAGGTTTTAATGTGCTCGTCAATTATCAGGAAGAGACCGGGCGCATATCAGGAAAAGCACATGAAGAACTTCAGACTATGGCTAATACACTGATCGATCAGTGGTAACAGACAAAACAGCCCCTCTTTTCACGGCAAAGGGGGGCTGTTTTGCGCGACGGGCAGTCGCACCTAGTGTAGATGGCTACACTGAACGAACTGTCAAAGGATTGGAGTACGATACCCTGGGTAAGAACGGCTCTGCAAATCCTGGAAGGTTTGTTATCACGAAGGTGAAAGTCCTTCCACCAGAGTGCTGATACAGCTGGTGAAGACTAATCTAGGGCATCATCGTGAGGTGGTGTCTGAAGGAGATGCGGAAAATCGAGAGACCCGAAGTCGGCCATGCAGACCCAAATGCAGAAGTGTAAAGGTACAGCGGCATGGTAAGTTGGTGACCATCCGAAATTAATGGGAAATCCTTCATTGACAACTAACCTATGAATCAGCCGATTAGTTGTAGCTTACTGTGTGATGGTACTGGGTATGTATGGAAGGAAGGTGTGACAACCCCGTGAGGCCTCTGCCTCACCGTTAGGGCAGTCAAATATAAGGGTAAGCCGAAGTTTTGGCTGTGGGCAGAGGAGTCAGACGTTCTCATAGTACGGGAGTAATGTATTGACAAAACAATACATGAACGGAAGGGGAGCGACCTCGTGGATTCGCATTTGTAAAGATGTGCAATGCGAACAGTTAAAGATACTTCGGTATAAACAAGCTGAATATGCACAATGAAGGATGCGAAATAAGCAATAAGAATGCTCCAAAGAATGGTGGTGCATTGTTAATTATTGTAACACGCTGGTAAGCCGTATGCCTTAATAGGGCACGTACGGTTTGATGAGGGGGTAGCCATGAAAATGGTTACCCTACTCTATTATTGATTTCACACGCTAGCTTACCCTGTAATCGTCACCAGGCTCATCTGACTTTGATTGAAAAAGCGTACTGGAAGTCGGGTCGTGCCCAGTCCGCTGTCAATATACAGATACTGCTCCGGATCAAGTGGAAACGTGCCTCTGTCAAGCTTTGGGAAGAGGACCTGACCGGGTGCGAGCAATGCGCCAATAAACGGCAATCTTATCTGACCACCATGTGTATGGCCGCTTAGAATAAGATCAGCCGGGATGGATTGATACTGTTTCGTAATGTCGGGTGCATGGGACAACAAAATAGTGTAGTATTCGCTGCGCAAGTTTTTGAAGGCTTTTGATGAGATATCGTGTTCTTGTTGCCGGTCATCCAACACCTATATTAAGCGTTACAGTTCCTTTTGTGAATTGGGTGTTCCGGTTGTTCAGAATCGTAATGTTCCGCTCTTCAAGGCCATTCAGGAATTCGGCGGAGCGGCCATTTCCCCATTCATGATTCCCGGATACGAACAGCACATGTGGATTGATCGCAGTTAACCGTTCGACCAGCGAAAAAACATGGTCAAATGTCTTGGTTCTTCGGTCAATGAGATCACCTGTTATTACAATCAGATCGGGCCTTGCCATTTTAACAGTGCTGATCAGTCGGTCGTTGTCAGCACCAAAAACGTGATTATGCAAGTCGCTTATCTGCAGGATGGTGAACTTAGCGTTTGCCGGTAGTTTTGAGCTGCGAAATGTAACATTTTCAAGTTTAAAATAATGGGTATCCTGATACAATTTCACGAAACAAGTAACTATAAATGACAAAAATGTGAAGAAGGCAAATAGCTTTCTCATGTGGCACCATCCAAACTCAAAATAAGTCATTTAAGTGTATCATGTATTGATTGTGACAGACAATGAAGTGGGACAAGGGGTCAGACCCTTTGTCCCATCTTCATGTGATATTCTTCACAAAACTGTCACGGCCAGGTGTGATGTGAATCACAGTGTGATGTGCATCACAAGCTTAACATGGTGTATATAGGAACAACTCCTGTCAAAACAATAATAGCTGGAGGGAATTCAATTGAGTCTTGATGCAGAAAAACTTGAAATTGTAAAAGCGAGCGCACCTGTCTTAAAGGAAAACAGTACTGAAATTGGCAAGCACTTCTATGAATTGTTGTTCGAAAGAGTTCCCGAACTCAGTAACGTATTCAATCAGACGAATCAAAAAAGAGGCCTGCAACAGGAAGCACTCGTTTACTCGGTTTATGCAGCTGGCGAAAATATCGACAGTCTGGAGAATATCAATCAGCTTGTCGAGCGTATTGCTGAAAAGCATGTATCGCTTGGTGTCAAACCTGACCAATATCCGGTAGTCGGTGAGGCGCTGATCCAGGCCGTTAAAGATGTTCTGGGGAAAGCGGCCACAGACGAGATAATTGATGCATGGACGGCTGCTTATGATTATATCGCCAATCTCTTTATTGAAATCGAACAGAAAAAGTATCGTGAAACAGAAGAGCAGGAAGGGGGCTGGACCGGATTCCGTGAATTTGTCGTTGAGGAAAAAATTCAGGAAACCGATGATGTTGTCTCGTTCTGTCTTAAGCCTAAAGATGGCAAACCGCTTGCGACTTATAAAGCAGGCCAGTATCTGACGCTCAAAGCAGACATTGACGGTGAACCTCATACCCATATGCGTCAATACAGCCTGTCCGGAGCATCCGGCAAGGATCATTATAAAATAAGTGTTAAACGTGAAAAAGGAAAGGGGGAAGTGCCTGACGGGGTGGTGTCCAATTATTTGCATGATCAAGTGGCTGAAGGCGATATGCTGGAATTTTCCGCTCCAGCGGGTGACTTTACAATTACGAGCGAAAAAGAGCCGATTGTCCTGCTTAGTGGCGGAATTGGCGTGACACCGGTTGTCGGCATGCTGGATACGCTTGCTGAAAAAGCCCCTGATCGGCCGGTAACGTTCATCCATGCAACACAAAACAGTTCGTCCCATGCGATGAAGGACCATGTTGAACAGATGGCTGCCGACCACCCGAATATTTCGTCATTTGTCTGCTATGATAGTCCCAATGAAGAGGACCGGACAAAGCACAATTATGATAAAGAAGGCTATGTCAATCTCCAGTGGCTGCAATCCATTCTGTCATGCGGGAATCAGGCGGATTTCTATTGCTGCGGGCCAGCGCCATTCATGAAAGCGGTTGATCGCGGGCTTAAAGACTGGGGCGTGTCAAGCGATTACAGGCATTATGAAGTGTTTAACCCTGTCAGTGTATTGAATGAAGCATAAAAGCTTGACGCAAATGTCCCGGCTGAAACGGGACAACAACATGCGGATAAAGGCTATTGCCCGTTGTCTGCCATCAGTTTAAGGTCAGGACCACCACGTACCTGGCCTTTTTTTGTTCATAAGTGATACCATTGATGTAATGGAAAGGTTTAGTTGGGTTGTAACATGGAAAGGATTGAGATAATTGGGAAAAAGTATGAAGAATGCAACGTGGGCAGAGGCTAAAAAGCGTTGCAGGCTCAACCAGGCTGATATTCAAATGGCAAAGGAACTTGGCATGAAGCCAAAAAGTCTGATCAAAAATATTCCTTCGCCTAAACAACAGTGGAAAGCACCTGTAAAGGTCTGGATTCGCGAATTATACGCAGAAAAGTTTGGTGAAATATTAAGGCCTGAAAATTCAGGGGCGGCAAAACCTGGAAAGCAACCAGAAAAACACAAAAATCACCATTATATTTCCGATGAGGAGTTGCCATTTTAATGAAACAGTTACAAGAAGACGAAATTCGGGCAATTTTACGCGCGGCGGATGAAATTATTGCAGAAGGTGGCAGGACATTGCTTGCCAAAATTTTGAAAGGGTCACGCGAGAAAAAGGTCCTGCAGCTCGAACTGGATCAATGTCCGGTTTATGGCTATTTCCGAGCTGATAAAATGGATGATGTTTTGACGAAGGTTGACTGGATGTTAAATCGTGACTTTCTGGCTATTGAGTACAGCGGAAAATTGCCGATGATTATTTTTACGGAACGCGGTTGGGAAATTGAGCGTGATCAGATTGCTGATGAATTGTTGCATGAGTGGAATGAGTGGCTGGCAGCTGGTAAAGAACATCCTGATATGTATTATTTGAAAGACCGGAACCGCGGCATGATTATGCTGTTTCTTGAGAAAATCGCGGAAACCGGCGACAAGCAATATATTCCTTATTTAAAGGAATGGGAGAAGATTGACTATAAGAAGGTGCGAGCAAGAATCCGGGAAGTTATTCAGGATTTGGAGACAGGGTCACTGGCGGATGAGCAGGTTGCGGCTGACAGGCGCGACAGTATCAACGCGGCATTGAAGGTTTCTGAACCGCATGATATCTATTTGAAATGCCATGAATGTACTGAACGTTTCATTTTTACTGTCGGCGAGCAGCAGTTTTACAGGCAAAAAGGCTTTGTGCATCCGAAAAGATGTCCGGAATGCCGGGAGGAACGCCAACTGGATTTTATTTGAAAAATAATTTGTCGTTATGAAAACTCCTTTGTTGCGCAAAATAATGCCAAAGCGCATGTGGAGGTTTTTAAATGAAGGAACAAAACAAATTTGATGGAACTGATCAGAAAGCGGTCAGAGAACAAAGCCGGCAATCCGGTTTGTCGTATAATGAGGCAAAGGAATTCATTGCCCGGACCACAGGCGGCCGCGGAACGAATATTTACAGCGATACCGATGTTGATGAAGTCAAACGAAAAAATAGCCAGTCCGACGCTAATAAGTCATCGCAGTGAGCGGGAGAACACCTGAAACGTGCGGGAGCGCTTCTTAATCGTGCGAGAAGAACCTCAAATCGTGCGAGAGTGCTCCTGAAACGTGCAAGAAGCGCCTCAAATCGTGCGAGAGTGCTCCTGAAACGTGCGGGAGAATCCTCAAATCGTGCGAGAGTGCTCCTGAAACGTGCGAGAGAATCTTCAAACCGTGCGAGAGCGCTCCTGAATCGTGCGAGACCAAATCAACTCCGCACCCCTCGATGTTATTTAAAAAAACCGTCACGAGCCAACACAGGCATCATGACGGTTTTTTAAATATATCATTTCAGGGGAGCTTTTTAATCTTGAAATCGGCTAATTCGCCGATTTCATTAAGTCTGACTTCCGGCATCGACCTCTGGAAAAACGAGGCTGGGCCCGAGTTTTTCTTACTTTCCTATCTTTGTTCCAAACGCGCAATTCGGTCTTCGATAGGAGGGTGGGATGAAAAGAGCGATACAGCTTTCCCTTTTGTATTTATCTTCATGGTTTGAACGGCTGAATCATCCGTCCGGTCATCGGCTTGCGCAAGTCCGGTACGGCTTTTCAGCGAACGCAGCGCATGGGCCATTTTGTCGCGTCCGGCCAGATCCGCGCCTCCTTGATCCGCCCGATATTCACGCCACCGTGAAAATGCGCTGACGACAATACTTCCAAGGATTGAGAATACGATTTGAAAAATAATGATTGAGATAAAGCGAATGACGTATTGTAGTTCTGAGCGTACAAGCCGGGACACGAGAATGGCCGCCACCCGTGATAAAAAGACAACAAATGTGTTGACGATACCCTGCAATAGCGTCATCGTTACCATATCCCCATTGGCCACGTGTGCGATTTCATGGGCAATGACGCCTTCAACCGCATCATCATCCATTTCATTCAGTAATCCGCTTGAAACGGCAACGAGTGAGCGTTTTTTCGTAGGACCTGTCGCAAAGGCATTTACTTCGCGCGATTGGTATATGCCGACCTCAGGCATATGCATGAGTCCTGCTGCACGCGACAGCCGATGGACTTTATCAACGATGTTACGTTCCTGTGCGGATAATTGGCCGTTCGGATCCAGCACTTTGACCCGCATCATCTTTTTGGCAATAATGCGTGACATACCTAATGAAAGAAATGAGCCTATAAAGCCGATGAGCAAACTGAATATCAACAACGATCCATAATTGATACCCGCTAACCCTTCAGCACTATTTGTGAACGAGCCGCTAACACCTGTAAACATAACGATAAGCGAAAAGACAATACCAATGGTAGTCAGGACGAGAATGTTGGTCAATAAATAAAGAAATAGGCGTTTAGCCATTTGTTTCCTCCTCAAATTCAAAATATACTATACTAGTATAACATGCTGATAAAGTAAAAGAGAAATACAATATACGGTACATGATTTATAATTCTATAAGGCTATTGAGAAGAAAAATGGTCCTTATCCTGTTACCATATAAAGATATAGCTTTTTCGAAAGCAGGTGAATCGATTTATGATTAGGATTTATACACTTTTATTATTGGTCATGCTGATGTGGGGATTGAATGTATCGGCGATAAAAGTGCTGGTCGATGCGATTGATCCGATGCTCTTAACAGGCTTCCGGGTGATGACAGCGGGAGTTGCTGTGTTAGTGATTTGCTCTTTCATGGGGATATTCAGGCTGCCTGATAAGCATGAATGGCTCATTATTTTTTACATAGCGATTTTTAACGTTATTTTGCATCATTCGTTTGTTGCGGTGGGTCTGGAGATGACAACCGGTATTAATGGGTCGCTCATTTTAGGAATGAATCCGCTCATAACGGCGATGATGGCTTTTCTTATTTTGCGCCAGCGCATGACGTGGGTGCGCGTTTTCGGGTTTGTTTTGGGATTTGTTGGTGTCGTTGTAACGACGATTATGGGAACAGGTGAATTGACGGGAGTTTCCATGGGTGACCTCATTGTATTTTTAGGGGTCGCTGTACAGGGATTTAGCTTCGTTTTGATCAGCAAACTGAAACCGACCTTTGATCCAAGACTGGCAACGGGGTATATGCTTGTGTTTGGTGCGGTGTTTATCTTTTTAGCGAGTCAGGCGCTTGGTTCAGGAATCGGCGAAATTACGAAATTGATTGACTGGCAGCTGGGCTCAGCCTTCTTATTCAGCGCTGTGTTAGCAACAGCATTTGGTCATATGACCTATAATTACGCCATTAAAAAGGTAGGACCTGCCGAATCGGCTATTTTTCTGAATCTGAATACCCTTTTCGCAGTTATTGGCTCGTCAGTATTTTTAAATGAAACCATAACGTTCAATCATGCCATCGGATTCATTCTTATATTGTGCGGTGTGTTTCTAGGTACAGGCGCTATGGAGTATATGCTGTTGAAGCGGCGTGAAAGGTAGGATTGGGACAGAGGGTCAGACCCCGTGTCCCTACTGCCATGTTTTCCCGTCAATATTGTTTTGCGCAACCTCTTGTGTTGGTGATAGAGGCCTGTTGTTTGTAAGCTTTTCATTATGACCTGGATATTGCTCGAAGCCATTATCAATGACATCATTTAAAATAGCAGGATTGCCGGTTTCATTTTGTACGTTTTTAGCATGTTTCTTAAACCGTTCATCGTTTCTCATGACAAGACACCCACCTAAGTACATTTTGTTGACCGTAGCATCTCCAGTTTTTTATTTTTCTATACTAGGTACAAGGAGCCAGGTCCTTTATTCCAGTAAAAAGAGGGTTTTAACATTCGGTATAGAATATATTGAGTATAAATGGGACATGAGGTCAGACCCTTTGTCCCACGAAAGGAGGTGAGTCTATGGCCAGAAGACCGAGAAAGAGGAGTACTAATGGTATATACCACATTATGCTGCGGGGCATTAATCAGCAAGTAATTTTTGAAGATCGGGAGGACAGGGTTAAGTTGCTGAGAGCTATTGGAAAATGTAAGGTGGTGAGTCAGTTTGAGCTATATGCTTATTGCCTGATGGACAACCATGTGCATTTACTGATTAAAGAAACAGATGAGAGCGTCTCGAAGGTAATTCAGCGGATCTGCACCGGTTATGTTCTTTGGTATAATGATAAATATGAACGGAATGGTCACTTATTTCAGGATCGTTTTAAAAGTGAAACCGTCGAGTATATTCCAGGTTTTATGAGGGTCCTCCGTTATATACACCAAAATCCTGTAAAGGCTGGTATGGTTCGCGATGTAAGTGACTTTCAATGGACAAGTTTCCACGAGTATTTAGGACACCCCACACTTGTTGACACCGAATTTACCCTTCAATTGTTTTCTCCTGACAAAAATAAAGCCCTCCGATTGTTTTCCGACTATATGAGGTCAACGAACAATGATGAATTTTTGGACAGTCATCCTAAAATAAAGGCATCTGACCAAGATATTATCAGCTATCTTGAGAAACTGGGGTTACCATCCAGAAGCACCATTCAACAAATGGAGAAGAGGGAAAGGGATGCGCTTATACTTGAATTGAAAAAGATAAATGGTGTGTCAATCAGGCAGCTTGCCAGAGTGACAGGTATTCCCAAAAGTGTTATTGGAAGGGTTCGATAGATTGGAATGGGACAGAGGGTCTGACCCCCTGTCCCACTTACATTGCTTTCAACAGCAATTTTTTCAGCAGTGGGGCGAATTGTTCGGGCAGGTCGGCGATGGTTGGTATCATGATGCGTTCACGGCCGTAGATGTTTTGCATCAGTTCGTCTTCCTGTTCGCTGATGTCGCCTTCCGAAAGAAACATGCCGATTACGTCAATGCCCTTTTTGCGTGTTTCGGAAACAGCCATATTTGTGTCGATGATGCCATTTTCACTGTAGTTGGATGCAGCTGGTTCACCGTCCGAGAAGACAAGCAGGAAGCGGTTCTTTTCATTGCGGGCTTCAAGTTCTTCAGCAGCAACACGAATGCTGTAGCCGTCACGATTGTCTTCCTGAGCCTCCAGCTGCATAATTTTTGCGCCATGGTTCTGATAAAGCGAATCATCGAATGAATGGATTTTATGAAAATAATTTGGCTGGAGCTGCTCTTTTACACTTGTTGCTTCTTCCCAGAAACCGATAATGGCATGTGGAATGTTTAAACTTTTTAGCACTTCATGGAACAGGACGATCCCTTTTTTGGTTTCCTCCATCTTGTTCAGCATTGAAGCGGAACAGTCCACCAGTAATGTAAAGGCAGCATCCATTTCACGCGATTCGTCATCTTTTTTGTAAAAAAGACGCGGGAATTCTTCGGTCACAACGGCGGTCAATTTTTTTGACAAACGGCCGGTAGATAAGTTGCGGCGTGGTGTTTGGCGTTTATGTTCCAGCATTTTTTCAATCGTTTTCGAAAGCCTGCGCTGATGCGGTGCGATTTCCTCAGCGTATTCGCGGTACAGTTCCTCATCAGCGTCGGATGGTGTTTCAGCATTTTTGATTTCTTTAACGGCATACTGGTTTTCCCGTCCATAGGCACCACCGGACGCTTCGTTATCCTGACCGGCCTGCCGTTTCGCCATAGCTTCCATAACGGAATAATCATTTTGTTCGCTCTTACCCGATGAGCCTTGAATGGCGGCTGTTGCCTGGTCGCCTTCTTCCGTTTCCCGTGCACCTTCACCCATCAGACTCGACCGGGTCCCCTGTTCCAATTCAAACTGCATGAAATTTTGATTTCGATCGGCATTTTCATTTTCCCCGTGCCAAGTGGAAAATTGCTGTTCGAATGTTTCACTTTTTTCGTCACTGACGTCCTCTTCCAAGCTGTCGTTTGCCAGCGGATCCGTACGCGTCAGCTCATCAAAGGCATTTTTTTCGGTATAGCTTGATAAATCGTCGACTGGAAAAATAAAATAATCATGCATCATGTCGGTATAGTTATTTTCCAGCCGGAAGATAATCGTTTCGGTTAATCTCGCAACATCGTTTGTGCTGCTGGCTTCAAACAGCTCGAAAAGAATCGGTTTCAGGGTATCCAGCTGTTCCACTTGTTTTTCGTTTGCTGATGGGAAGGAAGGATCAGGTGTATCAGCCTGAATCGATAAATAAATCAGGCAGTATAACTCATCGAGGGAAAGGCTCCTGGTCACGTTTGCCTCCAGCTGCTGGGAAAAATAGTGCCTTAAATAACGCCGGCGAATTGCAAATAGCTCTGTCGTTCCGGGCCGTTCTTTTTTGACGATTTCTTCCAGCCGGATATTCTCAAACAACGTGAACAACTGCCCCGCAAATTTCGTAAGTGCTGATTCGGAAATAGCCGCCATGAGATGCTGCATGACAGGAATATCGGAATGGTGCAATGTCCCAACTGTCCGCAGCAGAATGTCGGTCTTTAATCCTGCTTCCCTTGCTCTCTTATTGCCGATACCCCAATTAGCGCTTGCCGTTAGTTTAAAATGTTCCTTATCAATCGCTGACCCATAGGCATAGTCGAATTTTAAATCAGGGATTCCCGACAGGACGGCTGCCATATCCTGCAGCTGCAGGTAAAGACGGGTATCGACGTTATTTTCACGAAAACGAAACATGGTGATGCTCCTATCTGAAAGACGTTGATTGGTTATTTAGCCAAATAATGTTTCGGCCATGGTTAGCACAAATTCTTTTTCCCTGTCTTCATCCAGTTTATCGGCAATCGCGCGGCGAATCGCACGTTTTGGCGGGATCATCGCACTCAAATCACAGGCATCAACCAGTGCACGGATCGAGGCAGCATCTTCAGCCAGTTTGCCTTGTGTCACGGCTTGAATCAAATCGCCGGAGAGGCGGACGTACAAATCAATCGTCCGTTCATCTTCCAGCCGGCTGGTCGCTTGAATCAGCTGCTTTAATTGCTCACCTTGCAAGTACGGGATGTCAATCACGATAAAGCGGTTTTTGAGTGCTTCGTTGAGCGGAACTGTACCGACATAGCCCTCATTAATGGCAGCAACAACGCCGAATCCCTCTTTGGCCGTAATGATTTCTTCCGTGAAAGGGTTGGTAATCGTCCGGCGGTAATCCAGAACCCCGTTAATGAGCGGCAATGTTTCCGGTTTGGCCATGTTTATTTCATCGATGTAAAGAAATGTTCCGTTCTTCATGGCATTTGTGACTGGACCTGGTACAAAGTCGATAACCTGTCTGTCGTTCTCATAGTCAAGCGTCTTGAATCCCATGAGACTTTCCGCGTCGAGGTCAACGGAACAATTCACACTGAACATCGGTTGATTAAATAAATTTGAAAGTGTTTCGGCAAATCGTGTTTTTCCTGAACCGGTCGGACCTTTCAGCAGGACATTTTTCCCCATGCTCAAAGCCGTGATAGCATCGTTCAGCAAGTCTTGCTCGGGCGGGACATAACCGCCTTGGCGGATGAGATTATTGAATTCATTGCTCTGATTGTTATTTCGATTGCGATCTATTAGATGTCTGATTGATTCGGGTAGTTGGCTATATTGTGTCATGAGTGTACTCCTTTCTTCAGTTATTGTAACCTTTGTGAAGAAGGGAAGAAAGTTTTAGGCACATGATGGGTGATAGTGATGCGGCACGCCTGGCGAAAGTTCTGGTTCGCGTAATATTTGCAGTGTTTCGCGCGGCCACCCTGTGTTTTCGCGCGTAAATGGTAAAATATCGCGCAACACCCATTAAATATCGCGCGACACCCCTCATCTTTCGCGCGACACCCCTCATCATCCGGGATTCACACGTGGTAGTGGTCAGTACGACGATATTAGCCAATAGTTATCCTCATCCTGAATTATTCATAACTTCATGATATATTCTTCGGTGATCCCGTTATAACAGCACTTTTGAGCATTAACGCTGATCACCCAAAAAGTGAAAGTAAAATAAATGAAAAGGAGCCCAACTTTTGGTAATGTAATAAGTGACTAAACAATACCAAGGCTCCTTCTATGACTACTAGTGTAAACGAAAAATCCATGAACTTCAATAAACGTGTAAAAGTAAATTTTGACGGTGGTGATTTAACAGGCGATGCCGGTCTGTTGCTTTATCAAGAGTTTGATCATGTTATCAGATTACATAAAGCAATTGAAGAAATGGTTCATATAAAAGATGGCGTATCTCATCGCAGTCATGTCAATCATGATGTTATCATGCAAAAGATTTATCAGAATGCTGCCGGTTACGATGCGGACGATCATGGCGATACTTAAAATATGATCCGGTATTTACAAACCGTTCTGGATAGCCTGAGCTCGCTTCTCAGCCTACAATGTCCCGATTAAACAACATTTGACAAGGGAAACCATGAAACAGCTTCAAACGGTAAATCAAACATTACGACGTTTTCAAGAACTGGAACCGCCTGAAATCCTGGTGCTGGATATTGATTCATCCAATTCACCAAACCTACGGGGGATCAGTATGGCAGTTCGTATTAACCCACATTACGGTGAAAATGGCTACCATCCCATTTATGTTTGAAGGTATACAGTGATTGCCTCAAAGCTCCTTGCGTGCCGAAACGTGTATACATCAAGACAAATCGTTGCTTTCGTAGTCCTGAACTGAAACGATTAAGAAAGAAGTATCCGCACATCAAGATCATTCATCCGTGTGATAGTGGATTTCCACACGGTTGTACGACCTTTGTGAAGAACTGGCGGATTTATGTTATCCGTTTGAAGGCTAACCAAACGCCTGCAGCGGATTGCCGGTGAGTTTGAAAGTGAGATACTCGATGATCCTGAAATCGACATTTATGATGGCCGCCATCATGAATTCTACGGCATTTACATACAAAGCTGCCAGTTGGATGAACCCCGTAATGTGATGTTGAAAACTGGAAAAGCCGTGATCAATTGTTGTTTATCCCACTTTTATCGTCACAACACTGGATGAATTCGCCGGAGGATACCGTACAATTTTACGCTGAGCGCGGCAAAATGAAAAAACTACATCAAGAAGAAGCTCGGCTCGCTTTTGGCCAAATGAGCAGCACAGCGTTTGAAATCAACGCAAACAATACAGATTGCTGTTCCTGGCTACAATTTAAATAATGGACTACGCCGCCTTGTATGCCGACAAAGATGAAAAAAGCATCAAATCCAAAACCATTCGCACAAGTTTAATCAAAATTGCCGAAAGTGATTCGATCCGGACGCTATATCACATTCAAATTGTCCAGTAGTTCGCTATATAAGAATGCCTTTTACAGCACGCTGAATCGAATACAGCAGCTTCCAATGTGTTAGCCAATTTGCGCAGACTCAAGGAAAATTTAAAAATGAGTTTCCTCCATCGATACGTATGTCCTTTTTAACTCCAATATGGAAAACTGTAATATATGGGTTTTTATCAAATGAAAAAGAGATTTACAAAGATAATTGATAAAAATGCTTCTGAATTTTTAATTTTGACCTTCAATATATGCAGAATGTGTTTCTATGAATAATTCAGGCCTCATACTAAAGTTCGTTGACCAATCCTATTAGTGAAGACAAATTGAAAGCGCCTCGCCCTATAATGAGCAAGACGCTTTTTATATGCTAGACCGCTTCCTTTTTCTCTTTGGCCCGTATTTCGTTAAAACGTTTGGTTTCCTTAACAACGACCCCTGATAATAGCAATAGGCCGATTAAGTTCGGTATGGCCATTAGACCGTTAAAAATATCACCCAAGTTCCATACAGTATCCAGTGACATTGTTGCGCCGGGGATTATAGCCAGGACAAAAATGACTCGGTACAGCATCGTAAAGTTGTCGCCCACCATGTACGTGAAACATTTTTCGCCAAAGTAACTCCAGCCTAAAATAGTAGAGAAAATGAATGTTAACAGTGTGACAGCGACGATGATATCACCAAAGCCGGGCAGCAGCAGCTCAAACGATTGGGCTGTGAGTGCAGCACCCTCAGTGCCACTTGCGTATAGATCGGCCATGTAAGGCAGACCTGTTACTGTTACAAACGATAATCGTATCAATAAAGACCTGGGTCATCGAAATAAGTGCCTGGCGTGCAGGGACATCCGTGCGGCAGCTGCAGCGGCAATCCCGCCGGTACCCAGACCTGCCTCATTTGAAAACAGCCCGCGGGCAACTCCCATCGGATAACGGTTCCAACGGCGCCCCCGGCAACAGCCTGACCAGTAAAGGCATCATTAAAAATTAATCCAAAAGCTGCCGGTACAGCATCGATATTCAAGAAAATAATTAAAATTCCGGCTATCAGATAGAAAACAACCATTACCGGGACAAGGATACTCGCCGTCCGGCCGATACTTTTGACACCACCAATAATAACAAGTCCGACGAGAATAGCAAAAATCAGACCAGTAACCCAAAGCGGAATGTTGAACACATCATTGGCAACATCCGAAGCAGCATTTGCCTGAATCATGTTGCCGATTCCGAAGATGGCCGCAAAAACAGCAAAAAAGGCGAACACAATACCCAGCCATTTTTGTCCCAGACCCTTTTCTATATAATACATAGGACCGCCGGACATTTCGCCTTTAGCATTTTTGACTATTTGACGCCGAGAATCCCCTCGGAATATTTTGCCATCCGACTACGCTGGTAATCCACATCCAAAACACAGCACCTGGTCCCGGCAACGACCGCTGTTGCTACCCCAACAACGTTCCCTGTACCAACTGTTGCGGCTAAAGCCGTTCAATGAGTGCCTCGAAATGATTATATCCCCTGCTGATTTGATCATGTTTTTAAAGGTGATTTCAGTGCATAAGGCAGCATTCGAAAGGAGAAAAACGCTAATCGTACTGTTAAATATAAACCGGTCCCCACCAAAAGGATATCAGCGTAAGCCCCAAACGAAATTGCTTATTTTCAGCGGTTATGTTTGCCAGCCAATCTCCCATATAATCTTTCCCCCTTATTATAAGATATAGTATAAAGGTATATGAATATTTTAAATATGTCAATAACTCCGACGAATTATTAAGTGCTATTAACAGTTTTCGTTATAATTTAAAAGCCAGTGGGGAAAATAACTGTAACATCGCCAAGTATAGGAGGTAAGTCATATGTCAGAGGAAAATAAAAACCGAAATAAAGATAAAAACAAGCAGAATAATAAAAACAGGTTTGAGAAGCAAAAGCCTGATCCTGATGTGGAGCTGGCTGAGGATCGGAGTTTCTCAATCTTGATAACAAGCGGAATAAGCGTCAATATGTCTTGTTTACTGATTAATACTGCTGTTCATATTGCCAGCAGCTTTTAAATTTCCCGAAAATTGTATTTGGGGCGATCTGCATTCTTTATTTTTCGTTTATGTTATGCAGAAAAATAATTCTTTAAGTATGTGAGCCTTCATAAAACTTAATTTTGCACTCTTTACTATTGTTCAGAAACCGTCTATCTTAAAGTTAAAGATAGCCATGGCATATTTGTCTGTGATGAAAAGACGTATGATATTATAGGCGTAACAAAGAGTAAAAAATGGAGTGACATGGATAATGGGAAAATCGGAGTTACAGCAAATCTAGGAGCTTTAGAAAACTTTCGAAAATATTAATCAACAATTGCAGCAGATGGCAAAACGCATAGAACAGCGTATGGATAAGCGTTTTGAACAGGTTGACAGCGCTTTGACCAGATGGATGAACGGTTCGAAAGACTCGAGGCAAAGTCGGCGGTATGCGGTGGAATTAACTGAAACGCAGGAACAGTTGACTTTCTATCCAGTAAAAATGCACAACACGAGAAGAAACTTCGGCATACGTACAGTCAGTTTTCTTAACCTATTTGGAAAATGTTTTTTCAATAAAGTGTGTGAAAAGGATCAGAAAGTGCTATGACTTCCTGACCTTTCCGGCAGATACTCAACAAGCTGCTCTTTTGATCAGAAAGTGCTATGACCTCCTGAATCCCATGCAGCGATTGTCATCTTTAATAAGTTTCTTTTCTTTATTGTAACGTCCAATAGTCGCGTTGAAACATACACATCATAAGGCCATCATGATATTCCCCGTTTATAAAAAAGTGTTCAATCATTTCTCCCTCAGCCCGGAAGCCGAGTTTTTCATAAATATGATGCGCTTTCTCGTTTACTTTATCAACAATTAAAATAAAGCTATGCAGGTTTACACGGAAAACGCATAATCCATCGCTAATTTAGTGGCTGTGCTGCATATCGTTTCCTGGTGGGTCGATGATGATAGCAAATTCCGCATCCGGTGCCGCTGTTCAATGTCAAACAATCCCACAAACCCCAATGACTCATCACCATCAGTTAAAATGAATTCGCGATGCTGTGATATCTTTGTTATCATAGTTTCTTCAGCTCCATGTATAAGCTTCACTGAACCAGTAGTTCATCACATCCGGATTGTTGAATAAACGTGTGCAAAAATGTTAATCGTCTTTTCCCAGTGTTCGCAATCGTATATTGTTTGCCATGTTGTCATCTCTCCTTTTTCAGTATTTATAGAGATTGTTCGAAACGTCCATCTTCTTTTGAACATGCACTATATTAGCAGGAAGTCTGATGTCAGTCATCGATGTTAACTCGGAAATATTTCACATCTTTAACATGCTATTTATTTTCGAGTTATTTGTAGTATAATAGAAATATAACCACACCGCATGGTGGTAATTTGGAGCATTATGTATGCACTTACATTAATGTATTACAGATTAAATCGAGAGTTGTCACCATGGCAAATATGACACGAATTTTCATAGGTTTATCAAATAATAGATTTCTAAACAGCCAGGCGAAAAAATGGATTTGTCCTGGGGTGCTGATAAATTTGTTGCCGGCACTAACTGTTGAAAGTGTTATGAAAGCGGTTAAGACTGAACGAGCAAGGAATCTGTACACTGGATACTTGTGATTTGTTTCAGATAAAAACAGAAGCCAGTCAGGCCAAGAATAAAATTATCACGCTGCTCGATGCGATTCACAAGGAAAGTGCAGATTGCCACTTATCGGTAAAATTAACCCAGCTCGGAATGGATATTGATCAAAACTTCTGTATTGAAAATATGAAAGACATTTTGAGTGCAGCGAAACGATACGATATTTGTCAATATCGATATGGAGATTTATGCACATTATGAGCAAACGTTGACACTGCATAAGCTTCGGAAAACTATGATAATGTCGGACCGCATTCAAATATTTATCTTTACCGCGCGGAGGATGATTTGGCTGACTTGAAGGATGTGCGGATCAGACTCGTCAAAGGTGCCTATAAAGAAAGTGACGAGGTGGCCTATCCAGATAAAGAGGATGTCGACCGCAACTTTTTGAAGCTTGCCAAACAAAGGCTACTGGCGGATACATTCACTTCCATCGGTACGCATGACCATCATATCATTAATGAGCTGAAAACATTTGTTCAGGAAAATAATATAGATCATGATAAATTTGAATTCCAGATGCTTTATGGCTTCCGGAATGATATGCAGAACAAACTGGCGGATGAAGGTTACAATTTCTGTACGTATATTCCATTTGGCGATGATTGGTTCGGCTATTTCATGCGCCGTCTCGCCGAACGTCCGCAAAACATGAATCTGATTGTGAAAGATGCGTTATATACCGAGGACAATAAATTGAAAAAAGGCCCGATTGTTGCCGCGGCAGCCGTCCTATCTGCACTGGCGCTGTGGGGGGTTAGAGCCAGAAGGGAAAAAAAAGGTGATTGAATGAGCAAGCAGTACCGTGAGTCGCGGTGCTGTTTTTAATACTGAGAAAAGATAGGGCGGGTGGGCTTATTGAAATGATAAGGTCAACTCAATGACGAAAATGAACCGGGAAATAATGACATTTCAATCAAATCTTCCCAATTTTTTGATATACTACACCTGAGAGCGGCTTGGAATTATTAAGGTTTTACTGCGAAAAGTTTAGCGGGGTCTTAATTATTGTTCAAAAGGCAGGTGTTAAAAAATGCCGATTGATACTGAAAAACGAGCATCATCTATTCTTGATATGGATGCCACATCATTGGCTGAAACTATCCAACATAACGACCGGACAAGCACTGAAATTGTGGAAAGCTATATCAATCATCAAAGACAAGTGAATCCTGCGATCAATGCGGTGGTTGAAAACCGTTATGAGAGCGCTATGGACGAAGTACGGCAAAAGGATGAACAGCACAGTCAAGCAAACCACGCGCCATTGTATGGTGTGCCGATAAGTGTAAAAGAATCGTTTCACGTTGCAGGAATGAAAACGACGGGAGGGCTTGTGCATCGCAAACATCTGATCGCCAAGGAAGATGCAGAGGCGGTCAGGAGGTTGAAAAGAGCTGGTGCGATTATTTTGAACAAAACGAATACGCCGATGCTATGCTTTTGCCAGGAAACAGACAATAAACTGTACGGGAGAACGAATAACCCGTGGGATCTTACAAGGACATCGGGCGGTTCGAGCGGCGGTGAGGGTGCATTGCTTGGTGCAGGCGGAGCGGCTGCCGGTATTGGCTCGGATATCGGCGGTTCAATCCGTCTTCCAAGCCATTTCAATGGTGTCATTGGCTTCAAACCGGGGCCCAGTCAGGTGTCTGATCAAGGCCATTTTCCCGGGTTTGATCATCCGCTGCAGAAGCGGATGTCAGGGATTGGCCCAATGGGGAAGTCGGTCAGGGATATTGCGCTTTTATACCGTCTGATGGCTGATGAACGTCCAGTGGAACAGACCATAACCGATTTTACCATTGATATTTTGCCGGACTGGACGGGCTTTCCGATGTCTGCTGCCACGAAGCATGCACTCAATCAGGTTGAGGGTGTATTAAAGCAAGATATGACAGTCAGGCGATCTGTGCCGCCTTATTTCGGCAAGAGTGCTCAGCTCTGGCAAGAGATTATGTCCATTGACGGTGGCAAGGCTGTTGCAGAATTGGCTTACAATGGGGAGCCAAACGTTGTATTATCTTATTTGAAAGAAAAACTCAGTCAGAGAACATCGATCCACTCTTATCTGTCATGGGCATTGATCGGCGCAAAGCTTTTCAAACCATCCACTCATAGATTAAAAGAAATCGAAGCGACGATTAAACAGGGAGATGATGTCTTAGCTTCCTATTTACAGGATCGGCTGCTGATTTTTCCCGTTTATCATATGGGCGCTCCTGAACATGGTAAGGTCTATCAGGAAATTTTCTCAATTCGTAAAACCTTTCTGCAGTATATGCCATATGTGGCCTATGCCAATGTATGGGGACTGCCGTCATTGACAGTACCCGTTGCTGAGAACGAAAATGGGCTGCCGATTGGCGTTCAGGTTATGAGCATTAACGGGAATGAGAACGCGATTTTTGATGCCGGGAAGCTGTTGGAGGATCGATTGAGAGGATATGTGCGGAGTGCCACGGTTTGAAGCAGTAGTGAAAAGCGGATTTAAAGTGGAGGCTGTATTGTATTGTACAGCCTTTTTCTGCCTCGAATATTTACTTTAATGTCGATCTGAATTAAAATTAAATCAGAGGTGATGGGTGTGGGCGTTGTGACCGTTGACTTTGATGGCACGCTTTATCAGGGTGATTCGTTCAGCATGATGTTCAAGGCGGCGAATAAATCTTTTGGCCTGAAACAGTGGTCGGTTGTCGCCAAAGGCATTGTCAAAGCAGCAGCTGCCGGCCTCGTCAAAGGTAAAAACGCGTTCAGGATGCAATTTTTCAAGGCATTTGCAAAATCATTTAAAGGAATGACCGATAAAGAACTTGATGCGTTTTTCGATAAACTGGTGAGGATGGGCAAGCGGGATATCCATGAAGATTTGATACATAAAATTCGTGAACATGAACGCCAGGGTGACCATATCATAATTTTATCGGGTGCTCTGACGCCATTTTTACAAGCATTTACAAAAGAAGTGGGATTGGATGTCGCTATAATCGGCACGGAATTGCAAGCCGATGGAAGCGGTATATGTACAGGGAATGTCGGTTCTCTCATTAATGGCGATGAAAAAGTGAACTATGTCAGGAAGTGGATGAACCGGCAAATACGGGTTGGCAACCTGACCGAAACTGAGGCGAACGAAACATGGGCTTATGCCGACAGCAAAAGTGACGTTCCGCTGTTTCAATTCGTAAACATCCGGTTGTTGTGAATCCCGATGAGTCTTTGAGAGAACTGGCTGTAAAAAAAGATTGGGACATATTTTAAACCGGATAGAGTGCTTGTGGATTTTTGCATTTCTATTTCAGGACAGATGTAATTGGATGAAAAATAATCATTGCTGAATATGCCAGGCTCTCTTTCAATATAAGTGTTAATAACTGCTACTATAATCACTGTCAGGACTGTTGGCTCATTAATGTCTTATAAAATATTAAATTAGGTCTTTCGTCATTTCATGGACAAAATGAGAATGGATTACGAGGGGGATTTGTATGGGAGAAGAAGGTATTTTGATCGGCTTACTTATCGGCCTGGGGATTTTTTTATTAATTTTTGGTGTCATTGCGGTTATTTTGTATGTGCTGCAAGCGATTGGTCTCTTCAAAATAGCCAAAAGAGAGGGGCAGGCAGATAAGGCCTGGATGGCTTGGGTGCCAATTGTTAATTATTTCCTCTTAACATTATTGGTAGAAAATGACGTTCACCCATCTATTAGAGGTAAATTCACGTTGATATATGGCATTGCTTTAGCGGCATCCGTATTGCTTAATTGGTTTATTCCGCCATTGGTCTTTTTACCATTGATCGTCATCGTTTACGGTTTTTATTTTCTGGCGGAAAGATATTCCACAAATACAGTTGCACATGTTGTTATAGCAGCAATCACTATGAGTGCAGCCATTCCGATACAACTATTTTTGTTTCGTAATAGAGAGCCAGTGACACAACAGAAATGATCGTGATTTGTTTTTGATGATAAAGGCGACCGTATTTCTCTTCTGATTCTCTCTTTATTGAAAATGCAAATGTATTATGCTGATTTAACGTTACAAACTATGAAAGCGATGCAACCGCAATGGCGGCTATCTGAATGGGTTATTTACCGTTATATGCAGGACAAACCGGGAAAACTATCGATGACGAATTAAATATGCAAAGGTGATTGAGCCATGAAGTTCAGAATCGAATTAACATATACAACACCAAAGGGGACTGAGACGTTTTTCAGTTCAGATGAGATGCCGGCTGCCAAAGCGCTTCTGCTGGCTGAGGATCTGGAAAAGACAGGGCGCGCCAGGCAGCTGATATTCATTGATCAGTACGATAGTGAATGGACAGTGAAGGAATTAACAAAACAGATGGAAGCTATTCAGACGGAACCGCATGATGTGACGGTTTATTTTGACGGCGGCTTTGACAGGGAAACCAAAAAATCCGGTCTTGGGTGTGCTGTTTATTATGAGCAGAATGGCAAGTCCTGGCGCCAGCGCAAAAATGCGTTGGTTGATGAGCTTGAAACGAATAATGAAGCAGAGTATGCGGCGCTCCATCTGGCCATACAGGAGTTGGAAGTATTAGGGGTTCACCATTTGACAATTGCATTTGCAGGAGATTCCCAGGTTGTGATCAATCAGCTAAAAGGTGACTGGCCATGTTATGAGGCGGCGTTAAATCAATGGGCTGACCGGATTGAACATGACCTTGAGCGGCTTGGAATCGAGCCTGAATATGAGGTTATTTCCCGAAAAAACAATCAGGAAGCGGACCGGCTGGCGTCGCAAGCTTTAAAGGGTGTTGAGGTAACGAGTACGATTGAGTTATAGCGCTTGTTGGCTGGGAGGATTTTTAATCACATTGAATGAAGTATGATACGCCTGGCGAAAAGTGGTTCCCGCGCAATAATGGCGAAATTCGCGCGGCTACAGCGTGTTTTCGCGCGAGGCTGCCCCAATTTCGCGCAACAACCACATGTTTTCGCGCGAGGCTGCCCCAATTTCGCGCAACAACCACATGTTTTCGCGCGAGGCTGCCCCAATTTCGCGCAACAACTACATAATTTCGCGCAACCCTCACTGTTATTTGGCGCGGTGTGCCTGAATTTCGTACAACAACCGTACTAAACCATACGACACCACACCCTAAAGTTTCATTCGTTGACACAGAAACATTTAAGCCATATAATAGTCATCATGAATTGGATAAATTTCCGTTCTGACAACGGGAGAGGTTCTTAGCTTTAACCCTCTATAAAAAACTAAGGACAGATGATATCAATGCTGAAACCATGTGCCTTAGGCCGTGGTTTTTTTATTGCTTAAATGCTGATGGGAGGAATTGACAATGACAGAACGTCGGGATGATTTACAGGATTTGGCGCAATTGGGGAATCAGGGAACCAATTATCAGTTTGATTATACGCCTGATGTGCTTGAGGCAATTGATAATATGCATCCTAATAGGGATTATTTTATCAAATTCAACTGTCCTGAATTTACAACACTTTGTCCGCAAACCGGGCAGCCGGATTTTGCTACCGTGTACATAAGCTATATACCGGATGAAAAAATCGTTGAAAGCAAATCGTTGAAACTGTATATGTTCAGTTTCCGGAACCATGGGGATTTTCACGAAGATTGCATCAATATTATCATGAATGATTTGATAGATTTGCTGGACCCAAGATACATCGAGGTATGGGGACAATTCACACCACGCGGCGGTATATCGATTGATCCATATTGCAATTATGGTAAACCGGATACCCGATTTGAACAAATGGCAACCCATCGCCTGATGAATCATGATTTGAATCCGGAAAAAATTGATAACCGCTGATAGAGGGTCGGCTAAGAATCCTTTCCCGAACGTATTTTCAATATTTTGGCATGACGCGTTTAGATTTATGACAGGGAGAGGATTGGATGTTTGTTTATTTGTGTGCATTATTTGTCGGTTTGTTGTTATTGTCCAATGTTTTGGGCGTCAAGCTGTTCAGCATTGGCGAGGTCGTGCTTCCCGGCACACTTGTTGTCTATGTTGTCACATACATCATTACGGATGTGATCGGAGAAGTTTACGGGAAGGAAGCTGCTAGGAAGACGGTGCAAGCAGGCTTTTTAACGCAGGTGATTGCACTTGTTTTTATCTTTATCGTCATAGAATTACCGCCTGCCCCGGATTTTGGAATGCAGACGGAATTTGCGGCTGTTTTGGGCGGAAGTTTCAGGGTAATGTTTGCCAGCCTGCTTTCATATGCTGTTAGTCAGAATCTGGATGTAAGTATTTTCCATAGACTAAGGGCAAGGCACGGGGAATCAAAACTATGGCTCCGAAACAACTTATCCACGATAACAAGCCAGCTCGCCGATACGGCCATTTTTATTACAATCGCCTTCTGGGGGACTGTTCCCTTCAGTGTGTTAATGGGCATGCTGGTTTCCCAATATTTGGTGAAATTGCTGATTGCGGTGGCTGATACCCCCGTTGTGTATCTGCTCGTGAAATTTGCCCAAAAAGATACAATGAATGCTAAAAACCCCGGCATATGATGTGTACCGGGGGTTTTGTCATAAGGTAGGAAAGTGTAAATTTCGGATGAGGTTTTTGATTCGAAAATCGGCTAACTCGCCCATTTCTACCAATCCAACCTCCGACCTCTGGCATCTGAAAAGACGCGTCAGTGTTTTTTCTTAACCAGAAGCTTTCAGCGAGCTTTGTCTGACATTTTCAACTTTCTCAACCCAATCAAATGGGTCCTGGATTTTACCATATTGGATGCCTGTCAGGGTATCGTAAAGCCGTTTGGCAACAGCGCCGGTCTGACCTCCGTTAATATCAAGGTGCTCATGCTCCCATACAAGTTGGCCGATTGGCGATATGACGGCTGCTGTTCCGGCGCCGAATGCTTCTTCCAGCTTTCCTGTTTTATGCGCCTGTTTCACTTCTTCCATTGAAATTTTACGCTCTTCAATCGGGACGTTCCAATGCTCCAGCAGCTGAATAACCGAATTACGGGTGACGCCTTCCAGAATGCTGCCGTTCAAAGCCGGCGTGACAACCGTACCATCAATCTTGAAAAATACATTCATGCTGCCGACTTCCTCGATATATTTCCGCTCAACACCGTCAAGCCACAATACCTGAGCAATACCTTCTTCAGCGACTTCCTGAGCTTTGAGGCTGGCTGCGTAGTTCCCGCCGGTTTTTGCTTCACCGGTCCCGCCTGTCACAGTACGGACATACTCGTTTTCAACGGCAATTTTCACCGGATTGATGCCTTCTTTGTAGTAAGCACCGACCGGCGATAAAATAATAATAAATTTATAATGACGTGATGGTGCCACTCCAAGATAAGCCTCGGTTGAAATGATGAATGGACGAATATAAAGAGAGGTCCCTTCAGCTTTTGGTATCCAGTCTTTATCCAATCCTACAAGCTGCTTGACTGCCTCGAGCGCAAAACTTTCATCAATCGCCGGGATGCAAAGCCTGCTGTTGGAATGATTCATACGCTTGAAATTGCGCTGTGGCCGGAATAGTTGGGCATCGCCATCTGATGTGAGATATGCTTTCATGCCTTCAAACACTGACTGCCCGTAATGGAAAACCATTGCTGACGGATCGACAGTCAGTGGCTCGTATGGCACAATACGCGGGTCATGCCATCCTTTATCATCCGTATAATCCATTAAAAACATATGATCTGTAAAACTTCTCCCAAACTCCAACTGATCCGGTTGGGGTTTTTCTTTGCCTGCAGAACAGAGATCTATTCGAATTGCTTGTTCCTCCTTCATGTCGCCATCCCCTTGTGTAAAAAGTTGTATACCATCTTAGAATAAATTTCAGTCAAAAGCAAGCCCAAAATTTGATTTTTTGTATATTGTTATAATGTTTTAAAAATTGCCTTCCCTTGTCAGGGTAAATGTGCTAAAATCTTAAGTCATCCAGCATGTAACTGGCATTAAGCCCCCAAAAAACGGTGGCTGACTGCCAGTAAATGTCCGATTCTGTTCAACTAAACATTCAGCGGGGAAAAGCACCCCACTGAATGCGCTTTACTTTATCTGAATATTTAAATCCAACGAACGATGGAGGGGGATTAGGATGAAAACATTAGAGAAGGTCAGTCATTTTGCAGGAAATACGTTTGCGGTTTGGGTCATATTATTTGCTGTCCTAAGTTTAATCTTTCCGGGCGGTTTTGCGTGGATCGCGCCCCATGTGTCATTGCTCCTGGGAATTATTATGTTTGGTATGGGGCTGACGCTGACACTGGATGATTTTAAAGGTGTGCTCAAAGCGCCGGTAAGTGTTCTTGTTGCTGTGGCGGCCCAATATACGATTATGCCGCTCATTGCATTTGGACTGGCAGTTCTGTTTCAGCTTCCGCCGGAGATTGCTGCTGGTGTTATCCTGGTCGGCTGCTGCCCGGGCGGAACAGCTTCGAATGTCATGACATTTCTGGCGAAGGGAAATACAGCTTTATCTGTGTCTGTAACGGCCGTGTCAACCATTCTTGCGCCAATTTTGACACCGGCACTGACATTGCTTTTTGCCAGTCAATGGCTGCCGGTATCCGCTGCTGATATGTTTATGTCGATTGTGCAGATTGTGCTGATTCCAATTGTATTGGGAATCGTCATTCGCTTGCTGTTCAGTAAACAGGTCGAAAAAAGCATTGCCGCATTGCCGCTCGTGTCTGTTGTCGGGATTGTGGGTGTCGCGGCTGCTGTTGTTGCAGTTAACGAGGGGGACATTCTCACATCCGGTTTGCTGATATTCACAGTTGTCATTTTGCATAACGTCATTGGTTTGGTCATTGGTTATTTGATGGCGAAACTGTTCAGGTTTAACTTTTCAGATCAAAAAGCAGTCTCCATTGAGGTCGGTATGCAGAATTCCGGGCTCGGTTCGACATTAGCGCTTGCACACTTTTCGCCAATTGCAGCCGTTCCAAGTGCCTTGTTCAGTGTGTGGCACAATATCTCAGGACCGGTTCTGGCAACATGGTGGGGCAAGCGAAGTGAAGGGTCATCAGCTGATGATAAGCATAATAAAGCCGGGTGAGGGTGGAGTTGGTTATTTCGCGACGACGACAGCGGAAATTCGCGTAATGAAAGTCCAATATCGCGCGATCGCGCGGCGCACCGCTGATTTCGCGCAACGACAGCCTAATATCGCGCGATGCACCACTGATTTCGCGCAATGACAGCCTAATATCGCGCGACGCACCGCTGATTTCGCGCAACACCAGCCCAATTTCGTGCGATGCACCACTGATTTCGCGCGACACCGACCCGATGCACACAACTTAACTCAGCCAGAATTTCGCACAATGCACCTGAATTTGCGACTGAGCACAATACCAGCTCATAAATTTTGCTGAAATGATCACGAAATTCAACAAAAAGATTGAACGATTCGAAAATTAGGTCTATAATTATCCGAAAAAGAAAGGTGGACTGCCGGATGGAAAAAGACTTACGCATCAAAAGCCAGGTATTCAGTGATGATACGATGCGCGCACCGAACCGGGCCATGCTGCGGGCGGTAGGTGTAACGGATGACGATTTCGAAAAGCCAATGATCGGTATTGCCAGCACTTGGAGTGAGGTAACACCATGTAATATTCATATCGATGATTTGGCTGTCAATGCCAAGAAAGGCGCACGGGAAGCAGGAGCGACCCCGCTTATTTTCAATACGATTACGGTTTCAGACGGTATCTCCATGGGAACTCAAGGGATGCGCTATTCGCTGCCAAGCCGTGACTTAATTGCCGACTCAATTGAAACAGTCGTCGGGGCGGAAAGTCTGGATGGTTTTGTTGCGATTGGCGCCTGTGATAAAAATATTCCCGGCTGCATGATTGCGATTGCCAATTCTGATGTACCGGCTGTTTTCGTTTACGGAGGCACAATCGCGCCGGGTTCACACAATGGCAAGGACATCGATCTCGTCTCCGTTTTCGAAGGTGTTGGTAAACATAACAATGGCGATATTGATGACCAGGAACTAAAAAATATCGAGTGCAAAGCATGTCCGGGAGCCGGTGCGTGCGGCGGCATGTACACGGCTAATACGATGGCATCAGCAGTTGAAGCCATGGGGATGAGCCTGCCGGGCAGCTCCTCGAATCCTGCTGAATCCGAGGAAAAAGCAGCAGATTGTGCCGAGGCAGGAGAAGCGGTGTACAAGCTCCTGGAAAAGGGTATTTATCCAAAAGATATTATGACGAAAGAAGCCTTTGAAAACGCGATGACCGTTGTGATGGCACTTGGCGGCTCAACGAACGCCATCCTCCACCTGCTGGGAATGGCACATGCAGTTGGGACCGACATCACGATTGATGATTTCAACCGGATTCAGGAAAACGTGCCGCATTTGGCTGATCTGAAGCCGAGCGGGCAATATGTTATGCAGGATTTGCACTATTCCGGCGGGGTTCAAGCGGTCATGAAGCTGCTTTATGACGCCGGCTATCTGCACGGCGACTGTCTGACAGTAACCGGCAAAACGGTGGCAGAGAATCTGGCGGAAGCGCCATCACTGGCAGAGGATCAAAAAGTGATTGCACCGTTGGATAACCCGAAACGTGCGGATGGTCCGCTGATTGTCCTGAAAGGCAATTTGGCGCCAAGAGGAGCAGTTGCAAAAGTGTCCGGGGTCAAAGTGAAACGCCATACAGGGCCAGCCCGTGTGTTTAATACGGAACAGGAAGCAACAGATGCAGTCAGACAAAATGAAATCCAGGAGGGGGATGTCCTGGTCATTCGCTATGTCGGGCCAAAAGGTGGTCCCGGCATGCCTGAGATGTTATCCGTTTCCAGTTTGCTGGTCGGAAAAGGCTTGGGTGAAAAAGTGGCTTTGCTGACTGATGGCCGTTTTTCAGGCGGCACACACGGTCTTGTCGTCGGTCATATAGCTCCGGAAGCACAAGTTGGCGGACCAATCGCCTTTTTGGAAGAAGGCGACAGTGTCACCATCGACTCCGACAAAAAAGAAATAACAGCCGATGTATCCGAACAAGAACTTGAACAGCGCAAGCAGAAATGGACAGCACCGCCACTGTATAAAAAAGGTGTCTTAGGCAAGTATGCACACAATGTTTCCTGCTCCTCAAAAGGAGCCATAACAGATTTTGTAGACACGATGGGACAAAGGGTCTGACCCCCTCGTGGGACAAGGGGTCAGACCCTTTGTCCCGCCAATAACTCCGGATCACTTGTCCGGGGTTATTTTTTTAGCCTAAATTTCATCTGTAACAAAATTGAAATATTTCAGTACACTTCATGGTGCGTCGTCATTGTAAGCGTTATCAGGTTTTTGGATTTATCAAAAGCATCAAAAAAATTTAAAAATAGCTGTTGACCATTCGGGAAAATCGTTATATGATAAACGGCAATATTAACTTTTCAAAATGTTAGAGAAAGTCAATCAGCCATTAAATTTATATATCCTGAACGCGATGACGGGAAAAAAGGAACATGACGCATGCATTCACAGAGAGCCGGGGTTGCTGGAAGCCCGGAAGTGCATATTGTTCCGACATCTTCTCTGAGTGCCTTGTCGAACGGAAATCCCTATTAGGCTGGGCCGGGTGCAACTCCCTGTACCTGTTACCAAATCAGCTGATCCGATATCAGCTGGCAAGATAGTATCTGTGAGGATGCTATGAAACTGGGTGGTACCGTGGAAAGATGGCTCTTTTCTCCCCAATGATTCTGTAAAATGCAGTTTTGTGTGGGCAGAAAAGGGTCTTTTTTTAATTCACAAAAACTTTGGCGGTTCCCTGACAACACGGGAAGATCCTTAAGTTTTTAATAAAAATATCAAAGGAGGCGAGCGCAGTGAATGTTGAGGCTGAGCAGGAATTAAGACAAATGAAAAAAGAGGTGACCGGTGCTGATTTACTGATTCAGACTTTAACAGCTGCCAATGTGGATACGGTATTCGGTTATCCGGGTGGAGCGGTGCTGCCGATTTATGATGCCCTGTACCGCAGCGATGCACCGTTTCAGCATGTACTGACACGCCACGAACAGGGCGCGGTCCACGCAGCGGAGGGTTACGCACGGGTTACCGGAAAGCCCGGGGTTGTCCTGGCGACTTCAGGTCCGGGGGCAACGAATCTGATTACAGGCATTACTGATGCCATGATGGATTCATTGCCACTGGTCGTATTTACCGGTCAGGTAGCCAGCAATGTCATTGGGACGGATGCCTTTCAGGAGTCGGATGTGATGGGGATTACAACACCGGTCACGAAATACAACTATCAGGTCCGGGATCTGACACAATTACCGCGGATCATCAAGGAGGCATTCCATATCGCATCAACAGGGCGTCCGGGACCGGTGGTTGTGGATATTCCGAAAGATATTTCCTCAACGCTCTCGGATGTCAATGTTGAGGCTGATGTTGATTGCCACTTACCAGGCTATCAGCCGAATAAAAAACCGAATCCGCTGCAAATCGTTAAACTGGCAGATGCGCTAAGCCGTTCCAAAAAACCACTGATTCTGGCAGGGGCGGGTGTAATCTTCGCTGAAGCGGCAGATGAGCTTAAAGCATTTGCTGAAAAACATCAGCTCCCGGTTGTCAATACACTGCTTGGTCTTGGCGGTTTTCCGGGAACACATGAATTGTCACTGGGTATGGGCGGCATGCATGGCAGCTATGCAGCGAACATGGGGATTTATGATTGTGATTTGCTTATCAATATCGGGGCACGGTTTGATGACCGGCTGACCGGCAATCTGAAACACTTTGCCCCGAATGCTAAGGTAGCCCATATCGATATCGATCCGGCGGAAATTGGCAAAAACGTTGAAACAGAGATACCGGTTGTGGCAGATGCCAAAGAAGCATTGGACGCATTACTGGAAAGAGAGACAGCTGTCCATGGTCATGACACTTGGCTCGAGACACTGCACCAGCAGCAGACGGATTATCCTTACTGGTATGACCGTTCTGAAAAATTCATCTCACCACAGTGGCTGACCGAGCAGGTTTATCAGTTGTCGGATGGTGAGGCGATTGTCACGACAGATGTCGGACAGCATCAAATGTGGGCGGCGCAATATTATCCATTTGCCAAGCCGAACCGCTGGGTAACGTCAGGCGGGCTTGGGACAATGGGATTTGGCTTTCCGGCCGCGGTCGGTGCCCAACTGGGAGCACCGGATGAACTGGTTGTGGCTGTTGTCGGTGATGGCGGTTTCCAGATGACAGCCCAGGAACTGTCAGTCATCAAAGAAAAACAACTGCCGGTTAAGGTTGTCATCGTCAATAATCAGTCGCTCGGAATGGTCCGGCAATGGCAGGAGACATTTTACGAAGAAAGGTATTCCGAATCCATTTTTCCGGAAAACCCCGACTTTGTTAAATTGGCGGAATGCTACGGGATCCGTGGCATGAAAGCTGAACAAGAATCAGAATTGACGGAAGTTCTGGAAAAAGCCTTCGCTTATGATGGTCCGATTGTGATTGACTGCCGTGTCGTTCAGGAAGAATGTGTCTACCCGATGATTGCTCCCGGAAAAGGGCTGCACGAGATGATAGGGGTGACACGATGAGACGGATCATTACAGCTGATGTTCAGGATCAGAGCGGCGTCCTGAACCGGATTACCGGCATGCTGCATAAGCGGCAGTTCAATATCGAAAGCATTTCTGTCGGTAAATCGGAGCGGGACGGCATATCAAAAATGACGTTTGTTGTGGAAGTCAGTGACGATCAAAAGCTCGAACAATTGACGAAACAGCTGAACAAACAAATTGATGTTCTGAAGGTGAAAGATATTACGGAAAAGGCGATTGTGGCACGCGAACTGGCGTTGATCAAAGTTGGCGGAAGCGGCCAGCAGCGTGCTGAAATCCAGGGAGTCATTAACCCATTCCGGGCTTCCGTCATTGATGTCAGCAAGGATAGCCTGACCATCCAGGTGACGGGCAAACCGGATAAGATCGAAGCGCTGATTGCCTTATTAAGACCATATGGCATAAAGGAACTCGCACGAACTGGTATGACAGCATTTCTGAGAGGTTATCAGCCTCAGGAGGTTACTGAAATCAATTCACATTTGGTTTAAAAAATTTACCAATCAATAACAAGGAGGACGAAAATCATGTCAAAAGTACTTTATGAAAAGGATATTCAAAAAGAGGTATTGCAGGCGAAAAAGATTGCGGTAGTCGGCTATGGCTCACAAGGTCATGCTCACGCACTTAATCTCCGGGAAAGCGGCTATGATGTTGTCGTAGGATTGAGACCGGGAAAATCGCAGCAAAAAGCAGAAGATGACGGGTTTCATGTCGCATCGGTTGCTGAAGCTGTCAAACAGGCGGAAGTCGTGATGGTTCTGCTTCCGGATGAACATCAGACAGCGGTTTATGAAGAAAGCATTAAACCGAATCTTGAAGCGGGCAATGCGATTGCATTTGCACACGGGTTCAATGTTCATTTTTCACAAATCGTCCCGCCGAGCGATGTGGATGTCTTTATGGTCGCGCCAAAAGGACCCGGACACCTGGTTCGCCGCACATTTGAAGACGGTGGCGGTGTCCCGTCACTATATGCCGTCTATCAGGATGTTACGGGAGGCGCCAAGGAAGTCGCACTTGCTTATGCACAGGGCATCGGCTCAGCTCGGGCGGGTGTTCTGGAAACGAGTTTTCAGGAAGAAACGGAAACCGACTTGTTCGGTGAGCAGGCTGTTCTGTGCGGCGGGCTGACCAGCCTTGTCAAAGCCGGATTTGAAACATTGACCGATGCCGGATACCAGCCGGAAGTTGCTTACTTTGAATGTCTCCATGAAATGAAACTGATCGTTGATTTGATGTATGAAGGCGGCATCGAAAATGTGCGTTATTCCATTTCAGATACAGCTCAATGGGGTGACTTTGTTTCCGGCAAGCGCGTCGTCAATGACGAAACGAAAGAACGTATGAAAGAAATTTTGAATGAGGTGCAGTCGGGTGAATTTGCCAAAGGATGGATCCTGGAGAACCAGGCAAACCGTCCGCAGTTCAATGCGATCAATGCCAGGGAAAACAACCATCAGATTGAACATGTTGGAAGGGAGCTGCGCGAATTAATGCCTTTTGTTAAACAGCCGTTGCAAGCAAAACAAAAGAATGAACAAAAGGATGTGAAGGCACATGTCACAAATTAAAATTTTTGATACGACGTTGCGGGATGGCGAACAATCACCGGGCGTCAATTTGAATAAACCGGAAAAACTGGAAATCGCCAAACAGTTGGAGAGACTCGGTGTGGACCGGATGGAGGCAGGATTCCCTGCTTCCTCCCAGGGCGATTTTGAAGCCGTCAAAGAAATCGCCAGAACGATTAAAAACACATCCGTCACAGGGCTGGCACGAACAGTTAAATCAGATATTGATACAGCATGGGAAGCTCTGAAATATGCTGAGGAGCCGCGTTTGCATCTATTTCTGGCAACATCCCCGATTCATATGACGTATAAGTTGAAGCAGACACCGGAACAGGTAATGGAAAATGCCGTGAGTATGGTCCGTTATGCACGGGAGAAGTTTCCACAAGTGGAATGGTCGGCCGAAGACGCATCACGATCAGACTTGACTTTTCTGGCCCAAATCATTGAAAAAGTGATTGACGCCGGGGCGACAGTTATTAATCTGCCGGACACGGTCGGCTACACGACACCGGAGGAATATGGCTATATGTTCCGCTATATCAGGGAAAATGTTCCGAATATTGATAAAGTAGAGCTCTCATGCCACTGTCATAATGATCTGGGATTGGCTGTTGCGAACTCGATTGCCGCTGTGGAAAATGGGGTCACTCAAGTTGAGGGGACCATCAACGGCATTGGGGAAAGAGCCGGCAACGCATCACTTGAGGAAGTCGCTGTTGCATTGCGTGTCCGATCAGATTACTACAAATACAGCACCGGATTGAAGCTTGATGAAACAAAGCGCACGAGTGATTTGATTGCCAAACTGAGCGGTATGTACGTGCAGGCGAACAAGGCGATTGTCGGGCGCAATGCCTTCCAGCACGAAGCAGGCATTCATCAGGATGGTGTTTTGAAGAACAAAGAAACCTACGAAATCATGACGCCGGAAATGGTCGGTGTCAAAGCCGATACCTTATTCCTCGGAAAACATTCCGGACGCCATGCCTTTAAGGACAGAGTGAATGACCTTGGAGTTGATCTTTCGGACGATAAGCTGAAAGAGGCCTTCGAGATGTTCAAGCAGCTGACTGATCGTAAACGGGAAGTGACGGATGATGACCTGTATACCATCCTAATGGAAATCCAGACGGACACAGCAGCTGTCAATAAATATCAACTGGAAATGTTCCAGGTGCAGTACGGGACGTCAAATATTCCGACAGCAACAGTTTCCCTGACAACGCCGGATGGCAAGTCCGTCCAGACAGCTCAAACAGGGCAGGGAAGTGTTGAAGCGTTATATAAAACACTGGACACATTGATTACGGAAGAGCTGCATTTAACTGACTACCAACTTAATTCTGTCGGACGCGGCAAAGATGCCCTCGCTGAATCGCATGTACAGCTGGTCGTCAATGGCGAAACGATGAACGGAAGAGGCACAGCACAGGACGTCCTGCAAGCCTCCGTCAATGCGTTTTTAAATGCCGTCAACCGGTATATTATTCAACAAAGCACATCAAATCAAGAGCAGGTTGTTAAATGACCTAACTGAAGCAGGAACTCTAAAAAAGCGAATACAGCTCATGACATGCTGGCAAGTTTGCCTGAAAACAAACAAAGGAGGGGGAAGTAAATGAATAAACACATTGTTTTGCTTCCGGGTGATGGTGTTGGGAACGAAATTGTGGAATCGGCAAAACACGTGCTGCATGCAGCAGCCAGCGAATTTGGCCACAGTTTTACACTGCACGAGTACGCAATCGGCGGTGCGGCCATCGATCACTATGATACCCCGCTTCCGGAAACGACTCTTGAAGCGTCCCGGGAGGCTGATGCCATTTTACTCGGAGCTGTCGGCGGTGACAAATGGGATGCACTTCCTGCAGAGAAGCGGCCGGAAAAAGGCTTGCTGGGAATCCGCAAAGCGCTTGGGCTGTTCGCTAATTTGCGCCCGGTCAAAGGATTTCCATCATTGCTGCATGCTTCCCCGCTGAAAGAGCATATCATCGATGGAAGTGATATTTTAATTATCCGTGAACTGACAGGCGGACTTTATTTCGGCAAGCCGAGTGAACGTCGGGATAACGGCAATGCCGTGGTCGATACACTTTATTACGCACGGGATGAAATGGAGCGGATTATTGATAAAGCATTTCAAAGCGCCCGCTTGCGGCGTAACCATCTGACATCCGTTGATAAAGCCAACGTTTTGGAATCCAGCCGGATGTGGCGTGAAATCGTCAACGAAAAAAGCAAGGAATATCCTGATGTTGTGGTTGAACATGAACTGGTTGACGCGGCTGCCATGAAACTGATCACCCAGCCAAATCAATTTGATGTCATGGTGACTGAGAATATGTTCGGAGACATTTTAAGTGATGAAGCGTCAGTCCTGACCGGTTCATTGGGAATGCTGCCATCTGCAAGCATCCGATCTGATGGTGTCGGTTTGTATGAACCGGTCCATGGTTCAGCGCCTGATATTGCCGGAAAGGGAATTGCCAATCCGTTAGGCACCATTCTTTCAGTGGCCATGATGTTAAGACATTCATTCCAAATGGAAGAAGAGGCTGCCGCTGTTGAACGCGCAGTTCGTGAATCACTGGCACAAGGCTATTATACAACTGATCTGGATATCAAAAACGGCCAGCTCGTCAGTACTGAACAAATGACGGCTGCTGTTGTGGAAAATCTGACCGTTAAAAGTGTTTCGGATAGTATTTGCAATATATATGTCTAGTAAATGGAGGTGACAAAATGGGAAAGCCGGAAACGATTGTTGAAAAGATTTGGAAGAAACATGTGGTGCATGAGGAAGCAGATAAACCGAATCTGATGTATATTGATTTGCATCTCGTGCATGAAGTGACGTCCCCGCAAGCGTTTGAAGGGCTTCGGCTGAATAACCGGAAAGTAAGAAGACCGGACTTGACCTTTGCGACAATGGACCACAACGTGCCAACGAAAAACAGGGATGTCATTGACGATCAAATTTCCAAAAAACAAATGGAAACATTGAAGAAAAATTGTCAAGACTTTGGTATTACACTGGCCGATATGTTTCATCCCGATCAGGGGATTGTCCACGTCATCGGGCCGCAGCTGGGACTGACACAGCCAGGTAAAACGATTGTCTGCGGTGACAGTCATACGTCCACTCACGGGGCTTTCGGCGCATTGGCGTTTGGCATTGGCACAAGTGAGGTCGAGCATGTACTGGCGACCCAGTCACTGTGGCAACAACCACCGAAAACATTGAATGTTCACGTGGAAGGTGATCTTGGAACAGGCGTAACCGCAAAAGATTTAATTTTAGCGATTATCTCCAAATTCGGCGTTCGTTTTGGCACCGGTTATGTGATGGAATATACGGGTGAAGCGATCCGCAATTTGTCAATGGAAGGCCGGATGACCGTTTGTAATATGTCAATTGAGGCCGGCGCAAGAGCTGGCTTGATCAGTCCGGATGAAACGACGGTGGAATTTTTGCGTGATAAGCCGCATGTGCCGCAAGGGGAAGCGTTCGATGCGAAAGCTCGTGAATGGCTCGATTTGGCAACCGATGAAGGGGCCGTGTATGATGAAACGGTCACAATCAATGCCGAGGAAATCGAACCGCAAGTATCATGGGGCACCAACCCCGGCATGTGTGTTCCGGTCAGCGGGAGCACACCGGATGTGAATATGTCTGAAAATCAGGACGATGTATCACGCGCCCTTGATTATATGGGGCTTGAAGCAAATCAGCCAATCCAGTCGATCAACATTGACCATGTATTTATCGGCTCCTGTACGAATTCACGCATTACTGACTTGCGTAAAGCGGCTAAAATTGTTGAAGGCCACCAGGTGAATGACGATGTCAGGGCAATCGTGGTCCCGGGATCATTCGGGACAAAACTGCAGGCCGAAAAAGAAGAGCTGGATGTTATTTTTAAAGAAGCCGGCTTTGAGTGGCGTGAAGCAGGGTGCAGCATGTGTCTGGCGATGAATGATGATGTTGTGCCACCAGGCGGCCGCTGTGCATCGACGTCGAACCGGAACTTTGAGGGCAGGCAGGGCAATGGCGCCCGCACGCATTTGGTAAGTCCGGAAATGGCGGCAGCTGCGGCGATTCAAGGCCATTTTGTAGATGTCAGGAAGTTTGCGGCAAACGTTTATTCAGCATAACGTGTGCTAAAAAGCTGATGGGAGGTGTCAATACTGGAACCGATACGGAAACATGAAGGAGCAGTTGTTCCGTTAAACCGGGCGAATGTCGATACGGATCAGATCATCCCGAAGCAATTTTTAAAACGAATTGAACGAAGCGGATTTGGTCAGTTCCTTTTCTATAATTGGCGGTTTGATGAGAATGGAGACGCGCGTGATGATTTTGTCCTGAATAAACCGGCGTATCAAAATGGGACGATTTTACTCGCTGGGGAAAACTTCGGCTGCGGGTCATCCAGGGAGCATGCGCCGTGGTCGCTCGAGGACTATGGATTTCGCGTTATTATTGCATCAAGCTTTGCCGATATCTTTTATAATAATGCGATGAAAAATGGCATCATTCCTGTCCAAATGAACGAGGAACAAGTACAACAATGGATGAAACAGGCTGAAAAGGATGAATTAGTGCTGACAGTGGATTTGGAGAAACAGATGATTCAGGATGGGGAACGGAAAATTGATTTTGGCATTTCACCCTATCACAGGGAAAATCTGCTTCATGGACTGGATGATATTGCACTCACATTGCAGCACGAAGATAAAATTACGACGTTTGAGAACGTTCGATAGATTTTTATAGAACAACCGTATTTCATATCATGAAGGAGAGTGACGAAATTGGGAATTGCTTAACAGGTGACCTCGTTGCTGCAGCGCGAAATCGTTTAGCAACATTAGCTCACCGGACCCCCGTTATGAGATCAGCGACAACTGATGCGCTCGTCGGAAAACGCGTTTATTTTAAAATGGAAAACCAGCAGAAAACCGGTTCATTCAAGTTCAGAGGTGCAAGTTTTAAATTAATGCAACTATCGGATGAACAGCTGGAAAGAGGTGTGATTGCGGCATCTGCAGGCAATCATGCTCAAGGGGTGGCGAATGCTGCCGCAAAATTGAATGTCCGGGCAACGATTTTTATGCCGGAAAAAACGCCGGCAGCCAAAGTGAACGCAACACGCGCTTATGGCGCAGAGGTTGTGCTGACGGGAGAGTCGTTTCAGGAAGCTTATGATGCCTCCATGAAGCGGCAAATACAGACTGGGGCGGAATATATCCACCCGTTTGACGATTATGATGTCATGGCCGGTCAGGGGACGATTGCCACGGAAATGCTTCAGCAGGAAGACCGGATTGATACGATCCTGGTTCCGGTCGGCGGCGGTGGACTGATAAGCGGAATCGCCGCCGCTGCCAAGCATATGAGCCGCCATGTCAAGGTTATCGGTGTTCAGTCAGCCGGTGCATCTGCCATGTATCAAAGCTACTATCATAATCGTGTTAAACAGCTTGATCAGGTATCAACGATTGCAGAAGGGATTGCTGTCAAGAAACCAGGTGAGCGGACGTTACCGCTGATCAATGAGTATGTGGATGATATTGTCACGGTAACGGATGAGGAAATCGCGTCGGCAATAGTCTACATGCTTGAACGTAACAAGACATTGCTGGAAGGCGCTGGGGCTGCAGCACTGGCCGCACTGTTTGCTCATGGCAGCCACATTAAATCGGAGCACTGCGGTATCATTGTCAGCGGCGGGAATATGGATATCAGTACCCTGCCGATGATTCAAAGGCTGTCGAAAAAATGGCATCATTCGGCGTGAAGGGAAACCAATTTTAGCTCGTGATGTTTGATTGGGCTCTCAGATCTAGGGAGCCGCCAGCAGAGATAAGAAACCTGCACATGAACTATGGATGTGCAGGTTTCTTTTGCTAGGAACCATTCAATCATAGTTAGTATATAGGACAAAAATTATTAATGCTATCTATAGCACGATATGAAGTGCAACCAAAAAAAACAGGGTTATTCCCAGCCATATATGAATCATTCGTTTTCGGGCAGTGGAGCGATAAAGCCGCATCCAGCCACTGGTGACCATCGCTATCAAAACAATTCCTGCCAGGAGCCCGCTTAATAGTTTTATATTTTGCCAGCTGAAACCGGATAGATTAACAATCAGAGCAGCGTGAATCAATACCAGTATAAGTGCTGTTGTGCCAATCCAGCGATGGAAAGGCACTATTTTCCTGGATAGTCTGGCGAGTTTTATTTTTGTTTGACGATTGTCAGTGTTGCGGATGGTTGAGAAAACAGCATGCCGTGTCCAATTAAACAGGAAAAGTAACAGTCCCAGAGCACCGAATAAAATGTGCAGGGACATGTTATTTTCAGCTATTTTCCATAGACCTAACCCGAGTAAAAGCACGTTTAAATAGAACCATTTGTTCATCGTATCCTCCAATTACATGGACTGTTAACAGCTTGATTATATCACGCGTCTGCAGTTATTTGTGTGGTCGATGTCACAATTCCCCACCTCATAATTATCTGGAAAAACGTTTGTTGTCTGATTAAACTTCACTTATAATGAAACCAAATACGATGAGAGGGGATTTTGTGATGAATTCCTCAAAAAATAGCCGATGGAGACAGCGCTTTGAAAACTTTGAGCGATCATATAAGCTTTTGGAAAAATATACAAATCAGACAATTGATAACGAGCTGGAACGTGCTGGAATCATTCAATTTTTCGAGATGACATGTGAACTTTCCTGGAAAGTCCTTAAAGATTATCTGGAAACAGAAGGGTTTATTGTCAATAGCCCGCGTCAAACCATTAAGCAAGCCTTTCAAAGTGGACTGATTGACGATGGTCATACATGGATAAAAGCTTTAGAAAAACGAAATCTTTCAGTTCACACCTATGACGAGACGCCCCTTTTCTATCATTTCTTTCGATTGTAGGAATGAGATAGTAACCCGTTTTTTGGAACGCCGAAAATACAGTATCCACCTTTCAATTGTAAGTTAACCAAACAGTTTTGGCATAACCAGAAAACAGTTGTTAAATTTCAAAACTTTAGTATTTTTGAAATAAACTGTTGATTATTTACCATAATAGAGCATATAATGAACTAAAATTGGACAGCGCTATCAGTCATTGCATTTATTTTCACTATTTAACGTGTCGTTGAAAGCGCTGTCAACACTACAGAGAGGAGAGGGGATGCGAATGCGAAAGAAACAAGTGGTAAGTATCATATCATTGTTGTTTGGGGTGACGCTGCTGCTTGGTGCATGCGGGGGCGGCGGGAATAATATTGCGATTGGGCCGCCTGCCAGTGAGACAAACTCGGCTTCACAATTAATATTTGATGCTTATGACATTGGAGAGGACGACTACAATGCGTATCAAGAGGGATTTGGTGATGCAGCTGACGGTGTACAGGACGGCAATATTGATGTATCAATTGGTATTTTAGGCATGCCGGCCGGAAGCATCGAAAATTTGCAGGCATCAGCAGGGGATGTCAAATTACTTGGGTTGTCCGATGAAGCGATTTCGCATATTGAGGAAAACAGCGGTTACAACCAGTTCACCATTCCGGCAGACACATATGCGTTTCAGGATTCCGATGTGAATACAGTCGCCGCACGTGCTATATTGATGGGCAACACAGAAACAATTGACGAAGAACTTGGGTATGAGCTAGCCAGGATTATGGTGGAAAGTGCCGATGAAAATACACACGCACAGTCCGAGGAAATGACGATTGAAAATGCATTGGAGGGTTCGGAAGGTTTACCGATTCATCCAGGAGCAAAACGGTATTACGAAGAGCAAGGTGTAACGGTCGAAAATGAGGTTGCCGATTTGCCGGCAGATGAGTCAGATCGTAAAAGTGAGCTTGTTCTGGGTACGGGAGGCCAGGGCGGCACTTACTATCCGCTTGGTGGAGAGATGGCGAACGTATGGAATAATCATCTTGACGGCGTGAGTGTGACCAATACGGAAACAGGTGCATCCGTTGAAAACTTGTCCAGCATTCGTGATGGCAATATGGATCTGGGCATGACTGTTAATGTCCCGGCAATTGACGCTATGAACGGTGAAGGCGATTTTGAGGATGCCCAAGTTGACAATGCTGCCTTTATCGGCCATATCTATCCGGAGATTGTCCAAATCGTAACACGTGAAGCAACAGGTATTGAAAGTTTTGATGATCTGTAATAACCGTTAACATTTTCCAAAATTGATCGAGTGGAGATGGATTTTCTGTGAATGGTCCATCTCCACTTTCAAATCTTCCAAAGAAATGGTGATGGTATGAGCAATCAATCTAATGCGGATACACAGGAAATGTTGACGAAATATGATAAAGAAAGTCAATCGCGAATTAATCTTGGGAAATGGGCATGGATCGTTATGTTTTTGGGTGTTGCCTTAACCCTTTTCCATTTATATACAGGCTATTTCGGCACACTGCCATCGCAACAGCAAGGTGCTATTCACTTAGGGACAGCGCTTGGGATTATTTTCTTGCTTTTCCCGGCGAAAAAAGGATTGCAGAAAAAGCAGAAAAACGTTCCCTGGTATGATGTGATACTGGCATTTATGGCGATGTATGTGACGTATCATAAAATTTTCTTTTTTGAATCCATATTGCAAAGCAGAATTTCCGGCTATAGCCCCATTGATATTGTACTGGCTATTATTGGTGTATTGCTTGTTCTGGAAGCAACACGGCGCACGGTCGGGCTTCCGATTGTTATTGTAGCAAGCATCACGCTGTTATATGCGATTTTCGGAAACTATATTCCGACAGACGTTTTATCCCATCCTGGCTTTTCTCTGGACGCAGTGGCAACAGATTTATGGTTTCAGGAAAGTGGTGTATTTGGAACACCTATTCAAATCTCCTCGAAATTTATATATTTGTTTCTCTTTTTTGGTGTCTTGCTCATTCACACGAATATCGGCAAAATTTTTAATGATATGGCATTTGCGCTGACAGGAAAGTATACCGGTGGAACCGCCAAGGCAGCGGTGGCAGCAAGTGGTATGCAGGGCATGGTTTCAGGAAGTTCAGTTGGCAACACGGTCGCATCGGGATCGTTTACCATACCGATGATGAAAAAAGCCGGATTTAAACCGGAATTTGCTGCTGGAACCGAAGCCTCCGCTTCAACAGGTGGCCAAATCATGCCGCCGTTAATGGGTGCTGCGGCCTTCATTATGATGGAATATTTAGGCGTGCAATACTCAACGATTATGCTGGCCGCGGCGATCCCGGCAATATTATATTTTACAGGTATCTTTATCGGGACGCACTTTGAAGCCAAAAAACTTGGTATACTGGGGCTGCCAAAATCCGAATTGCCGGTTTTCAGGACGCTGTTTATTAAATATGGCTATTTATTGCTTCCATTGCTGATGATCATTGGAACGATTTTAATTGGGTTCACCCCTCAGCGTGCTGCGTTGCTCGGTATTGTTTCTGCCTTTTTGGTCAGCTTTATTCGCAAGGAAACCCGGATGTCCCTGCGCGAGATTATTCATGTGCTGGAGCAGGGGGCAAGGGTGGCACTCCCGGTCATTGCAGCTGTTGCGACGGCAGGAATTATTGCGGGAGTTGTCAGCATCACCGGACTTGGATCCAAGTTTGCTGCCGGAATCATCGCTTTATCCGGTGGTATTCTGGTATTGGCACTCATTTTCACCATGATTGCCTGTATTATACTGGGCATGGGACTTCCGACTACAGCCAATTATGTTGTGACCGCGACAGTTGCAGCCCCTGCGCTAATTAATGAGTTCGGGATTGAGCCGATTGCTGCGCATATGTTTGTGTTCTATTTTGGCATTGTTGCGGATATCACCCCGCCGGTCTGTCTCGCCGCATATGCGGGGGCAGGCATTGCCAGAGCAAATCCATTCAAGTCAGGGGTAACAGCTGTCAAATTGGCTATTGCTGCGTTTATCATCCCGTATATTATCGTTTATAATCCGATCCTTGTACTGGTGGACGTGACCGCGGTGAATCTTGTCATGGCCGTCATTACAGCTGTCATTGGCATGATGGGAATCAGCAGTGCCATGATTGGGTACTTTGCCAGAAAATCAAGAGCTTGGGAACGGCTCGCATTGTTTGCGGGAGGCTTATCGCTCATTCTTCCTGAGTTCGTAACGAATGTGGTTGGCATAGGACTCATTGCAGCGGTATGGTTCATTCAAAAACAGCGGAAAGATGATGATGCGGGAGGTCTTAAAACGGCTGAAGCGTAATTTTTACAGAAAAACCAAGCATTAAGAAAAACTCTAGGCTGAACTCGTCTTTTCAGAGGTCAGATACCGGAAGTCAGACTTGAAGAAATCGGTGAATTAGCTAATTTCAGATTGAAATGTCCCCTGAACTTGAGATGATATACTTTCTTAACTTTTAAAAAACAGATCAGCAGCTGCCTGCTGATCTGTTTTTTTAGTAGAGAAGAATTATTAAGATGGAGCTATCGGGTTCGAAGCGGTGACCTCATTAGCACGATTAACAACAACAAAATATTAGAATTTGCTGGAAGTAGGAAATTTCTGTTTATTCGTTATGTTATTGACGAATTTTGACGAATTATATAATATTAGATTTATATTGTCTGATAATTGTCGTTTTTGATAACGGTTTATTTTGAGTAAATGGTTACTGGAGAGGTGGTTTATTTGGAGGCATTTTAATGTAAGCGATATCTAAGATTTTGCTTTATGAAAAGCGTTTTCATTTCATTTATCGAATCGTATTAAAGTCATAGGAGATGGGATATTTGGTAGATATATTAAATAAGATAAACGACTTTCTTTGGGGAGCACCCAGTTTAATTTTGCTTGTTGGAACCGGTATCTTTCTAACAATTATTTTAAAAGGGATGCCATTTCGCAAGCTGACATATGCTTTAAAACTTGCCTTTGTTCCCGACAAAAAGGATTCGAGTGCTGAAGGAGACGTCAGTAACTTTAAGGCGCTGATGACTTCGCTTGCCGGCATGATTGGCAACGGTAACATCGCTGGGGTAGCGACGGCTATTACACTTGGTGGACCGGGAGCGCTCTTTTGGATGTGGGTTGTCGGACTGCTTGGAATGGCAACCAAATACTCAGAGGCATTACTCGCGCAAATTTATCGGGTAAAAAATGAGAATGGTGAATATTCCAGTGGACCGATGTATTATATCGAACGCGGGATTGGCAAGAAGTGGAAGCCTCTAGCTGTCGCATTCGCTCTTTTCGCGGCAATTGCTGCACTTGGAACCGGAAATGGTGTCCAGTCAAATACCATTGCTGATGTCATGGATAATAGTTTCAATGTCACCGGTTGGATTACAGGCTTACTGCTCGTTGTTCTGGTTGGTCTTATCATTTTTGGTGGTTTGAAGCGCATCAGTAATGTGGCTGGTGTATTCGTACCAATTTTAGCTGTTTTATATATTGTTGGTGCTCTATTAGTTTTAATCGTTAACTATGATAAAATTCTCCCGGCATTCGGGTTGATTTTTGAACATGCCTTTACCCCTGTTTCTGCAGCTGGCGGTTTTACAGGCGTTGTCGTCAGCCAGGCAATCCAGCAGGGTGTCTCAAAAGGAATATTCTCCAACGAAGCCGGTCTGGGTACCGTCGCACTAATTGCTGGTAACGCGAAGACAACACATCCTGTGAGGCAGGGACTTGTTGCGATGACAGGTACGTTCATTGTAACGATTATTGTTTGCACCATGACTGGTCTTGTTCTGCTTGTTACTGGTTTCTGGGATCCTTCTGGAGGACTTCTCTCCGGCGTACAACATGATCCCAGCCTTGAAGCAGGTGCATTAACCAGTGCCGCATTTGGATCAGCGCTCGGGGTGCTTGGTGAATATATCGTGTCCATTTCCGTTGTGTTCTTTGGATTTTCCACGATTATCGGCTGGTATGTCTATGGAGCGAAGTGCTTTGAATATTTATTCGGTTTAAAATATCTATCTATTTACGGTGTGCTTTATATTGCTTGTACGTTTCTTGGCTCAGTAGCCGACTTATCACTCATGTGGACGATTGCCAATCTGACAAATGGGCTTATGATAATACCAAACCTGATTGGATTATTGCTGCTGTTTAAAGTCGTTAAACGTGAAACAGAGAATTACTTTGCAAATCCGGTAGAAAAAAAACAACTAGCTAAATAGAAAAAAATGATAAACTTTCAAAAGTCGATTATTTTTGAGGTTTAAGAGGGGTATCAACCTGTACAACACATGTTATGTAAAGCGGACCAAAGGGAATTGCGAGTTATTTACGTCTTTTTAACATTTTGTTACATTTACATTATCGATAATTTCCAAAGGGGGGATAGTAGTTAAATGAAAAAGAAAATTATTGCAGGAGCTTCGGCGGTTGTTGTCGTTGCGTCAACGTTTGGAATCGCCCAGATTTTTGCAGGGGGAAACGAAGACGAAACCGCACTAAACAACGGTGAAACGAAGGAAACAAAGGACGCCCCCAAAGTTGAAAACGTTGATAGTGCAAAAGAAAAATCTAAAAGCGAACAAGACGACTTTAAGGAAGTACAAGTGGCAGATTTAGCAGAATTAGAGGGCGAAAGGTATACGAACGACCAAGGCGAAGAAATGTTGAAAGTGAAAGGTACGCCACCCATAAACGTTGAAGAATATAAGGATTCTTTAAAAAACACGGACGAAAAGGTTTCCGATTTCATAGCGGAACAATCGGAAAGTTTTTCGGAACAAATGGACTACTCAAAATGGAAACAAACGGGTTATGACGAAGGGTTCAATTATTATTTGAAGGCGCAAGAATTTACCGAAGCAAAGGACAATACAAATTTTCATATGGGGAAATTAAACAAAACGATTCAAAAGGATTTTGTAAATATTGGACATATGAAAACCCTTATCAATCATATGCAATTTGCTCGAACGTCGCACCTTGGTCATCAAGGACAAGCGAAAGAAGACGTTGAACGTTCCGACCAATGGAAGGAAGCACCCGAAGAAATGCGGCAGGCATATGAATATATCAAGCAAATCATTCACGACCTTGACGTTGCCTTGAACCATGACGGGGAAGGCGAAACATATGGCGTTACATATACATTGAACGGTGACAAAGCTTCGAAAGTTGAATCGTTTTTCAATAACCCTAACCAATACGAATGCGACGGGAATTTTCCCGTCGCGATTTATTTACCCAATCGTAAAACAAGATATTTGCTTCATTGTCAGCGCCACCGTTCTTCTATTTAATTTACCCGCAAGTCCCCCGAAGAAATATTCGTTTAACAGAGTTAAATGGCTTTGTCGCTTGGATGACAACACTCGCTAACGATTCCAACCTCTTCAATGCTTTGTGGTGACCTGTTTTCCTTTCCGTTTATCATTAGACAATAAAAAAACACGCCCTCCTCGAAAGGACATGTTATTTGAAGACCCTTCGCCATATGTTGTGAAGGGTATTTCGCTTCCGCTAAGTCAACGCATAATAAAACACCATAACCATTGTCATGATGTAATTTCAGATAATATGATGGAGCATGTCGGGCTCGAACCGACGACCTCATCGCTGCCAGCGATGCGCTCTCCCAACTGAGCTAATGCCCCGTCTGATTCCGATATTTATTATAGTCATTTTTTAGCTGATTTTCAAGGGCTAAGTGAATAAACATTTTAATTTTAATTTTCTGTCCAGGGATTATTACCCGGGAAATAAATGTCAACTTAAGTCGAAAACCGAAATCAGGGAGTAATTCCGTATGTAATCGGATGTCCCTCCCTCCATTCCAGTAATTCATTAAGATGGTAGATTGGCAAAGTTTTTGATTGTAATTTTCAGACATATGTATTGGATTATGTTAAAATTAACAGTAATAAATCAAGGAAGGTGATTGGATGGCAGATACATATCCAGTTATGTCAGAAGCCGAGGAATTCTATTATCCGGGTAACAAAACAGGGGTGCTTGTCATACATGGTTTTACAGGAACAACACAAAGCGTGCATTTTCTTGGTAAGCAGTTGGCCGAACAAGGGTTTACGGTATTTGGTCCGCGGCTGGCCGGGCATGGAACTGACCCGGAGGATATGGAGGGAAGTACATATCAGGAGTGGATCCAAACGGTAGAACGAGGATTGGAAAAATTACAGGCTACTTGTGAGGAAGTGTTTGTGACCGGTTTGTCCATGGGTGGAACATTAACACTTTATTTGGCAGCGGAACATCCTGAGATAAAAGGCATTATGCCAATAAATGCTGCAACCCATATGCCTGATATGATTGAGAACTATGAAGCCCTGAAAAATACAGGAACACGGTTTGTAGAAGGCATTGGGTCAGATATCAAACAGGAGGGCATAGAGGAATTGGCTTATCAAGAAACCCCGGTTAAGTCGATGAAAGAGGGTATCGATTTGTTTGAAATGGTTCGGGGGAAACTTGCGGAGGTAAATACACCTGCTATGATTTTTTCATCTGCTGTGGACCATGTCGTTCCACCGGAGAATTCACGGGAAATCTATGAATCAATCTCGTCAGATGTACGTGAATTTGTCATGCTGGAGAACAGTTATCATGTTGCAACGCTGGACAATGATAAAGAGCTGATAGCAGAGAAGTGTATTGCGTTTATCAAGGAGATACAAAGAGCTAATGATTTTTAGTTATGGATTGGAGGTGGTCTAAAATGCTGGAAGAATACGGATTAAAATGTATAACACTGGATTTGCCATTCCGCCTTGATCATGTTAATTGTTTTCTGGCTGAAGGTGAACATGGTTGGACTGTTATCGATACAGGCCTGCATAACGAACAAACCGTGAAACGATGGGAAGAAGAGCTGAGCGGAAAGGATGTAACCGATATTATCGTAACACACTATCATCCGGATCATTTCGGCTATGCAGGCGGACTTCAGCTCAAACACAATGCGCGCGTTCACATGACCGATATTGACTTCCAGGCTGCAACAAAAGCTTGGGATCAACCGTTTTTGGATACACTGTCACAAAATTATTTGCTGGCGGGTATCCCGGAAGACACAGCGGAAGCGATGCTGACGAATACAAAAGATTTTGTCCCATTGGTGATCCCATATCCGGAAGTGAATCAATTTTTGCAGGATGGTGACACCATTTCAATTGGTAAGCACCATTTTGAAGTGATTGCGACACCGGGACACTCGGATGGCCTGGTTACGTTTTATAATCATGACAATAATATGCTTCTGTCGACAGACCATATTTTACCGAAAATCACACCGAATATTTCGTATTGGTTTCATGGTGAGCCGGATCCGCTGGCACGCTATTTGGAGTCATTGGACAAAATTAAGCAACGTGATGCAGATTTTGTTGTGCCCTCCCATGGTGAGCCGTTTTTTGGCGCGAATGACCGGATAGAGGAAATCAAGTCACACCATGATAAACGACTGGATCAGACATTGTTGGCTATTGGCAGCGGTGCTTCTATTTATCAAATCTCTCAGCAGTTGTTCCGAAAGCGTTTGACTGTACATGAGATGCGATTTGCGGTTGGCGAAACGCTCGCACACCTCGAATATTTACGGAATAAGGGTGAATGTCACCGGGAATTAAATGGTGGGACGTATTGGTATTATTTGTAGGAATCAATTACTTCGGCGGGCCTAATGGTTAATGTAAAACTGGTAGAAACCTGAAATCTTTTCCTTGATTGATTCATGTCTGCCAGTCTGTAATTTAATTTTCAATTGTCTATTGACAACTTAATGTAACCGCTTTATTATAGTGTGTAACGGGTTACATAACAACTTGTGTTTTTTTATTTAAATGTGTAACCCGTTACACAACATTAAATAACTTACTGAAAGGGTCATCATATGGCAACAATCCGTGATGTCGCTGAACTCGCTAAGGTTTCAACAGCAACGGTTTCCAGAGTCATTAACAGCAATGGCTATGTGAATGATGGAACGAAGAAGCGGGTCAAAGAAGCAATCGAACAATTAAATTACCTGCCGAATGATGTGGCACGCAGCTTGTTCAAGGGGCAGTCAAAAATGATCGCATTGTTTGTGCCGGATATTACGAATCCCTTTTTTCCGGAGCTCGCCCGTGCTATTGAAGATGTTACGAATAGGCATGATTATACCTTTGTGCTTTGCAATACAGATAATGATATCGACAAACAAATGGATTATTTAAATGCACTGCAGCAAAAATCGGCTGACGGCTTTATTATCGTTTCGAGTTCACTGAGGGAAGAAGATCTACAGCATATTCAGGTACCAATCGTGGCACTTGACCGGATCATAAGCCCCGACATTTCTTCCGTTACCGTTAACAATCGCAGTGGCAGCGTGCAGGCGGTTCAATATTTGAAATCGATTGGCTGCACGCGGATTGCACATATTGCCGGACCGGAACATGTGGATAATGCTGCGCTTCGTTTGAGAGGTTATCTGGATGAGGTGAAGCATGAAGATTGGTTTAACAGTGATTATGTGGTGTCGGGTGCTTATAATTTTGACGTTGCCCGGGAAGCAGCCATAAAACTGCTCACCAACTATCCGGAAATAAACGGCATCTTTGCCGGGAATGACTTAATGGGAGCCGGTGTGTTAAATGCAGCGGCTTCTGTAGGAAAAAAAGTGCCCGATGATCTGGCCGTGGCAGGGTTTGACGGCATTGCCATCGGCGGGACGTTAACGCCAACACTGACAACAATGGCTCAGCCGATTTATGACATTGGTGCGAAAGCGGCTGAAATACTTATGACACAGATCCAGTCCGCTGAGTACGGTGTTGCAGCAGAAGAATTGACTGTTCGGCTTATTGAACGTCAATCAACATTGAAAGGAGGGGTATGATGACCGCCAAACCGAATGTATGTATTATAGGCAGTATTAATATGGACTTAATGGTCACAACCGATAAAATGCCGCTGCAGGGTGAGACCGTTCAGGGTCATGACTTTTTTACCAATCCGGGCGGCAAAGGGGCCAATCAGGCGATTGCTGCGGCTCGAATGGGAGCAAATGTGAATTTCATCGGAGCAGTTGGAGAGGATCCCTTTGGCCAATCGCTTCTTGCAAACTTTGAAAACGAGCATATTCAAACAGAGGGGATTGAGACGGTTCAGGATACAGCTACTGGAACAGCTACGATCATTTTATCGGAAAATGATAACCGTATCATTTTTGCTCCGGGTGCCAATAAGCATGTGACGCCCGAAGTTGTCGCTAAACAGTGTGACTTAATCAAAAACAGTGACATCGTATTACTGCAGCTTGAAGTACCGATGGAAACGATTGTAAACACCGTGGGCATTGCCGAACCGAATGGTGTCCCTGTTATTTTGAATCCTGCACCGTTTCAGCCATTGCCGGAAAAAGTCCTGGAAAATGTTTCTTATTTGACGCCAAATGAAATTGAACTCGCATCGATGAAAGAAGATCCACTATTTGAGTCCATTCAGGAAAAGCTGATTGTGACGCGTGGTGATGAAGGTGTTTCATTTGCAGACAAAGGCGTTAGCCGGGAAATCGAGAGTCATAATGTTCAAGTGACAGACACAACCGGTGCCGGGGATACATTCAACGGTGCATTGGCTGCAGAACTCGCCGCTGGGGCCTCATTGGAGGATGCAGTCATAAATGCAAACGCTGCAGCAGCCTTATCGGTTTCGAAAGTGGGTGCACAAGTCGGGATGCCGACAAAACAAGACATCCAGGAATTTTTACAGGAAAGGAAAATGTCCGAATGAAGAAAGCTGGCATCTTAAACCGTGATATCGCCTCGGTACTGGCTGGAATGGGACATACTGATACGCTCATCATTGCGGATTGCGGGCTGCCAATTCCGGATGACACAGTGGTTGTTGATCTATCATTAAAGCTTGGGACGCCGGACTTTTTGTCTGTACTTGAAGCCGTTGCAGAGGATATGGCGATTGAAGACATGACAATGGCTGAAGAAATCAAAACAGCAAATATGTCATTGCACAACCAGGTGACATCAAACTATGCGGGCATCCCAATTCAGTATATATCGCATGAAAATTTTAAACTAGAAATCAAACAAGCAAAAGCAGTGATCCGAACGGGAGAAGCAACACCGTTTGCGAATGTGATTTTAAAATCCGGCGTGATTTTCTAAAAGAAAGAGGAGGTGACATGATGACGAATACACCATTTGCAGATATGCAGGAAATCAGCAAATCATTTTCCGGCAACCAGGTATTAAAAAACGTGAATTTCTCAATTAATAGAGGAGAGGTTCACGCGCTGGTCGGGGAAAATGGTGCCGGTAAATCAACGTTAATTAAAATACTGACCGGAATCCACAAGCGGGATAAAGGTGTTATTAGGCTTAACGGGCATGAGGTCGATTTTTCCCACCCGAAACAAGCTGAGCAGAATGGAATCATGGTGATCCATCAGGAATTGAATATCATTCCGCACCTGACTGTTACCGAAAACATGTTTCTCGGTAAAAATATCACCTATGGCAAAACCGGTATTTTGAATACAAAAGCAATGCGAAAACAATGCGAGGCTAATCTGCAAAAGCTGGGGGTATCGAATATCGATCCAGATGAAATTGCCGGCGATTTATCAGTCGGCAAGCAGCAAATGATTGAAATTGCCAGGGCGATCTCAACGAATGCTGAACTGATTGTGATGGACGAGCCGACTGCTGCACTGACAGACCGTGAAATTGAAAACCTTTTTGAGGTTGTTGAATCATTACGAAAGCAAGGTGTCGCAGTGATTTACATTTCGCACCGGATGGAAGAAATTTTCAGGATTTGTGACCGTATTACCATCTTGCGTGATGGGGAGTACATCGGTACAGAAAACACTGCTGATGTTGACTTCGATACCATTGTTAAAATGATGGTCGGACGTGAACTGGGGGACAGGTTCCCTGAACGCGACCACAATCCCGGTGATGTCATCTTTGAAGTGAAAAGCCTGGCTGGAAAAGAACTGTTTAAAGATATCAGTTTTTCAGTAAGAGAAGGCGAAATACTGGGAGTTGCCGGGCTAATGGGAGCCGGACGCTCGGAGATTATGGAGGCAATTTTCGGGTATGCCGGAAAACAGAACGGCCGTATATACTTGAATGGTCAGGAATTAACCATTAAACATCCGTCAGATGCGATTAAGGCAGGCATTGGTTTTATTACGGAGGATCGGAAGTCTAAAGGATTACTGACTGACTTCTCCATAGGCGATAATATTTCATTGACAAACATGAAATCGATTTCCAATAATGGTGTGATTTCAGCAAAAAAAGAACACCGATTGATTGCCGCATTAATGGATCGGTTAACGGTTAAGGCAACCGGTGCAGAACAGGAAACGAAAGCATTAAGCGTGGTAACCAGCAAAAAGTCGTTATTGCCAAATGGCTCGGCATTGAACCAAAACTGCTAATTCTGGACGAGCCAACCAGAGGTGTTGACGTTGGTGCCAAGAAAGAGATTTATAACATCATGAATGAATTAACCAAAAATGGTGTGTCTATCATTATGGTTTCCTCGGAATTGCCGGAAGTATTGGGTGTCAGTGATCGGATTATGGTGATTCATGAAGGAACAATCGCAAAAATAATGAACCGGGATGAAGCTGATCAGGAGAATATTATGACAGCAGCTGCAGGAGGTGAGCAAGTTGAAGTGGAAGGATAATCTCTTTAAGGATTTTTCCAAATTGGGGCCGTTAATTGGACTCATCATTATGGTAATATTTCTTGGCTTTATGAGTGATAGCTTTTTTACACTGGATAATATATTAAATTTGCTGCGGCAAGTATCTGTTAACGCCCTGATAGCATTTGGCATGACATTTGTTATTTTAACAGCAGGCATTGATTTATCGGTCGGTTCCTTGCTTGCGCTAGGAAGTGCATTAACAGCAGGACTCCTGGCAGGTGGCATGGATCCGGTGTTGGCAGTTTTGCTGGGACTTTTAATCGGATTAGGTCTGGGGGCCATTAACGGTCTGATCATCACGAAAGGAAAAGTGGCGCCATTTATTGCGACACTTGCTACGATGACGATTTACCGCGGCGCAACACTGGTTTACACTGACGGGCGACCAATCACCGGACTGTCAGACAGCTTTACATTTGAAATGATTGGGCGTGGCTATGTTTTTGGTGTTCCTTTTCCGGTCATTTTAATGCTTGGTGTTTTTCTGATTCTTTACTTTGTACTCAGAAAGACTGTGTTTGGCCGTCAAGTGTACGCAGTCGGCGGTAATGAAGAAGCCTCAATCCTATCCGGTATTAAGGCGGACCGGATCAAAATAGGCGTTTATTCCCTGACCGGAATGCTATCCGTTCTGGCCGGCATCATTTTGACAAGCCGGCTCAACTCGGCGCAGCCAACCGCTGGGGAAATGTTTGAACTGGATGCCATTGCAGCGGTGGTTATTGGCGGCACAAGTCTTATGGGGGGACGCGGACGTATCACGGGTACATTAATCGGTGCCTTGATTATCGGCGTTATCGACAATGGTCTGAATCTGATGAATGTCTCGTCTTTCTATCAGCAAATTGTAAAAGGTGGCGTCATTCTGCTCGCTGTATTATTGGATAGAAAATCTAAATAATTAGTTTTAAGGAGGAATTTCAATGACTCAGTGGTTGAAACGAATGGGGATTTTGGCAGTATTGCTGTTGGTTGTCAGTGCTTGTACCACAGAAAGTCCTGGCTCAGATGAGGGAGAGGACGCGTCATCTGAGGGAGGCTCAGATGACTCGGTGAAAGTCGGCCTTTCCATATCCACTTTAAACAATCCGTTTTTTGTCACATTGCGTGATGGTGCTGAAGCTGCGGCAGAAGAAGCGGGTTATGAGATTGTCGTAACAGACGCCCAGGATGATGCGTCGTCACAATTAAGTGACATTGAAGACTTGCTGCAGCAGAATATTGATGTGCTCCTCGTCAATCCTGTTGATTCTGAAGCTGTGGTCACAGCAATTGAATCCGCTAACTCACAAGATGTGCCGGTTATGACAGTTGACCGCAGTGCTGATGGCGGTGACGTTGTAACGCACATCGCTTCAGATAACGTTGCAGGTGGCGAAATGGCTGGTGAATTTATTGCCGAGGAGCTTGGTGAGAGTGGCAATATGGTTGAACTGCAAGGTGTACCAGGTGCATCGGCAACAAATGAACGTGGAGAAGGTTTCCATAATGTTGTTGATGAAATGGATGATTTGGAAGTCGTTGCCCAGCAATCAGCAAACTTTAACCGTTCTGAAGGTCTGAATGTGATGGAAAATATTATTCAGAGTACCGACGAGATCGATGCTGTATTTGCCCACAACGATGAAATGGCGCTTGGTGCAGTCGAGGCACTCGAATCAAATGGTATGCTGGACGATGTGACGGTTGTCGGTTTTGATGCAACAGATGATGCTGTCGCAGCTGTTGAAGAAGGAACATTGGATGCGACAATTGCTCAGCAGCCGGTATTAATCGGTGAAAATGCGATTGACGCAGTCGGTTCTGTTGTCAGTGATGAATCGGTTGATGAGTTTATTCCGGTTGAACTGGAGTTTGTAACAGAATAATGGCGGGTTGAGAGGTCACTTCACCTTGGTGAGGTGGCCTATTATATATCCAGGGAATAGTGTGATAAACTTTTTTGTAAGTATAATAATACTGACTGATATCACCAATTGTTCAGATTGTTGTAAAAAGATGATTAGGATTTGATTATTTACTTCAGGTTCCGAAAGATTTATCCAAAAAATTAGCGGACGATATCATCCCGTATGTGGGAAAGGAGGTTGCACAAAAAATGGAGGCAGAAAAAACAAATCCGTCGCAAACATTGGCAGAGATTTTTGTCGAGTTGAAGGAAGAGGGATGGGAAAAAGGTAAAGAAGAAGGAAAAGAGGAAGGAAAGGAAGAAGGAAAAGAAGAAGGCAGGAAAGATGCGCTGAAACACGTCGTTCAAAAGTTAATACGTCAAAACTACTCCGATAAGCAGATTGTGGAAATAACAGATTTAAAGCAAGAGGAAGTAAGGGAATTAAGAAAAACATCAGAGGAATAGTTTTGCAAACGAAATGATCTGATGATGCGATTGATTTTGTAATACAACCACGAAAAAGGAAACCGCAATGTGCCGGTTTCCTTTCAATTACACCGTGGACAGGTCACATCAGTTTCTTCAAGCCCCTTTTCATTTCACGGTTAAAGTTTTTTGTTAGATCTTTATATAAGTCATCCCACTGCGGCTTCAAATGATTATATAGACCAGGGTAGGATTTTTGCAATTTCAGGATCCCGGCTGCGAAGTATTCCTCTTCTTCCTCGAGGTCAGCTAAGAAATCGTTCGTGAAGAAATTGCTCATTTCCAAAAGAAGCGGATGCGTCACGTCTTCAATATACCAATGGACTGTATAATAAATAACCAACGGGAAAATTGATTCATCTGATAACAGTCGCTGGAACTCCTTGTCTATTCGGGCTAACTTTTTGATTTCCTTTAAGTCGTCTTTTATATCCTCATAGGGCGGTTTGACAATTTTTGCAAAGTCAAGGAAAACTTCCGCCTTGCGATAGCTTTGCCGATCATACATTTCCTCGTATTCTTCCAGGAGTTCATAAAATGCCTCTTCCTGATCCTCTTCGTCCTGCAAATTTTTCAGGAATTTACGGAAACGTGCCTGGACCTTTGATAATTTCGACCAGTTTTCCGATTGGAGGATGACCAGGAGCCAAACGAGAAACCTCGAAAGATCCAAAATTGACTGATTATGTTCCGGTGGGAGGTTTTGCTCAGCTGTATCGACGGCTTTTTCCTCATCACCCACTAATAGATAGGCGATCGTTAAGCCCTCAGCTAAATTGCTTGTGTTCTCCGAAAAACGGCTGATTCCTTCTTCAAAGAACTTTACAGATTCGTTCATGTATCCTTTATCGAGCAGTTTCCGTCCAAAGGTTCCATAAATTTCTGCAGGCGTGAGCATGTCATCCTCGTCAAGAACAGGTGAAGCTAATAATTTTTCCAGCATTTCATAAGCCGTATCCAGATTATCCAACCCGATGGAAGCAAACATAAGTCCTGTCTGACCGGAAAAGTTATCCGGATCAACGTGTAACACATCCTGGTAGACTTGCCCGGCTTTTTTATAATTTGCCTGATTGTGAAGTTGACTGGCTTTATCCAGCATTTTTTCGATTTTTCCGCCATATTTCCTTGAAATGTCGTACTGTTTTCGTTTGACTGGGTCCTTTAGCGTTTCATAGGCTTCGCGAATTTTTTCGAATTGTTCCGGATCTGTTTCAGGCGGATGCGCTTTGACAGCTTTGATATATTTTTCCTTAATTCGCCGCTGGCTGATCTTAGCAGTCGTTCCTAATAGTTTATAGTAGCTTTGCTCTTCACTGGACATGCAATTTCCCTCCCTATAACTCTAGCTCAATTGCCAGGTCAATGGCATGTTCGATTGCTTCGTTCAGACGAATGGGATCGTTTGCTTGGATGGCGTTCTCCAATTCACTGATGGCATCCTGCAAACCATCGTGTTCCGACCGTCCGGCAAGCTCATCCGAAAAACGGGTTTTCCATTCTTTTGCCTCTTTTTGCAAATCGTCATGGGACGCTTCCTGATCCGTTGCTTCTTCATCCCAATTAAATAAATCCAGTTGTTCATCGATGTCGTCTTCATCCACTTCATAAGCTGCTTCGATTTTGGCCAGGCTGTCCTCGAATGCTTCCTCGGAGCTCCGGTCTATGGCGTCATCAATCGTGACGGTCATTTCATTGTCGGATGACGCATTTTTGGCTGTCACTTCCAATATACCGTTTAAGTTGTAGCGGAATGTTACATTGACAGCCTCATTTCCTGCAGGTTTTGGCGGCAATCCTTCCAGCAAAAATTCATTAAGAAAATAATTGTCTTTTACCCAATCATTTTCGCCTTGATAGATTTCAATATTAACCGCTGTTTGATTGTCCACTGATGTATAATACGTTTCGGTGCGTGTCACCGGAATCGTTGTATTTCGCGGTATCAATTTATGGAACGCCCCAGGTTTGATGCGGCGGCTGGTATCATCCAACACTGCAATTCCCATGGAAAAAGGTGCCACATCGGTCACAATGAAATGGCTGTTTTCAAGGGCGCCTGATTTAATCCCGGCCTGTACTGCTGCGCCTAATGCTACAGCTTCATCGGGGTTAATATCGGACTTCGGTTCACGTCCGAAATAATCCGATATGAGCTGGTGTACTTGCGGAATTCTGGTTGAACCGCCTACCAGGATGACGTTATCAATATCATTTTGTGTAAGATTAGCATCGGCCAGAACCTGTGTCAGTTTGTCACGTGTTTCATGCAGCAACGGTTCTATCAGACTGACAAATTTCTCACGGGTCAATGTGAGGTCGAGACCAATTGGTTTATTCCCGCTGACGGTAGCAACAGGGATGGAAACGTCGGCAGATTCATTGAATGACAGTTGTTTTTTCACCTTTTCAGCTTCCTCTTTTAAACGTGCCTTTGCCCGCACATCATCCCGAGGGTCGATTTTGTGCTCATCCAGGATGTGTTCTGCAAACCAGTCCACCAAAAGCCAGTCAAAGTCTTCCCCGCCTAACTGGTGGTTACCGGCAGATGCTTTGACTTCAAGAATACCGTCCAGCAGCTCAACGACCGAGACGTCAAATGTGCCGCCGCCAAGGTCGTATACGAGTATATGCGTATCGTCCTGCATATGCTGGATACCATAAGCAAGTGCGGCAGCTGTCGGTTCATTGATGATTCGTTCAACCGTGAATCCGGCAAGTTCACCGGCTTTTTTCGTTGCCTGGCGCTGTTGATTGGTGAAATAGGCAGGCACCGTAATAATCGATCAGAGATTTCTCCGTGTAAATGACTTATTGCCGAGAGGAATCGTTTTTTCGTCACCCATGTCCCGTTTTACAGCAGCTTTCGTATGTTCCGGCATGGCGACTAAAGCACTTCTGGCATCTTCTCCGACAATGATTTTTCCATCGGGATCACGCAATACGACAGATGGCAGCATAGGCTCATCATGCTTCATCGGAATGATGTTCGGCTTTTGTTTGTATATATAGGCTGCCGCCGAGTTGGTTGTTCCCAGTCGATCCGATAATCGGCCGGAATGATTGATTGTTTGTATTGATTGCGTCATTGTGTGTTTCCCCTGACTGTTGTGACGTGAGCTTTGCGGATAATGTCGCCTTTGTTGAAGGCAAAGCCCCGTTTATGGACAGTGATGATTTCATAAGGCCGAAGCTGATTATTTTCCGCCGGGATTGACTCAACCGATCGGCCAAGTTTCGGAATCAAAGATGTCCCCTTCCCAATGTTTCGGTCAAACCAAAATTCTTCAAGTGTCAGCAATAAGAATCGGTCCATTTGCTGAATGAGCCGGACCACCGAATCAGCTGTAAGTTGTGAAAGCAATGTCCATATCATCGATTTGTTTAATCAGGTTTTCGACAACGCGCTTTGAATCAGCTATTGTCGCGTTGGCCTGATGTTCAGTAACCATTGTCAGATATCCAGTTTGTCTTCCGTCGTTTACCTGACTTATATTGCAGTCTGGTCATTTTCTGCAGTTGCTTGTCCATTTCCGCGATTTTTTCCTCAGTTGCTGCTGTTTGTGTTTTTAGTTGGTTGATGTCTTCAGATAGTTGATCTGATTCTTTGTCTTTTTTCCAAAAAAGCCAACCCATGAGTGCTGTTTTCTCCTTTCCATCCAGGATAACGTAAACCTCAGTGTGAATCTTAATCCAGTTACAAGCAGATGAAAATTTCTTTCTTTATTTTAACAGATTCACGGTTCTTCTGTTAGATATTTAACGAAATTTGTCGATAATGTGTCTGAAAATAAGTATAGAATGTGGCAGGTGAAAAGACTAGTGTATAAATTTTTATCAAAGTGAAGTGTGATGTGAATGAAAAAACTTTTTCTCGGGCTTGTCTCATGATACGGTTCTTCTGCCAATTGTCTTCCCGAAAGCTTTCAGCCAAACCAATTGAAGGCGAAACCGAGCGGCACAATTGGCAGGAATACAGCACCCATACGAAACGTCGAAAGCTGGATCACATGAATATACATACTGGAAACTTTATCGAAAGAACGCGAACATGTGATGTTTCACATGAACTAAAATCAGTTGTCTATTATTGTGATGTACATGATCATACACATTCCGAAATTTTTCTTGAAGATACCGTTCATAGTGAAGAGCATGAATAGATCAGGCGTATAGGGGACTGGCGCCGATTTGGCCATGCGATGAATTGTGTCAGATTGCGTTTTCACATCGGTTTATAGTAAACTGGAAAATAGGTTTGATTCTATTTTTTACGGGAGGTTATACGATGGTACTACCTTATAAACATGAACCATTCACTGATTTTAGCGATAAGCAAAATCGTGCAGATTACGAGCAGCTCTCCGAAAAGTTGAAAGCGAATTAGGCAGGATTATCGCTCGTCATTGGCGGGAGCGCGTTTATACCGATGATAAGCTTACGTCGTCAATCCGGCCAATAAAGAACAGGTTATCGGAAAATCTTCCATGGCGACGAAAGAACATATTGATCAGGCGATGGAAGCAGCGAAAGAAGCGTTTAAATCATGGAAAAAATGGACAGCAGAAGAGCGTGCGGAGGTCATGTTCAAAGCAGCAGCTATCGCACGTCGCCAAAAGCATGAAATTTCTGCATTGATGTCCTATGAAGCGAACAAGCCATGGGGGCAGTCAGATGCGGACACAGCGGAAGGCATTGACTTCCTGGAGTATTATGGCCGTCAAATGATCCGTCTTGGACAAGGCAAGGAGATCAATGACCGTCCCGGTGAAAACAACACGTACTTTTATCAGCCGCTGGGACCGGGTGTTACCATTCCGCCGTGGAACTTTGCATTTGCCATTGTGACCGGAACAACTGTCGGACCGATTGTAGCCGGCAACCCGGTACTGATGAAGCCGTCTGAAAACACACCGGTGATTGCTTACAAAGTTGTGGAGATTTTGGAAGAAGCCGGCCTGCCAAAAGGCGTTCTCAACTTTGTGCCGGTGATCCAGCCAGAAATCGTGACTATCTCGTTGGATCATTAAAGACACGCATTTCATTAATTTTACCGATCAGTTGGAACTGTTAACCGCATTTACAACCGTGCATCTGTACAGGATGGCCAGAACCATTTGAGCGCCGTGTGCCGAAATGGCGGAAAGACACGATAATTGTTGATAAGGATGCCGATCTGATCTGGCTGCCAAATCCAATGTGGATTCTGCATTCGGCTCCAGGCCAAAAATGCTCGGCATGCTCCGTGCGATCCGTGCAAGAGGAGTTTATGATGACGTGCTTGAAAAAGCGATTGAACATGCGAAAGCCTACACATTCGGTAACCCTGGTGAAGAGGATGTGCCAATGGGTGCTGTGGCCAACCAGAAGCAATTTGATAAAATTAAGGATTATATTGAAATCGGCAAAAAAGAGGCGAACTCGTTTATGGCGGGAAACTGATGATTCAAAGGCTATCATGTTTCAAGCAACGATCTTTAAAGACATGGATCCTGAGGCCGTGTCATGCAGGAAGAAATTTTTGGCCCAATTGTCGGATTTGCCAAAGCAAAAGATTTTGATGAACTGCTGGATATCGCCAACAATACCGATTACGCGCTGACTGGTGCGGTTATCTCGAATAATCGTGAGCATCTCAACCGTGCCCGTCATGAATTTGAAGTCGGCAACTTATACTCAATCGCGGGTGCACCGGCTCTATTGTTGGTATCAGCCATTCGGCGATTCAAAATGTCCGGAAACAGACGCCAAGCAGGCGGACCGATTATCTGCTGAACTTCCTGGCGCCGAGACTGTGACAATCTTGGTAAGTGAATCGTAATGATGAAATGAGCGGTGTTTTATACTGCCGCTTGTTTTTTGTTTGAATTTGACTCAGGGAAATAGTGAGGCTTCGTAACTGAATCAGCAATATGTCTCAAACCCCTATAATATATTATCCTTCATATTTATTTGAAAAATAGTAAGCGCATCGCGACTTGTCAAATCTAATGACTCGGAGGCAGTGGATTAGTACAAGCTATCCTGGGCAGGGACAACGGCTCGGCGTATTGGTGTTAAACACTGTTCGTGCTCGTATTGGGTAAAGGTGTTATTGCTCATCACCCACTACAACCGTTGATCCTAAGGATATCTTGAAGTCCAAGCAAAAGAATCCGAGGCGCAAAAAGGTTCGTAAAGCTATTGGTAATAACTAAACTACGTCCTCAGGGACCTGGAATATGTCTCGTGCCTTGTTCGACAAGTAGTACTGTCATCCCTGGAAAAGTGGCAATATCGGAATTAATGGTGATACAGGAACTAAACTGTCAGCAGCGAAGCATGTATGAAAATAAAAAGCATTAAAATCGACCATTGCATTGTTTGTTCCATTAACCTCATGTACGTCTGATTGTACGTGGAAACCAGATGCTAATGTTGAATTCAGAGTTCAAAAATCTCCCGTGAGCATGATTAATGGCATTTGCCACACTGGACCAACTGTCATGGGGCGCCTATCATGGAGGTGTCGCCTCCAAAATGCCGTTGTAATCTATAAAAAACGCTATGGTGTATCTGGCCTTGCCGATCAAATTTAAACGAACAAGTGACGGAAATACTACAAGCAACGTGGCATCAGTTAAGAGGGCTCAAAAACTGGCCCCTTCTAAAGATAAGCAAGAAATCGGCTTCAAAACAGTTGAATACCAGGATGCCATAGAACGAGTGCGATGGAGGCAAGCGTTTCTAACGGCTTACTCTTATTTCAGCATGCCTCATGCAATGAGTGAAGCGGTCGCTCCATCCAGTTCCTGACTATGAACCTTGAAAAGATCCTCTGGGATACTTTTTGCGGTTTTTTATTTGATAATCCAAACATGTTTTCACAGTAGAAAATCCCTCATACTTTTGAATAAGATATAAGTCATTCAGCAAACCCAACTTAACGCGGCGTAGTCAAAGTTCTTCCTACGGCTTGCTTCGATTGAAGACAATCTTCACTACTGTTCCGAAATGTCATGGTGAACTTAATAAACAATCGAGCCCTCGTACTCTTTTTTTAGTTCAGCAAGGTATCCACGGGAATTAATTTTTTAAATATGGCTTATTTGGTGGTCCTATCACTGTGACTACTATATACGATGGTAAATATTTTCGTCCTATCTTATTTCAAATTCATTTTAAGAAAAAGCATATGAATTTTATCTCCTAACCAAGTTCCATAATACGTATATTATTCTACCGAAATATTGCTAAAAAATACCCGGAAAAATCTCTGAGATCAATGGTTCCTGGTTAGTAATGATTGTATGTACTGCAAAAATAGGTAGTAACAACACTAACAATATTCACGTGGTAAAATAATGACAATGGAAAGTAAAATGTCATTAGAAAAATAAAAATACTATAAGAAATAAAAAAAGAAAAAGTATTGACAAATAAATACATCCGATGTATATTTTACTCATCAACACAATTTTGATATTTCGACAAAAAAATAGTGAGTTTCTTGATGGAATTGCAAAAAGTTGAAAGCGCTTTGATTGGAGGAGCCAATTACGCTTTCATTTAAAAAATGAGCTGAATCATTGCAATTTCTTCTCGTAAGGTAGGTTTCAACTTTATAACTTAGGAGAACTCACTACAATCAAAGGAAGAATTAAACTTGTTTTGATAGAAATGATTGCTTAGTCAAATCAATAGGTTGTTAAGAATTACTATTTTTTATTCTCAATTAAAGAAAAGGAGAGTGATAAATAATGGATCTAAAATGAAAACGGTTAATTTGTGAAAATTAAAGAATATAAGCAAGTCTAATAGTAAGCGTTATCAAAAAACAAAGGGGATGGGAAAAGGTGAATATTAATTTTAAAAAGATGTTTGTAACGATTTTAATGGTAACACTGGTTTCAGTATTAGCAGCGTGTAGCGATGGTGCTAATAGTGCCCCCAATTATCCTGATGAGGATATAACAGTTATTCAAGGGTTTGATCCAGGTGGTGGCAGTGATCAATTGGCTCAGGTTACACAGCCTTACTTGCAAGAAAACTTAGGTGTATCTTTTAACAATGAATATATTCCTGGCTCTGCTGGGGCGATTGGCTGGACAAGGGTTGCTCAACAGTCTCCAAATGATGGATATACAATTAGCATTACAAACGGACCGATGCTTATGACAAACTACTTGATGAACGATGAAATTTCTTATAGTTTAGAGGACTTTGAGCCCATCGCAAATGTTGTTACAGATCCTGGAGTTATAGTAGTACCTGCGGATAGTGAATTTGAAACATACGAGGAATTTGCCAATTATTTGAGTGAAAATCCAGGAGATTTAACTGCTTCTAATTCGGGAGTTGGGGGAGATGACTTCTTTACTCAACTAAAATGGATGGAAGAAAGTGGATTGGACATGGAACTTATTCCATATGACGGAGATGGTCCATCATGGCAGGCAGCTGCCGGTGGTGATGTAGATGTCAGTTTTAATAACCTTGGCGTAGTATATCAGCAGATCCAAGAAGGTAATTTAAGAGCCTTAGCAGTCTTTAGTGAAGAGAGGATTGAAATGGTGCCTGATGTACCGACTGCTAGTGAATTAGGATTAGATGTAGTCTCTGGCTCTTCTCGTGGTTATAGTGCACCAGCTGATATACCGGAAGAGGCAAAGGAAAGGTTAATTGAAGCCTTCGCCCAGCTTGAAGACAATGAGGAATTCCAGGAAGATTTGGACAATTTAGCACTTCCAATGGATCTTAAGCTGGGAGACGAATACGCTGAATACCTTGAGGAAGAAGAAAAGACTTCTGCTGATCTTTGGGAAGAAGTTAAAGACCAATATGAACAGTAACTCAAATACAACATGAGAGAAGAAGGCCTTTCTTCTCTCATATTGTAAGAGAAGAGGAGGTTGAGAAGTGTCATATTTGGTAAAGCATTCAATTGGGAGTATTTTCATTTTAATTTTAAGTATTGTTTTCTTTATAGAATCACTTAATTATCCTGCATCAGCTGCAAGGTTGCCCCAAATTTTGATTATAATAATAGCTTTGCTGGGTATCGGGATGTATATAGAAGCTTTTATGAAATATAAGAAAGAGAAAGAAGAGATAAGTAAAGCAGAAAAGAAAAAGGCTGAAGAACTTAATGTTAAGCGAGTACTGCTATTCGGCACCTTAATTGCTTTATATATCATTCTCATAGATGTAATCGGTTACTTCCTATTAACGCCAATTTTTCTTTTTGTAGCACTGACCTATTTAAAAGCTACAAAAATTACTACGGCCATATTGCTTTCCATCGTGTTTACAGCGTTTATCTATGGTTTGTTTAGTATGTTCCTAAATATTCCCCTTCCAATGGGTATTTTCTCTTAACAAGATAGGAGTTACACAAGCTAACAAGAAGAAAAGAAAGATAAACTAGGAAATAGTACTTAATGCAAGGAGGGAAATTGTATGAATGAAATTATGGCAGGCTTAGTGAATGTCCTTTCAATAGATAGTTTATTCTTTATAGCTCTAGGTATGGCGTTAGGGATATTCGTTGGGTCGATGCCAGGTTTATCAGCTACCATGGCAATCGCAATTTTATTGCCACTAACATATGGGATGGATCCGGCAAATGGGATTGCCATGTTAGCCTCCTTATATATGGGAGGGATGTACGGGGGATCAATATTAGCAATATTGATTCGGACTCCTGGAACCCCCGCCGCAGCTGCTACAATATTAGATGGATATGTAATGACAGAAAAAGGGCACGCAGGAAGAGCTTTAGGTATTTCGCTTGTATCATCTCTAGTAGGTGGGGTTATAGGTGGTATTGTTCTTTTATCCATTTCCCCGCTTTTAGGACAAATTGCTCTTAATATCGGAGCTCGGGAAATGTTTGCAGTTGCTGTATTGGGCATAACGATTATTTCGTCTCTTTCAGCTGGGTCTGTAATTAAGGGTCTTCTGTCGGGTACGATTGGTTTATTAGTTTCCTTGATGGGTATGCACGCAATAACTGGAATTCCCAGATTTACCTTTGGGAGTGTATATTTATTTGATGGTATCTCTTTTGTTGTTGCGTTGATTGGATTATTTTCGATACCTCAGGCTTTAAGGTTAATAGAAAAAGATAAAGCAGTAGCAAAAGCTAGTAAAATTAAAGATAAGATTTTACCGAGTTGGAAAGAATTTATAGGACAAAGGATAAATTTTTTACGCTCAGGTGGAATTGGTGTACTTACTGGTTTGATTCCTGGTACAGGTGGAGATACAGCCAGTTGGTTCGCTTACAACGAGGCTAAAAGATTTTCAAAGGAAAAAGAAAAATTTGGTACGGGACACATTGATGGATTAGCTGCTCCTGAATCAGCTAATAATGCAGTGGTTGGCGGAGCGCTCATTCCAACAATAACATTGGGAGTTCCCGGTAGTTCAGCAACAGCTGTATTGCTCGGGGGTTTGATGATACATGGAATTATGCCTGGTCCTACACTAATGACTGAACATGCAGATGTAGCCTATACTTTATTATGGGCCATATTGTTTTCGAGTATATTTTTATTTGTTATAGGTCTCTTATACACAAAAGTAGCGGTAGGTATTACTAGGATACCAGGGAAGATCTTAGCTCCAATTATCATTTTGTTATCCGTGGTTGGAACTTTTGCAGTGCAAAACAGTATGGTTGACGTAATGATTATGTTCGTCTTTGGAATTCTTGGTTATTTCATGGATAAAATAGATGTACCCGTGGCTCCTTTAGTTGTAGGGTTGATCCTTGGTAGTATGTTAGATACTAGCTTGCATCAATCGTTGTTAATAGGGGGAGGAAGCTGGGCTGTATTCCTGTCCAGTCCGGTAGCGGTAATACTATTAATAATCGCTTTCTTTTCTGTCCTTCAATCAACACCATTGCTTGGTAAGGTAGTTGGATTGTTTAAAAAATAAACAAAGTTTTATATCTGTCATTGTTCCATGTTGTATGCTTATTGTGTAAACTATTAGTTAAATGATTCCACTTTATGAATTTTAATTCATCTGATGAATGTGGAGTTGATTGCCAGGAATAAATAATGGAGGGAACCTATGTTTAAAATTCAATACCAAAAAATTTTGGATGAGATGAAGCTGAAAATCGAAAGTGAAGAATGGGTTGTTGGAACAAAGCTGCCAACAATCAGTCAATCAGCTGCCAAGTATAAGGTAGGTAACTCCACCATACGAGAAGTGTATAGATCCTTAGAAACTAAAGGTTACGTTAGTATTCAACAAGGCAGAGGAACCTTCGTAGCTTATGACGGTTCCATGCAGTTTACAAATGTAAGCCGCTCTTCATTTATGAAATTATTAAAGTTAACAGAATTTCGTATTATGATAGAACCGTCGTTTGCTGCAGAAGCGGCACAGCAAGCATTTAATAATGAGATAGAAATGATTACTGAATCTACCAATATCATGAGAGAATTGGCTGAAAATAAGCAATCAACACATGAGGAAGATTTACGTTTTCATAAATTAATTGTTCAAGCAACGCATAATGAATATGCCATTAAAGCGTATGCAGAGTTGCAAGAAGAATTAATGCTAATGCACACTTTTGCTAAAAAAGAGCAAATGATAGAAAAAGCAGTACATTATCATCAAATGATTGCTAGATCAATAGCGAGTAGAGATGCTAATAATGCAAGGATGTATATGCAATCTCATATGGAGGCCAAAAACAGTGAATTAGCTATGTATGAACTGTTAGAAACTGGCCTGAAAAACTAGTAATGCTAAAGTTAGGATCCAACTCTTGATGTAAAAATGTGTAGGATAATGAATTAGATTTTAACTGAAAATTTATTATACACTCCGCATTTACTACTAACATATACAAGGAGAAATGACTATGAAGATTGGTGTTATTCATGCAACATGTAATGCAGTACCACCCTTAAATTCAGCATTTAAAAAACTGGCTCCTGATGTAACTTTGCTAAATTTTGTAGATGAAAATATTCAATATCATGCGAATCAGATTAAGGGTATGGATGATAAAATATATCGGGATTTTATTCATATTACAATCAAGGCACAAGAAGCAGAAGTTGATGCAATCATTGTAGCATGTACCGTTCTAACTCCGATTGTAGATGTTGTAAAGCCATTTATAAAAGTACCAATATTAGCAGTTGATCGTCCCATGTTGGAAAAAGCTATAAATAACTACAAAAAAATAGGTGTGGTTGCTACAAACGCACCTTCTGGACCAGCAACTAAGACCCAATTAGAAAAGCTTGCAAGTGAATTTGGTAAAACAGCTGAGGTAGATGTCGAAATAAATACGCAAGCTATGACAGAATTAAAGGCTGGAAAAGAAAAGGAACACAACTTGCTTAACCGCGTAGCGGCAGCTGAATTGAAAAAGAGAGGATCTGAGGCTGTAATTTTATCACAGATTACTCAGGCATCTGCTGAACAAGAAACTGCATCACTAGGAATTCCGGTATTGACAAGTCCAAGAGAGGCAGTGGAAGCAGTATTAAAAGCAGTAGAAGATCAAAAACAGTAATTGAAGGTAATATTTCCAAACAACAAGTATAAAGCAAAGGAGATTTTTATAATGAAGGTAAGTTTTATTGGACTAGGCGTAATGGGAAAAGGAATGGCTTTAAATCTTGCAAAGGGTGCAGAAGAAGGCGGGCATGAATATCTTGCATGTGATACAAGTCCACAAGCTCTTGAAGACTTCCAAAAAGAAGGTTTAAATACCTCATCTAATATTGCTGATGCCACAGACAGTGATTATATATTTCTATGTCTGCCAAATTTAAATATCGTTAAAGAAGTTATATTAGGTGAAAATGGTATCCTGCAACATTTAAAACCGGGACAGACGATTGTCGACTTTAGCACAATAAGTTACCTGGGCGTACAAGAAATTGCAGAAAAATGTCAGGACAAGGGCATTGATTTTCTGGATTGCCCGATTTCCGGACAACAAGCTAAAAGCATGGATGGAACACTCAGCATCATGTGTGGTGGTAATGAGGAAGTATTTAATAATATAAAACCATTGCTTGACAAAATGGGAACGCAAGTCCTTTATATGGGTGGCAGTGGTGCTGGACAATTGACAAAAATGATAAATAATAGTGCGTTAAACATCTGTACAGCAAGCTTTTCTGAATTAATGCCGGTAGGTGTTAAGCTTGGCCTCGATCCCGAAAAGCTTGGGGATGTATTAATGACAGCAACCGGTTCCAGTTTTGCATCAAAAACGCTGATACCTAAGGTATTAGAGGGAAATTTTGAACATGGATTTTCACTTGATAAAGCATATAAGGATATGGAGAGTATGTATGAAGTGCTAGTGAAAAATGAGATTCCACTGCCAACGTTAAATGGGGCAATGCAATCCTATCAGCACGCATTACAAGGTGGACAGCGTGATTATTATAAACATGCCATGATTCGATTCTATGAAGACATGCTAGGTGTAAAGGTTCGTAAAGAAGGGGTTGAATGATAGGTAGAAGTTACTAATATTCAGTTGACTGTGTTTTGTTCTTATTCACTTAGTGTAAATGCAATATTACTCTAAGTGGATTCGACTCAACTGAATTAATTCTTAATAATTATGAAATACCAGGAGGTAAATATGTTTCGCATTGGTTGTATTGCAGATGATTTTACTGGTGGAAGTGATATAGCCTCTTTCTTTGTAAAAGGCGGCCTCAGTACAACTTTGTACAATGGTATACCTGAAGGGGACATTACTGAAGAAGCCGATGTATGTGTAATAGCCTTAAAAACACGTACTCAGGAAACAAAAACGGCTGTCAACGAATCTCTCGAAGCAATAAAGTGGCTGCAGGAGCGTGGAGTACAACAATTTTATGTAAAATACTGTTCTACGTTTGATTCTACACCTGAAGGTAACATAGGACCAATTTGTGACGCTGTAATGGAAGAACTTGATGTGCCCCATACCATTCTTTGCCCCGCTCTCCCGGTAAATGGACGAACGGTTAAAGAAGGACATTTATATGTAAAAGGCATTCCATTACACGAAAGCCCGATGAAAGATCATCCACATACACCGATGTGGGATAGCGATTTGGTTCGCTTAATGGATGCGCAAAGTAATTATCCAAGTGTAAAATTACCGAATTCTCATCGGGAAGAGGATACTGATGAATTTATCGAAAATGTATCAAACGAAATAGATGCAGAGCGGTTTTATATTATACCCGACTATGAAAAAGAAGAAGATGCAGAAAAATTGGTTCGATCTTTTGGGGATTTAAAACTGATTACTGGTGGGAGTGGGCTGGCAGAGCCGTTGGCGAAAAAATACAAGAAAAGTTTAGAAGCCAAAGACTTTGCAGCCTCAGGAGCACCGGCTCTAATTTTATCTGGCAGTTGCAGTGAAGCAACTAGAAATCAGATTGCTGAGTATGAAAAATCTGGTGGGGAAAGTTATTTTATTGACCCAATGAAATTATTATCAGGTGAAGAATCGGTGGAAAACATTTGGAACTTCATCTCTCAAAACAGGAAGAACTCTGTATTAGTTTATAGCAGTGATACACCAGAGAATGTTAGACGAACACAGGAACAAGGAAAAGAAGAAGTTGCCGAAACATTGGAAAAAGCTATGGCGGATTTGGCAGCACTTGCTGCGAAAGAAGGATATCATCGGATTATTGTAGCTGGAGGGGAAACAAGTGGAGCGGTAACAAAAAGATTAGGATATACAGGATACCATATTGGGCAAAGTATCGCACCAGGAGTACCTGTTATGATCCCTACACAGGATACCCGAATACAAATAGTGCTCAAAAGTGGAAATTTTGGAGATACGGACTTTTTTCTACGTGCATTATCTTTAACATATTGAAGGATGGGGGAAGTATGGATAAAAGTTTAGAGGAAAAGTTTGATGATGCTATATGGGTTGCCCGCAGCCTATTCGACCGTGGTAAAGCTACAGGGAGTGTTGCGAATTTAAGTTTTTTACATCAGGATAAAGTTTATATCACAGGCAGTGGAACATGTTTTGGAAAATTGAGTCCAAATGATTTTGCTGTTGTGGGTCTTGATGGCCGCAGGTACGATAAATTAAAACCGAGTAAAGAGCTGCCATTACATTTATCTGCTTTCAAAGCAAAACCCCAAACTGGTGCAGTTATACATGTCCATAGTAAATATTCTGTGCTTTGGAGCTGTGTACCAGATTTAAATGAATCAGATTGCATTCCAGATCATACTCCATATTTGAAAATGCAGTTGGGAACTGTCGGTTTAATTCCTTATGAACACCCTGGAAGTAAAGAGCTTTTTGATGCATTTGATGAACGTGTAGCAGACAGTGATGGCTGGCTTTTAAGTCACCATGGCCCCGTTGTTCCAGGGAACGATTTAATGCATGCTTTTAATGCACTGGAAGAACTGGAAGAAAGTACCAATATTGCATGGGAGTTGCGCAATAGATTATAGTTTCTTTCTGTTCGAAACCGGATCTGAGTAGAAGAATGTTTTTCAAAATTGATATCAAACCAGCAGTTACTAAGAGACGGTATCAATTGTAGCAAAGTAACAGCCATTTATTTTATTGGAGGGAATACGATGAGTACAAAAATTGGCCTGGTTCATGCAACGATGAATTCTGTTCAACCAATTTTGCATGCTTTTCATACACATCATCCATCTGTAGATTTGATCAATGTGATGGATGAAGGACTAATTTATGAATTAAATGAAACGAATACAATCACACAAAGTATGATTAGAAGATTAATGGATATCACTGGAAAAGCAGAAGACGCAGGTGCCGACGCTATTTTATTAACATGTTCTTCATTTTCTCCGTACGTTCCTGAGATCACGCATTTGTTTGGTGTACCAGCACTGAGTTCAGATGAAAGTATGTTGGATAAAGCGGTAGAAATTGGAGGTAAAATCGGCGTCATTGCAACGGTAGCAAAAGCTGGCCCCACAACAACAAACTTACTATATAAAACTGCTGAAGAGAAAGGGAAAACGATTGATGTCAATACTGTCGTCATACCGGAGGCTTTCCAAGCTTTACAAAAAGCGAATCAAGCCAAGCATGACGAATTAATCCACACAGAAATTGACAAACTATCCAAGGACTCTGATGCCCTTATACTCGCACAGTACTCTATGGCACGTTCACTTGATTCTTACGAAAGAGGTTCAACGCCAATTTTAACTGGTCCGGAAGTTAGTGCAAATGCAATTGTTAAGCTTGCTGAAAAAGGTTAATAGGGATTGAGGCCTTATGGAAGGAATGGAAGCATATGATAAATAAACTTTTTGACCTAACAGGGAAAGTAGCCGTTATTACTGGTGCGAGCCAAGGACTTGGGATTGAGATTGCGAAATTTATGGCTGAGTCAGGAGCAAGTGTTGCACTTATCGCAAGAAATGAAGATAAGCTTAAAGCACTTGAAAAAGAACTTACAGATTCAGGATATAAGGCTCTTGCCGTACCACTCGATATAAAAAACACAGAAAAGATCCAGCCTGCTATGGAAAAAATCAATGATCACTTTGGCCAAATTGATATCTTATTAAATAACGCAGGAACAAATATTACAAAACCGGCAGAAGAGATCACTGAAGAGGATTGGGATCAAGTTCTGGATCTGAACTTAAAAAGTGCCTTCTTCTGCTGTCAAGCTGCTGCAGAATATATAAAGAAAAGCGAGAATGGAAAAATTATTAATATGTCTTCACAGATGGCGGCTGTCGGATATTATAAACGCAGTGCTTACAGTTCGAGTAAAGGCGGCATAACCCAATTGACACGGTCTCTCGCTATCGAGTGGGCCAATCATAATATAAACGTTAATGCTGTCGCTCCGACATTCGTTGAAACGCCACTTACGAAACCGATGTTTGAGGAGCCTGATTTTCAAAAAGATGTAATGAGCCGTATCCCCCTTGGCCGTCTAGCCAAACCAGAAGATTTATTCGGGGCGATATTATATTTAAGTTCCGCATCTTCAAGCATGGTGACAGGACAAACAATTTTTGTGGATGGTGGATGGACTGTTTGGTAAATAGATAGGAGTTACATCAAATAATCGGCATTAATATATAAGAAAAACCGGGCAACTTCGCCCGGTTTTTCTTATATTTCATTTCTGTTTAAAAAAGTTACCTTTATTTTTTGTTTCCATACTTACGAACGCGTAATAACGCTTGTTCAGCATGACCTGAGAAATTTTCCAGCTGGCAAAGCCTGGCAGCATATTCACCGATGTAAGCACTTTGTTCTTCCGAAGTGATCTTTTGATAAGTAACAGTTTTTAAAAACTTACCTACCCAAAGCCCCCCAGTGTACTTAGCTGCTCCTTTTGTTGGCAATGTATGGTTCGTTCCAATTACTTTATCTCCATAAGCGACATTAGTTTCTGGCCCTAAGAATAGGCAACCGTAATTCGTCATGTTTTCTAAAAAGAAATCAGGTTTTTTCGTTAAAATTTCCACATGTTCAAATGCCAGACGGTCTGCTTCTTTTAAAGCCTCTTGCTCATCATCAACGAGGATAATTTGTCCGTAATCTTCCCAGGAAACACTTGCGACATCAGCAGTAGGTAAGACTTTTAATTGTCGTTCAATTTCTTTTAATGTCTCCTCAGCAATGCCTTTAGATGTTGTTATTAAAGCACCGGGGGATGTCGGTCCGTGTTCGCCTTGTCCTAAAAGATCTGTGGCAATTATTTCTGGATCACTTGTTTCGTCTGCAACAACAAGAGTTTCAGTTGGACCCGCCAACAAGTCAATTCCAACCCGCCCGTAAAGCAGACGTTTTGTTTCCGCAACAAATGCATTACCTGGTCCAACAATCATATCTACAGGTGCGATCGTTTCTGTCCCAATAGCCATTCCGGCCATAGCCTGAATTCCGCCAAGAATATAAATTTCATCTGCGCCTGCTTTGTGCATGGCAAAAACAGTTGTAGCAGGTATTTCGCCATTTATTGGTGGAGTGCAAGCAATCACTCTGTTCACGCCAGCTACTTTAGCAGTTAGAACACTCATATGAGCAGAAGCCACCATTGGATAGCGACCACCAGGTATGTAGCAGCCTACACTGTTTACAGGAATGTTTTTATGACCAAGTAGTACACCAGGCATCATTTCTACTTCAATGTCTTTCATGGAATTTCGTTGTTCTTCAGCAAATTTCCTTATATTGCTTTGTGCAAACTCGATGTCTTTTACCGTTTGTTCAGGAATAGTTGAGCAAATCTCTTCAATTTGTTCCCCGGTTAATCGAAAGCTATCTGGACTCCAGTTATCGAATTTCTCCGATAGCTCTCTGACTGCTTTATCCCCTTCATTTTCAATGTTATTAATAGTTGAACGGACGATTTCGGATACCTTTGCATCTTCTTTCTGGATATCTTCTTCTATTTTCCCTTTTTTGAGATATGTTGCCATGTTATCTCTCTCCCTCCATTTTGCATACGTATGCAAAAATATTTAAATAAAAAGCTATGTAAATAGCTTTATATAAAATATAAACGGAAACGGTTACAATTGTCAATGAAAAAGTGTTTCTATTATTTTGTCGTATTACGATCAATAAAATGACCTTTTAGTTTTAATGTTTCTTTATTAGTACGTTTCGGATTTGTCAAAAGTAGATTTATTGTTTCATTTACCATTTCTTCTATTGGCTGTGCCCAAGTAGATAGCATATAACTAGGCCAGGAAGACATTTTTATATTATCAAATCCTATAACAACAACATCCTCTGGCACAGAAATAGACATTGCCTTTAACGCATCTAAGGCACCTATCGCTGTAATATCATTAGCCCCAAAAACCACCTCAGGCTCGTGACCGTTTTCAATTATAGTTTCTGTTAGATGGTAGGATGTCTCGTAGGAATAATCTCCCTCTAAAATAGTAATGGCTATCCCTTTGTGTTTAAAAAAATCAGTGAAGCCCTTTTGTCTATCTCTGCTTGTTGATGCATTACTTTTCCCTGTAATAAAAACAATATCCCGGTATCCTTTATCATAAATATAAGAAGCAATTTCTGATGCAGCTTTTATATTATCACAAGAAACAGAATGACAGTCTATATCCTTGTGGTACCGGTTGAATAATATTACCGGAATGTTATTGTTATGGAGTTTGGTGACTAAATTAGAAGACAGAAGTGCATCGGTGACAATAATTCCTCCCACATTATATTCCAGAAAATTATTTATCTCACCTTGTTCAATCTCTTCATTTTCCGTATATACAAATAACACGCTAAACCCTTTCTCCCTTAACTTTTGTGTGAACATACCCAAAACTTCGTGATAAAAAGGATTTTGAATATCTTTCATTGCCAGGCCGACTATATTTGTTTTTCGTTTTATTAAGCCTCTTGCTAATGCATTGGGGCGATAATTTAATTCTTCTGCTACCTTCAATACTTTCTTTCTCGATTTTTCAGAAACACTTGCACCAGTAGTAAAAACTCGTGAAACGGTAGATTGAGAAACATTCGCCAACTTAGCTACGTCCTTAGCTGAAATAATCTTCTTTTCCATGTTGATGCTCCAATCTAAACGGATAGTTTAATCTTTGGTAGGTACTAATAACGGTAGAACAGGTTTTAGTACATTGCCGTCCCAATCATGATAACTTTGATCGGTCTCCGATGCAATCATCAAACCTAACCATTATCCGCGAAGCCATCCCGTTGAAAATGCACATAACTGCACTACAATATCAAATTAAATATGCGAGGATTGAGTAAGGAAATACAACAAGACTTCCTTCTAAATTAGGATACAAGCCAGTTAGAGAATGCCAAAAAAAAGTTCTTTTCTGTCAGGGTATGATATAAAATTTCCAACTCTAAATCCATTTCTCCAACTGCTCTTCTGTTTGTCGCTTTTCTTTCAAACCATGAACGGTATAAACCTCGGCTGTTTATGAATCCACTTTAAATAGCAATGGTACAAGCACTATATTGGCGAAATGATCAAAATGCAAGTAAACCCTTATAAGTACCTAAGGATTGATATTCCAACATAGGTATAACTTGGCAGGAATTCAGGTTATATGCGTGGAATTAACATAAAGGAAATAAAAAAACTTGCTGACGTGATTCATTCAGAAAAATGCAACTTGGACAAAACCCTGTTTAAGATATTTTTACGTACACCTTATTAAAAAGCACGGCCCTCAATTTTCAAGTGCACCGTGCTTTTTGTACATAAGCCTTCTCAAACCTACTCCACAAACGACGTATTCACAAACCCTTCAAAATCCGGCTGCTCTTTCAGGAATTGCAGGTCATGTGATGAGTTGCCGAATTCCTGGATGACGTCAGGATTGACTTCATAGGTGAAATTTGTGCGCTCCCAAGCATTTTCCATTGCGCTTTTTTCCAGCTGTTGATCTGTGATGTCGGCAATACCTTCGATGGTAATGTCGATTGCTTCGTCCGGGTTATCGTTAATATAGTTAACAGCTTCCTTATGGGCGTCAACTAATTTTTGGACCTGTTCGCTGTTGTTATCAACCATGTCATCGGATGTGACCATGACAGCTGCCGGCAATGTTTCCCCGAACGAAATTTCGCTTGTCGGGATGACGACATTGGCATCCACTTCTTGTTCCATAACGGATGCCCATGGTTCGGGCGCTGTGGCGACATCAACGTCACCATTTTCAAACATGGACTGATACCTTGCCGGCTCACCGGTTACATGAGTCATGGAGCCACCGGTACGTTCGGAGGTAACGCCTCTTTCTTTCATATATGTTTCAAATTGAACATTGTGTGTGCATCCGACACGTGGTGAAATAAAGGTTGACCCTTCAACGTCTTCCCAGGACTCAATGCCGCTTCCATTACGGGAGACGATTACCGTTCCTCCGGTTGAAGAGGCGCCGATTATCTGGGCATCCACACCGGAAATAAAGCTGTTCATTGCCGGTCCCGGTCCGACGAGTCCGCCTTCAATTTCACCGGCAGCCAGTGCTTTCATAAACGTAGCACCATCCGGGAATGTCTGGTATTCGACATTGACATTGCCTCCGAGGTGTTCTTCATACATTCCTTTCTGTTTGGCAACCATCGCCGGTGCGTGGTTCAGATTAGGAAAATAGCCAATGGTAACTGTTTCACTTTCACCGCTGCCTCCTGAAGCTTCACCACTGCCGCTGCCGCATGCTGCCAGCACCAGAAGTATGCTTACCATTAAAAGACCAAAAAGTTTTTTCAACATAAAAACCCCTTTCTGATGTTGTTGTTTAATATAGGGTGATGCAGAAACAAGCCAGCTTGCTGATCTCTTCCAATCCGGCCTCTGACCTCTGGAAAACGAGGTTAGGCCTGAGTTTTTCTTATGCTGCTTCTTCCATCCCCCAGCGTTTGAGAACTTTATTTTCAATTCGCTGGAATATCAGCTGATCGACAATTGAACCAATGACGCCAATAATGATAATAATCCCGATAACAAGACTCATATTGTTAAAATCAGATGCATAACTGAGTGTGTAACCCAGTCCGGGTCCCGTGCTCAGCATTTCACCGGCCATCAGAGCGCGCCAGCTGAATGCCCATGCCAGCCGGACACCGGTGACGGCGTGCGGGATGGATGCTGGAACTACCACTTTAAAAAATAAATCCATTCCCTTTGACCCCATCGTCCGGGCGGCTTTCAGATAAATCGGTGCGACGTTTTTAATCCCGATACGCATATTCATCGTCATGACAAATGTTCCGCCAATGACAACGACAAAAATAATGGACGCTTCGGTAAAGCCAAACCAAATAATAGCAAGTGGCACCCAGACAATGCTCGGGACACTTTGCAGGGCCAAAATCATCGTGCCAAGTGTCTCATCAGCCAATTTCACCTTGGCAAGCAGCACGCCGAGAAGGGTCCCGATGACGAGTGAAACGGCGAGTCCGATTAAGAGATGACGGAAACTGGCCAAAATATCATAAACGAGTGTCATATCGGCAAAACCGGCGATGATTGTTTCAGCCACAGTAAACGGACTGGGTATCATGGATTCCGGCCAAATGCCAAGGAGGAAAATCCCCTGCCAGATTAAAATAAGAATCGTGAAAAAGATAATACGTTTAATGACTGCCGGCATGTTGCAACTCCTCTTTCATCACGCTTTCAATTTCTTTTTTCAGGATGGCCATAACGTCTTCTTCCAAAAGGGCCATATCTTTTTGCTGACGCGGGCGCTCCAGATCCACTTTAAAGTCTGAAATGATTGTGCCCGGACGTGCACTCATGATGATAATGCGATCTGACAGTTTAATAGCTTCACGGATGCTATGTGTGACAAATACGATAGTCTTTTTCGTTTCTTGCCAGATTTTCTCTACTTCATCTTGAAGCACCTGTCGGGTTTGTTCATCCAGCGCTCCGAATGGTTCATCCATTAAAAGCAGGCCCGAATCCATCGCCAGCGCCCTGGCAATAGCTACGCGCTGCTGCATGCCGCCGGAGAGTTCATGTGGATAATTTTCGGCAAATTGGCTGAGATGGACCATTTGTAAAAAATGGGCGACTGCTGATTCCTGTTCCTTTTTACGCAGCTTTTTGCGCAGTGGAAACGTGACATTTTCCTTAACCGACATCCACGGAAATAAGGCCGGCTCCTGAAAAACCATGCTTTTATCCGGTCCGGGTTCGGTTATGCGTTCATTTTCCAGACTGACTGAACCGGATGAGGGCTCTGTCAATCCGGCCATAATGGAAAGCAGTGTTGATTTGCCGCATCCGGACGGCCCAAGTAATGAGATGAATTCACCTTGATTGATTGGCAGATTAATCGTTTCAAGTGCCTTTAGCGGCTCTTCACCATGACGGGGAAATGACTTGCCGACGTTGTTAACACTCAGGTACATGGGTTTATTTCACTCCTCATTTAAAACAAACTAAGTTTATCGGGAATATAGGTTTTAGCGTATTGTATCATGGAAGGTATGTTTTTCCAAGAGGGAAACTTGTACAAATTGGGTGATTTTAAAAAAATGGGCTTTAGCAGGATATATCAGGTAAAATAAGGAATTTTGAGAGGAGATAAAGCAGTCCACAGAGGGAAACGAATAGCTGTTGATATGATGGTTATCAACAGCTTTTCGTTTGATACTTCACCCGGATAACTAAGATGACAGGGGAAGTTGTGCGGTTAATCTCAGATATCGACGGCTTCCGGCTTAACCTAAAAACCCAATAACCCTCCTCAGAGCTATCGGCTTCAAGATGTACTTTAACTCACTTCCACGTATCTTCCAGCACACGAATCCAATTTCCGTGTGTGATTTTCTTCAGTTCGTCATCATGAAAACCATGAGCTTTTAAGCGATCAACCAGCTTTGGCAAACCGGTGACATCTTTTAGTGAGTCAGGAACGGTCGTGCCGTCAAAATCGGACCCCAAAGCCACATGATCAACACCAAATTTTTCGGCGATATAAGCCACATGCCGGACAATTTTATCCAGCGAAATATCTGTTCCGAGCCCGCCATCCTCGCGCAGCATGTTTACCGCATAGTTAATACCAACAACACCATTTGATTCAGCAATGGCGGTGATCTGTTTGTCGGTCAGGTTCCGCGCAATTGGGCTCAGCGCATGTGCGTTCGAATGGGTTGCGACAAGCGGAGCGTCAGTGAGACTGGCAACATCCCAAAATCCTTTTTCGTTAAGATGGGTGTTATCAATCATGATGCCCAACTGATTGCATTTCCGGACGAGCGCTTTGCCGGCGTCTGTGAGTCCGCCGCCGGTATCGGGAGACGATGGATAGCGAAACGGCACGCCTTCCCCGTATTTATTCGGCCGGCTCCAGGTAATGCCGAGTGACCGCAGTCCTGCTCGATGAAGCACATGCAGGGCGTTAAAATCGGTATCGATCGCCTCAGCCCCTTCGATATGAAAAATGGCTGCCATGATGTCATTTTCCAGACAATGCTTCAACTCATCGGCCGTCCGCACAACTTTTAACTGGTCATTTGCCTCAGATTCCAGCTTGAATAATCTGGCTCCGAGTGCGTTTGTGAATGCTAAGGCTTTTTCCTGGGAGATTGGTGGCGGCAGCGGCACATCATAGCCGTTCTCCGTTAAGTAGTTTTCCGGTTCAACTTCATAGTTTTCATTCGGCGTGAATACGGCAAAAAAACCACCGCCAAGCCCACCTTTCTTAGCACGGGGCAAATCAATGTGTCCATCTGAGCTTTCCTCAAAAAATGATGCTGGAGTATCGGATGTGTGAAGTCTGAGTAATGTATCGTTATGTCCGTCGAAAACGGGGAATTGGGTCATGTTTTATCGCTCCTTTAATTATCGTTTTGTTTGTATCATATCATACTAAACAGTGCATTAGTTTGGGTGTGCAAAAAATAGTTATGAACCACCTGACTTCCATTAAATACAGATAGATCTGGAATTTGTCATTGAAAGATACACTGCCGAAAAATCACTTCATCCGTGGTTGTTACGCTTATTAACGTTGGAACTACAGCGATTCAGGCTCAAATTACAGCGAACCTCGTTAAATCTGCAGCGAACTCTTCTCAAACTACAGCGATTTCACATCAATCTACAGCGCCGAGCTAAAAATCTACAGCGGTTTCGACTTAAACTACAGCGATTTTCCCGCAATTTATAGCCGTCCGCTATAGACAATTATGGGCGTTTGTAGGAATGAAAGTGGTTATTATTGGCTGCTAATATTTTTTTGCGTTACAATTCCCTCGTATTATGTCTAATTTTGTCTTTAAAATTTATCTTTCAGGGTACATTATAGGCATGGGCAGTCCCAATACATAAGGAGTTGTTACGTTGGTATTTGTATGGTTTCTATTAGCAGCTGCATTAACAGTATATACTGCCATGAAATTATCAGAGTATGCTGATGTGATCAGTGAAAAAACAGCAATGGGCGGGATGATTGTCGGGACGATTTTGCTGGCTGGTGCCACGTCATTGCCGGAAGTGACGACAAGTTTCTCTGCTGTCATTATTGATAATGTTGATATAGCAGTCGGGAATATGCTTGGCTCCAATCTTTTTAATGTATTCATACTTGCGGTGTTTGATTTATATTACAGGCGGCACAGGCTATTTCATTTAGCGAGTGACAATCATAAGTATACGGCAATTTTGGGCCTGATTTTGATGATTCTTGTATCAGCCGCATTGCTGCTTCGTCTTGATTATACCATTTTCGGAGTTGGTGTGGACGCGTTGCTGATCATGATGGTTTATATTCTTGGAATGGTGGTAATCAGCAGAATGCCATCACCAACCGTTAGTGAAGAAGAAGTAAAGGAAGCGGAACAAGCACCGGCCAAAAAGAAATCCATCTCTGTGAAACATGCGGTGATCGGCTTTATTATTGCAGCCATTTTTATACTGGGAGCGGGAACATTGCTTTCGATTACGGGTGACAAGATTGCCGCTGTAACTGGTATGGGCTCCAGTTTCATAGGAAGCTTTCTGATTGCAGCGACAACCTCACTGCCGGAAGGGGTATCTGTTTATCAGGCATTGCGTTTAAAAAACGTTAATTTGGCAACCGGAGCAATTCTTGGAAGCAATATGCTAAATATGTTTATACTTGCGGCTTCAGATGTCATTTATCAGAAAGGATCGATCCTGGCAGATGCGTCTGTGTCGCATCTCCTTTCAGCGATTGGGGGAACCTTACTTGTTGCGGTTGTGATTTGGGCATTCATGCGAAAACGTTCAGCATCGCTATGGGTATACAGTATCCCTTCCATCATAACGGTCATTGGCTATTTTTTCGTACAGTATCTGATTTTTAATAGTTGACTCATTTGCCCGGTTAACGGTCGTTGTATGTTGCCTCGTGTTTAGCCGGGTATATTCAGGGAAAAGTACAAATAGAATGATTACCAGTGAGTTAGTTGTAAAAGGAGTTGAAACGTATGGCAGAAGAAAAAATCAAATTGCTTCGAAAAGAGGAGATCGCGAATGATACGATGGCGTTTCACTGGGAGATGCCGGATGGGTTTGAATTCAAGGCGGGCCAGTTCGGTGATTTTACGTTGATTGATCCAAGTGAAACGGGTGAAAAAGGGAATAGCCGGGAGTTTTCCTTTGTCCATGCCCCATCCGAAAATGATCTGGTGACGGCAACACGAATACGGGATTCGGCCTTTAAACGGGAACTGGAAAAATTGCCGGAGGGCTCAGAGGTGAAATTTGACGGACCGATTGGAAACTTTACACTGCATAAAACAGAGTCAACGCCGGCTGTTTTTATTATTGGCGGTATTGGGATTACACCGATTCGAAGTATGATAGCCGAAGCAACGAATAAGCAGACTTCTCATGATATGACCCTGCTTCATTCCAACACAACCCCTGAAGATGCACCATTTCAATCGGATTTCAAAGCATTTGAGGAAAAGAATCCGAATTTCAAGTATATTCCGGTCATGACGAAAGCGGGCGCTGATGAATGGAACGGGGAAAGCGGCTATATTGATGAGGAAATGCTGAAACGTTATGTATCCGACGTAAGTGAACCCATTTATTATCTTTCCGGTCCGGGTGATATGGTCAATGCGATGTATGATATGCTCGTTGAAGCCGGTGCAAATGAGGATAACATCCGTGCCGAAGAGTTTTATGGCTACTAATAGAGGCTCATATAGCAAAACTGTCATGGTGGCAGCGCTGTGGCAGTTTTTTAATGAGGTTGGAAACTATAACATTTTAGATGAAGACTTCAATCTTGAAATCGGCTAACTCACCGATTTCTTCCAATCCTGCCTCTGACCTCTGGCATCTGAAAAGACGCGTCAGCGTTTTTTCTATGAGGTTTATGTGGTATAAATTAACGCGAATCCGGTACCGCTTTTACTGGATTCGCGTTATTGGTAAAAAGTCAATGTCCGGTATTTGAGGGGTTATTTTGCCCCGAGATTTATAACGGCATCGGCAAACTCGAAACCGTGGTCAATATCTTTATCATCCGGCTCAAGTTCGAACTTGAATTTTTCCTCATAAACAGTTGCGTTCCGTTCCTGTGACTTCGCTGCAAGGGTGTCAATAGCCGGTCCGTATATATCATAATAAGTGTCACAAGATCCGAAAACACCAACCGTTTTTCCGGTAAGATCAACATCATCCATATCGAAATAAAAGTCTTCCACTTCAAACGGAATATCGTCGTCCCATGAATATGATCCAAACAGGATACTGTCAAACTCTTCCAATCGCTGAGCGTCAATTGGATCGAGGTCAAATGATTTATGTTCCACATCATGACCTTTTTCTTTTAGGTGATTGGTCATCTCCTCGGCCATTATTTCAGTACTGCCTGTCAGACTAGCGTATAATACTAAGACTTTAGCCATATAATCATCTCCTTAAAACATCCTGACCTGGATTTATTATACCGTCTAATGAGAACTGTTTTCAATTTAAAAACATGACATATTTAAGAAAGTTTTTGGACGTTTACGAAAAGGTCGCTGCTTGTTGATGTATATAAGTGGTGCGGGCGAAATAATAATTATTCAATTGAATGATAATATTTCCTGAGATATTCCATTTCAATTGTGCCGGATTTCATTTCATAAAAATAGTGGCTAATCAGAACTTTATCTTCAAAAAGAACGATGAAATCCGCGTCTTCATCTTCATACAAATAAATCATACTGCCACTCATCGGCAATTCAGATGGCTCATTACCTCTGATTTTTTTATACTTTACCGTTTTCAGATAGCCAACGAATTCCTGGATTGTCTCATGATCATCGGTCGTTTTATAGCTGCTGTCACTTGGCAGGGATAGTTTCAGTTCGGTTAGGTTATCCGGGTTCACATTAAGCGTATCCGTAAATTTTTGCATTCCCCATTCAACCTGCATGAGCACCGCCAAAGAGGCAGTTATCGTTATGATTGAAACGAATACGATTTTTTTCATAGCGTCCACATCCAGGATAAATCTTAATTTCACATTTAGTATGACACCTGTTGCAGACTTTTCACTTGATCCACATCAATTTTTAAGAACTAAAGTAAAAATCAATTATTGCAGCCAACTTAACTTCTTTTGTTATTACCCCACTTTTCTGACAGCAGATTGCATACACGAACGGCACACCAAATAGGATGTTATGTTTTAAGTTTGGAATGTATGGGTAAAGAAAGGCGGGGTTCTTGTTAAACAATCATCACATTTGCTTCTGAAACAGGTCTTGCATAGAGTCATTTGAGTATTGATGTCCATATGCGTATTGTTTTGAGAAAACACCTATATAAAAATAAATATTTCAAATTATTTAAATAATAATTGACACTGTGAATTTTCATGAATATAATATAATTAAGCAATTGTCGACAATCGACAGACTAGTCCATTCATTTCTAACAAGCATTCCGGACCTGATTTTTTTACAATCAATGATTCAAATTTTCATCACAAAACAGCACATCCTGCAAAACGTCGACAAATAGTAAGCGGTTTCATGATATCGCTAGTATGTATGACGGGGAGGGAAAATCTGTGTTAACATTTCCTATTTCAGAGTTCCATGAGCGGTTGAACAATACAAAGTACCGGATGGCTGATGCCGGGGTGGATTTACTGATGATCACTGATCCGGCGAACATGAACTACTTGACCGGGTATGATGCATGGTCATTTTATGTTCATCAAATGCTAATTGTTATTATCGATGAAGATCAGCCGGTTTGGATCGGTCGGGGCCAGGATGCGAATGCGGCCCTGCATACCACATGGCTCGACGAAAGTCATATCGTTTCATATGATGACAGTTATGTTCAGTCATCAACGAAACACCCAATGGATTTTATATGTGATTTGTTGAATGAACAAAATTATGATAAACAAACAATAGCCGTTGAAATGGATGCTTATTATTTTACGGCAAAAAGTTATATGCGTTTAACACAAGGTTTGCCGAATGCCACCTTTAAAGATGGTACCAATATGGTGAACTGGGTACGTATTATTAAATCAGAGCGGGAGATTTCTTATCTTAAGCAAGCTGCCCGAATTTCCGAAAACGCCATGCAGGTGGCTTTCGATATGATTAATGAGGGCGTTCGGGAATGCGATGTTGTTGCTGAAATATCCCATGCGCAAATAAGTGGTACAGAGGATTTTGGCGGTGATTATCCGTCAATCGTTCCATTGCTGCCGACGGGTGACAAAACATCCGCATCCCATTTGACCTGGACGGACGACAGGTTTAAAGATGGGGATCCAGTCATTATCGAATTAGCCGGCTGCTACCGGCGCTATCACTCACCACTGGCAAGAACAGCTGTGATCGGAAGGCCTTCTGAAGATATGCAGTATGTTTCAGATGTTGTACTTGAAGGGATTAACACGACGCTGGATGCGGTCAGACCGGGGGTTACATGTGAAGAATTGGAAGGTGTCTGGCGGCGTGTCATTGAAAAGAGCGGTATCAAAAAAGAGTCGCGAATGGGCTATTCGGTGGGGCTTAATTACCCGCCGGACTGGGGAGAGCATACAGCAAGTCTCAGACCGGATGATCAAACCGTTTTGGAGCCAAACATGACATTTCATTTGATACCCGGTATTTGGATGGAGAATATGGGTGTTGAGATTAGCGAATCGTTCAGGGTAACTGAAACTGGTTGTGAAATTCTCGCGGAATTCCCGCGTGAACTGATGGTTAAACCAAATATCCGGCTGGCTTAAGTGTAGAGACATTTTGTATGTCTACAGTTTGGTTCATTTTGTAAGGCATTTGTCGTAAACTGTTTTACCTCGTAGTTTGAGATAAATTGCGACACACTGAAAATGTGCTCCAACACCGCTCCGGAAATACGCTCCGCGCACCTTAGGGCGGCTGGTGAGCCTCCTCGTGCTCGTCGCGTTGCAAGTAATCTCGGCGAGGCATACGCTCCTCGCAGAAAAGATTGCTGGCGCACTGCGGGGTCTCACCTATACCTATTCTCCCGCTGGAGTCGCCGCGTATTTCCTTCCACTGTTTGCTGTTTATAATCTCATTTTGTGTTGTTTAATTAAATCTCTCTTGAAAGTGTTGATTGGAGTGGAGGGCAGGAGACTCCTGCGGGAAAGCGGGCAGCTAGACCTGAGCAGGAAGCGGTTTTCTTCCGAGGAGGCTGAAGCGTTGCCCTAAGTGCGGCGGACTGCCCGGAACGGAAATCAACATAGGCACTCTACGTCGCAGTTTAAGATTTTACGTTTACAAACTGTAGATCATCTGCTCTGGTGTGATTCCCGTAATGACTTTCAAAACAGCAAAAGCCGTACCAAAAATGGATGTACGGGCTGTTTATACGCAGGTTTAGTCCTGCCGTGAGTCCGGGTTAACCAGATTCGGTGGTGTTTCGCCATTATTACCGGCTTCAAAGATCTTGGCAGCAAGTTGTGACATGGCAAGTTTCTGTTTCATGGGTGGACGACCGATTATGCGGGTGTTGATACAACATTTTTCATTTTTAAAAGTGGATTGTCTGGATCAACCGGTTTCATTTTCAAATTACATTCAAGGCCGGCAGCTGTGATGTCACCGTTTTTGAAGCGCTTCGATCAATTCCGCTTCACGACTGTTTGACCACGGGAGCCGTTAATGAATATGGCCGATTTTTTCATAAACTGAAATTCGCGTTTTCCGATCATTCTCTCGGTTTCCGGTGTCAGAGGCGTGATCATGCAGACGAAATCGGATTCTTCCAGTAATTCATCGAGACTGCGGTATCCGGCGTCAAATGTTTCCTCGGCATCAGGTTTCCGGCTGCGGCTGTGGTATAAAATGTCCATATCAAAACCGAAATGCCCTCGTTGTGCGATTGCTTTACCGATCCGCCCCATCCCGATGATGCCTAACGTTTTATGGTGTACATTGAGACCATATTGGTCGCTTTCGATTGATTCGATCTGCCACTCACCGTTTTTGACGAATTGATCTAATTCCGGAATACGTCTGGCGGTGGCGACCAGAATGCCGAAAACTGCATCCGCCACTGTATCGGTAAGGATTCCGGGTGTGTTGGTGGCCATGATGTTTCGTTTCGTCATATTATCCAAATCCAGGTTGTTGTATCCGACAGAGACGTTACTGACAATTTTCAAGTTCGGAGCATTGTCCAGCAGTTCAGCATCGACAGGCAATTCGAGTCCGATGATTCCTTCAGACTGCCGTAAATGCTCCAGAAATGCCGGATCGTTTTTTGTGTCGATGTCTTTAAAAAAACGAACGTCATACCTTTTTCTCAAATCATCCAATACCGGCTGTTCGACACGGTTGTACGCTGTTATTTTTTTCGTCAAAACAATCCCTCCGTTTCACGTTATCAAATAATAGGCTCTTATTAAGGCTATTTTTAAAAGATTACTAGTCTGACACAAAATCCATAAACTGCGACGTAATTACTGGAAAGTCTTCCTTGCAGCCTACCTGGACTGAGTGTTGGTTCGTCGCTGCGGAAAAATACTGGGTGCTCGTCGTGTTGCAAGTGCTTTCGATGAGGCAGCACTCCTCGCAACTCGCAGATTACTCGGTGGATGTTTTGCTCGTCGCTTTCCGCGGGGAACGCTTCAGCCTCCTCGCTCGCGGGCCAACACGATGTTGGTCACAAAGGCGTTGCCACAGGACGTGGCGAATTTAGCCTTTGTTCCTTGACCGCTCGCTGCGGGGTCTTCAGACTGTTCCTTTCCCGCAGGAGTCTCGCATTTTTCCGCAGCTTTGTGTTGTGTTCTGTCCAAGTGAGAGAAACCCCGTTAACTTTTTCGTGGTTTAAAACATGCAATATGCAGAACATCAATATCAGCGGAGCGTATTTCCGGAGCGTTATTATTGCACTCAATTTTTCAGTGTGTCGCAGTTTATATCACGACGAAAGGCTAAAGAACAAAAATTTACGAAAAGAGCCTTTCTTCAAAAATAGACGCAAATGCTCCTTGAGTCAATTAATTTTAAATTATCAAAATTCCAGTTGACAATGATACATAACTAAATTAAGATAGGGATAAGATGTTCATTGTCGACAATCGACATAAGTGCTTAACTTAAAAGAAGGGAGTAATTGGGTTTTGCAACCATATGATCATAACGTCATTATGCAAAAACCATTAAGTGAACTCATTGCTGACCAGATAAAGCGGAAAATTTGGAATGAGGAAATTCAATTTGGTGAGCGTTTACTGGAAACAGAACTTGCAGAAACCTACGATGTGAGCCGCAGCACGATACGGGAAGCACTGAAAATTCTCGAAAGTGAAGAACTGGTTGTCAGCCAGGCACGAAAAGGTACCTATGTTGCTGATTTTACTGATCAGGATGCAAACGAAATGATTGAGCTGCGCACGCTGATTGAGTCGCATGCCTTTATGCAGGCCATGCCGCGTCTGGAATCTGAGCACTTACAGAAATTAGAGGCGATTGTGAGCGAGATGAAGGAAAAAGCGGATGAAAAAGACTGGAATGGACTATTTGACCTTGATATGCAATTTCACAGTTTTGTTGTAGGTTTGTGCGGCAATTCAAGAATCATCAAAATTTATGATTCTCTTCAAGTACAGATCAGGACATTTCTCATGCATCTTGACAGGTACTATTCCAGTCCGCAGTCTTTTTATGATGAGCATAAACAATTGCTCGACGCATTAGTCTCGAACGATGTGCATACAGTGAATGGGAGAGTCAGGGAACATATCGAATACGTCGAGACAAAATTGCTCGGGCAATGATGCTATTAAATTTAAGGAGGCTAAACGTATGCGTAAACAATTTGCGAACGTCAAAACCCAACTGCCGGGACCTAAGGCAAAAGCATTGCTTGACCGGAGACATGATGCGGTTCCACATGGTGTCAGCTATGGTACACCGACATTTGTGGAATCCGCTAAAGGAGCACTCCTTAAGGACATTGATGGCAATCAATTTATCGACTTTGCCGGTGCAATTGGCGTCAACAATGTCGGCCACAGCCATGATACGGTTGTAAGCGCTCTGCAGGATCAGGCTCCAAAATACATTCATACCGGGTTCAACGTCATGATGTATGATTCGTATGTTGAGCTCGCGGAAAAACTGGCCGATCTGTCACCAGGCAGATTTGATAAAAAAGTGATGTTTTTGAACAGCGGGGCAGAAGCGAATGAAAATGCCGTGAAAATTGCCCGCAAGTATACGGGACGTCAGGCTGTCGTTTCGGTCTCCGGTGGATTTCATGGACGGACCTTGCTGGCGATGTCAATGACGGGAAAGGTTAAACCGTACAAATACGAATATGGACCGTTTGCCCCGGAAGTCTATCATGCACCATTCCCGTACAATTATCGTCGCCCTGAGGGTATGAGTGAGGAAGCTTATACGGATGAACTGCTCAAACGGGTAGAGGACTTTTTCATTACGGAAGTCGACCCGTCTCAGGTAGCTGCCTTCTTTATGGAACCGGTTCAGGGTGAAAGCGGCTTTATTATCCCGAGTAAAAAATTTGTTCAAGGGGTATATGAACTGTGCAAGCAGCATGGCATCCTGTTTATCGCTGATGAAATTCAGACAGGGTTTGGCCGGACCGGTAAATATTTTGCGATGGAACATTTTGGTGTGGAGCCGGATTTAGTCACGGTTTCCAAATCAATGGCAGCCGGCCTGCCAATCAGTGGCATAATCAGCCGGCAGGAAGTGATGGATTTCGCTCAAAAGGGTGAGCTGGGCGGAACCTATTGCGGAACGCCGCTTGGCTGCCGTGCAGGTTTGGCCGTTCTTGATGTCATGGAAAATGAAAATTTGAATGATCGGGCAGTTAAGATCGGCGAAAAGGTGATGGATAAGTTCGGCAAAATGTACGACCGATTTGATGGCATTGGTGATTACCGCGGACTCGGTGCCATGTGTGCATTGGAGTTTGTCAAAGACCGTGACACAAAAGAACCGGATAAAGACATGACCGCTCAGGTATTGAAGGAAGCACGCGAACGTGGCCTTATCGCCTTGAACGCTGGTGTCTATGATAATGTTGTTCGTCTATTGATGCCACTTGTGACTACAGATGAACAGCTTGAAGAAGGCCTTGATATTCTGGAAGAGGCAATCGAAGCAGCAACAGCAAGTGTGAAAGTTTAAGCATCCCGATTTTCGGATAAAGTTCTGAAAAAGGCTGGTACAACGGAAAAATAGTCTATGAATCTATGATGTGTATCAGCCTGCTAATTTTCAAGATGGGAGTGATGCAGAAATGGGCGGGTAAAAACAAAAACTATTAATGAGTATTAATGTGAATGGGCAGGCAGCGAACTTGATACGATGATGTTGTGAATCCGCAAATGGTGAAGTTGTCGGGACAGTTCCTTATGGCGGTGAAAAAGAAGCAGAAAAGGCAGTTGACGCAGCGTATGAAGCATTTCTGTCATGGTCGAACTGACGGCTTATGACCGGGGCAGGCTACCTGGAAAAAATTGAATCAGCTGATGCTTGATTAATCAGGAAAGATATGGCCAGGATTATGACGCTTGAAATGGGCAAACCGATTAAATGAAATCAAGAGGGAGTGAAATTATGCCGCTTCTTTCATTAAATGGTTTGCTGAGGAAGGGAAACGGATTTACGGTGACACCGTTCCAACGCATGCAGCAGGCAAACGTCTGCAAGTATGGAAAAAACCGGTCGGTGTGGTGACGGCCATTACACCATGGAATTTTCCGGCCGCCATGCTGACACGCAAAATGGGACCTGCGCTTGCATCAGGGTGCACGATTATCATGAAGCCATCAAGTGACAGCCCGCTGACTGCTGTTAAACTGATGGAACTTGTGGAGGAGGCTGGTTTTCCAAAAGGGGTTGTCAACCTTGTAACAGGTTCATCTTCCAAGATTGCTAAAGTATCCATGGAAAGCAGCAAGGTCCGTAAAGTCACATTCACTGGCTCAACAGAGGTCGGCAAAACATTAATCCGTCAAAGTGCGGATCAGGTGAAGAAATTGTCACTTGAACTTGGCGGTCATGCACCGCTCGTTGTCCTGGATGATGCAGACGTCGATCTGGCAGTAAAAGGCACGGTCACATCCAAGTTCCGGAATGCAGGGCAAACTTGTATTTGCGCCAACCGGATCTATGTGCAGGAAGGCATTTATAACAAGTTTGTCGATAAGCTGACAGAAGCTGTTAAGGAATTAAAAGTCGGCGATGGGATGGATGATTCCGTTCAGATCGGTCCGCTGATTAATCAGGACGGACTCGATAAGGTGAAACGCCATGTTGATGATGCTGTCTCCAAAGGGGCTGAAGTGGTAACCGGTGGTGACGCCCTTACCGAATACGACGGTCACTTTTACCAGCCGACGGTTATCAAAGATGTCGATCAATCAATGGTTGTGATGCAGGAAGAAACGTTTGGCCCGGTAACCCCTGTTGAAAAAATCACATCTGATGACGAAGCGGCTAAATTGGCGAATGACACGCCGTATGGTCTCGCAGCGTATGTATTTACGGAAAATGTATCCCGGGGTCACCAGCTGATTGAAAAACTTGATTTTGGCATTGTTGGCTGGAATGATGGCGGTCCATCTGCCGCACAAGTACCATTCGGCGGTATGAAAGAAAGCGGTATTGGCCGTGAAGGCGGACATGAGGGCATCGAAGAATTTGTTGAGTCCCAATATGTATCGATTGGTATGAAATAATACCGCAGAAAGGACTGTTGCCAAGTGAAAGAGGCGATTGAAACATTGAACGCCCCAAAACCAAGTGGTCCATATTCACAGGGTGTGAAGACAGATTCATTGATCTTTGTTTCCGGTCAGGACGGTGTAAAGGCAAATGGTGAATCAGTTGGCGCTTCGATTGCTGCACAAACCGCTGCCAGTCTGGAAAATATAAAAAGTATACTGGCAGAGAAGGATGCAGGATTGTCAAATCTCGTATACGTGACCTGCCATTTATCCGATTTGAATGAGGAAACGGTCCAGGGATTCAACAAAGCCTATGAATCTTATTTTGAGGATGTTGACGTGAAACCGGCACGCATTACAATTGGCAGCCAGCTGCTGGAAACCGACGTTGAAATCACAGCGATCGCATCCGTTGACTGATAAGACACCAGGAGATTGCCTCTAAGGTAATTGCTGGTTTGCAATGCAGAAAAAATGATGATTGACCCTTTTAGAAAACTTCGGCAGACGCCCCTGAGCGTGTGCCAAAGTTTTCTTAACCGATTCATCTCTTCTTACTTTTGGGAAGTTTGATAGACCATATGGCAGGGGGGATCAATTTGGCAACCACGTATAATGATATACAAACAAAGGCACAGGCAATGTTTGGGCAGATATCAGCGTGGCGGCAGCATTTTCATAAATGGCCGGAATTAAGTTTTCAGGAAGTGGAAACGTCACGCTTTATCGCCGAAGCTTTGGAGAAAATCCCTGGTATGCACGTTGAATCAGGTGTGGGTTACCCAACGGCAATATTGGGAACGATTTCATCCGGTTCCGGACCAGTTATTGCGATCCGGGCAGATATGGATGCACTCCCAATCCAAGAGGCGAATGCATGTCATTACCGGTCAGAACATGAAGGCGTTATGCATGCATGCGGACATGATGCACATTCGGCAATCGGTTTGGGTGTTGCCAGTTTGATAGGAAACTTATTTCAAAACGGTGAACTGGAAGGAACCGTTAAATTTTTATTCCAGCCCGCCGAGGAGAAGGCAGATGAGCATGGATCAACCGGTGCCCCCTATATGATCAGAAAAGGCGTCTTGAATGATGTGGATCGTGTTCTCGCTCTCCACATGAGCCCTGAAGATCAGGTTGGAAGTGTCAAAGTCCATGATGGGTACAGTATGGCCAATGTCGATGTATTTGAAGCGACGGTCCGTGGAAGCGGCGGTCATGGTGCGTATCCCCATCTGGGAGAAGATCCGATCTGGATGCTTGGCCCGGTCTTACAGGCATTGCATGGTATTGTCGCACGCCGGGTTTCCCCTCTAGATTCGGCAGTCGTAAGCGTAGGCAGTATTCAAAGCGGATCTGCGGGTAATGTCATTCCATCCGAAGTTCATGTAAAGGGGACCATGCGCAGCTACCATCCTGATGTCCGTGAATTGCTGCATAAGGAATTGGATAAAGCCTTTTCCCTGGTCAGATCTTTGGATGGTGATTATCAATTGGCGATAAAGCCTGAGGATCCCGCGTTATATAATGATCAGGACGTGAATCGGATGATCCGTGAGACATTCAAAGATCTTTATCCTGACTTCGAATTGCTTGATAGGCCGTTTGGATTAGGAGGCGAGGACTTTGCTCATATGACACAGATTGTACCAGGAGCGATGTTCTTTTTGGGGTGTGCAGTGGGGGATGAACAGTCCCGTGATTTGCATACACCTCATTTTGATATCGACGAGAATGTATTGCCAATCGGTGTCTCGATTTTGGCGGAAAATGTGAGACGTTTTTTGGCTGAAAAGAAATAATGGATGAGGATACTTAATTGAACGGCTGCTGCACAGTATGGTCAGGCTGAATTTTATTCGGGAAAATCTTAGAATCGTGCGGCGGGCGACTCAAACCGTGCGAGATCAGCACCAAACCGTGCGGCAAGAGGTTCAAACCGTGCGAGAGCAGCCCCAAATCGAGCGAGGTCAACACCAAATCGTGCGACGGATGACTCAAATCGTACGACAGCAGAAGACATCGCACAACACGCCGGAAATTCACACGACACAAGATTGACTTGCGTAACTACTCTATCACAAAATCACCCAGCCCAAAGCCAAAGGGGGTATAGCATGACAGCTAAACCAGTCACTCAACGTGATGTTTGGGAGGCAAAGCAACGTATCGCGCCTATCATATCAAGATCACCGTTAATTTATTCAGAAACACTATCAAAGCTGACAGGTTCGACGGTTCATTTAAAGCTGGAAAATCTTAACCCGAGTCATTCGTTTAAAATCAGGGGAGCGGCAAATAAGATTTTTAGTTTATCGCCGGAAGAACTAGAACGTGGTGTGACAACATTTTCGACAGGTAATTTTGGTATGAGTGTTGCCTATATTGCAAAACAGTTTGGTATTAGAGCCATCATTTGTATTTCCAATCGGGTGCCAAAAGCTAAAGTCGATGCATTAAAAAGCTCCGGTGCACAGATTGAAATATATGGTGAGTCTCAGGATGATGCTGAACATCGCAGTTATCAGCTGGAAAAAGAGCATGGTCTGACCGTTGTGCATCCGTTTGATGATAAGCACATTATCGCCGGTCAGGGCACAATTGGACTCGAATTGCTCGACGACTTGCCTTTAGTTGATACGGTCGTTGCGGGGTTATCCGGAGGCGGCATGCACTCAGGACTGGGGGTCGCATTGAAATCCGCTGACCCGGCTATCGAGGTTATCGGTATCTCGACAAAAAGAGGTAATGCCATGTATGAAAGTATCCAACAAGGCAAACCCGTCACGGTGGAAGAGCAGGATACACTGGCTGATAGTTTACTTGGCGGAATCGGTTTAGACAATCGCTACACCTTTGATATGGTCCGGCAATATGTTGATGACATCCAGCTGATCGACGAGGATCAGATAGCACAGGGGATGGCCTTCATGCTGGATCAACACCGGATGATGGTTGAAGGTGCGGCCGCATCAGGTATCGGCGCCATTTTAAATAACCGCATCAAGCTGGGATCCCATGCGGTTGTTGTCATTAGCGGCTGCAGTGTTGATACAGCGACTATGATGGACATCATGACTAATTATTCAGATGCCATTCCCAAATAGGTATCGGTACTGGTTTCCGGCAAGCAAATCTCGTTATGTCCTGTACATCGTAAATCCCTGTGCTGCCAGCGGGAAACCCCAGCTAAATACATACGTCATTTTCAGCTTATAAGGAGGTTTTAAGGTGAGCAAGATGCTATATAATGATCAGATCATGGAACGGGAAAATAGAGTTGATATTGAAGATCGCGGCTATCAATTCGGTGATGGTATTTATGAGGTCATCGGTGTGTATGACGGGGAGCCGCTGATGATGGATGAACATATGGAACGCTTGGAAAGAAGTGCCCGTGAGCTCCGGCTCCGATTGCCTGCATCGACTGCAGAATTAAAAAACAACCTCGGGAAGCTTGTGGAAGCGAATAACTTGGAAGAAGGCATTATTTATATGCAAGTATCACGCGGTATAGCATCCCGTGAACATGCGTTTCCAAATCCGGAAACCCCGGCTGTAACGGTTGCCTACACACGTGAGGAAGAACGCCAGTCAGACGTCGAGGATAAGGGAGCAAAAGCAGTGCTCACAGAGGATATCCGCTGGCTGCGCTGTGATATTAAAACGCTTAATTTGCTGCCTAACGTCATGGCGAAGCAAAAAGCGGTTGAGAGTAATGCCGTTGAAGCGTTTTTGCATCGAGGTGATATTGTCACGGGAAGCAAGTGCATCGAACGTTTTTATGGTGAAAGACGGTGAGCTTTATACACATCCGGCTGACAATTATATTTTGAATGGCATTACCAGAAGAAAAATCATTCAATTATGTGACCAGCTAAATTTAAAGGTAAATGAACAAATATTTACAGTCGATGATTTGCTTAACGCTGATGAAGTATTTATTTCAGCAACAAAACAGGATATCATTCCGATTTTAAAAGTTGATGATCACACCATCGGTAATGGGGAGCCGGGTGAAATAACCAAGCAGGTTTTACAGGCGTTCCGTTCACTGTACGAACAAGGTGTCAGGAACCAGGTTTAACGGGAAGGTTGCTATCTTCCCGTTAACTCAAATAAGATAGATTGCATCATGAAGGAGGGGTTCTTATTGTCACATCCATCAACATTAACAGCCTATGGTCCAACAGTAGCGGAAGTTGATCTTGATGCATTTCAGGCGAATATCAGAACGTTAAAACATCGCGCCGGGAACAGCAAGCTCATGACTGTCATCAAAACAAATGCCTATGGTCACGGTGTTGTTCCTGTTGGTCATGCGGCCGTCAGCGCCGGGGCAGATCGCCTTGGGGTGACGATGGTTGAGGAAGGTGCACAGCTTCGTGCGGATGGCATCGATGTTCCCATTCACATTTTGAGTTCGATTATGAGCTGGCAGGCAGCTGATCTCGTGGCATATGATCTCACGGCATCTGTTTCGTCGCTGGATTTGGCAAACGCGCTGAGCAGGGAAGCCGTAGCGCAGAATAAGAATGTCCCGGTGCATTTAAAAATTGATACAGGCCTTCACCGATTTGGCATCCGGCCTGAAGATGCCATTGAATTTTGTAAGGTCTGCTATGATTTGCCGGGACTTGACTGGGAAGGAATTTATACGCATTTTTCCAGTGCTGATGAAGGCGAATGGCAAACGACCGAAGAGCAATTTGCTTTATTTTTGGAGACGATTGAAACATTAAAGCAGCACGGCTACCATTTTCCCATCCGTCATGCCGGAGCCTCCACAATTGCCATTGAACGACAGGATATGTATCTGGATATGATCAGGCCCGGAGTTGCCTTATTTGGATATCCTCCTGAAATGCGGCAGGATCATATGATTTCATTGAAACCGGTGATGGGCTTGAAGTCCCGGCTCCTGCATGTACATGACCTTCCCCCGGGTACACCGGTCGGCTACGGTGGCAGCTATGTTACAACAGGTTATGAAAAAGTAGCTGTCGTTCCGATCGGACATGGAGACGGTTACCATCGTGCCCTTTCCAACAATGGTCAAATGCTTGTGCAAGGCCACCGTGCGGAAATAATTGGAGAAGTGTCACTGGATCAAACATTAATCAATGTAACCGGTATACCGGATGTGAAAGATGGCGACGAAGTGGTTTTAATGGGGAGACAGAAAAATGATTCCATTTCTGCACGTGAAATCGCCGGCTGGATGGGGAGTATTGTCGATGAAGTGCTGTCAGGTTTAAAAGAACGGGTTGAAAGAATCTATAAATAAGTTTATAATCACAATAAATATCTGAAAATTAAATAAATACAGGGGGGGGAGAATTTATGGACTTCTTATCAGTCATTCCACCGATTGTAGCTGTCGTTTTGGCTATCGTGACAAAGCGTGTACTGCTGTCATTATTTATCAGTATTTGGGTAGGCGGTTTAATTGCAGCGGGTGGTAATCCGTTTGCGGCAGTCAGTGTCACGTTCACCTGGATGAAAGATGTCATGATTGACCCGTGGAACGCCCGCTTTCTTGTGATGACCGCCTTGCTTGGCTGTGGCGCCGCATTCATGTTTAAAACGGGCGGATCACAAGGGCTCATCAACGTTTTGGAGAAAAAATTAACCACTGCAAAAAGAGTTCAATTTTTATCGTACTTCTTGGGACTCATCATCTTCTTTAATGACTACGTGAATTCGGTCATTGTTGGAAACGCCTCAAAGGACATCGCTGCTAAACATAAAATCTCGAGGGAAAAATTATCATATGTACTTGATTCAACAGCTGCGCCAATCGCTACAATTGGTCCTGTTTCCGACTGGATTGGCTTCCAGGTATCATTGATTGCCGGTGCGTTTGCGAGCCTTGCCATTGTCGGATTGGAGCCATATTTTGCCTTTTTGCAGTCGATTCCGTGGAACTTTTATGCCATTCTTTGCTTGTTAGCGGTTCCGATGATTATTTTGGGAAAAGATTTCGGGCCGATGGCAAAAGCGGAAGAACGGGCCCAAAAAACGGGTAAGCTTATACCCGATGGTGCAACACCGCTGTCTTCGGTTGATCAAGATTTGGGAGAGCCGCATACGAAAGATGGCAGTGTCTGGAATTTTATTCTGCCGCTGGTAGCACTGATTTCGGTCAGCATGTGGGGCCTATGGTATTCAGGCGGTGGGGCCGAGGGTAATTCAATAATGGATGCTTTGGCTGAAACCGATGTTTCGGTTGCCCTGACATGGGGTGCATTTGCGATGACACTGATGGGACTTATCCTGGCACTGATCCAGGGTATGAGCCTAAAGGATTGTGAAGATACGCTGCTTGGTGGTGTCAGGACGATGCTGCCGGCGCTGATTATTATTATCCTTGCATGGTCAATCGGTACAGTCACCTCAGCGCTTGGCACTGCTGAATTCGTTGTTTCTGCAACAGAAGGATGGATGACGGCAGCACTATTGCCTTTCCTGATTTTCATTATTTCAATGTTTATCTCATTCGCAACCGGCACGTCTTGGGGAACCATGTCCATTTTGACTCCAATTGCCATACCATTAGCGTTTACGTTTGGTGGTGAAGAAATGATTCCGATTGCGATTGGTGCTATTTTTGCCGGTTCGATTTTCGGGGATCATGTGTCACCGATATCGGATACAACGGTTATGGCATCCATATTTGCAGAGTCAGATCACATAGCCCATGTGAATACACAGATACCCTATGCACTTGTGCCAGCCGGGATTTCCGGTGTGCTATATTTACTTTATTCCATCATTGGAAGCAGCATCGTTCTATTGGCAGCAGGTATTATTATTCAATTTTTCCTGCTCCGCTATTTGGGCAACCGGCATACGAAAAAATATGAGATCCCGGAAGACAAGGTAAGCTGAAAAATTGGGCAAAAAGGGTAAAATGAATTTGCTGATGTTCATTTGTTTTGATATGTGACAATAGCACTGAGATAATAGGTTTTTGTAAAATATATTGTTCTGGAAATTAACGTTTAAAGCCATTTCAGCCAATTTTTCACTTTTGCTCCAATCCGTGAAATAGGGTAAAATATAAACACATCAAATCGTAGAATAAGGGAGGGTGAAACATATGGAGGAAGTGCTTAAAAGCCTGGATAAGCGGATGGGGAATCTGGAGCAAATGGTCGAAAAAAACAGCCAAATCCTGGAGAAACACGGGGAAATTTTAAATGGGCAAGACCAAATGTTAAAAAGTCATAGTGAATTACTAAAAAGCCATGGTGAATTGCTGAAAAATCAAGGCGAAATGCTCCAGAATCAGGAAAAAAGGCTGGATCGACAAGAAAAAATGCTCGAAAATCAGGGAAAAAGGCTGGATCGCCAAGAAAAAATGCTTGAGAATCAGGAAAAAAGGCTAGATCGTCAAGAAAAAATGATGGAGCAAATTATTGATATGGTCGGCAAAAATAATGAACAAATGCATGTGTTGTCGGACAGACTTGATGGGCTGGAGAAAAAAGTGGATGATTTGAGTTTTGGCCTGAAAGCTCTCAATAAACGGATTTTTCAGGTGGAAGGCGAAGTGGAGCGGTTAACAAGTCCATAATACCAAGTTTAAAAACTGCACGTGTCTTATGGGTGCAGTTTTTAAATATCACCGATAAAAAAATATTGGTCCGGGCCATCACCGACAGATTCCTGAATATACGGGATAACCGGCTCTTCATCTCCTTCCTGGATGCTATCGATGATAACGACGAATCGCCAATCGTAATCAAATAAGTACAAAAAGTGCTGTCCGGTATGGAATCCGAGCGATGCAATTGTTGTTTCGGATGCGTTAGCATGTCCGGCTGTGTCACCCGGTGAAACAACACATGCATTTACAAGGAGTGAATGTTACCGTTCGTTTTGTACCGTAACGGCGAAATATTATACAATAGCATTATACAGATAAATGGAGGGAACGTCATGATTGAAAATCTTCAGGATACGGTAACATTAAACAATGGTGTGAAAATACCCGGATTCGGCTTGGGCGTATACAAAGTTGAAGATGGTGATGTTACCGTAGCATCCGTCAAAGCTGCACTGAAACATGGCTATCGCAGCATTGATACAGCATCATTTTATGATAATGAAAAAGGTGTCGGACAAGGCATCAGGGAATCCGGTGTTCCAAGAGAGGAGATCTTTGTCACATCAAAAGTCTGGAATGATGAACAGGGCTATGAAAGTACATTGCAAGCATTTGAAAAAAGTCTTGAAAAGCTTGGCATGGATTACCTTGATCTATACCTGATTCACTGGCCTGTCAAAGGAAAATTTAAAGATACATGGAAGGCGATGGAAGAGCTGTATGAAAAGGGAAAAGTCCGGGCGATTGGTGTGAGTAACTTCCATGTTCATCATCTGCAGGATTTGCTGGCGGATTGTCATGTGAAACCCGTTATCGATCAGGTTGAATATCATCCGCATCTGACACAGGAAAAGTTGAAAGCATTCTGTGAAGAAGAAAATATTCAGCTCGAGGCCTGGTCACCGCTAAAGAAAGGCAGATTGATGGATGAACCGATCATTTCAGGGCTTGCTGATAAATATAATAAAACATCTGCACAAGTCATATTGCGCTGGGATGTGCAAAACAACGTGATCACCATTCCAAAATCAACGCACGAACACCGGATACAAGAGAATGCGGATATTTTTGATTTTGAACTGACTGATGAGGAAATGAAAAAGATCTCAGGGCTAAACAAAGATGAGCGGACAGGGAAAAACCCGGACAGTTTCGATGAATAATACAGGTATCACTGCAAAAAAGGTAATGCTCTCTTTTTTATAAGGTAGAAAGTATAAAATTCAGGGTGATGCAGAAATCGTCTGTTTCGGCGATTTCACCCGATTTCTTCCAATCTGACTTCTGACCTCTGGCATCTGAAAAAACGCGTCAGCATTTATTCTTAAATAGGCCGTTACTAAGACATACTTGCAGCAGTAAGCGTGTCCTGAAACTCTTAAAAATTTTTACTCTTCTAACTTATTGTTGGTATATTTAAATTTATGACGATAGGCTTTATAATAATACATATGTCGTAATTTTTTGCACTATTTTCAGAATATTATTCATAGAAGAACAAGAGGGGAGTATATGATGGAGAAACAAAAGAAAACACTCTTTCAGCGCTTTTTGGATGTGGTGGAATTTATTGGTAACAAACTGCCGCATCCCATCACACTGTTTGCCATCTTAGCAGGATTGGTTCTTCTTTTGTCAGCTGCTTTACAGCCTCTGGGCATTAGTGTTGAACATCCTGGTGAAGAAGGCGAAATGGTCGAGATTAAGAACTTATTGAATGCTGAAGGGCTTGAATATATTTTTGGGAGTATGACGGATAACTTTATTGGTTTCGCACCGCTTGGTGTCGTGCTTGTAACGATGCTTGGTATCGGTGTAGCAGAGCGTACCGGATTAATCAGTGCGTTATTGCGTGGTTTTGTATTATCTGTGCCGACACGATTTATTACTCTCGGACTGGTTTTTGCCGGTATTATGTCCAGTGTGGCATCGGATGCAGGTTATGTTGTCCTGCCGCCGCTTGGTGCATTGATTTTTGCTGCAATGGGACGGCATCCGTTGGCCGGTCTTGCAGCCGCATTTGCCGGGGTATCAGCCGGGTTCAGTGCGAACCTGGTATTGTCCGGAACAGACGTTATGCTGAGTGAATTGACGATTGCTGCGGCATCAACCATTGACCCGGCCTATGCTGAAACGATGAACGTCGCGATGAATTGGTTCTTTATCGCTGCTTCCGTGTTTATCCTGACATTAATTGGTACTTGGGTAACGGAGCGTATTGTTGTTCCGCGCTTGGGTGTCTATCAAGGCGAGGATGCAGAGGAAGGTGCCGGTAATGAGGATCTTGAAGGCCTTAAGCCTGTCGAAAAGAAAGGGCTTATCTGGTCCGGTGTATCCTTGGTAGTTGGCCTGATTTTGACAGCTTTGCTTGTCTTGCCGGAAAATGCACCATTGCGTGGTACAGAAGGCAATTACATGGATCAGATTATTCAATCACCATTTATGAGTTCATTGGTGCCGATTATTGCAATTTTGTTCTTCATACCAGGGCTCGTTTACGGTATGGTGACTAAAGTGATCCGTAATGATAAAGATGTAGCGGGGCAAATGACTGATACGATGGCATCGATGGGGATGTTTATCGTTCTGGCTTTTACGGCAGGTCAATTCGTAGCCTATTTCAATGAATCCAATATGGGTACGGTGCTCGGTGTATATGGGGCGGAATTTTTGGACAGCATCAACTTAACCGGAATTCCACTGATTTTGCTGTTTGTGCTAATCACCGCATTTATTAACTTGTTTATTGGAAGTGCGTCGGCTAAGTGGGCTATGATGGCGCCAATCTTTGTGCCAATCATGATGCAGTTGGGTTATTCACCTGAACTGACACAAATGGCTTATCGTGTAGCCGATTCGACAACGAATATCATTACGCCATTGATGACCTATTTTGCCGTGATCATTGCGTTTGCCCAAAAATATGATAAGAAGATGGGTATAGGTACACTTGTTTCTGTCATGTTACCTTATTCACTGTACTTCCTGATCGGCTGGACCATTATGCTGGTAGCATGGATGCTGTTTGGCATTCCGCTCGGACCAGGTTCACCGATCGAATATGGTGGCTAATAAGAAAAAACACTGACGTGTCTTTTCAGATGCCAGAGGTCGGAGGTTGGATTGTAGAAATCGGCGAGTTAGTCGATTTCGAATTGAAAACCGAAATTTATTCTTGCTTACCTTATGAAAAAGTCCTTCTACACGCTTTGCGGGTGTGGAAGGACTTTTTGTGTGCTGGATGGATGGTGAGGGTACTCAAGGCCAACATTAACATTTGCAAAAAACGATGTTATTTGCGAGCGAGGAGGCTGAAGCGTTCCCCGTGGAAAGGGAGTATTTTTCCTTGGTGACGAACGAGACAGCCATTCTCACGTGCTTTTCATGCCAGATTTCACTTCCTTCCAAACGAGACAGCCATTCTCACGTGCTTTTCATGCCAGATTTCACTTCCTTCCGAACGAGACAGCCATTCTCACGTGCTTTTCATGCCTGATTTCACTTCCTTCCGAACGAGACGACCTTCTCTCGTGCTTTTCTATAGACTACGATATTAATAAGAAACAGAGCTTACAAAAAGAACTTCTCAAAAAAACAACCGGGCATGAATTCAACCCGGTTGTTTCCCGAACTTCTTTTATTCGTTATACGTAACGACGCGTCCCCACAGGTCCTTGGTTCCCCAAATGCCGCGGCGCAGCACTTCCAGCTGGACGATTTGGCTGTGGTCGACAAATACGTTCACTTCCGGCCCGTAATTCTTGATATACCATTCAAAGACGTCCGGATCGGCTGCTTCAAACATGACGTTTTCGGTGCCGAGTTCACGGGCGAACCGGGTGGCAATTTCGGTCCGCCATTTGCTGACACTTTCGGTAATGCCTTCTGATTCAATCATCAGCATATAGGCACCGGCGTCAAGGCAGCGTTTGCCGACTTCAATTGCTTGTGATGGGTCTGTGATGCCTTCCGCTTCATTTTGTTCGACCGTATTTGTGCCGCCTGCTCCGAATTGGACACCAATTTCCGGCTTGGCGAGGAGACCTTTTTTCTGTACTTTTTCAACGAGGCGGACAATGTCATCGGTTGGCATCGTAATAAATCCGGTTGAAATTTCAATAATGTCAAATCCAAGACGTTTACACTCATCAAGGTAATGGTCAACTGCTTCTGGACCTTGTGTCAGAACGGTTTCCATAAAGCCGCCTGTTGATACTTTGACATCATATTCATGTGCGAGGTCAAGCAGTTCCCGGAGTTTATCTTCCGGATACAACGTAAACGCACCGCCGGAAAACTTGAGAATGTCCACATAGTCACCCATTGTTTCCAGAATATCTCTTAAATATTGCTTACCCATGACAGCATAGTATGGGCCACGGATTTCAGTAAGTCCTTTATTGCGGGGTTTTTCCTGACGGCTGTTCATTCGGATACTTTGGAAAGCTCTTTGGTTACTCATATTATTCATCCTCCTCAAGTTTAATCTGACCAAGCAATTCCGTTAATTCGCTGACTTTCACATTTTCCAGGTTTTTAATCGTATCAGCGATTTTACCGGCAAGTGCACTGTCGATACCCTGTGTCAGTCCATTGTATTTTTCCATCAGGACATCCCAGCTGGCAGGCTGTGTTTTGAATCCCTGATAGTCGCGTTTTTCGACTTCAAAAATCTGTCCGTCGTTTGTTTCCAGTTCGATGCGGCAGGCCATTTCATCTGGGAAGCGATTGCTGTAGTCATCATCCGGTTTGACATTGACTTTTTGCAGCAGATTCTGGATGTCATCGCGCATGATACGCTCAGGTTCATACTGCTCAGGCATGACCTGGCCGTCCAGATAGGCAGCTGCGAGCATATATGGCAAGGAGTGGTCGGCTTCTTCTTTGTAGCGGATCCGTTTCTTGCCGCCTTCTTCACCGCCGCCGATAATGTTGTAGGCAACATCAAAGGTGGTGAGACGGATTTCTTTAATAGCTTCCGGTTTAATATTTTCACGGTCCCGAATTTCGAGCAATCCTTCAATGGATGATTGTGAGTGAATCTCAGCATTGAAGCGTTTGATGATTGTATCGGTGACACGTTCAAGATCTTCTTTTTCCCAATCGATTGCAAATTCGCCTGCAATCGTGTCCATGAATCCTTTATTGCCTTCAAAAACTTCTCTTGGTCCGGTAATGCCATATTTGGCAAGCATGCTCGCATGGATGGCACCCATTGCCGTGTTCGGATAAGCGAGCCCTTTCCAGTTTGACAATTCACCGGTTCGCGTAACTCTGAGGGAATTATATCCGGTGCCAGCGATTGAAATGGCATTGGCAATTTCAATGCTGTCGAGCCCCATGGCGTGGGATGCTCCGGCTGCTGCACCGTATTCGCCTTGAACGGTGTGATCGAATCCGTGTTTCCGGACCGGTGCCGCATCTGACAAACGGCATTGCACTTGATAAGCAATTGCCAGTGCGAGTAAAAAGTCTTCACCGCTTGTATCGGCATACTCGGCAGCTGCGAGCACCGGTGCTATATTATCAGATGGATGCCCCGTTTCTTCCTTAGCAAGATAAGAGTCGTTGAAGTCGAGATAGCGAATAGCTGCTCCATTAAAAAATGTCGCATAATCCGGTGTTGTTTTTCCTCCTCCGATAAGTGTCACAAGCGGTTCGCCGCCCAGATCTTCTGTCATACGGCGAATCTTCCTGACCGGCTCACCGCTAAGTGCGCCAATCGCAACACCGATTGAGTCCAGCACACGTCCTTTCAATGCTTCTTTTGCATCATCGGACAGCTTATTCCAATCGGCTTTATGCACCCAGTCGGCAAGCTGTTCGACCATTGTTGTTTCGTTTGACATGTGAATCACCTCCAAATTGATATATGGAAATGAAACCTCAGTGGCCACAAAGAGGATTCTATGAGGGAAGATTTAACCTCCCTTCACTTATTATGATATGACATTTAGTGATAAAAATAAATTATTTAAACTTATAAAAGTGATATTAAAAAATTATATGAAGTGATAAGTTAATATTTTACAGCTGCAACACAGACTTGTTTTTTATCTAAAGTTAAGAAAGTATATCATTTCAGGGGACTTTTTCAATCTTGAAATCGGCTAGTTCGCCGATTTCTTCAAGTCTGACTTCCGGCATCTGACCTCTGGAAAGACGAGGCCAGGCCTGAGTTTTTCTTATTGTACTTATTTGTTCATTTACAGAATAATATAATACTAGCATTCTGCGGGAGGGGCTCTATGCGGAAAATCGTGCTGGTTACCATTGCTGTGATCTTGTTTAGTGTTATCGTTTTGTGTTTTCGACAGTCACCAGAGGAACAGGCGGTTGAGGCAGTTGAAACGTTTTATACATATGAACAAAATGCTGACTTCTCGGATTCATGGGAGATGTTTCATCCTTATATGAAGGAAAAATTTGATAAACTTCACTATTTAACGGATCGTCCTCATGTGTTCATGAATCATTTTGATGTGACGACATTCGATTTTTCGCTGGGTGAAACGGTTGAAATAAAAGAATGGAAGCCCTCGAAAGATGCGGAGGCAATTGATGTTGTTTATAAGGTAATGGTCGAGATGCATTATAAAGGAAAATATGGGAATTTCACTTTGATTCAGCCTGTCTTTGCAACAGAACTTGAGGGTGAGTGGAAGGTTTTGTGGGATTATAAGGAATAATGATATTGTTTTATAGGCTTGCCCTACCCTTATCATCTTTTCCATAGAAGCTAAAAAAGGTGACATCCATTGTGAAAAATGAATACCACCTTTTTATTATCTATAAACTATTCACTTTCAACCCGATACAAATAAATGCGCAATGGCGACTGATTGTTTTCAAAGCTGCGTTCAAACGCAAGCTGATTTTCTTCATGGTTTTCAATCGGGAGTGCTGATAACACATAATCGCCGCCTAATTCACGGAGCGCGTCTGTGTTGATATCCAGGTTATCGAGCACCCTGTCGCTGTTTTTCGAGAATATATAGTTCTCGCCAAGCTCGGCAACATACATATACAATCGACCGCCCCACGTATCAAAATAGTTTTTAAGTGACGGATTTTTTTCCAGTTCCGGCTCGATGATTTCTCTGAATTGATACTTATAGTCAAGCGGGAAGCTGTTGTTGTACGTATCCAGTGTATAAAATCCGTTAAATTGGGCGATAGTTGGATGCATGGCGACGCTCACAACCTTGTAATCGGATTGATCTTCACCAATATAGCTTTCAATTGAGTCGAACAGTTCCTCGGAATAAAATTCTGCAAATGTTGGCATGTCGAGTCTGTCATACTTCAATTCTTCGTTGACCCAAAACACATTCAAACATTGAGTGATAATCAGGACGCTGACAACTGCCTTTCCGAGCCGCATATGTTTCCATAAAATCCACAGTGCCAGAGCAAAAGCGATATACCAGATCATCGGGTCCAAAAAATGGATCCGGGCGAAGTTGAAGGTATTGGCAACCATAAAATTATCTTTTACAACACGCAAGCCTTCCCAGTACCAGAGAGCATACCAGAACGACAGGGCTGCGTTAAACAGGACCAGGCCGATTAGCCATTTAGGTTTCAAACGCCGGTAAAGAGCCACAATCAGTGCTAATCCAATGACCGGCAGGATAATCGATGTATGGTTGGCCATATCATGCGTATGTCCGGTCGTGAAATTTTCGAAAGCCAGGCCGAATGTTCTCGACAGACTATTATAGCCGAGATCAAGGTCTTCACGATGCGAGGTGAAGCCTTCGCTGATGAACATCGCGTATAGAATCATATAATTTTTGATCATATAGATCGTTGTCATGCCGGCAATGGCTGTAAAAAATGCCCAGTTGCTCTGTTTGAAACGAATCCAATCAATCAGCCAAAGGACACCCATTAGCCCAAGGAAGAACACAAACGTCAGTATAAAGTTTGATAAAAACGGAATTAGCATTAAAACGAGCCAGTGATACCATGGTGCCTGCCACCTGAGGTCACGGATGGACAGGAATAAATGAAGCGCCAGTGGCAGTCCGGCGATGGAAAGCCATCCCGACGGCCAAAAAGGAAGCATGGCAAAAGCGAGAGAAACCCCCGTTACAATCCATTTGGAATCGATGAATCGCCTCAGGAGCAAATACATGCCAAAAAATCCGGCAAACCGCATAATCGTCTGGCCGATTGTATAGGCGGTCATTGGCTCAAACAGGACGTATAGCCACACCATGAAGTCAAATGGTGTGGCCAGTGTACTCCGGGGGAGCCCGTTTATAACATTCGGGAGCTCCGTCATCGAAAAAAATTGGCCGCTTTCTGCCAGCAATTTGTACCAGACAATGTTCGAATCCAGATTATCGTGGACGCGGATATGTGTGTCCTCACCCAGAATGTAATAGGGTGACAGATAAACCGCGATAATCAGACAGGCAACTAATATATGTTTATAGTTTGAAAAAATGTTTGATATGGTTGATGACATGATCCACATCCTTTTCTTCAATTCCATAAAACAAAGGCAAACGCAGGATTTTTTCGCTTTCGGCTGTTGTATAGATATCGCTTCCCGCAAATTGACCGAATTTCCTGCCGGCATGTGATGTATGCAGCGGGACGTAGTGCGTGACAGCCATAATACTGTGATCTTGCAAATAATCCATTAATTCGGAGCGCCTGTCCGTTTTGATATAAAACATATGCGCATTGTGTGTGCAATTCTCCGGGACATGAGGGAGCGAATCCGGTCCAAGTTCCCGGAGGCCGTTATAATATTTTTCCCACGTCTCTAAGCGATTAGCCATGATTTGCCCGGCGTGCTCAAGCTGGACCCAAAGGTATGCTGCGTTTACTTCGCTTAACAAATAGGAAGAACCAATATCACGCCATGAATATTTATCAACCATTCCTTTGACAAATTGCTTACGGTTTGTCCCTTTTTCCTGGAGGATTTCAGCCCGTTCAACAGCTTCCGGATGATTGATGACGAGCGCCCCACCTTCACCACATGTAATGTTCTTTGTTTCATGAAAGCTGAAGGTGCTGAAATGCCCAATGGTCCCGAGCTGTCTTCCATTATATGTACTCGTCAAAGCCTGGGCAGCGTCCTCAATGACCCATAAATCGTTCTTCTTAGCTATTTCCATAATAGCTTCCATATCACAGCCGATTCCGGCATAATGGACAACCACAATGGCTTTCGTGTTGTCAGTGATGGCTGCTTCAACAGCGGCCGGTGATATGTTCATCGTTTCCGGCTCCACATCCACGAACCGGATGTACGCTCCTCTCAGAGCGAAGGCATTTGCCGTTGAAACAAATGTATAAGACGGCATAATGATTTCATCGCCGGGTCCTGTCTCCGTTAAGAGTGCTGTCATTTCCAAAGCTGCTGTACAGGACGGGGTCAGAATAGCTTTTGAACAGTTAAGGTAATCTTCCAGCCAGTCGGTGCATTTTTTTCCAAACGGGCCATTGCCGGCGAGTTTTTGATTGGTAATGGCTTCCTGTATGGCGGTTTCTTCTTTTCCGATATGGCATGGTTTATTAAATTCCAGCAAATGAAACACCTCACAATGATTGGCTTGTCACAACGATTCCGGCAATAATCAGTGCCAGCCCAACAACTTTTTGAGTCGTTATCGGGTCACCGAATAAGAAGACTGAAAACAGAAACACCAAAACAAATGATAGACTCATAAACGGATAGGCGTAGCTGATATTAAATTTGGTCATGGCCGCCATCCAGCTTATCGCAGCCAAAAACGCAGAAAGGAACCCGGAAATGACCCAGGGGTTCAGTAAAAGCTGCAGGAGAAACGTAAATTTATCCCATAACGCTTCTGGTAATGCTCCTGCCTGGTCAACCTGCCACTTTAAAACAAGCTGACCGAACACGGTAAAAACGATGGTGCCGAAAATATAAACATAACCCATTACGTTACCTCGCCATTCAGCTTATGGTAAACATCCACTGTACTCTTCAGCCGGAAACCAAGGGCGTTAAACAAATTCAATGATGCAACATTAACAGCGGATATGGATGTTTTCAGTTCGTCGTATCCGGACGCCAGCTGCTCCTTGCATGCCAGGCTGGTGAAAGCTTTGGTAAGACCTCGGCTGCGATATTCTTTGTGTATTCCCAGCAAGAGCACTTTATTCTGGTCAAACCCGTAATATCCGGCTAAGTCATTTTGGTAATAAAGCGCAATAATTTTACCGCTCTGATGCAAATCGTTGACCCAGTTCACGTATCGTTTATCAGCCATCGAATCCGGAATATTGAAGTCCCGGTGGAAACGTCCATGCATCGATTCTTCGGCAATTTTGAGAACTTCTTCCGGATCATAGGTTTTGGAAAGATTGATGTCACTCGCCTCAAACAGTTTCAGATTTTCTTTTTTACAGATGGGCTCAATTAATGTATCCACATAGTAAAAACCATGCTGCAACAGGGTTTTAGGATTTTCGAGCGGATTTACTTTGATGGTATAGTGTCCCGCGAACTGATCCGTTTCCCGGAGCGCCTCCTCATCTGTACTCGTTACCTCATATGTATTGATGTTAAAATTCCGCTTATCCCATGGGGTTTCACGTAAATGGGTCATGTTATCACCTTTCTTCATCCTTGTCTTCTGTCGTTTCACGTATCAAATAAAGCGGGCGGTCTTTTGTTTCATTAAAGATTTTACCTATATAGAGGCCAAGAACGCCGAAATTGAAAAATATCAGACCGCCAATGAAATAGATTGAGACCATAACACTCGTCCAGCCCTGTACATGCTGGTCAAGAAAGAAATAGCGTATGAACAAATACATGCCATACACAAGTGATCCCAGTGCCAATAGAAATCCAAATTGAATGGACAGTCTGAGCGGTTTATTGGACTGAGAGATAATCGCATCGGTTGCCAGAGTGATCAATTTTTTTAGATTATAGGACGTTTTGCCTTCTTTTCGGGCGTTATGTTCGACAGGCACGTTGCCCGTTTTGTAGCCCATCCATTGAATGAACAGTGGGAAAAAGCGATTTTGTTCACGCATTTGCCGGAATTCACGAATGACTTTCTTTTCGCTGATACTGAAGTTGGCGACTGTATGATCAGATGTTTTGCCGCTGAAATAATCATACACACGGTAAAATAACTGCGACGCTTTCCGCTTGAACCAGTTATCCTGCCGTACTACCCGATTTGCAAAAACAACTTCATAACCTTCCTGGGCTTTTTTATACAGTGTCTGGATTTCCTCGGGACGATCCTGAAGATCACAGTCCATGACGACAACCCAATCGCCCGCAGCATAATCAAGTCCGGCTGTAATGGCATGATGTTGTCCGAAGTTACGGGCAAAATCAATCCCTTTGATCCGGTTGTCCGCCTCGTGCAGCGCTTTGATCGTATCCCATGCATTATCAGGGCTTGCATCATTGACTAAAATAATTTCGAGATCGGCTGGAATTGACTCGATTGTGTCTATAATGCGTCCGGACAATTCTTTCAGGCAGTTTTTGCAGCCATAAACAGGGACGACTGTAGAGATTAAGGGGCGATCTTTTCCCATTGTTCTACATACCATTCTACTGTTTTATGGATGCCTGTTTCAAAGGTGGTAAATGGTTTCCAGCCAAGTGTTGTTTTTATTTTACTGTCGTCCACCGCATATCGCCTGTCATGTCCTTTTCGGTCACCGATGAAAGTGATGAGTTCTTTATAGCTGTCGTGTCCCGGTCGTAAGTGATCAAGAATATCGCAAATCGTCATGGCCAATTCGATATTTGTTTTTTCATTGCCACCGCCGACATTGTACTTTTCCAATGCATTACCATGGTGGAAAATCATATCGAGTGCATGGCAATGGTCTGTGACGTATAACCAATCACGGACATTTTTGCCATCACCATAAATTGGGATTGAATTGCCTTGAAGCGCATTTGAAATGATTGTCGGAATGAGTTTTTCCGCATGCTGTCCCGGACCGTAATTGTTGGAGCTGCTGGACGTGACAACATTCATACCGTACGTGTGACCGAAGCTCTTAACAAGCATATCGGCTCCGGATTTCGATGCACTATAAGGGTTGCGCGGGTCATAAGGTGTTTGTTCATTAAACTTTCCCCCTCCATCCAGCTCGAGCGACCCATAGACTTCATCAGTGGAAACCTGATGGAATCGTCGTGTATGAAGTTCTCCCGCTTTGTTCCATGCATCGCGAGCAGCCTGAAGGAGAACAGCGGTTCCAAGTACATTGGATTGGATGAATGCTTTGACATCCTTTATTGAACGGTCAACGTGTGATTCAGCGGCAAAATGGATGACACCCTCGATATCGTATGTTGAAAAAATATCATTTATCAGCTGCTCGTCCGCGATATCACCCTCGATAAAATCATAGTTTTCACTGTATGTTATATGTTTTAAATTCGTTTCCGATCCTGCATAGGTCAGTTTATCAATATTAATGATATGGTAGTCAGGATATTTTTGTTTAATATAATGTATGAAATGAGAGGCGATGAACCCGGCACCGCCTGTCACGAGAAGGGATTTACTCATTTTGAACCAGCTCCAATATAGGGTTTTTGTCGATTGTTTCCCAGTATTGTTCTGTATGTTTCCGATTGGCTATTTCCATCAAGTATTGACCATAATCGGTCTTTTTCATTCCTTCACCTTTTTTGTACAGGGCGTTTTTGCTGAGGTAGCCCATATAATAAGCGATTTCTTCAAGGCAGGCAATTTTGAAACCTTGCCGCTGCTGCGTTATTTTGACAAATTCGGATGCTTCAAACAGAGATTCGTGTGTGCCCGCATCCATCCAGGCAAAACCTCTTCCCAGCAGTTGAACATCCAGCTGATTTCCTTTTAAATATTCTTTGTTCAAATCGGTAATTTCTGTTTCGCCGCGACTGGAATATGACAATTTTTTGGCTATTTGTACAGCTCGGTAATCATAAATATATAGCCCCGCAGCTGCAAAGTCGGACTTCGGGTCTTCAGGTTTTTCTTCGAGTGAGACAACTTTTTGATTTTCGTCAAACTCTACAACGCCGAATCGCTCCGGATCTTTCACACGAATCCCGAAAATAGTGGCATTCCTGTGGTTAGCGAGAGCTCTTCGGAAAAGCGTGGTAAATCCTTGCCCATAAAATATATTATCACCGAGAATTAACGTGACGTCGTCATACCCGATAAAGTCTTCAGCCAAGACGAAAGCTTCGGGGATACCATTTGGATCTGACTGCCCTTTGTAGTGCAGTGTAAGACCAAACGCAGAACCGTCACCTAACATTTCCTGGAAACGGGGAATTTCTTCAGGGGTGCTGATAATCATAATGTCCCTAATTCCTCCCAGCATTAAGACAGACAGCGGGTAGTAAATCATTGGTTTATCATAGACATTCAATAAGTGTTTATTGACTCCGTTTGTGCTTGGTGCGAGTCTGGTTCCGCTTCCTCCTGCAAGTACGATCCCTTTCATGCCATCACTCCCTGAAAGATTTGAATCGGTGTTCATTTACATACCATTCTATACATTCCTATTACCGATTTCACAGAAAATAATCTTACAATTTAATTGCGATTTGATTACAAAAACATAAAAGACCTTAAATAAAGGTTAAATTCAGATTCTGTCGTTTGTAAAGAGTCTTTCATACCTTTTGGCAGGATTTTATTGATTGATAGCGAAATAGAATGAAGTAACCATGAAAGCGCATTTCAAAAGTGACTGGTATCATACTTAGATGAACGATTGGGTCACTGGAGCATTTTACAGATTTTCCGAACGAGAAAGCCCATCATTTTTAGACATGGGATGAAAGTGAGGTCAGATACGGAGCGCCATAAAAGAAGGTTTTGTGGTGCTTGAAGTATCTGAAATGAATTAAGTTAAAAAGATTAAGTGTATTTAGTAAACGATTTCTTGCTTTCTGATAGTCAATAGGATATAATAAAAACAAAACATACGTTCCTTGCTAAAGAGGTGTTCACATTGGCCAAAACAACATCCCCAACGTTTGTGTTAACCCTTGAATTAGACCATCATCCAAAAATGTTTTCGGTTATCTCTGATGAATTGGAAATTTGGCGGGTCATATATAATACCGTTCTCGGTGAATACTTGAAACGGGAAAAACAAATGAAGCGGGAAAAGGCATATAAGCGGTTAATCCGCCAACTGCATGGCGTCAATAAGAAATTGGCAAAAGATGACCATGATGCCTCGCTTATTCATGAAAAGAAAATAATCAATCAAAAGCTTCATCTTTTAAGAAAAAAATATGAACTGACAGAATTTGCTTCACACGTGTGGGTAAAACCTATTCGTCAGCACTTCCATAATAAAGTGAATGCAGCTGTTGCGCAAAAAACAGCCTCCCGCGCCTGGCTGGCATTCAGCAAAAAACTATTTGGGAAGGCCAAACATGTCCGCTTTGTTCGAAAAGAGAAAATGGAAAGTTTTGAAGGAAAAACCAACACGACCGGCTGGCGTTTTAGAGACGGATTGATCGTCTATAAAGATTTAACTACACCACTGAAAATCAAAAAGAACGATGCCTATACTTCTGAAATCCTTCACCATTTAGATAAGCAAACACCCTTCTCCTATACAATCATATCAGACGGAAAAGAGAAAACGGTACATGATCGATACCGAGTAAAATTTGTGCGGATTGTTCAAAAAGAAATAAAAGGGTGCATACGCTATTTTGCTGATTTGGTTATCAGCGGGTATCCGCCATCCAAAAACAGAAAGCTTGGAAAGGGAAACGTCGGGTTAGATATTGGCACATCAACCCTGGCTGTGTCATCATTAACAAACGCTGCCTTATTCAATTTAGCGGAGCAGGTTCAAGAAATATCACGTGATATCCGATTGATTCAACGCAAAATGGACCGTTCGAAACGGGCTACAAACCCGCAAAACTTTAATAGAGACGGCACGATCAAACAAGGCAAGAAAACCTGGGTATTTTCCAATCATTATCGGAAACATCGTATAAGATTAAAAGAGTTGCATCGCAAACAAGCTGTGATTCGAAAATTATCCCACCGTGCTTTAGCAAATGAACTTCTCACGTTTGGCGATCACTTTTATACGGAAACAATGCATTTTAAAGCCCTGCAAAAACGAAAGCAGAAAACCGAAATATCCGGGAAAACAGGAAAGTATATACGAAAAAAACGGTTTGGAAAAACACTCGGCAATCGGGCACCTGCCATGTTTATTGCCATACTGCGCGAAAAAGTGACACGCCTTGGCGGTACTTTTGCAGAGGTACATACTCAGAAGTTTAAAGCCAGCCAGTACTGTCATGTTAAAAATATATACAGGAAAAAGCCATTGTCGCAGCGCTGGCATGTGATTGATGACAATACGAAGGTGCAGCGCGACTTATATTCAGCCTTTTTATTGATGAATGCCAATAAGTCAGGAACCAGACCAAATCGAAGCAAATGTGAGGCAGCCTTTCCATTGTTTAAAAAGTTGCATGACCAGGTAATACGGGCTATTGTAAACGGCAAAAGAATGATTTTAAATTCGGGAATCAGTGTCAAAAACTAATGCAACACATATGGCGGTGTGATACCACCGGGCTTGTGAAAGTCAAAGATGCGGTCGTTAATGGCAACAGAGGTTGCTTTGGCCGTGAAAGTTCTGAAGGAAATGGTCCCAGTATCCTGAACAGCCCTAAATGCCGAGCACATGGAAATGTGTCTGTGGCTGCCGGTCGGAAGAAGGACAATGGATTCAGAACCCCACTGCTTTAGCTGTGGGAGTATCAGGTGACGCGAACGGATGAACGTGATGGAATGGAGATGATACTGACACCAAACGATTAACTAAAAGGAGTGGTTCAAGCATGACGAATCAGAATAATGCCAAGAAACTGGCGGGAGAAGCTTCACTGGAATACGTTAAAGATGGTATGACGATCGGTTTAGGATCAGGTTCGACCGTTTATTGGATGATACGAAAACTTGGAGAGCATATAAAAAATGGACTTGATGTTAAAGGTATCCCGTCTTCACGGCAGACGCAAAACTGGGCGAACGAATTTGGTGTGCCCTTGACCGATTTTGCAAAGACGCAAACGTTAGATATTGCGATTGATGGCGCCGATGAGGTTGATCAAGGGTGGCATCTGATTAAAGGTGGCGGCGGTGCCCTTGTCCGGGAAAAGATCATTGCAGCGGCAGCCAGGGAATTTGTTGTCATTGTTGATGAATCAAAAACGGTATCCCGGTTGGGTGATTTTAAACTGCCGGTTGAGATTTTGCCGTTCGGCTGGGAAGTGACGGCAGAACGGATAACGGGTTTGGATGGCACACCTGTCATACGCCGCAATGCAGATGGCGACATTTTTGTGTCGGATAATGGAAACTATATCGTGGATTGTGACTTCGGAATGATTCATGAACCGAAGACACTGCAACAGCAATTAAAACAACTGACCGGTGTTGTGGACACAGGTCTGTTCGTGGGTATGGCTGATGAAATCATTGTCGGGTATTCTGACAGGGCTAGTGTGCTTTCAAAGAAGTAGGTGGAAGAGATGGGATTTTAAAATTTTATGCGCTGTAAAATTCTTTAAGGGAGGACAATGAAGCAATCGAAAATGAATTATTCGCCTCTTCCTGTTAAAATAAATATAAAAATGTTAAAGAATGAGGTTATATGTATCGATGAGTCGAATTATGGATATTTACCGGCAGTTACAGCAAAACGGCCATAATGGGGCGACTGCCGAGGAAATCGGCTATGCACTTAACATTGACCGTTCAACAGCAAGCCGTTATTTAAATGATCTTGTAAAAGCTGACCGAGTGATAAAAGTCCCCGGCAAACCTGTGAAATATAGTATCAAACAACCAGATCAAAAAGAACCTGCCGAACGGAATGTCATCGGAGCGGAGGAGAGTCTTCAGCCACTTTTAGAAACAGGTATGGCGGCATTTTTGTACCCTTCCAGATCGCTGCCGATATTGCTGACAGGTGAAACAGGTACAGGCAAGTCATATTTGGCGGAAAAATTGTCCAACATGGTGATCGAAAACTCGGCCAGTACAGGTGACATACCGTTCATTGCGTTTAACTGCGCAGATTATGCGCAAAATCCGGAACTGCTCGTCGGACAAATTTTCGGCATTAAAGAAGGTGCATTCACGGGAGCGACCGAGGATAAAATCGGGCTGGTGGAACAGGCGGATGGCGGTATTTTATTCCTGGACGAGATTCACCGGCTGCCGCCATCCGGTCAGGAAATGCTCTTTTATTTGATGGATAAAGGTATCTATCATCGTCTCGGCGAAGCAACACGTGAGCGGCATGCTGATATTGCACTGATCGGGGCGACAACAGAGGACTCTGAAACGTATCTATTGTCAACCTTAATGCGCCGTTTTTCCGTGAAACTGGAAGTACCGCCATTGCGCGAACGAACTCCCGCTGAGCGTCAGGCACTTATTGAACACTTTTTGGCCGAAGAAGCGACAAAAATGAAGACTGGTCTTGCGATTGAAGATGACTGCCGTCAAGCATTTTTATCATATGACTGTCCCGGTAACATTGGTCAGCTGAAAAGTGATATTCAAATTGCCTGTGCCCGGACTTATTTACGTTATTTGAATAAGGAAGAGTCTAAAGTACTTGTTAAACTTGAGGATTTCCAGGGGGACAGTCAAGTTAAAAGCAAATACCGCAACCTAAATAAACCTTCCCGGAATATTGAATTAAGTCATACAGCTGAAGAGTCATCTCATAAGTTTCCAAATATTTATCAGCGGCTTGATCGTACAAGTAAGAACACACAAATCAATCATAAGGACGGTTTGCAAAAAGTAGTCCTGGATTATATCCGGGATTTAACGGAAAAGTATAAACAGCCGGTTTTATCCCAGGAAAGCTGGCAGCAGCTGATTGATGATGATTTGTTTCAAGTGCTGCAAGATACGGTTGATAACTTAAATCATATTCTGCCTTATATGATTCATAAAAGCCAGTTATATGTGATTGGCTTGCACCTGCAAAATTACCGGAATCATTTACGTAAAAATATACAAAAAGAACCCATACCAGTGATGATTCATCCGAATGCATCCTATCGTCAAGCGGCTCGTCAGATTGCCACTCAATTACAGACGGAAATCGGCATGCGTTTACCACAAGAGGAAATAGAGCTGATTGCCCATTTCCTGGCACCGGAACAGCGAACAGCGCCAAAGACAGCCGAGCAGGAACTGGCTGTTATTCTTGTAACACATGGGAACTCGACAGCTTCATCCATGGCGGAAGTGACCAACTATCTTCTCGGCAATCATGTTATTCATGCTGTGGATATGCCGCTTCATATCTCATCAGAGGATACTTACGAACGTGTGAAACAGGCAATCAACAATATGCACGATATCAAGGGTGTCCTGCTGTTAGTGGATATAGGTTCATTAATTACGATGGGAGACACGATCCAGCACGAATTGGATGTCCCGATTAAGACCTTGTCGAGCGTTAATTTACCAATGGTGATGGAAGCCGGCAGACAGTCGCTTATTTCAGAACAGACGCTGGATGGTATGTATCAGGAAGCTAAAGATGCTTTAGTGACATTTATGGAAAACGACCAGCAGCAAACAAGTGTCCAAAAGAAGCGGCTCATTGCTACAGTCTGTTTTACCGGGGAAGGTGCCGCCCAGCTTTTGGAATCGTGGCTGGAAAACCAGCTGTCAACGATTGATCAGGATGTTCTTATCCGGGCAGTGAGGATTGACCCTGTTACAAAGGATACCTCTGTCTTAACTGATTTAAGAGATCATTATGACGTGATTGCGATTATCGGGACGGTTCCGGTTTCTATAGAGGGAATTCCGTATATTCCGGCGTGGGAATTGCTGCAAAATGAAGGAATATCACGGTTGCACAAATTATTGGAAATTACCCGAAATTCGGTTGTGCCACAACTGAATGAGCATATCCCGAATGATGAAATTTATGACTTGATTACTCAAGGCCTTCAGGAAATCGTCACCTATTTAAATCCGAGGACAATTGCCGAACTGCTGCAGGAATATATACCGCCTATTCGCGATTATTACAGATGGGACAGTAATCGTGAGCTTGGTATGTGGATGCATATCGGAAGCCTGATTGATCGTATTCTTGCCGTAACGTTAAAGCAGCAGCATGATCATTTCCTTTCGTCAATTCCACTCGATAGTCAAACGATCCTTTCTGAACAGGAGGAGCACCTTTGGAATCCACTTTTTGACCGGATTACCAAAACATTTCATATTGAATTGACCAACAACATAAAGCGCGAACTTGTTAAACTATCCCGCTGAATGTGTGCAATCATGATTGCACACATTTTTTTCATGCGTGCGTTTTTAATATAAACCAGTCGTGTTTCGGACATTTTCATACATTGATATGAACGCCTTAACAGATAGTTATCTTTTTTTGGTGCAAAAGTTGGCATGACTTTTGCAATGTATAAATAAATGCAGTTATATAATGCATGAAAGATTACCCACTGCAGAAACTATACAGGAGATAGGAGGGATAGGATGAAAAAATTCTTTGTCATCTACGCATCGGTCTTTGCACTGATTTGGACAGGATACGGTTTGTTTGCAGTGATAACCGGAAGACCATCAGCTAATCTTATCCTCGGATATGGTGTGGCATTTTCCATTGTCATTTTTGCTGCATCATGGTTTTCGTACTGGTTAATGGGTCATTATAAAAGGGTCGATAAAATGGCCAAAGAAATATTAACAAAAAAATAATTTTTTATAAAGGAGCTGTTAATTATGGCAGAGCAAATGAAAGTTATCATTCTGTGCAGTTGGGGTGCGACATCGAGTCAATTGGCGAAAAAAGTTGAGGAAGCAGCTGAAAACAGAGGAATTGACATTGATGTGTATGCCGGGGGCACCGGGGAATTTAAAGATAAAGCGAGCCAATATGATGTTGCCTTGCTTGAGCCGCAAGTACGTCATCTGAGGAAAGAAGTGACAAAAGTTGGAGACCAGCATAATGTTCCGGTCGAGCTTGTTGATCAGCGGGCATTTGCCTTGATGGATGGTGACAAAGTATTGGATCAGGCTTTAAACATGCTGGAAAAATAATGATATAGGTCCGAATGCCGAATTTTGGACTTTGGGAGACCTTGAAAGGGGGATTCAATCATGAGCATGGTTGAATGGATGGAAGATAAGTTAATGGAACCTCTGGGCAAGATAGCTCAGAATAAATATTTGCAGTCAATCCGGGATGCCTTTGTTATTTTTGCGTTGCCGGTTATTATAACGGGTGCGATTTTCCTGATTATTGCCAACCCGCCTACATCATTGGACTGGGGTATTATCAATGCATGGGAGGAAGCGATTCAGCCGATACAGGGACAAATACTGTTCCCATATAACCTGACATTTGGAATTATGGCGCTGACGGTCGCATTTGGTGTCGGTTACAGCTTGGCGCAGCGGCATGATATGGATGCGGCTATGGCAGGTATACTCTCGATGCTGGCGTTTTTTATGACTGCCTTCCCGGTAACGGATATTACGCAGGTGCCATTTGGTGAAATTCTCAATTACCTTGGTGGACAAGGTTTATTTGTAGCCATTATTTTAGGTATTTTAACGACTGAAGCGATGCGTTTTCTGCTTAATAAAGGTGTTACGTTTGAAATGCCTGCAGGAGTGCCGCCGTATGTTATGCGAACCTTTCGTGCGATTATACCATTTATGCTTATTTTGCCAGCTGTATGGGCGTTGGCATGGATTGTCTGGGCGAACTTTGGTGTCACCATTCCACAGGCAGTGCTTGATTTGTTCAGTCCGCTTGTCTCAGCATCAAATTCATACTGGGCTGCATTGGGCATGATTCTATTGATGCTGGTGCTCTGGTCAATTGGTATTCACGGTATGAACGTTGTATCATCTGTAGCATACCCGTTCTGGATGACCCAGATGGCTGAAAATGCTGATGCCATTAGTGCTGGCAACCCTGAGGCAGCAAACGGTATTGTTACTGAGCCATTTTTCCATATGTTTACACATATTGGCGGTTCGGGAGCGACACTTGGCCTCGCCATATTCTTGCTGTTTGCGGCTTCCGTTCAATTGAAACAGGTCGGGAAAACGGTGATTATTCCATCACTTTTCAATATTAATGAGCCGTTGATTTTTGGGGTGCCAATTGTATTGAACCCAATCCTGATTATCCCGTTTGTATTGGGTCCAGTTGTAATCGTGACCGTTAACTATATTCTGTTTGCAACGGGTGTTATGCCACCGGTTGTTGTCCAGCCGCCATTCACAGTACCAATCTTCTTCGGTGGCTTTATTGCAACAGGCGGGTCCTGGGTTGCCGGTCTGGTGCAAATCATGAACGCTGTGATCGCAGCGCTCATTTATTGGCCATTCTTCAGACAATACGATAAACAGCTTGTCCAAGAGGAAAAAGCATCAGAAGAAGCATAAGACAGCTTAGAGTTAAGAGGAGTGTTTTAAAGTAATGAATTATGAAGAAATTATGACACAGCTGATCCTGCACGGCGGAAATGCCCGTGGCGCGGCGTACGAAGCACTTGATGAAGCAGAAGAATATAACTTTGAAGAAGCTGAAAAATTGCTCGAGGAAGCGAATGATGAGTTTCTCAAAGGGCATAAATATCAGACAGAACTGATCCAAAGCGATGAGGAAGCAACGCCAAGTTTTTTCATGATCCATGCGCAGGATCATGTCATGACCGCTCAAGCTGAGCTTCAGCTGATTAAGCGGATGATCGAACAATTGAAACAGACCGAAAAGCTTGAAAAACGGATTGAGAAGCTGGAAGGCTAACGTTTTCAGGCTCGGTAAAATTTAAGGAAACAATGAAACCAATACTGCTTGGCACTTATGAACTTTAAGTGTTAAGCAGTATTGATGTATGCTAGCATTTTGTTAAGAGGACAGTCATTAAAGACATTCTGGATTGGGGAGGGGACTGAACATGAATTTTGGAACAGTTGGGACAGGCTGGATTACGGATGCTTTTATTGAGGCCGCCAAGGAATCGTCAGACTTAACGCATACCGCTGTTTACTCCCGGAAAGCAGATAAAGCGGAGGCCTTTGCACGCAAGCATGGTACGGAAGACATTTTTACCGATTTAAATGAAATGGCGGCCAGTGACGCTTTGGATATCGTCTATATTGCATCACCGAACTCGCTTCATTATGAACACGTGATAACGTTTTTGAGCCATCAGAAACATGTCATTTGTGAAAAACCGATTTTTTCCAATACGCGTGAGTGGGAAAAAGCTTACAAGACTGCTGATGCCAATGGTGTTTTTCTGTTCGAAGCCATGCGCAATCTGCACGCACCTAATTTTGCAAGTTTGCAGGAAGGTTTGCGTGAAATCGGTCAGGTCCGCAGTATGATTTTGCCGTTTGTCCAGTACTCCTCAAGATATGACAAGTACTTGTTGGGTGATGTGCCGAATATCTTTACGACAAAATTTTCGGGTGGCGCATTGGTCGATCTGGGCGTTTATCCGCTGTCACTCGCCGTTGGTTTGTTTGGCAGGCCGACTGATGCAACTTACTTTCCGTTGAAGCTCGAGAGCGGCGTGGACGGCAGTGGTACACTCGTTCTGACTTATCCGGAATTCACGGGAACGATTCTCTGTTCAAAGATAGCCCAGTCCTCCAACACGTGTGAAATCCATGGTGAGAAAGGGAGGCTAGTGTTTGAAAATGCAGGGGACATGTACCAGCCAAGAGTGATTATGAATGCCTCCAAGGAAGAAGTTCCATTACGGGCAGATGATCATCCGAACAATATGGTATACGAAGTAACAGCGTTTGCCCGCATTATTGAATCCGGGGATATGAATGCGTACAACTGGCTAAAAAACGTCAGCTACGATGTATTGGCCGTTACGGAAAATGTTCGGTATGACAGCGAAATTATATTTGATTGTGAGAAGTGATGAGGAGGGCCTTAGACAGGTCCTTTTTTCATGCATGGATTAGGGCCGGGTAACCCCCGGACCTTGTATGCTAAAGCAAGCCAAGCTGTTTAAGACCATATGCAATGCCGTCTTCTGTAACAGTTGCTGTTTTATGTTTGGCATAACGAAAAAGGTCTTCATGGGAATTACCCATGGCAAAACCTTCACCGACAGCACCCAGCATTTCTTTGTCATTCATGCCGTCACCAAAGGCTATGGCCTGTTCGCGGGATAGTCCCAGAAAAACGAGAAGTTGTTCAACTGAATAGCCTTTGTTGACATTTTTCCGCAGAATATCATAGCTATGTTCCGCTCCATTTACATGAACCGGTGACAGGCGCAGATTGGACTCGATTTCATACAGGGGGACTTGTTCCAGTGAGACATTAAGGATTGTCGCCCCTAATACTTTATCGGTTATGTCAGGTGTGTATGCTGCATTTTGTTTCAGGTTGAATACATCGATAAACTGACTGATAAAAGGCCGGTCCAGATTTGTGAAATAGTTCTTATCACGCGTATACATAATCAGTTCGTTATCATTACGTGCTGCGATTTCGATAAATTTTTCGATATTATCCTGGGGCATCGGTTCGTTGACAATCGTTTCACCTTGATAAATCGCAAAAGCACCGTTATAGGCAATGAATGAATCGATATCCAGATCTCCTGCCAGAACGCTAATTTCATGAAGCGGCCGGCCTGTGGCAAGAAACACCTCAACACCTTGCTTTTTTACTGAAGCTATTGCTTGTTTTGTGATTTCGGAGTATGTATGATCCGGTTTTAAAATGGTACCGTCAATATCGAGAAAAAGAATTTTGTATGTCATGTGGCTCTCCTTGTGTTTTTATAATCTATAATGCATTTTAGCATAATGCCATTATGTTTGGCGAAGGAATGTTTTAAATCATTATTTTAGACTAGTCCAAAACACTTATGGAGGAGGGTATTACGATGGCAAAGCCAAATTGGTTCTATTCCCTGCTTCAGACGACAGCCGATTTATTACGGGGGTCGCAATATCACGTTGATGGCGGAATGGGTGCCTTATAACCTTAGAATTTTCAATGTCGTTCAATTATCGGACAGCTTCCTTACATATGTAATTTTTAACAGGGGTAAATTGCCCGGCCGTGCCAAATAATAGTCTTGAACAGGCTAATCTCAGCTGTTCGAAATCCCACGAGGAGTGATCAGTTGTGGCAGATAACAAAAATGATTTGTTGGTGACTGGAGCAGAGGAAGCAATGGAAAACATGAAACAGGAAATTGCTCAGGAATTTGGTGTCCAGCCCGGAGCAGATACAACTGCACGTGAAAACGGCTCTGTGGGTGGCGAAATGGTCAAACGTATGATCAAAATAGCCGAATCAGACATGTCCGAAAGCCATCATAGGCATTAAACGGACTTGTACTGGTAAAGCCGTTCCATTTTTATGGGACGGCTTTTTGTATATGGGCAGTAACTCTTCCTTGTAAAAATTGTTGCATGACCGGCACCCTGAAGGTCCTATCCCCATACTGATTAAAGTTTCACGATATTTTTGTTGGAAAGTTAAATATTTCATCTTCTATAAATGCAAATAATATGAGAAGATAAGACATATCTTTATAACAGTAGTCCATTTATTAATGAAGGGAGATTAAACTATGGAGTTTGGTATACTTTCGCTGCTGCCTCCTGTCATAGCGATTGTACTTGCTCTCATTACTCGGAACGTTATTCCAGCTTTATTTGCCGGCGTATGGCTGGGAGCAACGATGATGTATGACTGGAACCCGTTTATGGGGCTATATGCAAGTTTCAGTGATTTTATTATTCCGAGTGTAGGGGATCCATGGAGTGCGACAGTGCTGATTTACTGTGGGTTGTTTGGAGTCTTGATTGCGTTTCTGCAAAAAACGGGCGGTGCGACTGCTATTGCAAATGCAATTTCGGGCAGGGTGAAAACAGCCAGAGGTACACAAGGTTCAACGATGTTATTCGGTCTCATAATTTTTTTCGATGATTACTTTAATGCACTCACGGTTGGAAGTGTTATGCGCTCGGTGACTGACAAATTGCGTGTATCCCGTGAAAAGTTGGCCTATGTGGTTGATTCAACGTCTGCTCCGATCAGTCTTTTAGGGCCGGTTTCAACCTGGGTTGTTTTTGTAATGGGATTGATAGGTGCACAGTATGCGGAGTTAGGTATTTCTGAATCAGAATATATGACGTATATTTTTACCATTCCATTTAACTTTTATTCCATTTTGGCTATTATTCTTGTTGCCATCATCATTTATATGAAGTGGGATTTTGGACCAATGGCACAGGCAGAATACCGTGCGAGAACGACGGGTAAATTGCTGCGCGATGATGCAACGCCGCCATCTGATGATGAAATGATGGATGTTGAAATGCCGGAAAACTACACGCCTAAAATGCGAAATATGATTGTTCCGCTGGTTGTACTTATCGGTATGATTCCGCCATTATTTCTGTGGACCGGTGGTTATCCGGAGCAGAATTTTGTGACCGCGTTTGGTGAAGCTGATGGTGCAACGTCGATACTGATCGCAGCTTTTGTGGCTGGTCTTGTTGCGATGCTGATGGGTATGCAACAGAAACTGTATTCATTCAAAGAGGCTATGTCTCTCATTGTAAACGGCTTCCGGAGTATGGTGCTTGTTTACATTATTTTGGCACTCGCATGGTCGATTGGCGATATAACGACCGAACTTGGTACAGCTGAATATATCGTTAATATTGCTGAACAGACTGCATCATCAGCAGTCATTCCAGTCTTGATATTCATCATCAGTGCAATCGTTGCGTTCACCACCGGATCATCATATGGAACATTTGCGATTATGATTCCAATTGCAATGCCGCTTGCCGCTTCCATGGATATATCGATGTATTTGGCCATTGCAGCTGTTTTCAGCGGTGGCATTTTCGGGGATCATTGTTCACCGATTTCTGATACGACTATCCTATCTTCAGCAGGTTCGTCCAGTGACCTTGTTGATCACGTCAATACGCAGATACCGTATGCGATCACTGCCGGAATCAGCGGTATTATTTCCTTCCTGGTCGCAGGGATATCGGGTTCACCGGTATTAGCGCTCATCGTTGGTGCTGTTACACTGTTTATCCTCGCTTTCATTCTGAATAAAATGTGGGGTAAACCGATACCGAACGAATATGAGACAGCAGAATAAAACGAATCTGTGCTGATTGTAAAAAATCGTCTCGAGTGTATGACGGAAAAGGATTGCCGGCGTATCGTCAGTCCTTTTCCGTCTTGTTTTTTAATAACTATTCAATCCAGTTCTCAATCGGGCCAATAACCGATTTCACGCCGCAAAAAATTGATTCTTCTGAAAAATTGTGGTTGTGTTAGCATTAAATTGACTTTGTATCAGCGTATAGATAAACTGGTATATAGTTGATTAAGATATGTTGAGGTGATTTCATGTTTAATTTGGCTTTAGTTATGGGCATTTCATTACTGGTTGTCATTATGATTATTAATATTATTATCACCGTGGCATCGTCAAACAGCGGCTATGGTATTTACGTGCCTGCAGTGATAGCATTTGTTGCCGGCATCGTTATGGTGACAATCTCATCATTTGTTAAAATCGAAATGATTGGTCTTGGTTTTGGCGGATGGGGTGGTGCCAGCCTGTTTGCAGCTGCGATCGGGTTCATCGTGACATCACTTGTTGAAACTTATCGAAATGCGTAATTGAATCGTAACTGATTGGATATCTGCCTCTGTCATGAAGGCAGATATTTAATTATTCAGACTCAAATGAATTTGATTCGGAACCAGAACGCGTATCCAGTATCACATTTTTCAGTGTCTCCATAGTTACAGTCCTACTGAATGTTATCACGTAATAGAGGATTAAGTTTTCAGGTTTTCCTTTCAGGGTAAGTTGTGGTTAGACAGTAATTTCTGAAAGGATGAATGGGATGATACGAACTATATTAATGATAATAGGTGCTATTGTTGTGATTGGCTGGATTCTTTCACTATTGTAATTTAAATCCCTGCAGTAAGAATACGACATTTACGAACAGTTATCTCCTTTTTCCGGGAGGTTACGCCCGTTAGATGCGGGATAACCTTTTCTGTGTCATATTATATTAAAAATCCCTAATAAAATAAGCAGGAATGGAGGTAGCAAAATCAATTTCTGCGTCCATTTTTTTGCTGCCAAATGGTGGCCGATCCGAATACCGCATAACAACAGCAATCCGCTCATCAAAGCAATTGACAGGGCGGTTGCGATAGGTGAATATCCCAGCATTGCAGCACCTAATCCCGCTCCAAATGCATCAATTGCCAGAGCTATACCGAGCAGAACCGCTTCTGTCAACGAAATGCTCCCGGACTGATCCAGGTCTGCCTGCTGCGGCTGACTCATGACGGTTTTAAAATGATTCCACGTTTCATCCTCTGAAGATGTTACAGCAGGCGGCTCTTGCTTGGAACGCAATACATTATATAAACTGTAAACACCAATGACCAACAGGATAATTCCGCCTATATTATCCGCTATACCGGGTGTGATAAATGATTTAAGCACATGGCCAATTGTCATTGAAATATAGACAATCAAACCGGAACAGAACATAATAATTCCAATAGCTGCAGGCGGCACGCGAACACGCCGCATTCCATATGACATACCGACGCCAAATCCGTCAATACTGACTCCGATAATTAACAGGATTAATCCGGTATAATAAAGCATCGATATCATTTTCCTTTCGTAACTGTGTCTTTCATAGTGTATGGGAATGACAGGATCGTGTGAAAGGCGCACATATCAACGCAAATTGTGTTACAGTATTAGAAGAAAATTTTAGAGAGAGGAATTTATTTTCTATGAGTAAAACCGTTGTATTAGCAGAAAAGCCTTCCGTCGGCCGGGACATTGCCCGCGTGCTGAACTGTAAGAAAAAGGGAAACGGCTATATGGAAGGATCGAAATATATCGTAACGTGGGCGTTGGGGCATCTGGTTACCCTAGCTGACCCGGAAATGTATGAGGATAAATGGAAAACATGGCGTCTCGATGATTTGCCAATGCTGCCGGACCGTTTAAAGCTTGTTGTCATTAAAAAATCCGGCAATCAATTTAATGCGGTCAAAACACAATTGAATCGCAAAGATGCCGGCGACATTGTGATTGCAACTGACGCCGGTCGTGAAGGTGAGCTCGTTGCCCGTTGGATTATTGAAAAAGCGCGTGTCAATAAACCAGTCAAACGTCTCTGGATTTCTTCGGTTACTGATAAAGCTATTCGGGAAGGCTTCAACCATTTAAAACCAGGCAAACAATATGAAAATCTCTATGCATCAGCAGTGGCACGTTCAGAGGCAGATTGGTATGTCGGGTTAAACGCAACGCGTGCACTGACAACAAAATTCAACGCCCAGCTGTCGACAGGCCGTGTGCAAACCCCGACATTGGCGATGGTGCGGACGAGGGAGAAGGAAATTAACGCATTCAAGCCGCAGACATATTACGGTATTGAAGCGAAGACAAGCGCCGGTATGAAACTGACATGGCAGGACGGCAAAAATAACAGTCGTATTTTTGCCGAAGATAAGGCGGAAAAACTGCTCAATCAATTGAAAGGAAAGACGGGTAAAGTTGTAAACATTAATAAAGCTTATAAGAAAAAACATGCACCGCAATTGTATGATCTGACGGAACTGCAACGGGATGCCAACCGTATTTTCGGATTATCCGGAAAACAAACATTGTCTCTCATGCAAAAATTGTATGAACAGCATAAGGTTCTCACGTATCCAAGGACTGACTCACGCGTGCTGTCAACGGATATTGTACCGACACTGAAAGACCGGGTGAAGGCAGTTAATGTTGATGACTATAAACGTGTGGCGGGCAAATTAATGAACAAGCATTTTAACCTTCCGAAATCAGTCGTGAACAATGCGCAAGTATCCGACCACCATGCGATCATCCCAACAGAAGAACCTCCCGTGCTGGGTGATTTGAACAATCAGGAACGGAAAATTTATGATCTTGTTGTGAAACGGTTCCTCGCTGTTCTGTCCGATCCTTATGAATACGAACAGCTTACCGTTGAAGTGGATATCGGCGGCGAACGTTTCACGGCGAAAGGAAAAAATATTAAAAAACAAGGCTGGAAAGCCATTTACAATGACAATGATGAAGCGGAGGAACAGTTGCCTGACGTTCAGCAGGGTGCAACATTATCGGATGTCAGCATTAACATGACAACCGGTGAAACGAAACCGCCGGAACGTTTTACCGAGGGCGCGCTCCTGCAGGCAATGGAAAATCCGGTACGCTATATGAATCAGGATGAAAAGCATCTTGCCAAAACCATCAATAAAACCGGTGGGATTGGTACTGTGGCCACACGTGCTGATATTATTGAAAAATTGTTTAACAGCCAGCTGATGGAATTGCGGGGCAAACATATTTTCACAACATCAAAAGGCCGGCAATTGCTTGATCTGGTACCGGAAGATTTACGCTCACCGGCACTCACCGCTGAATGGGAAAACAAACTAAGTCAGATAGCGGAAGGCAAATTGGATAAAAAGCATTTTATCAGCGAGATTAAAGGTTATACAAAAGAAATCGTCCATGAGATAAAAACGAGCGATGAAACGTTTAAACATGACAATTTGACCGGCAGTAAATGCCCGAGCTGTGGCAAGCTCATGATGGAAATTGATAATAAGAAAGGCCGGATGCTTGCCTGTCAGGATCGGTCATGCGGTTATAAGAAGAATATATTCAAACGAACAAATGCCAGATGTCCGAACTGTCATAAGCGGATGGAACTGCGTGGTGAAGGTGAAGGAAAAACTTTCACATGCCAATGCGGGCACCGGGAAAAACTGTCAACATTCAACAAACGGAAGGAACAGGAGAAGAACCAGAAAGTCTCCAAAAAAGATGTCAATAAATACTTGAAAAATCAGGACGACGGGTTTAAAAATAATGCCCTGGCAGACGCCTTGTCCAAGTTAAAAGAATGAATCACGGACAAGAATCCTTGCATCAGCGAGGGTTCTTTTTTTAAGATTAAGTTTATAATGCCCATTAGAGGAGGTGTTGTAATGGCGAACGAAACAAACCAGGAAAAAAATGCCGGGTTTGCCCGATTTCTGAATGTTATAGAACGAATCGGAAACAAATTGCCTGATCCATTCATGTTATTCGTCTTTCTAGCCATAATGATTATTATAATGTCCGGGTTTATCTCATTATTTGACGTGACGTTTACACAGCCCGGAAGTGACGAACAGGTGTCGATTCGGAATTTGCTGTCGACTGAAGGGATACAGTTCATCGTCACATCGGTCATCGAAAATTTTGTCGGGTTCGCCCCACTTGGAATCGTGCTGACGATGATGCTTGGTGTCGGGCTTGCAAATAAAGTCGGATTGCTGGAGGCGGTTATTAAAAATACCATTCTTCGTGCACCACAAGCACTGGTTACGTATGCGGTTGTGTTCACCGGTATCATTGGCAATCTTGCTGCCGATGCTGCATTCGTTATTGTCCCACCGCTTGCGGCTATGGTGTTTTACAATGTTGGCAGGCATCCTTTGGCCGGACTGGCTGCCGGATTTGCCGGAGTGGGCGCCGGTTTTACAGCCAATGTTACCGTAGCCAACACAGATGCTGTTTTATCCGGAATATCAGCAGAAGTGATGCAAACCATTGAAGGTGCGGCAACGGTCACGCCGGTTGATAACTGGTACTTCATGCTCGTTTCGTCACTTGTGCTCACCGTGACAGGCGGCTTGATTACGGAAAAAATTGTTGAACCAAGACTTGGCCATTATGATGGTGGTATGACAAGGGAGTTTGAAGAAACCACCCCGGAGGAGAAAAAGGGGCTTCAGAACGCTGTTATTGCCGCTGTTATATACATTGGATTTCTGGTTTTCATTGTGGCTTGGCCAGGATCACCGCTTCGCAACGATGATGGTGGTATGATCCCATCACCATTTATCTCCGGTATCGTCCCGATTATCATGCTGTTTTTCATGACGATTGGTATCACATATGGCGTCACATTGAATAAAATTGAGAATACCCGGTCGATTGCCAAATATATGGGAGAAGCGATGAAAGATATGTCCGGTTTTATTGTACTTATTTTTGCTGTGTCACAGTTTATAGCCTATTTTGAATGGACAAATATTGGATCGTGGCTGGCAGTGACGGGCGCATCATTTCTGCAATCGGTTGAGATGACGGGCTTGACAGTTGTCGCCATGTTTATTTTGCTGAGCGCTGTACTGAATCTGGTGGTCTTCAGCGGGTCTGCCCAGTGGGCCCTTCAAGCGCCTGTCTTTCTGCAAATGTTTTATTATTTGGATTACCACCCCGCATTTATCCAGGCAGCCTATCGCGTTGGTGAATCATCGACAAGTGTTGTGACGCCGATGAACCCGTATTTTGTTATTGTATTGGCATTTATGAGAGAGTACGATAAAAAAGCCGGTCTTGGAACACTGATGGCGCTAATGTTGCCGTACAGCATGATTTTTTTGGTTGTCTGGATAATGCTATTTTTAGCTTTTGCGTTTCTGGGTATTCCATTTGGCCCGGGAATTGGTATTCACGTTTAAGTTTGAAAACAAGGGGGGGCCTGAAATGAAAATAAAAGGCGCAATTGATCAGGAAACACGTTGTGAACACTATCATGCTAAAAACGATCGAATCGCGATTAAATTCTACTGTTGCGGTGATTATTTTCCATGTTTTAAATGTCATAAGCAATACGGTTGTGGCGATGAAAAGGTCTGGCCGCGCAAAGATTTTGACCAGAAAGCGATTCTGTGCGGGAACTGCCAAACAGAACTGACGATAAACGAATATCTCGGGAGCAGTTACCGCTGCCCTTCTTGTCATGCAGCCTTTAATCCAGGCTGTGCATTGCATTATCATCTGTATTTTGAAAAATAAGTACTACAAGCAGTTTACTTGCCGGTGCGGTATCATGTATCATTAGGTAGAGATACGGAAGGAGGGTATGATAGTGGCGTTTGTGATACTGGATCCATGCCGTGGTGAAAAGTCCGGCGAATGTGTAACGGTCTGTCCGGTTGATTGTATCGAGGAAGGACCGGAGCAATTTTACATAGATCCGGATGTGTGTATTGATTGTGGCGCATGCGTATCAGTATGCCCGGTCGATGCCATTGTTGAAGAGTATGATATGACTCCCGAACAGGAAAAATACCTGGATGAGGCAGAAGCATTTTTTGCTGACAGGTGACCGTTCATGATAGATGAAAAACCCTTGTATATGTCTTCCTGAGGACATGGTACGAGGGTTTTGTTTTGCTGAATATTGTGCTGTTTATGAGGATACGAAGAGGTTTTAATTTGAAACCTGGTATTTTAATTGAGCAATATCACGTTCGTTGTGGACTGTCTTATTCCAGATATGATCCTGATCAGCCCGCAGGATTTTAAATTCATCCATAATTTCACGGTGACGTCTGTCACTCTCTGTTTTCATGGTCCATTGGTCTTCTTTTAACGTATTCAGATCTTTTTTCATAGCAGATTGTTCATTTTCAATCCCGGTCAATCTTTCCTTCATTTCAGCCTGTTCATTTTCAATCCCGGTCAACTTTTCCTTCATTTCAGTCTGCTCAGTTCGCATGCTGCCAACCATGGTGATGAGCTGGGAAAGCATGTCTTCCATGTGCGCCATTTGTTTATCCATTTATTTCACCTTCTTCTGCTCCAGTATACATTTTCTTCTGATAGAATACTATAGAACATCTATTCTTTTTCGACTTTTTCTGCAATTTTACTGGCAATCCAGCGATCAGCAGTCGAATCTTCCACTTCATACGTTTTGCCTGCACGGAGGAGTTCGCCGTGGTACATGGTTTGTACGTTCATTTTGACTTTCTTCATGGGAATGCTCCTTTGAATATATGCTGATTTTAATAGTATAACATTAATTCGAACGTCACCAGAACGAATGAAATTCACAGTGATTCGCTAAAGTTCACAAAAAGCCGCTGAAGGTCACAGCTTCAGCGGCGATTTCGAATGTATTCCCATGCTTTCGCCGTATCGGTCGTTGGCTGATGGCATGCAAAGTTTTCGCATACGTAAATCGTCACTTCACCATCCAGCTGTTTATATTCGGATGTGAAGGGCGCGATCTCAGCCAACTGCTCTGAATCGTTGCTCGCAAGCAGTGTTACATCAGGCAAAAACAATTGTTGAAGTTCTGAAGTGAATGACCCCGCTGCACCGAGAATAACCACTTCTTTTGTTGGATTTTCCATCAACAGCAGGCTCTGAATGAAATGGATACCCGCAACGGGAACTTGACCAATGTCGTCGTAAAAGCTGTAGTACATGCCGTCCAGTTTATCCAGATAGGCTGTTTCGCCTGTCAAATAGCCTATTTTGCCGAGCATGACAGCTGCCACCCCATTGCCTGAGGGAAGAGCGCCATCGTAAACTTCTTTTTCCCGTGACAGCAGTTCTTCGCTGTCATATCCATTGAAGAAGAAACCACCCTGTTCGTTATCCCAGAATAAATCAATCATCTCTTCGGTCAGGTAGCGTGCCTGTTTCAGATAGGGCAATGAAAACGTTGCTTCATACAGTTCCTCATAAGCCCACAGTAAAAAGGCGTAATCATCCAAGTAACCGTTATATTTCACTTCGCCGTCACGATAGCGCGCCATAACCCTGTTATCCTGAATAAGATGCTGTTCAATAAAATGGATACTGGTTTCAGCCGTCCTTGTGTATTCCGGTTTTTCAAAAACTTTACCGGCTTTGGCCAGTGCGGCAATCATCATGGCATTCCATGAAGTCAGGATTTTATCATCCACATGCGGATGAACGCGCTCCTCACGTGCTGACAACAGTTGTTTTCGGGCAACATCCAGTTTCTGGTGAAGTTCGGTTAATGTTAAACCATGATCCTCTGCGATTTCTTCCATATCAGTGCTCAGCAAGTTTGGGATATTTTTTCCTTCGAAGTTACCTTCCAGTGTCATGCCATAAACGGATGTATACAAATCACCGTATTCTTCACCAAGGATGTTAAAAATCTCATCATAATCCCAAACATAATATTTGCCTTCAACGCCTTCTGAATCAGCATCAATCGCTGAATAAAAACCGCCTTCCGAACTGAACATCTCCCGCATGACAAATGTAATGATCTGCTCACTGATTTCTTTATAATGCGGGTTGCCGGTTATCTGATAACATTCCGTATATGCCATCAGCAGCAACGCATTATCATAAAGCATTTTTTCAAAGTGCGGAACGAGCCATTTTTCATCGGTGGAATAGCGTGCAAAGCCGAACCCGACATGATCGTAAATCCCGCCGCGAGCCATGGCCTGCAATGTGCTTTCGGCCATTTCCAGTGCAGCGGTGTTACCGGTGAAATGATAGTACCTCACGAGATACAGCAAATTCTGCGGTGTTGGAAATTTTGGTGCTGAACCAAAACCGCCATACGTGGAATCAAAGCGTTTTTCAAGTTGTTCGAAAGCTTTGTCTGTGATGTCTTTAGTCAGCCGGTGATCACTTTTGGCCGAAACAGTTTTCGCCAGTGCATCGGTCACACTTTTAGTCACTTCGGCGATACGGTCGGGATCCTGTTTATATTTTTCATAAAGCTGTGTGATAACGTCCATAAAACCGGGCATGCCGTATTTGCTGTTGCGCGGAAAATATGTCCCGGCATAAAACGGCACTTTATCCGGTGTCATAAAAATGGATAGCGGCCATCCGCCCTGTCCGGTCATCATTTGGCAGACTTTCATATACACTGAATCAATATCGGGCCGCTCTTCACGGTCGACTTTGATGGCAATGTAATGATCGTTTAAATAGGATGCCACTTCCTCATCCTCAAACGACTCATGGGCAAGGACGTGACACCAATGGCAAGTGGAGTAGCCCACCGAAAGAAAGATCGGCTTATCTTCCTGTTTGGCTTTTTCGAAAGCTTCATCTCCCCATGGAAACCAATCTACAGGGTTATAAGCATGCTGCAACAGGTATGGACTTTTTTCATTGACCAATCTGTTAGCATGACGATGCTCTTTAGACATGGTGACATCATCTCCTTTCTGAATTAGTTCAGTCCTAGTCTAACTGATAAATGAAATTAAATTCAAAAATACAGAAACTATCAAACGTGCAGGCCTGGCGAAAACATAACGATTGTATAATTATATTATTTATATAATAATAATAGTTATAACCTATTGTTTGAAAGGATAAGGATGACATGGAGCTGAGACAACTTGAATATTTTATGGCGGTCAGCAGAGAATTGCATTTTTCAAGAGCTGCTGAGAAGTTAAATATAGCGCAGCCGACATTGAGCCAGCAAATTCAAATTTTAGAAGATGAGATGGGTATACCACTATTTGATCGGATTGGCAAAAAAACAGCTTTGACAGAAGCGGGAAAAATACTGTTACACCATACTAAACGGGTGTTTTATGAAATTGAACAAGCCCAGGCTGCATTGAGAGATTTAAATGGCCTGCAGACAGGAAAACTCACGATAGGCTCCCTGATGACATGTGTCAGCTACCTGCTGCCACCTGCCATATCAACCTTTAAGCAATCATATCCCAATGTTGATTTATCGGTGTTCGGGTTACGAACGGGCGACATTAAAAAAGGGCTCCTTGAAAATGGGCTAGATCTTGGGATTTCATTTTTACCAGTAGAAGATGAGGAGTTAGCATCGATTCCTTTATACACTGAAGAACTTTCCTTGGCTGTTCCAGTGGGTCATCCGCTTGCACAGGAAAAGGTTGAACTGGAGACACTCGAGCATTTTCCAACCGTTTTGCTGCCCGAAAATTACTTCCTCAGGCAGTTAATCGACTCTTATTGTGCAAAGCTCGGGATTTCATTACACCCGACACTTGAGATGACAATGTTGGAATCATTGACCCAAATGGTTTCTGAAGGCATTGGTGTCACCATTCTCCCTGCACCATATCTGGACTTTTTAAATAATTCTCATATTGTCAAGGTCAGGCTGGTTAACCCGGTGCTGGAAAGAAAGATTGGGTTTGTTTACCGAAAAGATAAGTACATGTGTGCCACGACAAGGGCTTTCATTGATCAGGTGACTGAAACCAGCAGTTTGATTAAAGAGGATGTTCAGACGCTGTGAAACACAAAATCGACTAAATGACGTTTCACTTTATTTAAAAAAGAGAGCGCATCATCATGATGGCTCTCATTTTATAAATCTATCCGTTTTTCACGTCTTCCATGCTTGCGCCATAATTAATGTGGTAGGGTTGGCCATCTAAAACGATTGCAGGGACTGATTTGACCCCGGCAGATTCCGCTTCACTGATTCGTGAGGAATCATTGTTGAAGTCAACAATCTCCAAATCTACCTTTGATTGGTCCAAAAATCCCAGCATATTTTTCTCTGCATCCTGGCATACAGGGCAGCCTGCATGATAAAAAGTTGCTTTACTCAAATGTATGACCTCCTCAAATAATGGTATACATCTAGTTTAAATCGATGGCAATAGATTATCAATAAGTCATTTTCTATGGTTATGATAGGCAAAAGCTATGGTTATTCAACGTGTTGGTGAGATAGGGTGAGTACCGTCGATTGGAGCTTCGGAGTGAAGTCAAATTTTCAGTCCATCTTTGACCGTCAATGAAACACATGGCAGGCGGGTCGATGTAACGGTGTCATCTGCCTCAAAAACATTGATCAGGTCATATTGTGTGCTCCCGGATTCCAGCATGTATTGCTCGATGGCTTCATTTTTGTAGTCGACAATCCAGTATTCAGAAACACCGAACGTGGCATAGCTTTCTTTTTTCATCATCCGATCCCGGTTGGCACTGTTGGGGGAGAGAATCTCAACGACTAAGTCAGGCGGCCCGACGATGGCATGTTCCTCAATAATATGTTCACGGCTGCGGTGAATCATCAGGATATCGGGCTGGCGTATTTCGATGTCGGAAAGAATGACATCAATCGGCGAATCAATGATGATATATTCGTTTTCGCATGAATCAGTCAGCGTTCGCTCCAGACGGTGGCTGACGCGTTGGTGTGTTGTACTTGGTGATGGCTTCAATTCAAGTATGCTATTAACTATCTCATACTGGTTATTATCTTCCAGCAGCTGGTAATAATCGTCTACTGTCCAGCCTGGTTCATTAATAACAGGCTTTTTATGGCGTTTTTTTTCATACATGACGTTCGCTCCCTTCAATCTACTTTTATTATCACATTTTTCGCAACAATATACCAGAAAAAGAGAGCAGTTGCTTGACTTTCCTGCTCAGTTTGAGGTTATACTGTGAAATTTAATAATGAAAACAGAAGGCTTGCCACCAAACTATATGGTGACAAGCCTTCATTATTTTTTAAGGGGGAGTATTGAAAAGCGTTACGTTATAAGTTTACCCTTGTGTATTATTTTTAAACATAGATTAATAAAAATTTTTTGAGTAAAATTTGAAATAAAATTTTAAAAATAGACTTGTTAATTAACATAAAGTTCTATATTGTGGATACTAGGAAAATATATTGCCGTAAAGGATGATTTGAATTTGGGTTACGTAATGGGAATTGATGGGGGCGGGACGAAAACGAAAGCTGTCATTGCCGACATGAATGGGAAGGTAGTGGTGGCACACACAACTAATTCAACCAATCCGAATATCACTTCAAAACACAAACTTAAAAATACACTGGAAACGTTATTTATATCGATTGAGAAGTCGTCAGGCATAGCCATGAAAAATATTAAAAGTGTATGTGCGGGTGTTTCCGGGGCGGGTAATGAAGCGAATAAAACGATTTTAAGCGATTTAATTGAATCATGCCTCCCTGATGGCATACCGGTTCGTATTGAAGCTGATACAGTCAACGCACTATATTCAGGCACATACGGGGCGCCAGGCATTGTACAAATTTCCGGTACGGGATCAATCACTTATGGCATCAATCGTCAGTTGAAACATGAACGTGCCGGTGGCTGGGGTTATCTATTCGGTGATGAAGGCAGCGGATATGATATTGGCAGACAAGGGATTATTAGTGCGCTCAAGTCAGCAGATGGACGTGGTCCCGAAACAGTTATGCTATCGATGATATATTCCCATTTTGACGTAAACGATGCCCAATCCCTCATACAAAACGTTTATTCCTCCACAACGCCCAAAAATAAAATTTCACCAATTGCCGAAATTGTCTTCGAAGCTTATAAACAGCATGACCCATCGGCGCAAGCCATTTTACATCAGGCAGCTAAAGAAATGGCCATAAGTATTGAAACGGTGTATGAAAAACTTTTCCAATCAGGCGAGGAAACGGAGGTTGTTTTGTGTGGTGGTGTTTTCAGTGAAAAAGATATACTGCCCGAGCTCATAAAAAGGGAATTGAATCATGACATTGCGACTGACGTTACGTTACCTGAAATGCCTCCTGTAGGGGGATCAGTTATTGGCGCTTATTTAATGGAGAACAGCGAATTAGATGAGACAGTTATCAACAATATCATTGAAACAATTTAAATGAAGAGGTGATACATATGTCACACACAAAAGGCGGGCTCGTCATTTTAAAAGAAATGATAAACAGTTTGCCACCATCAGAAAGAAAAATCGCTGAATATATTTTGAACAATCCTGAAGAGTCGATTCTTTTAACAGCTTTAAGTCTAGGGGAGAAGAGTCAAACAAGCAGTGCTGCAGTCATACGTTTGTGCAAATCGTTGGGGTTCAATGGGTTCCAGGAGTTAAAAATCAGGGTTGCCGGCGATCTTCAGGCAGAATCCGGTGATGACTATCGCGACATCGATCCTAACGAAGATTACCGGAGCATTATTAACAAGGTGACAACAAATACGATTCAGACATTAAAGGAAACGATTGATATTATGAGTGAAAAGCAGCTGGAGGAGGCTGTGACTGCTTTATCGAATGCAAAATCGATCATCTTCATTGGGGTAGGTGCATCATATATTGCTGCCAGCGATGCCGAGCAAAAGTTTACCCGCATCAATAAGCATGCCTATTCTTTTTCAGATGCCCATATGGCTGCCACTTCAATTGCCAATAAGGGACCAGGAGATGTTGTTGTTGGGATATCGTTTTCAGGCAACACTAAAGAGACAAGTCAATTACTGGAGATTGCCAGGCAAAAAGAAGTGACAACAATCAGTATTACAAAATACGGCAGTTCTTTATTGAGTCAGTTTTCCGATATCCAGTTGCATACATCAGCAGCAAGGGAAGCGACATTTCGAAGTGGTGCGACATCGTCTCGTATTGCACAGCTGCATGTCATTGATGTTCTGTTCATGTGTCTGGCGTCGGTGGAATATGATGAGACCATTAAATACTTGGATGAGACGAGGAAAGCCATTTCTTTATTAAATGTGGAAAGTTAGTAATCGCAGAATTGTATGCCACAACTGAAATTATATTACATAATTTTAAAATTAGATTGACAAATTAGTTCAAAAAACCTATAATAATAGTTGATTAACCGAGTGATTAAACATGTTTTGAAAGCGGTTCATCAATTGAATTCCTAATTTTTAAAAAGTATTATTGGGGATGAATTCCTATAACACAAATTAGTAGATTGGTTGCAGTACAATTCATTGATTGCAGGAGAAATTGAGAAAGATAAGATTCCATGGAAAAGGGTGTTCTTATGTCGCGGCAAAAAGATGTGCCGTTATCACAGAATACGATTGATAAGACACGATTAGGCAGCGCTTTTGACATTTTATCCCGGGAAATAGAAGCTCAGCGACTTCCTGGTGCTGCGGCTGTTGTTGGCAGAGAAGACGTGATTGTGGGTAGTTTTGCAAGCGGAAACATCATGTTGGATCCATCTGTGAAGGATTCTGTTAATAAACATACCATTTTTGACTGTGCGTCATTAACAAAAGTCGTTGTGACATTGCCATTGGTCATGATGCTCATTGAGAAGGGGCTGATTGAACTGAGTGAACCCGTCTCCACCTATATTCCTGCATTTCAAACGGAAGCTAAATCGCTGGTTACTATCAGACACTTGCTGACACATACATCCGGCTTGAAACCACATATCAGTGAAGACGTTACAAGTTGGAAACCTGATGAAGTTAAACAATTCATTTATTCGCAAGAGCTCGACAGAAGGCCGGGGGAGTGTGTCGTTTACAGTGATTTGGGTTTTATTCTATTAGGCGATATTATTGAAATCATTTTAAATAAACCGTTGGATGAGGCGGCTAACGAATATATTTTTAACCCAATTGGAATGGCTGATACATACTTTAATCCGCCCGAGCAATTAAAAAGCCGTATTGCCGCAACAGAATTCCGGGAAGACGCTGGCCGCTTTCAATGGGGAGAGGTTCATGATTAAAAAGCCCAAGCTCTTGGTGGTATAAGCGGTCATGCCGGCTTGTTTTCTACAGTCGGTGATTTGTCCCGATATGCTCAGATGTGGCTGAACAGAGGAAAGATTGGCGATACATTGGTATTATCACCTGTAACCATTGAAAATGCAATCATCAATTATACTGAATTGCTTGATGGCAATAGGGGGCTTGGGAGGGTTTTAAAAGGAGACATAATGGACGCATCCGGTGAACTTTTTTCGCGACATTCTTATGGGCATACAGGCTTTACGGGAACAAGTTTATGGATCGACCCTGAAAAAGATGTATTTGTCGTTCTTTTGACGAACAGGGTTCATTTGGGAAGGGATCATTCCATTTTCAGGTTAAGAAGACTATTTCATAATGCCGTGATGGCAAGTGTGCTTGATTAAGTTCCTGGAGGGGTTAACGAATGAAACTGGGAAATGAAAACTTATTCACAGAACCATATAATTCATTATTACGGGGTGCAAGAGTTGGAATTGTCACCAATTACACCGGCCTGAATTCATCATTTGAAAGAACGATTGACCGGTTGATTGATGAAGGTGTCAATGTGACGAAATTGTTCGCTCCTGAGCATGGTTTTTACGGTGTTGGTCAAGCGGGGGAATCTGTTTCAGATGAAGTGGACCCGAAAACCGGAATCGAAATCATTAGCTTATACGGGAAAAATAAACAGATGGCTAAACACTTATTAAGAGACATAGACACGCTGATCCTGGAAATTCAGGATGTCGGTGTCCGATTTTATACATATATTTCGACGATGTTTCATGTCATGAAAACTGCCGGGAATGCTGGTGTTCCGCTTGTTATTTTGGATCGGCCCAATCCACTTGGCGGTACTTTGGTGGAAGGAGCTGGGGTCGAGAACCGCTATCGCTCGTTTGTAGGCCAATATGACTTGCCTATTCGGCACGGTATGACAATTGGAGAGCTGGCCGTTTTATATAAGCATGAAAACGATCTTGATGCGGATCTCCATATCGTTAAGGTTGAGGGCTGGGATAGAGAGTGGCTCTTTTCAAACACAGATCTTAATTGGGTACCGCCTTCGCAGAATATTCCCAATTTTACCACGTCCCTTATTTATCCCGGAACAGCCTTTATTGAAGGCACAAACTTATCAGAGGGAAGGGGGACAACGATGCCATTTCGCTGGATTGGTGCTTTGTGGATAAACGGCGAGAAGTGGGCTGATGTGCTGAATGAACTGGATCTCCCCGGTGTGACATTTCGGCCGGTTATGTTTAAACCTGCACTCTCAAAATATGAGGGTGCGGTAATTGAAGGCGTTGAAGTGCATGTTACCGATAGCGACTGTTTTATTCCCACAGCAACAGGACTTCATATCATTGATCAAACATGGCATTTGTATCCGGATCAATTTGAATGGATTGAATCCGAGGGCAGTCTTTTTATTGATTTACTGTGGGGGAGTTCCAAATATCGTCAAGATTTAAACCGGGGAAGATCTGTTTCAGAAATAATTGAAGAATGGGAGGCGTATTCGGCAGACTTTATTAAACGAAGAAAGCCGTACTTACTTTATCCCGCATGTAACTGGCAGTAAGATCCCCATTTTAAAACGATGAGGTAAAACCAAAAAGGGGGTGGTGATGGTATAAACAAATGGGTTTGTCAGGTTTTTAATTTGCAAAAACAATTCAATGGGGGAGAGTAAAATGAAAAGAAAAAACCTGCTATTCGTGGCTTTTTTGGTCATGATTATGATGGTTGTGGCAGCTTGTAATGATTCTTCGGATACAACTGAAGCTGAAGGAGATGGAAACGGAAACGGAGAAGGTGGAGGAGACGAGGAAATAACACTTGAATTCTGGACGATGCAGTTACAGCCAACATTCACGGATTATATTGAAGGCATGATATCTGATTTCGAGGAAGAAAACCCAAATATAACGATCAATTGGCTGGACGTTCCGGCTGCTGATCTTGAGCAGAAGATCTTAGCTGATGTCAGTGCTGACAACGCACCTGATGTCGTGAATTTGAATCCGTCGTTTGGCGGCAGCCTGGCGGAATTGGATGCAACGGTAAACATGGATGAGGCCGTTTCAGAAGAGGAAAGAAGCCGTTATCTTGATGGTGCCTGGGAAGCCAATCAATTAGACGGGGAGACTTTCGGTGTTCCATGGTATTTGGACACAGCGGTGACGTTAAACAACTCAGCGATCTATGAGGAAGCTGGATTAGACCCGGAAGATCCGCCGGAAACATATGAAGAAGCAAAAGAATATGCAGAAATTATTCAAGAAGAAACGGATCAATATGGCTACTTTCCATCGTTGGACCTTTCACTTCCTTTACAGCATATGGAATTGATGGGTGTACCATTAATGAACGAAGATGGAACAGCGGCTTTCAATACGGATGACGGTGTTGAGGTGCTGGAATATTTCACTGAGCTATATGAAAATGACTTGATCCCTGCTGAATCTTTGACGGGTGACCAACGTGAGGGAACGAATTTTTATCAGTCAGGAGAAGTTGCATTTGGTGTTAACTTCTTTATAGCGGAAATTCAGGAAAACGCACCGGAAATCTATGAAAATACTGTACCTTCAGCAGCCATTACAGGTGACTCGGGCAAAAAGAACATGACTGTTCAAAACCTCGTTGTACCTGAGCAGACTGAACATCAGGAAGCCGCAGTAGACTTTGCTTTATTTATTACGAGTGCAGAAAATCAGGTTGAATTTGCCAAGTTAACACCGATTCTGCCGTCGTCAACAGAAGCCTTGGAAGATCCTTACTTTACAGACGTGCCTGATGATGCAGAACCAATTGATTTAGTGCGGAAAACATCTGCAGAGCAATTGCCGGACGCAGAGCTGCTGGTGCCGCCTATGGATAACTTCAATGATTTGCAAACAGTCATGCACGATGCATTTTCGCGGGCAATGATGGGTGAGGCAACACCTGAAGAGTCGCTTGCACAAGCTGAAGAGGAATGGAACGAGATTGTAGCTGAGTAATGATCGACAAGCGGAAGGATTAGGGGTGACCCTATCCTTTCGTTTGAATAAGCACTTATCGTTTGTTTTTGAAATGATTACCGGAGAAGAAGCAACATTTATTGGATCTCCTGAAAATAGGAGGATATTGGATGAACAGACAGAAATTAACACCTTATTTGTTTTTAATCCCCGGTTCCATCATCCTGGGAGCATTTATATTTTATCCTATGATGCGGGCAATATGGCTGAGTCTGACTGAGTATAACATGATTCAGGATGCTGAATTTATAGGTTTGGATAATTATGAGACCTTATTTCAGGACGATTTATTTTGGCAAACACTGATGAATACGTTTATTTATTTAATTGGCGTTGTGCCGGCGCTTGTGATTGTACCGATCTTTTTGGCGGTATTGGTGAATCAGAAAGTAAAGGGCATAGGCTTTTTCCGTTCTGCCTTTTTTGTACCTGTTGTGACGTCTCTGGTTGTTGCAGGTATCGCATGGGATTGGGTATATAAAGAACATGGCTTGCTGAATTATGCGTTGGAACTTGCGGGAATTATCAGTGAACCAATTGGCTGGTTAACGTCAACAAGCACAGCTTTATTTGCCGTCATGGTCGTGACAATTTGGAAAGGATTGGGATATTATATGGTTATTTATCTGGCCGGCTTGCAGTCCATCCATTCAGATCTTTATGAGGCAGCGAGAATCGATGGTGCAAACTGGTGGCAACAAATAACGCGTATCACAATTCCGATGTTAATGCCATTTATTCTGCTTGTTTCAATTATGTCATCGATCTCTGCGATGAAAGTTTTCGAGGAGATTTATGTCATGACAGGCGGTGGCCCCCTCCATAGCTCCGAAACCTTGGTGTTTTTCATTTATAACGAGGCTTTCGCTAACCTGAATATGGGCTATGCAAGTGCAGCCGGGGTTATACTGTTCCTTTTAACATTGATTCTTTCCATTATCAATATTAAATTCATGGGCAAAAAAGGAAATCTTACGTGAGGAGGTAACCAATTGGCTTTAACTTCTGTGAACAATCCCAAATCATTAAGTACCAGGCTTATTGGCGTTACTAAAAAAATATTAACCTACATCCTTTTAATATTACTAACTTTGTTTATGCTTGGGCCTTTTTTGTGGCTTGTATCGACAGCGCTTAAATCGGGTGGTGAAAATATCTTTCAGTACCCGCCCAAATTGATACCTGAGCAATTGACATTCACAAACTTTGTTAAAGTAATGGAGACTTTCCCGTTTTGGAGATACTTGTTTAATAGTGTTGTTGTTACCGTCTTTACTGTGTTTTTTAATGTTTTATTTTGCTCGCTTGCCGCCTATCCACTGGCGAGAATGAACTTCAAAGGAAAAAATGTCATATTCATATTAATTTTAAGTACCATGATGATACCATTCCAGCTGCTAATGATACCGATTTATATCATGTCGTTAAATCTTGGATTAAGCAATACATATGCTGGTATGATCTTGCCGCATATTACAACGGCGTTTGGTGTATTTTTAATGCGACAGGCATTTACCGTCATCCCCAAAGAATTAGATGAGTCGGCACGGATGGATGGGGCAAACAGTTTTCAGATTTGGCTCAGAATACTAATGCCGCTTGTGAAACCTTCGATCGTAACGCTGATTATCTTTACGTTTATTACGGCATGGGGAGATTTCTTATGGCCATTGATTATTGTAAGTGATCAGGATATGTTCACACTCCCGCTTGGATTAAATATGCTTTCCGGTACATTCACATCAGATTGGCGTTTGATTGCAGCCGGGGCTCTTATATCGATGGCACCGATTATCATTTTCTTTTTAATTCTCCAACGACACTTCATATCGGGTGTTATGAGGGGTGCTGTTAAGGGATGATAGGTATTAACAAAAAATAGCATACTATCATTTTGGAATTTAAAGATACAAAAACAATTTTTCACAAATAAGGAGAATGGCTGATTGGATTATATACTTGGCGTAGATGGCGGAAATAGCAAAACATATGCCGTTATTGTCAACAGTAATGGAGACCGGTTGGGGCAAGGGATCTCCGGTAACGGCAATCATCAGGGGACAGGAGTTGACAAGTTTCTGGAAAACATGCAATCAGCAGTAAACCAGGCACTTAATGAAGCTCGTCTTCAGCCGAGTGAGATCAGTTTTGCACAATTTGGCCTGGCCGGTGCAGACAGAGAAAAGGATATTCAACTTTTGCGTAATGCTTTGGCAACGTTACCATTTAAAGACTGGGATCTCGCACCTGACACACTGGAGGGCCTCCGGGCAGGAAGCCGTACAAATATAGGCGTGGTTCTGGTGTGCGGAGCGGGAACGAACGCTGCAGGCCGAAACAGTATCGGGGACACAGTCCAAACAGGCGGCTTCGGTTACAGATTTGGTGATGGCGCAGGAGGCGGTTTTATCGCCCTGGAAGCGTTTCGGGCAGCCGTACGTGCATGGGAACTGCGAGGCCCGCAAACATTGCTGACCGAAATGCTGCCGGCAAGTGTTGGTTTTCAACGTATGAAAGACATGTATCATTATTATTTGGACCATTTGCATGAAGAATTTCCTTTAACATTCACGCTAACAGTACACCAGGCAGCTGATAGGGGAGATGCTGAAGCCATCAATATTCTGAAAAAAGTCGGCTGGGAACTGGGATTGGCTGCCAACTCAGTTATTAAGCGATTAGGAAATTTTGAGATAGAACCAATTCCAATTGTTCTTGTTGGCTCGGTGCTGCAAGAAGGCAAAAATCCATATCTTTTGAATACGCTCGAAGAAACAGTGAAAAACGAAAACCCGGCAAGCGAATTCATTAATTTAGAGATGGAACCGGTATATGGCGCCATATTACTGGCGATGGATCACCTCAACATTAAAGCGAATGATGACATTTTGACTAAATTCAGTTCATATGGAGGCTATTAAGCATGACGACTAAAGAACTTAAAATTGCTGTAATAGGTGGCGGTTCTTCCTATACACCGGAGTTAATTGAAGGAATTATTCACCAATATGATGAATTGCCTGTCAGGGACTTATTTTTAGTAGATGTTGAAGCAGGACGGGAAAAACTTGAAATTGTTGGGGCATTGGCACAACGGATGATTGAAGAAGCCGGTGTTCCGATACGGGTTCATTTAACAACAGATCGAAAAGAGGCCATCCGAAATGCTGACTTTGTGACGACCCAGATTAGAGTGGGCCAGTTGGATGCCCGCACCCGGGATGAGAAACTACCGTTAAACTATAACTGTATCGGTCAGGAGACAACTGGAGCAGGCGGATTTGCCAAAGCATTACGGACAATTCCCGTGATTCTTGACATTTGTAAGGAAATCGAGGCGTTGGCACCCAATGCATTTTTAATCAACTTCACAAACCCGGCTGGTATTGTGACAGAGGCTGTTGTCAAGCATACACATGTTAAAAGTATCGGCTTGTGCAACTTGCCGATTGGGACCAAAATGACTATCGCAAACATGACCAATACAGATGTTTCGCAAGTCAATTTAGAATGGGTCGGTATTAATCATTTGAATTGGACAACAAAAATTCAGGTTGACGGAAACGATATTCTTGATGAAATCCTTCATAAATTGCCCGGAACAAAAGGCTTGAGTGTTAAAAATATACCGGATTTTGGCTGGGATCGTGATTTCTTACGTTCGCTCGGGGCTCTCCCATGCGGTTATCTCCGTTATTACTATATGACCGACAAAATGCTTGATGATGAACTGGCTTCTTTGGAGGCAAAAGGAACGCGGGCAGAAGTCGTCAAAAAGCTTGAGGAGGAATTATTTGCGTTATATAAAGATCCCGATTTATCACATAAGCCTGAACAGCTGGAGAAACGGGGCGGGGCATATTATTCCCTGGCAGCCGTTAATTTGATCACGTCAATTTATACTAACAAAAAGGATATCCAAACGGTTAATGTTCAGAACAATGGCGTGTTGCCCTGCTTAAATGATGATGTTTCAGTGGAAGTTAATTGTGTTATTGACGCAGATGGTGCACATCCCATTCAGATTGAGTCGCAGCCAAAAGCACATATACGCGGGTTACTGCAAGTTGTGAAGGCTTATGAAGAGTTGACAGTGGAGGCCGCGGTTAAAGGCGATTACGATGCAGCATTACAGGCATTGATGGTTCATCCGTTAGTAACATCTGTTGATACAGCAAAGCCGCTTCTTGATGATATCTTACATGAAAATAAAAAGTTTTTACCGCAATTCGCATAGATATATATTACTTTACTGGGAGTGTTTGTGTGGAGACAGGAATAACAATGCGAGAAAGAGACCCGAGGAAGCATAATCAACATGTTATTCCGGGTATTGACGTTTTTTTAAATGAGCACCTGGATTGGGTGAAAGATAAAAATGTCGGGCTTATAACGAACCCAACAGGCGTGGACCGCCGTTTGAACAGTGATATTGATTTGTTGCATCAACACCCGGATGTTCACTTAATTGCTTTATATGGTCCTGAACATGGCATACGAGGCAATCAGGAAGGCGGAGAACATGTCGACACTTACATGGATCAGCGGACAGGTTTACCTGTATACAGTCTGTATGGATCTTCCTGGAAGCCAACGAAAAAGATGACAGAAGATGTAGATGTCTTATTATTTGATATTCAGGATATCGGCTCCAATGTATATACCTATATTTACACGCTTGGGTTTGTTATGGAATCAGCGGCTGAATTTGACAAGGAAATAATTGTATTAGACCGGCCGAACCCTATTGGCGGTACAAAGGTGGAAGGGCCGCTGCGTTCTCCTGATGCCGTCAGTTTTATGGGGCGTTTTTTGCTGCCTGTCCGTCATGGGTTAACCGTTGGCGAGCTGGCTACCATGTGGAATCATGAATACAATTTGGACGTCAATTTAAAAGTTGCTGAAATGCGGGGATGGAAACGTGCGATGCATTTTGAGGATACTGGGCTCCCGTGGGTTATGACGTCACCTAACATACCAACTCAAGCAAGCGCATATTTATATGCAGGAACTGAATTGCTTGCCGATACGACTTTATCAACCGGTATTGGTACCACAAAACCTTTTGAACTTGTTGGAGCACCGTGGGTTAATGGAGAAGAATTGGAAAAGGAAATGAATAATCGCGAACTTTCCGGTGTTCTATTCAGATCGGTTTATTTTACACCGATGCACGGGGAAGACGAAGGTAAATTAATTGGAGGCGTTCAGGTGCACATTGTCGACCCATCTAAAATAGATTTAGTAGCGTTAGGCTTACATTTAGTTGATGCGATGCGAAATCAGAGTCCTGATGACTTTGTCATGGAATCCGGCTATGTCAATATTATTGGCAATCGTGAGGTCCCTGAAATGATTATGAATCAGGAATCGGTTGATAAGATCATTGCCTCATGGACAGCTGAATTGAATCAGTGGATTTCAGAAGTAAGAAATCAGTATTTGCTTTATAGTTAAATGATTCGACCGTTTTCTTTGCACGAACTATTTTGGCATCACGACTGGAAACTTAAAATAGGTTTTGAATATACGAGACAAGGAGATCATCATGAAAATGGAATTGTCTGAACTGACGACTGAAAAGAGAAATCCGGATAGTATGCATCTGGATCAAATGGATACGATGTCGATTTTGCAAACAATCAATAATGAAGATAAGAAGGTAGCACTGGCCGTTGAATCTGTGTTGCCTCATGTGGAAAGTGCTGTTGAACAAATCAGTACGGCACTTCTTAGTGACGGGAGATTGTTTTATATAGGAGCGGGAACGAGTGGCAGATTGGGTGTGCTTGATGCCTCAGAGTGTCCGCCGACTTTTATGACACCGAAAGATTTGGTGCAAACAGTTATGGCTGGAGGTGATGCTGCATTTTTCAATGCTGTTGAAGGCACTGAAGATCTGGAAGCACAGGGCGAAACAGATCTTAAGGCGCGCAATATTACAAAAAAAGATGTTGTTGTCGGCATAACCGCAAGCGGAAGAACACCTTATCCGATTGGTGCTTTAAAGTATGCACAGCAAATCGGGGCTTATTCAATTTCACTATCATGCAATCAAGGTTCGCTGATCAGCAACTTTGCAGATTGCCCGATTGAAGTGATTGTTGGGCCGGAAGTTTTGACAGGGTCCACAAGAATGAAAGCAGCTACAGCACATAAAATGATTCTGAATATGATGAGTACAGCCACGATGGTTAGATTAGGCAAAGTTCATGAAAATTTGATGGTGGATGTTCATGCGAGCAACTATAAACTGAAAGAAAGAGCAAAGCGCACAATCATAGAGGCAACAAATGTTTCATATGGTGAAGCGGAAAATGTACTTAAACAGACAAACTATCAAGTGAAGCCAGCTATCGTAATGATTGAAGCTGATGTAACCTATAGAAAGGCAGAAGAGGCGATCACATATACAAAAGGCTATGTCAGAGAGGCAATTGATTATTTTTCCCGCTTATGAGTATCATAAATTAACCTGAAAGTCTGTGTCACATGAAGTGATGCAGGCTTTTTTTGTACTATTGCTCAATATCCGGTAAGCCTCCATAAACAAGCTGATTCCGATTCAATAATAGTAATTTTTTAAATATTTCATACATATAGTTAGACAAGGATACACGATAACATAACTTGAAATCATTCCTGAAAGTGGTCAAGTATTTGGCTTAACGAACAATTTTATTATAAACAAACCAACTCACTGTTTCATAAAAACCAAAGGGGGAGAAATTGTGGAAAAACGATTGAAGGGGCGTTTATTGCTGGTATTGCTGGCGGCTGTACTGCTGGTATTCGTGGCAGCATGCTCTGATGACAGCGGAACAGAAGATTCGTCTGACGACAGCGGTGACAGCTCAGGTGAAGAAATCAGTGACGGCACAAGCGATGGCGAAGGTCTGAGCGGAACATTGGAGGTTCAGTATTTTGTCGGTGGTTATGGTGACTCATGGTGGAAAGAGGTAATTGGTGATTTTCAGGCACAGCATCCTGACCTGGAAATTGTTGAACATGCCGGACCGAATATTAACGAAGAAATGAGGTCCCGCTGGGTATCCGGAGATCCGCCTGATGTTGTTTATATTGATGGTGCCGGATCAAGTGAAACACAAATGGTAGAGGACGGTCAGCTGATGGATTTGACTGACTGGGTACAAGATATTGAAGTGGATGGAACGCCTTTGATGGATAGTTTCATCGTACCGCCATCCGATTTTGACGGAAGTATCTACAGTTTGCCATTGGTCTTTGATACGTGGGGTACATGGTATGATATTACCTGGTTTGAAGAAAACGGCTGGGAAGTACCAACTGATTTTGACAGCTTCATGAGTTCAATGGGACAAATCCAGGAAGATACAGGTATTGCGCCATTTACAACAAGTGGCCAACATCCATATTATTTCCTGCGCGGTATGCTTTATCCGGCGTTTGGAGCAGCTGGCGGAAACGAATTATTAAATGACGTGATTACCGGTGCTGAAGGTGCCTGGACGAGTGATACTGTCCTTGACGTTATGAAGAAAGTGGAGGAAATGCAGCAGGAAGGTTATATTGACGAAGGATTTGGTGCGATTAACCATACGCAATCACAAATGAATTTCCTGCTTCACGACAATGCCTATATACCTGTAGGCTTCTGGCTGCCAAATGAAATGGAAGGTGACAAACCAGAGGATCTGGAGTATGGTTTCATCCCGTCACCAATGAATGAAGCGGGCGAACCAATGGCTGTTGTCCCTGATCTGCGTCCGTTGGCGATCGCTGAGGAATCCGAAAATCCTGAAGCAGCTAAAGCATTTGTTGAGTTTGTTTACACGAAAGAGTATGCGAGTCTTTTCTCTGAGCATACCGGGGCGATTATGAATCTTGAAGGTGTTGATTTGGCATCAAATAAAAACGTCCCGCAATACTTGATTGATGCAAACGAAATGATTAATGATCCGGAACAGGCCGAAATTTATCATAAGCCACATCCGATGAGTGCGGATTTGGAAACACCGATCAGTGATTCACTCGTTTCCCTGATGCTGGGTAATATAACAGCAGAAGAGTTTGTCGAAGAAGCAGAGGCAGCAGCTGCTGAGTATCGGAACAGCCAGTAATATTCGATTGAAGTGCCAAATAAACGAGTAGGCAGAAAACGCGACCAGAGACTTACAAATCGATTGAGTCGCGGATCTTCCGGAAAAACAGTAAGTCATATGGAATGCAGAGAGCACCCTGCTTTACTGCATTCCATACCATTATTTTCACAAGAAAGTGTGATTGAATGGTACAGTCTAAAAAACAAAAGTACCTGTTTCTGGCTTTTTGCCTGATTCCAACGTTCATTATGTTCAGTATTTTTACGCTTTACCCATTATTCAGCGGACTATATTATTCGTTCTTTGAAATGTCGGGTTCGTCACAGGCGAGGGAATTTGTTGGATTCGACAACTATATACAATTATTCAAGGATGAGATTATACCGGCGACCATCTGGCATGACTATTTCCTGGTTATTACAAAAGTGATCGGTATTATGATTATGGCAATGTTTATTGCGGTTGCTTTGACCCAGCTGAAAATTAAGGAAGCCCCGTTTTACCGGATTATCTTTTTCTTTCCGAATATCATGTCTGTTGTCGTCATTGGTATCTTGTGGGCGTTCATTTACAATCCGGATTTGGGTCTGATTAATTCAGGTTTGGAATTCCTTGGACTTGAAGAGTGGACAAGGGCTTGGTTGGGGAATGAAAGTTGGGCTTTGACCAGTCTTGTTTTGCCGTCTATTTGGGCCGGTATCGGGTTGTTTATGCTGCTTTTAATGGGCGGGATTGCCAATATCCCGAAAAGCTATTATGAAGCGGCACGGATTGACGGGGCAAATGAATGGCAGCAATTTTGGAAAGTTACACTACCACTTGTATGGCCACAGATTAGAATCTCCATTCTATATATTGTGATTACAACGTTAAATGGCTCGTTTATCATTGTACAAGTTATGACCGGGGGCGGACCGAATAATGCGACACATGTGATGGGATCCTATCTCTATCAACAGGCTTTCCAGCAGTATAATTTTGGATACGGAGCAGCGATTGGTGTCATGATATTAGTCATTTCCTTAATTACTGTATTATTCCTGCAGCTATTACTGCGTCGGGAAAAGGTGGAATACTGATGGAGAGGAGGAAACCGGCATGAAGCGAAGTGTAAGTGAAATGATATCGCGAACAGGCATCAGGATTCCATTGATATTGTGGTCAATTGCGGTATTATACCCGCTGATTTGGATGTTTATTGGATCGTTTAAGTCGAATGCGGAAATATACGCTAATCCGTGGGGCTTTCCGGAAACATGGAACTTCCAGAATTTTGTTACGGCATGGACCGAATATAATATAGATACAAGTGTCTTCAATAGTTTGATTGTGACGGTCGTTGGGGCTGTTTTGACATTGGTGCTGGCAATCCCGACTGCATATGCGCTTGAACGGATACGTTTTAAAGGAAGTCATTTTTTATTTACATTGTACATTTCAGCTATGATGATTCCAATGGTACTCGGCTGGATTCCGCTGTTTTTCTTGCTGGCTCAATTCAATTTATTGGATAATATTTTTGGACTTGCGATTGTGTATGCAATCAGCCAGCTGCCGTTTTCGATTTTTGTATTGACAAGTTTTATGAGCACCATACCAAAATCGCTGGAAGAGTCAGCTGCAATGGATGGCATGTCACCCTATGGTGTTTTGTGGAAGATTATTACACCGCTATCCATGTCAGGCATTGTTACGGTTACCATCATGAACGCGATTCAGTTCTGGAACGAGTACTTTATGGCGCTCATCTTCCTGCAATCGGAAGGGAATTACACGCTGGCGTTAGCCATTGATTTTATCAGCAGTGAGGCCCAGTATACAAACGCATGGGGAACGCTATTCGCAAGTCTTGTCATTGCGATTGTTCCGGTCATTATCCTTTATGCGATTTTCCAGCAGCGAATTGCCAAAGTATGACAGAAGGTGCGATAAAAGGCTAGATTCAGAACCAGGTTATACTGACAAAAAATGGGTGCCTCCTATATGGAAAGCACCCGATACTTATTATAAAAGGGGGAATCTTATAGCTTATATTCATCATAAATCGATAAACCTCGAACGTCCATACGACAAACGGATTAAAAAAGTTGTGCAAGTTCGTTTAAATGTGTCGAATGTTATAGGTACTAAGCTTTAGCAGTTGCCAGTCAAGCAGGAAATTACTATACTGGTAGTATTATGCCAGATGAAGAGGTTTTTAGATTATGAGACATTCGATGCTGCAAAATAAATGGATTGTTTGGGGATTAATTCTGCTTATTACACTCATTTGGGGCTATGCATGGGTTTTTATGAAAGGCTCATTGAATTTTATGGGACCGTTCACGTTTTCGGCGTTTCGGTTTGGAACGGGTGCGGCGACACTGCTATTGGCTGTATGGCTGCTAAAATCCGGTAAACCGCCTCGAGACATGTGGAAGCACCTGATTGTTATCGGGATATTGCAGACAACCATTGTGTTTACATTTGTCATGTATGGGATGCAGTTTGTCGATGCCGGGAAATCGTCAGTTCTTCTCTATTCGATGCCGTTATGGAGCAGTATTTTTGCCGTAAAAATTCTAGGTGAAAAAATAACATCGGGAAAAGTGCTCGGCTTAGTAATCGGCATGCTTGGTCTGGTTACCATTCTTGGCTGGGATATCTTCTTCGTGCAGAATCCGGCGGTCATATTTGGAGAACTCCTGATTATTGTTGCAGCCGTTTCATGGGCGGCAGCGAATGTGTACTACCGGATGAAATTGGAAGGTATGACACAGTTACAGGTATCAGCCTATCAAATGCTGTTTGGAACAATCGGTATCATCATTGCCACGCTGTTTGCTGAATGGGGTGACCCTGTCCAGTTAAACGGTGAAAGCATTTTTTACATATTATTTACGGGTGTTCTGGCGTCCGCATTATGTTTCACGGTTTGGTTTGTGTTGTTGAGCATTATAGATATGGTTTCAGCAACATTGTCTACATTGCTCGTCCCGGTATTTGGCCTGTTTTTCGGGTGGCTGATTTTGGGCGAGGAGCTGACAAACAGCATTCTGATCGGATCTGTTATGATCATCGCCGGAATTGGTGTCGCGCAGATTTTTGGGAAAAGCAAAACTACGTGACGGGAATCGGTGACATTTTGCTGTATTATGCAGTGCGAAAAATGAGATTGGAATAAAAGAGTTTTAATGAAAGAAGAATCCGAACCAGAAATTATGGTAAGTTACAACCCGCTCCGGAAATATACTCCGCTTTCCGCGGGCGGCTGGTGAGCCTCCTCGTGCTGCCGCACTGCGGGGTCTCACCTATGCCTTTCCTCCCGCTGGAGTCTACGTATATTTCCTCCGCTAACAGTGTATTGTCTTCTTTAGAGTTAGTTGTTTTAGTTAATGTCCAACCTCCATTTTTTACAAATTTACAAGAATAATAGTCCGATTGCAATCGGAATGAAACTGTAAAATAAAATCATGACACAAAAGCCCATAATGTCACGTACTTTCAAGCCGGCAATTGCGAGCAGCGGCAATGCCCAGAATGGTTGGATCATGTTCGTCCACGCATCTCCCCACGCAACGCCCATCGCTGTTTTGGCAGTATCTGCACCAATTTCCAGAGCGGCCGGCACCATAATCGGCCCTTGAACTGCCCACTGTCCGCCGCCGGATGGGACGAAGAAATTGACGATGCCGGCACTAATGAACGAGAATAACGGCAGTGTGACGTCGTTTGAAATATTCACAAACCACATCGACATCTTCTGTGACAAGCCTGATTCAACCATCATGCCCATAATCCCGGCATAAAATGGAAATTGAATTATGATTCCACCGGCGTTCTTAACTGCACTTGTCACACTGTTCAAAAAGCCGCGTGGTGTTTTGTGAAAAAGAATGCCCATGAACAGGAAAATGAAGTTCACAATGTTGAGGTTCAGGTCAAATCCATTTTGGACAAAATGATAGATAATAAATCCAAGTCCCATCAGTCCGATGATGAGCGAAATAATCCGGCTGTTTTCCAGACGCTCAGCCGGTGTGCTGTTTTCGGGTGGTACTTCTTCCTCCTCCGTATCCGCATAGTCTTTTGTATCCCATGTTGATGCATCTGTATTGGTGAAAGGGTCACGTGCTTTCATCAAATACCAGTTTAACAATGGCAACGTCAAAAGGAGGAATAGGACAATAAATAGATTAAAGCTGCTGAAAAGTGTTTCTGTTACCGGTACAGTCCCAATCGAATCCATTAAAAAATGGTCATCCGTCGCAATCAATAACGGAATTGATCCGGACAGCCCGCCATGCCAAAGCAAAAAGCCGCTGTATGCACTGGCCATCAGCAAGCGGTAATCCACAGAGGTGACGCGTCTTGCTATGTGAATGGCCAGAAGTGCTCCGACAACCAATCCGAAGCCATAGTTGATGAGACACGCAATGGAGGCAACAAATGTCACCAGTAAAATCGCCTGACCGGGCGTATTGGCTAAAGTGCTGATTTTCTGCAAAATTTTACGAACAAATGGTGTACTTGCCAGAATATAACCGGTCACGACAATCAGCGACATTTGCATAGCGAATTCAAGCAAGTCCCAGAAGCCCGTGCCCCAGTATTCAACCATCTCAACCGGTGAACTGCCCATAACACCCATTCCCAATAAGAAAACAGCAATCGTCAGGATGATGGCGAAAAGAAAGGCATCAGGCAAATAGCGCTGAACCATCCGATCAAAAAAAGACGTTAAGGTTTTCAATTTCCATTCCTCCTTAGTTTGCAAGCGCTTTTTTAACATGCTATTAAACTAGCAGACAACCCGATGTGCCGTCAAATCAGCCGGTATAATAGTATGAATCCAGTGATGGAATCATGTTTGGATTAAGCAATTAGCGGATAAGCTTGCGGTCTGAACAGTGATTAGTTCATTGCGGAAAGCCTACACGAATTTCCAAAATGAAATCCATAGACATTTCGTAGTAACAGACGTAAAATAAAATTAAGTCGAAATTTGCGAGTGGTGATCATGCAGACACAATCTTTCAAAAAAGTACAGGAGGCGTCCTATTTAACGGCTGATAAAGCGTGGAGTTACCGGGCAATTCTCCGTTACTTTTACGTGCAGCATGAACGGATGCGGGAATTGCTGTTTCCGGAAGAAATATTCGCACATCTGAAGGATCTGGATGGTTTTCAGGACTATACAGAAGATCAGCTGCATCAGGATCTTGACCAGCTTGTGAAATGGAATAATCTGGTTGCCAGACAGGAAATGAGCCGTGCCAGCACAATCGAGGAATTTAAGAAAAAGCGCTATCGCTATCAATCAACGCCGTATACGATTGAATTTGAACGGATGCTCCAACAGATGGAACACGGCGGTGATGTGTTTGGCGGATCGCTTGAGCGGAAAGAATTCGAGCGGCTTTATCAGGAACTGTTAAAAGTCGAAACGATTGCGGGCAAGCAGGAGCTTCCGCCAGCTGATGAATGCGCCCAGCTTTGGAATGATATTTTTGCCTATTTTCGGTCGATCAACCAAAACACGTCCGACTATATGGCGCATATCAATAGTGAAGCAGCTGAGGAGCAGATGCAGACCGAAGCATTCCTCGCCTATAAGGATCAGTTCACAACGTATTTGCGTGACTTCATAATCGGTCTCCAGCAAACAGCTCTGAAAATCCAACAGCTTTTGGAGACGATTAGCATCGAACAATTGCAGCCATTGATTAACCAGGTGATCATCCACCAGCGGCAGGTTCCCCGTTTTGAAGATGTCGGATTGGATGAAACAGCACTAATCACAGACCAAACGGAAAAATGGCGCAGTTTATGTGACTGGTTCCTCGGCAGCTTGCATGGCGAGAGTAATCTGGACATGCTGCAGACAAGGACAAACGAACAGATCCGCCGTATCACAAGAATTGTACAGCGGTTGGGTGAACGTCATCATTATTTCCGCAGCCGAAAAAAGGATTATCTGCATCTGGCTGAGTGGTTTGACTCGCTGGATGATGTGAAAGATGCCCACGAACTGTCATCGGTTGTTTTTGGTGTTTTCCATACACGGCATTTGTTCAGTGATCATGTGCCGACCGATGATATTTATACCGATATTTGGGACGAGGCTCCAATGGAACATGAAACGAAGCCGCGGATACGGCATTATCAGGAAAAGACGCGCCCCGGTGCCATTATCAGCCAGCAAAAACGAAAAGAAGAAGCGCGTGCTGAGCATTTGCACAACAAACAGATGGAACAGGAAACGCTGGAAAAATATATGACGGGCAACGAAATCCGGCTGGAAGAACTGCCGACTGTTGAACCGTATGTTCGGAAAATGCTCCTTGGCTGGGTCGGCAAGGCGATGGCTCGTAAAGACCGATCGTTTAAAACCGAATTCGGCCGCCGTGTCAAAGTCGTCATAGAAGAGGATGAGCGAGTCGTTTTACACGCGGAGGACGGTAATATTGAGATGCCAAATGTGACATTTCAGTTTTTTGAAGAGGTGAACGTCTAAATGGAAACCAATTCATTTGATGAAAAAGCAGAACGAGCACTGGCGTTACTGTTGGAAAAATTTTGGGTGCTGCGCCTTGACGAACCGGAGCTGTATCAAATGATCCGTGAGCGGGAAAAGGTTCTGAAACGCTACGTTGATGATAAATTGGGTTTTGAACTGATCGTCCATCAGCATTTCATAAAACTGGAAAAAATCCCGGTTGAGCCAAAAAGCTGGATGGGCATTCAGGATTTTCAGGACCCGCGGGACTATGCAATGTTTTGCTGTGCACTGGCATTTACGGAGAATCGCTCGGTCGATGAGCAGTTTTTACTTTCGGATATTTGTGAGGAAATAAAAGATCTGTATCCAGGTGAATTTCCGCTTGACTGGACGAACTACAATCACCGCCGTTCGCTTGTTCGGGTGATAAAAGTCCTGGAGAAGTTATCGATCCTTCAATCAGTAGAGGGTGAAATCGACCGGTTTGCCATGGATGCCGAACAGGAAGTGCTGTATGAGACAACCGTCTACGCTCGTTATTTCATGCGCTCGTACCCAAGGGATCTGTTTGAGTATGAAACAGCCGAAGCGATTCTGGCAAGCGAATGGGAACGGCATGAGTCGGATGAACGGCGTAAGCGGGTTTACCGAAGATTGTTCATTTCACCGGTCGTGCACCGCGGGGGTGAGGATGATTCGGATTTTGCCTATATCCGCAATTTCCGGAACAGATTGAGAGAAGATATTGAAGCACATACCAAGTTTCGGCTCGAAGTATTCAAAAACGCCGCCATGCTGGTAACGGATCAAAGAAAACAGGAATTGAGCCTTTTTCCGGATCAAAAAGCTATTATGGACGTGGCGCTCCACGTCGCAAGCTATATGCGGAGCCAGGATGCCTATCAGCCGGATGAGCTTGGAACGCTCCGTATATCCCGTATAAATCTGGAAGAGATTGTCGCTGAGGTTCAAGCGATTTATGGAAAAGGCTGGAGCAAGCATTATCGTGAGTCCAGCATCACTAGCGTTACCAACGAATTGACAGAACTTCTGCAGGACTGGGAGATGCTCGAAACCGAACCCGTAACCAATGCCTATATTATCAAACCGCTGTTCGGACGGTCGACAGGGCATTATCCGAATGATTTTTTAGCACGTGAGGATGAGACACATGAACAAACATCATAAATGGAAAATGAATCGGGCCGGGCTGTTAAACTTTTGGTATTATGATGACGAAATTTTTGACTTTGCAGACGGGAAGCTCCTGCTCCGGGGTTCGAACGGCTCCGGAAAATCCGTGACGATGCAAAGTATCCTGCCAGTTTTGCTCGACGGGAAAAAATCACCAGATCGCTTGGATCCATTCGGTTCACGTGCGCGGAAAATGGAGGATTATCTGCTCGGTGAAAAGGATGTCGCCAACCGTGATGAGCGAACCGGCTATTTATTCCTTGAATACAAGCGTGAAGACACGAATCAATATATCACAACCGGAATCGGGCTGCAGGCACGCCGGCATAAAAACATGAATTTCTGGGGGTTTGTCATCACTGACAATCGTCGTATCGGTAAGGACTTTACGCTCTATGAAACAGACAATAACGGCGGTGAAAAACAGCGGATTCCACTGTCACGTGTACAACTGGAGAACCGGATTGACAGCGGCGGGCAAGTCGTCCGGACACAAGGTGACTATATGAAACTGGTGAACAAGTATATTTTCGGTTTTGCCGACATGGAAGCATACGATGACCTGATCAAACTGCTAATCCAGTTGCGCAGCCCGAAATTATCCAAAGAGTTTCGCCCAACTGCTATATACGAGATTCTGGAAGCATCCCTTCCCCCGTTAACAGACGATGATTTGCGCCACCTGTCCGATACAATTGAACATATGGATCAGACGAAGCAGCAAATTGAACAATTGGAACGTGAACAGACGGCACTGGAAAAATTGCTGAAACGGTATGACGTCTATAATCAATATAAGCTGGCGGACAAGGCGAACCATTATGTTGAAGCGAAGAAACGGTACGATAAAGAAGAGAAAGTTTATTCCGAACAACAGGAAACCGACCGCAAGCTGGAAAGCGAGATCAGCGAACTGGAGAACCGGAAACGTGAACTCATTCAGAGACATGACGTACTGGAGCAGAAACGCAGCCGCCTCGGGAGCCATAAAGTCTGGAACCTTGAGAAAGAACGGACCGATGAAATGGCAGCACGCGACCAGATTCAGAAAGATCATGCGAAAAAAGACAATGCTCTGACAGAGAAAAAGCAGCAGGAGCTCGCAACCAGGGAAAAACAGGAACAGCTGGAAGCAGACCTTGACGATATGGTGCGTAACCTGGATGGCGTGATCGATGACCTCGATCAGGATGCAGCGGATACTTCCTTTTTGCAGCATAAGACGAACGTAGCGGATTTTCGTCGGTATCAGGATTCAGACCATGACTTTACCATCTGGAAAAAAGAGGCCGAACAGCATTACCAGACAATTGAATCCATTTCGGATCAGCTTCGGGAGCTGGAAGCGAAGAAAGAAAAAATTGCCGATCGTGATAAGGATATGGCTGCTGCTAAAATGGACTTGGATAAGCTGAAACAGGAAGAACAAGATTGGCTCGGTATTTTTGAACAGGATAAACAGGACAAATTGGCGGAAATTCACGCTTGGACTGAGCGGCATGACTTTTTGCCGGTAAGTGATGAGGTGCTGCAGCAGACAGCACGTGATATGTATCGTTTGTATGAACCTGTCAACTATGACAATATCCGTTCAGCTTTTGTTGAAGCGGCCAGTGATTATCAGCTGGAAATCAATAAACAAATTGCCCGGAAAGACAGCCGGATTACTGCACTCACAGAGGACATCCGGGCAAAAGAACTTGAACTGGATGAATTAAAAACAAAACGCGATCCTGAGCCACCAAACCAGGAGGAAGAAACACGTGATGCCCGCCGGAGATTGGCTGAATCCGGAAACAGTTTTCTGCCATTTTACGAAGCGGTGGCGTTCCAAAAGCATGTGCCGGATGACGTCCGTCAAAATATTGAATCAGCATTGATTGACACAGGGACGCTGGATGCGCTGATCGCGGATGACGTCATGTCTGTTGAACATGACCGCATCCTGGAACCTGACCCGCACATGATGGCCCATACACTGGCGGATTATTTAGAGCCGGATTTGGATGAGGATGCATCGATTAGCCGGATGAAAGTCGATGACGTATTACGGAGTATTCTGGTGGATGATGAAACCCATGACAACACGGCAATTAACAGTGATGGTACATACCGGATTGGTCTTATCAGCGGTCATGCACTTCCGGTTGAGCAGGTTCGGTTTATCGGCAGGAATGCCCGGAAACGTTACAGGCAGCAACAAATCGAACAATTGTCGTCTGAAATGGAATCATTGGAAGCAGAAAAACAGACGATCACAAGAGACATCGAAGCATTGCGCGGCAACATTCAGGAAGCCAAGGATGCAATAGCTGCTTTCCCGTCAGATGAAGACTTGTCAGAAAGTTTTTCCCATATCAAGGAAAAGCGATTTGACATCAAACAATACGACAAAAAGCTGCGTGATCTGGATGACCAAATGAACCGGCTGTATCAGGCATACCGGGAAATCAAACACAAGCTGGATACGGATACCCGGGGTTTTAATCTTGAATTTTCGCATGATGCGTATCAGGAAGCAAAACGGATGATGCGAATGTATGAAAAAGGCTTGCATGATCTTATCAACAAACATACAACGTATCGTTATATGGCCCAGCAATTACAACAGGCGAAAGATCGGCTGGAAGAATTGGTGGCAGAAGTTGATGAACTGCAGGGTGAACTGAATATCCTGGCTGACAGACAAGCCCGGAAAGAGCAAAACATCGCCGAGATTAACAATCAGTTGGAGGCGGCAGGTGTTGCCGATATCCGGAAGCAAATTCAGGACGTTCAGGAAAATATCACGGTAACCAATCGGGAACTTGATCAAACCAAAGAAGAATTACCACAGAAGACAGCAGAGAAAAATGTGCTTGAAGACAACATGAACGTTTCACGGCAAAAATTGCAGTTTTGGACAAAGATGATTGACGCGTGGAAGGAATCATTCAACGATGAAGTCCATCTTAGTTTTGTCGACGTGCATAATCAGGAGACGGGAACGGATGAACTGGCCAAATCAATCGTTAAGCAGTATAAAACGTTTTTGAAAGAAAAAGATCCATCAACGATTGAAAAGCAATTAACGGATGTATTTTATGAGCAGCAATCCAATTTGATGGAGTATCGAATGACAGATATGGACATGCCGGCAACTGAGCGTGATTGGATGCATGACGACTGGAGCGACGAACAGCGCATTCAGATTGACAATTGGAAGCAGAAGACAGATCGCCGCTTGATTCAGCTCGATTTTCAAGGGAAGAAGGTCAGCCCGTATTTTATTATGGAAAAAGTAGCGGATGACCGTGAGCGCCAGCAGACGATGCTTGATGATCAGGACCGGCAACTGTACGAGGAGATCCTGTTTGATTCTGTCGGTAAAAAACTGCGGAGCCGGATTAACCGGGCTCAGGATTGGACAGAAAAAATGAATAAACTGATGGTAAACAGTGATTCGTCATCCGGCTTGTCATTCTCTATCAAATGGAAGCCCCGCACCGCTGAAACGGAAGCGGAAATGGATACAAAAGAACTGGTCGATTTGCTGCGCCGTGATGCCCGGCTATTAAAAGAGGATGATATTAACGAGGTCATTGAACATTTTCGCTCTAAAATCGAACGTGCCAAAGAATTGGTGGAGGTCAAAGGTGAAGGGAATACACTCCTGCAAGTGCTGAAAGATGTGCTCGACTACAGGAACTGGTTTTCCTTTGTTTTATCCTACCAGCGTGAAGGTGAGCCGAAACGTGAATTGACCAACCATGCTTTCTACAAATTCAGTGGTGGGGAAAAGGCGATGGCTATGTATATACCGCTTTTTACAGCATGTTATTCACGGTATTTGGAAGCGGACGACACGGCGCCATATATCATTTCACTCGATGAGGCTTTTGCCGGTGTTGATGAAAATAATATCCGGGAGATGTTCGAGATTGTCGAGGAGCTTGGGTTCGACTATATCATGAACTCTCAGGTGCTCTGGGGTGATTATGATACGATTTCTTCACTCGCCATTGCTGAACTCGTCCGTCCGAAAAACGAGGCGTTTGTGAGTGTGATCCGTTATCATTGGGACGGCCATACACGGCATTTGGTTGTTGAAGGCGAAGAAGAAGTTGCAGCCACCGATTCGTAAAGGGGGTTGGTTATGACTAATGAAGTACAGGCAGCAGTGAGATTTTTCAAAAGTGAACAAGCCTATAAAAAATTGTTCCATGCATTCCGGAAAAAGTACGAATCACTTGGAAGAATCGGCGGGACTGTCCCGGTTCGGTTGTTTACGGACGGCCAACTGAAAGTGATCGGCGGTTTTTTCGGAATGCCGGGGTCGCGATTAGCTGAAAAAGGCTCAATTTCGGTTGCGGCGTTTGAGAGACAATTAGCCGATACCCGGTTTGGTGACATTGGGCTGAAACAGATTCTTGATGCCTATTTTGGCGAAACGATTCTTTCTAAAAAACAGCAACGCGAGGAAAAGGAAAAAGGGCAGCGGTGTCTTGTTATCGGGCTGCAGGAGACGTATACTGCGTTAAGCTTTTGGTTTGATGAGCTGTTGGCAAACAGCAGTGAGTCACGGTGGGTGTGGACCCTGATTGACAAGACGCCTGATAAGTTTGCAGCAATGACAGCCTGGCTGGATATCGCTCAGCGCAATTTGCCGGAGTCACCGGAGCGGCTGCCAATGTTCAGCCAGCGTATTGCCGGCGATCCGCATGCCTTTGATCTAAATACGGATCTTGGAAAACTATGGCTGCATGTGCTCGCAGTCCAGACCAGTGGGGTAATGCCAACCACGACCGAGACGACGAATGAATTGCTGCAGGACTTTCAGATTTATCGTGATGACCTGTTAAATTACGTGACATGTGCCGGGCTTTATGCAGAAACGGAAACCGGGAGGCATCCTGTATGGGAATCCGCCGTTGATCAGCAGACGGTGCAGATTGTCCCGATACGTGAACTTATGAAACTGGTAAAGGTCTATCCTGCTTACGAATCCAACGTCTGGGTTGTGGAAAATTCCGGCGTATGTGCTACGCTTCTGGATCATAAACCGGATATGCCCATTGTCTGTACGAATGGGCAGTTTACGCTCGCAGCATTGATGCTGCTCGACAGGCTTGCCGAATCCGGGTGTGTACTACATTATGCCGGCGATTTTGATCCTGAAGGCCTCGGCATGGCACAGCGATTACTGAACAGATATCCGACAGAAAGTGCTAAGTTATGGCATATGAATGCAGATGCTTATGCAGCAAGCAGACCGGTGAAAAAATTGTCGGAAGAACGTTTGGAAAAATTGAATCGGATTGAACATATGGAATTGGCGGAAGTCGCTGAGATCATGCGTGCAAAAGGCAAAGCCGGCTATCAGGAAGCATTGGTTGAGCGGATGATGGAGGACATATAAGAAAAAACGCTGACGCGTCTTTTCAGATGCCAGAGGTCAGAGGTCGGATTGGAAGAAATCGGCGAACTAGCCGATTTCTAGATTGAAGTCTTATCTAAAATGTTATACTTTCTGACCTTATAAGAAAGACTCAGGCCTTGCCTCGTCTTTCCAGAGGTCAGATGCAGGGAGTCAGACTTGAAGAAATTGGCGAATTAGCCGATTTTAAGATTGAAAACGTCATCCCGAAATTTTAATAGTTCGATTTCGATTAAAAAAGGTGGATCTTTATGTTGGTTGTTATTAGAGTGGCTAAAAACCAATTTTGGTCCAGAAAAAATTAAATTTTCCACACTGGTTCAGGTAATGTTTTAACACTACGTTCGCTTGTTGGATATGAATCCAAATGTTATGATAAGTCTATCAAATGACGGAGGCGAATCAGATGAGCGATATAACAATGGAGGATCTGTTCGTTGCGATTAAGGAATTGTCAAACGATGTTGCAAAGGGCAATGAAAGATTAGGCAATCTGGAAACTAAAGTAGAAAACATAGAAACCAGAGTAGAAAGTATAGAGACGGAAATGAAAAAGATGCGTGGTGATATGCGTAGAATGAATTATAAGTTCAATGATTATATTAACGATCTCGCTGATAGTAAGGCGCGTCTCACAATGCTGGAAAAAGAAATCGGCATGGAATGGTAAGCTTGCAGCAGGCAGGCTTATTTTTTTGCTTTTTAAAATTAATCAGTTACATGCATTCATTTCCCACCTCGGGATTTAAAACCTGGTCCTAATTGTGCTACATTATAATTATACATATATCCAACCATAATGGAGGTAAACAAATGAATGCATTATTAAAAAATAAAAATATCGTTATTATGGGTGTTGCGAATAATCGCAGCATTGCCTGGGGTATCACGAAGTCGCTTTATAACGCCGGTGCCAATCTTATTTTCACCTATCGGCAGGAGCGTTCCAAACAAAAGTTGGAAAAGCTATTGGAAAAAAATAGCATCGAGGCTGAACTGGTTGTATCGTGTGATGTAGAGGATGATGAAAGCATTAAGCAAGCATTTCAGGAAGTCGGTGACCATGCCGGTACGATTCATGGTCTTGTTCATTCTGTTGCATTTGCCAATACAGATGAATTGGAAGGTGATTATGCTGATACTTCACGTGAAGGTTATCTGACAGCGCAGAATATCAGCGCTTACTCCCTTGCTGCAGTCACCCGGGAGGCCCGGAAATTTATGACTGAGGGTGGCGGTATTGTTACACAAACATACCTAGGAGCTGAACGTGTTGTACCAAACTATAATGTCATGGGTGTAGCCAAAGCGGCGCTTGAAGCAAGTGTACGCTATCTTGCTGAGGATGTCGGTAAAGACGGCATTCGCGTCAATGCTGTGTCAGCCGGACCGATTCGCACATTATCGGCAAAAGGTGTTTCCGGCTTTAATGATAAAATGTCAGTTGTTGAAGAAAAAGCACCGCTTCGCCGACAGGTTGATCAGGATCAGGTCGGAGATGCGACATTATTTTTACTGAGCGATTTGGCACGAGGCGTTACGGGTGAAGTGCTTCACGTAGACTCTGGCTTCCATATCGTAACCGGTGCTTAATCCATTCCTGATAGCAGGCGAGCATTCTAATTTAGGGTGCTCGCTTTTTATCCCGGTCTGATTCACTAAAGTAGGAGTTCAGCTGAGAGATTAAAGACCTAATATCTGCAGGGGGCGCATGCGCTTTTGCAGAAATTATCCCCTAAATGAATTACAAGCCCCTTCACCCACCTGCATAGATTAAACTATACAAGCACACACCCTCTTCTTTAACCATCTGCTATCAAACCGTAACTGCAAATAGAGTCATTAATTAAAATTAATTCTAAAGCGCTAAACAAAAATCTGTCCCACAAATTATACTATACAAACATTTGTTCGCATATTCGGTAAAGTTTGTGCTATACTACCAACCAAGAGCTGTTCCTTCAGGTGAGGCGCAGACGGCTAATAAATATCGGCCGTCAAAGGGGGTGACGCTTTTGAATGTTTTTGAAGTGTTCATGGTACTGATTGGTTTCGGTACCTTGTTGATTGGATTACTGGCGTTAATCGTGGAAATCAACAACAAAAAATAGACCTCTCGGGCACCTGCAATGAAATAGGAGAGGTCTATTTTAGAAAAGCCGAACCGTTGGGGAACAGCTTAACAGACCACAGTGACAGCTGTGGTCTTATTAATATATGCTAACCTTTTCCTACATTATACCCAGAAAAGATGATTATGAAAAGAAAAAGGATTCATGTCAAAGCATACTATACTTATAAAAGCAATACTTTTCACAGAAGACGGGTTATTTACCTCTCAAAATGTTCATAAAAATTTCAAAATTGATAAACGTTGTTAAGATGGTCTGAAATGCAACCAATTTCCTAACATGTTTTGACTTTAATTTACATACTTCGACATTATTTTCGAATAAAATCGGGTCGATCAAAAGGATTCGACAAAAACTTCCAAAACCAAGCATCAATTGACCAATGTGTATAATAGAAGTGATTCAATAAGAATAAATATTACAGAGGGGGTAAGGATGTGAGCAATAAGGAGTGGGGAGGGACACAATTTTTAAACATTGTGGAACAATATGAAAAAGAAATCGTTTATTTTGCTCAAAAACTGGGACTTTATGATCAAATTGGAACCTATTTTCAAGAAGGGTTATATGGGTTATGGGAGGCATATAATTCATATGATCCGATAACTGGTGATTTTTCTGCATGGGCAAAGCCGAAAATCAAGTACAGAATGACAAACCACTTGTGGCAGAATGAATACAGGTTTCAAAAGAACCAGCTGCTGTCAAATATGGTGCAGTCAGTTAAGAAGGAAGTTTCAACTATCGATAATTCATATCATTGGAGCCCTATTCAGCAGAAACTGACGGTTAATCAATGGAAGTGGCTTTATGATCAGGTTATTCTGAGAGGGCTAATGCATCAGGCTGGCGAAGAGGAAATGTAGCTGTCAGCAAAAAATCAAACACAATGGTTTTGTATCAAGGCATCGTTCGGCAGTTATTTCCCAGGCAATATCGCAGGCATAAACCGGCATATGTCTCTGCTCAGCAGGACATTAAAAACTTGATTCTCTGTTTCGACAGGGAATCTTCTTTTTTAAAAGCAAAGCGATTATGCTATATTAGACTGTAGACATTTTTTCGGTGATGCTATTTTCTGTGTTCTAGGATCAGAAGTCTTGAAATCAGCTGACTCGCTGATTTCTTCCAATCCGACCTCCGACCTCTGGGATCTGAAAAGACGCGTCAGCGTTTTTTCTCAGGTACAAATCAGTTTGCAGGAAGGGACATTCAGTCATGACAAATAATCAATCAAAACAGCTGTACCGTTTTTTACTCGTAGCAGGGATTGTTATCATTGCATTCAATCTGCGTCCTGCCATTACGTCTGTTGGACCGCTGATTGGAATTATCCGTGATGACATCGGCCTGTCCAATTGGAGTGCAGGGATCCTGACGAGCCTCCCGCTGGTTGCTTTTGCAGTGATGTCACCTGCTGCACCAAAATTGGGGAACCGTTTTACCAATGAACGCATGTTATTGGCCGGGCTGATCCTTTTGTTTATCGGGATTTCAGTTCGATCGATTTCGGTTATTGCCCTTTTATTTATCGGCACATTATTTGTCGGTTTGGGTATTGCAATGTTAAACGTACTTTTGCCTGGTGTTATTAAGGAAAAGTTTCCGGCAAAAGTCGGATTGATGACAAGTGTTTACTCAACCGCGATGGGGATTTTTGCTGCATCAGCGTCCGGTTTAAGCATCCCGTTTGCACAAGGCCTGGGTCTTGGATGGCAGCTGGCATTGCTCGTTTGGTGCATGCCGGCAGTTTTGGGGATGATTGTTTGGATTTATCTATCGAAAAGGGATTCACCGCGTGATGATGCCGATTTGAAATACGTGAACGTCAGTGATAACCGGATGTGGAAATCACCACTGGCCTGGCAGGTTGCCTGTTATATGGGACTGCAATCCTTTTTGTTTTATGTGACGATTTCCTGGCTTCCGGAAATTTTACATAGTAATGGTTTAACCATGTCAATGTCAGGGTGGATGCTGTCCTTTACGCAATTTGTCGGATTACCTGCCAGCTTTATTGTGCCGGTAATTGCCGATCGGCTTGAATCGCAGCGCAGTATCGTGCTCGTCATGGGACTGTGTGCCCTTGGCGGCTATGGTGGTCTGTTGATCGGTGAATCGATTCCCGCTATGGTCATCAGCATCATCCTGATTGGGATTACCTTAAGTGGAACATTCGCACTTGCACTTGCTTTTTTGGGGATGCGTGCACGTAACGCACGACATGCCGCCGAGCTATCCGGTATGGCACAGTCACTCGGGTACACGCTCGCAGCTGTCGGGCCGATGTTCATCGGGTATTTATATGATGTGACGCATCAATGGACGGTACCACTCATAACCTTGATTGTTGTGGCTATCCTGGTCATGTCGTTCGGTATGGGCGCCGGCCGGAATCGCTATGTGCTGGATTGATTATAGTTGGGTGTGAAAGATATGCAGCAGCAATATTCGATTAAAGATTTATATTTTTGGCGGATTACGCTGAGTCTGGCATTGGCATCTTTTTTTGTATTTGCCGGGATGTATGCGGTACAGCCGCTTTTTCCTGTTTTTGTGAACGAATTTGAGCTGCCGGTTTCCGCTTCCGGACTGGCATTATCTCTGACAATCGCAGGGTTGATTGCCGGACTGATTGTACTCGGGTTTGTATCTGACCGCAGCGGCCGCACCATATTTATTAAACTATCATTGGCAGGAGCGTCTGTTCCGTTTTTGATTATCCCGCTGTTTGATTCATTCATCTTGTTACTCGTTCTAAGACTCCTGCAAGGGTTTGCGTTAGCGGGATTACCGGCGGCTGCACTTGCTTATTTGAGTGAAGAGATTGATAGGCGGAGTGTCCATGTCGCGATTTCGCTTTACATATCCAGCAATGCGCTGGGCGGAATGGTTGGAAGGGTGGTAACCGGTTATCTGACAGACCATTTTTCCTGGGAATTTGCTTTTTATCTAATGGCTCTTTTTGGTCTTGTCAGTTTGATTGTGGTTATGTTTATGCTGCCGAAATCCCGCTTTTTTGTGCCGAGTCAATTGTCGTTTTCCAATGACTTGAAGGCATTTTCCTATCATTTGAAAAATCCGGCCTTGCTTTTACTTTTCGGTCTCGGGATTGTACTGCAGCTGTCGTTCACGGGTATGTGGACTTATTTACCGTTTTATCTCGAGGCACCGCCGTTTTCGTTATCACTGGAAGCCATTTCGTACACGTTTTTTGCCTATGGTCTGGGTGTTATTGGTTCACCGCTTGCAGGCTGGTTGGCTGGCAGGTTCGGTTTAAAAATCATTCGATTGATTGGCGTGCTCGTTATGGTTATTGGAATATTTATCACCCTGGGGCCTGAATTATGGATGATTGTTGTTGGTCTATGTGTTGCATGTCTCGGGTTTTTCACGGCGCATTCCTTAACGGCTTCAACTGTCAGCGAGCAAGTGACGCATCATAAAGGAAGTGCCTCCAGTTTGTATCTGGTATCCTATTATATTGGTGTTGCGCTTGGAAGTTCAGCGCTTGGCCCCTTGTGGAACAGTGCCGGATGGATCGGACTGATTATTTTGCTTGGCTGTCTGCCGGCAGTGTATATTGTGTTTGTACGTGTGTTTCAGGCCAATAACTAGAAAAATACTGGTTGTCAAAAATTAAAAGACAGGATTCCCCATATGGGGTTTTCCTGTCTTTTGGCTGATCAGTTGTTTGTCATCATGTCCGGTATTTCAGTCAAATCGATGCCCCATGCTACAGGGAGCCAGAAATAAATGGCGAGTGCGACTAACAGGACGCCGAAAAGGTTCAAGGCAAAGCCTGCTTTGGCCATATCCGGAATCCGCAAGTAGCCGGAGCCGAACACGACAGCGTTTGGCGGTGTAGCCACGGGCAGCATGAAGGCACTGGAGGCGGCAACAGCTGCAGCAACCATTACCGCGAATGGATGGACACCGAGTGCAACCGCAAGCGATGCCATGATCGGATACATCATATTGGCTGTAGCAGTATTGGACGTTATTTCTGTCAGGAAAATAACCATACCGGCAACGGTGAGTAATACAATGACTAAATGAATACCTTCCAAAACCGTAAGCTGGTTCCCGATCCATTCAGATAAGCCTGATTCTGTAAATCCGCTCGCGATGGCAAGACCTCCCCCAAACAGCAGCAGAATCCCCCATGGAAGTTTGACCGCTGAATTCCAGTCCAGTAAATGGTCACCTTCTTTGTTTTTAGCCGGAATGATAAACAGGATAACGGCAGCTGTCATGGCTATAATCGCATCGTTAATATTTTCATTCACAAATTCAGTCAGGACAAATGACCGGGTCATCCATGCAAGGGCAGCTAAAATGAATACAACAAGCACGCCCTTTTCCTCAAAAGATGCTTTGCCAAGTTCATTTTTTTGCTCCTGGATTATCTCCCGTCCGCCGGGAAGCTGACTTATTTTTTGCGGATATGCCACTTTTACCAAATAAAACCATATAACAAAAATAAACAGCCAGGCTACCGGTACACCAAACAGCATCCATCCGGCAAATGATATCTCAACCCCGTATGTCGTACTGACGAAACCAGCCAGTGCTGTGTTTGGCGGTGTTCCAATCAGAGTCGAAATACCGCCGACAGAAGCGGAATAGGCAATCGCCAGCATAAGGGCTTTGCCGAATCCGAAATTTTCCACGGAGGTATCAATTGCGTCGTCATTCTTTAACTGGTCGGAAACCTGATAAATGATGGCAAGTCCAATCGGTACCATCATCATCGCTGTTGCCGTATTGGAAATCCACATTGACAAAAATCCCGTTGCTACCATAAAACCAAGAATGATTCGTTCTGTATTGGTTCCGATAATCGAAATGATTGTCAATGCAATCCGTTTGTGAAGATTCCATTTTTCCATAGCGAGTGCAATCATAAAACCGCCCATAAACAGAAAGATAGTATCATCACCATATGATGATGTTGCCAGCCCGATATCCAGTCCGCCTGTCAGCGGGAAAAGAATGATTGGCAGGAGCGATGTGACCGGTATCGGTATTGCCTCGGTCATCCACCAGACAGCAATCCATAATGTGCTGGCCAGTACAGCCTGACCGGCGCCCGATAGTCCCTCCGGCTGGAAAAATAATAAGGTAACGGTAAAAAGGGCAGGTCCCAATATTAATCCGATGAATTGCGCAGGTGTGTAGGAACGGTTTTTATTCCCGCCATTCCCACCGCTTGATTCTTTGGTGCTGTTTGGATTCGTGTTGTCAGATTTGATTTTTGATTCATTCGGCCGCACGAAAAAACTAAGCAGCTCTTTCGCCTGGTCATGTTTGTCCCATAGCCAGTTCCATGCAGCAGTTAGCATACATTTCCTCCTTTTTTTATAAAATGATAAAAATTGAAACCGATAACAGTTATCGAAATATCCTATATTATAAGAGAAAATTCAACGTCAGGTAAACTATTTTGGTATAAGGTTCGATTGCTTGGCATCACGAAATATATTACAATAAACGGGTGTTGACGTTTTATAATCAGGAGTTATACATAAAAAGGAGCGTCTAAATGGATATAAAATTGATTGCATTGGATATGGATGGGACATTATTAAATAGTGAGCAGGCTGTTTCCGATTTTAATCAGGAAAAAATCGCACAAGCTTTGGCACAAGGCGTGGATGTTGTGCTGAGTACCGGACGCTGGCTGGGTTCATGTTATCCTTACGCTGAATCGCTGAATTTAAAGTCTTTCCTCATAACATGCAATGGCGGCGAAATTTGGACGATTGATAAAAAATTGAAAGAACGCCATTTGCTTGATCCTGAGCGAATTAAGTTAATGTGGGAACTTGCGCAGGATATGGAGTTGAACACGTGGATGGTTTCGACTGACAGCGTTTGGTATGGTACAAGGCCGGATGATTTTGATGCCTTTGAATGGCTCAAATTTGGCTGTGATACCAATGAATCAGAAAAATTGGATACACTTGTCAAGCAACTTTCCCATTATGATGATCTTGAACTGACGAATTCATTGCCAATGAACATCGAAGTGAACCCTAAAGGCGTTAGTAAAGCAAGTGCGCTTCATAACGTGTGCGAGGAACTCGGCATAACGATGGCTAATGTCATGGCAGCAGGTGACAGCCTGAATGATATTAAAATGATTCAGGAAGCAGGCGTCGGTATTGCGATGGGAAATGCCCAGGAAGCAATCAAAAATGTTGCTGATTATGTCACGGATACGAATGACCAGGATGGCGCCGGGAAAGCGATTGAAAAATTTGTTCTATAAAATTCAGTAAGGATTTACTTCTATTTGTCCATTTCAAACATATACTGTAACAGCGCCCATCTTAGAAAGCAAAATTTTACAACTTCATGAAAAAGGCGTATAATAGCTATAATACCATGAAAGGGGATGCTGTTATGTCATTTTCCCGTGGGCGAAAACAACCCGTTCCAGAAGTGGAAACGAATGTATGGTCATGTACGAATGAAGACTGTGCAGGCTGGATGAGAGAATCCTTCAGTTTCAATGAGGAACCTGAATGTCCGCTTTGTCAATCGTCAATGGACAGAGAAGTTCGTGTTCTCCCTGAATTGGAAGATTAACGCGCATTAATCCATAACCATTTAATATTTATTAAACCAGGATGTCGCCTCAGGCATCTTTTCGTATGTATGGGTGTCATATTGCCCATATCAACTCAAGCCATCTATTACGGTAAAGGTGGCTTTTTTCTTTACCCATCATATAAAAAAACTGCCATTAAAATCCCACTTCATGCGTGTGGAGATGAATTCAGGGATCAAGTTTCATTGTATCAAGAAAACAAATTGTTGGCATAATTCTAAATTCAGTTGTATAATTTGAACAAGAGAACCCATCCAGAGTCATTCATCAAAAAATATGTAACCGATTACAAAAAATGGGGAGGAATGTCGGAATGCAGTATGCCAATCCGAACACGGAAGGTGCCTTAGTACATTTTCAGCAACGATATGACAATTATATCGGCGGAGAATATCGTCCACCGGCAAATGGAAAGTATTTTGAAAATGTGAGCCCAGTGACGGGAAACGTATTTTGTGAACTTGCCAGGTCAACAAAAGAGGACGTGGAAGCAGCGGTTGATGCCGGATACGCTGCGAAGGACACTTGGGGAAAAACCTCTGTAGCAGAACGGGCAAATATTCTTAACAAAATTGCAGACCGGATGGAAGAAAATACGGAAATGCTGGCAGTAGCCGAAACATGGGATAACGGTAAAGCGGTCAGGGAAGGATTGGCAGCTGACATACCGTTGGCGATCGATCATTTCCGCTATTTTGCCGGAGCGATTCGGGCACAGGAAGGCGGCATCAGTCAAATCGATAATGATACGGTCGCCTATCATTTTCATGAGCCGCTTGGTGTTGTCGGGCAAATCATCCCATGGAACTTTCCGATTTTAATGGCGACATGGAAGTTGGCTCCGGCACTCGCAGCAGGTAATTGTGTCGTCCTGAAACCGGCTGAGCAGACACCGGCATCGATTCATGTACTGCTTGATCTGATTAAAGACCTCCTGCCAGCTGGCGTGCTCAACATTGTCAATGGATTTGGCGTGGAGGCCGGAAAACCGATTGCATCCAACAGCCGGATTTCCAAAGTTGCATTCACTGGTGAAACAACAACAGGAAGACTGATTATGCAATACGCATCGGAAAATATTATCCCGGTCACACTTGAACTCGGCGGCAAATCACCAAACATCTTCTTCCCGGATGTGATGGATAAAGATGACGGATTTCTGGATAAGGCCATTGAAGGACTGGTTATGTTTGCTCTGAACCAGGGTGAAGTCTGCACGTGTCCGTCAAGAGCACTCGTTCATGAATCGATTTATGATGAATTTATGGAGCGTGCAATCAAACGGGTTAATGAAATCAAAATCGGCCATCCGCTTGATACTGAAACAATGATGGGCGCTCAAGCCTCTCAGGAGCAGATGGAGAAAATCAAATCGTATCTCGATATTGGTGAACAGGAAGGCGCAGAAGTGCTCGTCGGCGGTGGCGTCAATCAGCTTGACGGTGATATGGAAGATGGTTATTATATTGAGCCGACAATCTTTAAAGGTGACAACAAAATGCGCATCTTCCAGGAAGAGATTTTCGGGCCTGTATTGGCAGTCACAACATTCAGTGACGACGATGAGGCAATGGAAATCGCCAATGACACATTGTACGGATTAGGGGCTGGCGTCTGGACGCGGAATATCAATACGGCTTATCGTTTCGGTCGCGGTATTGAAGCCGGACGCATCTGGACGAACTGCTACCATCAGTATCCGGCACATGCGGCGTTCGGCGGCTACAAGAAATCCGGCATCGGCCGTGAGAATCATTTGATGATGCTTGATCATTATCAGCAGACTAAAAATCTATTAATCAGTTACAGTGAAGATCCGGCAGGGCTGTTTTAAATTGTTCCGGATGAATGAAAATACCGGAAAATATTTACGTGCATAAACTGTACTGAAAGGGTGTGACAAATGGTCGAACGTGTAACGGCGACGGACGAAGCGTTGAAACTGATTGATACCCTGACTGAAACACATGGGCCGCTCATGTTCCATCAATCAGGCGGCTGTTGTGATGGCAGCTCACCGATGTGCTACCCGCGGGGCGAATTCCGCGTTGGTGAATCAGACGTCCTGCTCGGTGAAATTGGCGAAACACCTTTCTATATATCCAAAGATCAATATGAATACTGGAAACACACCCAGCTCATTATTGATGCCGTTGACGGCCGCGGCGGGATGTTCTCACTGGAAGGACCAGAAGGAAAACGGTTCTTAACGCGGTCCAGAGTCTTCAGTGAAGATGAACGGAAAGCGCTAAATTAGAAAAGATAATCCATGCAGGCTTGTACATTTGTACACTGCATGGATTTTTTTGTGCGCCCTGATAATCCGGATTAAACCATGTGGCAGTGCATACGCCATAGTGAATGGCATTTGGCTGACCTTGTAAATCTGCTGCAACGTTTATGTTTTCGATACGGCTTTCTGACGATGAATCATTTTGCCTGTTCCACCGCTTCAACCATTGTTGTGGGTGTTTCCTGAGGTGTTGGCAGACGTGTTCATTCGGATGGCTGATATGGCCAATAGTCCGGAATCCAGTGAATTATAAAGAAATATGCCATTTTAACAAGAATGAGAGCGTTAAATCGTAAAAATACAGTCATATAAATAGGAAATACATACTAGCAGCAGTTGACAATATTCTACAAACTATTACGATATTAATGTAGCTATTTCAAAAAATAATTTGTTAATTATTTTAATGAAACGTGTGAAATAGTGTGAGGTGGAGACCCCCGTCATTCGTCATGGCAGATTCAAAGATTCAATCAGGAAAGGGGAAATTTTTTGTTAAAAGCGTACACAAATGTTGCAGAAATGTACTTTAAAGGTGGTGAGACAACATGATCGAGTTCAAAACTATTTATAAGAATTTCGAAGGTGGAAATGATGTTTTAAAAGATATTAACCTGACGTGCGAAGATGGGGAAATTACGGTTTTAATCGGGCCGAGCGGCTGCGGGAAAACGACGACCATGAAATTGATTAACCGTTTGATTACCCCGACGAAAGGAAGCATTTTCATCGATGGAAAAGACATTTCACAGATCAATACGGTCGAATTGCGACGGGAAATCGGGTATGTGATTCAGCATATCGGCTTGTTCCCCCATATGACCATTGCACGGAACGTCGGAGTTGTACCAAATTTATTAAAATGGGATAAAACGCAAATCGACGCACGTGTAGATGAATTGCTTGAGCTTGTCGGGCTTGACCCGAAAGTGTACAAAGAGCGTTATCCTTCTGAATTAAGCGGCGGACAGCAGCAGCGCATCGGGGTTATCAGGGCGCTTGCCGCCGAACCGGGAATCATTTTAATGGATGAGCCATTCAGTGCACTTGACCCTATCAGTCGTGAGCAGCTTCAGGAAGAACTGATTCACCTGCAGAAAGATATTCAAAAGTCGATTGTTTTTGTGACGCATGACATGGATGAGGCGCTGAAAATTGCGGACAAAATCGTGTTGATGCGGGATGGCCGGATTATTCAGCATGGCAGTCCGGAAGAAATTTTACGACGTCCGGCAAATGATTTTGTGAAAAACTTTATCGGGAAAAAGCGCTTGAAAAAAGCGATGGACATGCCGACTGTTGCCGATGTCATGGTACAAAAGCCGGCCACTATTCTGCTATACCGGGGTCTTGCCGTTGCGATGAACATGATGGAGAAGAAGCAAGTCGATTCCCTCGTTGTTGTGGATGATGATAACAGGATAGAGGGCTATGTTTCGATTTATGATGTATCAAGGGAATTCGATAATGAAACAAAACAGGTAAAGGATATTGTCCAGTCATTTACCCACACTACGGGGTCTGATGCATTGCTGGCGGATGCCGTACGCATTCTGGATGAATCCAAGTTATCCTATATTCCGGTTGTCAATGCAGATAATACACTAGCCGGTCTTCTGACGCGCGGAAGTATTGTCGGCCATATGCGGGACATATACGCCCAGGAGAGGTGGGCCTACAATGCATAGTTTCAGTGATTATTTCTATGTATTCGTCGAACGTTCTGCTGATATTTTCGATGCCCTGTGGATACACGCGCTCATTTCGGGCGCAGCCATTTTGCTTGGGTGTCTTGTGGCGATTCCGCTTGGTATTTTTCTCTCTAAAACGTCCTACAAATGGATTCAGTCTATCGTATTTACCATCACCAATATTTTTCAGACAATCCCGAGTCTTGCGATGCTGGCTATTTTCATTCCCCTGATTGGCATCGGTTTACAACCAGCTATTATTGCACTGTTTCTATACTCGTTAATGCCTATTCTGCGCAATACATATGCTGCCTTTGAATCCATCGATCACGGTATTATTGAATCTGCAAAGGGGATGGGGTATAGTCCTCTGCAGCGGATGATTCAAATTGAAGTTCCGTTGGCAATGCCGTATATCATGTCCGGCATCAGGTTAACGGCGGTCTATATTATCAACTGGGCTACCCTGGCGGCTTTAATCGGTGCCGGCGGACTGGGACAGTTGATTATTGGTGGAATGGGTGTCAATGACAAACCGTTAATTTTGGCAGCAGCCATTATAGCCATGGTATTGGCCCTTGTTGTTGATTTCTTATTCGGACGATTGGAAAAAGTTTTTGTGAAACGGGAGAGTTCAGAACAAAAGATTATGCAAATGGAGGAGTAAATATGAAGAAATTTGGTATTTTTTCGGCTTTAGTCATGTTTTTGGTCGTACCACTTGCGGCTTGTTCAGGTAGTGGGACGATCACGATCGGAGCACAGACGTACACGGAAACAAAAATTCTTGCCCATATGTATAAGGACCTGATTGAACAGGAAACGGATCTTTCTGTCGAGATAACCCCGGACATGGCGACAAGTCCAATTGTGCTTGAAGGCATGCAAGGTGGAGACATTGATATGTCGACCCAGTTTACGGGAACCGCGATTTCATCGTTTACCGATATCGAAAACCCGGAAGATTCGGACGCTACATTACAGCAGGCGAAAGATTTCTTTAGCGGCGAAGATTTCAATTTTACGTTTTTTGACGGTTTAGGATATGCCAACACATACGCATTTACCGTACGTGAGGATATTGCCGATGAATACGACCTGGAACAAGTATCCGACTTGGAAGGAATTGCGGGGGAATTCAGCGCCGGATTTGACACGGCATGGCTGGAACGCGAAAACGATGGCTACCCTGCCTTCATCGACACGTATAATTTTGAATTTGGCAATACAAACCCAATGGAAATCGGCCTTGTTTACGATGCAGTCAATAATGGGGAAGTGGATGTTGTACTTGCCTATTCAACAGACCCGCGTATTGTCGCATATGATTTGAAAATTCTGGAGGATGACGAAAGCTTCTTCCCGCCATATGATGCAGCACCTGTCGTACGAAACGACGTATTGGATGAGCATCCGGGAATTGCCGATGCTATCGAACCGTTAATCGGCAGCTTTGATGAGGAAACGATTGGCGACCTGAATGGAAGGGTTGATCTTGATGGCGAAGAAATAGAAGACGTTGCCCAGGATTATCTGGAAGAACAAGGCTTACTGGAGTAGGTGATAAATCGTGGATGCACTGAGCAGTTTTTTTGAGTACCTTTCAGGAAACTTCATGGGGCTCTTGGGGATGACCTATGAACATATTTTAATGGTTCTGCTTGGGATTTTGTTTGCATTAATCGTCGGCATCCCCCTTGGTATTCTATGTACAAAGAATAAAAAATTCGAGTCGGTTATCCTGGCGCTTGCCAATATGATCCAGGTCATTCCAAGTCTTGCCCTGCTTGCAGTATTGATGATTATCTTCGGGCTTGGATTTAACACGGTTGTGATCGGCCTCTTTCTGTACTCGCTTCTGCCGATTATCCGGAATACGGCTGTCGGCCTGAAGGAAGTGGATAAAGGTTCCGTTGAGGCTGGAACCGGTATGGGGATGACCCGCCTGCAGTTGTTGTTTAAGGTGAAGTTTCCCTTATCGCTTCCATTTGTACTGGCCGGACTGCGAATTGCACTGATCATCGGAATTGGTGTAGCAACCCTCGCACCATTTATCGGCGGCGGTGGATTAGGCAGTGAAATCGTATCCGGCATCAACGTACGGGATACGGAAAAAATATTCGGTGGTGCCATTTTCGCCGCGGCACTTGCTATCCTCGCCGATTATTTGCTGGGACTGACACAGAAGCGTATTGAGGCGAAACGGTGATCGTTAGCCTGGATATATGTTTAAGGAAAATTGCTGCTTACCTTGGGTTGCTGGGGTAAGCAGTATTTTTTGTCCAGCATATAAGAGGGAGTAATATCCCCGCCTCAAAAAGTGGTTTTCTATATCACAATATCACATCGATTACCTGCAAGTGCAGAAAAATTATTGTTCCAAAAGCGGCAAGACGATTTTTTTTGCACTGTACTTATGGTACGTTTTAATTAGAATACCCTTTCTCACTACTATAATCGTTAGAAAACCTGGTTTGGGGGCGTCATTAAAGAAATAATTTTAAATTTAACTTTCATGCCCCCTTTTCCATAAAAGTTTCGATTGTAATAGTAGAAGAAGGCTAGTTTTAGGAGGTACTTGACGATGAAAAAGAAAGTTGCACTGATACAGATGGATGTGACATATGGTGATCCAAAAGTCAATTTTGCTCGTGTTTCCAAATGGGTAATGGATGCTGCGACGAACAGTGGTGCGGATATAGTCGTGTTGCCGGAGTTATGGGATACAGGTTATGATTTATCACGTTTTGATGTGCTGGCAGACAAGGATGCCAAAGCAACGATTGAGTTCTTGAGTGATCTGGCCAAAGAATTGAACGTTGTCATTGTCGGCGGATCTGTCGCCGAACAGACTGAGGATGGTATGCGAAATACGATGCTTGTCGTTGATCAAAATGGTGAGCTCGTTCACAAGTACAGCAAGCTGCATTTATTCCAGCTGATGGATGAACACTTGCATCTGGTTGAAGGACAAGATGAGGCGGAATTCGAATTAAACGGTGTCCCATCAGCGGGATTCATCTGCTATGACATCCGTTTCCCTGAATGGATACGCAAATCAGCATTGAATGGTGCGAAGATTATGTATGTTGTAGCGGAATGGCCAAAACCACGTATCGACTATTGGCGCGTACTGCTGCAGGCCCGCGCGATCGAAAATCAATGTTATGTTGTCGCCTGTAATCGCGTGGGAGAAGATCCGAAAAACGAATTCGGCGGCATGTCGCTTGTCGTCGATCCTTGGGGTGAAATTGTTGCGGAAGCCAATGATCATGAAAAGATGATTCTGACTGAAATTGATTTGGATAAGGTGGATGAAGTCAGAAGCAGGATACCGATTTTTCAGGATAGGCGGGAGGATAGGTATTAGGTTTTGAGGAGTTTTTGTGGGGTGTGCATTTTTTGTGTAGGAGGTATGGTAGAGTAATGATTAACAGTTTGGAAAAACATTCGATTGGTAGTTGTTGAACTAAATTAAATAGGCCAATATCTGCTAAAACCTCTATTAATGATCCAATTAGAAAGAAAAATATACATACTGCCATGTTCATAAAGATAAAAATATTTAAATTCTGGCTTTTCTTTTGGTAAAAATATCCAGGTGATTATACACCCAATTTTGAATCGATTTCATCGCCTGGGTATGTGTGCGACCATGAAACAACAGCATTAAATAAAATGAACGCTGTCATATCAATATTTTAAATGTACGGTTATAAATATTTTATTACATTTACATCCTGGGTCTATTTACCCAACGCCCCTGATCATTTGCAAACCATTTACGTTTTGGCACCATCCTGAATTTTGGTATAGATAAAGATACTTGCGTTATCAGTAATCTCAGTATTCTCAGTAGTTCATTTAGCATATATTTTAATAGAATGGGAATTTCAGAATAGTTATTTTTAAGAACTTATATCTGAACATAGTGGAATGTTTTGGCAACACCCCCGAACTTTTGGTATAGAGAAAAATGTAAAGATGGCATAATAATTGATTCTAAGAAAAACATTTAAAATTAATCACCAAATCCTCTTCATAAACATAATTTAATTAGGCGCAATCATTATATTACCACAGAAAGAGGTGCCCGGTATGACAAACATCCATTACTATGTTACCGGCAATACAGCTGAAGGTTTCGTCAATCACCTTTATACGAACTTGCATGACATTAACCAGGTTATTGCTCTGAAGCATCCATCGGTAAGTTTGAAAACAGGAATCATTAACAGGTTAATCGATCATTATGAAACCAGCAATGTTGAAATCCTGGAAAGTGCACTTGGGGATCAATACCTTGATGGCATCATTATCCGTGATAAGTCAATCGCATTCATTGACAGCAGAATAGCAACTTTAAGGTCGGAGATGATCAATCTGGAAGAGACTTTTCCCGTCAAAGATCAGAATCTTACGGAAGTCGATAATCTTACGCAACAAGCATACGACAGCTTTTCAAAAGGCTTAAAAATCCACGATGATCTGGAAGAGATTTATATTAATAAAATGGATTTTGACCATGCTGATGCGTTCACAACAGAATTCATAAATGATTTACTTCATAACGTTCCAAAGCAGAATCAGGAGCCACATACTTACAATAGACTTTTCGGGACTAATACGGCCGATGGTGTCGTCAATGTTGTCCCCCACCTAATTCAAGACATAAAAAATGTCTACTACATCAAAGGCCGGGCCGGGACAGGAAAATCGGTGTTCATGAAAAAAATTGCCGAAGCCTGTACAGAGCATGGCTTTGATGTGGAGTTATATTATTGCAGTTTTGATCCGGGCAGCGTTGATATGGTACTCGTGCGTGACTTGGATTTTTGTATATTTGACAGCACTGATCCGCATGAATTTTTCCCGAAACGTGAAGGGGAAGTGATTGTTGATTTATATGAAGAATTCGTAGCGGCAGGCACGGATGAGAAATTCGAAACAGAGATCAGTGAGCTGAACACCCGTTATAAATCTTGTATGAAAGAAGGCATTCGTTACTTGAAAATGGCGGGGCAGGAGCGTGATCAAATAGAAGAGAAGTATATGGATCTAATTACTGAAAAGGATATAGATGATGCTGTCCAGAAGATTCTATTAAGTTTACCCCGTTGATATCGCTGATTTACTCAGCGGTATATTTGCTAATATTCTATTTTCTCACTTGTCGAATTGTTCGTTATATAGTATAATAAAATACAGAAAATTAAGATTATGTTCATGACAAGGGGGATAAATAATGACGACCGTAAAGATGATGAAGCCATATTACATTAATGTGTCTGATAGTCATATTCAAGTTATTTTGGGATATAAAAGTTTTACGCTGGTTATGAACAATCAAGTCTATCGTTTTGTTCCGGCTGAGTCGCGCGAGATCCGAATTAACCGCAGCACGCAAAAAGTAGAAAATCTTGAAGCACGGTTTACATTTGAAAAAGATAATGAAATCATCTACATGACATTAAATGAACTTATTTCCATTCCGGATGTCCTGGTTCAGCTACATGAGATTGTCAAACCATATTATCAGGATAATGATGAAAATTCAGTTATTATCGATGAACTTGAACACATGAACGTGAAAAGATTAATTGATAAAGCACTTGATAATTGGGATAGAGAGACATTTGAGGCATTATTGAAATTACTTTAATGAAGCTCCTAATTTTTGGGAAGCTTCTTTTTTTCGGTTAAATTGGTTTAGATAGAAAAATCTTTTGCTATTTTATAAAAAATTGATTCACGTCAAGGTTGTGGCAATACTCCCTATTTATAATAAAGGCAAAACGGGAGGTGATGAGAATGCAACTGTTCATGGAAGATTATGCATTCATTTTTGTCGCAGCTATTATAACGATTGCATTGACGATTATGCTCAGGGCGTTTGGAGTAACGCTTATCCAGGCTGTGGTACTCGGCATACCAGCTTTAATCAATATAGAAGCTATGGTGTCGATTATGATTATCGCTCAAGTCTTATTAACCGGTGTGACACTTTATAAATTTATCAAGGCACTTGATCTGAACTATCAAATAACGCTTGAAAAAACACACCAAAAACAGCCGGATCTGATTAAAGAAGAGCATCGCGGCAGCAGATTTTCGTTTTGGAAAACGAGCTAATTTTAAATATAATAATAGACCTTTTTGAAAATAATAAACTATTGGATAAGCTTTTTTGATATGATGCGTATAGTGGTGATAAAAGGGGGGAGTTTTCTGGATTGTAATCATTGTGGTACAACCAATGCCTCGCATGCGCTGTATTGTGTGCACGATGGACATCCTCTGTATCAGCAGGAACCACATGGGCGTTTACAAGCTCAATCATACTGCAGCGCATGCGGGGCAATCATCAATCATAACGCTGCAAGATATTGCGGGAAATGTGGCAGCTCACTTGATGTCTATGAATCATCAAAAACACGCTTCTCACGACATACATATTTTGATTTTAATCTCGTACGCAGTGTTCTGCCGGGATTGTTTTTGTCGATTGTGATGCTGCTCGGTCTCAGTCAAATTATCCTGGGAGCGATAAGAGACAATACGGAACCTGGTGACTTCTGGAATGCTCAGCTGCCGATTACTCCGGAAAGTTTAAATGTGTTGAACATGACGCTTTTTGCCAATTTGACCAGCTTGTCCATATCGATGGAGAATGACCAGTTTTCACAGCAAATTATTTATATATCTGCCGGAATGAGTTATATCTTGATATTTGCAGTTCTTTCGTTAATCGCCGGCGGATTTCTGATAAAGTGGCTTCATCCTTTAATTGATGAGTGGAAGGCAGCCATATTTGTTGCCGTAGGGTATGCCATGTTGTTGGTGATCATTAGTCCGCTATCAGGAGCTGAGAATATTGATCAGGGAAATAACCAAGTATCATTTGCCTTTAATACGTTTAGTGCTCTGGTCAATGGTCTATTTATCGGTTTTATGTTCAGTTACGCTAGCATGGTTTTACGAAAGGGCCGGTTGAAAGAGAAGATGCGCGTATTTGTATATCAGCGGGCACTCTATTACGGGGTATTTGTTTTTCTGGCAGGTTATGGCGTGATGCTTGTTATCAGTTCCTTTTTAACGGCTCAGTATGAACCACCGGCGGAATGGGGAGAAATGGGAGACGCAACAATGATTGACAACCTTATGAATGCTGTATTTATCGTCCGGATGGCAGTTTACCTGTTTAATTTTTCTGTTTTGAATACGTTCGTTCTCAATAATCCGGATTTTGAGGAAAAATCAACGTTTTCCTTCCTGTCTGGTTTCTCTAACAATGCGGAAACGATGGGTTGGACATACGACATACCGCCGCAATTTTTCGATTCAAATGAGATTGTTTTTATTATCATAACAGCTGCACTGTTTATCATGACCGGGCGTCTATTGGTGGCATCCGGGCAGCAAAAGATGCTGAAATCAATTGTTGTATACAGTATTGTCTTCGCTGTCATCATGACTTTCTTTTCCTTTAATGTCTCCATGAATCAGATAATTCAGCATCAGGCACAACAGATGGAACATGATAACATGTCATTTTTTACCGGTTTTGAAATCATACGAACATTTGCTGTCAGCATGATCTATGCCATGGTTACCGCATTAATCGGTGCCCTGACACGAAAAATATTTTAGGCTAGGGGGGAAGTCGGTGAAAAGGAAGATAACCGAAACAAAGCAGCAGGTAAATGAATTAACGGAAGCCAAGTCAAAGCTTTTGATTGAGTTGGGACAGGAAGTTTATTTGGCCTATCGTCGAGGTGAGGATATAGAATCGGTCGTGGCGAATAAAGGTTCATCCATTAAAGATCTGGATTCGAAAATTTATTCACTCTTGCAGGAAACGAAGCTGAATCGAGAAAATGTGATGGAATGCTCATGTGGTGCACCGCTTTCGGAAGAGGACGTGTTTTGCCCGGAATGCGGGAAAAAGACCGATATGCCGGACAGCAGGGAACAAAATCAGATGACTATGTGTTATGTCTGTGAGAATGAAGTGCCGGCTGAAGCGGATTATTGTCAGGCATGCGGGGCAAAAATGAAAAAAGTGTACGCGAACTAATCGGGTACACTTTTTTAAAATCGCCGCTATGAAATATGCTTATTTAATTTCCGTTAATACATCAGTCACTTTCTCAACGGTGTAGCCACTGCCGCCACTGTCCTGGGTATTTTCAACCATCATGGCAATTAATATGTCCTGATCCTCTGATGGGTAGCCGACAAACCAGCCGTTTTCTTCACCATCTTCGTCTTCGGCAGATAGTTTGAGTTCAGCGGTTCCTGTTTTACCGGCGATCGGAAACTCCGCATCCTGTGCCCCTTTTGCGGTTCCATCCGGTGCGTTAACGACATCATGGAGAGCGTCATGGATGAGTGTTGCTTCATCACTGGTAATCAGTTCTTCTTTCCATATTTGGCCATTTTCCTCATCTGCCAGAAGCGTTGGTTTAAGCATATTGCCTTCATTTAAGATTGGCGTGTAGGTCAAGGCGAGATGAAGGGCACTTACTTCGATTTCACCCTGTCCGTAACTTGTATTCGCCAACTGTACCTCATCATCTATTGATCCACTCGATGATACGGATGATGATGTCATAGGGTACTCAAAGGGGAGGTCTTCGCCGAATCCAAATTGCTGCATTCCATTTACGAATTCCTCAGTTCCCATTTCAACTGCTTTTTTGGCAAAGTAAATATTATCCGAGCGAATCAGTGCATCGGTCACATCTACCGGACTATCTGTTTCACTGACACGGCGGACTTCATAATCGCCCCAGCCTTCACCGTTGCTCCAGGTAAGCCCGTTTATCTCCATACCTTCACCAGGCACAATGCTGCCGTTATTGAGTCCAATAGCTGCTGTTACCGGTTTGATGGCTGACCCGGGCGAAAAGGTAGCGGAAAAGCGATTGAGTGTTGGCTGCTGCGGGTCGTTTTGCAGCTCATCATACTTAGACTGGGATATACCATAAAGAAAATCGTCTGGTACAAATCCCGGACTGCTTACAAGCGCCAATGTTTCACCGGTTTTTGGGTGAATGGCTGCAGCTGTTCCCGCGTTATCATCATAGGATTCATAAATAGTTTCCTGAACATCGGCGTCAATAGTCGTCACGATGTTTTCACCATTCTCAACTTCCTTTTCAGCAATGACGGTTTCTTCATCACTTTCGTTAACTGCCGTTATGACAGCTCCTTCTTCACCTTTTAATCTTTCTTCAAATAGGGATTCCAGACCGCGCTGGCCAATCATGTCGTCCCCATCGTATTTTTCCTCGTCCAGCTCCTCCAGATCTTCCGCCGTCACTTGGCTGATATAACCTGTCAGGTGAGATGCGGCTTCACCGAGCGGATAGACACGGCCGGTTGCATCATTGAAAGTAACACCGCTCAATTCGCTTAATTGGTTGATGGTGTCTTCATCTGATGGTGGCAATTTTTTAAGTGGTACAAACATATTCGGTTGTACCCAATCCTGATTAAGGCTGTTATCGATTTCTTCAACAGACATGCCTATTAAATCAGCCACTTCCTGTTTTACTTGTTCCGGATTGTCTCCCAGGTTTTCAGGGATAATCCCAACTTCATGTACGGTATCATTTATGGCTAATGGCATACGATTACGGTCGAGAATTTCTCCTCGCTTCGGTTCAGTGATTTGCAGCCCGATTTCACCGCTATCCTGTATTTCCGGGAAAATAAATCCGGGATCCCATTTAACGAACCAATTTTCTTCCGCTTCTCCATCTTCTCCGCTTGTTTCTTCCTCTTTCGTAAGGGTTGCTTCATAATCAAATGAAATTGGACCGGCTATCGATTCCATCTCAACGGTAAAGGGAAATTGTGCTGTACCATTGTCCATGGCTGCTTCCATTTCCTCATCAGATAGTTGTTCAAATGTCACTTGAAGATTTGAGATGTTCAAATCCCCATAAATAGTTTGATACCGGTCGACAAATTCCTCTGTGGGGTAGGTTTCGGCTGACTCTGTGGTAATCATGTTATACATATCGGAAAATTCCTGATTGTTCCAATGGTTGACGTATTCGTTAAAACGTTCCTGTGGTGTCGTTTCGTCGTTTGAACATGCGGTGATTAGAAATAGTAACAAAAAAGGAAATAATAACGCTATTTTTTTCATACAATCCCCCCTCAGGTTCCTTCTGTTATCCTATTAAATTATTATATCATGACATTTGTACAAAAACATGCACCTAAACTAACTATCTCAATTTTCCATATCAGCGGAAAGAAAAGAGGTAAAAGTCATTCATACTGACCTTTACCCGCATGAAATCAATTGTTATGAGAATCGATCACCTTGCCTCCATGTGATTTTTCAGTTCGGTTCTGACACGATTCAGTTCCTCATCCGGTACAATGTAGTACCATATGTCACCAATGTACTGACCGCTTCCACTCAGTTCCATTGAATCAATCGTGTTACGGGACTGCCGGTAGTCTGTGAACAGTGTTTGCATCTGATTGAACGTGAGATCTGTCTGGACATTATCGCCAATTATATCGAGAATATTTGTCACCTTGGTAATGCTTGAAAAGCTGGCGGCCTCATCGATGGCTGCTTGGATAACATCACGCTGACGCTCATTTCGTCCAATATCGCCTCTTGGATCCTCTTTACGCATTCGAATGTAACTTAATGCCTCATCCCCATTGAGCTGGATTTCGCCCTCCGGAAAGTCCTCACCGTCCTGTGAAAAGGCCCGCTCATTTGTAACGGTGATTCCGCCCAGCGCATCAACACCTTGCCGGAAACCCTCCATATTGACTTGTGCATAGAAGTGGACAGGAATATCCAGCATTTGCTCGACTGTTTCCACGGATAGTCCAACATCACCGAATGCATAGGCATGGTTAATTTTGTCCATTCCGTGCCCAGGTATCTCAACCCGTGTATCCCGGGGAATGCTGAGCATTTTCATGGCGTTTGTATTTGGGTTCAATGAAAGCACAATCATGGTATCTGAACGGCCTTGATCATTTTCCCGTTCATCGACACCAAGCAATAAAATATTAATGGACCTGGATTCATTGAAAGCGGAGTCCAGCTCTTGCTTGCGCTCAGGGTCTTCATCTCTTGGCAATGGATTGTGCATCGTTTCTGCTGTATCACCGACTTTATCGTATATGTATAGCAGGCCCAGGCCGGCAACCAATAGTAATATAAATATAGTCCCGCCGACCCAGTACGGCCATTTACGGCGTTTTTTTCGATTGTTTTTCGCCATTCTTAAACTCACATAAATTCTCCTTCATTTTAGATAATTCAGTATATTCAACGTGCCAACTATTTCACTTTCTGAGGGCAGAAAATGGTCTTCCAGGTTAGACGAAATTGGGGTGCCGGACGTTTCACTTTTTTCATCGGCAAGGAGCGTTTTGCTTCATCGAAGGTGCTGCTTTATGAATCATTGTTAGTATTCCTGACAGTGAAGGTGAGTCCGGTCACGAACAGAATGATTGTATTTTTTACTTGACCGCTCCCATTACAATACATTCTATTCTGACTATATGCCATTACAGCAGACATTTCAAGTTCAAAAATAAGTCATAAGACCTAATTCGATAAAATATTTTTGGAAAAATACAAAACTAGTTTGCGTTTGACAAAAGAAGACACCCAAAAGGCTTTGAATATATAGTATAGTAGTCTTATAAAAAGAATATTTCCTCAGAAAAAAGCATACCTGTTGAAAAATAGGGGCGCAAAGTCACAGGTCTAAAGCATTAGTGTTATGATGGCTGGACTGCCTGAGAACTATATGGGGTGACGTTTATGATGAGTACGGGGGAGTATGTTGAGATGGATCAGGAATGGGTTGCATTAATGAAGGAGGCAAAATTAATCGGGTTGACGATTGAGGAGGTTCGGCTGCTATTAAACAAAAATCATGAAGTGAGTAAATCTAAATAAGTGATGTGCTCAATATAGAACCATACATCTTTTTATGGTATAATCTATACTGAAAGAAGGTGTATGTGTTGATCGGTGAAAAGATAAAGCAACTGCGCAAAGAAAAGAAAATGTCTATTTCTGAACTGGCGGAAAAAGCAGGTGTAGCAAAATCCTACTTAAGCTCCATAGAGAGAAATCTTCAGACAAACCCATCGATCCAGTTTGTTGAGAAAATCAGTGCCGTGTTGGGCATATCCGCTAATGACTTAATACGTGAAGATAAACAGGGTGACCATGATCAGCAGCTGGACGATGAATGGCTGCAAATTGTTCAGGAAGCGATGAATTCAGGTGTGACAAAGGAACAATTTAAAGAGTACCTCGAATTTTATAAATGGCGTAACAGGCGCAATAATTAATTTCCAGACCGTGGAGCTGCAGCTTGCGGTTTTTTATTTGGAAATTTTCCGGGTCGGTGTTTGAAAATCTGATGTAACAAATTTGAGGTAATATCGTTAGGTTGTATGAATGATAGGGTGAGGAAGCTATGAAAAAATATCTTAACTGGCTGCTTCCGATCATGTGGATGGGTGTTATCTATTATTCGTCGGCACAGCCATATGAAGACCAGGACGTCAAACCGCTTTTGGAAAGTAAATTGGATTTATCATTTCTGATACCATATGTGGATTGGGTTTCTTTTTCATACCATCAGTCGGAAGTGAGTGTTTCTGCCTTGGGTGTGGAAGGGTTTGTCGAATTTTTTCTGCGGAAAGGTGCTCATGTCGGGGTTTTCTTTATCCTGATGTGCCTGTTTTTTGTGGCGTTGATTAAGACAAGCAGAATGAATTTTCGGGTTAGGTTGACCGTATCGTTTTTGCTGACGGTTGCATATGCTGTAATGGATGAATTTCATCAGGGATTCACCGTAAACCGGACGCCGTATTTTGGCGATGTCATGCTGGATGCAACTGGAGCCCTGATTGCAGTGATTCTATTATTCTTCTGGCAGCAATATCGTACAAAAAATAAAATCTCATAACGAAATCTTTTAAGAAAATACTGGATAAGACATGTTTCGACAACATCTTCCGGCAAAATGTGGTATGATTCTTATAGGTAATTAAAAAAAGGCGGTTTTTTAAATGGTAGAGCAAGAGCGATACAAACACCTAATGGAAAAGTTAATTAAAGAAACAGAGAATAAAAAGATTCAATCAGCAGATGAGATGATCCAAAAGTTAATCAGCGAAATATCAGGTAGGAAATCGTATTCACCAGATCATTAATATCAGTGGGGTGCCTTCCTCACTGATGACATGGAGCAAAGTCAAAGCAATTGGGCCAAATGAACACCTGCATTTCCTGGAAGGGATGCAGTATTACTTAATCGAAAAGAAAGTATTGATGACGTTTTCAATACGGAAATCGGCTAACTCGCCGATTTCTACTAATCCGACCTCTGACCTCTGGCATCTGAAAAGACGCGTCAGCGTTTTTTCTTAACATGGACACTTTCTTAATGGATATGCTAAGTTTAAAGCAGATACAAATAAAAGGAATGAGTTGATTGGAAAACGACGTATATATTAAAAATGCTGCCATTTTCACCGAAGAGGATGGCGTTATTAATGGTTCATTGGTAATTGAAGAAACAAAAATCAAAGCGATACATATGGAGGAGCAAACACCCCCGGATGATGTGACCGTGATTGATGGTGAGGGGCTGAACCTGATTCCGGGATTTATTGACGGTCACATCCACGGGGCAGCCGGAGCAGATGTCATGGATGCAACCGAAGAGGCGTTGGATACGATGGCAGGTGCACTTCCGGAAGAAGGGACAACTAGCTTTTTGGCAACGACAATTACACAATCCCCGCAAAACATCAGCAAGGCACTTGAAAATGTGGCAGTTTATTCTTCCAAGCAAGGAAAGGCTGAAGTTATCGGTGTCCATTTGGAAGGGCCATTTATAGAAGCAAGCAAAAAAGGCGCACAGCCGCTGGAATACATAATGGGGCCTGATATTGACCAATTTAAATACTGGCAGGAATTGTCAGGGAATTCGATAAAGACGACTACAATGGCGCCGGAACACGATACGACCGGTGAATTTATCCAGTATTTATATCAATCCGGTGTCAATGTTTCAGCAGGGCATACGGATGCAGGTTTTGAAGCTATTAAAAAAGCCATCCCATACGGCTTGAGGCAATTGACACACCTTTGCAATGCCATGAACGGCATCCATCATCGTGACATTGGGGCAGTTGGAGCGGCATTCCAACTGGAAGAAATACGGGCAGAATTGATTGCTGATGGGATTCATGTGTCCCCGGAAATGCTGCAGCTGATTTTTTCCAATCTCGGAAGTGAACGGCTGATTCTCATAACAGATGCCATGCGGGCAAAATGTCTGCAAGCAGGCAACTATGAGCTTGGCGGACAGCCTGTAACCGTCACGGATGATCGTGCTGTCCTGGAAGATGGGACGTTAGCCGGAAGTATTTTGAAAATGCAGCAGGGCGCACAACAAATGTTGCGCTTGGAGAATGCTTCAATCGAGAATGTCGTACAAATGGCATCGGAAAACCCTGCAAAGCAATTGAATATTTTTGACCGAAAAGGTAGCATCAGGACGGGAAAGGATGCAGATTTATTGTTAGTTGATGACAATCTGCAAATTAAATATACCATTTGTCGTGGTGCTGTGGCATATCAGGAGGACGAATCAGATGGAAATCATTAAAGCAAAAAATTATGATGAAATGAGTGAAAAAGCCTGTGAATTAGTCATGGATCAGGTGAAAAAATCAGACAGATCAGTGTTGGGGCTTGCAACGGGCTCCACCCCGGAAGGCCTTTACCAACAGTTGATTGAGCAATACGAGGCAGGAAATGTCTCATTTAAGAAAGTTACCACATTTAACCTTGATGAATATGTCGGACTTACTGCTGATGAGCCAAACAGTTACCGGTATTATATGAATGAAAAATTATTTAACCATATTGACCTGCCGGATGAGAATGCTTTCCCTGCCGATGGCGATGTGGAGATTTGGAAAGGAATGTGATAAATTATGAAGCACGCATTTCGAATTCCGGCTATGTTGATCTGCAAGTATTGGGGCTGGGCTGAATGGTCCATATCGGCTTTAACGAGCCGGGGACTGCTTTTTGACAGCCGTACACATGTGGTTGAGCTGGATGAGTCAACTCGGGAAGCCAATGCACGTTTTTTCACGTCCATGGATGATGTACCGAAAAAAGCGTTGACAATGGGGATTGGCACGATTATGGAAAGCAGGCAAATCATGCTGCTCGTATCCGGTGAGAAAAAAGCTGAGGCTGTTAAACGGCTCGTGAATGGTGAGGTTACTGAGGAATTCCCGGCATCAGTCCTGCAAAAGCACGAAAATGTTATTTTGATCGCAGACGAAGAGGCACTGTCGAAACTTTGAGACAGTGCCTCTTCTCAACATGGGCCGGAGAATCAAAACATGGGCCGGAGAATCAAAACATGGGCCGGAGAATCAAAACATGGGCCGGAGAATCAAAACATGGGCCGGAGAATCAAAACATGGGCCGGAGAATCAAAACATGGGCCGGCAGAAAAATCAAAATAACAGGGCCAGAGAATCAAAACATGGGCCAGAGAATCAAAACATGGGCCGGAGAATCAAAACATGGGCCGGAAATTCAAACCATCGCCCGGTTACACATCAATCTCCACATAAGCAGTTCCTTTATCCGAAAATATTGCGTTGTCGCTGGTGAGATCGACTATCCAGTTTCGGAATTCCGCTTCTTCGCCGTCAGGAACATACACAATAAATTCCACTGTATCGAGGTAATTGATCGAATCTAAAATATAATCCGAATTACGCAGAGCATTTTCAAGTTTTCCGAGTAACGAATAGTCGATAACGATTGAAAAACCTTTCATTAACTTGCGCTCTACCACTCCGGCAGTCTGTAGTGCTTGTGATGTTGTGCTGCTGTATGCACGGATTAAGCCGCCGGCACCAAGTTTAATACCGCCAAAATAGCGTGTCACCACAACAGCGGTGTCTTTTAAATCCTGTTTTTTCAACACTTCCAGAATCGGTACCCCGGCCGTCCCGTTCGGCTCTCCATCGTCATTCGCCTTTTGGACCTGATTATGTTCGCCTACCATATAGGCTGAACAATTGTGCGTTGCATCATGGTGCTTCTTTTTGATTTTTTGAACAAAATCCTGTGCTTCTTCTTCAGTTTCGACACGTTTAACATATCCGATAAACCGTGACTTTTGTATGACTAACTGATCAAAATCTTCCTTTTTTACGGTATAATAGTTAGATAGCATGTTGCTTTTTACCCCCCGGGAGATATTATAGTAGATAATAGGTTACGTAAGATCTGAAAATTTCAGGCTGGGATTATCTGACATCGGATGTTCAGGACGATTCAGCAGGCTGGGTTCCGATGTCCATGTAAAGCAAGGCATTTTTTCGTCCGATGTATATATCTGATGTCTTCCTTGTCCGCAGTAACGCCTGTATTGTTGCTGATCATACGATTTGATGAATCGATTTTACCCGTATTTTTGAATAGTATCTAAAAGTAAGCATTAAGCCCCCTATAAAATATTAACGGGCTTCGAATAATTATAACATAGGTTGGTGGGAATATATGGCACACAAGCTGGAAGAAAAAACGTTGGATTATGTCATTGATGAAATGATTGAAGTGGTCCAAAACAGCAAAGATGAAATTTTCAACATCGGCGAAGAAGCGCGTACCGAGTATGAACAGCTGCAAACGGAACTACAGGGAACAAGAGAGAAGGTCATCAGCCATATTAATAACGGAGATGAGCTGGAACAGAAAGTACGCTATTCAAGGCAGCGTTTATCAGAGGTCAGCAGGGAATTTGACCGTTATTCAGAATCTGAAATCCGGGAAGTTTATGAAAAGACCCATGCCATGCAGACAGAACTTGCTATTGCGCGCCGGGAAGAAAAGGTTCTGCGTGATAAACGTGATGAACTCGATCGACGCTTGATGACACTGGATCAGACAATTGAACGTGCAGAAGGGCTGGCCAGTAAAATATCTGTCATTCTCACTTACCTGAACGATGATTTCAGACAAGTCAATGAAATGATTGAAGAAGCAAAAGAAAAACAGGAATTCGGACTGAAAATTATTGAGGCACAGGAGGATGAACGACGGAAAATATCCCGGGAAATCCATGATGGCCCAGCTCAGATGCTGGCAAATATCCTGCTCCGTTCAGAGCTGGTTGACCGAACCTTCCGTGAAGGCACGGTAAATGAAGCACTCGGTGAGGTCAAGAGTGTCCGGAAAATGATCCGTTCGTCCTTATATGAAGTCCGTCGTATTATATATGATCTCCGGCCTATGGCATTGGATGACCTGGGATTGGTTCCAACGATTAAAAAATATGTTGCAACGATTGCTGACTACAATGATATCGATATTGAATTCACACCGGTCGGGAAAGAAGAACGGTTACATCAAAAATATGAAATTGCTTTTTTCCGCTTAATGCAGGAAGCGTTACAGAACGCGGTTAAACATGCTGAAGCATCATTAATCAAAGTGAAACTGGAAATAAATGAATCCATTATTGCGATGATGATCAAGGATGACGGAAAAGGATTCGATCCCGCGTTAAAACAAGAAAAGACGTTTGGTTTAATTGGTATGAGGGAACGTGTGGAAATGCTGGATGGAACGCTTTCGATAAACTCAACGATTGGTAAAGGAACAACAATCATGATACAGGTGCCATACAAGGTCTCGTAAAATTTTTTATTTTAGAACATTTAAAGTATACTTATATTATTACGATATAGAAAGTAAGCGGAATTGATACATAAATGTAATAGGGTAACCTTATATTTAATAGAGTAATAATTTGGGAGGAACAATTGATGAGTGAAAAATTAACGAAAATTGTATTGATTGATGACCATAAGTTATTTCGTGAAGGGGTCAAACGGATTCTTGATTTTGAAGCCTCTTTTGAAGTTGTTGCTGAAGGCGACGATGGTAATGTTGCCTCTAAATTGGTCCGGAAACATAGACCGGATGTTGTGCTGATGGATATCAATATGCCCAAATTAAATGGTGTTCAGGCTACCTCAGACCTCGTGCGGAAATTCCCGAATACGAATGTCATTATCCTTTCGATACACGATGATGAGAATTATGTGACACATGCTTTGAAAACGGGCGCACAGGGTTATCTGCTGAAGGAAATGGATTCAGATGCCTTGATAGAGGCGATTAAAGTTGTTCGTGAAGGTGGTTCCTATCTCCATCCGAAAATAACACATAACCTGGTGCAGGAGTACCGCCGTCTGGCTCAGGAAAACGTAGCAACGGTGGGAGTGGGTGAAAGCACAGTTGAATATTATAAACCACTCCACTTGCTTACACGTCGTGAATGTGAAGTTCTGCAGCTGTTGGCAGACGGGAAAAGCAATCGTGGTGTCGCAGAAAGGTTATATATCAGTGAAAAAACAGTCAAAAATCACGTTAGCAATATTTTACAAAAAATGAATGTGAATGATCGTACGCAGGCAGTCGTTTCAGCTATTCGCAAAGGCTGGGTCGAGGTGAACACCTAGGAGCCTTGGACAGAAGTATGCCGTAATTTATGTAAAATAATGTATATTCGATAAGTGATTAAAATTGCTTTAAATATGCTTTGGATGAAATCGCCTAATACCCTTTCAATGCAGGGTTTATAAGGTTTTAACCATAGAAAAAGCACTCTTTTAATGGTACAATGTTTTTTGAGAGAAAAACAAACCCAACGAAGAGTGCTTTGATTTCATTGTACTTATTTTGTTTAAAAACGCCACAGTAGCCACTCTTCCAGCACTGAGGATTAAATTTATTTTCATATCACTTGTTTCTTGAAATTCACTATATTAAACACTGAATATTCGGAAATTATTTTTCTCCTATTTTACCAAAAAAGAGAAGCCGAATTTTCAGGGGATAATTTTTTGAAAACTTTACACAAATAGATTTCTTTGCTTGGCATCACATCCTTTGCTATAATGAATCTATCAGGTGAACCGCACCTGTATAGGTTTTACCATTTTCGTTATATCCTCGTCTGTTAGTCGTTTTGTTCTGATGGTCTCTAACAGATTTGAGGATATTTCTTTTGCCGTCTTTTTGACACGCTTAAGTATGTTTGAGCCATTTTCAAATAGCTGCATCAAAATATCCGTTATTTGTGTCAAAAGATAATGGTTCTTCATGGCCGTGTAATCATGGCTTGATGCATGTTCGATATGATATGGATATGCTTTGTCTGTGAAACTTCATTTCAATTCTTCCAGCGGCTTTCTGCCCTGCATAGAGAAGCTTTCGACAGTTTTTATCCGTGATTTTTTGATATCGGTCAAAAAACATGAAACGCTTTGGCCAATCTGCCGTTTGATCGTTACCTTCCAATACATGAATGTCCAATCATTATACGCAATGTGATTAACCAACGATCTTGTCTCTGCTGCCCTTTCCATTAGTCTCTTTCCATCTTTATCAACGCATGAAACTCTTCACTGATGCTTTTTGATGCGGTCTTCTTTAAAGCGTAACAGGAACTTCCAATGGTTGTTATGACAGGTTTTAAATACGTTTTCTCACATGCATACAGACTATCGGCAATAATGCAGATGGCAGCCTCTTAAATGTTTGATTTAATCGGGAAGCCATACGATAAAACGCATTTAATTCACAGTCCTGTTTGGGACCTCTTTCTGACTCATCTCAATAAACTCGGAATCAACACTGAAAAACCATATTTTGCCAACAACCAGTTTCGCCTCCAGGAACATGATGCATGTAAACAGTCTTTTTCGACATTCCTTCTTCGTCTTTGTATTTCCCGCCTCAAGCAATGATCCGCAATGCTTTCTGATTGAACGTGAAATAACCCGGTCCCATCAATAATAATCGCCCAATACTTGCCGCCAATACGGCCATCTTCAAAAACACCTTCTTTTTCATAACTCCCTGATCATATAAGTCGTATGTTTACGCAGTTCAATCCGGTTTCCAAGCGCGAGAGGAAGTCATGATGGTGTCGTAATGTGGTAATTCCTCCAAGGTTTCCAATGTTCAACGCCTTTTTGATGTTGACATTACATTCATCTTTGTTGATTGATTCGTCATCGATCGCAATGCTTTTCAGGTCACATAACATTTTTTCAGGATGATCATGAAAAGAAGGATATCGCACCCATATCGATATAGCTTTTGATGGCGTGGATCAGAGACAATGTTTCATTATGTTTGCAAATCTTTAAAAAAGTGTTTTCCTGAATTTCATTGAGCTCGAAAAATAATTTCACCTTTTCCATGTTTCTTTTTATTTTTCTCGTTACATCTTAAAAATCCCCTAAAAATATGCGGTATAATAGGCTTCTCGTAATTATATTATATACCATGTTTTTCATATTTTAGGTCGTATTAGCTCGAAAAATTTTTACTCTTCAGTGCTGCCACTCTTTCGTTGGAATCTCAAAAAACGAGGAGAGATTAAATGGCACAAACGAAACCCCGATGCCCTAATCAGATGTTCTTTTCCAGGAATTATTACAGGACAAGAATTTGAACATAGCCACATGCTGCCGGTTCTTTTCGTACTTGGCAGAGGAGTTGGATCTGACCTACTATGAACGCTTACGAATGGGGGCGCCACCTTACACCCGCCGTATCGTAACGGCTGTTATTTTTTACGCCATGTACCATGGACATTATGCAGCTCAGAAGATCTGTCGGTTTGCCGAGGACAGTATTGGCGCACAGTGGATATTATCCGGCATGCGTATGCCAAGTTATAAAACAAGTAGAACGACGATAGATGCTCTTTTTTGGCTGAAGTGGACCGCCTTTTCATTTCAAAGTCATTGGAATCTGTGAAGGTTGTCCCTGATTGGCCGACAACGCATGCATATTGATGGTACAAAAGTCAAAGCCAATGCCTCGAAGCACAAAGCGATGAGTTATGAGCACCTGACAAAGAAAATCGATCGCCAAACAAACGATATGGAAGCATTATATGACGTTATTAAACCATACATAGATGAAGTGGAGCAGATGCCGGACCATAAGCTGAGGCTTGTATACATGAACAGGCGGAGCAAGTGCAGCGTCTTTTGCGGAAACAGCATCAATCAGAATTACAACAAAAGGAACAGCAGTATTCAACTCGATTCAGAGGTAGAGGGAAACCGAAACGAAAGCATGGTTACGATGAAGAAGTGTTAAAATCCAGTTGCCCTGTTTTAAATGATGTGCCAGCGGAATCATTTGAACTGACAGTGGATGTCTTGAACGACGTCGCATTTACACAGGATCGAATTCACACGATGGAACAGGCAAAAACAACACTGGAGCAAAAGTGGCAAGAGGAAAATGGGAATAAAAAGATCCCACCAGGAAAACAAAATCAATTTACAGATCCAGATTCAAGTATCCATGCTTACGAAACACCATGGTGTGCAGCAATGTTACAACCATCTCGCCTGGGTTGATGTCAAAGCGCATATTATCCTTGGTGCACATAACAAGCAACAATGCTTCCGATCAACTTGGGTTACAACCAACGTTGGAACATGCGGAAAAAATGTGCGGCTCGTTAAAAGACATACAAGCCGGCGCCGATGCCGGTTTTTTCTCAGCCAATAATATTGCTTTCATGAGAAGGAAAGGGACGGACTTTTATGCCTCGTACGCCGTAGCGAAATCCCCGTATGCCAAGGATAAGTTTGCGTATGATGCACAGAGTGATACCTACACCTGCCCAGAGGGCCAGATGCTTTTCACGGCAGAAAACAAAAGAAATCAGGAAAGATTGGAGAATACAGCAATAAAGAAGCCTGCCAGTCCTGCCCGCTTAGCCCGCACTGTACGAAAGCAAAAGGACGGTATTCGGAAATAGAAGGGAATATGGAAAATGACCCTATCAGGGAAGAGCGAAAGCGAGGCTGACAGTGAGAAAGGTAAAGAAATTCTGAAACAGAGAAAAAGCGTCCCGGAACCTGTATGGGGCAACATTCAAGTGCAGGATGAGTGGAAACAGATGCATGGACGTGGGATGGACAATGCTTCACGTGAATTCAAATTGCACTGCGTCATGCACAATATCCGGAAAATCGTGAAAGTCTACTTTAACAGTCCGTCGTATCATGAAACCGTCCACCAGAAGGAACAATTATACAAGGATACCGGCTAATAAAGCAGACTTAATGAGAGGAGGTGAATAACGTTTCGCTCAAGAAATTAAAAAATAACATAGTGAAGCTTATTTGGTGTGCCTTTTTTAAATGTCCTCTAATTCTTACATTAAACAAGCCAAAATGAAAACCCGGGCGTTTTTTTAAAGAAAACTTTTGTCCAAGACTCCTAGGTTTTCACCTGCTTTACACAAAATCTAAAAAACTCTGCAGTCTTTTGGCTGCAGAGTTTTTTAAGATCAAATAGAATAAAATATTTCAAATGACGTTTTCAATACTGAAATCGAACTCGCCGAATCTGAGACGCGTCAGCGTTTTTTCATGATGCATTTTTGTCACAATTGATGTAAAATGATAGCAAATAGTACAAGTATGAGGAGAAGGTTAGCGATGAAAATTGCTGTAATGTCTGATAGCACATCCTACATTCCTAGAATTAATAGACCGGTACAATGTTCATATGTCCGCTGAGTGTTGTGTTTGGCGAGACATCTTTACCGTGAAGGAATTGATATCACAACGGAGGAATTTATCAGAAAGTTAAAGAAGCCGACGAACTGCCGAAAACATCACAGCCGTCAATTGGTATGATAACTGAAAAGCTGGAGGAACTTGCAGGCGATTATGATGCGGTCATCTCGGTTCATTTATCCAGTGGCATAAGCGGTACATATCAGGCAGTTCTCAGTGCGGGAGAAATGGTCGAAGGAATTGATGTTTACCCGTACGATTCGGAGCTCAGCTGCATGGGCCAGGGTTTTTATGTGCTTGAGGCGGCAGAGCTGTCACAAGCAGGAAAATCCCCGGAAGAAATTATTAACCGCCTTGATGACATAAAAAAAACCATCCGGGCTTATTTCATGGCTGATGACTTAAGCCATTTGCAGCGCGGCGGTCGGCTGAATGGTGCCCAGGCGATTGTCGGGAGTCTGCTGCAGGTTAAACCGTACTCCATTTTGTTGATAAACAATGTGCCATTTGAGAAAATCCGGACGCGTAAAAAGCATTAAACGGATTATGGGCATGCTTGAGAAGATGCAAACAAGGAAAGAACTAAAGTCGTCTTTATTCATGCTAATAAGGAGCAGCACTCGAGCTTAAGGAAAAGTTCGATGCTGACTATCCGAATATGGACACGATGATCAGTTATTTCGGTCCTGTATCGGACACATCTTGGTGAGGTGCTCTCGGTGCATGCTGGGTATATAATCGTCACACAACGAAAGAACAGGATCGGCTGTCCGGGCCGGTTCCTCCCTTCCACTTATCTTTCCTATTAACTCAGTTGGAGCGTGAAGCAATGGATTATACTGAACTATCGCAACGTTATGCAGGAAAACTTCTGCTGCGACGTGAGATTCTTATTGATGACCCCTTATTTGAACACCTGCTGAATGCTAATTATTTCACCCCCAAAGTTTCTATCCTAAAGAAATGGTCTATGTATCAATGTCAGCGCTGTGGTAATCAAAAACAATCGTTATTCGGAGACATTCCCTGTTATCATTGCAAAACATCACATGTTTATTGCCGGAAATGTATTGAGATGGGCCGGGTGATGGAATGTTTGCCATTGTATGAATGGACCGGCCCTGAACCAGACTGGCCCGTTTACGCTAATGCCTGTACATGGAGCGGGGAATTGACCCTGCCACAGGAGACGGCTGCCAATCGCATCATTCAGGCAATTGATAGTGGTGAAAAGGAAATACTTACTTGGGCGGTTTGCGGTGCAGGCAAAACAGAGATGCTTTTTCCTGGCATAACCGAAGCCTTAAAACTGGGTAAACGTATTTGTATTGCCACGCCCAGAACGGATGTTGTTCGCGAATTGCTGCCACGGCTGCGTGAAGCTTTTACAGGTATTTATATACAGGGTTTGTATGGTGGAAGCCTGGAAAAGGATGGAACCTCACAGCTCATCATTGCCACAACACACAGCTGCTCCCGTTTCAAACATGCATTTGATGTGATTATATCGATGAAGTCGATGCCTTTCCGTTTACGAAAGACCAACACTCCCATTTGCTGTTGACCGTGGCAAAAAGGGAAACAGTACCACCATTTATTTAACGGCTACGCCAAGACAAGAATATAAACGCGCATGGCCGGGAAGAAATTGCCGCATGTATTCGTCCCCAACGCTTTCATGAACATCCCCTTCCTGTACCCGGTTTTTCACATGTGTGTTATACCATTAAGACTTGCAGATCCCGGGCCTCCTATCATTTTTCAGGTGGTTTGCTAACCGGGAAAAACCCAGGCCGGCAATTGCTGATTTTTGTCCCGACAATTAGACTGGCCGAAAGTTTGACTCAAAACTATCTGCCAGCCTTTCCGGCAATACGGTTAAGCCAGTCTATGCATCCGATCATGATCGTGAAGAAAAGGTCCAGCAGTTCAGAGATAAAACCTATCAAATTTTAGTGACCACGACGATTTTGGAACGCGGCGTCACCTTTCCATCCGTTGATGTAGTGGTTCTGGATGCGGGCACACGTTTTCGACGAGGCAGCGCTTGTACAAATTGCCGGAAGAGCCGGCAGAAGTCGAAGATACTACAGGAAAAGGGAAGTCGTTTTTTTCCATACGGCAAACTGAGCGATGGTACAGGCGGTCCAAGCCATTACTCAAATGAACAACGGGGAGGTTTTCATTAACATGATTGTTTATGGTGTGATGCCGATATATTCCGGAGATCAACTGGAAACGGTTATCTTTTTTAGCCAAACCAAATCTGTGCCAGCCTTGTGAGAGTCAATTGCATATCCTTCAGGGGGACGGTGTGTTAAATGCAGCCGGGCAAGTGAGGACGAATTTGTCCGGATTGCAAGTGGTGGAAACTTTCGGCACCATATGAGGATCCACTGATATGGAATTATTCATTTTTGCGTATAACGAGCAATAGGAGATGGTATCAAGGTGGAAATACCGGGGCGATTATTGTCTTGGTAATGCATTCAAAGTTTACCGAAAGCGTTTGAACGGATGTTTTATTCTCCCAAGGACGGTTGCTGTTCCGATACACTGAGTGACGCATGGATGAACGCGTTTCAACCAATCCAAAATGCTGCAGAATTCCTGCCGCTAAAAACTGACGACTACTGACACGTATCACCAGTGAAAAGCAGTCCAAAAACCGCGGCAGCGTATCACAGCAGTTACCATTTCAGGACGACAATCCCGGTCGTTCTTGCCGATGATATCTATACACCGGACTACGCTCAGGCATGCTGCTTTTATTTTAAGCATGGATGCCCCGGCTTACGCCCTGACATTGATTCGTGGGTGCCGGATATGATAATATAAAGGGGAAAGTAGCAATGGCAGAATTAGCAAATTGTTCCGCTGGTGGGATGTGTGTTTGTGAAGTCGGTCCGAAATGTGTGTCGTCGTGTCATAAAGAGGAGGAAGCGTTTCAAATTGTTTACGGTTTTTTAAAATCGGGAAACCGTGAGGCGACTATGACGGAGGTTGTTAAGGCAACGGATATCCGAGGAATGATTATCAAATTTATCAAGAGCGCAGATTACGGACCTCGGAATTTCCAAAGCTGGCTTACCGTGTGATCGTTGCTTTAATATTGTCAGCGGGGAACTGTGTGCTGATTGCTCGCTTGAACTGAGAAGTGATCTCGAACGCCATGAAAGGATGAAAAAACAGGAAGCAGAACAAACGAACCAACACGAGCAAATTTATTACGCTTTTAATCCTGGATTCCCGCCATAACATAACGATAAATCAGGTGAAAATCCGATAATGTTGGGCTTCATGCCCATTTTTTATTGTTTTTATACTCGTTATGTGTTACAATATACATAACGAGGAGGCGGAAAAATGGCTATCGTCTATCAAACAGATAAGCGTTCAGGGATTACCTATGCGTATGAGTCCATTTCATACTGGGACAAAGACAAGCGCCAATCCCGATCCAAAAGGACCTTAATCGGACCGGTGGACAGTAAAAACCGGAAAAATGTCCGACAGACGGCAGAGGACGGAAAAAATAAAGAGGCGCATACCGTGGCAAAGAGAGGTCCTGTTCCAATCTGTGCAAACGTCACGTTATTTTACGGCGCTACTTATCTTCTGGATCAAATCGGTGCCAATACCGGGGTTACAGAAGACCTAAAAGCGTGTTTTCCCGACAAGTATCGCCAGATTCTATCCATCGCATACTATCTGGTCCTGGAGGACAGCGCTCCGCTCTACCGTTTTGAAAAATGGAGTCATTTACATAAACATCCTTACGGTCAAAACATCACGTCTCAGCGAAGCAGCGACCTGTTCGCGTCCATCACCGAAGACGCGAAATATAAGTTCTTCCAGCTGCAGGGAAAACGGCGGACGGAAAGGAATTTTTGGGCCTATGATATCACCACATATCCAGCCAGTCCGAACTTTTGAGACAGGTCCAATACGGCTGGAATAAAGAAAACGATCCACTGCCTCAGCTAAACCTGGCGTTGGTGTTCGGCGAAACATCCAACCTGCCGTTTTATTATTCGCAAACTGGCCGGTAATATCCCGGATTCCAAGACCGTCAGAAAACTGCTTGCCGATTTGGATATGCTTGGCTTCTCCAAGGTGAAGCTGGTCATGGACAGAGGCTTCTACAGTCAGGAAAATATCAACGCTTTGTTGAAAAACCATCTGAAGTTTCCTGGTCTCCGTTAAAATGTCTCTTACTTTCGTCCGGAAAGAACTGGATGCCATCTATGACGGCTTTCGATCGTTTGAACACTACAGTGAGAAATACGAGTTATATGCCCGCACGGTCCGGACAACGTGGCATTATACGCAGCAACGTCCTTATAAAGGAGACGCCCTGACACAGTCCAGGCGTATGTACATTCACTTTTATTACAATATTGACCGGGCCGCGGAGGATGAAAAAGCATTTGACCGCAAGTTAATCAACCTGCGTCGTGAATTGGAATCAGGGAAAAGGCTCCCGGAACATGAAAAGCAGTATCAAACGTATTTTGAGACAAAAACCACCCCGAAACGCGGGACAAAAGTCACCGTCAAAGAAGAGGCTGTCAACAAAGCCAAGCGATATTTTGGATATTTTGCGCTGATGACCAATGAAACGATGGGCGCCATCGCTGCATTGGAGCTTTACCGCAATAAGGACGTTGTTGAAAAAGCGTTCGGGAATCTGAAGGAACGGCTGAACATGCGCCGCACACTGGTATCATCCGACAGAGTCTTGATGGGAAACTTTGTGTGTGTTTGTGGCGCTCATCTATCTTTCTTATATCAAAAAACAAATGCAAGATACCGATTTATTAAAAAAATATACGTTACAGAGCGTGCTGGATCAACTGGATGTTATAGAATACTTTGAAGCGCCAGGGAAAGAACCGCGTATTGGCGAACTTCTTAGCAAGCAAAAAGAGATTTATGGAAAATTAGGTGTTACCCCGCCTACCTCGTTATGAGTAGGCGGGAATCCAGGTTTAATAGGAATAAAAAATAATCCTAAATGCTTTAATTCATGTGAAAAACTGCCGATATTAAAATTAAAGCAATCGGTACGGTAAGTTGAGATAATAGAGGTGATGTAGCGTGAAAATATATGGACCTGACCAGACCAACTTTAACCCATATAAAAATCAACTGCAAAAACAAAACGATTATTCCAAAGGCACGGATAAAAAAGATCAATTGGAAATATCCAATCAGGCAAAGGAAATGCTTGAGAATCAAAAAACAGATTCAACACGCGCGTCCCATGTCCAGCAGATTAAGGATGCTGTAGATAAGGGCGACTACAAAATCAATTACGAGAAAACAGCACAAAAAATGATTGATTTCTGGTCAAAGCAGGGAGGACGCTAACATGTCTGTTGAGCCCATCATACAAGCATTGGAAAAGCTGATTAAGCTGCATGAAGGTTTGCTTGATTCAGCAAGCCAAAAAACAGAGCTGATCAAAGAAGGGTCTGTGGATAAACTGCAAACATTGCTTGTGAAAGAGCATAAATATGTCCAGGCTTTGGAGCAGGCCGAAATAAAACGTCAAAAAGCGGTTGAAGTATGGCTGGAAAATCAGGGAATCACCTTGTCGCATGCAACGATTACAGCTATTCTGGAAATTTTAATAGATGAACAAGCGAAAGAAGACCTGGAAAACACCGTTGTGAAACTGACTAATACGATCACGCAATTAAAACAGCAGGAGCAGCTTAATCGGGATTTGATCCGCCAATCGCTGCAATTTGTTGAACTGTCGCTGGATATGATGAAACCATCACTAAGTCATATGAACTATGGTGCAAAACAAACAACTGATTCACCGGAACGATCTGTTTTTGACTCAAAAGTATAGGCAGCAATGAAGGGAGTAATCCGATGAGTACGTTTCATGGATTGGAAATGGCCAAGCAAGCTCTGTTTGCCCAGCAATCTGCACTTTATACGACCGGTCATAATATTTCAAATGCAAATACAGAAGGCTATACACGCCAGCGGGTGAACTTCGAAACAGCTTCACCGTTTCCGCCTGCTTCACGCAATCGTCCGGAAATGGCCGGACAAATGGGCACAGGTGTCGAAACAGGGACAGTACAGCGGATCCGCAATCAATTTTTGGACCACCAATTCCGGGCAGAGAACAGCGCATCCGGCTATTGGGAGACAAAGGCTGATGCACTCAGCCGGATGGAAAGTTTAATGAATGAACCGTCGGAAACCGGGCTGTCTGAAACAATGGATCAATTCTGGCAGTCATTGCAGGATCTGTCCGTTAACCCGGAAGACTCCGGTGCGCGTACCGTTGTCGGCCAAAGAGGACAAGCTGCAGCGGAAACGTTCAATTATTTCTCTGATTCATTGAGCACAATACGGTCGGATTTAAGGAAGCAAATTGATCATAAGGTTGATAATGCGAATTCAATTCTCGAACAGATCAATGACATAAATGGGCAGGTCAAAAATGTAGAAACGCACGGACAGCTGGCCAATGATTTGTATGATAAGCGCGACCGGCTGATTGATGAATTATCAGGTATTGTCAATATTAATGTCGAGCACACAGAGAGCAGTGACAGCGCCTCCGATATTGCCGATGGTTTGGTGACCATTAAGCTTGCGGATGATAATGGCAATGCTTTGGAAGACTCTGTTCTGGTTAATGGTAACCTGGAAAATGGCAATCTGGCTTTTAACGATATCAGTGTGGGCTACTCGGAGGAAAATTATCAAGCAGTAACTGACATTACGGTGAATGGTGAAGATATACAGGTAGCTTCATTTGCATCAACAGGTGCGCTGAAAGGATTGATTGAGTCATATGGTTATGCAGGAGAGGACGGGGAAACGCAAGGTGATTACCCGGAAATGCGGGATAATCTTGACACGATGGCAGCAGCGTTTGCTGATGCGTTTAACCGTATTCACACGGACGGCGAGCATCTAAAAGGCGAGCAGGAAGCAGAACCGTTTTTTCAGATTGAACCCGGACAAAGTGCTGCAGCTGGTATTACCGTAAATGAAGCCATTTTGAATGACCCGGACCTGATAGCAGCAAGCAATGGCAGTGGAGCAGGTGATGGCGGGAATGCGTCTGATTTAGCGGATGTATTTGACGAACCTTTAGATACCCTGGATAATACATCGGTTAATGGTTTTTATGAATCGATCATTGGTGATATGGGCGTTAAAGCGCAGGAAGCCAATCGGATGACGGGAAATACGGGGGTTTTAAAATCACAGGTAGAACAGCAGCGGATGTCGGTCAGCTCGGTATCGCTCGATGAAGAAATGTCGAACATGATTAAGTTCCAGCATGCGTATAACGCCGCTGCCAGAAGTATGACAGCAGTTGATGAGATGGTTGATAGGGTCATCAATAATATGGGTTTAGTAGGAAGGTAGGATAGTGTCATGCGCATCACTCAAAGTATGCTTTCGAATAATATGGTTAATCATATTTCAAACAGTTACGCCAAAATGAATACATACATGGAGCAACTTTCGACCGGCAAGAAAATCAACCGTCCTTCCGATGACCCGGTTGTCGCCATGAAAGGTATGGGGTATCGCACACAGGTAAAAGAAATCGAACAATATCAACGGAATACAAATGAGATGCATACTTGGATGGATAACTCTGATGCCGCACTTGATAAAGCGACGCAGGCTTTGCAGAAATTGCGTGAACTGGCGGTGCAGGCAAGCAATGATACATATGATGAAGAGGAACGCCTGAGTATTAAGGAAGAAGCTGAGCAATTGAAGGAACATCTTGTTGATATTGCCAACACAAACGTAAACGATAAGTATATTTTTAACGGGACAGCGACAGACACGAAGCCGGTTGAGATAAATGAAAATGGCGAAATAAAAAAAGTGGAAATGAGCTCGGATGCAGTCATGATTGACGTTGCCAATGGAACGGTATTACAGGCAACTGTTAATGCGGGAGAAGTATTTGCAGGTGCTGAAACTGACGCTGAAAGTAATCTGTTCGAGGATATCGAAAGTTTTATTTCAAACCTGGAAAGCGGCAATCAGGCCGATATTGAAAACAGCATTGAAACGATTGATGATAATATCAATAATGTCATTAATGCACGGGCAGATCTCGGCGCTCGTATGAACCGGCTTGAATTGGTGGAAAACCGGCTAAGCGAACAGGAGGTAACGGCTACGAAAACGATGTCTGAAAACGAAGACATTGATTATGAAAAAGTCATTACCGAACTGATAAGTCAGGAGAGTGTTCACCGTGCCGCATTATCGGCAGGCGCCAGAATCATTCAGCCAACCTTAATCGATTTTCTGCGTTAATAAATACTGCTGACCCTGGCCATGTCCGGTACAGGGTTTTATTTGATTGGCTCTTTAACTTTGTTGCTTTTAAACCTCATAGTGATATAAACTGCGACACTGAAAATTTCTTGAGTGCAATGACATCGCTCCGGAAATACGCTCCGCTTTCCGCGGGCGGCTGGTGAGCCTCCTCGCGCTGACGCGCTCCGGGGTCTCACCGGGGCCTTTCCTCCCGCAGGAGTCTCCGCGTATTTCCTCCGCTGTTTTGTGCTTTATAATCATATAATTTTTCTTGTAATCAAAACTCTCGAGTGATTGTTGATTGGAGTGGAGGGCAGGAGACTCCTGCGGGAAAAGCAACAGCTGAAGACCCCGCAGGAAGCGGTTTTCTTCCGAGGAGGCTGAAGCGTTGCCCGCGGAAAGCGACTGCCCGGAACGGAAATCAACAAAGCACTCTACGTCGCAGTTCTTTATGGATTTTTCAACAAAAGCAACAATTTTTGAAAAACAACCATTTGATTAAAGGGTGATAAACATGCGCTTACCGCAAATACGGATGGAATCTCGAATGGCACAAATTAAAATACAGCAAACGCCAGCCAGACAGGAAATACGACAACCGGAAGCTGACATATCCATCAGGCAACCTAACGCTGATGTGTCGATGGAGACAAAGCCTTCCAAACTGACCATTGACCAGACTCAGGCTTGGGAAGAAATGGGATTGATGCATATTTTAAAACGGATTGAAAAATTTGCAAATGATGGACACCGAGGTGCTATGGAAGGGGTTGCCCGACGCGCCAAACAGGGTAAGGACCTTATGAAAATCGAAAATGAAGGGAATCCGGTTGTCAGTCAAGCCATGACAAATGCCTATGACCAACAGAAGCCGCTTGGGATCACGTTCATTCCATCAAACTTTGCAGTGACAACCCATTATGAGCCTGCAGAGGTGCAAATCAACGTGAATGTGAACGAGCCTGTGATAAATAACGAGCCGCGGAAACCAAATCATACATATATACCCGGGAATGTAACAACCCGTATAGGACAATATCAGGATTTGCAAATAGATGTTGCAGACGTTTCTTCAGATTCAGTTTAAGAAAGGGTGAACATCATGCATATAAAAACTAAATACCTGGGAGAAATGGAAGTGGATTTTAACAAAATCATTGAATTTCCGTCGGGCCTGCCGGGGTTTACGGATGAACGACAATTTATTTTATTGGATATGCCGGGAAATCCGGTTTTTCAGATTTTGCAGTCAGCTGATACGCCTGAAATTGCTTTTATCGTCGTCACCCCATACCACTTTTATCAAGACTATGTGGTCGATTTAGATGACAGTCTACTGACAAGCCTGGCCATCAGCAATGAAGCAGACGTGATGGTATTAGCCATTGTGACAGTGAAAAAACCGTTTGACAGCAGCACACTTAACTTGAAAGCGCCCATTATCATCAATTCACAAAATCAGCAGGGAAAGCAGTACATATTAAATACAGATGTTTATCCATCCAAAGCAGCTATCGCTTTATCTGCTTCCACATCGGTGAAAGGAGAGTAGCCATGCTTGTTTTAACACGAAAACAGAAGAAAAAGGAGAAGAAAAAACGAAGGAAAGTGCGGAGGGGAAGGGGGGAATTTCAGCACTGGAAAGACCGGAAAGAAATTTATCGATATTCAAAGCAGAATAAAGCCGTTATCTATCAGGACATATGGACTTTAAGTAACGGGAAAAATAAAGTGTGAAAATCCAAGCGTGTCAAGGAGGAACAAGCGGACGGACAGAAGGAGAGCGAGAAACTTTCAGAGCGCGTGTATGCATTTAGATACATGAGCAGCGGAGAACAAGCCAACGAGCTCGCGTGTGTGGTGACTCTGCGCCCGCCACAGACGGGCGGTTTTTAGCAGAAGTTCCACTAACGATGCGTCATTGTTACCGGACTTTTTGAACAACCTCTTTAACAAAGGCATTTTTGTGCCGATATAAAAAGTAACTATATTTAGGGAGTTGCATGGGCAATGAAGTTAGAAAACCGACTAACAGCAGTTCACCCCTTGCAAAACGAACAACACAGCAAGCACATGACAGCTGCAAAGGAAAACAGATCTGAAACCAGCACTAAAAACCCCCCATATAAAGACGAAACGCTGGATGCCGATCAAACGGAAACGATTGTGTCCCAATTAAATGAATTGATGGAGCCTGCACGGACAAATTTGAAATTCGAACTTCATGATAAACTTGAAGATTACTTTGTTAAGGTTATCGATCATGATACGGAGGAAGTCATCAGGGAAATCCCGCCGGAAAAAATGCTGGACATGTATGCCGCAATGGCAGAATTTCTGGGCTTATTGGTCGATGAAAAAATTTAAACAGAGTTGTGAAAACGATCAGGAAGGAGTTAATAAATGCGTATTGGCGGTCTGGCTTCAGGAATGGATATTGATAGTCTTGTAAATAGATTGATGGAAGCAGAGCGGATGCCGCTGCAGAAAATGGAACAGGATCAAACGACTCTGACATGGAAACGGGATGCTTTTCGTGATGTCAATAAGTCGCTTACGGAATTGGACGATATGATCCTTAATATGAAAATGAGCAGCACGTACAATGCCAAATCAGTCATTTCATCACAGAAAGATGCGGTAACTGCAACAGGTTCCCCCGATGCGAACAATGGGATATATACAATAGAAGTTGATTCGTTAGCTTCATCGGCAATAAATATGGGCGGAAGGTTGGACAACATTGAACCGGATATAGCATTGCGTGAACTGAATATCAACAACGATGAGATTTCATTCACAACGTATAATAGTGACGATTCAGCTGATACCCACAACATAGCAATAGACGATGAGGACACATTGGAAGATGTACTGCAAAAAATAACTGAGCAGGATAATAATGTTCGTGCGTTTTATGATTCCAGCACACAAAAAGTGATAATGGAATCAGTCAGAACGGGTGAATATAATAAAGAAGGACCGGAGATTGATTTTTCGGGGGAAAGTTTTTTCACCGATACTTTGAACATGGATACGAACGATGAGACGGGCGGAGAAGATGCTTCATTCCAATACAACGGAATTGACATGACTTCCAAATCGAATTCGTATGGTCTTGGCGGTGTCACGTTCCAATTTAACGACACAACGACTGGCAACGGTGCAAACATTACGGTTACGAATGACGTGGAACAATCATATGAGTCCATTATGAATTTCGTCGATAAATATAATGAAGTCGTCGATAAACTGAATGGCACTCAGCAGGAAGAGAGATTCCGCGATTACCCGCCGTTAACCGATGAGCAAAAAAACGAGATGTCCGAGCGGGAAATTGAACTGTGGGAAGAAAAAGCGAAAAGCGGGATACTGCGTGGGGAGTCCGCTATTTCCCAAGGGCTTTTTTCAATGCGCAGCAGCTGGTATTCGACTGTTGAAACAGATGGTGCCTATTCATCTCTGACACAGATAGGCATTTCAACCACGAGCAACTACCTGGACGGCGGGAAATTGGAAGTTGACGAACAGGGGCTGAAGGATGCCCTGGCTAATGATCCGGACAGTGTGTTCAACCTTTTTTCCAATAGTTCAGAGGGTGAGGACAGAGGTATTATTAACAGGCTTGAGGATTCACTTGATTCGACTATTGGTCAAATTGAGCAGCGTGCGGGCAAAGGGACGGACACCCTGGAAAATTATACAATTGGCAAGCGAATGAAAGATTTGGATGAACAGATTTCATCTTTTGAAGACCGCATGGTTCAAGTCGAGAATCGTTATTGGAGCCAATTTTCCCAGATGGAGCAGGCCATACAGCGGATGAATCAGCAATCAGCAATGCTGATGAACCAGTTTGGCGGCGGGGGATGATGTCATAACGCCGCCAGGATTTTAACAACCGTTATAAAGGAGTGTTCCCGAATGTCAATCAAAAAACCGTATCAAACCTATCAGAATAATGCTGTCAATACTGCATCGAGCGGGGAATTGACGCTGATGCTATATAATGGCTGCATCAAATTCATAAAACAGGCCATGAAAGACATGGAAAATGGAAAAATCGAGAACAAAAATACAAATATCCAAAAAGCTCAGAGAATTATCCAGGAACTGATGGTGACATTGGATACGAATGTAGAGATTTCGCAGCAGATAATGCCGTTGTATGACTACATACTGCACCAGCTGAAAGAAGGGAACATACATAATGATGCTGCGTTTCTCGAAGAAGCATTACATTATGTTACGGAGTTCAGGGATACCTGGAAGCACGTTATTAAGCAGACACGTCAAACCCGCTATGTTCAAGGTGCACAAGTCTAATGGATCAATTACAGCAATTATGGAATATTACGAAACAGCTGGAAAAGGTTCTGGATACAGAAGTTAATGGGAAAAACCGCGATGCTATTATGGAAGAGGTTAATGATTTACTGGTAAAAAGGGGAAATCTACTTAACCAAATCAGCCCGCCATTTACTGAGAGCGAAAAACAGCTTGGTGAAAAAGTTGTAAGTCTTAATCATCACATTCAAACGAAAATGAACATGTTATTTGACGACTTAAAGATTGAAATGAAGCAAATGAAAAAACAGAAAAAATCCAATCGTTCTTACATCAATCCATATGAAAATGTGAAAATAGCAGATGGCATGTTCATGGATAGTAAGAAGTGAACAGTTGAAAGACTCCGATCTACCGGGGTCTTTTAGTTTTCCAATATACTTTTCCTGATATTATTGCTTGTTTAAGCAGGAAAAGTTAGTGGTAATGTAGTATAATAAAGATATAAGGATGAAAGGAGGACACTTTTTATGAAGTACAACATTCGTGGTGAAAATATTGAGGTGACCGGAGCAATTCGGGATTATGTCGAAAAGAAAATCGGCAAACTGGCAAGATATTTTGACACACCACCATCATCGGATGTAAATGTTAACTTAAGTGTCTATAACGATGAACAGCGAATTGAGGTTACGATTCCAATGCCAAATCTTCTTCTCCGGGCAGAAGAGCAGCATCTTGATTTATATGCTGCCATTGATCTGGTAGTAGCAAAATTGGAACGGCAAATCCGCAAGTACAAAACTAAAGTGAATCGTAAATTTAGACAAGAAGGTTCTCCAAAACATATATTTGCCGAGCTCGAAAAAGAAGCAGAAGAAGAATATGAAAAAGAAGAATCGGACGAGGTGGAAATCGTTCGTAAAAAACAATTTGATCTGAAACCAATGGATTCAGAAGAAGCGGTATTGCAAATGGATATGCTGGGGCATGCGTTTTACGTATTTACAGATGCAGTTTCCGGAACTACCAGTGTCGTATATCGTCGTAAAGACGGAAAATATGGATTGATCGAACCCAATAGTTAAACAAAATAAACGGTATAGTGAAGCTTCTATCAGCGGGGTGTTCTTTCCCCATCGAAAGAATGAATGCAGTTTACATGCGGTATATATATTTACAAAAGCGGTCCTGAAAACAGGGCCGCTTATTCATTTTTTGCTCAATAAGAATCCCGGCATTTCAGTGGTTCAGGACATATTGTCGAATATTGTCGTACGTTATGCTGAATTTTAATTTTGGCGATTTAAATGCTGGTGATTTTCTAAAGTTAAATCGAAATCATGTCGAAACGTGCATTTTTGTGGCAAAATCGTGTCGAATGCATTCCTGAATTTGAAAAATGGTGATTGGCTTTTTTTAATGAATCCATGCTATAACAGAGTCATACAAGATGAAAGGAAGTGCTTATGTGAGTGAAATCGAGTATGACGAACTAGTCAAAAAGGTCCGGCAGCATGAAGAAGCGATTGCACAGTTGTTGGAAATTATCGCTGTTACAAATCGTCGTCTGTCAGAATTGGATAAGAAGAATGAAGAATCATCGCACGCTTATTCATTTTCATAGGCTCATCCTTTTCAGTATCCTCATTTTGCCTCTTACTTACCTCATTGAAGGAACAGTTCATCCCCGGACTGTTCTTTCTTTTTTGCTGTTTTCTCCCCACAGGAGTCTCGCATATTCCAGCTGCTGATAATAATGGTTAAAAAATCCTGGTTTAATCCGTCTCCAAATATTGATTTAAATCAAACCTCTCTTGTGGTTGTTGATTGGAGTGGAGGCCAGGCAGTTCACTTTAAACATGGCCATTCTATTGTCAAGTTATGCATGCCTCTAACCAGCGCAATAAGTTGTCATACGATTTGAGATGCGTTATCATAAATATTGGACTATATGAAATGAATAGATTTCAAAACCATAAAAAATATAGAGGATTTTAAGAACTTCGGTACGCGTTATAAATGAGGCTCGTGCTGAATTTTTCCAATGAAATAATACGAGGAGCGTTTTATATGGCAGGGTTATTGACGAAGATTTTTGGTGACGGAAATAAAAAACAGCTAAATAAAATACAGCGAAAAGTTGATCAGATTGAAGCCCTGGAATCTGAAATGGAACGGTTATCCAATGATGATCTCAAGGGAAAAACCGAGGAATTTAAGGACAGGTATGCAAACGGGGAACCATTGGATGATATGCTTGTGGAAGCATATGCCGTTGTCCGTGAGGGTTCCAAGCGTGTGTTAGGCTTACGTCCATTCCCTGTTCAGTTGTCGGGGGCAATTGCATTGCACGAGGGTAATATCGCCGAAATGAAAACCGGTGAGGGTAAAACATTAGCATCAACCATGCCGGCATATTTAAACGCCATTTCCGGAAAAGGCGTTCATATTATTACGGTCAATGACTATCTGGCAGATCGTGACGCGAAGGACATGGGTGAACTATACAATTTTCTTGGTCTGACAGTTGGCTTGAATGGTAACGGTATGACAAAAGAAGAGAAGCGGGAAGCATACTACAGTGATATCACTTATGGAACGAACAACGAATTTGGCTTTGACTTCCTGCGTGATAACATGGTTCTATATAAAGAGCAGATGGTACAGCGCCCGCTGCATTTCGCGATCATTGATGAAGTTGACTCAATTTTAATTGATGAAGCACGGACACCGCTGATCATCTCAGGCTCAGCTCAAAAATCAGCGTCCATGTATCAGCAGGCAAATGGCTTCGTGCGTACGCTGTCCCGGGACACGGATTATACGTACGATGAAAAAACGAAAGGCGTTCAATTGACGGAAGAAGGCATTAATAAGGCAGAACGTTATTTCAGTATTGAAAACCTATTTGATTTAAATCATGTTACATTGACACACCATGTTAACCAGGCTTTAAAAGCACACGTATCGATGCATCGTGATACCGATTATGTCGTCCAGGAAGGCGAAGTGATTATTGTTGACCAATTCACCGGCCGGCTGATGAAGGGGCGGCGTTACAGTGATGGTCTTCACCAGGCAATCGAAGCCAAAGAAGGCCTGCAAATCCAAAATGAAAGCATGACGCTTGCATCGATTACATTCCAGAACTTTTTCCGCATGTACGAGAAAATCTCCGGCATGACAGGTACGGCGAAAACGGAAGAAGAAGAGTTCCGTAATATCTACAACATGGATGTTATCGCCATTCCTACGAATGAACCGATTATTCGTGATGACAAGGCGGATATGATTTACAGGTCCATGGAAGGGAAATTCCGTGCTGTTGCAGATGACATAAAGCAGAGGCATGAAGCCGGTCAGCCAGTACTGGTCGGCACCGTTGCAGTTGAAACATCAGAGTTAATCTCAAAGATGTTGAAAAAAGCGGGTGTGCCGCATAATGTCCTGAACGCCAAGAACCATTATCGGGAAGCCGAAATCATTGAAAATGCCGGGCAAAAAGGTGCGGTGACCATCGCTACAAATATGGCCGGGCGCGGAACCGATATTAAACTTGGTGAAGGCGTTGTGGATCGGGGCGGTCTAGCTGTCATCGGTACCGAGCGTCATGAATCACGTCGTATTGATAATCAGCTGCGTGGCCGTTCAGGACGTCAAGGAGATCCTGGAATGTCACAATTTTATTTATCAATGGAAGATGAGCTGATGCGGCGCTTTGGTTCTGAAAATATGAGCTCGATGATGGAACGGATGGGTATGGATGATTCACAGCCAATTGAGAGTAAAATGGTTTCAAGAGCTGTGGAATCGGCCCAGAAACGCGTTGAAGGCAATAACTTTGACGCCCGTAAAACAGTGCTTTCATATGATGACGTACTCCGGCAACAGCGTGAGATTATATACAAGCAGCGGTTTGATGTCATTGAAGCGAATGAAGATCTGCGTGAAATTGTGCAGGGGATGATTAAATCCTCACTGGAACGTGTTGTCGGTGCGAATACGCAAGATGAACTTGATGAAAACTGGGAACTAAATTCAATCATCGAATACGTCCATGGGAACCTGCTGAGTCCTGAGGATATTTCAGTAGATGATATTAAAGGTAAAGAACCTGAAGAAATAACAGAATTTATTCTGGAAAAAGTTAAAGCTCGTTATGAAGAAAAAGAACAAGAACTGACACCTGAACAAATGCGTGAATTTGAAAAAGTGATTCTTTTACGAACAGTCGATACCAAGTGGATGGACCATATTGATCAAATGGAGCAGCTCCGTCAAGGGATTCATTTGCGCGCATATGGTCAAAACGATCCGCTCCAGGAATATCAGGCTGAAGGTTTTCAAATGTTCGAGGAAATGGTTGTTGAAATTGAGGATGAAGTTGCAAAATATGTGATGAAAGCACAAATCAGGGATAATTTGCAGCGTCAGGAAGTTGTGAAAGATACACAAGCCGTTTCCGGTGGTCAAAATCAGGAAGATAAGAAAAAGAGCCGGAAGCCTTATGTGAAGACGGAAAACGTAGGCCGCAATGAACCGTGTCCATGCGGCAGCGGCAAAAAATACAAACATTGTCATGGCGCATAGTAACCAATAGAGCCAGTAAACACAGTATAATCCCGAAAAGCAACCCGAAAGTTATTTGTTGCATGTGGAACACTCACCCGTTCAAAGGGGGGTGTTTTCACTGATATGACAATATAAGATGAGGTGAACTGCATGGAGCTTGTTGAAATTGGACATGAACTTGAACAAATGAATAAACGGATGACTGAATTCAGGGGGTCTCTTTGACTTTGATGTCAAACGGGAACGCATCAAAGAACTGGAATTGGAGATGAGTGATCCCGCCTTTTGGGATGATCAGGAAAATGCCCAAAAGCTGATTGATGAAAACAACAGCCTTAAACGTTATGTTGAAGGATTTGAGTCACTCGAAGAAAAATTGGAAAGTATTGAAGTCTCCTATGAGCTTGTGAAAGAAGAAAATGATCAAGAACTGTTTGCGGATCTGGAAAGCGACATAACAGCATTGCGAAAAGAGATGAACGATTTTGAACTGCAAATGCTGTTAAGTGAGCCGTATGATCAGAATAATGCCATTTTGGAGTTGCATCCTGGTGCTGGCGGCACGGAATCACAGGACTGGGCAAGTATACTTTTGCGAATGTACCAGCGCTGGGCTGATAAAAAAGACTTTACAATTGAAATGCTTGATTACCTGCCCGGTGATGAAGCAGGTGTCAAGAGTGTGACATTGTGGATTAAGGGGCATAACGCGTATGGCAATCTGAAAGCTGAAAAAGGCGTCCATCGGCTTGTACGTATTTCCCCATTTGATTCTTCCGGACGGCGGCATACATCATTTGCATCGTGTGAAGTCATGCCGGAAATGGATGATAATGTTGATATTGAAATCAAAAATGAAGATATTAAGGTTGATACCTATCGCGCAAGTGGTGCTGGCGGTCAGCATGTCAATACGACCGATTCCGCGGTCCGAATGACACACTTGCCGACAAATACGATTGTTACATGTCAATCAGAACGGTCACAAATCCAGAACCGGGAGCGGGCAATGAAAATGCTCCGATCCAAACTGTATCAGCAGGAATTGGAACGGCAACAACAGGAAATCGACAAAATGCGCGGCGAGCAGAGAGAAATCGGCTGGGGAAGCCAAATTCGCTCATATGTTTTCCACCCTTATACCATGGTAAAAGACCATCGTACCAATGTTGAGGTGGGTAACGCACAAGGCGTTGTCGACGGGAATCTGGACCCATTTATCGATGCGTATTTACGTTCGCGGATTGATTGAAGCAAGCGTGAATCACCCCATTCAGTTGGTTGTTCAGGTTACATGCGGAAAAAAATTCATGAAAATGACACATTTTGTTAAAAGTCCCAATGTGTCCGCTGTTTAGTAATGTTATCCCCTGAGAAAAATCAGGAACGGGAGTTTTATTTTTTTAGCATTAGGTTATAATAACTGTGATAACCTTTTCACTAAATTTTGTTAGGGGGGATTTAACTATGAAGAAATGGTTATTAACAATTGTTTTCGGCACAGCGTTAGTGCTCGGCGCTTGTGGCGGCGGTGGAGATGACGGCGGTGACGGTGATACCGGTGGTGACACTGGTGATACTGGTACCGAAGAATCAGCTGACGACAGCGGAGGAGAAACCGCCGCAGCCGGTGAAGAAATTTACGAAAGCAACTGTGCTCAATGTCACGGTGCTGACCTTTCCGGTGGTGCCGGGGATGATTTAACAGCAGTTGGTGCAGACTATTCTGCCGATGAAGTTGTCGATATCATCCAAAATGGTACAGGAAGCATGCCGGCACAGGAACAAGTCAGCGATGAAGATGCACAAACACTTGCAACATGGTTAGTCGAAAATTACAATTAATAACGAACAGACAAAAGTTTGACCTGTTTACATATGGGTCAAGCTTTTTTTGTTGCCTGTCCGGAAACCATCCAGTCTTTTCCTCCCTCCTGCAAATTCCGCATAAATTATCTAAAATATTACAAAGATTGATTCAAATTACATAAAATGAAATGAAAATGTAATATTATAAGCCTAAAATTTCTGCTGAAAAATGTTATAATGAATAAAAATTGTTAAACCATCCCGATTTAAAACGCAGTTAGTCTTCTTATACCGAATTATGATGAATTTTAACAGCTAAGAGTTACAACATTATGAATAAAAGGTGATACATACATGATTAAAATGAAAGACGTTTACAAGACGTATGCGAATGGTGTGACTGCCCTGAATGGGATTGATATAAATATTGATCAAGGTGAATTTGTATATGTTGTCGGACCGAGTGGTGCCGGCAAATCAACGTTTATCAGGCTTATCTACCGTGAAGTAAAGCCGACTGACGGTACCATTGTGATTAATAATACTGACTTAAGCACACTGAAGGAAAAGCGGGTTCCATTTTTGCGCCGGGATGTTGGTGTCATTTTTCAGGATTTCAAGTTGCTTCCAAAACTATCAGCCTATGAAAATATCGCATTCGCACTTGAAGTCATTGAAGAATCCCCCCGCAATATCCGCAAACGCGTTATGGATGTTCTGGAACTGGTCGGATTGAAGAATAAGGCACGCTTCATTCCGGACGAGTTATCCGGAGGTGAACAACAGCGTGTGGCGACGGCACGTGCCATTGTGAACAACCCTAAAATTGTCATTGCGGATGAGCCTACCGGTAATTTGGATCCTGAAACGTCATGGGAAATCATGCGGGTTTTTGAAGAGATTAATGACAAAGGTACGACGATGATCATGGCCACTCACAGCCAGGAGATTGTCAATACGATTAAAAAGCGCGTAATCGCAGTGGAAGACGGCTTAATCGTGCGTGACGAGCAACGAGGTGATTACGGCTATGAAGTATAGAACAACTAAGCGCCATTTCAGAGAAGGTGCCAAAAATATTTTCCGAAATGGCTGGATGACGGTGGCATCTGTAGGCGCAGTCACAACAACACTATTGCTTGTGGGAGCTTTTCTCGCGTTAATGCTGAATCTTAATCACATGGCTCAGGGTCTGGAAGAAGATGTCGAGATTGAAGCATTAATCGACCGTACTGCAAATGAGGAAGAAATAAATGAAATTGGCTCGGCCATAGAACAAATGAATGAAACAGAAACTGTTGCATTCAGCTCAAAAGATGAAGAACTCAGTCAATTAATTGAGGACATGGGCGAAGAAGGTTCCACCTGGCAGATGTTTGAGCAGGACAACCCATTGAACCATGCTTTTACTGTTAGGGCAAAGAAACCAACCCAAACAGAGTCGTTAGCAGCGGAAATTAATAATTTGGATAATATCCAGGAAGTCAACTATGGAAGAGATGTTGTTCAGCAGTTGTTTCAATTTAATGAATACGCACGCAACATTGGTTTGGTATTGATTATCGGATTAGTCTTTACTGCTATATTCCTTATATCAAACACAATTAAACTTACAATTATGGCCCGCAGCAGAGAAATCGGTATTATGAAGCTTGTCGGTGCTACCAATAACTTTATTCGCTGGCCGTTTTTCATTGAAGGTGCGCTGCATGGCATATTCGGGTCCATAATTCCAATTGCTGCTGTTCTGACAGGGTATCATTATTTGGTGAATAACCTCAGTGGTCAAGTTACGTACGCTTTTGTAGATTTATTGCCATTTCATCCATTTGCCTGGCAGTTATCCCTGATTATTTTGTTGATTGGAACGTTTATAGGTATTTGGGGAAGTGTTATGAGCGTACGCAAATTCCTGAAAGTTTAAATAGAGACATACCATTTAGATTCCGCAGAGAGGGGAAACGAGATGAGGAAATTTATTTCTTATTCATTGGCTACAGTTATGGTTTTCGGTACAGGAGCAGCTGGTATGCAGAGTGTATCAGCTCAAAGTACCGATGAACTGGAGCAGGAAATCCAAAATAAACAGAATGAACAACAGGAAATAGAAGAAGAACGGTCTGATTTGCAGAGCGATAAAGAGGCAACAGAAGACAAAATCGAGGAAAACCTTGATGAACAGGACAGTGTCAATAGTGAAATTAATTCAATAGACCAGGAGTTGGTTGATACCAGGGATGAAATTGCAACTAAAGAAGATGAAATTTCTGATACGAACTCACAGCTTGATAATTTAAGCAATGAGATTGATGAATTAACTGGGCAGATCGATCAATTAAAAGATGAGATTCAAGAGCTTCAAGAGCGAATTGAACAACGGGAGGAAATGCTTAAAGACCGCCTTCGTTCTATTCAATCCAACGGGGGCAGCTCGAAATACATAGAAGTGATTTTTGGAGCAACAAGTTTTGGTGATTTTATCAGCAGATCTTCGGCAGTTAATACCATTATGGACCAGGATAAAAACATAATGGAAACCCATGTTCAGGAAAAACAGGAAGTCGAGAATAAGCAAGCTGAGTTAGAAGGTAAGAAAGAAGATGTTGAACAAAAGAAAGGTGAAGTGGAAGATAAAAAAGCTTCACTTGAGGATCAAAAACAGGACCTTGAATCCTTAAAATCACAATTGGACGAGCAAATGTCTGAAAAAGAGAGTTTGCTTGGTGACCTGGAAGAAGAGGAAAGTGAACTGGAAAGCTATAAGGTAAGCCTGGAGGACGAACAGGAAATACTGCAGCAGCAAGAAGCAGCGGCTCAGGAAGCTATGGAAGAAGCTAAGCAGGAGAAAGAAAGATTAGAACAGCTTGCCAGGGAAGAAGAAAATAGTTCAAATTCCGGCGGCAACTCGACCAACAACTCAAGCGGTGATTCCCCTGAACAGGTAACGTCAGGCAACGGTAAGTTCATCCATCCGTTATCAGCCGGCAGAAGTGCTCTCACATCAGGCTATAAGTATCGTGGGGGCTCATTCCACCATGGCATTGACTACGGAATAGGGATAGGCACCCCGGTTAAGTCGGCTGCATCTGGAACTGTCAGCTACGCCGGTACGATGAGCGGATACGGTAACGTTGTGTTGGTAAGTCATTTTCTTGACGGAACCTCCTACACGACACTTTATGCCCATCTGAACAGCATTTCCGTTTCAGTGGGACAATCAGTTTCGAGTGGACAGACCATAGGAGCAAGCGGGAATACCGGCCGTTCAACAGGCCCGCACCTGCATTTTGAAATTCACACAGGTAACTGGAACAACGCGAAAAGCAATTCAGCCAATCCATTAAGTTACCTCCCTTAAAAATAATCACATGTCATTGCATTTTGTCTGCATAAACTATATCATTAAAGGCATCGCACATTACGGTGTGATGCCTTTTTGTAGATAATAGCAGAAACAGGGATAAATGGTTAATCTAATCGTCTTCCTCGACTTTTGGAATGGACAAGACGTCAGGTAAATATATATAAGTTGGGGTGAAAAAATGAAGCAGAAAAAGCTATATATCGTACTCCTTCTGGCTGGTGCGCTGGTATTGGGGTTTGCAGGAGCATACTTGGGGGTAACACTGGCTCAGCCTGACTCCGGAGTGGATCAAGCGCCTGAACAATCAGCTGAAATGCCGGATCAGAACAGTGGCAATCCGCCGACTAACATGCAAAAAGTGGCACAAACCTATAATTTAATTCAGGAACATTACTTGGAAGATGTAGAGGACAACCAATTAATTGAGGGTGCCATTCAAGGTATGATTGCCTCATTGGAAGATCCGTACAGCTCCTATATGGATGTTGAATCGATGGAGCAATTTAATGAGACCATTGAATCATCATTTGAGGGAATTGGTGCTGAAGTAAGCATGGTTAATGATCAGGTCACAATTGTATCGCCGATTAAGGATTCACCTGCTGAAGAAGCAGGGCTGCGGCCGAATGATCAGATTTTAAGTGTTGATGGTGAAAGTGTTGAAGGATTGAGTTTGAATGAAGCGGTCGAAAAAATCCGCGGTGAAAAAGGAACAGAAGTTGTTATTGAAATCCAGCGGTCCGGCGTTTCGGAATCGTTTGATGTCACCCTGGTCCGTGATGACATACCGGTCGAAACCGTTTATTCCGAAGTGGAAACGATTGATGGAAAGAAAACGGGTGTCATTGAAATAACATCTTTTGCGGAAAATACAGGAGACCATTTCACCGGGCAACTGGAAGAACTGGAGAATGAAGGTATCGAAGGCCTGGTTATTGATGTGCGCGGCAACCCGGGTGGTGTTTTGGACTCTGTTGAAGGCGTATTGAAAAATTTCATTCCGGAAGATATGCCTTATGTTCAAATTGAAAGTCAAAATGGTGAGACAGAAAAGTCATATTCAGAATTAGATGAGAAAAAACCTTATCCAATCAGCGTCCTTGTAGATGAAGGAAGTGCCTCCGCGTCAGAAATTCTGGCAGTCGCCATGAAAGAGGCAGGCTATGATGTTGTTGGAACAAACAGCTTTGGCAAGGGTACAGTTCAACAAGCTGTACCTGTCGGGGATGACGGCAGCAGGGTCAAATTAACCTTATTCAAATGGCTTTCACCCGAAGGCACATGGATTCATGAAGATGGTGTAGAGCCTACAGTTAACGTCGAGCAGCCTGACTACTACTTCACAAACCCTGTTCAGGTGGAGGAGCCTATTACCTTTGACGAGACAGGAGAAGATGTGGGGAATATCCAGGTGATGCTGGAAGGATTAGGTTATGATCCCGGTCGTACGGATGGTTACTTCAGTGAACAGACCGAAACTGCCGTTGAAAACTTTCAAGCGGACAATGACCTGGAAGTGACCGGAGAAGTGGATGAGGAAACAGCAGGATCAATTGAAACCAGCGTCGTTGATCATGTCCGTAATGGTGAAGATGACCGGCAAATGGAAGAAGCGTTGGCTGTTTTATATAATTAGACAGGAAGCCCGCGGGTAGTACTCGCGGATTTCTTTTCAAAAGTTAAAAAAGTATATCATTTCAGGGGACGTTTTCAATCTTGAAATTGGCTGGTTCGCCGATTTCTACCAATCCGACTCCGACCTCTGGCCTCTGAAAAAACGCGTCAGCGTTTTTTCTTATAATTTGCAGGAAATACGTCGATAGATATCGAATATAGTGAATCAGAGAAGTTATGACAGAAGGTGATCATGGTGGCAGAATCATGGTTTATGGAACTGGCAAACGGCCTGGGAAGGTTCTTTTTAAACCCGCTTGTGTATTGGGCAGTCATTTTACTGATAGCAGTTGGATATAAACGAATCAAAATGGAACGTAAACAGTTTGGTTTGAAGATTTTTGATATCTTTTCAGAATGGAAAAATACGTGGCTTGTTTCTTTGATAGTTGGTTTTTTATTATCGATCATAACAATTGGGTCAGGCATGGTTTTTTCGTATGAAACGATTTTCCTTATCACCGGTGTGACCATTTTACTCAGTTTGGCCCTTCGCTTAACGATGTTATCACCGGCTTATACAATTGGCGTAACGTATTTTTTGCTGTTATTGTCACCGTTTGTATTGGATTATCAGTCATTTATTCCGTCCGATTTATTCGAAGCTCCAAATTTCACTGCCCTGAGTTTATTGTTAGCTCTGTTATTAACGGCAGAGGCATTTTTATTAAAGCGGCACACCCGGAATGATACATTTCCGGCTTTGGAGACTGGTCGCAGGGGGACATGGGTAGGTGTGCATCACCTTAAAAAAATGACGCTGATCCCGTTTTTTGTCCTGATTCCCAGTGGCTCGATTACATCTTTTGCCTCTTTCTGGCCGTATTTTTCATTGGGCGGTGAAACATATAGCCTTGTGCTGGTACCGTTTATCGTTGGATTTAATCATGCTGTGAAAGGGGATTTGCCCGAAAAGGCTGCATCACGTTTAGCCAATTCAATCCATATTTTAAGTCTGGTTGTTCTGTTTCTGGTTATCGGCAGTATGTATATTGGCTGGCTGTCGCTGGCAGCTGTAATGACCGGGATCGTTGGACGGGAGTATTTCAGTTACCGGCATCGTTTAAAGGATCAGGAAAAAGCTCCTCTTTTCAACAAGCATGAACGCGGTATAAAGGTATTGGCCGTTATCCCTGGTACATCGGCAGACCGGTTGGGCATTTCTATAGGTGAAACGATTTCAAAAGTCAACGGAAAAAAAGTGGCTGATATGGACGCATTTTATTATGCACTGCAAGAAAGCGGTGCGTTCTTCAAACTGGAAATAATCGGTGATAATGGCGAAGTACGTTTTGTTCAAAGTGCCCTTTATGAAGAAGATCATCATGAATTGGGTATTATCACAACCCAAAATCGGTATCGGGAAAACAAGTATGCGTAAATATATCCTGGATTTGCTTCAATTTAACAAGCAGCAAGGTACTCATTGTATCTTGCTGCTTTTTTACTGTTTAGATGGTTGTAACCATAAAAACTAAAAAAACTGTTTTTTCGAAAAATAACCTTAAATGAGTGATATACATCACTCGGAGGCGGCTGCTTTTCTCGTATGATGAAACCGATTATACAGATCTATTCTGAATGGAGTTTATCTTAAAGGGGGTCATCGAGTTGATACAAACAATTGCATGGGTTGTCAGTCTGTTTTTCATGCTGGTTGTTACAGCGGTGTTTGGTATAGTCGCCCTGAAATCCACGAAAAAAAGTGATTATACACCGATCAAGAAAAAGTGGTACAAGGCGCGTACATTTTATGGTGCAGCATTAATTGTATTGTTATTGGCGGTATCGATTTATACGTTAAGAGACCTTCCATACAATCAGCCTGTATACAGTGCAGACGAAGAACCGGTCGTCGTTGATGTGGAGGCACTGCAATTTGGCTGGGAGATCAGTCAAACCGAATTTAAAGTTGGCGAGCCGATTGAATTTCATGTAACCAGCCAGGATGTTAATCACGGATTTGGTATCTATGATGAGGATATGAATATACTCACGCAGACCCAGGCGATGCCCGAGTACACGAATGAAGTTTATATAACATTTGATGAACCGGGTACCTATGAAATTCTCTGCATGGAGTATTGCGGCTTGGCTCATCATTTAATGACGGCGGAGTTAACGGTAACAGAATAACATGATGGAGGTGTGATGAATGGAATCGGTAAAATCCCGTAATAATGTCGTTGTTTCTTATTTGATAGCTGGCGGTTTGATTATTCTTGTCATGATAATATTTGGGATTTTAATGCTCTTATCACAAGGTGGTGTTCTCGATCTGCAACCGGCTGCGTTTTACCAAATTCTTACAATACACGGCACTGGTATGGTTGGGGCCTCTGCGTTTGCGGCTGCAGGCATAATGGCTTATTTTTTAAGTAAATATGTGGACTTATCGAAAAACGTATTGATGACAAATCTGGTATTTTTCCTGATTGGTGTTGTCATGGTCATCATTGGGGTATTTTCATTTGAATATGCAAGTTCCTGGACATTCTTATACCCGCTGCCGCAGCTTTCAGCAAATGCGTGGGGAACAATCGGTGCCCTTCTGTATTTATTCGGTATGCTGATTTTAGGTGTTGGCTTTTTATTGTTCTACCTTGACGCCGGTCGAGCGATTATAAAAAATTATGGCAGCTTGGCTAAAGGACTGGGCTGGGATGTTATAAGCGGAAAAAAAGCAGAGGCTGATGCGCCGTCCAGTACCGTTGTTGCCAGTACGATGGTTGTCATCATCAATGTCACCGCATTAACCGTCGGGGCTGCCGTATTGATCATGAATGCTATCAATGTCATTAATCCGGCATTTACCGTTGATCCGCTGCTGGCGAAAAATCTGACGTACGCGTTTGGCCATATTTTTGCAAATTCGATTATTTATATGGGCGTCATTGCGGTCTATGAAGTTTTACAGCAATATACGAAGCGGACGTGGGCGGTTAACAAAGTATTCCTGATTGCCTGGACGATGTCGACTGTCTTTACCTTATTGATCTATACGCATCATTTATTGATGGACTCTGTTATGCCGACATGGATGTTGATTATGGGACAGGCACTTTCCCATGCCAATGGCTTGCCGGTGCTTGTGGTGACAGCTTATGGCGCGCTGATGATTGTGTATAAATCAGGTATTAAGTGGGATGTAGGCTCAGGTCTGATTTTCATGTCGATGTTCGGCTGGGTAGCTGGTGTTGTTCCGGCCATTGTCGATGCGACGATTGTCGTCAACCAGGTCATGCACAATACGAAATGGGTCCCGGGACACTTCCATATGTATATGGCACTGGGGGCCTGTGCCATGATTTTTGGATTTATGTATTATCTGGCTAAACAGGATAGTTCGATTAAAACGAACGCAGCTGACAAATTCGCTTTTGTCGGTTATGCGGTTTCCATAGCTGCGCTCAGTGGTTCATTCCTTGTATCCGGCGTGTTGAGTACACCGAGAAGATGGGCAACCCATATTCCGGAATGGATGGGCCCTGCATTATTTGGTGGTGTTATCGGGGTGTTGGCATTTATTTCGGTAGCCATATTTGTCATTCACTTCATACGGTTTATTAGAATTCGGAGCAAAACAGTTCCTGGCACTTACAAGAAAGAACAGTTGGCTTAGTGCTATAGATTTAGCGGTACGGGGAGGCAGGCAAATGCGAAACTTTCTATATGGGATGATCTTGCTTGCTTTTCTGATCATCCCACCTGTCAGAAATACGCTGGAATCGATTATGATAACCCATATGCTTGTCCAGATTCCGCTCTTGATCGTGTCCGGATGGCTGATGGCGGATGTTTTCCAAGAAAGATTTAAGGCGTTTTTCACCAAATGGAATGAAAACGGTATTGCCGGTATCCTGCTTGTCATTTTTATTACAGCCTACTGGATGATTCCATTAAACATCGACAGGTCGCTCGAGATGTGGTCCATGGAACTGTTCAAATTTGGCAGTCTGCCGCTATTAGCTGGCATACCGCTCCGGGATAGCTGGAAAAAGATCAGTTCTTTAGTGAAAAGTTTTATTATTTTTAACTACATTTCCATGTTCGGACTGTTGGCCTGGATTTATATTGAGGCACCTGTCCGGGTTTGCAACAGTTATTTGGAATCTGATCAGGAAATATTAGGCTGGGGCTTCCTCGTGATTACAGTCAGTCTTATTCTCTATATGCTTCAGAATGTCTTTGCTGATCAATCGGAAGCATCGCCTTAGCATTCATAAACACTTTCCGTTTCCTTTGCTCATCAGGAAATGGGGAGTGTTTTTTACATGAGATATAAATGAGAATAAATGTAAAAACTATATGCTATTTTTTCACAATGACAATAGTGTAAATGAGACTTTAAACCATTGATATATCAACTTTTCACTATATTTATAGCGACATAAATTGTTCATAAATGAACATGATTTAAGTGATTTGAATCACAGGGATGCAAGGCCAATGAACGTACACTATAGATAAAGATAGGGTGAATCATTCGCATAAGGCAGATAACAATCAAAGACCAAACAAGACCGAATGGTTGTACTTATCTAACAACATTAAGAGGTGGTTGAAATGTTCAAATGGTTAGGGATTCAAGCAGTTGTTGGTCTGAGTGTTTTGGTGTTGTTGTTATCTGCTTGTTCAGGGGAAAATGCCGAATCTGAAACAGATGTATCACCTGATTTGGAATATTCTGTTGAGAGGGCAAGTGCTGAGGAAGCACCTGAGGTTATCCCCGCTCATGAAGGGATAAACCATGAGCCAACCCCATTGGATATTGAACGGGATGGTGATGATGTTTACATTAACATGACAGCACAGATTACGGATATTGAGATTGAGGATGACTACAATTATAAAGCCTGGACATTCAATGGTGAAGCACCCGGTCCGGTGGTAGTTGTTAACGAAGGCGATACCATTCATTTTACGTTGGATAATATGGATCCATCCATTCCGCACAGTATGGACTTTCATGCCGTCCACACTGCACCTGATAAAGGGTATGCCGATGTAGGCCCAAATGAAGATGGAACGTTTGTTTATCAGGCATCAAGCCCTGGTGTATTCATGTATCACTGTGGAACAGATCCAGTCCTGTCCCATATTGCTAATGGCATGCATGGTGTGATTATTGTACAACCGGATGATGGCTATCCAACAGATGATGAAGTTGATCAGGAATATGTAATCATCCAGAACGAATGGTACAAATATAATGATCTTGATAATATGACAAACGAAGAACCATCCCAGGTTGTATTCTCGACAAAAGCACTTCACGAAGATCAGCCTAACACAAATGGTACAGTCGGCGCATTAATTGATGAACCACTCGAAGCCAAAGTTGGTGACAAGGTACGATTCTATATCAATAATGTCGGACCAAATGAAATCAGCAGTTTCCACGTAATCGGTACTATGTTTGATGATGTATACATTGACGGGAACCCTGCCAATCACCAAGAAGGCATGCAAACAGTTGGATTACCGGCGAGTGGCGGTGCAGTAGTAGAATTCACAGTCAAAGAAGCTGGGACATATCCATTTGTCACCCATCAATTCGAACATGTTCATAAAGGAGCTATTGGCGAACTGATTGTAACTGAATAAGGAAGGAATGCAAATACAAAACCCGGCTTTTTAAGAGGCCGGGTTTTTCGACTTTCTGGATTGGCTGCTTTCTCAAAGATTGTTGCGACGTAGAGTGCTTTGTTGATTTTCGTTCCGGCCAGTCGCTTTCCGCGGGCAACGCTTCAGCCACCGTTGCGGAAAACCGCCGCTGCGGGGTCTTCAGCTGCCCGCTTTCCCGCAGGAGTCGACTGGCCTCCACTCCAATCAACACTCTCAAGAGAGGATTGATTACACGATAAATAATATGATTATAAAGCACAAAGCAGCGGAGCGTATTTCCGGAGCGGTGTCACTGCACTCAACTTTTTCAGTGTGTCGCAGTTTATATTCGACTACGAAGAGCAACAAAGCTTACGAAAAGAGCTTTTGGATTAAAATACCTTCAATATAATTTTTTTGATTATGCAAACTAATGAATGAAACCAGCAAAAGTAAAGGATAAAAGGCAATGAAAAGTTATTTATTAACATTATGGAACACATTCGACCCAATTTATTACAACTTTACCAGGCTTCATCATGTAGCTGACCATGAACACAATAAAACAATATTTCGTGTCAGATTAACAAAATATAAAGGTAAGACAGTTGTACTGAAGGACGGGACAACCATTCATAAAAACGACTTGTTATTAAAAATTCATTTGCATAATGTGCGCATGATTCGTGAGCTCAAACAGGTCAAGAGCGAGATGAAAAAAGCTATACTGTTATATCATATGATCCGGAATGATTTGCAGTGTCTCTCCCGATACGTTGAAAAGCATCCAAGACGTTATGCTATCAAAGCAATTATCGGTATTACGGCATTGCATAAAGGAACTGAAAGATTAGGATTTGAGACGTTCTCACTCCAAAATCGCTATTATCGTCTCGTTAAACAGCTGACATTTTCACTGATTGGTTTTATCGCTAATACGGCAAACCACAACGTGCCTGTCTATTTGTTCATGTCCACAAACCAGCTGCTGGACTATTCGAAACCAACATAGAGCAGGGCTTCACTTTTAAGGACAGATAGCCGCCATTCATTGACGGTTTACTGTCCGTTAGATGGGGGATCATGAATCAGGCGCTTTTGGAGCTGTTGATCGGAATCTGGTGAAACGTTATTTCGGGTCTTGAGCCGATCCGTATATTAAGACCGGTTTGGCCAAGTCCCTCACTGATATAAAATGGTGCTTTGTTATGCATGTGCAGCCCTTTGATCATATTTTGCCTGGCAAGTTTGCCCATTTTAGCAAGATGATAAGCTTTAGGATAGCAAATTTGGCCACCATGAAAATGTCCGGCCATCAAATAATCAAATGTGTACCCTTGCATATCCAGAACGATATTGGGATCATGTGTCAGCACTACATTCGTCCCTTGATTCACATCCTTATAAGCTAAAGGAATGTTACTGCGGTTAGTGCTGTCGTCATCAATGCCGATCACATTAATAACGTGTCCATTAATCGAAAAGCTTTCACTTTCATTCTGTAACACATGAACATCATGCTGCTTCAACGTGGTAATAAGGTCTGACAAATCCTGGCCTTTCAGAACATAGTCGTGATTGCCCAGAACAGCATAGATGCCATAAGCAGGTTTCATATCGTGTAACACGCGTAAATATGGCAAAAGCTTGGGGATTGTACGTTTCCGGTCAAGAAAATCCCCCGTCAATGCAATCATATCGACCGGTTCATATTTCAGCTTGTCTGCCAGCTGTGATGGTGTCAGCGATATGTTTTCCAGATGCAGGTCTGACAGGTGAAGGATTGATAATGCCGGGTTCTGATCAGCCGGTTCAGGTTCTATTTGTATTTTATTAATCTGAATATCTGTTGTATTTTTGTAAGCTTTGTACAGGAAATAACCGATGATAACGATCATCAGCATAATAATGAAAACTGTCATTGCAAAACTCCTCTCTGGTAAAATTATAGCATGCAGCAGAGGGCAGATTCATTGGTAATTGAAGCCAGGTTTGACTGGTTTGTGATGGAGGTAAAACAATGGAAAAGGAAAAGGCACTATTTTTACCATTCATGCAAATTCCAACTGGGCATCACCATGTTGCAGACGCATTAATTGACGAAATCCACTTATTTCATAACGATATCATATGCGATAAAGTGGATATTTTGTCGTACAGCTATGGGAGAATCGAAAAAGTGGTTTCGCAAACCTACTTGAATTGGATTAAATTTTTCCCGGATACATACAACTGGTTGTATAGAAGAGCTGCCTATAAACAAACACCGTCACACAAACGTCAGTATCTGTATGAAGCCATGTTCATGCATTTTTTCAAGCGGTTGATGACCCGCCATAACGCCCGCGTTTTATTTTGTACACATGCACTCCCCTCGAATATTGCCAGTGTACTAAAAATGAAAAACCAACTGCAGGCGATTACCGTTAACGTTTATACGGACTTTTTTATAAATGGTGTTTGGGGAATTGAAGGAATCGATTATCATTTGGTACCGACAATTGAAGCAAAAAACTACTTAATGAAGAAGGGGGTTTCGCCTGAACATATTTATGTGACCGGCATACCAATTGATCACGTATTTCAGACGGAGACAGACGAAGGAAAAGGTCGGACTGACGATCGAATCTTGAAGGTATTAGTCACAGGCGGCAGTCTTGGAGTTGGCTCGTTGAAACGTTTACTGGCATCACTCAAATCAGATAATATTCACTATTATGTACTGTGCGGTAAAAATGAAGCATTATATCAGGAATTGCTTGAGCACCAATCGAATACGGTAACACCGCTTCCGTATATCGCAAATAAGGTTGAAATGAATAAGTTGTATGATCAGGTGGATGCAGTCGTGACAAAGCCTGGAGGGGTTACCATCAGTGAATGCCTCATGAAACGGAAACCGATCTTTCTATATGATCCATTGCCAGGACAGGAAAAAATTAATGCAGAACAATTACAACAGCAGGGTACAGCCATTTCGGTCAATCCGGATGAAAATTTGGGACAGCAATTATGGCACTTTCTGTCGGATGATAAAAAACGAAAAGCGTATGAAGCGAATCTTGACGCATATCATCGTCGGCTTGATAAACGATCAGTATCAGAATTAATGACAGAAATCATCCAAAATAAACATTAGCAGCATGAAGCCGCTAATGTTTTTTCATGATTCATCTGAATTGATGAAACGCATGCCGGTTAACCCTTTGTGAATGATTTTTGGTGGTGCATCGGGTAAAATGGGCAATAGAAAAGTAAAGTGAATAAATTCGAATGTTTGTTCGTTTATTAGTTAAAATATCAATTTAAATATGATAGAATAAGTTTATGTGGAATAAACGGAGGTTTTCGGTTTGGAAAATAAATTCGAGTTGGTAGCACAGTACGAACCCAGCGGAGACCAGCCTGAAGCGATAAAGGAAATGGTCGAAAAGGTTAAAGCCGGACAGCGGCATCAGACATTGCTTGGTGCAACGGGTACAGGAAAAACGTTTACGGTTTCGAATGTGCTGACAGAGATCAACCGCCCGACACTTGTGATTGCCCATAACAAAACACTGGCTGGGCAGCTATACAGTGAGTTTAAGGAATTGTTTCCGAATAACGCTGTTGAATATTTTGTCAGCTATTATGATTACTATCAGCCGGAAGCATATGTACCATCGACAGATACGTTTATTGAAAAAGACGCCAGCATAAATGATGAAATCGATAAACTGCGGCACTCGGCAACGTCTGCATTGATTGAACGCCGTGATGTGCTGATTGTTTCCAGTGTGTCATGCATTTATGGTTTGGGGTCACCGGAAGAGTATGAGAGCCAGGTGCTTTCGTTAAGAATGGGAATGGAAAAGGACCGGGATCAGCTGTTACGCGATCTGGTCGATATTCAGTATGCACGGAACGATATTGACTTTCAGCGTGGAACGTTCCGTGTACGCGGTGACTCGGTTGAAGTTATTCCGGCATCACGTGAGGAACATTGTATCCGCATTGAATTTTTCGGTGATGAAATTGACAGAATCAGGGAAGTGGATGCATTAACCGGTGAAATTGTCGGCGACCGGGAACATGTGGCGATATTCCCGGCATCACACTTTGTCACCCGTGAGGAAAAACTCCAGAAAGCGATTAAAAATATTGAAAAGGAATTGGAAGAACGGTTAACGGAGTTGCGCGAACAGGATAAATTGCTGGAAGCGCAGCGTCTCGAGCAGCGTACCAATTATGATATTGAAATGATGCAGGAGATGGGCTTTTGTTCAGGCATTGAGAACTATTCACGTCATTTAACATTTCGTGAGCCCGGTTCGACACCTTATACATTATTGGATTTCTTCCCGGATGATTTTCTTTGTGTCATTGATGAATCACACGTGACCCTGCCGCAAATCAGGGGCATGTACAACGGGGACAAAGCGCGAAAGCAAGTATTGGTTGATCATGGTTTTCGTTTGCCATCTGCATTGGATAACCGTCCATTACAGTTTGGCGAGTTTGAAAAAGTGACGAACCAGCTGATTTATGTCTCGGCGACACCTGGACCATATGAAGAGGAACACGCACCGGATGTGACCGAACAGATTATCCGGCCGACCGGTTTATTGGATCCGAAAGTCCATGTCAGACCAATTGATGGCCAGGTTGATAATCTGATTGAGGAAATCAGTAAACGAGCCAAGCGGAATGAGCGCGTGCTTGTCACAACACTGACGAAAAAAATGTCCGAGGATCTGACTGATTACCTGAAAGAAATCGGCATGAAAGTTGCTTATCTTCATTCGGAAATAAAGACGCTGGAGCGGATTGAAGTTATCAGGGACTTACGTGTCGGCAAATACGACGTTCTTGTCGGTATTAACCTGCTCAGGGAAGGATTGGATATTCCTGAAGTATCGCTTGTTGCCATTTTGGATGCCGATAAGGAAGGGTTTCTACGTTCTGAGCGCTCACTCATTCAGACGATGGGACGTGCAGCCCGTAATGAGAATGGTGAAGTTATCATGTACGGTGATAAGATAACGAACTCCATGCAAGTAGCTATCGACGAGACAAATCGTCGCCGCGAAAAACAAATGGCGCACAATGAGAAATACAACATTACACCAACAACCATTCGAAAAGACGTTCGTGATGTCATACAGGCAACCGTGGCAGCAGAGGAAGCAGATGATTATGAAAGCAAGAAAACAGATGTTGCCGGAATGTCCAAAACTGAGAAAAACAAAGTGATTGAAAATATGGAAAAAGAAATGAAGGAAGCTGCCAAATCACTTGACTTCGAAAGAGCTGCTGAATTACGGGATATTGTGCTGGAACTGAAAGCGGAAGGCGCGTGATGCCCTGGGTCGGCCGGGTAACTGGATGGCCTCAGCACCAATGAAGGAACTAAGTTTTGGCAGCATTGAATAATGACTAACAAGCAAAGTGGAAGGATGACCTATTCATGCCGAGTAAATCAATTACAATCCAAGGTGCCCGAGCACATAATTTACAGGATATCGATGTATCGATACCTAAAAATAATTTTGTTGTCCTGACAGGGTTATCCGGATCCGGTAAATCGTCGTTGGCTTTTGATACGCTTTATGCTGAAGGACAGCGCCGCTATGTGGAATCACTTTCGGCGTATGCCCGGCAGTTTTTGGGACAAATGGACAAGCCTGATGTTGATGCGATTGAAGGATTATCACCGGCTATATCGATCGATCAGAAAACGACGAGCAACAACCCGCGTTCAACGGTTGGGACAGTTACGGAAATTTACGATTATCTGCGCCTGTTATATGCCCGTGTTGGCCATCCGACATGTCCGAAACATGGCATCGAAATCAGTTCACAGACGGTTCAGCAGATGGTGGACCGTATAATGGAATACCCGGAGCGAACTAAGATGCAAATTCTCGCCCCGGTTGTTTCCGGTCGTAAAGGTGAACACGTTAAAACAATCGAAAAACTGAAACAGGAAGGTTATGTCCGCATTCGTGTCGACCAGGAAATGCGTGAAGTGACGGACGATATTCAGCTTGAAAAAAATAAAAAGCATTCGATTGAGGTAGTTGTTGACCGCGTCATTGTTAAAGAGGGTGTTGAGGGTCGCCTGAGTGATTCAATTGAAACGGCATTGGGATTAGGTGATGGCAATATTATTGTCGACGTGATTGGTGATGAAGAACTGAAGTTTAGTGAAAATCATGCGTGCCCGATTTGCGGTTTTTCAATCGGCGAACTGGAACCACGTCTGCTTTCATTTAACAGCCCTTTTGGTGCCTGTCCAACCTGTGATGGACTTGGAACGAATCTTGAAGTTGATTTGGAGCTGGTCATTCCGGATTGGGAGAAGACCTTGAAACAGCATGCGATTACGGCTTGGGAGCCTATCAGCTCTCAATATTACCCACAGCTTCTGAAAAGTGTTTGTGATCACTATGGCATCGATATGAACATCCCGGTCAAGGAGATCCCGAAGAATGAGCTGGCTATCATTTTATATGGAAGCGGCAACGAAAAAATACGTTTCCGTTATAAGAATGATTTCGGCAAAATCCGTGATAACGACATTTATTTTGAAGGTGTTTTGAATAATATTGCCCGCAGATACCGGGAAACATCTTCTGATTTCACCCGGGAACTGCTCGGAAAATATATGGCTAATAAAAATTGCCCAACCTGTAACGGTTATCGTCTTAAGGAAGAAGCGCTTGCAGTACTTATAAATGGAAAGCACATAAGTGAAGTGACCGATTATGCCATTACCGGTGCAAAGGAATTTTTCCGGAATCTTGATTTGACGGAAAAGGAAGAAACGATTGCCCAGATGATACTAAAAGAGATTAATGACCGGCTGGATTTTCTTGACAACGTCGGACTCAATTATCTGACCCTGTCACGCTCGGCAGGGACATTGTCAGGTGGTGAGGCACAGCGTATTCGTCTTGCAACACAGATCGGCTCGGCCTTGACCGGTGTTTTGTATGTGCTTGATGAACCATCAATCGGACTGCATCAGCGGGATAACAACCGCCTGATAAATACGTTAAAACAGATGCGGGACCTGGACAACACATTAATCGTCGTTGAGCATGACGAGGACACGATGCTGGCAGCTGATCATCTGATTGATATTGGTCCGGGAGCAGGTGAGCATGGCGGTCATATTGTTGCCAGTGATACACCGGAGAACGTGAAGAAAAACAAGGCGTCGCTGACAGGTCAATACCTGGCGGGTGATAAGTATATACCGCTGCCGACAGAGCGCCGCAAACAAAATAAACGTAAGCAAATCAAAGTTGTCGGTGCCGAAGAAAATAACCTGAAAAATATCGATGCCTCATTTCCAATCGGACTGTTGACGGTTATTACCGGGGTTTCCGGTTCAGGTAAAAGTTCATTAGTCAATGAAATTTTATATAAATCATTGGCCAAACAGTTGAACCGCGCCAAAGTAAAGCCCGGCAAACACAAAAGGATTAACGGTCTCAATAATATCGAAAAAGTGATCGACATTGATCAGTCGCCAATCGGCCGGACACCGCGTTCAAACCCGGCAACTTACACCGGTGTGTTTGATAATATCCGGGATGTGTTTGCCCAGACAAATGAGGCAAAGATACGCGGGTATAAAAAGGGCCGGTTCAGTTTCAATGTGAAAGGCGGCCGCTGTGAAGCATGCAAAGGCGACGGGATTATCAGAATTGAAATGCACTTCTTGCCGGATGTCTACGTCCCTTGTGAAGTATGCGATGGCAAACGTTATAATCGGGATACGCTGGAAGTGAAATATAAAGGCAAAAGTATCGCGGACGTTCTGAGTATGACCATTGAAGAAGCACTGGATTTCTTTGAAAATATCCCGAAAATCAAACGGAAGCTTCAGACCGTTTACGACGTGGGCCTTGGATATATTAAACTGGGGCAGCCTGCAACGACTCTATCCGGCGGGGAGGCACAGCGCGTTAAACTTGCAAGTGAACTTCATCGCCGCTCAAACGGCAAAACCTTTTATATTTTGGATGAGCCGACAACCGGATTGCACACGGATGATATCAACCGCCTGATGAATGTGCTGCAGCGGCTAGTTGATAATGGCGATTCCGTCCTGATTATCGAACACAATCTGGATGTCATTAAAACAGCTGACCATATTATTGATATCGGTCCCGAGGGAGGTGCCGGCGGTGGTCAAATCCTTGCCGCCGGGACACCGGAGGAAATCGCCGATCACGAGAAATCCTATACAGGACACTATTTGAAGCCAATTTTAGAACGAGACCGTAAACGTATGGAAAGGGATATGGAAAAGCGTGAAAAAGTCGGATCGAAATAGACAAGAGGTGGCCACCCGCATGTGGGTGCGCCATCTTTTTTTGTGGCAAAATTTGATGACAGATATGTGCAGAGGTATTCCGAGCTGGGTTTGAAATCCTTGGAATATGTTCGCGGGCACGCAACATGGGCCAGAAATCCTGAAATATGTTCCGGAACAGCGCAACATGGGCCAGAAAGCCTGAAACATGTTCCAGAACAGCGCAACACGGGCCAGAAAACCTGAAACATGTTCCCGAACAGCGCAACATGGGCCAGAAATCCTGAAATATGTTCCGGAACAGCGCAACATGGGCCAGAAATCCTGAAATATGTTCCGGAACAGCGCAACATGGGCCAGAAGCTCTGAAATATGTTCCAGAGCGGCACAACATGAGCGCGAAATTTGAAGTATCTCAAGCATCTTCAGGTCAAAACTTTTGACGCAGCATAACCATTCCGCTAACCTGAAATTAGGAAGCTTTACGCTTGGGAGGAAATAGGATGAAACCGATAGAAATTGAACAAGTACAAGAATTACTGGACTCTTTTACCGCTAAAGAGGTCTATATTCATTTGGAAACGACAAATGGTGCTTATGCGAGCCATTTTGATGATAAAGCATATAATGTTGGTGCATATATACGCAATGCCAAGGTTAAGTTTTCACAAGCAAAAATCATTGGCAACGGCAAAAGCTACCGTGTGGGACTAAAAACAGAAATGGGCTGGATTTACGCTGAAGGATTGACGGACTGGACGCTGCATAAGGAAAAGCAGTTATTAATGGCCGGACATGATCGTGAAGGACGTCTGATGGTTGCGCTGCATATCAGTGAAACACCATTGGGCGAATAGCAAGTATCTATTCAGAAAATCAAAACGCTTATAATATCTTCAGCAAAAAGGGTCAGGTGAAAGAGATGGAAAAACATGTTGTCGTTATTTACCCGCATCCGGATGATGAATCATTCGGTGCTGCCGGTACAATTACAAAATACCGTGAAGAAGAAGTACCTGTCACTTATTTATGCGGAACATTGGGTGAAATGGGCAGAAATATGGGAACACCCGCTTTTGCCAACCGGGAAACACTTCCGGAAATCCGCAAAGAAGAACTGATAGAAGCATGCAAACAACTGGATGTCGACCTTCGCATGCTCGGATACCGTGATAAGACAATGGAATTTGAAGACAAACGTCATGTTGCCGAGCACTTAAAATCGATCCTGGATGAGATACAACCAAGCCTGGTTATCACACATTATCCGGAACATGCCGTGCACCCTGATCATAACGCAATGGGTGCAGCAGCCATTGAGGCGGTTCGGATGATGGATGCCCAGCACCGTCCTACTGTCTGGGCACAGGCGATTACCAATGATTACATCAACGAACTTGGTGAACCGGATATAAAAAATGATGTGACAGCATATTTTGATAAGAAGATGGAAGCGATTCTATCCCATAAGTCACAGGCAAGTGGTGTTATAGGACAATTTCAGGAATATTGGGCAACAGAAGATATGAAGGAAGCTGCGAAAAAACACCTGGGTAAAGAGCAGTTTTACATTTGGCATTTTGGTGAATAACTAGGGTGAAGGGAGGAATATGATGATGAGGAAGCGATTATATCGTTCAAACTCTGAGCGTATGGTATCAGGTGTTTGCGGAGGATTGGCAGAATACTTCAATATCGATCCGACCATTGTCCGTTTGCTGTTTGCAGCATTCGCCTTTGTGGGAGGTGCGTCAATCTACGCTTATATTATCGGTATTTTCGTCATACCAAATGAGCGGGAGGTTCGCTGATGCTGATTCGCTGGTTAATATCGGTTTTTCTGAATGCGGTGGCACTGATTGTCGTCGCCGAGCTGTTTAATGGTTTTCAGCTTGAGGGGTTTGGCACGGCGCTTTTGGCCAGTGTTATTCTTGGTCTTTTAAATGTCATTATCAAACCGATACTCGTTGTTCTCACATTGCCAATCACATTGCTGACACTCGGGTTGTTCCTATTCGTCATTAATGCCATCACACTGATGATCACACAGGCCATAATGGACCATTCATTTGTTATTGAAGGGTTTGGAACAGCCATTATCGCTGCAGTCATTATTTCCATATTGAATTTGTTGTTGAACAGACTGAAAGATACTGTAAGATAATAAGCCCGGACTATCGCAGGTGTCATTCCTGCGATTTTTTCTTGATGTAAGAAAATATAAATTTCGGATGACGTTTTCAATCCTGAAATCGGCTAACTCGCCGATTTCTGCCAATCCGACCTCCGACCTCTGGCATCTGAAAAGACGCGTCAGCGTTTTTTCTTAGTTTGTCAGTCAAAGATAATATTCGATACTGTTAAAATATGCTACAATGTAAATCAGTTGTACACAGGGAAATTGGAGGTTTCTGATAATGGCCAAAGTGCGAACGCAAGACTTGCTGGATAATTTCAATCTGACTCTTGTTGCAGGAGCGGATGGCGTCCATCGGGAAATTACGTCGAGTGATGTGCATCGCCCGGGTATTGAAATGACCGGATATTTTGATTACTACCCGAGAGAACGTCTGCAATTAATCGGAAAAACTGAAATGGCCTATTTTCTTGATTTATCGGATGAAGCTAAAAGAAGCCGCATGGAGCAGCTTTGCACCGATATCACGCCAGTCATCGTCATTTCACGCGGGATGGATATCCCCGATGTTATGCTTGAAACGGCTGATAAGGCAGGTGTCCCGATATTACATTCACCACGACAAACAACCCGCGTCATCAGCCGGCTGACAAACTATCTGGAAGCAAAATTTGCTCCATTTACTGCCATTCATGGTGTTTTAGTTGATATTTACGGTGTTGGCGTACTACTGACCGGCCAGAGTGGTGTCGGTAAAAGTGAATCAGCATTAGAATTGGTAAAACGGGGACACCGTCTGATTGCGGATGACAGTGTGGAAATTCGGCAGGAAGATTATGACAGGCTGATTGGAAATTCGCCGCCATTGATCGAGCACTTGCTGGAAATCCGCGGTCTGGGCATTATTAATGTCATGACACTCTTTGGCGCCGGTGCGGTCAGGAGTCATAAAAAAATATCGTTGATCATTAACTTGGAATTATGGGATGAGAAGAAGCAGTATGACCGTCTTGGTTTGGATGAAGAAACGATGAAAGTCATGGATGTCAACCTTCCGAAAGCAACGATCCCGGTTCGTCCCGGACGAAATCTGGCCGTTATTATTGAAGTTGCAGCGATGAACTTTCGCTTGAAACGGATGGGTGTGAATGCCGCCGAGGAGTTTTCCGAGCGTTTGACTGACATGATAGATCAGGGAAATGAAACAGACTAGGGGTGATTGAATTGAGTTGCAGCGCACCTGCATTAGATCCTGTTTTTTTAGACATTGGTCCACTGACAATATACTGGTACGGTGTGATCATTGCTCTTGGTGCTTTTTTAGGACTGTACATAGCGACAAAGGAATCCGATCGGTTAGATCTGCAAAAAGACTTGATGATCGATCTGGTTGTTTTTGCGATTCCAGTTGCGATCATATTCGCACGTCTATATTATGTTATTTTTGAATGGGACCGCTATGTTAATGGACCATGGTGGCAAGTGTTTGCCATATGGGAGGGCGGTATTGCCATTCATGGTGCGTTAATAGGGGCGGTTTTGACAGCGCTGATTTTTGCCCGCGTCAAAAAAGTGTCATTCTGGCAGTTGGCAGATATTGCGGCGCCAAGCCTGATTCTGGGGCAGGCAATCGGACGCTGGGGCAATTTTATGAACCAGGAAGCATATGGCGGGCCGATTTCGGAAGCAACGTATAACAGCTTTCATACATATTTGCCTGATTTCATTATGAATCAGATGTGCATTGATGGTGTCATGCATCATCCGACGTTTTTATATGAATCAGTCTGGAACATATTGGTGTTTATACTCCTGCTGATATTGCGCCGTCGGAACCCATTGCGCGGTGAAGTGTTCCTGAGTTATCTGATGGCCTACTCCGCCGGTCGGTTCTTTATCGAAGGCATGCGAACGGACAGCTTGTATGTGTGGGGTACCGACTTACGGATGGCCCAGCTCATTTCCGTTGTGATTATTTTGGCTGTGGCTGCTTTAATCTGGTACCGTCGCAAAAAAGGCATAGCTGATAAACATTATGATGGCAAAAAGGTGAAAAAGAATAATAAAAAGAAGTAAAAAAGAAGTGGGGGACGCGTAATTGACTGGCATTTTACAGCGGGGATTGCAGCAAGGTCTTCAGGTTGCATGGTCACTGGGAAAGATCATTTTTCCGATTACGTTGATTGTGACAATTTTACAATATACGCCGGTACTGCCCTGGATTATTGATCAAATCAGGCCATTAATGGGGCTGTTGGGATTATCCGGTGAGGCAGCCGTGCCGCTCGTACTGGGGAATGCTTTGAATTTGTATGCCGGGATTGCTGCGATTGTATCATTTGAATTCACGGTAAAAGAAGTTTTTATATTGGCAGTCATGCTATCTTTTTCCCATAATTTGTTCATTGAATCAGCTGTTGCATCCAAAGTGGGTGTCAGCTGGTGGCTCATTTCCGGTATTCGTATTTCGCTGGCCTTGCTTTCTGCCATTGTGATCAACCTGATGTGGAATGGCGGAGGAGAGGCAGCGCAATATGGGTTTATCTCGTCATCAGACGTTGTTTTGAACGGATGGGAGGAGATTTTTCTGCATGGTCTCCAAACAGCATTTGCAGCGATTATCCAATTAGCCTTAATTGTTATTCCCTTGATGATCGCAATGCAATTTTTCCGAGAAAAAGGCTGGCTCACGCGAATATCCGATAAACTTGGACCATTTACCAGGATGCTCGGGATGGAAAAGAACACATCCATGACGCTTGTGGCCGGTCTGACGATTGGCCTTGCCTATGGTGCCGGACTCATGATACAGGCGGTGAAAGAAGATGGTGTTTCCAGACGGGATATGTATTTGGCATTGATATTCCTTGTCTCCTGTCATGCGGTTGTGGAAGATACACTGATTTTCATTCCATTGGGGATCCCTGTCTGGCCATTATTGGTCATCCGTCTGGTAACGGCGATTTTGCTGACGATGACTGTGGCGTTTGTCTGGAAGCGTGTGGAAAATCGAAAAAGGAAGGAACCTGCACATGAACATTCATACCATACTCTTTGACCTTGATGGCACGTTAATCGATACGAATGAGCTGATTATCGAATCCTTTATGCATACGTTCAGCCATTATGGGAAAAAGCTTTCCCGTGAGCAAGCGATTGAATTTATCGGTCCGCCATTAAGGGACTCATTTCAGCAATTCAATTCCAGCCAAGTGGATATGATGATTGAAACGTACCGGAAACATAATCAGGAGCATCACGATGATTATGTTAAAGCCTTCCCCAATGTTGCCGAAACGTTAGATGAGCTTAAGAGACGGGATGTTCAGCTCGGTATCGTTACGTCAAAAATGAAGGGGACGGTTGACATGGGCTTAAAGGTTACCGGACTTGCTGATTATTTTGAAACGATTGTTACACTTGATGACGTTGTTCATGCCAAACCGCATCCCGAATCAATCATGAAAGCGATGAATTCTTTGGAAGCAGATGCATCGTCTGTATTAATGGTTGGTGATAATTCGCACGATATTGAAGCAGGTCACAATGCAGGTGTTAAGACAGCAGGTGTGGCCTGGTCACTGAAAGGCCGGGAGAAGTTAATAACGTATAAGCCGACATATATGTTGGATGATATGCTGGATCTTTTGAAAGTGACAGGAGTGTAATGTATGCGAAAAACCAATCGGTACCCTGTCGAACAGGCCAATTCGTTATGGCAAATTTATAAAACGGTGTCATTCTGGAAAGTTGTAAAAAATTTTATTTTTATCCAATTGGGGCGTTACACCCCTTTTTTGGGTGTGAAAAATTGGCTCTATCGAATTTTTCTAAGGATGAAAGTCGGGGAACAGACGGCGTTTGCACTTATGGTGATGCCGGATATTATGTTTCCGGAAAAAATATCGGTTGGATCAAACAGTGTAATCGGCTATAATACAACCATTCTGGCGCATGAATATTTAATCAAAGAATACCGGATTGGTGAGGTCGTGATCGGCAATAATGTGATGATTGGCGCTAATTCCACAATCCTGCCCGGCGTAACAATAGGTGACGGTGCAATTATTTCCTCCGCGACACTTGTCAACCGGGATGTCCCGACCGGAGCGTTTGTCGGCGGTAACCCGATGCAAGTGATTTATACAAAGGAAGAGATGGAAAAGCGAATGAATGATGATAAGGGTTAAGCGGAGAAAACCGCTCCGACTGGTATATTGGTTTAAATTTTGGCTTTTATTAACTAACATTAAATATACATTAACATTAAAGTCACATGCATAAATGGAGGAGAAAAATGGAGTACGAAAATTTAACGCTGCACACGGACAAATACCAGATCAATATGATGTATGCCCATTGGAAAAATAACTCCCATAATCGAAAAGCCGTTTTTGACGCATATATCCGGAAGAATCCCTTTAAAAATGGCTATACGGTTTTTGCCGGGCTTGAGCGGATTGTTCATTACATCAACAACCTGCACTTTACGGAAGAGGATATCACTTACTTAAGACAGCAGGAAGAAAATTATGAAGAAGAATTTCTGGACGAGTTAAGGCGATTTGCTTTTACTGGAAATATACATGCCATGAATGAAGGGGAAATTGTTTTTCCGAATGAACCCATCATCCGTGTTGAAGCGCGTATTTTCGAAGCTCAGCTAATTGAAACAGCCATTCTGAATTTCATGAATTACCAGAGCCTGATTGCAACAAAGGCAAGCCGTATTAAACAGGTTGCCAATAGTGATACGCTGGTGGAATTCGGCTCACGACGGGCACAGGAGGCAGATGCTGCTGTTTGGGGTGCTCGTGCCGCTTACATTGCCGGTTTTCACGCAACATCCAACATGCGTGCCGGTAAGCTTTTTAATATTCCGTCGAAGGGGACTCATGCCCACTCCTGGATTCAGGATCACGACACAGAAGAAGAGGCATTCAGGAATTTTGCCAAGGCCTTACCCGATCAGACAACACTTTTGGTTGACACTTACGATACGCTCAAATCAGGGATTCCTAATGCCATCAAAACCGGAAAAATGCTCGAATCCCAAGGTAAAAAATTAAATGCTATCCGTCTTGACAGCGGTGACTTAGCCCGACTGTCGATTGAAGGCCGGCAAATGCTTGATGAAGCAGGTTTGGATTACGTGGGGATTATGGACATCAAATGATCTTGACGAAGAGGTCATCATGCATCTAAAACTGCAAGGAGCCAAAATAACATCATGGGGTGTCGGAACGAAATTGATTACCGGTGCCAGAAAGCCATCACTCGGCGGGGTGTACAAGCTCACGGCCAGGGAAGATTCGGAAGATGGAATGCTTCCGGTCATTAAGCTGTCCGATGATATAGCTAAAGTCACCACGCCCGGACTGAAAAGAGTATACAGAATCATTAACCGTAAAACGAATAAATCAGAAGGTGATTATGTTGCATTCGAACATGAGACAGTGGACGACAAGCCACTGAAAATGTTCGACCCGTTTTTCCCGCAAAAATTCAAATATGTGAGTGACTATGAAGCCTATGAACTGCTGCAGCCCATTTTTATTAATGGCGAACAGGTTTATCATTTGCCGACACTTGAAGCGATTCACGACTATCATGAAAAACAGCTCACCTTTATTTGGCATGAAACACTGCGGCTGCTTAACCCGCAGACGTATTTTGTTGATTTGAGCTATGATTTGTGGAAGATGAAACAGGATTTGATTGAAGAGCGGTCAATGGGGTAGTGTGCTTAAATGATCCGACTTGTGTCAAATCAATAACGGTGACAACATTAAACAGGATTTGTTACACGCGCAGTATCCAGCTATAGAATGTGGATACTGTGTTTTTTAAAAAGGCTGTTTTCTTAAAACTAGTTGCTTAGTTGATACAACTGCGACACAGTGAAAAATGTGAGTTCAATGACATCGCTCCGGAAATACGCTCCGCTTTCCGCGGGCGGCTGGTGAGCCTCCTCGCGCTGGCGCACTGCGGGGTCTCACCTATGCCTATCCTCCCGCTGGAGTCTCCGCGTATTTCCTCCGCTGATATTGATGTTCTGCATATTGGATGTTTTAAACCACGAAAAAGTTAACGGGGTTTCTCTCACTTGGACAGAACACAACACAAAGCTGCGGAAAAATGCGAGACTCCTGCGGGAAAGGAACAGTCTGAAGACCCCGCAGCGAGCGGTCTTTGCGAGCGAGGAGGCTGAAGCGTTCCCCGCGGAAAGCGAGTATTTTTCCGCAGCGACGAACCAACACTCAGTCCAGGTAGACTGCAAGGAAGACTTTCCAGTAGTTATGTCGCAGTTCATGGGTTTTGCGGCAATGAGAAAAGATCTTTAAAAACACTACGGCAATCTAATGTAAGTAATTTATACGAAAGAAGATATGGAGAAGCGGATGGAAAACCATTCATGAAGGAGGTCCTCATATGAATTTGCCAACAGGTATATTGCCAGCCATCAAAACGATGAAGGATTTCGAAAAGGTTTTGGACTCTGATCATCAGACCATTGTTTTCCTGGAAACCCGCCTTGCTCAGTTAAAAAGTTTAATCAAGTATTCAAGACAGGCTGATAAGCAAATCCTGGTACACTTCGATTTAATTCAGGGACTGAAAGCTGATGAGTATGGGATGGAATATATCATTCGACATATAAAACCGGATGGCATTATTTCTACCAGGGGCAATATTATTAAGCTTGCCAAAAAACATGATCTGCTTGCGATTCAACGCATGTTTCTATTGGATAGTATGGCGGTTGACCATAATTTAAAGCTGATCGATCGTTTTCAGCCGGATTGTATTGAACTGCTCCCCGGGCTTATTCCGGATATTATTGAGCATATTCACAGTCAGACAAAAATCCCCGTTATAGCAGGAGGCCTGGTCAGGAATAAAGAAGAAGTTTCTTCGGCTTTAGATGCCGGAGCAGTCGCGGTTTCAACATCGAACACAGAGTTATGGGATATTTAATAATATAATTAATTCTTGAATTTTTCTGTTATAGGAACTATAATATATTAAAATGATAGCGCTTACAATACAGGAAATTAAGTAATTGATGTGTGTTGCGCAGGCGGAAAATTACATACATGGATTTCCGAATTCATCCAATTATCAATAGAATATACAAGGAGGAGATTTACTTGACAACAGATGCAGGTGGTATTCATGAAGTGATTAAAAACAGTAAGCTCGTTTATCCGGATCAAACGAAAGAACAATCGACGTCGTTGGGAAGTCAGACAGCTTTCAAATCATTGTTAAGGAAGTCACAGGAAGATCCGGCAGCCTTTTGGAGTGAGGTTGCACAAGAATTACACTGGTTTGAGCCATGGCAGGAAACGGTAAGTGGTAGTTTGCCGGATTTTTCGTTTTTTAAAGGTGGCATCAGTAATGCTTGTTATAACCTGTTAGACCGGCATATTGAAAATGGTGCCGGCAACCGAACGGCACTCATCTGGGAAGGTGAAGACGGGGAGACACGATTTTATACTTATCGTATGCTGCTGGCTGAAGTGAATCGATTTGCCAATATCCTCAAGTCACAGGGCGTCAACAAAGGTGATCCAGTTGCACTCTATCTTCCTAATCTTGCCGAATCGTTTATTGCGATCCTGGCTTGTTTTCGTTTGGGCGCTGTTTACAGCACCATATTCTCCGGGTTTTCCGAACAGTCTCTTAAAGATCGTTTGGAAAGCTTTGAACCGAAAGTAATTGTCACGGCTGATGCTGGTATTCGACGGGGAAAAGTACTCCCATTAAAAGAAAAAGTCGACCAGGTTATCAATGAAATCCCTGCTGTTAATGGTGTGATTGTCGTTGATCGCCTGGAGACCAAACCACCCATACAAAAAGGGAGAGACATATGGTGGCACGAGGAACGGAAGAAAGTGAGTATCCACTGCGAACCTGCCTGTGTTGAGGCGAATGAACCGGGAATTGTGTTTTATACAAGCGGCACGACAGGTAAACCAAAGGGTGTCGTTCATTCAGCTATAGCGTTTGTTGTGCAAAATTATATTTATGCAAAATATCATATGGCTCATCAGCCTGACGATGTCTTCTGGTGCACGGCAGATGTCGGCTGGTTGACGATGCACATATGGGGTGTTGCCGGTTCATTGGCGAATGGTGTGACAACCGTTGTCTATGAAGGCGCCCCTGATTACCCGGAAAAGGATCGTTTTTATCAAATCATTGAAAAATATCGCATCAATAAATTATTTACAGCACCAACGGCTTTAAGGATGCTTCGAAGTCTTGGAGAAAGGGCACTTGAGAAGTACGACCTTTCCTGCCTCGAAGTTGTGTCACTGGTCGGTGAACCGTTTGATCCGGAAACATGGCATTGGACGCGTGATGTTTTAGGTGAAAAACGAATTTGTGTGAACAATACGTGGGGGCAGACAGAAACAGCAGGGTGTCCTTTATCAGGAGCAGCGTGGTTATCACCGATGAAACCTGGATCGGCTGGTATCCAATTTTTAGGTATTGATGCGGACATTGTGGATGATGATGGCAACCCGGTTTCCAGGGGTACATTAGGGAACTTGATCATACGCAAGCCGTTTCCAATGTTATGCCGCACGCTTTGGAAAGAACCTGAACGTTATTACCAAAAATACTTCAGCCAGGTGGAAGGCGCTTATTTTGCCAGTGACATTGCCTTGGAAGACGAAGATGGCTATTTCTGGGTTGTTGGCCGTTCGGATGATGCCTTTAATGTTTCAGGGCATCGCCTGAGTACGATGGAGATGGAAAATGCCATTTTGGAAAGTGATGCCGTATCTGAAACAGCGGTTATCGGTATTCCGGATAAAATTAAAGGTGAAGTGCCGGTTGTATTTGCGACGTTGGGAGAGAATCAGCAGCTGCAGCAGATGATCTGCGGGAGCAAATTGAGGCAACGGGTTCGTGGATAGCATCGGTCAATTTGCCCGACCGCAATTCGTTTGGTTTGTCGAGGCTATGCCAAAAACGGTGAGTGGAAAGATTATGCGGCGGTTGCTGAAAGAGATGTATCCGATGGCAGGTGTAACCAGTGATGTTACCGGGCTTGAGAATCCTGATGGTATTTGAGGCAAATTCAGACACTGTTGGCAAACTCCCATCAGTCTAAGCGCAGGTTGCTTATTGTATCCTAGACATTAGTGATTGGAATATAATCAACGATATCCTGCTTGTCGAGAGCTTTCCAGCATGATTGATTATATTTTTCATAGATTATAGGTGCTTAGACATGTACACATTAAATTTAAAGGAAGTTGTGGTTGGTATGGGTGGTAACAAAGCGGTAGTCTATGTCAGTCCCGGCGAGGTAGATGTACAGGATACAAGTTATCCGGAATTGATTTTGCGGGATGGTCCGGGGGTCAACCCACTGAATGTCGGCAGAAAATGTAACCATGGTGTCATTCTGAAAGTCGTTACAACAAACATTTGCGGCAGTGATCAGCATATGGTCAGAGGCAGGACAACGGCACCGAGCGGATTGGTATTGGGTCATGAAATTACGGGGGAAGTTGTTGAAACAGGCAGTGATGTCGAATTTATTAAAAAAGGTGATTTGGTATCAGTCCCGTTTAACATTGCATGCGGCAGGTGTCCAAGCTGCAGGAGACAGGATACACATATTTGTGAAAATGTGAATCCTGATCGTCCGGGGTCAGCGTATGGATACGTAGACATGGGCGGCTGGGTTGGTGGCCAGTCTGAATATGTGATGGTGCCATATGCAGATTTTCAGTTGCTGAAATTTCCTGATAAAGATCAGGCAATGGATAAATTCTTGATTTAACGATGCTTTCGGATATTTCCAACCGGATATCCATGGTGCAGTAAGTGCAGGCGTTAAAACAGGTTCACGGTTTATGTCGCTGGTGCCGGGCCGGTAGGATTAGCAGCAGCTCATTCTGCTCAGCTCCTGGGGGCATCAGTTGTTATTGTCGGTGACATGATTGAAGAACGTTTAGCACAGGCAAGAAGTTTCGGATGTGAAACAGTTAATTTACGCGACCATGATGATCTTGGTGAACAGCTTGAACAAATTTTAGGAATTCCTGAGGTCGATTGTGCCATCGATGCGGTCGGCTTTGAGGCGAGCGGTCATGGTGAAGGCGCCGGTGAAGCACCTGCTGCTGTTTTGAACTCGATTATGGGAGCAACACGAGCGGGAGGACGATTAGGGATTCCTGGACTGTATGTAACAGGGGATCCAGGTGCAGAAGATAAAGATTGCGCAAGAGGGCACGCTGAAATTCGCTTTGGCTTGGGTTTTGCTAAAGCGCATACGTTTGTGACAGGACAAACGCCTGTTATGAAATACATCGTGATTTGATGAAGGCGATTTTAGTGGAGAGCTAATATTGCCAAGGCTGTCAATGCCACGTTAATCTCACTTGATGAGGCTCCTGAAGGCTATAAACAATTTGATGGCGGGGCATCAAAGAAATTTGTCATTGACCCGCACGGATTGGTGCGAAACTAAATAATTTCTACAAATAAAAAAATGTAAACAACTGTTGACAGCGTTTACATTTTGGGGTAGAATTGTTTCCAACAAGTTAAGAACGTGGTGGAGACATGGAGACCCACGCTGCAATAGTACTTTCCCGGGTAAAAGTATATCTATTGCGGTGTGGGTCTTTTTTAGCGACCATCATTACTTGTTTGCAAGGTTGATATTGCAGTTAAAGGAGTGTTAAATATGTCCGAGTTTTTAGCTGAAATAATTGGGACGATGGTTCTGATTATTTTAGGTGGTGGTGTGGTTGGCGGAGTTGTTCTGAAAAAATCAAAGGCAGAAGGTACCGGATGGGTATTGATCACGATTGGCTGGGGTCTTGGTGTTACAATGGGGGTATACGCGGCCGGCCTGGTCACAGATGCACATATTAATCCCGCTGTAACATTGGGATTCGCCGCTGCAGGTGAGTTTCCATGGCCGAAAGTTCCGATGTATATAAGTGCTCAATTGATTGGTGCTTTTATTGGTGCTGTTATAGTGTTCTTTAATTATTTGCCGCACTGGAAAGAAACAACGGATAAAGTAGCAAAACGGGATGTGTTTTCAACGACACCAGCCATTCGAAGTCCTTTTTCCAATCTGGTCAGTGAAATGATTGGCACATTTGTTCTCTTGTTCGGGCTTATGTTTATCGGTGCGAATGAATTTTCTGAAGGCTTGAATCCATTGATTGTCGGTCTGTTGATTGTTGCGATCGGAATGTCATTAGGTGGTGCGACTGGTTATGCGATTAACCCGGCACGTGACCTCGGTCCGAGAATTGCCCATGCTTTGCTGCCGATTCCGGGAAAAGGCGGATCTGATTGGGCCTACGCCTGGATCCCGGTTGCCGGTCCGATTTTAGGCGGGATTTATGGAGCGGTGTTTTACAATGCCATGTTTTTAGGTGAGTACTCGGTGGTATTTTGGGTAGTAAGTGCAATAGTAGCCATTATTTTAATTGGAGCGGCAAATGCAGAGTTAAGAAAAGGAAGAACAGTAGCAGATGAAGTAGAGGAAAATATTGTATAGAACATAACTGTTTAAGGGAGGATAACACGATGAGTGAAACATTTATTTTATCATTAGACCAAGGTACAACAAGTTCACGGGCAATTTTGTTCAATCATAGCGGGGAAATAGTCGAAACAGCCCAAAAAGAGTTTGAACAATTTTTCCAGCATCCGGGCTGGGTCGAACATGATGCAAACGAAATTTGGACATCTGTCCTGTCCTGTATCTCGGAGGTCTTGCGTAAGGCGGATGTGGACCCTTCACAAATAGCGGGAATTGGTATCACCAATCAGCGTGAAACAACGGTAATTTGGGATAAAAATACCGGTAAGCCAATTTACAAGGCAGTTGTTTGGCAGTCCCGCCAGACAGATGGCATCTGCAAAGAATTAGCTGAACAGGGTTATCAGAATATCATTCGAAATAAAACGGGGTTATTAATTGATGCTTATTTCTCCGGTACGAAAGTCAAGTGGATTCTTGACAACGTTGAGGGAGCCCGGGAAAAAGCCGAAAATGATGAATTGTTATTTGGTACAATGGATACATGGATTGTTTACAAGCTTTCCGGCGGCAAAACACATATTACTGATTATTCCAATGCCTCCAGAACATTGATGTTCAACATCTATGATCTTAAGTGGGATGATGAGCTGCTTGATATTTTAGGCGTTCCAAAGAGCATGCTTCCGGAAGTTCGGGAGTCTTCTGAAGTTTACGCTCACACTGTAGATTATCATTTCTTCGGTCAAGAAGTTCCGATTGCCGGTATTGCCGGTGACCAGCAGGCTGCTTTGTTCGGTCAGGCCTGTTTTGAAAAAGGCATGGTGAAAAACACATACGGTACCGGTAACTTCATGCTGATGAACACAGGAGAAGAAGGCGTCCAATCTGACCATGGCTTGCTTACGACATTGGCATGGGGCGTCGATGGTAAAGTCGAGTACGCTTTGGAGGGCAGTATTTTTGTGTCAGGCTCGGCCATTCAGTGGCTTCGGGATGGGCTGAAAATTATTGATGATTCACCGCAAAGTGAGGAGTATGCCACAAGGGTTGACTCGACAGACGGTGTATACATGGTGCCGGCCTTTGTCGGACTGGGAACACCGTACTGGGACAGTGATGCACGCGGGGCGTTCTTCGGTATCACGCGCGGGACAACCAGAGAGCATATGATCCGTGCGACGCTTGAGTCCCTGGCATATCAATCCAAAGATGTTCTGGATGCAATGATAGAGGATTCGGGAATTGATTTGAAAACATTGCGTGTTGATGGCGGTGCCGTTAAAAATGACTTTTTAATGCAATTCCAGAGTGATATGGCTGGTGTACCGGTTGAACGGCCTGTCATTCAGGAAACAACCGCTTTAGGTTCAGCATACCTCGCTGGGTTAGCAGTCGGTTACTGGAAAGATAAAGATGAAATTGCTCGTCAATGGCAGAATGAACGCACATTTAACGGCAATATGGAAGAAGAAAAGCGTGATGAACTTTATGCCGGGTGGAAGAAGGCTGTCGAAGCAGCAAGAACGTTTAAATAGTCATTTGTTAGGGGAGATCACTATTACAAAGGGTATGGTTGATCTCTCTTCCGTTCGTTAGATAAATGATTTAATGGAGGAAGCAGTATGAAAAAAATTTTGAATGATCCGAATCAGGTTTTACAGGATATGACAGAAGGTTTGGCTGCCGCTTATCCTAATGAATTGAAACAGCTGTCCGGGACAACAGTGATTGCAAAAAAGGATGCTCCAATAGCGAATAAGGTGGGGATCGTCAGTGGCGGTGGGAGTGGTCACGAACCCGCTCATGCCGGATATGTAGGTAAAGGGATGCTGGATGCGGCTGTTGCCGGCGAAGTTTTCACGTCCCCGGCACCTGACCAGGTGTTTGAAGCCATTAAGGCTGCTGATAGTGGTTCCGGTGTACTTTTGGTTATCAAAAACTATACGGGCGATGTGCTTAATTTTGAAATGGCACAGGAACTTGCTGAAGCAGAAGGCATTACCGTGGACAAAGTGATCGTGAAAGATGATGTAGCTGCAGGGGACCAGCCTTCAAGAAGAGGGATTGCAGGAACCATATTTGTTCATAAAATAGCCGGGGCAAAAGCTGAAAAAGGCAGGTCATTGGAAGAAGTGAAAGCAGCTGCTGAAAAAACGATTCAAAACGTCCGCTCCATGGGAATGGCGTTGAGCCCATGCACAGTGCCTGCTGCAGGGGAACCGAGTTTTCAGCTGGATGAAAATGAAATGGAAATCGGGATCGGCATTCACGGTGAATCAGGTATCGAACGAAAAGAGATAGCAACTGCTAATGACATCGCAAATGAACTTACCGAAAAAGTGCTTAACGATTTTGATTTCACCGGTGAAGCAGCAGTGATGGTAAATGGTTTAGGGTCTACCCCGGAGATGGAACTTTATATTGTTAACAAAAAGGTACAGGCAATACTGGCGGAAAAAGGGATTAATGTTTATAAAACATTTGTCGGCGAGTATATGACATCTTTGGAAATGGCAGGTTGTTCCGTTACCTTATTAAAACTCGATGATGAATTAAAAACACTGCTCGATGAACCATCACATGCACCAGCTTTTCGCATCTGAGAAAGGGGTTTTAACATGGAATTAAATGCACAAGATGTTGTTGCATGGATTGAAATATCAAATGAATACATTCAAGCGAATAAAGAATATCTCACGACCCTTGACCAGAAGATCGGCGATGGCGACCATGGCATTAATATGGCCCGCGGATTTCAGGAAGCAGCTGCCAAAATAGCAGAACAGAATTATACAAGCGGTTCGGATGTATTAAAAGATACAGCCATGACCCTCATGTCCAAGATTGGCGGTGCATCAGGCCCGTTATTCGGGACTGCATTTTTGAAATTGTCAACCGCGGTTAAAGGACATGACCCGCTTGATCATGAAACGTTCACAAACGGGTTGGAAGAAGCTGTCAACGGTATCAAACAACGAGGGAAAGCAACAGAAGGTGAAAAAACACTTGTTGATGTATGGTCGCAGATGGTGGATCACTTCAAACAAGAAGCGGATTTCAATGCCGATAAAATTGCAGAAGAAGCGAAAGCAGCGATGGAACGGACGACGGATATGACGGCAACGAAAGGTCGAGCAGCCTATTTTAAGGAACGGTCAGTCGGCCATGTTGATCCAGGTTCTGCGTCATCGTACTATATTTTTCAGGCACTGGCAGACGTCATTAAAAAGGAGGGCATAAACCATGGCCTATGTTGGTATCGTGCTCATTTCCCACAGTCCTAAAATAGTTGATGGAACAAAAGATATGATCCGTCAAGTTATCAAAGACGTCCCGATTGAAACGGCCGGCGGAACGGATGAAAATGCTGTCGGTACAAGTATTGAAAAGATACAGCAAGCGATCGATCGTGCCAATAATGGTCAAGGTGTATTAGTGTTCTATGATATTGGCAGTGCACAAATGAATGCGGAAATGGCCGCAGAGATGACAGAAGCCGTTGATGTCAGGATTATGGAAGCGCCATTGGTGGAAGGAGCGTATGTAGCGGCTGTTGAATCCGGCATGGCTAAAAATATAAAAGAAGTTGCTGATGCTGTAACGAAAGCGTTCAGCTAAGGCTTAATGACGATATGTGCAAATGATTATACACAGTTCGTGATAGTATGCTATGATAGAATCAAGTTAATAATTGTGCCGGAGAAATGGAGAAACCGCAAAAGAACTGATGAAGTCTTTTTCATTAGTCTATTTTGCGGTTTCTTTTTTTCGGGAATACATGTAACAACCTAGTAGCTATTTTAAATAGTTGATTGATCGAGACGACAAGGAGTGAGTAAATATGTCAATCTTTTCAAGTCACCAGCGGGATGATATTTTCCGGCAAATTGAGCAGGAACCACTGGATTTGCTCGTCATCGGCGGCGGGATCACCGGTGCGGGTATTTCACTTGATGCGGTTACACGCGGGCTGAAGACAGCTGTGGTGGAAATGCAGGATTTTGCTGCCGGGACATCCAGCCGGTCCACAAAATTAGTCCACGGCGGGCTTCGTTACTTGCAGCAATTCGAGGTTAAAATGGTTGCTGAAGTTGGTCAGGAACGGGCAATCGTCTATGAGAACGGCCCCCATGTCACAACGCCGGAGTGGATGATGCTGCCATTTTATAAAGGTGGTACATTTGGGCCGTTCACGACAAATATTGGTCTGCGTGCTTACGATTTTCTGGCAGGCGTTAAAAAAGGAGAACGACGGAAAATGCTAAGCCCGCAAGAAGCACTCAATAAAGAACCGCTCATTAAAAATGATGAGCTGAAAGGTGCCGGCTATTATGTTGAATACAAAACAGATGACGCCCGGCTGACGATCGAGGTCCTGAAAAAAGCGGTTGAAAAAGGTGCTCATGCCTTGAATTATGCAAAGGCCGTTGATTTTATTTATGATGATGGCAAAATCATTGGCGTTGTTGTGGAAGACCAAATCACAGGTGGCCGTCATAATGTATATGCCAAGAAAATCGTCAATGCGGGCGGTCCTTGGGTTGATGATCTTCGGGAAATAGACGGATCCAAACAAGGAAAATCACTTCATCTGACAAAAGGCGTTCATCTTGTGTTTCCGAAAAAACGCTTTCCGCTGCAGCAAGCAATTTACTTTGATTCACCGGACGGGCGGATGATTTTTGCCATCCCACGGAATAAGAAAACGTATGTTGGAACGACGGATACAAGCTACAAAGGCGATATTGTGAATCCGCAAATGACGGTAGATGATCGGGATTATTTACTGGATGCAATCAATTACATGTTTCCATCACTTGATATGACAAAAGATGATGTTGATTCAAGCTATGCCGGATTGAGGCCGCTAATTGCTGAAGAAGACAAAGACGATTCTGATGAAATCTCCAGGAAAGATGAAATATTCATTTCAAATTCAGGACTGATATCGATGGCCGGCGGGAAACTGACCGGCTACCGCAAAATGGCTGAAAATGCAGTTGATACAATTGTAAAGCAGATAAAAGAAGAGGATGGCATTTTGTATTCTGAATCGGAAACGGAACATTTACCGATTTCCGGCGGAGAGGTTGGCGGTTCAAAAGGATTTGAACGATTCAAGGAACAAAAAATGATAAAGGCGGCTAATTTAGGCATTGACGAAGAAACCGTCATTTTTCTCATCCAAAAATACGGTGCGAATGTTGACCGGATTTTTGAACTGTATCAGCATGAAAGTTCACGTGCTCATGAAGCCGGTATCGAACTGATTGTGTTTGCGGAACTGTTATACGCACTTGAGTATGAAATGACGTACAAACCGGTTGACTTCTTTGTACGCCGGACTGGGGCGCTATTTTTTGATATTGAATTTGTCAAAACCCATAAAGATAACGTTATTGATTATATGAGCAAAACATTGCAATGGAGCGGCGATCAGAAACAAAGCTACACCGATGAACTGGAGCAATTACTGCATGAAGCTGTCAACCCGGTTGAGTGATAGGGGAAACTGGGGGAAAACTAAAATGTTTAATGCGTTTTGGTTGGAAATTATTTGAAAAAATCGCTGTAGATTATTATACAGAAGTTCTGGAGAGTTCTTAAGACAGGAATGAGCATGATTTTTCTGCCCTCAAATCCCGTTTGTGTACTGCCAGCTGTGCTGCGAGTCTCAGCACGGCCTCCAGCCCCCCAAAAGGATGCTGTGCTGGTATTTAGTGAAAACGCAGGCAGGAAACACTTGTTCAAATGGCGGTTAAACTGGATGTCCAAACAAATGCAACCTCTGAACTGATCAAGTTGTTCGATATGAGCACGAACGAAAATCGAAGCGAATTAAAATTGAATCAGGAAAAAGCAGTTCGGAGGGGTAGCCAAAACGAACTGCTTTTTCTTTTTTTATTCTATATTATTCGTAAGACAACTATGATATACTTTGTTCGATGAGATTCGACAATAAAGGGGATGACTGTATGCAGCAATCAGAAAACGATATACACGGGTATAAGGAGAATATTATCCCCTTTATTCCGGACGGTGATTTTTATTTTACAAAAGGTGTTGAAGCCTTCCAGAAACAAAAATTCGATGTTGCGATAAAATGGCTGCGCAAGGCGATTGAAGCGGCGCCGAAAAATCCTTTATACCAATGTCAGATGTCGATTGTCTACACGGAGGTTGGGGCTTATCAGGCTGCGAGTCAGCTGTTGAATGACGTGCTTCAGTCCACAAATGACGCCTATACAGATTGTTATTATTTGCTGGCAAACAATTATGCACATTTAGGGCAGTTGAATGAGGCGAAAAAATATGCAGAAATCTACCTTGATAAAGCTGCTGATGGGGATTTCCGCGAAGATGCTGAACATCTGCTGGATTTAATGAATAGTGATGAAGAAAATGATGAATGGGAATTTGACGAAGAAGATGAATTGCTTGTCTATCAGGAAACGATTTTTCAGCATATGGAAAAAGAAGAGTGGGAAAAAGCAGTCCCATTACTTGAAGAAATGATGTCTTTGTATCCTGAGCACAAATTGATCAAGCATGATTATACGCATGCTCTGTTTTTTTCCGGCTACACCGATGATGCCATCAGAATGGAGCTTGATGCACTCGCTGAAGAGCCTAATTCACTGCACTGTCACAACAACCTGGCAATATTTTACTATGAAACAGGAAGAAGAAAGGAATACCAAACGCATATAAAGGCATTACTAAATGTATACCCGATTCATGAACAGCAAAAGTTGCGTACAGCCATTACACTAGCACGGACTGGTGTATATGATCATGCTTATTCGCGATTTAAACGACTGACCGGGCAACAGCTGAAAAACCATTTATCCTATTATAAGTGGTACAGTATTACAGCATACCAGCTTGGTGAATCTTCCAAGGCGCTTTTATTATGGAAAGAAGGGTGCAAAAGACATCCTGAACTTGCAAATCAGGAAGGGCCATGGCGGACGCGGTAAATGCTCAGCGACTCAGATGAGCATAAAATTAGACTAAACGGCAAACTTTTTATACGATGAAGTTGGCTCAGGTGATAATAGTGAAAGAAAGGGCTGATAATATGGCCGATGAACGTATGTATGATGTGATTATTGCTGGTGCCGGACCAGCCGGTATGACTGCGGCAGTTTATGCGTCACGTGCAAACCTTGACACATTGATGATAGAACGCGGTATCCCGGGCGGCCAGGTGGCTAACACAGAGGACGTGGAAAACTATCCTGGCTATGAACACATTTTGGGTCCGGATTTATCAAATAAAATGTTTGAACATGCCAAAAAATTTGGTGCTGAATATGCTTATGGCGATATTAAAGAAATCGAGGATCACGGGGATTACAAAACCATTAACGCTGGTAAGAAGCAATATAATACACGCGTGCTGATTATTGCAACAGGCGCCCAATATAAGAAACTTGGCATTCCGGGCGAAGATGAATTCGGCGGACGCGGTGTATCTTATTGTGCCGTATGTGATGGGGCTTTCTTTAAGGAGAAAAATCTTTTCGTCATCGGCGGCGGGGATTCTGCTGTAGAAGAGGGAATGTACCTTACCCGTTTTGCTGATAAAGTAACGATCGTACACCGCCGTGATAAGCTTCGCGCCCAAAAAATTCTGCAGGATCGCGCATTTGACAATGATAAAATTGAATTTATCTGGAATACAGAAGCCGAAACGATAAAAGGTCCGGATGGCAAGGTCAGTGCAGTACGCCTGCACAACAATAAAACCGGAGAAGAATACGACCATCCGATTGACGGTGTGTTTATCTATATTGGCATGCTGCCGTTAAATGAACCGTTCAAATCACTTGGGATCACGAATGAAGAAGGTTATATACCAACAAATGAAAACATGGAAACTCAGATCCCGGGTATTTTTGCTGCAGGCGACATCCGTGAAAAATCACTCCGACAAATTGTGACAGCAACCGGAGACGGAAGTATTGCTGCCGAAACTGCACAAAAATATATTGAAGATTTGCATGAAGAGTTAAAAGCGGCACAATCCTGATTTGCCAATTGTAAATTCCGATTAATCAGAAAGTAATTACTTTTTAAAGCTGTTGTAACACGCACGAAACATTTATGGGGTACAATAGAGTTAACTAATTGACCCCCTTTTAATAATAAATTAGTTCTTTGCAGGTGATTCGCTCACCTGTATTTTTTTGTGCTTTTTGAAAAGACTGTGTTCTCAAATCGACGTAGAGAGAATAGTTGAGAGAAGTGACACCGCTCCGGAAATACGCGGGTGCCCCGTGAGCCCCTCGGGCATTCGGTGTGCTCGTCATGTTGCAGGTGTATTCGGTGAAGCAGCACTCCTCGTAACTCGCAGCGTACTCGGTGGATGTATCGCTCGTCCCTGTGGGGTCTCACGCTGGTCACTTTTCCCGCAGGAGTCTCCGCGTATTTCCTCCGCTGGTTTGTGTCTCACTTTGGGTACAACCTAGCTTTTTAACCATTAAAACAAGCAACTCAAATAAAAATCTTACTTTTTGTTGCTTGGTTAATCCTCTCTTGAGAGTGTTGATTGGAGTGGAGGCCAGTCGACTCCTGCGGGAACAGCACGTGTCTGAAGACCCCGCAGCGGCGGTTTTCCGCGAGGAGGCTGAAGCCGTGCCCGCGGAAAGCGACTGGCCGGAACGTAAATCAACACAGCACTTATGTCGCAGTTTACATCGATCACTAGGCTAAAAAACAACAAAAGCTTACGAAAAGAGTCTTAAATGCATTAAATACCTGCAGAATCATATGGTTGTTGGTTTTATCATGTTGGGTGTATAATGGAAATAGTGATTGTCTTCTTTTAAAAGAAACAAGTGAATAGGAATGCAGCATGTTACGTTGCATATTATTATATAACGATAAAGTTTATCTCGTTTGCAGCTTGCAGACCGAAAGAACCTGGTCGCCCTCTGGTTAAAGTGTCACTTTATCGTGATGGTTATGGACAGGATGGATGATGTTCACATTGAAGAGGAGAAATGTATCATGTCAAACAGTGAACAGGAAACAAAACTGGTTGTTATAACGGGAATGTCAGGAGCTGGAAAAACAGTCGCCGTTCAAAGCTTTGAGGATCTCGGGTATTATTGTGTTGATAATTTGCCGCCTGCATTACTGCCAAAATTTTTAGAGCTGATGAAAGATTCACGGAATAATATACAGAATGTTGCCCTCGTGATGGATTTGCGCGGCCGTGAGTTTTTCGATTCGCTATTTGAATCGTTGGATATATTAGGAGAAGAAGTGTGGCTGAACGAACATATTCTTTTCCTGGATGCTAAAGATGAATCCCTTGTGACAAGATATAAAGAAACACGACGTACGCATCCCCTGGCATCAGAAGGTTTGCCGCTGGATGGCATCAAACAGGAACGGAAAATTCTGGATGAATTACGAGGCAGGGCACAGCGCATTATCGATACGACCAATTTAAAGCCTAAAGAATTGCGAGAAAAAATCCTGAAAGCTTATACAGAGGATAAACAGGACATCTTTTCTGTTCACATGGTTTCGTTCGGTTACAAATATGGGATTCCGATTGATGCGGATTTACTTTTTGATGTGCGATTTTTGCCAAACCCGCATTATGTCCCGCATATGCAGCCGTTGACCGGTCTGAATTCGGAAGTGTCTTCATATGTCTTCAAATGGTCTGATACTCAGAAATTCAATGATAAAGTCCTGGAATTGCTGCAGTTTATGCTTCCTCAATATAAGAAAGAGGGAAAATCGCAGCTGGTTGTAGGAATCGGGTGTACAGGTGGACAGCATCGCTCTGTAGCGATTGCTGAGTATTTTGCCAAACAGCTTTCGGCCAATTACATTACCCATGTCAGCCACCGTGACATTGATAAAAGAAAGGGTCATTAATATGGATAACGGACAAAAACCGAATGTTGTTGTCATTGGTGGTGGTACAGGAATGCCGGTGCTTTTACGCGGGCTGAAAGATTTGCCGATCGATTTAACCGCGCTTGTGACCGTTGCGGATGATGGAGGAAGTACAGGACAGCTGAGGAACCAAATGTCAATACCTGCTCCCGGTGATATACGAAATGTGATTGCTGCCTTATCGGATGCTGAGCCGATGCTTCTCGAATTATTTCAGCACCGTTTTGCAGTTGGCAATGGTTTGTCAGGTCACTCAATGGGTAATTTGCTGTTGGCGGCCATGACATCTGTTACCGGGAATTTTTTTACGGGTATCCAGGAAATATCTCGCGTATTAAATGTGAAAGGCGAAATCTATCCTATTTCGAATGATAGCATGTCACTGCATGCGAAAATGGATGATGGAACCGTTGTATCAGGGGAATCCAACATTCCGCTCGCCGGCAAAAAAATTGAACGTGTGTATTTAAGTCCGCAGCCGGTTCAGCCACTTCCGGATGCTGTAGAAGCTATAAAAAATGCAGATTTAGTGGTCGTCGCACCCGGCAGTTTATATACGAGCATTTTACCAAACCTGATTATTCCACAAATTGACGTGGCACTCGGGGAAACAAAGGCTAATGTTGTTTATGTCTGTAACGTCATGACACAGGAAGGGGAAACAACAGGTTATACGGCTGCCGATCACGTACAGGCGATTCGCGGCCATATCGGTCCGGATTGTATCAACTCGATTGTTGTCCATAACGAACCGATTCACAAACGGGTTCGTGAAGTGTATGCAGAAGAGAATGCTGCTCCGGTTATTTATGATACCGAACGATTACTTGATATGGGACTTGAGATTATCGAAAGCGATATAATCGATCCATCGCGAACAACATTACGACATGATACACAAAAGGTTGCAAAATTACTTTATTCAATGATTGATAATGCACCGGGATAACTGCATGTGACCACTGAGCGGGGAGGTGTCGGGATGTCATTTGCATCGGAAATTAAAAAAGAATTGACAGGAATCGAGCCGGATTCTTGCTGTCAAAGTGCTGAACTGGCTGCCCTTATTCGAATGAATGGGGTTGTGTCCATGTCCGGGAATAGGTATACACTGGATGTACAAACAGAAAATGCTGCTATCGCACGCCGCATATATATTTTAGTCAAGTCATTATATGATTTTTCAGTCGAGTTGCTTGTCCGAAAAAAAATGAAACTGAAGAAAAATAATGTCTATATTGTCCGGCTGAAGAAAGGTGTACAGGAATTACTGGCTGAACTGGGCATTGTAGAGGATCCTTATACGTTTATCAGAACAATACCGGAAAAATATCTGGAAAAGGATTGCTGTAAACGCTCATATTTAAGAGGGACTTTTTTGGCCGGCGGATCCATTAACAACCCTGAAACATCATCATACCATTTGGAGATTTTCAATTCGTATCAGGAACATAATGCTTCTTTGTGTGAACTGATGAACGAATATGATTTGAAGGCAAGAAAACTCGAGCGCAAAACAGGGTATATTACTTACTTGAAAGAAGCAGAAAAAATAACCGATTTTTTAAATATTATTGGCGCTCACAATGCCTTATTCAAATTTGAAGATGTCAGGATTGTCCGTGACATGCGCAATTCAGTGAACCGCCTTGTCAATTGTGAAACAGCTAACTTGAATAAAACGATTGGTGCAGCATTTCGTCAGATTGAGAACATTAATTTGATATCCGAAACGGTCGGACTTGATGCACTTCCGGAGAAATTAAGGGAAATAGCTGTATTGCGTGTCCAGCATCAGGATATTTCGTTAAAGGAATTGGGAGAACTTGTATCAAGCGGTAAGATTTCCAAATCAGGTGTGAACCACCGCTTGAAAAAAATTGACGACTTCGCTGAAAAACTTCGTGAGGACGGCGTCATTCCTAAAACTGAATAACAGTTAATTTTGTTCATGTTGTATGATATACTATCTGTATTTAAATCAAATTTGCCAAACATGGTAACCGAAGCAGGTATAAAATTTTATAGCTGGCTTTCAGCGGGTAGGAAAAGCACAGCACTTTCCTATCTGCATAAGCGCAGTCAGAAGTTTTCGTTATCTGAGTTTGGGATAAGACTTTTTTTGACAAATGAGTGAAAACGATTTCAATTGGGAGGATGAGATTTTTGGTGGAACAATCGGTGAAAGTTGAGCTTGAATCAGGTCTGCAGTCAAGACCGGCAGCAGAGTTTGTCAAAGAAGCAAATGGGTTTACGGCTCATTTGTTTCTTGAAAAGGATGGTAAACGTGTCAACGCAAAAAGCATTATGGGGTTAATGAGCCTGGCAATTACGCCAGGTGAGACGATTAAATTAATTGCAGATGGTTCCGATGAAGAAACGGCACTTAATGCATTGATAACGTTTGTTACGAAATAATTGGCTTTTTGTAAGTGCTCCAAGGCTGTAAGATGTTATACGGCTTTGGAGTTTTTTGTTGGGGGTGAGGAAAGAACGTATCACTAAAGGTGAAATTTTGAGGAAAGGCAGCAACATAATAAAAAAAGGCTGCACCAAATTTGATGCAGCCCTTATGACTTACTCAATACTACTTATTTTTTTCTTTGTCAGTATTTCTTTCAAGGATTTTATCAATCAATCCGTATTCAACAGATTTTTCAGCGGACATGAAGTTATCACGGTCAGTGTCGCGATCAATAACTTCCTGAGGCTGTCCAGTCCGGTCAGCTAAGATTTTGTTAATTTTCTCACGCATTTCAATAATTCTTTTTGCGTGAATTTCGATATCGGTTGCCTGTCCCTGGGTTCCGCCTAATGGCTGGTGAATCATGACTTCACTGTTTGGAAGTGCATAACGTTTGCCTTTTTCACCCGCTGCCAGCAGGAAAGCTCCCATCGATGCTGCCATACCAGTGCAAATGGTGGACACATTGGGTTTAATGAATTGCATGGTATCATAAATGGCCATTCCGGCTGTAATGGAACCACCCGGTGAGTTGATGTACAACGAAATATCCTTATCAGGGTCTTCCGCCTCAAGGAAAAGAAGCTGCGCAACAATTGAGTTGGCTACGTTGTCATCAATGCCACTTCCAAGCATAATAATACGGTCTTTCAATAAACGTGAATAAATATCATATGCGCGTTCTCCACGGTTTGTCTGTTCAATGACTGTTGGTATTAAATTCATATGTTTTCATCCTCCTTATTTCAATTCAAATTCATCCACTACCATTGGATATTTTAATCATAACTAATAGGTCAAAAAAGGTCAAATATAAAAGTTTGGTTCCAGTATGTATGCACTTATATCATCATACCCTGAATCGGATTATGATAAAACCCATTTACTGAAAATTGTTATGAACCCCTTTGATGAACGGTACAGGATATAAAGTAAAACTTCAATTCAGTTGAGGTTTTAGTGCGAAGAGAGAGGAGTTATCACGTTTGTAAAGAATCGAGATCAAGCCGGAAAAACACGAGAGAGAAGGTTTCACGTTCGGAAGGAAACGAAATCGATAAGGAAAAGCACGAGAGGGAAGTTGTCACGTGCGCAAGGAAACGAAATTGACCAGGAAAAGCACGAGAGGGAAGTTGTCACGTGCGCAAGGAAACGAAATCGATAAGGAAAAGCACGAGAGGGAAGTTGTCACGTGCGCAAGGAAACGAAATTGACCAGGAAAAGCACGAGAGGGAAGTTGTCACGTACGCAAGGAAACGAAATCGATCAGGAAAAGGCCGAGAGAGAAGCTGTCACGTGCGGAAGAAATCGAAATAGATCAGTGAAAGTCCGAGAGAGAAGCAGTCATGTTAGGAAGGTGTCTTTGTCGCCCTGTTACAGGGGATAAAATACATTTTACGGTTAATTTAATCTTGCATTATCACGTTATTCATTATAATATGTTAATTACAATATTGAGATATTTTTTACTTTATTAAATAATCATAATTTTAGTCACATTAATATAAAAAGGGGGGATAGAGTTGCCAAAAGAAACACTTTTGGAATTGAAAGATTTACATACGCATTTTTTTACAGATAACGGAGAAATTCCAGCAGTAAACGGCGTTAGTTTCTCTTTAGATAAAGGTGAAATTGTTGGCATTGTTGGCGAGTCCGGTTGTGGTAAAAGTGTAACCTCGCTATCTGTTATGCAGCTGGTACCAAATCCGCCCGGAAAAATTGTCGGCGGTGCTATTAATTTTAAGGATGAAAATATTGTGAACGCTGCTCAGAAACGTATGAAGCAAATCCGCGGCAATGAGATTGGTATGATTTTTCAGGAACCTATGACATCACTGAATCCGCTTTTTACGATTGGTAATCAGCTCATTGAGGCGATACGGTTTCACAGAAAAATAAGTAAAAAAGAAGCCAGACAAGAGTCCGTTGATTTATTAAAACTTGTTGGTATTCCCCGAGCGGAAGGGGTGATTGATGAATATCCGCATCAATTATCAGGCGGTATGCGGCAGAGAGTCATGATTGCTATGGCTATGTCGTGTGACCCTGACATCCTGATTGCAGACGAGCCAACGACTGCATTGGATGTCACCATACAGGCACAAATTCTTGATATCATGCGCGATCTGAATAGAGAAAGAGATACGGCTATATTATTGATTACACATGATTTGGGGGTGGTAGCAGAACTGTGTGAAAGAGTAATTGTTATGTACGCCGGGGAGGTCGTCGAGGAAGGAAGTGTACGGGAGATTTTAAAAGATCCGCAGCACCCATATACAAAAGGACTGATTCGCTCACTTCCAACATTGCACGGTGACGATCAGAAGCTATATTCAATCCCGGGTACGGTGCCAAAACCAGGCATGAAAAAGGCCGGCTGTCAATTTGCCCCGCGTTGCGAATTCGCCTTTGACCGTTGTTTTAAAGAGGAACCTGAACTTTATGAACTGGGGAAGAGTCGAACCAGTCGCTGTTTCTTATATGACAAAAAGGAAGGGGATGCAGCAAAACATGCAGAATCCACTTTTGGAAGTTAACGGTCTAAAAAAATATTTTCCAGTTAAAGGGGGCGTTTTCGGACGAAAAGTAGGAGAGGTAAAAGCGGTAGACGATGTTTCCTTTTCAGTCCTGGAAGGAGAAATTCTTGGACTTGTCGGGGAGTCCGGCTGCGGGAAGTCCACGACAGGAAAAGCGATTCTTCGTTTGAGTGAACCAACAGAAGGTGAAATCAAGTTTCAGGATCAGGAGATAACCAAGCTAAGCGGGGAAGAAATGCGGAAATTGCGGCGTAATATGCAAATTATTTTTCAGGACCCGTATGCATCGCTTAATCCAAGACATACCGTCGAAAAAATTATCGGAGAACCACTGTTGGTCCATGGGATGACGTCTGCTGATGAACGAAAACAACGTGTAAGAGAGTTACTGGAGGTCGTTGGGCTTAATGCTTATCATGCCTCTCGTTATCCGCATCAATTCAGCGGTGGACAAAGACAGCGTATTGGTATTGCACGGGCCCTGGCCAATAATCCTAAATTAATTATTTGTGATGAACCGGTTTCATCTCTGGATGTTTCAGTACAAGCGCAGATTCTGAACCTGATGAATGAACTGCGGTATCGATTTAATTTGACATACGTTTTTATTGCTCACGATCTAAGTGTTGTCAAACATATAAGCGACAGGGTTGGTGTTATGTATCTTGGACGTATGGCTGAATTGGCTAGCAAAGATGAACTTTATGATAATCCAAAACATCCCTATACTCAGGCATTACTGTCAGCCGTACCGGATCCGGACCCGGATTATGAGCGGGACAGAATTATTTTAAAAGGTGATGTTCCAAGTCCATCAGATCCGCCATCGGGATGTGCATTTCATACAAGATGCCCTTTCGCGATGGATATATGCAGTCAAGTGAGACCCGAATTTCGGGAAGTTGAAAACAATCATTATGTTGCCTGTCATCTATATAATGATGCTGTGCCATCATAATCGACTAGTTAATCCGTCAGAAAGCATTGTTAAGAAAAGGGGGAAGCGGTATCAGTTACCATGGGCATGGCGGATACCGGGATTTTAAAAAATTAAACAGGGGGCTGAAAGTATGAAGTTCAGATTTTGGACATTGATGGTTTTATTGCTGGTGTTTACGCTATTATTCGCGGCATGCAGCGGTGATGAAGAAACGGATGCAACCGGAGAAAGTGAAGGGGATAGCGGGGACAGTACTGAAGCTGACAGCGGCAGTGATGGTGAAGACGTCCTCGTATTTGCGCGTGGTGGTGACTCTGAAAGCCTTGACCCGGGAAGCACGACAGATGGGGAGTCTTCCAGGGTAACAAAACAGGTCCTTGAAAGCTTGCTGGACTTTGATAAGGAATCATTTGATATTGTCCCCGGTCTGGCGCACGACTGGGAAGTATCGGATGACGGGCTGAATTATACATTTTATCTGGAAGAAGGCGTCACGTTTCATGATGGCACCGACTTCAACGCAGAAGCAGTGAAAACAAACTTTGAACGCTGGGCAGATCCGGATCATGAATATGCATTTGAGGAAGAAGGTTATGTGTATTCCATGTACGGAACAATGTTTGGCGGTTACCAGGGTGACGAAGGTCATGTCATCGACGAAATAAATGTGGTAAATGATCATGAAATCGAGTTTGTACTAAAACAGCCTTTAGGTTATTTCCTGCAAAACATGGCCATGACTTACTTTCCGATAACGTCTCCTGCAGCACTTGAGGAATACGGGCCGGAAATTAATGAAAACCCGGTTGGAACCGGTCCATTTAAATTTGAAAGCTGGTCGAAAGATGATTCGATTGTTCTTAGTAAATTTGAAGATTATCGAATAGAAGATCAGCCCAAAGTTGACGAGGTTGTATTCGAGGTCATCCCTGATAACGCGGCCCGTCTAATCGCCCTGCAATCCGGTGAAATTGATATTATGGATGGTCTGAATCCTGATGATGCCGCAACTGTGGAAGCTGAGCAAGGACTGGACTTGTATACACGAGCTGAAAATAATGTTGGGTATGTTGGGATGAATACGCAGAAGGAGCCACTGGATCAGGTAGAGGTTCGTCAAGCCATAAACCATGCTATTGATCGTGATGCGATTGCTGAAGCGATGTATGCAGGTTATGCCAATCCGGCGAAAAACCTGTTGCCTCCGAGCTATATGGGCTATAACGATGATGTTGAACCATATGAGTACGATCCTGAAAGAGCACAAGAGCTATTAGCTGAAGCGGGCTACGAAGATGGTATGGAAATCGAACTATGGACAATGCCTGTTGCAAGACCATATATGCCTGATCCGGAAACCGTTGCTGAGATTGTCCAGAATAACCTGGCGGAAGTCGGTATCAACGTTTCCATTGTTCGTGAAGAATGGGCACCGTATTTGGAAAAAACACTTGAAGGTGAGCAGGAATTGTTCATGCTCGGCTGGTCCGGTACAAACGGCGATCCGGATTACTTCCTGAGCAGTTTGCTTCACGGTGATAATGTAGGCAGCAGTAACCGTACGTTCTATGAAAATGAAGATGTTGACGAATTGCTGAACAATGCTAAACGGTCAATTGATCAGGATGAGCGTGCAGCGTTTTATCAAGAGGCACAAGCCCTTATCCATGAGGAAGCGCCAATGGTAAACCTGGTGCACTCCACGCCGGTTATGGCGACAGCAAGCTACGTTAACAATTATGTACCACACCCTTCAACAAGTGAGTCACTTGCAGAAGTGGAATTGGAAAATTAAAGGACGACAGGGTAGTAGTTATCGCCTACTACCCTGTTTCATCCAAATGATCAATCGAATTCTATTAAAAAAACACAGCTGATATCATCTTTCAAAAAAATGAGGTGAAAAATATTGTTTGCCTACACAATGCGACGATTATTAATGCTCATTCCTGTGCTGGTAGGCATGACATTGATTACATTTTCTATCGTTCATTTAATCCCCGGTAACCCTGCTCAGGTTATTCTTGGTGAAACAGCAACAGCAACTGCCATACAGGATCTTGAGGAAAGTATGGGCTTGAATGAACCCTATCCAATTCAATACGGTGTCTATGTTACGGACTTGCTTCAGGGCGATTTGGGTACGTCGCTCAGATCTAAAGGAGAGATTTCAACTGAAATATTACCCCGTTTAGCAGCCACATTTGAATTAACGTTTTTTGCAATGGTTTTTGCTATTTTCATAGGTGTTAATGCAGGGATTATTAGTGCCTGGAAACAGAATTCCTGGTTTGACTTTCTTGCTATGCTGTTTGCCTTAGTGGGTGTGTCAATGCCCATTTTCTGGCTCGCATTGATGGAACAGTGGGTGTTTGCCCAGGAGCTCGGCTGGCTTCCGGCATATGGACGTGAAAGCAGCAGAGATCCGATGGAACCCATTACATATTTTTACGTGCTGGATTCCCTTCTTCATATGGACTTTGCCAGGACGGTTGAGGTGTTGAAGCATTTAGTTTTGCCGAGCATTGCACTTGGAACGATCCCGATGGCCATTATAGCCCGAATGACAAGGTCCAGCATGCTGGAGGTTATGAATTCAGATTATATCCGTACGGTTCGTGCAAAAGGTTCGGGACAGTTTTTTGTCATTTATAAACATGCGCTGAAAAATGCCATTATACCTGTTTTGACAGTGATTGGGCTGCAGACGGGCGTTCTGCTTGGTGGTGCTATTTTAACCGAGACGATTTTCAGTTGGCCCGGTGTTGGCAGGTATGTATACGAAGCGATCAATTACAGGGATTACCCGGTCATACAGTCGGGCATTCTGGTGATTGCATTTCTGTTTGTTATTATCAACTTAGTTGTTGATTTGCTATATTCTTATATCGATCCAAGAATTAAATATTAGGGGGATTCATATGAGTGTAGAAGAAAAAGATAAACAATCAGAGGAGAATGTAACGAATCCCGCAGAAGCAGATCAACATGCTGATATGGAAAATATGCCGGAAACGTCGCCATGGAAAGATGCATTCAGACAATTACGTAAAAATCGTTTTGCACTTGCAGGTTTAGTCATAATCGTTATTTTTCTTTTAATTGGCATATTCGCTCCATTGTTGACAAGTACCGGCTATGATGACCAGGAACTTGTCAATCGGCTGCAGCCACCTTCTGCCGAACATTGGCTGGGGACAGATGACGTCGGACGGGATATCTTTACCCGGATTGCATATGGATCCAGGATTTCACTTCAGGTAGGCTTTTTTGCGGTTGTCGGCGCGCTGGTATTTGGAACGATACTGGGAATTGTAGCCGGCTACTTTGGGCGATGGGTTGATATGCTTATTTCGCGGATTTTTGATATATTGCTGGCATTTCCGAGTATCCTTCTGGCCATTGCGATTGTTGCCATCCTCGGTGCTTCATTGCAAAATGCGCTGGTTGCGATTGCGATTATTAACATCCCGATATTCGGGCGCCTTGTCCGGTCTAAAGTCATCAGTTTACGCGAGGAAGAATATATTATGGCTGCGAAGGCACAGGGTATGAAAAATGGGCGAATTATTCTCCATCATATATTGCCAAACAGTTTGGCACCAATTATAGTACAGGCTACCCTTGGATTTGGAACCGCCATACTGGACGCAGCGGCTTTAGGTTTTCTAGGACTTGGAGCTCAGCCGCCGACGCCTGAATGGGGTGAGATGCTTGCATCTTCAAGGGATTTCATTCAGCTAGCACCATGGACATTGATCGCGCCTGGCCTTTGTATTATGCTTGTGGTTCTCGGGTTCAACTTGATTGGTGATGGTTTGCGCGATGCGTTGGATCCTAAGATGAAACATTAATTGAGTGATTGGAAGGTAAGGGCGCATCCTTGCCTTTCATACTTTATATAAATCAGGGTTGACCTCTTCCGTAACAGCAGTCTTTTAGTCAGAAAATAGTGTCTTATTATAATTCCTCTCAAAAGACTTGTCTATTTATGATTAAAGTATTATAATATCCTATGTGTCTGAATTAAATATTTACTAAATGCGCTCGTAGCTCAGCTGGATAGAGCACTGGTTTCCGGTACCAGGAGTCGGGGGTTCAAGTCCTCCCGGGCGCGCTACTTTCAAAGAGTTAAAAAACAAAATTGGTCACGAATTGGTCGCCTTTAGTCATCTGAAGCGAATAACCGTTCGTGACCTTTTTTGTTTTATCCCGCATGTAACTGGCAGTAAGCCCCCACCGCGTATACGATGAAGATTAGGTGGGGGATTAACTGCCAGTAAATGTTCGATTCGTTCATCTAACAATCAGTGTGGGGGGGAAGAAAACCTCCCACTGATTGGAGACTCACTTTATAAATGCTGATTCTAAACTTGCTATGGAGATGAGCTGGCTAGCCGTAGCGTTTCCTGAGACAGGTGCAAAAAAGCGGACCGGCTTGTACGTCATATGTGGTAAGGTTATACACCTCCCACTTCTTTTTTAAGGGTGTCCAGTTCGTTAAACGTGTAAACGTGAAAGCCCTCGATACAAAAGTCTGATTCACTTAAGTATGGGGTATAGGCGTTCACCAAAGCGCCCGGGTCATAGCCACGCATCAGCTTCCTCGACAATTTCAGGTTTTTTTTGAGGAAGCGGAGTGAATCAGTGACACCAATACGGGGGGCGATCCGAAGTAATTTGTCCAATTTCACGGGGCCTGGGATGCCCAGATAGCACGGGAGCTGCAGACCGGATGCGCGCTTCTCCTGCAGCCAGGCAAGGACCTGACCGGGATCAAAGCACATTTGTGTCACGGCATAATGGGCATAGGGAGCTTTTGCTGCAAAATCCTGATTAAGTGTGTCTGTATCGATATGCGGGTGGCCTTCAGGATACGCAGGAATACCGATGCGATGCAGCCCGTTTTCGTGTGTGGCTAAAGATTGCAATAATTCAAGGCCATGATGATATGGACCCAGTGGTTTTTCCTGATCACCTCCAACGATAAATATTTCGTGTACATTATGCTCAGCGAGGCGATCAAGCATTGTGATAAGATGTTCTTCACTCCGGATCATCCGTGCTGCAATATGGGGGATAACCTGAGCGAAACGAGGCGCTAATGCGATTGATGTGTCGATTGTAGCGTCGATACCATTCGTCGGTGAACAGGTTATTGTCAACGTGGCATGGGAAGGAAGTGCCGCTATGGCCCTTTCAACGATGCCGTTAGCGGGTATAAGTTCAAAGCGGGGCCCCCCTGTTTGGTTGAACAGAGCCGCTGCAGATTGCTGATCCATCATGGTCATCCCTACTTTCTTTTAAATATGATCATTGTAAGACAAGCCGCAAAACACCTGTAATAGAGCCGTCATGATTTTGTGAATTACTCTAACGATCAGTGGCCAAATTGCCTTAAAAGTGATTCAATTCTCAGGCAGCGAAATATCCGTGCAGCGGGTCTGTCTGCAAACAGACCCGCTGCATCGTATATTATCACGTCTCAAGCTTTCGGCCGGTCTGGGTATAACCCGTCCCGGGATTTTCAGAAACCTTGAACGGCGTTTGCGCAACCTCCGCCGGAACACGCCCGTTGGCATATGGTTCGGGCAGGTGTACTTCAAGCTTGGTCCCAATCATACTGAATAAGTTGGGCAGCATTGCGTAGCCAATGTTGCACCCCTGATTTGGTGAGTAAAAGGCAGAGGTGACATAGCCGACCGGCTCCGAACCGTTTTCCGCGTAAACCATATAGAAATCGGCCGGGTACCAGTCGATCTTTTTGCCGCCGAATTTCACCCCGACAAGCTTTTCAGTGACACCTTCGTTCTTGATACGGGTTAGGGCTTCTTTGCCGATAAAGTGGGATTTGGTCAGGTCCACTTGCCACCCTAAGCCTACTTGGTATGGGCTGGTTTCCTGGTTCATATCCTGTCCATAGGAAAGGATCCCCGCTTCGAGTCGCCGGATATGGCCGGGAGCAATCACTTTTAGATTGTATGGTTCACCCGCCTTGAGGAGAGGATACCAGAACTGTTCGGCATTGGTGCTGACATTATAGAGATAAATCTCAAAGCCTGCTTCACCCGAGAAACCCGTGCGGGACACAATGACGGGACAATCATTCACTTCCCCCTCCATCAACCCGTAGTAAGGAACGTCATGAATGGCCTCGCCAAATAAATCGACCATGAATGATGTTGATTTTGGTCCTTGAATTTGTACGGGGGCCACATCGATTTCGTGTACTGTGCATCAAAGTTTCATGATTTAAGCGCCTGTAGCCACAGCGGACACGTCGCTGTCGGATAAAGAGAACAAACATCTTCGTACGGACGAAGGAGAACCGGGTCATTAAATGATGCCGCCTTCATCATTGCATAAAATAACGTAGCGGGCTTTTCCTGTCTTGACTTTCTCGACCGAGCGCGTGATCACCAGGTCCACCAACTTCGGGGCATCAGGGCCTTTCACCTGGATCTGCCGCTCTACCGCGACATTCCAAAGGGTGACGTGTTCGGTGAGATATTCGTATTCCTTGAGAAGACCGCCCTCCTCCATCGGAATATAGGCACGCGGGTGGTACATGTTGTTGTAAACCGTATAGCACCATGACCCGGCTTCTTCGGAAAGGTGCCAGAATGGAGACTTGCGCACTCTTTGCGATATAAGCATGCGTGAGCCGTTATCTCCGCTTTGACGCAGATTGACTGGAACGTGTCTTTGCACGCCCCCTTCCTGTAAATCATTAGACGTTTTGAACTCTGATAGAGGCTTTCCTTCAATAGCCATACCGATTTCCTCCTCTTTGTTTTAAAGGAATAGACTTCCCATTTTTGTAAAAGGTAAGTTACTGATGATGATCGGCATTTGAATCCGGTACTTGCCACCGGAACCCCAAACGTTCGATCTATCAGAGACTTGATAATAACCCTGACCACCCACAATGCCTAGCTAGTATCAAATTTTGATCAGTCCCGTATCACTGGATTTGTGTATCATACCCCCTTTACATATTAAAAACTGCTGTTTTGCTTCCGAACTGAAAATCAATCGTCTAATTAAGCGCTTACATTAATAGGTAATGATGACATACTCATGCGTTGTTTCCGTCCATCACACAATATCATTAAAGCATGCTGCCAATACGGACTCCCTCGGAAATGGCATCGCTTAGACGTCTTGGTGCAATCGCGTCACCGATCATTTGAACATCAAGCTGCGGATATGCCTGTTTCACTTGCTCGTAAAGCGCATCTTCTGCCGTTTGATACCCAACGAATACCACCAGATCAGCCTTATCTATAAGCCGCTCGTTTCCAGACCAGACGTCATTTAAAAGGAGGTAACCATCCTTTTGTCCTGCAAGTTGTTGGTTTGGTGAAAGGACAACTTGATTTTCGGCAAGCAGACGATACAACTCCGGCTTTTGCATTGCGTCGAGATCCTCACAGACAGACCACAACGGTGTGACTAATTCAACGTGAGAGGCACCGGCATTTGCGGCGAAATTAGCTATACTGGCTCCGCGAAACTTTCCCTCACGATCATAGACCATAACCCGCTCACCTTTTTCAATAGATACGGATTGTTCAAGAATTGCAATATCTGTCACACAACGCGTTGTGACGTCGCCGGCTGCAGCGAGAATGTCTGGATAGGATCCTGTTGCAAGCACAACCTTATCGGGATCCAGTTCGATAAGGCTGTCAGGCGTCACTGCCGTTTTGAGCTGCACATTAACATTTAGCCGCTCGAGTTCCCTTTTAAGCCACTCAATATGTCTGCCATAGTGCGGCCGTTCGGGGGCGGTTACAGCGGCTGTCATTTGTCCCCCAAGCTGATCACCGCGCTCCAAAAGCATGACGTCATGCCCGCGTGCAGCAGCCACACGTGCAGCCTCCATCCCTGCAGGTCCGCCGCCAACGATGAGTATTCGCTGCATATGATCTGCCGGGTTAATATTTTCTAAGGAACTGTCGTTGATTGCAGGGTTAACGGTGCAAATGATGGGCATGCCCATATACAATCTGCCGATGCATCCTTCCGTACAAGCGTTGCACGGGCGGATTTTAGATAGTTCTCCTTCCATTGTTTTTTGAGGCAAATCCGGATCTGCGATAATGGACCGGGTCATACCTACCAGATCACAGTCTTCATTGACCAGGGCATCTTCCGCCTGTTTGGGGTCGAGGATGCGTCCAGCAACCAATACCGGAGCGGAGAGATTTTCTTTCATTCTATGTGCCGCGTGGTTATACGTGCTGCGTGCAAAGGTATCACCTGGAACAACCGCTGATTGGGCAGCATAGGTTGCAGCATTTCCGCCAGAAATATGAAACAGGTCAATGTGGCCCAAACGATCAAGTCTCTCGGCAATCTCGAGCATGTCATCCTGGTCAAGTCCCAAATCGTCTGTAACAGGGTCGCCAGTCATTCTAAAACCAATAATAAAATCATCGGATACGGCCTCAGCGACTGCTTCAATCACCTCTTCGGAAAAACGCATGCGTCCAGTCAAATCACCTCCATAGCGGTCTGTCCGCTTGTTGATGGTTGGGCTCCAGAATTGTTCAATCAAATGCCCTGAAAAAGAGGTGATCTCAATACCATCCCAACCGCAGCGTTCCAGCCTTGCTGCGGCATCAGCAAAGGCATCGATGATCGGCGGTATTTCATCGATACGCAAAACATGTGGTGTTTCACGATGGATCCCTTCTGAAATAGCTGATGGCGCTTGTAAAGGACGGCCGCTAATGGAAGAATCCCCCCGTCTGCCCATGTGGGTGGCTTGAGACATAATCAGCCCGCCGTGAGCATGCACTTTATCTGCAAGGTCTTCTAATAATGGTTCGTTTTCAGGGTCCCATAAACTGACTGAACCATACGAGGCTGAAGAATATTTGTACACACTTGCTGAACCAAAGGCCATAATCAAACCGGCGCCGCCAGCAGCCTTGCGTTCAAGGTAGTCAACATGGCGTTTGTTTAATAAACCTGAATCAAACCCTGGCGCATGAGCGGTTGATACTATCCGGTTTTTCACTTCGCGGCGGCCAATCTGAAAGGGGCTGAACAAATTCTGAAAATCCTTTCTTACACTTGCTGAGTGACCCGTATTCATTGATTTTACCTCCCTTGGAAAGTTGGCTTCTGAACAAACGCTTCGGAAACATTTTTTATCCCCATCGGCGAAATAGTGAGCGATTACATAATAGCTTAAAAGCTGTCTGGCATTGGATTGTTTAAATGATGCACAGAAATTTATCACAATGTTTTCAAAATTAAATACTTTATTTAAAGCGAATTTATTAGAAACTCATATTGATGTCAAGATATGATTTTAAAAATTTTTGAGCAATTGCTTTAAGCGCTCTTGCTGCCTTGCAGAAGAGCCGTGCACACGATACCGGGTATCAAATTTAAAGATAACAGTCATCAATTTTAATCATTTTACCTGATTATGGCTACCGCCTATGATGTAAGTAACAAGCATAAGAACTAACCCAATGAATATTTTGTAAAGGGGGAACCTAAAAGAGAAATATCTCATCTCAAAAAACTGTTGTTATGAAGCAGTTATTTTTAAGGAGGAATATGAATGGCAGTAGCTAACAGAGCTGTAGCTTATAAGAAGCCTGGAGTAGTAGAGGTTGAATCAATTGATTTTCCAGAGCTTGTATTAAAAGACGGTCCTGGTGTTCATCCCCTTAATGTAGGAAGAAAATGTGAACACGGGGTCATTTTAAAGGTTGTCACAACCAATATTTGCGGAAGTGACCAGCATATGGTTCGAGGTCGAACAACTGCCCCATCCGGACTTATACTCGGTCACGAAATTACAGGTGAGGTTGTGGAAACAGGTCGGGATGTTGAATTTATTAAAAAAGGTGATTTAGTTTCAGTTCCGTTTAATATTGCTTGTGGACGTTGCCCAAGCTGCCGGAGACAAGATACCCATATTTGTGAAAATGTTAATCCTGATCGTCCTGGATCTGCGTATGGCTATGTGGATATGGGGGGCTGGGTAGGCGGCCAGTCTGAATATGTCATGGTGCCGTATGCCGATTTTCAGCTGTTGAAATTCCCTGATAAAGACCAGGCAATGGATAAAATTCTGGATTTGACCATGCTGTCGGATATTTTCCCAACCGGTTATCATGGTGCGGTAAGTGCCGGCGTAAAACCCGGATCAACGGTTTATGTTGCAGGTGCAGGTCCCGTTGGATTGGCCGCTGCTCATTCCGCACAACTTTTAGGAGCATCGGTGGTTGTTGTTGGGGATATGATTGAAGAACGTTTGGCACAGGCGAGAAGCTTCGGGTGTGAGACTGTAAATCTCCGGGAACACGATGATCTTGGAGAACAGCTTGAGCAAATATTAGGTATTCCCGAAGTAGATTGTGCGATTGATGCGGTCGGTTTCGAGGCAAGTGGACACGGAGAAGGTGGAGGAGAAGCGCCAGCTGCAGTGTTGAACTCGATTATGGGGGCGACCAGAGCAGGCGGACGTTTGGGAATTCCAGGTTTATATGTCACCGGGGACCCTGGGGCAGAAGATAAAGATGCCAAAGAAGGTACATTGAAAATTCGCTTTGGTCTGGGATTCGCCAAAGCACATACATTTGTAACGGGCCAAACACCAGTTATGCGCTATCACAGAGATTTAATGAAAGCCATTTTAAACGATAAGGCACAAATTGCAAAAGCTGTCAACGCGACAGTGATTTCACTGGATGAGGCACCAGAGGGCTATAAACAATTTGATGACGGCGTATCGCGGAAATTTGTTATTGACCCTCACGGATTACTAAAGTAATTTTTTTCAATAAATTACTGATTATTTAAACATTGGAGGAATGAAATCATGAGCAAAGTGAATTTGGAATTAGCAAAACAGCTAATTGATGGTGCTGAAAAAGAATCACAAAAAATTGGCGTCAACATGGTCATTACGGTTTTGGATGAAGGCGGAAACCTGATTGCCACTCACCGTATGGATGATGCCTGGCTTGCAAGTATTGATATTGCTCAAAATAAAGCTTGGACCTCAGTTGCCCTAAAGATGTCAACTTCCAGCTTGGCTGAAGCCACTGTGCCTAAAGCAGAGCTATATGGACTTAATACAACTAATAATGGAAGAATTGTCGTATTCGGTGGTGGTATCCCGCTTATTCAAGACGGAAAGGTTGTCGGAGCAGTTGGTGTGAGTGGAAGTTCAGTTGACCATGATTGTCAAGTAGCTCAAGCGGCTGTAGATGTTTTTGAAAGCACAAACGTTGGTGCCGGACAATAATACGGGTAAAAGGGCTGAGAAGGGTTCGATAGGCCTTCTCAGCCCTTTTGGCAAGTAATAAAATTAGAAACCTGCTGGTGACTCGGTGTTACGGTGCAAATTAAGGAATCATAAAATGACCCCATCTATTTCTGCACAGATAATTGTCTCGATGAAAGTGCATTAAAAATTGGTTCAATAGTCTGATGGTAATCATTATTTGTATATTCATTTATAGTTTCAATGAATTTTTCCATCGTGTTGTTTAAATAGGCGTCTGCCCGACGAATAAATACAGTTGTAATATTACTGAAATGACTTGGAATTTCATGGCATTGAATCGCCCCCATCCATTCTAAATGATAAACGGTTGATCGCGGGAAAAGACTAATTCCGAGACCAGATATGACACTTCCCAAAATGGTTTCCAATGTACCGAACTCCATAATCTTAGCGTTAACTATTCCCTCTTCACGAAGCCAACCTTCTAGTCGGTCCCGGTAACTGCAACCCGAATTGAAAACCAAAAGGGGTTTATTTTTTAAATCGTTAAAGGTAATTTCTTGATTATCGGATATTAATACTAATTTTTCCTGGAAAACTTCAACTTGCTCAATATCAGAACGGGTACCAAATCCAGTAACAAATGCACCATCAAGCTTATATTGTAATACTTGATTGATAAGTTCTTCTGTGACACCAGTTCGAAGTGACAAATCAACGTTGGGATAATTTCTGTGATAGGCAGATAAAATTGTTGGCAATTTCATAACCGTTTCAACCGTCCCGATTTCAAGGCTACCTGAAGGGCTATCCGAATCCTGGAAATCTTCGGTCATATTTTCCAGTATGGATAAAATTTTTTCTGTGTACACTAAAAGCTTTTTCCCTTCGGAGTTTAACGTGGTTCCTCGGCTGTGGCGATGAAATAGTTGTGTTTCCAAATTTGATTCCAATGACTTTATTCGAGCAGTTATATGCGATTGAACATAGCTTAGTTCATCTGCCGCTTTACTAATACTGCCATTTCGAGCAACACTTTGAAAAATAAGCAAGTCTTTGATTTCCATTTGCAACCCTCCCGCAGTAATTCCAACTTATCTGGCTTCAGAGTTTAGCAACCAGTGGGATCCTTCATCTGCCGACGTTGGGACTGAACGATAATCTTTTCCAGTTACCTCCATTCAGTTTGCATGATATAAGCCATCTTTTTTAATCATTTTACAAGATGGTTATACCATTTTACAATAATTTCAAACATTTAAATAATAACAAAAATAAAGGTTGTGATTTATTTATATTAGAATGGCTTGAAAAAATTCTTTTTTGGAAAAGCAATTGGGAATTTAGAGTAGAAGTAATGGATATTTCATTTAATTATCAACGGTACAGGAAGAATGCGAATAAATGAATATTCTTTTGGCGATTTAAATTTTATTAATGTGTTTAGCATTATTAACCCAATTTTATACTGAAGATGTTGTGTCGAGGGGTACTTTTGATATATGAGGATGGCAGAAAAATAGTAATTACTTTGTAACCGATTACTTTATTTGGTGTGTAAAAGAAAAAAACGAGGAGGATTATGATGACGAAACATTATGATGTGATTGTTGCTGGTGCTGGTTCAATGGGAATGGCTGCTGGATATTATTTGGCCAGACAAGGTGTTAACGTTTTACTTGTAGATGCCTTTGATCCGCCACACGATCAAGGAAGCCACTATGGTGACACTCGAATTATACGACACGCATACGGAGAAGGAAGAGAATATGTTCCATTGGCGCTTCGTTCCCAAGTTTTGTGGGATGAGCTGGAAAAAAAGACGCACCATAAAATATTCATGCAATCTGGTGCTATGGGTTTCGGATTAAAAGGGAATGCGCCATTTATTGATGAAGCGATTGCCAGCGGAAAAGAGTATAATTTGGATGTTGAACATTTTACTGGCTCGGAGTTAATGGCGCAATTTCCGGGGCTGCAAGTTCCAAATGATTATGAAGCCTTCTATGAGCCGAATTCAGGATTCTTGTTTAGCGAAAATTGTATCAAGGCTTACCGGGAACTGGCAGAATATCATGGAGCTGAACTTTCTGTAAACGATCCAGTTCAGGATATTGAGGCGTATGATGATTCTGTAAAGGTAAATACAGACAAAGGTTCTTCTTTTACTTCGGATAAGTTAATTATTAGTGCAGGGTCCTGGAGTGGGAAATTGGCTTCTAAAGTTGGTCTTGACCTGCCATTAGTTCCGTCTCGTCAACCGGTCGCCTGGTTTGAAGCGAACGAATCATTGTTTAATGCGAATACCTTCCCTGCCTTAATGGTAGAAGTTCCAAACAGCAGCACCCGAGCGATATATTATGGATTTCCAACCTTTGGCGGGTGCGGTGTAAAAGTGGGAAGACATGAATATGTTGATACGGCCGATCCGGATACAATGAATCGGGAATTTGGATCGAACAAGAATGATGAAGGTCATATACGGGAGTTCCTGGATCAATTCATGCCTGAAGCATCGGGAGCTTTGAAAAAGGGTGTTATTTGTTTGTACACACGGACTCCGGATGGTCACTTTATTATTGATAAACATCCGAAACACGCGCATATTTCCATTGCTGCCGGGTTCTCGGGACATGGATTTAAGTTTGCCAGTGTAGTAGGGGAGGTTTTATCACAACTATCCATTTCCGGGGAAACGGATCATGATATTTCTATTTTTCGGTTAAATCGACCTAGTCTGGGGGCATCAACGGTCGAAAAAAATTAAGGTAAGAGAATTTGTACACAAAAAAGAATTGTGATCATTGGTGACTGCCTTGTTAGCACCAGAAGCTTTGGAAAATGTAATCCTATATTAGTTTTTTATGATAACGGCATACTCCGGATCGCCAGGAGGTCTCCTGTCTACACAAAATATTGACTTTTGAAAGGAGGTATGGTGAGAAAATTTGAATCATTTTTTAATATAGAATGGTCGTTTTTCATGAGCCAATGATGATGTGTCCCGGGGGAACTTATGTGGGGATAGGCTGAAACAAGAATGACTATATTCTATTGTAAAAGGGGACTATTTATGTTTAGAATACTAAAGATTGCTGGTGCTGTTATTGGGGTTATAATAGGGGCTGGTTATGCCTCAGGGCAAAGTGTTACAGTATTTCACAAGTTTCGGATATAGAGGTACTTATGCAGCAATTTTAGCAACCGCAAAGAAGGATTTGTGGTACTTGAAGTATCTGAAATGAATTAAGTTAAAAAGATTAAGTGTATTTAGTAAACGATTTCTTGCTTTCTGATAGTCAATAGGATATAATAAAAATGAAACATACGTTCCTTGCTAATGAGGTGTCCACATTGGCCAAAAGAACATCCCCAACGTTTGTGTTAACCCTTGAATTAGACCATCATCCAAGAATGTTTTCGGTTATCACTGATGAATTGGAAATTTGCCGGGTCATATATAATACCGTTCTTGGTGAATACTTGAAACGTGATAAACAATGAAATGGAAAGGCATATAAGCGATTCATTCGCCACTGCATGGCGTCAATAAGAAATTGGCAAAAGATGACCATGATGTCTCGCTTATTGACGAAAAGCAAATAATCAATCAAAAACTTCACCTTTTAAGAAAAAAATATGGACTGACCGAGTTTGCTTCACACGCCGTGGTAAAGCCTATCGTCAGCACTTCCATAATAAAGTGAATGCAAGCTGTTGCGGCAAAAAAACAGCCTCCCGTGCCTGGCTGGCATTCAGTAAAAACTATTTGGCAAGGCCAAACATATTCGCTTTGTTCGAAAAGGGGAAATGGAAAGTTTTGAAGGGAAAACCAACACGACAGGCTGGCGATTTATAGATGATTTCTCGTTATAAAGATTTGACAACGCCACTGAAATCAAAAAAGAACGATGCCTATGCTTCTGAAATCCTTCATCATTTGGATCAACAAACACCCTTCTCCTATACAATCATATCAGACGGAAAAGAGAAAACGGTACAAGACCGATACCGGGTAAAATTTGTGCGTATTGTTCAAAAAGAAATAAGAGGGTGCATACGCTATTTTGCTGATTTGGTTATCAGCGGGTATCCGCCATCCAAAATCAGAAAGCTTGGAAAAGGAAATGTTGGGCTGGATATTGGCACATCAACCCTGGCTGTGTCATCATTAACAAAAGCTGCCTTATTCAATTTAGCCGAACAGGTTCAAGAAAATATCACGTCAAATTCGACTGATCAAAGGAAAATGGATCGTTCGAAACGGCGACAAACCCGCAAAATTTCAATAGAGATGGCAACGATCAAATTAAGGAAAGAAAACCTGGGTATTTTCCAATCATTATCGGAAGTATCGTGTAAGATAAAAGAATTGCATCGGCAAACAAGCAGTGATTCGAAAATTATCCCACCGTACTTTAGCAAACGAACTTCTCACGCTTGGCGATCACTTTTATACGGAAACCATGTATTTTAAAGCCCTGCAAAAACGAAAGCAGAGTACTGAAACATCCGGGAAAACTGGAAAGTATATACGAAAGAAACGTTTTGGAAAAACACTCGGCCATCGGGCACCGGCCATGTTTATCACCATACTGCGTGAAAAAGTGATACGCCTCGGCGGCACCTTTGCAGAAGTGAATACTCAGAAGTTCAAAGCCAGCCAGTACTGTCATGTTAAAAATATATACAGCAAAAAGCCGCTGTCTCAGCGCTGGCATGTGATTGATGACAATACAAAGGTACAACGTGATTTATCCCCGCCTAACGGCAGCAAGACCCCACTTCAATATACAATTAAATAAGAAAGACTGTTGGGCCAGCTGCCCGTAAAGGTCCGATCTGTCAACTAACATTCAGCGGTAAGAACCGCACGCTGAAATGAAGTTTCACTTTATATCAGCCTTCTTATTTGATGAATGCCAAATAAGTCAGGAACCAGACCAGATCGAAGCAAATGTAAGGAAACCTTTCCATTGTTTAAAAAGTTGCATGACCAGGCAATACGGGCTATTGTAAACGGCAAAAGAATGATTTTAAATTCGGGAATCAGTGTGAAAAACTAATGCAACACATATGGCGGTGTGATACCACCGGCTTGTGAAAGTCAAAGATGCGGTCCGTAATGGCAGCAGAGCTGCTTTGGCCGTGAAAAGTCTGAAGGAAATGTCCCCAGTATCCCGAACAACCCTAAATGCCGAGCACATGCAAAATGTGTCCTGTGGCTGCCGGTCGGAAGAAGGACAATGGATCAGACCCACTGCTTTAGCTGTGGGAGTATCAGTAATGATCATTCTTATCTATGCCTTTTAAATTAAAACGATCTGAGCAAAAAAATGAATTGAAAAAGGAAAAAATAAATTAAAGAAAAGGGCTCTTCGCCATTTAGGATTGAAAAACTAGCCTAATAGCAACATGTTAAGTCTAAAATAAAAGGTAATCATCTAATTGTATAGTGAAGAATTGTTGGAAAGTATAAAAACTAACAGTCCCGCAAAATTGTAATTTCAAGGTCCTTTTTGCCTAATAACTCTATTAATAACCGCTTCCAACCATTCCCGAAGCGGAGACCCTATTCCAGAAGACTGCTCATCCCCCTACTCATTCCTACAATCGAAATGAACTCTGAAAAAGTGGCGTCTTTCAGGAAAAAATATTTTTTATTTTCACGCCCCCAAATCCGTAAATATTTCGATTGTAGGGGTAGAAGGAGGGTGTTTACGATTTTCATAAACAATGGTCTTCCAGCTGTCTGCATTAAAAAGAATCGTCATTTAGAATGATAAGTGGCCGGTGGTTCAAGTATCTATATCCATACCCCAATCGCAAGCAGCAACCCAAACGCCCAATGGTGCCAGGCAGCCCATTTCATGCCGTTCTGCTCATCAGTGCGCGGAGCTCCTTTCCGAAACGACCAGCGCAGGCGTGCAGCAAAAGGTATGGCCAACACAATCACGATGGCTGATTTCGGTATAATGTTTCCGAGTATTAGACTTATGATTGTCAGGTAGGCAAGCGTCAGCAGGGCAGTCAGCAAATTTACTGCTCGCGTACGGCCGAGCAGTGTTGCAAGTGTATTGCGGAAACGATGGTCCTTATCAATATCCCGTATATTGTTTGTCAGAATCATCGAAGCAATCACCAAAGCAAATGGGAGAGAGACGGCTGCGATCGTAAAGTCCAGCGTATTTTCTTGCACAACGTAGCTTAGTATCGTGACAACCGGTCCAAGAAATGTGAAGGCAACCGTTTCACCCAAGCCGATGGAACATAACGGACGCGGCCCGGCTGAATAGAGGTAGCCGAATATAATGCCGGCGACGCCAACAGGAATAATCCACCAGGTGCTCTGCGACGCGAGCCAAGCGCCAATCACAATCGCAATCCCGATTATGGTAAAGGCGAGATAGGGTACCATATGATGTGGCGGGCCGTGCGCGATATGCAAGTCAGTTGTCCATTTAGCCTGATCCTGCCCATGCTTAAAATCATAATAATCATTAAACAGATTGGTTGCGGATTGGATTAAAAGTGCTGCAATCAGCATTCCCAGAAACACTTCAACTCGGATACCACCTTGAATGAAAGCCATCCCTGTGCCAACTAAGATGGGGGTTATGGTACCGGTCAGGGTCATCGGGCGAAACAATTGCACCCATGAAGCCCGGTAATAATAGATTTTCTCTTTATGATTGACTGCAGACTGTAACATGACAGCTCATCCCCTTTGTTCTTTATAATAAAACCATTAAACTAATAAGTGCGATAAATCCGGCAACCTCAACTGATTCCAGCAACGCGATTTTGGCTAGAGCTTTTAACAGGGGTGTTTTATCACCGGAATCCGCTTGCTGCCATAATGCAATATGTGATAATACTTTGATGGATTGCTTATATCCAACAAAAACGCCCCATATGAGTGTTATGACCCCAATGATGAGAGCGCTCACCCAAATATTACCGTAACGTGTATCCCAAATGTCACTCCATTCACTTATCGGGCCGAATACAGTGCCGAGCATTATCCCGGTAAGAATCACCCCGGCCCCTGCAGCCGTCAGGAATTTATGTGACCATTGCATGAGCGCAAGTAACATTTGCCGTTGCCGGATGAAACTCATTTGAAGTACAGCTGGATAAACACCCCAGCCAATGAACAAAATTCCGCCAACCCAGATAATGGCAAGCAAAATATGAATGACCAAAAGTACTTGACGCAGTTCCCATGGCATGATTGATCACCAGCTTTGTTTATTTGATTCTATTGTATAACGTGGAGAAATTCCGGGATGTGACATATATCACGAAATTCTAAGGGATGGTATTTTTTGAGCGTGAGTTTTTGTCTGTTTTGTGGCAAAATGGAACTAGTCAGGAATTAGGGGGAGATTCATCATGCGGCAGGCAATGGTTCAGGAACAGACATTACAGCTGAAAATGAATCAGTCACTTATTCAGTCTATTCAATTGCTGCAATTTACCGGTGTGGAAATCGTTGAGTATATACAAGAAATCTCCAAAGAAAACCCTTTAATTGAAGAAGTTAATTTTGACTATGAGATAAGCAGTTTTAAGCAAGGCAATTCGAATGACGTGTCAATTGGTGAAATGAATCAGGCCGAATTAACCATGTACGAGCAACTGAAAAGTCAGCTTTATGCCATCAGCGTTCCCGATAATTTGCGGGAGGCTGTCCATTTCGGAATCGACTCACTGAATGAGGACGGCTATTTGGATATCGATGTGGTGTCCTGGGCGGAACAATGTCATATGACGATGGATGAGGCAGATGAAGCATTAGGGTTAATTCAGCAGCTCGAACCTGCCGGGATTGGGGCACGGACGCTCCAGGAATGTATTCAGTTGCAGCTGCCGGATTATGGCGCCTTTTTAGAGGAACTCCTGGCAGATCATTTGGATTGGGTGGCTGAGGAAGACATTTCGCAAATCAGTGATCATTTTCAGCTGTCAGAAGATGAAGCAGCGGAAGTATTAAAACAAATCCAAGCCTGTCACCCTAAGCCGGGTCAGCTTTTATCCGCGAAAAAGACAGAATATATCATTCCGGAAGCCTACATCTATGAGGAAGGACGGCGACTGGAAAATTTCCTTTTATAAATGGCATTCACCAACAATCGAAGTCAGCGAGTCTTATAAGAACCTTCAAGTTGATGACAAACAGGCTGCTGATTTTTTAAAAGAAAAATACAATCAGGTCAACTGGCTGCAGCAGGCCATTAAATTCCGGGGCAATACGCTTGAGAATGTGATTGAAAAAATGGTTGAGAAACAACGTATGTATTTTGAACATGGAACGTTTATGCTCCAGCCATTAACCTTAAAGGAAATTGCTGGCGAGCTGGATATGCACATATCCACCGTCAGCAGGGCCATTTCCAATAAATATATCCAGACAAAACACGGCGTTATTCCACTGCGTTTCTTTCTTCAACCCGGTATCAAACAGAAGGATGGTCAGGCGACAGCTTCTTTTGTCATTAAGCAATTAATGATGGAATTAATCAAAAATGAAAATAAACAAAAACCGCTTTCAGATCAGGCTATCAAAAATCAGCTGCAGCAAGAATTCGGTATCAACGCTGCCCGCCGAACGGTGATGAAATATCGTGAGCAATTAGGAATCGCCGCGTCAACAAAACGAAAACGGGATAGTGGAGGAAAATGAATGCGACACATTATTTTTTATACAAAAGAAAACTGTTCTTTATGTGATGATGCACTTGCTACGCTCGAACTATTGCGTCATGATTACCCGTTTGAAATAGAAAAAAGAGATATTCATACAAAAGATGAGTGGCTGGAAAAATATCAATTGCAGATTCCCGTTGTCCAAATCAATGATACAACACTTAACTGCGAACAAATCAGCTACGATGCACTGGAACAAGCACTCCGCAAAGCCAGCCATTAAGCCCGTTGCTAAATTACTTTTTAAAAGGCTCCTTTCGTAAGCTTTGTGGTTTTTAACCTCGTAATTGATATAATTTTCGACGTACTGAAAAATTCGTGTGCATTAATATCGCTCCGGAAATACGCTGTTATTGACGTTCTGCATATTGAATGTTTAAAACCACGAAAAAGTTAGCGGGTTTTCTCTCGCTTGGACAGAACACAACACTAAGCTGCGGTGAAATGCGACACTCCTGCGGGAAAGGAACAGTCTGAAGACCCCGCAGCGAGCGGTTTTTGCGAGCGAGGAGGCTGAAGCGTTCCCCGCGGAAAGGGAGTATTTTTCCGCAGCGACGGACGAGCACCCAAATCCCGATAGAATTGTGTCGCAGTTGATGACTCTGCGGCAAGAACAACAAATCTTTAGAAAACAGCCTTAAAAAAACAATTTATTTGTAATAAAAACGGATGTAGATAAATAATAAATGTAAGGGAACAGCAATTCGATATAATTTTTTTGCCCGCCTGTGGGACAGATTTTATTTCTCCGGGACAAAATGCGTCCAGAACAAGGAGCTTTTTCATGCAAGAATTGGTTGATATACAAAAGAGATTGTACCCTGATCTGCTGGAAGTTATGCGGCAGCGTTATGTTCTCATGCAGAATGTTGAACACCTTCAGCCGGTTGGCAGGCGTGCTTTGGCTGCCAGTATGAACTTACTGAACGGCATGTGCGCGGTGAAGTGATGTCCTTTCCAGGCAAGGGGTTAATCGATATGTCATCAAAAGGAATGCAATTGACGAAAGAGGGAAAATTAGTCATTGATCAATTAGCAGCTTATATGCATGAGATCATGGGAATTGCCGTGTTTAGAAAAAACGATGAAGGAAACATACAACTGGAACAATATTATAATCGTTCCCGTAATAGTGATGAGCAGGAAATGGTAAAAACAAGAAATGGAAAAGCTTGTGTATCCTTTACCAGGAAAATGTTTCATCGGACAGTACAATTGCCGTACAGGCGGAACAACGATGGCCGCAGTCGCTGAGATGATGAGCCCCTTTTGATAATACGACCTGCTTTGGTCCAGCGAGGGTATCGGTGAAAAAGAGGAAGAAACCAGGCTAATACGATTGCTGCTAAGATGGCAAGACAGGCAAACGGCGATTACCGGCTGCTTTACGTTCCCCGGATATTAAGTGAGTCATCGTACCAAAACAAATGAAAAGAACCTGCTGTTATTGAGATCCTGCAAGATCATCAAGGTTCGGACATTGTTCTGCATGCGATCGGTGATGCGATTACGATGGCAAAGCGGCGCAAAAACGTCGAAATGACGTTATTGACATTTGAAGAAGGAAAAAGCTGTCAGTGAAGCATTCGGTATTATTTCAAATGCTGCCGTGAGGTTGTCATAAAGTCAAAGACAATGGTATCCATCTTGATGATTTATCTGAAAGCAAATCATTCTGTGATTACAGTGGCCGGGAAGTCAAAAGGCACAAGCGATCACATCTTATTTCAAACAAGGCAGAAGCAATCTTTAATAACCGATGAGGCAGCTGCAAAAACGATTTAGGGATAACGCTTCCCTTTAAATAAAAATAATGATATATTTTATTAGGAGGAATAAATACATGGCACTGAAAATGGGTATTAACGGATGTGTCGTATTGACCGCAACGTTTTCCGTCAGGCGCTGAAAAATGATGAGGTAGAAGTTGTTGCTGTCAACGACCTGACTGATGCCGACATGCTTGCACACTTGTTAAAGTACGATTCCGTTCATGGGCAATTGAAGAAGAAGTGACGGTAAAAATGGCTCAAAAACCTTGTTGTTGGCGGAAGGAAAATTCCAAGCTTTCAGAACGCGACCTGCTGATCTTGGCTGGTGATCTGGTGTGGAAATCGTCATCGAATCCACCGGGCGTTTACTCAGCGATGATGCGAAGAAAACATCTTGATGCAGTGCGAAGAAAGTCGTATCTCAGCACCGGCTAAGCAGGAAGACCTGACAATGGTGATGGGTGTCAACGAAACAGATTATGATCCAAGCAAGCACCACATTGTTTCCAATGCATCATGTACGACAAACTCCATTGCACCACTCGTTAAAGTATTGAATGATAAATTTGGCGTAAACGCGGTTTGATGACAACCGTGCACTCTATACGAATGATCAGCAGATTTTGACTTGCCCGCATAAAGACTACGCCGTGCCCCGCGCAAGCAGCACAGAATATCATCCAACAACGACCGGTGCTGCGAAGTTGTCGGCAAAGTCATTCCTGAATTAGACGGGAAACTGAACGGAAATGCCGTTCGTGTACCGACACCGGATGGCTCATTGATTGATTTCACCGCTGAACTGGAAAATAACGTAACACGCGAAGAAGTCAATGAAGCATATAAAGCTGCTGCAGAAGAAGAAGGTCTGAAAGGAATCGTCGGTTACACAGAAGATCCGATCGTATCCAGTGATATCGTAGGCAATACGTACTCATCACTGTTTGATGCCCAGTCAACCATGATTATGGAAGACAATATGGTGAAAGTTGTATCCTGGTATGATAACGAAATGGGCTACTCTGCCCGCTGTGTTGACTTGGCTGTTTATATCAGCAAACAAGGCTAATAATAGAGTGTCGTTTAGGGGGAGGGGTTATATCCCTCTCCTTTTCCACTTTGAACGCCTATAAAATATAAAATGTAATGAGGCAAGGCTGCTGGCTTTTGCAGCTATACATATTTGTTAAGCAGGAGGTTTTGGCATGGACAAAAAAACACTTCATGACCTTAATGCAGAAAATAAAAAAGTGTTTTGCCGGGTGGATTTTAACGTGCCGATGAAGAATGGTGAAGTGACGGATGATACGCGTATCAGGGCCGCATTGCCGACCATCGAATACTTGTCGGAAAACGGGGCAACCGTTATTTTGGCAAGTCATCTCGGCCGTCCTAAAGGTGAAGTGGTTGAATCGTTACGCCTTGATCCGGTGGCTGAGCGGTTAAGTAACCTGCTCGGACAAGAAGTTGTTAAAACGGATGCGGTTTACGGGAAAGAAGTCAATGAAGCTCTTTCACAAGTCAGTAATGGTGATATCATATTAATCGAGAATGTTCGCTTTGATCCGGGTGAAGAAAAGAATGCGTCTGAACTGGTACAGGCATTTGCGGATATGGCTGATTTTTACGTTAATGATGCGTTTGGTGCGGCACATCGGGCGCATGCATCGACAACAGGGATAGCAGAGAAATTGCCTGCCGCGGCCGGGTTTTTAATGGAAAAAGAAATTGAAGTTCTCGGCAAAGCATTGGAAAACCCTGAAAGACCGTTTACAGCGATCATTGGCGGTGCCAAGGTCAAAGATAAAATCAATGTCATCGACCATTTGCTGGACAAGGTTGACAATTTAATCATTGGCGGTGGTCTTGCTTATACGTTTGTCAAAGCGCAAGGGCATGAGATTGGCAAATCACTGCTGGAAGAAGACAAACTCGATCTGGCCAAAGAATTTATGCAAAAAGCGAAAGATAAAGGTGTTCATTTTGTAATGCCGGAAGATGCCGTTGTGGCGGATGATTTTTCAGAAGATGCCAACACCAAAATAGTTGATATTAAAGAAATCCCTTCAGACTGGGAGGCGCTGGACATCGGACCGGCCACGCGGGAAAAATATGACCAGATTGTCAAAGACTCTAAATTAATTATCTGGAATGGTCCGATGGGCGTGTTTGAATATAACGCTTTTGCCGGTGGAACGCGAGAGGTGGCCGAAAGCCTGGCCAATACAGAAGGGTATACGGTGATTGGCGGCGGTGATTCGGCTGCCGCAGTGGAGAAATTCGGTTTTGCCGAAGATATGGATCATGTTTCAACAGGTGGCGGCGCTTCCCTTGAATTTATGGAAGGAAAAGTACTGCCGGGTGTCCAAGCGCTTAATGATAAATAATTTTGGAGAGGGTGATATAAATGCGCAGGAAAGTAATAGCTGGAAATTGGAAAATGAATAAATTATTAACGGAGTCCGACCAATTTGTCGATTCGGTAACGGGCAGCCTTCCAAAAGATGATAACGTTGAAGCGATTGTATGTGCGCCATTTCCGTTTTTACCATCCCTTGTGAAGAAAGCGGAAGGAAGCAGCCTGAAAGTTGGGGCACAAAATATGCATTTTGAAGACAGTGGTGCTTTCACCGGCGAAGTAAGTCCGGCGATGCTGAAAGATCTCGGTGTCACGCACGTGGTGATTGGACACTCTGAACGTCGTGAACATTTTGCTGAGACCGATCATTCAGTGAATAAAAAAGTTCACGCAGCATTTAACCATGGACTGATACCGATTGTTTGTGTTGGCGAAACACTTGAACAGCGAGAGGCCAATGAAACCATGAGTCACATTGAAGCACAAGTGCGGACCGGCTTGGAAGGACTGAGTGACGAGCAAATTTCATCCACTATTATTGCCTATGAACCGATTTGGGCAATCGGAACCGGAAAAACTGCGTCAAGTGCGGATGCTAATCAGGTTTGCACATATATTCGAACTATCGTAAAAGAAATGACCTCGGAAAATATTGCTGAAGAACTGGTCATACAGTATGGCGGAAGTGTCAAGCCGGCTAATATTGATGAGCTTCTGGAACAGCCTGATATTGATGGCGCACTTGTCGGTGGTGCGAGCCTTGAACCTGATTCTTTCCTGCAACTTGTGGAGGCAGGTGCAAAATGAACGGCAATAAATTAGCGGCATTGATTATTCTGGATGGGTTAGCTCTGCGTGATGAAGAGATGGGCAATGCTGTCAAACAAGCCCATACCCCCAATTTGGACCGTTATTGGAAAAAATATGCTCATAATCAATTGCAGGCATCCGGTGAAGCGGTCGGTCTTCCTGAAGGACAAATGGGCAACTCGGAAGTCGGTCACCTGAATATCGGGGCAGGCAGAGTTGTATATCAAAGCCTGACCCGGGTCAATCTATCTATTAAAGAAGGCGAATTTTTTGATAAAGAGGCTTTCTTAAAATCCGTCCAAAATGCAAAAGACAAAGATAAGGCACTGCATATTTTTGGCCTTTTGTCTGATGGCGGTGTGCACAGCCATATCAATCATCTTTTTGCACTATTGAAGCTGGCAAAAGATCAGGGGCTGGAAAAGGTTTACGTCCACGCCTTTTTGGATGGCCGTGATGTCGGCCAGAAGACGGCGAAGGAATACATTAAACAGACGGAAGATAAAATGAACGAATATGGTATTGGTCAGTTTGCCACCATTTCCGGCCGCTATTACTCGATGGACCGGGATAAACGCTGGGATCGGGTCCAGAAAGCCTATGACGCGATGGTTTATGGCAAAGGCCCGGCTTATAAAGACCCGTATGACGTGATTAATGATTCCTATGAGAACGGCATTTATGACGAATTTGTTATTCCCTCAGTTCTAACCGATGAAAACGGTGATGCACTCGGCAAAATTCAGGATGAAGATTCAATCATTTTTTACAATTTCCGGCCTGACCGGGCCATTCAAATTTCGCGGACGTTTGCCAATGATGACTTCCGTGACTTTGACCGGGGCGAACAACGGCCGAAAAATCTCGACTTTGTGATGTTGACTGAGTTCAGTGAATCGATTGATGGCTATGTTGCCTATAATCCGGTCAACTTGGACAACACGATCGGAGAAGTTTTATCCCAGCATGATATGAATCAGCTGCGTATAGCTGAGACGGAAAAATATCCGCATGTCACATTTTTCATGAGTGGCGGCCGTGAAAATGAATTTCCGGGGGAAAAACGGGTGTTGCTTGACTCACCAAAAGTGGCTACTTATGATTTGCAGCCGGAAATGAGTGTGTATGACGTCACGGATTCGTTGCTGGAAGAACTTGATTCCAAAGTGCATAATGCCATTATCCTTAACTTTGCCAATCCGGATATGGTCGGTCATTCCGGTAAGCTGGAACCGACGATCAAAGCCGTTGAAGCGGTCGATGAATGCCTTGGCAAAGTTGTGGATAAGATCCTGGAATTGGGAGGTAACGCGATCATTACCGCTGATCACGGAAATTCGGATGAAGTCGTGACACTTGAAGGCGATCCGATGACAACACATACGACAAGACCGGTTCCGGTCATCGTGACAAAAGAGGATGCCGAACTGCGTGATGACGGTATTTTAGCGGATTTATCACCAACATTACTGGACTTATTGGGTGTCAGCAAACCAGATGAAATGACCGGTGAATCGTTAATAAAGTCTGATGACTAAACGTGACAAAATAAGCTTTCTATCAAAATAAAGGAGTGGTTCGATGCCATACATTACAGACGTCTATGCCCGTGAGGTACTTGACTCGCGCGGCAACCCGACAGTTGAAGTGGAAGTTTTCACCGAATCCGGTGCTTTTGGTGCCGCATTGGTGCCAAGTGGTGCCTCAACCGGTGAATATGAAGCGGTTGAATTACGTGATGGTGATAATGATCGTTATCTTGGCAAAGGTGTGCAACAAGCAGTTGAAAATGTGAATGATGTCATTGCGCCGGAGCTGGTAGGTGTTGATGTAACACGGCAGAACATAATCGATCAGGTGATGCAGGAACTTGATGGAACTGATAACAAAGGCAACCTCGGAGCCAACGCGATTCTTGGTGTTTCCATGGCGGTTGCCCATGCGGCATCAAGCTACCTGGAACTGCCGTTGTACAATTACCTCGGTGGTTTTAATGCCAAAACACTTCCAGCACCAATGATGAACATCCTTAATGGCGGTGAGCATGCAGATAATAATGTTGATATTCAGGAGTTCATGATTATGCCTGTATCTGCACCAACCTTCAAGGAAGCATTGCGTACAGGAGCGGAAATCTTTCATGCCTTGAAAAAGGTGCTGAAGTCAAAAGGCTATAATACGGGAGTTGGTGATGAAGGCGGCTTTGCACCGAATCTCGGTTCCAATGAAGAGGCGCTTGAAACGATTGTTGAAGCAATCGAGGCTGCCGGATACAAACCGGGTGAAGAGGTCAAATTGGCGATGGATGTTGCTTCCTCTGAGATATATGAGGACGGTAAGTATCATCTTAAAGGTGAAGGTGTGGTCCGCACACCAGCGGAAATGGTCGATTGGTATGAAGACCTGATCAATAAATTCCCAATCATTTCGATTGAAGACGGACTTGATGAGAATGACTGGGAAGGTCATAAACTGTTGACTGACCGGATTGGTGATCGTGTTCAGCTTGTCGGCGATGACCTGTTTGTCACGAATACTACTAAGTTATCCCGTGGAATTGAAGAGGGAATCGGCAACTCGATTCTTGTTAAAGTGAACCAGATTGGTACACTGACCGAAACATTCGAAGCAATTGAAATGGCTAAACGTGCCGGTTATACTGCCGTCATTTCTCACCGCTCAGGCGAAACAGAGGATGCGACGATTGCTGATATAGCTGTTGCTGCCAATGCCGGGCAGATCAAAACCGGTGCACCATCCCGCACAGACCGTGTTGCCAAATATAACCAGCTATTGCGCATTGAAGATGAACTGGCAGGCATGGGTGAATATGCCGGCTTGAATGCTTTTTATAATTTGAAACAATAATTAAGTTGAATGCTGGCGGCATTTTACTGACGTTTGCTGAGCTGTATTTCAGGCATTCACATTAAAAGCTGAATTATGGGATATTATGAAAAGATGGTAATCCAAAAAGGAGCCATCTTTTTATTTGACAAATGAACGAATATGTGAAAGGGAATTGGACAGAAATAAGTTTTGGGGGAGGTATAATACATACAGTGAGGATGAAATAAAGTGAATCAGAATCTGCAATCGGCCAAACCAGTCATCTTATTAAATATCGATTCATTGATGCCTGAACCACTGGAAGTAGCTGTACAAACCGGACGGGCGCCTGCATTGAAGTTTTTGATGGATAATGGCAATTATATTTCCGATATGGTCACTTCATTCCCTACAATGTCCGTAACGATTGATAGCACTCTCCTGACTGGAACTTATGCTGATAAGCACAAAATCCCTGGTTTAAATTGGTTTGATGATTCAAAAAACGAGATTATTAACTATGGGACAGGATTCAGAGAGACGAATAAGTCAGGACTCAGAAAAACGGTTCACGATATGCTTTACCGGCTGAATAATGAACATTTGAGCAGTCAAGTCCGGACAATTTATGAAGAATTGGCAGACAAGGGAATTCAATCTGCTTCCATAAATTCTTTTGTTTATCGTGGCAATACACCGCAGAAGCTGCAAGTCCCCGGATTGCTTCGTGGATTAACGCATTTTAAAGATGGTCAATGGACAGCGGAAGCTCCATCCATTTTTTCCTTGGGTGTCTTTTCCAAACTGCGTCCAAGGAGTATAGCAACGCAAATCGCTGCCGGAAATTATAAATATACAGGCCGGGAGCTTCGTCATTTAATTCGCCGAAATAAACTTCCGGGGTTTACTTTTTGTATCTTTCAGGATCTCGATTTTCGCATTCACTTTAAAGGACCGATGGATATAAAGGGAATTGCCAAAATTGACCGCCAGATCCAGAAAATGTTGAATTTGTACCCAAGCTGGGAAGAAGCGCTTAACCGGAATGTATGGATGGTGATGGGTGATAACGGTCATGCGCCGATGGGTTCCAGTTATCGTAACTTCGTGATTGATTTGCGTAAAATATTTAAGAAACATCGTATCGCACGAATTCAGAAACCCATTCATAAAAAAGACCAGATTGTTTTAAGTGTGAATCAGCGTATGGCTTATATTTATATTTTGGATAAAAAGTTACCTATAGATGTTATTGCTGATCAACTGAAGAATGATAACCGGATTGATATCATTGCTTGGAAGGCGGATGACGGCATTCGTGTCGAATCCGGTATGAGGGAGGGCTCTTTACATTACAGTCCAGACGGTGAATATTCAGACATGTACCAGCAAACATGGAACATAGAAGGGGATCCTGATCTTTTGAATTTAAAGTTGACCGATGACAAAAAAATCCTTTATGGAGATTATCCCGACGGCTTAGCCCGCATTTATGGGGCATTGCATTCTCAGCCCGGCCATTTTATCGTCGTAAATGCGAAACCAGGCTGTGAATTTAAAGCACAATCGACACCATTTCATCTTGGAGGTGCTGCACATGGTTCTTTACACAGACAAGAAACGCTCATACCTTTGGTGATTGCCGGGACTTCAATCAAGCCGGAACACCCGCGGCTTGTTGATATGAAAGCCTTTCTGCTGGAGCTGGTTGATCACTGAAAGGATTACCCTCCGCTGATATTATCACTCCTGCAAGACACCTTTTTAAGCTCAACAGCCTTGTACGAGCTGAAAGGTGCCATTTTTTGGTATAGGACAAACACATCAGCGAATAAGGTTAATTGGGTAACGATTCCAAAATTGGGAGAGGATATGATTGGCTCAAAAGGTGCTGGTATTCGGTGATATTGGTATTGACGACACAGTTGCGTTAATTTATGCCCTGTTTGATGATGCAATTGATGTGGTGGGTGTTGTAGCTGATTATGGAAATGTCTCACGCGATAAGGCAGCGGCGAATGTAAATTATATCAGGCATTTATTTAATATTAGTCCGGATATTGGGGTTATTTTGGGGGCGGAAATACCGATGACAGGTGAACAGCCTGAGTTTGTTCCTGAAATCCATGGTGAATATGGACTTGGGCCGATTGAACCCCCGCTCCTGAATGGTGAAGGTATCGTGGAAAACTTTTTTGAAGTTGTCGAAATCATCAACCAGTACCGTGATCAGGATTTAGTGATTGTCAATACAGGCAGGTTAACATCCCTTGCCACGATGTTTATTCTATATCCGTACGTAATGGAAAATGTACAGCATATTTATATCATGGGCGGGGCGTTTTGGGTACCGGGGAATGCCACAGCTGTAGCAGAAGCCAATTTTCACGGTGATCCGATAGCTGCACAGCTGGTTCTGAAAAATGCGGACAGTGTCACGATTGTTCCGTTAAATGTTACGCAACAGGCCATTGTTACACCGCAAATGGTAGACTATATCGATCGGGCGGGCAGCGCAAAAATTTTAAAACCGTTACTGGACTATTATTATCGTTATTATAAACAGCGGAATCCAAGCATACAGGGGAGTCCGTTACATGATGTGGCAGCACTCATGGCAATTGTTTATGAAGAAATGTTTGCATTCAGATGGTTACCTGTTGATATCGTTCAGGATACCAATAGTATTGTAAGAGGTCAAAGCATTGCCGATATCAGGCCGTATGTTGATGTGCTGGAAAATGAGGCTGAGGAAGAAAAGCATCACCGCATTGCACTGGAAATTGATTATTGGCAATTCTATCATTATTTCATGTCGAATATGACTGGGCAGGTTTATCAGTAGATGGCATAATGGAAGAAATGTGATACGAGGTGATCCCCATCGATATTCTAACAGCCATCAAAGCACGCAGGTCCATTCATAACTTTAAAAGTGAGGAAGTAAGTCGAGCCATTTTGCAGGAAATTTTCGCATATGGGTCTTATGCACCAACACATTATATGAAAGAACCGTGGAATATAAAACTCTTTGAGAAGGGTGGTAAATCAGATTTTGTTGATGCCATTATAGCAAGCTATCAGCGGATTGGTATGTTGAAATCCGGCGATGGTCCGAAGTCGCAAAAAATGATAGCATCCATGAAACAATTTTTATTACAAATCCCGCATCACGCATTAATTTATTTTAAAAAAGAAGAGGATCCCGTCCGGTATGAGGAAGAATATGCAAGTGTTTGTGCGTTTATTCAAAATGCACAGCTTGCCGCCTGGGAGTATGGAGTCGGGATGCTCTGGACAATCACGCCCTATATGCATGATCAAAAGTTTGCTGAAGATATCGGGCTTAATAAGGACACCGATAAAATTGCTGCCGTTATGCAGATCGGCTATCCAAAGAAAATCCCCCATGATAAGGGGCGGACGTCTATTAGCGATAAGCTCGAGTTTGTTTCGGAGTGAGTATGAGAAGAAGCATTATGCTTTCCTGCCTCATAAAAACGCCCGGAACCTGAAAAGATTCCGAGCGTTGAAGTATTGATTATTCGGTTTTTTCCTTCACAAATTCGACAACTTCTTCAGCAGTGCCCATTGATAAAAATTTGTCTTTATAAGAAGACATTTTTTCCTTGGACAGTCCGCGGATTTGTGTGCGGGCCGGCAAAATGGACGTGGCACTCATGCTGAATTCGTCAAGACCCAGTCCGAGCAGTGCCGGGATTGCAATTGAGTCGCCGGCCATTTCCCCGCACATGCCAACCCATTTATCTTCATGGTGTGCAGCTTCAATCACTGTGTTGATAAGGTTTAATATTGCCGGATGGTATGGCTGATAGAGATAGGAAACACGTTCATTCATCCGGTCAGCTGCCATCGTGTACTGAATCAGGTCGTTTGTGCCGATACTGAAGAAATCGACTTCCTTTGCAAACTGTCTGGCAATGACGGCAGTTGATGGAATTTCCACCATGATGCCGATTTCTATATTATCAGATATGCTGTTGCCTTCATCTTTCAAGTTTTCTTTTTCATCCAGAAGAACGCCTTTTGCCTGGCGGAATTCCTCCAATGTAGCCACCATTGGGAACATGATTTTCAGGTTACCATATACACTGGCGCGCAGCAGTGCTCGTAATTGTGTGCGGAATACATCTTCATTTTCCAGACAGAAACGGATGGCCCGGAAGCCTAAAAATGGATTCAATTCATCAGGCAAGTCCAAGTAGCTTAATTCTTTGTCACCGCCAATATCAAGGGTGCGGACAACAACCGGCTTGTCCTCCATTTTTTCAAGCACGGATTTATAGGCATCGAACTGTTCATCTTCTGTCGGTAATTGGCTTTTGCCCATGTACAGGAATTCGGTGCGATACAATCCGATTCCTTCACCGCCGTTTGTGAGCACACTTTCGACATCATCCGGAGTCCCGATGTTTGCCGCCAGCTCTACTTGCTCTTTATCCTCAGTGATGGTCGGTTCGCCTTTCAATTTAGCCCATTCTTCTTTTTGTCGTTCGAAGGTTGCTTGTTTTTCTTTATATTCGTCTATCTGACCGTCAGTAGGGTTCACGATGACATTGCCTTCAATCCCGTCGATAATAACCATATCATCCTGTTTGACTGAGCCAGTGATTTCCTTTGTACCGACGACAGCAGGAATTTCCAGAGACCTGGCCATGATGGCTGAATGTGATGTCCTTCCGCCGATGTCCGTTGCAAACCCTCGGACAAATTCCCGGTTTAATTGTGCGGTATCGGAGGGTGTTAAATCATTGGCAATGATAATAACTTCCTCGTCAATCAGTGCAGGGTTGGGAACGGTGACACCAAGCAAGTGTGCCAGTACGCGTTTTGTCACATCCTGAATATCAGCGGCACGTTCCTGCATATAGGCATTGTCCATATTTTTGAACATGTCGACGAACATATTGGTCGTCTCTTCAAGTGCGGCTTCAGCGAGAACATTTTCGCTTTTAATTTTATCTTTAATTGGGTTTATCATTTCCGGGTCATCCAAAATAAGTAAATGGGCTGAGAAAATTTCGGCGTGTTCATCGCCCATCTCTTTTCGGGTGTGTTCCCGGATTTTTTCCAGTTCGCCTTTTGCAGTTGCGAGCGCTTTTTCCAGACGCTCGGTTTCTTTATTTGGATCATCGATTGATTTTTTTTCATATGTTAATTCAGGCGTCACAAGCTGATACGCCTTGGCGATTGCTATGCCATGTGATGCGGCAATTCCTTGAATCATATACTTAACCAACCCTTCGATAAATTTTGCTCCACATTACATTTTACACGTTTAATCATGGGCAAATCAAGGAATCCTGCTTGTCAAACCATGTACCCAGTCTAAAAGGGTTTGATAAATTTCGTCCCGGTTCAATTCATTGATGCCGCCGATCTTAACGAATATGATCAGTCAGCCGTAATATTTTTTCCATGTGCTATCATTCATTTCTAACCAAATTACAAGTTATATGTTGAAATAAAAATATACAACCAAACATAAGCAAAAGATAACTTGCGGCAGAGTACAAGGTTATGCTAAAGTGTCTATAGGTATACAGTGTTTTTAACTGGGGGTGCGATTTCAAGTGGGAAGTCTGATTAATATATTATTGTTGATTGACGCCATTGTGATGGTTGTATTGATTTTATTGCAATCGGGAAAAAGTGCAGGACTTTCCGGAGCGATTTCAGGCGGTGCAGAGCAGCTTTTCGGTAAACAAAAAGCACGCGGAGCAGACTACTTTTTACATCGGGCGACAATCGTCACCGGCGTACTGTTCTTTATTCTGGCATTTTTTAGTGCATATATTCTGCAGTAATGTTAAACCCTTATCGCGGGCAGTGATAAGGGTTTATTGATTTTCAGAAGCTACATAATCGGGTAAGGTATAATATATGAATCAGGAATAACAGAAGGAGATGGGTTACAGTGAAAATTAAATTGCCAAAACCTTTTACGTTTGAAGCAGGTTCTCGTGCGGTATTGTTATTACATGGGTTTACAGGACATTCAGCAGATGTGCGTATGCTTGGGCGTTTTTTGGAGAAAAAAGGCTACACCAGTCATGCCCCCATTTATCGCGGGCATGGAAAAGAGCCTGAAGAGCTGGTGAAGGCGAGTGCGGATGAATGGTGGGAAGATGTCACAAATGCATTCAACCACCTGAAAGAACTGGGATATAAGGAAATTGCGGTTGCCGGTTTATCGCTCGGCGGTGTGCTCGGGCTGCGGCTTGCCTATTCTGAACAGGTGAAAGGCATCATCCCAATGTGCGCACCGATGTTTTTTGACAACGAGGAAGAATTGACAAAAGGGTATAAGTTTAAAGCAAGAGAATTTAAACAATTGGAAGGCAAAGATAAGGACACCATTGAAAAGGAAGTGCAGGAATTGGTTGACAATTCCAGTGATATGTTCTCGGATCTGGCGGACTTGATTACGGAAGTGAACCGGAATATTGATACGATTTATACGCCGGCATTTGTTGTACAGGCACGCCAGGATGAAATGATCAACACAGACAGTGCGACGTATATTTATGAAAATGTCGAATCCAATCAAAAAGACATTAAATGGTATGAAGAGTCAGGCCATGTGATTACAATGGGTAAGGAAAAAGAGGAGCTCTTTGAAGATATCTATCAATTTTTGGAATCACTTGACTGGAATAAATGATTATAAAACGGGGAAAACGTGAATAATAAGCAGTAGAAAGAAGGTGAGAGAATGAGTGAAGCAATGCAGGAACGTTTACATGATTATTTTAAGAAACATAATGATAAACCATTGGCAGTTGATGAACTGGAAGAAGCGCTAAATTTACAGGATGCGGTTGAATTCAGAGAACTGGTTAAAGCGCTGAATGCACTTGAAGAGGCGGGCGAACTTGTTCGTACCCGCAAAAATCGCTTCGGACTGCCTGAGAAAATGAATCTGATCCGTGGCAGAATTCAAATGCATGCCAAAGGATTTGCTTTTTTAATACCGGATGATGAAGCACAATCAGATGTGTATATACATCATTCTGACCTGGCATCTGCTATGAATAATGACAAGGTTATGGTACGAATTGAAAAGCGAAATGCTGATGGGAGCAGACCTGAGGGCACTGTTATCCGTATTCTGGAGCGCGCCACCCATCAGGTAGTCGGTACATTCGAGGACAATAAATCATTCGGTTTTGTTGTAGCCGATGATAAACGGATTCCGAATGATATTTTCATTCCTAAAAGCATGAATGGTGGTGCGGTGAGCGGCCATAAGGTCATTGCCCATATTACAAAGTATCCTGAAGGCCGTATGAGTGCGGAAGGTGAAATTGTTCATATCCTTGGGCACAAGAATGATCCAGGCATTGATATCATATCGATTATTCATAAACATGGCATCAAAGTTGACTTTCCGGAAGAGGTGCTTAATCAGGCAGCTAATACACCTGAAGAAATCGATCCATCTGAACTGGAAAATCGCCGTGATTTAAGGGATGAACAGATTGTCACGATTGATGGGGCGGATGCCAAGGATCTGGATGACGCGGTATCTGTTAAACAATTGGATAATGGCAATTATAAACTGGGTGTTTATATTGCTGATGTCAGTTACTATGTGGAAGAAAATTCTCCGATCGATCAAGAGGCCTTGGAACGCGGGACCAGTGTCTATCTGGTTGATCGGGTGATTCCGATGATCCCGCACCGGCTGTCAAATGGTATTTGTTCGTTAAATCCAAATGTGGACAGACTTACACTCGGATGTGAGATGGAAATCAACGCGAAAGGTGAAGTGGTGGACCATGAAATTTTCCAGAGTGTGATTCAGACAGATGAGCGTATGACGTATTATGATGTCAATAAAATTTTGACTGAGCGGGACGGGGCACTCCGTGAGCGGTATAAGCCATTAGTTCCGATGTTTGAAAACATGGAAAAATTGGCTGAAATACTCCGCGCGAAACGTATGGGGCGCGGTGCTATCGATTTTGATTTTAAAGAAGCGGAAGTACTTGTTGATGACACAGGTAAACCGGAAGATGTGGTATTGCGCGAACGGTCGGTTGCTGAGCGACTGATTGAGGAATTCATGCTGGCAGCGAATGAAACCGTTGCTGAACATTTCCATTGGATGGATGTCCCGTTCATTCACCGGATTCACCAGGACCCGGATGAGAGCAAGCTCCAGCACTTTTTCGAATTCATAGCGGGTCTGGGTTACAGTGTTAAAGGGAAAGCTAATGAAATCCATCCTCAGGCACTGCAAAAAGTGATTGAAGAAGTGAAGGGGAAGCCTGAAGAAATGATTGTATCAAAATTGATGCTCCGTTCGATGCAGCAGGCGAAATATGATCCTGGGAGTGTTGGACATTTTGGATTGGCATCCGAGTTCTACACCCATTTCACATCGCCCATACGGCGGTACCCGGATTTGACCGTACATCGCCTGATTCGGACTTACCTCGTTGACAAGCAAGCAGATGGCGAGACGATCAGTCATTGGAAAGAGCGGATGCCTGAAATCGCCCGTCATTCATCTGAAATGGAGCGTACAGCAGTTGATGCGGAGCGGGAAACAGATGATTTGAAAAAAGCTGAGTTCATGCAGGATAAAATCGGTGAAGAATATACTGGTGTGATTAGCTCGATCACTAATTTCGGCTTGTTTGTCGAACTGGAAAACACCATCGAAGGGCTTGTACATGTCAGCTATCTGACCGATGATTATTATCATTATGATGACCGTAACCACGCGATGATCGGTGAACGCACAGGCAATATGTACCGGATAGGTGAAGAAGTCGATGTCCGTGTTGTCAAAGTGAACATTGACGAGCGTTCCGTTGATTTTGAGCTCGTTTCAGCTGAACAGCCAAAAAAGAAAAACAAGAAAAAGATAAAGGCAAAAAAAGCGAAAAAATAAGGGTCAACACTAAAATCTATGGTTGATATTAGTGGATAACTATGGTAACAAGACTGACTAGCGAGGAAAAACACGGAGACTGATATGAACGAAACTGTCAAGGACCTCCGCACAATTTTTTGAATGTGATTTTTGGACAACTTTAAGCGAAGGGTCTGAATTGGGCCCTTTGTTCAATAAGTAATATGCCATAAGCAGAAATGTGCAAACTAATGCCTTCTTCTTAGCTTGCCAAACCCTCCTCCTATATCTGAAGGATTGTCAAGTGCTCTCCTTGACGATCCTTCAGATATAGGAGATACTCATACAAAGCTAAGAAGAATGGAAGTTCCTCCTTTCTTCATAGGTTGTGAAGAAGAGAAATACACGGCATGAAGGCAAAAATCTCTGCTCCGGTTAAGAGACTGATATCCGTGGGTTCTCACATTATATCTTTCCGTATAAGGATCTGTCACGAACTCCTGGCGTGCGTTCACCAATGGCTGGCTAGCACAAGTCTCCGTCGTGCGTTATCCTTTACGGTTTTTATCTTTGCCTCCAAGCCCTATATTCCTTTCCTTTTCCCATTATCCTGCAGTTCAGTTTCCGAATAATATGCCTTTATACGTAACTTAATGCGCTTGAGTTTCAGTATCCGATTCATTGGCTATGGCCCAAATGAATCCTGCCAGTTCTCTTGCAACGGCCGTGATGGCTTTTCCGCTTTCCCTTCCCACGTCCTAAATAGGCGGAAAGTAATTTTTTGTGCAGGGCGGTTTTGTGCTTTCCATGAAATATTCAGGATATTCGTTGGCTGTCCCTTGTTGCCCTCTTTTTAGCTCAACCTTTCACGGCAGGCTGGTACGATAGCTCCACGCCGCTCTATTAATAATTTCCGTACATGACGATTTTCCTGGCCTGGTGATATTTCCTAATTGCGTAAGTCAACCACTGGAACTTTCCACTGGGGACCAAGTTCCCATTGTAAGGCCATAAATTGGTTAGGGCGTTTTGAAACCGTTCAAATGACAATGATTTCCGCAACCAAAACTGGTAGCCTGTAATGACTGCCACACCTCGTAAAGTCATGAGTTTTTGAATCATTGGCGCATGGACGCCTTCGTTGGCTTGTTCCTTAATCTCCTGTTCTAACACTTTCAATCGTTGCTGACATTCCTTCACCTGCTGCAAATATTCTTGGAATGCCACGCGAGAGGCAGAGCGTTCAATTTTTAAACTATCCAGCCAATCCCAATACTTTACTGTCCACCTTTTCGTACCTTGAGGCGTTTTAATCTCTTTTCTGAGAAAGAAATTTGATCAATCCGCTGTTTAGCTCTTTAATTCATCTTCCTTCACATCCTCACGTGCCCGAAACCAGGTCGCGCAAAGCTTCATCATCTTCTGTTGGTACATAGATAGGTGTTAACTCTCCCGAACGATAAAGCGTCGCTAAGTTCAAGGCATCCCGCTTGTCTGTCTTAACACGATCACCGGGCTTCTGAGGAATTAACGATGGTGCAACCACGTCACATTCAATATCCATACTCTTCAGGAGACGATAAAGTCCATACCCGGTTGGGCCAGCTTCATAACAAAATTGAAGTTGTTCCGGCATCCCTAATTTGCTTATTAATTTCCTGATTGCCTCTACTGTATAAGGAATCATTCCAATATACCTTGCCTTTGAGCGCCCTTCTTCCGCAACACCGACTGCAATTTTTTCCTTTGACACGTCTAATCCCACATATTTTGTGATATACTCCATCATACTAGCTCCTTTCGTATTATAGCTCTGATTTGGTTTGGCTTTACTAGTAATACAGTATGACCAAATTAATCTACGTTCTTACGATTAAGGGGCTAGTTTCGTTCATGATAACTCCTGCGGGAAAGCGCAGTGGGAAGACCCCGCAGAAAAAAAGCGAACTTCTTTTTTTCGAGGAGGCTGAGCTCGGGGCCCGCGGAAAGCGTAGTGTTTTTCCGCAACGGTCACTTAAATTCATAATTACAACTAGTTTGTCAACCATAGATTTTGGTGAAGAGCCAAAATAAGATTCAGAAAAAGGAAAGGGCTAATGTGATGCAATCAGAACATCATATTAGTCTTTTTATTTTGGAGAACAGTACGGCATGCCCGGCAAATATGCTGATTCGCGCGAAATACATCTTAAATCGCGCGATGTTCATACGATTTCGCGCGACGAAACCCTGATTTCGCGCGGCACCGGCTTGAAATCGCGCGACCCCCAGCCAATCTCGCGCATCTGCTTAGAATCAGCAGTTGCCGATAACCTCCAACCAAAAACTTTTTTACTTTATTTAAAAAACCGGGCCATTTGGCAGAAATCTCTGCTGACTGAAATTTCACCTTCTTTTTGGGAATAATACAGTTGCATTTTGTATCTTGGAAGAATAGAATGTAACTGTGACTATAAAAGTTTCCTTAGGTAAACAATTGTTAATTTGTACAACAAGGAGGGTGAATGTACCGTGTCACAGGATGTCATATTAGCGTTCTTATTTACGCTGTTTGCCGGCCTTGCTACTGGTATCGGCAGTTTATTGGCTTTTTTCGCGAAAACCACTAATACCAAGTTTTTATCATTTGCGCTCGGTTTTTCGGCAGGCGTTATGATTTATGTTTCGATGATTGACATTTTCGCGAAAGCACAGGATGCGCTTATTGGTGTATTGGGAGAAGAAGGCGGCAGCTGGATGACTGTAGGTGGCTTTTTTGGCGGAATTCTTCTGATTGCCTTGATTGACCGATTCATACCGAAGCATTCCAATCCCCATGAGATGAAAAAAGTTGAAGATATGCGGAAAAACGGAACACATGTAAAAGATCCCGACTTGTTAAAGATGGGGACATTTACGGCATTGGCTATTGGCATCCATAACTTCCCTGAAGGCATAGCCACATTTATGTCTGCTTTGCAGGATCCCGCACTTGGCCTGGCCATTGCAGTCGCTATCGCTATACACAACATCCCTGAAGGCATTGCTGTTTCTGTACCGATTTACTATGCGACAAATGATCGGCGCAAAGCATTTCGCTGGTCATTTTTATCCGGACTTGCCGAGCCGGTCGGTGCTGTAGTGGGATTCCTGATATTAATGCCATTTTTGAACGATATTATGTTTGGAATTATATTTGCTGCTGTTGCCGGGATTATGGTATTCATTTCGCTTGATGAACTGCTTCCGGCAGCCAAAAAATACGACGAAGCACATGTATCAATTTATGGATTAATTGGTGGAATGGCTGTTATGGCAATAAGCTTGCTGTTGTTTATATAGCTGTGATTGAAAAAGTCCAATGAAGTTATTATGACAAGTGGCAGTGAGATGCAGCGATCGTTTATGGTATCTGCCTCCATCGATGTATGTTATTGTCAAATGTATTAAGATTAACGAATGAAATTGAATCTTGGGTAAGATGGATTATTTGGATGATGGCGTTTTGATAGAGGAATTGAGAGCAAGAAACTGACCTCATTGAAAATTGGCATACAGACCACCTCCTTGGGTTGATCCTAAGGAGGTTTTTATCATTTTATGGCGAAATACTGCTAATTTCCAGTGAAAATTGAATTTTTTAGCTAAAAACCATAGACCCCCGTTTTTCTACCACGATAAGCAAGCCTTGGTTCACTTCTTTCCATTTCTTAAGTATCAGGTATATAGCACCACATAATTTAATTAAAAATATTTACAAAATACAAAAAACAGAGTAAACTAAGTGAAGTTATTAATCTATTAAGGAGTTGATTGATTATGAAAAAAGCGTTGAGAGTATCACCAGATGAAAATGGAAACCAAATTGGAAGTAGGGCGGGTATTTTATCCTGGTCTGAAGCTGGAAGAATAACCGAAAATACTTTCCTGAGAACTTATGGGTACCCAGGAGATAAAATGGAAGAAACAGGGGAAATATCAATGTGGGGCATGAACGGACGTTCAGACTCATTTCTAGATTCTTCGTTGCTATTCTATGACATGGACACAAACAATGGGCAATCAGGTGCTCCCGTATTAAATCCATCTAATCGCATGATTGCTGTCCATAATGCTGCATACACTATTAGAGAAGGTTCATCAGAAAGAACAATCAACGGAGGTCCTAAGATAAGAAGAGACTTCACGAATTTGTTTAATCAAATGAATCAATAAGAAATATGACATTGGGATATGTTAGTGAACTTAAACAGAAATGGTAAGAGGTGTTATCACTTGGATAAGTCGCCATTCTATAAAAGGTTTCTTTTAGCCTGTTTACTTACGCTGGTATTTTCGCTAACACTTAACGTGGTAATATCCAAAGAAAAAGAACCTTCTATTGATATAAAGGATATTCCTGGTCGTTATATGACCATAGAGGGTTATGTCGTTTCTAAGAGAATCGATGCCGTATGGATATCGGATGAACCGATCAGTATTTGGGAGAGATTACCACGTTATTTTATATCTAGCTATGGTTCAGGAAGTACCTTTGTGTCAAAACATAGTGATGTTGAGAATCAGAATATCTTTAATGAACTAAAGGTAAACCAAAAAGTACGTGTTTATGGTGATTACCTAAGGGAATCAAATCCATCTCAAATTTCAGCCTATTATATCGAAGTAATTAATAATGGTTAAACACTAATATGACTATAATTTGTAACGAGAATGCATTGAGAGGGATTATCAGACATTTGCCCCAGGGTAATATATTGACCTTGCTCTCAATTGGCATATCTGCTTTTTTCTGTTAAAATAAGTTGCACGCATGTAGTGGGAGGACGCACGTATGCCAAAAGGTAATGGTAAGACCATCGCACAAAATAAAAAAGCAAGACATGATTTTTTTATAGAAGAGACGTATGAGGCCGGCATTGTCCTGCGGGGTACGGAAATTAAATCAATCCGTTCGGGCCGTATTAATCTAAAGGATTCGCACGCACGGATTGATCATCGCGGTGAGATGCAGCTTGTTAATATGCACATTGCACCATATGAGCAGGGGAACCAGTTTAATCACGATCCGACGCGTTCACGTAAACTGTTGCTTCATCGAAAAGAGATTGACAAATTGGTAGGTCTGATCCAGCAGAAAGGCTATTCGCTGGTGCCTTTGAAAGTGTACATCAAAAATGGTGTGGCCAAAGTGCTGATTGGCGTTGGCAAAGGGAAAAAGAAGTATGATAAACGTGAAGATCTGAAACGAAAGCAAATGAAGCGTGATGCAGATCGTGCTGTTAAGGAAAGCTTGCAGTAGGTCCGGATGGGTCTTGACTTTCAAGGGATTTTTGTTATAATAATAATTGTCGTTATGACAATTAAATAAATAGTGCTCGTTCTACCCGAGCGAATTCTCCATCATTTCTATGGGGGCGTTACGGATTCGACAGGGATAGATTGAGCTCAGACTGCGCGTCGAGGTTACGGCTCGTAAAACGTTACTCGCTAAATATAAACGGCGAAAAAGAAGAAACTCCAGCTTTAGCAGCTGCCTAAGCACTGCCTAGAGCGATCCTTCCTGCTACCCGCCCGTGGTGCAGATTGAAGGGTCTCAAATGAAGCGGGCTATTCCGTCGTCCACCGTCTGAGGATGACGGCAGAACCTAATCAGACTAGCTGCCGGTAAGCCTGTTGGCAGGCTGAACGGTACGCGAATGATAATATGTCAACTATGCGTGTAGATGTCTGAGTGGCGATATCTCTGGACGTGGGTTCGATTCCCACCGTCTCCACCAATACATATGTTGGTGGTTTTTATTTATTATTTTTTATTAAGGTTAATGTATATATGGATATGACCAATGCAATAATCGAAATAAAAAGCGAAATCCAAAGCATATTATCACTTCTTTCCTTGCGTATTTTTCATAAATGATTTATACTTAGAGTAAGATATGGGGGAGAGGAATTAATCCTCTCCATGGTTGTTTGGACTTTCTCTGTTTATGAGAAAGTCCTTTTTCTTTTTCCGCCTTGTTAAAATGACGGCTGTCAGGTTAATAACAGCGACTGTCAAATTAATGAAAGACGTTAAAAGAATTAACCACGTCTCCATATCCACTCACCCCCTTTCTGCAAGGGGTTATATTTATTTTAGTATACCTCATAAAAGAGAATAGTCTTTTTCTTTAAAATATTACAATCCGCAGCAGCAATGTGACCCTGTGGGTGATTGGTGTGGTTAGTGTTTTTTTTACAATGAAATGATTATTCCATATCATCACCAAACCCAAAAGAAAAGATAGCCTTAAAAGAGAAAGTAATATCAGGGAACAGTGTGGAAACGAAGGTTGGATTTTCACTGGAATAGACTTCTTCCAAATTAAGTGTATCTTCATGAAGTACATATTTTTCAATATATTGATTATGAGGGTCAACAATCAGGTATTCTTTCACTCCAGCTTTTTCATAATAGTTTCGCTTAAGTAACCGATCGTTACGACTTGTGCTGGGCGAAAGTACTTCCACAATCAAGTCTGGTGCACCGTAGCAGCGCTTGTTACGCAATTTGTTCATGTCACAGACAATGGAGATGTCTGGTAATACAACAACATCGTCTTTCCCTTTATTGTTGTCTTTAAATGGAAAAACAACCTGGAGATTGCTGCCGAATGCATAACAGGATTTACCATCCAGCATGTTACTGAACTTTCCCATTAAATTTGCAATGATATTTTCATGTTGAAATGAGGCAGGTGCCATGAAAACAGGTGTACCTTCATATAATTCCGCGCGTTCTTCCTTGACATGCAACAGAAACTCATCCAATGTGTAGAATCCATTTTTATCCAACTCTGACATTTGGTAGTCCTCCTTTATTCCATTATTGATTTAAATATAGCAGGTATTCACGGGTAAAGCAACGGTGCCAGGGGCAGAAGCAATTCAAGTTATATTATGTAGTGACTATTCAGCCTCACTAAATAAATTGGGAAACGATGCTTCTTACTTTTAAAATGGATGGGAACAGCGTATGATAAATAATTGTCATAATAAAAATAGCTTTATAATTATAGATAGAATGAGGCAGGTATGAATGACATCTCAAACGTATAACAGAAAAACAATTGTTGCCTTGTTATTGGGCGGAGCATTTATTTCAATTTTAAATCAGACAACGATGATTACAGCTATCCCGCCGATTATGAAAGAAATGCATGTCAGTGCCAATACAGCTCAGTGGTTAACAACCGTTTTTATGCTCGTCAATGGTGTGATGATTCCCGTTACAGCCTTCTTGATTGAACGTTTTTCAACACGGCAGCTCTTTATTTCCGCCATGAGCATTTTTGCTTTTGGAACATTGATAGCCGGGATAGCGCCGAATTTTGGTGCTCTTTTACTTGGCCGCATTATTCAGTCAGCGGGTGCCGGGATTATGATGCCGCTGATGCAAACGGTCTTTTTATTGATTTATCCGATTCATAAGCGCGGTGCGGCGATGGGGCTCGTGGGCCTGGTTATCCAATTTGCGCCGGCTATCGGGCCTACATTGTCCGGTTGGCTGATCAGTGCCTATTCCTGGCGTGTCATGTTCTTTGTCATTTTACCTATTGCCCTATTGCTAATTGGCATTGGTACGCGTGCCATGCAAAATGTGACAGAACTGACCCGGCCGAAAGTAGATATTTTATCGATCATTCTATCCTCGTTTGGTTTTGGAGGATTGCTCTATGGTTTCACCAGTGCAGGAAATCTCGGCTGGGGTCATATCATAACCATTAGCACCTTGGGCATAGGTGTCATTGCTTTGGTTCTGTTTATTGTTCGGCAACTGCGACTTGCCCATCCGATGCTGGAATTCAGAGTGTTTAAATATTCTATTTTTACATTGACGACTGGTATTGGGATGCTCGCATTTGTGGGTCTCATTGGTATCGAGACATTGCTCCCGCTCTATATGCAAAATATGCGGGACTTTACAGCGATGGAGTCCGGATTGGCCATTCTACCCGGGGCGCTTGTCATGGGCTTGATGTCACCGATCACTGGACGTATTTTCGATAAAATTGGCGCCAAGTGGTTGGCGATTACGGGATTAATCATCATGACGCTTACGACATTCCCATTTGTAAGCCTGACGACTAATACTTCGTTTGCTTATCTCACCATCTTTTATGCTATTCGGATGTTTGGACTTTCGATGGTGATGATGCCCGTGACAACGGCTGGATTGAACCAATTACCCAAGCGGTTAATCGCGCATGGGACAGCGATGAATAATACCATGCGCCAGGTCTCTGCTTCGATTGGAACGGCAATTATTGTGACGGTCATGACCACAACTGGAGAGGGAGCAAGGCAGGACCCATCCATTGTAAACCCGATGATTCATGGTGTGAATGTCGCCTTTATGGTGATCACGGTGCTCTCCATTATTGGGGTCATTTTTGCCTTTTTTATAAAGAAAACCTATCCTCCGGAGGAAGCAGGCGAATCTGAGAGCGTCAAAAATCGGTAAAAAGGTTAAATTCCACTCAATTTTTTCAAGGATGTATTTTTCATTGGACCAATACGTTTCTTTGAGAGCCTTTGCCAAAATTAAAATATGCATTTGGTCAGGGCTCTTTAAAAATGGTTTTCACCATATTTGATACTTTTTCTATCCCACCATTCGTGCGGCATGATAAAGCGGCCGTTCACCCGATTTGGCAAACTTATGATTTGGGTTGTACCTTTTTGATACAGAGGAAGCATATGGCAGCGGCCACAATGAAGAACTGGTCGGAAAGTCTTAAAACTTGCTATAAACAGTTCCTCTCACCCATATAATCGAAACGAACCTGGAAAAAGTGGCATCGTCAGTCCAAAAAAATAAAAATTATTTTCCGTTCTCATGCCCCCAAACCCATAAAAGTTTCGATTATAGTTATGAAGAGGAATCTATTAAGCTTCTATGCGGATACTAAGGTTGGACAAATGGATTCATTCCTTGCAAGGTATTATACTGAAGCTATTAAATGAATAACATTATAATATAAAGTGTTCAAAGCGGGTCTGCCTAATACTAAGAAGACGTTTTTTAAAAATAAATAAGGGTAAAGGTATCTAAGTGTTTGTTTATCAAAATTCGAAGTCACACCAAGGTGGTGAAGAACATGAAAGCTTTATATTTTTCCGCTGGAAGTTCTTTTATGAAATTAAAAAAGTGGAGAGCGAATGGGTGATGAATGAAAGATCGGCACCGAATGTATTGTTGTGCCTTGCAGCAGATCCTGCTCACCCGGGACGGCTGTATGGCGGAACATTTGACGATGGTCTTTGGATTAGTGATGATAGTGGCGAGACGTGGGAGCCTGCCGGGCCAGGCATAGCACATAACCGGGTAATGAGTGTGGCCGTCAGTCCGGCGGAGGAGAAGAATGGTTATCGTGTTGTATGGGCAGGAACGGAACCCAGCGGCTCATTTCGTTCCGAAGACGGTGGTCAAACATGGACCGATTGCCCGGGATTGCTGGATTTACCGTCACGAACTACTTGGAGTTTTCCACCTCGTCCTCATACCCATCACGTACGTTGGATTGAACCGGATAGTCATGATGAGAATCGTATCTTTGTCGGGATTGAACTTGGCGGTGTCATGAAGAGTGAAAATAAAGGGGCGCATTGGGAGGACCGAAAACCAAATTCCCAATATGATTGCCATTCATTAATGATCCACCCTCAGGTGCCGGGGCGAATATACGAAGCCGCTGGTGGCGGATATGCGGAAAGCTTTGATGCCGGAACCACTTGGCGGACATTCAATGATGGACTTGAACCTTATAACTATTTGGTGAATATTGCCGTGGATTCCGGGAATCCGGATACGATGGTGGCATCAGCTGCCCAAGGGCCCCATACAGCATATGATCCTGCGCGAGCAAGCACGATTTTGGTACGGCGAGAAAATAGCGGTCCTTGGATGCCTGTATATGAAGGCCTTCCTGAGCCGGAGGGATCCGCTGTTTTTGCGTTAGCCTCCGATCCAGCCGATCAGGGTGTTTTCTACGGGGTTAATAATCTCGGCTTTTATATGTCTTATGATGCCGGCAGAAATTGGGAGAAAGTACCTGTGGAATGGCCGGATCATTTAAAACGTAAAAGAACTCAGGGGATGGTGGTGATTTAGGAAGTGCTCGGATTTAAAAAAGCAACTTCCATTCGAAGTTGCTTTTTCAGACAAATATATTCTTCAGATCTATAACTAAATCATCAAATATATTGACGTTGATCGTCTCTTCGTTTGTATAGGTCCCGTCGTGAACAAAAATAGCCATCTTTCAGTAAATAGATATCGACAGTTTCATACGCAGGGTCAACAATCCAATATTCTTTCACACCTGCAGCTTGATAACGGTTGAATTTAATCATTTTATCAGCCTTTGCCGTAGATTTTGATAAAATCTCAACGATTAAATCCGGAGCACCAGCGATGTGATTCTCTTTCATTTTATTTTGGTCGCATATAATCGAGATATCAGGCCGGAACCACTCTTCCATCTTTGTTGTATCCGTTTCCCCTTCGAGAGAAACGTCGATTTCCGAAATAACATCGCAAGCTTTTTTTCTTAAATAGTTATCGAATTCAGTTGAGATTTTTACACCGATCTTTTGATGTTTAACACTTGGAGAAGGTGCCATATTGTAAATATAGCCATCGATGACTTCATACTTGATATCATCATTCATTTGCAGGTACTCGCTATAGGTTAAAGAGTTTTCTTCCTTCTTTACCTCCATTACCTTACCCCTTCCTTTTTTAATCTTATACATATTTTAATTCATTTATCGCGCAATGTCCAAAAGCTGCATATCTGGATTTGGAATATTTTCAAAAAACAAACAGGATGTGAAGGAAAGGAGTTTCACCGCGCAGGCATCAAAAAGAACTGGCTATGGTAAAAGCAGAGACGTGGAACTTGATTTTCCTGTTGTTTTTACTGCTTTGGCTGACAATGTACCTGTTTTGGTAGGATGGCATGGAAAAGGGAGTAACAGGGGTGTGGAGCGCAGACGCTACGTTTGTCATCCTCCTTGCTATATTCATCCCCTGATTCTCACCTTTATTTTCTATATGCTTCGGAGGCAAAAACCCGATAAGATTATGTATTATTTTATGATGGCGGAGATCGGCTGATGCAGCCGATCATTCTGCTTGTGTGGTCCCTGTCCCTTGTGGATGATGTTAAGTCAATTAAAAACCGATTTCCCCATCTTATTGTCTTTATGAACATCTTCCGTTCCTGCTTCAAGCGCCGTTTTGTAGTAGCTGCATTTGTGTTCTATGAGGTCCATGGTCTTTCGCAGTTCCGCCATTTGTTTTTCTACAGCAGCTTTTCGCTCGATGAACATGTCATAACGTTGCTTTAATGTCGAATCACCTTCCGAAAGCCATTCAATGAAATTCTTGATATCTTTAATCGGCAGGCCGCTGGATTTCAAACATTCGATGACATTTAACAACTCGACATCGGAATCTTTAAATACTCTTTTTCCGCCAGTTGTGCGCTCTACAAAAGGCATCAGTCCTTCCTTGTCATAGTAACGCAGTGTATATACAGTGAGATTCAATTTATTTGCGACTTCGCTGATCGAATAAGTCATTTCCATTTCTCCTTTTTTATTAAGCATATAGACCTCGAGTTAACTCTAGTATTTATAAAATTCTATCACGGCTTTTGTGACATGTCAAAGTAGAAGCAGAAGCATAGGGACGGTTCTGATGCTTCATTCAAAAATAGGAAGCATTAGAACCGTCCCTATGCTTTATAAAAAATATAAATTTACTACTTGACCTCGAGTTAACTATAGCATCTAAGATGATTTACAAGATGTCAATGAATGAAAAGGAAACATAAATCATTCATATTCATTGATATCGGGTTCAAGCGCCTTAGCTTGAGAAAATATTAGACATCGGAGGTTTTATTTATGATAACAGCTAAAGCACGGGCAGTAGACGGACCGGACAAATCGTTTCGCGCCGCAGAGATTGAAAGACGTGATCTTGATAAACATGATGTGCTGATTGAAATAAAATATGCAGGCATTTGTCATTCGGATATTCATATTGCCCATGGAGAATGGGGACCGGTGAACTATCCGCTTGTACCTGGGCATGAGATTGCGGGTATCGTCACAGATGTTGGATCAGAGGTAACAAAGTTTAAAGTCGGTGACCGGGCAGGGGTTGGCTGTATGGTTGATTCCTGTGGTGAATGTGAGAACTGCCGCAAAGGCGAAGAACAATACTGCCTTAATGGAAAAGTTGACACCTATGCAGCGGTTGACAAGTATGGTGAATATACGCAAGGCGGCTATTCTACCCATATTGTCGTAACGGAAGACTTCGTACTGAAAATACCTGATAACATTGAACTGAATGCTGCAGCACCATTGCTTTGTGCAGGTATTACAACCTATTCACCGTTAAATCATTGGGGAGCCGGTCCCGGAAAGAATATAGCGGTTGTTGGCATGGGCGGTCTTGGACATATGGCTGTTAAGATTGCACACGCCATGGGGGCAGAAGTGACCGTTCTGTCACAAACATTGAATAAAAAGGAAGATGGCTTTACGTTCGGTGCAAAAGACTATCATGCCACCAGCAATTCAGAAACATTTGAAAAACTTGCCGGATCCTTTGACTTAATTATTAACACAGTTAGTGCAAAGATCGACATGGATGCCTATCTCTCCCTGTTAACGCTGGATGGTACGATAGTGAACGTTGGTGCGCCCGCAGAACCATTGTCATTAAGCGTGTTTTCTCTCAGCAGTCAGCGGCGCTCATTCGCTGCTTCCATGATTGGCGGCATCCGCGAGACACAGGAGATGCTGGATTTCTGTGCAGACCATGACATTGCACCTAAAATTGAAGTGATTTCCGCCGATCAGATCGACGAAGCCTACGAACGCGTATTAGCTTCCGATGTAAAATATCGATTTGTGATCGACATAAGCACAATGTGATAAATTGGAAGATTTCTTCAAGAAAAGTTTGAATGGGTAAATTCTGGTGAAGAATTAATAAAATTTGATGAACGTGTTATCCATTCAAGTGGTCTGAATGGATAACACGTACAAGGAGGGAAGGATAATTAAACACGCAGATGACATCACGATAGAGACATTAAAATATGAGGATGACGGCTCTATTCCTAACCATCCGTCCTATCCGTTGTTATTATATAAAAACGTCATGACTTCCGAGGAAGACCCAAAAGATATTTTAGCAGAAAACAACTGGCTTGGTGCATGGCGCGGACGTGTTGCTCCTTATCACCACTATCACAGCAACTCCCACGAGGTGCTTGTTGTGGCTGGCGGGTCGGCTAAGCTCCAGCTTGGCGGAGAACAGGGAGGGCAAGTGCGAATTGAACAAGGGGACGCGATCATTCTACCGGCAGGTTTTGGTCACAAGTTATTGGAAGGAAGTGCGGATTTTACTGTCATTGGTGCATATCCAAATGGGCAAAGTTATGATTTTTGCTATGGTAAGGCAGACGAACGACCTGAAAAATTGGAGAATATCAAAAAAGTTCCATTACCGTACAATGATCCATTGTTTGGAAAAAATGGACCACTGTTTTCGTATTGGACAGATGAAAAATGCTGACCGCTCAGCCAGTGGCGGACAACCGCAACACCTCTGGCAGCGGCGGTTTTGAAGATAACGTATAAATTTTCTTTCATTAATAGATAACAGGAGGCAAAAATCATGAACGTACTTGTTGTAGGAGCAAATGGACAAATAGGCAGGCATCTTGTGAGAAAGCTGCAAGAATCGGATAAGCATAACACCATTGCTATGGTTCGGAAAGAAGAACAAAAGACAAGACTTGAGGAACAGGGAGTTAAAACAGCACTCGTTGATTTAGAAGAAAGCATTGAGACAATAGCTAATGCAGCGAAGGAAGCAGATGCCGTCGTATTTTCAGCAGGTTCCGGCGGTCAGACAGGTGCTGACAAAACCATGTTAATTGATTTGGACGGAGCGATTAAGTCAATGAAAGCAGCTGAACAAGCTGGGGTAAAACGTTTCGTCATTGTCAGTGGAATTGGTGTTCACAGATGGCATGCGAATAATCATCTGGAATGGATGGATAGTTCACCGTATGCTGCGGCTAAATATTACGCTGATGCTTGGTTAGAAAGAAGTGGTCTGGATTATACGATTATCCGTCCGGGACAACTGACCAACGAGCCTGAAACCGGAAAGGTAACCGTAGCAGGTGATCTTGAACATAAGCATATTCCTCGTGAAGATGTTGCTTCAGCAATCATTGCTTCGCTTGAGAATGACCGAACGATTGGAAAAGCCTTTGATATGATTGGTGGAGAAACGCCAATCAAGGAAGTATTAAAAACACTGTGAATACTTTTCCATTAAGGAAATCCAGTTTAAAAATATTGGGAACTTCAAAAAAGATATAAACTTACCGGGAGGATTAAAGATGAACAAACCATATATCATTATACACACACATACATCCATTGATGGCAACCTGGATATTATGAATTTGCGGGAATTTGAGGAAGCGAGTAGACAATATCAAGAACTCTCACTGGATCCTGAAAAACAACAATTTGAAATACAAGGTTTTCTGAACGGTAAAACGACAACAGAAGACAACATGACTTTTTACAAGGTACCGGAGTTAGATGAGAACGCAGCTCCCGTTCCTGAAGGAGATTATGTGGCGGACTCTGATGCTCCCATGTATTATTTGTCCATAGATGCTCGGGGAGAATTAGCCTTTGAAGAGAATACCTTTGGCTATGGTGGTGTCCCTTCTCATATTGTAGAAGTTTTAACGGAGCAAGCATCAAACGCCTATAAAGATTTTCTCAGAAAGAAAAAGATATCATATATCATTGCTGGGAAAGATCAAATTGATTATGAAGTAATGCTGGACAAATTCTACAACCTCTTCCATATCAAGCGAATGATGGTTGGAGGAGGCGGAACGATGAATTGGTCTTTCGTACAAAACGGACTGGTTGATGAAGTCAGCGTCATCCTGGCCCCTATCGCAAATGCTGATCCCGACGGCCACCGATTCTTCGTTGCAAAAGAACCATATTCCAGCATTAAAGAAACAGCTTTTCAACTTGAATCTGTTAAAGAATTGGAACATGGTACATTATGGATTCGCTATTCTGTCAAAAAGAAGTGAAATGGCAATGAAGAAAACATCTTTTCACAAGATCATTTAGGAGAAACTTTATATTGTACTTAAAGTAATACAAAAGATGACCTATACCATTGTGTTTGATAATTCAGCAAGCGATTATAATATCAAGAGCCTGTTCAATGTATGAAAGGGAAATTTAATTTGCAGACGTTGCTATACGTAAATATAAGGGATTATAAAGTAGAGAGGGTAAAACCAATTTATGCTGCAAAAAAATTAGGGTATAGAATCGCTCTAATGGCGGATGAAGACCCTGGTTTAGATGCAGGATTAATTGACGACTTAATTTTGGTTGATACGTATGATATGGAAGAATCCGTTAAAGCAAGTGTTAAGTATTCGAAAAGCCACACGATTGTCGGTGTATTAACGTGGTCAGATAAAGATGTTGAGTTAGTGGCAAAAATAGGTTCAGAATTAGGCTTGCACACAATGAGCGTGGAAGCTGCAAAACGGGCCAGGAATAAATATGTCATGAGAGATGCGTTAAGTCACGTTCCAGAGATTTGCCCGAAATATAAGCGAGTCATATCTTTTGATGATCTGAAACAAGCGGTTAATGAGGTTGGAACACCAGGTATCTTTAAGCCTGTCGGGGGAGCAGGAAGTAAAGGTATATTTAAAGTTGAAGATGATACGGATATTCGTGAACTATATGACATAATGATTGAATCTGCCTCCCCTGACAATGATAAAATTTTCACTTACTACCCAAACGAATATATCTATGAAGAATATTTGGAAGGTCCGGAAATATCTGTTGATGGTGTTGTCCAAAATAATACCGTATTTATTACAGGTGTCGCTGATAATTTGGTTTCAGACGATTATTCACTGGACTACTTTGAAATTTTCCCGTCAGAAAAAGATGATGAAACTGTTGGAAATATAAAGAAATGCACGGAAATAGCAGTAAAAAAGCTAGGATTCAATAATTGTTCTTTTCATCTGGAAGCCAGATTTACACCAGATGGATTCAAAGTGATAGAAGTTGCAGGCCGTCCTGCAGGCGGGTTCCTTGCTTCCCATGTCTTTGAACATGCTTCCGGTCATTCGTACCTGGAGTTTATTATAAAAGTAGCGGTTGGAGAAGACATCAGGGACAGCTGGCGAGATTTCGATAAAAACAGCAATCAAAGTGTATGCCACTATGAAATTTTAGCCGATAAGGAAGGCGTTATTACGGATATTCGTGGTCTGGATGACGTCATGGAAGATGAGGATATTATTTTGATTATTCCTGTAAAGCAGATTCATGATGAAGTGGTATTGCCGCCGAAAGATTTTGAGTCAAGTTATCTTGCAACAGCAGTCGTAAGCGGAAATGGCTATGAAGATATTATGAATACAATTAATCGTATGGAAAGCAAGTTGAAATATCGGATCGTAAAGAAAATAGAGGGTAACCTGCTGAAGAAGGAGGAGTGGGCGCTGAAGTAGAGACAGGAACCGCTGAACAAAGGACCCAAGCCGCTGAACCGCCCCGCGGACCGCCTAAGATGAGCCCAACCCGCCTCGTTATGGGTGGGCGGGAATCAAGGTTAAATCAGGAGTATATTATCCAAGGAGTGATGTTTGTGAAAAAAATAATGTTGGTTCCCTGTCTGTTGGGAATTCTTTTCCTTGTCGGGTGTTCTGAAAATGAGCAGCAAAATTCTTCCAATGAGCAGGAGAATTCACAGCAGGAAGAATTATCATTGCCTGTTGAAAGTCTTGAAGTTATTGCGGAAAATCTTGAGGTGCCATGGTCCATCGAAAAATTGGAGGACACTTTTTATTTGACAGAAAGATCTGGCTCAATCGTAGAAATTGGAAATGGGGAAGTGGAACGTCAAACTGTAGAGCTTGAGCAAGAGGTATCAACAGCCTCAGAGGCAGGTCTGCTTGGGTTTGTGCTGGCTCCCGATTTTTCAGAATCGAACTTGGCTTATGCCTATTATACTTATGAAGACAGCGACGGCCAATATAATCGTATCGTAACGCTTCGATTGGAAGATAATGTGTGGCGAGAAGAGAGTCTGCTGCTTGACCAAATCCCTAGTGGTGCTTACCATCATGGTGGCAGAATTAAAATTGGACCGGATGGCTATCTTTATGCAACAGCCGGGGATGCTTCTAATAGTGAAATAGCACAGGATCCCGATTCATTAGGTGGTAAAATTTTACGAATGAATCTGGACGGATCGATACCAAGTGATAACCCATTTCCGGATTCCTACGTCTATAGTTATGGGCATCGAAATCCTCAAGGGTTAACTTGGACGTCTGATGGAACGCTATACGCAAGTGAGCATGGTAACAATGCGAATGATGAAGTAAATATGATCGAAGCCGGCCAAAATTACGGTTGGCCGGTTATCGAAGGCAATGAAGAACAAGAAGGGATGGTAGCACCGCAATTCACTTCCGGTGATGAATCAACTTGGGCGCCATCCGGCATGGATAATTATAATGGAAATTTGTACGTTGCAGCACTAAGAGGCTCTGCCGTTTTAGAATTTGATCTGGAGACAGGTGAACACCGTGAAGTTATAACGGATCTCGGGAGAATCCGGGATGTGCTGGTTGACGATGATTATCTTTATTTCATTAGTAATAATGGCGACGGGCGTGGTACGCCAGAGAACAGTGATGACAGACTTTATAGAATATCCCTTTCAGAATTAGAATAAAAGGTTGACTCATTATCGCTATTTTGGTAATGACAGGGTGTTTAGTATCGACTTACATACACACTTTTTATATAATTTGTGTGTAGGAGGGATTAAAATGGAAAATCCAATGAAACGAAAACAATATCATATGACCAATGAAGACGATAAAACCGTAAAAGACCTGGCTGCCAGCAAAGGATGGTCAGAAGCAGAAGTTGTAAGAGAAGCTATTCGAGAGTATTCTTTAAAAGAGCGTCAGAAAAGTAACCCTTTATTGGTAATGGCAGACAATGCCGAAAAGTATTCGGTTGATTTTAAGCGTTGCCATCATGAAAGAACAAGAATTCAAAGGGTTTTTTCTTTTGATTATCATTTTGAACAAAAATTAGCGACGCATTCCCCCTTCAAAATCTTATGATTTAGTGGGGGTTAGTCGCTAAGGTCTTGATTCGCCTTATTCCTCTATATATTTTTTTATAATATCAATCGTTACGCCGCCAGCCGTTAAAATCATATACTTCGGCTCCAAAAACAGGGTTCTAATAATACCTTTTCAGATGTTACGGAAATTCTTTGCGGATATATCGGGACGTAACTGTTTTAAAATTATTGATGGTATTGGCTAAATGAATCTGGGGCGGTACATCAAATAAAATATGAATTTGGTCCTCCTCAACGTTCATTTCGATTATGTCGCAATGCCACTTGGAAAACAGATTACCGGAAAGTTTCTTTAACCTTGTCATGACATCTTGATTGATACATTTATGCCTGTATTTTGTTTCAACAACCTAAAATAAGTGTGTCCATTTCTATTATAATCCTTCATATAATCACTCTTTTCCATATACAACTGAGTTCTAATTTGATATAATCGATATATCACAGGGGAACATATTTTCGGAAGCAGGGGTTTGAGGATGAAAGTTGCTAAAACGCTGCGTCATAAAGTAACCAATCAGAGCTGCATTTTCGATGAGACGCTGGCAATCTATAACCAAGCGTTAACGTTTATCATGGAAGTAATCGATAACGAATTTGTCAATTTAGATGATTATACAACGAATTCCATCGTTCCTGCTGTCGAAAAACTGATTCATACAACCAAATCAAACCCTCATCCAAAATATCGGGAATTTAATACCCGTTTCTATAAATTCCCTTCTTACTTTAGAAGAGGAGTGATTGCTGCAGCCTTTGGAAAAGTCAAAAGTTTTCGTTCCAATTATAAAAATTGGGAAGAAGAAAAAGCTGTGGTGCTTTCTGAGGGAAAGAAATTCAACAAGAATCCACCTCAATTACAGTTGGAACATAAGGAATTTCCCGTATTTTATCGCGGCAACATGTTTAAACATCATTCTGAGAACACAGCCCAAATTAAAATTTTTCATCAAAATGATTGGGTTTGGATCGATATTGAATTTAAGGAACAGGATTTATATAAGCGTGGTGTCTGGGATTGGAAGGAATGCAATCCCAAGCTTGTTAAGGTTGGAAAGAAGTATTTTTTACATATCAGCTATGAATCGAACGTAGAACTTTCGAAAAAGAACATAAACGACCAAAAGATCTGCGCTGTCGACCTGGGAATCACGAATTCAGCCGTTTGTTCGATTATGGATGCAAGGGGCACTGTCTTGGATAGGAAATTTATCAATCAATCCAAAAAAAAAACCAGTTGTACACGATGACGAACAAACTGCGAAAAGCTCAGGCGATGTCGGGTTACATTCAGGCGCCAAATTTTTGGCGGCGAATCAATGGATTACAGAAGCAGATCGTCAACAACACCGCACACGAAATCGTAATGTTCGCGAAAACACATGGCTGTGATGTGATTGTTTTCGAATTCCTCGATAAGATGAAAATGCCCAAAAACCATTGGGGAGCGAAAAAACTTCGCTTCAAACTCCGGTATTGGCGAAAGAAAGGGATTCAAAACAAGATCGAGGAAATGGCGCATTATGCAGGCATGCGAATGTCACGCATTAACGCACGGAATACCAGTGCGCTTGCATTCGATGGATCCGGGAAACTGAAAAGAAATGATAAAAAAGACCTTGCCACATTTACGTCAGGGAAAGTTTATCATGCGGATTTGTCGGCTTCTTACAATATCGGTGCCCGTTATTTTATTCGCGGCATCCAAAAATTCATTTCTGAAAAGAAGTGTTGGCACTTCAGGCAAAAGTTCCTGAATTGTCAAAAAGAACACAACAGACCTTGTCTTCGTTAATTGCCCTTGATTCGGCGCAGTGATTCTGTAAGGGATTACACAGCTGGATTTTGTGGTTTATTCAAGATAAGGGATGCTCCATCAAAGTCTCGGATTTAGGTGGAGAGGTTCACATGATGGGAATGGAACTTGTGCGATTATAGAACAATGACACAATGTTGTCAGTTACAGATACATCCTTCTGCTTCGTTCTAAGCCGCCACAGGCAAACATAGAATGTATTATTATTACTGGAGGCGGTGATCGTTTATGATCGAAACAGTTTATCTGGATGTGCGAGGGATGCATTGTGTAAATTGCCCGGCTAAAGTGGAAAAATCACTCTTGAAAATGGAGGGAATCATTGAAGTGAATGTTAGCTGGGAACTTGAAAAGGGCTCTGTAACATTTGATCGGAATCTGGTTTGCATTTCGGCTATTATTGAGCGAATTAATAAGATGGGATTTGAGGCGAAGAAAGCAGAGGAGGTTCAGGCATAGCTTTGGGTAATATATCTGTTTAATAAATCTCTATACAAATTCGGGCTGGATCAAATAACGATTCAGTCTTTTTTGTGTTTATAATACCCTCCTAAAAATCGAATATACGGTAAAATAGTCGTAGTTATATAGAATCGCATGTTCTGCACTAGGGGGGAGGACGTTGGAAATATACGGAGGGAGATCGAGTTAAATTCTGTTCTTTTTATCGGAGAAATGTATCAGTCAATTGCCGATTCAAGGATGGGGAAATCATCACAGAAACATGGCCGAAAAAGGGGGACAAGAGACTATTTACCATTCTCTCGAAAATACCTTTTGTAACGCTAACCACTCAGTGAATCACTGAGTGGTTAACATGTATTACTTATTTTTGTATTGTGAACGAAAGACAGGCTGATCCTCATCGTCACCATAAGTTTCGATAAGGGGCAGGTCATTGAGAGCTTTCATATCTTCGTCAGAGATAGTAAAGTCTACTGCCGTATTATTTTTCATATGGTCCTTATTGGTAGATTTAGGCAATGCCACTGTACCTAATTGTAAGACATAGCGAATACTTAATTGAGCAGGTGAAACCTCGTATTTTTCAGCAATTTCTTTAACAGCAGGATGATCAAGAATTGCACCGTGAGCAATTGGTGAGTAGGCTTCGACAACAATATCCTGACTGTGACTGTAATCAATTACGCCTGTGGGAACATTTGTAATGTGCGTAAGGATTTGATTTACCATTGGTTTGATTTTGCCATGATTAATTAGATTTTCCAAATCCCTTTGTTCAAAGTTAGAAACGCCGATTGCTCGTAGTTTCCCTGCTTCATAAGCCTCTTCTAAGGCACGCCAAGCTTCTAAATTCTCTTCGAAGTAATGGTTATTCTCATCACGGAATTCTGCCCAAGGCTGCGGACTATGAATAAGCATTAAATCGATGTAATCCATTTCCAAGTGTTTCAGTGATTCATCAATTGCTTTGACAGCTTCATCATAATTTTTAATGTTGCCATCAAGCTTTGTCGTGACAAAGATATCGTCACGATCAACATTAGATTCCCAAATAGCACGTCCTACGCCTTTTTCATTAAGATAAGCTTCAGCCGTGTCGATATGACGGTATCCTGAATCAAGGGCGCCTTTTACAACTTGAACAACTGTATCGTTATCAATCATCCATGTGCCTGCACCTAACTTGGGAATCTTAACGCCATTTGATAATGTGTAAGTTTCATTTAATACCATTTTATTGCCTTCTTTCGTTTAATTGTAGTTAAGGTAAGCGATTGCTTTAATCGCTGACAACTTTAGCTTACTAAAATAATTAACAACCTGTAATAATAGCTATCTTATTTGATTGCCATAATACCACGCTCCCTTTTAACCTAAATTTGCAAGAGAATACAGAACTTAGATAAAAATTTCATCCGTTCAATCCATCCCGCTTTTTCTCTTACATATTAAGCTTATTACTTATAGTTAACTCGAGGTCAAGAGATAAACTTATTTTTATAGAAATGAGGTGTTGCTGAGGAAAATGCAATTGCAGTTGTTTTAACTTAAGCCTGCAAATGATGAGGTGAAAACCCAAACGAGATGTTCTGGAGCAATAACTTTATACAAGGCGATTGAAGTATATGCTATATTTATGATATGGAAAATAAACGTTGGGAAACAATTGCAAAAACCAAATGGAGAAACCCCTGTTGATGAATTTTGGATTCTCTCTCTGAAAAACATGAAGCAAAGGTAATGAGATCAATCGGGTTGTTAGAGGAATTTGGTCCATCTTATAGGTAAGCCGCATGTTGATTATCTAGAGGATGATATTTATGAATTACGCACAAAGTTTTCAACCAATATCTTTAGAACCCTATTTTTCCATTACCGTGATGGTAAATTGATACTTCTTCATGGTTTTACAAAGAAACAGCAAAAGACACCAAGAAAAGAAATCATACGAGCAAAAAAGTATCGGGATGATTTTTTGCGGCAAAAAAAGGGAGGAATGAAATGAGCTATCTAAAAAAGAAACTTGAAGAAAGGTTAAAAGACCCCAAATTTCGTCAGGAGTGGGAAGATAGCGAACTTGAGTACGTAATTGCCCGCAACATTATACATTTACGTAAAAAAAAACATCTTACACAAATTGAACTTGCTGAAGCGCTAAAGACAAAGCAAAGTGTCATTTCCAGGATTGAGAATGCAAACCAAAATTTATCAATAGATACAATTAAAGAAATCGCAAAGGCTCTTGATGTAAATGTTATGGAAATTGTTCGCGAGTCACCGGAAACCTATGAGATAGAAAGCAAATAAGTTAAGCCTAATGTGTTTTCCCTTGCATAAAAGTGGATGTCCACTTATGTAACGTATTTTGACGGTAAAGCAAACACAAAGTATTACAATAAAGATAAAGAATTCCAATCTTATTTTCTGACGTTTGACGAAGGTGCACGTTTGGAAATTATGTGTAAAGTCAGGGATAGATAAGCCGCAACAGGATAATAGGATAGGATGCGCCCATATTGCCTTTTCCCTGGGGAGCAGGGAGGCCGTCGATCAAAAAACAGCTCATTTACAAAATGATGGTTATCGCCTTGTTAATGGTCCCCGTGTCACAGGTGACGGCTATTATGAAAGTCTGATAGAAGATCCTGAAGGTAATCTTGTGGAATTGACCGTGTAATTGAATTATGCAACATCTGCTGAAATAGGTGATACGATGACCGTTAAAGAATTTGGGATCCGGAAAGAAAAAGCAATAGCTAAAACGTTTTATCAGGATTATGAAAAAGTGCGCTATGCCTTATTTACGCATTTGCTGGAGCAAAACAGTCAGTTGAGTAAACGTGTTCTTTTTGACAAAACACAGAAAATCCTCGGTCGGTTGTTATTTATCCGTTTCATTGAAGATTATAAGCTGATGCCCCGAAACGCGCTCAGGAACATTGTACAAGCTGCACAGCATTCTGATATGGGCGGGATGAAGTCCTGGGAAAAACTAAGCGGTTTGTTCCGCTCAATTGCAAAAGAAAATTCAGGTATATTCAATAGCAAGTTGTTACATAAAGATGATGTTTTGGATCAATTGGTCGTGACGGATCGTATTTTTCCTGTGTTTGAAGCGATCATCGATTATGATTTTGCGTCAGATCTTGATGTCAGTGTACTTGGCTATGTTTTTGAACAGTCGATTAATGGTATGGAAGACATGACGGATAAACATGATAGTCTTCAGCAGGGGAAACGGAAGCAAGATGGTATATTTTATACATCCCCCGATATCACCAGGTTATTGCTGCAGGAGACGTTGCTGAATTGGATTGACGATAGGAAGCGGGAATTACGTGAAATTTACTCTGGTGACGACATCGAATGTCATCAGGAGTGGCGGCGCCATTTGAAATCTGTTAAAATTCTCGATCCGGCTGCGGGCAGTGGTGCTTTTCTGACCATGGCCTATGAGATGTTACAGACTGAGTGGACTAAAATGAATGATACGACAAAAGGGAATATTGGTACTGACAATCTGTTCGGGGTTGAATTAAATGAAGAAAGCCTTGACCTGGCCAAACTGTCATTTTGGCTCAAATCGGCTGCCGGACAAGATAATTGGCCGACACTTGATAAAAACCTGAAAACCGGCAATGCCATTATCGATCACCTGGACATTTCGGAGCGGGCATTTGACTGGCATCAGGAGTTTCCGGAAGTCATGGCTGACGGCGGCTTTGATATCATTATCGGCAATCCTCCGTACATTTTTGCCAGAAATGAAGGGTTCACAAACCAAGAGAAAAGCTATTTCAGACGTCATTATAAACTGACGGAATATCAGATCAATACATATTTATTATTTATCGAGCGGTCCTATCATTTGCTGAAAGAAGGCGGATGGTTAGGCTTTATTGTCCCGAATAACTTCCTGACAATCGAGTCATGTAAAAAAATGCGGCAGTTTTTGCTGGAACAGACCGGCAATTTGAAAATTATCAATATACCTCACCGGATGTTTGAACAGGCAGATGTTGATACATGCTTGCTGATTTTCCAAAAAACCGGACCGACAACTGTTAAGCTTGGCGAATATGTTAACGAAAGTGTCGACATCGTTGCTGAAGTACATCCTGCAGAATTGCTAAACGAACAAAGCATCATTAATATTTCCCTTATGAAAAATAAGAAAGTTGCTGATGTCCTGAAAAAAATTGAAACAGGGAATCCTGATTTAGGTTCGGTCGCGACGGTGAAATCGGGATTAGTCGCATATGAAGTTGGCAGGGGCAATCCGGAACAAACGAAAGATATGAAAGAGAACAGGATTTATCACAGTGATTTTCAGGTTGATGACACGTATTGGATGTATTTGGAAGGGCGGGATGTGTGCCGCTATCATATAGATTGGGGCGGCAGCTGGCTTCGATATGGCCCGCACCTGGCCGCCAAGAGAAGTGAAGATATTTTCTCTTCCCCAAGAATTTTGGTGAGGCAGATTCCTGCAAACTCAAAATATGCCATCCATGCGGTTTATACGGAAAAAGACATGCTCAATGACCGCAATTCCAACAATATTATTGACTTTCAGAAGGACCCGCTGTTCTTGCTTGGTGTGATAAATTCCAAGATCATAACGTTCTGGTTCATTCATAAATTTGATAAGTTCCAGCGCAAAACATTTCCGCAATTTAAAGTGAAAGATCTGAAAATGTTCCCTGTTCCCGATGTGTCTGAACAGGAAGAGAAGCGAATTTCGGAAGCTGTGAGTCAAATGCTTGATCTGCAGCATGATAAAAGCAAGGTGTTGAACGCGATGGAAAACGTTATGCTGCATGCGTTGAAAATCGATAAGTTGCCTGTCAGATTTCAATCGTTTTATGAGTGGGATGCTGACGAATGGCTTGAACAAATCGGTAAGCTGAGACGATTATCCCTTACTAAAAAAAATGACTGGCTCGAATATTTTTGGAACAGGAAACAGGTGTTTGTTCAGTTGGCTGAGAAGGAGGAAGAACTGAATGACCAAATCGACCAATATACAGCAGCAGCGTTTGGCTTGAATGAAAATGAAGTTCATCTCATTGATGACAATTTGGAGGAATTTCCTGGATGAGAATCTACTGACATGGAAAGGGTTATGCTATAATCATATGTGAAACAGAAAGACATGATTGTTGCTTTGAACGAAAAGACTTCTGCCAGGGGGCAGACGTTAATGAAACTGAAAAATATTGTATAGCAATCGCTTCGGGCACCTCTGTGAATGTATACCTGTTTGGCTCATGGGCCAGACATGAAGAAAAAAGGACTTCTGATATCGATATGGGAAGATTCCAAAAACCAATACGTGCTTTCGGATATGGTTGCGTAAAAAAAGAGTGCAGTCCCCAGCGAAGGGGCTGCACTCTTTTAACCTCTAAAGAACATACCCATAAACACAAATAAAATGAAACAGGCTGCCAATCAAAATAAATATATGGAAAATCTCGTGGAATCCCATATGTTTAAATGACAGAAATTTTGGCTTCAGCCAGTATATAAAGGCTCCAATCGTGTAAAACACCCCGCCGAGAATGAGCATCAGCATGCCACTGTTGCCTATTATGGGTAAAAGCAACGGGCTGTAGAATATAGCAATCCACCCCAATCCCACATACAAGGCAGTTGACAGCCATCTGGGTGCATGAAACCAGACTAATTTAAAGATAACCCCGAGGACCGCAATACTGCTAATGGCCGCAAATAGAACCCATCCAGTAGTCCCATTTAAACTAATCAGACACAATGGGGTATACGTCCCTGCTATTAATACAAAAATCATCGAATGATCAACCCGTCTTAAAAAAGCAATCACATGGTCTTTGGCAACGACCATGTGATATGTCGCCGATGCACTGTACAACAATATCATGCTTATTCCAAATATAATAACCGCCACAATCGCAAGCGCGGAATCTGTCGTAATGGAAGCCTTGATAATCAATGCAATCAGTCCTGCAAGTGATAAAATGGCTCCGAATAAATGTGTCAGACCGTTAATGGGTTCACGAATAGACAAGTTCATAATTTTTAACACCTTCATAATCCTAAGTAGTTTTTAAAACTATATAACCATAATACGCATATTTTATGATATCGTCAATGATTTACTTAAACAAACCGGTGCCGTATAATTGAGATTAATACCATACAAATGGAGTTTTTGTTATGAAAAATATGAAAGACCTAGCTGATGAGCTGCAGTTGAACAGTCAATTATCCTCGGAAGACATCCCGGACCTGAATTTGTATATGGATCAGGTCATTCAATTATTTGAGCAAAAATTTAGCGGCATGAAGCGAAACACAGACGAAAAGGTCCTGACCAAGACCATGATTAATAATTATGCCAAGGGTGAATTATTTTTTCCCGTTGAGAACAAAAAATATTCCAAGGAACATTTGATCCTGATAAGCATGATCTACCAGATGAAGGGTACTTTATCGATAAGCGACGTTAAGACGACGTTGGCCCGGCTGAATGAAAAAGTGACAGATGACGACGCGTTTAACTTACCGGAACTTTATCAATGTTATCTTCAGTTAATGGCAAAAAACGCTGAAAAATTCGAGGCGGATCTTCAGGAGCATCATCAGGACATCACAGAAACAATCCGGCAGCTTGCGGATAATGATGAAGCATACTTGGAGCAGATCATGATGATCGCGGTATTCACTAACATGAGCAATCATTACCGCCGGGCTGCCGAAAAACTGGTGGACGAGCTGGGATCGGACCAGTGACAATTCTACAGGAAAGAAGGCATGATTGAATGAAGCTCAGTATATTGGATCAATCTCCTATTTCGACAGGTAAAACACCACGGGATGCCTTAAATGCGTCGGTCGATCTTGCCAGGTTGGGTGATGAGCTTGGCTATACACGGTATTGGATTGCTGAACACCATGATTTTTCCGGTCTTGCCTGCCCGAACCCTGATGTGATGCTTGGTATGATTGGTTCACGGACAGAACGGATACGGATTGGAGCCGGAGCGGTTCTTTTGCCGCATTACACACCATTCAGGGTAGCTGAAACGTATAATCTTTTAGCGACGTTATACTCGGGGCGGATTGATCTTGGGATTGGCCGTGCCCCCGGTGGATCAGCAGAGGCATCAATAGCATTGTCAGGCGATTTTCTGGAAAACGTCCGCCAGATGCCCGATAAGCTTGATGAACTGCTGCGCTTTTTCCGGCATAATTTTGCTGAAGACGATATGTATGCCAAAATTAGTCCAACTCCGATTCCTGAGTTTTCACCCCAACCTTGGATGCTTGGGACAAGTGAGAAAAGCGCCATTGCTGCAGCTGAAAACGGCCTGCCATATACATTCGGCAAATTTATGAGTGATCAGGACGGTCCATCCATCATCAAAACATACAACGAGAAATTTGCCGAAAAGTATCCGGACAGGTCGCCAAAGATAATCATGACTGTTTCCGTCATATGTGCAGAAACGACCGAGGAAGCCTGGGATCTCGCCACGAGCACAGGGTTGTGGAGCATTCAGCGGGATAAAGGAGAAGGTGACGGCAAGGTGCCAACTGTTTCAGAGGCAAAAAATTATGCTTACTCAGATGAGGAAAAGGAAAAAATACAGGGCATGCGGCAAAACCTCATCGTCGGCAACCCGAAAGAAGTAAAACAGCAGCTTGAACAGTTGCAAGCCGTTTACCATGTGGATGAATGGATGCTTGTCACCATTACACACAGTTACGAAGCCAGGAAAAAGTCGTATGAACTTTTGGCGAAAGAGATATTATCGGACAGCTAAGTGAAACAATTTATCCGCTGACAGGAAGGATCAGCAGAAGAGCGGCATTATTAAAGGAAGGAAATAACTCTCGATGCAAATGATGTTGAACAGCCTGGTTCATGATAAACCAGGCTGTTGTTATATGCAGCCTATATGCCTGTTTTAGGATGTTATAATCACTCCAGCTTTCCGTAATACCTACCAACCAGATTATAAATGGACAGAAGTTCATATAGGATTTTCAGCTCTGGCGGTAAGTTGGCGGGATACTGTTTCTTCGCCGTCGTTATGGCTTCAGTATCATCCCAAAATATATCAGTTAACCGCTCATGATGCTCACGATGTTTTACCCGGTTAAATGCATCAGGGTGTTTAAGTGATTGTGCCATATCTGTTACAGCAGTCATGATCGCCGTCTTTTCTTCTGGAGGCCACTCGACCTGATCGAATGATGTATAAACCAGATTCTCAATATGATAGTGGATTAATCGCAGCTGGATAAGCTGCTTCTGATCTTGCTCAAATCGTGTACGTTCACTCCCGATAAGCGGATGGTATTTGGATTCTTCTTTTTGAAAGCGAATAAGCTGTTCTGTTTGTTGAATCATGTTATCCAGCTGATCCGTCAGCTCTTGTTCAACGACAATAACCTGATGCTGATCATCAAGTATATCGTGAAAAACCTTTTCAGCTGCAATCCCTGTCCTGAATGCTATTCTTTCCAGCTTCCTGGCAATCTCTTTGGTGTAGTCAGGCGGCATCATAAACATATTGACCACTGTTGAGACTACAAGGCCTGTGGTTGTTGTTCCGAGCCGAATAAAAAATGACATGAGTACATTGGTGTGTATCACTTCGACCATTGCGACAGATGTCAGCGTGGCAACAAGCAATCCGGCATGAAGTCTTAACCGGAAACATGTTGCAATGGTAAAGACGGCCGCGAGTGTGTAGGTAAGTGGCGAGTTGCCGAATAATGATATGAAAAGGACAGCATATGCTGAACCGATAGCCGAGGCCGGAAAACGCACGATTCCTTTTTTAATGGAATCTGACACTGTTGGCTCAATTGTAACAATAGCTGTTATAACAGCGAATACTGGCGGCCAGTCCAAGAGAACACAAATCCATGCCGTTATAAATATGGCAACACCGGTTTTGACAACGCGGCTTCCTGCTAACCTGAAAAATTTCATAACACTCATCCCCAAACATCTCTTCAAACTCCTATTTTTCCAGTAATTCAGGTGCTTTGCAACTTTTTATGAAAAAATTTAAAAAAGGGTTGCATTTTTTTGTTTTAGGGAATAGACTGTACTATAACAAGTTAATAATACTTTCTCTGTTATATAAAAGAAGGGAGGGAATGACTGATGAAAGCTCCGACATGTCCGGAATGTGGTAAACGGATTGATCAGCACAGTTATATACTGGAATGTGATTACTGCTTGTCAAAAAAGGATGAGTAATTTTTTTTAGCTATATTGTTATATAACAAAAACAAATTATGATCATTGTTTTATAACAACAGAGTGGGTCGGCTGATCAAAGTATCATTTTTAAATCAAAATTGTTAATAAGGGAGAGATGTCTGATGGAGGGGAATAGACGAATTGAAACTATTAAAAATGAATGGGAAAGTGATTGGCGGTGGGTAAATGTCGAGAGGCCCTACACGGCTGAAGATGTTGATCGGCTGCGCGGTTCACTTGATATTGAGCATACACTCGCTAAAAAAGGAGCCGAAAAATTATGGGAACGCATCAATCATGAAAGCTATGTGAATGCACTCGGCGCGCTGACGGGGAATCAGGCAGTTCAGCAAGTTAAAGCCGGTTTAAAGGCTATTTACTTAAGCGGCTGGCAGGTGGCAGCTGATAATAATCTTGCCGGAGAAATGTATCCGGACCAGAGTTTGTACCCGGCCAATAGTGTTCCAAATGTTGTCAAACGGATTAATCAGGCCCTGCAGCGTGCTGATCAGATTCATCATGCAGAAGGTGACAACGCCGTTGACTGGTTTGCACCGATTGTTGCTGATGCGGAAGCGGGATTCGGCGGGCAGCTGAATGTATTTGAACTAATGAAGTCCATGATTGAAGCAGGTGCTTCAGCTGTACATTTTGAGGATCAGCTGTCATCGGAGAAGAAATGCGGGCATCTGGGCGGTAAAGTTTTATTACCGACACAAACGGCCGTACGGAATTTAATTTCAGCACGCTTGGCTGCAGATGTTATGGGGACGCCAACACTTATCACTGCTCGTACCGATGCAAATGCTGCCGATATGATCACAAGTGATTTGGATTCATATGATGAGCCGTTTATAACAGATGAGCGGACAGCAGAAGGCTTTTTCCGCACCAAAGCCGGCCTTGATCAGGCAATCTCCCGTGGTCTTGCTTATGCCCCATACGCTGATATGGTCTGGTGCGAGACATCTGAACCGAATTTAGAGGAGGCACGGAAATTTGCTGATGCCATTCACGCGAAATATCCGAATAAATTGCTTGCCTATAATTGTTCGCCTTCGTTTAACTGGAAACATAAATTATCAGACCAGGAAATTGCCAACTTTCAGCAGGAACTGGGTAAGATGGGCTATAAATTCCAGTTTGTAACATTGGCCGGCTTCCATGCATTGAACCATAGTATGTTTGATTTAGCAAGAAAATACAAAGAATCAGGAATGGCAGCTTATTCGGAATTGCAGCAGGCAGAATTTGCAAATGAGACATTCGGCTACAGTGCTACTCGTCATCAGCGTGAAGTGGGCACAGGTTATTTTGATGACGTTGCACAAGTCATTTCAGGGGGAACATCATCAACAGGAGCCTTAAAGGGGTCGACAGAAAGTGAGCAATTTGTCAGATAAAGTCGATTGATAGAAAATCTATTAAAATCCATCTTTTATCACAAAAAGGTGGATTTTTTTCCTGGTTATTATGAAATTTTTTTCAGGCTTTAATGAAATGGAGAAACGGGCCATATCAGTATTGAGCATGCAGAGTACCGTGTTTTATGTGTATAACGTTTGGCGTTTGAAATATAATTGTAATCTCTCTATAATATGCATGTCATTATTTCCTGATATAATTCGAATTGCCTAAAACTATTAAATACATAATAGAAAAAGTAGACTGCCGCAGTTAATGGCTTCATTGGATTATACATAGATAAACGTGTTGCGGCTGTGAAAGTGGGGGACATAGGAAGTGAAAAAAACGTTCGGGGCAGTCGTCACTGCCGGTGCGATGTTGGTTGGCAGCGTGTTTCTGAGTGATTCGGTAAACGCCGAAAGATTACAGGATGTGCAGGATGAACGTTCGGAAGTTAAAGCTAATCTATCAGATGCAGAATCTGAAATTGCAGATGTTATGATGGACTTGGAAGAATTAAATGAAAAAATCGCGTCCGTCAATGAAGCGCTCGATAAAAACGAGCGGAAAATGGATGATACGGAACAGAAAATAACGGAATCAGAAGAAGAAATCACGGAGCTTGAAGAAGAAGTCACAACACTTGAGGAAAAAATAGAAGAACGGAAAGATATCTTAAAAGATCGGATCGTATCCTTGCAAAAAAATGGGGGTAACATCGATTATTTGGAAGTTATCTTTGGCTCCAAAAGTTTTAGTGATATGGTCAGCCGCGTGTCAGCTGTCACTAAGATTGCTGAATCTGATGAAAAATTAATGAAGCAGCAGGAAGCGGATAAAGCTGCCGTTCAGGATAAAAAAGATAATAAGCAGGAAAAATTGTCTGAACTTCAGGATATGAAGGTAGAACTGGAAGGTATGGAAGAAACAATCACAGCTCAGAAAGAACAAAATGAAGCAGATAAGCAGGAATTGAAAGAGAAAGAAGAGAATTTGAAAGATTTGAAAGCTGAACTGGAAGATAGGGATAGCAGCCTTGCTTCCATCGAACAGGAACTGCAGCAGCGGGATAATAATTCCGAGGCCGGTTCTTCTGAAAGTTCAACTGCAGTGGCGTCTGCGTCATCATCTTCTGCCTCATCCTCTTCTGATGATGGGGATTTAAAGCAGCTGGGCAGTGAAAGTAACAGCGGAAGTGGAAGCTATGGTTCTGCCATCGAAGCAGGATTTACACAGACTGGCACACCATATGTATGGGGAGGGAAAAGCCCTAGCGGTTTTGACTGCTCTGGATTTGTATCATGGGCATTTGGACAAGCCGGTGTTTCCCTTCCGTCCAGTACTTCAGCATTGACGGGAGTTGGAACAAAGGTTTCATACAGCAATGCCCAACCCGGAGATCTTGTATTCTTTGATACCAACGGGACAAACGGACATGTTGGGATTTACCTTGGAAATGGTAAATTCCTGGGAGCCCAAAACAGTACCGGGGTTGATGTTGCCGACATGAATAGCACATACTGGAGCAGTAACTTCAGCGGTCATGTCCGCCGTGTTCAATAAACCATATAAACTTAAAGGCCTATCTATTCAGATAGGTCTTTTTTATGGGGGTCTGTCCCCCACCACTTTAAAGCATTAATGTAGCGGGGGACAGACCCTCTTTGCGCTACCACTTTAACGCATTAACGTGCTGGGGGACAGACCCCCGCTAAGTGAAGGTTTTGGTAATGGTGAATGTGGTCAGGCCGGTCATGCCAATCATCAGGCCGGAATAAATGAGTGTCGTTTCCTGGATAACGAGCCAACCGAGCAGGATAACCAAACCGTCAATGGCTAAAATAATCAGCCCCACGTTAAGTCTAAAAATATTACTTAGCATGAGGGCAAGCAAGTCGCCGCCACCTGCGCTCACTTTCGCCAACAGCATGACTCCGATTCCGCATCCAAGCATAAAACCTCCCGTTATAGCACTTATTAGAATTGGCGGTGTATGTAAAGTCATCAATGGGTGAAAATAATCAATAAAGAACGCTGAAGCTAATACACCATGCAGCCCATTATAAAAATAGGAACGAAAATGGAACCAGGCGTAAATGTATAAAGGTAAGTTAAATACAATAATGGTTAAGCCTGGCTGCAGATTTAATGTATAGTTGGTAATCAGACCCAATCCGATAATCCCGCCGTCAACAAGGTGATTCGGCATGACAAAATAATTGATTCCAATGGCAATCAGAATGCTCCCAATGACGACCGATACTATTTTTCGCAGCAAATTATCACACACCAATTGACTTGTCCTAATCATATTTATGAGTGATTGACTTAAATTATCCATGTAATATTTGCAGGAAGGAGGGGATGTCCTGTGCTAATAGCTATCATCGTGTTATTATTCGTGTCACTTTTCTTCTCCGGCAGTGAAACGGCTTTAACAGCCACGAATAAGATGAAACTGCAGGCAAAAGTTGATAACGATGAAAAAAAGGCCGAAAAAAAACTTCTGGATTTGGTTTCTAAACCAAGTGAGTTTATCACGACGATTTTAATTGGAAACAATATAGCGAATATTGTACTTCCCACACTTGTGACGTCAATGGCTATTCAGTATGGGTTTAACGTTGGGCTTGCCTCTCTTGTTTTAACGATTACAATTATTATTTTTTGTGAGGTCATTCCCAAATCCATTTCTGCCGCGTTTCCCAACCGGATAGCAATCATTGTCTCGCCGGTTATCCGTTTTTTCATGTTCGTATTTAAGCCGATCACAATCGTATTAAATTGGTTGACCGATAGAATTGAAAGAGCTTTGGCGGATGATGCAGACGATGATGAGTCCGTTTCAAAGGAAGAACTGAGGGCTATGATAGATATTGCCGATTCGGAAGGAACGTTTAATGATGCGGAATCTGATCGTATTAAAGGGGTCATTGATTTTCACAACCTGGACGTTAAAGATGTCCTGAAAACACCAAGGGTCGACTTAACCGCATTGCCGGTGGATGCTACTTTTGAGGAAACAAGGGATGCTGTGATTCAAAACCCGTATACAAGGTACCCTGTGTATGAAAAAGATATTGATGATATTGTCGCGGTTTTCCACTCGAAATATTTAATTTCCTGGTCCATGGATCCGGAAAAACCGCTGCAGGCGTTCAGTTACTCGGATCCACTGATTGTATTTGAGTTTCAGTCGATTGAATGGGTGTTCCGAAAAATGACAAAGGAAAACAAGCATATGGCGATTGTTTTGGACGAATATGGCGGAACAGAGGGGGTTTTAACACATGAAGATGTTATTGAGTCCATGATCCGGTTGGAAATTGAAGATGAAATGGATCTTGAAGCTGCGTCAATTGTTGAAAGAATGACGGACTATGAAATCGTCTGTAATGGTAAAATAACACTTCACCGGCTAAACGCATTATTTGATACAATTATTCCGGAAGAAGAGGATGTTCTGTCCGGATATTTGCTGAAAGAATTTAATGAATTCCCTGAAGAAGGGGACGTTATCGAACGGGAAAATCTCACGTTTAAAGTACTGCAAATTGAAGGGAGGATGATCAGGAAGGTTCTGATAAAAAAGGAGAACTGACGCAGGCATACATGAGTTACTGCTGATAACCCAAGACTGGTTGGTTGACGCACATTAATCCATTAAGCCATTTTATTACTGTTAAGCGGTGGCATCGGGTTGAAACTCGTTACAGATGAACAGGCAGATGAGTGGGAATCATGAGCTGGGTTAAGCTGATTACCAAGAAACGTTTAGTTGCCGGGATATACGGATAAACACTACTAAGAAATCGAAAAACGTCAGAATCGTTAAGGGAGTGCCGATATCCTATGAATTTAAGCCAACAGATTAAGCAACTGGAAAACGTTAAAAAAGAAAGCGACAATAAAGTATTGACGATGTATTTAAACACAGACCCATCTGATGCTGAACAGCAGGCGGGTGAATGGAAAATACATCTAAAAAACGGTCTCCGTAATTTTGAAAGTTATTTACAAGAGGATAATAACCAAGAAGAGCTTAAAAATTTCCGGAGCGTTAAAGAAAAGGTAGAAGAATTTGTTCACCATAATGAGCAGCATTTTAAAAAAAGCATTATATTGTTTGCCACAGCTGCCGAAGATGTATGGTTCGCTGACAGGTTTCAAATGCCGGTGAGGACTGAATTTTTCTGGGAGGAGGTCCCGAGACTTGAACAATTAAAGGAACGCCGGGAAGAATATCCGAAATCAGGCATCATACTTGTACAGAAAGATGAGATTAAAGTGATTGAAGCGTACTTGAACGAAATTTTAAATACCGAGTACTATAAACTTGATATCGATACAGAAAAATGGCGTCAGTTTACCGGCCCGCACCAGGCTGATGCATCAATGGGTTCCGGGGGCAAAAGTGCGCAGAGGGATAAATTCAATGCCCGTTATGAGGCAAACAAGCAGCGCTGGTATAAAAACATTGCACCAAAACTGGATAAAAAGGCAAAAGACCAGGGATGGGACAATTTATACGTTGTAGGTGAACCGGGGGAGGCACCGGATTTAGAAGAAGAATTGAACAAACCGGTAACACAAATAATTCAAAAAAATCTGCTTGACCATGAAGAATCAAAAGTGCTGGAAGAAATCTTTGGCTAAAATAAATGAAGCCTGGAAATATGACAAAATAACTTTCTTGTGTGGTAAGCAATTCAGTTATTGTAAGACCCTGAAACAACAACCAAAAAGCTCAGAGTCTTATATGGCTCTGAGCATTCTTTTGTATGAGGATTATTCAAATAGTTCAATTAAAGCGACCGATGGAACTTGATTTCAATGTGATCAGATGGGGGGCCTGCTGGAAAAACTGAATCGTTTATGAAACAAGTCTTAATCCTATAACAGCCACTATCACCATACCCATAAACATTAGACGCAGGCGGTCAGTCGATTCATTGTAAAAGATCATGCCTACAATCGCGCTTCCCACGGTCCCCATTCCTGTCCAGACAGCGTATGCAACACCGAGTGGAATAGTTTCCATAGCAACGGACAGTAAACTAAAACTAATTAGGAACCCCACAATAAGAATGGGGAAACCAGATTTCTTTTCCCCTTTTGCGATCTTTTGCATGCCAGTAACACCAACAACTTCAAAAAGACCCGCAATAATGAGTATTACCCAGTTCATGCGTGACCTCTCCTTTCTGATGCTTCGCCCGTTACTGTTTTCAATCCGATGATTCCTACAAGCAGCAGTACAACAAAAAGAATCATCCAAATGTTAATCGAAGCATTGAAAAAGACGATATCCACAATCACTGTGCCGACGGTTCCCAAACCGGCAAAAACAGCATAAGCAGTACTTGTCGGAAGTAAAGTCGCCGCTTTAAGGAGTACCCAAAAACTGATAAAGACAGCGATTGCTGTTAAGGTCCATGTCAGCGTATCATTTGCATATTTAAGTCCTGTTGCCCAACCTACTTCAAAGGCAGCAGCAATAACAACTAATAGCCACTTCATATTCATTTGCAAACACCTCTATTTTTGGTAAGCTAAAAGAAAGAATCCAAAACTAACTAACGATAGTAAGTATATCACGTGGTACAATGATAGGCAACCAGCTTTCTTAGTGTTTATTTGCTTGAGTCTTTCTAAAATTAAGGAGGATATCGCCAATGCCAAAAACCACACGAGACAAGATCATCCAGGCAGCTCTTTCGTCATTTGCTGCACGTGGATATGACGGCACCACACTTGCACGAATCGCCAGGGATGTCGGTATACAAAAGCCATCGCTCTATAATCATTTTTCCAGTAAAGATGAATTATTTTTTACAGTTGCTAAAAAGGTTATGGAAGAATTAACAGAAGTGATGATGACCAGTGCGAATCTACACCAGGAAAAGGCTGTAGAAGATCGAATATATTTAGTTTTAACCGACAGCACTGATTTTATTTTACAAAAACATGAGGGAGCTATGTATAAACGATTCATGTTATTTCCGCCTGCAGGAATTGCTGAAGATTTGCAGATACTTAATCAAGCAGGGGATGCAAACATAGATCAGCTATTGATGAATTTTTATGAGCAGGGAGTAAATGAAAACGTATTAAATGATTGTTCATTTCCTGTATTCAGAGCCGGTTTTTATATTTTGATGGATGGTTTGTTTACGGAAAGTTTTATTTATCGTGATGGGGATTTTCAGGAGCGCTTTGAAGGGGCATGGATGGTTTTTTGGCGAGGGGTATCGGGGGTCTGTCCCTCACCGCTTTAATGCGTTAATGTGGTGGGGGACAGACCCCTCTTACTGACATAACGGGCATAAGCCATATATTTCGAACTTGTGGTCTTCGATTTCATAATTACCAAGGGATTGCTGAACGTCATCCATCGGACAAACATCAATTTCTTTCGTTTTCCCGCAATCTTTACAGATAAAGTGATGGTGGTGATGATGGCTGCAGCTGATACGGAAGTGTTTTTCCCCGTTTAATTCAGTCGTTTCCAATACACCGACTTGATCAAATAAATGGAGGTTGCGGTAAACGGTATCAAAGCTGATGCCTTCGTATGTCGGTTCCAGATAGTTAATCAGGTCTTTTGCCGTTCGATAACCATCAGCCTCAGCAAAAAATGTCAGCATGTCTTTTCGTTTAGCCGTGGTTTTATACCCTTCTTTTTTAATCTTCCTGATGGCTTCATTCAGTTCCATGGGGATCCCTCCTTTTTCGTGGCGTATGTGAAAAGCGTTTTATGCCAATAGCCAGCAGCAGGATGATAATTGACACAACGACAATCGTGCCGCCGGGTGGGATGCTGAAATAATAGCCAGTTATTAACCCTATGATAACAGCTAATTCACCAAACACAATCGAAAATATAATCATTTGTTTAAATCCGCGGGCAATCCGCATGCTTGCTGCGACCGGTAACGTCATTAATGCTGAAACAAGCAACACACCAACAACCCGGATTGAAGCTGCTATGACCAGTGCCGTGAGTACGATAAACAACAGATGAATCCGTTTCGCATGAATGCCTGAGGCGACTGCATGTTCTTCATCGAATGATAAAGTAACCAGTTCCTTATAAAATGACCCGATAACTAAAATGATAATGACGGAGATTCCCAGAATGGTATATAAATCCGTTTGACTGACGGCAGAAACTGAACCAAACAAATAATTGAATAATTCCGTATTAAAGCCGTCTGCCAGGGCAATAAAAATGACACTAAGCCCGACGCCGCCTGATAAAATGATCGGGATGGCCAGTTCCTGATAAGCTTTATAGACCCCGCGCAATTTTTCAATAAAAATAGATCCAAGTACTGAAAAACCCATACCACTGTAAAGCGGCGGCAATCCCAGGGCAAATTTCTTGTCCATAAAAAGTCCGAATGCAATCCCGGCAAGTGTCACATGTGATAATGCATCAGCAATCAGGGAAAGGCGCCGGACAACGATGAATGTGCCGAGAAGTGGCGCGATGATGCCGATTAAAAGCCCGGTTAAAAAGGTATATCGCAAAAAATCATATTCTAAAAAATCTGCCAGCATAAATGTTTCCTCCAACGTTAATGGTCATGGGTCACGATATTGACGGGATGACCGTAAAACTGTGATAAATCCTTGTTTGACAACGTTTTGTATTCTTCGGGCTTGCCGTGAAAATGAAGTGTCGTATTCAAGCAAACGATGTCTGTTGCATGTTCTGTCATCGTACCGGTATCGTGCGTGATAAGCAAAAGTGTAATATTGTGCTCGTCATTTAATTGGTGCAGAAGACTGTAAAATTTTTGTACATTTTCCTGATCGACACCGACAGTCGGTTCATCGAGAATGAGCAGTTCCGGGTCACTGACCAGTGAGCGTGCGATAAAGACGCGCTGCTGCTGCCCACCCGAGAGGCTTCCGACATTTTCATATGCATAATGGCTCATGCCAACCTGATCGATTGCGTGAAGCACTTTCTTTTTATGTTTTGTTGTAAATAATTTCAAATAACCAATCTTGGCAGTCAGCCCCATCGATACAACTTCATAGACGGTGGCCGGGAAGCCTTTATTGAATGTATTGGCTTTTTGGGAGACGAATCCGATTTTACTCCAATTCCTGAACTTTTCGATAGGCTGCCCAAAAAGGTGGATGGATCCATGGTCAGGTTTTAACAGGCCAAGAATGAGTTTGATTAACGTTGTTTTACCTCCGCCGTTTGGTCCAAGCATCCCCATAAAAGCACCTTGTGGGATGTCGAAATGAATATCATGGAGGATGTTTTTCGTTTCATAGGCATAGTGTATATCTTTCATTGAAACAACTGGCTCTTCCATTTTCTAATCCCTCCTAATCGGTCACGTGATCAAGTACTTCCAGGTTGTGATTCATTAATGACAGGTAATCTTCGCCGTTTTCAATATCAGCTTCTGTTAAAACGGAAAGATTATGAAGCTGCAGACTTTCGGCACCGATTTGTTCCTGAATGATTTCGGAAACGCGATCGGAACTGTTTTGTTCAAACAGAATATAGTCAAGATTATGCTCATCTGCCTCGTCGATGATAGTTGTCAGCTCTTTCTGTGATGGTTCATCACTTGATGATAAGCCGCTGATGGCAATTTGCTCCAGGCCGTATCGTTCCTCCCAGTACTCATATGCGGCATGTGAAACGATGATTTTCTTATTTTCCTTGGGTTTCAGAGCTTCCTGGTATTGCTGATCTAATGCAAGCAAATCATCTTTAAGAGCATTGTAATGCTGATTGTATTCGTCAGCATTTTCAGGGTTCAATTCTATGAGTTCATCCTCGATACTCCCGGCCAAATCAATCATCCGTAAAGGGTCAAGCCAAATATGCGGATTGTGATCATGGTGATGGTGTCCCTCTTCTTGGTGGTCATGTGATTCGGTTTCAGGTGTTTCATCATGAAAGAGTTCTTCATCCGTACCCATTTCGATTAAGGCAACATCCTGAGATTCCAGTGCTTGCGCAGCGGTTTCCGCAAAGCCTTCCATTCCGGCGCCAAGGTAAATAAATGCATCGCCTTCCGCAATGGAGGTCATTTCTCTGGACGAAGGTTCATATGTGTGGGCATCAACACCGGGCGGGTAAACTGATTCAACTTCAACAAAATCACCGCCGATCCGTTCTACCGCATATTGAATAGGATAAATGGATGTATAGACTGTTAACTCCGCATTATTGTCTGTTTCAGAATGGGAGGATGTACAACCTGATGCGATAATCCCGCTGATAATCAATATAATCAAGACACGATAAATTTTCATTTTAAAGTCCTTTCCGAATAGATGTTTATCATGATATCGTAATGATTACGATTTGTAAATAGGAATGATTACGATTTAATAAATGATTATGTCCATAGAAAGCTCTTTATGTAAAAAGTGTTGTCATTTAACATTAGCAGGAGCGGGAACATAGGCAGTAGAGCAGGAACATCGACAGAAGAGCGGAAATATCAGCAGAAGACCAAAATATCGGCAGAACAGCCAACATCACGAAAAACACCAATGAAAAAAAGAAGAAACCGGCATGGCACCGGTTTCTGTTGAACGGACGTTATTAAAATTTTTGTCCATAATACCTATCGAGTGTGAATCCACGCCCCAATACTTCAGAGGCGTTAATAAAGACGACAAAGGAGGTCGGCTCTTCGTCTTGCAATACCCTTTTTAGCTTTATAGCTTCCTGTTGATCGGCAACACACAGAATCATGGTTTTGCTCTCGTTGGAATGTCCGCCGGTGGTCCGGACTTTTGTCAAGCCGCGATCAATCCGGTCACTAATCATGCTATGAATTTTTTCCTCGTTTTCCGTGATGATCATAATCAGTTTAGACGCTGACGTGCGCAACTGAACGATATCAATCGTTTTGCTTGTAATATAAATACACATGAGTGCAAACAGCGTGAGCTCCAAATTAAATACGATAATGGATGAGATGACAACGACCCCGTCAACAATCAGCTGTGAGTAACCGCTTGAGAGACCGGTGAATTTTTTGACAACCTGAGCAATGGCTGCAGTTCCACCGGTCGATCCGCGTCCCTTGTAAACTGTACCCAGCCCGACGCCGAGTATGATACCACCATAGATGGCACCTAAAATGGGGTTTGGTACGGTATAAGGGAAATCAGCTGTAAGATATATCATGAATGGCACCCAGAATGTACCGACTAACGTTTTCCAGCTGAAATCTTTTCCAAACGTCATCCAACCGATAATAAATATGGGAAGGTTTATAAAAAACTGAGACATTGCCGGACTGATGCTATATAACTCAAAAAGAATCGTACTGATCCCCGAAATGCCTCCTGCTGCCAGTCTGGAAGGCAACAGGAAAAGATTATAGGATAGTGCGACTAATGAAGCACCGATGATAATCTGAGCGTATTCTGTCATAACCTTTTTATTCATATGCTGTAATTCCTTTCTTCAAAAGACGGAACTTTACGCCTAAACCGAATTCAACTATTGTATAAACCTCTATTATTTTAACGCAGTTTGTGACGTCATAAAAGCCTTTTGTCTATTTGTTCCTAAATGTCCGATTCTGTTCAACTAACAATCAGTGAGGAAAAACCGCACCCACAGATTGAAGTTTCACTTTATCCCGCATATAACTGGCAGTAAGCCCCACCTTTGGATGAAGAGGTGAAATTCAAAGAGACTAAGTGGGTCAACTGCCAGTAAATGTCCGATTCTGTTCAACTAACAATCTGTGGGGAAAAACCGCCCCCACAGATTGAAGTTTCACTTTATTGAAAATTTCTTATTCATTTTTATTGCGAACGATCAGTATTTAACTTATACTGTTTAGTAGATAGATAGGCGACTATCTTTATTTTCCAACCAAAATGAATGAGTATTCATTCAAAATATGAAGGGGGAAAAAACATGAAGCGAACAATCAAGCGTGCCGCCGTACTTGGTTCTGGTGTCATGGGGTCCAGTATTGCCGCACACTTGGCGAACGTTGGTATTCCGGCAATCATGCTCGATATTGTACCGCGTGAACTGACGAAGAATGAAGAAAAGAAAGGTTTGACGCTGGAAGATCGCGCTGTGCGGAACCGTATGGCTGCTGACAGTAAAAAAGCTTTATTAAAACAAAATCCGTCACCAATTACGTCTAAGAAGAGCCTTGACTTGATTGAGGTCGGTAATATGGAAGATGATATTGAGAAACTGGCGGATGTTGATTGGATCATCGAAGTTGTTGTGGAAAATCTGGAAATCAAGCAAAAAGTTTTTGCAAACGTTGACAACTATCGTAAAGAAGGAACGATTATCAGTTCGAACACATCGGGTATTTCTGTGGAAGATATGGCCGATGGGCGTTCTGAAGATTTCCGCAAGCATTTTCTTGGCACGCATTTCTTTAATCCGCCGCGTTACTTGAAGTTGCTTGAAGTGATTCCGACGAAAGATACGGATCCGGATGTCCTGGCATTTATGAAAGAATTTGGTGAAGATGTGCTGGGTAAAGGTGTTGTTGAGGCAAAAGATACACCGAACTTTATTGCCAACCGGATCGGAACATATGGGTTGCTTGTAACCGTTCAGCAAATGTTAAAAGGCGGATACAGTATCGGGGAAGTTGATTCAGTTACCGGGCCAATGATCGGCCGGCCGAAAAGTGCAACATTCCGCACGTTGGATGTCGTCGGGCTGGATACGTTCATTCACGTTGCCAACAACGTTCGTGATCAGGTTAAAGGTAATGAAAAAGACGTATTCAAAATACCGGATTTCATGCAGAAAATGCAGGATAAAGGCTGGCTTGGTGCCAAAAGCGGTCAAGGATTCTTCTTGAAGGAAAAAGGGAAAGATGGAAGCACGATATACGAATTAAATCCGGAAACCCTGGCGTATGAAGACCGCAAAAAATTGAAAACGGATGCAACCGAGATGGCAAATCAGGAAAAAGGTCCGCACCGTAAATTGAAAGCGCTTGTTAAGGCTAAAGGTGACAAAGCCGGTGATTTGGTCTGGTCCGTTTTAAAACCGGCACTCATTTATTCTGCGGAGCTTACCGGTGAAATTGCTGATGATATCGTATCCATTGATCAGGCGATGAAATGGGGATTCGGCTGGGAGATCGGCCATTTGAAACGTGGGATGCAATCGGTGTCCGCAAGTCGGTGGAACGTATGCAGGAAGAAGGCTCAGATGTACCAGACTGGGTATTGAAGATGCTCGAAGACGGAAAAGAATCTTTCTATCAGACCGAGAATGGCAATGTTTACTATTACGATAATGGTGACTACAAACAGCAGCATTTCAACCCGAAAGAAATTAACCTTAAGCGACTAAAGGATGAAAAAGGCGTCATTAAGAAGAATTCCGGTGCCAGTTTAATAGATTTGGGAGACGGTGTTGCAGGACTGGAATTCCATACACAAGGCAATGCAATCGGCCTTGACATTATCAAGATGGTCAATGACTCGCTTGAAGAAGTGAATAAAAATTATGAGGGGCTGGTAATCGGCAACCAGGGCAAACATTTCTGTGTTGGCGCCAACCTTGGAATGATGCTGATGGCAGCACAGGATGATGATTTCTTTGAACTGGATATGGTTATCCGGCAATTCCAGAACATGGCAATGAACATTAAATATTCCGAAAAGCCGGTTGTTACTGCTTCATTCAATATGACAGTTGGCGGCGGTGCTGAAGTTTCCTTGCCGGCAGCTTCCATCCAGGCCTCAGCCGAAACATATATGGGTCTGGTTGAATTTGGTGTCGGACTGATTCCCGGCGGTGGCGGAACGAAAGAGCTTTACCTGAAAGAGCTTCGTAATCTGCCTAAAGGGGTTGATTTCGATTTGACCAAAGTGGCGAATGATGTGTTTGAAAAAGTGGCAATGGCCAAAGTATCAACATCAGCTGAAGAAGCACGTGAAAATGGCTTTATGGACAGTGGTGATTCAATCAGCGTAAATCCTGATCACCTGTTACATGATGCAAAAGAAAAGGTACTGGCACTCGCAAAAGCCGGCTATCAGGCACCGAAACGCGAGAAAATCCCGGTTGTCGGTGATGCAGGCTATGCTGCTATGCTGCTTGGAGCAAAATCACTGAAGTTCAGCGGGTACGCTTCAGACCATGACCTTAAAATTGCCGAAAAATTAGCATATGTGCTATCAGGTGGTCGTATTAAAGAAGGAACGTTAATCGATGAACAAGTAATGCTTGATTTGGAACGTGAAGCATTCCTGAGTCTGATTAGTGAGCCGCTAACGCAACAACGTATGCAGCACATGCTTTTAAAAGGAAAACCATTGCGAAATTAATTGAAGAGGGGGAAAAAGTGTGAAGGAAGCAGTAATTGTTGCAGGTGCAAGGACCCCTGTAGGGAAAGCGAATAAAGGATCTCTAGCCAACACAAGGCCGGATAATCTGGCAGCATTAACGATTAAAGAAACGTTGAGGCGGGCAGGCGATTATGACGGAAACATTGATGATGTCATTATTGGCACTGCCATGCCGGAAGCAGAACAGGGCATGAATATGGCACGCAATATCGCTGGCCTTGCGGGGTTGAAGAAAGATGTTCCCGGTATTACCATTAACCGTTATTGCTCATCAGGACTCCAAAGCATCGCTTATGCAGCGGAACGCATTATGCTAGGCGCCAGCGATACAATCATCGCCGGCGGGGCCGAATCCATGAGCCTGATTCCAATGGGTGGTCATGTAATCAAGCCAAATACAAAGCTGGTTCAGAATGCTCCAGGTTATTATATGAGTATGGGTCATACAGCCGAAGAAGTGGCCAACCGCTTTGGTATTTCGCGTGATGAACAGGATGAATTCGCTGTCCGAAGTCATCAACGTGCCGCCAAAGCACTTGAAGAAGGAAAATTCAAAGATGAAATAGTCCCGGTTGAAGTGACCGAGCGTGTTATTGGTGACAAGAATAAAGTGGAAAAGAAGACATCGTTGTTTGAGATGGATGAAGGTGTACGTGCCGAAACAACAAAAGAAGTACTCGGTAATCTGAAGCCGGCATTTTCAGTAACAGGATCCGTCACAGCAGGTAACTCATCCCAAATGAGCGATGGTGCCGGCTCGGTATTGGTCATGGACCGTGAAAAAGCGGATTCAGAAGGATTAAAGCCGCTTGCTAAATTCCATTCATTCGCTGTTGCAGGTGTTGAACCGGAAATCATGGGGGTTGGCCCGGTTGAAGCGGTCCCGAAAGCGTTAAAAATTGCCGGACTGGACTTATCCGACATTGGTTTGATTGAGCTGAACGAAGCATTTGCTTCACAATCAGTCCGTGTCATTCAGGCACTGGATCTGGATCCGGAAATTGTTAACGTCAATGGTGGTGCAATCGCCCTTGGCCACCCGCTAGGCATGACAGGAACAAAACTGACGCTCAGTCTCATTCATGAAATGAAGCGCCGCAACGTACAATATGGTGTCGTCACCATGTGTATCGGCGGCGGCATGGGAGCAGCCGGCGTATTTGAGCTATTGTAAGCTATGAATCTTATTTATTTTATTGAAGACATCAACGCTAATTTACAAAATTCCAGAGATTTGATAAAGGCTGTTTTCTAAAATGCTATTATATTTGAAACAAAAACTATAAACTGCGACGTAGAGTGCTTTGTTGATTTCCGTTTCGGGCAGTCGCTTTCCGCGGGCAACGCTTCAGCCTCCTCGGAAGAAAACCGCTTCCTGCGGGGTCTTCAGCTGCCCGCTTTCCCGCAGGAGTCTCCTGCCCTCCACTCCAATCAACAACCACAAGAGAGGATTGATTACATGATAAATAATATGATTATAAAGCACAAAACAGCGTAGGAAATACGCGGAGACTCCTGCGGGAGGAAAGGCCTCGGTGAGACCCCGGAGCGCGTCAGCGCGAGGAGGCTCACCAGCCGCCCGCGGAAAGCGGAGCGTATTTCCGGAGCGGTGCCATTGCACACAAATTTTCACTATGTCGCAGCTCATATCAACTGTATAAAAAGCAACAAAATATTTGAAAAGAGCCTTTATTAAAATGGGCATCTCAAGAATGGATGACCTGAAAAAATTCCACCGGGGAAAGGAACGATTGATATGAGTGAAACGAAAGAAAAATTATTTAAAGGCGGGGGCTTTTTAACTGAAGACCTGCAAGCTGATGATGTCATTACACCCGAAGATTTTACTGAAGAACACGAAATGATCGGCAAAACAACCGATGATTTCATTGATGGCGAAGTTATACCAAAAATTGATAACCTGGAAAACCACGAATTTGAGCATTCCGCCCGTTTATTGAAAAAAGCAGGTGAACTTGGACTGCTTGGTGCGGACATACCCGAAGAATACGGCGGAGTGGACTTGGATAAAATCAGCTCAGCCATCATCACGGAAAAGTTTGCACGTGCCGGCGGTTTTTCAATTACGCACGGCGGTCATGTCGGAATTGGAACACTGCCAATTGTATTTTTTGGCAATGATGAACAAAAAGAAAAATATTTGCCTAAGCTGGCAACTGGTGACATGATTGCCGCGTATGCATTGACCGAACCGAGTGCAGGCTCTGATGCCATGAGCGGAAAAACCACAGCAAAGTTGAACGAAGCGGGTACCCACTACATTTTAAACGGTGAAAAGCAATGGATCACCAATTCAGCGTTTGCAGACGTGTTCATTGTATACGCGCAGGTTGATGGCGACCAATTTTCAGCATTCATTGTAGAACGTGAATTCCCTGGTGTCTCGACAGGACCTGAAGAAGATAAAATGGGCATCAAAGCTTCCTCAACACGTACGTTGGTTTTGGAAGATGCTGAAGTGCCGGTTGAAAATCTGCTGGGTGAAAAAGGCAAAGGGCATAAAATTGCCTTCAACATCCTGAACGTCGGCCGTTATAAACTGGCAATGGGCGGTGTTGGCGGATCCAAGCGCGCCCTCGAAGTAGCAACAAAATATGTGAATGAGCGCAAGCAGTTTAACACGCCTATCTCCAGCTTTTCACTGACAAAAGAAAAACTGGCAACGATGGCAGCAGGTACGTATGCGAATGAAAGTGCGGTTTATCGTACAGTCGGTCTGTTCGAGCAGCGTATGGGATCCCTTACGGATGAACAATTGAAGGATGGCAGGGAAGTCGCCAAAGCCATTGCCGAATATCAAATTGAATGTTCCATGAATAAATTCTCTGCTACCGAGTGCATGGATTATGTTATTGATGAAGCAGTACAACTCCATGGCGGTTATGGTTTTATGGAAGAGTATGAAGTAGCCAGGATGTATCGCGACTCACGGATCAACCGTATTTTTGAAGGCACTAATGAAATAAACCGTCTGATCGTACCCGGAACGCTGATGAAAAAAGCAATGAAAGGTGAATTACCGCTGCTGGAGCAAGCACAAAATCTTCAGGAAGAACTCATGATGATGATGCCTGAAGAAGTTGGCGAGGCCACATTGGAACAGGAAAAATACTTGCTGAAAAATGCCAAGAAAATGATTTTGCTTGGTGCCGGTCTGGCAGCTCAAAAGTATCAGCAGAAGCTGGAAAATGAACAGGAAATTCTGGTTAACCTGGCTGATATGGTTAACGAGGTATACAATATGGAGGCAGCCATTCTAAGAACGGAAAAAGCAATCAACAAAGATGGCGAAGATAAACACAAGCAAAAAATTCTATACACACAAGTATACGTGCAGGAAGCATTCAACCGGATTGAAGCAGATGCAAAAGAATCACTCATCGCTGTCGAGGAAGGCGACACACTGCGCATGATGCTGTCATCATTGCGCAAACTGACCCGCCATACGCCTATTAATGTGGTTGCCAAAAAACGTGACATCGCTGCGAAAATTATTGAAGAAGAAGAATATGTTGTCTAATTGAGAAAGACAAAAAACGCCCTCGGTCTGGTAGATGGGGGCGTTTTTTAATGCGATTGAATCAATCGGCTGAAATTGTCACAATACCGGCTGAAGTTCACAGAATTTCGGCTGAAGTTGTCACAAAATCGGCTGAAGTTCACAATTTTTTCGCCGAAGTGTTCACAATTATGGGCCATCAATTGTAAAATCTTAATGTTCATGACGAAATGTCTGCCGGTCACGCTCGACAGCCACAGCAAAAATTCTGACGTCCATAAAGTTCAACTCGCCCATCCTGAGTAATTTTGCTATAATAAACGTAACCAATGAAAAGTAAGGAGAGAAGAAAATGACGTTAAGGTTTTACTGGTATCCGAAATGCGGTACATGTCAAAAAGCAAAAAAGTGGTTTGATGAGCATGATATTGACTACACGAGCATACATATTGTCGAAGAACCCCCGTCAAAGGAACAGCTGCTTGACTACATTTCCAAAAGTGGCTTGCCGGCAAAAAAATTTTTCAACACAAGCGGAAAAAAATATCGTGAACAGAATATTAAGGATAAAATCAAAGATATGAGCACGGAGGAAATGGCAGAACTGCTGGCAACTGACGGGATGCTGATCAAACGTCCCATTGTGACGGACGGGCATAACGTGACGGTCGGATTTAAAGAGGAAATGTTCACTGAAAACTGGCTTTAACAATGAGCTGAAATACTAGAAAAATGCACATGTACCTAGTATGCTGAAACTAATAAACTGTAATCTTTAATGGAGGGGTACTGATGAGCTTACCGAACGATTTGTTTTACACAAAAGAACATGAGTGGGTGAAAAAAGAAGACGGAAAAGTACGAATCGGAATTACCGACTTTGCACAGGACGAACTCGGTGATATTGTTTTTGTCGAGCTGCCTGAGGTTGGTGACGAACTTGAAGCAGATGAACCATTCGGCAGTGTGGAATCCGTTAAGACTGTTTCCGAATTATACGCGCCTATCAGCGGAAAAGTGGTCGAAATTAATGAGGAGCTGGAAGACAGCCCGGAATTTGTCAATGAATCACCATATGATAAGGCTTGGATGGTTGTTGTAGAGCCGGCTGATCCATCAGATGTTGACGAATTATTATCTGCTGAACAATATGAAGCGGCCGTTAAAAAAGATTAATTGTCAGAACGAATGAAAAGCTGACTCACTCGACATGAGGTAAGTCGGCTTTTTTAATATGCTATAAATTGGTGGATGGCATCAAAGGAAAATCATATAATAAATGCAATACCCGTAACATGGTTGTTTCTCTAAGGAGTGCAATTTAGATGACACATATTCCGGAAAAAGTTATCATTGTAGAAGGATTAACCGATAAGAAACAAATCCAAAAAGTAATCACTGAAGATGCCGATATCATCTGTACGAACGGGACACTGGGCGTGGAAAAATTTGATGAGCTTCTTGAAGATTATGATCTGGACAATCGGGATGTCTATATTTTGGTTGATGAAGATGAACCAGGTATTAAGTTACGCAAGCAGCTGTCACAAGAACTGCCGCATGCCGAGCATGTCTTCGTGAGTAGTGAATATCGCGAAGTGGCGACAACGCCTGAAAATATACTGGCTGCTGAACTGGCGGGAAAGCGAATAGAGGTTAATCCGATTTTTCTGATTTAGGGTGATTTTTTGCAGGAAGTATCGAATGAGCTCTTAGAACAAGATCGCTATTTATTATACATTTATACACCATTTTGTGGTACGTGCGCTTTGGCGCGGTCAATGCTTGATAAAATAGAATCGGTACACGGGCAGGATGTCTTTTATGCCATGAATGCATCACTCAATCCTGATTTTATGCAGGAATACAAGGTTGAAAGTGTCCCCTGCCTCCTGATCAAAGAAGGCGGGGAAATTCAGGATAAAATTTATGCATTCAAGTCAATTGGCAATATTTACAGCTATTTAATGGAATACAAGCCGGAGCTGTTTATCAAAAGCTAATGCTGAATTGACAACCAGGATAAAGCGTACTATAATAATGATTACTAATTTCAAAATGAATATGGATATTCTCTTATCCAGAGCGGTGGAGGGGCTGGCCTTATGAAACCGCGGCAACCTCAAATGAAAGCTATTTGAAAGGTGCCAATTCCTGCAGAGCGGATGCTTTGGCAGATAGGGGAACGTGAAAACGGATGTCAGCATACGTCTTTCTGTTCTCTTACAGAAAGGCGTTTTTATTTTTTAAAATACCTTGACCTTGGATGATCCCCAAATTTTGTGCGTTCGAACGCAGGAAAGATGCAGGATTTTTTCCAAAGTTGAACATAATAGTGGATGAAGTGAAGGAGGATGACGTTGATATCCATAGAGGGTTTAAGCAAATTTTATAATACATCACTTAGCCGGATAACAGCTGTCGATAATCTGACCCTTGATATTGAGGAAGGTGACATATTTGGTGTTATTGGATACAGCGGAGCCGGTAAAAGTACATTTGTACGGCTTTTAAATAGATTGGAGGAGCCATCCAGCGGAAAAGTTGTTATTGATGATGAGACGATTACATCTTTGAATGCCAATCAGCTTCGGGTAACCCGTCAGGAAATCGGCATGATTTTTCAGCATTTTAACTTGCTTTGGTCCCGGACTGTGAAAGATAATATTGCCTTTCCATTGGAAATTGCAGGTGTTGCGAAACGAGAACGGGAAGAACGCGTTCAGGAGTTAATTGAACTTGTCGGATTAGCCGGCCGGGAACAAGCTTATCCGTCACAATTAAGCGGTGGACAAAAGCAGCGGGTCGGGATTGCGCGGGCACTTGCCAACAAACCGAAAGTATTGCTGTGTGATGAAGCAACATCTGCACTTGACCCGGAAACGACGAACGCGATTTTGGATTTGCTCGTTGACATCAATGAAAGATTAGGGCTGACGGTTATTCTGATAACACATGAAATGCATGTTATCCGTAAAATCTGTAAGCAAGTTGCCGTGATGGAGGAAGGGAAAATCGTCGAGCAAGGTGATGTACTCGATGTGTTTTTACGGCCTAAGCAGCAGGTAACCAAAAAGTTTGTGGAACAGGTTATGGGAACAAATGATGAAGATGATGGTGTTGAGGACTTGATCAGCACATATGAGAGCGGCAAAATCATGAAACTGCATTTTGTCGGTGAAACAGCAAACCAGGCTCTTATCAGTCAGATAGCTAAGTCCTATCACATCGACATTAATATTTTACAAGGGAAAATAACTCAAATGCAGCAGGGCGCATATGGCACTTTATTTGTCCAGATGGATGGAGACCCGGATGAAATTGACAGGGCCATAACGTTTATAACGGATGAAACCTCCGTGGAAGTGGAGGTGGTCCGGGATGTGGAATAATCTTTTTCCAAACATTGAGATGCAGGATTTATGGGTAGCAACCTATGAAACGTTTTACATGACAATCCTGGCATTGATTGGAACATTTATTTTTGGGATTTTACTTGGGCTGCTGCTTTATCTGACCATGAAGGGAGGGATTTGGCAGAATAAATACCTTAACATGGCTGTTGCTTCAATTGTTAACATATTTCGGGCCATCCCATTCATTATATTGATTTTATTACTTTTCCCGTTTACCGACTTTTTGATTGGGACGATCCGTGGTCCGAATGCGGCTCTGCCTGCTTTGATCATCGGTTCAGCACCGTTTTATGGACGGCTCGTTGAGATTGCCTTAAAGGAAGTTGATAAAGGCGTTATCGAAGCAGCAAAATCAATGGGGGCCAAAACGCGAACGATCATTTTCAAAGTATTGCTTCCGGAATCGATGCCGGCACTCGTTTCGGGTATTACCGTCACAGCAATTAATATCATCGGTTACACGGCCATGGCAGGTGTCATTGGTGCCGGGGGTCTTGGGAACTACGCCTATTTCTTTGGCTTCCAGCGGCGTGAATTTGATGTTGTGTTTATTTGTACGGTTCTTATTGTACTCATCGTATTTTTATTTCAATTCATTGGCGACTATGTTTCAAATAAACTGGATAAACGATAAGGAGAGAGATGTAAATGAAAAGGCTTTTGGTAACTTTTGCTTTACTATTCATTCTTTTACTTGCGGCATGTGGTGGTTCCGGCGACGGGGATTCCAATGAAATAACTGTTGGTGCAAACAGTACCCCGCATGCAATCATTCTGGAAGAAGCTAAACCAATACTGGAGGAACAGGGCATTACATTAAACATTGAAGAATATCAGGATTATGTCTTGCCGAATGATGATCTTGAGAACGGCGAAATTGATGCAAACTATTTCCAGCATATTCCTTATTTAGAGGGACAAATCGAGGAAATTGGGTATGACTTTACACATATCGGTGGTATTCACATCGAACCAATGGGGATTTACTCCAAGGATTTCAACAGTCTTGATGAGATCCCGGACGGTACTGAGGTGCTGATGAGCCGTTCTGTTGCCGATCATGGCCGTATTCTGTCACTCCTGGAACGCGAAGGCCTGATCAAATTGGATGAGAATGTTGACAAAGTGGACGCAACACCGGATGATATCGTGGAAAACCCGAAAAACTTAACGTTCTCATATGATTATGATGCAGCTTATCTGCCTGAGTTATATGAAACAGAAGAAAACACACTCGTTGCCATCAAACACCGACTATGCCATTGGAGCAGATTTGAATCCAATGGAGATGGCACTCATCCTCGAAGATGAGGAATCACAATATCACAATGTTGTGGCAGTAAACGAAGGCGATGAGGACAACGAAGCATTGAATACGCTGGTAGATGTCCTGCATTCTGATGAGATACAGGACTTTATGATAGAAGAATTTGATGGTGCTATTGTTCCTGTAGATGGTGCACCAGAGTGATTCACGTGGGGATGGATTTTAAGGAATCGATAGCATTTGGCAGTAATTTGCCCTATGTTTAAATGAAAACCTGGTGAGTGCGTCTTAGCTTTTTTCACATGATACGTTTCGATTTAAAGCGGCTATATGCATTTTGTTTTGGACATTGATGATATGATATCCTTGTTATCGTAATCAAACGAAAGGATGGTTCACTATTCATAGTGGAATAAAAATGCATTATACTCCGGAAATGGAGAAAGCCATGCAGCAATCGCACAAAATGGGTTATGTGGAATATGAAAGAAAACTGGATAACCGCAATAGCCGTGGAAAAACGACGCGAGCATGAATATGAAAAATGTAAACAAATGGTCGCAGATATCGGCAGACACATGAATACGTAATCGAAAAATCCGGTATCCCTTTTAAAAGGGTGCCGGATTTTTAATGGCAGGATGATTTTTGCCAGAAGGCGCTTGAAGGGGAGGTCACGCGCCCATAATTTAGTTTTTGCGCCCATGTTTCCATTCGCGGGCCCATAATTCAGTTTTCAAGCCCATATTTCCGATTACGGGCCCATAATTTAGTTTTTGCACCCATGTTTCCATTCACGGGCCCATAATTCAGTTTTCAAGCCCATATTTCCGATTACGGGCCCATAATTTGGTTTTTGCGCCCATGTTTCCATTCGCGGGCCCATAATTCAGTTTTCAAGCCCATATTTCCGATTACGGGCCCATAATTTGGTTTTTGCGCCCATGTTTCCATTCACGGGCCCATAATTCAGTTTTCAAGCCCATATTTCCGATTACACGCCCATAATTTAGTTTTTGCACCCATGTTTTCAATCGCGCGCCCATAATTCTATTTACCCGCCCATATACGTCGTCTCCAGCTCATATTCCCCATATAGCGGCGTTTAGCAATAAAACAGCCTTCCGTATACATAAAAATCTTTCCCAAAATACGATCTTTTTAAAGGGATTGTAATGGTTGGAATCGAATAAGTATATAATCGCAATCTTCAAGGAGGACTTAACATGAAATTATTAAGCTATAAAATAAAAGGGGCTCCCGGACCACTGCGGATGGGTTTTATGAAGGGCGATGAAATTACCGATCTCCAGGGAGCATGGCAGAAGATGCATCGTGCTAATGAGAATCAGGACTTGGCGGGTTCTGCAGATATACTTTTTCCATCAGACCCGACACAATTTTTTTCGGCCGGCCAGCACCTCATTGACCAGGCAAAAAACGTACAGGCTTATGCAGCAAATAAAGATGTGGAAGATATCAGCTTCAGCCGTGGTGACGTCTATCTTTCCACACCAGTTCCATCGCCTGAAAAAATCATCTGTGTCGGAAAGAATTATGCAGCTCATGCAGCCGAAATGCAGAGTGATGTTCCGGACTATCCGGTGCTGTTTGCCAAATTTGCCAATGCACTTGTCGGCCCTGAGCATAATATTAAAAAGCCGCGGTTCGTCCAAAAATTTGATTATGAAGCAGAGTTGACAGTCGTTATTGGAAAAGAGACATCGCATGTTAAACGGGACAAAGCGCTTGATGCGATTGCAGGCTATACAATCGGCAATGATATTTCAGCCCGTGACCTGCAAAAACGAACACCGCAATGGCTGCAGGGAAAAACGCTCGATCGCACGACACCTGTTGGCCCGTGGGTTGTGACCCCTGATGAAGTCGGTGATCCAAGTCATTTGTCCATACGCTCAACGGTGAATGGCGTGGTACGACAGGCGGCAACAACGAACCAACTCATCTTTGATATTCCTTTTCTGATTGAATTCATTTCAGGGCTCATCACATTGAAACCGGGCGACATCATTATGACAGGTACACCGGCTGGCGTCGGTATGGGGATGAAACCACCGCAGTATTTGAAAGATGGCGATATCGTAACTGCGGAGATCGACAATATCGGGCGGATTGAAAATAAAGTGGCACAATCAAAATTTGAATAATGAATTAACGATGAGTGCGAATCTATATAGTGATTTGTACTCTTTTTTATAGAAAAAAATTTATTATCGATAACATGTTGCATTAATATAAATTTTATTGCATAATAATACATAACATTTTATATCTATGTAAATGATGCGTTTTTGAAAAGGGAGGTACAGTATGCCTAAATTACAGCATTTCCGGAAAGTTCTTGTCATTGGATCGGGTCCTATCATCATTGGCCAGGCAGCTGAATTCGATTATTCCGGAACACAGGCTTGTCTGGCATTAAAAGAAGAAGGCATTGAAGTCATTCTCGTCAATAATAATCCGGCTACCATTATGACTGATCGTACGATTGCCGATCAGGTTTATTTAGAGCCATTGACGAAAGACTCCCTTTCCGCCATTATTCAAAAAGAACAGCCAGATGGGATATTACCGACACTTGGTGGACAGACAGGTCTGAATCTGGCGGTAACATTATATGAAGCAGGTGTATTGGCACAACATAATGTTGAACTGCTGGGAACCTCTTTAGATACCATCCAAAAAGGTGAAGATCGCGATATCTTTAAATCGACAATGAAATCAATCGGCGAACCTGTTCCTGAAAGTTTATCTGTCCGTACAACCGATGATGCGGTCCGATTTTCAGAGACAGCCGGTTTTCCGATTATCGTCAGACCGGCGTATACATTAGGCGGTGCCGGCGGTGGTGTTGCCGAAACCGAACAGGAGCTCATATCAGTTGTACGCCACGGTCTTGATGTCAGCCCCGTTGGTCAGGTGCTTGTTGAACAAAGCATTAAGGGGTGGAAAGAAATTGAATATGAAGTGATAAGGGATGCAAGCGATAACTGTATTATCGTCTGTGATATGGAGAATATTGATCCAGCCGGTATTCATACAGGTGACAGTATCGTCGTTGCACCTTCACAGACATTGACGGATCAACAGAAGCAAATGCTCCGCAGTGCTTCGTTTAGCGTCATTCGGGAACTCGGCGTCATTGGCGGATGCAATATTCAATTTGCGCTAAATCCGGATAGTGACGAATATGTCATCATTGAGGTTAATCCAAGGGTCAGCCGCTCAAGTGCACTTGCTTCAAAAGCGACCGGCTATCCGATTGCCAGGGTTGCTGCCAAGATCGCCATGGGCTGGGATCTCAATGAATTGCAAAATCCGATGACAGGAAAGACATATGCTGGTTTTGAACCGGTACTTGATTACATCGCAGTGAAAATACCGCGCTGGCCTTTCGATAAATTCAAAACAGCTGACAGAACACTTGGGACACAGATGAAGGCAACAGGGGAAGTGATGGCACTGGCAGGCAATTTACCGGCTGGGTTGAATAAAGCAATCCGGTCGCTTGATGCAGGGATCGATGGTTTTCCTTTTCTCACGGATTGGACGACGGAAACCATTGAACAAACACTTATAGACGCAACTGATGACCGGCTGTTTGTGACAGCTGAAGCGTTAAGAAGGGGATATTCGCTTGATCAGGTACACGAATTGACTGGTATCAATCACTTTTTTCTGAACGAAATAGCATCTGTAACTGATATGGAGAATGAATTGGCTAAGAAAGGCTGGGATGACATAAGCCGGGACGAAGTGAGAAGAGCAAAAGCTATTGGATTATCTGACAAGGTTCTGGCTTATCTTTTCAACGAGGATTTATCAGACGTGAAAAATCGGTCTCAGAAAATGGCACCTTCCTTTAAGTCAGTTGATACAAGCACGACAGAGGATTCGGTCGATTTAGGGTATTTTTACAGTACATGGCATGATGCGAATGAAGCATTACCGATGAAAGGGCAAAAAGTTGTCGTTTTAGGATCCGGCCCGATCAGGATTGGGCAAGGTGTTGAATTTGATTATTGTTCCGTTCAGGCGTCCGTTTCACTGCAGAATCAGGGGATCAAAGCCGTTGTCATAAACAATAATCCGGAAACAGTCAGTACCGATTATAATATGGCCGATCATCTTTATTTTGAGCCGCTGACAGCTGAAGACGTGTTGGCCATCGTTCATAATGAAAAGGCTGACGGGGTGATGGTTCAATTCGGGGGTCAGACAGCGATTAATCTGGCAGAAGAATTGAGTCAGGCCGGTGTTCATGTGTACGGTACGCCACTATCGGCAATCAATGCTGCAGAGGATCGGGATGAATTTTACCAGCTGCTAAAGAGGCTTAACATTCCCCATATACCCGGGGAAACAGTGACAGGATTAAACGAGGCTGTCAAGACTGCGGATGCGATAGGTTATCCGGTTTTGGTACGCCCTTCTTACGTCATTGGCGGAAGCGGTATGGTCGTTTTGACGAATGAAGATGAACTGATAACATATCTTAACGCGATAAATGCGGATAATCCGGATACGAGCGTATTTCCAGTGTTAGTTGATCGGTTTATTCCGGGACATGAATTTGAGATTGACGCTGTCTGTGATGGCGAAGACGTGCTGATACCTGGTGTTTTTCAGCATATTGAACGGGCAGGTGTCCACTCAGGTGACAGTATCGCAGTTTTCCCGGCGCCGGAACTTTCCAAGTCGCAGAAGCAATTGATTGAAGCATATACAACATCTATCTCGGCAGCATTGAACTTAAAGGGAATGGTCAATATACAATTTGTGCTCAGTGAAGACAAAGAGCAATTGTATGTTCTGGAAGTTAATCCGCGTGCATCAAGGACTGTCCCGATAGCAAGCAAGGTGACCGGCATTCAGCTCATTGATCTCGCTGTACAGGTACAAACGGGCAAACCGCTGAACGAACAGCCGTGGAAACTTGGCTTGCATGATGACCTTCCTTATTATGCTGTCAAAATGCCGGTCTTTTCATCTGATAAATTGGCCGGTGTGGATCCGTATTTAGGACCGGAAATGCAATCGACCGGTGAGGCGATCGGGATAGGAACATCGATGGAAGAGGCGTTGGCAAAAGCAGTTGGCTGGACGGAAAACAGTCTGTTGGCTAAACAAACGGAAAAACCGATTTATTTATCACTTGGTGCATCAGCTGCTCGTCTGCCGCAGAAACTCTTGTCACTGCTTTCAGATATGACGGATACATTAGCTGCCGATCAGGAAACGGCTGATGCACTCAGCAATCGGGGTGTTTCGGTTAAGCAGGTAATCAGTCTTGCAGAGGCCCGGACGATTTGTGCAGAAAATGGTTTCCAGCTCGTTTGTGATACGCAGAAGTCGTTTAGAGAGGATGCTCATGCCTCACTCAGGACGGAGGCGCTTTCGGTTGGCACGCCATGCTTGACATCAGCTGAGACGTTGCTCGCTTACGTGCATGCGTCGGTTCAACCTCAAGGAAAACCTGTTTCAATCAATGATTATTTGGATATCAGCTATGGTTTGAATAAGACGAAAGAGCAGGTGGTGTGAATGCAGACAAAAATTGAACCTATCCATGTTGCACACCAGTTAAAAGGCCGTGATTTTTTAAAACTTGCTGATTATAGTAAAGATGAATTGGCCTATTTGCTTCAGCTGGCTGATAAGATGAAAAAGCGCTATAAATCAGGATCACAGAATCAGCCATTGAAAGGAAAAACACTCGGCATGCTGTTTGAAAAGTCATCGACAAGAACGCGTGTATCCTTTGAAGCCGGCATCTCCCAACTGGGCGGTACAGGTATTTTCCTGAATGCCGATCAGATGCAATTGGGCCGGGGCGAAACGGTCGCCGATACAGCTAAAGTGATGTCCGGGTACGTTGATGGGATGATGATTCGTACATTTTCACAGGATATGGTGGGGGAATTTGCTGAAAATGCCTCCATCCCGGTCATTAATGGGTTAACAGATATGTATCACCCATGTCAGGTTCTTGCTGATTTCCAGACAATCCAGGAAATAAAAGGCGGACTTAAAGGTGTGAAACTTGCTTATTTCGGTGATGGCAATAATATGACACACTCCTTGATGATTGGAGCGGCTATGTCTGGTATGGATATCAGCATCGCCGCACCTGAGGATTATCAGCCTGAGAGTTCTGTTATTCAGGAAGCTTTATCAATCGCCGGAAATTCCGGAAGCCAAGTGGAAGTCAGCTCAAGTCCGGAAACCGCTGCACAAAACGCAGATGTCATTTACACCGATGTGTGGGCGAGTATGGGGCAGGAAAAAGAGCAGTCTGTCCGTGAACAAACGTTTTCCGGCTTCCAAGTGAACGCTGAACTTTTCGCCTTGGCAAATCACGATGCCATTTTCATGCATTGCTTGCCGGCACACCGCGGTGAAGAAGTGACCTCGGATATTATGGATGGCAAACAATCGGTCGTGTTTCAACAAGCGGAAAACAGGCTGCATGCTCAGAAGGCATTGATGACAGCATTAATGAGCTGATTTTATCGGCTGACGTGACGATATATTATTTAAGGAGAGGATATCATGGGTAAGGAAAAAATCGTATTAGCATATTCAGGAGGGCTTGATACATCTGTTGCTGTTAAGTGGCTCCAGGATCAATATAATTATGATGTCATTGCGGTGGCTATCGATGTTGGGGAAGGAAAAGATCTGGAATTTGTCAAACAGAAAGCACTCGATGTAGGTGCTATGAAGTCCTATGTGGTTGATGCAAAATCATTGTTTGCCAATGAATACGTTCTGCCGGCTTTACAGGCCAACCTGCTATACGAAGGAAAATATCCGCTGATTTCAGCGCTTTCCAGACCACTTATCGCCAAACTGCTCGTTGATATAGCTGAGAAAGAAGGTGCTTCTGCGGTTGCACATGGGTGTACAGGAAAAGGCAATGATCAGGTCCGGTTTGATGTAGCTTTTGCCGGACTGAATCCGAACCTCGATGTTGTGGCACCTGTACGGGAATGGTCAATGTCCAGAGATGAAGAAATTGCGTTTGCACAGCAGCATGACATCTCGATTCCGATAAATGTGGATAGCCCATACAGCATTGACGAAAATCTATGGGGACGCAGCAACGAATGCGGGATTTTGGAAGATCCGTGGGCAGAACCGCCGAAAGATGCCTATGATTTAACCGTTGATCCACTTGATGCCCCCGATGAGCCGGAAGTTGTTGAAATCGCCTTTGAACAAGGAAAACCTGTTTCACTGAATGGACAGGAACTTGCATTGGATGAATTGATTTTAAAGCTGAATGAACTGGCAGGCAAGCATGGCGTCGGGCGGATTGATCATGTCGAGAACCGCCTGGTTGGTATTAAATCAAGGGAAATCTATGAAGCACCGGCAGCATCTGTCCTGCTTGCAGCCCACAAGGAATTGGAGTCACTGACATTGACACGTGAGACCTCACGTTTTAAACCAACTGTCGAGCAACAATTTGCCCAAATGGTTTATGATGGCCTATGGTATTCACCTTTAACCAATGCGCTCAAAGCATTTATTCACGAAACACAGCAATATGTATCCGGTACGGTCAAAATGAAATTGTTTAAAGGCCATGCCCAGACAATCGGACGCGAGTCAGCGCAATCCCTCTATGATTTTAACCTGGCAACATATAACGCTGATGATGCATTTGATCATGAAGCGGCCAAAGGATTTATTAAACTTTGGGGACTGCCGACAAAAGTGCATTCGTCCGTGAATAACACAGGTGAAATGACAGAGACAGAGAGTAAATTGACTATCTCAGTGAAGGAAGCTTTGAACCAATGAAACTATGGGGCGGGCGATTTACAAAATCAACGAATCAATTGGTGGATGACTACACAGCATCAATCCATTTTGATAAAAAACTGGCAAAATATGATATCCAGGGCAGTCTGGCACATGTCAAAATGCTTAAAAAATGCGCTATCATATCAGCTGACGATGCTGATATGATTACGGATGGGCTGCATTCTGTTGCTGCTAAAATCGATAGCGGTGAAGCCGTACTGCATGCGGAACATGAAGATATTCATATGAATGTTGAAAAACTGCTGACCGATGAAATTGGCTCAGCTGGTGGCAAGCTGCATACCGGCAGAAGCCGTAATGATCAGGTGGCACTGGATATGCGATTATATTTGCGCGACACTATTTTGGAAATGGTCCAATTATTGAAAGATGTTCAAGCGTCGCTTTATACGCAAGCTGAAGCCAATCAGGATACGGTGCTGCCTGGGTATACGCATCTGCAGCGTGCCCAGCCAGTTTCATTCGCCCATCATTTACTGGCATATATATTTATGTTTCAGCGGGATGTGGAACGGCTGACGGATAGCTGGAAGCGGGTCAATCAAATGCCGCTCGGTGCCGGTGCACTCGCTGGCACGACTTTCCCGATCGACCGGGAATTTGTTGCTGGGGAGCTGCATTTTGATGGTTTATGTGAAAACAGTCTGGATGCTGTCAGTGATCGGGATTTTGTTGTGGAATTTTTATCAGATGCTTCGATCATTGCCATGCATTTATCCAGGCTATGTGAAGAAATGGTGCAGTGGTCGAGTGTCGAGTTTAATTTCATTGAGCTTGATGATGCTTTCTCAACGGGGAGCAGTATGATGCCTCAAAAGAAAAACCCGGATGTGGCAGAACTTGTACGAGGAAAGACCGGGCGCGTTTACGGTCATCTGACTGGCATGCTCACCATGTTAAAGGGGCTGCCACTGGCCTACAATAAAGATATGCAAGAGGATAAAGAAGGCATGTTTGATACAGCCGAGACATTGCGCGGTGCCCTTGGGCTGCTTGCTCCTATGATTGAAACGATGCACGTTAAAAAAGAATCGATGTATCAGGCAGTCAGGCAGGATTATTCCAACGCCACTGATTTAGCGGACTATCTGACCGATAAGGGAATGACATTCAGGGAATCCCATGAGGCAGTCGGCAATATTGTGCTGCACTGCATTAACGAAAATAAATACTTACTGGATTTGTCCCTTGAGGAATTCCAGACATTTTCCAAATTGATCGAAGCCGATATTTTCAAAGCCTTGAGTCCCGAGGCAGTCGTGGATGCACGCAAAGCATACGGCGGGACGGGTAAAGAAAGCGTTAAACAGCAACTGGAAAAAGCAGAGGGACTGCTGAAAGAGAATCAGGATTGGTACGAAATGAAATTCAAGTATCTATAATCATATAAATGATCCCGGGAATAAACGTATAGAATCAAAAGAAAAGTCCGAACAACGATTCAAAATTCAGATGATTTTCGAATCGGTTCGGATTTTTTATGCAGTTATGCGTTTTTACTAAAATCAGTGCAGGAAATTGAGTTATATAAGTTGGTTGACCAGCATAATAAACGTTATCATAAGAAAAGGGTTATTAAACACTGTTTAGTAAGAATCTCTATCGAAAAGCCACCTGAGAGTTGATAATACTTTCGAAATGATTTAAGATGATAATGAGAATAGATTGAGAATGGATGTCTACATATCCATTTCAACAATAGCATAATAACAGTAACTGGAGGTATCGATATGGCAGGCTCAACACTAGAGATTAAAAATCTTCATGTTGAAATTGAAGGTAACGAGATATTAAAAGGTGTCGACCTTACGATAAATGGTGGTGAATTCCACGCTGTAATGGGACCTAACGGAACAGGTAAATCAACGCTTGCTTCCGCTATCATGGGTCACCCAAGCTTTGAAATCACAGAAGGCAGTGTCCACTTGGATGGGCAGGACGTTCTGGAAATGGAAGTTGATGAACGGGCTCGTGCCGGACTTTTCCTCGCTATGCAATATCCAAGCGAAATCAGTGGCGTGACCACGTCAGATTTCCTGCGTTCATCCATTAATGCGCGCCGTGAGGAAGGCGATGAAATTTCCCTGATGAAATTCATTAAAGAGATGGATGGCGTACTGGATGAGCTTGAAATCGATAAGAACATGGCACAGCGCTACCTGAATGAAGGTTTCTCAGGCGGTGAGAAGAAACGGAATGAGATCCTGCAGTTAATGCTCCTCAAGCCGGAAATTGCCATTCTTGACGAAATTGACTCCGGTCTGGATATTGACGCTTTAAAAGTAGTTGCTAAAGGCATTAATAAAATGCGTGATGAGCAATTCGGCTGCCTGATTATTACACACTATCAGCGCTTGCTTAACTACATTACACCTGACAAAGTACACGTTATGATGCAAGGCCGTGTTGTAAAATCCGGTGGTCCGGAACTTGCACAGCGTCTGGAATCTGAAGGTTATGACTGGATTAAACAAGAGCTTGGCCTTGAAGATGAAAACGTCGAGCAAGAAGTCTAAAAGCTAGGAGGGGTAAAATGACTGTCGAAACAAAATTGCCTTACGATCAAGATTATATTAACCAGTTTTCACAAGATAACAACGAACCGGACTGGATGCGGGATTTACGCCTTCAAGCTTTAGAGCAAGCGGATTCGCTGGAAATGCCACAGCCTGACAAGACGAACATCACTAAATGGAATTTCAGCAATTTCAAACATGATGCAGCTAAAGGCGAAAAGATAGCATCTCTGGATCAGTTACCTGAAGATATACAGGATTTTCTTGATCAGGAGAATAAACAGGAAAATCTTTTAATACAACGTAACCACACCGTTGCTTATGCATCGTTGAGTAAAGACCTTGAAGAAAAAGGTGTTATTTTCACAGATATCTTCACAGCTATCAGCGAGCATGAAGATTTGGTTAAACGCTATTACATGAAAGACGCCGTATCAGTTGATGAGCACCGGCTCACTGCACTGCATGCAGCACTAATGAATGGCGGGGCATTTGTATATGTTCAAAATGTCCAGTTGGAAGAGCCGCTGCAGGTGATATTCTGGCAGGAAGATCCCGAAGCTGCCATGTTTAATCATGTGCTGGTCGTAGCGGATGATAATAGTTCATTGACATATGTTGAGAATTATTTCTCCCAAAATCATGAACAGGAAACAGTTGCCAATATCGTCACAGAAGTCATTGCCAACAATAATGCTCAAATTTCCTTTGGCGGCGTAGATAATTTTGCGGAAGGAACAACCACCTATATCAACCGCCGTGGCGTTGCGTATCGTGATGCACGAATTGAATGGGCATTAGGGCAGATGAATGATGGCAATACAGTTTCTGAAAATGTGACCCATCTGATTGATGAAAATGCCGTTTCCAATGCCAAAACAGTTTCGGTTGGCCGTGGAAAACAGTCGCAAAACTTCACATCACAGATCACGCATTTTGGCAAATTTACGGAAGGGCATATTCTGCAGCATGGTGTCATGCGGGATAAAGCAAGATCAATCTTTAATGGTATCGGTAAAATTGAGCATGGCGGATCAGGATCGAATGCAGAGCAGGAATCACGTGTCCTGATGCTGAGTAAAGACGCCCGCGGTGATGCCAACCCGATTCTTTTGATTGATGAAGATGATGTGGAAGCAGGGCATGCTGCATCTGTCGGTCGCGTTGATCCGCTTCAGTTGTATTATCTGATGAGCCGCGGCATTACCCAACAAGAAGCTGAACGTCTGGTTATCCATGGTTTCCTTGAACCGGTAGTGGGTCAGTTGCCGATTGAATCCGTCAAAGCTCAGTTAAGGCAGGTTATTGAAAGGAAGGTATACTGATGGATGTAGGTGCCATAAGGGAACAATTTCCGATTTTACATCAGGAAGTGAATGGACATCCTCTGGTATATTTGGATTCATCTGCTACATCGCAAAAACCGCGTCAAGTGATTGAAGCCGTTGATGCCTTCTACAAGGAGAATAACTCGAATGTGCATCGCGGTGTGCACACATTGGGTTCCAGGGCAACTGATCAGTATGAAGGTGCCCGGGAGAAGGTTCGTAAATTCCTCAATGCAAAAAGCACGGCTGAAGTTATTTTTACGCGCGGCACAACAACATCAATTAATACGGTTGCATATAGTTATGCGCGTGCCAACCTGAATGCAGGGGATGAAATTGTGATTACACCAATGGAACATCACAGCAACCTCATTCCTTGGCAGCAGGCGGCTAAAGCGACAGGGGCAACGTTGAAATATGTATCACTTCAGAATGATGGTACGGTTTCATTGAGAGACGTGCGTGAAACGGTAACCGAAAACACGAAAATAGTTGCCATGTCTCACGTTTCGAATGTTCTCGGGACCATTAATCCGATTAAGGAAATTACCGAAATAGCACACCAAAATGGCGCTGTGATGGTTGTTGATGGCGCACAGGGAGCACCGCACATGAAGGTTGATGTTCAGGAACTTGATTGTGACTTTTACGCATTTTCCGGCCATAAAATGTGTGCGCCGACCGGTATTGGAGTATTGTATGGTAAACAGGAATTGCTTGAGGATATGGAACCGGTAGAATTTGGCGGCGAAATGATTGACTTTGTTGACCTTTATGATTCAACATGGAAGGAACTCCCTTGGAAATTTGAAGGGGGAACGCCAATTATTGCCGGAGCTGTTGGACTTGGTGCAGCTATTGATTTTCTAAATGAGGTTGGCTTGGATAATATAGCAGAACACGAACAGAAATTAGCCGACTATACAATGGAAAAAATGCGTACAATAGATGGTATAAGCATTTATGGTCCGGAAAAACGTGCCGCATTGGTTACCTTCAATCTGGATGATGTACACCCTCATGATGCAGCAACAGTGCTTGATGCAGAAGGGATAGCAGTCCGCGCCGGTCATCACTGTGCACAGCCATTAATGAAATGGCTTGATGTAAGTGCCACAGCACGGGCAAGTTTCTATCTGTACAATACAGAAGAAGATGCTGACCGATTAGTCGATGGACTTTTGAAAACGAAGGAGTATTTTGGCGATGTCTTTTAACAACCTTGATACACTGTACAGACAGGTCATTATGGATCATTATAAAAATCCGAGAAATAAGGGTTCTGTTGAAGGCGACGCGCTTACAGTTGACATGAACAATCCGACATGCGGTGACCGGATCCAGCTTCAATTACAGGTGGAAGACGGCGTTGTTCAAAATGCTAAATTCACCGGTGAAGGTTGCTCCATCAGTATGTCGTCCGCATCGATGATGACCCAGGCAATCAAAGGGAAAAAACTTGATGACGCATTAAACATGTCGAAAGCTTTCTCTGATATGATGCTTGGTGAGGATGTGGATACAGAAAGTTTGGATATGGGAGATATCGAAGCATTGCAGGGAGTCTCCCAGTTTCCGGCGCGAATTAAATGTGCAACCCTTGCTTGGAAGGCAATGGAAAAAGGTGTTCAGGAATAGCAGACAGTCATTTGGAACAAAAGTGAATGATAAAAGAACACTTTAAAGGAGGTATTTTCATGGCAAAACAAGTGCCTGAAATGGAAGATTACAAATATGGCTTTCATGACAAAGACGTTTCGATTTTTCGTTCCGGTAGAGGGTTGACACGTGAGGTAGTCGAAGAGATTTCAAAAATGAAAGAAGAGCCTCAATGGATGCTCGATTATCGTCTGAAAGCTTTGGAGCAATTTTATAAAAAACCAATGCCGCAATGGGGCGGTGACTTGTCAGAGCTTGATTTTGACGAGATTGTCTATTATGTAAAACCATCAGAAAGAACTGAGAAATCATGGGATGAAGTTCCTGATGAAATTAAACAGACATTCGATAAATTGGGAATCCCTGAAGCCGAGCAAAAATATTTGGCTGGTGTATCCGCACAGTATGAGTCCGAAGTTGTTTATCACAACCTGAAAGAAGACCTTGAAGAACTGGGTATTATTTTCAAAGACACGGATTCAGCACTTCAGGAAAATGAAGAACTGTTCAGAAAGTATTTCGGTAAAGTTATTCCGCCATCTGATAATAAATTTGCAGCATTGAACTCAGCTGTTTGGTCCGGCGGCTCATTCATCTATGTTCCTAAAGGTGTCGAGGCGAAAACACCGCTTCAGGCATACTTCCGGATTAATTCGGAAAACATGGGCCAATTTGAGCGTACCCTGATCATCGCGGATGAAGGTTCATCCGTTCACTATGTGGAAGGTTGTACAGCACCGGTTTATACAACCAACTCCCTGCACAGTGCGGTTGTTGAAATCTTTGTTCACAAAGATGCCTATTGCCGCTATACAACCATCCAAAACTGGGCCAATAATGTGTATAACCTGGTTACAAAACGCGCTACAGCTGGTGCGAATGCTACAATGGAATGGATTGACGGCAACCTCGGTTCAAAACTGACGATGAAATATCCGTCCATCCTTCTAAGAGGCGAAGGTGCACGCGGTAACACACTGTCCATTGCACTTGCAGGTAAAGGACAGCATCAGGACGCTGGTGCCAAAATGTATCATCTTGCGCCAAATACGTCGTCCACTATCGTGTCCAAATCAATTTCCAAACAAGGCGGCAAAGTGACTTACCGCGGTGTTGTTGATTTCGGGCGCAAAGCAACCGGTGCCCGTTCGAATATTGAATGTGACACGTTAATCATGGATAATGAATCAACATCTGATACGATTCCATATAATGAAATTAACAATGACAACATTTCATTGGAGCACGAAGCCAAAGTTTCCAAAGTTTCCGAAGAACAGCTCTTCTACCTGATGAGCAGAGGCCTTGGTGAAGAAGAAGCAACGGAAATGATCGTGATGGGCTTCATTGAGCCATTTACGAAAGAACTGCCAATGGAATACGCAGTGGAAATGAACCGGCTGATCAAGATGGAAATGGAAGGTTCAATCGGTTAAATTAATAAAACCCTGTCATATCAATAGATATGGCAGGGTTTTTATGTGGTTCAATTAATCGTGTCTTGTTTTATTAACTCGCGAATTTGCGATAATCTTTGTATTTCTGGTTTCGATATTAGGAACCCTCATTTTTTCTTCTCCTTCCTAACCAAATGACTGTACCAAAAAGCGAACTTCCCATTACAATTAAAGTTATCCGGAAATATGGCGGGTAATAGACAAATTCAACAGTTTGGTCGCCGGCTTCAATGGACGTTCCCAAGAAAGCATAGTTTACCTGTTCGATGTCTTTCCGCTCACCATCGACCTTGACCTGCCATCCTTTTTCGTAGGGCACGGGTACTGCCATATAGCCATCATGCGCCGCCTGCAGATTGTTAATGATTATATGATTTCCATCCACTGTAACGTCCGGATGTTCTTCTGACCTTTGTTTCGCATTTTCAAGTGTCTGGTAATCTTCGCTGTATACTTCGATATCTCTGAGTGTATAACTTCCCTCAGGTACCCGAATGGAAATGGTATGATCTTCAGGAGCCGGAACACGGATGGTTATTTGATTAACCGTTGTTTTATAAATGGATTCGCGGGATTTTCGTGTCGTTCGGAAATCATTCACATGCAATGCAAATCCCGGTGCTTCCTTGATGTTATGTCTTAAATAAAACGATACATAATAATCTTCTGTATCCGTTTCCTGTGCTTCCTCAGGGATTGTAATATCCAGCCCGCCTGTTTCCTCACTGATCTTCAACTGGTTTCTGTCGTAAGTCCCGCCAATAGGCTTGATGTCTGCTTGATCGATCAGGTTTTCTTTATTGGGAACTTCCTCTGCCGTTGACGCAGCATTTTTAACGACGAGCCCTTCCAGCATGGCCTGCTCGCGTTCAAGTGCGGATTGCTGCGTGAGTGATGCTTCGCTGTATATATCATCCGACAACTGTACAAAGGGAAGGGTGTTGGTGTTTCTGTAAACCACATAATGCTCGCTTTCCTTGTAAGGTTCGAAGCCATAAGGGACATTTGTTTCCTCTCCCTTTTCATACATGACATACTCCCCGCGCAAAAGGCTGTATAGATTCGCCCGGTCACCGAAACCGGAGTAGCGGCTGACACTTTCCCGTTTCATATCAATTTCAAGATCAAAATAATACAATCCCAACAGATGCCCATTCAGAATGCTGGAATAGACACTTGTCCCTGGAAATCCCTGTATGATCGGGGTGTTATTTCTTCCATCTGTTTTCCAGCTTAACCGGGACAGCGGCGCAGGATCGGAACGCATGACGTCATCAATTAACGCTTGTTGTTCTTTGGAATAATAATTATCACTTAAAATATAGTCCTTTGTTGTTGTATGAACGTTCCCATTCGTATAAAGCTTTTCGTATTGGAATTGATTCATGAGTACTGTTTGCGAAAGGATGACTGTGGCAAGCAATCCATACCAGGCTCTTTTTCCATTTGCAGTATATAGGGCAAACAATAGGACAAGCACTGCAAGAATGATAAAGGAAGCGGATGACAGACGCGTCACTTCAAATGTAGAATCTGCGGCATAAAACACAGCATATACCAATATCATCCAGATTCCCGCTTGGATCATATCTTTAAGTTTGATCTGTTTCAGTAATGGCAGTCCGGCAGCAACTGCTCCCCCAATCGTAAAGCAAGCCAGGTATTCGTAACGGTGCTGTGGCGCGGAAAAACCGTTAAAAAAACTGGCCGCCCACGGAATGTAATGCAGTGCAATTAAAAATACACTTAATGCAGTAAAAAAGCGAAACAGCGGTTTTTTATATAATGGGAGACATCCAATCATAAATACAAATATGGCGGGCAGAATTAATAAATAACTGTCATACAGAATATTGCTTGTCGCCTCAACCAGCGGGATTTCCTGATCATAACCCGGACGTGCATTATTGAAAAAACCCCATACAGCAGGTATAAAACCAACAGAGCCGATGCCGAAACCAAGCAGTACAGAGATACTGTAGTATTTTAGCTGGGTGCGTTTTGCCGCTTCATTTTTAACCAGGGGGAATAACCATCTTGCCAGAATGTACAGACCAGTAAAGACCCCGTTAATATAAGTAAAGTAAAAATTGTCAAAGAAGGAAATCGCTGTTGCGGCAATAAGCCAGCCCGGTTTTTTCTCCCTGATAATTTTTTCCGCACCAAGAATTAACAGCGGCAGCCATAAAAAACCATCTGCAAAGAACTCCCAATAGGTGACATGGCGGAAATACATGGCTGATGCACCATAAAGAATAGCACCAATGAATGCGGGTATCCTGTCCATGTTCAGATAACGGAATACATATGTGGTGATGCCAATAATGATGCTCAGTCTCACGACACTGATAAACACGGTTGCCTGTGCCCAAAACATTATATCAGGCTCACCGATGATTGATAGTAGTTCAAGAACATAAACAACGCCGACAGTTAAAAAGAAAAAGGTATTGATACCATAATAATAGGCAAGCTGGCTGGTGATGCCGCCGCCCAGTCCAAACTCAAAAGCGTAAAACCAATTGCCATTTGTCAACTGTTCGTAAACCATCTGACGGAACGGAACCATTTGTGATAATCCGTCATTGGGGCCTGCCATATAGACCCCTTGTTTCCACTGATAAAGAAAGAAGGCATGTGCGATTATGGCAACCAATAGACTGGATCCGGCCAAAAGCCAGAATTGTTTCGTCTTTTTCATCGAATTCCCGTCCTATTTTTTTAATATTTTACGCGTTACCAGAAATGTAATAGGTACAGTGAAAAATACGGCAGCGATTGGCGCAATATTGCCATTCCAGCCCAAATGATCCACAAATAGATAAACCAAGAGCGATGAAACCGAGACATTCACGAGTTGTGTCAGTGGGAACTGCAGGAATTTAGACAGCGTTGGCTTCACTTTATAGGTAAAATAAACATTCAGGAAAAAAGAAATAACCATGCTGACGAGAAAAGCAAGAATATGGGAGATGAGATAATACCAGTTCAGCAGGTTATATAACATGACATAGACAATATAGTAATTCGCGGTATTTAATCCACCCACGATAATAAACCTTATAAATTCATTATTCAGCCTTTTCATCCCTGTTCACTGTCCGTATTGGATTCTTGCACGAGGTAATGCGGTCTCTGCTTTGTTTCCATATAGATCCTTCCCACATATTCACCAATCACACCCAGGCTTAAAAGCTGAGCGCCGCCAAGAAACAGGACTGAGGAAATAAGCGTGAAATAACCCGGCACGTCCACACCATATCGAATGATTTCAAACAACATAATAAGGATGTACGTCAATCCGAGCAGCAGACTAATTAAACCAACATATAGACAGATGCGGAGCGGTTTCGAATTAAAGGAAACAACCCCTTCTATCCCGTAATTCAGCAGTTGTCTGAAGGACCATTTGGAAGTGCCGTTCTTCCGTTGTACATTTTCAAAATAAACCGTCTTCTGAGCAAAACCAATCCATGAAAACAGTCCTTTCGAAAAACGGTTTCCTTCACTCAGTTCCAGTACTGCTTCGATTGCTTTTCTGCCCAGCAAACGGAAATCACCTTCACCGTCTTTCAGTTCGACGTTAATAATATTATTAATTGTCTTGTAGTAAAGGGACGAAAGTAATGAATGCGATTTTGTTTCTCCATTCCTGTTCCGTCGTGCAATGACTTGCTGGTAGCCTTCATGGTAACCTTCCAATAACTGTGGAATGATCGAAGGGGGATGTTGCATATCGGCACCAAAATAAAACCATCGCCTGTTTCATGTTTAAGACCTGCAAAAATGGCTGATTCTTTGCCAAAGTTGCGGGTGAATGAAACATATTTCACTACCGGGTCATGAGCAGCAAGAGATTGAAGGTTCTGCAGTGTACGATCTTTGCTGCCATCATCGATAAACAGAACTTCATAGGAACAGGAAAGATTCGCAAATTCTTTTTGCACTGCTTCGTGGATGGCTTTGATATTTTCTGCTTCATTATGAGCGGGAATAATAATGGATACCGTTAAATCGTTCATGATGAACCTCCGCTAATCTTAACTATGGCTCTCTTGGAAAAATTGATGTTTTTAACATTGTTGTTGGTATAAAATGCGACACACTGAAAAATTTAGTGCAATGACACCGCTCCGGAAATACACTCCGCACACCTTAAGCAGGTTAAAACCGCCACGACAATCGCCAACGCTTGCATTAGCACGTCCTGTGCGGGGGCCTCCCGTGACCAACATCGTGTTAGCCCGCGAGCGAGGAGGCTGGAGCGTTCCCCGCGGAAAGGGAGTATTTTTCCGCAACGACGAACGAGATAGCTTCTCTCTCGTGCTTTTCTTGTCAGATTTTATTTCATTCCGAACGAGATAGCTTCTCTCTCGTGCTTTTCCTGCCTGATTTCGTTTCATTCCGAACGAGATAGCTTCTCTCTCGTGCTTTTCTTGCCTGATTTCGTTTCATTCCGAACGAGATAGCTTCTCTCTCGTGTTTTTCTTGCCTGATTTCGCTTCATTCCGAACGAGATAGCTTCTCTCTCGTGCTTTTCTTGCCTGATTTCGTTTCATTCCGAACGAGATAGCTTCTCTCTCGTGCTTTTCTTGCCTGATTTCGTTTCATTCCGAACGAGATAGCTTCTCTCTCGTGCTTTTCTTGCCTGATTTCGTTTCATTCCGAACGAGATAGCTTCTCTCTCGTGTTTCTTGCCTGATTTCGCTTCATTCCGAACGAGATGCTTTTCTCTCGTGCTCTTCTGCCTGATTTCGTTTCATTCCGAACGAGATAGCTTTTCTCTCGCGCTCTTCTTGCCTGATTTCATTTCATTCCGAACGAGCACTCAACCCCGGTAGAATTAAAGGAAGCCATTCCAGGAGTTGCGTCGCAGTTTATGGATTTTACGGAAAGAACCAACAGTCTTTACTACTGTCAAACTACCCCTCGTTTTATCTGTTTAAACGTTTAGGCCCACTTTTGGGTAGCTAAAGGTTAGTCAGCTGATTATTTGCTTAAAAAAAGATGACTATATTTAGTATCCCTCGACTTTTGCGTTGTTATAGCCTTATATTCAGAAATATTAACGAAACGGGGCTGGTCTGTGCTTGAAATAAATGTACAATGTTGATGCTTGTTAACCTGCCTTTCACATCTATAATCGAAAGTTTTTACAAAAAAGGGTCATGAATTTATAAAAAAAATTATAGTTTCATGCCCCGTTTTTCAATTCCGATACGATTGTAGTAGTGACACAGAGATCAAAAAAATATTAATTTAACCCGATTCATGCTACGATAGATGCAGATAGCTATGTTGGAAGGGATTCTGTTGATTTATATAATTTGTATCATCATTGCATTCATCTCCGCGTTTACCGGAAGTCTTGTTGGTATGGGCGGAGGTGTTGTTCTGATTCCGAGTATGTTATTGTTGCATCATTATACGGATGCACTTGCATGGGCAACACCACAAGTGATCGTCGGAATATCATTGATTACAATGGTGTTCACGGCTTTTTCATCGACCATTTCCTATTATAAGATCGGCCGGATTCATGTGAAAATCGGATTGCTCATGCTGACGGGCAGTATTCCCGGCAGCGTATTGGGAGCATGGCTGAACCAATTTGTAAGTGCTGATAACTTTTCACTGTATTTCGGTTTGTTGATGATTGCACTGTCTTTTCTTTTTATGATTAAACGAAAGGCACCGTTGGACGATAAATCTTCACGTCAAAAGATTCCAATTTTCTCTGTGTTTATCATTTCATTGATTGTTGGCGTTATATCAGGATTATTTGGCATAGGCGGCGGTTCGATCATCGTTCCTGCCTTGATGTTTCTTTTTGGTTTATCCATTCACACAGCGGCAGCCACATCAATGTTTGTGATTTTGTTTATCAGCATTATCAGTGCCGGTACACATATTTTTCTGGGGCATATAGTCTGGGAGTACGTCATCTTTTTCGTTATTGGTGCCTGGATTGGCGGTACGTTGGGAGCCAAAGTCAGTCAGCTGCTGAAAAGCAATATGCTGGAATGGATACTGAGGTTGCTATTAATTATTATAGGTGTCAGACTGATTTTTGAAGGAATGATTTAAGGAGCATATCACATGCAGGAAAAGCTTTATTTTTACTATACAAATGATCTGCACAGTAATTTTGATAATTGGCCACAGGTTGCCGGTTTTTTAAAAGGAGCGAGGGAAAAACGATTAGCTGAAAATAACTCATGCTGGCTGGTTGATATCGGCGACCATGTAGACCGGGTCCATCCGATTGCAGAGGCTTTTATGGGAAAAGCAAATGTTCAATTAATGAACGATCTCGGCTATGACCTGGCTACAATCGGTAATAATGAAGGGATTACGATGGCCCACGAGGATCTGCATCAATTATATGATGAGGCTCGCTTCCAGGTGGTGTGTGCCAATCTGCACAGCATGACAAATACTGAGCCGGATTGGCTGCAATCAACCGTTCACCTTCATTCGAATAACGGTGTAAAAATTGGTGTCATTGGACTCACCACTCCGTTTAATGCTTTTTATGAACTGTTGGGTTGGCATATAACAGCGCCTTTCCATACGTTGGAAAAACATATCAGTTATTTAAGCGAATCAGCTGATATTATTATTCTGATGTCGCACTTGGGGCTCACTGAAGATCAGGAAATTGCCCGCCGTTTTGATGATATTGATGTGATTATTGGCGGACACACACACCATTTGCTGCGATCAGGTGAAGAAGTCAATAACACCATCATGACAGCAGCCGGCAAGCATTGTGCGTATGCCGGGGAAGTTGTGCTGACGTGGGATCATGAACAGAAGAAGCTCGTTGATAAAGAAGCTTCCGTTTATGATATGAATGCTCAGGCAAGTGACTTAAATACGGAACAAACATTGAAAGACTTAGCAAAGAAAGCGGATGACATGCTTGGGCAGTCGATTATCGAACTGAATGAACCGATTGACATCAAATGGTTCAAGCACACGGAAATCATGCAAAAATTGACTGAAACACTGCAGGAATGGACTGATACAGATGTTGCGATGCTGAACGCAGGTATTTTATTAGATCAAATTCCGGCAGGGCAGGTCACCCATAAAGACATTCACCGTATTTGTCCACATCCAATCAATCCGTGTGTCGTTGAAATTGATGGTGATGAATTGACAGAAATTGTCCGGGCTTCCCTGACAAAGGACTTTACCGAATTGAAACTGAATGGTTTCGGATTCCGCGGCGAAGTTCTTGGTAAAATGATTTATGCCGGGATTGATGTGAAGACATTCCTGCGGGAGGATGGCAGTGAATATGTTGATGCCATTTACTTTAACGGCAGGCCGCTGGAACCCGATCAGTCGTTTAAACTCGCGACAGCCGATACATTTACATTTGGCCGGCTTCTACCTGAGATTGCCAAGTCGGAAATGAAGCATTATTTTGTGCCTGAATTTTTACGGGATCTGCTGGCATATACATTGCAAAACAAAATGGCCGATCATTGAACGTGTGACATTTCTACGTCTGTGTGCATAACATATCGTGTACATGACGAGGGAGGCGTTTAATGATGATGACGGTGAATCCAATAGAAGTGGAAGGGATGCATTTTACAGCTGTAACGGTTGAACTGCCGAAAACAAACCTATTGGTAATTTCCAATGAAGTCGGTTATATTATGTGTGCTGCGCTCGATGTCGATCTTTTAAACAATGCCCTGGCAGACAGAAAGATTATTGCCGGCCGTGCAAAGGGTGTCCGGACAATCGATCAGCTATTGCATGCACCACTTGAAAAAATAACCGATGCATCAAGGGAATATGGCTGGGAAACGGGGATGACCGGCAAAGACGCTTTGCTCAAAATCGCTTAAGAACGTCCCCTGAAATAAAGGTATTTTTTAAATATAACACCGCTGTATTGTCTGAAAAGATGCTGCGAGGTATATGACGTCATCCAGTTGGAGCTTGAGAATTAAATATCATATTCTAACCCCCTTAGAACAAGCATATAGTGTTTTAAGGGGGTCTTTATGTTGAGGAAACGGATGGTATTCCGCAATCGAAAAACACCGAAAACACCGCCTCCGTTGCAAAAGGTTGTTGTCATAACGTTAGTTGTATTTGTATTGATGGTTTTTGCCAGCATTCAGATTATTGATAAAGGACTTACACCAACTTTGATGGACATAGCGGAAAGAAGAACAGATGAATTTGCCACGCGCGGTATCAATACAGCTGTCAGATTTGCGGAAAACTACAATTATGATGATGTGCTGAATATTACATACGATAATGAAGGCAATGTTGCCACGTATAATTGGGATTCGGCTGTTGTCAGTGAAATTAATCGGGTGGCAACAGACAGGGTGGAAGAATATTTCCGCTATATGAACACTGGTGAGCCGCCTGATTATGAAAATTCATTATTTGAACCGGAAGAGTTTGAAGATACGACAGAAAATCTTCCTCAGGAGGATCCGACTGTCGTTGAGATTCCGATTGGCCAGGCAACCGGTAATTCTATACTGGCCAACCTTGGGCCCAGGATTCCGGTTAACTTTGAAATTGTCGGCAATGTACGCACCAACATTAAAAGGGATAATGAACCTCTTGGGCTAAATGGTTCCTGGGTATCGTTATATGTTCACGTTGAAGCTGATGTTCAAATTGTCGTTCCATTTATGACGGACGTGACCACTGTTGCAACGGAGATTTATATAGACGGTGGTGCACTGATGGGTGATGTTCCCGATTTTTACGGAGGGGGCGACGGTGAGGATCCATCAATTTCTGTCCCAAGAGATGACATCACGGATGAAGAGGAAGAATAATACGTCCATCTGTTACAGAAGGACGTATTATTCCCTGAAGTCTTCAAGCCGGCCGATGTAATAACCGCACAAACATGAAGAAAATACTGAAAAATACGAATATCATTTTGACATAGTAAGAAAGTACCGTTATAATACATACATAAATATCAGAAAAAAATAAATAATGTAAAGATTACTCCTGATTCAGACTTTTGAATTAAAAGGCGTATCGATTAAGGGGAGGTATTGGAATGGAGAATCGTTCTCAATGGGGGACAAGAGCAGGTTTTATTTTAGCTGCAGCAGGTTCTGCAGTCGGACTGGGCAACATCTGGCGTTTTCCGGCTACAGCGTTTGAAAATGGCGGCGGAGCATTTATGGTTCCGTACCTGATTGCACTGCTGACAGCAGGTATTCCAATTTTGATTATGGAATTTACGATGGGGCATAAGTATCGCGGCTCATCACCATTGTCATTCAAGCGGATGAATAAGAATACAGAATGGATAGGCTGGTGGGGCGTCCTTGTCGCCTTTGTCATTTCGACTTACTACTCCGTGATTATTGCCTGGGCAATATCTTATTCGATTTTCTCGTTTAACCTAAACTGGGGATCGGATCCGACAGCCTTTTTGACAGGCAGCTATTTGCAAACGGCAGCCCCTGGTGAATTCGGCGGTTTTGTTCCTGGCGTACTTATTCCATTAATTATTGTTTGGCTTGTTGTTTTAGGCATTCTTTACAGAGGTGTCAAAAAAGGTATTGAAATTGCGAATAAGATTTTTATCCCGACATTGGCTGTTGTCTTTCTGATTATCGTTATCCGGGCAATAACACTGCCTGGAGCTTTTGAAGGATTGAATACATTTTTCACACCTGATTTTGCGGCGCTTGCTGATCCGGATGTCTGGGTTGCCGCTTATGGTCAAATATTCTTCAGTATGTCCATCGCATTTGCTATCATGATTACTTATGCGAGTTATCTGCCGAGGAAATCGGATATTACCAATAACGCATTTATCGTCGGGTTTGGTAATTCCAGTTTTGAACTGTTATGTGGTATCGGGGTTTTCTCGGTGCTTGGATTCATGGCGGTCGGCCAGGGCGTAGGTGTCAATGAAGTAGTTGAAGGCGGTGTTGGTCTTGCATTTATGGTGTTCCCGTCGATCATCAATGAGTTTCCGGCACTTAATGAATTATTCGGCTTTCTGTTCTTTGCATCACTCGTTTTAGCCGGAATGTCATCACTCATTTCAATTATTGAAACGTATGTATCCGGGTTGTCAGACAAATTTAAGATATCCCGTCAAAAAGCTGTTGTATTCGGTGGCGGATTTGCAGCATTAGTGTCGTTAATATTTGCCACACGAGGCGGATTGAATTTCCTTGATGCAGCCGACTACTTCATCAATCAGTTCGGTGTGGCAGCTCTCGGGCTGGTTCAGGTCGTCGCGGTCGCATGGTTCCTGCGTAAACTGAACGATCTTAAGTCCCACGCCAACGAGATATCCGACATCAAAATCGGACCCTGGTGGAATATCAGTTTGATGTTTATTACGCCGGTCGTTCTTGGTTATAATATGTTCCAATTGCTCAGACAAAATCTCCTGCAGCAATTCGAAACCGACACTGGTAACTATGCAAACTATCCGGATACGTTTATCCTGTACGGTGGCTGGTTCGTAGCAGGTGGTGCATTATTAGTCGGGATTATCATGACACTTATTAAATGGAAAGGATCTAATAAAACCGATAGTAAGACAGAAAATACCGAGGAGGCGAAATGATATGACCGGAGGAGCCATTACGTTCATGATCATCTCCATGCTGATAATATGGGGAGGATTAGCAGCAGGTATCACGAATGCTGTGAAAAAAGGCGCAGATAGAAGAAAATAAATCCATCATTGGTATTGAATAGAAAAGAGCCTTTGCCCTTGTGGCAGAGGCTCTATGCGTAGGGTGAAAATTGGGTTGCGATGATTAACAGCTTCAGGTTGCTCAATTCTCCATTCGCTCCCATCGCTGTAAGAAAGGATACGGGTCAAATGACGTTTCGCTGTACCCGTTATCCTGGTACAGGCCATAGTGGAGATGCGGCGGAAATTTACCTGACGTACCAGGCGGACCGTAGCCGGTTGAACCGACATTTCCGAGAATATCACCAGGTTTAACAACTTGGCCGACTTCAATATCATCATTATAGCCGCTCATATGGGCGTAATAATGATAAACATTGTTGATATCACGGATACCAAGCCGCCATCCACCATATAGGTTCCAGCCTTTCATTTCAATAACCCCGTATGTTGTCGATTTGACAGGTGTCCCGTAATCTGCAAATATGTCTGAGCCTTCATGTATTCTCAGCCCGCCAAATCCACGACGGTCTCCCCAGTTGTTGGTGGAGGTATAATTGTAGGCTGTATCGAGTGGAAAAGCGCGGTCGGTCAAGTCGATGTCGTCAAATGTATTGAAGACTTTTGCCGTATTCATGATAGTCTGAACAGTTAAATCACGTTTGTAAAAATTCCAAAGGGCAATTTTTACTTCATCATGGGAAGGACCATACTCCAGCAGAATATTTGCCATCGTATACAGAACGTCTTCCGGATTTTCAGGATCGGCTTTATTGTCACCATTTCCATCCATTCCTTTTCCCTGAAAAAATTGAATGATGTTTTCGTCTTTAATCATTGAACTGTTGCCAAGTCCATACCACATTTCATCAGGTATGGAGATGGACACGAGCTGATCATCTTTATCTTCTTCAGAGCTATTGCGTTCATACTGGTCAATCGCAGCGATATAATACCATGGGACTTGTGTTACGGTTTCCGTTTTTTTGTATAAGGCCATTCGTTTTTCATGCAAATCCTGCTCTTCTTCTGCATGTACAGGATATGCCATTATAAAAAGCATCAAAAACACGGATAACATGAAGGCCATTTTTTTCAGCACCTGAGCACACCTCCTAAACGAACAGGACTAACGAAATCAGCCGTTAGTCCATCTTGTCTATTCTTCCGTCCCCTGTGGCGACTGCTGCATTCGATCTATAATTTGATCAATTGTATTATCGTATTCATTATCCTGAATATTGGAGTTGTGTAAACTTTGAATATCCTGTATCAGTGTTTCATCATCCGATACATAGACGTCAAAATAACCCGGGAGGATAGAGACTGCCGTTTTATTGGCGATATCCGCTGCCTGATCGGAATCTAATTCATCTTCCTTATCGTATGCAATGAGCGTTTTATCATCGGCAACCAGTGTCGCTGCTTCGGCAAAGCCGTCGTTCCGCAAGATAATGCGCGTAATCATGTTGGCCAGGCTGGTCCGATCGATAGTGACACTATGCTCATTTTCGCCTTCATTATCAATTTGCTCTTTTGTATAACGCACATAGCCAAGCTTATCATCACCAGAAGGGTTAGATGGTGTTGTTTCCTGCTCGGGGTCAAGTTCTTCAACGATCTGATCACGTTCTTCCGCCTGCTGACGTTCATCATCAGCCGCATTGTCCGTACCGCCGCACCCTGCAAGTATGACGGCTGTCAGCAGTGAAAATAAGAAAATCCATTTCTTGATCATGACGATCCTCCTACTGCATCGAAAATTTTACTTCCATCTTAGTTTGTTTTATACCTTTAAATTCATACAGTAAATTTATCAAAAATATTGGTCGAAGCTGTCTTATCTGGTAAACTAAGGGTGCATTGAGGTGAGATTATGATTGAAGTACAAGGGAAAACATACGACATTATCGAAAACGAAAAAAATGGCTTTGACGAGGAACATGTTAAAGAGCGATTTTCCGATATTTTATCCAAGTACGATTTTATTGTCGGTGATTGGGGTTATGATCAGTTGCGTCTGAAGGGATTTTATGATGATCAAAACCCTAAAGCCGGTTTTGATACGAAAATAAGCACATTGGATGATTACTTATACGAATATTGTAATTTCGGGTGTGCCTATTTTATTATGAAGAAAGTGGACAGGTAAGAGCAGCCCGCTTATTGGGGCTGCTCTTATTTTTCATCTGGATTTTCATCACCCGGTTCATCATGAATCGGGTGGGCACCGGGCGTTTGTCTCGGCAGGTCATCATGCAGTTCCTTATCCGGATATACAAAGGCGCTTTCTCGCTTCTGCCCCTCTCGCCACGGCGAGGATTTGCTGCCCTCTAATTCGTCATCATTTATTTCTGACCCGAACGGCCCTTCCGGAAATTCTTCAGGAATGAGGTTTTGCTGGTTCCTGACATTTGAAAAATTGCTGTATTGTTTTTTCTTCTTTTTAACCATTGATTATTTCACCCTTCCTTGTAGTTAATTTCTCTCACTTTGAAGAAAATATGTAACACTTTTACCCTAAATTAGTCTGAATTCAGAATAAATACAATTTATTAACAAAAATCCATAGATTTACCTAGTATTTGTAATATTTATTCCAATTATTACCTCTAATATAGGCCTATAATCCTTAGTTAACCTCAATTTGGAAATTCACTTCAAATTAAGATTTTAGAAATCATAGTTAATAAGACCTATTATAAAGGTGCTGTTTTTTGACACACGATTGACATATTTGAATTTTTTGCGATGATAATCCTAGATGAATCTTTAGTTACATAAAATTGGTAAGGTACTCGTGTCATCCGATAATCATTTTGTCAATTAAATAATTTAGTTACACAATTTTTTCTGTCATTAAATTAAGTATTATATCTTTTTTAAAATCGGGTACATTGAACTATTTTAGAAAAAAATTGCAGAAATAGTTGACGACATCAGCCTAATTCACTAAATTAACATTAGAAAGAAGGTTAAGATTCATCTAAAACTTTTAAATCATTTATAAGGGAGTTGAGAACATGGCAGGTCAAATTCGTATGACCCCGGATGAGTTGCAGTCGAAGGCGCAGGTTTATGGGCAAGGTTCAGATCAAATCGATGATGTTTTGAGAAAGTTAAGGAATCTGCAGGATCAACTAAGAGGAGAATGGGAAGGTCGTGCGTTTGAGAGATTTGATGACCAATTCAGGCAGCTGGAACCAAAAGTTCAGGACTTTTCACAACTATTAATGGAAATTCAAACGCAACTTCAGAAGACAGCTCAAACAGTACAGGAGCAAGACGAAGCACTGTCGCAGAATTTCGGACTCAGATAAAGGTTCTTTTGGTAAAGCTTTTTGCTTGATTAACTGTTGATGAGCTACACGACGATTGCTGTTGTGTAGCTCATGTTCATACTGCACTATTAATCTATTCATCTTATAAACCCCGGATATTTAAAGAGCAGGCAGGAGATGTTAGGAATGAATAAGTCATATATACGATTGGCGGTTTTTCTTGTATTAATGTTGGCACTGGCTGTGGGCTTATCGTATACATCGTTAAACCATGCGGATCAAGCTTCGGTAGACGAAAATAATCAGCAGGAAAATAACATGTCAATCGCGCTGGTGAATGAAGATAATGGAGCAAGTTTCAATCAAAATGAATTGGACTTTGGAGACGCATTTGCTGATAGTATCGGTCAGAGCAATTCACATGACTGGTACGTTGTCAGCCGTGGTGTTGCTGAAAGCGGACTGGAACGTAATACATATGATATGATGATTGTTATTCCGAATGATTTTTCAGAAAAGGCCTTATCTATAGAGTCAGAATCTCCGGAACAAGTTGTACTGAACTATAAAATTAATGCTTCTGACAGTGAAGCGGTCCAGGCACAAGCTGAGGAAACAGCGAGCTCGATTTTGAATGAGTTTAACCGCCGGATTATCGATGTCTATTTTGCAAGCGTACTGGGTAATCTACAAGATGCTCAGGATAATGTTGCCGAAGTTATTGAAGAGGATGCTGAACTCACTTATACATATAATAACGCCGTACATGATCCACTTTCCGGCTACACAAACCAATTTAGTGCTGTGCAAGATAATACAGAAACATCGAGGGAAAGATTCAGCAGCTTTGAAGATACACTCAATTCGTATGAAGAGCGTCTGACAGATCGGATGGGCAACGCTGAAGACTATCAATCTGACATAGCGGATACCGCTGAACTGACAGAATCTCACAATGTATTAGGTTTGGACTTTTTAGAGCAGCTTAATGCGTATAATGACACATTGAACAGCGATGATGTGAATGAACAGCTGCAGCAGCTTCAAGCGACGAATCAGTATATTACCGATCGATTTCAAATGAATGAAGACGACAATGGAATGAAAAATGTAGAAATCAGTACAGAGGAGTTACGGACTCGTATTAGTAAGGCACTTGAAACAGTAGAGTCAGCACAAAATAATTTTGATATCGAGAAATTAAAAGAAAAAATAAGTGAAGATTTAACAGGCATAATTGGTGATGCATTTGAGGGCAACAACGATGACCTTACAAAACTTCTCAGTTCACAGGATGAAAGAATTCAGGAGAAAATAGAAGAGCAAATTTCCAGATTACCTTCAATGAATAAAGAATTGATCGGAAACACTGATCTTTCTCCCGAGATGACTGCGGAAATTCAAAATGTCATTGATGTAACAGATAAATACAATGATGAATTTGGGCAAATCGCTTACCGTATCAGCGACAAACCAATATTGCCGGATATTAACGCCCTTAAGCAACACTTGAAGGATAATGGAGTTTGGATGACAGATACGGTTGAACTCCCAGACGCTGAAAAACCGGATGGGACATTCAAAGTAGATGATATCCCAGAAGGCTTCACAATTGATCATCTTTCCATACAAATGTCCAATGGTGATTGCAGGGATTATGAAGAATATCAGGAAAATACTAAAGTGCCTCTGCCAAGTTATTCGGCCGGAGAGTTTACTGTTAGGGTAAATCTAAAGTTAAATGATGCTAATGAAAACATCGACATATATGAGGCGAAAGAATGGAAATGGGAGTTATACTTAAAAGATGAAGAAGAAATAGAAAAGAGCGGTTCTGGTGATTATGTCCTTACCGAAATGCCAAATACTCCGCTAGTTGCCAGTACAACGGTCGATAAATCGGATAAAAAGGAAAATAGTCAACAAAATCAGGGCGATAACAGCACGAATGAACTACCAGAAAATAATACTAAAAATGATGCACCAGCAAATGATGATAATAATCAGGATAGTACAGAATCGGATAATACCGATGTCAGCGAAAACGATCAAACTGAGGAAAGCTCTGGGGAATCCAGTGATGATGAAGACACTGGTGATGAAGAAAACAAGGAAAACGATGAAAACAGCGGCAATGAAGGAGATCCAGGTGAAGGTGACGGGTCAGACGATGAAGGGAATGATGAAGAAAAAGAAATTGAAAAGGTTGAGATTAAACACCACCACATCCGTCATAAAGTCACTGACCCTGTTATTGACGAGTCAACACAAAGTTTGATGCGTGCTGTCGAAAATACGATTGTCCCATATCAAAAATTGTTATCGTTGTATGAAGCATATTTTGGTATTTCATTGGCTTATGAAGCGGATGACGAAGATGAAATTAAGCCTTCAAATGTGAATGATGATAAATCACTGGGGGACATGGCAACGGGTGATTCTCTCTATGCATTATTTAATGAAGATGTAGGAGATTTATTGACAGATTATGTTGCTTCTCAAGTAACAAACGATGTTACTGAAGAAATTAGCGATCCACTGGATGTGTTGTACCAGCAGATAGACAGTTACCGTACTTTTATAGGTGAAACTGACAAAAATGCTGAGGAGTTAGTGAACACCATTCAAGGAACAACAGAAGCAGCAGGCGCTTTAAACAACAGCCTTGAAGAAACACTAAACAACATTTCAGACTGGCGCGAACGGAGTATGAATCTGTTGGAAAGCCAAACTGAAATTCAGGAGAATAATGAAGAACAGCAAACGGCTGTCATGACATTAGGAGATGAGTTCCAGCCAATATTGTCACAAAGCCAAACACTGGCTGAGGAGGCTTCAAATAATCTGAACGAGGCTGAAAACGTCTATCAAACATTTGAGAGAATTGATGACCAGGCGGAATCGATACAGGAAAGTGGCACGACGTTGGTACAGCAGGCGGAAGATCTGTCCGTTGATATGACAGATAAATTGCTGGAAGATCAGGAGTTTGCGGAGAACTTTTCTGAAGTAATGGCAAACAGCCGGGTTGGTGAAAGACAGAATGAGGAATTGTATGACTTTCTTTCCAGCCCGGTAGACGCTGAAAACGATGGTCTAATCGTAGAAGGAACGAATACGTCTCAACCATATTTCCTTGTGCTGATTTGTTTCATTGTTGCCTTGTTCACAGCTTACGTCATTTCAACAGCTAATCAGCAGCGTAAAACAGACGATCAATTTGAAGGTAAACAGTCACTAATGAGGAAAAACTCATTGATAACTGGTATAACAGCAGGTCTGGGCATATTGGAAGGGTTGGTCATCGGTCTTGTGTCTGCGTACTTCCTTGATATAGGAGAAGTAAGACTAATTATATGGACCGGTATAATGATTTTGATTATGCTCACGATGGTACTAGTGTCCACATACTTGTTAAGACAGCTGAAAATGATTGGTATGTTTATCCTTCTTGCTGTAATGAGTATGTACCTGTTCCTGTCAGAAGCTCTGGCATCCAGTTTTTCAGGAATTGATACATTGCGTGACTATTCACCGTTACAATATGTTGACGCATTACTGACGAGTGTGATGCAAGGTGGTTCCGATAATCAATTGATTATATTCAGCATGATTGGTATCGCTTTGGTTGCAGTTTTGGGTAATCTATTCGTTGTAACCGGCAAAGAACAAAAAACAACGGAGGATGATGATAATGCTGCTTAAACAAATAAACAGAATCGTATTAGGCAGCTGCTGTCTTCTTCTGCTGATGCCCTTTTCGGTATCAGCAGAAGATACCCCTGATGAAAAAGGGGAAATGGATTGGAAAGTAGACAGGATAAAGCAGGATAATTCCACAAATGAAAACAGCGGTGGAGAAACCGAGTTAGAACAAGAATTCCCGGAATTATTTAAAGAAGAAACACGTGCAACAATCGAATCTGTGCAAAAGGAAAAAAAGGAGTCACTTGAAGAAACGGAGAAGGCATTATTCACAATCAACCCTGAGAAAAACACAACGATCGCCGATACAAAGGAATCATTGTTCACCTCCGATTACGTCGTCCCTGAAACGTCAACGGATCAACAGCAAGAGGATGAAGGTGGAAGTTCATGGTTCAATAATGCACTTATGGCTGGATTAACCGGCTTAGCATGTGTTATTGGTGCAGCCGTGTATACCATGATTCAACGATTTGGCGGTTAGGAGTGAGCAAAAGATGCAGGTCAGTCATATTGATGTCACGATTGATTTTAGTGAGTGCGGTATAAGCGGCGCATATGATTTGCGTATACCTGTACAGATATCGGTGAAACAGCTGTTGCTTGATGTTGTTGACACGCTGAGGATAGGTTCTTTGAATGGTTCACGGAGTGCTATTAAGGTGAAGACTAAAGGGCTTCTCTTAGCGGATGATGATATGTTAATAGACCATCCGGTGACAGATGGAGATGTTTTAACGGTTTTATAGTAATTGGGTATGCCATCAGATGAACAATAAGGGCGTACCTTTGGTTGGAAAAGTGTCACTTCACAGAAGAAGGAGCAAGCGAAATGAAGGAAAAAAAGATTGAATTCGATACCCTGTCACTTCAATTCACAATACAAGACGATTCATGGCAATTGCGTCTTGCCAAATCACAAACACGCGTGAAAGATGACCGGCAGATTCGCATCGTGACTGAAGCATCAGATGATACGTTTGTCCCGGCAGAAGTGAAAGACGAGGACGACGCATTCATTTTCTCCTTTATAGTTGATCAAAGCACTAAAAAGTGGGAAGACCTGAGGCAGCTGCACCAACACGAAAAATTGCGTCTTTTGTGCAACTTGGCTCAAGTAAAAAAGTATCTGACAACACGGCTTACATTTTTCCTTCATCCCGATAATGTTGTGTTTGATGATAACCTTATGCCCTTTATTATCTACCGGGGCGTTCGAAACTTAGTACCCCCTTTTGACATAAGTGAACAGGACTTTATGAAGCAGCTGAAATGTTTCAGCATTGCTCTTTTCTCTAAAAAGTTCAATTTTGATCAGTTATATAACGGGGCTTTGGAAAGAGCAAAGGACACTGAGTTTGAAAAACGGGTGAGTGAATCTAAAAGTCTTGAACAGCTAATCGATTATTTGGAAGAAAGCTATAGAGACGAACAGGATAAAGCAGATAAAACGATGCAAATGGTTCCAACTAAACGTTTTCGCCTATTTAAGCGACTTTCCATCATCATGATTATCGTGGCTGTATTGCTGGGGGCACCCCTGGTCTATTTTGGTTTAGTAAGCCTTCCGTACCAGCAGCACCAATTGGATGCGCACGAGGAATATCTGGCATCTGATTATGGCGGTGTTATTTCAGCTTTGGAAAATGAAAACGCTGAGAATCTTCCACAGGCATCCAAGTATATCCTTGCATATTCTTATATTAATACAGAGCAATTATCTGACAGCGATAAAAGTGTCATCATGAATAATATCAGTCTGAACAGTGATGCGAATTATCTGCTGTATTGGATTTATAATGGCAGCGGTGAATTTGAAAAAGCAATGGAAAAGGCGAGATATCTCGATGACCCGCAACTTATTATGCATGGACTCATCAAGCAGATTGAACAGGCACAAAACAACCCTGATATAAGTGGTACAGAACGAGACGAAAAGGTTAATGAATTACAAAATGAACTGGATGAATACCGTGAAGAGTACAATTTGGATGCGAATGAAGAAGAAAATGAACTTGGAACTGAAGGCAGTTCTGAAACAGATGATGCTCAAAATGAAGAACAGAATGCACGTGATTCCGATAATAACAATGGGGATGACAATAACGATGAATGATGCTGTCCCGAAAGATTATTTACCGTTAACTAGATAGCCAAGTGGCTTGTTGAAGAGAGGACGAAACAGATGGCACAGAAAACACTTATTGTTAGTTACAGCGACCAACTTCATAAATGCCATTTAATTGATGGAAACCCAAAGGAGATGACGGTGGGAGACGACTGGAATGATACGGTGACTTTTTCGACCCTCGGCCTCTCCATAGCCGTTATGTGGGATGGGGAAGAGTGTTATATTAATGACCAGTTACTGGAAAAGTATAAACAACTGACGGTGACTGATGACGATACTGTCAAATTCTATCTGACCGAAACAACAGATATACATATTTACGATATTGCTGGAAGGCATAGTATAACATTTGGGGCTCATGACTATGATGATGTTTCAATCACAGATACAAATGCTGACTTTATCCTGGTCCGGGAGCAAGCAAGACAGGGATTTCGGTTGGAGGTTTATGAGGGAAACGTATTTCATAACTTTTCGCTCGTAACGACTGATATTCATGTAGAATCTGGTGATCAGCTTTTCTTCGATGGTGCAGAGATACTGATTCATGAAGAAGACATACAGATCAATCCGTCATGGAATAGCCTGACATCCAAGTTAGTTCCGCTGGAAGAATCTGATGACCATTTTAGCCCTGAATATCCGGATTACCATCGTTCTCCGAGGATTATCCACCGGGAGCCGGAGGAAAAACGGACAATTGCCAAGCCATCCGGTAAACCAAACAAGCCAAGCGAGCAGCTGGCACGGAATATTGTGCCGCCACTCGTCATGATTGCAGCATTAGTTATTATTACGGTCATACAGCCAAGAGGTATTTTTATTATCGTGATGCTCGCTATGACTGTGACAACCATTATCTTTTCCATTACATCGTACATAAAAAATGTCAGGCAGTATAAAGCGGATATGAAGCACCGTGATAAAACGTATCGTGAATATCTGCAGCGCAAAATGAGGGAGTTATATCATGCGACAGAGGAGCAGCGTCATGCGCTCGTGTACCATTATCCAAATGTAGAGCAAATCCGGCAAATGGTGCTGCAGGTGAATGCACGGATATATGAAAAAACGATGTTCCACCACGATTTTTTGCATTTCCGAACCGGTCTGGGTGATATGGATACGAGTTTTGAGATTGATTTCAATGAAGAAGAGTTTACCCAGGATCAGGACGATTTGGTAGACGCAGCCCGGGATCTGCTGACGCAATTCAATGGGCTAAAAAATGTACCAATCGTAACATCACTTATGAATGGACCTGTCGGCTATATCGGCCAACGGGAACTTGTGCTGGAACAACTGCAGCTGCTTGCTATGCAAATAGGATTGTTTCACAGTTATCATGACGTACAATTCGTCACCATCTTCCCGGAAGATGAAAGGTCGGAATGGGAATGGATGCGCTGGCTGCCGCATGCAAGCCTGCAGGAGTTGAACGTGCGTGGGTTTGTTTACCATGAACGGTCACGGGATCAAGTTCTTCATTCGATATATCAGGTATTGAAGGAACGCCGGCATGTGCTCGATGAAAAAGAAAATAAAAATGAAAAAACATACTTTTCGCCACATTATGTCGTATTTATTACGGATGAAAAGTTGATTCTCGATCATACCATTATGGAGTTCTTCAATGAAGATCCGAGTGAGCTTGGTGTATCATTGGTATTCGTTCAGGATGTCATGCAATCCCTGCCGGAACATGTAACAACAGTCATTGATATCCGTGATCAGAAAAGCGGGAATATTATTCTGGAAGAGGGAGAACTAGTTAATAAAGGTTTTGTTCCGGATCATTTCCCTGCTGGTTTCAATAAGGAAGATGTTTCAAGGGGGCTTGCTCCGCTTAACCATTTGCAAAGCTTGAAAAACTCAATTCCGGAAAGTGTCTCCTTCCTGGAAATGTATGATGTTGAAAAAGTGGAAGAACTCGGTATTGAACAGCGGTGGACTCTGAATGAAACGTATAAGAGTATGGCCGTACCACTTGGTTTGCGCGGGAAGGATGATGTTGTCCAGCTTAATTTGCATGAGAAAGCACACGGTCCGCATGGATTGGTTGCAGGTACAACAGGCTCAGGTAAATCAGAAATCATTCAATCGTATATTATTTCGCTTGCTGTTAACTTCCACCCGTATGAAGTGGCCTTTCTATTGATTGACTACAAAGGGGGCGGTATGGCGAACTTATTCAAGAATCTGCCGCACTTGCTTGGAACGATTACAAACCTGCACCGGGCACAATCTCTGCGTGCTCTGGCTTCGATTAAAGCAGAGCTGCAAAAACGGCAGCGGCTTTTTGGTGAACATGATGTAAACCATATTAATCAATATCAGAAGTTGTATAAACAGGGTAAGGGGAGTGAGCCAATGCCTCATCTCTTTTTGATTTCGGATGAATTTGCTGAACTGAAGTCAGAACAACCCGACTTTATGGATGAACTGGTTTCAACTGCAAGAATTGGCCGTTCACTGGGGATACATCTGATTCTTGCCACTCAGAAGCCAAGCGGGGTTGTTGATGATCAAATTTGGTCCAACTCCAAATTCAAACTGGCTCTTAAAGTGCAAAATGAAAGTGACTCCAATGAAGTTCTGAAAACACCTGATGCAGCGGAAATCACGCTGCCTGGCCGTGCTTATCTGCAAGTCGGCAACAATGAGATCTATGAATTGTTCCAAAGTGCATTTAGTGGTGCGGATTATGTTCCTGATAAGGAAGATCATGAATATATCGATACAACGATTTATGCCATTAACGATTTGGGGCAGTATGATATTTTAACGGAAGATTTAAGCGGGCTGGATAAGAAAGAAGAAGTGGAAAGTGTGCCAACTGAATTAGACACCGTCATTGATTACATACATGATTATACAGAGGCACAACAGGTTGAACCGTTGCCGCGGCCATGGCTCCCGCCACTGCCTGAGCGGATATTTGCGAAAGACTTGCATCCGGTTGAGTTCAAAACAGCGTGGGCAGAGCCTAAGAAACCGCTCGAAGCAACGATTGGCATGCTGGATCAGCCCGAACTTCAAGCACAGGAACCGTTCACACTTAATCTGACGAAAGATGGCCATATTGCGGTTTTCTCAAGTCCGGGATACGGCAAATCCACCTTCTTGCAAAGTCTGGTGATTGATTTTATTTACCAGCATAATCCGGAACATTTACACATTTATTTGTTGGACTTTGGCACAAACGGCTTACTACCGTTAAAGAATCTTCCGCATGTAGCCGATACATTATTGCTGGATGAAACCGAAAAAGTCGGGAAATTAATCAGGTTGCTATCCAGTGCCATCACTGAGCGGAAAAGAAAATTAAGTCAGTATGGGGTTGCCGATATAGCCATGTATGAAAAAGCAAGCGGAGAGACGGTGCCAAATCTCTTAATTACAATTGATAACTATGATTCTGTCAAGGAAGCAGATTTTGGTGATGAGTTTGATAGATTAATCACTCAAATTGCGCGTGAAGGGGCTAGTATCGGTATTCACTTAGCAATCAGCGCAGGCCGGCAAAATGCCATGCGGATGCCACTTCTATCGAACATCAAACGACAAATGTCGCTGTACTTAATCGATGAGATGGAAGTCCGCTCAATTGTCGGCAAGACCGATCTGGAAATCGAGGAAATACTAGGCCGAGGCATCGTTAAATTTGATGATCCGGCTTTATTCCAAGCGAGTTTGCCTGCTGAAGGCAAGGAAGCTCTGGATATTATTGATGAAATCCAAAAACTTGCTAAAGAAATGGAAGAATACTGGGATGGTGACTTGCCTGATAAAATCCCAATGATGCCTGAAGGGGTCATTGATTTTGAAGCGTTCAGGGAAAACAGGAAAACAAAGGAATTGGCTGAAGAAAAACAGCTGCCGCTTGGACTTGAATTTGAGGAAGTGACACCACTTGCCTTTGACCCGATAAAATCCGGTTTTCTGACAGTCGTCAGTGACAGGAAAGATGGGCTTGATAAACTGACGAGTGCACTGGCGAAAAATATGACAATGCTTCAAGAGCCTTATCAAACCATGATCATTGATACAGCTGATAAGGCACTTGCTGACACAGGTGACGCAATGAACGCATATATATCTGAATCAGAAGGTCTGACAGCGATAAAGCGCGATATCATGGCAGAAATTCATAAACGTTTGAATGGTGATGACAACGGAACAAAATGGCTGATTCTCATTAGGGATTTAAAAGATTTTGCTGAAAGAAGTTTTCTGCTGGAAGAAGATTTGTCTGTCATATTTGAACAAGGCCCCAATGCAGGTGTTCACTTTATCATCTGTGGTGATTACGGTTATATTGGAACCAGTTTCGAACAGACGGCTAAATTCGTCCGGAAACTCTCAACAGTGGGCTTAATGAGTATGCGGCTTGGCGATCAGGATATCTTCAGCCAGCCGTTTATCCGAAAAGAAAAGTATCCTGATGCGTATGAATGCTACTATGCTATGGATCATGAACATATCAAACTAAAAGTACCGAAGTAAGGAGGGGTTAGATGACGTCACTCAGGCAGCTGCGTGATCAAAAAGTAACGGTGTTAGGAGGGATGGCTCACACGGAAAACAAGATTTCGAGCTTGGAAGATAAGATTTCGCGATTACGACAGGCTTCAAGTCAATTGGCAACAAATATCTCAGAATTGGAAACAATTAAAGGTTCTATTACTGGTTTGACGATAGATGCGGGAAGATGGAAGGGCGAGGAGGAAAGTGAGTTTGAAGAACACTACAGCAGCTATGAAGAAAGTGTGAAAAGTTACGTTTCCAAAACAGAAGATGCCAAAGATGCGATGGATCAGGACATTAAACGATATGAGGCAGATAAAGCGACATATACAACGGGGTTAAACAATCTCGAAAATACACTTGATTCGCTTGAAAGACAAATCAGTCAAGCAGCAGAAAGGGAGTGATATGATTGGCGGGAGAAGTTGGTATCAATATGGGGGTATTTCGATCGAATGTATCGAACTTAAGATCTTCAGCAAGTAGTATCGAAAGCAGTATTAAAACAAGCCGTTCGTTTGATAAGACAAATATTCAGCCATTTACGAAGGATTTGGAAAACACGATTAAAGCCATCGAATTGCTGCAAAAGTATAAAACGCTGCTCGATTCGGATATTGCCACTCTGGAATCTACAGGAGAGCAGATGCAGGAAAATGATGAAAGAATCGCACAAACAAATTCCGGTATAATGGGACCTCAGCCGACACGTTAATTGAGAAGGGGGATGTAAATGGGTCAAAAAGTGGATATATCGGAAGTCATTGAGTTTTCAGATGAGTTGAAAACAGCTTCGGAAGATATTAAATCAAATTTGAAAAGTGTTGAAGAAAGTATTGAGAGCATCAGTTCCATGAGTTCATTCTCAGGCAAAACCGCAAACGAGGCAAAGGCATATTTTGAGGATTTTCATAAAACAGTTTTAACGTCTTTCAATGGATTATTTACGGATCTTTATGACCATTTAAAAAAACATGTACAGTCATTTCAATCGCGTGTTGACTCAAGTGAATCCGCAATTATTGAAAGTGATTATTTAAATGAAACAGAACGGGACATAATTGATGACTACGATCGTTTAAGTGAGGAGCAGGATGGTGTCAGGGAAATCCTCAGCAGTGTATCTGATATTAGCAGTGCCAACCAGCCTTTTTCGTTCACCCTCGATGCTGATAAGGATGATGCTGTTAAAACGGTAACAGAATTAGAGGGAGAATTAGCCTCATTTACAAGTGAAGGAAAAGGGCTGATCTCACAGACGGAGGACTTGCTGCATCAAATTGAGGTAACGCTGAATAATGCCGGGGCTGTAAAAGGTGATGCGCGGTTTACTGATTACAAGGGTAATTCCACAACTGTTGGCTTAGCTGCTTTAAAGGATTATAATACAGAAAAGCGGGAAGCAATGATCGCTGAAGCCAAAGAAGCCAAGGACAAAGTGATTAAAGATATGAATGAACCCTCACAAGAAATATTAAATAAAGCTTATACCCAATTGAAAAATGGTAAAATTGACGAAACTGAATACTATAATCATCTGGCTGAGCTTAAAAAACTTCAAAATGAAACGGATCAGGATAAGGAAGTATCAGAGAATTTTATTAATTACGTTATGGATAACTTTGATGGAATTACGGATACATTTGAAGGAAATGCCATTGCGGGTGTCATTAAGCAAAGTATGGAGGATTATGGAAACGACTCATTAAGACGTGCTGATTTAGTTAAAGCTATGAATGCTAATAATCCTTCTCCTACTTCTAATTACTTAAAGGATATGGGGAACAAATTTAATAATGGTGGAAAGGCTATAAGTGGCTCATTAACAGCATTAACCATTGGGGTTGGAACGTACATTGATTATAAAAACACCGATAAAACTGTGGGAGAGGCGTTTACAAAGAATGCTGCTTCAGGGGGAGCAGGTTTTATAGCGAGTGCTGCAACAGCAAAAATTATAATGGGGGGAGCGCTTGTATCTAACCCAGTAGGATGGGCCGTAGCAGGCGGTGTAGTTGTAGGTACTGGTGTAACATGGACTTTCAATTGGGCATACGATAATAATTTCCTCGGCATACAAGATGGCGTAGATTGGGCAGGTCAACAGCTAGATAAAGCAGGCCAACAAATAAGTAAAGGTTGGGATTGGGCAACGGAAAAGGTTAGCGATGGTCTGGATTGGGCAGGTGAAGCCACTAGCAGTGGTTTGATTTCATAAATCTATTCAGCTAGTTCTTGGACTTATAAGATGGAACAAAACCATAAATTTGGGAGTGAAACTATGAATTGTAAGGCGCAAGGAGTTTATAAAAATCCAAGGTATAAAATTCTGACTGTTAATGATGAAAAATATGTCCTGGACATGGGAGGAAGATCATTTTGGAAAATTTTATTTCCTTTTGTCTACTGGATACTTCCGAATACCGCTTATAAAGTGAATGATCTTGAAATTATAGAAACTATAAAGACACCGGAAGTAGAACAAACAGATACAGGGTGGCTTAGTGTCTTAGGAGGAATTGTAGCAATAATTTTAGCGAATCTATTAAGGCCTTTGGCAAATGTTTTTAATATCCCGAGTTCTCCATTTGTAAATTCAATAATTGTTATGATTGTTTTATTATTAGTATTATCATTGTTTTTCTACATTAATCAGATGAGTAAAAGAAGGCTGTATCAAGTGGCGGATATTGAACAATATTCAGAGAAACGATTATGGATCCGGCCAAAGTCATATAAGCAATTTTTCTTCATATTCTTTGTCTATTTGTTTTTTCTGGGATTTACTGTTTTGGCCTATTCGGGATTTATTTACACAGGGGATGTAATGGTTCTTTTCATGGGAACTCCTGTATTGTTAATATTACTGTGTATTAATCTTGTAACTATCGTGGGCGATACCAGAGTGAGGTTTAAAGATGATAAAAAGGCAGTGATTTAGAGTTGAATTTAAAGGTGTGAACTGAGAAAGGAAAAGGTTAGTGATGGATTAAATACCTCATAAGTCTGAAGCTTCAGGCTATCAACCCATTCAGCTAGTTTTATGTACCTTTCAGGGTACCAAAAATAAAGTTCCTGAATAGGGGAGTGTGACCACTTAATGAATTGTAAGGTGCAAGGAGTATATAAAAACCTAAGGTACAGAATTCTGATTATTGAAGAAGAAAGATATATCTTGGACATGGGAAGCTCCTTTTGGAAAATTTTATTTCCGTTTTTTTACTGGATTCTGCCGAATACAGCTTATAAAGTGAAAGACCGTGAAATTATAGAAAAAATTAAGACACCTGGAGTAAAACAATCTAAAACAGCATGGGATGGTGTGTTGGCAGGAGTTGTCGGTGTGATTTTAGCCAATCTATTACAGCCTTTGGTAAATTACTTTGACGTTGAAAGTACCCCACTTGTTAATTCAATAATCGTAGCGATTACTTTATTAATTATACTATCAGTATTTTACTATCTAAATATTAGGAGTAAAAAAAGCTTGTCTAGAGTAGTTAATCTTGAACAATATTCAAAGAAACGATTATGGGTCAGGCCGCAGTCATTTAAGCATTTTGCCTTTATTTCATTTTTCTATTTATTTTTCCTAGGATTTACTATTCTGAGCTGGGGTGGGTTTATTCAATTAGCGAACGCAATAATCCTTTTTGCTGGAATGTTGTGCCTGTCTTTGGCGATATTGTGTATTGACGGTAGCATTAGGAGACAATAAAGTAGTATTAAAAAATGATAATAAGGCAGTGAGTTAAATTTAAAAGCTAAGGGATATAAGTAAAACTTAAGGGGGAGAATATTCATGTTACCAATTGGATCGATTGTATACTTAAAAGAAGTTACGAGTAAGTTAATGATTTTGAACAGAGGGCCAATTTTTCCGTCTGAGGAAACATAAGGCCAAGGAATATTGTATGATTACTGAGGATGTTTTCATCCTCAAGGCCTGGATCCCAATAATGCTTTTTATTTTAATGAAGAAAATATAGATGAAGTTGTTTTGAAGGTTATAACGATGCAGATGAAGAGCGCTTTCGGAAGATCTTCGATGACTGGATAGAAGAAAATAAAGCAAATATACAAAAGGGAACGGTTACAGGTCCGTTGGATAAGGATGAATCGATGAACACTAATCGAGGTTTATTCTGATAATTAATCTCGTATCACCTGTGGAACCGGGTAAATAGTTTAATACATAATATAAGTTTGCAAACCTTCATTTTTAAATCAGTTTCTTTGAAGATTATTCCAGGTGTTGGACAAATTAAATTTGGAATTTACCTGCAAACAAATTGTAAGAAATTGGTGCTATTGATAAGTCTGCATATGAATCTATGGCCTCAGGATCAGTGGATAAGAATTCAATTCCACGATTTTAACAGATTAAATGGTAAATGTCAGCGGTCCAAAAAATGTGTTGATAAAGAAACCTTCAATTTAAAAACGTACGATATGACTATGGAGACTTATAGAGAGAAAAATAACATCGAACAAACTCCGAGTATTCCAATTTTAATAAAGTGGATACGATAGAAGCACCAAAGAGCGTTAAAGACGAAGCCATCGTACAGTGAAAGAAATAGACATAAAACGTACAAATTCAATTGTCAGCTAAAGTTATTAAAATCGGTTTGGTATTAATATGAGCATATTTCGATTGAATGTATCGAAATTAAGGTCCTCGGGCGAGTATTGAAAGCAGTATTAAAGCCATTGAACTGCTGCAAAAGTATAAAACGCTGCTCGACTCGGATATTGCAACTCTGGAATCTACAGGAGAGCAGATGCAGAAAAATGATGAAAGGATTGCACAAGCAAATACTCATGCGCATGGTCCGTAGCCGATACGTTAATTGAGAAGGGGGATGTAAATGGGGCAAAAAGTGGATATATCGGAAGTCATTGAGTTTTCAGATGAGTTGAAAACAGCTTCGGAGATATTTAAATCAAAATTGAAAAGTGTGAAAGAAAGTATTGAGAGATTAAGCTCTATGAGTCATTCCTCAAAAACCGCAAATGAGGCAAAGGCATATTTTGAGGATCTCATAAAACGGTTAACGTCTTTCAATGGATTATTTACAGATCTTGATGATCATTTAAAAAAACATGTACAGTCAATCAATCGGTGTTGACTCAAGTGAATCCGCAATTATTGAAAGTGATCATTTAAATGAAACAGAAGAGGATGTGAATGATGATTACGACCGTTTAAGCGAGGAGCAGGAATCTGTCAGGGAGATTCTCAGCAGTGTATCAGATATCAGCAGTGCCAGCCATCCTGTTTCGTTTGCCCTTGATGGAATAGGATGATGCTGTAAAACGGTAACAGATTAGAGGAAGATTAGCCTCATTTACAAGTGAAGGAAAGGGGCAGATCTCACAGACGGAGGACTTGCTGCACAAATTGAGGTAACGCTGAATAATGCCGGGGCTGTAAAAGGAGATGCGCGGTTTACTGATTATAAAGGTACCTCCACGACTTTGGGATTACCTGCGTTGAAAGGCTATAACGCAGACAAGAGGGAAGCGGAACTTGAAAAAGCCAGAGAGGCCAAGGATAGTGCAATAAAGGACTTGAACGAACCTTCACAGGTCATATTGAATAGGGCATATACGTCTTTACAGAACGGAGAAATTGATAATGATAGATATTATCAGATTTTATCTGTTCTTAATAAAACAAAAGGTAATTTAAGTGAAGAAGAATTAAACGAAGAAGTACCCGAGGGTTTCGTTGACTATCTGAATGATCGTACGCAAATTGCTCGGGATTTAGGCGTCCAATTGGTGCTAGTATACTGCAACATAAAGGAAACCTGAATGTGAGGTGCTATGATTCAAGGATTTTAACGCAATATACAGGGCCCAAACGGACCTAGATCCTTTCAGATGGTTAAACCATCATCGCCAGTGCAGCCAAACCTTTTTTTAAGGCGATAGTTTGTTCGTACAGCCGGAAAAGCAGTAGGACGCGGATTTATAGATTAGGTTTTGGGATTGGGATGTATGATGACATGCAAATAATGATAAGACATTAGAAGCAACTACACATATGCGGAGCGACAGGAATAGGTGACGCGCTTAGCAACAGAAATCAGCACTCGCATCTATGGGGAGCAGTGGGTGTTTGCTAGTTGGTCGGGGCTGTCGGTGTGGCGAACAATTGGGTTTTCAATTATGTATGATATAATATAATTAGGCTCGGGATGGATTGGATGGCGGGTCAAATAATAGTGGTTTGAGTTGGAGGCAGGTGAAATTAGTGATGGCTGGGATTGGGCAGGCGATCATTAAGTAATTGGTGGTGAAGCATGGAGCAGTGGTCTTGATGCATATTAATCCATTTGCTAGTGACAATTTAACGTATTTGTGTGAGAAGCTGAGGCACATAAAAAATTGATATATTGGACCCCCCCAGAGGGATAATTCAATGGATGAGGGATTTACAAATTGAAGGATTGCAAGGTACCTGGTACAAAAAAAACAACATTCGATATAGAATTTAATAATTGATATAATCAACCTATATTCTGGATTTGGGCAATCTTTTGAAAGCTTTTTTTTCCTTTTTTTTTCATTTGGATGTTCCCAAACCGAGTTTTAAATAAATGATCAGAAACGATAAAAAGAGTGCTGAAAACAAAAAAAATAAATAGGAATTGTTGGATATTGGTGGGTGGCGTTTATATAGCTAATTTAAGACCATTGACAGATTACTTTGATATTCAAAGCCCAACCTTTACTAACTTGATCGTCGTTATGATTGCAGTCATACTCATATTTTCATTACGTTTTTATATAAACCATTTAAATAAGAAGAATCTCTATGAAGTTATCAATCTTGAACAATTAGCGTCATATCAATTATGGATCAGGCCAGAGTCAACCAAACATTTTTTTCTGGTTTTAAGTAACTTTTTAATATTTCTTGTATTTTCTGTACTGGGCTTTGTGGCATTTATTGAATTGCCCAATGTCCTGATATTATTTTTTTCAATGCTTATATTGTTATTTGTAACGTTTATTAATTTTATGACGGTAAAAGAAGGAAACACTACAGTGAAATTTAAAGGTGATAAAGAAGCGAGCTAACGTTAAATACGACAGAAACAAGTTATCATAAAAGACAATAGTATAATACTAATAGGGCCGTAAGCGACAGTGAGATTTAAAAACTATAAAAAAGTAGTTTAACCTTGAGTATAAAATGGAAGTTAAAAATCATAACATGAGGAGAGGAAAAATCAACTATGTTACCAATTGGATCAATTGTATACTTAAATGAAGGAACGAGTAAGTTAATGATTCTGAACAGAGGGCCTATTCTTCCATCAGAGGAAACAGAAGGTCAAGGAATATTGTATGATTACTCGGGATGTTTTTATCCTCAAGGCCTAGACCCCAATAATGTTTTCTATTTTAATGAAGAAAACATAGATGAAGTCGTATTTGAAGGTTTTAACGATGAAGATGAAGAACGCTTTCGAAAGGTCTTCACTGACTGGATGAAAGAAAATAAATCAAATATACAAAAGGGAACGGTTACAGGCCCGTTGGATAAGGATGAATCGACGAACACTAATCGAGGTTTATCCTGATAATTAATCTCGTATCACCTTAAAGTGGTACGGGATAAGTTATTTAATATAACATTTCCACTGTAGAATGCAAATCTATTATTGGAATTTTCTAGTTAGATTCTGGAGAAAGTTGCAACAGCAGTGCACGATAAAATGGTACAGTAAATTCCCATCCATAAAATAAAAGACATCAACATTACATAAAGAATTTTGATTAACCCTGCAGCTGTTGTCAAGATTAACATTCAATGGTGGAAAAACCTGGTATCATATAGTTTGTATAAATAAAAGAGAAAATCTGGTGAATTGCTTACGAAGCTCGGCTGCATTTTTTAATGGCTAAAGGAGTATTCATGTGAAATACAGAGATCGATTAGTAAAGCAAGAAGCTAAAAAGTATAGAAAATTTCTTGAAACATTTGACATTAACCCTGGCTCTTATCGAATTAATAATCACGAATATTTTTTTGTGAATTATTCTAAATGGAAGCAAATCACGGAATGTGCTGTGGTTTCTCCAGATTCCACGGCTTATAGAGATGAGTATTTGGAAGCGTTTGATGTATTGTTGGAATATGCACTATTAACATCATGGATTTTTACATATGGCGGGGCAAGTTCGAATGCCAGCACGGAAGACTTTACTTTATTAAAAAAATTTTTTTCGAATGTTTTAGATGAACCTGGAGACCATTTATCTCAAGACACCAGAAATACCTTTAACTTTTGTCTTGAAAGAGCCAATATAATGTTAAGCCTGCAGGAACGTATTGTCGAAATATATAGCGATTTTGAACAAAAATATCAAAAGTTTCATGATGGAAATGAGGAAAATTTTACAAAACGAGATGTTGAAGAAGCAGTCAACTATTACGCGGAAATAAGCTATTTACAATTTAGACAGGTAACAGCAATGAATGAATGTATACCGAAATTTAAATACATAAAAGAATTAAAGAGCCCTGCCGTAAAAAAACATAAAAATATAGCTGTCAGGAGATATTTGACTCAATATTCAAAAGAACAGCCTAAAGATCATGAATTTGCCACATACCAACGTGACATGGAAAAGTTAACAAAAGAAGAGCACATAGAAGCTAAAAAAGAGCATTTTTATGAACACTTAGCGGAAAGGAACCCATCAATAAGGAAGAACCTGAGACACCCTGAATAATATTGAGATACCCTGATTTAAATTAATCAGCACTTATAAAAGAGGAGGAGTACAACATGAAGCGTGTTTTATTGTTATTTCTAGCAGGCCGGTGATAAGACTATTTAGATCAAGAAAGCAGAAATGTTTATGGTTATTATGTGCTGATGGATATGGATTCCGTATTATTTGAAATATTCCCGATTGTTATACCAATGATAGTCCTTTTTTGGCGGCGTTGCAAACAGTTGTATATGCGCCCTTTCTCTATTAGAACATATCAAGCTTGAAAAAGATATTTTTTATAAAAATCTAGCAAAAATAAATGCTTCGTTCGACTTTAATTGAAGAAGGACTTAATGTTCAAAAAAGATCTTAATCTCAGGGAACGATTGAAGGTATTATAGGTTTGTTTTATTGTAACACATGTTTTTAATATTACTGATTCCTTTGCAGCACAAAATCCATACGCTAGTGATATTGAATTTACTATTCTTTCCGTTTGTTAATATAAGGTGATTTTTTGAAGGGTGGTTCGGCCTGCAACCTGTTGGACGGATGATTATTTTGATGGCTGTTATGACAGTTGTTTTGAGCTGATGCTCTAATAATGAGATAGCTTAAACAACATTTTAGATTTACTATATACAAATTTTAGGAGGATAACAGATGAATAAACGTTTTTTTCTATTACTATTCACATTAACTTTAACAATGATTATAGCTGTAGCCTGTAGTAATACAGGGGAAGAAAATGATGAACAAAATAATGAAGAGCAACCTCAAACTGAAGAAGCTAGCAATGATACAGATGGTGAAGAAATCCAAAACGACGAAGGTAACGGAAATAATGAAGAAAATGTTTCTGAACTAGATAATGAACAGAACAATGAAGAAAATAATCCTAACGATGATAATCAGTCTAATCAAGACCAGGAAGTATCGGCTAACCAAGGATTACCCGAACCCCTTGAAATGAATGAACACGTTCAACACCCAGAAGGCGTCAATTTTACTCTTGAGACAATTACCTTTGAAGAAGACCACATTTCAGTAGATTTTAATGCTGAGAATCATACTGGCTATTCCCAATATCTAGCAAGTAAAGGAAGGGCTCAAGGTGACAATTTAGGTGGTATCACGCTAGAAGATGATACCGGATATGTGTATCGGTATGTTGCTGATTCCGACTCAGACAGAATAAAGTTTGAGGACGGCGAAAAAGTCACTGGAACTGTTAGTTTTGCGGGAAGAATTCAAGATGATGCCGAATCATTAACGTTAATATTTAATCCGGATAACAAGTTGGAATTTTCTTTTGAAGATATTGAAATTAAGTGATAACAAACAATTATCTCTAGTCAAGAATTATTTGGCTGGAATGGGGGGGGTTCAATGGAAACAATTTTCGCAAAGTCTAAGATAGTTCTCGTACTTATCGCATGTATTGTGTTGTTTTCATCGTGTTCGAATTCGGAAGACAAAGAAGAAGTGAATAACAATTTATCAGATGATCATGCCACTGCAAATAATGAGGAGCAAGAAGATAATATGATATCTGATAATGACATAGAGAATGAAGAAGCAGATGTACCCAAATCGGAGTTTTTTATTTCTAAAATGTCTATAGGCTCAATCATTTTGACTAGCAGTATGGATATTTCCTCCGATTCTGATATTGAAAAAGAAATAATGGAAACATTATCTGAGTTTGATGCTGTCGGAGTTGAGGATGGTGCCATGTTAACCTTACCAGAAAATATTTTGTTTGATTTTGACTCCGATGAATTACGTTCTGATGCCGATGATGTCATTGACCAATTGACAAAGGTTATGGATGAAACAGATGGAGATGTGACAATTGTTGGACATACAGACGGTAAAGGTGAGGATAGCTATAATCAAAAATTGTCTGAAGATAGAGCAGAGGCTGTTCTTGATGCATTGGCTAAAGCTGATGTGGAAAAAGATCGAATGACTGCTGAAGGGAAAGGTGCTTCAGACCCTGTGGCCAGCAACACGAATAGCGATGGTTCTGATAATCCAGACGGGAGACAGAAAAATCGTCGTGTCGAAATTACGATTCATGGATTTAATCAATAGCTGATTTGTTTTCCAGTGTTGATTGTCGTTGGGGTGCTTTCCCACTGATTGTTAGTTGAAAAAATCAGACATTTACGGACAATTAGCCGCCGTTCCTTGGCGGTTTATTGTTCGTTATATACAGGATTAAAATCTAACCAAAACAGGGAAGCTGCACAACGCATCTTCCCTGTTAATTAATTTACAGCACTTCCCATGACGATAAAATTTGCATATCTTTCTGTACCTTGCTTCAATTCCTCGTCCTCTTTTGAAAGAATATGGTATGATATATATAGAATTATATGGAGGGTTAGACATGTATTTTGTTGATCGAAAACAAATTGAAGAAACATTACAATATATGGACAGATTGCTGGATGAAGTGGGTAAGCATTCATTTGATGCATTTTCGGATAAATTATATCTTGAACGGACTGTACATATCGTAATTGAATCCATGCTCGATGTCGGCAACATGATGATTGATGGTTTTATCATGCGTGATCCGGGAAGTTTTGAGGATATTATCGATATATTGATCGATGAAAACGTTCTTCCTGAAAACGAGGACGTGGATTACAAGGCGATTGTCCAGCTGCGAAAAATGGTGGTCAAGGATTATTTGCAGGTCGATCATCACCTATTAGCGGATACGATTCAAACACATAAAAACACGCTGGATCAATTCAGTGCACATATCCGAAATTATTTGGACAATGAACTGGGCGTTGCCAATGCTTTTACCAATGACTGAGCAGTATATGGGAAAGCCCCTTACATGCATACCATGACAGTTATGGCAAGTGGACAATCAAAAGAAGGTGACAGAAGCACATGAAACGTTACAATGCGTATTTAATTGATTTGGATGGAACCATGTATCGGGGTAATGAGCCGATTGAATCTGCTGCTGCATTTGTTGGTTCTTTGGCTTCAAAAGAGATTCCATACTTATTTTTAACGAATAATTCATCCAAAACACAGTTGCAGGTTTCCGAGAAGTTAGAGCAAATGGCTATCCCTTCCACGCCTGAACATGTTTTCACATCAAGCATGGCTACGGCAAAATATATAAAACGGCTAAAGGCAAGTGCCCGCTGTTTTGTGATTGGTGAAGAAGGTTTGCATGATGCACTGGAACGGGAAGGACTTACAATCACTGATACGGGCTGTGATTTTGTTGTATTTGGAATTGACAGGGATATCAATTATGAAAAATTATCAAAAGCCTGCCGGGAGGTCCGCAATGGTGCAACGTTTATTTCCACAAACGGTGATGTGGCGCTTCCGACTGATCGCGGGCTGGAACCTGGTAATGGTGCCCTTACCTCGGTGGTGTCGGTCAGTACCGGAAAGCAGCCAATATTTATCGGAAAGCCTGAAACCATTATTATGGATCAGGCATTGGATCAGATCGGAGCTGATAGAGAGAAAACGCTGATGGTGGGTGATAACTACCATACCGATATTCTTGCGGGAATAAATGCCGGTATCGATACGCTGATGGTGTTTACCGGTGTTACACCATACACCGCTTATCCCACACTTGAAACAAAGCCATCCTATCATGTGCACAATTTAAATGAATGGCTTCAGTACATTTAAAAAACTGCTCCCTCGTTGGAGCAGTTTTTTTCAGTCATCCAATAATTCGTCATCGGCTGCGGCATGGGCAAGCCTGCTTGATGCAGCCGCGGCAATGGCACCGACAATATCATCCAGAAATGTGTGACATTCCCCTGTGGATTTATCATTCAGATGTTGCAGAATCCCCGGCTTTTGTTTATCGATATAGCCATAATTGGTAAAGCCGATTGATCCATACACATTAACAATCGAAAATGCGACGATTTCATCGATTCCATACAGGCTTTCATCGATTTCAATTGTTTTTTGCAGCGGCTGATCAAGCTTTTTATCTTCAGCAAGCTTATCCAGTTGAATACCGGTCAAAATAGCATTCTGCACTTCACGCTTTTTAAGTACTTGATTAACATTAAATTCACAGATATCCATACTCAAGTCATCATGATATTTTGCTTGCAGATAATAGACAAGGTCTGCAATATCTCTTATGGAAACACCACGCTCCTGCAGCCATTCCCGCGCTTTTACTTCCAATTTGGTTTGCTGTGTATTGCCAGACATAAAATCACCTTTTCCTAAAAAGTTGTTAAGATATTTCGTAACAGGACATATAATAAACCAGAAGCCCATAAAGGAGTGACGATGTTGAGGGAGTTCCTTGCAACGTATTATGGTATCCAGGCCCGGGAAAAAACAATATGGAACGGGCTGGAAAGTCTTAAGGACGATAATTATGTTTATTTTACCATTTCTGGAGAACAGAAGGAAATCATACATATGGAACAGGCGGCTCTAGCTTATTATTTATATGAAAATAACTACACCCAAATGACAATTCCGATGCCGAATAGCCAGGGTGAGTGGTACACGACATATAATGACAGCTTCCACATGGTACTGCGTGTAAAACATAGCGCCACTACCGCACAATTCACACATGGGGAGAGGCTGGCCGCGTTTCATATGACTGGTTCGATGTATCAATATGAACCCCAGACGATTTCAAGCTATGGTCAATGGAAGCAATTGTGGATTGACAAATTAACGGCATTTGAGGAAAGGATAGAAATCGAGGCTGACAATTATTCCAATGCCTATTACCGGTTATTGATGGATTCCATGCCATATGTGATTGGTCTAAGTGAAAATGCTATTCAATATATGCAGGAAAGCGAGTCTGATCCGCGGTTTCATGAAGCAGATCAGGGTACAATCGTTTTCAGAAGATATTTTGGTCAACTTGATAATCGGTACCTCTGGATGCCAGACCTTGCCTATGATCACCCCACACGTGATTTGGCGGAATATATTCGGTATAAACTGTTGGAAAGCGAGAACCCCATGGACGAGATCAGGTCCTTTTTGGATGAATACCAACAAGTCAGGCCGTTGTCGATTTTCAGCTGGCGATTATTATATGCACGATTGCTGTACCCGATCCATTTATTTGATGTTATTGGACGCGGATTTTTTACTGACCGGCATGAACTGGTGCATTCCGAACTGGCTGCCATGATTTACAAGCAGCCTGTGTATGAAAAAAGACTGGGCTTATTTTTTGAAACGGCAGGTGTTAACTGTGAAGAACTGCAGATTCCTGTGTTACACTGGCTGTAAGGTGAAACTTAATTAAGACTGGAGTGCTATATGCAATGAAACCTGTCATCTATATTACGCGAAAAATCCCGGATGATATTTTGCAGCCTTATCAGGATTCGTTTGACTTTCGGATGTGGGATAAGGAAGAGACACCTGTACCACGGGATGTGCTGCTCAGTGAAGCTGCTTCGGCTGATGGTGTTTTATGTTTATTAACAGAAGCGATTGATAAGGAGTTCCTTGCTGCCGCCAAACATTTGAAGATTGTGGCCAATATGGCGGTTGGTTATGACAATATTGATGTGGAAGCGGCTCGGGAACATGGCGTTGTTGTGACGAACACACCTGACGTCCTGACGGAAACAACAGCTGATTTGGCATTTGCGCTGCTGATGGCAACAGCACGCAGAATAGTCGAGGCAAATGACTATATCCGTGACGATAAATGGGAATATTGGTCTCCATACTTACTGGCGGGCTCCGACATCCATGGAAAGAAAATTGGGATTGTTGGCATGGGCAGAATTGGAGAGGCCGTTGCCAGACGTGCTAAAGGCTTCGACATGTCCATTTTGTATCACAACCGTTCGAGGAAAGTAAAAGCTGAGCAGGAATTGGGAGCTGTATACTGCGAATTTACCGAATTAATGAAAGAGGCGGATTTTGTTGTTTCGCTGATTCCTTTAACGGAAGAAACAAAGGAGATGTTTAATGAACAAGCTTTTCAAAACATGAAATCGTCCGCTGTTTTCATCAATGTTTCCCGCGGTGCTACAGTTGACGAACAAGCATTGCATGATGCGCTTACCGCCAATACAATCCGGGCTGCGGGGCTTGATGTATTTAATCAGGAGCCGATTTCAGCAGAGCATCCGCTTATGAAGCTGGATAACGTTGTTTGTCTTCCGCATATCGGTTCGGCAAGTGTCGCTACCCGGACAAAAATGCTTGAACTTTGCCTTGATAACTTAAAAGAGGTATTGAATGGGGCACAGGCCATGACACCGGTGAACTAAGAAAAAACGCTGATGCGTCTTTTCAGATGCCAGAGGTCGGATTGGAAGAAATCGGCGAGTTAGCCGATTTCTGCATTGAAAACGTGTCATTTAAATTTTATTTCGTAATAAAAAGGCAGATCCGGAAATCTGCCTTCAATTCTATATGTTTTAAAATACTTGTTCGATTTCTGTCACGCCCGGAACTTCGGATCTCAATGCGCGCTCGATTCCGGCTTTTAAAGTGATCGTGGAACTTGGACAGTTGCCGCATGCACCCATGAGACGAATAAGTACAATGCCGTCATCATCTACATCAATAAGCTCAACGTCACCGCCATCACGCAATAAAAATGGACGGAGTTTGGTTAATACCTCTTGTACCTGCTCTTGCATTATCCATCTTCTCCTTTCCTTGTTACCATTATAAAACGGATTACTCAAAAAATCTATCCATTATTTTGACACTCATTAGTTACTTTTATTTTATCTTTTATCAGGCTTTTTGTAAAATGAAATTAATCAAACGTTTAAGGGGGGACCTGATATGGATAACAATATCCTGATTACAGTTTACGGGGCAGAACAGATTTGTGCAAGCTGTGTCGGTGCACCAGGGTCTTGGGAAACGTATGAATGGCTGCAAGCTGCAATAGGCAGAAAATATAGTGATGACAAAATTTCATACACGTATATCGATATTGAAGAGCCTCCGGATGAGGAAAAGCATCAAGAATTAGCAGAACGTATTTTAGAGGACGAGTTTTTTTATCCGCTGGTATTAGTGAATGATGAAATCGTCGCTGAGGGGATTCCCGGATTAAAAACCATTTACCGGGAACTGGACAAAAATGGAGCCGTTGAATGGGACAGAGGGTCAGACTCTATGTCCCAATAAGTTATAATCGTTGAATCGTTGCTTGATAGTTTGTATACTGGAGAGTAACAATTAAGTTGACTCATCTTTAAAAGAGGAGGACATAAATATGGTTATTTCAATCACAGAAGGTGCCGCAGATCAGGTTAAAGAGATGATGAAGGAAGAGGAGGCAGGCGCCCGTTTGCGTTTTGGCATTCAGGGAGGCGGCTGCAGCGGACTCTCCTATTCATTGGGGTTTGATCATGACGTGAATGACGAACTGGATATGGTTGAGGACATAAATGGCATTCCGGTTGTTATCAATAAGCAGGATGCACCGATTATCGAAGGAACGACCATTGATTTTAAACAAAATATGATGGGTGGCGGCTTCAGTATCGATAATCCAAACGCGATCGTATCATGCGGCTGCGGATCGTCATTCAGAACCGACCGCCGAGTGGGCTCACCGGAAAAATGCTAATAGGATTGAAAAAGCCAGAGCGTCTTTCATGAAGCGCTCTGGCTTTTTATAAAGAAGTATAAAATTCAGGGTGATGTTTTAAAAACAGAAATCGGCACACTCGCCGATCCCCTCCAATCCGACTTCTTCCCTCCGACATCTGAAAAGACGCTCCAGCGTTTTTTCCTAAAACATCGCAGTTGAATGCTTAGGCTGGATACGTGCTTTTGGATCGATATATTGTTTCGCGTTATTGATTGCTGTCGGACCCTCCCCGAATCCGGTGGCAATCAGGTTTACTTTTCCGGAATAGGTTGTAACGTCACCGGCAGCATAAATGCCGGGAATATTGGTTTCCATCCGTGAATTGACGACAATACTGTTTTTCTCAATTTCAAGGCCCCAATTTTTAATTGAACCTAGCGATGATACAAAACCGTAATTACAAAGGACTGAATCAACATCGACTTCAATGGTTGAATCTCCTTTAGCCTCGCTTAATGTAACTGTCTCAATTTCCCCGTTACCGCTGATGGCAGTCGGTATATAAGGTGTTACAACATCGACGCTGGAATTCTTCAATTGTTCAACACTGTGTTCGTGTGCTCTGAATTTATCCCGGCGGTGGACCAATGTGACTTTTTCGGCAATCGGTTCCAGCATGAGAGCCCAGTCCACCGCTGAGTCACCACCGCCAAGAAGCATAACGTTCTGCCCCTGGTAAGCGTTCATGTCTTTTACATGATAATGTAAATTCACGCCTTCAAATTGATCGCACCCTTCAACGTTTAAACGGCGCGGCTGAAAAGCACCGTTCCCGGCTGTAATGATGATTGTTTTCGTAAAATGTTCCTCGCCATTGTTGGAGGTTAATTTAAATGTATCATCTTCAAGGCGCTCCACTTCTTCAACCGATTGTCCAAGCACAATCGTTGGGTCAAACATCATGGCCTGTTCTTCGAGGTTGTCCACTAAATCCTGTGCCCGAACACCCGGGAATCCAGCAACATCGTATATATATTTCTCTGGGTACAGGGCAGTTAATTGCCCCCCAGTATGAGGTAAGCTTTCCATTATTTTAACGCTTGCTTGTCGCATTCCACCATAAAATGCGGTGAATAAGCCAGCGGGACCAGCTCCAATAATGGTAACGTCATAAACTTTATCTGTCATGGATGTCCCCCCATTAATTTTAATACACCATGGGTATCGTATCATAAAAAGACTAATGATGTGTATTAATCTACTTGAAAAAAAACCAAGTTATGAAATGAAATATCTGAAAAATTTAATTTGACGGAAAGTGTTTGTTTGTCTTGAAACAAGGTTGAAAAACCAATATGATATGGAATGGATTACAGTTGCATTACAAATTAGTAACTAACACATTTCATTTTAAATGAAAGAATAGATGATGTAACTAAACGAAATTGACAAAGAAAGAAACTTTTTCGATTTATAGACAGAATTTTTTAATGGAAGTGATGATACAATGGGGAAGCCGCGTATTGTTGTTTTAGGCGCAGGATATGGAGGTATCATGACCGCAGTCAAGCTTGAAAAGATGTTGTCTGAGCATGATGCAACATTGACGCTTGTCAATAAAAATGATTACCATTATCAAACAACCTGGCTGCATGAGAACGCAGCCGGAACATTGCATCATGACCGGACACGGATTCCGGTCAAAGAGGTTATCAATCTGCAGAAAACGGAATTCATATTGGATACAGTTGTTTCAATCAAACCGGATGAGAAGAAAGTTAAATTGGCTGACAGTGAATTACAGTACGACATTCTCGTTATAGGTTTAGGTTTTGAAACTGCAGTATGTGGCGTAACCGGTTTGGAAGAACACGCATTCACGATTGGAAGTATTAATAACGCTCGTCTAATCAAGGAACATCTTCAATATAACTTTGCGAAATATCAGCATGAAGAGGAACAAAAACCGGAAAGACTTAACATCGTTGTCGGCGGGGGTGGCTTCACAGGTATTGAATTTTTGGGTGAGCTGGCAAACCGCATTCCTGAGCTTTGTGAAGAATACGATATTAATAAGACAATGATACGGATTGTTAATATCGAAAAGACGCCAACGATTTTACCGGGGTTTGACCAGCAGCTTGCAGAATATGCGATGAGTTCGCTTGAGTCACGAGGTGTTGAATTTATAACAGAAGCCACGTTGAAAGAATGTAAATCGGATCGGGTTGTTTATGAGAAAGATGGAAAACTAGTGGAAATACCAACCTATACGACAGTCTGGGCGGCAGGTGTTCGTGCTAATTCGCTTATTGAAAAGGCAGGATTGGATCATAGTCAGGGTAAAGTTAAAGTACGGCAGGATATGCGGGCTCCGGACTATGATGATGTGTTTGTCATAGGGGATTGTGCAATGATTGAGGATAAGAACGGGAAGCCTTATCCGCCAACAGCACAAATTGCTGTTCAGGAGTCTGAAACGGTTGCACGAAACGTCAAAGCATTAATCGATGGATCTGAGTTTCAGTCATTTAAACCACATTTGCTCGGAACGGTAGCATCGCTTGGTCAAACCGATGCGATTGGCAATGTTTTGAATAACCGTCAATTGGTCGGCTGGAAAGCTGTTCTCTTGAAAAAGATCATAGATAACCGTTATTTATTTAAGTTGGGCGGTTTTAATCTGTTGATGCGAAAAGGCAAATTTAATATTTTTCACTGAAATTTTCGGAAGCAAAGACGAGCTTGCTGTCTTTGCTTTTTCTTTTATTTGTTATAAAATAAAACCTGTATGCACAGCGAAGGGAGATACAAGGTTGATACAGTTTGTTGTTTCCATTTTATTGTTTTTTATCATATTTTTTGGACTGGCGTTTATATTAAATATGCTATTGCGCCGTACTTGGCTGATGGCATTTATTTATCCGTTTATCGTATTAATGATTGTAGATGATATTTCAACCATGGAATACTTCACGTCACCGGGTGATGCGTTTGGCCAGGGCTTTCTCAGGATTGGCTGCGATAACAGCTGCGGATATAACGATTCTTGCAGCGGGTTTTGTCGGGACAATCGTTTCCGGCTTTGTCATCAAGCTTTTGCGGAAAAGTGGTTATCAAATGTTTTAGGGCAATATTATATCACTCATTAAAAGCGTTGAGTCCTTATTAAGTGTCACTTCATAATATTCAAATATCTTTTTAAGTTTATAACGTATATTAATGATAAATCTGGTAACACTGTCCAAGTAGGCAGTTAATTGGGTGGATGGTTTGCAGGTACTGACTATCTCAAACTGTTACACCAGAAGTAGCATACTGCCGGAAAGGTGTTATCATTGAAAAAAATGAATTTATTCAGAAGAACGGCGATGACTCTTTTATTTTTAGGAGCATTTTTTGTAACGATATCGTCCATCTCAAATATTTCGATTTCAGATGTGCAAGCCTGGACATTTCAAAATGAGGCATCATCAGCGGTGAAATCCCATGATAAAGCTGAGCAACGGGATGTTATGTTAAAAGATAAGCAATTGAATACAAAGAAGCAGCAGGAACGCTATATTTCAAGTGAACATATTGAAGGACCGGAATCATTGGAAGAATATGTGAATACTGAACAATACCCCAGTGCCACTGTAACGGCAACCGGGTACACAGCTGGTGTGGAATCAACTGGTAAAACACCGGATCATCCGGAATTTGGCATAACCTATTCAGGTGTTCAGGTTAAACGAGACTTATATTCTACTATAGCAGCTGATTTGGACATTTACCCAATTGGGACGATTATGTTTATTCCAGGTTATGGCTATGGCGTAGTCGCGGATAAAGGCGGTGCCATTACAGGAAATAAAATTGATTTGTATTATGAGACTGTTGACGATGTCTATTCCGAATGGGGAAAACAAGAGGTGGAAGTTTACATTATTGAAGAAGGTGACGGCCACCTGAGTGAAGAAGTTCTGAACAATTTGAATGAAGATGAATCCATGCAAGTCTTTCGAAACCAAATTATTGAGGGCTGATTATGAAAAGCCGTCCCAAATGCGTCGGGACGGCTTTTTAAAATTTTTAACAAAGATGTTGGTTTCGCGCGATGACAATGTGTTGTTTAAGCAGCGCTAATAAAACTGATATAGAAAAAAGGCTATGGCTATTCCTGATAATCCGCCAAAAAACACTTCAATGGGCTGGTGCCCGAGGAGCTCTTTAAGTTCCTTCCGTTTTTGGTTTTCTTCTTTTTGATTCCAGTCTTTCGCGCCTTCTCTAAAATATTGAAAATCCTTCACTAGTTGATTAATGACAATTGCTTGTTCACCAGCCTGTCTGCGAACACCGGAGGCATCAAACATGATGATGACACTGAAAACAGTTGATACGGCAAACATGACTGAATCTGTTCCCTCTACAATGCCAACTCCGGTCGTCAATGCAGCGACAGCAGCGGAATGACTGCTTGGCATGCCGCCTGTGGAGAAAGCTAAACCAGGTTTAAATTCTCTTGTGGCAACCAGCCTGATCGGAATTTTGATAACTTGAGCGAAACCAATAGCGGATAATGCCGCCCATAATGGGAAATTGACAAAATAGTCCATGTATGCAGGAACATCCTCTCTATTGCTGTTAACAATATACAGTCTAACCACTCACAAATTTAATAACAATATATGTATGAGGTTATTTTATCATAATCCTCTGCGAATTTAACATAGAAAGGACAGTTTTAAATTTTGTACGGTATAGGCTCAGGAAGCTTTGACTGTTGAGATCCACCTGGATGGGATCCGTTTTACCAAGTTCAACATAAACACAGCGGCCAAGCAGGCTAAACCTGTATCTTTAATCAGAAATGGAATCATACCGGACCAGGCAAGTGTATAAGAGATTTGGAGTTCCAGCCATGTATTTATGGCAACATACATGTAGGTGACGCCAATGCCATAATTGAAAATCAGTCCAGTAAATGCTGCCAGTATATACATTGGATAGGATGGTTTTTTGCATCGTTCTGCAATCAGCCCTGCAAAAAAAGCCACGAATATAAAGGAAATGATGAATCCGCCGGTTGGTAAAAAAAGCTGCATCGGACCTGCCTTCAGCTGGGAAAACACCGGCAATCCTGCTATGCCAATTAAAATGTACGTCATCATAGCGAACGCCCCAAGTCTTTTACCGAGCATCAATCCGGCGATGGTCGCAAAAAATGTCTGCAAGGATAATGGTACAGTTGCCCCGCCAATTGGTATAGCCAGCATCGGGAACCACACTGTAATGTTAGCGCCGATTGCCATCAGACATACAAAGATTGCACTGAATGTTAAGTTGGTCGTACGTAATTTAGTCATTGTTAACCCTCTCCATATACAAGATAATAGTTTGAATTGAATTAATTGTCAACGCTTAATCATTAATGGTTAACATTTAAGGGGTAAAAAAACAGCCTTTAACAATAAAGACTGTTTTCTCAAAGGTTGTTGTTGCCATTAAATCTATAAACTGTAATATCTTATTTCAAGGCTGAGTCAAGGGCGACTTCCATCATGTCATGGAATGTTGTCTGACGCTCTTCAGCGGATGTTTCCTCTCCGGTTAAGATATGATCGGATACTGTCAGAACTGTCAATGCCTGGCGATTAAACTTGGCAGCAAGCGTGTACAATGCTGTCGTCTCCATTTCAATCGCAAGCACGTTATATTTGGCCAGCAGCTCATTAATTTCTCTTGCATTATCCCGGTAAAACGTATCACTTGTGAATACATTCCCGACACGCAGATTCAAGCCTTGTTCTTTTCCGGTATCATAGGCATTTTTCAGTAATTCGAAATCAGCGAGGGGAGCGTAATCAATGCCATTAAAAATCATCCGGTTCATTTGCGAATCAGTTGTTGCTCCCTGAGCGAGAATCACATCCCGGACTTTAACATCCTCCTGAATCGCCCCGCATGTACCGACGCGGATTAATTTTTGCACATCATATTCCTGAATTAATTCGTTAACATAAATTGATATGGATGGCACCCCCATCCCGGTTCCCTGAACGGAAACCCGTTCACCTTTATATGTACCGGTAAAACCGTACATGCCGCGTACTTGGTTGTATTGTGTCACATCCTCCAAAAATGTTTCTGCGATGAATTTAGCCCTTAACGGATCACCCGGCAGTAAAATTTTATCCGCGATGTCACCTTTATTTGCACCAATATGGACACTCATGTTACATTCGCCTCCCACATACAAATTGATTCAAAATAACGGTACCATATTGGCTTTTCAAAAACAAATTTCGCGAAATTGACACAGGATTCGTTGCATTTTTATTTCAAAATACGTCATAATTGTATATAATAATACTGATGTATTGTATTCCACCATAAACGGAATACATACGTTAGGAATTTATTTTTGGAAGGATGAAAAGCAATGGAGGAAAAAACGTTTACGATTACAGCGGATACCGGGGTGCATGCACGTCCGGCAACACTGCTGGTAAATAAGGCCGGGCAATTCGAATCGGAAATTGAAATTTCATATAATGGCAAAGACGTTAATCTTAAATCGATTATGGGCGTTATGTCTCTTGGGATCCCTAAAGGAGCCGAGGTTAAAATCACCGCAACAGGCGGGGATGAAGCTGAGGCGATTAAAGGTGTTACCGAGGTAGTCAACGAACATCTGGGTGAGTAAGGACCGGAGTTTTAAAAGAGTTTTCAATCACAATGTATTTTTATGCACAAAAACTGTGGAGCTAGGGATGATTGTCCGCTAGCTCCGTTTTGTTACCCCGTATGTAACGGTTGAAGTTTCGCTTTACCCCGCATATAATGGTCAATAACCCGCCCAAGAACGGCGGCTAACTGACCATAAATGTCCGATTCTGCTCGGACTAACATTCAATGGGGAAAAAGCACCCCATTGAATGAAGCCTCGCTTTACCTGTAGTAGCTTTTTGTGTATGTGTGCTGTTCGAGCTCTTCAATCTGTTTCAGGGACTGTTGGTTGAATGCGGTATCTTTTTGGGAAAGCTTTTGTTTTATGTCAGCGACGGCTTCCTGCAATGATTCCTGGTAGTCAGGTACTTCACCGTCAAAACTTTTAACGGCGGACTTAACAACGTTCATTTTTTCGTAGTGTGCAAGGGCTTTTCGCTCCTGAAAAAAGACACCTTCCGTTTCACCGGGATTATGCAGATCACCTTGCATCGGATGTTTGACAACGGCTTGGACCTTGACTAAATAACGTTCACCGCGGTCTTCCAATACCTCGCCTATGTATTTACCTGAATTATATTTTACCTCAACAATGTCTCCAATGGAAATTGCCATTTCTCGTAACCTCCTTTACCCTATTGTGCCAAACTTTATCCGGTTTCGGCAATTGTTTGGATTCTGTTGTATGAATTTGAATGCGATAGGTGCTATAATAAAGACAAAGGGCGTGATTGACTATATGGGCATGGAATTTCTTTATTTTCCGGAAGATAAAACAGAATATATACCTTCCATCATCATATTGACTATTTTTATTATCGGGGCCGCTATAGCCTTGAAATATTTCATAAAAAAATCTAAAAAAGAAGCAGAAAAAGTGGATGAGGAATACCAACAAACATCAAATGAGGATTACGATTGAAAACAGGCTTATTTAGAAAATGAGCCTGTTTAATTTTGGGCTGAACTGCAGATACTGAAAATAAAGTAACTGCAAAGGAGCAACATTCATGAAGAAGGTATTATGGGTCGTATTATTCATGTTCTTCATAACTGCTTGCCAGGAAACGGACCAAACGTCCCGGACGGTTGATATGTATAATTCGTCTGGTGATATGATTGGGACGGTTCAATTGACGGAAGGTGATGGAGGTGTCGATTTTAAAGTTGAGCTTGAGGGGCTTGACCCGGGTTATCATGGGATTCATGTTCATGAATATCCGAAATGTGACCAGCCGGATTTCACGACGGCCGGCAGCCATTTTAATCCGGATGGCAATGAGCATGGACTGATGCACCCGGAAGGCTCACACCTCGGGGATCTGCCGAATATCGAAGCGGACCCGGATGGGCTTGTGGAAGCTGAATTAATGCTTCCGGAAGCTACGTTAATGGACGGTAAAAAATCATTGCTTGACGGGGAAGGCACATCACTCGTTATCCATGAAGGACAGGATGATGGTGTCAGCCAGCCAGGCGGAGAATCCGGTGCCAGAATAGTATGCGGAATTATAGCAACGGATGAAAAAGAATCAGCCGAAACACCGACTGATCCGACTAATTTTAATGAGGATCAGGGAGAATAAGTGGTTATTGTTGGAAAAAAAGAGTTTAACGGGACAGCGTTATCAGCGGAAGAGTGGCAACACCTGCAAAAACCAGGAGTATCAGCAGAAGAACAGGAATATCAGCAGAAGAGCGGCAACATCAGCAGAAGAGCAGGAACATCGGCAGAAGCGCTAAAAATATCATTAGGGCACTAAAAAAGGGTAGACCAACTAACTGGTCTGCCCTTTTTTCTTCATCTGATTGCTTAACGGTTGTTTACGGCATCAATAAGCCGGTTGACACCTTCTTCCAGTGTTTCCCGCGGACAGGCGATATTCATGCGCATAAACATCTCACCTTCGTCACCATAGTCAACGCCAGCGTTAAACCCAACTTTAGCCGTTTCGTTCATGAATTTCTTTAATTCTTTGCTGTTCATATCTAATTTACTGCAGTCAATCCAAAGTAAATACGTGCCTTCCGAGCGCGTGACAGTTAATACATCGGTTTTTTCCTCCAGCATGTCAGTGACGTAATTTTTATGATTTTCTAGCACGTTCCGGAGTTCATCAAGCCATTCTTCACCATATCGATAGGCTGCCTCCATCGCCGTATTGCCCATCGTGTTGAGCATATGGTGTCCTTGGTTAGACAAGTGCTTATTCAAGGTCTCCCTTGTCTCTTTGTCAGGTGTGATGATATAGGATGCTTGCAGTCCAGCCAGATTAAAGGTTTTCGATGGTGACATAAATGTAATGGTCTTCGCTGCGACATCATCTGATAGTGAGGCGATCGGAATATGCATTTCGCCTGGGTAAATCAAATCTGCGTGAATTTCATCCGACAGAATCAGCACATCATATTTCAGGCATAGCCGGGCCATCTCCTCGAGCTCTTCTTGTTTCCATACCCGGCCGACCGGATTATGCGGTGAGCACAAGATAAAAGCTGATACACCCTGCTTCAATTTCTCTTCAAAATCGGCAAAATCAATTTGATAATAGTGATCTTGCTGCAGTAGTGGACTTTTTACAACGTTTCTGCCATGTGATTCAATGACACTGTAAAAGGGGGTATAGACAGGCGTTTGAATCAGAATATCATCACCTGGTTCGGTGAAAGCCTGGACAGCCATATGTAAACTGGCTATGACACCAGGGCTGAATGAAAGCCATTCTTTTTGAATATCCCAGTTGTGACGTTTGGAAATCCAGTTAATGATTGGATTGATAACATCATCATCAATGATCGTGTATCCGTAAATCCCGTGCCTGGCCCTTTCGATTAATGCATTACTGACAGCTTCAGGCGCCTGGAAGTCCATATCAGCAACCCACATCGGCAGTACGTCATCAGATTGAAACATAGCCCTTCGCATGTCCCATTTAACTGAGCGGGTATTGTTGCGGTTATGTACTTTGTCAAAAAAATCCATTGGTAACCTCCTACAAATTATAAGGTCTTCCTAATATTATAATGGAAATCTGTACATAGGTTAAATTTTTAATACTAAACGAAAAAAAAAAAGCAAAGCGCTTATAACGCCTTGCTTACAGGGGGAATACGAGAAAGTCTTACAGTTATAGTGTTACCCTTTTTTAAAAAATATAAACATCATTTGATAAAAAATTCATCTTTTTTCCAGTAATCGTTTTGGAGGGTTTCGCACGTTTTCGTCTTATGTCAGCCGTTTTTCCAATTCTGTTTTAGCTTCTTCAAAACCGGGCTTGCCTAAAAGGGTGAACATATTTTTCTTGTAGGCTTCTACACCCGGCTGATCAAATGGATTGACGCCTAACAGGTAGCCGCTCACAGCACATGCCTTTTCGAAAAAGTATACCAGATAGCCGAATGTATAGGCATCAAGTGCCGGCATCTCGATCACGAGATTAGGCACCCCGCCATCCGTATGTGCCAGCAATGTCCCCTGATATGCCTTATCGTTAATCTCACTAAGTGTTTTTCCGGCGAGATAATTAAGCCCATCAGCATTCGCGTCCTCGGCTTCCAATGTCATGTCCTTATTTGGCTGATTAACATGCAGGACTGTTTCAAATAAGTCACGGCGTCCATCTTGAATATATTGTCCCATGGAATGAAGGTCCGTCGTAAAATTGGCAGAAGCCGGGAATATCCCCTTTTGATCTTTGCCTTCACTTTCACCGAAAAGCTGTTTCCACCATTCGCTGAAATAGTGCAGGTGCGGTTCATAGTTGATAAGCATCTCAATCGTTTTGCCCTTGTTGTATAAAATATTTCGGACAGCAGCATATTGATAGGCCGGATTTTTGTCCAGTTCAGGTTCTGCCAGGTCATCCATGGCAGCTTTTGCTCCTTGCATCATGTTATCAATGGATATACCACTGACGGCAATCGGCAGAAGCCCAACCGCGGTCAGCACCGAATAGCGTCCGCCGATATCATCAGGTATGACGAATGTCTCGTACCCTTCCTTATCCGCTCCGGTTTTGAGTGCGCCTTTTGCCTTGTCAGTTGTCGCATAAATCCGTTCCTTGGCTTCTTCATTCCCATATTTATCCTCAAGCATCTTTCGGAAAATCCGAAAAGCGATAGCCGGTTCGGTTGTTGTGCCGCTTTTGGAAATCACGTTAATGGATACATCTTTGTTTTTGAGAATATCGAATAGTTCATTAATATAGGTTGAACTCATGTGGTGGCCGGCAAATATCACTTGTGGCGCTCCCCGCTCTTCATTGTCAAGTAAGTTTTGGAATGAATGATTGAGCATTTCTATGGCCGCACGAGCTCCCAGGTATGAACCCCCGATACCAATGACAAGCAGCACATCCGAATCGTTTCTGATCTTTTCCGCTGCTGATTTTATCCGGGAAAATTCCGCTTTATCATAGTTTTCCGGCAAGTCCATCCAGCCTAAAAAATTATTTCCCTGACCGGTTCTTTCGTGGAGTTTGTTATGAGCTGACTCAATATAATCTGATAGATAAGTTAATTCGTTCTGGTTAAAGAAATTTAAAGCGTTATTATAAGAAAAATTGATATGTGACACTATTTTATCCTCCTTAGTTGGCTACTCTATTTTACTTTACCCGAATAGAAGCGGCTAAATCAAGAATGGAAGGTTTTAAAAAAGCTTTTCACGTTATTTTTAACGAAAAAAGCTTTTCCTGATAAAAAGGTAAGTATACAATTTCGAATGACGTTTTCAACGTCAATCAGCTGTCACACTGATTTCACTCAATCTGAACTCTGACTTCCGGCATCTGTCCTCTGGAAAACGAGGCGGCAGCCGGGTTTTTCATGCCATACCATTATTTTCGAAATGTTCCTTCACGTTCTTCTGATTGTTTAATCCAATCATCAAGTTTATCTTTTAATGTATTGAATCCGCTATTTGCATTATCCTGCTGCTTTGGTGCATGGTTCTTGCGGTTATTCGTCCGGTTTTTAGGCGGCTCCTGGGTTGCACGAATGGATAACGACACTTTATTGTTTTCTTCATCCACATTCAAAATCTTTACGTTAACGGTATCATCGATTGCTAAATGATCGTTAATATCTTTAACATAACCATATGTTATCTCAGAAATATGAACTAATCCTTGTGTGTCATCATCCAGAGCAACAAACGCACCGTATGGCTGGATGCCTGTCACTTTTCCTTCCAAAATCTGACCAGTTTCAAACTTGTCTATCATGCTGAACACTCCTATAGCTTATTCGATTCTTTTCGCACAATAAAACATTTTAGCATAAATTATGCATCTGGGCAAAAAATAGTTTAAAAAGGGTGGAAAAGGAGCGTTTGCCATGTTCCTGCTGCATTCGAACATTGAGAATAACATCTATCCGTTATTTGTTCTTGAAGACAGATTGAAGCCTGGTGGATTTATCACTGAATCAAACTGGGATTATAAGGAAGGTTATGTTGATTTCAGTTACCAGTTGATGCGGATGCCGATGTATCACAGCAGCACATAACAGCAGGGGAAAGAATCATGAAAACAGTGGAAGGAATGTTGTTACCAGGGTGACAAGATGATCAATATATCATCGGCAGCCAACGTGATATCCTCTGAAGGGTTCATCAGCCAGTCATTGTCCCGGATAATTCCCAGTAATAGTTCATGGTTCTCCAAAAAGAAAGGGACTGCTTCTTTATAAGAACTTCCTTTCAAATCTTCCGGAAGTTGAATATGGGAAAATTGCTGCTTATTTAACAGATTTAAAACAGTTTCGAATGGTCTTGTTTGCTTTTTATGAAAAAGTTCATGATAAAAAAGAGTACTCATGAAATCATTCGAACTGATAACGGTATCGGCACCCGCTCGAATGGCATTTTCAACTTGGCTGATGGTCAGAATTTCCGCATTGATCGGTATATCCTGATTATTACCGCGAACGGCGACAGTCGTCAGGATGGTATTGATATCTGCTTTACGTTCTTCTGTTGTAACATCAGAACTTATCAGGACCGAATCAGCCGCCTCGATATTAGCCTGAACTAATACGGCATCTTCACTTGGATCGCCATGAATGAAATGTACCGGGTAATGACGGTATTGCAGTTCATCAAGTGTCCTGTCAATCAGCACAACTTCCTGATTCGCGTCTTTGTCAGCTATCATCTCAATCAGTTGTTTGGTCCGTTCATTCCACCCGATGACAACGATATGTTTTTTGCCTTTATAGGACACTTTCCCCTCTGACAAGTCGCTCTCATGATTGATTGTTTTGGCGGCCAGCGTCGTAATAAAAAATGTCAGAAGTCCCCCGCCGGACAGAATAAGAAAAATTCCAATGATTCTGCCAGGAACTGTGAGAGGAACGTAATCACCATATCCGACTGTAGCCCCTGTTACAAAAGCCCACCAAACACCATCGAAAATCGAGGGGAATTGCTGTGGTTCGATCAGACGGATGACTACTCCGAACAGCAGCATGACCACAAAGACTGACAGCAGGAGTCTGACTACAATCGGCATACGGTAAAAAATATGTTTAAACGTCTCAAGATTCATTTTGTCACCTTTGTCTCTGCCATTATTATCTCAGTGTCACTGTCCCAAACTCCCACCTTGGGAACATGAGTAAGGAAGAGAGGTGGGAATCATGGGCTCGGCACACCGAGTCATTCAACTAACGATCAGTGCGGGATGAAGCAGACTGCAGTATGACGGTAATCGCGAGCATCCGCTGTGCGTCAATCCCCACTGATGGAAGTTTCACGTTACATATAGTATGGGCAAAGGGTGGAAATTCATATACGCGGTATGATTGACTTCCCGTTCTAAAGGTTGGGCTTATCCTTTAAAGCAGATTTGATGCTAGAATATACTTCCTGCCAAAAATCTGTATTATCTCTGAACGATTTTGACATGAACAGGTACATTTCTTTTGCTTTTTCTTTGAAATTCCCGTCATCTTTGGCTGGCAGTTTTTTTCTGGATTCATCCACAAACTGCTGGATTTTTTCAGCTCTTGGCCCCCATTTGGCCACTTCATTGCCAGCTTCATCAATAAAAATGAAAATGGGAATCGAACGGGATTTACCATTTGTTAAATACTGATCCATTAATTCAAGATTTTGATCCCGCGGCAGGAATTTAACCGGCATATTCGCCTGTTCCGCCATTCGAAGCATGATCGGGATATTCAGCATGGCATCACCGCACCAGTCCTCTGTCAGGATGATAACACGCAAATTATTAGCAGCCAGGTCCTTGATAAATGCATTATCTTCAGGTGGCGTAAAATGATCATAAATATATAGCAGGTTTTCTTTATTTTCATCCATTGATTCGATATACGTATCGGGGTCCATCCCTTTTTCAAACCATTGATTCAGATCCATCGGCCGGTCACTCCTTTTAGATTTCTTTCTAAAGTTTACCCAATAATAATCAGACCGTAAACAAAAGTGCTTCATTTTAGGCTGACCAGGTAATTTCTGCTATGATGAGAAACGAGACGCTAAGCAAGGAGGTATTTTTGATGGAAGAGACAAACAGGAATTTTCTTATGGAACTTTTAAATACGCCGTCCCCATCCGGCAGTGAGATGGCTATTCAAAAAAAGTGGATTCAGTATGTACAGGATTTTGCGGATGAAATCAGAACGGATAATGCAGGAAATGCCATTGGGGTGCTGAACCCGGATGCATCATTTAAAATACTGCTTGCAGGCCATTGTGATGAAATAGCTCTTGTTATTAACCGGATTGATGATAACGGCTTTTTGCATTTTGATAAAGTGGGCGGCATCAACCCGAAAGCCGCTGTCGGGATGAAGGTAACAATTCTTGGCTTCAGTGAGCAGATTACCGGTGTAATTGGTGTTAACGCTCAGCATCATGGCGGACTGAAGGACGACTTTGGATTGGACGATTTATTTATTGACTGTGGTTACAAATCAAAAGAAGAAGCGGAAAAACATGTTCAAATAGGTGATTTGGCTGTTTATCAAACAGACCCGGACGTATTGATGGATCGCTATGTGTCAGGTCGCGGTCTTGATAATCGAACAGGAGCGTTCATTGCAGCCGAAGTTCTGAAGCGCCTATCTGAAAAAGGCTGTGATGTCGGCGTATATGCCGCAAGCACTGTGAACGAGGAAACAAATATGGGTGGTGCTTATTTTGCGGCTGCGGGTATTGAACCGACAATGGCAATTGCCTGTGATGTCACCTTTGCAACAGATTATCCAGGAGTGAACAAAGACAAACATGGCGATATCAAATTGGAAGGTGGACCGGTACTGGCAAAAGGTGCCCCGATTAATATTAAAATCAATCAAATGCTGGAGCGGACCGCCAGGAAGTTGAATATGAACGTGCAATATGAACTAACGCCAAGTATGACCGGAACAGATGCTGATCGTATGCGGCTGACCGGAGCAGGTGTACCGGTCTCCTTAGTATCGCTGCCATTGCGGTACATGCATTCACCGGTTGAAACGTCAAGTTTGAAAGATATTGATGAGGAAATCGAATTGCTGGTGACAATGATTACCGACCTTACCGGCAAGGAAAGTTTAAATCCACTTGATTAAGAAGGCAAAGTGCATAAAGCCCCAAACCGTCATGAGGTTTGGGGCTTTTTATTCCCGTATGTAACCGGCACTAAGTTCCCGTTTCAAGATTTGAGGTAAACCAAACAAGCTTTATTTAGGCTTAAAGAACTGACATGAATTGGAATATTTCTAGGTCGATGAGCCTGTCATTGTTAATTATTTCGTTATGAATAGATCCAATTTACTAGTATCTGTATAAAATTCAAAATAATATAAGTAATAGATATTTTTTACAGGACTATTGATTCATCTTTTTTGATGGCTGCATGAAAGATATTTATAGGATAAATGTCAGTGTATAGTGTTCAAGTATTGGTATGAAGGTGTTTATAGAGTGTTCCAGGTGGTGTCGTATCACAAAATTTCGTTACTTTTGCAGGTACCAGAAAGTAAATGGAACAGTACTTTACTACCAATTTTGAAAATTCAGATTTAAATTGACAAAAACCGACACAAACACATTGTTGAATCTATTATAGTGTTATTAACATCATAGATTATTACCTGCTACTGACATCCGTGACGAGCGCATATATCATATCGGAAAAGGGGGCCGGAATTATCATATTTCGATTAGCAAAGATTTACAAGGGGAGGAATGAGTGTGTCGAGAAAAAAACGGCGAACGAAAGCCTTTAGTATTGTAGCGTCTCTATTAATGGTTTTTTCCTTGACGGCTCCGGGAATGGCTTTTGCTGAATCGGCTGAGAATAACAGCAAACCGCACAAAGCATTCAAAAATTCCCGGGATCTTGCCGGGGAAAAGGTGAATGATCGGCTGCAAGAGCAATTTAATGACAATGACAAAGTGACATTTTTAGTTAAGTTTAAGGAAAAAGCTGAATCCCAAAAAGTAGCTGAAGAAGCCAGAATAAATGCTGAATCTGCTAATCTATCTGCAAATAAAGCAGAATTTGCTCAGCGTTCGGCTGTTATTTCCGAATTGAAATCGACCTCTCTTGAGTCACAGCAAAATGTCAAGTCATTCTTAGAAACAGAAGCCGAAAAAGGCAATGCAGAGAATATACATTCATACCACATTGTCAATGGTATGGCTGTAACGGCAACACAAGAAGTAGCCGAGAAAGTTGCCGGCTTTGAAGAAGTTGAAAAGATTCTTCCAAACGAAACACGAACATTGTTCAAACCTGAAACAAAAGATGCCCAAGCACCAGAATCCGAGATTGCTAATGTCGAATGGAATGTCGATCGTGTCGGCGCTCCGGAGACATGGGAGCAGGGCATTGATGGCTCGGGAACGGTTGTGGCAAGCATTGATACCGGTGTTCAGTGGGACCACCCGGCTCTCAAAGAAAATTATCGCGGGTATGATGCAGGATCTGATGAAGTTGATCACGATTTCAATTGGTTTGATGCCACAGCAGGTGAATCAGAGCCTTATGACGACCAGGGACATGGTACACATGTCACCGGTACAATGGTCGGTCATGAAACAGATGGCTCCAATCAAGTTGGTGTTGCTCCCGGGGCACAATACATTGCTGTTAAGGCATTTACAGCAGCTGGAGGTACAGATGCAGACCTGCTTGAGGCTGCTGAATGGATTTTAGCACCAACGGATTCAGATGGAAATGAGCGAGCTGACTTGGCTCCGGATGTTGTCAATAACTCTTGGGGCGGCGGACCAGGTCTTGATGAATGGTACCGTGATGTAGTGATTAACTGGCGTGCAGCTGAAATATTCCCTGAGTTTTCGGCTGGCAACACTGGTCTTGGTAATCCGGGCGGACCGGGATCCGTTGCAACACCGGCTAACTATCCGGAATCATTTGCAACAGGGGCGACAGACAGTGACGACAATTTAGCCGACTTTTCATTGGAAGGCCCTTCACCATATGATGAAATTAAACCGGATATTTCTGCTCCTGGAGCAGGTGTGCGCTCCTCTTTACCGGGTGGTGAGTATGGTGCTATGAGTGGGACGTCAATGGCAGGTCCTGCCGTATCCGGCGTTGCTGCACTGTTGCGACAGGTGGACAGCAGTATTACCGTTGACGAAATGGAACAAGTCCTGACTGATACTGCCATCGCGTTAACAAATGATGATTATCCGGAATCGCCTAACAATGGGTTTGGATATGGTTTAGTTAATGCTTATGATGCTGTAAGCGCATTGGCAGATGGTATTGGCACGATTGAAGGTCAAGTGACGAAGCAAGGTGATGATAGTGAAGCTCCGGTATTTGACCATACGGCACCGGCAGAAACCTACGCAGGTATGGACCTTGATCTGAATGTCCAAGCCAGTGACAACATCAGTGTGGCATCAGTAGAATTGGAATATCAGGATACAAACGGCGAGTGGCAGACAGTAGAAGCTGATCGTGTATCCGGTGATTTTGAAGAAGGTGAGTATTCAGCCACCATTCCAGGTGAGGAAATCGCTGAAGATTCGGTGACGTATAAATGGATTATTCGTGATTTCGGTGAGAATGACGTGACGAGTGAAGAATATGTTGTTGATGTGGAGCCGGGCATTTCGACGGGTTATTCAGAGGACTTTGAAAATAACCCTGCAGGCTGGACGTCATTTGGTGAAAACAACAGCTGGGAGCTGGGAACACCAACATCCGGTCCTGAGAATGCCGCATCCGGTGAGAATGTTTATGCCACCAATTTGGATGGCGACTATGACAGCAATATGAATGCAACTCTTGTCATGCCGCCGATTGATATGCCTGAGGGAGAAGCCTATTTGCAGTTCAATCAATGGCATAATCTGGAAATGTATGATAATGGAAATGCTTATGATTTTGGTCACGTATTTGTTTCGACTGATCAAGAGGCATGGACGCAGTTGACGCAGGTCCAAGGTGAAACAGACGGATGGGAAAGCGCTGAAGTCGATTTATCGGAATACAGCGGTCAGCGGATCTATATCGGCTTTAACGTCACAACCGATTTAAGTGTGACTCGAGACGGCTGGTATATCGATGATGTCGCATTGTCCGAGACATCCGATTCCAGTAAAGTTTCACCGGGAGCGGGAAACGACAAAGGCAATAACGGGAACAATAACCGCCTGTTTAACGGTATCCATAATGGCAATGGCTTAGGATTGGGCGTCATTAAAGCGAACGAAAAAGCGGGATTGAAAGAAAAAGTCGATCCAAATAAAATTCAGCCAGCGTTACCTGAAGAAAAGGACATCCCTGAAGATGGTGAAGCCGTTAACCCTAACCTGTTGCCAATCAATGCAGAAGTAAGTGTACTTGAAAGCGGCAGGACAGTCAGTACTGATCCGGCTACAGGCGAGTATTCAATGACCCATGCTGCGGGCACATTTACTGTCAAAGCGGAATCTTATGGGTTTGAGTCAGAAGAGCAAAGTATCACGGTTGAAGCGGATGGAACTGCACAAGCAGATTTCACGCTTGATGAAATTCCGCAATCGACAGTGACCGGAACTATAACAGATGAGGCAACAGGTGAACCAATCGAGGGAGCAACCGTTCTGCTCGTGGAAGATTCTAACGTCACACCTGTTGAAACAGATGAAGATGGCAACTATTCCATCACGGGGTATGAAGGAACTTACACGTTAAAAGTGATGGCAAGAGATTACTACAGCAAGGATGTAGAAGTAACGCTTGATGAAGATTTAGAACAGGATATCGAGCTTGAACCTTTCTATACGTATCCCGGTGGTGAGATCGGATACGACGATGGCACTGCTGAAAATGCCCGGGCATTTTATGATGCCGGCAACAAGTGGGCGGTAAAAATGTCCTTGCCGGAGGGTGAAGATACAGCGGTCGTTACGGAAGGTGTCTTCCAATTCCATGATACGGAATTCCCTGATCCGGGCGGCACTGAATTTGCAGTTGAAGTATGGGATGCATCAGGTTCAGACAGTATGCCTGGTGAAAGAATTGCAGGTCCTGTTGAAGCAGAGGCGATTAGGGATCTTAATGAATGGACGGTTGTTGACTTGCGGGAGCACAATATCACGGTAGACGGTGACTTCTATATAGTCTATGTCCAAACAGGAGCAAACCCGAACGTTCCAGGGCTTGCGACAGATGAAAGCAGTACGAACGCGGGACGCAGTTACCAGCAGGTCGGCGGAACATGGTCGGCGTCACCGGCTGCTGAAGGAAACTATATGATCCGTTCCCGTGTCAGCTATGAAGTGGAAGAACCAGTGATCACGTCACCAGAATCAGAGCTGATTACGAATGAGGCGGATACGACAGTTGAAGGTACTGCCTCACCGACAACAACTGTTCAGCTGCTGAACAACGGTGAAGAAGCTGGTTCAGCTGAGGTTGGTGACAGTGGTGAATTTGAAATCCCTGTTGAACTGACTGAGGGCGATAATGAACTGAAAGCAGTATCCATGATGGACGGCGCCGAAACAGGTGAGTCCGATTCTGTCAATGTGACCCTGGATACAGAGAACCCGGCTATTACGATTGACAGTCCGGAAGATGGCGATAAAACCAATCGTGAAACCGTCACGGTCGAAGGTGTTGTTGAAGATGCCAATCTGGATACGGTTGAAGTCAATGGCCGGGAGACTGACGTGGCTGATGATGGTTCCTATTCGCAGCGGATTCTGCTTGATAATGGCGAAAATGAAATCGAAATTGCTGCCGAAGACCGTGCAGGCAATACAGCAACAGAAGCCGTTACAATTGAGGTGGACTTCGTTGCACCGGAGATTGAGAACCTGACCCCAACTGAGGATAAGCATCTGGAAGCAGGCGAAAGTGTACGCATCGAGTTTGACAGTGAACCCGGACAGAATGCCACATTCTTCATCCATATGCCACTGACAAATTCCAGTGCACAGCTTTCCAATGCGACCGAGCTGCCAATGATGGAAATGGAAGATGGCAAGTATGTCGGCTACTGGACGGCTACCAACAATGTTGTGGCAGAAGGTGCTGTCATTGAAGTGAAAGTTGTTGATCACTTTGGTAACGAAACACGTGAGACAGCAGAAGGCAAATTGTTCATTAATGCGGATGAATAATTGGTAGCTGCATAAGTCAGCCCCGGAGTGCAGAATTGCTTGCTCCGGGGCTTTTAAAACCTCTAATACTGTGTATGTACATAGCTTTAAAGTGGGATAGACATTATAAAGCAGTTGAAATACCATAACCTACTGAATTACCAAAAACTCCCGGCCTGATAGATCATCAAACATATTTGAAGGAATGGTCTATAATATTAGTTGTTAATAAAGGTACTTTCGTAAACTTGTTGCTTTTCAACCTCGTAGTTGATACAAACTGCGAGGTAACTTTTGGAATGTCTTACTCCAATTCTATCGGATCTGAGTGCTAGTTCGTCGCTGCGGAAAAATACTCGCTTTCCGCGGGGAACGCTTCAGCCTCCTCGCTCGCAAAAACCGCTCGCTGCGGGGTCTTCAGACTGTTCCTTTCCCGCAGGAGTCTCGCATTTTTCCGCAGCTTAGTGTCGTGTTCAGTCCAAGTGAGAGAAAACCTGCTAAACAATTTTTTTCTCGGACTTCATCCTTTCGAAATGCAGAAAGTCCCTGACAGCGGAGGCAATATACGAAGACTCCTATGGGAAAAGCACGTGTCCGAAGACCCCGGAGGAAAGCGGTCTTTGCTTTCCGAGGAGGCTAAGGCCGTGCCCATGGAAAGCGAAGTATATTGCCGGAGCGTCGCTAAGCACTCAACGCTAATTAGAACAGGAGGAAGCCTCACTAATGAGAATTTTCACTGTTTCGCAGTTTATGGTTTTGCGACAAGAACACCAATCTTTTAGAAGACGGCCTTAATAAAAGAAAAAGAAAACCTGAAACATATGTCTTTTCAAATACATAAAATCATAGTATAATGTTTTTAAAACAAGATATCGATTCTACATCTTCGGGGCAGGGTGCAATTCCCGACCGACGGTAAGGAACATGATGAATGTTTCAAGTCCGTGACCCGCTTTGCGGTGGATCCGGTGAGAGTCCGGAACCGACAGTTACAGTCTGGATGGGAGAAGATGACGAGCCGGAAAATAATACAATTTTGTGCCTTGTATTTTCCTTTTTCCTGTTAAGCAATACCCTAAAGCCCCGATTCGGTTTTAGGGTTTTTATATGTGATTAATGGGTTTGACAGTACTGGTCTCGGGCTGCAGACGAAATGCTATAACAGGAGTCGGCTTATCCTTCATCAGGCAAAGATGTGAATCGATTAAGATGAAGGAGGAACTTGATGATGCAAAAGGATTTTCAATCATCAAAACTGCTAAAAACAATTATTCTGGCACTGCTTGGAACGATTTCATTAGTACTGTTCTTTATAAATTTTCCATTGCCATTTCTGCCGCCTTACCTGAAAATTGATTTCAGTGAAGTACCGGCATTGATTGCAGCACTTATTTTTTCACCAATGGCTGGCGTTATTGTGGAAGGAATCAAAAATTTATTGTATCTGCTTGTGTCAGGAGCCAGTGATCCAATTGGTGTCGCGGCAAATTTTCTGGCAGGCGTCATGTTCATTGTGCCTGTCGCCATGCTTTATCATAGATTTAAAGGGATTAAGAGTATTATCTCCGGTCTGGTAACCGGTACGATTGTTATGGCACTTGGTATGAGTGTGCTCAACTATTATGTCATATTACCTGCATATGCATGGTTTATTGGAGCTCCGGAAATGGCAGGGGCTACAGCAAAATGGATAGCTGTCTCAGCTGGTGTTCTGCCATTTAATCTTATAAAAGGTGTCATTGTAGGATTATTGTTTGTGCCGCTATTCATTAAAATGAAGGCATGGATCGAACAAAAACAAACAAATTTGGCAGCATAGTGAGAAATGGGAGTGTCTTTAGAGGCGCTCCCGTTTTAGCAGAGGCGCCTTATAGGGCGTCTTTATTTTTTTGCTGCAATATCTGTTCATAATGTGAAACACTTTGCTCCCCACAGAAGACGGAAGCGGAAATAGGCCATCAAAAAATGGCTATCCCTTTAGATAGCCATTTCCCTATGCTTCATCAACGCGATATCGTGCAGTTGGTTCTGCTTCCAGGCGCTCTTCCGGTATCGGTTTTCCGGATTTTTCACTCAATCCATAAGTCCCGTTTTCAATGCGCTCCAAAGCAGCATCAATTTCCTGGAGACGTTCTTCTCTAACCATGTTAAGTCCGGCGTCTCTTTGCTGTTCAAATTGCTCGGTTCCCATATCGGCCGGGTGATTATCATAATCGGCTACATCGCCAGTCGCCTCATTAGGATTGGTTTCTCCACCGGATTCTATTGCCGCTTCCGTGTCTTTTCTCATTTTCAGTAACCGTTCTTTGAAATCGTTTTGTTTTTCTGTACTCAGCATTGGGATTACTCCTTTCTACTTTTTAGGAACAATGCCAATTGTGCAGCGTGATATACATAGCAGGTTATCATTCTCATCGGTTATCCTTATTTGCCAGACCATTGTTGTTTTGCCTTTGTGCAATGGTTCAGCCTTAGCGGTTACAGTACCTTCACGTTTACTTTTAATATGGTTTGCATTGATTTCAAGACCGAAAACATTGAACCGTTCAGGATCAACATTCAAAAATGCTCCGACACTGGCGGCTGTTTCGGCCAAGGCAACATTGGCACCACCATGTAAAAATCCTGCCGGCTGATGTGTTCGCTTATCAACAGGCATGGTCATAATCACTTGATCTTTTTCGGCTGACACTGTTTCAATCCCGAGTGCATCCATTAACGTATTGTGATCGTCCATCCAATGAGCAACTCCCTTAAAATATCTTTGAAAATACTACCGAGTTCTTGTCGTCTTCCCTTTCAAGCTTGAACTTAAATCAGAAAAAATTACTGACCAATAGGGAAACGCCAAGCAGCAATCCGTATATGGTATTGGTTTTGCCTGTTGCAGCCATGGCCGGCATCATTTCCAAAGGTTTTGTTTTACCGCGGAATTTCTTAATGACATCGTAAGCTTTAATCATACTTAAGAATGCCAGAACGGACCATATTGGCAGAACATCTGCAATAATGTAGACTGCTGTTAAAAAATAGGCACTGATGAACATGACCGCCAGAAAACGGACGGCATTTTTTCTGCCAAGCAGGATGGCAATTGTTCTTCTGCCATTTTCTTTATCACCATCCAAATCCCGGATATTATTGGACATCATGATGCCTCCAATAAAAATGGCGATCGGGATTGATAACCAAACAACCGAACTTGTTAACGTTGATGTTTGAATGAAATAACTGATGCCAATGATAACAGTTCCCATAAAGAAACCCGAAAACAGTTCACCAAATGGTGTGTAAGCAATTGGAAAGGGGCCTCCGGTATACAAATAACCAAAAAGCATACATATTAAACCGATAACAGCAATCCACCAGCTTGACTCAATGCAAATATATACGCCAAGCATTATGGCGACGCCGAAAAATCCAAAGGCCATCCGCAAGACTGTTTTTGGGGAAATGCCATCCCTGACAATTGTGCCACCGATTCCGACTGATCTTTCATTATCCAGCCCCCGTACAAAATCATAGTATTCATTGAACATATTTGTAGCAGATTGAATCAGTATTGAAGCCAGAAGCATGGCCAAAAATAATAATACATTTATTTGGTGGGTGGTCAATGCAAACATGGTGCCAACAAAAACCGGAATGACTGAGGCGGTCAGTGTATGTGGCCGCAGTAGACGCCACCATATTTGGAAACCACTCTTCTCATTAAGTTCTTCTTTTAGTGATGTTATGGACTCCACGTTTCCTCTCTCCTTTATTCGTGTCACTACAAGTTTAGGCAATTCCCTATATAGTGTCAATCGGAAAATGTCACAAAATGGCCATGTTCAGATAGCTTTTCTTGAGGAACATGTCAAAAAAGAATAAAATAGAAATGGTACTTTGTGATAGTAGAATATTGCGGAGGTTTATATAGATGATAGAGGTAAAGGAAACATCACTTCAATCGATGCTTGATAAAGCTATTGATGAAGCAAAAGAAAAGCAAACATCACAATTAATGAGTATAACGAAAAAAATTCATAAAATAGATCCGCTCCTTTTCTTTGAAGCTGGCAAAAAACTAGCCGTGGATCGAACGTTTTGGTCAAGTACTGCTGAGGATTTTCATATTGCCGGTGTTGGCAGTGCGTTTCATTTAAAAGCTGAATCGAATCGTTTGGAACAGGCAGAAACATCCTGGCAAAAATTGCTTGATGAAGCAATGATTCATAACCCTTATGAAACGCCGGGGACAGGGTTAGTTACGATGGGCGGAATGTCATTTGATCCAACAACACGAAAGTCAGCATTATGGAAAAACTTCAGCCACCTTTCGTTTACTGTCCCGAATTTTATGTTAACACAATGGGATGATACATGTTATCTAACCATTAACATACAGGCCGGAAAAAATGATGACGCCTCAGAGCTGGCGGATGAGCTAAATGAAAAGGAAAGTATGCTGTTGCATCATTCCACATATCTTCCTGAAGGCGCGCATATCAAAGCAAATCAGGAAATTGAGCCTGATGAATGGAAAGAGAAAGTGAAATTTGCAACAGATTATATAAAGGATAATAATGCAGATAAAATTGTTCTCGCACGGGAATTAGTCGTGAAATTGACAGATAAGGCTGTCGCATCAAGTGTTTTGAACAAGTTGATTGCTCAGCAGCCGAACAGTTATGTGTTTGCCTTTGAACGTAATGGCGACTGCTTCATCGGGGCGTCCCCTGAGCGGTTAGTGAGACAGGATAAGAAAGAAGTGCTGTCCACTTGTCTTGCAGGTACGGCCCCGCGCGGAAAAACAAGAGCAGAAGATGACAGGATCGGCCACTCATTATTTAACGATGAGAAAAATCGCAGTGAACATGATTTTGTTGTGCAGATGATCAGGCAATCAATGGAACATTATTGCCGTGCTGTTCATGTTCCGGACAAGCCTGTCATCTACCCATTGAAAAATTTGCAGCATTTGTATACACCGGTAACAGCAACATTGAACGAAGGGTACAGTATTTTTGATATTATTGGAAAACTTCATCCGACACCTGCACTTGGTGGTGTTCCCCGGGATGAATCGCTTGCATTTATTCGTGAGCATGAACAGCTTGACAGAGGCTGGTATGGGGCTCCTGTTGGCTGGCTTGACAGCAATCATAACGGTGAATTTGCTGTAGCGATCCGGTCAGGGCTGATTCAGGGTGATCAAGCATCACTGTTTGCCGGTTGTGGGATTGTGAAAGATTCAAATCCCGAGGCAGAATACGACGAAACCAATATAAAATTTTTGCCAATGCTGTCTGTACTGGAGGCTGAACGATGAATCATACTGAAAAATTGACACGGTTTACAGCTAACTTTGTGGACGAGCTTGCCGCGAGCGGGTTGACAGATGTTGTCATATCACCTGGCTCACGTTCGACACCATTAGCCATGTTGGCAACCGAACATCCGGACCTGAAAGAATGGATCGTGATTGATGAGCGTTCGGCAGCTTTTTTCGCATTGGGGATGGCCAAGGAAAAACAGAAGGCAGTAGCCATTATCTGTACATCGGGAACCGCTGCTGCCAATTACTTTCCGGCGATTGTTGAAGCGTATTACAGTCGAGTGCCGCTTGTTGTCCTGACTGCTGACCGACCACATGAACTGCGGGATGTCGGTGCGCCGCAATCGATCGGACAGATAAAACTATACGGTGATTATCCCAAATGGTTTCATGAGATGGCACTCCCTGAAGCTGATGACAGCATGCTGGCTTATGCACGGAATAAAGCATCACGGTCGATCCATACAGCCAATACCGGCAATCCTGGGCCCGTCCATTTGAATTTTCCGTTTCGTGAACCATTAATGCCCGATGTTTCATTGGAAAATTTGTGGGGAAAACGGAATGACAAGCCTTTTTATACTTCAGTTGATGGGAAAAGGCGATTGACTCAGGAGCAGCTTGAGAAGCTAAGCAGCACCTTGCAGTCTTTCCAAAAAGGGTTGGTTGTCTGCGGCCCGCAAATTGACAAAGAATTTGCTGCAGCTGTAGCAGATTTTGCCGCGAAATGGCAGCTGCCCATTCTTGCTGATCCATTATCACAGGTGAGGGCTGGACAACATCATAAGGATCTGGTTATTGAGAGCTATGATGCTATCTTGAGAAGTGATGCAGTTCGGAAGCAATTGAAGCCTGACTTCATCATTCGTTTTGGAGCCATGCCGGTCTCAAAAGCGTATCTTTTTTATGTGAAGGTACATCAGGGCATACCGCAATTTGTGGTGGAAAATACATCCGGTTACAGGGAACCCGCCGGTAATCAAACAGAATGGATCTATGCTGATTCTACACAGTTGTGCCGTGATTTGACAAACGCACCTGTTTCTCAAACGTTTGATAGGAACTGGCTGGAAACCTGGCAAACGATAAATCAGAAGGCAAAACGTATTTTACTGGCATCTGATGACACGAATGCACTCACTGAAGGGGAAGCCGTACGCTGTCTGCTGGATGTGATTCCGGATGAAAGCAGTATCTATGTCGGTAATAGTATGGCTGTCCGTGATGTGGATACATTTTTTATGAACACAGCCAAGTCAATTGATGTTCTGGCAAATCGCGGTGCCAATGGCATTGACGGAATGGTCTCCAGCGGATTGGGGGCATCAGCTGCAGGGAACCCGGTCACACTGCTGCTGGGTGATTTATCCTTTTTCCATGACATGAACGGTCTGCTTGCGGCTAAACATTACGGGTTGAACATAACGATTATGGTTGTCAATAATAATGGAGGCGGTATATTTTCCTTTCTGCCGCAAGTGAATGCAGATCACTTTGAGGCTTTATTCGGTACGCCATTGGATATTGATTTCCAGCAGGCGGTTAATATGTATGGCGGCATGTACCAGCAGCCGAACGATATATCAGGGTTGAGGACAGCATTGGCAGAAAGTTATCACCACGATGGATTATCTGTGATTGAAGTCAAAACGGAGCGGACGGCAAATATGGAATGGCATCGGGATAAATGGCAGGCTATCGAGAAGTCGATTCTTGAATAATAAGGAATGATGATGTGTATTTGACGATTAATGATACAGCGTACTGGTACGAGATAAATGGAAATGGTGAGCCGGTTGTAATGCTGCATGGATTCACAGGGACGGCCGGAACATGGAAGCCGATCATTACTGACTGGCTGCATGAGTTCCGGACGATGGGGATTGATTTGCCTGGTCACGGCCAAACGAGTTCTGATTCTCCCAAAACGATGGAGGCCTTTTGCAGGGATCTGGCTGGGTTGCTGGATTATTTGCAATTGGAAAAAGTCAATCTGATCGGTTATTCTATGGGTGGGCGCACAGCACTGTCATTTGCTTTTATTTATCCTGAACGGGTGAAAACACTTACATTGGAAAGCGCCTCACCGGGGTTGGCTGATGAGGGTCAACAGCAAAGCCGCCGTCAGCACGATGAAAAACTGGCACAACGTATCGAAACAGACGGGCTAAGAGCATTTGTCGATTACTGGGAAAACATCCCGCTCTTTCAGTCTCAAAAGCAATTACCTGCAGCTTCCCGGGAAACCTTACGTGCTGAACGCTTGTCGCATTCAGTGGCAGGGCTCGCTCAGTCATTAAGATTTATGGGAACAGGAGCACAGGCCTCCTGGTGGGAGCATTTGCAGCAGTTGAATATGCCTGTCTTGCTGCTTACCGGCGAACTTGACCATAAATTTATTGATATTAACAGAGCGATGGAAAGACTGATCCCGACAGCTGAACACAGGATAATCAATCATTCCGGTCATGCAATTCATGTGGAACAGCCGTCGATTTTTGGTAAAATAGTAAATAGGTTTCTGCATGCCAATCAGTAAATGCAGTACATATTGTGATTAAGGAGGAATATCATGACAGTCCAATGGGAGCAAGTTAAGCAATATGAGGAAATTATTTATGAAAAGTATGACGGTATTGCCAAAGTGACAATGAACCGTCCGGAAAAGCGTAATGCGTTTACGCCGCTGACAGTTAATGAAATGATTGATGCCTTTGCGGATGCGCGGGATGATTCATCAATTGGTGTGATTATTTTGGCTGGCGCAGGGGACAAGGCATTCTGTTCCGGCGGTGATCAATCTGTACGCGGCCATGGCGGATATGTTGGTGATGACCATGTACCACGTTTGAACGTACTTGATCTGCAGCGTCTCATCCGTACCATTCCAAAACCGGTTGTCGCAATGGTGTCCGGTTATGCGATTGGCGGTGGGCATGTTCTGCATGTTGTCTGTGATCTGACAATTGCTGCTGATAATGCCATCTTTGGCCAGACCGGACCGAAAGTAGGAAGCTTTGACGCCGGATATGGTGCCGGTATGCTGGCTCGGATGGTTGGCCATAAACGTGCCCGGGAAATTTGGTATTTGTGCCGGCAGTATAATGCTGAGGAAGCTTATGAAATGGGCCTGGTCAATACAGTTGTGCCGCTGGAAAAACTTGAGGAAGAAACGTTGCAATGGTGTGAGGAAATGCTGGAAAAATCACCGACTGCGCTGCGTTTCCTGAAAGCATCATTTAACGCTGATACAGATGGGCTTGCCGGCTTGCAGCAAATGGGCGGAGATGCAACATTGCTTTATTATACGACTGATGAGGCAAAAGAAGGACGCGATGCGTTTAAAGAAAAGCGGAAACCGGACTTTAAACAATTCCCGCGTTTTCCGTGATAAATGCTGAAAAACCTTTGCTGTTTGACAGCAAAGGTTTTTCAAATGCGTTTTGTTTAATGTGCCAGCTGCATTATTAGCACTGAGCAGCTTGAGAACAACCTTGATCAGAGAGTCAATAGTTAAAAGATCAGGGATGCGTCTTCTCAGTCCGGAATCAAGCTTAGAGAAAGCTGAAAGGTCGCCGAGAGGTCTTCTCAATGCCCAAACGGAGGTCGAAAGCGGCCCAAAGGTCACCGAGAGGTCTTCTCGCTGACTAAACGGAGGTCAAAAGCGATCAAAAGGTCACCGAGAGGCCTTCTCAGTACCCAAACGGAGGTCAAAAGCGGCCGAAAGGTTACAGAGACTTTTATCAGTGAACCAGTTCATCCTGAAAGGCGGTTAAAACGTCGCTTGGAAATATTGAGCGTCTCAAAACATTATCCTATCATTTTAATCATGAAAGCAGGTAGTCGATATGGCAGAAATCATCCCACATTGGCTGACAAAACAGGCTGATCTTGCACCTGAGCAGACAGCCATCGAACTTATGGATGGAACAACGTATACGTTTAGGGAAATGAAAGAAAAAAGCCAATCAATCGCCCGGAAGCTGAGAACTCTGGGAATCAGGAAAGGATCAAAGGTTGGTATTCTATCCGACAATCATATTGATATGGTCATCGCGATTCATGCGTTAACCTATCTGGGTGCAGTAGCCGTTATGCTGAATACGCGATTAACGGAAAACGAATTGGATTATCAGATTCATGATGCCGGTGTTGAAACAGTATTGGTTCAGCAGCAGGACCGGAATCTTGATACAGCAGTCCGGACATTTTCAGACGTTTGGGAGCTTCCCGAACAAAGAGGCGATCTCAATACGGAAATCGATTTGGATGAACCCTTCACCATCATTTACACCTCAGGTACAACCGGTTTTCCGAAAGGTGTTGTTCACACATACGGTAATCATTGGTGGAGTGCGATTGGGTCGGTGCTGAATCTTGGTCTCGAAAGCCGGGATAAATGGCTGACCGTGCTGCCGATTTTTCACGTCAGCGGTTTATCGATTTTGATGCGAAGCGTCATTTATGGCATTCCGATTTATTTAATGGAACGTTATCATAAGCAGCACGTTCATGACGCGATTATGACAAAAGGCGTTACGGTTGCCTCGGTTGTTACCATGATGGTAAGAGATCTGATTGACTTGTTAGGTGACGGCACCTATCCAAATACGTTCCGGTGTATGCTGCTTGGTGGGGGCCCTGCACCTAAATCATTGCTTGAACAAGCGAAGATGCGAGATGTTCCCGTTTTTCAATCATATGGCATGACCGAAACATCATCCCAAATTGTGACGCTCAGTCCGGACGATGCACTTGAAAAACTTGGCTCATCCGGGAAACCCTTATTCCCGGCCCAGTTAAATATTAATGCTGCGGACGGTGAAGTAGGCGAAATTTTGGTTAAAGGCCCCATGGTAACCAATGGCTATTAAAAATAACGAGGCGGCAACTGAAAAATCCATTACTGATGGCTGGCTGGCCACTGGCGATTTGGGCTATACAGATAAGGAAGGTTTTTTATATGTCGTTGACCGGCGTAAAGATCTGATCATTTCAGGCGGTGAGAATATTTATCCGACTGAAATTGAAAGTGTACTGTCAGCGATGGACAGCATTCATGAAGCTGGTGTTGTTGGCAAGGCAGATGATAAGTGGGGGCAGGTTCCTGTTGCTTTTGTGGTTACCCGTGATACTTTTGTTTCCGCAGAAGATATTTTGAATGTTGCCCGTCAAAATCTGGCCGAATATAAAATACCAAAGGAAATTTATTTTATAGACGAGCTGCCGCGAAATGCATCGAATAAGTTAGTAAGGAATAAACTGCTGCAGTATTTAAAATAATGAAATAAAGGGCTTGCATAACTGACTGCAGCAGAGTCATTTCCAACCTTTGTTACAAAATAGTCAATGATAATGATTATCAAAGTCATTGACTTATAGCTAAAAACGAAATAAACTGTAGGTATAAAGTTTAAAAAATTATGGTACATATTAATGACATATATATGTGCCGTTTGCCTAAAGATAATGCAGGACATAGGGAGAGATTCCGATGCAAACGTTATCAGCGAAAGACTTAACGCTTGGTTATGGTGACGACATAATAATTGATGATTTGGATACAATACCCCAAGGCGAAATTACAGTATTCATCGGCAGTAATGGCTGTGGGAAGTCTACGTTGCTCCGCTCATTGGCCCGTTTGTTAAAACCAAAAGGCGGCGATGTTGTGCTTGATGGTGAAGATATTGCCAGGATGGGCACGAAAGAAGTAGCCAAGAAACTGTCCATATTGCCGCAAAGCCCGGGAACGCCTGATGGTCTGAACGTTATGGAACTGGTTAAACAAGGAAGACATCCCTACCGCGGCTTTTTGAAACAGTGGTCGCAAGAAGATGAGACGGCTGTTCATAATGCCCTCGAAGCCACAAACATGCTGGAATTTAAGGATCGTCCGGTTGATTCGCTTTCGGGAGGTCAAAGGCAGCGGGCATGGATTGCCATGACACTGGCACAGGAAACAGATACGATTTTGCTGGATGAACCAACAACATATCTGGATATGACCCACCAGATTGATGTTCTTGATCTTTTGTTTGAACTGAACGAAAAAGACGGGCGCACGGTTGTTATGGTATTACACGATTTAAATCTTGCCTGCAGGTACGCTCATCATATCGTTGCTCTTAAGGATAAAGATGTTTTTGCACAAGGCAGACCAGAAGAAATTGTAACATGCAATCTGGTCCATGAAGTCTTTCAAATGAAATGTGATGTAACGTTTGATCCGATGTTTGGAACACCAATGTGTATCCCGCACGGAAGAGGCCGTTGTGTAAAGGCTGAAAAAGCAGGCCTTCAGCAATCGGCAGCCAATTGAATCTGATGTAGCAATCCCACTGGTTTTGACAACCTGATGGGATTTTTTTAATCAGTGAATTTAAAACATGCCTGGTGCGTTAATTGTGACAGTTTGAGCCGGGAAATTGTGAATTTAAGACTGATTTTGTGACAACATAAGCCGATTTCAGTAAACATGAGCGGATTTTGCGACAGTTTGAGCGAACGCAAAAACTTTCCAGGCACAAAAGCGGCAGCCCGGACAGCACCTCTGTGAGCACTCCAGAGTTTTCATGCTCTTGTTTTTGCCTGTTTCATTCATAAGAACTCCTATTTTAAGGCAAATTAATAACAAGAGGTGATCTAAGTGAAAAAGAAATATTATATTAATTTGGGCAGTCAGGAAATTTCGCAAATTAAATATGATAATAACGAGGGGTTTATTATATATGCAACCGATGATGAAGTTCGTCTTTTACGACAAAGGTTGGATGGGATGGACAATGCGGATAGAGACGCTTTTTGGCGTGCCCATATCCCGATTAGGCCATACCATAATGATAAACCAAATGATGATTATGATGCCGGCATAACAGAGGCATTTCAAATGATTCATGATCTCGGTAACAAGGAAACCAAACAGCATATTGATGATATTGGTATATTACGTGACGATCATCTGTGAATAGGCAAAATAAGGAATAAGACTAAATATCTTATTCCCGTTTTTCACATAAATGCTGAACTGGGTATGGCCACAATTTTAAGTTTAACCTGTGGAAAAAAAGAGGAATAATATACCATAAGTAAGCTTATATATTAAAATGAGAGGGGATGCAACATGCCAGGTAAGAAACCAATCAGGTATGTAAGCTTTATTATGAGTATTGTAGCCATTATATCCATACCCTTAATAATCCAATCGGCACCAGACCCAAACAGTGTCAGCTGTTCCTCAAGCTGATAATCATCAGAAGTCACAAGCGATTAATGCAAAAAGTGGGGCAGCGGAAAGAAAAGGCTTTCAGGAGGAATTGTCTCATGATCAGATTGTATCATTAACAGATCAATTTATGGACACAATTCTACAGGAAACAGATGAAACGAACAAAGTCGTACAGTTTGATACGAAAGCCGGCTTATTAAATGAATTTACAAAAATAACAACAAAAGAAGTTGCATCTGGCTATGTAGATTTTTATTTCCGAGAAGAATCTGACGGCCTGTATATTAAACCAACCGAGACACCACCATGGTTTCAAGAAAGTAACGGCTATGATATGATACAAAAAGATAACAAAACAATGAAAGTTGTACAGGAAAATACAACAGCTTTGTATGGAACATATACCATTAAATTGGAATTCACATGGCAGGAAAATCAGTGGTATATAACAAATATCATTCATGAATAAAAGAACCTGAAAGCAGTTGAAATCATGTACCGATTTACAGATTATTATCATAATAAGGTAACATTATCCTTTGATGATCATCCTTTTTCACGAAATCCAAAACATGTCTGGGTCATTTGCACGTATAAAAATAAATGGCTTCTGACCAGACATAAAGAGCGGGGGCTGGAATTTCCGGGTGGCAAGGTCGAGGAAAATGAATCGGCCAGAGAAGCGGCTATTCGGGAAGTGAAAGAAGAAACCGGCGGATCAATCGAAAAAATTCGCTATTTGGGCCAGTATACGGTTGCCGGTAAAGGTGGAACCATTATCAAAAATGTCTATTTTGCAGAAATAAAGGACTTAGCTGTACAGAAGACATATTACGAGACTGAAGGCCCTATTGAACTGTCACATATTCCTAAAAATGTAAAGCGCAACAAGCAATATAGTTTTATTATGAAAGATGATGTGTTGAAGCATTGTATGGCCTATATTAGGAAAAAACGCTGACGCGTCTTTTCAGATACATGAGGTCGGATTGGAAGAAATCGGCGAGTTAGCCGATATCCGTATTGAAAACGTCATTAAAAGGGATGGAATGGGAATCGGGGCTAAGAGCCGATTCCCATTTTAAGGGAAGAAAGAGCATTTCAGCTTTTGCGGCTATCTTGTATGCCTAATCAAAAAGACTTCAATACGTTCAACAATTTTGTACATGAGTGCTGCAAATATGGCAATCAGGATTAAGCTTGACATAACGAGTGAAAAATCAAATACTTGGAAACCGTAAACGATTAAATAGCCCAACCCCTCATTGGAAACTAGAAATTCTCCGACTACGACACCTACCCAAGAGAGTCCCACGTTGACTTTTAATGTTGAAATCATCGCCGGAATGGTAGCCGGGAAAATTGCTTCTTTAAAAATTTGACCGCGTGTTGCTTTGAAACTTTTCAATACTTTCACATAGTTTGGATCAACTTCCCTGAATGCGGAATAGACAACTAATGTCGTAATCACTACTGATATAATGGCCCCCATTGTAATAATGGAGAGGTAGCCCGGTCCCATGGCTACAATAATAATCGGTCCCAGAGCAACTTTAGGCATGGCATTCATGATGACTAAATAGGGGTCCATAATTTTGGAGAATCGCTCAGACGACCATAAGATGGTGGCCATGATGATGCCAAGAATTGTTCCAATCAGAAATCCCAAAACTGTCTCAAACAATGTTACCTGGGTATGTGCAAGCATGGATCCATCCGAAAAATTTTCCACGAGGACAGTGTATACTTCAGATGGTGAACTGAATATTAGTGGATCTATCCAATACATTCTGCTGGCTAATTCCCAGAGTCCAAAAAAAGAAATCAAAATAATGATTTGCCATGAAAAAACAAAGCGCTTTTCACGTTTGAGGGTTTTTTTATACTTTTCATGCAAATGCTGATCGTTATCATGTGTCATTTGAGGAATCCACCACCTTCGTCTGCTGTGAGCCTGCCTCGTTTTGGTTTAATGCTTCCCAAACTTTATCAAATAGAATTTGATATTTTGGATGACGCCGTGCTGAAAATGGTTTTTCATTCCTTAATTCCAGCGGCACTTCAAACGTTTTGGCGATGGACCCGGGATTGGCATCCATCAAAATAATGCGATCGCTCATGGCAATGGCTTCACCAATATCATGCGTTACCAGTACGGATGTTTTATTATATTTTTGCAGAAGGTCCCAAACCAGGTCTTCCAGCTTTAACTTAGTTTGATAATCAAGGGCAGAGAATGGTTCATCCAATAATAAAATTTTGGGATTTGTGATTAATGTTCGTACAAGCGCAACACGCTGGCGCATCCCGCCGGAAAGGGAGTCGGGATAACTATCCGTAATATTGGCTAAACCGACCTGTTCAAGTAAATCAACTGCTCTTTTTTTTGTTTCGCTGGATTGGTCACGACCGATTTTTGGACCGATTAACACATTATCAATAATGCTTTTCCATGGAAACAAATAATCCTGCTGAAGCATATAGCCAATATCCAATTCAGACTTGCGCAATGGCTGCTCACCAACATAAACCTCTCCGGCTGTGTGTTCAATAATTCCCGCTATAATCGAAAGGATTGTTGATTTTCCGCAGCCGCTTGGCCCAAGCAGTGCAACAAACTCACCATCTTTGACAGAAAATGAAATGTCGTCGAGTGCTTTTGTATAATTTTTTTTGGAAAAATAATGATGTGATAAGTGATCTAAGGTGAGAAATGACATTTGACAGCCTCCTTAGTTTCCAATTACTTCCTCAGCAATCGTTGTGTTGACAAGCTCTTCGTATGGAGCATCTCCCGGCAGTTCTCCCGCTTCATCCATAATATCTTTAAGATTATTCCATCCCTCTTTATCAAGTACCGGTTCTGCGGCGAATGAATTCTGGCTTTTGTAACGGTCAATGGAAGATGCGAGCATTTCCTTTTCTGTATCTTCAAAATAAGGCTGGATCACTTCTGCAATTTCTTCAGCGCTATGTTCCTGAACCCATTGCTGTGCCTTATATATTGCTTTTGTGAAACGTTTAATGGTATCTTCATTCCCGTTTAGAAAGCTTTCTTTTGTCATAAATGTTGTATAGGGAACTGAGCCGGACTCGTCACCAAATGAAGCAATCACATGGCCATTGCCTTCTTTTTCAAACGTACTGGCAGTTGGTTCAAATAATTGAACATATTCCGAATCACCGGAGGAAAAAGCTCCGGGGATGTTGGCAAAATCAACATTCTGCAGGAGATTTAAGTCGGTATGCGGATCAATGTCATGTTTTTTCAGCACATACTCACCGACCATTTGCGGCATTCCTCCTACACGCTGTCCAAGAAAGGTGGTGCCCTTGATATCTTCCCATGTAAAATCTGGTTTTGGTTCTTTAGCAACCAGAAAAGTGCCATCCGTTTGGGTTAATTGAGCAAAGTTGATGGCTTTATCCTTTGAATCCTGAGCATGTACGTAGATGGATGTCTCTGATCCAACCAAGGCAACGTCAGCTCCATCAGACAACAGTGCCGTCATAGTCGTGTTCGCCGCCCCATGTCGTTTGCAGCTCAAATATCTATCCTTCCTCTCAAAAAAATTGCGACGTATTGTGGGGCATAAAAGACAGAACGTGTCACTTCAGCCAATTGAATGGTGGTTTTATCATCATTGCTGGAACTGCAACCCACTGTAAAAATAAGAAAAAGAAAGCATGATAAAGCAATACCGAGGTGTTTTAGCATAGTATTCGTTCCTTTCTCATCATAGTTATCCCGGTTTAACCGTCCGTAGACCCCCACTTTAAGATAAGTGGTGGGGGTAACGTTCGGTAATACCCTGATTCGTTAGGTTTTTCCATTACTGGTGCAAGGCGCCCGTGATGGAAGTTTCACTTTATGTCGTCATAATATGCGACCTTAAAAAATGTGTGAATGCCTAGTGAAAGATGTTAGATGTTAGAAATGAGCGTGGAAAAATTCAGTGTAACGATGGAACGGAACGAAATCAGGTTAGAAAAGTACGGGAGAGAAGCTGTCACGTTCGGAATGTAATGAAATCAAGCAAGGGAAACACGAGAGAGAGGCTATCTCGTTCGTAAGGAGATGAAATCGAGCAAGAAAAGGACGAGAGAGGAGCTGTCACGTTTGGAAAGAAGTGAAATCAAGCAAGGAAAACACGAGAGAGAGGCTATCTCGTTCGGAAGGAGATGAAATCGAGCAAGAAAAGCACGGGAGAGAAGCTGTCACGTTCGGAATGTAATGAAATCAAGCAAGGGAAACACGAGAGAGAGGCTATCTCGTTCGGAAGGAAATGAAATCGAGTAAGAAAAGGACGAGAGAGGAGCTGTCACGTTTGGAAAGAAGCGAAATCAAGCAAGGAAAACACGAGAGAGAGGCTATCTCGTTCGGAAGGAAATGAAATCGAGCAAGAAAAGCACGGGAGAGGAGCTGTCACGTTTGGAAAGAAGTGAAATCAAGCAAGGAAAACACGAGAGAGAGGCTATCTCGTTCGGAAGGAAATGAAATCGAGTAAGAAAAGGACGAGAGAGGAGCTGTCACGTTTGGAAAGAAGCGAAATCAAGCAAGGAAAACACGAGAGAGAGGTTATCACGGTTGGAATGAAACGAAAACAGACAAGAAAAGCACGAGAGACTGTTGAAGTGGGAGTTACTGGCGATTTTAAATAAAAATCAGCTTTAAAATAGTCCATAATTCGAAAAAACGCTGACGCGTCTTTTCAGATGTCGGAGGTCAGATTAGAGGAAATCGGTGAGACAATCGATTTCTGTATTTAAAACATCACCCTGAATTCTTAACTTTATAAAAAACCGGCCTCAATGAATGAGACCGGCTGTCAGCATGTAGCTGTATATATTTTCCTTCATATGTTAAATCCTTTTGGGATGAGGAAACAAACGAATGAAATACTTTAAAATTAACCTTTGTACGCGGGGCCTGCATTATGAATCTCTTCACTCGCTTCGGTGAATTGGCTGAAGTTGTCATGAAATTTCATGGCAAGTGCTTGTGCTTCCGCTTTATAGGCTTCCTTATCAGTCCATGTGTTTTCCGGTACCAAAACGTCATCCGGAACGCCTGCTACGTGAACAGGGATTTCCAAACCAAAGATATTGTCCGTTACCGTTTCGATATTATTTAGCTCACCTTCAAGTGCTGCATGGACCATCGCTCGGGTATAGGAAAGCTTTATACGGTTTTCCCGACACCATATGATCCGCCGGTCCATCCGGTATTAATCAAAAATACGTTTGAATTGAATTGAGCATATTTCGACGGAACAATGGAAGGAAGGTGATCCGAAACAAGCTGAAAATGTAGCTTGCGGCTGGGTTACGCCGCGTTCAGTACCGGCGAGCTTACTCGTATAACCGCTCAGGAAATGATACATGGCCTGTTCTTTTGTAAGCTTGCTGATTGGCGGCAATGTACCAGATGCATCAGCTGTCAGAAATATGATAGCGTTAGGATGACCGGCTACACTTGGTGACACAATATTGTTGATATTCTCAAGCGGATAGGCTGCTCGTGTATTTTCAGTTAAAGATGTGTCATCGTAATCCGGTTCACGTGACGACTCACCAAGGATGACATTCTCCAGTACGGAGCCAAAACGGATGGCGTTGTAAATTTGCGGTTCTTTCTCCTTGGAGAGATTAATACATTTGGCATAACAACCGCCTTCAATATTAAAGATACCATTCGGACTCCATCCATGTTCGTCATCACCGATCAGGCGGCGGTATGGGTCTGCGGATAGCGTTGTTTTACCCGTTCCGGAAAGTCCGAAAAATAAAGCAACATCACCTTCCTGACCGATGTTTGCGGAACAATGCATGGACAGAATATCATTTTGCGGCAAAAGGTAGTTCATGACTGAAAAGATGGATTTCTTAATTTCGCCCGCATATTCTGTTCCGCCAATTAAAATGATCCGTTTTTTAAATGAGATGAGAATGAATGTTTCGGAATTTGTCCCGTCAACTTCAGGATCCGCTTTGAATGTCGGAGCAGATATAACCGTGAATTCAGATTGATGATGCTTTAACTCTTCGTCTGTCGGGGTTATAAATAATTGACGGGCAAATAAATTGTGCCAGGCATATTCGTTGATGACGTCAATCGGCAGTCGGTGGTTTGGGTCGGCCCCTGCAAATCCCCTGAAATGGAATAACTCATCTTTCTCATGCAGGTAAGCCGTCACTTTTTTCAGCAATTTGTCAAATGAAGCCTCATCGATAGGACGATTCACGTCACCCCAATTAATGAATTGTTCACAGACATCATCACGAACAATAAATTTATCTTTCGGGGAACGGCCGGTGTATTCGCCTGTCGTTGCAGCTACTGACCCGGTAGCTGTCAGAACACCTTCATTGTGTGATAAGATTCTTTCAACTAATAATGGCACAGCCAGATTAGCCTGTATATTATGATGGGTAAGCAAATCTTGCGTTAAAAGTGCATCTTCTTCTGTTTTCATTTTCATTACCTACCTTTTAATGGATTCAGTCAGAAAAACGATCTGATAACCTGATTCTGCATATTAGTATAACACATTGATAAAATTAGTCCATACTATTTTTATAATTAATTATATGAAAATCTTGCGGTGATGTTATTCCTCCTGTGTAAAAGTTGACATCCCACAGTGAATTCGTTACGATAAAGTGCGAACGGAAACTCTCTTATTCAGAGTTGGTGGAGGGACAGACCCGATGAAGCCCGGCAACCATCACGTATTGTGAAAAGGTGCTAATCTGATGCAAGGATAGATCCTTGAACAATAAGAGCGAAAGGCCTCACTACCTTTCCTCAGCGTGCAGGGAAGGTTTTTTTGTTTTTATTAGGATGTTCAATCACTGCAAAATTATTGCTGGATCGACTTTTGGAATGTTCTGGTGAAATGAGTGATTAAGCCTTATAGTCATAAAAATTATAGCAAAATACTGAAAAAGATAGAGTTCCGTACCATATATATAAGGGAGGACATGGCCATCATGGCTGTAAACAAGCGTTTGTTCACATCTGAATCGGTTACGGAAGGACACCCGGATAAGATTTGTGACCAGATTTCAGATGCGATATTGGATGAAATTTTAGCTAGTGATCCAAATGCTCGTGTTGCTTGCGAGACAACCGTTACAACCGGATTGGTACTGGTATCGGGGGAAATTACAACAACGACATACGCTGATATCCCGGCGATTGTTCGGCAGACGATTAAAGATATTGGCTATACCCGGGCAAAATACGGGTTTGATGCGGAAACGTGTGCAGTGCTGACGGCAATCGATGAGCAGTCTCCTGATATTGCCGGCGGAGTTGATACGGCATTGGAGGAACGTCAGGGTAAAACGAGTGACGAAGAAATTGCTTCCATTGGCGCAGGAGATCAGGGGCTGATGTTTGGTTTTGCGTGCAATGAAACAGAGGAATTGATGCCGCTGCCGATTTCACTTGCGCATAAATTGGCAAAGCGGCTGGCAGACGTGAGAAATGAAAATACCCTGGACTATTTACGTCCTGATGGAAAAACACAGGTGACGATAGAATATGATGAGCATGACGTACCGGTCAAAGCCGATACAATCGTTATCTCAACGCAGCATCACCAGGATATTTCAATCGATCAAATTGAGAAGGACATGATTGAGCACGTTATTCGCCCCGTCGTGCCCGCGAATCTGTTGGATGAAACGACTAAATATATCATTAACCCGACAGGCCGATTCGTGATTGGCGGCCCACAAGGCGATGCCGGCCTGACTGGGAGAAAAGTCATTGTTGACACATATGGCGGCTATGCCCGTCACGGCGGCGGTGCATTCAGCGGGAAGGATTATACAAAAGTTGACCGCTCGGCAGCATATGCAGCACGCTATGTTGCCAAAAATATTGTGGCAGCCGACTTAGCCAAAACGTGTGAGGTACAGCTGGCTTATGCCATTGGCGTTGCCGAACCTGTATCAATCTCCATTAATACGTTTGGAACAGGCGTTGTGAGTGAAGAAGTGCTTGTTGATGCAATTCGAAAAGTGTTTGATCTTCGTCCGGCAGGCATTATCCGGATGCTCGATTTGAAAAAACCAATCTATAAAAATACCGCTGCCTATGGTCATTTCGGCCGAACAGATACGATATTCCCGTGGGAAAAAACCGATAAGGTGGAAGAAATACAGGCGCTGGTGAAAAGTGAATCGTAAGGTCCTGGAAACAGGGAAAAGGTGCGGGAAACCGCATCTTTTTTTATAAGATTGGTAAAGGGCGTATGTATTATAAGTGATGAATTTAAAAAAATAACAATACCTGCCCTCTATTTTCTTTTTTTAATATGGTATAATTATTAAGTCGTGCGTAAAATGCACCACGATTAAAAGGGGGAAAATTATGTGCGGTTTTATCGGTATGCTGCGAAATAATCCCATGACACCGAATGACCAGCAGCAAAACAATTTCAAAAAACAATACAATAAGATGTTTCATAGAGGGCCTGATGATGAAGGATATTACCATGATGATTATGTTTCGTTCGGATTCAGGCGGTTAAGTATCATTGATCTTGAAAGCGGTGCACAGCCGTTAAGTTATAATGACGATAAAATCCGGGTTATCTTTAATGGCGAAATCTATAATTATGTGGAATTGCGCAAGGGTTTACTTGATGAAGGTTATGCATTTGCAACCGAATCTGACACTGAAGTCATTGCAGCGCTATTTGCCAAATACAGAGAAAAGGCATTTCAATATTTGCGTGGCATGTTTTCAATCCTTATTTGGGATAAAGAGCAGGAAACACTGTATGGTGCACGTGATCCGTTCGGTATTAAGCCCCTGTTCTACCATGAAACAGTAGAAGGAATAGTACTAGCGTCCGAGAAAAAAAGTATCACATTAATGATGGAGAATGAAGACGTCAGTAACGAAGCCCTTCAGCATTATTTAAGTTTTCAGTTCGTCCCGGAACCAATGACGATGACAACAGGAATTCAAAAGGTCGAACCAGGACACTATTTTGTGAAAAAACCTGCAGAAAAAATAACGTTTTATCGGTACTGGCATGCAACGTTCAGCCCGAGACTGATGGATAAGCAGGATTGGATCAAACGTATTCAGGATGTTATGTATGACTCGGTAAAAATGCATATGCGCAGTGATGTACCGGTTGGTTCATTTTTATCCGGCGGTATTGATTCGACCCTTATCGTAGCATTGGCTAAAGAGCTTAACCCAAATATCAAGACGTTCTCGGTCGGGTTTGAGCGGGAAGGCTATTCGGAAGTTGAAGTTGCCAAAGAAACGGCTGATAAACTGGAGGTAGAAAATATATCGTATGTTGTTTCACCTCAGGAGTATGTGGAAAAACTTCCGAAAATTATGTGGCATATGGATGATCCGCTGGCAGATCCGGCCTGTGTACCACTTTATTTTGTTGCACGTGAAGCACGGAAACATGTCGCGGTCGTGTTATCCGGGGAAGGTTCTGATGAGCTGTTCGGCGGATATAATATTTATCGTGAACCGGAGTCACTGAAAATATTCGAATCCATTCCGGCATCTGCCAAAAATCTTTTGGGCAGAGTGGCAGATGTTATGCCGGAGGGTGTCCGCGGCAAAAGTTTTCTGGAACGTGGGACAACCCCATTGCGCGAGCGGTATATCGGGAATGCCAAAATGTTTGAGGATGCGGAAAAAAAGGCGATCCTTAAAAACTGGCAACGTGACCTGACATATCAGCAAATAACCGGAAAACTGTTTGACAATGTCAGTGAATACCCGTTAGTTAATCAGATGCAGTACGTTGATATTCATACATGGATGCGCGGGGATATCTTATTAAAAGCCGACAGAACAACAATGGCAAACTCGGTCGAGCTGCGTGTACCATTTTTGGACAAGGAAGTATTTCGGGTCGCAAGTGAAATACCAGTTGATATGAAAATTGCCAATGGGACGACAAAAAGTATTTTACGTGAAGCTTCCCGTGGCATTATACCTGATCATGTCCTTGACCGGAAAAAGCTCGGTTTTCCGGTACCAATCCGTCACTGGCTGAAGAACGAACTGAACGATTGGGCAAAACAGCTGATTCACGAAAGTCAGACAGACCATCTGCTGCATAAATCCTATATCCTTGACTTGCTTGATGCTCACTGTCAGGGAAGAGGTGACTACAGCCGTAAAGTATGGACTGTACTCATGTTTATGCTATGGCATCAGATTTTTGTTGAAAAGAAATTCGATATCCACGAGTTAGCGAAGCCTGATGTTACGGTGGAATCCATTACAAAAGCAGGATAAAAAGCATTCATTGACTAAAAAACAGGCGATACGGCTTAATAAACCGTTATCGCCTGTTTTCCTATTTGCTCCCACGCAGATTTGAACTCATCAATCGGAGCCTTTGCAAACAACCGTCACCGTGTTGGGGCGAGATCCCATTCAAGAAAAATTCCTTCTATAATACTGCCCCTTCTCAATATATGACTGATAAACACGTGCCATCTCCTGATAATCTTCTTCTGTCAAATCCCTGACGACTTTAGCGGGTCTTCCCAGTGCAAGCGTATGCGGGGGGATTTTTTTGCCGGGCGGGACAAGGCTTCCGGCGCCGATAAAGGCATGTTCGCCAATTTCCGCTCCATCCAAAATAATTGACCCCATACCAACCAGGGCATACTCACGAATGGTACAGGCATGAAGTGTCACCTGATGACCGACTGTCACATAATCTTCAATGGTTACCGGCAAATTCGGACTCTGATGGACCATGGATAAATCCTGAATACTGACACCTTTTCCGATTCTGGTCGGTGCGACATCCCCGCGAATGACGGTCTTAAACCATATACTTGATTGTTCATCAATTGTCACATCACCAATGACATCTGCATCGTGTGCGATATAAACAGATTGGTGGATGTCCGGTTGTTTATTTTTATATGGCTGAATCATTTGAATCCTCCCCTGAAATATGGTGATATTAATAGTATAGCAAATTTTTCAAGTTTGTATCGAACGATCGGAGGAATGGGTGTTGGCATACAGTATACCGAAAACACCTTTTACACTAATGGCAGCCGTCTACCGCAAAATTTTTCCCGCAGTTAATGCAGAGCTTAATTTTTGGGAGAGGCGGGCCTTTGAAATCCCTAACGAAGAATTACGCGAGCAGGCACTGGCGAGTATCGAATCAAAGCGATTCCACTGCTTGGGCGGTGCTGTTTATGCTTTGCTGGCCGGCTATCGATGGCGGGAAGCGATCAGGTTTATCGTGGCATACCAGACCATCAGTGATTATTTGGACAATCTGTGTGACCGGAGTACCTCATTGGATCCGAATGATTTTCGCCTGTTGCATCAATCGATGAATGATGCTTTAAGCACTGGGAATACGATTAGGGATTACTATGCATTACGCCGTGAAAAGACGGACGGGGAATATTTAGCCGATCTGGTGCGAACATGCCAGAAAACAATGCGACGTTTGGATGAATTTGACACCATCCAAGGCCATCTGCTGAACCTGGAACAGCTATATAGTGATTTGCAAGTCCATAAACATGTGAAAGTGGATGAACGGGTCCCGAGGCTGGTTAACTGGTTTGAGGAAAAGACAAATGATTCATCACTGTATTGGCATGAATTTTCTGCGGCTGCCGGATCGACACTGGGAATATTTTGTCTCGTTTCGTATGCATTAGGCGGAAAAATGACACCGGAATTGGCGGATAATGTTATTGAAAGTTATTTTCCATTCATGCAGGGCTTACATATTTTGCTTGATTATTATATTGATCAGGAAGAAGACAGGATCGAGGGGGATTTGAATTTCTGCCGCTATTATGACAATCAGGCGCTTATGGAAAAACGTATCATGTATTTTATCGAACAAGCTGATTCATATGTGCAGCAACTCCCGGACCGCCGCTTTCATGAGATGGTTCATCACGGGCTTGTCGGTCTTTATTTGGGAGATCCGAAAGTAAAGAAGCTTGATGGCGGGATGGAAATGACTGATGATTTATTGCGTATCAGCGGGTATAAAGCACGTTTTTTCCACTGGAATACAAAGTTTTATCACCGAATGAAAAAAACCCGGGCCTGATCCCGGGTCCAATGTGTTAATTTCTTTTTTGGATGGCCAGAATAAACGGCGGGTCATTTTTCTGATTGATAAAACCGTAGTACAGGACGTGGTACAGCTCTTGATTCAATAGCCGGGCATAACGCATCAGCTGCTCCCTTTCCTGATCTCCGCCTTCATGTCCGTGATACACGACGAGAACAACGATACCGTTTTGCTTTATATGTGACAAAATGCCCTCAATAGCCAATATAGTCGTCTCGCTTTGGGTAACGACTGATTTGTCACTTCCCGGAAGATAACCAAGGTTAAAAATTGCCCCGCCCAACCGGGTCAGTTTGTCAACCGGCATATGATGGATGAAATTACTGTGGCTGTCTTTGATAATCGTTGCATTGGTTAAGCCGTTTTGCGCAAGGCGGGCTTTGGTGTTGGTAATCGCCTGATTCTGGATGTCAAAAGCGAAAACATGCCCATTTTCTCCAACGTGCCGGCTCAGGAAAAGGGTATCATGACCGTTTCCGCATGTGGCATCAATAACCGTATCGCCTTTATTCACGACTTCTTCCATTAAATAATGAGAGTAGTTGATAATTCCTTTAGTCATAGTTGTTCCGTGCTCCTTTTGCTGCTCACTTCATTTATACCTGAACGGGAATAAATCCGCTGACTGGTTGTATTTTAGCATGAAAGACTGTTGTTGGAAAGAACGGGAACTGTCATACCTTGACAAAGCCATTCGTGTTGGATAGAATTCGAAATACATATATCGGGTTTTTTCGAACTTTATGATAAGGAACGACAATGAAAAGGATTAGTAATTAACTTCTCTCAGGCAAAGCGAGGCAGTGGCCGGTGGAAACTGCCCCTGAGGCGTTTTTGAACTCACCTTTAAGTCGCAAAGATGAACGTCAGTAGCCTTTGCCGTAATATCCGCGTTAAGGATCAAGTGAACGCATCATTTGCAGTGCGTTAAGTTGGGTGGTACCGCGGGAGATAAGCTTCTCGTCCCTTTTGTGGGGATGAGTGGCTTTTTTATTCGTCAAAATTTTCTAAGTTAAATAAGCTCCTTATATAGAGGCGTTGCAGCGGAATGCGGGATAGGGTGCTGACGTTTTGACATTCACAAATGAATAGGGAGGAAATGCAATGAGTTTCAATCATCAGGAAATCGAGAAAAAATGGCAAAATTATTGGGCCGAGAATAATACGTTTAAAACGGATACATTTTCAGAAAAGGAAAAAGTGTATGCGCTTGATATGTTCCCGTACCCATCCGGGGCAGGTTTGCATGTCGGTCACCCGGAAGGCTATACGGCAACCGATATTTTTTCACGTATGAAGCGAATGCAAGGGTATGAAGTGCTTCATCCGATGGGCTGGGATGCATTTGGTTTGCCGGCAGAGCAATATGCAATCGATACTGGTAACAGTCCGGCTGAATTTACGGAACAAAATATCGCAACCTTTAAACGGCAAATTCAAGAACTTGGGTTTTCCTATGACTGGGATCGTGAAATCAATACGACAGATCCAAGTTATTACAAGTGGACGCAATGGATTTTCACGAAGCTTTATGAAAAAGGGCTCGCCTATATGGATGAAGTCCCGGTTAACTGGTGTCCGGCGCTTGGTACCGTTTTGGCAAACGAAGAAGTGATCGACGGTAAAAGTGAGCGGGGCGGTCATCCGGTCGTCCGAAAGCCGATGAAACAATGGATGCTGAAAATTACCGACTATGCTGATCGTCTTTTGGAAGACCTGGAGGAATTGGACTGGCCGGAAAGCATTAAAGAAATGCAGCGTAATTGGATTGGCCGCTCTGAAGGGGCCGAAATCACGTTTGACATTGATGGGCACGATGAACAATTTACAGCATTCACAACACGCCCTGATACATTGTTTGGTGCGACGTACGCTGTGTTTGCACCGGAACATCCGCTGGTCGATAAAATCGTTACACCAGAGCAGCAGGATACAGTTAATGCCTATTGGAAAGAGATTGAAACAAAATCAGATCTGGAACGCACGGATTTGGCTAAAGAAAAAACCGGAGCATTTACTGGAGCATACGCCATTAACCCGGTTAACAATGCGAAAATGCCAATCTGGATTGCCGATTATGTCCTGATGGGTTACGGCAGCGGAGCGATTATGGCGGTGCCCGGACATGATGAGCGTGACTATGAATTTGCCAGCAAATTTGAACTGCCGATTGTAGAAGTTGTTGCCGGTGGTGATATAGCCCGGGAAGCTTATGTTGATGACGGTGAGCATGTTAATTCCGGTTTTCTGAATGGGTTGAAGACAGATGAAGCCATAGCCAAAATGATTGAATGGCTTGGGGAGAATGGCAAAGGGGAAGGAAAAGTAACATATCGCTTGCGTGACTGGTTATTTTCCAGACAGCGTTACTGGGGCGAACCAATCCCGATTATCCATTGGGAGGACGGCTCCATGAGTGCTGTTCCTGAAGCGGATTTACCCCTTGAACTGCCGGAAATGGATGAAATCAAAAACCGTCCGGAACAGGCGAGTCACCGCTTGCCAACAGTAACTGGGTCAATATCGTTGATCCGGAAACGGGCATGAAAGGTCGCCGTGAAACGAATACGATGCCGCAATGGGCGGGCAGCTGCTGGTATTTCTTACGGTTTGTTGATTCGAATAACCCGGAACAGCTGGCTGATCCAAAAGCACTCAAAGAATGGCTGCCGGTCGATATTTACATTGGTGGAGCTGAGCATGCGGTCCTTCATTTGCTGTATGCGCGTTTCTGGCACAAGTTTTTGTATGACATCGGTGTCGTGCCAACGAAAGAACCGTTTATGAAGTTATTCAACCAAGGCATGATTCTCGGGGAAGGCAATGAAAAAATGAGTAAATCAAAAGGAAACGTTGTGAATCCTGACGATATCATGTCAACACACGGTGCAGATACACTGCGTCTCTATGAAATGTTCATGGGGCCGCTTGATGCAGCTGTTGCCTGGTCAACGAATGGTCTGGATGGTGCGCGTCGCTTCCTGGACCGCGTATGGCGATTAATCGTTAATGAGAACAGACAGTTATCCGAAAAGATTGTGACAGCCGGTGAAGACACGTCCCTTGAAAAGGTTTATCATGAAACAGTGAAAAAGGTAACCGAGGATTTTGAAAACCTGCATTTTAATACAGGTATTTCACAACTGATGGTGTTCATTAATGAGAGCTATAAAGCAGAAACCATTCCTAAGATGTATATTGAAGGGTTTGTCAAAATGCTTTCCCCGGTTGCACCGCATCTATCGGAGGAGTTATGGCAGCTTCTGGGGCATGAAGACACCATTGCCTATGAAAAGTGGCCGGAATACGACGAGTCCAAAATGGTTGAAGATGAAGTCGAAGTCGTCCTTCAGGTTATGGGTAAAGTCCGTGCCAAAATGAACGTGGCGGCAGATATTTCAAAAGAAGAACTTGAGAAACAAGCATTGGAAAATGAACAAATCCAAGCTCATATTGAAGGGAAAACGATTCGTAAAGTGATTGTGATTCCAGGAAAGTTAGTGAACATCGTAGCCAATTAAAAGACATAAGTATGGCGGTTAAAGGATCCCTGTGAGATAGAGGCAGGGGTCCTTTTTTTACTTGAAAAGATGATATGTTTATCTATGCTGAGGATTAATGGTAAAAGATTAGTGGTTGAAAGTAGTTGGCCAGACCTCTGAAATCGAACCTCTACCCCAAAAGGCACTAAAAGTTTTAGAAAGTATCAAATTTCGGATGTCATTTTCAATTTGGAATCGCTGATTTCTTACAATCCGGCCTCTGACTTCTGGTACTGAAAAGACGCGTCAGTATTTTTCGTATAAGGAAAGTAAAAAATCAGGGTGATGTTGCAAACACAGAAATCGGCTGCCTCACCGATTTCACCCAATCCGCCCTCTTACTTCTGGCTTCTGGAAAGAGGAGGCTAGGAGTCTTGGACAAAAGTTTTCTTTAAAAAAACGCCCGGGTTTTCATTTTGGCTTGTTTAATGTAAGAATTAGAGGACATTTAAAAAAGGCACACCAAATAAGCTTCACTATGTTATTTTTTAATTTCTTGAGCGAAACGTTATTCACCTCCTCTCATTAAGTCTGCTTTATTAGCCGGTATCCTTGTATAATTGTTCCTTCTGGTGGACGGTTTCATGATACGACGGACTGTTAAAGTAGACTTTCACGATTTTCCGGATATTGTGCATGACGCAGTGCAATTTGAATTCACGTGAAGCATTGTCCATCCCACGTCCATGCATCTGTTTCCCACTCATCCCTGCACTTGAAATGTTGCCCATACAGGTTCCGGACGCTTTTTCTCTGTTTCAGAATTTCTTTACCTTTCTCACTGTCAGCCTTCGCTTTCGCTTCTTCCCTGATAGGGTCATTTTCCATATCCCTTTCTATTTTCCGAATACCGTCTTTTGCTTTCGTACAGTGCGGGCTAAGCGGGCAGGACTGGCAGGCTTCTTTATTGCTGTATTCTCCAATCTTTCCTGATTTCTTTGTTTTCTGCCGTGAAAGCATCTGGCCCTCTGGGCATGTGTAGGTATCACTCTGTGCATCATACGCAAACTTATCCTTGGCATACGGGGATTTCGCTACGGCGTACGAGGCATAAAAGTCCGTCCCTTTCCTTCTCATGAAAGCAATATTATTGGCTGAGAAAAAACCGGCATCGGCGCCGGCTTGTATGTCTTTTAACGAGCCGCACATTTTTTCCGCATGTTCCAACGTTGGTTGTAACCCAAGTTGATCGGAAGCATTGTTGCTTGTATGTGCACCAAGGATAATATGCGCTTTGACATCAACCCAGGCGAGATGGTTGTAACATTGCTGCACACCATGGTGTTTCGTAAGCATGATACTTGAATCTGGATCTGTAAAATTGATTTGTTTTCCTGGTGGGATCTTTTTATTCCCATTTTCCTCTTGCCACTTTTGCTCCAGTGTTGTTTTTGCCTGTTCCATCGTGTGAATTCGATCTGTGTAAATTGCCGAACGTCGTTCAAGACATCACTGTCCAGTTCAAATGATTCCGCTGGCACATCATTAAAACAGGGCAACTGGATTTAACACTTCTTCATCGTAACCATGCTTCGTTTCGGTTTCCTCTACCTCTGAATCGAGGTTGAATACCTGCTGTTCCTTTTGTTGTAATTCTGATTGATGCTGTTTCCGCAAAAGACGCTGCACTTGCTCCGCCTGTTCATGTATACAAGCCTTCAGCTTATGGTCCGGCATCTGCTCCACTTCATCTATGTATGGTTTAATAACGTCATATAATGCTTCCATATCGTTTGTTTGGCGATCGATTTTCTTTGTCAGGTGCTCATAACTCATCGCTTTGTGCTTCGAGGCATTGGCTTTGACTTTTGTACCATCAATATGCATGCGTTGTCGGCCAATCAGGGACAACCCTTCACAGATTCCAATGACTTGAATGAAAAGGCGGTCCACTTCAGCCAAAAGAGCATCTATCGTTCGTTCTACTGTTTTATAACTTGGCATACGCATGCCGGATAATATCCACTGTGCGCCAATACTGTCCTCGGCAAACCGACAGATCTTCTGAGCTGCATAATGTCCATGGTACATGGCGTAAAAAATAACAGCCGTTACGATACGGCGGGTGTAAGGTGGCGCCCCCATTCGTAAGCGTTCATAGTAGGTCAGATCCAACTCCTCTGCCAAGTACGAAAAGAACCGGGCAGCATGTGGCTTATGTTCAATCTTGTCCTGTAATAATTCCTGGAAAAGAACAATCTGATTAGGGGCATCAGGGTTTCGTTGTGCCATTTAATCTCTCCTCGTTTTTGAGATTCCAACGAAGAGTGGCTAAACTGTGGCGTTTTTAAACAAAATAAGGTACAATGAAATCAAAGCACTCTTCGTTGGTTTGTTTTTCTCTCAAAAAACATTGTACCATTAAAAGAGTGCTTTTTTCTATGGTTAAAACCTTATAACCCCTGCATTGAAAAGGGTATTAGGCGATTTCATCCAAAGCATATTTAAAGCAATTTTAATCAATTATCGAATATACATTATTTTACATAAATTACGGCATACTTCTGTCCAAGGCTCCTAGGCCTGAGTTTTTCTTAAGCTGGCACCCATTCAGTTTTCAGGATAATCCATTCCTCATTTTCGTAGTACCACAGTGTTTCCACTGTCCCCAATCGATCCGCTTGATAAGCACCATTAATCTGCTGATAACTCCTTATCGCAAACCCATTACGTTCACTTATCTCAACAGGTTCATAGAAAGCGATCGGTTCAATAATGGGTGTTGTGTTTTCAACCAGATTTCCATCTTCATCATAGATCCCCAGCTGTACATATTCCGAAGAACGGTTTTGTACATCAACAGTATTAGGCTCTTTTTCGTGATCGATTTGAATATCAACCTTAAAATCATCTTTGAAATCTGCCTGGATGTTTTCCTGTTCCGGAAGTGGAATTTCTTCAAAATGATCATTTTTTAAGGTGTGTAAATGGTAGTGATATAAATCGCCACTCTTATTTGCTGAACTTTGGTATAACATATCATTCACACCGTCGTGAGTCAGATCATAAAATTGAATGTCAGGTTCATATCCGCCTTCATAAGTTATTTCCCATTCCTGTCCATCATTGTCTGAAATAGTGGTCCATATTTCTTCATAATAATTGGAATCCGGTGCAAATAACACGCCATTCAATTCAATCGTTTCATTGGTGGAATTACCAGTTACATCTTCAGTGAATTTTTCAAGTTGCTGTGGGGAAGGGGTGTTTTCCTCAGCTTCAGTAACAATAGGTATGAACAGACCGATCAACAATCCGATAACACTAAACAATCTCATATGGTCTTCACCTCAAATATCAGTTGCTATATTTTGTGCCGAATCGTTGCATACTATACATTTCAGACGTTAAGATTAAACTAATCTGAAAATTTTTAGTGAGGCTATAAACAATGGGGAAGCTTCTTTGTTTCCACTCAGCCTTTAGGTCCGGAGCTAAAATTATCATATTAATCACATTACACCCGAAACGGCAGCATCGTTTTTGGATGAGCAAGGTTTCAGCGTATCCAATATGGAAGGCGGCATGCTGGAATGGGGTGGGGAAGTGATTAGTTAATCTGTTTACAGGAAAAAATTACAATCCTGGGATTTAATTTTTGTTTCAATTGATTGTTGACTTTTATTAGTTACGATAGTATTATTGTTCTTGCTGTTGAAAAACGGCCTAAAAATATCGGGCATTGATGATGTTGTTGAAAAGTTATTGACAACTTAAATCAATGGTGATATAATATTTATGCTGTCGGGGAAAGACAGTATTTGCTCTTTGAAAACTGAACAAAACAACCTGTATGATAAACAGATGTCAGAGGTAAGAAGTTGAGAATTTGACGTTTCGTCTGATTTGATGACACTTTAACCCTGAAATCAATTTTTGAAGCTAAGACACTTATAAGGTTGATCGGTGTCGACCTTATGGCAAACTTTTATTGGAGAGTTTGATCTTGGCTCAGGACGAACGCTGGCGGCGTGCCTAATACATGCAAGTCGTGCCCGGGAAGCAGGTGAACGCCCTTCGGGGCGTTTCACCTGTGGAACGAGCGGCGGACGGGTGAGTAACACGTGGGCAACCTGCCTGTAAGACCGGGATAACTCGCGGAAACGCGAGCTAATACCGGATGACACTTTCGGTCGCATGACCGGCAGTTGAAAGGCGGCATTAAGCTGTCACTTACAGATGGGCCCGCGGCGCATTAGTTAGTTGGTGAGGTAAGAGCTCACCAAGGCGACGATGCGTAGCCGACCTGAGAGGGTGATCGGCCACACTGGGACTGAGACACGGCCCAGACTCCTACGGGAGGCAGCAGTAGGGAATCATCCGCAATGGACGAAAGTCTGACGGTGCAACGCCGCGTGAGTGAAGAAGGTTTTCGGATTGTAAAACTCTGTTGTCAGGGAAGAACACGTTCTGTTCGAACAGGGCAGGACATTGACGGTACCTGACCAGAAAGCCCCGGCTAACTACGTGCCAGCAGCCGCGGTAATACGTAGGGGCAAGCGTTGTCCCGGAATTATTGGCGTAAAGGGCACGCAGGCGGTCTTTTAAGTCTGATGTGAAATCCCGCAGCTTAACTGCGGGTGGTCATTGGAAACTGGAGGACTTGAGTACAGAAGAGGAGAGTGGAATTCCACGTGTAGCGGTGAAATGCGTAGAGATGTGGAGGAACACCAGTGGCGAAGGCGACTCTCTGGTCTGTCACTGACGCTGAGGTGCGAAAGCGTGGGTAGCGAACAGGATTAGATACCCTGGTAGTCCACGCCGTAAACGTTGAGTGCTAGGTGTTAGGGGGTTTCCACCCCTTAGTGCTGAAGTTAACGCAATAAGCACTCCGCCTGGGGATTACGGCCGCAAGGCTGAAACTCAAAAGAATTGACGGGGGCCCGCACAAGCGGTGGAGCATGTGGTTTAATTCGAAGCAACGCGAAGAACCTTACCAGGTCTTGACATCCTCTGATGGCGGTAGAGATACCGTGTTCCCTTCGGGGACAGAGTGACAGGTGGTGCATGGTTGTCGTCAGCTCGTGTCGTGAGATGTTGGGTTAAGTCCCGTAACGAGCGCAACCCTTGATCTTAGTTGCCAGCATTAAGTTGGGCACTCTAAGGTGACTGCCGGTGACAAACCGGAGGAAGGCGGGGATGACGTCAAATCATCATGCCCCTTATGACCTGGGCTACACACGTGCTACAATGGATGGAACAAAGGGCAGCGAAGCCGTGAGGTGAAGCAAATCCCATAAAACCATTCCCAGTTCGGATTGCAGGCTGCAACTCGCCTGTATGAAGCCGGAATCGCTAGTAATCGCGGATCAGCATGCCGCGGTGAATACGTTTCCCGGCCTTGTACACACCGCCCGTCACACACGAGAGTTGGCAACACCGAAGTCGGGTGAGGTAACCTTTCGGAGCCAGCCGCCGAGGTGGGGCCAAATGATTGGGGTGAAGTCGTAACAAGGTAGCCGTATCGGAAGGTGCGGCTGGATCACCTCCTTTCTAAGGATTTTTAAGGAAGTCATGCATGGTTGTTTGGTTCAGTTTTGAGGGAGCAAAATCCCTCGTGTGGAAGCGAAGTTTGGACCCTTGAAACTAAATAGAGCAAGACATTCAACGACATTGATTTAAAAACGTTCGTCAAACGAACGCACGTATTAGTTAAGTGAACGATGGCGCACGGTGAATGCCTTGGCACCAGGAGCCGACGAAGGACGGGACTAACACCGATATGCCCCGGTGAGTCGTAAGTAGACTGCGACCCGGGGATTTCCGAATGGGGCAACCCGCTGTCCGTAATGGGGCAGTACTTGTGTCTGAATTCATAGGGCACAAGAGGCACACCCGGGGAACTGAAACATCTCAGTACCCGGAGGAAGAGAAAGCAAACGCGATTTCCCGAGTAGCGGCGAGCGAAACGGAAACAGCCCAAACCGGAAAGCGATGCTTTCCGGGGTAGAAGGACACGCCATGGGAGTTATCAAGAAATGGCTTAGACGAATCGATCTGGAATGATCAGCCGAAGAAGGTAAGAGCCCTGTAGTCGAAAAGCCATTTCCTCCGGCGTGGATCCTGAGTACGGCGGAACACGAGAAATTCCGTCGGAATCCGGGAGGACCATCTCCCAAGGCTAAATACTCCCTGGTGACCGATAGTGAACCAGTACCGTGAGGGAAAGGTGAAAAGCACCCCGGAAGGGGAGTGAAACAGAACCTGAAACCGTGTGCCTGCAAGTAGTCGAAGCCCGTTAATGGGTGACGGCGTACCTTTTGTAGAATGGACCGGCGAGTTGCGATTGTATGCAAGGTTAAGTGGCAAACACGGAGCCGAAGCGAAAGCGAGTCTGAATAGGGCGTAAACAGTATACGGTCGCAGACCCGAAACCGTGTGATCTACCCATGTCCAGGGTGAAGGTCAGGTAACACTGACTGGAGGCCCGAACCCACGTATGCTGAAAAATGCGGGGATGAGGTGTGGGTAGGGGTGAAATGCCAAATCGAACACGGAGATAGCTGGTTCTCTCCGAAATAGCTTTAGGGCTTAGCCCTCAGGGAGAAGCGTTCTGGAGGTAGAGCACTGATTGGACTAGGGGCCCTCACGGTTACGAATTCAGTCAAACTCCGAATGCCAGTAACGCAAACCCTGGAGTCAGACTATGGTGAATAAGGTTCATAGTCGAAAGGGAAACAGCCCGGACCGCCAGCTAAGGTCCTTAAGTATACGTTAAGTGGAAAAGGATGTGGAGTTGCCCAGACAACCAGTATGTTGGCTTAGAAGCAGCCATCATTTAAAGAGTGCGTAATAGCTCAACTGGTCGAGTGACTCTGCGCCGAAAATGTACCGGGGCTAAACGTATCACCGAAGCTGCGGAGCAGAGGTCAGATACCAGAGGTCGGAAGTCAGAAAGTGAGGGAAGATAGTGATAAAACACTATAAGGATTTACGGATTTATCAAACAGGCTTATGACTTGCATTGAAAATTCATAAACTCACCTTGAATTTCTGACTTTGAAAAAATATGAACTTGGTGCTCAACTGAGAAGAGCAGCCCTTTCTATTCCAGCAAATATTGCTGAAGGATATGGAAAGAAAGATTCTATTAATGACTTCAAGCGTTTTCTTAAAATATCACTTGGCTCCAATAATGAAGTCAAGGTTATGTGGTTTTGTTTGGATTTGACATATTTGGATGAACAGAAATACACCTATCTTTATCAACGGTATGAAGAGTTAGGTAAGCAAATTTATTCTCTATACAAAAGTGGAAATAATCCGACTTCTGATTTCTGGCATCTGACCTCTGTTTGGTAGGAGAGCGTTCCAAATGCTGTGAAGTCAGACCGTGAGGACTGGTGGAGCGTTTGGAAGTGAGAATGCCGGTATGAGTAGCGAAAAAAGAGTGAGAATCTCTTTCACCGAAAGCCTAAGGTTTCCTGAGGAAGGCTCGTCCGCTCAGGGTTAGTCGGGACCTAAGCCGAGGCCGAAAGGCGTAGGCGATGGCCAACAGGCAGATATTCCTGTACCACCTCGTGAGCGTTTGAACGATGGGGGGACGCAGCAGGATAGGGAAAGCGCACTGTCGGAATTGTGCGCCCAAGCAGTGAGGGAGTTGGATAGGTAAATCCGTCTGACAATCCCAAGCTGTGACGGGGAGGGAAATTGAGTACCGAAGTTCCTGATTCCACACTGCCAAAGAAAGCCTCTAGTGAGTTCACAGGTGCCCGTACCGCAAACCGACACAGGTAGGCGAGGAGAGAATCCTAAGGTGATCGGGAGAACTCTCGTTAAGGAACTCGGCAAAATGACCCCGTAACTTCGGGAGAAGGGGTGCTCACACCGAGTGAGCCGCAGTGAATAGGCCCAAGCGACTGTTTACCAAAAACACAGGTCTCTGCGAAGCCGAAAGGCGAAGTATAGGGGCTGACACCTGCCCGGTGCTGGAAGGTTAAGGGGACGCGTTAGCGTGCTTGTCACGCGAAGCGCCAAACCGAAGCCCCAGTAAACGGCGGCCGTAACTATAACGGTCCTAAGGTAGCGAAATTCCTTGTCGGGTAAGTTCCGACCCGCACGAAAGGTGCAACGACTTGGGCACTGTCTCAACGAGAGACCCGGTGAAGTTATACTATGCGTGAAGATGCGCATTACCCGCGACTGGACGGAAAGACCCCGTGGAGCTTTACTGCACCTTGATATTTGAATGTTGGTAACAGCTTGTACAGGATAGGTGGGAGCCGTCGAAACGTGAGCGCCAGCTTACGTGGAGGCACCCGTGGGATACCACCCTGGCTGTACGAACATTCTAACCCAGGACCGTAATCCGGTCCGGAGACAGTGTCAGGCAGGCAGTTTGACTGGGGCGGTCGCCTCCCAAAAGGTAACGGAGGCGCCCAAAGGTTCCCTCAGAATGGTTGGAAATCATTCGCAGAGTGCAAAGGCAGAAGGGAGCTTGACTGCGAGACCTACAAGTCGAGCAGGGACGAAAGTCGGGCTTAGTGATCCGGTGGTCCCGCATGGAAGGGCCATCGCTCAACGGATAAAAGCTACCCCGGGGATAACAGGCTTATCTCCCCCAAGAGTTCACATCGACGGGGAGGTTTGGCACCTCGATGTCGGCTCATCGCATCCTGGGGCTGTAGTCGGTCCCAAGGGTTGGGCTGTTCGCCCATTAAAGCGGTACGCGAGCTGGGTTCAGAACGTCGTGAGACAGTTCGGTCCCTATCCGTCGTGGGCGCTGGAAGTCTGAGAGGAGCTGTCCTTAGTACGAGAGGACCGGGATGGACACACCGCTGGTGTACCAGTTGTTCCGCCAGGAGCACAGCTGGGTAGCTACGTGTGGCAAGGATAAGTGCTGAAAGCATCTAAGCATGAAGCCCCCCTCAAGATGAAACTTCCCATCACATTAAGTGAGTAAGATCCCTCAGAGACGATGAGGTGGATAGGTCCGAGGTGGAAGCGTGGCGACACGTGGAGCTGACGGATACTAATCGATCGAGGACTTAACTAAACCATATGTGGTTGAATGGAACTCTTATTTAGTTTTCAGGGTGCAAATTCCTGAAAAACCCCTTGCATTTTTCGTCAAAAATGCTATAATGATTGTTGTCCTTAACATAGGAATTAACACACCAAATGAAAAAGGTCTGGTAGCGATAGCGGAGAGGTCACACCTGTTCCCATGCCGAACACAGCAGTTAAGCTCTCCAGCGCCGATGGTAGTTGGGGTTTAACCCCTGCAAGAGTAGGACGCCGCTAGGCAAAGTGAAATCGGGAGTAACGGTACTCCTGATTTTTTTCATTTACAGGCAGGAAGAAAGGGTCACCGCTGGAAACAATTCGAAGTGTGTTAAGTGGCTGGTTGATCAAAGTCTGAATTTAAAAGCATATTAATTCTTGTATATAGTGGGTAGCAGCTCGAAAGACAGTGAGGAACAAGCTGTTTTTGCAGTTTTTTTAGTTACAACCGAAGTACAGGGAATAAGTAATAAAGTCAGATGTTAGAAGTCATACCATTAGCCGAAATCTGACCTCCCTGTTCGTTTTAAGTTTAAAAGTGATGTCAAACTTTAGAAAAAGCGCACCCATAGGGGTGCGCTTTTTCTGGTTGCTCTAACTGAAGTTCATTAAAAATTTTGGTTTTGGCTGTTTGTGCCATTATTCATTTGCGAAACAAACGGAACCATTTGCTGTACTGCCTGCCCAAAATTCTGGTTATTTCGTGTCATGCTATAGTATGTCGCTGCTCCGACGCCAACGGAAGCAATTAGTGGCAGCCACATATTGTTATTTTTTTGCATGATTATTCAATCCTTTCTATACAAGTCCCCGGACATTATTAGGTTTAGCTTGAATACCATTAAACATGTCAGGTATCAAATGCCAGTTTTTTTGAACATATCGAAGCGTTCGTAGCAGGAAAAGTGGAATTTTCGTGACACTGATCAGAAAAAATGGGAAAGCTGCGTAAGAAATAATTGACTGCTTTCTGCAGAGGAAGGGGAACTGTCGAACTCTTGAGACAGTTCCCCTTCCAAACATGGGCCGGAACATCCAAACATGGGCCGGAACATCCAAACATGGGCCGGAACATCCAAACATGGGCCGGGAACATCCAAAACATGGGGCCGGAACATCAACATGGGCCGGAACATCCAAAACATGGGCCGGACAAACATGGTCAATCCAAACATGAGCTGTCAGAGTGATTCTTCAGCAGCGTTCATACCTGCAAGACGTCCGGTTACTAAAGCAGAAGTGATATTATAGCCGCCTGTGTAGCCATGGATATCCAGAATTTCGCCGCAAAAATATAAACCATGCATGTATTTTGATCGCATTGTTTTTGGCATCACTTCTTTTATCGAAACACCGCCGCCTGTTACGAATGCTTTTTTAAGTGGCAATGATCCATTTATGGTGAAGCGGAAAGTTTTGAGTTCATGAATAACATTGCGGACAACTTCTTTTGAAACCGTTGCTGCTTTTTGTTCAGCATCTACATTATGGGTCACTAACATATAGTCAAGAAGTCGCTCCGGAACCAACCCTTTTAGAATATTTTTGATGGACTTTTTAGGGTTTTCTTTCATTGATTTAAAAATTGTTTGTGTCAACTGTTCTTCTTGCCTGTCGGGAATCACGTCAAGAAGCATTGGTACTTCCTGCCGGCCTTTCATGAGCTCTTTAACAACAAATTGTGAGCAGCGTAAAACGGCCGGGCCGGATATGCCAAAATGGGTGAAAATCATATCCATTTGATGTGTTATGATTGGTTTATTTTTTGTGTTTAAAACGGACAGAGAAACTTCCCTTAACGATAACCCCTGTAGGCTTTTATTTTGAATGAATGTTTCACTGGACGTGAGTGCGACTTCTGTCGGGTATAATTCTGTGACGGTATGGCCGGCTTTTGTGGCCCATGCATAGCCGTCTCCCGTTGACCCTGTGTGAGGGACTGCTTTCCCTCCGACTGCGACGACAAGCGATTTTGTAACTATTTTTTCGCCGCTTTCCAACATAATCGTATGCTCATTTTCATCATAATGCACAGCTTTTACCGGCGTATTCATTCGAACTTCTGCACCCAGTTTATCCAATTTGCTGATGAGTGCATTCACAACCGTTTTGGCTGAATTGGAGACTGGAAACATCCGTCCATGATCTTCTTCTTTTAGACCAACGCCCATTCCTTCAAAAAAATTGATGATATCGTAATTATTGAAAACAGAAAAAGGACTGTACAAAAATTTCCCATTTCCAGGTATATGTTTAATGACTTCATCTTCCGGGAGCCTGTTTGTGACATTACAGCGGCCGCCTCCGGAAATAGCCAGTTTCGTGCCTAATTTTCTTCCCTTTTCCAGCAATAAGGTTGCTGCACCTTTTTCAGCTGCGGCAATTGAAGCCATTAATCCGGATGGCCCTCCGCCGATTACAACGACATCGTAAGTCAATGTGCTTCATTCCTTTCATTAAGTAGCATACCACGTTTTTCTATACCCTAAAAACAATCCATTTTTCCGAATTTCTGTGACGTAAATTTAACGAAACCACGCGTATTCTGTGGTAAAATGATACTGAATGTAATTTATAGCAGATGCAGGTGAAATGATGTCGAATATTGTCAGGAGCACCATGATGCTCACCGGTGCCACGTTTTTATCAAAATTTCTGGGGATGATTTATGTTATCCCGTTTATTGAACTCGTAGGCGAAACAGGTGGTACGCTGTTTTCATTTGCGTATACACCTTATAATATTTTAATCAGTATTTCCACGGTTGGTGTACCATTAGCGGTTTCGAAGTTTGTGTCCAAATATAATGCGTTAGGTGATTATGAAACCGGGATGCGAATGTACAGAGCCGGCATTATGTTAATGGCTGTTACAGGATTTCTTGCTTTTTTATTTCTGTTTTTCAGTGCTGAATGGCTTGCCGGCTATATAATAACAGATGAGGAGACAGGAAATATTGCCGTTGCTGATGTTGCCATGGTCATTCGGATGGTAAGTTTTGCTTTATTGATTATACCACCAATGAGTATTACACGCGGCTTTTTCCAAGGGTATCAGTCAATGGGGCCAACTGCCGTATCTCAGGTCGTTGAACAAATTGTTCGCATTGGGTTTATTCTTGTTTCCGCATTTATTGTCATGGAGGTCGTTGGCGGCACAATCCCCACAGCGGTAGGGTTTGCCACATTTGCTGCCTTTATCGGTGCTCTGGCGTCTTGTGTCGTTTTGCTTGTTTATTGGCGAAAGCGGAAGGCAAATATTCGCCAAAATGCAGAGCAACAGCATTATACATACGATGTACCGACAAAGCGTTTATTTACCGAATTATTCCGGTATGCAGGGCCTTTTATTTTGATAGGCGTAGCTATCCCCCTATATCAGCTGGTGGATCAGTTTACAATTGAACGGGCAATGACAGCCATCGGGCAAAAAGAATTATTTGATACAGCTTACTCGGTGATCAATTATTCTGGTCATAAATTGGTCATCATTCCGGTCACGATTGCTACCGGAATGTCACTGGCGATTATACCCGCCTTGACCAAAACATTTACACAAGACAACCGGCCGATGTTAAATCAGCAGATTAATCAGGCGCTGCAAATTGTACTTGTTCTTGTTGTGCCGGCAGTTGTTGGGTTGTCGACGCTATCCGGCGTAGCATATGGTGCGATGTTTGGAATGGATAACATTGACTATACAGGTTCATTGCTTGGGTGGTACGCACCGGTTGCTTTGTTGTTTGCCTTGTTTACAGTGACAGCAGCCATCCTGCAGGGAATTAATGAACAGCAATTTGCCGTCATCAGTTTATCTGCCGGTGTCTTAATAAAAGTGTTATTCAATATCCAGCTGATCCATACATTTGGTGCCAAAGGGGCTATTTTTGGTACTGGACTTGCAGCCGGGACAGCCGTTGCATTAAACTTATGGCGGATTCAAAAGGCTATCCAATTTTCGTTCAGACAAACATTTAAACGTTTTTTACTGATATGTATTTTTTCAGTGTTTATGGTGATAGCCATTGTCATCATCAAAGCTTTATTCGGAACCTTTTTGGACTATGGGACATCACGAGGAGCGGCCGCGATCATGCTTGCTGCCGGTGTTGCAACCGGTGGCATCGTCTACTTATGGTTCAGTTATCAATCAACATTGCTTGAGCGTGTATTAGGTGACCGGGTAAGGGTTCTTGAGCGATTATTCCGCAGATGAATGGAGGATGTTCATGCGACTTGATAAATTGCTTGCTAACAAGGGTTATGGCAGCAGAAAAGACGTCAAAGCACTAATTAAGAAAAAGAAAGTATCCGTTAATGAGAAAATAGTTAAAGACAGCAGTTCCCACGTTAACCCGGAAAATGATAGTGTAAAAGTCAATAACGAAATGGTGCATTATCAGGCGTTTGTTTATATCATGATGAATAAACCGCCTGGCTATGTTTCGGCAACGGTTGATGCTCGTGATAAGACGGTCATCGATTTGTTGCCGGATGCTTATAAACGCTTTAATCCGTTTCCGGTCGGCAGACTTGATAAAGATACAGAAGGGCTTTTGCTGATTACGAACGATGGTGAATTGGGGCATTCGCTTACCTCTCCAAAGAAAGGCATAGAAAAAACATATTACGCAGATATTGAGGGACACGTGACAGAGGAGGATGTTGAACAATTTGAGCGTGGTATTCAATTAAATGACGGTTATACGGCCAAGCCGGCGACATTGGATATTTTGCGTGCAGGCCGTATCTCTCAAGTGCATGTTATCCTTACTGAAGGGAAGTTTCATCAAGTGAAACGGATGTTTGAAGCAATCGGTAAAAAAGTTGTTTATTTGAAAAGGGTCCAGATGGGAAATTTGAAGTTGGATAGCGCTTTGGATAGCGGGGAATTTCGCGAACTGACCAACGATGAAATTGATAGCCTGAAAAATGATGTCCAAAAAAAAAGCTGACTTACAAGCGTCAGCTGCTTCATCCTGATTATCAGGAAATGTTGACAGGTTTGTTTGTGGTTTTCCATTTCCCCCGTATAGGGCTTTTTACCAAACCATTATGTGTCAGAATACTCAAATCACGTTGGATGGTGCGGTCAGTTGTTCCAAATTCATCAGCGATTTCCTGGGTTGAGACTGTTCCTTTTTCTCTTATGTAAAGGTAGACAGCCTTCACTCTTGTCAGCATACGAGATGTCGCATGATTCAAAAAACCACTCCCTAGGGAATATCATTTTCTTTGGTGCAACTACCTGTGCCGATAATTTAATTTTACAGCTAAATTGTGTCAGAGAAAAGTAAAAATTATTATTTGTTGTGAAAACTTTAAAGTATTTTAATAAAGTATACGATATAAATCGTATAAAAATGAGGGATACAGATGAATTCGCCACATTATTTTATAGCTGTTCCGCTGCCGGGATTTCTTAAGGAACAGTTCGCCGGTTGGCAGCGTGAGTTGGAAGCGGAATTGCCTTATAAGCAATGGGTGCATCCGGATGATTTTCATATCACCTTGAAGTTTCTTGGGGCAGTTGACGAGCATCATCTTAATACGTTAATGAAGTCCATGCAGCAAATTGAACGATTCAGTGCATTCTCATTATTGACTGGTACGTTAGGCACGTTTGGCAACCCCAAAAGGCCGCGTGTTTTATGGGCGGGTGTGGAGCAAAAACCTGACTTGCTCCGTCTACAGAGTCGTGTTGAAGACATTGCAGTGCAAACAGGATTTCAGCAGGAAAATCGGGCCTATACGCCGCATATAACGCTGGCAAAAAAATGGGGCGGTGCCATGAAAGATCTGTCTGAAATAAAAAAACATTATAAGAGAACCACAAACGTTTAACAAGTTAATCAGGTCGTTCTTTACCGAATCTATCTGGAAGAGATCCTAAACCTGAATTATTCATAGAAACACATTCTGCATATATTGAAGGTCAAAATTAAAAATTCAGAAGCATTTTTATCAATTATCTTTGTAAATCTCTTTTTTCATTTGATAAAAACCCATATATTACAGGTTTTTCCATAATTGGAGTTAAAAAAGGACATACGTATCCCGATGGAGGAAACTCATTTTTTAAATTTTCCTTGAGTCTGCGCAAAATTGGCTAACACAACATTGGAAGCTGCTGTATTCGATTCAGCGTGCTGTAAAAGGCATTCTTATATAGCGAACTACTGGACAATTTGAATGTGATATAGCGTCCGGATCGAATCACTTTCCCGGCAATTTTGATTAAACTTGTGCGAATGGTTTGGATTTGATGGCTTTTTTCATCTTTTGTCGGCATACAAAGGCGGGCGTAGTTCCATTATTTAAATTGTAAGCCAGGACAGCAATCTGTAATTTGTTTGCGTTGATTTCAAACGCTGTGCTGCTCATTTGGCCAAAAGCGAAGCCGAGCTTCCCTTCTTTGATGTAGTTTTCCATTTTGCCGCGCTCAGCGTAAAATTGTACGGTATCCTCCGGCGAATCATCCAGTGTTGTGACGATAAAAGTGGGAATAAACAACAATTGATCAACCGGCTTTTCCAGTTTCAACATCACATTACGGGGTTCATCCCAACTGGCAGCTTTGTATGTAAATGCCCGGTAGAATTCATGATGGCGGCCATCATAAATGTCGATTTCAGGATCATCGAGTATCTCACTTTCAAACTCACCGGCAATCCGCTGCAGGCGTTGGTTAGCCTTCAAACGGAACATAATTCCGCGGCCCAGTTCTTCACAAAGTCGTACAACCCCGGTGTGGCAAATCCACTATCACCACGGATGATGATCTTGATGTGCGGATACTTCTTTCTTAATCGTTTCAGTTCAGGACCTACGAAAGCAACGATTTGTCTTGATGTATACACGTTTCCGGCACGCAAGGAAGCTTTGAGGCAATCACCTGTATCCCCTTCAAACATAAAAATGGGATGGTAGCCATTTTCACCGTAATGTGGGTTATACGAACTGCCATACTGATCCCCGTAGGTTGGTGAATTGGATGAATCAATATCCAGCACCAGGATTTCAGCGGTTCCAGTTCTTGAAAACGTTCGGTAATGGTTTGATTTACCGTTTGAAGCTGTTTCATGGGTTCCTTGTCCAAATGTTGGTTTAATCGGGACATTGTAGGCTGAGAAGCGAGCTCAGGCTTATCCAGAACGTTGTAAATACCGGATCATATTTTTAAGTTTATCGCCATGATCGCCGCATCGTAACCCGGCAGCATTCGAATCTCATGAATCATCATGAATTGACATGACTTGCGATGAAGATACGCCATCTTTTATATGAACCATTTCTTCAATTGCTTTATGTAATCTGATAACATGATCACCACATAGTAGTCATAGTCATAGAAGAGCCCCCTTGGTATGTTTTTGTTTAGTCACTTATTACATTACCAAAAGTTGGGCTCCTTTTCATTTATTTTACTTTCACTTTTTGGGTGATCAGCGTTAATGCTCAAAAGTGCTGTTATAACGGGATCACCGAAGAATATATCATGAAGTTATGAATAATTCAGGCTAAATATTTTGCTGTGGCTCGTTATGATTTACTGGGGGGGAGGCAATTGAATGGCGCAGCTGATAAAGCTTGAAGACTATGTTTCGCGATATGAATGGAATGTCTATCGGTATGCAAGTCAATTTATCCGCATGAAACAGGATAATTGGAAAAAGATCTATGATATGTGGCTGGATGACGATATGACGGAGGATTCAGGAAAAGATACGCCGGAATCTGCATTTTCCAAATGGAAGTCATTTTTTAAAACAAGCAGCCAAAAAATGGAATCAGCAACCAATGATGAAACAAGCACCCTTCCAGAGACAGAAAAAGATTTAAAACACTATTTTCTGGATAAGTTGTTTCCGCTGCAGTTGAAATGGGCTTCATCAACGGTCACAGATGTGTCATTCATGGAAAAAGATTATAATGAGAATGATCTTCTGAAATACTTTCTGAAACGTTTTCCGGATACATATCTCGTCATGTATTACCCCATTTTTAATGTGAAAAAGGCACCGGTTGATGGTGAAATCATTTTAATAAGTCCAATTGGAATTGAAATTATTTATATGATTGAAGAATCGCCCGATACACTCATTACAGCTGAAGGTGATCGAACCTGGCTGATGAAGAAAGGTACAACAGAATCCAAAATACTGAGTCCATTACTCGCTTTAAAACGGACCGAGCAAATTGTAAAAAGCGCCCTCAGCCAGGAAGGTGCTGTGCTGCCTGTCAAGAAGGTTGTATTATCGCGGGCGAATCATATCACATCGCACAGAGAACCCTACAACACGAAAGTCATAGGAAAACATGACTATGAGAATTGGTTTACTGAAAAACGACAACTCGTTTCCCCATTAAAAAACCAGCAGCTGAAATCGGCAGAATTATTACTGAAGAACTGCAGGACAACCGCTGTTAAAAGGCCGGAGTGGGAAGCCGACAATAGCCATACATTCACAAACGGAGAAAACTAAATGTATATTTTTATCGTAAACCCTGTTTCAGGAAGCGGGCGGGCAAAAAAGATATACAACAGAATTGCGAATAGTAAACCTTTCTCACAAGTCGACACCCATTGTTTTTTTACACAGTACGGCGGTCATGCTGAAATAATTGCGAAACAGCTGACTGACTTTCAGGAACCGGTAACGTGCGTGATTGTCATTGCAGGTGACGGAACATTGCATGAGGTGATTAACGGTTTGAACGTTGCAAAGTTACCGGTGGCTTCTATACCTGCAGGCTCCGGAAATGACTTTGCCAGAGGATGCGGAATTAGCGGTTCTCCTGTTGACATGTTTAACCGGATTATTAATAGAATTGAAGGTAAACCGTACTGGCTCGGTTATTTTCGCACCGATCACCATCAGGGAAGGTATTTCGTCAATAATATCGGAATTGGTTTCGATGCTGAAATCGCCAAAACCGTTAATCAATCCCGTTATAAACAGAAACTGAACAAGCTTAGACTGGGAAAAATAAGCTATATTATGGCACTGCTGCAGGTTTTATTTCGTTTTAAGCCGATGGATCTGGAAATCATAGCTGACGGTCAACAACGCAAACTCAAGGATTGCTGGATGGTTACCATTACGAATCACCCTTACTTTGGCGGCGGCATGAAAATTATACCTGATGCTGTCATCCAGCCGGAAAGGTTTCCTGTACTGATTATTCATTCAATATCCAAATGGAAGGTACTGGGTTTATTTATAACGGTTTTTAGCGGGAAGCATACGCAATTTAAGGAAGTTGAATTGTTTCAGGCTGAACACCTGGAAATATACCCGCATAAACCGGTAACGTATCAGACGGATGGTCAGACAGATGACTGCCCGGTATGCATGATTACGAAAGAGAAACAGCATATTAAGATAATGGGAATATAAGTTTCGGTTGAAAACATAACGGATTTCCGATAATCTAATCTCATGTCTGTTTTTATGTCGAAAAGAAAGTATAAATTTCGGATAACGTTTTAATACGGAGGCTATTTCGCCGATTTCTTCAAGTCTGATTTCCGGCATCTGACCTCTGGAAAGACGAGGCTAAGCCTGAGTTTTTTTAATTCAGGTCTATTAATGTCAATCTATTCATGATTTGAGGTATTTATAGTGAGTTGGCTTCAACAAGCAGTAGGAAAAGAATGGACGATCACCCCTGCCGGCGGACTGACAGGTGATGCTTACATTGCTGAAAAAAATGAAAGACGTCTGTTTTTGAAAAGAAATTCATCGCCATTTTTGGCAGTCCTATCAGCAGAGGGTATTGTGCCAAAGCTTGTCTTTACGAAACGGATGGAAAATGGTGATGTTATAACCGCTCAGGAGTGGCTTGAAGGACGGGAATTGAAAACTGAGGAGATGCAGCATCACCGGGTAGCTGATCTGCTCCGTAAAATACACGGATCATCCGAACTTCTGCATATGCTTATGCGACTGGGTAAAAAGCCGGTTACACCAGATGAGCATTTTAATGACATTGTCGAACAATTGAGCTCAAGTGGTTTGACAGATCACTATAAAGAAGTCAGGAAAGCGATTGAATACCTGCAGCGCTTGCTGCCGTATACCCGTAATCGGCAGCAGGTCGTGTGTCATTGCGATTTGAATCATAATAATATTATATTAACCACAAAAGGACAGCTCTACCTGGTTGATTGGGATAATGCCACGATAGCTGATCCAGCCATGGACTTTGGTTTCATATTAAAATGGTATGTACCACAGGAAGACTGGAGTGTATGGCTGAACCAGTATGGAATTGCCAGGGATGAGCAGTTATTTGAACGCATGTACTGGTATTTAATCATGGATGCTCTTTCTTATTTGGTTTGGCATCATGAACGCAGCCGAATGGATAAAATGCAGGACCGATTAACCAATTTACGTGATCTGAATCAATATGTAGGAGATGCTATTCTACGCTAGTCTGTTGGATAGCATTTACCCACGTATTGATATTTGACTTATTGGAAAGAATGTGTTCTTCATCGTTTTGGGCAATTTCCCCCTGTCGTCCGTAATTATAAATTTCAGGCAGCAATTGGAGCAGCTGCTCGTCTGAAATACGATCGTTCGCTATCAGCGCCTGTACTAATCGTTTGATTTGCTGGTATTCGCTAATTTCGCCACAGCAATCTTCCGTCTGTTCAGTTAAAATATCATGCAATAATTGTAATTGGTTGTGTGTCGTCAGCGTCATTTAAATCACCTCAATTTAAAGTGTTAACCAATATGACAAATTATATGCTTATGGATAAAGGAGAAGTATCATGCGACAGCGTCATAAACCGTGGGCAGATGACTTTCTGAAAGAGAATACACACTTGATTATCCCGAACCCGGAGCAAAAAAAGGGAAAGTGGCAGGAATTGTTTGGAAATGACAATCCGATTCATTTGGAAATTGGAACCGGAAAAGGTCAATTTATGGCAGGTATGGCGGAGCAGCATCCGAATGTGAATTTTATCGGCATTGAATTGGCCAAAAGTATCATTGTTATGGCCGGCAGTAAAATGAAAGATGCAGGCCGGGATAATGTGGTGTTGTTACATGTTGATGCAGCTGACTTACAAGAACTGTTTGCCGAGAATGAAATCTCCGTCATTTATTTGAATTTTTCCGATCCATGGCCCAAAAAACGCCATGCCAAAAGACGGCTGACCTTTCATACGTTTCTCGAACAGTATCAGCATATATTGCAGCCTGAAGGGGAAATCGTGCTAAAAACAGATAATCAGGGTCTATTTGAGTATTCACTCGTCAGCTTTTCCCAGTTTGGGCTGAAACTGGAGGACGTAACAATCGATCTTCACAGTATTGAAGATTCCGAAAACATCATGACTGAATACGAAGAGAAATTCTCAGCAAAGGGACAACCCATTTACCGCTGCCGTGCTCAATTTGATTAGGCATTTGTGGCGGAAAGCAGGGTTCTCGTATATTTTAAAAAATGACTGGGATACCAGTCTTTTTTTAAGGTTCTTTTCGTAGTTTTAGAATGGGAGGAAGACATTCCAAAAATTATGTCGCAGTTTATGGGTTTTGGGGCAAAAAATAATCTTTGAGAAAACAGTTTTTTTAATACCGGAATGCAATCGTTTACAGCGTGGCTTGGATTCGCTAAACTGAATATATAGGTAAAGGAGGATGACAATTGGAAACGTTACAGATTGGACGGGCAAAACTGACATGGCTTAACGGTGGAGTGAATTTTCTCGACGGCGGAGCGATGTTTGGGGTTGTCCCGAAAGCATTATGGGGAAAGAAATATCCATACAATGAGAAGAATCAGATTGAACTCAGGACAGATCCGATTTTACTCCAGATTGACGGAAAAAATTATTTAATTGAATCCGGCATGGGAAATGGGAAATTAACCGATAAACAAATCCGGAACTTCGGTGTGCTGGAAGAGTCATCTGTTGATCAGTCACTTGCAGAATTGGGACTTTCCACAGATGATATTGACGTCGTGCTGATGACGCATTTACATTTTGATCACGCGTGCGGCTTGACGAAACCTGTGGATGATGGTTATGAATCAGTTTTTAAAAATGCCGTGATTTACGTTTCCCGTGTTGAATGGGATGAAATGCGCAACCCGAATATTCGCTCGGCCAATACATATTGGGAAATGAACTGGAAACCGGTCGTGGAGCAGGTAGAGCCGTTTGAGAATGAACTGACCATTACTGACGGCCTGAAGATGATCCACACCGGCGGACACAGTGACGGCCATTCGATTATTCTATTTGAGGATGATCATCATACATGGATTCATATGGCGGACATCATGCCGACGCATGCCCATCAAAATAAGCTGTGGGCGCTGGCCTATGATGATTATCCGGTGACATCCGTCCATCAGAAAGAAAAGTGGATGGACTTCGGTTATCGGAAACAAGCATGGTATACATTTTATCATGACGCGTACTTCCGGGCGATTCAATTTGATGAAGCGGGCGAACGGATCGGTCAAGTGGAACGGGAGCGGTATGATTACGGGGATAATCGGTAAATGCAGTTGAATATATTAAATTAGTCAGATGATTACCTTGTGACTGGTGGCTGTCATTGAACTAATTGAGGGGGCAACGAGCAAAAGTGAAATGCCCGCTTCATATTAAACGTCACGTTTCCCTGTTTTATTGATCAGTTTTTCAATGAGGATCCAGCCAACGAAAATGATAACAAAGCTAATGACCATCATTCGTCCAGAATCAACAATGAGCTCGAAATTAAGTCCGGAAACGGTATAAGTGTCTTCCGGATATTTCTTCTGATAACTTATGATTAACGGTTCATTCTGAAAAGCAATCAGCGAAATTATTAAGCCGCTTATAACACCGCCAACAATTGACAGCCAGAATTTTCGCATGAATGTTTCCCTACCTCCCTTTCTATGCGGCATCATGGGATAAGAAGTTATGTTATCATAATTTACTGAATATTATTTTTAAAAAAATGCACCGTATAAAGACGGTGCATTTTATGGTATGAGCAAAGATTATGCGGTCTCCACGGAGTCAATCACGGCACCTGTATCAACATCAATATAAAATTCATATTGCTTGTTCTCACCGTCGATATTCCGTGTAACTCCACCGCGATAGGCGTTGTACAATAATCCGTTTTTCTCGACTTCCTCAGGTTTCATGTAAATCCAGGAACCGCTGATTGGGCCCTGCTTTTTGAATGATTCTTTTGCTTGTTTCAACGCTTTCTCGGGTGTGATTTTCTGATAGCGGTCGATTTGCTGTTTCATTATAAATCCTGCTGCGATTCCTGCTCCGGCAGCAATGACTGCATTTCTGGCTTTCATACTCTGGTCACCTCTGGAATTAATATTTTATCGCTTTCTTATTTTAATTACTAGTATAACGGAAAAATATCAAAATAAAAACCGATTGGGATTAAAACAGGCGGTTTAATGTGGAACAATATTGGAATGGTGGAAAGATGTGTATATTTTCCGTTATACTGAATCTATTACATATAAACGGAGGGAATACAGATGAATCAGGAAACGATGGATTTGTTTAAAAACCTGACAGAACTGCAGGGGGCTCCCGGTAACGAACACGCCGTTCGCACGTTTATGCGGGGTGAACTGGAAAAGTATGCTGATGACGTGATCCAGGATAATCTTGGGGGTGTTTTCGGCGTCAAAAATGGTGACGGTCCACGGGTGATGGTCGCTGGTCATATGGATGAAGTTGGCTTTATGGTTACACAAATTACTAAAAATGGCATGATCCGCTTCCAGACATTGGGCGGCTGGTGGAGCCAGGTGCTGCTGGCACAGCGCGTACAAGTGATGACTGATAATGGCCCGGTCATCGGTGTGATTGGCTCAACACCACCGCATAACTTGACACCGGAACAGCGGAAGAAGCCAATGGACACGAAAGATATGCTGATCGATATCGGAGCTGATGATAAGCAGGACGCAGAAAAAATCGGCATCAAACCCGGTCAGTCAATTGTACCAATTTGTCCGTTCACACCAATGGCCAACGAGAAGAAAATTCTTGCCAAGGCGTGGGATAACCGTTATGGTTGTGGGCTGTCTGTTGAACTGTTAAAAGAACTGGAGGGTGAATCAGTGCCAAACCAGCTCTACTCTGGTGCGACCGTTCAGGAGGAGGTTGGGCTTAGAGGCGCTAAAGTAGCTGCCAATATGATTCAACCGGACATTTTTTATGCGCTTGATGCTTCACCGGCCAATGATATGTCAGGCAACGATGAAGAATTTGGCCAATTGGGTCAAGGTGCCCTGTTGCGCATTTTTGACAAGTCGATGATCACTCATCGCGGTATGCGGGACTTTATTCTGGATACAGCTGAATCAAGTGATATCCCATACCAGTATTTCATCTCACAAGGTGGTACGGATGCAGGCAGTGTTCACGTTTCCAATGATGGCGTTCCGTCAGCAGTTGTCGGTATCTGCTCGCGCTATATTCATACGTCTTCATCTATTATTCATGTGGATGATTACCAGGCTGCCAAAGAATTGCTCGTGAAACTCGTTAAATCAACGGACCAAAATGCAGTTGACGCGATTAAATCGAATTAAGGAGCCAATATGGACATCGTAGTCGGATCAAAAAATCCCACTAAAATCGCAGCAGTGAAAGAAGTTTTTTCAGATGATCAAGTATCCCCGGCAGATGCACCATCCATGGTCAGTCAGCAGCCATTTTCAGATGCGGAGACACGATTGGGTGCCATTAATCGGGCTTTCAACGGACTTGAAACAGCATCAGGGGCAATCGGCATCGGTCTGGAAGGCGGTGTCATGTATGTTGACAATGAATTGTACCTATGCAATTGGGGTGCGCTTATAACAAAGGAAAACAATATATTTACAGCCAGTGGTGCCAGAATTTTACTGCCGGCAGAAATTGATGATGAGCTGAAGAAAGGAATTGAACTTGGCGATGTGATGGATGCTTATGCCAAACGGCAGGATGTTCGCAAAAAGGAAGGAGCCATTGGCATTTTCACCAATGATCGCATTTCAAGACAAAAGATGTTTGTACATGTCGTTAAGCTTTTGCATGGACAGTGGGAATATGCAGAGGAAAATAAATGAGCAAGGTGTTAAGTATACACGTTCATTTCCCGGAGAAAAAATGATCAGCGCTTAAGAATGATAGGCACAAATCGTATTTCGATTCGTGTCTATTTTTTATTGATATACGATCTGATCATTAATAACATTTCTGCTTTGGCTTTGCGCTGTTTGAAAAGATATTTGAATTAAATTTCCTTTTCACGTTGTTTTTCACCGTTTTTTGAGAGGAATATGAACGAGAGGGCCTTTCTCTCGATTGCTTTCATCGCTTTTGAAGAGGAAAACGCACGAGACAGACCTTCTCACGTAGCTTACGGACATTTTGGTGAAGTGAAATGCACGAGAGGACTGCTCTCTCGTAGTTTTTCATCACTTTTGAAGAGGAAAGCGCACGAGACAGACCTTCTCACGTAGCTTACGGACACTTTGGTGGAGTGAAATGCACGAGAGGACCGCTCTTTCGATAGCTTTCCACCGTTTTGAAATGCAATTCAAGAAGACAGTAAAAAGCTCGGTTCATTAACCGAGCTTCGTTTATCGTATTTTCGGATTGATGGATATGCTACGATTGTCTCTGCGGAATTCACTTCTTTTGATTCCCGCCGCAGCTTTTGTCATTCATAAATATAGTTCAATACATCCAATGCCTGATCGACTGTTTCAACCGTAACATTAGCTTTATTGGAAAGTTCTTTCAGCGGGTGGATGAGTGACTCGGGCCGCACGAGAATCGTCGGTTTATTCATGGTGATGGCAGCGCTGGCATCCATTGCTGTGTTCCATTGTTTATATTTCTCCCCGAACAATGCAACGACAACGTCTGATTTTTGCATCAGCACCTGTGTCCGTAAATTGTTAATACTCGATGCCGCATCATCTTTATACACATTGCCGGGCTGTTCGCCGAGAATGTCTTCTCCCACATTATCAGAACGGTGGTGGTTTGTCTGTGGTGCGACAAATGTAAGCGGGAGATTTTTCTCTTGAGCTTTTGATTTTAATTGTTCCCGCCAATCGTCATGAATCTGGCCTGCGAGATAAACCGTTAATTCCATGTAGATCCCTCCATAATTTATCTTCTTATTCTATCTTATCTTTTTTTGAAAACAACGCAAACAAAAAAATCTGAATTAAAACAATTCCCTTGTCAAAATAAGAAATCATAGTATCATAGACTAAGGAAAAAGTACTGGATTTGGGGGAAGAGCATTGAGAAAGTTAAAAGGTGTTATCATTATGTTATTTTGTGTTTCTGTATTGATGGGGTGCAGTATGCCGTCAGAGGAAGAGGCAATCAAAAGTGCGGAAGACACCGCGGAAGACGTTTTTAATGCTGACGAGTCAATCGAAACCAATCAACAGCTGAATACCTTTTCGATGCACGTACCCCAAGGCATGGATGTCGTTGAGGAAGATGCAACCAATGTCGTCCTGGAAGATGGTGAACAGACCTATATTGTGTTTTATAATAACCTTGAATCCCCGCTCAGTAAGTTAAGCTACGAATCAGCAGCGGCAAACAGTGAACAGGCTCTACTGCTTGAGACCTTTGTAGACCAGGAAAAATTTGGCTATATCCGTGTTCTTCAGGATGATGAGGAAGACAGCTACGAACTTCAGACTGGAATTGGCGGTGTCAAAATTACAACCTACACATCCAAATCGGGAATGGAACGTGATTCTGAAGCGATGATGAGCATGGCGCGCTCGATTGTGATGGCAAATTAGAGGTGCGAATTGTAACACATGAATAGCACTAATTGAACTTTACGCTATTTTGCGATAACGTCATGATGATTGAATCCAAGCAAAATCAAAGATATGATAGATGTAGTGATGGAGGTAGATGCGACATGAAAATAATTGAATCGGAAAATCAATTCAACGACTTTATAAATAATGAAAATGTGGTCGCGGTGTTTTCGGCTGACTGGTGCCCGGACTGCCGTGTTATCGAACCGGTTTTACCGGAAATTGAAGAAGCCTATCCATCTTTTACTTTTGTTGAAGTGGACCGTGATCAGTTCATTGATCTTTGTCAGAAATATGACGTCTTCGGAATTCCAGGTTTTATTGCATTCAAGGATGGTGCGGAAGTCGGCCGATTCGTCAGTAAAGACCGGAAAACTAAACGTGAAATTATGGCATTTATGGAAGAAGTCAGCGGATAGGAAAGGATGCAGAGATATGAAAATGACCAGTCTCAAAATGAAAAAGATACTTCAGGAAAGGTTGTCAAACGAGCGTTTCAGAACATCCTATAACCGTGATAAAGACACGTTTCGTATCGAGTGGAAAGACACCGGACAGGGAATGACGATTACACTACCGAATGTCGTTTCAAAGTATAATGAACGTGGTGAAGCGGCCATTGATGATCTGGAGGAGCATGTATCAGAGGCATTGAAGATTATGCATGAAGAACATTACCTTTCCGGGATGGAGAAAAATATTTTTCCCGTTATCCGGGCTACGTCATTTACAACTGAAACGAACAGCGGTAAAAAACTTATTCATAAAGAACATACGGCAGAGACGCGTGTCTATTATGCGCTGGACCTGGGTAAATCCTATCAGTTAATTGATGAATCAATGCTGGAGGATGAAGGCTGGACAAAAGAGCGGATCGATGAAATTGCCAGCTTTAATATCCGTTCTTTGGATAATGACTATAAAAAAGATACCGTTGCCGATAATGATTTTTATTTTGTGGCAAAGCAGGATGGTTATGATGCAAGCCGGATTTTAAATGAAGCGTTTCTGGAAGAGATGATGGCAAACGTAAAAGGCGAACTGGCCGTTGCAGTACCGCACCAGGATGTGTTGATATTTGCCGATATCCAAAATAAGGCGGGCTATGATATATTGGCACAAATGACGATGAAGTTTTTTGCAGAAGGACGCATCCCAATCACCTCATTGCCCTTCATTTATGAAAATAAAACGCTCGAACCGGTTTTCATACTTGCCAAAAATCGTCCGGAAAAGAAATAGAAAGGAATGAGCCATATGGATGTTTTTTATAATCCCGGTGGTATAGGGGATGTCTTGATAGTTCCGCTTGAAGACGGGAATCGTTATGACATCATATACGAAAACTATGGGGATATAACAAAAATAACGAATAAACAAGGTACTATTATCGGTTACAACATTTTTAACGCCTCAAGCTATTTTGATTTAAAGGGCAGTATTACCTTGACGGAGACACTGTTGGATCAAATGAAAGAAGTGTTCAGTCACAGTAACCTGGCTGATCCGCTTGATTTCGATTTAAGTCCAAAGTTTGTTGTCGGTTATGTCAACGAAACGTCACAGCACGAGGATGCTGACAATTTAAGTGTCTGCCAGGTTGATACAGGTGATGACCAACTGCAGATTGTTTGTGGTGCCCCTAATGTTGATGCCGGCCAAAAAGTGGTTGTCGCTAAAGAGTGGGCGCCGTCATGCCAAGCGGGATGAAAATCAAACCGACAAAATTGCGAGGGGTTCCATCGAATGGTATGATATGTTCCCGGAAAGAACTGGGGCTTCCGAATGCACCGGAAGAGAAAGGAATTTATGTGCTGGATGACGCCTATACGACTGGTGAGCCATTTGAATTTTAGTATAAAAACAACCTGAGTCATCTGACAAAGGTTGTTTTTTCATGCAATGGTCCGGCAGCCGGTTGGGTGTGATGTGTGACACCTGCACCCGGGACCAGAACATATTCACAGTCGGAAAGAACACGATGATGTATTACAATTTCATATAAGAACTGCTAAAATAGGAGTACCTTAACTTGATTTATAAAGAAATGAGTGAATACATATGTGGGATCGATGGAAAAAGAAAATCAGCCGTTTTCTTTTTGAGGAAAAAGAAGAAAGGCATGATCGGTCTTCAGGAGAGTTGAAAAAAAACAATCAGGATATCCATACGCGCATGACGTATCAATATCCTGCTGAGAAATCATTTCGTTTTCCTGTCATCCCAGATCAGCCGAAACAAAGGGAACAAGCTGATATACCGGCATATCAGCGTAAAACAAACCGTGAAAGAAAACAACCGGAGTCCGATCCCAAACAGGAATCCCGTCCAGAGCCGAAAATTTACAAACCGGAAACGAAAAAGCCTTTTGAACCAACAGACGTGCCATCACCGATTTATGGTTTTCAAAAACAAAAAGAGGGAAAAACCAATGAAGATGTGCCGGCGTTTCAGAGGAAACAGCGCTATGATAATCAAGATAAACATTTAATGTCAAATCAGGCAGCCGCAACAACTGAGACATCGCTCAACATTGAACAAGATACCGGGGATTCAGGACAGCCTGATTTTACATGGCAGTCATCCGGCGCTGGTTCAACAGAACATGATAACGGGGACTTGGCACGTACTGAGCGAACCGGTACAAATGACAAATCAGTATCCGAAACAACAAAATCCGAATCAACTGAGACACCAAAAGCTTTAAAGCATCGTGATAAAAGCAAACGGCGCTCAAAGCAGCCTGACCAGGCACAATCAAGCCCTAAAACACCGCCGTTTAATGTTTTAATGTCGGCAAATGATAGTCGACGTGAAATGAAACGTAACCAGCGACGTTCGGTCAAATCGCAAGCTGACAACCAAAAATCAGGACAAACCAGCCCATTGCCGTATCATTTACTGGATGACCCGGTTCAAAAGACGGAGCAGGATAATATCTGGATGCGAAACCAGCAGCAGCTTTTGGAAAAAACATTAAAACATTTCAATGTTCAGGCGAAAGTGGTTAACGTAACACAGGGCCCTTCCGTTACGCGGTTTGAAGTGCAGCCTGAACCGGGTGTCAAAGTAAGCAAAATTAAAAATCTCAGTGATGATCTTAAATTAAACCTGGCAGCCAAGGATATTCGGATTGAAGCGCCAATACCCGGAAAAAATACAATAGGTATTGAAATCCCGAATCAGCACGCCCAAACGGTCAGCCTGCAGGAAATTTTTAATAAGGAAACATTTAAAACAAGTCAATCCCCGTTGACGATCGGTCTGGGGTTAAGTATTGAAGGGGACCCGCTTGTAACCAATATCCAGAAGATGCCGCATGGGTTGATCGCCGGCGCAACTGGGTCAGGGAAAAGTGTCTGCATTAACACCATATTGATCAGTCTTTTATATAAGGCAAGTCATGAGGATGTCAAGTTTATGCTGATTGATCCGAAAATGGTTGAACTGGCACCGTACAATGGCATTCCGCATCTGATTTCACCGGTGATCACCGATGTGAAAGCAGCAACTGCTTCTCTGAAATGGGCAGTAAGAGAGATGGAAGAGCGCTATGATGCGTTTGTCCGGGAAGGTGTCAGGGATATTGAACGCTATAATCAAAAGATGTCCAGAGAGAATCGCTCGGATGATAAAATGCCGTTTATTGTCATTGTCATTGACGAATTGGCTGACTTAATGATGGTTTCCCCGCAGGATGTTGAGGATGCTATCAGCCGAATTGCTCAGAAAGCACGTGCATGTGGTATTCACTTGCTGCTTGCCACCCAGCGTCCGTCTGTGGATGTTATAACCGGTCTGATTAAGGCCAATATACCGACTCGGATTGCTTTCAGTGTTTCGTCACAGGTGGATTCCAAAACGATTATTGATAAAGGCGGCGCTGAAAAGTTACTGGGTAAAGGCGATATGTTATTCACGGAAAACGGTGCAGGCAAAAGCATCAGACTGCAGGGAGCCTTTGTATCGGATGATGAGATTGACCGTATCACAGAGTATGCACGGTCAATTGCAGAACCGGACTATCAATTTGAGCAGGAGCAATTGCTTGAAGACGTGACAAAGGATGATCAGGTGGATGAACTCCTGGATGATGCCATTGATTTTGTCATCCAGCAGAATAGTGCAAGCACTTCCCTGATTCAGCGTCATTTTAAAATTGGCTACAACCGTGCAGCCAGGTTAATGGATACGATGGAAAATATGGGAATCATTGCACCGCAAAATGGAAGTAAACCACGAGAAGTTTTAGTTTCCGCTGCCCAATTGGAGAATTAATCGTGTGCATACGAAATGACTATGACTATTTCCGGGATATATCAGCATTTTGGCTGTGTTATTGACATTAGTTTGTGAGAAGAACATCAGGGGCTTTGAATGTATATAATGTCGTAAAAACAGCCAGTTCCTCTCGCAGGAAAAAGCTGATCATTTCACCAGGCAGGCGAGAGATACGAATAGTCTGTATGCTGTCGGCGGAAATTCATTAAACATGGATAATGGTAACGTGCGGGTTAGTGGCATCCCGGAAGAAGAGGAAGGGTGGCATTATCACTCTGATCCATACATGGAAAAGGTTGGTAACTGCATGGGGGGGTCATTGACCGTTATTGATTATGAAATCTGACTGAAGCCCTATTTTTAAACATTTTATTCTCCAATATAATTTGCTATAATGACAAAATAGCAGTATGAATGGAAATAATAATTTGTTTAGACAGACATAAATTTGGAGGTTCTTTTTATGACAGCTTACCATTTTATTGGTATTAAGGGAACCGGAATGAGTGCACTTGCTCATATACTTCACGATTCCGGCGAGAAAGTGCAGGGATCAGATGTAGAGAAGCGTTTTTTTACACAAGAAGCATTAGAGGATAAAAACATTCCAATTTTCCCTTTTTCAGAGATGAACATCAAAGAAGGCTACACCATCATAGCGGGTAATGCTTTTTCAGATAACCATCCGGAAATTAAAGAAGCAAAAAGACAAGGCTTAACCTTCTATCGATACCATGACTTTTTGGGAGAATGGCTGAAACAATATACCAGTATTGCCGTGACCGGTGCGCATGGGAAAACATCTACGACAGGACTCCTGGCTCATGTGCTTGATGAATCCTATCCGATTTCCTATTTAATTGGTGATGGTACAGGTAAAGGACATATGGAAAGCAATTATTTCGTATTTGAAGCATGTGAATACAGGCGCCACTTTTTAAGCTATCAGCCTGATTATGCGATTATGACGAATATTGATTTCGATCATCCCGATTATTTCACAAGCGTGGATGACGTTTTTGATGCCTTCCAATCTATGGCAGACCAGGTAAAAAAGGGAATTATTGCTTGTGGTGATGATGAACAATTACAGCAAATCCAGGCGAAAGTGCCGGTCGTTTATTATGGTTTTTCCAGTACGAACGACTTTCAGGCACAAAATGTTACCGAAACAGAACATGGCACTGAATTTGATGTGTTTGTCCGGAATACCTATTACGATACATTTACCATTCCGATGTTCGGAAACCACAATGTACTGAATGCCTTGTCTGTGATTGCTATTTGCCATTATGAGGATATAAAAGCACAAAAGGTAAAAGTATTGGACTCTTTTGAAGGTGTCAAACGCCGGTTCACAGAGAAGGATTTTGGCAGTCAGGTATTAATTGATGATTATGCGCATCATCCGCGTGAGATAACAGCAACGATTGACTCAGCGAGGAAGAAATATCATGATAAACCAATTATAGCGATATTTCAGCCTCACACTTTCACACGTACAAGAACATTTCTGCAGGAATTTGCCGATAGTCTGAATCTGGCAGACCACGTCTATTTGTGTGATATTTTTGGTTCAGCAAGAGAGGAAAGCGGTAAGTTGACGATAGAAGATTTGCAGAAACTAGTGGATGACAGCCGGATTCTGGATTTAGCAAATACGGAAGTGTTATTGGAACATTCAGATAGTGTCCTGATATTCATGGGGGCAGGGGATATTCAAAAATTCCAGAAGACCTATGAAAACCAGCTCGAACTGGTTAACTACGAGCAAACAAAAAATGCTTAGCTGAGAAGGAGCCAAACGATAGGCTCTTTTTTCCTATCCGGTTACGGTTTTTCTGACATATGTGTCGAAATTATAGTAAAAATCCGTTATAGTATACTTAGAGGATGTGTTCAAAAGGGAGGATAAAAAGGACCGAGAAGTTCGAGGCGGCGCAGTTTCGAGCAGCGGAATGTATGCCTTTAAATACATGAGCAGACGCTCTAGCACGCAGGAAAAGTGTTTTTCTTTTCCAAGGAGCGGAGAAACAAGCCAACGAGCTTCCACAGGATGTGCCCACAGGACGTGGGCGAGTTTAGCAGAAGGTCCTCTGTTCGACGTGTCATTTTTACCGGACTTTTTGAACAACCACTTAGAGGTGATGGTCTGGATGGTTCGGACGATTATTGAAGGAATGCATGTTTAAATAATCATCATTGGGGAAATTAATAAGAGAATTCCTTGCTTCATTCATCATACCCGAAACGCGTCATGACATCGAATTATTGCCGAATTGAAGGAGTTGGTCAGCCGATGGAGGTCTTATTGTACATAGCTGCTTTTATTGCTGCCGCAGCATTGGCAGTACTGGTTATTTATGTGGTTATAACCCTGAAAGCAACACAACGGACAATGAACAATATATCAAACACGTTGGAAAATCTTGAAAACCAAATGCAGGGAATTACCACCGAAACAACTGAACTGCTTAATAAAACGAACAGTCTTGCAGATGATGTCAATCAAAAGTCGGACAAGTTAAACATTTTATTTGATGGTGTTAAAGGGGTTGGAAACACGGTCAATGAGTTTAATGAATCACTGCGAAATTTATCGTCCCATATATCCAACTCAGCAGCAAAAAACCAGGAGAAAGTTTCTGAGGTGCTGAAATGGGGCAATTCGATTGTTGATTTTTGGAAAAAGAAAAGAAATAAATAAAATAACTAAGGAGGAGATCAGGATGGGGAACAGTGATAACAGCAACATTAACACGAAGGATTTCATGATTGGGACACTTATTGGTGCGATGGCAGGTGCTGTAACGGCCTTGTTGTGGGCGCCAAAGTCCGGCAGAGAATTACGCGGGGATATCAACGATGGTGCCGTGCAGTTAAAGGGTCGTGCCGGTGAATGGAAAGATACAGCATATGCAAAAGGAACAGAGTGGAAAGATACAGCTTATCATAAAGGGTCGGAACTGAAAGAACAAGCCTATCTGAAAGGTTCGGATCTGAGAACAAAAGCAGTTGACTCCACATCGAAACTTTCACAGAAAACACAAGAGAAGACACAGGAATTGAGTCAAAATATACAAGGAAAATTGAACGGAAATAACGACAGTCATAATGAAGCTGTTGAAGAAGCGGCTGAAGAGGCTGCGGCGGAATTCGAAAAATCTGAAACAAAATGAAGTAATGAACTGAAGCCAGTGATGATTCACTGGTTTTTTTTCTTTGATTACAAATTTAAGGGTGACAAAGGCAAAAGTTTTCGGTATAATAATCCTCAATATATTTTCATAATAAAGCGAATCTTTGCAGGAGGGATTATCGTGAGTGATGAGTTAGGACAATTACGCCAACAATTGGATGGTATCAACCTGGAGCTTTTGAAATTGATTAACCAGCGTGCAGAAACTGTTAAGCAAATCGGGCAGGTAAAAGAAAAACAAAGCATCAATCGGTTTGACCCGGTAAGAGAACGCAAAATGCTGGATGAACTGACAGAAAAAAATGATGGTCCTTTTGAGAATTCGACCATTGAACATATTTTCAAAGAAATATTCAAGGCAAGTCTTGAACTGCAGGAAGATGATCACCGAAAAGCATTGCTTGTATCGAGAAAAATGAAACCGGAAGATACGATTATCGACATTAAGGGCGAAAAAATCGGAAACAGCGATATGCAGCATGTCATGGGTCCATGTTCAGTCGAAAGTTACGACCAGGTCAACCAGGTGGCAGAAGCGGTGAAACGGAATGGCATAAAATTACTCCGCGGTGGAGCGTTTAAACCAAGAACCTCCCCATACGATTTCCAGGGACTTGGTGTGGAAGGATTGCAGATTTTGAAACAAGTGGCAGACGAACATGATTTGGGCGTTGTAAGTGAAATTGTCAATCCGGCACACATGGAAAAAGCACTGGATTATGTGGACGTTATTCAAATAGGTGCCCGCAACATGCAAAACTTTGAACTGCTAAAAGCGGCCGGGGAAACTAACAAACCTGTACTGTTGAAACGTGGGCTGTCCGCAACGATATCCGAATTTGTCAATGCAGCGGAATATATTATTTCACGAGGCAATGGGGACATCATATTGTGTGAACGAGGTATCAGGACTTACGAGAAGGCCACCCGCAACACGCTGGACATCTCATCTGTCCCAATCTTAAAACAGGAAACACACTTGCCGGTAATGGTGGATGTCACCCATTCAACCGGGCGCAGGGATTTATTGCTGCCGGCAGCCAAAGCAGCTGTTGCGATTGGAGCTGACGGGGTCATGGCAGAAGTTCATCCGGATCCGGCCGTTGCATTGTCTGACGCAGCTCAGCAGATGGATATTCCAACGTTTGACAATTTCATGAAAGAGCTCGATGCATTTGCACCACGCAAGGCCATGCAAAAATAAGTGCTTGGCATTTGCTGGTGAAAGAAATGAGGGCAGAGAGACATATGTGAAACACCCTGTGGTGAGGTAAGCATATTTCTCTCTGGTTTTCTGTAAAACCATAGAATTCAGGGATACAAATCACAAGTGATGAAGTATCCCTTTTTTTATTGATAAACCTGGATTACATTCTGTTTAATATTGTGTTTTTATTCTGGAATAGGGTGAAAACAGATTGCGTCTGATACTGGCTTAAAGGTTATGATGAAGGAACAAAAAAATAAAAAAACAATGTGTACAAACATTGATTTCGTGGTATAATTAAGATAGAAATATGACAGGTGGACTCGAACCCCATCAAGAGGGGCTGCTTAGGCAGCATAAGGTGAAAATAATCCCTCAGTGCCCTTCAAACGCATATGAGGGGTTATTTTTTACGGTAATTATCAGAAACGATAAACGCGTGCTTTCATCTCAGGAGGATATCATGAGCGTTAGCGCAACGTCCATAGGAAAGCACCTCCCTCCCTGGGAAGTCTCCCAAACGAAGACTAACGGCAGGCGGGCAGTGCTGCCATACCCCTCATGCGAAGCCAGTCTATTGTGTTTTTTTAAAACATATTGCTATTATTTATACTGCAATACTGAAGAAATGTCGTTTTTAATTCCCAATGAAGCAAGTTCCCCTTAAAGGTTGATTGTTTAATATCAGCCTTTAAATTTTTGTGTTTTTGTTCGTATTAGCGTATCATAATGGCAAGAGAAAAGCGTTTGGCAATCAATCAAGGAGGTAGTTAATGATGACTGTAACAATATACGATGTAGCCAGAGAAGCAAACGTATCAATGGCAACCGTTTCACGTGTAGTAAATGGAAACCCGAATGTGAAACCTGTCACACGAAAAAAAGTTTTGAATACGATTCAAGAGCTGGGCTATCGTCCGAATGCCGTTGCACGAGGACTCGCAAGCAAAAAAACAACGACAGTGGGAGCGATTATCCCGGATATTTCAAGTATCTTTTTTGCCGAGTTGGCAAGAGGGATTGAAGATATCGCGACCATGTATAAATACAACATCATCTTAAGCAATTCCGATCAAAATAAAGATAAAGAGCTGCAATTAATTAACGCTATGCTGGGAAAACAGGTCGATGGTATTTTATTTATGGGCGGCGATATTACTGACGATCATGTCAACCAATTCCAGACATCATCAGTACCAGTGGTGGTGGCAGCGACACAGGATGAAACAAACACCATTCCGTCGGTCAACATTGATTATGAGGCGGCAGCATTTGAAGCAACGACCTATCTGCTGGATAAAGGCAATGAAAAAATTGCATTCATTTCAGGTGTTGATGATACAATGACCAATCAGCAGAAATACAACGGGTATATCCGTGCATTTAACGAAAAATCGGTCAGCCTGAAAGATGAATACATTCTGTCGGGTGATTATTCATACGATTCCGGCATCGAAGCTGTCAATCAGCTGCTGGCAATGGAGGACAGGCCAACTGCTGTGTTTGTGGCTTCAGACGAAATGGCGCTTGGTGTCATTCACGGTGCCCAGGACAAAGGTTATCAAATTCCCGGTAACCTGGAAGTGTTTGGTTTCGACAATACAAGACTGGCGACAATGGTACGCCCGACACTGTCAACCATTGTACAGCCAATGTATGATATCGGAGCCGTTGCGATGCGTTTACTGACCAAATATATGAACAAGGAAGATGTGGAAGAGAAAAAAGTCATACTGCCACATCGAATTGTCGAAAGGGATTCAACAAAATAATATTTATGCCGATATAAAAGATGACTTATTTTTTCATTTGGAGGAGCGGAATATGAGAAAACGAGACATCTTAACACCAATTGGCATCACGCTGGGATTTATTATGATCATGCTGGCAATCCTCTCCAAAGGTGGTACACAAGGTATTGCTTCCTTTTTGGATATAGCCTCCATATTTGTTGTGTTAGGCGGACTGACAGCATCATTATTGATCAATTTTAAGATGGCTCAGATTAAGCTGACCGGGAAGGTTATGAAGGAAGCTTTCCACCAAAAAGATCAGGGACTCAAGGAACTGATTGAACTATTCATTCGCCTTGCAGAACGGGCCCGCAGAGAAGGTATTTTAGCTCTTGAAAACGAAATGGAAGATGTGGATGATCCGTTTATCAGAAAAGGTGTACTGCTTGCTGTTGATGGGATTGAGCCTGAGGTCATTAATGATATTATGAATGCAGAAATAACGGCAATGGAAGAACGCCACTACAAAGGGAGGGTTATCCTGGAAAAGGCAGGTGAGTATGCGCCCGCCTGGGGGATGATCGGGACATTGGTCGGTTTGGTTCTGATGCTGAACAGTCTGACTGACCCGGCTACACTAGGTCCAAACATGGCTGTGGCGTTGTTAACCACCCTGTATGGCACGGTTATGGCTAATTTGGTATTTTTACCGATGGCGAATAAACTCGCTGCTAAAACAGAAGAAGAAATGTTCACGAAACAAATTATCATTGAGGGCGTTATTGGTGTGCAGTCAGGTCAAAACCCGCGTATCCTGGAAGAAAAATTGAGTGCTTTTCTGCCCGATGAAGTGAGAGACGAAACTGAAGAGGAAGCTGTTTTTTCCGGGGAGAGCGTAAATGAAGCGTAGACGAATACGGAATAATGGCCAGTCAGGTGCACCCAAATGGATGGTTACGTACTCAGATATGGTAACATTGATTCTCGTTTTCTTTATATTGCTATTTTCCGTGTCACAGATTGATATGGTCAAATTTGATGCGATTTCGGAGTCATTCAGAAACCGAATGATTTTTGATTTTTATCCTTCACCTGTACCAATGGATAACCCGACGGAGCATACAAGTGCTGAGGAAAGCGGTAAGAATTCCAACGAATTTGAAAATCCGACACAGCTGGAAAATATTAATGACCGGGATGACCGGACAGATGAGGAAGAACAGGATTCACTGGATGAATTGATGGAACAGGTGGAAGAATATTTACATAATCAAAACCTCAATGATGTTATTTCAGCCAGCAGAACAGACCGTGGGGTTGTTCTGGTATTGCAGGAAAGTATATTATTTGATACTGGGGAAGCAGAAATTCTGGATTCGGGAAAACCTTTTTTGGACAAGGTTGGAACGCTTTTGATGAATCTGCCTAACGATGTTAAAGTCGAAGGTCATACGGATGATCGACCGATTTCCAGCTATAAATTTCCATCTAATTGGGAGTTATCCGGTGCCAGAGCGAGCAGTGTCATTCGTTATTTGATCGATGAAAATGACTTTGATGCCTCACGATTTTCATCAGCCGGATATGGCGATACACGACCAGTGGTGCCGAATGATTCTGAAGAAAATTGGAGTCAAAACAGACGTGTTGAAATGGTTATATTGGAAAACGATGCAGAAAATGATGATAACGATTCATAAAAGGGAGATGCTGAACGCGTCTCCCTTTTAAGATTCTATAGCATTTCATTAAGTTTATTGTTCGTATATTTCAGCGCACTCTGCAGTACTTTGTCGTTCTTTTCTGTAATGTCATCTTTCCTCGGAATATTCGGTATAATTTGTTTCTCATCATGCCAGGTGACAGGCAGCGTGACTGGTGACTTTGACTGCCATTCGGATTGCCAGTCAGGCGGCAAATCGCCCGATTGAATATCCCCTGTCTTCATCACACTCCAAATTTGGGCCCACGCGCGCGGGACAACCCGCCACATATCATATCCGCCGCCACCCAGTGCTATCCAGCGTCCGTTGCAATATTGATGCGCTATCTTGTGTGCAAGGAGCGGAATTTGCTCGAAAGTTTCCATCGTTGCACATAAATGAGTCAGTGGATCATTCACGTGGGCATCAGCACCATTTTGTGTCAAAATCACATCAGGCTGGAAGAAATCAGCAATTTCCCGTAAAGCCGTTTCATAGGTTTGTGTAAATGATTCGTCCTGGGTAAACGCATCGATCGGCAGGTTAAACGAATACCCGTGTCCTTCTTTAATCCCTCGTTCATTGATATGGCCGGAACCGGGGAACAAGTATCTGCCGGTTTCATGGATCGACAATGTGCATACATTTGGATCATCATAAAAAGCCCATTGGACACCATCGCCATGATGGGCATCTGTATCAACGTACAAAACTTTCAAGTCATAGTTTTGTCGTATATAGTTGATGGCAATAGCACCGTCATTGTAAACGCAGAAACCACTCGCTTTCCGTTTGAAGCCATGGTGAAGTCCGCCGCCGAGATTCAATGCATGCTCAGATTTTCCCTGTAAGACAGAATCAACGGCTGTGAGTGTCCCGCCAACAAGATAAGATGACGCTTCGTGCATATTGGGAAATGCTGGTGTATCTTCCGTTCCAATCCCATATTCCATGCATTCATCATCAGACAGGTCACTGGTACCCGCCCGTTTAACAGCATTGATAAAGACTTTGTCATGGAAAAGAGCCAATTCATCCTCAGTGGCCATTCTGGGTTCTGTTATATCACTTTTTGACAGCAATTTATTTTTTTCAAGTAAGTCCTTCGATAACAAAACGCGTCTTTGATTAAATGGATGATCCGAATGAAAATGATAGTCCAGAAATTTAGTTGAATAAATAAAAGCTGCGCCACATGTCATACTTTTGGCTCCGCTATATTATTCGGCCACATTAAGTTATAGCCGGCATCCCGTAAATCCTGTATCACGGGCAGAGGATTCATTGTTTGGATACGGAAAACAAGGATTTTATAATTCGGATCATCATTATAAGGGTACATCAGGACTGATGTTATATTGGTCTTTCGTTTTCCGAAAACCGCTGCAACTTCCGGTAAAATACCGGGTTTGTGGGGTACTTTAATTTCGACCTGTGAACTTTGAACGTTTGTGCCAGTTAATTGAATCAGCGTGTACAGCATATCTTTTTCCGTAATCATGCCAATTAATCTGTTTTCACTGACGACAGGAAGACAAGCAAATTCTTCATCGTAAAAAACACGAGCTACTTCTTCCACAAAATCCAGCGGGTGAACGGTTGTTACCGGCTGACTCATGATTGATTGGATTTCATTATTGAATGCTTGATAGTTTGTATGATCGGCAAATATTGATGGTGATGCATCCCGGACATCACGGTCTGATACAATTCCGATGACCTGTTGTTCAGTATCGACAATCGGTATATGCCGGATATGATTTTCCTTTAATAGTTGTAAAGCATCGGCTACAGTTGCTGTTGGCGGAAGTGTATAAACATTAGTTTTCATGATTTCCTCTACAAGCATTATAATCCCCCTCTCATATTGCGGTATTGATGCCGCTGTAAAAAGCGCAATTTATCAAATTGCTTGATGGATTCTTCCGGTACGTTCTCACCGATTCGAACCATCAGGCAGTTAGCCGGGTGGGAGATAATTTCGGGATCATCAGTGGGAGCAGGGAGGAGTCCTCCTGCTGCCATCATTTTCTCCATCACTTTCCGGTAGTCCCAAACACTTAAACGGGTTTCATCCAGATCCCAATGCCAATAATATTCGGTGGAGATGACTATGTAGTTTTCCATATAGCCATCCATCATGGAAACCTTCAGCAAACCTGAGGCAACTTTTGCACCGCGATAGGCCGGGATAACTTCAACAGCTCCCAATTCAATCAAATCCTCCATATTGAATTTTGACCATCTTTCAAGCGGGTCCGGATGTAAATATGTCACATAGCCGATGATGGTATCCTCAGTTCTGGCAATAATGATGCGACCCTCTTTGAAATCCGCAATACTTAAGAGAGCCTCGAATTGTTTGGGCGCGGGGCGGAATGCCGTTAAATGTTCATGAAAATGATACTTTTTCAATTCTGCAGATGGAAGTGGTCCTTCGATGATGATCGATCCATTAGATGTATCATGCGTTGTTGAGTAATATGTTTTTGTATGGTCCACTTTTTCACCCCTTTAACGAGGATTAATAATAGCGCTTTCATTAATTTCATTATACAGGATTTTGCATCGGATTTTTAGTAGGAGCAGGAAATTAAATAAGAAAAAACAAGGTAAAAGATGATTAAATTTTGATTTGGATACCACAGTGATGGGTACTGTGGTAACCACAAACTTTATACTTATCTTTTAAAAGAGATTGGGACAAAAGCGCTTTTACTAAAGGAAAATCCGAACTTAAGTTGGTGCATATATACCGCTGCGGAAATATACTCCGCTAAAGTAATTTATGGTTCATCTTTAGAATTGATCATTTTGGTTATGTCCCAACCTCTTTTAGTCATCATCATTGTTGCTATTATCCTGATCGCCATCTCCATTATCACCATTCCCGCTGCCATTGTTGTCTTCATCGTTGCCATCATCTGATCCGTTCGTATCACCATTATTGTCTTCATCATTGCCATTATCCGATTCATCGGAATCACTGCCGGCATTGCCGTTATCTCCTTCTGAGTCCGAATCTTCCTCAGATTCAGAAGCATCATCGAATGTGACGTCATTTGATGCTGACGATTCTAATCCGAAATAATCAACTGCTTTCACATGATAGACAGCACCATTATCCGGCACGGTAAAGCTTGTCCCAGTTGTACTGCCAACAAGGTCAAATGAGCCATCCGGGTTGTTGGCCCGGAAAATCCGGTAACCAACAACGTCATTGCTGCCTGAGGTGTTCCAGGATAGCTCATCGCCTGATGCTGAAGCCGAGGAAGGTGCGTCAGGATTTTCGCCATCGTCTTCGATCACATCACTGCTGACCTCTGATTCCGGCACACCAATCTGTTCCCATGCTTCCCGATTGGTACGCGGGAAGAGAGTGGAAAGATCACTGAGCTGATCATAATTATTTCGTTGCAGAAATTCCGGATTGAATCTTAGACCATCACCTTCCACAAATTCGTCCGGTGTGTTTGAATCTGCTGCAACAGCTCTTCCGTCAACGGTGACATAAGACCCCCGGATAAGGCTGTCATCTTCTTCCGTCGGTACATGCTCGGCATTAAACAGGTCGGTTTGCACTAATCCTGCTTCTTCACATAGATCTGAAGGCAGCATTCCGGAAATGGCACAGTAGCTTTGTGAGACGATACCATCCGGCCGTTCAAAGCTCTCCTCAGGTGCCACCAGTTCCGGGTTAATATCGGACGCTGCATTGATCAGCTGTGCCCATAATTGCTGGGTCCGCTGGCTGTAGCTTAACGAGCAGGATGGACATTGAATGCTATGTTCATCGTCATATCCAAGCCACACGCCCATCGATACATTTGGATTAACACCGACAAACCAGGCATCCTTGTAATCCTGTGATGTACCGGTTTTACCTGCCCAGTCAACATTTTTGTTGTTAATCTGTGACTGCACGTATGTGCCAGTTCCCTGATCAAGCACATCCCGCATTACATCAATCGTCAGGTAGGCTGTTTCCGGTGAGAAGACATCAACAGGATCCGGCTCATGTTCAAATATGACGTCGCCATCCTGGTCTGTAATTTTTTCAATCATATACCCGTCGGCAAATTGCCCTTGATTTCCAAGTGTGGCAAAGGCGTTAACATTTTCTTCAACCGTGATACCCGTTGTCGTTGCACCGATTGAGAGCGACAGGTTGGCATATTCATTTTCACCAATTGATGTAATGCCCATCGGTTCGAGAAATTCACTGACGGGATCCTGCTCATTGAACCGGTCATAAATGTCGATTGTTGAGACGTTATATGAATTGGCCAGCGCTGTCCGTGCTGAAACGAGTCCGTAATAGCCGCTGCCATAATTTCCCGGTGTCCAGCCACCCGAATAAGTTCTCGGTATATCAGCTACAGGCGTACCCGGTTGGACGACACCCTTTTCGAATGCCGGGGCATAAACCAGGATCGGTTTCATCGTACTCCCGTTTGACCGTACTGCCTGGGTGGCATAATTCAATTGACTATCCTCATCGAAATCCCGTCCGCCCAGAAAACTGATAATTCTTCCTGTTGAATTTTCAATCAAAATACCGCCTGTACGGACTGGATCGATGGATTCCACCTGTTCGCCAGTTTCGGGGTCCTCCTCATATCCGGTCTTATCCGGCCCGTAATGTTCATAGTTGTGCGCGACTTCCCTAAAGGTGTCGTGTGTTTCTTTGTCAATGGTTGTATGGATTTGATAGCCGTTTCGCCGTAAAGCACGATCGGCCAATGCGCTGTATTCTTCCATCAAATCCTCATTGCTGTTTAAATCGTCCATGGAAAAGCCGTCTTCCTCGGCCAAGTGCTCCATAATGATGTCACTGGCACGATTTTCGGCTTCAAATGTCAAGTGCGGGTATTTTTCAACCGGTGACTGTGATTCCTCGGTAAAATCAGCTGTTATGTCATATGCCATCGCTTCGTCATATTGATCTTTTGAAATGTAATCTGACTCATACATTCTGTTTAATACTGAACTCATGCGGTTAATCCCCGGTTGCAATCCTTCTTCATCCTTTAATCCCCCGCTGTTTTGAAAAGGCGTATAAGAAGAAGGGCTTTGTGGCAAACCAGCTAAATAAGCAGCCTGGGCCAGGTTCACTTCTGATGCATCAATTCCGAATATGCCCTGTGCTGCTGTCTGGATCCCGGCAATATTGCTTCCTGAGGCATCACGGCCATATGGGACAATGTTTAAGTATGCTTCCAAAATTTGATCTTTTTCAAAAAAACGTTCCAGACGCATGGCGATTAAAATTTCTTTTGCTTTCCGCTCAAATGACACCTCATTCGTCAATATTTGATTTTTGACGAGCTGCTGTGTCAAAGTACTTCCCCCGGTCTGTGTGGCGGAATCGGTCACCTGTTGAACCATCGCGCGTACAATGGCTTTCGGAACAATCCCCTCATGCTCGTTGAAATATTCATCTTCCGTTGCAATGACCGCATCTTTCAGGACATCCGAAACATTTTCCAATGAGACTTCTTCGCGGTGTATATCAGAACGGATATCACCAATATACTTCTCACCCGCGAAATAAAGTGATGATGTTTCTTCATAATCATAAATATCGGTTTCCATACTTTCGTAGTCGCGGATTGGTTCATCCTTGACAAGGGATGCAAAGTAACCAGCACCGGCACCACCGGCAAAAAATGCTCCAATCACACCGATAATCAGGAAGAATAATAGAACACTCCAAATGACATCATAACTGATACGTGTTGATTTTTGGACTTTCCCCGTTCTCCAGACAGATTGTACTTTTTCGGTATATCGATGTGATTTGACACTTCCCCAAAGTGATTTAGCTTTACTTATATATTTCTCTACATTTTGCTTAAAGTTCACTTTTTAAAAACCTCCCCTGAATCAAATCTATTATAGCACAGCAGTTTCATGTGTTGAATTTAAAATTATTAATTAGATATTGCATTTGTGTTACATGTGTGGTATGAATAGATAATAATCATATATTCAGAGCATTGAACGATCAAAGTAGTTGTGCAAATCACTTTTTCAGAGATCCGGTGGGTGGTGTGAGCCGGAAAACATTTGCAGACGAATTACAATCCGGAGCATCTTCCTTGGGCAGAAGTCTATTCGAATGCCCAAAGAAGACGGTGTTATCACCGTTAACAATCCCAAGTGGCATGATAGGTGCAACAAGGGTGGTACCGCGAGCGTAAACTCGTCCCTTATTTTATGGGGGCGGGTTTTTTATTTTGGCTGTTTTAGCCGTTGAAACGTCGGAGAGAAGGTCTCTCAGTGCCGAAACAGCCATCGAAAGTCGTTGGAAAGTCAGAGAGAAGGCATCTCAGTGCCGAAACAGCCATCGAAAGCCGTTGAAACGTCAGAGAGGAGGTGTCTAAATGAGCAAACACCTAGGGGAAGCCATCGAAAAGTCACATAGAAAGTATCTCAACGCTTAAGACAACCGAGCCTAAGGGGCCCCGCAGAGTATATAAAGGAAGAACAGCAAGTAACGCCACGTCCTCGAAAAAGAAAAACACTTTATCTTCGTGCGACGTGTCGCTGCCGAAACTTTCCCTACCCTGTACGGCTCCTTGCAACCAACGTTGTGCTGCCTGGGCTAGGACCCGTGGCAAGTGAAGTGTATTTCAACTGCGGTGATGAATAACAACGCTATATATGAGAACAACCTATTATTTCTGAAATGGAGTGGAGGCTGTATGGATATTTTACAAGATCTTGAAAAACGCGGTCTGATTCAGCAAACGACAGACAGGGAAGCGTTGGAAAAACACTTGAACGAAAATCAGGTGACCTTATATTGCGGGTTTGACCCAACAGCAGACAGTCTGCATATTGGTCATTTACTGCCGATTATCATGCTGAAACGATTCCAGCGGGCCGGCCATAAACCGATTGGCCTGATCGGTGGGGGAACCGGTATGATCGGTGACCCGAGCGGCCGCTCAACTGAACGTTCCCTGAATGAAGCGTCGGTTGTGCATGAATACAGTGAAAAAGTGAAGCAGCAATTAGCCAAATTGCTTGATTTTGATAATGGGACAAATGCTGCAGTCGCCCGGAATAATCATGATTGGCTCGGAAGCATGACGGTGATTGATTTTCTCCGTGATGCCGGCAAACATTTTGGCATCAATTACATGCTTGGCAAGGAATCTGTATCAGCCCGAATTGAGCAGGGCATTTCCTTTACAGAGTTCAGTTACATGATTTTGCAGTCGCTCGATTACATGAAACTCTATGAAGAAGAAACCTGCACCCTGCAAATCGGCGGCAGCGATCAATGGGGCAATATTACAGCCGGTATGGAACTGATTCGCCGCGCCCGTGAAAACGAAGATGAGGAAATCAATGTATTTGGCCTGACCCTGCCACTGATTACCAAAGCAGACGGCAGCAAATTCGGCAAGACAGCGGGCGGTGCGATTTGGCTTGATCCGGAAAAAACGACCCCATATGAGTTTTACCAATTCTGGATTAACACTGATGACCGTGATGTGATGAAATTTTTAAGATACTTTACTTTTCTTGAAGATGCTGAGCTTGATGAACTGCAAGCGGAACTCGAAAACAATCCGGAAAAACGCCAGGCGCAAAAACGTCTTGCTGAAGAAATGACGGTAATGGTGCATAGTCAGGCAACACTGGAACAGGCACAAAAAATTACAGCATCCCTGTTCAGTGGTGATTTGAAAGATCTGTCAGCCGGCGATATTGAGCAGGGATTTAAAGATGTCCCGACATATGAGGCATCCAAAGAAGATATCGGCCTGATTGATCTGCTCGTAAATGCATCGATTTCGTCATCCAAACGGCAGGCAAGGGAAGATATCAAGAACGGCGCAATTTACATCAATGGTGAACGCCAGCAGGATCTGCAATATGTTGTGGGTGAAGATGATCGCATTGATGACCAATTTACCGTTATCCGCCGCGGGAAGAAAAAATACTTTTTGGTGCGTTTCAGTTAGGCTCGATTCGGATCATTGTTGGTAAAAATTTGTTCTTCTCTTCATAACCATAATCGAAATGAATCTAATTTTGGGGCATGAAATTTTAAAAAGTTTCATGCTCCCTTCTATCGCTTTTTGCTTGTGTTACAATCACAATTAATGCTTAGGAGGGCAATTATGAAAAATTATAAACTGATTGAAACAGTATTAACGGCGATAGGGATTATCCTTTTCAGTGCCTTGCTGCTTGTTCTCCCTGAATATAGATATCATTTAATTTTCGTGTTTGCACTCATAACTCTGGTATATATATTAGTGAAATTTCGAAAAACAGGATTTAAGGATTCCTGAAGCGAGTTTTGCGCATCTCCTTAATACGCTCACTTTTCTCATCAGCACGTCCATATCCCTTCTCACCTCTACAATCGAAACGAATCCCGAAAAAGTGGCGTTTCCCTGTTAAAAAATTTTTAAAATAACTTTTCATACTAATGCCCCCAAATCCGAAAAAGTTTCGATTATAGTCATGAAGAGGGCGTTTGATAACCTCTGCCTACAAACATTACGGGGGGATTAAGATGGAGAGGGAAATGGCTACTTTTGAGGAGATTTTCAGACAGAACGAGCGGCGGATTCATTATTACATTCACCGGCTGAATATTCAGGATCCGCATCAGGAATTTTATCAGGAAGGTTTGGTCGCCATGTGGAATGCGTACGAGAATTACGAACCTGATAAAGGAACGATGGCAACGTACTTTAACTACATGATCCGCAATCGTATAATCGATTTGATGCGGAAGCAGAACAAAGAAACGGAAAAGACAGCGCAATACGCTTACGAACACAGGGTCCATATTGATAAGGGCAATTATTATCGGAATCAGAATTGGAACTATCCGATCGTAAGACAGGAGGCAGACCATGAGGAATGCGACGCAGCATTTTGGCAGAAAGTGAAAGGTCAGCTGTCGGACAATCAATGGAAATGGGTAACCGAACATATTATTGAAGGCAAGCCGCTAAAAGAAATTGCTGAACAGGAAGGTGTTACGGCAGAGGCAGTGAAGAGTTGGGGGAAGGGAGCCAGGCGGAAATTGCGCGGGGTAGCAGTGAGTACTGAGGAATGTAGGGACAGGCAATTCATATCATAATTGGAGGAAATAATTTGTTGCTATAAAGATTTTATCCCGCATGTACAGTCAGGAAGCCCAACTTTAAGACGATGAGATAAAACTAAAGCGGATAAGTGGGGATCCATCTGTCAGTTTCATGCGGGATAACCAATCGTAAAATATCATTTAATTCATTTCATTCGATGCTTAATCTTTTCATAAACGTCTTCTTCACCTGTTCCTGCCAATAATGGAACACCGTCAATCGCTTTTTCCTGTAAATTTTCAGGAACAATCGTGGTCGATATCATGAAGTCGTATTCATTCTCTTTATTGATAGCATCTTGAACATTTGCTTGATGTAATGTCACGTGTTCATTAAGCTGTTCCTTTTCGAGCCATTCCTTTAACTTTTCGATAACAACGGTGGATGTTGCAATTCCTGTACCGCAAATAACGAGTACTTTTTTCATCGATTATTCTCCTTACGTTTCCATTTATGAATATATAGAAGTCCAGCAAAGGCCATGATTCCAATCAAGCCAATACCAAACCAGCCCAGCCACTGTCCGGATCCGGTGAAAATAAATGTTGTCCAAACGGCACCATCAATCAGCGAGGAAATAATGGTATTCGTTCCCGTATCAAAATCTGCATTAATGGCCATTTCCGTAAATAGTGGTGCAATCCAGGTCGCTATGTATAATCCCACACCGATATAAATCGTTGCTGTGATCACTGTTCGAATGATATTGCCGCGGAATACAGGCACCATTAAACAAAACAAAAACGGGAGTGAGGCTAAGTCGCCGAATGGCAGGACACGATTTCCCGGCAGGATAACAGCCATCGCCAGTGTGATTGGCACCATTAATAACGAAGCGGACAGAACAGCCGGATGCCCAATCGTCAGTGCACTGTCCATTCCAATATACAAGTCGCGATCGGGAAATCTTTTTTTGATGCGGTTGCTGGCAGCTTCAGAAACCGGGGTGAGACCTTCCATTAACAAAGCAACCATTTTCGGCAGTAACAGCATGACAGCCGCAGTTTGAACGGACAATTGCAATGTTTCCTGCACGTTATATCCTGCCAAAAGGCCAATCAGGAGCCCAAGAAGCGCGCCGAGCATCGTAGAATCCCCGAATAAGCCAAAACGCCGTTGAATGGTTTCCGGATTTGCCTGGATTTGATTAAATTTGGGAATACGGTCAAACAATGCATTCATCGGTTTCGCCAAAAAATAGGACGGTGCAGAAGCCGCGTGTGGAAACGTCATTTTCTGATAACCAAAATAAGATTCCACATCATCGGCTAATAGATCCCCCGCTAACAGTACAACAATGGCATGGACGCCGATGGTTAATATCCCAAGGGTAAAATCATTCGTTATGGCATAGACAAGTGATCCGGTAAAGGCCATATGCCAATAATTCCAAATATCGACGTTGACGGTTTTGGTAAGTCCGATAGTTAAAAGGAGGAGGTTGACACCGATGCTGATCGGGATAGCCAGACTCCCCAGTACGGTCCCATAGGAAATAGCCGAAGCGGCCGGCCAGCCGACATCAATCATTTGCAGATCCATGCCGAAATGGTGAACCATCGATTGTGCTGCCGGTCCGAGGCTCTCCGTCAATAGATCAAGAATCAGATTCACGCCGACAAACCCAACACCGACTGTAATTCCGGAATGGAAGGCTTTTTTGATACCGGTTCGAAGTATCAATGCAAAGATGAAAAAGATAATCGGGAGCATGACGCTTGCTCCCAAATCGACAAACCATTGTAAGATTTGCATCCTGGATCCCCCTGATAATGGTTACCATATTGGTTTTATTGTTGATAAACAAGGCGGTGTATTCGCATTGTTTACTATCAATACTTTAACCTAAATACCGGTGATAAAGTGATTTGGCCTGAGCGACATTATTGGTTCCGTGAACTAGGACACGCCCATCCTGGAATAAGACGAGCCGGTTGGCATCAACGGCAAATGACAACAGGAACGGATTTTGTTCGACTATTCCCAATTGGGACAGGTAGTCAGCCATTTCCGGCAAATCCGGTTTTTTGGGTGATTGCGGCCGGATTTGCACCGTATCTCTTCCGCATAAAACAGCCGTTTTGGTCTGGTTTTCATAATCCAGAAACGGATAGGTTGGCGACGCGCCGCATGAGGAACAGTTGTCGCTTTTTAGCCTCTGAACATTTATTGAAGCTTGCTGGTTGCTCCACAGATCGAAGGATACAAGTTTATCTCGCAACGCGTCCCTGTTTTCGGTTAAAATTTTCAATGCTTCTGCTGTTTGGTGTGCCGTTACTAATTGGACGATGGGACTGATAATGCCGGCTGTGTCACAGGTTAATCCGCCGAGGGGAACCTGCTCCATCAAACAATGCAGGCATGGTGATTCACCCGGTATAATCGTGTAACTGATGCCATAACTGCTGACAACCGCCCCGTATATCCAGGGAATGTTGTATTTCTGAGCAGTATCGTTCATAATCATACGAATATCGAAATTATCTGTGGCATCGAGCATTAAGTCAACGCCTTGCACAAGCTGCTCTAACTCGCTTGGTGTCACATCAGTAACGTGAGTTTCGATGCTCACGTCACGATTGATGGCTTCCAGTTTGCTTTTGGCTGCGATCGCTTTTGGAAGCCGGTTCTCCACATCATTTTCAGTGTAAAGCTGCTGACGCTGAAGATTGCTCCATTCAACATAATCCCGGTCTGCAATGGTGATTTTACCGGCACCGGCACGGGTAAGCATTTCCGCAATGCTGGTGCCAAGTGCTCCGGCGCCAATGATGAGGACATGTTTCTGCCTTATTTTTCTTTGGCCTTCATTGCCGATGGGTGAAAATAATATTTGTCTGGAATAGCGCTCTTCCATTAGACACTGACTCCTTCTTCAGGGCTGCTGGCAGTCGCATAACGCTTTTTCGGAATGCGGCCTGCTTCATACCCAAGTCGTCCTGCCTGAACAGCAAGTTTCATCGCCTCAGCCATTTTGACAGGGTCATTAGATCCGGAGACAGCTGTGTTTAAAAGAATACCATCGGCGCCGAGTTCCATGGCCGTAACCACATCTTTCGGGGATCCAATTCCCGCATCAACAATCACCGGGACATTCGACTGCTCGATAATCAAGCTTAAGTTAAGCGGATTGATAATACCCTGCCCCGATCCAATTGGTGATGCGCCGGGCATGATGGCATGCGCACCCAATTCCTCCAATTTTCCGGCCAAAACGACATCATCAGACGTATAGGGAAGGACTGTGAACCCTTCATTGAGCAATTCCTCTGTTGCCTTCACTGTTTCCACAGGATCCGGCAGCAGTGTTTTCGTATCCCCGATCACCTCGACTTTGATCATGTCACAAAGACCGGATGCATGTGCCAGTTTGGCTGTGCGCACAGCTTCTTTTGCTGTATAGGCACCGGCTGTGTTCGGTAACAGGTCATAGTTTGTCACATCGATTTCTTCCAATAAGTTGGGCTGTGATGGCTCAAAAATATCCATGCGGCGGACAGAGAAGGTTAAAATCTCTGTTTCCGATACATCAACGGCCTGTTTTTGTACATCAACATTCGGGTATTTTCCGGTTCCCAGCAGTAAGCGGGATTGAAAGGATTTGTTGCTAATGGTTAGCATATCAGCCACCTCCTACAAAATTAACCAATTCCAGTTTATCGCCATTCGCCACATTTGTTGTCGAATGGGTTTCTTTATCTAAAATTTCACCGTTATATTCAACGATGACCACTGGCTGATCGACTGCAAAATGATTAATAACATCCGAAATCGTGAATACATGCTCCGGTAATTGAACCGTTGAACCATTAATCAAGAGATTCATAGATTAACCTCCTTATGTGATAGTTGCTGAAGTCGAAAGGTATCATTGACAGGTTTTCCTTCGATATAATCTGCCATCAGCGAGCCGGTAATGGGCGCTAATAAAATACCGTTTCGAAAATGTCCGGCTGCCACCCATAACCCGTTAATATCGGGATGTTCGCCCATATAAGGCAATCCATTTTTCGTTTGCGGCCTGTGACCGGTCCACGCCTTTTCCCATTTTGCATTTCTGAGTTCAGAGATCAGACCAATGGCGCGCTTTATCAGTGAATGCAGGCCGTCCAGCCGTACGGAATCATCCAAGCTATCGGGTTTTTGTGTAGCGCCGATAATGAATCTCCCGCCGGACTTCGGTACAACATAACACCCCGGTGAAAATATACTGGATGTCATCAGATGTTCATCATGATAAACGGAAAAGCATTCGCCTTTTACCGGGTACACATCCAGTGCTAAATCGGTTTTTTTCAAAAGGTCCCGACTCCATGCCCCGCCTGCTGTGACAACTGAATTGGCCAGAATTGTGCCGGTAGTTGTTCTGACGCCGGTTATACGGTTGTTTTCAGTCAAAAAATCCTGTACTTCCGTATGTTCCAGAATGTCTGCCCCCAATTTAACAGCCGAATGTGCTAGCGCTTTCGTTAACAGTCGTGCATTGACCTGACCGTCATATGGCATGTAAAGTGCCCCAGCCATGGAATCGGCAGAAAGATTCGGTTCTTTTTCTTTCAGTTGTTCACGGGATAGCCATTCTGCGTCTTCACCTGAATTCTGTTGGCGATCAGCAGCCTGTTTTAACTGTTTTGCTTCTTCTTCTGTTCGGGCGAGTCTGATTATGCCACTGTGGATCAACTCGATATCGATTCCGCTGAGTGACTTTAGTTCTTCCGCTAATGGAGGAAACATGGCTCTGCTTTGACGTGCAAGTGATGACAGCGGACTGTCGGCACCCACTTCATTTTGTGCGCCCAACATCCCGGCTGCTGCTCCGGATGCCTTTTGTCCGATGGTATCCTTTTCGATGACAAGAACATGATAATGACGCTTGCTTAGATGAAAGGCAATCGAATTCCCAATGACACCACCCCCAACAATAATGACATCATACACTTTGTTCACCGCCTTTCTGTAATGCTCTGTTATAGGCTGCCGTCTTTTCCAGAGGGTTGTTGGCCAGCAGTATTCCGGATAATACAGCAATTCCGCTTGCTCCAGCCTGCATGACATCCGGTGTGTTTTCCGGCGTGATCCCGCCAATTGCCAGAACGGGTATGTTGACGTGCCCGACAACTCTTCGTAATTCCATCAGCCCCTTAGGTGGTAAGTCGGGTTTTGACCGGGTTGCAAATACGTGACCAAAAACTAAATAATCAGCACCATGACGCCAGGCATAAATGGCCTCTTTTACTGAGTGGACAGAACAGCCAATACTGAGATTGGGGTAAGTGCGACGAACAGTCTCTTGATCAATGCTGGCATGAGTGAGTTGCACGCCTTTAGTGTCCATGCCATGGGCAATTGCCACACGATGGTTGACAACAAGTTTATCCATTGGGATGCCTTTGGCTTGAAGCAGTTGTATGGTTTGAATCATTTGTTTATCGGACCACGATTTCTCCCGAAGATGAATTACGTCTACTTGGTGAATGATTTGTTCGGTAATGGCTGCCAGTTTTTCAGGGAGTTGATGTCCGGTCGAGATGACATGGAGTTTACCGATAGTTTTGTCACGTTTTTGAACACGGTCCACTGATACACCTCCTCTAACACTTTTAAAACACAAAAAAACCACTTTCCTGATGACAGGGAAGTGGTTTTGAACGTATAGCTGGTTATAGAATGGTAATTATCGTTCGGTCACTTCCCTTCGCCGGCATCAACCGTATCAGGTTCAAAGGGTCTTAAAGTCCATCACTTTAATCTCAGCCTTTTTAAAAGGCACCCCTAGTGATTTTTAAATTGTTAGTTAGATTGTAACATCGATAAAATCATTGTCAATGGTTCAAATTTTCTATCACATTGAGGTGTTGTCATTCGGTATTAATATGGTCACTGCGTGGAGGAAGATTTAATGCAGGAGGGTCACTCAAACAAATATACGCAAAACTGCAGCAATGGCGGCCACAGAACTGATACCGGTGGCTACCATCCATTTTAATAGTTTAACATGGTTGGCATGCAGCGTTGCTTCCATCCTTTTATGAAAATTATTTAATTCTGTTTTTGTAATGAGTTCTTTTTCTTTAATTAATTCATCGATTTTTACGATAACATCTTTCGTATCCGCTTTTGACTCTAATGACTTTTCCAATACTTTCAGCCGGGCTTCTATTTCGTACAATCTTGATTCATATCGTTTCGGTTCATGGTTTGAATCCGGAATCGCTACCACTCCTTTCCCTGACAATCCTTCACGCTTAAGATATAGTATTCGGATAGATTGTAAACCGGAAAGGCAGTTAACTGGGGGTGTCCAATTTATGCAGAAGTTTATTCGTTTAGTCTGTGTAAGAGGGAGTAAGAGGGAGGAAATAGTATTCTTTCTTCAAGATTATCAAGTTGACTAAATCAAATCATTCAATAAAAAATGCTCAGAATAATTTCTGAGCATCAACAGTTATACATTCCTGCTGGGTAATAGGGTTATTTTTTTTAAAATGCAATTGTTAAAACAAATGAAGGTGGTAAAGGATTAGCAACCTCAGGTTTAATCTGTAGTGTGATAGGAATTATTATTCAATTCTTTATTCTACTCTTTGTTGTATCAGGTTTGATCACCTTCTTCTCTACAAGCAACGGAGGGGAAAAATTGGGTTTAAAAGGCAAGTTAGGAATATTAGTTTTAGAAGTCCGGTGAAAAAGTCAAATTGTACTAGGAATTTTCTTGCTTTATGTCGAATATAGTCTATAGAACACTTATAAAAGGATGATCCGATTATGCATTCACCGAAGCAAAACCACATTCAACCCAGCATGTTTCAATATATTGATATGGAGGATCTCGTTCCCGGGAACCATATCCTGAGAAGAGTGAAAGATGTGATCGACTTTTCAGCTGTCCACGATTGGGTGAAACCTCTCTACTCCGAAAAAACAGGCCGGCCATCTACAAATGCTGAAATTGATCGTGCGGCTAGTTGTACTGGAGTATCTATTTAATCACTCGGGAACGGGAACTATTTGAAAAACGCTCCCTATGCATGCTGGCTACCTGTGGTTTTGCGGCCTGGATTTTGAGTCTTCTCTTCCTGATCGGACAACACTTGTTAAGACAAGAGCGCTTTGGCGTCGTCACGGTATTTTTGATGATATCATGATGCATGTCGTTAATCAGTGCATTGCTTCCGGCCTCGTTCGCCCAGACGTTCATGCCGGTGTGGACGGCACACAAGTGCGTGCAAACGCGTCCATTCACAGTCTGGAAGAAATAGAGCTGGCCCCGGTTCAAACCATTGAAGGTTATCTGGAAAATAAAAAGCAACGTGACGAGGCATCCTTGGCTCCATCAGACAATGACAATACGGACAGCGACGATGATGATCAAACTCCTCAGCCTCCGAAATCAAAGAACAATCATCAATCGGATCAACTTCAGGAAAATGCCAGCCATGAGGACTTTCATGGCAAAACATTTTCCAATCAAACCATCGGAGTTACGACAGACCCTGATGCCCGTTTGTACAAAAGAGCAAAGGGCAGGAAGCTTATCCGCTTTCCTCGTGCACGACCTGATAGACGTTGAATCAGGGATTATTTTGAAAACTGATGCAAGCATTGCTTCCGGTACAGCTGAAAGAGAAATAAGCCAGCAACAGCTAAACGCTGTTCGTTTTCAACATCCGCAAATCCAGATCCGGACGTTATCGGGTGACAAGGCCTATGGCACACCGGCGTATTTGGCCTATCTCATTTCCCAAGGCATCATTCCCTTGATTGCCTGAGAAACATGAATTGGAAAGAGGTCCCGACTTGGCAAAGAAAAAACACAACCCTGAACACCAAAGAAAACGGCAGGAAAAAGTCGATAACGTCAAGGCCAAAAATCAAGCAAAACAATCCAGATTGATGGCAAATATCAAGATATCCAGGACGAGCGTGTCCATTGTGAACATGAATTTCGCTGAGGCCAAGACAGTTCACGGCATGGATCGTTGCTAGAAGCAAGAGGCTGGACTTTCATGCAGGAACAAAGCACTCTGTACGCCATCGTTCAAAAATCTTAGAAGTTAAAGCCGGGTTCAAAAGGCAAAGGGCCAGGACCGGTGTTTCAGCATGCGCTGAAAACTGAAAAACGGATGAAAGACACCACCGCCATCACTTTCCTTATTTAAGGGTATCAAAGAAAAATCCGGGTCTTGGTTTGCATATTTGATGGATAAAAAATATAGTTTTTCACCGGTCCTTTAGGGTGTGCTGTTATAGGAGCCGTATTATTAGGATGCTCACAAAAAGAGCCATACAGTACGGAGGCAGTTGTTGATTCGCTATGGGATAAATATGAAGGTGAAGTTCAAAGTACCCAAATGCCTGGTGAAGATTTTCCTATTATTGACGTATCGGTTTATGATGAAGATGACATAACGGAAGTTGAAAGTTATTTGGGTAGCAATTTATCTAAGGCGGATTTAGAACAATATAAACTTAATGTTTACCAATATTCTTCAGATGTAGGAGAATTTCGTGATAACGCACGAGAAAACCTGGATTCAGATGACCTAAATCCGGATAATGACTAATTAAACTATTACTTCCAGAACCGGGAGCGAGAAACGATCATGGTATAATATAATTAAATAATCCTGGAGGTGACTCAAATGAAGTGGGAAGATGTACGCCAGGCTTTCCCGGAACAATGGGTTTTGATAGAAGCTGTTCAAGCACATACAGATGAAAAAAGTGAGCGTATTTTAGATGAGATCGCTCCTTTAAAAAAGTTTTCTAATTCTCCAGATACTATGAAAGTATATCAAGAAATTCATAGAGAAGATCCTGGACGAGAATTATATGTTCTTCATACTCGCCGTAAGGAGCCTTATATCTTTGAGAAAAAATGGGTGGGTGTAAGGCAATAGTGAAAAAAATAATAATTGAAGATGGTTTATTGCTTACGGATATGGAATTAACATTTAACGGACAGTTGCTTCCTTTACAACGTGTATTAGTTGATACTGGCTCAGGAAGTACAGTTGTATCAACAGACTTAGCAGAATCAATAGGGATTGTAGCGGAAGAAAATGATACGATATATCGTATTAGTGGTGTTGGAGGATCAGGATTTGTGTACTCAAAAATTGTTGATTCGGTAAGAATTGGAGATATGCGGACTGAAGATTTTGCATTAGAAATTGGTGCAATGAATTATGGTTTTAATTTAGAAGGTATTATTGGATTGGACTTGTTACAACGATTGAAAGCAATTATAAATATAGACGAATTGATATTACAGTCAAATAGCTAATGGCAAGTATATAAGTGGACTTACATACTTGCCGTTTTTTAATTCAGGTTTCACAACTAAAGGAGTTAAGGGCGATAAGTCCAGGATATGAGTAAGGAAAACTAATTTGTTAAATGACAAACTTCTCAGATCAAAGTATTCGCAACGAATACCCTATAAGATGAAGCTGACTATAGCGCTGATCCTCTGTGGTGTTCAAAGTGTAGCTGTAACCTCGATATTGATGATTTTCCTCTTTCTGATGAATTGAAATCTGAGTTAATGAATTGGGTCATTGAGTATGGAAAAATTTTGGAACAGACTGATTACGGTGACAAAATAAGCGTGATTACAGCAATATTAGTTATCTCACGATGGAAAGGATTGAGTTTGTATCAAAATTAAAATTCGAACTCGGAGATGGATACTATATTAATACATCAATTTGAACAATCACTAACTGGCTTTGTTTATATTTTCTTCATTAAACAGGCGTGAAAATGGAATAAGGACAGTGTCTAAATCGTATTATTGGGCTATTTTCCTTAATAAATGTATTGCTTTAAAACGTTCAGGGAGGCAGGAGTATGATTGAGTAGATGTTGCTTACGCATTAATCTGTAAAGAAAATGAAGTTCTTATGGTTAATAATTATAACATTTTATAAGTGGAAAACAGATAAACAAAAAAGCTTGATAATACCCCTGTTTCTAGTGGTTGCTATTTTCTTTTTAATTGAAGGTTTTTAGTAGTGTAATCGGTGACCACAATTCTTCCAAGTAGGCTATTCATCAATAGGACGCAGTAGTTGACGAAGCATTGTGTCTGAATCTGGTCATTTAACGAAATAATGAATGCAAGAGAATGATGCTGTATATTTTTTTCACGTTGGACTTTATTTCAAAGTATTATAATTGCTCTACTGGTGATTTTTGCGTACATAGCAGATATGTTTAAGAAAGATATAGGAGTGCCATCTACCTCAACCGATATAATAAATATGCAGGTGGCAGGGACGTCTTTGCTTTTAGTAATAATCATTGGTTTACTTAGTCTATTAATGTATTTCCAAGAGAAGAAAAGCGACACATTCCTAAAACACAGATTATGGGATAAAATGTATGTTATTCTGCCCTTTATAATTTTTATATCCTTGATTATAGTTTTTATCTTTTTTCTGACAGGTCCACTAAGTGATTTAACACAAATCAACCGCTGGATTATATATGTATTAATTTACTATACTTTATTTTTGATAAATGTGACTGTTTTAGCAATTATACATAAAGCTAAAAAGGATGCTATATCCAATGAAAATAAAATTGGTTATTCGTTTGTTTGGACATCATTAGAAACCCTCGGGAACCTGCAATTTATCAGAGGTTTCGAGGGTTTTAATGGCATTGTTATACGAAGCAAATCGATTATCTTGAGTAGTACTCAACGATAAGCGCTTCGTTAATTTCAGCCGGCAGTTCGGAACGCTCAGGGTAACGTGAGTACGTTCCTTGTTTTTGATCTTCATCAAATGTGAGATAGTCCGGTACAAAGTTGTTCACTTCGATTGCTTCCTCGATGATGTCAAGGTTTTGAGATCTTTCACGCAATCCGATGACTTGACCGGGCATGACGCGATAGGACGGAATATCAACACGACCGCCGTCGACAGTTACATGACCATGATTCACTAACTGACGTGCCTGGCGGCGTGTACGTGCCAGACCAAAGCGGTAAACCAGGTTATCCAGGCGGGATTCCAGCAAGATCATGAAGTTCTCACCATGAACACCTTTCATTTTCCCCGCTGCATTGAACAAGCTAAGGAACTGACGCTCGTTCAGTCCGTACATAAAGCGGAGTTTCTGTTTTTCCTGCAGCTGCAGACCATATTCCGACATTTTCTTACGCTGATTAGGTCCGTGCTGTCCCGGTGGGTAAGGGCGTCTATCCAGTTCCTTACCGGTTCCGGTTAACGAAATGCCAAGGCGGCGTGATTTTTTCCAGTCTGATCCGGTAAATCGTGCCATAGGACATTTCCTCCTTTATTAGTTTATTTGCATAAAATAAACGACCGTGTTCCTGATCATTGTCCATTTTATTTTCATGTACCATCGCTCCAGCAGCAGAGAGTTACACGATACACCTCTTAGTAATTTAAGAGGAACAAAATGGGGGCAATGCCGGTTCACATAGGCTACCTTTTTATTTTACACAACGAATAGTATATAGGTTATCAAGCTGGAAGTCAACTATTTATAGCATTTAAATAGAAATCGGTTATTATGATTGAATCAATTTCTCCAGTTCCTTTACAAATTTCTCCAGATAGATTTGGTCTGTTTCGTCAAACCGGTTTTTGATTGGGCTGTCAATATCAAGTACACCATAGATTTCATTGTTTACGGTCAGTGGTACGACAATTTCTGATCTGCTGGCACTGTCACAGGCTATATGCCCCGGGAACTCGAATACATCGGGCACGCGAGTAGTCTTGTTTTCCTTAATGGCAGTACCGCAGACGCCTTTGCCATATGCGATCCGGATGCATGCAGGCAGCCCCTGGAACGGTCCGAGTACCAGTTCATCGTCTTTCCATAAATAAAATCCCACCCAATTAACCTCATTAAGAAATTGATTTAACAAAGCGGATGCATTCGATAAAATGGCAGTAGTATCTGTTTCATCTTCAGACAGGACGGTTAGCTGTTTCAGTAATTGTTCATAATCGTTTACTTTGTTACCGGAATAAGCGGTTGCTTGAAACATAATCATTCAATTCCTTCCATTGATATTTATTTCGACAAAAAAGCCGTGATATTTGTCGAGCGAAAATTGCAGGAAATTTCCTCATTTCGTCGTAAAAGAGAAGTAAGGGGGCATGAGTTCCAATGAAAAAAAATCCGACGAAACAGAAAGTTATAGACGCCGCATCTTCATTGTTTTTTCAGAATGGTTTCCATGGTACATCTGTAAGGGACATAGCTGACAAAGCGGATATTAACGTTTCACTTATCAGCTATTATTTCAAAAGCAAACAAGGGCTTCTTGAGTACGCTGTTACGCAGTATTATGAAGCATACCTTGAGACGATCGAAGCATCCCTTGAGGAAAGCGAGTCCCTTATACCATTGGAACAACTGAAAGAGATGGTTGACGTCATTATACAGTACAAACAGCACAACTATCAATTATCATGTTTTATCCAACGGGAACTATCACTGGATTCCGTGTTTGTCCGTGAAATGGCGGTTACATATCTCGCAAAGGAAAATTACCTTATCAGTAATGCTTTTTATGCGATTTTTCCGGAAAAGAAAAGAAAGCAACAGGATAACCAGTTTTTGCTGATGCAGCTAAAAGGAATGTTAATCACTCCCTACTTGCTGCAGCATGAATGGAGAAGTCAGGTTGTCGGGAGTTCTTCACATGATCTCTTTGTAAAGAATTACACGCGAACAATTGATAATTGGCTGAATTATGTAGTGGAACAAAACAGTGAAACAACCGGTTAAATTTGAATGAAAACAGACTTTTACCGGGACATCCCGGAAAAAATCTTGTCAAATCATGAATTTATTTGAATTTTTTTAGCCAAAAATGCCAATAACGTGATATTATATTAATATGGTTAACTGTTATTTGAGGCGAATTTATACATATATAGGAAGATCCTCTTATTTAATGTAGTTCAAAAGGACCCTGACTACGATTGTGACGTCTCAGTCATTCGAGTCGTTATGTTCACAGGATTTTTTGAACAACCTCTTCAGAATAAGTTAGGAGGCACTTTATGGCATACATAATTGGAAGTATTTTAGTTATAATTGCATTAATTATTACAGGACTCATTATGCGAAAAAGGGTTTATGATGTGGTGGATCGTCTGGAAGCCTGGAAAATGGATATTATGAACCGCAATATTGCCTCTGAACTCTCACGTATTAAAGATTTGAATCTATCCGGTGAAACACAGGAAAAATTTGAATCATGGAAAACACGATGGGAGAATATCGTTACAAAAGAGCTGCCGGATATTGAGGAGTATTTGTTTGATGCGGAAGAAGCGGCAGACCGCTATCGTTTCCCAAGTGCCAAAAAAACATTGCATCATGCAGAACAGACGCTGCAATCCATTGAACAGAAAATTGAAGAGATATTGGAGGAACTCGACCAGTTAATGGCTTCAGAGGAATCAAGCCGTGAAAAGATTGAGCGGATACAGCCCGGCTTGAAAGCGTTGAGAAAAACACTTTCACAAAACCGTCATCAGTACGGTAAGGCAGAATCACGATTTGATGCTGAATTGGATGAGCTGGAAGGGGAACTTCAGCGCTATCATGAGTTAGTGGCATCAGGAGATTATTCAGAAGCCCGGGAACTGGTTGAGGAATTGAAACTGAAGTTAGACAATCTCACGGCAGAAATGGAAGAGTTCCCATCCATCTATCGAAAGTGCAAATATGATTTACCCGACGAGTTGGACGAGCTGTTTAAAGGCATGCGGGAGATGAAAGAAGACGGGTACAGGATTGAACATCTTGGATTTGAAAAAGAGGTCCATCACTATCAGCGTCAGCTTGATGGGTGCATGAACGCTCTGGAGAAAGGTGATACATCACAGGCGAACGCCATTATACCTGAAATAGAAGAGCGGATAGCAGAAATGTATCAACTGCTTGAAAAGGAAGCCCTTGCCAAAAATTACGTCGAAACGAAAATAACGCCTTATCAGGATGCATTAAATGCGATGGTAAATAAATTTGATGTAACAAAAGAAGAAGTGGAGACATTAAAACAAAGCTATTATTTTGAAGATAGTGATATGGAAAAATACCTGTCATTGGATAAATCGATCAATCAATTACACAAACAACTTGACGAGACAAGAAACGCGGTAGAACATAATAATACTGCTGCATATTCCGATTTGCGGAAAGAGATTGAAAACGGACTGAAAGATCTGGAAACCTTAGAGGAAAAACATGAGGAATTTAAAGAGCGGATCCGAAATTTACGAAAAGACGAAATCGATGCAAAAGAAAACTTAAAGGATATGAAGAATCAATTATATCAGGTTACCAGAAGACTGAATAAAAGTAATATCCCTGGTGTTCCGTCATTTATCTGGAATAAAATGGATGAAGCTGTCAATAAAAATAATCGTGTATTGGATGCTCTGGAAAAACAGCCACTTGACATGGGAGAAGTCCAGGATGCACTATCAGAAGCGAGAACAACGATTGATTATGTATCGGAACAGACAGAAACAATACTTGATCAGGCTTATTTGACGGAACAAGTGATTCAGTATGCCAACCGATATCGAAGTCAGTATCCGGAACTGGCTGTTAAGCTGGCAGAAGCTGAGCGATTATTCCGTTCTTATGAATATGAGCTGGCCCTTGAAAATGCTGCCAAAGCTGTTGAAGAAGTTGAACCGGGTGCCCTGAAACATATTGAAGAATTTCAGAAGGCAGCTAATTAATATGCAGTGTCGATTTAAGGTAATTATCCTGTTGTTGGCTACCGGCGTGATAAGTACCTGGACGGTTGCCATATTTTTAATTTTTTCCAATGATCAAGCCGCTGTTACAGCTGATACACATCCAAAGGCACACATAGGGATGATGGAAACCAAAGAAGGGGTGTTTGACGAACAAAGCGAATCTGAGTGGGTTTATGCCACAAAAGACGATATGGTCTATAACTCAAGAAAAATCACCAATATAAGTGAAACGAATGATGCCGGTGAAGTTTCAATTGATGTAGTACTGGAAGAACTGAATTTAAATTGAACACAGATGATGTAAAGGCTGCCTTAATGGGGAGGATAAACGTGAAATCCTTCTGCTGCTAAGTCAGCCTTGCTTTCTGTTATACTGGATTATGATATAAGGGAGTATAAGAATGATTTATTTGGATAATAGCGCAACTACCAAACCCAATCCGGCGGTACTTGAGAGTTTTCAACAGGCGTCTGAACGGTTCTTTGCCAATCCGTCAAGTATTCATCAGCTTGGCGGAGAGGCTGAAAAACTGCTGTCCAAAGCAAGAGAGCAAGCCGCACAATTGCTGCATGTACAGCGTGATGAGATAGTATTTACTTCGGGAGGTACTGAAGGGAATAATATGGCCATTAAAGGGACAGCACTCGAGCATCAAGGCCGCGGAAAACATATCATCACAACTGCCATTGAACATTCCTCGGTTGATGAGGCGTTCAAAGGACTTGAACAATTAGGATTTGACGTGACGTATGTACCAGTGGATGAAAATGGTGTCATTTCAGTCAGTGAATTAAGCGATGCTATCAGGGATGATACAATTTTGATCAGTATCATGCATGTGAATAATGAACTGGGGTCAGTCCAGCCCATCCGCGAAATCGGCCAAATCGCCAAGCAGTATCCGAAATTATTTTTCCATGTCGATCATGTTCAAGGACTGGGAAAAGTTCCATTAGAGCTCGCCGGCAGTGGCATTGATTTATGTACGATTTCCGGACATAAAATCCATGGATTAAAAGGAACGGGTTTGTTGTGTGTCAAACAAGGAACAACCCTATTTCCGCTATTCCACGGCGGCAACCAGGAACAGGCTTTACGATCAGGTACCGAAAATCTTGCCGGTTCTGTTTCACTGGTCAAGGCACTCAGGCTGACATTAGAACGGCAAAGCAAAGGAATACCGCATATGTTTCAACTTCAGCAAGTTTTACGGCATAAATTTTCCGGTATGGATACTGTGAAGATTAACACCCCTGATGATGCAGCACCGCATATTATGAATATCTCGGTCCCTGGATTGAAACCGGAAGTGATGATTCATACGCTTGGTGAACAGAAAATTTATATATCAACCAAGTCCGCCTGTTCATCCAAACAGTCGGACGAAAGCAAAATCCTCACAGAATGCGGACATGGGACAGACCGGTCAACTTCTGCGCTGCGTATCAGCCTGGCTTATGATACGACGGAAGAGGAAATCAGGACGTTTCTGGATGCTTTAGAACAAGCCATTCATCAATTAAAAGCAGTAATGGAGTAGATAGTTATGCAATATGATCATATATTAATTCGTTATGGTGAAATAGCCTTGAAAGGTAAAAACAGAAAAACCTTTATTATACAGCTGCAGAACAATCTTCGCAGGCAGCTGAAATCATTTCCGGATGCTGTCATAAAACGGACACAAGGGAGGATGTTTGTTTTATTGAATGGGCATGACCCGGACCAGGTTATGGAAAAATGCCAGCATGTATTTGGCATTCAGAGTCTGAGTTTAGCTTTAAAAGTTCAAAATGATGAAACGGAAATTAAGGACGCCGCATTGTGGGCATTGAAGAACAGTACAGATGTCCGCACGTTTAAAGTTTCCGTGAAGCGGATTGATAAGCAATTTCCGATACGGTCACAGGATATGAATCATGTCCTGGGTAAACATTTGTTGTCAAATACGACCGGTTATACCGTAGATGTCCATCACCCTGATTTGGAATTAAAAGTTGAAATCAGAACCGAAGCAACGTATATTACCTCAAGCGTCGTTCCCGGACTTGGCGGGCTGCCTGTGGGATCATCCGGTAAAACACTGCTTATGCTGTCCGGCGGTATTGACAGTCCCGTTGCCGGCTATTTAACCATGAAACGTGGTGTAGAGGTGGAAGCAATCCACTTTCATTCACCGCCGTTCACGAGTGAACGCGCAAAACAAAAGGTATTGGATTTAGCTGAAAAATTGACGAACTATGGAAATCAGGTAAAGGTTCACGTTGTTCCATTTACGAAGTTGCAACAGCATATTTTTCGTGAAATGCCTGAGAAATACGGGATGACGATTATGCGCCGTATGATGCTGCGGGTAAGCGAGCGGGTATGCAGAAAGGAATCGATTTTATCCATGACGACCGGTGAAAGTCTGGGTCAGGTAGCGAGCCAAACGATGGAAAGCATGAACGCCATTAATGAAGTAACCAATTATCCGGTTCTCCGGCCGCTAGTCTCTATGGATAAAGATGAAATTATTAAAATTTCCAGAGATATAGACATGTATGATATTTCAATACGCCCATATGATGATTGTTGTACGATATTTGTTCCGAAATCACCTAAGACGAGACCTGTACGGGAAAAGGTAAATGAATTTGAAGCACAGACCGATTTTTCCGAGCTGATTGAGGAAGCGGTCAACGGTATTGAGGTGATTACATTGACTGGCAAAGCAGATGAAGAAAAGGAATTTGACGATTTGCTGTGATTTTATTATCGCATATAATTGCAGTTAGCTCCCACATCAAGGTGGTGAGGTAGACACGCTTTATCCCGCGTGTTACTGGCAGTAAGTCCCCACTTCAAGATGAAGAGGAAAAACCAAAGAGGATAGTGGGGCAACTGCCAGTACATGTCCGATTCTGTTCAACTAACATTCAGCGGGAAAAAGCACCCCGCTGAATGAAGTTTCACTTTATTGTCAACAACTACCAGTTTTAAAATCACGCCTTGGTACACAATCTATGAGTACCAAGGAGGTGATTAATTATGCCAAGCAACAACAGTTCAAATCAACTGGTAGTACCTGGTGCAGAACAAGCTTTGAACCAAATGAAGACTGAGATTGCACAGGAGTTTGGTGTACAACTTGGTGCAGATACTACTTCCCGCGGTAACGGTTCCGTTGGCGGCGAAATCACAAAACGGCTTGTAAACACAGCTGAACAACAATTTGGCGGTAACATGCCACAGTAACTTACAACTTGATAATAATGGCTCGGGCTATCCTCACTGAGGATAGCCCTGTTTTATTTTGGTGATTGGATTTATAAAAATGTCCGTTTGACGCGATCCCAATAAGAGTTATGTTTAAGTTTGACTGTTTTGATGACTTTATCGCTCAGGTTAACGGTAAGATCGTGAATATTACGGACTGAATAGGCTTCATTATCCAATCCGATAATGGGATAATCATTCCCGTCCTGAACAATTTCCAATGTCAATTGACGGTCTTTATTCAAGACAAAAGACGATCCCAGTGTACGATAACGGTTATTATTGAGTGATGCTATTTCGGACACTTGGAAACACGGGATTTTTGGGTCAATAACAGCTCCTTGTATTGATTTATTATATCCTGTGCTTCCGGTAGGTGTAGCCACGATTAGTCCATCACCGCGGAACGTTTCAAAATACTTATCATCAATGTGTACATCGATAACAATTGATTTGATGATTGTCGACCGGATGCTGACTTCATTCAGGCAATGAAATGATGATTCTCCGTTCACCTGAACATCGATGACTGGAAAACGGCGCACCTCCATCGCTTCATTCTGCATTGTATACAGCATTTCATCAAAGTTGTCCAGATTAAAATCGCAATACAGGCCTGATTCATTTGAATGGGTAATGCCGGTATATAAACAGTCTTCGCGGAAGCCGGTTTTACGGACAGCCTGAAGAAATGTGCCATCACCGCCGATACTAATAATAATGTTGGCTTTCTCCGGATTCTCCACAATATTGAAGTTATTTTCACGTGCCAGTTTAAATAAAGGTTGTAATTTTTCGTCAAGATCGTTGTCGCGAGTGTAATAAAAATAGATGTTATTTCGATCGGACATAATATCTATCCACCTCTCAGTAAGCTGTTTCTTATTTTAAGTTTATCACTTATTCATCATTTACCCCAATCATGTGTAAAAAAAGGAAATTTGCAGCAGGATATGACTGCGGGGTGACATTATGGTAATTGGCTTATTCATTGTTGTTGCGATTAGTGGTATTTTACTCTTACTGTCAAGAATTAAAGTCGTTTGTTCGGTTACATTAAACCCCAACCTTCAGACGCTTTACTTAGCTGTTTACGTTTACCGTATCAGGCTTTTGGAAAGATCAATTGATTTATCGGAAGCAGACACCGATCAGGAACAATCATTTCAGGAAGTATTGTCATTATTACATAAGTCCAGCCGGAATTTTATACAAAAGATAAGGAATTTTTATGAGGTGGCAACGCTTGTTTTAGAAAGGCTGCGTTTTCACAGTCTTTCCTGGCATACGGAGGTTGGTACCGGTAAGGCGCACACAACCGGTATGGTGACTGGTGGTATATGGTCAGTGCAAGGAACGGTGATAGGCTTATTATCGGCTAAAAGTCACCTTGATTGTAAACCATCAATTGAGGTAACCCCATTTTTTAATCAAAAACGAATCGATTCAAAGTTTGATTGCATGTTTTCGATAAGAATCGGGCAAGCTATCTATGCATTACTAAAAATCATACGGAAACTTCCTGCAAAACGTGAAGCAGTCATCTAAGAGGAGGATTATCATGGATGAGCATCCTATACAGGGATTAATGACAACAGCAATGGAAAATTTGAAGGATATGACTGAGGTTAATACAATCATCGGCGATCCTGTGGAATCACCCGATGGCAGTATGATCATTCCGGTATCAAGACTGGGCTTCGGATTTGCTGCCGGCGGGAGTGAATTTACCGGAAGCAAGAGTTCAGATGAATCCGGCGGAAGTGATTCGATGCCTTTTGGCGGTGGCAGTGGCGGCGGTGTTTCAGTAACACCGGTTGCTTTTTTGATTGTCAATCCTAAAGGCATTAAAATGATTCACCTTGATGAAAGTATACACATATACGAAAAAATGATGGACTTTGCGCCAAAAGCAGTTGAAAAGATCCAGCAGTTATTAAAAGAATCGGGTCTGCCGGATATGATGAAACAGCAATCCAGTCAGAGAAGTAGTAAAGAGGGCAAAGAGGGTCAAGACAGTCAAGAGAAAGAAATGAAAAAGCGGCAGGAACAGCAGCGCGGGCAGGATTCGCAAAAGTTTGATGACGACTTTGATCAACATTATGACCTTTAAAGTGGGACAAACCAATAGGGTAATCATTGGACATATATGGTAAAGCCCTTCATAATTAAATATAGGTTAATGAATTTATATTAGGAAGGGATGATTCTAAATGGCTAGTGTTACATTCAACCAGGAGCCAGTCACACTGCTGGGAGAAGAAATATCAGTTGGTGATAAGGCTCCGGACTTTACGGTTTTGTCCAATGACCTTCAGGAAGTCTCGCTTAGTGACTATAAAGGAAAGGTAAAACTGATTGCGGCTGTACCGTCTGTCGATACAGGTGTCTGTTCTGACGAGACGAAACGTTTTAATGAAGAAGCAGACAAACTGGATAACGTACAAGTATTGACCATCAGCATGGATTTGCCTTTTGCCCAGACACGCTGGTGCGCTGCGAATGGTGTTAAGAATTTGGATACGTTATCAGACCACCGCGATGCAGACTTCGGTGAAAAATATGGTGCTTTGATTAAGGAATTGCGCTTGCTCGCACGATCGGTTTTTGTCGTTGATTCGAACGATACCGTAACATACGTAGAATATGTCAGCGAAGTTACAGATCACCCTGACTATGAGAGAGTGTTACATCATATTAAGCACAATATGTGAATTAGGTTATCCCCTTAGAAACCATTGATATAACAGTATAGGGAAGACTTAGAGGATAAAAAAATATTGTGAAGCTAAAATGGAGTCAATAGCGACTCCATTTTTTTATGCAAATTTAAATATAAAAATCCTAGCAACCAGCAAAAGCACTTTATCAAAAAGGCTAGGACAGCCAAAATTAATGTGTATTTAAAGATGTCTATTTTGATTCATTATCTAAATCAGTATTAGTGAGTTTTAATAAATCATCAATTTCAATTCCTAACGTATCACAAATGGCAAGTCTACCTGTTAGTGAGATAATCAAGCTTACCGAAGAACGCAATGAAATTTTCGCTTTTTTGAACCAGCCTATTGACATTGTAGGCCTAAAGAATGATATTAATAATGAGTTAAATAAATTTGAGGGGGGTAGTTAGTAATGAAAAAGATAGCTGTATTACTAACATTAAGTGCATTAGTGTTAGTTGGGTGTATTGGTCAAGAAAGTCTGATACATGAGGATTTGCAAAAGGATATTGATCAAATAATTCCAATTATTGAAGATGTACATAACAACGATGAAGAAATGAGTAACGATGAATACAATCTTTATGAAGATTTTTATGATAAATACATCATTGGCAAATTTACCACGTCTAACGGTGAAGAATACAAAATGAACGATTTAGAGAAAGCAATTATACGAGAAATAAATACAATGCAAATATTTGCTTACTCGGTGACAGATTCAGAAATGACATTAGAATCTGAAGGCAATATTAACGATGATCTTTACAATGAAGCAAAAGAAAATTTTGAGAAATATACATCCATGGATGAAGTACCAGATGAATTAGAAGGCGAATATCCTGTATACACTCAAAAAGAAGGTAAGTATCCTAGTATGTTTGTTGAGGATGTGAATAAAATAATTGAAATGTTTGATCCAGTTGTTAATGGCAGTGAAACTAATATTGAAAACAATGAATATGTTGCACTAACAAATACAATTGAAAAGTATACCGGAGAAGGATTTGAGCATAACGATAAGCATTATTTAATAAATTTCGACATGAATAATATTATTATTAATTTTGATAGATTAAAAGATGACCTTGAGCAAGGTGAATTAACTTATGAAGTAATGAACTTATTTAATAATGTTAAGCAAGATATAAATGATCTGTAATAAGTACAGACGTAATGCAGCAAGATATTTAGCAACACGACAGAATAAACTATCAAAGGGAGAAATACACAAATGAATCAAGTAATTGATAACGAAATGTTAAAACTTTTTGGAGTAGAACACTTTGAAAACAAGCGATTATTGCAGTTTGTAATTCAGTCACAACATGGGAATTTATGAACAATTATTATGATGGCGATATTGTCAGTACATAAAAGCTGCCTAATATGGATGGCTTTTTATTTTTATGTTATAATGGGATCAAATGTTCTATAAAAATGGTATAAAAATGTCACATATTAATGGTCGAGGTACTATCAAATGGACATCTCTAATGATGCCTGAACATGTTCAAATGTTAAATGATTATTGGAAACAACAGGAATGGAAGGAAGAGCCAATATTGGATGAACAACAAAAAGAATATACTGAAATGAAGTTACAGTTGGCTATCTATAATGATTTAACATTTGAATTAACATATTTTCAAGGCCATGATTTTCAAAATATTAAAGGTAAATTGGATAAAGTGGATAATAGGGCATTTGTTTTCAGAACATTAGCAAAATTGAGATTGATTTTGATGATATAACCGATGTGTCTATAATTTAATAATATTCGAATTAGTTACTTCTTATAATTATCCAAATATAATTATAATTAACTTGTAGGAAAAAAGAACCATGTAATTAATAACATTTGAGGCTGAATTGTAATAAAACGTTTATATAGGAGGTGCCTTTATGGCTAGATTAAGATGGACAGAAGAAGAAAAAGATATATTAAGAAATAATTATGAATACGTACCCACAGAGAAACTAGAAGATTTACTCCCTAGATTTACAATACAAAAAATAAGAATAAAAGCAAGTCAAATGGGGTTAAAACGAAAAGCACCAAAGCAATCTAGAAAAGGAATTAAAGTTAAACGCTGGACAAACGATGAAAAAGATAAACTAATTGAGGTTTATGAAACTACAACCAACGAAGAATTAGAACAAATATTTGATAGATTTAAGCCAAATGAAATAAGAAGAAAGGCTAGATCACTTGGATTAGAGAAGAACGGTGAAACAAAGAAATTAGATGATGAAAATAGAATGTCTAAAGTGTTAGGTGAATCAAGATGGTCTAAAGAAGAAGAGAAGATATTAATCGATAAATATCCAACAACAGGTATTAATGGTGTTAAAGATTTGTTGCCCAAAAAATCAATTTCATCTATAAGAACAAAAGTCATTAGATTAGGATTGAAAAAAGAAGTAGGTGAGACTTGGGAGAATAAGGGTATGGAATTTTCTAATAGTGATGTTTTTACTATAACAGCAACATATGAAAGGGTGGATAAGTAATGGAAGGCTTAATGGATAGATTAGAAAAAATTAAATTCGTAGCCGTATATTTGAGAAAAAGTCGTAGTATGGGTGATACGGAAGAAGATTTAATAAAACATAGAAAAGCAATTTTAGATACGTGTGAAGAAAATGGGTGGTCGTTCGTGGAATATCCAGAAGTTATTTCTGGAGATACAATTGAAGCAAGACCAAAGATGCGAGAGCTTCTAATAGATATAGAAAACAATTCATATGATGCTGTTTTTGCATTTGATACAGATAGGCTTGGAAGGGGGGGCAGTGGAGATCAGGAGCGAATTGCTCTTACATTAAAACATACAGAAACTTACTTCATTACTGCAAACCCTTTTAAAATATATGATTTAAACAATGAAAGTGATGACCAATTTTTTGACATGCAATCCTTTATGGGGAGATTTGAATATAAGCAAATCAATAAAAGGTTACAAGCTGGCAAGAAAACTGGCCTAAAGATGGGGCGTTGGTCACATGGAAGCAAACCCCCGTTTGGTTATGATCGTAATCATAAATTGAAGAAATTAACCATTAACGAAGACGAAAAAGAAACTATAAGAATGATTGTTGACTATTTTTTAGAAGGAATGACGTTATCAGATATCGCATGGGAATTGAATAAAAGAAAAATTCCATCACCAAGAGGTTTGCAATGGAGAGCAGCAACCATATCAAGATTGTTGAAATCAGAAGTGTATTTGGGATATGTCATTGGAAACAAAACAGAAGGAACACGAAACAGACTCAAATCATCGTCATCAAAACCATTCAAGGAATTACCTAGAGAAAAATGGATTATTGTCAAAAATTCACATAAGCCAATAATTTCTGAAGAAGAGCATGAACAGATAATGGATCGATTTAGCAAATCTCCAAAAAAAGTATATAACAATCAGATATATAGTTTGACTGGATTAGTTACGTGTGGCAAATGTAATAAAAGAATGAGTTTAAAAAGATTGAATAGTGGAGATATGAGTGTACAGAAATGTGAATGCGGTAATCATAGTGGAAATATTAAAATTATAGAAGATGCTATCTACCAAACTGCATTGGCATTAAAAGATAAATTGAATGAGATAAGAACTGATAACATTGTGAAACAAAAAGAAGACAAAATGCAAAAAAAACTAGACGATAAAATCAAAGAATTAGATAAACAAGACCATGCCATTGAACGAATAGAAGAAGCATTTGAAAATGGATTGTATGACATCCAAAAAACACGTAAAAAAACGCAAGAAAGACAAGAAGAAAAGTGGAGACTGGAAAAAGAGATATCAGATACAAAAAAACAAATGACTTCAATGGATAGTCTTAATAATAAAGAACGTGTAACGGTTATTGATAAATTTATTAATGAAGTGTCAAAAGATATAAATCATGAAGAGAAGAATAAATTATACAAAGAAATGATCTGTAGCATAACTTGGACTAAGGATGATTTGAAAGAGGTGGTGATTTCTGTGAATTTTCTCTAAGGGGATAACCTACTTATTATATTTTGCATATTGTGTTGGAAGCAGCACAAAAAGCAGAATAAGTTCTTCCAGCTCCCCTGCAAGTAGCGGCAGGGGAGCTTTTTGTTTTAGGAACCACTGATCTTTTGGTACAATAGAAACGCTTCTGAGAGACAATGGATCGGAGGATTTGTAACATGGAACAAACGAATGTGGAAAACTTGTTTGAGCATATTGATAATTTAACTGAAAGTGTTCAACAATATATGAATGAAACGTATTTGGACAGTTTGTCAGTGGTACTGGAAACCCTTTTTCAGGGGCAGCCGCCGGAAGGCATTGACAGTCCATTAAACCAAAAACTGCAAGACATTCCGGATACTGAAACATATGAAATTGTGGAAATTCGAAAAGCCGTTCAGCTCGCCATCTTAAAAGGCATGAAAGGTGCTACCCAGCAACAGCACTTGATGACACCTGAAGCGGTTGCCTTGTTTGTTGGTTATCTGGCCGAAAAGATGACACACGGACACGACAATCTGCGGGTGTTTGACCCGGCAAGCGGTACGGGAAACTTGTTAATGACTGTCATGGAACAGCTGGATGAGCTCGAACATGTTTCTGCAGGAGAAGTTGATCCGACACTTATTCAGCTTGCCGTTTTGAATGCCAATCTGCAAAAGAAAGAGGTTGAATTTTTTCATCAGGACAGCTTGCGTCCTTTTCTGATGGATCCGGTTGATTTGGTTGTCAGCGACTTACCGGTTGGTTACTATCCGGACGATATTCGTGCTAATGACTATGCACTGAAAGCTGATGAAGGTCATTCCTATGCGCATCACTTATTCATTGAACAAAGCATGAATTATACAAAGAGGGCGGCTATCTGATTTTTGTTATTCCGGAGTTTCTTTTCGACAGTGACGGGTCCGATAAACTGCATGCCTTTCTTCAGGAAAAAGCGCATATAGTCGGTGTCTTACAATTGCCGGATTCAGCGTTTAAATCTGATAAAAATCGAAAAAGTATTTTAATGCTGCAAAAGAAAGGACCGTCTGCAACTGTATATAAACAACCATTGTTAGTTCAGGTCCCTTCGTTTAAAAATACTGAAGCAATGAATGATATTTTAGCCCAAATAAATCAATGGTTTGATGAAAATATGAATAAATAGTTGTATGAAGGGAGTTAAAACGCATGTCCAATATATTGGCAATCAATGCCGGCAGTTCCTCTTTAAAGTTCCAGTTAATTCACATGCCTGATGAAATTGTTTTGGCAAAGGGACTTGTTGAACGTATTGGTTTAAGTAATTCTGTCTTCACGATTGAAGTGGATGAAAAAAATAAAGAGACAATAGACATTCCGGATCATGAAGTCGCCGTAAAACGATTGCTGGATAAACTGCAATCATCAGGCGTGATTCAGTCAATGGCGGAGATAAATGCAGTTGGGCACCGGGTCGTGCATGGTGGTGAAAAATTCAGTGATTCTGTGCTGATAACAGATGAAGTGATCAGGACGATTGAAGAAGTTTCCGAATTGGCACCGCTCCATAACCCGGCGAATTTAACAGGAATTCATGCATTCAGGGAATTGCTGCCGGATGTACCAATGGTGGCCGTCTTTGATACAGCCTTTCACCAGACGATGCCGGAGAAATCTTATTTATACAGTTTGCCGTATAAGTATTACACGGATTACGGGATACGCAAATACGGTTTTCACGGCACATCACATAAATATGTTTCACAACGTGCAGCAGAAATGATTGGATTACCGCTGGAACAATTACGTCTCATTTCGTGTCATTTAGGAAATGGTGCGAGTATTGCTGCGATTGAAAAAGGTAAATCAATTGACACATCAATGGGTTTCACACCACTTGCAGGCGTAACAATGGGTACACGCTCCGGAAATATTGACCCGGCGCTTATTCCGTTCATTATGGAAAAGACTGGAAAAGAGGCAGATGAAGTCGTTAATATTTTAAATAAGAAAAGCGGAATGCTGGCATTATCCGGATTCTCCAGTGACTTACGCGATATTGAACAGCAGGCAGATGAAGATGAACGTGCCGAATTGGCGCTGGAAGTTTTTGCGGAACGTATTCATAAGTATCTGGGTTCTTATGCAGCAAGAATGTCAGGTGTTGATGCGATTATTTTCACAGCAGGTGTCGGTGAGAATAGTGATGTGATCCGGGAAAAAGTATTGACCGGTCTCGAATTTATGGGGGTTTATTGGGATCCTTCCCGTAATAAAGCCCGCGGGAAAGAAGTGTTTATCAATTATCCGCATTCCCCGGTAAAAGTCATGGTCATTCCAACGAACGAGGAAGTGGTGATAGCCCGTGATACAGTCAGGCTAACAGAACAAGGCTAAGGGAGGAGATTTGTTTTGTCTGTTCATCAGCATAAACAGGAGAATAATCCGGTTAAATGCATGGTGTTAACAATCAGTGACACACGAACTGAGGAAACGGATAAGAGCGGAAATTTGATGAAGGAACTGCTGGAGGAAGCAGAGCATTCAGTAACCATTAAGAAGGTTATTCACGATGAAAAGGACGTCATTCAGAATGCGGTTGCTGCCGGCTGTGAAAATGCCAATGTCGATGTTATTTTAACGAATGGCGGTACGGGTATCGCTTATCGTGATGTGACGATTGAGACGATACAACCTATGCTCAGTAAAGAAATGAGTGGGTTTGGTGAGATCTTCCGCGTGCTCAGCTATCAGGAAGATATTGGTTCGGCAGCCATTTTATCACGAGCCATTGCCGGTGTCATCGGACATACAGCCATTTTTGCAACACCCGGCTCATCAGGTGCTGTTAAATTAGCCATGAATAAATTGATTATTCCGGAAATAACGCATGTCGTGCAAGAAGTAAAAAAAGATATCAGATAATGTTGCCGAAATCATGGCAGCACAAAGGTCGCGCGATGGCAGTAACCAGGTCGCGCGATAACTGCATTCTGTCATAAGCGCATGTATACAGTACGTCCATTGTTCAGCGTACAACCAGCACGTCACAGCTGGCGTATCGTGTAATGCTTTCTGAGACGCTGCCAATCAGGAATCGTTCAACGGCCCCCATACCGGTTGCACCACAGATAATCAGATCCGTGCCAAAATTACCAGCGATGTCTTTGGCAATTTTAACTTTAGGTGATCCGTACTCGATACATCTCACCAAATTTGTGATACCGGAAACTTTCGCATTTTCCACGTAACTGTCCACCAGATCCTTTGCATATTCTTCTGCACGTTCTGCAAGCGTCCTGTCATATGCCTCAGCTGTAGCAAATGTTCTGGAATCAACCACATGAGCCAGTATCATTCTTGCGTCGTTTCGTTTAACAATATCCAGTGCTTTTCGGAATGCTTTTTCCGAAGCTTCTGACCCATCTACCGCAACAACGATATTCTTGTATTCGGCATCCACAATCATCCCCTCCTTTTCTTATTATTCTAATACCCTTTTTATCGGCATGACAATCAGAATTTCCAAAACTGGAAAGAGAAAGCACTTTTTTGTGTCTTTAATATGAACATACTAAAACTGGAGGTGAGGAAACTTGGCCAAGAAAAATAAATGGGTTGAAGATAAAAAAGGTATTTCCGCCGTTAAAAACCAATTGTTCGAAAGTTATCAGAGCGGGGTTATTGAAGATAAGGATAAACTCTCCAATAACAGGAGTATCCACACGTACAACAATCAAAAAAACTAACATGCTAATCAATCCATCCTTTGAACCATTGTCCAGGGGGTGGATTGTTTTTCTGCCTTTTTAACAGTATATTATGTTATAATGCCAATCATGATGGGCGTTCAACCTAAATTATGATGAAAAGGAGGGACGGTCAATGGGACACGCACTGATAACAGCAGGTACATCCGGGTTGGGAAAACAAGTGGTCAAAAAATTTCTGGAAGCCGGTTATCATGTCACAACAACGTATTTCAGAAATGCTGAAAAGGCTAAGAAGGTTCAGGAAGAATTCGAATCATACAGCCAATTCCTGCATATTGAAAAAGCGGATGTTACGAACAAAGCAGACATCATCAACTTGATCAACAGTGCTGTTCAACACCATGGCGGGATTGACTACCTGATTAACAATGCCGGTCCTTTTGTATTTGAGCGGAAAAAGCTGCTGGACTATTCGGACGATGAATGGCATGAAATGATCAATGGAAATCTTGACGCTGTATTCCATTTGTTAAAACAGACGATTCCACATATGCGCGAGCAGCGGTTTGGCCGAATTATCAATTATGGCTTCCAAGGGGCAAATAATGCTTCAGGCTGGTTGTATCGATCGGCATTTGCCGCAGCCAAAAGCGGCCTTGTATCGTTAACGAAAACAATTGCATTTGAAGAAGCTGAGTATCACATTACATGTAATATGGTGTGCCCGGGCAATATAGTTGGTGAAATGAAGGAAGCCGGCATTGAAGACAGCCGGAAAGTGCATGATGATAAGACACCAATCGGCAGGCCCGGTACCGGTGAGGATATTGCGCGTGCCATTTTATACTTGTGCGACCGTAATTCTGATATGATTACAGGGTCCATATTTGAAATAACCGGTGGCATTGATGTTATAAACAGGTATCGATAACATTTAATGTTTTTAATACCGGGATTTGTTATAATGAAACTGCTTTCATTTACTTGATTTACATATTATTCAGAAGGAGGCATATACATTGAAAATTGGTGTGCCAAGGGAAATCAAAAACAATGAAAACAGAGTTGCGATGACACCGGCCGGGGTCCTCACTTTAACAAATGCCGGCCATGAAGTTTATGTAGAGACAGGTGCAGGCTCAGGGTCCAGTTTTACTGATGAGACATATGCTGACGAAGGGGCTGTTATTGTCTCAACAGCAGAAGAAGCCTGGTCAAAAGAAATGGTTATGAAAGTAAAAGAACCTTTGCCTGAAGAGTATGACTACTTTTATGAAGGCCAAATTTTACTGACGTTCTTACATTTAGCAGCAGAGCCGGAATTGACGAAAGCGTTAATCGATAACAAAGTAATCGGAATTGCTTATGAAACCGTTCAAGTTGAAAATGGCTCACTGCCGCTATTGACACCTATGAGTGAAGTTGCCGGCCGGATGGCTTCACAAATCGGAGCTCAGTTTTTGGAAAAGACCAAAGGCGGAAAAGGTGTATTGCTTTCGGGAATTCCCGGGGTGAAACGCGGGAAAGTAACCGTCATTGGCGGTGGTGGTGTCGGAACGAATGCGGCCCGAATTGCTATGGGGCTTGGGGCTGATGTGACGATTATTGATTTGAATCCTGATCGGCTGCGGCAATTGGATGACATGTTTGGCTCGGATATTAATACGATGATGTCCAATCCAAAAAATATCGCTGATGCGACGGCGGAATCCGATCTTGTTATCGGCGCTGTCCTGATTCCGGGAGCTAAAGCACCAACTTTGATCACAGAAGAAATGGTCAAGTCCATGCCGGAAGATTCGGTCATTGTTGATGTTGCCATTGATCAGGGCGGTATTGTCGAAACAAGTGACCGGATTACATCACACGATGACCCGACATATAAAAAACATGGTGTTCTGCATTATGCTGTTCCGAATATCCCCGGAGCGGTGCCACGTACAGCAACGGTGGGATTGACGAACGTGACGGTGCCATATGCATTGAAGTTGGCAAATAAAGGCTATAAACAAGCGTGTTTGGATGATGAGGCATTGTTAAAAGGTATTAATACACTGGACGGATATGTCACCTATAAGGCAGTTGCCGAATCGCATGAATTGCATTATGACGATGTGTATACGTTGTTGGAAAAATAATTAAAAGCGGCACTTGGAATTCAAGTGCCGCTTTTGCCATTAATTGGTGGGTGTCCATCTGTACTGTGCAGTTTCTTCACTCCCTCTTTGTCTGTTATGAAGTGAAGTCTTACTTGCAGCATACGCATTAATCCACGATTTGCAGTTCTTTTGGAAATTTCGTTAATGTTTCAGCACCGCTGTCTGACATGAACACCATATCTTCAATTCGGACGCCGCCTTGTCCAGGCACATAGATTCCCGGCTCAATTGTATAGCACATACCTGTTTTAAGCGGGAGTTTGTTTTGACTATGCATCGAAGGATATTCATGCGTTTCTATTCCAAGTCCATGTCCAATCCGATGAATGAAATACTCACCATAACCCTTCTTGTCAATATGGTTTCGGGCCGCTAAGTCAACATCGCCGACTGCTGTTCCCTGTTTGGAGGATGTGATTGCTTGTGTCTCTGCCTCCAGTACTGTATTATAAATGGATTCCTGCTCCGGGGAAATTGATTTATAGGCAACCGTTCGGGTGATGTCAGAACAATACCCTTCATAAATGACACCAAGGTCAAATAGTACAAGGTCGCCTTTTTCAATTTTTTTCATGGAAGGTGTCCCATGCGGTGATGCTGTTTTGGCCCCTGATAAAGCCATCGTGGAAAAAGACATTTGCTGGATTCCTTGCTTCTTCAGCTCGTACTCAATTTTTGCAATAATTTCCAGCTCTCCGGCACCTTCATTTATGGCTTTTATCCCGGTTTCGATACCAAAATCGGCAAATCTTGCGGCTTCTTTAAGAAGTGCATATTCCTCTGAGCTCTTAATGACTCTTAAATTGGCCAGTATCTCCTGTGCATCATGGAAAGTGGCATCAGGAAGCACTGATTTAACCTGTTCATAACGTTCCAGGGTCAGATGATTATGCTCCACTGCAACGGATTCCGGCTTGCTGTTATTGCGTTTCAGTAATTGTTGAAACAGCGCCCAAGGGCTCTCATGATCGTTGTATGCGATTATTTCATATTCCCATCCGGCATTTTTGGCATCTTCTTTCTCCATTGCGGGTACAATCAGTAATGGATCATGATCCCTGCTGATATATACAGCGATAACCCGTTCATGTGGATCCGTATAATAGTTGCTCAGGTAATAAAAATTTGCTGCAGACGTAACGAGCATACTGTCGAGGTTATGTTTCTTCAGTTCGCCCAGCAGTGTGTCAAGTCTGTTTGTCATTGTAAGCACCTCATTTTCTATAGTTAGTTACATTATAACAAATGAGGTTTTAAAAAATCGTTTGTTATTGAAACTTTTTTTGATAACAATCGTATTGGATAGGGAATCAGTAGAATAGCGGATATTTTGGTCAATATTTATAAAGGGAGGCACATCTAATGTTTAAGTTTTTTAAGCGGATTTCAACAGTTGTAGGTTCGGAACTCAATGCCATGCTTGATAAGGCTGAGGATCCGGTAAAAATGCTTGATCAGTACATGCGGGATATGGAAAGTGATATCCAGGAAGTGGAATCAGCAGTTGCCAAACAGGTAGCCAATGAAAAAATGCTCAAACGTAAAGCCGACGATGCAGAGGCAAAAGTGGCGAAACGACAGAAACAAGCTGAGCAGGCTATCGAAGCAGATAATGAGGATTTAGCTAAACGTGCACTCCAGGACAAGGCAGAACAGGAGCAACAGGCTGATTTGCTGAAAGAATCGTGGGAACAGGCAAATAAGGATAGCAGCGAATTGCGCAGTAAACTGGATGAGATGAAGAAAGAATACCAGCAAATGAAGCTGAAAAAAGATTCGCTTCAAGCACGTGCCGAATCAGCCAAAACAAAAACGAAAATGAACCGAACGATGTCAGCAATCGGCAGTGATGAGTCCAAAAAAGGCTTCGAACGGATGGAAGAGAAAGTGCTGCAGTATGAAGCAGAGGCTGACACAAGTGAAGATATCTCGCACGAAAGCCGGTCCCTGGATGAAGCGTTTGAGAAATTGAATGACGATAACAGCAATGTGGACGATGAACTGGAAGAACTGAAAAAGAAGATGGGCAAGGAATAGTACGGGAAAATGAGAGCTGGGATAAAAGGAAAGAGCGAAAAGAAAAATCCGAACAACGATTCAAAATGCTTCAGATAAATTTCGAATCAGTTCGGATTTTTCTTTAATAGTTTTATGTTACTTACAAACTCTTGCCTATTCCATACATATTGTATTATTTTGATAATGCGATTTTTATATGGGCTAAGTGATGCTCTTCGTGCCAAGCTAGTTTCGCAACTTTTGTTGCAACTGTTATTTCACCGTTTTCCTGGTGAGTAAAAGCGCGATTTAGTTGCTCTTCAGTTAAACTATTTCCTAAAGATACGATGCGTTCATTTATACCTTCAAGGAGTTTAATAGAACTTTCTACAGGGAGTTCTGTATCCGGCTGAACAGCCCACTTGTCTTGATTGAAAGCTGGTACTGTCGGGTTTTTATCTGTTAAAGCCAGCTTTAAACGTTGAAACATGTTCAACTGGGAATCTGCAATGTGATGAACAAGTTGTCGTACTGTCCAGCTGCCTTCACGATAGGTTTTGCCTAATTCCTGAGCGCTTAATGAATCAACAGTTTCGCTTAATCGACGCGTGTAAGTTTCGATTTCCTCCAGCCATTCCTGAATATTTTCTAATGTTACTTTATCAGGAACTTCTAACTGCCCAATTGGGAATTTTACATCCATTTTAACCACCTTTTCACTATTTTTCACTTATTTCATAACCTCATTTCATTTTAACATAAATAACTAATGACTTATTAGTGTTATTCAAGAAACTGTCCCGATAATACAAGTAAGGTCTATTTGTTGCATCATTCAAAACACCACCTGAGTTTTTGCTTTTCCATTCCAGTTTCGTTAGCCACTTATTCTTAATTTATATGCATGAAAAATATAAAAAACGGGTAAAGGATTTAGGAGGGTCTCTATCGAATAAATAGAGTGGATACTATTTTACAAAAGGAGCGATGATCATGAAAGTATCATATCATGGACATTCTGTTGTTGGCGTTGAAACAGACAGCCACAAAATATTGATTGACCCGTTTATTAATGGGAACGAAGCATGTGATCTTGACCCCGGCACTGTTGAAACAGATGTCATTTTGCTGACACACGGTCATAATGATCATGTTGGTGACACTGAAGAAATTGCCAAACGTAATGACGCACTGGTTGTTGCACCGAATGAACTGGCGAATTACTTAGGTGGTAAAGGCCTGAATACTCACCCAATGCATATTGGCGGCGCACGTGAATTCGATTTCGGGAAAGTGAAATTCACGCAGGCATTTCATGGGTCTTCCTATACCGAAGAAGATGGCACCATTATCTATACAGGAATGCCCGGCGGTATTTTACTGACAATTGATGGCAAAACAATCTATCATGTTGGCGATACCGGGCTGTTCAGTGATTTGAAACTGATTGGTGAAATGAACGATATCGACATTGCTTTCGTACCAATCGGTGACAACTTTACCATGGGACCGGAAGATGCGTTGATTGCAGCAGACTGGATTAACGCGAAGACTGTCGTTCCGGTGCATTATAATACCTTCCCGGTGATCAAACAAGATGCCGATGATTTTGCATCCAAGGTCAAGACCGGAAAAGGATTGGCCATGAAAATCGGGGATTCAGCCGAGTTATAGAAAGCGAAAAACGTGAGCATCACCGCTCACGTTTTTAATATGTTTTAAACTCTATAATATCTAGTACTTTTCATGATTAGGATATGCTATAATATCATTATCCGATGATTCAAAAATTTAATAAGGAGCACAGTCATGTATAATCGTCTAATACTGCTATTCTTTCTGCTGGGCTTGGTTTTCGGCTCGTTTTTCAATGTAGTCGGATTACGTGTACCCCAAAAACAATCCTTCACGAATGGTCGTTCCACTTGTCCGCATTGCCAGCGGTCACTGTCATGGTATGAACTCATACCTGTTTTGTCTTATTTGTTGCAGCGCGGAAAATGCAGACATTGCCAACGAAACATATCAGTGTTATATCCAATCATTGAACTGGTGACCGGCGTATTATTTGCTTTCTGTTACATAAGGATAGGGCTGCATGTTGAATTAATGGCGGCGTTGTTATTAATGTCATTACTTGTCATTGTTCTCGTATCTGACATAAAATACATGCTTATCCCGAACAGTATCTTACTCTTCTTCTTCCCACTATTCGTTACGGCACGTTTATTCAGCCCCTTGGATCCGTGGTGGTCTTCCATAACCGGTGCACTGGCAGGTGTCATGATTATTGCGGCTATCATTCTCCTGAGCCGGGGTGGTATGGGGGCGGGAGATATGAAATTATTTGGTCTTCTGGGCATTCTCCTGGGATTTGAAAAAACATTGCTCGCGTTTTTTCTTTCCTGTGTGATTGGGGCAGTTATCGGGCTTGTATTACTTCTTCTAAAATTAATTGACAGAAAACAGCCGGTTCCATTCGGTCCATATATTGTTGCGGCTTCTATTATGGTGTACTTTTATGGGGACTTAATGCTGGATTGGTACTTTAACCATGTTATATGAGTAAGAAGTTGGATCGTGAGTTCTTTACTCTCTCTTTTTATCATAGATTAACAGCAAGGGAGGAGATATACTTGCGGCATTATGCTATTTTACGTTTATTATTGGCTGGATTTTTTCTATACATTGCCTGGCCTGTTATTCCGAGTGCGATTACACAGGAAGCCGTGCTTTTTTGGGGAATGTGGCTGGGATTCCTTGTGCTGGTAGTTGGATCCAATTTTGCAACACTTTTGCAAATGACAGAGCCTCCGGTTATGGAACAGGAAAGAACAGAGACTCGTCAAAGGGCTTAATCATTGAGGTTTCGCTGTATCAACTGTATAATAAATGGTAAGTATAAAGACTAGTACAGTTGAAAGTCGGTGAAGCAAATGGCAACGAAACACGAACAGATTTTGCAGCACATTTTATCGTTGGAAATCGGCCATAAAATTTCAGTCAGACAGATTGCTAAAACGTTGAATGTGAGTGAGGGTACAGCATATCGTGCTATTAAAGAAGCGGAAAATCAGGGAATTGTCAGCACGATTGAACGTGTCGGAACAATCCGGATTGAACGTAAAAAGAAAGAAAACTTTGAGCGGCTGACATTTGCTGAAGTTATCAAAATTGTGGAGGGACAAGTACTTGGCGGACGTGAAGGGCTGCATAAGACATTAAACAAATTCGTCATCGGGGCTATGCAGCTGGATGCTATGATGCGGTATACAGAAGCAGGTTCATTGCTGATTGTTGGTAACCGGGTTAAAGCACATGAACTGGCATTAAATGAGGGAGCGGCCGTGTTAATTACGGGTGGATTTGATACGGATGATGCCATCAAACAATTGGCAGATGATAAGCAATTGCCGATTATGTCAACAAGCTATGACACATTTACGGTCGCTGCTATGATTAACAGGGCAATTTATGATCAGCTGATCAAAAAAGAAATTGTGTTTGTCGGAGATGTCTATACATCTTGTGACGAATCGTTATATTTATACACGAAAGATACGCTTGAGCGCTGGTATGAGCTAAATGAGCAATCCACTCATACCAGATACCCGGTCCTCGATGCAAAAGTGCGTGTAGCCGGAATGATTACCTCAAAAGATGTGATCGGAAAAGATAAGAATATTCCTGTTGAAAAAGTCATGAGCAAAAACCCGATTACTGCCCAGGAAAAAACATCACTGGCCTATGTTGCGCACATGATGGTCTGGGAAGGCATCGAGGTTGTGCCGATTGTCGATCCATCAAACAGGTTTAAGGGTATTGTGTCACGGCAGGATGTCCTGAAAGCCCTGCAGCAAATTCAAAGACAGCCGCAAATTGGTGAAACCATTGATGATATCGTAGCGAGCAATCTGCATCCCCAAGAGGAAAATCAGACTGTCTTTAATGCCCATGTGACACCGCAAATGACCAACCAGCTCGGCACACTTTCCAATGGTGTCTTTACAGCGTTAATGACGGAAGCGAGCAGTCGTCTCTTGCGTTATTATAAAAAAGGTGATCTCGTTGTGGAGAATCTGACTGTTTACTTTTTAAAGCCGGTGCAGATTGACAGTGAGCTGACCATTAAACCCAGCATATTGGAGGCCGGACGTATTTACGCCAAAATGGATATTGAAGTTTTCAATGGAAAGAAAATGGTCGGGAAGGGTCTCCTCATGGCACAGCTGATCGATCGTTAATCGTGCTTTCTTAAAAAGGAATCGGCAATCCAGCCGATTCCACCATACCGATTTTTATCTCCCGTGTAACGGGGAGTTGGTCCTTCCAAAATTATTGTGGATTTAATCGTCTCCACTCACTCCGATAATGCTTCACTTCTTTAATTCCATTGTACAAATGCAATACTCCGAACATCACAAGTACAATACCGATAAATAATGACAGCTGTGTTTGGTAAAATATATATTGATTAATGGCGAAGAAGAAGATGAAACTCCCAAGACAAACATGGGATTTTGCGTTAAAATAAGCTTGAGTAAGCCTGTCCTTGCTTTTTAGAATAGCGACTTTGTAGTAAACCCAGAAAACGGCTGACAATACAATAATAATCGGAAAAATAATCATTTAATCGACTCCTAAATCAACATTCTTTAAAGATTTCGATTAACAGGCAGTCAATCGCCCGCATTATGACAACAAGAAGTAAAGAATGGATGGGGACAACTGTCTGTTAAGGTCTGATTCGGTTCGGGCCCGCACGATGCGGGTCACAAAGGCGTTGTCACAGGACAAGGAAAGCTGCGGCAGCGATACACCGCACGAAGAAAAAGTGATTTCCTTTTTCGAGGACGTGACGAACTTAGCCTTTGTTCCTTTTCATCAGTGGGCAAAATCATCCCGCTGAATGAAGTTTCACTTTTCCCCGCATCTAATGGTCAGTAACCCGCCAAAAGACGGCGGCTAACTGACCCTAAATGCCCGATTCGGTTCAACTAACATTCAGCGGGGAAAACCATCCCGCTGAATGAAGTTTCACTTTTCCCCGCATCTAATGGTCAGTAACCCGCCAAAAGACGGCGGCTAACTGACCCTAAATGCCCGATTCGGTTCAACTAACATTCAGCGGGGAAAATCATCCCGCTGAATGAAGTTTCACTTTTCCCCGCATCTAATGGTCAGTAACCCGCCAAAAGACGGCGGCTAACTGACCCTAAATGCCCGATTCGGTTCAACTAACATTCAGCGGGAAAACCATCCCGCTGAATGAAGTTTCACTTTATTGTATCTTGTTTTTGGTTATTAAGAAAGTAATAAAATCCATTTAAATGTGACAAAGTTAGGAGAATAAAATGAGTATACAACCTATCATCGAAGCAATTAAAACTTATGAAACGATTATCATTCACCGGCATGTACGGCCTGATCCGGATGCATACGGTTCTCAGGCGGGGCTGAAGGAAATGATTGTGCAATCATTTCCGGATAAAAAAGTGTATATCGCAGGCGAAGAAGATCCGTCATTGGAATTTTTAACAAATATGAATCAAATTTTTGATGAGACCTATAAAAACGCGCTGGTGATTGTCTGTGATACGGCTAATGCCGGCCGGATCAGTGACCAGCGGTATGATAAAGGTGATAAACTCATTAAAATTGATCATCACCCGAATGTGGATGAATTTGGTGACATAATGTGGGTTGATACTTCAGCCAGTTCAACCAGTGAAATGATTTATGATTTATATCAATCTGCCAAACATGATGGCTTTAAGTTTTCCGATGAAGCGGCCCGACTGATTTATGCCGGTATTGTTGGCGACACGGGAAGGTTTCTATTTCCAAGCACAACCAAAAAAACATTTCAGCATGCGGCGGAACTTGTAACGTATAACTTTGACCGTCCAAGCCTGTATGACGGCATATACAGTATAAAAGACAAGATTGCCAGGCTCCGTGGATATATTCTGCAGCATTTTGAGCTTTCGGAATCAGGTATGAGCACGATTAAATTGACAAAGAGTCTATTGGATAGCTATGGTGTCAACCCAATGGAAACGGGGCAGCTTGTCGGTGTGCTGGGTGATATTGAAGGTATTAAAGCCTGGGTATTTTTTATTGAAGAAGAAGATTTGATCAGGGTTCGTCTGCGTTCAAAAGGACCTGTTGTTAACGAGATTGCCAATAAATATAATGGCGGCGGCCATCCAATGGCTTCAGGGGCATCTGTCAGCTCATGGGAAGAAACGGACAAGGTGATGAAGGATCTGGATGAAGCATGTATGAATTATGAAGGGTGAAGCTTAAGAGCTTATATCCTATTGGACATAGCTCTTTCCGCAACGTCAGAAGTCGAGTATGGTTAACCCTATAAAACCCGGCATTCGCTGTAAGACGGGCTAGGCCTGAGTTTTTTCCAACAGAAGTAAGTATTCAATGGCAGTCGATTTATCTGCATGACGGCTTTTGAGATAATCCGACTGCTTTTTTAAAAATATCATTTACGGGACGTTTTGATCTTGAAATCGGCTAAATTTGTCGATTCTCTCAAATCTGACTCCGGCCCTGACCTCTGGAAAGACAGGCTATACTGAGTTTTTCTGAACAGAAGGGCAAACAGCGATGGTTGACAGTTTCAGGAGCTTTTCTGTTCAGGAAGTGGGATAAACCAGCAGCCGGAGTTCGTTTGATCATAATGTACATGCAGATTTTCCCGATCAATACCGCGTTGTATCAGCCGGATTAATTCTGCAGACTCAGCATATGCCGTGGTCCCTTCTTTTAGTTGGGCAATTTTCTCATCACGTATTCGGCGTTGATTCATGACTAGCATATTAATCCAACTCCTTTTCAGAATTTATTCTGGTTCTTAATTTATTATAGTCGATAAGCGAAAAATTGACTACAAAATTATCAAATATTTCATGGAATGTTCACATCAATCTGCCATATTGGCTTCTACAGAAATTTTGACCGTTGGCGTCAAGTAAAGTTTCTCAACAGTAAATTGGAATTCAAAATCATCAACTGTAAACACTTTATTCTCGAGAGTTGCCGTTAACAGGCCGTCACTCTCTGATATGATGGAAAGGTCTTGTCCGATTATATGCTCGATTTCTTCCTTCATTAATTCTTCAAGGTCGTGTATAATTAATCTGTCCGGCAAATCTTCCTCATTAATAATGGTTATTTCAATGGCTTCTACTTTTATCGGTTCTTTTGACTGTTCGTCAAGATCTTCGTTGTCCTCCAGCAATGCTTCATTTTGGTTGTTCAGTTCGGTCACTTCTGATTTCAGATCACGATTTTCCTCCAAAAGCTGCCCGTACATTGACCCATGCATATAGACAAATACAAAGTAGGCGATGACTGCACCGATAAACATCCCTACCAAAAATCGCTGAAATGAAGGTTTTTTATGGTATGGGGGAATATGCATTAGCCAACATCCTCCTGAATCAGCCAGCTGATAATGATAATCCCGGCCTTAACGCCGCCCATTGCCGTTAAAATAAGCATAATTTGTTTAAATAAATCGAAAGTGGAACCATCCAGCACACCTTTTTCAAAATTGGCAATGGCATCAAATGTCCCGCCGATTGCAGCTACAATCGCCCAAATCCTTAATCGGTCTGCAATCCTGCTCATTTGGGTAAACGGTGCATCTCCCGTAACAAATCCGCCGATACTGCCGATTATGGATCCGCCTATGATGACGCCAAAAGCGATAAAAAAACAATGAATGAGTTGAGCTATAAACCGTTCCTCCATCATTTTAGCTCCTTATCAGTATACTGCTTCATTTTATGATGCTGTTGGACAAGATATGTCACGGCCGCATAAACTATAAACATTAATAATGCAGATTTGACTTTGTTCACATATAATATAGGCAGGTAACATTAAAGAAGGAGGTGGGGTAGCATGTCGTTTACACATTTGCAAGTCCACAGCGGGTATAGTTTCCTGAACAGTACCATTACTGTTGATAAATTGGCCGCGAAAGCGCATGAACTGCAATTTGATGCACTGGCATTAACAGATGAACATGTTTTATATGGTGCTATCCCATTTTACAAAGCATGTCAGCAAAATGGGATTAAACCGATCATCGGGATGAGTGCAAAGGTTACGAACGATGATGAAGAACCGGATGCTTGTATTCTTCTGGCTAAAAATAATCAAGGCTATCAAAATTTAATTAAGTTAAGTACACATATTCAAGTATCTCAAAAAAACAGCATTGAAAAATCAGATTTGACATTTTACAGTAACGATTTGATCTGTATTTTAGTTACATCCGATTCAAAGGCGGGGACTTTATTATTGGACGGGCCATATGATCAGGTGAAGGAATATTTGGATGCAACATGGCATATGTTTGACCGGGAAGATTTTTACATGGGCGTTCAGGACCATGGAATGCAGGAAGAACGTAACATCAACCAGTCCATAAAAGCCTTCAATGAGATTTATCAAACAAAGGCCGTATTATTGAACGATGTCCGTTACCTGAATGAAAAAGATGATATCGCTTTTGATTGTTTACGTGCCATGAAACATAATAAAAAATGGCCGCTTCGAATCACAAATTCAGCGGTTAAACAGCGGCATTTGCGATCGGCTGTGGAAATGGAGCAGCTTTTTATTAATGATTGGCCTGAAATCATTCATGAAACCAGTGTTATTGCAGAAAAATGCCGTGTAAGCTTTGATTTTGATCAGCGAATGCTCCCTTCCTACCCTGTTCCGGAAGCAATGGATGCCCATACATATCTTGAAAGAATATGCCGGGAAAATGTACGGCAAAAATATGACGTGGTCACAGAGGAAGTAGAAGAGCGTCTTGCCTATGAATTGGATATCATTCAATCGATGCAGTTCAGTGACTATTTTTTAATTGTCTGGGATTTCATTGCTTATGCAAAAGAACAAACTATTTTAGTGGGACCGGGAAGGGGGTCTGCAGCGGGTTCACTTGTTGCGTATGTGCTTGGGATTACCGAAGTTGACCCGATTCAATATGACTTATTATTCGAAAGGTTCCTGAATCCGGAACGTGTATCCATGCCTGATATTGATATTGATTTTTCTGATAACAGGCGGGATGACGTGATTGATTATGTCCGTGATAAATATGGACATGCCCATGTTGCACAAATTATCACGTTTGGTACGTTTGCTGCCAGATCGCTGTTGCGTGAACTCATAAAAACAATGGATGTTGACCAGCAAGATGCTTATTTTATTTTAAAGGAAATCCCTGTCCAGGCCAGTCAGCCAATCGCAGCATATGTGAAGAATTCTGAAGACCTGCAGCAATATATCAAACAATCCGAAAAGCTGAAGGCCTTATTTACGATTGCCGCGAAACTGGAGGGGCTTCCAAGACATCTGTCAACACATGCTGCCGGTGTTGTCATTAGTGAGGAGCCGCTTGAAGAACTCGTCCCGTTGACTGCAGGTACGCATGATACATATTTGACACAATATGCGATGAATGACCTGGAAGCAATCGGATTATTGAAGATGGATTTTTTAGGGCTGCGGAACTTAACATTGCTTGAGCGAATTTTAAGGACTATCCGTTATACCAGGAAACGCACCATTACGCTAGCGGATATTCCGGAAGAAGATGTCCCTACTTATAAACTGTTGCAAAAAGGCAGGACGAATGGTGTTTTTCAGTTGGAGTCACAGGGCATGAAACAGGTGCTGACCAGATTGAAGCCGACCACGTTTGAGGATATCGTGGCGGTGAATGCTTTGTTTCGTCCGGGACCAATGGAAAATATACCGGTTTACATTGACCGGAAGCATGGAACAGAAAAGGTTGAATACCCGCATCCTGACCTGGAGCCCATTTTGGAAAAAACTTATGGTGTTCTGATTTACCAGGAGCAAATTATGCAAATTGCTCATAAGATTGCCGGGTTTTCATTGGGACAGGCCGATATTTTACGACGGGCAGTAAGCAAAAAGCAGCAGAACGTGATGACTGAACAAAAAGCTGCCTTTATCCAGGGCTGTGTGGCTAATGGCTACACGGAATCTGTTGCAGAAGAAATGTTTCAGTGGATCGTTAAGTTTTCCAACTATGGTTTTAACAGAAGTCACGCGGTCGCCTACAGTAAAATATCCTATCAGCTTGCTTACCTGAAGACTCATTATCCTGCCAGCTTTTTTGCTGAATTAATGAGTTCAGCAGGCACCCAGCAGGATAAAACGAATATGTACATGAAAGAATTAAAGACACATGGTTTGGAATTGGCTCCTCCCTCGATTAATAAAAGCTTTGGTAAATATTCGGTGGAGAATGAGCAAATCCGAATGGGTTTTTTGTCAATTAAAGGTATAGGCAATCAAGTCGTTAACGAAATAATCGATGTTAGAAAAGACGGTCCTTTTAAGAGTTTGTTTGATTTTTGTTTACGTGTATCGCTGACAGTGATCAACCGCAGAACGCTGGAGATACTGATTATGGCAGGCGCATTCGATGAGCTTTATGACAATCGTGCCAGTTTGTTGGCATCAATTGATCAAGCACTTGAACAAGGTGAATTATTTAAGGAGTTCAGTGAGCAATCAAGCCTGTTTCACGATATTCTTGAATTGGAAGAAAGTTATGTACCGATAGAAGATTTCACACTGATGAAAAAGTTGAGTGATGAAAAAGAACTGCTCGGTATCTATGTTTCCAGCCATCCATTAAACAAATACCGGAATATATTAAAGGCAAAGGGTTATGTTTCCATGTCCGATGCACCAAAAATGGCCGGAAAACGAAACCTGAATAGTACCGGAATCGTACAAGCTATCAAAACGATTCGAACAAAACGCGGGGATCCGATGGCTTTCCTGACCATTGGTGATGAAACAGGCGATATGGAAGCAGTTGTTTTCCCTGATTTGTACAGGGATGTTCACCGCTGGCTGGCTGAAGAAATGCTCGTGACGTTTACCGGAAAGGTTGAAAGTCGGAATAACCAGTTTCAATGGTTAATGTCAACTATTGCTCTGTTTGACGAGCAGGATTTTCAGGTTGATCAGAATCAGCGTTTATTTATAAAAATAACAGCCGAAAATAGTAAAAACGCGTTAGCCGTCATTAAAAATACTGCAGAAAAAAATCCGGGCCAAACACCAATCATTATTTACAATCAGCAGGAAAGGTCAACCTACAAATTATCATATGCTTATTTGGTTCATCCGGACGAAGCATGTCTTCAGTCATTAAGGAACTATTTCGGTTCCGGCAATGTCGTATTGGATACGATAAAAGCATAACTTTAAAGAAAACCGTGCACGATTTTTCTTCTTTACACATAAAAGCCATCTGTTATAATGAAATCAATAAGTGGTCAGACCACCTTGCAAATTTAATTGCTGCGGGATGTGGTGAGCTCTGGAAAACCACATGACGTGTTTGGTCCCTGCAAGTTAATGCGTGATTTTTAGACAACCCATAAGGAGTGAATAGTGTGCCAAACTTAAGAGATGAAGCATTACATATTCATAAAGAGAATAAAGGTAAACTATCGACTGAGGCGAAAGTACCCGTGCGGAATGCAAGGGATTTAAGTTTAGCGTATTCCCCCGGTGTAGCGGAACCATGTAAGGAGATTCATGACCGGAAAGATTCGGTTTATGATTACACGATGAAAGGCAATATGGTAGGGGTTGTAAGTGATGGATCCGCAGTCTTAGGGCTGGGTAATATTGGGGCTGAAGCGGCCTTGCCTGTGATGGAAGGAAAATCCGTCCTGTTTAAAAGTTTTGCGGGTGTGGATTCTTTTCCAATTTGCCTGGACTCACATGACGTTGATCAAATTGTTGATACCGTTAAGTTGATGGAACCGACGTTTGGTGGCATCAACCTTGAAGATATTGCGGCACCGAACTGCTTCATTATTGAGGAACGGCTGAAGAAAGAAACGAAAATCCCTATTTTTCACGACGATCAACATGGAACGGCAATTGTGACGCTTGCCGGGTTGATTAATGCGCTGAAACTGTCCGGTAAATCATTTTCGGATTTAAAAGTGGTTGCGAATGGGGCGGGTGCAGCCGGAATCGCTATTATAAAATTATTATACAATTTTGGCGTTCGGGATATGATTATGTGTGATTCCAAAGGTGCTATTTTTGAAGGCAGAACATACGGTATGAATGACGTCAAAGAAGAGGTTGCCAAAATGACCAACAAAGATAAACAAGAAGGTTCGCTGGAGGAAATATTGGAAGATGCGGACGTGTTTATCGGTGTCTCTGCCGGCGGATTGCTATCAAAAGAAATGGTTAAAACAATGCGTGAGGATCCGATTATTTTTGCCATGGCAAATCCCGATCCCGAGATTATGCCGAATGAAGCAAAAGAAGCAGGGGTGAAAGTTATTGGTACGGGACGATCGGATTTTCCCAACCAGGTTAATAATGTCCTTGCATTCCCCGGTATTTTCAGAGGCGCGTTAGATGTCCGGGCAACCCGTATCAACGAAAAGATGAAGGTTGCTGCGGCCGAGGCGATAGCATCGCTTATAACGGAAGATGAGTTAACAGAAGACTATGTTATACCAGCACCATTTGATCCGAGAGTTGCACCCCTGGTGGCATCCAGTGTTGCGCGTGCTGCAATGGAATCCGGGGTTGCAAGAATTGAAGTGGACCCGGAAGACGTTGCTGAGAAAACGCGAAATATGACAAAAATCGGTGAAGAATAACGCATTCATTATGTATGTCCGTAATGACTAGAAGGTCCGGTTGGTGAACGCCGACGCATCTCCTGATTTGTCTCTGCGTTTTGATCAACCGGCAAAAGGAGTGACTACGGCTTGTCCATGTCACCAAAGCAGAAGGTATATCAGGGTGTTTTACAAGAGCTCCGCAAGTATATTGACGATCATGAATTAAAGCCGGGTGATAAACTGCCATCTGAGCGTGAGCTTTCCGAAAAACTGGTGGCCGGAAGATCCTCTGTTCGGGAAGCTTTACGTGCAATGGAGTTATTGGGTTTGATAGAAACAAGACATGGAGAAGGAACGTTTTTAAGTCATTATCGACCGTATCACTCTGTTGAAGTATTGTCGTCATTTATTCTGCAGGGGGCTAACACACGCAATGACCTGTTGTTTGCCAAAAAAATTATTGAAAAAGAAGCAGCCAGAATTGCCTATGAATATATTCAACATGATGACATTGAGCAATTGTCCAATATTATTCATGACACCAGGTTAACCAGCAATGAGAAACATGCAGCTTTTTTTCAATATTTATTTTATAAAACGGAAAATTTGTTGCTTGCCAAAGTGTGGCAGCTAATGGATGAATTTTCATACACGATTTCCAGTCTTTCCTATGAGCAATCTTTTTATATGGAACTTGTAAACCTGTATCAAACGCGGGATTATACTAAAATAGAGGAATTATTTTATCGTCTGCCAACGACTGAAAAATAATTAATCTGTTTCCGCCAGTTTTGTGACATCTTTTGGCAGATGTTCCAGTATAATAATGTTTTGCTCGTCCTGTCTTTTACAAAGGAGGAATTCCCTTGCTCAAGGATTTTTTTGGCAAGAAAAAGAAATATGCTACCATTCCGAGCGAACAAAGCAAACTTGATATTCCGGAAGGGTTAATGAAAAAATGTACAAACTGTCATAAAATCTACTATCGCAAAGAAATGAATAAGAACGTTAATGTATGTCCGAATTGCGATTATCATCATCCCCTGACAGCGTGGGAGCGTATTAATAGTTTGTGTGATGACGGAACATTTGAGGAATGGGACAAGGATCTCACAACCACAAACCCATTACAATTCCCCGGTTATGAAGAAAAAATAGAGAAAGATCGTCAAAAAACCGGTCTGAATGAAGGTGTCGTAACCGGAAAAGGCCTGATTGGAGGACAAATGACTGCTGTTAGTGTCATGGATTCCAGTTTTCGGATGGGGAGTATGGGCTCGGTAGTGGGTGAAAAGATTGCCCGCGCAATAGAGAATGCCAATGAACAATCACTCCCTTTCATTATCTTCACTGCCTCGGGTGGTGCAAGAATGCAGGAAGGTGTTTTAAGTTTAATGCAAATGGCGAAAACATCTGTAGCCGTGAAACGTTTTTCAGAAGCAAATGGTTTGATGATTTCCGTTATGACACATCCAACGACAGGCGGGGTATCGGCAAGTTTTGCATCAATAGGTGATTATAATTTTGCGGAACCGGGTGCGTTGATTGGCTTTGCCGGCCGGCGGATTATTGAACAGACCATCAATGAAGATCTCCCTGATGACTTTCAAACAGCCGAATTCCTGTTGAAACACGGCCAGCTTGACAAAGTTATTCACCGGCATGAGATGAAACCACTGTTGACAACCCTGCTTTCCATGCACCGGAAAGGCGGGGAAATGTCATGAAATATGCGTTGGAGTTTGAGAAACCAATTGTCAATTTGAGAGAAAAAATTGCTGAATTAAAGACATTTACGGCCGATAGTGACATAGATTTAACAGATGAAATCAGTACACTTGAAAAACGGCTGGAAGTACTGGAAAACGATATATATGGCAATCTCGAGCCCTGGCAGCGTGTTCAGATGGCACGGCACCAGGAACGCCCGACAACACTCGATTATATTGAGGCGTTATTTACCGATTTCCTGGAATTTCATGGTGATCGTTTGTACGGAGATGATGAAGCCATCGTTTCGGGAATAGCTTTTTATAAGGATCATCCTGTTACGGTAATTGGTCATCAACGCGGTAAAGCTACAAAAGAGAATATTCGCCGTAACTTTGGCATGCCCCATCCTGAAGGCTACCGGAAAGCTCTTCGCCATATGCGCCAGGCAGAAAAATTTAACCGCCCTGTTATATGCTTTATCGATACGAAAGGAGCATATCCCGGTAAAGCTGCTGAAGAACGGGGACAAAGTGAGGCAATTGCCCGAAATCTGATGGAAATGGCTGGACTTACAGTGCCAATCATTTGTATCGTCATAGGTGAAGGCGGAAGTGGTGGTGCACTTGGACTCGGTGTAGGTGACCGCATTCATATGCTCGAGAATTCCACTTATTCGGTTATTTCACCGGAAGGCGCTGCCGCATTACTATGGAAAGACTCCGGTCTGGCAAAACAAGCAGCTGAGAATATGATGATTACCGCATATGATTTAAAACAGCTGGAGGTTGTTGATGATATTATTCCGGAGCCCAGAGGCGGTGCTCATCGCAATCTTAAATTACAAGCTGAGAATATTGATGCCGTTTTGACCAAGTCGCTAGACGAATTGAGTGGCATACCATCAGATGAATTACTTGAAAAGAGATGGGAAAAATATCATAAAATAGGTGATTATAAACAGATTTGAATAGGGGCTGCTAAAGAGGTTGGCATGGGTCAGCCTCTTTCGCACTTGTAGTAGTAGTTCAAAAAGTCCGGTAAAAATGACACGTCGTACAGGGGACCTTCTGCTAAAACCGCCCACGTCCTGTGGGCAACGCAGAAGTCACCACATCCTGTGGAAGCTCGTTGGCTTGTTTCTCCGCTCCTTGGAAAAGAAAACCACTTTTCCTGCGTGCAAGAGCGTTTGCTCATGTATCTAAATGCATACATTCCGCTGCTCGAAACGACACCGCCTCGAACTTCTCGGTCCTTTTTATCCTCCTTTTTGAACACGCACTTATAGCCTAAAATAATTGAAATTTTCTCTGGTTGGACTTATCTTAATTATAGTGACAACGAAAGACGTGAGGTGACAGTATGAAGAACATTGGTGTTTTGACCAGCGGTGGGGATGCACCGGGTATGAACGCTGCCATACGTGCGGTTGTAAGAAAAGCAATTTACCATGATGTCGGGGTATATGGCATTAAAAACGGATTCCAGGGTCTTATAGATGGTAATATCGAAAAAATGGAAATCGGTTCTGTCGGTGATATTATTCAGCGGGGCGGTACGATATTGCGTTCTGCCAGATGTGAGGAATTCAAGACTGATAAAGGACAGGACAAAGGTATTGAACAAATGAAAAAGCACGGTATCGAAGGTTTGATTGTTATCGGTGGCGATGGGAGTTTTCGTGGGGCACAAAAGCTGACAGAAAAAGGGTACCCCTGTATCGGAGTTCCAGGCACGATCGATAATGATATTGCGGGCACTGATTTTACAATTGGTTTTGATACAGCATTAAATACCGTGATTGAAGCAATTGACAAAATCCGTGATACAGCCTCTTCACATGAACGCATGTTTATCATTGAGGTGATGGGCAGAGATGCGGGAGACCTGGCACTTTGGGCCGGCCTTGCTGATGGCGCGGAAAGTATTCTGATTCCTGAAAAGCAAGATGAATTTTATGATATTATTGAACGTCTGAGACGCGGACAAGAGCGCGGTAAAAAGCATAGTATCATCATTCTTGCTGAAGGTGTCGGAAGTGCATTTGATTATGCCGAAAAGATAAAAGAAACGGCTGACTTGGAGACACGTGTCACCGTATTGGGGCATATCCAGCGCGGCGGCTCACCAACTGCGTCCGATCGTGTGCTGGCAAGCCGGCTTGGTGCTCAGGCTGTTGACTTGCTGTTGAGTGGTGAAGCTGGAAAAATAGCAGGCATCCAAAATAATCAATTGGTTCAGCACGATATATCTGAAGTGCTCGTTAAAAAACATGTGATTGACATGGAGATGTATCAATTATCCAAAGAACTTTCGATATGATGATGTAAAGGAGGCACTGAAAATGCGGAAAACTAAAATTGTAAGTACGATTGGCCCTGCATCTGAGTCAGTTGAAACCTTGACACAGCTGATGGATGCAGGCATGAACGTCGCCCGTTTGAATTTTTCCCATGGTGATTTTGAAGAACATGCAGCCCGGATTCGAAATATCCGGGAAGCGGCGGAAAAAACGGGGAAAACGATCGCGATTCTTCTTGATACGAAAGGACCGGAAATCAGGACAGGCGACTTCCGGGATGGTGAGGCAGAGATCGTGAAGGACAGTATTATTCATGTGACCATGGATGAAGTTGAAGGAACCGCTGAACGCTTTTCCATTACATATAGCGGACTTGTCGATGATGTTCATGCAGGCTCCAAAATCTTGCTTGATGATGGCTTGATTGAATTGGAAGTCCTGGAAGTTGACAAGGATAATAAAGAAATAAAAACAAAAGCACTGAATTCCGGTATTATTAAAAATAAGAAAGGTGTCAATGTTCCCAATGTCAGTGTGAACTTGCCCGGTATTACAGAGAAGGATGCCAGGGATATCGAGTTTGGCATCGAACAAGGTGTGGATTTCATCGCCGCGTCATTTGTTCGTCGTCCGTCTGACATATTGGAAATTCAGGAGCTACTTGAAGAGCATTATGCAACACACATTAAAATTATTCCGAAGATCGAAAATCAGGAAGGAATCGATAACATTGAGTCGATTCTGGAAGTGAGTAACGGCCTGATGGTAGCGCGTGGTGATCTGGGTGTGGAGACGCCGGCTGAAGACGTGCCGCTTGTGCAAAAAGAATTGATCACTAAATGCAACAGGGCTGGGAAACCGGTTATAACAGCAACGCAAATGCTTGATTCCATGCAGCACAATCCGAGACCGACACGGGCTGAGGCGTCCGATGTGGCCAATGCAATTTTTGACGGTACAGACGCCATTATGCTGTCAGGGGAAACAGCTGCAGGGGATTACCCGGTGGAATCGGTGCAAACGATGAGTAATATCGCGTTAAAAACAGAAACAGGCTTGGATCATAAGCTTATTCTGGATAACCGGTCGAAGTCGGTTGATATGACGATAACAGATGCAATCAGCCAGTCCGTCACACATACAGCGATGAATTTGACGGTAAGCGCCATTATTACACCGACGGAGAGCGGGCATACCGCCAGAATGATTTCGAAATATCGTCCGGAAGCGCCAATTATTGCTGTAACGTTTAATGAAAGTGTTAATCGTCAATTGTCACTTGTATGGGGTGTCCATGCCGTTATGGGAAGCAAGGCAGGTTCAACGGATGAAATGCTGGATATTGCCATCGATCAGGGATTAAGCACGAAATTGTTTGAACGGGGCAGCAGAGTTATTATAACCGCTGGGGTTCCGATTGGCGAAAGTGGTACGACCAACTTAATGAAAGTTCATGTGATCGGTGATGTTATGGCAAAAGGACAAGGTGTTGGACGCGGCAGTGCATATGGCAGAGCTGTTGTTGCAGGAAGTGCTCCGGAAGCAAATGAAAAGGTGACAGAAAATGATATCCTTGTTACATATTCCACAGATCGGGATATGATGGAAGCAATTGAAAAATCAGCCGGTATTGTAACAGAGGAAGGCGGATTGACTTCTCATGCGGCAATTGTTGGACTGAGTCTTGGCATACCGGTCATTGTCGGCGTTAAAGATGTATTTGACAACATCCAGGATGGAACAGATATTACCATTGACGGTGCAAAAGGCGACATATACGAAGGCCATGCCAGAGTGTTATAATCACTTGGCTGCTGCTTTTTTCGGAACTGAATCAATAAGTTAAGATTGAATGAAATCGGTGCAACGGCCCCGATTTCGTTCAGATTAAAGGGGAGAGCTTAAATGCGTTGGTTATTACTTGCATTAATAATCGTACCTGCCATTGAAATTGGTGTGTTTATTTGGGCCGGCGGTGTCGTTGGTCCATGGTGGGTGATTGTATTGATTATTTTCACCGGTGTTGCAGGCGTGTCACTTGCCCGGAAAAAAGGATTTGAGGCATGGAGAAGGGCGCAGATTGCGATCAACAATGGTCAACCGCCAGGCTGGGCATTACTCGATGGGATATGCATTTTTATCGGTGGCGTTCTCCTGTTTGCACCCGGGTTTGTTACAGATATTGCCGGTTTTATATTAGTCCTGCCCTTTACACGCGGTCCATTTAAGCGAACGCTGGAAAACTTTTTGCGCAGCCGTGCTAATAAAAACACGATTATTTACCGCAGATGGTGAATCAGGAACCCTTAATGAAACGGCCCATTTGGTGAAAGAGACCTGTCTGATAGATGGCATTTCCAACCAGAACAAGAAATGGTCCGATCAGCAAGCCAAAAGCTCCCCATATTTGGATACCAATAAAAAGGCCCATAAGCGTTGCAAGCGGATTTAAACCTACGCTGTCCGAGACAATTTTCGGCTCCAGTAACTGACGTTGAACGATGACCACCATATACAGGGTTGTCAAGGCAATTGTCAGTGCGTAATCGCCTGTCAGGAACAGATAAATAATCCATGGAATAAAAATGATGCCTGTCCCAATGAAAGGCAGTATGTCCGCTAATGCAGCAAATAGCGCAATCGTTAATGCATAATCAACCTGTAGTATCAAAAGCCCAATCACCAGCGTTAATGCAGTGATCACTATCAGAATTAATTGGGCTTTCATAAACCCATAGAAAGCATTTTGTAAATGATTCCAAACTTTGTTGGTTGTATTAAGCACGTTTCGTGGAATCATTTTTTTAATGTTTGAGACAAGTAAATCCCAATCTTTCATCATGAAAAAAGCGGCCATGATTGTAAACAGTAAAACAGTAATTGAACCAGGCAGTGAGGCCAATGTTTGAGATATTTGCAGCAGGAGACTATTAAGGATATTGGTACCGAACGATGCAAACTGCTGAATAAAATGCGTGATACTTTCATTAATGCTTTCCTGCTGATCAGAGCTTAGTGTATGAAAAAACGAAGCAAGATTATGGTATAATGGCAGCAGCTGCTCGTTAATAAAGTCTTCCACTGCAAATATCAATGTACGAAAATGTTCCGGGATAACGTCCGCTAAATAAGCTGTGCCGTGGATCAGTTCTGAAATAATCAGTATAATTAATCCAATGATTGCCGAAATGGTAAATGTCAAAATAACGAATACAGCAAACCCGCGCGGCATTTTTAATGTTTTTTCCAAAAAGGCAACAGCAGGATTCAAACAAAATGAAAGTATGATGGCAAGTAAAAATGGATAAATGTATGGAATGGCATATTTTATGATTAAATATATAAGTATGGCAGATAATATGACTAAACCAAGCCGTAATAACTGGAACATCCGTTGCCTGTACAATTTAAAAGCCTCCCGGTCACCGAAATAATGCTTGTACTATGTTACATATGATAGAAACCGGAAAAGTAGAATAGGACGATCGCTTAAGACCTAAAAGCAGAGAAAAATGTTCATGCTCCCCGGTGAATCAAAAATGTTGCTGAATTTAATCGGTTTCAATTCACATTAGGCAAATTTTACTTTATAATTGGTGTGGGGCTGGCAATGTTATTTTATTGTCAAATGTAATAACTAATTACTTTTATCCTAAGTTAATGAACAATTCATAGAAAAAGGAGAGGGTTTGTTATGTCATCAGCAAAAGGGCTTGAAGGAATTGTCGCAACAGAGTCATCCATTAGTTCGATTATCGATGATCAGCTGACTTATGTTGGTTATAAAATCGATGACTTGGCTGAAAATTCCAGCTTTGAAGAAGTCATTTATTTATTATGGAATTTAAAGCTTCCGACAAAATCGGAACTGGATGAATTTAAAGCCGATCTTGCTGCCAACATGGAACTTCCTGAAGCAGTTATTGATCATTTGCGTTCATATGATTTATCAAGTGTCCATCCAATGGCAGCATTACGCTCCGCTGTATCCATCTTAGGTTTACACGATGAGGAAGCAGATGTGATGGATGAAGCTGCCAATAAACGAAAAGCCGTTCGTCTTCAAGCAAAGATAGCCACCATTGTGACGGCATTTGCACGTTTGCGCAAAGGCAAGGACCCGGTTAAACCGAAGAAAGACTTAGGCTTTGCGGCTAATTTCCTGTACATGCTGAATGGTGAAGAACCAAAAGCTGTCGAGGAGGAAGCCATTAATAAGGCGCTTGTCCTGCATGCCGATCATGAGCTGAACGCCTCAACATTTACGGCTCGTGTATGTGTCGCCACACTCTCGGACATTTATTCCGGGGTAACAGCAGCAATTGGTGCTTTGAAAGGACCACTTCATGGCGGGGCGAACGAGCGCGTCATGGCGATGCTGACAGAAATCGGTGAAGAGGAAAATGCTATTCCATACATCAAAGAAAAAATGGCCAATAAGGAAAAAATCATGGGCATGGGGCACCGTGTCTATGAAAATGGTGATCCACGCGCCAAATTCCTTAGAGAGATGTCAAAAGAATTGACAAAAATTACCCAACAGCCAAAATGGTATAACATGTCTGTAAAGATTGAAGAATTTATCAAAGAAGAAAAAGGTCTGCCGGCAAATGTGGATTTTTATTCAGCTTCTGTATACCACAGCCTGGGAATCGATCATGATTTATTCACCCCAATCTTTGCAACAAGCCGCGTGTCCGGATGGCTGGCACATATTCTGGAGCAATATGACAACAATCGTCTGATCCGTCCACGTGCTGAATATGTTGGACCAAATACTCAGAATTACGTAGCTATTGAAAATCGTTAATATGTTTTGGAACTGCAGGTTTAAGGGAAATCGTACAATACCGGACACCCTTTCATAAATCTTAGTTAAATAGCCGGCATCATCCGGCTATTTCCATGATTGCAGACATTAGCTTTTTTAAGCAGAAGTTTTTGTTCCTTATATTCAGAAGAGAAAACGCGCTCTACTGAATGAAGTTTTTATGATAAACTGTTATTGTATCAAGATAATCAGGAGGTATTATTATGGCACAAGGCGAAAAAATCACAGTTGAAAATGGTAGGATGACCGTTCCAAATCGCCCGATTATTCCATTCATTGAAGGCGACGGAACTGGTCCGGATATTTGGGCTGCTGCGCGGAGAGTAATCGAAGCTGCAGTCGAAAAGGCTTATAATGGCGAAAAAGAAATCGAATGGAAAGAAGTTTATGCCGGTCAAAAAGCTTACGATAAAACCGGCGAGTGGCTTCCGGATGATACACTTAAAACAATCGATGAGTATAAAATTGCCATTAAGGGGCCGCTTACAACACCAATTGGCGGTGGAATCCGTTCCCTGAACGTTGCTTTGCGTCAGGAGCTTGATTTGTTTGCTTGTCTGCGCCCTGTACGTCATTACACAGGTGTACCTTCACCAGTCAAGAAGCCGGAAGATGTTGATATGGCCATTTTCCGCGAAAACACTGAAGATATTTATGCCGGAATCGAATGGCAAAAAGGTTCAGACGACGTGAAAAAAGTTATTGACTTTTTGCAAAACGAAATGGGCGTCAACAATATTCGTTTCCCTGAGACATCCGGAATCGGTGTGAAGCCGGTATCTGAGGAAGGAACGAAGCGTCTGGTGCGTTCTGCGATTGATTATGCGCTGAATGAAGGACGCAAGAGTGTTACTTTAGTACATAAGGGTAACATCATGAAATTTACGGAAGGGTCTTTTAAAGCTTGGGGCTATGAAGTTGCCGAGCAGGAATATGGTGACAAAGTCTTCACATGGGCTGAGTATGACCGTATTGTTGAAAAAGATGGCAAGGATGCTGCAAACAAAGCTCAGGATGAAGCAGTGGCTGCCGGTAAACTTCTCGTTAAAGATGCGATTGCTGACATCTTCCTGCAGCAGATTCTGACACGTCCGAAAGAATTTGATGTTGTTGCTACCATGAACTTGAATGGAGACTATATTTCCGATGCACTTGCAGCACAAGTTGGCGGAATCGGGATCGCACCAGGAGCGAACATTAACTATGATACCGGTCATGCTATCTTTGAGGCTACACATGGTACAGCTCCTAAATATGCAGGTATGGATAAAGTTAACCCATCTTCTGTTATTCTTTCCGCTGTGTTGATGCTTGAACATCTTGAATGGCGAGAAGCAGCGAACCTGATCACGAACTCAATTGATAAAACAATTGGCTCCAAAGTGGTCACATATGACTTTGCCCGCTTGATGGAAGGCGCAAGTGAAGTCAAAACATCCGGGTTTGCTGATGAACTGATCAAGAATATGGATTCATAAGGAAGGATGGGATGAGCATGGCTATTAAACGCAGGAAAATATCTGTCATCGGTTCCGGATTTACCGGTGCCACTACTGCCTTAATGATGGCGCAAAAAGAACTCGGGGACGTCGTACTGGTTGATATTCCGGATATGGAAGACCCGACAAAAGGAAAAGCTTTAGACATGAAAGAGGCCAGTCCTGTTCAAGGGTTTGACGCTAATATCTTTGGGACTGCTAATTACGAAGATACAAAAGACTCCGATCTCGTCATCATTACAGCCGGTATTGCCCGTAAACCCGGTATGAGCCGGGATGATCTGGTCAGCACAAATGCTGAAATCATGAAAAACGTCACACAGGATATTGTTAAATATTCTCCGGAGACTACCATTGTTGTATTAACAAATCCGGTCGACGCCATGACTTATACAGTATTTAAAGCGTCCGGATTTCCTAAAGAGCGTGTTATCGGCCAATCCGGCGTACTGGATACAGCACGTTTCCGCACATTTATCGCTGAGGAATTGAACTTGTCAGTTAAAGATATTACTGGATTCGTTCTTGGCGGACATGGGGATGACATGGTGCCATTAATCCGCTATTCCCACGCTGGTGGAATTCCGCTTGAAAAATTGATTGCCAAGGACCGTCTTGACGAAATCATTGAGCGCACGCGCAAAGGCGGCGGTGAAATCGTTGGGATGCTTGGTAACGGAAGTGCCTATTACGCTCCGGCTGCTTCGCTTACCGTCATGGCAGAGGCCATCCTGAAAGATCAACGCCGTGTTCTTCCATCGATTGCATATTTGGAAGGTGAGTATGGCTATCAGGATATTTATCTTGGTGTGCCAACCATCATCGGAGGAAACGGTGTGGAGGAAATTATCGAACTGGATCTGACCGATGATGAAAAAGCTCAATTGGACAAATCAGCAGATTCTGTTAAAAATGTCCTTGATGTATTAAAGTAAATAGTTAATAATAGTTGTTTTCTCGAAGGTTATTGTTGACAAAATCAATAAACTGAGATGTGGAGTATATTTTGAGTGCAATGATACCGTTCCGGAAATACGCTCCGCTTTCCGCGGGTGCCCCGTGAGCCTCCTCGGGCATTCGCCCTGTGGGGTCTCACGTTAGTCACTTTTCCCGCAGGAGTCTCCGCGTATTTCCTCCACTTATCGCACTTTTTAATCTCATTTTTTGTTGCTTAATTAAACCTCTTTTATGAGTGTTGATTGGAGTGGAGGCCAGTCGACTCCTGCGGGAAAAGCAACAGCTGAAGACCCCGCAGGAAGTGGTTTTCTTCCGAGGAGGCTGAGGCGTTGCCCGCGGAAAGCGACTGGCCGGAACGGAAATCAACACAGCACTTATGTCGCAGTTAATCTCAGTTGTGAGTTTTAAAACAACAATCTTAACCGTGAAAACCACGCAAAAAAGCTTCTCTTTATTCATGAAAGAGGAGCTTTTTTTAATGATGCTATAGCGGCAGTTAGCATTTTCTGGTATAATAGAAAACGCTTACATGTATCGGGGGTGACTGTATGATTGGCAAAAAGAGAAAGCTGGGCAAGAAAATGGCTGAGTTGCAGGTCGGTGATGCTTATACGGCTTCTCATATTGTCGAGGATAAGGAATTATTATTATATTTAGGTTTGACGAATGATGCTAACCCGCTCTATATTCAACACGATTATGCATCCCAGACACCGTATAAACAGCCTGTCGTTCCATCCGTTATGCTTTTTGGGATGGTGTCATCCATTGTATCCATGCATTTACCTGGACCAGGCAGCCATATTACCCAGCACGAGATGACCTTCCCAAAACCGGTATTTCATTATGCTGAAGTTACGTTTACACTTGAAGTGATTGCCATTGACCACGGGAATCATGAAGTAACGTTATCCGTTATCGGTTTTGATCGGGAAGGTGATGAGGTATTGCAGGGAAAACTTAATGTCCGGCCTGCATATGAACCTGAGTCTCTGACAGGGCGTTCGCTGGAAAATTTCTTTTAAATGCTATATGGAAGTTAATTTTTAAGATTCCGTAAAGGATTTGTGATAACTTGAGCCGAAAATAGGATATTTAAGCTAACCCCATGAGCAGGTTTGGCGATGATTTGAGCTTTATGCGAACACTGCTGGAGGTTGACCAAAGCTGTATTCATCATTTGTAAATTTTTCTTTACACCCGGATCTGTTCACATTGCCTTCATTTCATTGTAAGATAAAGATAGCCAGATTGTCATAGAAATGAGGATTGTCAATGGGGAAACGAATTTTGATTGTTGATGATGAAGCGTCAATTGTTACGTTGCTAAAATTCAATGTGGAGCAGGCTGGGTACGAAACGGATGTGGCATATGACGGGAAAGAAGCTATTCAAAAAGCTGAAACTTCACATTATGATCTGATTATCCTTGATCTGATGCTGCCGGAAATGGACGGTATGGAAGTGTGCAAGCATCTGAGGTCTAATAAAATTGATACGCCAATTCTGATGCTGACGGCAAAGGATGAAGAACTTGATAAGGTATTGGGGTTGGAAATCGGGGCGGATGATTATTTGACGAAACCATTCAGTCCCAATGAAGTCATTGCCCGTATCAAAGCCATTCTGCGCCGAGTGAACAAGGCCGGGGAATTAAATAGCATGTCAATACAAATTGGTGATTTAACCATTTATCCTGATCGTTATGAAGCGGAAATAAAAGGAGAGCCGCTGACGTTTACGCGAAAGGAATTTGAACTTTTATATTATTTTGCTTCCCATAAAGGCAACGTCCTTTCACGTGATCAACTATTAAGTGCGGTATGGAATTATGACTTTGTAGGCGACACTCGGATCGTTGACGTCCATGTCAGTCATTTACGTGAAAAGATTGAACCGGATACGAAAAAACCAACATACATTAAAACAATAAGAGGGCTTGGATATAAAATGGAGCATCCTAAACTATGAAACCTTTATTTAGAAAACCACTGATAGCCTATCATATTGGGATCCTGCTTCTGGTTGCTGTATCGGGAATTGCCTTAAGCCAATTGACGACACAATATATTATTCTTTTATCGATTTTAGTTGTGGCATATATTATTCTTATTGTTATCATGCTGCATATTTATGATAATTATATGAAACCGATTGAAAAGGCGTCCCAGATTGTCGATGAATTCGTTAAAGGAAATTATCGGGCAAGAATCCACCACTCAGCAGGTGGAAGTATTGGTAACCTTAACAACAAACTAAATGTTCTGGCAAGAAACCTGAGTGAATTCAAAATAAAAGAACAGGTGCGGGAAGAACAGCTGACAACAGTAATTGACAATACACAAAGCGGTTTGGTGCTGATCGATGAGAAAGGCTACATTCACTTAGTCAACAGGAAGTTTTTATCCATGTTTGGCGGGAGTGCCGCTGATTATCATGGGTATTTATACTATGATGTTTTGGCAAACGAAACGATCCACGAAACCGTCCAGCAAACGTTTTTGTATGAAAGAAATATCATTCATTCATTAACACAGTTTATTGGGGTTGACAAGAAATATATTGAAATCATTGGTGCACCTATATTTAATGATCGTAATATGCTGAAAGGTGCCGTTCTTTTATTGTATGATATTACACATTTGAAAAAGCTGGAATTAATGCGGAAAGACTTTGTGGCAAATGTTTCGCATGAACTGAAAACACCAATCACCTCAATCAGCGGGTTTGCAGAGACATTATTGAACGGCGCCATGAAAGATGAGGACACATTACAGCATTTCCTGACGATTATCCATGATGAAAGCACACGTCTTCAGGAACTGATTGAGGATTTATTAAAATTATCCCGACTGGAAAAGGATAATTTCGAACTTGTCAGAACAACGGTAGATATTGATCGTTTAGTTGAAGAGGTCATTCCGATAATCAGCCAGCGCGCGGAAAAGAAAACTATTGACTTGAAGGTTGATGTCCAGAATGAAATCACCCTGGAGGCCGATGCTCAGCAGGTTAAGCAAATCATCATTAATTTATTGTCAAATGCGATCAGTTATACACCGGAAAACGGCGCTGTACATCTGAGAATAATGGATGAAGGTGACTATATCCATATTCAGGTTTCGGATAATGGCATTGGTATCTCAGAGGAAGCTATTCCGCGGATATTTGAGCGGTTTTACCGGGTGGATAAGGCAAGGAGCCGGAATACTGGTGGAACAGGGCTTGGGCTGGCAATCGTCAAACATATTGCTGAAGTGCACGAAGGAAAAATATCGGTCGATAGTGAGCCTGATAAAGGATCGGCCTTTCATGTCCATTTACCGAAAAATAATCCGGCATCCTCTTAATAGAGGGTGCTTTTTGTTATACTGTGGTAAAATAGGGGTAGTGGTGATGGCTGTTTCTTAAAAGATTGTTGTCTTTGAAGCAGAATTAAGATATATATTACTATCAGCAACACACTATATGAAAACAGCCATGATGATAAAGGTATGATCGGAGGAACATTCAAATGAGCAATAAGCTTGTATTGGTTGACGGCAACAGTGTGATTTACCGAGCGTTTTTTGCATTGCCGCTTTTGAACAATGATAAAGGTGTTTATACGAATGCGGTTTACGGTTTTACAAATATGCTGTTAAAAATTCTTGAGGACGAAAAACCGACCCATATGCTGGTTGCATTCGATGCCGGAAAAACAACATTCCGTCATGAGACATATCAGGAATATAAAGGCGGGCGGCAAAAGACACCGCCGGAACTGTCAGAACAGATTCCGCTTTTGAAAGAAGTCCTTGATGCATTCCAAATCTCGCACTACCAGCTTGATTTATATGAAGCGGATGACATCATTGGGACGCTTTCCAGGCAAGCACAGGAAAATGACTGGAATGTTACGGTCATCTCCGGTGATAAAGACTTGCTTCAGCTTGTATCGGACAACGTTACCGTGAATTTGACCAGGAAAGGAATCAGTGACATCGAACCATACACACCATCATTTATGCAGGAAAAGATGGCCATTTCCCCTGAACAAATTATTGATCTGAAGGCATTGATGGGGGATAGTTCGGACAATATTCCGGGTGTGCCGGGTGTCGGTGAGAAAACAGCCACCAAACTGCTGAAACAATTTGAAACAGTAGATAATGTGTACGACCACCTTCATGATGTCTCCGGCAAGAAATTAAAGGAAAAGCTGGAAAATCATAAAGATGATGCGTTCATGAGTAAGAAGCTTGTCATTATTGACCGTGATTCACCTATTGATGTAACGCTGGCTGACATGACATATTCGGGTTATCCGCAAGCAGATGTCAGTGCGATTTTCAAAGATCTGGGTTTCCAGTCATTGCTCGGCAGGATTGATGGTGAAGCAGAAGATGATAGTGAGGGAAGTGCTGAACTAAGTCCTATTGATTATACAATTGCTTATGAGGTTACAGAAAGTATGCTGGGTGATGAGGCGGCACTGGTGCTGGAAATGCTCGAGGAGAATTATCACTATGGCAATATTGAGGGCGTCGGTGTGGTGAATGCCTCCAATGCCTATTTTATTCCAACCGAAACAGCCATTAATTCCGATGCGTTTAAAGCATGGGCGGCGGACAGCAGTCAATCGAAAATTGTTTTTGATGCCAAGAAAACGCTTGTGGCTTTATTGAATCAAGGTATCCATGTTAAAGGCATTACTTTTGATATGCTGCTGACATCCTATTTACTTAATCCGGCCGAAAATAATCATGATATTCCGGCAATTGCACACCGAATGGGCGAGACAGACGTATTATACGATGAGGAAGTCTATGGAAAAGGTGCGAAAATGAAACTGCCTGAACAGGATGCGTTAAGTGAACATGTTGCGAGGAAAACAAGCCTGTTATTTCAATTAAAAGATAAAATGGAACAGCAGCTGAAAACGAATGAACAGCTTGAATTATTGAAAGAACTGGAAATGCCGCTTGCACTTATTCTTGGGGAAATGGAGCATGCCGGTGTACGCGTTGACACAGACCGTCTCCATGAAATGGACGAGGATCTGAAACAGCGCTTAAGTGAATTGGAAAAAGAAATTCATGAACTGGCCGGTGAGGAATTTAATTTAAATTCCCCGAAACAGCTTGGACCGGTTTTGTTTGAAAAATTGGGTCTCCCGGTTATCAAAAAAACGAAAACGGGGTACTCAACTGCGGCAGACGTTTTGGAACAATTGCAAAATGAACATGAAATTATTCCAAAACTTCTGCTTTACCGGCAATTAGGTAAACTGCAATCAACTTATCTTGCCGGACTGCTGCGTGTTGTGGACAAAGATTCGCATAAAATCCATACCCGATTTAATCAGGCACTGACCCAGACTGGACGTTTGAGCTCAATTGAACCGAATTTGCAAAATATCCCGATCCGCCTGGAGGAAGGGCGCAAAATTCGCCGTGCTTTCGTTCCATCCGAACAGGACTGGATTATGTTTGCTGCCGACTATTCGCAAATCGAATTGCGCGTACTGGCACACATTGCAAATGATGACAAACTTGTTGAAGCATTTACAAATGATCTGGATATTCATACCCAAACAGCGATGGATGTTTTCCATGTTGACAGGGAAGATGTAACGGCTCATATGCGCCGCCAGGCAAAAGCCGTAAACTTCGGGATTGTTTATGGCATAAGTGATTTCGGGCTTTCACAGAGTCTTGGTATCACACGGAAGGAAGCCAAGCAGTTTATTGAGCGTTATTTTGAAAGCTATCCTGATGTCAAAGGTTATATGGATGACATCGTCCAGGAGGCCAAACACCAAGGCTATGTGACCACCATCATGAAACGCAGACGCTATTTACCGGAAATTACGAGCAGAAACTTCAATCGGCGCTCATTTGCTGAACGGACCGCCATGAATACACCAATTCAGGGAAGCGCTGCCGATATTATCAAAAAAGCTATGATCGATCTGAATGAAAAATTAAAAGACGAAAAACTTGAGGCACGGATGCTGCTTCAGGTACATGACGAATTGATTCTCGAAGCACCAAAACAAGAGATTGAACAACTAAAAGAAATCGTACCAGCTATCATGGAAAACACTGTGGATCTGAATGTGCCGTTGAAAGTTGATTATGAATACGGCGAGAGCTGGTTTGATGCGAAATAAGGGGAAGATGGCATGCCGGAATTACCAGAAGTGGAAACGATAAAAAACACACTAAAACGATTTGTAATCGATAAAACCATTACGGACGTGTCTGTATTCTGGCCAAAGATCATCAAACGGCCGGATGATATTGAGCAGTTTAAACAACTTTTAACAGAACAGACGATACAAGCTATACACCGAAAAGGAAAATTCCTGTTATTTGAACTGGATGATGCCGTACTGGTATCCCATTTGCGGATGGAAGGCAAGTATAATGTCCATTTGTCAGCGGAGCCGGTAAAAAAACACACGCACGTCATTTTTAAATTCAACAATGGTGAAGAGCTCCGCTATAATGACGTGCGCAAGTTTGGGACAATGCATTTATTTAAAAAAGGAGACGAATGTAACCATAAACCATTAAATCAATTGGCCCCGGATCCTTTTGATGAAGCATTTACGGTGGATTATCTTTACCGGAAACTGAAAAAAACCGACCGCCTAATCAAATCAGTGCTGTTGGATCAGTCGGTTGTGGCCGGGCTTGGGAATATTTACGTTGATGAAACATTATTTAAAGCAAAAATCCATCCATTAAGAAAAGCGAATAAATTAAAGAAAAAAGAAGCAACAGCCATTTGGGAAGCGGCGATTTCCACCTTAAAAGAAGCGGTTGATCAAGGAGGAACCACGATCCGATCGTATGTTAACTCACAGGGTGATATGGGCATGTTTCAACAGGAGCTGTTTGTCTATGGTCAGGAAAACGAACCATGTAAAACGTGCGGTAAAACGATTGTCAAAATGAAAGTCGGCGGACGTGGAACCCATGTTTGTGTTTCGTGCCAAAAAATGAAATGAGGGCTGTAAATGACACGTGTTATCGGACTGACAGGAAGTATCGCAAGTGGTAAAAGTACGGTTTCGTTAATGTTTGATGATTTTAATATCCCGGTGATTGACGCGGATAAATTATCGAGAGAAGTCGTCATGCCGGGTGAAAAAGCATATAAGCAGATTGTGGAATCATTTGGGGAAACCATACTTCGAAAAGACAAATCAATCGACCGACCAAAATTGGGTGCCATTGTATTTGAAGATGAGGGAAAACGTAAGACGTTAAACAGCATTGTGCATCCCGCTGTCAGGGAAAAAATGCTTGAACAAAGAGATGCTCATGTCGAATCCGGCATCAAAAGCGTTGTATTGGATATACCGTTGTTATTTGAAAGTAAGCTGACGAACTTTGTGGACAAGACAGTCGTCGTTTATGTTGATGAACATGTGCAGCTCGAGCGCCTGATGGAGCGTGATGGTTATTCAGAGGAAGAAGCTTACCAGCGGATTAACGCACAGATGCCGGTCAAGGAAAAGGCGGAACTTGCTGATGCCGTTATTGATAATAATGGATCAAAGTATAATTCCTGCGAACAGCTGGAGTCACTGCTACAGGAATGGGATGTAGTTTGATGGTTAGTATCAAGAGGCTATCCAATCAACTATCCAAATAAAATTCATAGTTGATGCTGAAAAAATATTCAGCTGATAATTAAGAATAGCTCAGCCTACTGTTCCTGAGCTATTCTTAATTTATTCACGAGGTTTTTTCGAGTTTATAATGACCTTGCATAGCGCAAAGAGATTTGTTCCTCTCCGGTTTCAGTCAGCGTAACGCTTCTCTCCTGATAGACAAACCCTCTTGCTTCATAAAAAGGAATACCCAGCTGATTCCCTTCCTGTACAGAAACCCATTGCTCTGACGCACCTTGATTGATCTGTTCCTCAGTCATTGCTTCAAGAAGGCGTCTGCCTATCCCCTGATACCGATACGTTTCATCGACATAAAACACAAATATCTCGGATGTATCCGGCCTGGTCAAACCACCGCCAATCACGCCGGCAACTTTAGAATTATGCAGTGCAGCGTGAGTATAGTCACCTTTTTGAATGTCCTGATGAACGCGATCAAAGTTATACCAAAATTCAATATTCCTCAGTTGGAATTCTTCGCTGAGCTTGCCTTCCACTGTTTGTTTCCAGCCAGCAGCGCAAATGGCGGCAATAGCCTCAGTATGTTTCGTTTGTGGTTTAATGATTGATACTTTCAATACATAACCTCTCCTTGTTACATGCTGCCCCTAACCAGCACAATTACCTGTGAATTTCTTGAATTAATTCTAACATAATGATGCAGAATATTTATAATTATATTTTTTGCTCAAATGAACGATAACTAAATAACGATTTTTTAATAAAAAATAGCACATTCCGATTTTAATATGTTATACTATTAACAACAGATTCCAAAAAAGTATAACACAAATTGGGGGATGGAAAATGAGTAAAACCCGGATTGCAATTAATGGATTTGGCCGTATCGGGCGGATGGTTTTTCGTCAGGCGGTAAAAAATCATGAATTAGAAGTCGTATCAATAAATGCCAATTATCCTCCTGAAACTCTGGCACATTTGATTAAGTATGACAGTATTCATGGCATCTTTGATGGCGAAGTGAAAGCACTCCAAAGCGGTTTGGAAGTTGATGGGGAGTTCATTAATCTTGTCAGCTCCCGTGAACCGGAAAAACTGCCATGGAAAGAACATGAGATTGATGTTGTCATAGAAGCTACGGGAAAATTCAAAACGAAAGAAGAAGCAGGCCGGCATATTCAGGCAGGTGCAAAAAAAGTTGTCATTACAGCACCAGGGAAACAGGTTGATAAAACGATTGTTATGGGTGTTAACGAACAATCCTATACACCTGAAGAAGATGAGGTTATCTCCAATGCTTCCTGTACGACGAATTGCCTGGCACCAGTGGTAAAGGTACTCGATGATCATTATACAATTGTTAATGGTTTGATGACGACGGTGCATTCATTTACAAATGATCAAAAGAACCTTGATAATCCGCATAAAGATTTGCGACGTGCCCGCGGATGCACACAATCGATTATACCAACATCAACCGGTGCTGCTAAGGCTTTAGGGGATGTGCTCCCGCATTTGAATGGAAAACTGCACGGCACGGCATTAAGAGTTCCGACACCGAATGTTTCACTTGTTGATCTGGTTATTGACGTAGAGGAAGACGTGACACCTGAAATGATTAACAATATCTTTCGTGAAGCTTCAGAAAATGAATTAAACGGAATCATCCAATATAGTGATGAACCACTTGTTTCAATTGATTATACGACAACTGACTATTCTGCTATTATTGACGGGCTGTCAACAATGGTCATGGAAGATAACAAGATTAAGATTTTGGCTTGGTATGATAATGAATGGGGCTATTCAAAACGGGTTGTCGACCTGGCCGGACACGTCGGAAGTTATCTTAATCAGAAACATGTGGTTTCGTCATAACGGAAAAACACCAAAGATTGACCATCTTATATAGATGCGTCAATCTTTTTTTATGCTATTTTCTCAAAGATTGCTGCTTTGTCACTAAACCCATAAACTGCGACATAACTATCGAAAAGTCTTCATCCCATTCTATCGGGACTGAGTGCTGATTCATCGCTGCGGAAAAATACTCCCTTTCCGCGGGGAACGCTTCAGCCTCCTCGCTCGCAAAAACCGCTCACTGCGGGGTCTTCAGACTGTTCCTTTCCCGCAGGAGTGTCGCATTTTTCCGCAGCTCAGTGTTCTGTTCTGTCCTAGTGAGAAAAAACCCACTAGACACTTTATTTTGAGTTTCAACAATCAAAATGCAGAACGAACATCAATACCAGCGTAGGAAATACGCGGAGACTCCTGCGGGAAAAGTGGCCAAAGTGAGACCCCGCAGCGAGGAACGAGCGAGGAGGCTCACGGGTCACCCGCGGAAAGCGGAGCGTATTTCCGGAGCGGTGTCATTACGCTCAAATTTTTCAGTGTGTCGCAGTTTATATCAAAAATGAGATTAAAAAGCAATAACGTTTACGAAAAGATATATTTAGTTCAGATTAGTTCAGCTATGAAATTCGTGTTACAATAGGTAGACATATAGTTTATAATAAAGTTAGTTCGACAGTAAGTTGTATTTGACTTTCTCTGGGATGGGGTGCAGGAGATGTCGTTTCGTCAAGTAATTGCAAAGTATTTCAGTGATCATGCTGAGACAAATGATCTACATACAGATCCTTCACTGCAGACACACTATTATAAAACAACGCGTGATAAAGGGTTTAACATGTTGGAAAATCTATTGCAAAATAATCCCAAATATAGCATCAATTCACGATCCAAAGAGCATGGTGAGATAAGTGCATCGGTTGTGAAAGGTAAGAAAGCATTTATCGTAGCAACGGTCATTATGGTCAGACCTTACAGGACCGCGATTGATTTTTCAGTCACTACTGAATCAGTGCTTCCATTTGATTTTGGTTACTCTCATAAGATGATTCAGCAATTATATTCATATGCCGATAAAGAGCTGCCACTGATAAAAAACAGGAATTAACGGCAGTTATTAATGAATGGGGTTGAACAAACATGCGATGTTCAAATTGCCACAATAAAAGTACAAAAGTATTGGATTCACGTCCGATTGAAGAAGGAAGTTCAATCCGCAGGCGCAGGGAATGTGAACAGTGCGGCTTTCGGTTCACGACATTTGAGCGGATTGAAGAGGTGCCATTAATTATTGTCAAAAAAGATGGCACACGTCAGGAATACAGCCGCGAGAAGCTGATCCGCGGATTGATTAAAGCTTGTGAAAAACGTCCGGTTCCACTTGAAAAAATAGAAGGAATTGCAATAGATGTTGAAAAGGAACTCCGTAATACCGGTGTGTCCGAAGTAGAGAGTAATGAAATAGGGGAAATGGTAATGGAGCGGCTTTCAGACATAGACGAAGTTGCCTATGTCCGTTTCGCATCCGTTTATCGCCAATTCAAAGATTTATCCGTATTTTTGGATGAACTGAAGGATTTAATTAAATCAGACAAAAAACAATCCGAATAAGTGCTCGGAGCGTTAGATAGAAGAAAGGGTTAGTATAATGCGTGATATCGGAAAAATTCTGCCCATTGAAGGGTATCGGGTTTTATTAAAGGGAAGTCTTCCGGCTGACTACACTAAATCGTTAACACACCTGTATCAGCCCCTGGTCGGTATTCAAGCAGTTTCATTATATCAGACCCTTATCAATGAACGGGATTTTCAGGAAGATTCCACAGCCCGGACACATCATACACTGATGAATTATATGAATGCGCCATTGGATGAAATATACAGGGCCAGACGCAAGCTTGAAGGAATCGGTTTACTGAAAACATATCAGCAGGATTCCAGTGAGCATCATTGGTATACTTATGAAATGCAGCCCCCGTTTGCACCGGATGAATTTTTTGTTGATGATATGCTCACACAGCTGTTATATCATCATATCGGGGAAGCAAAATTTACGATGCTGCAGGAACATTTTCGTTCACAGTCGCCCGAAAAAGGAACCAACATTACTGCCTCATTTAATGAGGTTTTTCAAACATTTCAGCCGCATGCGGAAGGGTTGAATTTAACAAATGACAGTCAGACAACAGAAGAAAACATGCCATCGATTGATTTTTCCTGGATGGAGCAAATGCTGCAATCACGCATGATTCCTGTCAAAAAAGTGATGACAACAACTAACAAACGGTTGATTTCGCAAATGATGACGTTATATGATCTGGCTGAATTTGAAGTGGAAAAAGCTGTATTATGGGCGCTTACCGAAGAGAATTCACTTGTACCTAAAGAATTTAAGGAAGCCTGTCACGATTTGTTTCAGAACAAACATCAGCAGGCCACAATCAGATTGACCGGGAAAACAGAAGATGAAGCTGCTGAAACGGATTATAAACCGACGACGAAAGAAGAACAGCTAATCCTCAAGCTGGAGAAAATTTCACCAAAACAATTGCTTGAAGATTTATCCAGCGGTGGCCAGGCATCCGGTCAGGACTTAAAAATGATTCGTGAAGTCATGACAACTCAAGGGTTGCCATCGCCGGTCATGAATGTGCTGATCCATTATGTTCTGCTGCAATCCGATATGAAGCTATCAAAAGCATATATGGAAACAATCGCCAGCCACTGGTCACGTTCCAATTTAAAAACGGCCAGGGAAGCGATGGCGTTTGCAAAAAATCAAAAATCACAATATCAGCAACGTCAAAATAATAAATCTAAAAATTACCGGAAACCTGCGTCAAAAGAAGTGGTTCCGGATTGGTTTAAAGAGCGGAAAAAGAAAAAGCCGGCAGTTCAGCAAAATAGTGCTGATGCTGAACAAGCTAACGAAGAATTCGCGGCGCTTCTCCGGGAATTCTCGAACGGAAAACAATAATCTTGTGCAAGGATGACAGTTATGAAGCCAGTACAGTCTGAAATCCAAAAATGGATGAAACAGAACAAAAACTTCAAAGAAAACTATTTGAACGTAAGGGAAGAAGTTTTAAACGACCCTGAAATCAGTGAGTTCCTATCACTTAATCCGCAGCTTTCACAGAAGGAAATTGATAAAAGTCTCATCAAACTCTATGAATATAAAACACAATCCAAGCAGTGTGATAAATGCAAATCTTTCGGTCAATGCATTAATATGATTCAAGGCTATTCACCCATTTTGCGCACAGATAATGATGAGATACACCTTGTTTATGAAAAATGCCATAACCGGATTGATTATGAGAAGCAGAAAGAGCAGCAAAACCTGATACAAAGCCTGTACATGCCTAAAGATATTTTCAATGCCAGTATCAACAGTATTGATATTGATAATCAGAGACAGCCGGTCATTCATGAAATGTTAAACTTTTTGAAAGAAGCAAAAACAAGTCTTCCGGAAAAAGGCCTTTATTTCTTTGGCCCATTCGGGGTCGGAAAAACGTATTTTCTTGGCGCACTTGCAAATGAACTGAAACGGATAAAAATATCATCCATGCTGATTTATATGCCTGAATTCGTCCGGGAAATGAAAAGTTCCATCAAAGACGATTCCATCAATGAAAAAATTAATTACTTTAAGAAGACAGATGTCCTCATGCTTGATGATATTGGTGCTGAAACACAATCCGCCTGGTTTCGGGATGAGATACTCGGATCTATTTTACAGTATCGCATGATGGAAAATTTACCGGTATTTTTCACATCCAATTACAGCCTGGAACAATTGGAAGAGCAGCTTGCTACCACGAACCGGGGCGGAAGTGAAACGGTCAAAGCCGGCCGGATCATTGAACGCATCAAACAGGTCGCTCAAGCAGTTGAACTGACTGGCGAAAACCGCCGTGACTCATGATGACCATAGGCAGGCGGGTCTCCCTATTCACTACTACAATCGAAAAAAAATCCAAATAGAGGGCATATCCCATAAAATTTTTTGGGGCTGCCCCTTTTTCTTATGATTTTTCGATTATAATAGTAGAAGGAGGGAGAGAGTGCACCACCCTATCTAACCAGCCAAACCATAGATATTTACTAGTTTCGGAGGACCATACATTTTTTCATATGCACGTCCATATAATGTAACAGTTTGGTCTTGGGTGAGGGTGATGTTTTTGCTGGAAGTTTATTTTGAATCGGATAAAGAGGCGATAAGTTTTTGTGAGAATTTGTTTCAATTTAATAACCAAATTGAATTACATTGGAAAACATCGAAAGCGTGGGGAAATCATCTCCAATTGGATCAACAAGCGTCAGGCAATGATTTCGTGGAAAAGATTGCTGATGCAATGGTTGGCGTATTCGTGACATACCGTCTGACAGATATGATCAACACCATTATCAGGCGTCATTATTATTATTCAAATTCTGATGAAATTGAACGTATTATGGATTTGTCACATTGGATTTTTGCCGGTGATGACGATGACAGCCAGTTGGTAAGAAATAATAAAGATCCGAGCCAACTGTTGTATTCGCTATTTCTGACGAATATTAATAATACAGGAGCCATTCATTTTGATTCGATTGTTAATTTTCAATTGAAAGTGTTTAAGGATCAGCTTATTCACTATGTCGGTCTTGCGATTGATGAGTTTAAACGAGAGGAAGATCATCAGGCATTTATCGATATGCTGCGGGGTTATATCACAAAAAGAAAACCAGTATTTAATACCATCCATATTCTGCAGGGGGATTCGTTTTCTTTTTTTAAGCCGGATGGTAAGCGGTTTTCAGGAATGGAATTAAAGATACTCATGCAGAAAGAACCGCTTTATGTGGTCGGCCTGGATGCTGATGAGCTGAATTTGTCACCATTGATTGCCATGGCACCGGAGAAAATTAAAATATATGGTGATGACCCATCAGAGCCAAAAACGCTAACGGTGATTAATGTTTTTCAGGAAAGGGCTACATTTGAATCACTCGGCCGTTTTCCGTTCCCAAATCAGATAAAAAATAAATAAAACCGGTTGATTTTATCTTCAACAACAGCTATAATACGATTTATATAAGATAAAAGTACCGATAAGGACACGATCATTTGATTATTGTGCAGACAAGAGAAGGGAGTCATCGGCTGGAAGCTTCCGGTGCGCAACCAAATGATTACCACCTTTAAACTCTGTTGTTGAACTAGGAGTAAATAGCAGCGTATCATCTGCGTTAAAGATTAATGAAGCCGCAGTATGTTTGCGGAAATTAGGGTGGAACCACGTGACGAACGCTCGTCCCTTTGCTTAAAGCAGGGGGATGGGCGTTTTTAATATGGCTGTTTTTAAAAGAATGTTGTTATGTCGAATAAAACATAAACTGCGACACAACTTTTGGAATGTCTTCCTCCAATTCTATCGGGGGCCTGAGTGCTCGTTCGTCGCTGCGGAAAAATACTCCCTTTCCGCGGGGAACGCTTCAGCCTCCTCACTCGCGGGCCAACACGATGTTGGTCGCGGGAGGCGTTGGCTATTGACGTGACGTTCTTAGCCTTTGTTCCTTTAACGCTCGCTGCGGGGCCTTCAGACTGTTCCTTTCCCGCAGGAGTGTCGCATTTTCCCGCAGCTTAGTGTCGTGTTCTGTCCTAGTGAGAGAAAACTCGCTAAACAATTTTTTCTTGGGTTTCACCACTCAATGTACAGAAACTCAACAGCAGCTGAGCGTATTTCCGGAGCGGTGTCATTACGCTCAAATTTTTCAGTGTGTCGCAGTTTGTATCAACTATGAAGAATAAGGATCAGCAAAAACACTAAAAAATAGCCTTTATATTTAAATTCAATTATATGATGCAACAAAGGAGTGTTAAAAATGGCAGATATTACAATTACGTTTCCGGATGGAGCCAGTAAGGAATTTCCTCAAGGAACAACTGGAGAAGACATTGCAGGCTCAATTTCACCAGGGTTAAAGAAACAGGCGCTGGCCGTTAAGGTGGATGGTGAACGGTTTGATCTCAGGCGCGAACTTCCTGATGGCGGTGCTATCGAGATCATGACGTACAGAAATGATGAGGGTATTGATATCATGCGTCACTCGACAGCCCATCTAATGGCACAGGCTGTTACCAGGTTGTTTGATAATGTGACATTCGGTGTTGGACCGGTTATTGAGGAAGGTTTTTATTACGATATGGATTTGGATCATGCTTTGACACCTGAGGACCTTCCAAAGATAGAGAAAGAAATGAAACGAATTGTTGATGAAAATCTGGAGATAGAGCGAATGGAAGTTTCCCGCAATGAGGCAAAGGAAATGTTCCGGGAAATCGGGGATGATCTGAAACTGGAATTAATCAATGATATCCCTGAAGATGAACAGGTAACCATCTACAAACAAGGTGAATTTTTTGACCTGTGCCGCGGGGTGCATGTACCGTCAACAAGCAAGATTAAAGCGTTTAAGCTGTTGAGTGTCTCCGGAGCCTATTGGCGTGGTGACAGCAATAATAAGCAGCTGCAGCGCATCTATGGAACAGCATTTGAAAAACAAGGTCAGCTTGATGACCATTTACGCATTCTTGAAGAACGAAAAGAGCGTGATCACCGTAAACTCGGCAAGGAGCTGGATATTTTCACCGTCTCCCAAAACGTCGGCCAAGGTTTGCCGTTGTGGCTCCCAAAAGGTGCAACAATCAGACGTATTATTGAGCGTTATATCGTTGATTTGGAAGAGCGGCTGGGCTATGACCATGTTTACACACCGGTACTGGGAAGTGTTGATTTATATAAGACAAGCGGCCACTGGGACCACTACCAGGATGACATGTTCCCGACAATGGAAATGGATAATGAAGACTTGGTGCTCCGTCCAATGAACTGCCCGCATCATATGATGGTGTACAAAAATCAACTGTACAGCTACCGTAATCTGCCAGTGAGGATAGCGGAATTGGGGACAATGCACCGCCATGAAATGTCCGGAGCACTGGCGGGACTGCAGCGTGTACGGGCAATGACCCTCAATGATGCGCACATATTTGCTCGTCCGGATCAGTTGAAAGATGAATTCATCAGGGTTGTGGAACTTGTACAAAGAGTTTACAAAGACTTCGGAATCGAGGATTATTATTTCCGTCTGTCCTACCGTGATCCGGAAGATAAAGAGAAGTATATTGACAATGATGACATGTGGGAAAAAGCAGAGGCCATGCTGAAAGAAACAATGGAAGAAATGGATGTTGAATACGTTGAAGCAAAAGGGGAAGCTGCTTTTTACGGTCCGAAATTGGATGTACAGGTACAAACAGCATTAGGGAAAGACGAAACACTGTCCACTGTTCAGCTTGATTATCAATTGCCGGAACGCTTTGACCTGACTTACATCGGTGAAGATGGCAAAGAACATCGCCCGGTTGTGATTCACCGTGGTGTCGTTTCCACGATGGAACGTTTTGTGGCGTTCCTGATTGAAGAATATAAAGGTGCATTCCCGACCTGGCTCGCACCTGTTCAGGTTGAGGTAATTCCAGTCGCACCGGATGCACATTTGGATTATGCCAGGAAAGTTGCTGATGAATTACGGTTCCAGGGTGTACGCGTTGAAGTGGATGAACGTGACGAAAAAATCGGTTATAAGATTAGGGAAGCTCAGACCAAAAAAGTTCCATTCGCATTAGTTCTCGGTGACAAAGAAATTGAAAATAGCAGCGTGAATGTCCGGCGCTATGGTGAGAAAGACTCAGAAACATTAAGTTATGACGATTTTGAAACGCTGATTAATGAGGAAATCGGTCAAAGGGTTTTGCGCAAAAAATAGGATGCAGCCCAGGTACAGAACAGTGCTTGGGCTTTCTGTCTGCTTGAAATCATGATATACTGTAAATGAAGCTTTTATAGATAGCCATAGGTTGACACATGGTTCAGCACATGCTATTCTATATAAGCTGAATAAAATGATCTGAGACAAGTAGAAGCACCCGCTTCTCACCTGATCGACGCTCGTTTGCAGTCGGCTGGTCCTAAACTTTTCAATATATTATTGGAGACGTGTGGGTGCATGTATGTACCGACACTTTTTATTTGCGATAGAATAACTTGTCAATAGCAGATCACTAAATTTAAATTTACGGAGGTGGCTGGCAATTAGCAAAGAAATGAACGTCAATGAAAAAATTCGTGCCCGGGAGGTACGTCTGATCGATTCAAATGGGGATCAGTTAGGAGTGAAATCACGTAACGAAGCGCTGGATATTGCGCAGACCAGAAATCTGGACCTGGTGTTGGTTGCGCCGAATGCAAAACCACCAGTATGCCGGATTATGAACTATGGCAAATATCGTTACGAACAGCAGAAGAAAGAGAAAGAAGCACGCAAAAAACAAAAAGTCATTAATGTCAAAGAAGTGCGTTTCACTCCAGGAATTGGCGAGCATGATTTCAATACAAAACTGAAGAATGCACGGAAATTCTTAAGTAAAGGCGATAAAGTAAAGGCTTCTGTTCGATTCCGAGGACGTGCCATCACGCACAAAGATCTTGGCCGGGAAGTTCTCGACCGTCTTGCAGAAGAAACGAAAGATGTTGCGACAATTGAATCCAAAGCAAAAATGGAAGGCCGCAATATGTTTATGATGCTTGCGCCAAGCAAAGAAAAATAAGCTTCAACTGACACAAGGAGGATACCAATATGCCAAAAATGAAAAACCATAAAGGTTCGCAAAAACGTTTCCGTAAAACAGGTACTGGAAAATTAAAACGCGGACACGCATACACAAGCCATATGTTTAAGCATAAATCACCAAAACAAAAGCGTAAACTGCGCAAATCCGCTATTGTTTCCAAAAGTGATTTCAGACGTATCAAAACAATGCTTCCGTATAAATAAGAAGCTCGTGATTTAAACATTCAATCATTTTTCAATTGTATTAGGAGGGAATTACTATGCCACGTGTAAAAGGTGGACCAGTTACGCGCAGACGTCGTAAACGCGTATTGAAATTAGCTAAAGGTTATTATGGCTCGAAAAGAGTATTATTTAAACAAGCAAAACAGCAAGTCATGAAGTCCGGTCAGTATGCTTATCGTGACCGCAGGCAGAAAAAACGCGATTTCCGCAAACTTTGGATTTCCCGCATTAATGCTGCAGCACGCATGAATGATATTTCTTACAGCAGACTAATGCACGGATTAAAACAGGCAGAAATCGAAGTTAACCGCAAAATGCTGTCAGAACTTGCTATCAATGATGAACAGGCATTTGCCCAATTAGCTGAAAAAGCAAAAGCAGCATTGAAATAGAGACATGGGGACAGGCACCTTGTCCCATTTAAAAACAGCCAAGCCTGATAAAACAGGTTTGGCTGTTTTTCTGTATAAAAGTGGGCAGCCCCAATTGTCCTGATTTCAGAATAAAGTTTCTTCTCTCAAATCTCAGTTTCGCCGCTTTTTCTTCACATCAAACGAAAAAATATCATCTCGTGAATAATGTCCGGTCACATCTAAGGTTAATTGTTCGGCATCAATTTTTTCAAGGTCTATTTCTGCTGTAAGAATCATCTCTTCATCATAAACCGGACCGGCAATATATTGACCATCCGGACCAATGATGGCGCTGCCTCCTCGTTGCAGTAATTGATCAGGGTGTTCATATAATCCAGCTTGCAATTCAAATTGTGGAGGTAAATCTGCAACCGATTCTATTAGACCTGTTGCCATTACATAGGATCTTCCTTCAAAAGCATAGTGACGACTGGCGATTTGATGCATTTCATTTACCGTTGGCCAGACAGAAATATGAATTTGTTCTGCCTCATTATGCAGCGCTTGTCGTGTCAACGGCATCCAGTGCTCCCAGCAGATAAGCCCGCCAACTCTTCCATAGCCGGTGTCGACTGCTTTTAATCCATCTCCGTCACCGGGACCCCAGACAAGCCGCTCGGTATAGGTGGGGGTCAGTTTCCGGTGATGGTTCAATATATCGCCATTTGTTCCAATCGTGATGAGACTGTTGTATAAGGTGCCATTCCCAGGTCCCATATCCACTCGCTCGTTTAACCCCATAACAACGATTACACCGTGTTTTTTGGCAGTACGGGCCAGTGCATCTATTTCTTTACCGGGAATGGTTGGGCTGTTTTTACGTAAGAACGAATAGACTTCCTTCGTTGGCTTATGATTCCACAAGCATGCACCCGGACAGTGATCCAGCCATGTGGGATAGCCTGTTAACCATGTTTCGCCAAATGTAATTAAGTCCGCACCCTGAGCTGCTGCCTTTTCAATGTAATGAATCGCCTTATCAACTGATGCTTGTAAACGGAGGTATTCGGACCTCGCCTGTACAATAGCTACATTAACTTTCATGACTTCCTCCTTATTTGTTCTTTTTTATCTATGATAGCAGTAAATGTCATGACAGTATAGACAGTTTGATAACAAATAGCTCTGCTCAAATATCATATGTCAATGAGCGCCATTTTTTGGTATGGTTAAGTAACTGGTGAGATAGATAAGTGGAAAGGTGACGAGGCAAAAAATGAGGAGCAGAAGCAAACAATTTATTCGAACAAATAATAAAACCGTTTATTCCATCTTATTCATAATTGGTACGTGTCACTTATTAAACGACACATTACAGGCCGTTATTCCCGCTATGTTTCCGATTTTGGAAAATTCACTTGGCCTGACATTTACACAACTCGGCTTTATCACGTTTACTTTAAACTTGGTGGCTTCTGTCATGCAGCCTGTAGTTGGTTTATATACAGATAAACGCCCAATGCCGTATGCGTTGCCACTAGGGCTTGCAAGCAGTATAGTCGGAATGTTGGGTCTGGCATTCGCTCCGAATTTCTGGTTTATTTTAGTCAGTGTATTCTTTATCGGATTGGGATCGGCGGTATTTCATCCGGAGGGGTCCCGTGTGGCATATCTTGCAGCAGGACCGCGCAGAGGAATGGCTCAATCGATTTATCAAGTCGGCGGGAATACCGGTCAGGCGCTGGCTCCTGTGATAACAGCACTTGTATTAGTTCCACTGGGGCAATTCGGAGCAATTGTTCACATTGATTGCCGGACTGGCAGTGTTTTTCCTAATATACATTGCAAAATGGTACGCTTCGCAAATCGGTAATCCACTAAATGTTAAAGCGAATGATGGTGACAGTGAACGTGATAAAAATCTTTCCACAGCTATAAATAGGGCACTCATTGTTCTGGTTTTCATCGTGTTTGCCCGTTCCTGGTATACAAGTGTCATTTCAAATTTTTATGCCTTCTATGTAATCGAGAGTTATGGATTGACCATTGCAAAATCACAGAGTTACACGTTTACGTTTTTATTGGCCGGAGCCGTCGGAACGTTTTTTGGCGGCCCATTTGCAGATCGATTTGGCAAACGAAATGTCATTTTATTTTCATTTCTGGCTGCAGTTCCATTTGCACTCGTTTTACCATTTGCCGGATCGGTAACGGCGATTATTTTACTCGCCTTGCTGGGGGTCATTATTATGTCCAGTTTTTCCGTGACCGTTGTTTATGCTCAGGAGTTAATACCGGGCAAAATTGGTACGATGTCGGGGTTGATTGTTGGATTGGGTTTTGGTGTGGGGGCAATAGGTTCAGTAGCGCTCGGTTCATTAATTGACTCGATCGGTCTCACTCCGACAATGATTGCCACTGCCTTTTTGCCGCTGCTTGGGTTGTTGACGTTTTTATTACCGTCTGATAAGAAAGTGAGAGAATGGTATGGGGGATAAAGATAGAAGTTAGCTCTGATACCCGAAAGTGGGGACTTGAAGACCGGCTCCTTGCCCCCTTAAAATGTCTGACTGAATATGAAAATACTATCGTTCTGTGCCTCTTTAAAATTTCTCATCTAACATATATACTAATATTACAAATATTTTTTACGCAGAGAAGAGGATGAACATGACCAAGACCATCACAAATTTATTTAAAGGACAAACTGCCAGGCTGAAAAGGACGTTCACTGACAAGGATGTAAAATTGAGCAGTGAATTAACGAATGATTTCAGCCCGGTGTATGACAGTAATGCGAATATCTGGAAAGAATATTACGCTAATCCGATTGTTCCGGCTTTGTTGACGGAGGGATTAATAACTGAAGTCATCAGTACTGAGCTGCCTGGAATTCCATGTGTTTTATTACAGAAGGACCTTGTATTCTATTCACCTGTTTACGTTGGGGATGAAATTACTGCGGAATTAGTTATTATCGATAAAAATTTGGAACGAAATTGGGTTACAGAGAAGGTTACTTGTTTTGATCAGGATGGAAATGAGGTTATTAAAGGCCAGGTAGTCGTTTATTTGTTATCGAATCAAACATGATGGGTGATATAAATGCAAAAAGCGAGTAAATCTAATGCGAAAAAAACAGAAGAATTGGGTTATATTAAAACGGACGCAAGTAAGAAGATCATTTATGCAAGTCCAGATTTCTGTCATAACTTTTCGCAAAAAGAAACAGAATTATTGGGAAAATCTATTTATTCCATCGTACATAGCTCTGTAAAAAGCAAAAGTAACATTATTTTTGCTGCGATTTTTGGTTACTCCTGTTTGGTGAAAAAAACATTTGAGGAGCCCCATTTGGTTTACCGGATGATAATCAGACACGACAATGTCGATCCTAATGAAATTGTTTCATTTCTCAACTCGATTGAGTCGAAGAAATACAAGAAAACCTCAGTTCAGCAAAATTTATACACCTTTGAGGAAATTATAGGTGACAGTCCAATGATGGAACGCGTAAAAGAATTGGCATCGAAAATTGCCATTAATAATTCTACTGTTCTATTAACCGGAGAAAGCGGAACAGGGAAAGAATTATTCGCTCAAGCGATTCATCAGTTGAGTCCCAGGAAGAACCAACCTTTTGTAGCTGTTAATTGTGTAGCAATTCCTGAAGAATTATTTGAATCAGAGCTTTTTGGTTATGAATCAGGGGCCTTCAGCGGGGCGAAGAAAGAAGGAAAACCCGGTAAGCTGGAACTTGCCCATGATGGAACATTATTTCTGGATGAAATTTCTGAGTTATCCTATCAAACACAGGGAAAATTACTGCGTGTCCTGCAGGAAAGAGAAGTGGAAAGACTGGGCGGAACGAAAACAAAACAGGTGGATATCCGAATCATTACAGCGACAAATCGCAATTTAAAAGCACTGGTGGATGAGGGCAAATTCAGAGAAGATTTATTTTATCGGCTTTACGTATTTGATTTGCAGATTCCTCCCCTGCGAAAAAGGCCGGAAGATATTATGCAATTAGCTTATTCGTACGTTGACTATTTTAATCAGAAACTGGGTAAGGAAGTAAATTATATTGATTCGATGCTTGAAGACTGGTTCCTTCATTATCATTGGCCGGGAAACGTGCGTGAATTAAAAGCAAATATTGAACGGGGTATGCTCATTGTGGAAGGGGATACATTGACACTGGATTTGCTATATCTGTCTTTCAATGAACCGGCAGCTGATACCAAAAAAGACTCCATAATCATAGAAAGTTTAGAGGATGAGGTAAGGAAAGCAGAAATCAATGCGATTCGACAAGTTCTGGAAGAAACGGGCGGCGACCGCAGTTTGGCTGCTCAAAAACTAAAAATTCACGTTGCCAGCTTGTACCGTAAAATCGCAAAATATAATATTAAGTAATATAGTATTGATAAGCCTACGATTGCATAGGCTTAATTTTTTATTACTATTTTTCGCAAATTTGCGAAACAGAATTGCGAAAAATAGTGCAAATGCAAAGAAATGAGTTATGAAAGCATTGTTATAGCAAGGCTTAAATTTGGCATAATTTTTGCAAGAATTATATTTGAGAGGTGATTCCATTGCTGAATTTTTCATTCACAGAAGAACAGGAATATTTTCGAAAAATGCTGAGTGATTTTTCCAAAGACGAATTACTCCCAAATTATACAAAATGGGACAAAGAAGGTATTACACCAAAACATTTATGGAGAAAACTTGGTGACTTAGGTGTAAATGGGTTAAGAATTCCGGTTGAATACGGTGGCAGCGGTGCTGACTGTGTAACAACCGGGATTGCCGCCGAGGAAATCGGCAGAGGTGATTTCAATTTGACATATGCGGTCATGCTAAATTCGTTAATTGGTGAAATCATTAACAATCATGCCAGTGAAGAACTGAAGCAGAAATGGCTTCCGGAAATTGCAAGCGGTGACAAAATTTTAGGAATAGCCATTACTGAGCCTGCAGCGGGAACTGACGCCGCCGGAATCAAAGCAACTGCAGTGAAAAATAACGATGCATATGTATTGAATGGAGAAAAGTCAGGAATTAGTGTCGCAACAGCTGCGGATGCATTTATTGTATTTGCGAAAACAGATCCGGAAAAAGGTAATCGCGGTATTAGCGCATTTATTGTGCCGGCAGAGCTTGCAGGTGTTGAGTGTAAGGGCTATGAGGATATGGGAAATGTTCCGATCGGCAGAGGCTCGGTTTATTTGAATGACGTTGAAGTACCCGAAGAATACTTAATAGGGCTTGAAAACAAGGGCTTTTCTCAGGTTATGAATGGGTTTGACCTTAGCCGTTTATTAATTGGTTTACAGTGTCTTGGAGCCGCATTTCAAAGTATTGATGAGACAATTGAACATGTGAAAACGAGACATTCTTTTGGGAAACCGCTCGCAACATATCAAGCCGTTTCATTTCCGATTGTCACACATCATACACAATTGGAAATGATAAAATGGCAGGCCTATCGGGGACTATGGCTGCGTGATCGGGAGTTAAAACATACGAAGGAATCGGCATCAGTAAAGTGGCTTGGACCGAAATGCAGCCAGGAAGCCATTCATGAATGTTTATTATTAAATGGGCATTATGCCTATACAAAAGAAATGCCGCTTGAACAGCGCCTAAGAGATGTTATCGGTCTTGAAATAGGTGATGGGACGGCTCAGGCAAATCAAATGGTTATAGCGAAAGATATTATTGGAAAAGAATTTCGTTCTTATGAAAGTGCTTCTCCGTCTAAGTAATTTAAAGCTTGTACGAATTATATTAAGAAAACAGGAGGTTTTTTTATGGTGGAATTAACAGATATTTTATATGAAAAAGCGGATGGAATTGCAAAGATCACAATCAATCGTCCTAACGTTTTAAATGCGTTTCGTGCTGAAACAATAGAAGAACTTATCTGGGCTATAAGAGATGCGTGGGACGATAATCGAATTGGCGTTGTAACGCTGACAGGATCAGGAGAAAAAGCATTTTGCGTTGGCGGTGATCAGAGCAAAAAAGGTGAAGAGGGTGGTTACGATTATTCTGGAGGACTAGGAGGTGGAATTGGTTTAGAGGTTGAAAATTTACACCAAACAATAAGGAACATTCCAAAGCCTGTCATTGCATCTGTTAATGGTTACGCAATAGGTGGCGGGCATGTACTGCATGTCATTTGTGATCTGACGATTGCAGCGGATACCGCAAAATTTGGTCAAGCTGGACCTACAGTTGGCAGTTATGATGCAGGTTTTGGTTCTGCTTATTTAGCAAGAATAGTTGGTGAAAAAAAAGCCAGAGAAATCTGGTACTTATGTGAAAAATACTCTGCTGAAGAATCTAAAGAGATGGGGCTTGTTAATAAGGTAGTTCCTGCTGACAAATTGGAAGAAGCAACAGAGGAGTGGGCGAAAAAGATTTTGGATAAGAGTCCAACAGCGATTAAAATGCTTAAATATTCGTTTAATGCTGATTCTGCTAATATTCATGGAATACAACAACTGGCTATGGGCAGTCTGGCCATGTTTTATAACACGCCGGAATCCGAAGAAGGAAAAAATGCATTTTTAGAAAAACGGGAAGCTGAATTTAACAAATTTAGAAAGTGATGGGGGACTTTGAATGAAATTTGAAACGATTTTAACGGATGAGTATATCGAGAGATATCAGAACCTTTGGCCGAATAAAACGATTCTAAATTATTTAAATGAATCAATCGAAAAAAACCCGGATAAAACAGCAATTATTGATAAAAAAAGTCGCTGCACTTTTAAGGAATTAGGGGAGATGGTGGATCGGGTGGCTTTAGGTTTAATGGCATACGGAATTGAAAAAGGAGATGTCATCTCTTTGCAGCTACCAAACTGGAATGAATTTATCGTTCTGCATTATGCTGCAACAAGAATCGGGGCCATCACAAATCCATTAATTCCAATTTACCGTGACAGGGAAATAAAATATATGGTCGAGATGGCTGAATCTAAGATGATTGTAATTCCCGATACATTTCGAAATTTCAATTACCCGGAAATGATCCAACGATTGAGAGACGGCTGGCCTGCACTGAAACACATTTTTGTGAAAGGTGAAGATATTCCGGATGAAATGAAACCGCTTTCTGATTTATTTGAAGAACCGTGGGAAGAAAAATATGATGTGTCTGTTTTGGATAGTGTCGATCTTGATCCCAATGATATTACAGAAATTATTTTCACTTCTGGTACGACCGGTAATCCAAAAGGGGTTATGCATACACATAATACCCTTTGTGTATCAACCGATTATTGGGTCGACCGTTTGAAACTGACTGCTGACGATGTCATGTTTATGGCTTCAACGTTTGCACATCAAACCGGTTTTGGTTATGGTGTCCGATTACCGACTCATGTTGGCATGACAGCCGTATACCAGGACATTTGGAATCCGCACGAGTTTGTAGAATGGATTAAAAAAGAAAAGATTACATTTACTGCAAGTGCTACACCATTTTTACAGGATATGATTAGCGTCGATGGGATCGAAAATGAGGATATTCATTCATTCCGCGCATTTGTATCATTAGGCGCACCAATACCCCGCCCGCTTGTAAAAGAGGCAAATGAAAAAGTGGGGTTCAAAATTATCTCCGGCTGGGGACAAACCGAAAATGGGTTGGTGACATTGACAGGATTGAATGATTCAGATGAAAAAATAACCGGTACTGATGGCTATTCCTTCCCGGGCATGGAAATTAAAGTAGTGGATGAAACCGGGGAAATATGTCCGCCTGACATTGAAGGGTCATTACTTGCCAGTGGCCCTGCACAATTTGTAGGTTACCTGAAACAAATGGATATAACGGAAGCTGAGCATGAAAATGGCTGGTTTATTACCGGGGACCGGGCAACGATTGATCAAGATGGATATGTTCGTATTACTGGCAGGGATAAGGACGTCATTATCCGTGGCGGAGAAAACATTCCGGTAGCCTATTTGGAAAATGTTTTACATGAACATCCGGACATTTCGGTTGCTCAGATTATTGCCATGCCAGATAAACGTCTTCAGGAGAAAGCTTGTGCATTTATAAGTATGAAATCCGGTAAAGATGCATTAACTTTTCAGGAGATGCAGAAATTTTTAGAGGATAAAAAGGTGGCAAAGCAATATTGGCCGGAGCATCTGGAAGTTGTTGGCGACTTCCCTCGCACGCCAAGTGGTAAAATTCAAAAGTTCCGATTGCGTGAGCAAATACAAGAGCAGATGGGTCATACGAAAGCATAAGTTCAGGACAAAATCTCGATATAAGCTGCTGAACGCATACTATTAATATATTTATGAGGGAACATGAAGAAGTTGCATCGTTACCGGAGCAGGAAGTGGTATGGAAGAGATTGCGAGAAAACTGGGAGCTAAAGGTGCACAAATTATTGTCGCAGATATCAATATGGAAAAAGCGGAGAAGACTGTTTCAATACTGGAAAAAGATAATGTGGAAGCGAACGCTGTCTATGTTACGAACACTTGAAAGTGTGAAGAATCGGTCAGTGAATCAGTAAATCAATATGGCCAAGATTGATATTCTAGTAAATATGCCGGATGGATAAAGTGGAACCGTTCTGAAGAGTGAACCAGACACCATGGAAAGAACCATCGTGGATAATTATTAATGGGACAAAATCCCATACGTGTAAGGCAATTTACCGATCATGATGAAAATGGTCAGTAAAGTGGTAATATTGCTTCCGATTCAGCAAGAGTTGGATCCAGTGGAGAGGCGTATCTGCCGCAAAAGGGTGGTATCGTTGCATCACAAAACAATGGCCAGAGAGATGGCTAAAACATAAATTGAATGAATTGTATCGCCCCGGGTCCGAGCAAACACGCCGCTATGACGAAATTGTTCATATAATGATGGAATTGTTAAAGCACTGGAAAAAGCAATTCCCTTTAGGCGTCTTGCAGAGGCAGAGGACATCGCAAATGCAGTCGCTTATTTCGCGTCACAGGAAGCTGACTATATAACAGGTCAGACGTTATCAGTGAATGGCGGACTAACAATGGCCTAGAGACCAGGAAGCAGTAGCAACGTCCCAGCTGGATTATGTTGGGACGTGAACCTGATATTCGTTCCAGTTAGGAGGAGAATTATGGGAGAAGCATATATAATTGATTCTGTTCGAACAGCGGTCGGGAAAATGGGTGGATCATTAAAAGATGTTCCAGCTGAATATCTGGCGGCCAAGGTAATTGGTGAAATGACGAGACGGATAAAAATAGATAAAGAACATGTCGATGAAGTTATTCTTGGTCATACAAAACAAAGTGCAGATAATCCAAATATCGCCAGAACTTGCTACGTTACGGGCAAATCTCCCTGTTAAAAGTGCCGGGGTAATACCCGTTCACCGACCAATGTGGTTCTGCATTACAAGCGATTAACAATGCCGCATTGCAAATAAATGGAAGTATTGGTGACGTCATTATTGCCGGCGGCGTGGAATCCATGAGTACGGCACCATTTTATATTAGGAATGCAAGATATGGGATTGGAACAGGTAATACAGAGTTAGTGGATTCAAACACTGAGAGTCAGCAGCGTGCCCAGCCAATTGAAGAATATGGCAATTTGACAATGGGGTTGACTGCTGAAAATTTAGCTGATAGGTATGCTATTTCCCGGGAAGAACAGGATGAGTTTGCTCTGAGAAGCCAGGAGCTTGCAAAGGCAGCCGTTGAAGAGGGGAAATTTGAAAAAGAAATTATTCCCTACGAAGTTAAGGAACGAAAATCGATAAATATTTTCAAAACAGATGAGCATCCACGTTCTACAAATATAGAAAAGCTCAGCAAATTACGTCCTGTTTTTAAAGAAAACGGCTCTGTTACTGCCGGGAACAGCAGTGGACGAAACGACGGTGCTTCCGTTGTTATGGTTATGTCTGAGGAAGCTGTTGACAAATATAGTGTGAAGCCAAAAGCAAAAGTCGTCTCTCAGGCAGTAGCGGTGTTTCCCTGACAATTATTGGGATGGACCGGTCGTTCTACTAATTTGGCATAAAAAGAGCAAAATGTCTTTGGTGATATCGATCTGATAGAACTAAATGAGGCTTTCAGCGCAATCGATAGTCGTGCTGCGAGAGTAAATGCTGATTTGAATAAGGTGAATGTGAATGGAGGAGCGATTGCGCTAGGTCACCCTTTAGTGCTACCGCCATTTTAACCACGAAACTTCTGCATGAAATGAAAGAACGGGTGGTGAAAATATGGTCTTGTCACGTATGTATCGGTGGCGGTATGGGAATTAGTACGATTTTTGAGAACTGTCAAGTGTAGGATATTACAGACATATGAAGGAGAGGACAACCATGGTAAAACATATTGCTGTTATCGGCAGTGGTACGATGGGCCGCGGGATTGCATATCAGGCTGCTTTAGCAGGGTTTTTTATTCATCTACAGGATATATCCGAGCAATCTATCGAAAATGCAAAAGCATATATTCAGAGTTTGGCAAAAAAGAGTGCTGATAAAGGCTACATCAACATAGAACAGAAAAAAATAATCAATGAAAATATCACGTATACCCTTGATTTGCAAGAGGCTGTAAAAAGAAAGGATTTAGTTATTGAAGCAGTTATAGAAAAGATGGATGTAAAAATTGATGTATTCAAACAAGTAAATGAAGCGGGACCCGGAAATGCCATTTTAGCAACTAATACTTCTACGATGAGTCCAACTGAGATTGGTGCGACAACAAAGCAGCCGGATAAGTTTGTCGCCATGCACTTTTTTAATCCTGTGCACCGTATGAAATTAATAGAAATCATTCGCGGAATGGATACGTCGGATGAAACTGTGGAGGTAATTAATACAGTTGCTGAAAAAATGGGAAAAGAAACTGTTGAGGTAAACGAATTTCCAGGTTTTGTGACGAGCCGGATGAATTGCATTATTGGAAATGAAGCAATGAATATGTTGATGGAGGGTGTAGCATCAGCAGAAGATATTGATAAAGGAATTAAACTGGGACTTAATCATCCAATGGGGCCTTTGGAGATGGCTGATTTGGTTGGGTTGGACAGCAGACTGCGGAATATGGAATATCTTTATTATCATTTGGGTGAAAAATACCGTCCATCACCGATCCTTACCAAGTATGTAAAGTCGGGGAGATTAGGAAGAAAGTCCGGACACGGCTTTTATGATTATGAATGATTGTTCAGACAATAAACGTTTAGCGGGTAAGCAGGAAGTATATCTCGACCTGTTTACATTCACCTGAACTGAAAGGGGTATAATCGATGAGTTTTGAGCTTCCAGAAGAAGTCCAGGAGTTAAAAGAAGGTATTCGTCATTTTATCGATAATGAAGTAGAACCCAATGCTATGAAAATTGAACAGGAAAATGATATTCCTGAAAAAATCATGGAGAAATCAAAAGAAATGGGATTGTTCGGCTTAAGTGTTCCTGAAGAATTTGGCGGGCTTGGGTTAAGTATGCTTGCAAAATGTGCGGTGCTTGAAGAGATTGGAAGAACACATAATGGTTATACAACTGTCATAGGAGGTCATACAGGAATTGGCGGTGTCGGAATTTCCGAACTCGGTACCGAGGAACAAAAACGCAAATACTTACCGTATATGGCTTCCGGAGAAAATATAGGCGCTTTTGCATTGACAGAACCGAGTGCAGGCTCAGAAGCATCCAATTTAAAAACAGTAGCTGTAAAAAAAGGCGATAAGTATATTTTAAATGGTAGCAAACATTATATTACCAACGCCCCAATAGCTGGTATTTTTACAGTAATGGCTGTAACTGATCCGGATAAAGGGACAAAAGGAATAACGTCTTTCATTGTCGAAAGAGATACACCGGGTCTGGAAATAGGCAAGATAGAAGATAAAATGGGCTTGCATGGATCCCATTCTTCCGAGGTTTTCTTTGAAGACTGTGAGGTCCCGGAAGAGAATGTTTTGGGAGAGGTTGGACAGGGTTACATCAATGCCTTGAAAATTCTTGCCAACGGAAGAGCCGGCATGGCAGCAAGGAATTTAGGATCCAGTGATAAATTACTGGAGATGTCCATTGATTTTGCCCAGGAACGAGTTCAATTTGGCAAACCGATTTTTGAACAGCAAATTATTCAACATTATATAGCGGAGATGGCGATGGAAATTGAAGCTCTCAGGTCATTTGTTTATCGGGTGGCATCGATGGTAGATCGAAATGAAAAAGTAATTAAAGAGGCGGCAATGGTAAAATTAATGGGTTCCGAGACATACAATCGTGTAGCTGATAAGGCTTTACAAATTCATGGGGGAATCGGTTATATATCGGAATATCCTATCGAGCGTTTCTATCGTGATGCTCGAATTACTAGAATTTATGAGGGTACATCAGAAATCCAGAAAAATATTATAGCCGGTCAGCTGCAGCGTAGTTATCAAAATGGGGGTAAGTAAAATGGCGTATAACAATATCTTATTAAGTAAAGAGGACAGAGTTGCTTCAATTACACTGAATCGCCCGGAAGTACGAAATGCGTTGAATGGGGAAACGGTAAAAGAAATGTTATCTGCATTGGAGGTAATTGAAGCAGATGATAATATCGGTGTCATTATTTTTACCGGTGCAGGTGAAAAAGCGTTTGCTGCAGGAGCCGATATTAACCAGCTCGAAAAAAGAGAATCCATAGATGCATTTGCAGCGGAAAGTATGTCTGACGTGTATCGGCAGATTGAAAACAGCAAAAAAGCAACAATTGCTGCTATTAATGGATATGCATTAGGCGGCGGCTTTGAACTTGCTTTAGCATGTGATATCCGCATTGCCTCAGAGAATGTTAAATTGGGCTTACCTGAGTTAAATTTGGGAGTTATTCCTGGCGCAGGTGGTACGCAGCGTCTATCCAGGATTGCAGGAAAAGGTAAAGCATTGGATATGATTTTAACAGGAGAATTTTTACTTGCGGAAGAGGCGAAACAGCTTGGACTGGTATCCAAAATTGTATCTCAGGAGACTCTGTTTGAAACGGCAAAAGATAAAGCGAATCGAATTATTCAAAAAGGACCATTAGCCGTACAAATGGCAAAAATTGCAGTCAATAAAGGGTATGATTCCGACATGGATACAGCATTGGTGATTGAAAACCTTGTACAGGCCGTATTATACGGAACAAATGATAAAAAAGAAGGAACACAAGCTTTTTTGGAAAAAAGGGCAGCAGTTTTTAGCGGGAAATAAAAGAATTGCTTCATTGTTCTAATGTAATCAAAAGAAAAGAGAAGAGAAGTGTGGGTGAATCCTCCACTTCTTTTTAGCATTAACTTAGGGAGCTGATGATTTTGACGAAAGAACTGCAAGGGAAAAATATACTTATCACAGGTGCTGCAAAAGGAATAGGGAGCGGTATCGCATTGAATGCCGCAAGTAAAGGGGCAAACATTGCTGTACATTATTTGGGATCAGAGGAAGAAGCCTTACGAACAGCAAAAGATATCCGTGAACTTGGGGTAAATGCGATAACAGTTAAAGGAGATATCGCGATTTACAATGATGTACAGCAAATGAAGGTTCAGCTTGACAAGGATTTTGGTCACATTGATGGACTTGTGAACAATGCCGGATGGGCACAGATGAAGTCATTTTTTAAATATAAACCAGAGGAATGGCAACGGGAAATTGATGTTTGCTTTAATGGTGTATTAAACCTAGCATATACGTTTGTGCCTTCAATGAAGGACAAAAAGCAAGGAAAGTTTATCAATATTGTCGGAGACTCAGCACGGACTGGAGATAGACATTTAATCGTTTCAGGTGCAGCAAGAAATGGAACAATCGGCTTTATGAAATCACTGGCGAGGGAAGTGGGAAACGATAATATCCAATGTAATACGGCTTCTTTAGGTTTAATCGATCAAGGCACATTTGATTTTGATGACGAAACGATGAACAAAATTGTGAAACAGTATCCGTTAAAAAAACTTGGATCTGTAAATGATGTTGCAGAAACTATTTTATTTTTGTTGTCCGACGATTCCGATTGGATCACCGGTCAGGTCATCAGTGTTAATGGAGGACACAGTATGCTTGGCTAGTGTGAACAATAAGATAGACATAATTTGAAACGATTGATCATTAAAAAGGGGTGACTGTAATGGACTTAAAAAGCAAGGTTGTCATGATAACAGGTGCTGGTGGTCCAATGGGTAAGGCTATTGCAAAAAGGTTCTATGAAGAAGACGCAAAATTAGTCCTGACTGATATTTCCGAGAACAGATTACTTCAAACCATAGATATGCTTACTGATGAAAATGGTAGCAACAAAAATATTTTTTATTTGCGCAGTGACGTACTTAATAAAAAAGAAATTAAAGAGGTTGTTAATAAAGCAATTGGGATATATAAAAAAATTGATATTTTGGTTAACATAGTTGGAGGAATACGTGCCAAAAAAATGGATCAGCCAATACTGGAAATGGAAAACGAACGCTGGGACCAAACAATGGATTTGAATCTGAAAGGCGGTATTAATTGTATTAAATTAATAGCACCACAAATGATTGAAAGTGAAAGTGGCAAAATCATCAACATCTCATCAATTAACTTTGCCGGAGAACCTGGCTACGCAGATTATGGAGCAGCTAAAGCGGCTGTAGCATCTTTTACGAAAACAGCCGCTATGGAGTTAGGGCCATATATAAATGTTAATTGTATAGCTCCTGCAGTCATACAAACTTCTGTTTTGGATAGAATGGACAAAGAAACTCTGGATTATTACCGTGACAGAACGTTACTAAAAAGATTAGGCAAGCCTGAAGATGTTGCAAATACAGCATTATTTTTAGCAAGTAACCAATCCGACTATATTACAGGAGAAATTATTGCTGTTTCAGGAGGTGTTTCACCGCACCTTTAGTCATTATTTTGTGTATGATTAAGCACTATAGAAATGATTCTTATTATAATCCAGTTTATTTCAGTTGCTTTGTTTAATATCCTGTCATAAAAGCTCGTCTCATGTCATAAACATGTATTGGTGTATGGAAGAGAGGTGAGTAAAGGAGGTAAGTCATGGAGCAGTTGGCACTTAATATAATGGCGTTTATTGAAACAGATACTATTTATCAGTTTCCACTATTAAGGCCATTATTTTTCTCCGGTGCTTTATATGTATTCAGTGGGTTCTTTCGGAGCTGTGGCCGGTACATTATACTCCCTCATTGGTATTACGTTATCCAGTAATCATTTTTTTATACTGTTATTCGCTGGATGCCCCAAACGTTTGAAAAGCTTGTACATTTGAAGCGGAAATAATGGAACAGTTCTGAATTCACAAACGTCACCAATTGCCCTTCTAAGGCTCGTCCTTTATTCACTTTCATTTGTTATCATTATGTCTGATTGAAATATCGGAGAACTTCAGGATATACCAAAGTCTTCCTTACTGGTCAAATATTCCACTGGCGTTTGTCTATACATCTGTTGGTCAATCGATATCAAGCTTATCTCCATTTTACATTCTCATGTTTTTATTCGTATTATACCATTCCTCTACATTCTACGGAGGAAAGAAATTATTATAAAATGGAACGACTTTTTCCAGGTCAGTACATGATGAAATGCGCACCCTACCGGCGGGTGCGCATTTCTTTCCGTAAAGTTTGCTGCTTTTAATCCTCGTATTCGATATAAACTGACTCAAACAGTGTGTGCACTGCGGGATCTCATCGAGGCCTTTTCTCCCGCTGGAGTCTACGCGTATTTCCACCTGCAGACTCAAGAGACTTCCTGAATGGGATACACCAAGATCCGCACATAACATCGCAGTATTGGGTTTTTGCGGGTAACACAACAACCTTTGGGAAAACAGCCTTAATCAATCGTAGTTAAGATCAATTTATTAATTGGATATTTCCACGTAATGGCGGCATGGGGATAGCGAATCAGTAATTCTTTTTCAATAAAATATAAATCATCGCGTGTTATGCCTTCCAGATCATCGGTATCACGGGCGAATATATGGATGTCGACTACCTCAAATGAATCTTCCGTGGCACCGATGTACTTTTCACCTTCAAACAAACAGCTTTTGTACGTAAATTGGATATTTTTTTTGGCATTATCCTGGTCATCCACCATATAGAACGTATTGGCAGCCTTAGCAATTTGCAGTTGTCTGTTCGGATTCCGAAGATATTGAATAATCGTATAGACGAGTAGAGCGAGGGCTATGAGAATAAGTAATCGGAATAAGAGAACAATCATATCTACCGTCTCCCTGTTACGTTTTGATATTATAAGTACGTTTCAGCTTTCCGACAGGTTTCACTATTATTGTGATTTCATGCTACAATTAATATTAAATAAGTGAAATGGGGTTAGGCAAATGAATTGGTCATCATTATATACGATGCAGAAGCAATTGGATACTTATATTGAGTCGCAGTATGATCTGTCGGACAAGGACATATTCCGTGAGAAGTATTTGGCGTTACTTGTGGAGTTGGGTGAGCTCGCCAATGAAACAAGGTGCTTTAAGTTTTGGAGCATGAAGCCGAGGAATAAACAAACCATTATTTTGGAAGAATATGTTGACGGTATTCATTTTATTTTATCATTGGGACTGGAAAAAGGATTCAGGTATGATTCCGAAGCGGTTAAACCTGGTGAAATAGATGAAACAGGCCAGTTTAATCGTGTATACGATTCATGTATTTCATTCTACCGGGAACCATCAGATAAAAATTATAAAAAGCTGTTTGAAAACTATGTACAGCTGGGAATCGTGCTTGGTTTTGATGAACAGGCTGTCAAAGATGCCTATTTAAGAAAGAATGAGATCAATTATGAACGTCAAAATCAGGGTTATTAGTTAAAAATATTTTGTCATTTTCAGTGTTAGCGTTATAATGATAAAGGATAATATAAGGAGGTTCATACATATGCCAGATTTAGACGAAACGAATACAATGTTAAAAGATTTGACAGATGCACGCGGTATTCCCGGAGATGAAAAAGAACCAAGAGAAATGATGGCGAAATATATTTCCCCTTATGCCGATGACGTGTATACGGATAACCTGGGAAGCCTGATTGCGAGAAAATCCGGTGAGGAAAACGGGCCGAAAATTATGGTGGCCGGTCACTTGGATGAGGTCGGTTTCATGGTGACACGAATCGATGACAAAGGTTTTGTTTACTTCCAGACTGTCGGTGGATGGTGGAATCAGGTGATGCTGGCCCAACGTGTAACCATTATGACGGCTCGTGGTGATATAACCGGTCTGATTGGCTCCAAACCACCGCATGTATTAACTGCCGAAGAACGTAAAAAACCTGTGGAAATTAAAAATATGTTTATTGATATCGGCGCATCAAACAGGGAGGAAGCAAAGGAATTTGGGGTCCGCCCTGGTGATTCCATTGTTCCTTACTTTGAATTCACGCAAATGAAGAATGAGAAAATGCTGATGGCTAAAGCCTGGGATAACCGGATTGGCTGCGCGATTGCGATTGAAGTGCTCAAGCAGCTGAAAGGTGAAAAGCACCCTAACACCGTTTATGGTGTCGGAACGATTCAGGAAGAGGTTGGTCTGCGTGGTGCCCGTACATCAGCTCATGCCATCCAGCCGGATATCGGCTTTGGCGTTGATGTTGGCATTGCCGGTGACATGCCAGGTGTTTCTGATAAGGATGCAGACAGCGAACTCGGCAAAGGACCGCAAATCATTATTTATGATGCGTCTATGGTGCCGAATAAGGGTGTCCGCGATATAGTTGTCGATACGGCAGATGAACAAAATATCCCGTACCAATTTGCATCGATGGCAGGTGGTGGAACAGATTCCGGTTCAATTCATTTAACTGCAGACGGCGTTCCGTCCTTATCAATCACAATTGCAACACGCTATATTCATTCACATGCTGCGATTCTGCATCGTGATGATTTTGAAAATGCGGTAAAACTGATCGTCGCAACGATTAAGAAACTGGATGCAGATAAAGTGAAAGAAATAAAACTCGGTTAATCGGGTTGGATTTGAATAAATGCGGAACAGTAGCATGCCAAATGTTTTGGTGTGCTATTGTTATATCTTCAGGAAAGTATCAGCGATGGATGACATCCCGCACACGTAACCTGCGATTGGCATCCTCTTAATAAAGGAAAACTAAAAACACCTGAATTTCAATTCCAGGTGTTTTCCAAACATAATCCCTATGCCAAATAAACGATTCATAACCTTTTCAACGTATTGCTGTGTTTCATTAAATGGCGGTATCCCCTGGTACTTATCCACATTACCCGGGCCGGCATTGTATGCGGCCAGCGCCATTTCAATATTGCCGTTATATTTATTAAGCATTTGGTTTAAATACTTTGCCCCGCCGTCGATATTCTGTTCCGGGTCATAGGCATTGGTAACACCAAGATCTGAAGCCGTTGCAGGCATGAGCTGCATAAGTCCCTGTGCGCCGGCATAACTTTTCGCATTCGGGTTATAACTTGATTCTGCATGAATGACCGAATGAATCAAGTGCGGATCAATACCATATTTTTCAGCAGCCTGTGTTATGTATTGATCAAACTTATCTGTTGATGCCATATCGGTTTTGGCTGCTGTTAAAGGCAAGTTACTGTTTATGTCACGATTTGGCCGGCTGGACGTTTCCGGTAATGAATCTGTCCACGAATGATTTGTCCCAGCATTCATGGGGGTACTGAAAGATGATGCCCCCCGATCAACTGGGGTATTGTTTCCTATCTGCTGCTGGAGCATCAGCTTGAACGTCACGTCTGTGATTGGCGTTTTTCCTGTACTGTTGTCGGATACCGATGATGTCATGGTTGCCAATGCTTGTTGTTGTATGTATGTTTGCAGCCCCCGTATATCCATAAAATCCAACTCCTCACCATGCTACTTATAGTTTATACCGGAAAAGAAAAAAGAGCAACAATTTTTCAAAAGGCTCTTTTCGTAAGATTGATGCTTTTTAACCTCGTAGTCGATGTAAACTGCGACGTAACTTTTGGAATGTCTTACTCCAATTCTATCGGAGTTAAGTGCTGGTTCGTCGCTGCGGAAAAATACTCGCTTTCCGCGGGGAACGCTTCAGCCTCCTCGCTCACAAAGACCGCTCGCTGCGGGGTCTTCAGACTGTTCCTTTCCCGCAGGAGTCTCGCATTTTTCCGCAGCTTAGTGTTCTGTTCAGTCCAAGTGAGAGAAAACCCGCTAAACAATTTTTTCTCGGACTTCATCCTTTCGAAATGCAGAAAGTCGCTGACAGCGGAGGCAATATACGAAGACTCCTATGGGAAAAGCACGTGTCCGAAGACCCCGGAGGAAAGCGGTCTTTGCTTTCCGAGGAGGCTGAGGCCGTGCCCATGGAAAGCGAAGTATGTTGCCGGAGCGTCGCAAAGCACTTAACGCTAATCAGAACAGGAGGAAGCCTCACTAATGAGAATTTTCACTATTTCGCAGTTTATGGATTTTGCGGCAACAACAACAATATTTGAGAAAACAGCCTTTCAAAAAAAAGACAGGTGTATGTCAAAACACCCATCTTGAGTCAGATTTTAACTGCTGGTATTGGCTTGTTGAACACCTTGTTCCAATGCTTCAATCATTTCCTGCTTGTCCTGTTCATCAGATTGTTTCCAAATCAGTTCGAATAGTACACCTAAACCCGGAAGCATTTTTTCCTCGCCGTCCTGAATAGCATCCGTAATGGTTGCTTCCAATTGTTCCTGATCATTTTCTGCAATATTGGATAAAATAGCTTTTCGTAAATTCAGGTCCATGAAACCACCTCTTTTGTTTGATTAAACTAACGATAGTTTGACCGGCAAAGCATAAAATATGTATGATAAGATAAGAAAATGACAAAGTGGGATGGATGAAATGATTACGTCACTGCAAAATCACAAAGTCAAACAATGGATGAAATTACACAACCGTAAAGGCCGCAAACAAACCGGCATGTTTTTGATCGAAGGCTTCCATTTAATTGAAGAAGCCTATCAAAGTAACTGGGAGATTACAGAGGTTATCTTAGTGGAAGGGGTGGAAGGTCCGGAATGGTGTGGCGATTATCCCGCCACTTATGTCAGCCGGAAAGTGTTGCAGCATATGACCATGACCGAAACCCCTCAAGGAATTGCTGCGACCATTAAAATAAAACACCCAATAGAATCTGCCGCTAATACGGTGTTGTTAATTGATTCGATTCAAAATCCCGGCAACCTGGGTACGATCATTCGAACTGCAGATGCAGCTGGCTTTGACATGGTTATGCTGGGTGATGGCACAGTTGATTTGTACAACGATAAAGTTATTCGCGCAACGCAAGGTTCCTTATTCCACTTACCGATTTTGCATGGTAATTTGCTGGAAAAAATACCTGATCTGCAGGCAGGAGGATTCACGGTATGGGCTTCAGCACTAACGGATGCCATTTCATTTAAAGAAACGAATGTGTCTGATAAAGTTGCATTGATCGTAGGTAATGAAGGTGCAGGCGTTAACAGCGATATCGTAAAATTGGCAGATCAATCCGTGAAAATCCCGATATACGGACAGGCTGAATCATTAAATGTCAGTGTTGCAGCAGGCATTTTAATGTATTCGATAAGTAAATAGTTGCATAATCCCGGCAAATTATCTATAATAGAATAAATTTGATTCAGGAAATGAGCAACTTACAGACTGTTTTTTAAAAGCTTGGATAGAGACAGACAGTAATGGAATGTACGGCAACAAGGGAAGAGGTGTCACGGACTGAAAGCATCTCTGGCTGATACAATTGCTGTCATTTCACTCTGGAGCTGGCACTTGGACCTTTGTCAAAGTAAAGGTGACCCGGATATTAGATCCGTTATCATGTTAGAGTTGGACACAGAACTGTTGTGTCAACAAGGGTGGTACCGCGAAATAAGAGCCTCGTCCCTTAGTGGGATGGGGCTTTTTTATATGGCAAATATTTACCACGCGTCACTTCATAAGGAGGTATATTGATGAAAGAGCAATTGGAAACGATTCGCCGGGAAGCACTCTCGAAAGTAAAAGAGGCGCACGATTTAAAAGAGCTTCAGGATATAAAAGTAACTTACTTAGGCAAAAAAGGATCTTTGACAAGTGTTTTACGTGGGATGGGCAAACTTTCCAAGGAAGAGCGCCCGGTTGTTGGTGAGATTGCCAACAAGGTGCGTGAGGCCATTACAAATGAAATTGACGAAAAAACGGAAGCACTTGAGCAGGCCGCATTGGAAGCAAAGCTTGAAAACGAAGCACTTGATGTCACATTGCCTGGCCGGCCGCCTCAAGTTGGCGGACCGCATTTATTGACAAGTATCATCGAGGAAATTGAGGATTTATTTATTGGGATGGGTTATGAAGTGAAAGAAGGTCCGGAAGTGGAAACGGATTATTTTAATTTTGAGGCCATGAACATGCCTAAAGGTCATCCGGCACGCGATATGCAGGATACATTTTATATTACAAACGAGCTGCTGCTCAGGACACATACTTCACCGGTGCAGGCAAGAACCATGCAGCAATACGGTGGAGGGCAGCCGGTTAAAATGATCTGCCCTGGGAAGGTTTACCGTCGTGACACGGATGATGCCACGCATTCGCATCAGTTTACGCAAATTGAAGGACTTTATGTTGATAAAAATGTTCGGATGAGTGATTTGAAAGGGACATTAGATAATTTTGCCAAAAGTATATTCGGCAGCGATCGGGAAATCCGTCTGCGTCCAAGCTTTTTTCCATTTACGGAACCGTCTGTGGAAATGGATATTTCCTGTAAAGTTTGTAAAGGTGACGGCTGTTCTGTCTGTAAGCATTCCGGCTGGATTGAAATCCTTGGTGGCGGAATGGTGCACCCGAATGTTCTGGAAATGGCCGGATATGATTCAGAGAAATATACAGGCTTTGCGTTTGGAATGGGACCGGATCGAATTGCCATGCTGAAATATGGTATTGATGATATCCGGCATTTCTACACCAATGATATGCGGTTCCTGACACAATTTCACCATGAAAAAGGAGGGGCACAGTAATGTTAGTATCATTAAACTGGCTTAAAGATTATATTGATATCGAATCCGTCAGTCCTGAAGAGCTTTCGGACAGAATCACAAGAACCGGAATCGAAGTGGATGGGATTGAATATGTTGCCGGAAAAAGCAGTGGTGTGGTTGTCGGTTATGTTGAATCTTGTGACCAACATCCAAATGCTGATAAGTTGAGTCTTTGCCAGGTTGACACAGGTGACGAACAGCTGCAGATCGTTTGCGGTGCCCCGAATATTGCGCAAGGTCAAAAGGTAGCGGTTGCGAAACCCGGGGCTGTACTGCCGAATGATTTCAAAATCAAAAAAGTGAAACTCCGTGGCGTTGAATCCAATGGTATGATTTGCTCGCTGCAGGAACTTGGTATCGATGAAAAATATGTCCCAAAAGACGTTTCTGAAGGTATTTTTGTGTTTCCGGATGATGTGACAGCAGGTGAGAGTGTCGAGCGGCTTCTTAATTTAGATGATGCTGTACTGGAGTTTGATTTGACACCGAACCGTGCAGATGCGTTAAGTATGCTTGGTGTGGCCTATGAGACGGCGGCAATTCTTGATCAGGACGTGACACTGCCGAATGAAGACGTGCACCCTGCAAGTGAAAAAGCAGCTGATTATGTTTCGGTGAATGTGGGAGATCCTGATTTAAACCCATATTATGGTGCTTTTATTGCCAAAGATATTGAGATTAAGCAGTCGCCATTGTGGATGCGGAATGTCCTGATTGCAGCAGGTATCCGTCCAATCAATAATGTTGTGGATATTACAAACTTTGTCTTACTGGAGTATGGCCAACCACTGCATGCATTTGACTATGACCGGTTTGGCTCTGATGAAGTTGTCACGCGTCGCGGCCGCCATGGTGAGAAAATGGTAACGCTCGATGGTGAAGAACGCATACTATCCAATGAGAATCTTGTCATTACAAATGGAAAAGAACCTGTAGCGCTTGCTGGCGTGATGGGCGGTCTGAATACGGAAGTGAATGAAGATACGACAACTGTTTTGCTTGAGGCTGCCTATTTTGACCCATCTGCCGTCAGAACAACTGTCAAAGATACCGGTCTGCGCAGTGATTCAAGCACGCGATTCGAAAAAGGTGTTGATCCGAACCGGGTAGAACGTGCGGGGCTGCGTGCATGTCATTTGCTTGAAAAATACGCAAGTGCAACCATTTTAGCTGATCCTGTTGCCTTTGATGAACTGGACCGCAATGAGAAGACCGTAACGTTTGAAACAAGCGACATTAATAAACGGCTTGGTACAACGATTACAACAGAGGATATTGCCGTGATTTTAAACAAGCTGCAGTTTCCTCTCGACCAGAAACAGAATAAATTTGCTGTTCATGTACCTACCCGGCGCGGGGATATAACCATTTTTGAGGATATGGTTGAGGAAGTAGCGCGAATCTACGGTTATGACCATTTGCCATATACGATGCCTGAAGGAGCGTCCCAGGCCGGCGGGTTAACGCAAAAACAGAAACTGAAACGGTCAGTTAAGAACTATATGCAAAGTGCAGGGCTAATGGAAACGATCACTTATTCATTAACCGATTATGCAAAGATTGATAAACTGGTCAGTCCTGAACTGCGTGAGAAAAATCCAAATCCTGTTCAGCTCTCCATGCCGATGAGTGAGGATCATAGGTACTTGCGTCTGAGTATTTTGCCGGAATTGCTGAAATCCCTGGCATATAATCGGGCCCGAACTCAAACGGATATTCATTACTTTGAACTTGGAAATGTGTTCGTTTCAGATGAAAAAATGCTTTCAGAATATCCGGATGAAAAATTGCGGTTAGCAGGAGTGCTTTCCGGATTATGGATGAATCATCCGTGGCAGCAGGAGAAAAAACAAGTGGATTTTTATTTGGTCAAAGGTATCATCGAAGGGTTATTCGACTTTTTGAACACGCCGATTTCCTTTGAACAGGCCAGGTTGCCCGAGATGCACCCGGGCAGATGTGCCACAATCTCGATTGATAATGAAGTCATTGGTTTCTTCGGGCAGGTTCATCCATCACTTGAAAAATCAATGGATCTAAAAGAAACATATGTGTTTGATATTGATTTGGCGTATGTATTGGGAATCAATACGGGTACAATTGATTACCAGCCGATTCCGAAGTATCCATCGGTTGCCAGAGACATTGCCTTTATTGTGGATGAAGATGTAAACGCCGGTGAGATGAAGGAAACAATTGAAATAACCGGTTCACCTTTGGTTAAAAATGTGCAGGTTTTCGATGTCTACAAAGGTGAAAATTTACCTGAGGGCAAGAAATCCATTGCGTATAGCTTATTCTACCAGGATCCGGAAAAAACCCTGAAAGACAATGAAGTCGAGCAATCTTACCAGAAAATCGTTGAAACGGTAAATGAGAAATTTAATGCGTACGTAAGATCGTAGTTTGAAAGAGGAGGCGCCAGTATCCGGTGCCTCCTCTTTTCTTATATGGAAAGCATAGAATTCAGGGTAATGTTTTAAACAGAGAAATCGGAAGCCCCGCCGATTTCTTCAGTCTGACTTCCGGCCTCTGACCTCTGGGAAGACGAGGCCAGGCCTGAGTTTTTCTTATACACGATTAAAAGCCTTTTTCGTATTGGCGAAATGGGTTTTGGCGCAGGTGTCCAGTATTTCCCGGCCGTTTGATTTGATGATGCGGGCGGCTGCCTGGTCAACTTTTCCCGATGCACCTTTAGGCAGTGTGAACCCTGCTTTTTCCGATAAGTGATCCATTTCTTTCAAAAAGCTGGTTCTGGCAATGATTGATGCAGCCGCTACCGCGATCGAATAACTTTCGGCTTTTGTCATGAAATATGTGTTATCAGGCAGTTGTTCTTTCTCGGAAGCAATATGGCGTTTGTAGACATCAGGTTCACAAAATTGGTCAATCAAAATGCCATCTGTTTCAGAAGCATTCACTTTGTTCAGGACGTTGGTGATGGCATGGTGGTGAAGCATAGCTTTCATTTTGCCCTGGGACCAGCCACGCCTTTGCAGCTGATTGTATTTCTCATTTCGCAAAACTAAAAGTGAATACGGCATATCAAGTTTTAGAATATCGTTGGCAATTTTCCGGATGGATGCGTCTTTTAAATTCTTGGAATCTCTTACACCTAATTCTTTCAATAGTTCCATTTCCTCTTGTTTGACAAAAACAGCTGCGGTTGTGATGGGACCAAAGTAATCTCCCGTCCCTGCTTCATCCGAACCGATATGACTGCTTGACAAAAGTGTATCCGGCGGTGTGTATCCGGTTTGCTTCCGGGTATTTTTTGGCGTTACCGGCTCATCTTCTTTTATCTCGGTCCATTTATCCGCTTCGGCTGCAGGGTTTTTCCCCTGAAACAAAACTTTACCGGATTTGTAGGCGGTTATCACTGCATTTGCTGTCTTGGCCCGAAAAATAGCGCCTTGTGGTGTTGTTTGTAAATAATCAGTATAATGATTTTTCATTTTTTTAATGATATCTGCTGTTAAGACGTATACATTTTGTGGCATTTTGATCCTCCAATTGATTTGCTATGTTAAACGGTAGCAAACACTGTTTAATAATGAAACCTTTATAACCTGGAATTTCCCGTACGATAAGCCCCCGGTTGAACAATTTGGATTTCCTGAATGACCGTTATTGTGTTATGATATAGTCGATTATTTTAACGCTAAAGATGATAAACGTTTATAGTTACTGAAAAAAATATATTATGTATGTTCTCATGAAAATTTATTAATGGAGGGTATCGAGTGTGACCCAGGATGATAAAACACGGGTAACCGTTGAGATATATAATAAATATTATACAGTAGTCGGGAATGAAGATCCAAGTCAAGTCCGTTTGGTTGCCAGTCAGGTTGACCAGAAAATACGTGAAATTCATGGAATGAACCAACAGCTTACGACGACAGAATTGGCTGTACTGACTGCTGTTAATACGATGAATGATTATATGAAATTAAAAGAAGACTATGCGGCTTTATTGGGATCTCAAAATAAGAAAGAGGATAAATAGCAAATGGTAGATTTTATTTTAATTGTATTATTGATTTTTGGGTTTTTAATCGGTTTGAAACGCGGGTTCATTTTACAGGCGTTTCATTTAATCGGTTTTATTGCAGCATTCATCCTTGCCGCTCTATATTATGATGAGCTGGCATCACGTCTGGCATTATGGATTCCATATCCTGAGTTGGATGACAATAGTGCATGGGCGGATTTCCTGGAGGCGTTACCGCTTGAAGGTGCCTTTTACAATGCTATAGCGTTCGCCATTATCTTTTTTGCGGTTAAGATACTGCTGCAGATTATAGCATCGATGCTTGATTTCGTGGCTGAATTGCCGATATTGCATTCACTAAACAAATTGCTCGGTGCTGTGCTGGGATTTGTTGAAATATACTTGTTGATTTTTATAGTATTGTTTATTTTGGCATTGACGCCTTTAACTGAAATCCAATCGTGGATAAATAATTCATCGATAGCATTGTTTATCATTGAAAACACACCATTTTTATCTGAACAAATCAGGTCCTTATGGTTTACCAGTATGGATGATTTGCTTAATAGCAACTGATTTGCGGCAATCAAAGGCTGGTTCAAATAGTAGGCAATACGGTTGTATGTTGTGTACAATGAGTATAGTCTTATTTGAATCAGCCTTTATAATGGCTGTTCACTTCAAGGCTACTGTTTTTGACAAAAAATCTATAAACTGCGACATAGAGTGCTTTGTTGATTTCCGTTTCGGGCAGTCGCTTTCCGCGGGCACGGCTTCAGCCTCCGTTGCGGAAAACCGCCGCTGCTCAGGTCTAGACACGTGCTTTTCCCGCAGGAGTCTCCTGCCCTCCACTCCAATCAACAACCACAAAGAGTTTTGATTACACAATAAATAAATATAATTATAAAACACAAAACAGCGGAGGAAATACGCGGAGACTCCTGCGGGAGGATAGGCATAGGTGAGACCCCGGAGCGCGTTAGCGCGAGGAGGCTCACCAGCCGCCCGCGGAAAGCGGAGCGTATTTCCGGAGCGGTATTATTTGCACTCAAAATTTCAGTGTGTCGCAATTTATATCAACTATGAAAACTAAAAGCAACAAAATTTACGAAAAAAGCTTTTTGACTGTTAATAAAGAAGGTGAGTCTATATGCCTGTTAATAAAAAAGATGTTATTAAGTTATTGGAGAAAATTGCTGTTCATTTGGAGCTTAAGGCTGAAAATCCATTTAAGATATCAGCTTACCGGAAGGCGGCTCAGGCACTTGAGCGTGATGACCGTTCCATTACGGATATTGAGGATTTCACTAAAATAAAAGGGGTCGGCAAGGGAACAGCTTCCGTCATTAATGAATTTATCCAGAATGAAACGTCCGAAACACTAATCCAGCTGGAAAAGGAAGTCCCCCAAGGTTTAGTGCCGCTGCTGGATTTGCCGGGACTCGGCGGTAAAAAACTTGCAAAGCTATATCAGGAACTTGGCGTTACGGATGCTGACTCGCTGCAGGAAGCATGTGAAAAAGGCCAGATCGAGCAGCTGGAAGGATTCGGGAAAAAGTCTGCCGAAAAAATCCTAACAGCATTGAAAGAGGCTAATGAGCGCCCCGAACGCCTGCCAATTGCCACAATGCTTCCGCTTGCTGAGATGATCGAACACTACTTGGATACGATTGAAGCGATTCATGATTATTCACGTGCCGGAAGTCTGAGGCGGATGCGTGAAACCGTTAAAGATATTGATTTTATTATTGCATCTGAAGATTTTCAGACTGTTCGTGAACGTCTGTTAGAGATGGGGCGGATAAAGGAAGTCGTGGCACAAGGGGATACGAAAGTGTCAGTCACCCTTGAGGATGTTTACGATATAAATGTGGACTTTCGGATTGTTAAACCGGATGAATTTGCTTCAACGTTACATCATTTTACAGGTTCAAAGGATCATAATGTCGCTATGCGGCAGCTCGCCAAATCACAAGGTGAAAAAATTAACGAATATGGTCTGGAAGTGGAGGAAACAGGTGAAACACTGACATTTAAAAGTGAAGCGGAATTTTTTGAGCACTTTGACTTGCACTATATCCCACCCGAAGTGAGGGAAAACACCGGAGAAGTGGAGTCCTACCGTGAACCTGTTTCATTGCTTAAACTGGAAGATATTCGCGGGGATCTGCACATGCATACGACTTGGAGCGATGGTGCGCAATCATTGGAAGAAATGGTTAACCAGGCACGCGTGAAAAATTATGATTATATAACGATTACGGATCATTCCAGGTTTCTCAGAGTTGCCAATGGATTAAATGAAACACGGTTGCGTAAACAGCGGGAAACAATTGCCAATTTAAATGAAAAATACGATGATATCCATATTTTTGCCGGTGTTGAAATGGATATTTTACCTGATGGCACGTTAGACTTTGCGGATGATTTTTTACAGGAATTGGACTTTGTCATCGGTGCAATTCACTCAAGTTTTAATCAATCACAGGACAAAATAATGGCACGGCTGAATGCGGCGCTGGAAAATCCTTATGTTTCCCTGATTGCGCACCCTACCGGCAGGCTTATCGGCCGGCGTAAAGGTTATGATGTGGATGTTGAGCAGCTGATTGAGCGTGCCAAAGAAACGGATACAGCACTGGAGATCAATGCCAACCCAAACCGGCTGGATCTCTCCAATGAATGGGCGAGAAAGGCTCAGGAGGCCGGTGTTAAGATTGCCATCAATACGGATGCCCATGATTATTACATGCTGGATCATATGACATATGGTGTCGGTGCTGCCCGAAAAGGATGGATCAAAACAGATACTGTCATCAATACATGGTCAAAGCAGAAACTTATGGCCTTCATGAATCGTACAAATGAATAAGCGTCAATAGTAATCTAAAGAAGAGCATACGTTTAACCATCTAAAGGAGAAAATCCACATGAATGAACGAATTCTGCAAACGCTGGAATTTAATAAAGTCATCGAACAATTGAATAATCAGGCTGAAACGACGATTGGCAAGGAACTGGCATCAAACCTGAAACCTTCCGCTGACTCAGCCAAAGTTAAGGAAATGCAAGCAGAAACCGACGAAGCAAGCCAAATTTTAAGGTTGAATATGACCATTCCATTAGGTGGGATTGCAGACATTCGCGCCAGTATTAAACGAAGTGTCATCGGTGGTGTATTATCAGCTGAAGAGTGCCTTGATGTTGCCAATACCCTTTACGGGGCACGCCAGGTTAAAAACTTCCTGGAAAAAATGGAAGAGCATTTACCCATTTTAAAAGATCTTGCCGGACGAATTGTCACGTTGCGGGAACTGGAAACACAGATAAACAGCTGCATTGATGACCGGGGAAATATGATGGATAGCGCGTCCGTCAAGCTGCGCAGCATTCGTTCTTCTATTCGCACATTTGAAAGTAACGTACGGGATAAATTGGACAGTTATACCAAGTCCCAGAGCAAGATGTTGTCGGATGCCATCATAACGATTCGAAATGATCGATATGTCCTGCCGGTGAAACAAGAGTACCGCGGGGCTGTAGGTGGGATTGTCCATGACCAATCGGCCTCTGGTGCCACATTGTTTATGGAACCAAAAGCGGTTGTCGATTTGAACAACCAGCTGCAGGAAGCAAGAGTAAAAGAAAAACAGGAGATTGACCGGATTCTTCGGGCGTTAAGTGCAGACATTGCTGATGCTGAAGCGATTCTTTCCGAAAATGTTTCAGTATTGGCACATATTGATTTCATTGTTGCAAGAGCCAAACTGGGAAGACAAATGAATGCTGCGATGCCGATGATCAATGATGACGGTATTATCAATGTCAAACAAGCACGTCATCCGCTGATATCTGAAGATGAAGTCATTTCCAATGATGTGGCACTTGGTAAGGATTACACATCTATTGTCATCACTGGTCCAAATACTGGTGGTAAAACTGTTGCATTGAAAATGATTGGCTTGTTTACGTTAATGGCGCAATCCGGTTTGCAAATTCCTGCTGCTGACGGCTGTGAAATGGCGGTTTTTGAGAATGTTTTTGCTGATATTGGCGATGAGCAGTCAATCGAGCAAAGTTTGAGCACTTTCTCATCACATATGATGAATATTGTTTCGATCCTCCATCAGGTTAACCATAAATCTTTAGTATTGTTTGACGAACTTGGTGCAGGGACCGATCCACAGGAAGGTGCTGCATTGGCAATGGCCATTCTTGATGATGTTGTGTCCCGTGACGCTCGTGTTGTGGCAACAACTCATTACCCGGAATTAAAAGCTTATGGCTATAACCGTGAACATGTAGTTAATGCATCCGTGGAGTTTGATGTGGAAACTCTGGAGCCTACTTACCGGCTATTGATTGGTGTACCCGGCCGGAGTAATGCATTTGATATAGCCAAACGCCTGGGGCTGGAGCAATCAGTGATTGACCAGGCGAAAAATAAGGTTGGCGTTAATTCTGAAAGTGTTGAAAATATGATTGCTTCACTCGATGAGTCCCGGCGTCAGGCTGAAGATGATTACGATCGGGCACATAACGTACTTCAGGAAAGTGAAAAATTGCGGGACGATCTCATAAAAGCATGGCAGCAGTTTGAAAATAAACGCGAGGACTTATATAAAAAAGCAGAAGATAAAGCAGACAAAGCTTTACAAAAAGCCCGTGATGAAGCGGAAACGATTGTTGACGAAATACGGCAGGTGAAAACCAATGCACAGCTGAAAGAACATGAATGGATTGAAGCCCGTAAATCGCTTGAAGAAGCACAACCGGATCTGACTGATAAATCAGCGGATAAATCAAAACAAATAAACGAAGCAACACAAGAATTGAATCCGGGCGATGAAATTAAGCTGCTGTCGGCAAATCAGCGCGGAACAGTTCTTGAAAAATCAGGTGAAAATGATTACTTGATTCAAGTCGGTATTATGAAGGTTAAAGTGAAACGTAATGAGATCCAGCTTGTTAAGAATAAAAGCTCCGTTAAAGAAAAACCACTGACGACTGTTAAAGGTTCCGGCTATCACGTCAAAACAGAGCTTGATTTACGTGGTGAACGATATGAGGACGCTCTTGCCAGATTGGAAAAATACATTGATGATGCTTTACTTGCAGGTTATCCGAAAGTTTTCATCATTCATGGCAAAGGGACAGGAGCACTTCGGAAGGGTGTAAAAGAATTTGCTAAAAATCACCCGCGAATTGGAGCAGACAGACCTGGTTCTGCAGGAGAAGGCGGCAGCGGTGTAACCGTTCTGGAATTGAAGTGATTGGTTTAACAAAGGGGTTTGTTGAAAATGACTGGTTTTTGGGAAAATATCCTGGTTGAAACGGCTGCAAGATACAGCGTTGTTATTCTTGGTACCATCGTATTTCTGGCCATTTTCGAGTTTGTGACATCTTACCGCAACTGGCAGGAAATCAAAAATGGCAATCTTGCAGTCGCCATGGCAACCGGTGGGAAAATATTCGGTATTGCCATCGTTTTTCGATACGCCATTGAACATAATAATTCGTTACTTGAGATGATAGGTTGGGGTACTTTTGGATTTATTTTATTACTGCTTGGTTATATCATCTTTGAATTCATGACACCATCGATAAAAATCGATGAGGAAATCGGACATGGAAATAAAGCAGTCGGGCTTATATCGCTGCTAATCTCGGTCGGGTTAGCATTCGTTATTGGCGCAAGTATTGGGGGAGTTTAAATTGTTACTGGAACGTTTGGCAAAAATAATGTTTGTTGTAGCTGTGGTGTTTTTGGTTGTCGGGATTTTCTATTTTATTTAAAGTGGTTGTTCAAAAAGTCCGGTAAAAATGACACATCGAATTTCTCCGTTGACTTGTTTCTCCGCTCCTTGGAAAAGAAAACCGCTTTTCCTGCGTGCGATGCGGATTCAGGGAAGCAATCCTTGTGCTCATGTATTTAAAAGCATAGGGGAAGTTCTGCTAAAACCGCCCACGTCCTGTGGGCAACGCAGAACTCACCACATCCTGTGGAAGCCCGCTGCTCGAAACTGCGCCGCCTCGAACTTCCCGGTCCTTTTTATCCTCCTTTTTGAACCCGCTTTTAAAAAATTTCATAAAATGCAGTATTAAGATTCAAAAAATACACATTTATCGGTATAATGGGGGTATCAAATAATAAAGGAGGAAAATTCATGGTGGAACAAAAGAACTGGCATACGCACTATCCGGATGAAATTCCGGTAACGATTGCGTATGATGAGAAGCCGCTTGATTCCTTTTTGGCGATGAATGCTGAAAATTTCCCTGAAAAGAAAGCGCTTCACTTCATGGGAAAGGAAATGACATTTATAGATATCTATTCTCAGGCAAAGAAATTGGCAAGTTATTTTCAGTCTCTGGGTCTAAAGAAGGGTGATAGGGTCGCGATTATGCTGCCAAATTGCCCACAGGCCGTGATCAGTTATTATGGGGCATTGCTTGCAGGGGCGGTTGTCGTTCAAACAAATCCGCTTTACAAAGAAAGAGAGCTTGAGTATCAGCTGAATGATTCAGGTTCCACATTTATTGTTTGTTTGGATATTTTGTTGCCGCGCGTTACAAATGTACGTGGGAATACCGAGCTAAAACATACAATTGTAACAGGTATAAAGGATTACTTACCTTTTCCTAAAAACCTGATATACCCTTTCATTCAGAAGAGAGAGTATAACATGGTAGTTAAAGTGGAACAATCAAACGACACACATGTCTGGCAATCGATTATTAATAATGGTAATGAACACTATACCCCAGTTAATATAGACCCAAAAGAGGATTTGGCATTATTGCAGTACACCGGCGGAACAACCGGACTTCCAAAAGGCGTGATGCTTACCCACTACAATCTGGTTTCCAATGTGCAAATGTGCCAAAAATGGTTATACAAAACCAAACCCGGTGAGGAAAGGATTATGGGTGTACTGCCATTTTTCCACGTATATGGGATGACGACCGTTATGAACATGTCCATTATGTATGGGTCCAAAATGATTCTGATGCCCAAATTTGATGCAGGAGATGTGCTTAAAACAATCCAGAAACAAAAACCAACCATGTTTCCTGGCGCACCAACGATTTATGTCGGGTTATTGAACCATCCAGACCTGCAAAAATATGACCTGTCATCAATCAATGCCTGTATTAGCGGCTCTGCACCATTACCGCTGGAGGTACAGGAAGAGTTTGAAAACATTACCAATGGTAATTTGGTGGAAGGGTATGGATTAACTGAGTCGTCGCCGGTCACACATGCCAATTTCATATGGAGTAAGCGTGTTAACGGCAGTATTGGTGTGCCGTGGCCTGACACAGATGCAAAAATCATGCTGGAGAGCGGCGAAGAAGCAAACGTCGGTGAAGTTGGTGAGGTGGCCGTCAAGGGACCGCAAATCATGAAAGGTTACTGGAACAACCAGGAAGAAACCGATAACGTCCTGAAAGATGGGTGGTTGTTCACTGGTGATATGGGCTATATGGATGAGGATGGTTATTTTTACATTGTAGACCGGAAAAAGAGTGTGATCATTGCCGGGGGCTACAATATTTACCCACGGGAAGTTGAAGAAGTATTATATGAACATGAAGCAGTTCAGGAAGCAGTTGTTGCCGGGATTCCAGATCCATACCGCGGCGAAACGGTCAAAGCGTTCGTTGTTCTGAAATCCGGTTATGAAACAGATGAAGAAGAGTTAAACACATTTTGCCGTAAAAATCTGGCTGGATTCAAGGTTCCCCGAATCTATGAATTCCGCGATGAGCTGCCAAAAACAGCCGTCGGAAAAGTGCTGCGCCAACAGCTGGTTGATGAGGAAAAAGAAAAAACGGCTGCAAGTGAGACCGTGTGAAACATACACATACCAACTCTTGATTCAGCAATTTGCACACCACTATATTGACAAATGCTTCATAACGATATAGAATAAAACGTGAATGATTATTCATTCATTTAATGGTATTGTGATTGCTAAGGAGTTAGTCATGAAAAAAAATAAACCAAAGTACAATCAAATTATTGAAGCGGCCGTAGAAGTCATTGCAGAAAATGGTTATCATGCTTCACAAGTATCCAGGATTGCCAAGAAAGCAGGCGTTGCAGATGGCACCATTTACCTTTATTTTAAAAATAAAGAGGATATCCTGATATCTGTTTTTGAAGAAAAAATGGGTCAGTTCATTGAGAAAATTGCACACGGTATCAGTGAAAAGAGTACTGCTGATGAAAAATTATTCACATTAATGGAAATGCATCTTCGGCAGCTTGCGGAAGATCGTCACCTGGCAATTGTTACACAGTTGGAATTACGACAATCCAACACAAGACTCAGATTGGAAATTAATCAGGTTTTAAAGCCCTATCTTGTTGTCATTGATGATATAATCAAGGAAGGGATTCAGGAAAAGGTTTTCCGTGAAGATCTCAGTATTCCGCTGGTCAGACAGATGATTTTTGGCACACTGGATGAAATTGTCACCAATTGGGTCATGAAAGAACAAAAATATGATCTTATCCAGCAAGCGACAGATGTACACGAATTTGTCACGGCCGGTCTTTACGAAAAAACATAGAAGAAGGGGGGAACTGCATTGGGTTTACTGGCTTATGAAGTGAAAGACAATGTTGTGGTACTTACGATTCAAAGTCCGCCGGCAAACGCTTTATCTAGTAATCTATTAAGTGATTTAAGTGATAACCTGGACAAAATTGAAACCGATTTCGGAGTGAAAGCAGTGGTTTTGAAGGGAGAAGGCAAATTCTTCTCCGCTGGTGCAGATATTAAAGAGTTTACGTCCCAGCAAAACGCATCTGATTATCAATCTCTGTCTGAAAAAGGTCAGCAATTATTTGACCGGATTGAACAGTTTCCAATACCGGTTATTGCTGCTATCCACGGCGCTGCTTTAGGAGGCGGTCTTGAACTTGCAATGGCTTGCCACATCCGGATTGTTACGGAACATGCCAAACTTGGGTTGCCCGAAGTAACACTCGGGATTATACCTGGCTTTGCCGGAACACAGCGATTGCCGAATTATGTTGGAACGGCAAAAGCATATGAAATGATTCTGACCGGTCAGCCAATCAGTGGTTCAGAAGCGAAAGCGGCCGGACTTGCGAATCAGGTTGTGGAAGAGGAAGACGTTTTTGATAAAGCACTTGAGCTGGCAGAAACAATTGCCGCCGGAAGCAAACTGTCCATAAATGCTGTGATGGGATTAATCCCTTATGCCAAAACAGATCAGTTTGCGAGCGGGATCCAGGCAGAAGCAAAAGCATTTGCCGGAATTTTTGGTTCTGAAGACGCAAAAGAGGGCGTGCAGGCCTTTATTGAAAAGCGTAAACCAAACTTCCGGGACAAATAAAGAAATCATTACACTATAAGGAGGATGACATACATGAACATATACGTATTGTTAAAGCGAACATTTGATACAGAAGAAAAAATTATTGTATCTGATGGCCAAATTGAAGATGAAAGTGCTGAATACATCATCAATCCATATGATGAATATGCCGTGGAAGAAGCCATTAAACAGCGCGATGAACACGATGGGGAAGTTACGGTTGTGACAGTCGGTGATGAAGAAGCTGAGAAGCAATTGCGCACGGCCCTTGCGATGGGAGCGGATAAAGCCGTCCTGATTAATACAGAAGATGATTTAGAGGATGGTGATCAGTTCACCACAGCGAAAATTCTTGAAGCCTACTTTGAAGATAAGGAACCCGATCTCATTCTGGGAGGAAACGTAGCCATTGATGAAGCGAGCGGGCAAGTCGGACCAAGACTTGCACAAGGCCTTGGAATCAATTGTGTAACGACGATCACTGCGCTTGAAATTGATGGAGACGCTGCAAATATTGATAAAGATGTTGAAGGTGATGTCGAAAAAATTGAAACAAATCTTCCGCTCTTGATAACTTGTCAGCAAGGATTAAATGAGCCCAGGTATCCATCACTTCCTGGCATCATGAAAGCCAAGAAAAAACCATTGGAAGAACTGGAAATTGATGATTTGGATCTGGATGAAGATGATGTCGAAGCAAAAACTGAAACAACTGATGTATTTCTGCCTCCTGAAAAAGAAGCAGGAAGGATTCTTGAAGGTGAGATTGATGACCAGGTGAAGGAATTGGTCTCCCTGCTTAAAGATGATGCAAAAGTACTTTAAACTTATCGGAGAGAGCGATAAATTACTTGTTATAGGGGAAGCAAGAGATGGGGAATTGCGTAATGTAACGTTTGAAGCGGTGGCAGCTGCTAAAAAAATCGATTCCGAGGCAGAGATTGTCAGTGTTTTATGCGGCAGTGATGAACTGAATGAACAAGGCCAGGAAGTAATCTATCATGGAGCAGACCGTGTTGTTACAGTAAAGCATGACAAGTTGGAACAGTATACATCAGAAGGTTATTCACAGGCAATTATGGCAGTTATTGATGATGAATCACCGGATGGTATCGTCATGGGTCATACTGCAATCGGGAAAGATTTAACACCAAAGCTTGCAGCAAAACTGGAAACAGGTCTGATTTCGGATGCGACAGATATTGAGAATGACGGGGAAAAAGCTGTGTTTATCAGGCCAATTTACTCCGGAAAGGCATTTGAGAAAAAGGCCATCACCAGCGGCTTAACGTTCGTGACGATTCGACCGAACAATATTCCGGCATTAGACCGTGATGATTCACGTTCCGGTGAAGTGAGCACAAAAGACGTTGATGTCAAAGATATTCATACCGTTATTAAAGATGTCATCCGTAAGGCTTCTGACGGTGTTGATTTATCTGAAGCAAATGTCATTGTTGCCGGCGGGCGCGGTGTAAAAAGTGAAGAAGGCTTCGAACCTTTATATGAACTGGCTGATGTTTTAGGAGGAGCAGTCGGAGCTTCACGCGGTGCGTGCGACGCAGAATATTGCGATTATTCCCTGCAAATTGGTCAGACCGGTAAAGTCGTAACACCTGATTTATATATTGCAGTCGGAATATCCGGTGCCATTCAACACTTAGCCGGTATGTCAAACTCAAAAGTGATTGTTGCTATCAATAAAGATCCTGAAGCCAACATCTTCAATGTAGCGGATTATGGAATTGTCGGTGATATATTCGAAGTCATTCCAAAACTGACGGAAGAACTGAAGAAAGTCGCCGTTTAAACCGGAGTTTCTTTTCATAAACTTTTTTGCTTAGTTGATATAAACAGCGACATAGTAAAATATTGTGCGCAATAATACCGCTCCGGAAATACACTCCGCTTTCCGCGGGCGGCTGGTGAGCCTCCTCGCGCTGACGCGCTGCGGGGTCTCACCTATGCCTATCCTCCCGCTGGAGTCTCCGTGTATTTCCTCCGCTGTTTTGTGCATTATAATTATATTTATTTATGTGTAATCAAAGCACTCTAATTCGCAGTTTATCCTGCATCTAATGGTCAGTAATCCGCCAAAATACGGCGGCTAACTGACCCTAAATGCCCGATACGGTTCGGGCCCGCACGATGCGGGTCACAAAGGCGTTGTCACAGGACGTGACGAATTTAGCCTTTGTTCCTTTGCTTCAGCGGAAAAATACGCTCCGCTGAATGAAGTTTCACTTTATGGGTTTTGTGCTAAAAACAACAATCTTTGAGAAAACAGCTAAACGGAGAAAAGATCTGATCGCTTCCGGTCAGATCTTTTTGGCTAATCGGCACCTTTCACGTCGTCTTCAGTTTGAATAAGCAAACTATTCGCGAGGAACGACTAACGATGATATACTCTAACCACAGTTAAGTGATTGAGGAGGGAAATAAAAATGGCAATTGAACATGTGACTGATCAAAATTTTGGACAGGAAACAGCTGAGGGTCTAGTGTTAGCTGATTTCTGGGCACCATGGTGTGGACCTTGCAAAATGATTGCACCAGTATTGGAAGAAATAGACGGTGAAATGGAAGATAAAGTACAAATTGTCAAACTGGATGTTGATGAAAATCAGGAAACCGCCGGAAAATACGGTGTTATGAGTATACCAACACTCCTATTGTTTAAAGATGGGAAAGTCGTTGATCAAGTTGTCGGTTTTCAGCCTAAGGAAGCATTGGTTGATTTAATTAACAAACATGCTTCCTAAGGTGTATAATAGTACGAGAGACGTGTTATATGATCCCTTGTTACATTAAGTGACAAGGGATTCTCTATAATCTGGTACACTATTTTCAGGGGATGAGTAGGCAGATGAACCAGCAACTAAAGGAAAAACTCGCAGTATTGCCGTTGCAGCCCGGATGTTATTTGATGAAAGACAAGCATGATACTGTCATTTATGTCGGGAAATCCAAAGTGCTCCGAAACAGGGTCAAGTCTTATTTTACCGGTGCAAATGATAAAAAAACACAACGGCTTGTGCAGGAAATTCAGGATTTTGAGTATATCGTGACGACATCCGAAATGGAAGCATTGATTCTGGAAATGAATTTAATTAAAAAATACGACCCCAGATACAATGTCCGTCTAAAAGATGATAAGTCCTATCCGTATCTGAAAATCACTAATGAGCGGCACCCGAGGCTTCTTATCACAAGGAATATAAAAAAAGATAAAGGAAAGTATTTTGGGCCTTATACGAACGTTCTGGCAGCCAGGGAAGCAAAAAAACTGCTTGATCGATTGTATCCACTGCGTAAGTGCAATAATCCGCCGGGTCGTCCTTGTATATATTACCACATGGGACAATGTCTGGCCTGCAGTGAAACACCGGTACAGGAAGAAACATACAAGGAAATCACCCAAAATATAACGTCATTTTTGCAGGGCGGACACAAAGCGATTAAAGACGACTTGAGTAAAAAAATGCAGGAAGCAAGTGAAGAACTGAACTTTGAAAGAGCAAAAGAACTGCGTGATTTGATTCAGCATCTTGAAGCTGTCATGGAAAGACAGCGCATGACATTAAATGATTCGGTGGATCGGGATCTATTCGGTTACAGTTATGACAAAGGGTGGATGTGTGTACAAGTATTCTTTGTCAGACAGGGAAAGTTAATTGAACGGGATGTGTCGATATTTCCATTTTTTGATGATCCCGACGACACATTTATCAGTTTTATCGGGAGGTTCTATTTACATCAGCACCATCTGAAGCCGAAACAGCTGCTGCTGCCAATCGGCACTGATACTGATTTATTAAGTGAATTACTGCAAATTAATGTACACACACCATTTCGCGGCAGGAAAAAAGAACTTGTGGAATTAGCCATGAAAAATGCAAAAATTGCACTGGACGAGAAATTTTCGCTGATTGAACGTGATGAGGAACGAACGATACAAGCAGTGGAAAAATTGGGTGAAGCACTCCATATTGAAACCCCTCATCGCATTGAAGCGTTTGACAATTCCAATATCCAGGGGACTGATCCTGTGTCGGCAATGGTTGTTTTTACAGATGGAAGACCTGATAAAAAAGAGTATCGCAAATATAAAATCAGAGATGTTGAAGGGCCGGATGATTATGAGACGATGCGGGAAGTGATACGCCGCCGTTATACACGCGTACTGAAGGAAAAGTCACCACTTCCGGACCTGATTATTGTCGATGGCGGAAAAGGTCAGATGAGCGCTGCACTCGATGTTTTGGAAAATGAACTGGGGTTGGATGTTCCGCTGTGCGGACTTGCAAAAGATGATAAACATAAAACAAGTGAATTGTTGTATGGTGATCCACCTGGGGTTATTCAATTATCCAGGCAGTCCCAGGCATTTTATCTTGTACAGAGGGTCCAGGATGAAGTCCACCGGTTTGCCCTTTCATTTCACAGACAGTTGCGCGGGAAAAATTTATTCAAGTCAAAGCTGGATAATATTCCCGGAGTTGGTGAGAAAAGAAGGCGATTACTGTTGACGCATTTCAAATCCGTTAACGAAATCAAACATACGTCCCTGGAAAATATTATGAAACTGGGTGTTCCGCAAGACGTTGCTCAAAATATTCTGACGCATTTAAATGATGAAGAAGGGAGCGAAACAACGTAATCTGTTCCGCCCCCTTAGTATGATATGAAAAATAAAATGAGATCGTCAAAGACTTATTGATACAGAGAAAATCTGAGTGAAATCCAGTCCATAATTTTAATCGGTAAATAATACGGTGAATTCGATTTGATGAATTTTCTTATGAAGTTCTTCACGACATTCGCATGACCGTTCTTTAATTTGTTCGACTGATTCTGCCAAAAAGCCTGCTTCCAGGCGGAATTCAGTTTCAAGAGGAGCACTTAAACGATATACGACCGAATCTGCCATTAATTGAAAAACAAGTTCTTTCTTTTTTTCTTTAAAAAGTTCTAATTGACCCCAGCCTAATTTTTCAAAGGCATAAACAATATCGGATATGGACTCTATATTAAGTTTTCTGGCCAGGTTTTTACCCATGAAATAGAGGAGCGTATTGGACTCGGTACCGAACATATCGGGTAAACCGATGTAGCGGATCATATCATATCCAGCTCCTGATGTATGCAGTTGATCCAGAAGTGTAACAGGCATGGATTCGTGATTTTTAGACATTGGTGTCATCCTTTCCCATAACTAATGCACGTAAGATACATTGGTTAATCTAAAAATTATATCTGATTTCATTATCTATGCAATAGCGTCAAAGTGCAAGCAGCATCAGTTAAATTTTCATATTTTAGCAAAATGTCCTGGTCCTTTTCTTGACGCTTATCATAGTTAGGATTACAATAAGTATGTCATAAATTGTACATTTTTGGGCAATAAAAGTAAGTAAGGTTCATTGTCAAAAAAGTGTACTGACTGCAATATTAACATTTAAACCAAGGGGGGTAACAAATGGCAGAACATCGAGAGTTTTTTTACCGCAGGCTCCACTCCTTGTTAGGGGTAGTTCCGATCGGGATTTTTCTTATTCAGCATTTGGTTGTTAACCACTTTGCTGTGTATGGTGAAGAAAGCTTTAATCAGGCGGCTGGATTCATGCATGATTTGCCGTTCCGTTTAGCGTTGGAAATCCTGGTTATTTACCTGCCGATTCTATTTCATGCAATATTAGGGGTTTATATTGTCTTTGTTGCAAAGAACAATACAAGACGATACGGTTATTTCCGTAACTGGATGTTTTACCTGCAGCGGGTAACCGGTATCATTACGTTTGTATTTATTGTATGGCACGTATGGGAGACACGTGTTCAAATCGGTCTTGGCAATGAGGAACTGGATTATAACCTGATGGAAAATATTCTTGCGAGCCCGGTCATGTTCTGGTTCTATATTATTGGTGTTATATCAACGACCTTCCATTTTGCGAATGGTCTTTGGAGTTTCCTGGTTTCATGGGGCTTCACACAATCACCAAAATCCCAGAAGATTGTTACATACTTAACATTGATTGTCTTCCTGGCTCTTAGCTATGTAGGTGTCAGAACACTGATTCAATTTGCGTACGGTGTTTAATAGTACGCAAACAACCTTTTAATACAGAGAACAAGGAGTGAGTAATCCATATGAGTAACCGGAAAGTTATTGTTGTTGGCGGCGGTTTAGCCGGCCTTATGGCAACGATCAAAGCAGCTGAAGCAGGTGTGAATGTAGATTTGTTTTCTATTGTGCCTGTCAAACGTTCTCACTCTGTGTGTGCTCAAGGTGGAATTAATGGTGCTGTCAATACGAAAGGCGAAGGCGATTCACCAGATATTCACTTTGATGATACGATCTATGGCGGTGACTTCCTTGCCAACCAGCCGCCGGTAAAAGCCATGTGTGATGCGGCTCCAAGCATCATTAACATGCTCGACCGTATGGGTGTCATGTTTAACCGCACACCTGAGGGGCTTCTTGATTTCCGTCGTTTCGGAGGTACACAGCATCATCGCACAGCGTATGCAGGCGCAACGACGGGACAGCAATTGTTGTACGCTCTGGATGAACAGGTCCGCCGTTATGAAGTGGAAGGCCTGGTTAATAAATATGAAAGCTGGGAGTTCGTTGGCGCGGTTATTGATGAAGACAATGTCGGGCGCGGCATTGTTGGTCAAAATATTCGTTCACACGAGATTAAGTCATTCCCGTCAGATGCTGTCATCATAGCATCGGGCGGTCCCGGAATCATCTTTGGCAAATCCACCAACTCGATGATTAATACCGGTTCAGCAGCCAGTATACTATATCAGCAAGGTGCTAAGTATGCGAATGGTGAATTTATTCAAATCCATCCAACCGCCATACCCGGCGATGATAAACTGCGTCTGATGAGTGAATCGGCACGTGGTGAAGGTGGACGTGTCTGGACATATAAAGACGGTGAGCCATGGTACTTCCTGGAAGAGAAATATCCGGCATACGGTAATCTGGTGCCACGTGATGTGGCAACACGCGAAATCTTTGATGTTTGTGTCAATCAGAAGCTCGGCGTTAACGGCGAGAACATGGTTTATCTGGATTTGTCCCATAAAGATCCGAAAGAACTTGATGTCAAATTGGGCGGTATCATTGAGATTTATGAAAAATTTGTTGGCGAGGATCCGCGCAAAGTCCCTATGAAAATTTTCCCTGCTGTTCACTACTCAATGGGCGGTCTTTGGGTTGATTATAATCAGATGACCAGTATTCCGGGTATTTTTGCTGCGGGTGAATGTGATTATTCACAGCATGGCGCAAACCGCTTAGGTGCCAACTCATTGCTTTCGGCTATTTACGGCGGAACTGTAGCTGGTCCGAAAGCCATTGAATATATCGACGGTCTGGATAAACACGTTGACGACTTACCGTCAAAACTGTTTGAAGACAAGGAAAAAGAAGAACAGGATAAATTTGAGAAATTGATGCAAATGGATGGTACTGAAAATGCTTACCAGATTCATAAAGAACTGGGAGAATTGATGACAGATAACGTAACCGTTGTCCGTTATAACGACAGGCTGAAAGAGACAGATAAGAAGATTAAAGAGCTGATGGAACGCTGGGAAAATATCAATATCAATGATACGTCCCGCTGGAATAACCAGGGTGTTATGTTCACACGCCAACTTGAAAGCATGCTTCACCTGGCCCGTGTGATCACAAACGGCGCTCTGAAACGTGATGAAACACGTGGTGCACATTATAAGCCGGAATTCCCTGAACGAGATGATGAGAACTTCCTGAAAACGACGATTGCAGAGTATGATAAAGAGAATGATGAACCTGTCATTACTTACGAGGATGTGGATGTTTCCCATATTACACCGCGTAAGCGCGATTATTCCAAACAAAAATGAAGGGAGTAGGTTGAAATGGCTGAGCAAAGTACTGTTACGTTTGTCATTACACGTCAGGATAGCCCGGATGCTTCTCCTTATAAAGAGACCTTTGAAATACCATATAAAACAAACATGAACGTTATTTCCGGGCTGATGGAGATACAAAGAAATCCTGTAAATGCCGATGGGGAGAATACATCACCGGTTCAATGGGATATGAATTGCCTTGAGGAGGTTTGCGGTGCTTGTTCCATGGTTATTAATGGAACAGCACGGCAATCATGTGCAGCGCTGGTGGATGATTTGGAGCAGCCAATCCATCTTGAGCCGATGAGCACATTCCCGGTCATTCGTGATCTGTTTGTTGATCGTGAACAGATGTTTGATGCATTGAAACAAGTCAAGGCATGGATACCAATCGACGGGACACATGACCTTGGTCCGGGGCCGCGTATGCCGGAGAAAAAACGCCAATGGGCATACGAGCTGTCCAAATGCATGAGTTGCGGTGTTTGCCTGGAGGCTTGTCCGAATGTGAATGACAAATCTGACTTTATCGGGCGGGCCTGTCCACAAAGTGCGTTTGTTCAATGCCCATCCACAGGTGAAATGAACGCAAGTGAACGCTTGGATGGCTTGATGAAGATGGAGGCATCTCAGGCTGCAGCCAACGCACAGAACTGTGTTCAAGTATGTCCTAAAGGTATACCATTAACTACATCAATTGCTGCTATGAACCGTGCTACAAACATTCAAGCATTCAAGAACTTCTTTGGCAGCGACGAAGCACATTAAGTTAAATCTATTAATCTATGATGACCCTTGCTTGCCTATTGGCGAGGGTCATTTTTAATAAGGAGGCAATGAATTGGGCAGGATTTCATATATTGATAACATGCAAGAATGGCGGTCTGAATTTTCATTTTTTATTCCGGTCAAAATCCGTTTTTCTGAAACGGACATGTTTGGGCATGTGAATAATGTGTCACCGTTTATTTATTTTGAAGAAGCGCGCATTGAATTTCTAAAAGCATCAGGCCTTTTTGATAATCAAAGTGACGCAGCAATGCCAATAGTGGCGGATCTGCAATGTGATTATCATAAGCAGATCTATTTTAATGAGAACCTCACGTTATATGTTAAAGTGGATCATGTTGGCAACACATCTCTGGACGTCCATTACATGGCGTTAAATGAAGACGAACATCTTTGTTTAACAGGACGCGGAAGAATGGTATACATAAATCCTGAAACAGGAAAACCAGCCCCATTATCTGATTCCATAAAAGAGCGACTGGCAGACAACATAGAGAGGAAAAAACCGACTTCCTAAAAAGAAAGTCGGTTTTTCCTAAAGCTTTAACTCCCCCATGCGGAGAAGTTCTACGACAGCTTGTGATCGCCCCTTGACACCCAATTTCTGCATTGAATTGGAAATATGGTTCCGGACCGTTTTCTCAGATATAAACAATTCCTGGGCAATTTCTTTTGTTGTTTTATCTTGTACTAAGAGCTCAAATACTTCTTTTTCGCGTTTCGTTAATAGTTGCTTCGGTTTGTACTCGTTGTCCTTCAAGTGATAACCCCTCCTTGCTGTCAAAGAGCTGCAGATGAAGGGTAAATTATTTAGTCACTATTAGTGTATGAAGATATGTGTAAACGGTGAGCACATTTTGGAGGAAGTTAAATATTATGACAGTAGTCACACTACTCTCAGGATCCGGGAAAGTTTTTCTCAGCTTAAATGATATGGTTCCGTAAGATAAACTGATATTTTTGTCATGTTATGTTAAAATATGTACATAAAATTGGAATATTCATGAGGGGGCACCCGTCTTGAATCAGGATATATCATCAGAAACAATTGCAAATCTTGAAAAACGATTACGCTACATATCTGGTATGATCAAACAGAACGGGCGAAAAATACTCAATCATTACCCAATCACGTCACCGCAATTCATCGCCTTGCAGTTCCTCATTGAAGGTGATTTAACAATTGGAGAACTTTCAAATAAAAATGGATTGGCATTCAGTACAACAACAGATCTGGTGGACCGGCTGGAAAAAAACCAGCTCGTTGAACGGGTGAGAGATACAAAAGACCGGCGTGTCGTAAGAATTCATGTTTTGGAAAAAGGGCGAACGATTATAAATGAAGTGATTAAAAAACGTCAGGAATATTTAGGTGACGTACTGGAAAACTTTTCAACAGAACAAACTGAAACATTAAACGATATGTTAACGTTTCTGTATGAAGAAATGCAGCATGTGGACCAAAAATAACAGCAAGAAGAGGCGATTTTTTGAATCAGGCAATAGGAGTAATCGATTCCGGTGTGGGCGGTTTGACAGTCGCTCATGAACTTATGCGTCAGCTGCCGGGTGAAAGATTAATTTATTTAGGTGATACACTGAGATGTCCGTACGGGCCAAGATCCAAAGATGAGGTTAAAACATTCACATGGGAAATGGTGAATTTTTTACTTGATAAGGACATTAAGATGCTTGTGATTGCATGTAATACAGCTACAGCTTTTACCTTAAATGAACTGGAGAATCAACTGTCGATTCCAGTTATTGGGGTCATCAATCCCGGGGCACGCGCAGCCATTAAGTTCACGAAAAACACCCATATAGGTGTGATTGGAACAGAAGGAACAATTCGAAGTGATGCCTATACAAAGGCATTGCAAAACATTAATGCCAATATTCATGTTAACCCGCTGGCATGCCCATTGTTTGTTCCAATGGTTGAACAGGGTGTTTTATCCGGTGCCAAGGCTGATGAAATTGTAGAAACGTCGTTAATGCCTTTGAAGGAGCAAAATCATATTGATACACTGATTCTCGGATGCACACATTATCCGTTAATCAAAGATACGATTCAAAAAGTGATTGGAAATCAGGTTATGGTTATCTCATCGAGTGAAGAAACGGCACGAGAGGCCAGTACGATCTCGATTTCCATGATCTTTGTATCAAGGAGGAATAACACCAATCACCAATTTTTATGCAACCGGTGATATAGGGTTATTTGCAATGATTACTGAGCGTATTTCAAGGAAATCCACTGATTATTTCAGTCGGTTTACGATCGGAAAAGCTGTCATCCAGAATCCTTTCTGATATTTTTGTTCAGAGAGGATTCAATTTTTTATTTACAGGTTGGTCTAAATTTTTTGTGAGCTCGTATATATAATAGTACAAACCATCGTAGGAGGGAAAAACATGCCAGAAAGCGCAGTCTATGCTATTAAGCCTAACGGTGTTTCTCAACTATTATAATTATCGGGTGTTTTCAGGGGAACAATTCATAAATAACGAAGAAATGGATCCCGCAAGATGCTGAAACAGTCGATGATTTGGAAGATGAACAGGTGAAGGTGAAGAAGTAAATACGAAGGAGGAAGGAAGTCAGGAAAGAAGCTGAAGAGGATGAGGGAACAACACCTGAAACGGTTGACAGACAGTTATATTTACTTGATTCCATGGTAATGGTAGCTTCCAGACATTACAACTGCCCAAAGCGAATCCAATCAGGTAGCCAGAACAAGCGTTAGAACATCTCGTGATAGACGGGCCGTTACATCATATGCCAAATGGATTTCAGGCTGTATTACCAGCAGGTACGCAAATACTTGGATTGAACCTGGAAGATAACGGAACAATGGTTTGTCGATGTCTCTGAGGAATTTCGAGAAATTATCAGGCGGAAATGAGGTTGGAATACTGCAAGCCATGGACTTTCAACAGTAAACAGTTTTTGATGGTGTTGATAACATGAACTGCGTATTAACGGAAACCACAGGAGACAATGCCTGTTGATGGACGCCTATTGGTGATGGCTATTTCAGAGTGAATGTATAAACCTGGTTCAATCCAATTCAGTGGATTTGATGGCAAACGAACTGTCCACATGTACTACCCATCTGCTCAAGGTGACAATCAATATTTTGTACCTGTCACCAATATATTGATGCGGAAGATAGTGGTTTATACGGATCTATGATTCAGACATTAATGGAAGGCCGGAGCTGATAACCAATTTGCCAGCATGTCTCTAATAATCTACAGAAATGACCAGTGATCCAAGTTTAAACCGATGTGTGCTTGAAGTTGGTTTCATCAGAAGTTTGCAGAACACGGATGATGCTGTCATTTCCAATGAAGTCATGGAAACGTTGTACGAACACTGACACAAGATGAAGCGTGGAAGCTGTTTGAAGTAAAGGTGGAGGATGTTGAGACGCTGTTTAATGAAAACGGGAAGCATATACAGAACCCCGTAACGGCCCAATCGTTTTTCTCTGCTGAAAAAGCTATAGTTAAAAAAGGCTGTGCTGAGCAGTCTTTTTCTTTTCGCCCTGATACTCATAATTCATGTCTGATTGTAAAAAATATGTTAGGATAAACCGTGGATGCATAGTTAAGGAGGCATAGGTTCTATTGAGAAATGACCAGCGCGAGTTTAACGAATTACGACCAGTAACGATTAACACCGATTATATTAAACATCCGAAGGGTCTACTTATTGAATTGGTGACACAAAAAGTATATGCATGCAAAGTATTGAGATCGGGTGCCCTTTTATGCGAGTCAGGGAAAGGCTGGATCACGGCAGGAATATGCCATGCTTCCGAGAGCGACGGAGCCAGCGTAATATCCGTGATCTCTAAAGAAAAGTAAGCGGCAGAACGATGGAAATTCAGCGTTTAATTGGACGTGCACTAAGATCAGTTGTCGATTTGAATCAAATCGGTGAACGTACTGTTTGGTTGATGTGACGTTATTCAGGCTGATGGCGGTACCCGAAACAGCTTCGATAACAGGAGCATTTGTTGCCGTTGTTTAGCTTTTAAATACGTTACTTCAGTCTAAACCCATTAAAAATGCCTGTCACAGATTTTCTTGCCGCCCTTTCCTGGTATTTCTTCGACGGGCAGAATTGCTTGATTTGAATACCAGGAAGACTCTGAAGCTGCTGTGATATGACGTTGTATGACGGAAGCAGGTGAATTTATCGAAATACAGGGACCGGGAGGAGCAACGTTTACAAATAATCAGCTGCAAACATGCTGGGGACTTGCCGGTGATGGAATGCAGGATTGAATACCAATCCCAAAGACAATCCTTGGCGAACTCGCTTACCGGATTGGTGAACAAACAGACCAAAGAAGATTCACCATGAATGAACTGATTTATTGCCACGAAAAATGCCGGTAAAGCACAAGAATTTCAAGTCATTCTTTGCCAACTACGGAATAAATGCTCTTTCGCTGCTGGAGTTATCCCGTGAAATAGACGATATCGAGGAAACAGGAACGACATTTGAAGAAAATGCTGCATTGAAAGCTGAACAAATTTCAGAGTTACTGCAGACGCCCTGTTCTGGCGGATTGATTCCGGTCTGGTCATTGATGCATTGGAAGGACGGCCGGGATTTATTCGGCAAGGTACGCCGGTGACAACAAAATGATCAGGCTACATCGACAAAGTGCTTGAACGAATACAGGCGATCGATACGCCTGATCGCACTGCACGTTTGTTTGTATCCTGGCGGTTAGCTGTGCCGGGTGAGGCAACCATATTTAAAAAAGGGCAGTGTGAGGGAAATTTCGACCTCACATCAGGCATATGGGTTTGGCTACGATCCTATTTTTATACCTTGATGGTACACAAACAATGGGCCGAAGCTCCACTGAGGAAAACAAGCATCCAGTCACCGGAGCGATGCCATTAATCAGCTTGAAGAGTGGTCAAAACAGTTGCCGGTAGCAGATGTGATATGTTATGCCAAGTGTATTAATTGTCGTGATAGTCACGTTCAACAGGCAGAACTTACAGCCATTAACAAACGTCATCATGTCGATCATAAAATCCACTGCCGGTGATTCGAACTGGAAATGACGACCCGGCACTGGAAGGATTCATTCAAGTTGCCGGTATTGCGATAACTGATGCCAGTTTCCTGAGAGCAAGTCAGCACAATTTGGTGACTTGAACCTTTTTATTGCGCATGGGCACCTGCATCAGGTCAAATCAAATCCGCTCGCTATTCGCTATCGGGGCGAGGAACAACATGCACAGGTCGTCTGTTTCGGCCATACACATACCGCTGAGAGGGTCCCAGGCAGTGTTCTGCTGCCTCGCGGAGAGCCGAAAAAAAACATATGTCGTGATGAATGATGAACATTAGATGATATTGATGTTCATTTTTTATACGACTGATTGGAGAACGAGTTGATGACTATCCATGAAAACGTCTTTATCCGCATGTTGAGATTAAGACAACTTGAGTTTTGAAATGCTTAATACGCTGACTAATACGAATTATTTTAAAAAAGCCCGGTACCTTGACGACAAGATACCGGGTTTTTTCGAAAAGAAAGTTATAAAATTTCGGATGACGTTTTTCAATATGGAATCGGCTAACTCACGATTTCCTCAAGTGACTTCCGGCCTCTGACCTCTGGAAAGACGAGGCGGGAGCCGAGTTTTCTCAGGTAGCGTTCCCAGGCAGGATTCGAACTCGCGACCCACAGCTTAGAAGGCTGTTGCTCTATCCTGCTGAGCTACTGACATTCATATGTTATGGAGCGGGTGATGGGATCGAACCCACGACATCAGCTTGAAGGCTGAGGTTTTACCACTAAACTACACCCCGCGCGAATTTCTTTTGACGGACAAAGATTTATTATATGTACTTTTAAACAATTTGTCAATAGTATAGCGGTAAGAGTATTGTATATGATACGATATAAAAATGAATAATTGTTGAATATGTTATCTATGAGGTATTATTACATAGCAGTTTTATTTCAAATAAACCAGGTACGGCTATAGTATGATTTTTATTCCCTCATGTAGCTGATGTAGGATCCACATTTCAAGACGATTGAGTTAAAACCAAGGAGAATATAGCCTTATCATTGGATAAGCGGTTAAGTCCCATTAAATAGCTTATTTGAACAGAAAGGAGTGAATTTATGGAAAGTAACAAGGGGGAAATGTCATTCTTCTCCGAAATGGCGAATGACTTTAGAAGAAGAGAGCCTTTTGGCACTAAAAGAGAAAAGATACGAAGAAGCTCTGGCGAAACTTGATCAGTTATTAGGGTATGGCGTTCAGAATCATGAAGTTATGATCGGCAAGTTAATGTGTCTGATGGAACTGAACCGATACAAGGAAGCACAGGACTTTTGTGAATCGTTGTTAATACATAAAGATGAACACTATTATCACTACGTCCATATCTACTTAACAATATTATTTCAGACCAGTCAATATCAATTGCTCATGAATCAGGTTGAACAGGAATTGGAATCAGACCTGGTGCCGGCTGAAATGAAGAACAGTTCCAGCAAACTTATATGATTATGAGCCGAAAGATGCTGCATGATATCCGAATCGAAAAAACACCTGAATACATAAATGATTTATTTAGGCGGTTTGATTGAGAAATCATGCATATCAGTATACTTTTAGTTTGACAAATTCGTAAAATTGGATATACCCAACGAACAGATGAAATCACTTTTAACGGATGATCGCGTACATCCGTCCACTAAAACGCCATTTTATATGGCTGAAAGAAAAGGATCACAGGCAAAGTGAAGATACATAAGCTTGGTGCAAAGTGGACAATCCAAGCCGGACCACATAGCAGCGTTAGAATCTCATTTCAACGATGCAGCAAACATTGGTGATTATATAGTGAGCTTGAACATGATTAATCCAACTTTATTTCAGTTAATGAACAATTATTGCGGCATTTATCTCTATGTTACGTTACCCGATGCGCCAGGAGAAGATGACGCGAGCACGATTGCATCGGCATTAACGAAAATAGGCGAAGAGTATTTGGATATACATACGAAAAATCGTTCAAATGAAGGCAGACAGGTAATCCAATTATATGGAAGAAAATTAAAATATGTGAAGCTTTTATATGCCACATAATAGAAGCATAAATAACAGATTCAAATGACCTGTAATGCTTTGAAAGGCCGCCATATTTTATGTTATAATGTTGGTTGCAAATTTGCTATTTATAAATTTATGTTATCATGAATCGTTTAAAATTTAAAGGAATAATAGATTTGGAGGTATGTTATTGTCCAAAATTGGGAAAAAACAAGAAAATCAAGGCCTGCTGACGTTTGTCATTGCCGATGAATTTGATAAAGCATTGGATCAGGCTTTCAAAAAAGTTGTTAAGGATGTGCCAAATCAGGCTTTCCGTAAAGGCAAGTTCCGCGTAAAATTTTTTTGATCACGTTTCGGTGTCGAGTCTTTATATCAGGATGCTGTGACATTGTACTTCAGGATGCTTATCAAAAGCTATCGAAGACACTGGAATTTGAGCCGATTGAGCAGCCGGAAGTAGACATTTGATCAAATTCGAAAAGGAAAGATCTTATATCAAGGCTACTGTCAATGTGAAACCGGAAGTCACATGTGACTATTAAAGGCCTGGAAGTGGAAGAGAAACGGTTGAAGTAACAGATGAGATGTCGACCATGAATTGGAGCATCAGCGTGAACATCATGCTGAATTGATTGTTAAAGAGAAGGTAAACATTGAAGAAGGCGACCCGTTGTGATGGATTTGAAGGATTCATTGACGGAGAGGCTTTGAAGGCGGAAAAGGTGAAGATATCCACTGGAAAACGGCTCAGTCAATTTATTCCGGTTTTGAGAAGAATTGTCGAAAAGCTTTCCGGCGAGGAAACGAAAATTAAATGTTACATTCCCTGAAGATTATTCATGCCGAGCATTAGCAGGAAAAGAAGCTGTATTCAGTTGTAAAAATTCATGACGTCAAACGAAAGAAATTGCCTGAGTTTGGATGATGAGTTTGCCCAAAGATGTTGATGAAGAAGTCGAAACACTGATTGAACTGAAAGAAAAGAAAAAAGAAGAATTGCAAAGCCAGAGAGAACAGGATGCCGAAAATCAAAAACGCGATACGTTGATTGAAAAAGCTTCGGATAATGCAGAAGTGACGATTCCGGATGCGATGGTTGAAACGGAATTGGACCGCATGCTGCAGGAATTTGAACAGCGTCTCCAAATGCAGGGCATGACACTGGATATGTATTATCAGTTCTCTGGTCAGGACAAAGATGCATTGAAAGAACAAATGCGTGAAGATGCCGAGAAGCGTGTCAAAACGAATTTAACGCTTGAAGCTATTTTCAATGCAGAAAACCTTGAAGTGACAGATGAAGATGTTGAAGAAGAGCTAAGCAATATGGCATCTATGTATGGAACAGATGTCGATCAGCTGAAACAGATTTTAGGCGGAAATGCTGATGCGCTTAAAGAAGATCTCAAAGCCAGAAAATCAATTGAGTTTTTGGTCGAGCATAGTCAAACCGTGTAATTTCAGTTATGAATTCAATGAACAAACATGTTAAAGCAAGGTGCGGATGGTCGCACCTTGCTTTAAACTTTCTCCGATTTTGGTATCTATCCCGTCCATTCAACATACGATAATAAGGATTGGGAATTTTAAGTATTTTCCTTCCAAAATGATGATTAGGTTCCCTGTTGCTTGTTAAAAAATGGCTCCATACTAAAATGTACTGGAAAAAGAGTTATTATTTTGTTTTCACATTTTGATTTGATATGATGACGTTAAGTTAAAATGTAACCAAAAAGATGAAATGCAGATTTAACCTTTTAGGAGTGAAAATGTAATGTTTAAATTTAATGAAGAAAAGGGACAATTAAAATGTTCATTTTGCGGAAAAAGTCAGGATCAAGTTCGTAAATTAGTAGCTGGTCCAGGCGTTTATATATGTGATGAGTGTATCGAACTTTGTACGGAGATTGTGGAAGAAGAACTTGGCACAGAAGAAGCAACTGAGTTTGAAGAACTTCCCAAACCAAAAGAAATCAATGAAACCCTTGCCGATTATGTTATCGGCCAGGAAGAAGCAAAGAAGAATTTGTCTGTAGCGGTTTATAATCATTACAAACGAATTAATACGTCCCAAAATTCTGATGATGTTGAGTTAGCCAAAAGTAACATCGCTATGCTGGGACCGACTGGGTCTGGTAAAACATTACTGGCTCAAACACTTGCAAGAATTCTAAATGTGCCATTTGCCATGGCTGATGCAACGTCATTGACAGAAGCGGGTTATGTCGGGGAAGACGTTGAAAACATTTTACTGAAACTGATTCAAGCGGCAGATTATGATGTGGAGAAAGCTGAAAAAGGTATTATTTATATCGATGAAATCGATAAAGTTGCCCGTAAATCCGAAAATCCTTCCATTACCCGTGATGTGTCAGGGGAAGGTGTACAGCAAGCGCTCTTAAAAATACTGGAAGGAACGGTTGCCAGTGTGCCGCCACAGGGCGGACGCAAACATCCGCATCAGGAATTTATTCAAATTGATACGACCAATGTCTTGTTTATTGTCGGTGGTGCTTTTGATGGAATAGACCAAATTGTTAAACGCCGATTAGGTAAGAAAGTGATTGGTTTCGGTTCTGATAATACACAGCAGGATATGGATCAGAGTGAGCTGCTGCAAAAAGTACTGCCCGAGGATCTGCTGCGGTACGGTTTGATACCTGAATTTATTGGCCGAATTCCGGTTGTCGGCAGTTTGACACCGCTGGATGAGGACGCCCTTGTTGAAATTCTGACGAAGCCTAAAAACGCTCTTGTTAAACAATATGAAAAGCTTTTTGAAATTGATAATGTTGAGCTTGAATTTGAGGAAGACGCCCTTAGAGGGATTGCCCATAAAGCAATCGAACGGAAAACTGGGGCACGGGGCTTACGTTCAATCATTGAAAGCATTATGCTTGATGTGATGTTTGAACTGCCATCGCGCGAGGATATTGAAAAATGTATCATTACAGAGGATACAGTTAAGAAAGAGAACGGAAGACCTAAATTGGTATTCAGCGATGGTACGGTACAAGATGAAAATGAAAAATTACCCAGAGAAAGCGCATAGTCACAATGAATGAAATTTAAATATCAGGGACTGACATTTGTTGGACTCCTTTTACAGGCTGTCAAAAAAGTGGAGCTGACTGTTGATGTCAGTCTCTTTCTATGTTTAGGGCTCAATAAAATAACTGTGTGAGTAGTTTTAATCTGCCTGGCAATACTAATAATCAAACCAATTGATTTACAAAGAAAGAAGTTTTCTATAGACTTTAATCAAATAAAGCTAACCCGAGTGAGTGTGCAAAAGAGGAAAAACGACTTTCGGGTGGTTTTGCCAGGATTTTTGAACTGCCGCTTACATAATAATTCCAGTATAGATGGAGGTATACATACAATGACTACCGACGCTAAACAATTGCCCCTCCTGCCATTGCGTGGTTTACTCGTCTTTCCATCGATGGTATTGCACCTTGATGTTGGACGTGATAAATCCGTTGCGGCTCTGGAAAAAGCAATGATGGGGGATCAAACCATTTTTCTCGCTGCTCAGAAACAAGTGAGCTTGGACAATCCCGAAAAAAAGGATATTTACCGGATAGGCACAATAGCATACGTTAAACAAATGCTGAAACTTCCCAATGGCACAATACGCGTGTTGGTGGAAGGGCTTCGCCGTGGGGAGATCAGCCGTTTTGTGGATGAAAATGAGGAATTCACGGTTGAAGTTAATGAATTGGAAGATGAACGTGGTGAACAGAATGAAGAGGAAGCACTTATGCGTTCATTGCTCAGACAATTTGAACAATACATAAAAGTCTCACAAAAAATAACAAAGGAAACGTTAGCCACCGTTTCTGATATTGATGAACCAGGCAGATTAGCTGATATCGTCACATCACACCTGTCCCTGAAAATAAAAGACAAGCAGGATTTATTGGAAATGGTGAATGTGAAAGAACGATTGCAATACCTGGTCCAATTGATTTCAAATGAAAAGAAAGTTCTTGATCTGGAAAAGAAAATCGGCCAGCGTGTCAAAAATTCAATGGAAAAAACACAAAAGGAATATTACCTGCGTGAACAATTAAAGGCAATCCAAAAAGAGTTGGGCGAAAAAGATGGCAAATCCGGTGAAGCCGAACAATTAAGAGAAAAAGTCAAGGATTCAGATATGCCTGAGCGAATCGTTGAAGTTGCCATGAAAGAATTGGACAGATTCGAAAAAGTACCCCAAAGCTCTGCTGAAAGTTCGGTTATCCGTAATTACATTGAATGGCTGCTTGTGCTTCCCTGGACCGAAAAAACGGAAGATATGATTGAAATCGACAAAGCACAGGACATACTTGATGAAGATCATTATGGATTGGATAAAGTGAAAGAGCGGATATTAGAATACCTTGCAGTCCAGAAATTAACACAATCAATCAAGGGACCGATACTTTGCCTTGTCGGGCCGCCGGGGGTCGGAAAAACGTCATTGGCGAATTCAATCGCCCGTTCGATTAACCGGAATTTCGTCCGTATTTCCCTTGGGGGGGTTCGTGATGAGGCTGAAATCCGCGGCCATCGCCGGACTTATATTGGCGCAATGCCCGGCAGAATTATCCAGGGGATGAAAAAAGCAGAGTCAGTCAATCCGGTATTTTTACTTGATGAAGTTGATAAAATGGCCAGTGATTTTCGCGGAGATCCGTCTTCAGCTATGCTGGAGGTATTGGATCCTGAACAAAACAGCAATTTCAGCGACCATTTTATTGAAGAAACATATGACTTATCCAATGTGCTGTTTATTGCCACCGCCAACTATGTTAATAACATTCCGGGGCCTTTATTGGATCGGATGGAGCTTATTAATATTGCCGGTTATACTGAAATCGAAAAACTCCATATTGCCAAAGAACATTTACTGCCCAAGCAGCTGAAAGAAAATGGGTTGAACAAAAGCAATCTTCAAATCCGTGATGAGGCCTTACTGAAATTAATTCGAACATACACACGTGAGGCCGGTGTGCGCAATCTTGAACGGCAACTGGCGAAACTTTGCAGAAAAGCAGCAAAAATAATCATTTCCGGTGAGAAAAAGCGTGTTATTGTTACTGAAAAAACGATTGAAGAACTACTGGGGAAAGCTCTTTTCCGATATGGCCGAATGGAAGAGGAGAACCAGGTTGGAGCAGCTACCGGTTTGGCCTATACGGCAGCTGGTGGTGATACATTATCGATTGAAGTTTCCCATTATCCTGGAAAGGGCAAGTTGACCCTTACTGGGAAGCTTGGTGACGTCATGCAGGAATCAGCACAGGCTGCATTCAGCTATATCAGGTCCCGTGCCGATGAATTGAATATCGATCCTGATTTTCATGAGAAATATGATATTCATATTCATGTCCCTGAAGGTGCGACACCCAAAGATGGACCTTCAGCAGGTATTACAATGGCCACAGCGCTTGTTTCGGCATTAAGCGGCAGGGAAGTGAAGAAAGAAGTTGGCATGACGGGTGAGATCACATTGCGTGGGCGTGTCCTGCCCATCGGCGGCTTGAAGGAAAAATCGCTGAGTGCGCATCGGGCAGGTTTAACAAAGATAATTATTCCTGAAGAAAATGAAAAAGATATTGAAGATATACCAGAAAGTGTGCGTGATGGTCTAACGTTTATTAAAGTGAATCATCTGGACCAAGTGTTAAACTATACGCTGACGGGGGAAAAACATGAAAGTAACTGATGCTGAAATTGTCATAAGCGCAGTCAGCCAAAAACAGTATCCAAATGAACGGCTGCCTGAAATAGCACTGGCAGGCCGGTCAAATGTCGGGAAATCATCGTTTATAAACAAACTCATCCAACGGAAAAATCTGGCCCGGACATCATCAAAACCGGGTAAAACGCAAACATTGAATTTTTATAAAATAAATGACATGTTTTATTTTGTTGATGTTCCCGGCTACGGGTATGCAAAAGTTTCTAAACAGGAACGGAAAAAATGGGGCGTCATGATGGAAGAATACTTTGCGGCACGAGACGTTCTGAATGCTTGTGTCATGATTACAGATATCCGGCATGAGCCGACAAAAGATGATGTTGTCATGTATGATTTTTTGAAGTATTATGAACTGCCGGTTATCGTGATTGCAACAAAACTGGATAAGGTCCCTAAAGGAAAACGCAGCAAACATTTAAAACAAACACATCAGGTATTAAATATTGAAGCAGATGATATTATCATTCCCTTCTCAGCAGAAACCGGCGAGGGAAAAGACGATGCATGGCATGCGATCAGACAATATCTGTAACCGTCAGATAAAAAGAGATTGGGACAAAAGCGCTTTTACTAAAGGGAAATCCGAACTTAAGTTGGTGCATATATACCGCTACGGAAATATACTCCGCTAAAGTAATTTATTGTTCATCTTTAGAATTGATCATTTTGGTTATGTCCCAACCTCTTTTTATCTTTTCTTTTTAAGCCAATATATCCCGATCCCAATCAAAATGAGCGGCCAAAAGCGTTCCAGAAGTGCGGTTAAATCGTAAACCCAGTCGAATGCTGCCGGCAATCGGATTGAAAATATTAAGAGGATGGATATGGCGCTGATTAAGATTCCGGTAAATAGGCCATGTTTTGTTCTCAGACTGCGTACAATCACCGCAATCCCCACAATCAGCGGATATACCGCCCAATGATCAATCCAGAAAGTATAATGATTTAATCCATGAAAATGGATGCCCAATCCCAGAACAATCGTTCCACTTAACAAATGCTGATAATCTTTCGATGTATAGCTATGTATAAGTAATGCGATTCCAATAATAATAAGCAGTGTAGGCCATGAATAAAAATCGGTTATAATCGGGATTTTCAGCTCTCGCAATAAAAAGTAAACACCTATGCCGATTAATATATAGGCAGCAAAAGAATGCTGACGTTTCAAACTGTCCACCTTCTTTCATAAACATGGGCGCGTCTGGCGGATTTCTTGCGTCTTTCATGAGCATGTGATAAAGTACAAACGGATTAACATACAATACAATGAAGTACGATTGAACCAAAAGTTTTGTTTCAAAATCTGTTCACATTTTAAGATAAATGTAAGAACTTGTCCATGTTATAATAGTAATAAACTTATGTTTTAATGATTTTTTTGGAGGTATTTAGCGTGCATTTGCTCAAAGTCGGATTCAATTACAAATCAGCCCCGCTGGAAATCAGGGAACGGTATATGATTTCCGAAGACCATATTGACAACGCCATGTTAAAGCTGAAGGAACAAAAAAGCATTTTGGAAAATGTAATTGTCTCCACTTGTAATCGGACAGAAATTTTTGCAGTTGTCGACCAGGTCCATACAGGTCGTTTCTATATTAAGCAATTTCTTGCTGACTGGCTGCAGGTTGATAAAGAAGATGTTTCACCTTACTTGCGAATAACGGAAGGTGATGCAACCGTTGAACATTTATTCCGAGTGGCTACAGGGCTTGATTCAATGGTTTTGGGCGAAACCCAGATCTTAGGTCAGGTAAAGCATTCGTTTTTGACAGCCCAGGAAAATAATACGACCGGAACAATATTTAATGAATTGTTCAAGCAGGCCATCACCTTTGCCAAAAAAGCGCATAAAGAAACAGCGATTGGCGAACATGCCGTATCTGTCAGTTATGCGGCAGTTGAGCTGGCGAAAAAAGTTTTTGGCGATTTAAAGAAGAAGCATGTTGTCATACATGGTGCCGGTGAAATGGGTGAATTGGCCGCAAAAAATATCCATGGATCCGGAGCCTCCCATATTACGGTTGTCAACCGTACACTCGAAAAAGCCAAATCATTGGCGGAGACATTCCAGGGAGATGCAAAACCTGTCGAAGAATTGCATGAACAACTGCAGGATGCTGATATCCTGATTAGTTCAACCGGCGCTGATTCAGTTGTGTTATCAAAGAATACAGTGCAAACCATCCAGAAAAAACGCAAAGGTAAACCGCTGTTCCTGTTCGATATCGCCGTACCAAGAGATTTGGATCCTGCAATAGCTGAATTGGATAATGTATTCCTATACGATATCGATGATCTGCAACATATTGTTGATGAAAATCTGGCAACAAGAAAAGCAGCAGCCGACAGTATTGAGAATATGCTTGAAGCAGAAATTGTTGCGTTTAATGAGTGGGTGCAAACACTTGGCGTTGTCCCGGTCATATCGGCACTTCGCAAAAAAGCGTTATCCATACAAGCGGAGACAATGAAAAGTATTGAACGTAAAATGCCGGATTTAACGGCACGTGAGAAAAAAGTATTGAACAAACACACGAAAAGCATTGTGAATCAGCTGCTGAAACAACCGGTCACACAGGCTAAGGAATTGGCAGCTAACGAAAATAAGGAAGAAGCACTTCAGCAATTTATTGATATTTTTGGCATAGAAGAGAATGTCCAGGATGAATTACAGAAACAGGCAGAAAAAAACAATACTAAAAAAGAAACAAATGAAGAAGTATCCTTTCCTATTGCAAATAATGCATCAACACAATAGGAGAAAGGGTCTCTGTTATGACTGAAGCAAAATGGCTTTACGAAATCATATTGATCATTTATGGATTAAGCCTGATAGGGTACTTTATTGATTTTATACAGCATAACCGGAAGGCGAACAGAACAGCCTTCTGGTTACTTAGTATGGTTTGGCTTTTGCAAACCGTTTTTTTATTACAGCAAGTATTTATAGAGAAGAGTTTTCCAGTACTAACATTATATGATGGCTTGTCTTTTTATGCTTGGGTGCTGATAACGTTATCACTCATTCTCAATAAGCTTTTTCGTGTTCAATTTATGTTGTTTTTCATTAATTTATTAGGTTTTTTTATTCTTTTATTATTTGTTTCAACCAGAGCAACAAATCATATGCAAGGGCAGGGAATTGAGCTGGTGCATGAAATGCTGATTGCGCATATAACATTGGCATTTGTGTCTTATGGTTTTTTCACTGTTTCATTTATTTTCTCACTCATGTACCTCATCCAATACCGGTTTTTAAAGAACAAAAAAGGGTTTCGCTGGATGTGGCGGATTGGTGATTTGAAACAGCTGGATGCGTTATCGTTTAAAGCAGTTACGATAGGGGTGCCGCTCCTGACAATTTCGATTATTCTTGGTGTTACCTGGGCATATGCTGCAAATGCCGAGTTTTATTGGTTTGACCTGAAGACGATTGGATCAATACTTGTTCTTGTCGTTTATGTTTTTTACTTACTGTTACGATTGGGAAAAGGTTACCAGGGGAAGGCTATATCAATGTACAGTTCAGCAGCATTTCTTATTTTACTGACTAATTTCCTGCTGTTCAGTAATTTGTCCAACTTTCATTTACATTATTAATCACTGAATTTAAAGTCAACCTTATACTAAGGAGGAATCCGGATGCGCAATATTGTAGTTGGATCACGCAAAAGCAATCTGGCATTAACCCAAACGGAATGGGTGGTTGACCAGTTGCAGCAGGCTGGTATTACCAATGAATTTGAAATCAAAAAAATTGTGACACGAGGGGATCAAATTCTTAATGTCACATTATCAAAAGTAGGCGGCAAGGCTCTTTTCGTTAAAGAGATCGAAAAGGCGATGTATGAGCAGGAAATTGACCTTGCTGTACATAGTATGAAAGATATGCCTTCTGAAATGCCCGAGGGTCTTGTAATCACCTCAATACCAGTCAGGGAAGATCATCGGGATGCCTATATTGCCAAAAATAATGTGCTATTAAAAGATTTGCCTGCTGGTGCGATCGTTGGCACGAGCAGTTTAAGACGAAAGGCACAAATTCTCGCAGAACGTCCTGATGTGGAAATTAAATGGATTCGCGGCAATATTGAGTCGCGCATTCGAAAATTACATGAAGAAAATTACGATGCCATCATTTTGGCGGTATCCGGATTAAAACGTGTTGGATTAAGTGAAGAACTAATCACTGAATATTTGGAGCCGGATGTATGCGTGCCTTCGGTTGGACAAGGTGCTCTGGCAATTGAATGCCGCGCGGATGATCATGAACTCCGTCAATTGCTTGATCGTATAAATGACCCTGATACGACCAAAACCGTAACGGCTGAACGGACATTTCTGAAATTATTGGAAGGAAGCTGTTCAGTACCGATTGGAGGACATGCGGCATTAGAAGGTAATACGATTGTGATGACTGCTTTTGTCGGAACAACTGACGGAAAAACAATCTTAAAGGAAGTGGTGCGCGGAACCGATCCGAAAACAGTCGGCACAGAGGCAGCGCAGAAATTAATTGACCAGGGTGCCAGGGAAATTGTTGAAGCCGTTAAAAAGGAGCTTGACAGTTAATGGCTGCTCCGCTTGGTGGACAAAAAGTTTTAATAACGCGGGAAAAGAAGCAAGCAAAAGAATTCGCACGTAAAGTCTCACAATACGGTGGGATACCTGTCGAAGTCCCCCTTTTAAAAATCTCATGTAAGTATGATGAAGACGTTATAAACCTGATTCAGAATCAAAGGCAAAACAAATGGCTATTTTTTACCAGTGCTAATGGTGTTGATTGTTTTTTTCAAATTCTTAATGACTATCATGTGGATCAGGGTCTCTTTTCGGAAGCCAAGTTTGCTGTTGTGGGGCGAAAAACAGCACGTGCCCTGGAAAGCTATGGTTATCGTGCAGATTTTATGCCGACCACATATAATGCTGAAACAATGACCAACGAATTCTTTGCTGGATATGCCTATATGGAGGAACCCGTTCTGCTTGTTCGTGGAAATTGGTCCCGTAATGAGCTTCCCGATTGGTTCCAGGAGCACGGAATTCAATTTCAGACATTGGAAGTCTATGAAACAGGCTATCACTTTGCCATGAAAGAGAAGTTAAATGCGATACTGACACAAAATGATCTTGATGTTATAACATTTACAAGCCCATCTTCAGTTGATGCGTTTATGAAGATGAAGGAAACGAAGCTTAATTATAACCTGCCAATTGCCTGTATCGGTACCACAACCGAGAAACGGGCGTCTGAAGCCGGGTTTGTTAATCTGCTTGTTCCGGATGAGTTTACAATTGATGGGATGCTTGCCCGAATGGGTGACTATTTCGAACAGAAAGGATAGATGATCATGCGTAATGAATGGGAATTTAAGCGGCACCGCCGTTTGCGCTCTTCAGCGGCAATGCGTTCGCTTGTCCGTGAAAATCACCTGAAAATGGATGATTTTATATATCCGCTTTTCATCGTTGAAGGGGAACATATTAAAAATGAAGTACCATCCATGCCAGGTGTCTTCCAAATTTCACTGGACCATGTAAAACGAGAGATGGAAGAGCTGCAGTCACTTGGGATTAAAGCTGTGATGCTGTTTGGGGTTCCGAATGAGAAAGATGAACAAGGAACTGGTGCTTTTATAGAAAGCGGAATTGTTCAGCAAGCAACCCGTGTTATCAAAAAAGAAGCACCGGAAATGCTCGTAGTTGCTGATACGTGCCTGTGTGAATATACATCACACGGACATTGCGGTGTCATTCACAACCATGATGTTGATAATGATGAATCGTTGAAGCTATTGGCTAAAACCGCAGTATCACAAGCAGAGGCCGGAGCGGATATCATTGCACCTTCCAATATGATGGACGGGTTTGTTACGGTTATTCGCCAGGGCCTGGACGAAGCTGGATACCAAAATATACCAATCATGTCATATGCTGTAAAATATGCATCAGCATTTTTCGGCCCTTTTCGTGAGGCAGCTGACAGCACACCACAGTTCGGCGACCGCAAAACATATCAAATGGACCCGGCAAACCGGCGTGAAGCGCTGCGTGAAGCAGAAACAGATGTCGAAGAAGGTGCAGACTTCCTGATTGTCAAACCAGCCTTATCATTTTTGGATATCGTCCGTGATGTACGTAATCATATCAATGAACCGGTCGTCGCCTATAATGTAAGTGGCGAATATGCTATGGTAAAAGCAGCTGCCATGAACGGATGGGTCGATGAAAAAGAACTGGTACTTGAAAAATTAACCGCCATGAAAAGAGCAGGAGCGGATTTAATTATTTCATATTTTGCAAAAGATGTGGCAAAATGGCTTCAGGAATAAAATGAAATGGATTCAGTTGAGTGTTTTTTGCCGCTTTGGATAATTGGTCAGCCGGACATCTGCTGGCAGTTAAGTAATCCCCGGTTTTAATGGGTAAGTGCGATTAACATATGAATTGGAAATTTCGAATCTGAGGTGATGAATAATGCGAAACTTTGAAAAGTCAGAAGCTGCGCATAAGAAAGCGGTGGATTTAATGCCTGGTGGTGTGAACTCACCAGTACGTGCATTTAATTCTGTGGACATGACCCCGATTTTTACGGAACAGGGAAAAGGCTCTAAAATTACGGACATCGATGGTAACGAATATATCGATTATGTATTAAGCTGGGGCCCTTTAATTTTGGGACATGCCGATGATCGTGTTGTTTCGAGCTTAAAGGAAGCCACTGAAAAAGGGACAAGTTTTGGTACGTCGACTATCATGGAAAATAAACTTGCCGAGCTTGTCATTGATCGTGTTCCGTCAGTAGAAATGGTGCGTATGGTAAACTCCGGTACGGAAGCTACAATGAGTGCTTTGCGGGTTGCTCGCGGATACACCGGCCGTAACAAAATCCTTAAATTTCAAGGCAACTATCACGGTCATAGTGATTCGTTGCTTATTAAAGCCGGATCAGGTGTTGCGACCCTGGGATTGCCGGACAGTCCGGGTGTTCCGGAGTCGATTGTCAAAAATACCATTACCGTTCCTTATAATGACGTGGAAAGCGTACGTTATGCATTTTCTGAGTACGGTGATGATATTGCTGCTGTGATTGCGGAGCCTGTTTCAGGTAATATGGGCGTTGTGCCGCCGACAGAAAATTTTCTGCAGGAGTTAAGAAAAATAACCGAGGAGAACGGATCCCTTTTGATTTTTGATGAAGTGATGACCGGTTTCCGGGTTGGTTATAATAGTGCGCAAGGCTATTTCGGTGTGACACCGGATATGACATGCTTAGGGAAAGTAATTGGCGGTGGCCTCCCGGTTGGAGCCTATGGCGGCAGACGTGACATTATTGAAAGTGTCGCGCCGACCGGTTCGATTTATCAGGCAGGTACATTATCCGGTAATCCGCTTGCCATGACAGCAGGTTATGAAACGCTAACAGCTCTGGATGCGTCATCCTACGAAGAAATAAACCGAAAAGTGGATAAACTGGCAGAAGGGTATAAGCAGGCAGCGATCGATTATGACATACCACTTCAGATTAACCGTGCCGGATCAATGGTTGGTTTCTTCTTTACGAATGAGCCGGTCATTAATTTTGAAACAGCACAAAATGCTAATTTAGACTATTTTGCTCAATATTACCGGGCAATGATTGAAGAAGGTATTCTTCTGCCGCCATCTCAATTTGAAGGTGTATTTTTATCAACAGCGCATACCGATGAAGATATTGACAAAACAATTGAAGCGGTAAATAAAGCATTTTCAAAAATAGAAAAGTAAAGATTAACAGCGAAAATAGCCTTATAAGGGATCAATCGAAAATGAAAGACAAAAAGCTATTCCAACTTCGGGATAGCTTTTTTTGTATGTCCTCAGTTCGAAAAACACTGGAGGCGATTTCTATAGAATAGCATATCATCCAATTTGGGGTCATATAGTTGAATTAAAGACGTATAAGTATATGGAATATATATTGAAGGGAGGAAATCATTTGGAAAATAACCAGGAAATATTTCGTTTTGACTTAGATGAATCGCTCTTTTTTGAAAAAGGACAGGAAGTAGGTGAAATGACTGGAATTTCGCTGGATCCGGAAATTTCCATACAACCATTCAGTGACTATATATCAATCAGGGGTGTTATTGAACTCCATGGTTCTTACCGAAAAGAACCTCTCACCCAGGGAGAAGATGAAGATATAGTTGACTTTGATGATTATCATTCGAGGCGATATGTGGAAAAGGTCGTCAGCCTTGATGATGATCAGGCGGAGTTCACACATCGGTTTCCCGTTGAAATTTCTGTTCCGGCATATCGTGTGGCTGATATGGATGATGTCATGGTAGGTGTCGAATCGTTTGATTATACACTGCCTAATCAGAATCAGCTGAAACTAAGTTCGACTATCGAAATACATGGTATCAGTGATGAAGCCATCAATACGTATGAAGAGGAAGATAAAAAAGAGTCTGCAGCTACACCCAGGGACGAGGAGACGTTTGAATTTGATATAAAAATTGATAATGAGAAATCAGAACCTGAAGAAACTGATTTAACGACACAGCATCCACCGGTTTTGCCTCAAGAAGATGGGCAGGATAAAGATCAGTTGACAGAACAGGAGACAACTTCTGAAAAAGAGAGATGGAAAGGCAAGAAATCGCAAACACTTGCTGAGTTTTTGGGGACGGACTATCATGAAAGTCCGCAGCAGGAACCCTCAATACCGGAAATGGAATCTCAGGAAAGCCCGGCCGAATCACCGATATCAGTAGAGTACACTGAGTCAGCATACCATGATGAGAGTAATGAAAGTCTGTCATCACCGGAAGATGTCCGTTATTTGGCAGATATGTTCAGGGATGATGAGGAAGAAACATATGCAAAAATGCGGTTGTGTATTGTCCAGGTCAGCGATACGGTAGAGTCCATTGCGGAACGATATGAAATCTCTGCACTTCAGCTTTTAAAACAAAATCATTTGAATGAAGAAAACCTGGAAGAAGGGCAACTATTATATATTCCATATAAGAAAAACAAATAAAGTGACATTTCATTCAGTCGTTGATTTCCCACTTCCCCACTTTGATTTAACCTCATAGTTTTGCAGTGGGATCTTACTGCCAGTTACATGCGGGATAAAAAAGTAAACACCCCTTGCTTCTTCGGTAAGGGGTATCTGCTTCTTGTCAAAAGGTGGTGAAATCATAGTGTGTATACAATAGAGAAGGTAATCAAATCCTATGGCCTGATTCCAGCTAAGATCGAAAAGGTAACAAATCGCGTATATAAGGTGAGTGATGGCCGTAATACGTATGCACTAAAGCTAAGCAAGCTGACGGAAAATACCGTTTCAGCATGGGAACAAACATATCATCATGCATCCGCATTTCATTTAACAAACATATTACCGGTTTATTTAACAGATCAATCCAATTTTTACGTCATAATGGATGATTCGTATTATTATTATCTGACACCCTGGATCCCAGAGGGTCAACCAAGTGATGAAGAGGCGACCACCAATGCATATGAAGCCATCGGAAACATCCATGCAAAAACAAAAGAATCAATATCGGTTGAAATGGAAACGGTGTTGGAGAGATTTGACACGTACCGGAAAGAATGTTCAGACCTCCAACATAAATTATTAAACTATGTGCAGCTTTTTGAACAGAATCGTTTCATGTCACCGTTTGAGCTGCAAGTGTGCACACATTATCACGTGCTTGTAAATGTTTTGAATGAACTGGATCATCGTGTCGGCCGGTTCATGAACGAACTGGAAAATGAAGAGAAATGGAATTATTGCCTATGCCACGGGGATTTAAAATCATCTCACTTTCTTCATGACCGCCATACGTATTTGATAAATTGGGAAGAAGCAACATATGATAATGCTGTTTCAGACCTGTCAATACTGCTTCAAAGGCAAGCGCGCAATTATGAGCAATCACCGGCACAACTGGCTAAACTATTCCCGGCATATAATCGTATGAATTCATTAACGGCAAGTGAACAACAATTACTTACCATTTATTTGCTTGATCCTTCTCATTACATATCACTTATTGATAACTATACGGTAAAATCTGACCAGCAAACCATGATCAAGCAGACACAAATGTTGCAGTCAGCTTTTCGTCAATTAGAGCTTGGTCTTAAGTGGGCTGAATTTGCAGAATATGATGATGACATGGCTGAATCAACTAATGAATCTGAGTCTTAAATCCATTCCAGATAAAATGCTATAAACAAACCGACCAATGCTCCCAGTAAAAAGACATCCAGTGAAGTAGGAAACAGTAATGTGCGGATTAGCTGAAAAATTAAAATCGGCAAAGTTACTTTTTCGATAACAACAATGCAATTCCTGGCCCAAGGTGGTAGACGATACCGATAATAACGTGCCATTTTTTATTCACCTCATTCGTTTTTATATTGCGAAAAGAAAGTACACAATTTCGGATGACGTTGTCAATACGGAAATCGGCTGCCTCGCCGATTTCTAAAAATCTGACTTCCGGCATCTGATCTCTGAAAAGATAAGGCTAGGCCTGAGTTTTTCTAATATTGTATGTATATAACAGGCTGTTTTGTGCCATTCTTATTCTAATAGTTGATTTTGTTATGTAAAAACGGTAAAATTAGTTACAAATTATACAGTTACATGCGTCACATGTGGGATTAATAACAATCATTACAAGCGATGAGTGGGAAGAGTACAGAATGATTACTCTATAGAGAGGGAATGTCTGGTGGGAATTTCCCGGGAAAATGATTCTGGAAGGTCGCCCATGAAGCTGCTTCTTTGAATTCGGTAGAAGAAGCCGGTTGCTGACCGTTATCATGCTATGAGTGCATAGGTGCTTTCTGCCTGTGAACAAAGGTGGTACCACGGAAAACAAATCCTTTTCGTCCTTTTTCGGGATGCAAAGGATTTTTTTATTGTTAAATAAGTGTTATAGGGAGGAACTCATGATGGATGAAGAAAACAAAACAGCCATGTCACCAAAGTATAATCCGAATGAAATCGAAAAAGACCGTTACAGATTTTGGGTTGATGGGAATTTTTTCCGGGCAACAGGCGATAAGGAAAAAGAGCCGTTCACAATCGTTATTCCACCGCCAAATGTAACAGGCCGCTTGCATTTGGGCCATGCATGGGATACAACGATGCAGGATACGATCTCCCGGATGAAGCGAATGCAAGGCTATGATGTGTTATGGCTGCCGGGTATGGACCATGCCGGAATTGCTACACAAGCAAAGGTGGAGGCAAAGCTGAAGGAACAAGGTGAAAACCGTCACAACCTTGGCCGGGATAAGTTTTTGGATGTTTCCTGGGACTGGAAAGAAGAATACGCCGATTTTATCAGGTCGCAGTGGGAAAAACTTGGTCTGGGTCTTGATTACTCCAGAGAGCGGTTTACACTTGATGAAGGACTGTCCAATGCTGTCCGTGAAGTGTTCGTCAGCCTGTATGAAAAAGGTCTGATATACCGCGGTGAATATATTATCAACTGGGATCCGGCTACCAGGACAGCTCTCTCCGATATCGAAGTCGAATACGCAGAAGTCCAGGGCAAGTTTTATCATATGCATTACCCGATAAAAGAAACCGGTGAAACAATTGAAATTGCAACAACCCGCCCGGAAACGATGCTTGGCGATACAGCAGTAGCCGTTCACCCGGATGATGAGCGTTATCAGCATCTGATCGGAAAAACGGTGGTGCTGCCAATTGTCGGACGTGAGATGGAAATTGTTGCTGATTCATATGTTGATATGGAAATGGGCTCAGGTGCGGTGAAAATAACGCCTGCCCACGATCCAAATGATTTTGAAATCGGTAATCGACACAATCTTGAACGCGTGCTGGTTATGAATGAAGACGGCTCAATGAATGAAAATGCAGGCCGCTATCAAGGAATGGATCGATTCGAGTGCCGTCAGGAAATTGTAAAAGACCTTCAGGATCAGGGTGTGTTGTTTGAAATTAAAGACCATCCACATCTGGTCGGGCACTCTGAACGGAGCGGTGCTGTTGTGGAACCATATTTGTCGACACAATGGTTTGTCAATATGCAGCCACTTGCTGATGCTGCCATTGAACTGCAGGATAGTGATGGGAAAGTTCATTTTGTTCCGGATCGATTCGAGCGGACTTATTTGCATTGGATGGAAAATATCCGTGACTGGTGTATTTCCCGTCAGCTTTGGTGGGGGCATCGCATTCCGGCCTGGTATCATAAAGAAACCGCCGAATTGTATGTCGGCAAAGAAGAACCGGCCGATAGTGAAAACTGGGAACAGGATGAGGATGTGCTTGATACGTGGTTTTCATCAGCTTTGTGGCCGTTCTCAACAATGGGGTGGCCTGATGACGATTCAGAAGACTTCAAGCGGTATTTCCCGACTGATGTGCTTGTGACAGGATACGATATTATCTTTTTCTGGGTAGCACGGATGATTTTCCAGTCAAAACAATTCACCGGTAAGCGGCCTTTCCAAGATGTGCTGATTCATGGCCTGATTCGTGATGCCCAGGGGCAAAAAATGAGCAAATCACTTGGCAATGGTGTTGATCCAATGGATGTTATTGATCAGTACGGGGCTGACTCATTGCGTTATTTTCTGTTGACCGGTTCGACTCCCGGGCAGGATTTGCGTTTTCATTGGGAAAAAGTTGAAGCAACGTGGAATTTTGCCAATAAGGTTTGGAATGCCTCCCGTTTTTCCTTAATGAATATGGAAGATTTCGATTATGAGGATATCGATTTGAACAGAGAAAAATCCCTGGCGGATAAGTGGATTTTGACGCGGTTGAATGAAACAATTGATCACGTTACCAGGAATACGAACAAATATGAATTTGGTGAAGCGGGACGTCATTTATACAATTTTATCTGGGATGAACTTTGTGATTGGTATATTGAAATGGCGAAACTCCCTTTGTATGGTGATGATGAGGCGCAAAAGAAGACAACCAGATCAGTTCTTGCTTATGTATTGGACCAAACGATGCGGATGCTCCATCCATATATGCCGTTCATCACTGAAGAAATCTGGCAGCAGCTCCCGCATAAGGGCGCGTCAATTACCGTTGCTAAATGGCCGGAAGCAAAAGAGGAACTTCATGATGAAACTGCGTCAAGCGAAATGAAGCGGCTTGTTTCCATTATTAAGTCAGTGCGAAATATCCGGGCTGAAGTGGATACGCCGATGTCCAGGCAAATCAAACTTTTTATCAAAACCGAAAATGAAGCCATCTCCGCTGAACTGGAAAACAACCGCGGTTATTTGGAAAGTTTCTGCAATCCAAGTGAATTAGTCATTGCCACAGATGTTGCATCACCTGACAAAGCGATGTCAGCGGTTGTCACCGGATCGGAGTTATTCCTGCCGCTTGAAGGCTTGATTGACTTCGATAAAGAAATCGAACGGCTCGAAAAAGAACTGGCGAAATGGACAAAAGAAGTGGAACGTGTCCAGAAAAAACTGGCGAATGAAGGGTTTGTCAACAAAGCACCACAACAAGTGGTTGACGACGAAAGACAGAAAGAAAAAGATTATCTGGAAAAGCAAGCAAAAGTGAAAGCGCGGCTTGAAGAGCTAAAATCATAAAATAAGGCTCTATTCGTAAACTCGGTGTTTTTTAACCAGGCAGATGATATCAACTGCGAAACACTGAAAAAGTTGAGTGCATAGACACCGCTCCGGAAATACGCTCCGCTTTCCGCGGGTGACCCGTGAGCCTCCTCGGGCATTCGCCCTGTGGGGTCTCACGTTAGTCACTTTTCCCGCAGGAGTCTCCGCGTATTTCCTGCGCTGGTTGAACTTTCTAATCCATTTTGTGTTGCTTAATTAAACCCCTCTTGTGAGTGTTGATTGGAGTGGAGGCCAGTCGACTCCTGCGGGAAAGCAACGGCTGAAGACCCCGCAGGAAGCGGTTTTCTTCCGAGGAGGCTGAAGCGTTGCCCCCGGAAAGCGACTGGCCGGAACGGAAATCAGCATAGCACTTGTGTCGCAGTCTATGATTTTGATTTTGTGGCAAGAACAACAATCTTTTGTAAAACAGCCTAAAATAAAAATGCGGAAGTTCAGGTGGGGCTTCCGCTTTTTATATATGCGAGATATTTTTGCAGAATATTAATGTCACTTACGGCGCTCAGTGTGCGGGAACCGACGACATCCTCTATTTCATTGAAAATAAACCTGCCGTCATGATTCAGCAGAAAGTCGATGCCGACCATCCCAAACCGGAAAGATTCACAGATGTCTTTGACCAGTGCTATTTCATGTGTATTAAGGGGATACCATGAAGCGCTACCCCCGAGCTTGTAATTTGCCCGGAAGTCATGTTTGTTTTCACGCATAACTGCTCCGATAATTTCGCTGCCGATAACAAATACCCGCACATCTTTCCCGGATTGTATATTCGCTGCTGATTGAATGACCAGATCTTCCGTTGACGGGTGATGCTGCAGATGCTGCCATTCCTGGGGGTTTTTTACCATTTCCACCTGCGCCCCTCCTCTGCCGCTGACGTTCTTGACGACAAGCGGAAAGGCTAAAGGAGGTGACGCGGGCAATCCTGTTTTTGATGAAATGTAAACTGTATCTGCCATAGGGATTGCTAATTTGCTCATATGAAAGTGTGTCCGTGCTTTATCATTACAAATGAACGCTGTTTCCGATGAATTATATACTGCTACACCGAATGATTCAAGCTGATAATTTAAAAACGGTTCAATCGTTCGAATAACAGCAAAATCAGGCAATTCCACTGGTCTGTCTTGAAGCATGACGGCAGGCTTGTTATCCATGATGCCAACCGTTAAATCCTCGCGCAGAATCAATTGCAGCGAGAGATTTTGCAGGTGTGCTTCTTCCCGGAACCAATCAATATAGGATTCATTCTGTTTTGCATCGGTCTTGTTATAAATAAGCCAGCCTTTCATAGTGATACCCTCACTTTAACGTCATTTTGATATACTCCATGATAAAATCAGCAACATTAATCCCGGTACAGTCAAACATATTACGGATGTGCGCGTTCGAGTTTATTTCACATACAATCGGCTCGTTATCAGCTCCAAACAATAAATCCACACCGGCAAAATCGGCACCAATCGATTCAGCTGCTTTGACAGCCGTATGTCGTTCTTTGGGAGTGGGCTGATAAGCTTCCATCGTTCCACCTGCCGTTACATTTGCCCGGAAGTCGTTTGGCGCATGACGGGTCATAGCAGCAACAACCTTACCACCAACGACATGCAGCCGCATATCTTTTCCGGAGCTGGCAGCAATAAATTCCTGAAGCATGAACGGACGTCCTTGAAGCTGATCGATTTTTTCAGCTAATTCGTCTGTTGAGTGAACGAGATAAACTTGTTCACCAAACGAACCGAATGCTTCTTTAACAATCATAGGAAACCGCAAAACCTCTATAGCCTGATAATAGTCATCAATCGGATTATCCGAAATACTATAAAACGCTTTTGGTGCAATAACCGTTTTCGGAACGGGTAAATGATGGGATGCCAATAACTGATATGAGGCAATCTTGTCGTCACTTACCGCAATGGTCTCCGAGGTGTTGAAGACGCGAACCCCCAATAATTCGAGCTGCTTTGCCAAATAGATATCTTTATCAGCAAAAACGACAAAATCAGGCCATTTGGTTTTTCCTGCACTGAGCACATTCATTGATTCAGTAGCGAGAAGAGCTAACAATTCATTATTTTTATAAATGGTCGTTTCAATATGCTGTTTGGCTGCAGCCTGCTGAATCCATTCGGCAAAATCCAGAAATTTCTCGCCCGGCAAGTAGCCGTTATAAATAATCCAACCATACAAAGTCAACTGACGTCTTCCTTTCTGCATGCAAATTGTAATTGATTACTGCTATAATGATGCTGTTTAGAGTAAATATAAACGAAAAGCGGTGTCTATGATGTTTGAACATTTCAGTCAGATTGAAGCTTTCTTCCAGGAACGGAAACAATACGGTGTGAAACCGGGACTGGAACGTATACATAAATTATTGCAGCTGCTCGGTAACCCACAGGAAGACATGAATGCTGTTCATGTTGCCGGAACCAATGGTAAAGGCTCAACCATTCATTACCTGAAAAATGCATTGTTGTCGAATGGTTACCGGATCGGTGTATTTAATTCTCCGAGTCTTGAAGGATTAACAGGTCATATATTGCTCAATAATGACAGGATTTCAGAAAAAGCCTTGATTCAATATGTTAATGACATCCATCCGTTTATTAAGCAGCTGGATGCAGAACTTAATCATCCGACAGAATTTGAAATCATCACTGTGATTGCTTTTTTATATTTTGCCGATTACGCTGATTTTGCTTTAATTGAAGCCGGAATGGGCGGCAGGGAAGATACAACCAACTGTTTTATCCCCATTCTGTCCATTATAACAAATGTCGAGCGGGATCATACGGATTTTCTGGGAGAAAGCATCCAATCCATTGCTTATCATAAGGCCGGCATTATCAAAGAAAACAGACCGGTCATTGCCGGAGACTTGTATAAAGAGGCATTATCGGTCATAACTGAAGAAGCCTCGAAAAAACATGCACCTCTCTATCCGGCTGCTGAATCTTTTCAGTACCAAATTGGCGACATAATGAATTCACGCCAAACATTTCAATGGCTCTCAGCTCCCGGGAAATGTATGGACATAACATTAAATACAGCCGGTATCCATCAGATAAAAAATGCTTCCCTGGCCATAATGGCGCTAGTGATTCTTGAGGATAACGGGGTTGCACTGGATTGGAATGCTTGCATAACCGGATTAGCCACTGCCCGAATACCCGGCCGTTTTGAGCAGATTCATACCAAACCGGCTATCATACTGGATGGTGCTCATAATCCTGCGGGTGTACAGGCTTTCACAGATACGCTGACAGATTATTTTTCTGATATGGAAAAACACCTCGTTTTTGCTGCATTTAAGGATAAGGATTTAAAACAAATGCTGGCTGAGCTGGAACCTCATTTTGATTCGGTTACATTGACGACATTTGACCATCCCCGGGCTGCCGGATATGAACAGCTTCAAAAAGTCACGCACCATCCAAATGCGCTATGGATGAGCGACTGGCAAAAAGCAATTGAACAAATCAGCTGTCAGCAGGATAACATGTGTTATTGTGTCACCGGCTCATTACATTTTATTGCAATTGTGAGGAAATATTTTGAAGAAATAGCAGGCTTGTAGTAAACTGTAATTATTCGAAAATTTTTAAACTATAAGTCATAAGTCACGATTAAAATGCAGAAGAAATTGCGAAAAATGGTTCGATGGGCTGGGAGATGTGTCAATAAATGGTAACAAAACGAAAAGTTATCTTCATATGGCTGTTGTGGTTAATCTTTTGGCCAGTAATTTTGTGGCTGTCTTATCATCATTATTATGTCAATATCGAAAATCACATCGTTGATATATCCCTGTTTGGTTTATTTCTCGGAATTGTTGCCTGGTTTCCGATAACAATCAAAGATAATCCCGTTTTTTTTGTTAATGGGATAAGCATGGCTGTTTTTCTTATTTTTGGTCTTTTTGTCGAAATTATATTGACATTGTTAGCCATCGTGATTGTTCTGCTTAAAATTGGTGCCGGTAAGAAAGACTTGTACCGATACCCGCTGAATATGCTCATGTTTTCCATTGTATCAGTCATTTCAGCAGCTGTATTTAACTTACTCGGGGGCAGTCATGAGACAATTTCGGCACAAAGTGAGGACCAAATTGCAGCTGTTTTCGGATATGCCATTTCCATCTTTCTTTTCAATACGCTTCTTAATAAACTGTTGGAAAAAGTGCTTTACAATCGTAAGGTGAAAATATTTGACGAAGGTCTGAGATGGGAGTTTATTTCAGCCTCCATGACAATACCTGTCGGGTTTGTTTTATTTGTATTATATACAGAAATTGGCATATTTGGGATTTTTTACTTAGGTATTCCATTTGTTTTTATCTCAATTATTCTGATGCTTCTTTACTCGTATCAGGAAATTAACCGCTTTCTCGAGAAAACAGGGGATATTGGCCATCGACTGACAAACCGTATGGAACTGACTAATGTTTATGATGTGTTCATCCAGGAAATCAGTGATCTCTTACCGATTGATTATGCCTATATTTTTATGGCAAATCAGGACCGGCTGGTTTTGGAACGATTTGAAGATGTTCACCATCAGACAGATGCGCCGTTCAGGGTAATTGAATGTCGGGAGGGATTCAGCGGAACTGTATTGAGAAGTGGAAAACCTCTCTTGTATAAAAATGCTTCTAACTGGTCAGATATTAAAAGTGAAAAAATATTTCCAGATACAGAAAGTGTATTATCACTCCCGGTTGAATATGGTGATACGGTTATCGGCGTTGTAACGCTTGAATCGAAAGCCCGAAATGCTTTTGAGAAGATGCACTTGCGGGTGATGACCATTTTAACGGGTTATCTTGGTGTCGCAGTTGAAAACGCCAAAAACTATGAAACGGCAAAATTAAACAGCGAAAAAGATGGTCTGACTAATATATATAATTTCACATATATCGAGAGATTGCTGGAGGATCACTTTGACACAATGAAACGTGAAGGTATCGTAAAGCCGGCTTCTTTAATTATTCTGGACTTGGATCATTTTAAACATGTCAATGATACATATGGTCACGAAGCGGGAAATGAAATATTAGCCCAGGTTGCCCAAAGGCTTAAAGCAGCCACTGGTAATAACGGGGTCACTGCACGGTATGGGGGAGAAGAATTTGTTGTTTTTCTGCCGGATTTTGACCTGGTTGAAACGGTGCAAATGGCAGAAACATTGCGTTCCGATATATTTAGCGAATCATTTAATATTGAAAACCATATGCTCGACTTAAACCATCCAATTGATATTCGTATAACAGCCAGTATAGGTGTTGCCACGTATCCATCAGATTGTGAAACACCGAGTGAACTCATTCGTCATGCTGATCGTGCCATGTATATCGGAGCAAAGCAAAAGGGGAGAAATAGAGTCGCTGTGTATAACCAGGAAGCTTTAGAAACATCCTGAAAAATTCTTCACCAGGACATTTTTCGCTTTTGTTGTATTATGTTGAAAGTTTTTTTTGGAAGATAGACAATAATCGCCTTACTTTTTACTATCCATGTGCTAGAGTTGAACAAACTGGCATATGGAGGGGAAATAGTTGAGTAAAGGTAAAAAAATCGAAATACGGATGAATGGCAAAAAGACAAATCTGACGCATCATGATACCAAGCCGGATGAAAAATATTCGATTAAAGAATTTAATAAAGAACATGCTGCTACAATAGAAGATTCCGATATACCTGAACTCATTAGACAGGATAGTGACGATCCTGACAACGAGATCTATTTTACCCGAAAGCCCAGGTTCAAAATGTTTAAACCGTTTTTACTTGCTGCCCTATCTGCTATTATCGTCGGTTCCATATTAGGTTTCTTCATGTTGAATATGTTTGTTGATATTAATGATGATATAAGCCGGCAAGGGGATTCTCCTCCTCTTGCTGCAGCCGGTGGTGAGGATGACGAGGGAGATAGTACGGATGATGAAGGAGGGAATGATAACTCAGGCGGAAATGAGGAAACGTCTCCGGTTACGACTGAGGCTATTAATCCATTTATCCTGCAGGCCGGCAAGTTCGGTGAAAAAGCGAATGCTGATGAAATGGCGGCCGCACTTCAACAGACAGGTTTTCCAGCTATGATCTGGGAAAAAGATAATTTCTTCTTTGTCATAGCAGGCATTACCAACTCAAGGGAGCAGGGGACACAGCTGGCAAGCACGTTTGCTGAAGATGATTTTGAAGTTTACGTGACAGAATGGGGAGTGCCATCAGGCGATCTTGAACTCCCGCCTCAGGAAAAGGAATGGCTTCAAATGTTTGAAGAGCAATGGAATGGTGCGTTAGCTGCTGTTAGTGATGGCAATCAGCTTTCACAGGATGCATGGGCAGATGTTGTTAGTGAAATCCCGGAAAACACTGAGCAAATCACTGATTTCACTCAATTTTTAAGGGAACAGCACCAGCAGATGGGCGAAGCGGATATATGGCAGGATCGGGTCATTTTGCTAAATCTATTGGAACAGTTTAGTCAGTTGGTCTTACAATGATTACATGGAGCCGGATTAAAAGAAAAATGAGGATTTTTGTGTTATGCAGGCTATCCCTTGGTGGAAAATTTAATTTTAGCCGGAGAGTTTTTAAAAAATGAAACATTTAAATCAGGTGAAAATGCTTTTTTACAAAGTTGTCCAATGAGAGATGAGCAGATACGATAGACGTATCTTAGCTTAGGGAGGACTGTAAATGAGCTCACCGACCATTATGATAAAAGATGTTCCCAAAGAAGATCGCCCACGCGAGCGTTTGCTGAATTTTGGGCCAAGCCACTTATCCAACCAGGAGCTGCTGGCCATCCTGATTGGCAGCGGAACGAAGGACGAATCCGTGATGTCCTTATCTAATCGGGTTCTCATGCATTTTGAAGGCTTGAATTTATTAAAAGATGCTACTATTGAAGAACTGACAGCTATTAAAGGTATTGGTTCCGCTAAAGGTGTGCTGCTGTTATCCGCTTTGGAATTGGGGAAACGACTGAATCAGTATAAGCCTGATGACCGATATGTCATTCGCTCACCGGAAGACGGGGCAGACTATGTTATGGAAGAAATGCGAAATTTGAGCCAGGAACATTTTGTTGTTTTATTTTTAAACACGAAGAACCAGATTATCCACAGACAAACGATTTTTATTGGCAGTTTAAATGCATCCATTGTACACCCGCGTGAAATTTATCGGGAAGCTGTTAAACGTTCAGCAGCTTCGATCATCTGCGCACATAACCACCCTTCCGGAGATCCCTCACCTTCCCAGGAGGATATTCATGTAACCAGACGTCTGGTTGAATCAGGTAAAATGATTGGTATCGAACTTTTGGACCATCTGGTAATCGGTGATCGGAAATTTATTTCGCTTAAAGAAAAAGGATACTTATAAACACTATCTATTTTTTTATTTTTTTCGTATAATTGAATAGACGTCATTATTAGCGCCAGTTTCTTTTTTTTGACCTGAGATTGGCGCTTATCGTGCTTTGCGGAAAATGTGCTTATTTACTTTCCGATAAAACATGTTTAAAATGAAGCATTGAAGTTAAAGTGACTGTAAAACTTATAAATAGAAGCTGCAAATGTAAGAGTTTGTTATTCGGGAAAGGAAGATTGTTTTGGTGAGGTTCAGTTTATCTCAGGATTTAGGAATAGATTTGGGTACTGCCAACACACTCGTTTTTGTTAAAGGAAAGGGTGTTGTTGTACGTGAACCGACTGTTGTTGCCAAAAATATTGAAACAGGTGAGATTGAAGCAGTCGGAGAGTCAGCCAGGAATATGATTGGCCGGACTCCCGGGAATATTTCGGTTGTCAGGCCGATGAAAGATGGTGTTATTGCTGACTATGATACAACAGCTGTTATGATGAAATATTTTTTCAAAAAAGCAATGACCAGCAGATCGCTTTTTGCTAAAAAGCCAAATGTCATGATATGTGTGCCATCAGGTATTACAATGGTGGAAGAACGTGCTGTGCTTGATGCAACGAAACAAGCCGGTGCTAAGGATGCTTTTCCGATTGCTGAGCCTTTTTCGGCAGCTATTGGCGCCGGTTTGCCTGTATGGGAACCAACCGGCAGTATGATTGTCGATATTGGCGGCGGGACAACAGAAGTTGCGGTTATCTCGCTTGGTGGTATTGTGACAAGCCGTTCCATTCGTACAGCAGGCGATAATATGGATGAATCGATTACAAATTATATTCGGAAACATTATAACCTGATGATTGGTGAACGGTCAGCTGAATCGATTAAAATGGATATCGGTGTTGCAGGTGAAGTGACAGAAAATGTTGAAATGGATATACGCGGTCGTGATTTGCTTACCGGTCTGCCCAAGACAGTAACGATTACATCAAGGGAGATAGCCATTTCATTAAATGAGACAGTCGAAAACATTGTGGAAGCTGTCAAGGATACATTGGAGAAAACGCCACCCGAACTGTCTGCTGATATTATGGATCGCGGAATCGTCCTATCGGGCGGTGGTTCGCTTTTAAAAAACCTGGATAAAATTATTAGTGATGAGACGAAAATGCCTGTATTTGTTACGGAAGATCCGCTGGAAAGTGTAGCAATCGGAACAGGTAAATCATTGGAATACATTCATCATTTCCGTTCCCATCCGAATGTATCTTCCCGTCCTACTGTTGAGTAAGCAGGTGTTGACATGAAGTTTTTTCAAAAACAAAGATTATTTATCCTGTTAATCGGTATCATCATTCTTGTCGTATTGATCGGTTATTCATTACAGGATAGAGAAAATGAAACAATGGTTGAACAGTTCATTAAAGATACAGTTGGATGGGCACAGAACATCATACACACGCCTGTTGATTATGTAACAGGTATTTTTCAAAACATTGATGATATCAGGAATACTTATGATGAAAATAAAATACTGCGTGAAAAAGTTGCAGAATATAAAAGTCTTCAGTATGAGGTGCAGGAATTAGAAGAAGAAAATAACGAACTGCGGGAAACATTGGACAAAACCGAATCAATTCGTGATTATAACCCGATTCAGGCTACCGTCATGTCCAGGTCACCCGAACGGTGGATTGAACAAGTGACGATCAATAAAGGGACTCAGCATGGTGTCAGGGAAAATATGGCGGTTATTACGGCTGATGGGTTAATCGGTAAGGTGGAAGCCGAATCAAAACTTACATCAACAGTGAAACTTTTGACTGGATTCGACCAATTTAATCGTATATCGGCAACCATTTCCCGGGAAGAAGGCGATGATATTTCCGGTATGATTGAAGGATATGATCAGGAATCAGATCATTTGCTGTTTCGAATCATAGAAGAGTCCGGTGATGACTTGGAGGAAGGGGAATTAGTCTTATCCTCAGGAATGGGTGGTGTTTTCCCGGCTGGTTTACCAATTGGTGAAGTGCAAGAGGTCAAACCGGATCAATATGGGTTAACCCGTACGGCATTTGTTGAACCGGTGGCTGATATGTACGATATCAATAATGTCATAGTCGTTGAGCGCCAGCAGACTGATGATAGTGACTCAGGAGAATCTGAGGAGGATGAATCATAATGAAACGGTTATTGATTCTGCTTTTCTTATTTGTGCTGCTGGTTATGGAAGGTGTCGCCCTGGATATATTGCCGGTTTCACTTTTGAAAGGTGATTTTGTTTTTGTCTCCCATTGGGTTTTTATGTTTCTCATTCTTATTGCTATTTTTTATGATAGGGAGGACACCTATTTTTCAGTTTTTTACGCCCTGTTGTTTGGACTCTTAATCGATATTGTCTATACCGGGGTTTTAGGTGTTTACATGTTCAGCTACGCTTTAGGCGTTTATTTGGTTCATGGGATGACAAAATTACTGCATGCTAATTTTTTTGTAACGCTATTACTGGGGACTGCAGGCCTGATATTGGCTGAAATATTTATCAATTTCATTTTTTCAGTTACAGGAATAGCTGAATTGGCCTGGCAGGATTATTTAGTTTATAGACTGGTGCCGACAGTGATGGCTAATATTGTTTTTCTGCTGATTTTGTATCCATTCACGATAAAACGGCTAGTCAAGTGGAAAGAGGAACAAATATCAGCCAGCAGTCAATTTTAGTCGTGCGCAATGTCAAGGTGAAATATTGAGGTGAACGTATCGTGCTAGAAGGAAACCAAACGATTACGATTAAAGGTACAAAAGATGGGTTGACACTATTCATTGATGACCGCGGAACGTTTGATAATGTCATACATGAGCTCGCCGACAAGCTTTCAGAGTATAAGCCCAAAAAAGATGAACCGGTTGTCCCGGTGACTGTAAAATTAGGGGATCGGTATATAAATGAGCGCCAGAAAGAGCAGTTACGCGAGCTGATTGGGAATAAAAATCGCTTTACGATTGATTCCTTTGACTCAAATGTTATACACCAGGACGACGCTCTAAGCTGGAAAGAAAATAGCGACGTTAAAGTGATTAATAGAATTGTACGATCTGGTCAGGTCCTTGAAAATGTCGGCGATTTGTTATTGATTGGTGATGTCAATCCTGGGGGAAAGGTTATCGCAACCGGTAATGTATTTATTATGGGCAGTCTGCTTGGCATTGCACATGCCGGGGCAAATGATGATCGGGAGGCGGTCATAGCCGCATCTTATATGAAACCAAGTCAGCTGAGAATAGCAGATTATATAAGCCGTGCACCTGATTATGAAACAGAAGGTGTCTATATGGAATGCGGACTCATTGATGAAAAACAGGATAAAATTGTCATTGACCGGCTGCAGGTTCTTTCCCAGAAGCGAAAAGATATAAGCGGGTTTGAAAGGAGAATGCTGAATGGGTGAAGCAATAGTAATTACTTCCGGTAAAGGCGGCGTAGGTAAAACAACCACCACTGCAAATATTGGTACCGCCTTAGCGCTGATGGAGAAAAAAGTCTGCCTGATTGATACGGATATTGGCCTGCGCAATCTTGATGTCATAATGGGTCTGGAAAATCGGATTATTTATGATATCGTGGACGTCATTGAAGAGCGCTGCAAACTCGGACAAGCTTTGATCAAAGATAAACGATTTGACGACTTGGCCCTTTTACCCGCAGCTCAGACCAGCGATAAGTCGGCCGTTACAACGGATGGAATGAAAAAAATCGTTCAGGAATTGAAGCAAACCTATGATTATATCATTATCGATTGCCCGGCAGGAATAGAACAGGGATTTCAAAATGCAATTGCAGCAGCGGATAAAGCAATTGTTATAACCACGCCTGAAAAATCCAGTGTCAGAGATGCTGATCGCATTATCGGTCTATTGGAAAACGAGGAGATTGACTCGCCAGGATTGGTTATTAATCGTATCCGAAATCATATGATGAAAAATGGTGATATGCTGGATATTGATGACATAATTCAAATACTTTCGATTGACCTTGTTGGTATTGTACCTGATGATGACAGCGTTATTAAGGCGTCCAACACCGGGGAGCCTATTGCACTTGAGGGAAGTTCCAAAGCTTCAGTAGCTTACCGGAATATTGCCCGGCGAATACTGGGAGAAACCGTACCACTTCAATCACTCGATGATGAAAAAGGCATGTTTCAAAAGGTGAAAAAGTTTTTTGGAATACGCTCTTAATTACGAAATACTCAGCTTGTTTCATTTATAAGCTGGCATAAGTTCTGCTTCTGACTCATACACTTGTACAAAAGTATCAAAGGGTTGTGAGCAGAATGAATAAAGGCGTCAAAAAAGTCAGAAAATCAATTAATCAGCGAAAAAAAATGCGCGGTATCACTTCCGAACAAACATCACCAAAACGAATCATGCCATCTTCTTTTCCACAGGAAGAAGAAAAACATGGTTACTTCCCTGTTTTTACTGATCACACGGATTCGGCAAAGCGTACCAATCGGCGAATTTCCGGTGCTGCGGTTAAAGGAATCTTATCAATTATGCTTTTTTTTGGAGCAGGGTTGTTATTTCAGACTGATTCAGATTTGTTTTCCGAACCTAAAACATGGACCGCAAACGCACTGACAGAGGAATTTCCGTTTGCCAGGGTAAATCAATGGTATCAGGACACGTTTGGTGCACCAATGGCATTGTCGTCTGATTCTGGTGAGGATGGACAAGCTTTGGCATTTCCGGTTAATGGTACTGTTTCAGAAACCTTTCAAGCCAATGGTACAGGGATTATGCTTGCACCCGAGGAGGAATCGGACGTTTCAGCTTTACAGGGTGGTGTTGTTACGTTTGCAGGAAATGATACCGAAACGGGTAAGACTGTTATTGTGCAGCATCCTGATAATAGCGAAACCGTTTACGGCAATTTAAGTTCTGTTGATGTCCATTTATATCAGTTCATTGACAGTGGCCAAAAACTCGGTGTGTTCACTCCGGATGATGAAAATAAGAATGTCTATTTCGCTATTGAACAAGATAATGATTATGTGGATCCTGTACAGGTGATTCAAGTTGATGACTCTCAATAACTTGTTGCCTCCAGTCCACATACACCCGATTTTATTAATTTTTATCATCATTTCGTTTTTGACTGGTACATTTATTGAACTGATGACAATATTAGTGATTGTATTGATTCATGAACTTGGTCATTTTACAGCTGCAAAATGGTTTGGGTGGCGGATTCGCGGTATTATGTTATGGGTGTTTGGCGGTGTCATGCAAACCGATGAAAATGGGACAAGACCGTTTCATGAGGAAGTAGTGGTCACAATTGCAGGCCCGATCCAACATCTATTCATTTATTTGGTATTATTTTTTTTATCCGGAAGCCATGCAGTTTTGCCGTCAATTGTCGAGATGGGTTTTTTTTATAACACTGTGATCCTATTATTCAATTTGCTGCCTATTTGGCCGCTGGATGGCGGCAAACTTGTATTGCTGCTTTTTTCAGAGTTATTTCCATATCGTAAAGCGTATGATTGTGCTATCATTCTATCAATATGTATCAATATGATCGTGATTGTTGCATTGCTTTTATTGGTACCGTTCACGCTTAGTGCATTTCTCCTGTTCACATTTCTGCTGATGGAAAATGGAAAGGACTGGAAACACCGTTATTATGTATTTATGCGATTTCTGCTGCAGCGTTATCAAGGCAAAAACCATTTCAATCGTATTCATACAATTGAAGTAACGTATAATACCAGTTTGATGGATGTTTTCAATCGCTTTCGCCGGGATAAAAACCATACAGTCTATGTTACATTTCCGGGGAATACCCGACAATCAATGAGCGAGGCAGAATGTCTGTACAGTTATTTTCATGAACGGAACTATCGAAAACCGATTGGTGAGCTGGTCAGTTATGTATCGTAATGATTTTTTAATATCGACCAGAAAGTATAAAATTACGGATGACGTTTTCAATACTGAAATCGGCTAACGCACCGATTTCTTCCATTCCGGCCTCTGACCTCTGGCATATGAAAAGACGCGTCAGCGTTTTTTCCATCTTGACAAGCGGTTTTATATCATGATAATATTTATACGTTAATCAACGTAGCACCAGTGCTACAACCGCTCAGAACAGGTTTTTAAATTCCTTTTTGAACAATAGGGATACCTGCATGGCGAGTCTTGGTCATTAGGGAGGTGCAATGATGTACGCAATTATTGAAACAGGCGGTAAACAGATTAAAGTTACTGAAGGACAGGAGATTTATGTCGAAAAAGTAGCAGCTGATACAGACGAATCTGTTACGTTTGATAAAGTCTTGTTCGTCGGTGGTGACGATGTTAAAGTTGGTGCCCCATATGTTGACGGTGCATCCGTTACGGCAAAAGTCGAAAAACAGGGTCGTCAGAAGAAAATAACTGTTTTTAAGTATAAGCCAAAGAAAAATTATCATCGCAAGCAGGGTCATCGTCAGCCTTATACCAAATTAGTCATTGATAAAATCAATGCATAGAAGGTAATGATATGATCAATGTCAATGTGAACCGGGAAAACAACCAAATTAAACAGTTCGAAATGTCCGGGCATGCTGATAGCGGACCTTATGGTTATGATTTAGTATGTGCAGGCGCTTCGGCTGTATCATTTGGAGCCGTTAATGCGGCCCTGACATTAAGCGGTGCAGATTTGGAAATTGAACAGGGAGATGAGGGTGGTTTCCTTCAGGTGACGGTGCCTGATAACATATCAGGTGAAATGATGGAAAAAACCCAGCTCCTGCTGGAAGGCATGCTTGTTTCCCTGAAGACAATTGAGTGAATTTATCAGCATTCAACAGCAGGGAGGTGCAGTATAATGCTACGTTTGGATTTGCAGTTTTTCGCACAGAAAAAAGGTGCCGGAAGCACAAAGAACGGTCGTGATTCAGAATCGAAACGCCTTGGTGCCAAACGCGCCGATGGCCAAACGGTAAACGGTGGAAGTATCCTTTACCGTCAGCGTGGAACAAAAGTTTATCCGGGTGTAAATGTAGGCCGCGGCGGAGATGATACGCTGTTCTCCAAAATTGATGGTGTTGTAAAGTATGAGCGCATTGGCCGTAACCGTAAAAAAGTCAGTGTTTATCCGGTTGCCAGGGAAGCATAGCCTTAGTTTTCAATAAATGAACTCCAGTCTGTTTTGGCTGGAGTTTTTTGCTTTTCTTTAGGCTATTTTCATCACCAGGGAAATCAGGACCGATTACTAAAACCGCCAAATCCATGTCAACGTACATTCGCCTGGCCAAAATCCCAACTGATGGAAGTTTCACTTTATATTTGCTATACTTTCTTTACTATTGGGGGGGAGGAAAATGGAGGAAAAAGAGGTCATACAACTGCTCCGGCATTATCGGCATGATTTGATGAACCATTTGCAGATTGTACAAGGGTATTTAAGTATGGGGAAAATGGAAAAAGCCCAAAAGAAATTAACGAATTATATGCAGTTACTTCAGGAGGAAGGCAAACTGGTCAATATGCATGCGCCGGCTTTTGTGTTTTATATTTACTGCAATTGATTCCCTACATACGAATTTTCGTTTAAACATATCCATTATACACACTGAAAATAAGAATTTGCAGTCAGTGGACCGGCTGCTTGTGAACACTGTGAGCAAGTGATGAAAAAGATAGAGCATGTATCTGACCGAGATGGAATTATATGAATTGAATGTACGGTTGTATGAATGAATCCCCTGGACACTATTGGATGGCGTTCCACAGTAAACGGCAATTTACCGGATGTTTCTTCCTTGCAAAATACAATGACGGATAAGGATAATGAAGCAGCAATGTATCAGGGGGATAACGAAATAAAATTTATTGTCAGTGAGCAAGTGAGGTGAATAATTAATGTTTGTTGATCAGGTTAGTGTTTTTGTTAAAGCCGGAGATGGCGGAAATGATAGCTGCCTACCGGCGGGAAATCTATGAACCAAAAGGCGTCCTGCCGGCGGAGATGGCGGAGATGGCGGAAGATGTCATTTTTTAAGGGTGGATGAAGATTGAATACTAATTGGAACTCCGTTATAATTCGTCATTTAAAGCCAAAACGCGGTGGAGAATGGCATGAGCAAAAATAAACATGGCAAAATTGCCGACCCTTAATGTTGATGTTCCACCTGGTACAACCGTAAGTTGATGAAGATTACCGGAAGCATAGCTGATTTAAACAGAGCATGGGTCAGGAAGCTGTCATCGCTAAAGGGTGGGTCGCGGCGGCGCGTAACTCCGTTTTGCAACTTCCAAAAACCCCGCACCCGAACTGTCTGAAAATGGAGAACCGGTCAGGATCGCCAAATTAAAGTTGAATTGAAATTGATTGCTGATGTTGGTTTGGTCGGATTTCCGAGTGCAGGGAAATCAACGCTGTTATCGGTCGTCAGTGCTGCCAAGCCAAAAACGGCAGAATACCATTTTACAACCCTGTCACCGAACCTGGCGTTGATACCGGGACCAGCGAAGGTTTGTGATAGCGGATTTGCCGGGCTGATGAAGGTGCCCATGAAGGCGTCGGATTGGTCCATCAATTTTGCGTCATGTTGAGCGACACGTGCTTTTGCTGCATGTCATTGATATGGCGGGATCGAAGGAAGAGATCCATATGATGACTTTGTAAAAATCAATCGTGAATTAAAGGCATATGACGCGAAGCTGATGGAACGTCCACAAATTGTGGCAGCAAATAAGATGGACATGCCGGGAGCGGAAGAAAATCTTCAGGAATTTAAATCAAAATTAAACGATGAGTACCCGGTCTATACCGTTTCAGCGCTAACAAAAGAAGGTTTAAGGGAAATCGTATTCGCCCTTGCGGATACATTGGATCAGATTCCAAAATATACACAGGAAATTGAAGAATCCGATGAACAAGTCGTGTACCGTTATCAAAAAGAGGAAACACCATTTACAATTACAAGAGATTCGGATGGTTCATTTGTTTTGTCAGGTGACAAACTTGAGAAGCTATTTAAGATGACTGATTTCACAAAGGATGAAGCTGTCCAGCGTTTTGCCCGTCAGCTGCGTGGAATGGGTGTGGATGATGCATTGCGTAAGCGGGGAGCTAAAGATGGTGATACCATTCGATTAAAGGATTTTGAATTTGAATTTATTGAGTAGCAGGGTTTAATATAGGGGGGAATGACAGGATGGTAAAAATAGGTTATCTGGGGCCGCGCGGAACATTTACAAAACTTGCAGTTGATACGGCATTTAATGGAGGGGACAAGCAAAGTTTCACAACGATTCCGGAGTGTATCGATGCCGTTGATGAGGAACAAATTGATATCGGTGTTGTGCCGCTGGAAAATGCTATTGAAGGAACAGTGCAATTGACGGTTGATTATTTGGTTCATCAGGTGCGATTACCGATCATAGCGGAAATAGTGGTCCCGATTCAGCAGCATTTATTGGTATCTCCTGGTTTTGACGGTGATTTATCCAAAGTGACGAATGTGTATTCACACAGTCACGCCATTGCACAGTGTCATCAATTTCTGCATATGCATTTACCTGATGCCAAACTGGATTTCACGTCATCTACGGGGAAAGCGGCAGAAGTTGTTAGTAACAGTGAACAAAATGTAGCTGCTGTTGGCAATACTCTGGCAGCAAGTGAATATGGATTGTCGATTTTCCAGGAAAACATTCATGATTACCCAAATAATCATACCAGATTTGCCGTACTTGCCAAAGATAAAAATAGTGCCCGGATTAAACATGAATCACAAACAGAAAAAACGAGCCTGCTGGTAACATTGCCAAGTGACTATGCCGGGGCTTTGTATCAGGTTCTGGCCGCTTTTGCCTGGCGTAAAATGAATCTTTCCAAAATCGAATCAAGGCCAATGAAAACAGGGTTGGGAAATTATTTTTTCATTATCGATGTCAATCAACCGTATGATGATGTTTTATTTCCCGGTGTCAAAGCCGAACTGGAGGCTCTTGGCTGTAATGTTACAATCCTGGGTACATATCCTGTTTATCAAATGCATTTGTAATCAGGACCGTCTGCTCGAAACAGAGCAGACGGTTTTTTGTATATATTTCAGGGGACATTTTCAATCTTGAAATCGGCAAACTCACCGATTTCTTTCAATCCAATCTCTGACCTCTGGCATCTGAAAAGACGCGTCAGCGTTTTTTCTTATTTTTAGTTCAACATTTGTCATTTATTTGCATATGTTGGTAGTGTGTGAGCAGCCCAGTTTGAAACCGGAAGAGAAAGGAGTATGTTGAATTGAAAATTCATATTGTCCAAAAAGGTGATACATTATGGGAAATAGCCCAGCAATATGGTGTGGATTTTGAACAAGTCAAACAGCTGAATCCGCAGTTATCCAGCCCGGATATGATTATGCCAGGTATGAAAATCAAAATACCGGCAACATCCAAACAAGTCAAACAAGAAGGCATGCAACAGAAAGAAACTCAGAAAGAAACGCAAAAACCGGCTGCTGAAAAACCATATAAAGACACATCCCCAAAGCCGATGCCGACGATTAAAGAGGATGATGTTAAAAAGCCAAAAGACGTCAAGCCAAAGATGCCAGTGCAGCCAAAGATGCCGACAATAGAACAGGAAATGAATCATTACACAATCAACCTGCCACAGATCCCCAGCTACAAACACGAAGATGATGAATCCTCCGAAAAACAAAAAAAGATGTATTATCAGCCGTATCCAGTACCTGTGAAGCCTTATCAGCATATGCCGCACCCACCGGCTCCGATGCCTCAAAAGGAACCGTATGCTCCGCCTAAGAACGATTGCGGTTGTGGAGGCCCAAAACAAACGCCTATGCAGATGCACCAGCAGCCAACACACCATCATCAACACATGCCAATGCATCAACAGCCAATGCCTATGCCACCGATGCACCATCAGCCCATGATGGAACCAATGAAGCACCAGCCGCCTCCCGTGCAGCAGCCAATGTTTGAGCAGCCAATGAAAACAGGATATCATCCATACGACGGAAATATGATGGATTCATGTAAAGGAACGTCAAACCTGGAAATGCCAGCAAAACCGACACTATATCCCAGTATGAAAGATTCCGGCTTATATCATCCGACAGAGACACCTAAATCAATGGGCATGCAGCAGGGATTTCATTACAATCAAATGCCACCAGCATCACATCCACACTTTAAAGGCAATCCTATGCCAATGCCGCCCGGATTCCAGAATAAATATCGTGAAGATGGGGAAGAGTCAACAAGTGAGTGATTCGATACAAGGAGACGAGATGAATGCAGATCGTCTCTCTTCTTTTTTGCTGAAAAATGGGGGACTGAAGCCAGTTCGCCTGACCAGTATTCAGGAGCATGTTGTTTACATCGAAACGAATGAAGGTGAAAGATTAATTTTAAAACGTCACAACAATAAGTTACGTGTTGAACAGCAATGGCATTTTTTTGAACAGCAATCATCCTCTATCCCTGTATCTTTTCAGAGGTTTCCCAATCAAAAGCAATTTTTATATGATAATGGCAGGTATTGGACAATTTCGCCGTATATTCATGGAAGGAAATTAAACTATGTATTTGCAAAGGATCGGAAAGACGCTCTAAATGTATTAAAAATGTTTCATAATGATACAAAAGGGGTAAAGATCAGGCATCCATTAATAAAGGAAATGTTTTATGTAAAGTGGCATAAAAGACTGCAGAAATTCATGTATACGGAGCCAATTTTTAAGGAATACAGATTCAACCCATTGTTTACAGATATTGTCCAAACGGCTGAGAAATATTTACAGCTTGTATCTGCGTTTAACTGGGGTGAATTGCATGACAAGGCAAGACAGCTTGGCACTTGGATTCACGGGGATGTTGCTGCACATAATTTCATTCGGTCTTCCGGTCAAATTCATCTGATTGATTTCGATTTATTATCATGTGCCCCGCCACTAAATGACTATATACAGATTGGTCAGCGGTATTTACCATATTTGAACTGGGATCTTGACCGGCTTTTATCATACAAAATCGTACCGCAGAAAACCATAAAACCATGGCTGTATTCCATTTTTATTCCCAGCGATGTCATGCGGGAATGGCTGTATTTTTTAGACAGTAATTCCGAGCGCCCGATTCGTAACTATTTAGAGGAGCTGGAAATGGATTGGCTTAAACGGCAATATTTTTTAAAAACTGCCCGAAAGATGCTAAACTGAAATAGGAAATCTGAAAAATTAGGTGATAATGGTGGAAGAAACAATTGATGAAATCGTGCAATGGTTGCAGGAACGCGTTCATGAGGCTGGTGTCAATGGATTATTAGTCGGCCTCAGCGGCGGGCTGGATTCAGCAGTTGTCGCACACCTTATTCAGCGGGCTTTCCCTGAAAATTCACTTGGAGTCATGATGCCGCTGAACACGAAACCACAGGATATGGAGCATGCAGATAAAGTCATTAAGAGTTCCGGGATTAATGGTATGACGATTGATCTGACTGAAACCCATCAAATAATGTATTCGACAATCAGTGATCAATTAAAGCAAAAGAATGCCTTTAAAGAGGAAAATGATCAGCTTGCAGGTGCAAATCTGCGGGCACGCCTAAGGATGAGTACGCTTTATACAATTTCGGCACATTATCATTATTTGGTTGTCGGAACCGATAACGCATCCGAGTGGTATACCGGTTATTTCACTAAATATGGTGATGGCGGTGTCGATATATTGCCATTAGTGGAATTCACAAAACAAGAGGTACGGGAAATGGGACAATATTTAGGTGTTCCTGATGACATTTTATCCAAAAAACCAAGTGCAGACCTGTGGGAAGGGCAGACCGATGAAGATGAAATGGGAACAACGTATGATAAAATTGATGCTTATCTGAAAGGGGAGGAAATTCCTGAACAAGATAAAGAAATCATTGATAAGATGCATCAAAGTACAGCCCATAAACGAGAACCGTTGAAGAAATTTCATCGGTCCTAAAATAATGACATGTTTTTACTGATTAAAATGGCCTTTCTTATCCATCCTAATGAATAAGGGAGGTTGTTTTTTATGCAGGTGATTAAATGGATGAGTATACCAGTTTTCGTGTTGACACTTATTGGATGTGCAGAATATGAAACAGGGGACAATGGAACTCAGGACAACATGAATTCCCAGCCGATTAAATATGAAACACAGGAAGAACAGGATGAACGGCTTGGAACAGAATCTGATGAGCAAAAGACTTATCCGGATAATAAGTATAAAGATATAAATGAAGGTGATAGCGGTAAGAATACTGACAAGTTCACAAATGAGATGTCATTGTCGATTTCCAATCATTTAAAGCAGAGGCATGATGTCAGACAAGCGCAAGTCGCCGTAACAGATGAAAAGGTCGTTGTTGGGGTCATGCTTACTGATCAAGCACCACCGGATATGCGCGATCTTGTTGAAGAAGAAGTGCAGCAATTGGTTCCAAACAAAGACGTTTATGTTTATACAGATGATATTTATTGGGACCGGATGCGCAATAAAGACGCGGAACTGGACCAGCTAAATGGTGATGTGAGAGAGTATCTGCGGGAATTTTTCAATCGGGACAGAGAACATTTTTAAATTTATCCCTCATTGAACTCCTCGGCCCGACGTTTTCAGCAAAATATGTCCGATTCTGTTCGGGCTGAGGAAAGAACACCCCAGTGATTGACGTTTCATTTTATCTTTCCAAAGTGTCACATTAATGATTATTAATGTAAGACACTTTTTTGATGATGGCATTTTTGATATAGTTAGTACGAACAATCCTGGAGAGAGGAGAATGCCGTATGGCTGGTCATTCCAAATGGCATAATATACAACGAAGAAAAAATGCACAAGATGCCAAAAAAGGCAAAATATTTATGCGGCACGCCAAAACGATATATACCGCTGCTAAAGAAGGTGGGGGCGATCTCGATATGAATCCTTCTTTGCGAACAGCTGTTGAAAAAGCAAAAGCGGATAACATGCCAAACGACAACATTGATCGTGCTATCAAAAAAGCTACAGGCGGCCTCGACGGTGTAAACTATGAAGAAATCACCTACGAAGGTTATGGTCCTGGCGGTATCGCTGTGATTGTCAATGTTCTGACTGACAATAAAAATAGGACCGCTTCAGAAATCAGACATGCGTTTAAGAAAAATGATGGAAACCTTGGGGAAAACGGCAGCGTTACGTTCATGTTTGATCGTAAAGGTTATATTGTCATTGAAGATCCAGATGGGGCAATAGATGAAGACGACATGACGCTCGAAGCCATTGAGGCAGGAGCTGATGATATCACAGCTGAAGACGGCGTATATGAAATTTATACCGATCCGGAAAACTTTCAAAGTGTCCGTGATCATTTACGCGATAATCATTACGAACTTGCCGAAGCTGACGTAACATTTATTCCGCAAACGTACACTGCACCCTCCGAAGATGATGAACAAAAGATGTTAACCCTGATTAATATGCTGGAAGATAGTGAAGATACGCAAGATATTCATCACAATATGGAGAACTCAGGTTAATAAACGTGATACTTCTATTCTCTGTGAATGGGGATGGAAGTTTTCTTTTATCCCTGCATTTATATAACCTATTCAGGTATAGTTATGTTAAGATAGGTGGAGGGAAATAAAGGAGAAGGTCAGATGATTGCTTACATAAAGGGAATACTGGTCAGTGTAAATGAAAATGCAGTGATTGTAGACGTTCAAGGGGTTGGATATGAGATTGTCTGTGCCAATCCATTTTCGTTTCAGGCATCATTGCATCATGAGGTGACAATTAATACATTTCATTATGTACGTGAAGATGCACAAATGCTTTATGGTTTCCGGAATGAGGATGAAAAAATATTATTTACAAATCTTATTTCTGTTTCCGGTATTGGTCCAAAAGGTGCATTATCCATATTGGGAGGTATTGATGCGGGTGAATTTATTGAAGCGATTGAACGGGAAGATGATAAATACCTGACAAGCTTCCCTGGCATTGGTAAAAAAACGGCGAGACAAATTATTCTGGATTTAAAAGGTAAATTGTCAGCGGTGGTATCAATTTCTTCCCAAAGTTCAGCAGACACGCAAAACCGGGAAGCTTCAGAAGGTTTACAAGAAGCTCAGGAAGCATTAAAATCGCTTGGGTACACTGAACGTGAGATTAAAGCAGTGATGCCCGAACTGCAACAGGAGAGCACGAGCAACACGGATGAAATTGTCCGTAGAGCACTGGCATTACTAATGAGAAATTAATAAGGTGGGATAATAATGGACGAGCGTATGGTTACAGGTGAATTACAGGAAGAAGATTCCACTGTTGAGCTTAGTCTCCGGCCCACGAATTTGAATCAATATATAGGTCAGCAAAAAGTTAAGGAAAATCTCAGTATTTTTATTCAGGCAGCAAGAATGCGTGAAGAAGCGCTTGATCATGTATTATTATATGGTCCGCCCGGTCTTGGTAAAACCACATTGGCAGCCATTATCGCCAATGAAATGGGGGTCCAGTTCCGTTCCACCTCAGGTCCGGCGATTGAACGGTCCGGTGATTTGGCTGCGATTCTGTCGTCACTTGAACCTGGTGATGTTTTGTTTATTGATGAAGTGCATCGCCTGCCAAGGTCTGTTGAAGAAATATTATATCCGGCGATGGAAGACTTTTTTATTGATATTGTGATTGGCGACGGACCGAGTGCAAGATCTGTCCGTATCGATTTGCCTCCCTTCACACTGGTAGGAGCCACGACAAGAGCAGGTTTGCTGTCTGCACCATTGCGTGATCGTTTTGGTATCATGAGCCGGTTGGAATTCTACGAGGCAAACGAATTGTGCGACATAGTTGAACGGACTTCCGAAATCTTTGAAACAACGATTACGCACGAAGCAGCTGCCGAGATTGCCCGTCGCTCAAGAGGGACTCCCCGAATTGCCAACAGGCTGCTTAAACGGATCCGTGACATATCGCAAGTGAAAGGTGAAGAGGAAATCAGTCTGAAAACCACTGATTATGCACTGGATATGCTTCAGGTTGATGATGCGGGATTGGACCACATTGACCATAAACTGCTGACTGGCATTATAGAAGGTTTTCAGGGTGGACCGGTTGGATTGGATACAATCGGGGCGACAATTGGTGAAGAATCTCAGACGATTGAAGATGTGTATGAACCATTTTTACTGCAAATCGGTTTTATTCAGCGGACGCCTCGAGGGCGCGTTGTGACACCAAAAGCATACCAGCATTTAGGAATAAGGAACGAAAACGAATGAATATGGGAAAATTGTTTATCATCCTCGGTATTATTTTTGTGGTGATTGGTGCCATTTGGACATTTATTGGTAAATTGCCAGGAGATATTACGATTAAACGCGACAATTTCACATTCCATTTTCCAATCATGACCTCAATTGTCGTGAGTGTTATTTTAACGCTTATCTTTTTCATCTTAGGAAAATTTCGTTAGAATAGTTAGGAGAGCATCATGAACATAGAAGATTTTGATTTTGATTTGCCTGAAGAGTTAATCGCCCAGACACCATTGAAAAATCGTGCTGCATCCAGGCTGCTGGTTTTGCACCGTCATTCAAAGGAAATAGAGCATCAACAGTTCACAGATATCAAGGAACACTTAAAAAAAGGTGATTGCCTTGTTCTCAATGATACCCGTGTGCTGCCCGCCAGACTATATGGCGTAAAAGAGGACACCGGGGCCAAGGTGGAAGTGCTGCTTCTTCGCAGGCAGGAAGAGGATTTATGGGAAGTCCTTGTAAAGCCGGCCAAAAAGATTAAGATCGGAACGGTTATAAACTTTGGCGGCGGTAAAATTCGTGCAACGTGTACGGGTCTTAAAGATCACGGTGGCCGCATGTTGCAGCTTGAGTATGAGGGGATTTTTTATGAAACATTGAATGAACTGGGCGAGATGCCGCTTCCGCCTTACATAAAAGAGCAGCTGTCAGAGAAAGAACGATACCAGACAGTGTATGCAAAAGAAGAAGGTTCAGCGGCTGCACCAACTGCAGGCTTGCATTTTACGAATGAACTGTTGGATGAGATTCGGGCGATGGGTGTTTCGATTGAATTTATTACATTGCATGTTGGTCTCGGTACGTTCAGGCCGGTAAGCGCCGAAAAAATTGAAGAACACAAAATGCATGCCGAATTTTATCATATGTCCAGGGAGACAGCCGATGCACTTGCATCAGTCAAAAATAATGGCGGCCGGATTATTTCTGTCGGTACAACGTCAACGCGGACACTGGAGACAATTGTCCGGGATAATAACGGGATATTCGTCGAATCAAGCGGATGGACGGATATCTTCATTTATCCGCCTTATGAATTTCAGGCTATTGATGGTTTGATTACCAATTTTCATCTGCCTAAGTCAACGTTAATCATGATGGTAAGTGCATTTGCCGGCAGGGACAGGATCATGAACGCTTACCAGGCAGCTGTTGAGGAGCGTTATCGATTTTTCAGTTTTGGCGACGCCATGTTAATTTTGTAAAGCTCTTTTCGTAAACATGGCGGTTTTTAACCTTGCAGTTGATATAAACTGCGACACAATGAAAAATTAGAGGCCTATGACACCGCTCCGGAAATACACTCCGCGCACCTTAGGGCGGCTGGTGAGCCTCCTCGTGCTCGTCGTGTTGCAAGTGTGTTCGGTGAAGCAGCACTCCTCGCAGAAAAAACCTCGCTAACGCGCTGCGGGGTCTCACCTATGCCTATCCTCCCGCTGGAGTCTCCGCGTATTTCCTCCGCTGGTGTTGACTTTCTGTATATTGAATGTTTTCTCACTTGGACAGAACACGACACTAAGCTGCGGAAAAATGCGACACTCCTGCGGGAAAGGAACAGTCTGAAGACCCCGCAGCGAGCGACTAAGGAACAAAGGCTAAGAACGTCACGTCCTGTGACAACGCCTTTGTAACCAACATCGTGTTGGCCCGCGAGCGAGGAGGCTGAAGCGTTCCCCGCGGAAAGGGAGTATTTTTCCGCAGCGATGAACTAGCACTCAGGCCCCGATAGAATGGGAGGAAGACATTCCAAAAGTTGTGTCGCAGTTTATCCCGCATCTAATGGTCAGCAACCCGCCAAAATACGGCGGCTAACTGACCTTAAATGCCCGATTCTGTTCAGCTAACATTCAGCGGAAAAGTGCGCTCCGCTGAATGAAGTTTCACTTTATGGATTTGAACATCAATTATATAGAGAACAGCCTTTCAAAACATTGGACTACTTTAACAAGGGAACGATTAATATGACAGCAATAACATATGAGCACATTAAAACATGCAAGCAGACGGGTGCCCGTCTCGGAAAAGTCCATACACCGCATGGGTCGTTTGATACACCGGCGTTTATGCCTGTCGGAACGTTAGCCACCGTAAAAACGATGAGTCCCGAAGAATTAAAAGATATGAACGCAAACATTATTTTATCCAACACATATCACTTATGGCTGCGGCCCGGACATGACATTATTGAGGAAGCTGGAGGCCTTCATCAGTTTATGAACTGGGATGGGGCGATTTTGACTGATTCAGGCGGATTTCAGGTGTTCAGTTTAAGTGATATGCGTGACATTAAGGAAGAAGGCGTTCATTTCCGGAATCATTTGAGCGGAGAGAAGCTGTTTTTATCACCCGAAAAGGCGGTGACTATTCAAAATTCGCTTGGCTCGGATATCATGATGGCATTTGATGAATGCCCGCCATATCCGGCGTCACATGATTATATGAAGTCCTCTGTGGAGCGGACATCCCGCTGGGCAGAACGCTGTTTAAAAGCTCATGAACGCCCTTTTGATCAAGGTTTATTCGGAATTATTCAGGGCGGTGAATATGAAGACCTGCGAAAGCAAAGTGCAGAAGATTTAGTTTCATTGGATTTTCCCGGCTATGCCATAGGCGGGCTGTCTGTTGGAGAACCGAAAGACATTATGAACCGTATGCTGGAGTTCACAACCCCACTCATTCCTTCCGATAAGCCGCGTTATCTGATGGGGGTTGGGTCACCGGACTCATTGGTTGATGGCGCTATCCGTGGAATTGATATGTTTGATTGCGTATTACCAACACGTATCGCACGCAACGGGACATGTATGACTTCCAATGGCCGTCTGGTTGTCCGGAATGCAAAATATGCCCGTGATTTCAGCCCGCTTGATGAAAATTGTGATTGCCATGTATGCCGGAACTATACACGTGCCTACATCCGTCATTTAGTGAAATGCAACGAAACTTTCGGATTCAGGCTTACTACTTACCATAATCTATATTTTTTGTTAAAATTGATGGAGCAAGTACGAACAGCTATAAGCGAGGATCGGCTTGGTGATTTTAAAGAAGCATTCTTTGAACAATATGGTTTTAATAAAGAGAATGCCAAAAACTTTTGATAAAGGAGGGTTTGGATAAATGGAAATGCTTGCAACACTCTTGCCAATCATCCTGATGTTTGTCATTTTTTACTTCTTGCTTATTCGCCCGCAGCAGAAACGGCAAAAGCAAGTCAGAGAAATGCAGTCTAATTTGCAAAAGGGTGATAAAGTTATAACAATCGGTGGCTTTCACGCTGAAATCCATGCACTTGATGAAGACACAGTGGTACTTCAGCCGGGTGATGGCCCAAGGCTGACATATGATCGTTCAGCTATTCGGGAAGTCAAAAATGACAATGCACAATAACACTTTATGACCGGTACATAAAGGAAAATGAAAAGAAGTCAGTCCATTTAAGTCAGGGCTGACTTCTTTCGTATTAGTTATTAATTTTCTGATTTGATCATATTTACCCCGATCATTCCACCGAGAAGTGCTGCCAATATAAATCCTGTATGATGAAGTGACTGTTCCAATGAGAAACCATGCTGATAACCAAGATATTGAACCAGGAATGTGAAAAGTGTAAAACCTGCTCCGGTAATGGCTCCAATTACCCAGCCTTTTTCTTTTCCTTTAATACCCGCAACAAGACCGCCAATAAATAAACTGATTAATCCAACTGCTAATGTCATCCATGATAATGTCGTTTCATTCATCCCGGTAAATTGAAGTAAAAAAGCAAGAATGATACTTGTCAAAAGTATCAGGCCAAGAACGATGATCCATCCATACAGTAAGGCAATAAATTGTTGTTTGCGCATGCTGCTCGCCTCCCTTCCAATGATTGTCCATGTATTATCATCCTATTCATTTAAATAAAAAATAGACTGAAATTATTTTGCGGTTTACGACATATATTTGTAAAAGGGACAACCAATTACATTGAAAGAGGATGTCATATGGACATAATTTTGGCGGGAATTATTTTTATTGTCAGTTATATTTTTATCATGACAGATAAAATAAATCGAGCTGTGGTTGCTATGGCAGGCGGGGTTTTACTGTTACTGACAGGCATTTACGATATCAATGAAATGTTTACGAATTATATTGACTGGAACACCATTGCTTTATTGTTTTCCATGATGGTACTGATATCAATCACTGAAAAAACCGGATTATTTTCCTTTGTTGCTGTGCGGTTTGCTCAGCAAGTAAGAGGTTCACCGATTCCGCTGCTCATTGGTGTAAGTATTTTGACAGCGATTGGTTCAGCACTGTTGGATAATGTTACGACAGTACTGATATTGGTTCCGATTATTCTGAAGATCACAAAACAATTAAATCTGCCGGCTTTTCCATATTTGCTGGTGATTATTTTCAGCTCCAATATAGGCGGTACAGCAACGCTTATTGGAGATCCGCCGAATATAATGATTGGACAGGCTGTGGATCATCTGACGTTCCTGTCGTTCATTAACCACCTGGCTCCGCTGGCGATTATTATGTTTTTCATTATGCTGGGGACTGTGCTTCCTTTGTTTAGACGAACATTACGTTCTGGAGACACCAGTACAGAGGATTTAATGAAAACAAATGCATCTGCTTATCTTGTAAGGACGCCTATGTTATACCAATCGATTGCTGTATTGACGATGACATTGCTGGGCTTTTTATTGCATGCCTTCATCCATATCGACCTGACCATTATCGCATTAAGCGGAGCCATTTTATTGCTCTTGCTCACTGAAAAAGAAATGGATACGGAACAAGTTTTTTCACGGGTTGAATGGGTCACCTTATTTTTCTTTATCGGACTTTTTACGTTGGTGGGCGGTCTTGAATCAGCGGGGATTATTGATGAGCTTGCAAGGGCGATTGTACTTTGGACCGATGGTGATTTCGCAGCAACGGCTATATTGATCTTATGGATTTCCGGATTGTTTTCGGGAATTGTTGATAATATTCCGTTTGTCGCAGCAATGATTCCGGTCGTTGAAGAATTTGAAAGTTATGGCATGATTTACCTGGATCCGATTTGGTGGTCGTTGGCATTAGGCGCTTGCCTGGGTGGAAACGCCACACTGGTCGGAGCTTCCGCGAATGTCGTTGTGGCAGGTTTGGCAGAAGGGGAGGGTCAGAAGCTATCATTTATCCGATTTATGTTGTATGGCGTGCCATTTGTTATATTATCGCTTGTGATAGCAACAATTTATATTTACATTCGGTATTTGATTCCATATATGTCTTAGATTTTAGTTTATTGGGTCTTAGTATAAAATCGCAGGCACAATTGCTGTTAAATGCTGTTTTCTAAAGTTGTTATTTTAACACAAAACCCATAAACTGCGACTTAGAATATATTATGTGTGCTATGACACCGCTCCGGAAATACGCTCCGCGCACCTTAGGGCGGCTGGTGAGCCTCCTCGCGCTGACGCGCTCCGGGGTCTCACCTATGCCTCTCATCCCGCAGGAGTCTCCGCATATTTCCTCCGCTGGTCTGTGATACTTCAAATAAAACCACTCCTGTGATTGTTGATTGCAGTGGAGGCCAGTCGACTCCTGCGGGAAAAGCACGTGTCTGAAGACCCCGCAGCGGCGGTTTTCCGCGAGGAGGCTGAAGCCGTGCCCTAAGGTGCGCGACTGGCCGGAACGGAAATCAACAAAGCACTTACGTCGCAGTTTACATCAACTGCGAGGTTAACAACAACAATATTTACTGAAAGAACCCTATTAAAAAACATAACGCCGGCAGCTCTCCTGCCGGCGTTATGTTTTTATATTTTTTATGAAACCCATTTTTGCAGCACTGGTATTTGTCTTAATTCTTCTTTCGTAATGAATCTTAAAGCAAAGAGCAGGAATATATAAATAATCACCAGGGCTATGAGCATTAAAATAAATATGAACAGGTTCGATTCCATTCCGGTAAACATATCTCTTATAAATCTTCCGCACACCCATGTTAAAGCGACCAGTAACCCCATTTTAAACAAATCAAAGCCTGCTATCATAAATCCAATTTCCTTGTAAAGACTGGCCAGGTGAAGCAACGTGACAAGGACAACACCGACTGCCATGGCTATAGCGACCCCATTTATACCAAAGTCAGGGTTGGACGCCAGTAAAAACAGAACTGTCAGCTTTACGGCTGCTCCAATTAAACTGTTCCACATGGCTGGTCTCGCCAAATCGAGTGCCTGTAATGCTGCCTGTAATGGCGATTGAAAATAAAGAAGGATGAAAAAAGGAGCCATCAGTACTAAAAAATGACTTGCATTGGTGGTTCCATACATATAATTTAGTATTGGTGATGCAAATAATGTTAGCACAATCGTTGCAATTGCCCCGGACGCAAATGAAATTCTGATTGATTGATGGATCCGGTAATGGATAAGTTGTTTATTCTGATGGGCATCTGCTTCGGATATGGAAGGCACCAAAGCAATGGATAGTGAATTTGTGATAAATGTAGGTAAAAATAATAACGGTAATACATAGCCGGTCAGTTCCCCGTATTGCTTGGTTGCCATAGAACTGGAGATTCCGGCGATTGCCAGACTTTGAGCAACAAGGATAGGCTCAAGAAAATGCGACAATCTGCCTATAAGGCCGCTGCCAGTACTGGGCAACGAGATTGAAAACAGTTCTTTTAACGTATGTTTGCTGGACCTAATATACTGAAAAAATCTGTGGCGGACGCGAATGATTTTCAGACGTTTAAACATCCCTGCCAAATACAGCATGGATGCAAGTTCACCGAGTATCACACTAAACATGGCTCCGGCTGCTGCAAATTCCACGCCATAAGGGAGCAGAAGCTTGATGAAAAAAGCAACAAATGTAATCCGTACCATTTGTTCAATGACCAACGCAAAACTTTGTGGCTTCATGTTTTGGCGTCCTTGAAAATAGCCTTTCAGAACCGAAGATATAGCAATGATCGGCACAATTGGGCTTATGGCAATTAATGGATACATGGTTCGTTCATCGGTCAGCAGCGTTGTGGCAATAAATGGTGCGGCCATGACCATGCCAATTGTGAAAATAATACTCAAAACACCTGTTGTGAGCAGTGATACAACAAGAATGCGTTTTATTTTGACTTTATCATTTTTCGCTTCAGCTTCAGATACCCGTTTTGAGATGGCGACCGGGAGTCCAAGCTGTGTCAGCGTAATTACCAAAAACAGCGTGGGAAGTGCCATCATATACAAACCGACACCTTCCTCACCCATAATCCTGGCTACAACCAGACGATTGATAAAACCGAGCAGTCTTGTTATCATGCCTGCCATTATCAGAATTAATGTTCCCTTCAGAAATGTTTGTTTGGCCAATATTGCCGACCTACCTTCTCAAAAAATAAAATTTCAGATACAATGATATATATGCAAACAAGTAGGCCAAGCATGACAAGCATGATGATATAAATGGACAAGTTTGTTGAAGAGGAGGGACTTGGCATGGAAATAATAAAAAATGCACGAGAATGGAAACCTGAAATTGAACCAGCATTAAAAAGTAAAGCGACTGAACTAAAGATAATGGGGTATAATGCAACGAGTGAAGATGTATGGAATTGTCTGAAGGATAAAGTGTGGAAAGGTAATCCTTCAAAGCGTTTATATGAAGTGGTTCAGGATATTTTTCACCTATCATCAAATGTCTATATGAGCTATTTAACCATTAATGCGCATCAGGATGACGACTTAGCAGCATCAATAGCTGCGTTGACTGATAACGATTAAGCTGAAAGAATTAATGTATACATAATGGACCCGTAAGTTATTAAGGGAGGCAAAACGACAGATGAAAACGAGAGGAAGAATTGTTGCCTTTTTTCTGATTGTCCTTGTATTGGCAGGAACGATTGGGTCAACGGTGACAGGTATTGCAAAAGATATTAATTTAGGACTCGATCTTCAGGGCGGCTTTGAAGTTTTGTATGAAGTGGAACCTGTTGAAGAAGATCAGGAAACCGACAGGGAATTACTGGAATCCACTGTCAGAATCCTTAACGACCGGGTGGACCGGTTAGGGATAAGTGAAGCAAATATTGATATTGAAGGCGATGATCGGATCCGTGTCCAGCTTGCCGGGGTGGATAACCAGGAAGAGGCCCGTGAACTGTTGTCGACTTCTGCACGTTTGTCTTTCAGGAATGTGGAAGATGAGAAATTGATGGATGGCAGCGATTTGGTTGAAGGAGCGGCCAGTCAGGATTTTTCACAGCAGACCAATGAGCCGATTGTAACATTACAGTTGCAGGATGCCTCGAAGTTCCGTGACATCACAAGTGAATTATCGTCCAAATATGACCCGAGTGCCCTATTTCCGGAGCGGGAAGATTTACTTGTCATCTGGATGGATTATCAGGAAGGTGATTCGTTCGACGAAGAAGTCCAGAAAGAGGACCCTAAATATGTTTCAGCTGCTGGGGTAAAACAAACGCTAAATACGACCGACGTTATGATAGAAGGCAATTTCACGGTTGAATCGGCTCAGCGGCTTGCAGATATTATCAATGCCGGTTCGCTGCCGGTCAACATGACGGAACTGTATTCCAACACCGTCGGGGCACAATTCGGTGAACAGGCACTGGATAAAACGGTGTTTGCCGGGATTGTCGGTATAAGTCTGGTGTTTATTTTTATCATGGCAGTTTACCGTTTTCCAGGGGTTATTGCAGCCATTAATTTAAGTGTTTATATCTTTTTGGTTCTATTAATTTTCAATCTGATGAATGGTGTGCTGACATTGCAGGGAATTGCAGCATTAATTCTTGGTGTTGGTATGGCCGTTGATGCGAATGTCATCACTTTCGAGCGGATTAAAGAAGAACTCAGGGAAGGAAAATCGGTTCCGGCATCGTTTAGAACAGGGTCGAAAAACTCGCTGCGTGCCATTGTCGATGCCAATATTACGACATTGCTTGCTGCGGCTGTCCTGTTTATTTTTGGTACCAGTTCGGTCAAAGGGTTTGCAACCATGTTGATTTTAAGTATTGTTGTCAGTTTTCTGACGGCAGTTTACGGAACAAGACTATTGATGAAGTTATGGGTCAGAAGCAAATTCCTGAAAAACCGGCCGGGCTGGTTCGGTGTGAAACAGAAGGATATTAAGGATATTGCTGATAAAACCGAATATGAACCAAAAGTTTTCAACCGGGAGCTTAATGTCGTGCAACACCGTAAGAAATTTTTTGTTGCCTCGGCCATAATGGTCGTGATTGGAGGCATTGCCCTTGGAATATTCCAACTGAATCCCGGCATCGATTTCACCAGTGGTTCAAGAATTCAGCTGGCAGCAGAAGAAACCCTGAATACAGAGGAAATCGAAAATGGTCTGGAAGAATTGAATCTCCAGGCAGAATCAGTTGTCCTTACAGGTACTAACAATGAGGGTGCCATACTCCGTTATGACCGGGTGATTGATGAGGATCGAATTTCCGACATTCAAACCTATTTCGGGGAAAATTTCAATGCCGAAACGAGTGTCAGTGTCGTCTCGCCTATCGTTGGAGAAGAACTGGTCCAAAATGCACTTTACGCTGTAGCTCTTGCCTCAATAGGTATGATTATATACGTCACGTTACGATTTGAACTGTTTTTTGGGATTACAGCGATTATTGCGTTGGTTCACGATGCGTTCTTTATATTGGCGATATTCAGTCTGACCAGGATTGAATTTGATGTGACGATTGTGGCAGCCATCCTGACCATTATCGGTTATTCGATCAATGACACGATTGTGACATTTGACCGGATTCGCGAAAATATAAAGAAAAAGCAGCGGGTCAGAACGTTTAAAGAGCTTGCTGAAATTGTCAACCGCAGCCTTGTCCAAACCATGACACGCAGTATTAATACAACGGTCACAACGCTCCTGGCTGTCCTGGCATTTCTGTTCCTCGGTGCACAATCCATAACAGGTTTTGCCATCGCACTGGCAGTCGGGCTGCTGGTGGGCACGTACTCATCCTTGTTCCTGGCTTCACAGCTATGGCTTGTCTGGCGCGGAAGGAATATAAAGGATAAGCCGGTCAGCTTTGTCAAAAAGAAACGTACAGAGGGCCCGCAAGTATGATGAAATTCCCCTAATGCTATTCGTGTTAGGGGAATTTTATGGTTATGTTTAGAACTAAAAGGGTAATTCAGACAATAGAGTTTTCATCAAAAGGAGGAAAAAATATGAGAGGGCAAACCTATGTCATTTCAGCCATTATTTTTGTCTTCATTATCGCAGTATTTGCTGTGATCAATGTTGATCCGGTGGAGGTAAATTACTTATTTGGCACTGGAAGGGCACCTTTGATATTGGTTATTTTATTTTCTGTATTGATGGGTGGGATCATAACCGCAGCAGCCGGTCTTGTGAAAGTTCTCCAGTTGCAGAGGGAACGTCATGAACTGATATCAGAGAAACATCAGTTACAAGAAACTTTGAGAAAGCATGATTTACTTCATGAAGCTGACATCGAAAATGAAGCGACTGATCAATTGGATAAAAACAAAAAATAACCTGATTGCTCCCCGTGACTATCTCTTGTATACTGGATTAGTCAGGGGTGAGTTTATGTTAGAGAGTAAAATGAAATGGAAGTTTGCAAAAAAACAAAACGACTTGCCAAATTGGAATTCCAGTAGATGCTCACCGCTAATCAAGGAATTGTTACGACAGCGGGGTATCACATCAGATGAAGAAGCTGAAATGTTCTTATCTCCTAATTTATCACAATTATACAGTGTCAAGTATTTATCAGATATTGACAAAGCAGCAGAACGCGTACATAAAGGGATTGCTGCAAACGAAAAAATCCTCGTCTATGGTGATTATGATGCTGATGGCGTCAGTTCAACGGCAATCATGCTTAAGACGTTACGCGAGCTTGGTGCACATTGTGACTATTATATACCGAATCGTTTTACAGAGGGATATGGACCGCATGAGGAAGCATTCAGAGCAGCTTATGACAATGGCTATCATTTAATTATAACCGTTGATACAGGAATAGCGTCGATACATGAGGCGGCTGTTGCGAAACAGCTTGGGATTGACCTGATTATTACCGATCACCATGAGCCTCAGGAACAGTTGCCGGATGCATATGCGATCATTCATCCTAAGTGTTCACCTAATTACAGGTTCAAGGAATTGGCAGGTGCAGGCGTCGCATTTAAGTTTGCGGAAAGTTTGCTTGGCTCCTTTCCGGAACACTATCTTGATTATTTGGTGATTGGCACGATTGCTGATCTTGTTCCATTAGTTGATGAAAATCGTATCCTGGCCTCTTATGGATTAAAAGCTTTATCAGCAACGAAGAAACCGGGGTTGAAAGCAATTAAGAACGTTTGTGGGATTAAAGGATATGTTACTGAAGAGGATATAGGCTTTTCAATTGGTCCGAGACTAAACGCTGTTGGCCGGTTGCAGGATGCTGATATGGCTGTTGAGCTGTTATTGACTGATGATCAGGATGAGGCTGATCAAATCGCAGAGATGGTTCAGTCGCTCAATCAGGAGCGGCAGAAGATTGTAAGTGCTATTGTGAAAGAAGCCGAAGAGATGGTGGTTCCAGCGGCTGAGCAAGGCGTCATTGTTGTTGCCAAAGAAGGCTGGAATCAAGGTGTATTGGGAATTGTGGCATCAAACCTTGTACGGAAATATGACCGTCCGGCGATTGTCCTTTCAATTATACCGGAAGAGGGGATTATGAAAGGATCAGCCAGAAGTATCCCTGCTTTTGACTTGTTTTCGAATTGTATGAAAATAAGAGATGTGTTTACGCACTTTGGCGGGCATGCACAGGCGGCCGGGATGACGCTGCCGTTGGACAACCTGCAAACACTGCAGTCGGAACTGAACGATATGATTCATCAGCAGCTGACACCGGAAGATTTTACCCAGGAAATTGAGGTTGCAAAGACTGTCACTTTACCGGAAATCAATGAAGAACTGGTTGAGGAGATTAGGGAGTTGGCACCTTTTGGCATGGCTAATCCAAAACCTGTTTTCCATATAAAAGATGTACCTGCAGAAGTAAGACAGATTGGAAGTAATCGGAACCATTTAAAAATGCAATTCCGGCAGCAGAATAAGACGATTGATGGAATTGGCTTTGGGTTTGGTGGTTTATATGATCATCTCTCACCTAAAACACCGATATCTGTTGTTGGCGAGCTCAATATTAATGAGTGGAACGGTTTTCGGAAATTACAGATTGTCATGCACGATATGAAAATTGATGAAAGACAGCTATTTGATCACCGGGGAAAGAAACAGTTCGATCTGATGCGGTTTGTAACGTCTCATACTGACCATGTAGCAGTTAAGCAAACAGTACAGGATGGAGATTCCTTACCCGATAATGTTCGATGGGTTACATATGATACGGATATAGGCAGCTTGAAGCACGTCCATACGCTTTTTCTGTATGATTTACCAACAAAACTGGAAACACTGCAATTATTACTGCAACAACTTAACCCGGTCAATATTCACGTATGTTTCCGGCTGGAAGATAGTACGTTTATGAAGACTTTTCCATCAAGAGACGATTTCAAATGGCTGTACGCACTTCTTGCCAAACGAAAACAGATTGATATAAATAAGGAATTAGCCATGATCATGGATGCTAAAGCATGGACAAAAGATCGGATAAAGTTTATGGCAAATGTGTTTTTTGATCTCGGTTTTGTTAAAATAGAAAATGGTCTTATTCAATTGAACGCTAATCCTGTGAAAAAGGATTTATCCGAATCTGCTATCTATCAGGAGCGTCTGAACAAGGCTGAAATCGAGAAAACACTCTATTATTCATCGTATGATGAACTGCGATCATGGTTGAGTGAATGCATGAAAGATAGGCACATGCCTAAGGAGGAACTTGTATATGGATTATAAAAAACACGTGGAAATTGTTGAAGATTGGCCGACAGAAGGCGTACAATTTAAAGATATTACGCCCTTAATGGATAATGGAGAAGTATTTAAATCAGCAGTGGATGAAATTGTGGAATATGCTCGCAAAAAAAATATTGATCGTGTTGTTGGCCCCGAAGCAAGAGGTTTCATTATTGGCTGCCCTGTTTCCTATGCACTGGAAGTTGGATTCGCACCGGTCAGGAAAGAAGGAAAATTACCGCGTGACGTGATTAAAGTTGATTATGGGCTGGAATATGGCAAAAATGTGCTGACGATTCACAAAGATGCCATTAAGCCCGGCCAACGTGTACTGATTACGGATGATTTGCTCGCAACAGGCGGAACAATCGAAGCAACCATCCAATTAGTGGAAGAACTGGGAGGAATTGTAGCAGGGTGTGCCTTCTTGATTGAACTGTCTTATCTGAACGGGCTTGATAAACTGGAAGGATATGATGTGCTGACATTAATGCGTTATTAGTTAATGTCTGCCGTGCAAGGTCTGATCGAACCAACCATTCGTCAGGCCTATTCTTATTTGTTTGCTTAGATAACTGAAAAATTAAGTTGACATTACCAATGGTTTTTCCTTTACATTCAGGTGAAATTTTTCAATACTATAAACAATAGAAAAGGATCCCTAATCACTCCCATAGTGCAAGGGTTGAACGGAACCCGCAAGAAGCCGGAGTGCCGGATCTGAACTGTTAAGAATTATTGTTAAAGTGAATTCAGGTGATTTTATGGCTAAAGAGGAAGCATTAACAAGTGAAGAAGTGATTAATAAGGCCCGTCGGTACCTATCAGAGGAAGATGCTGAATACCTTCATGATGCATATAAATTTGCCGAAGATGCCCATAAGGATCAGTTTCGGAAATCTGGCGAACCTTATATTGTTCATCCGGTTCAGGTTGCCGGGATTCTGGTTGAACTGAATATGGATCCGGTGACAATTGCCGGGGGATTTTTGCATGATGTTGTTGAGGATACAGATGTGACATTAGACGATTTGGAAGATGCTTTTGACCATGAATTGGCCATGCTGGTCGATGGCGTTACCAAACTGGGAAAAATAAAATATAAATCGAAGGAAGCTCTTCAGGCAGAAAATCACAGGAAAATGTTTGTTGCAATGGCAAGGGATATCCGGGTTATTTTAATTAAGCTTGCGGACCGGCTGCATAACATGCGGACGCTGAAACATTTACCGCCACATAAACAACGCCGGATTTCCAATGAAACATTGGAAATCTTTGCCCCATTAGCTCATCGGCTCGGGATATCAACCATTAAATGGGAACTCGAAGATACCGCATTACGTTATCTGAATCCACAACAGTATTACCGCATTGTTCAACTGATGAAACAAAAACGGGAAGAACGGGAGTCCTATATTGATGACGTTATTGATGAATTGAAGGATCAATTGAAGGATGTCAGCATTGAAGCGGATATTTCCGGCAGACCGAAGCATTTATACAGTATTTATCGAAAAATGGCCGAGCAAAACAAACAATTTAATGAAATATATGATTTGCTTGCCGTTCGCATTCTTGTTCACAGCATTAAAGACTGTTATGCAGTGCTGGGAATCATTCATACATGCTGGAAACCGATGCCGGGCAGATTTAAGGATTACATTGCTATGCCTAAGCCAAATCTTTATCAGTCATTGCATACTACGGTCATTGGTCCAAAAGGTGATCCGCTTGAAGTCCAAATACGCACCAAGGAAATGCATGAAATTGCAGAATATGGAATTGCGGCACATTGGGCTTATAAAGAGGGGAAGCAGCCATCGAAGGGGAGTAAAGCGTTTGAAGATAAACTGACATGGTTCCGGGAAATTCTCGATTGGCAGAATGAGACACATGATGCAGAGGAATTTATGGAAACATTAAAAGTTGATTTGTTTTCCGATATGGTCTATGTGTTTACACCCAAAGGTGATGTCATCGAGTTGCCGTCAGGCTCAGTCCCGCTTGATTTTGCTTACCGGATTCATACGGAAGTGGGCAATAAGACAATTGGTGCGAAAGTGAACGGAAAAATGGAACCACTCGATTATCAGCTGAAAAACGGGGATATTGTGGATGTCATGACCTCCAAGCATTCATATGGTCCTTCTCATGATTGGCTGGCAATTACTCAGACATCACAGGCGAAAAGTAAAATTAAACAATTCTTTAAAAGGCAGCGCCGTGATGAAAATATCAGTAAAGGCAAGGAAGCTGTTGATAAAGAAATTCGCGCATTCGGAATTGAACCCAAAGACGTGTTAACACATGATAATTTACAGCGTGTGTTTGAAAAGTTTAATTTTTCCAATGAGGACGATATGTATGCCGCAGTAGGATATCAGGGAATTACGGCAGCATTAATCGCAACACGCCTGACAGACAGGTTGCGTCAAGCCAAACAAAAGGAACAGAACCTTGAAGAAACAATTGAGGAAGTTAAAAATGATGCGATAACGAAAAAAATCCAAAAAAGGGATTCGGGTGTTAAAGTGGAAGGGGTTGATAATTTATTAGTCCGCCTCTCGAAATGTTGTAATCCGGTTCCCGGTGATCCGATTGTTGGTTATATTACAAAAGGAAGAGGTGTCTCTGTACATCGGAAAGATTGCCCGAATGTACAGTCAGAAGAAGTTAAGGAACGTCTGCTTCATGTCGAATGGGAAAACACCCGCACGGACAAAAAGCAATACCATGTTGATCTGGAGATTTCCGGATATGATCGCCGTGGTCTCGTCAACGAAGTATTACAAGCGGTAAATGAAACGAAAACGAATATTACGTATGTCAATGGCCGTTCAGATCGAAACAGAATGGCTGTTATTCACATAACAATCCTTATTCACAATATAGGACATTTAAAACGGATTGTCGATCGAATTAAACAGATAAAAGATGTTTACACCGTGACACGGACGACACAATAAATTAGTTATAAAGGAGTCATCGAGGCATGAAAGCAGTAATTCAGCGTTCGGGACAGGCCAGTGTCACCGTCAATGAATCAACAACAGGAGCGATCGATCATGGACTGGTTGTCCTGCTTGGTGTAACACACGATGATACAGAAGAAGACGCGGACTATCTGGTGAATAAATTGGTTCATTTGCGGATTTTTGATGATGAAAATGGCAAAATGAATCGGTCATTAAAAGATATTTCAGGGAAAGTACTGTCCATATCGCAGTTTACACTGTATGCCGATACACGAAAAGGACGGCGGCCAAGTTATTTGGATGCCGCCAAACCGGAACAGGCAAATGAACTGTACCAATATTTTAATCAGCAGATCGAACAGCAGCAAATTCAAGTGGAAACAGGCGAATTTGGCGAAATGATGCATGTCCGATTAACCAATTCAGGACCGGTAACAATCATCCTTGACAGCCATGAACGGTAGAAACTTCATTCGGTGGGGCGCACTTTCCCCACTGATTTTTCAGGGGTGTAAAAAGTAATTGTTCAGCCCAGTAACAATACCTGATATTAGTTTCTGTTGGTAACGATTGGTCTGAAGAAGCTGGTCTGTTTCCGGATTGGAAATAAATCCAAGTTCAACGAGAATAGACGGGCGGAAGGTTTGTTTGATGACGTAGTAGTCTTCTTCCTGTGCTTTTCGGTCAGCTGCTTCAGTTTTGCTGATCAAACCATCTTGAACAGACACTGCAAGGGGCGCGTCCTGTTCATGATCGTAATATGTGCCGATTCCTGTTACATTGGGTGCTTCGGAAAAACTGTTGTAATGGATACTTATAAAAGCATCTGCATTCACTATATTGGCCAGGCTTGTCCTGCTCGCAAGTGACACATACCGATCTTCCCCTCTTGTTAAAATAACGTCAGCGCCAAGTATGGTAAGCTTTTCTTCCAGTTCCTGCATCGTCCGATAGGTGAAATCTTTCTCATAAGAGCCACTTGCACCAATTGCACCCACATCAATCCCGCCATGCCCGGCATCTATGACGATTGTTTTATTATCCAGACCTGATGACGTATAGGCTGACTGATTATTAATAAATTCTTTGAATACATAGCCCGACATTTGCCCATTTGTAATTTCGATCCATTTATCTTCTGCTGATATAACGTTAAATTCTTCTCCTTTTTCGGCGTACCCGTTGATTTCATATGTTGTTGAAGGTCCTTCACGTAAATGGGTATTGTCATATTGAATCGTGATCGTGTTTTTAGCTTGTACAACAGATGCAAATGAAAGGCATAGAATAATGGTAAACATTACCGCGGATTTTTTTAAGTGCACTCACATTCATCCTATCGTGTATTTTCATAACCTCTCTCTATTTTAATAAAAAGTATTCAATTAGGCAAAACTAGGAGAGACAAGGGAGGAATTGTGGTGCGTATACATGAAAAGCAGTGGCACTCGAGTACTGATAAGGAAATTTTCGGTGTGGATTTTCACCGTTTTACGGAAATGGAAGACCGGTTTAATCATATGGAAATCGCAGAAGAGCTAGGGGTTTCACTTGGCGAAGTTAAAAGGTTGAAGAAAAAAATAACCCGTACTTGACAACGAAGCCATGAAACATTATTATAGTATTCATTCAATGTGATAGATAAACAAAACCAGTGATGGAAACAGTAGTCAGGTCGCTTGTGACCAGAGAGAAAATGTCATAGGCTGGAAACATTTTCACAGAAGCCCTGATGAACGACATTCCTTAGGTTCTGTATCGAACAGGGATTGGAATAGTTTGTGGGAAATCGGTTTTACCACAGCTGTTTTGTATCGTATTCCCGTTATAGAGTAGGTATAGACGTTTTGCAGGCGTTAACTGTGAAGAGCGGATGTTGTAAGAACATCAATCAGGGTGGCAACGCGGGCAAACTCCCGTCCCTTATATATAAGGGATGGGAGTTTTTTATATGTAAAATAGGAATAGGGGGTTGTAATAATGAGTATGAAAGCTCCACGAGGTACGGTCGATATTTTACCGGAAGAGGCTGCTAAATGGCAGTTTGTCGAACAGAAAATTAAAGATGTGTGCAGACGGTACCATTTTGATGAAATACGGACACCTTTGTTTGAGCATACAGAAGTTTTTCAGCGCGGGGTAGGTGATTCGACTGACATTGTGCAAAAAGAGATGTATACATTTGAAGATCGCGGCGGCAGAAGTCTGACACTCCGCCCGGAAGGTACAGCATCCGTCGTACGTTCATTTGTTGAACATAAGATGCACGGAAATCCGAGTCAGCCTGTTAAACTGTATTATTTTGCCCAAATGTTCCGTTATGAGCGTCCGCAGAAGGGCAGGATGCGGCAGTTGAACCAATTTGGCGTTGAGGCAATGGGGAGCGCTGACCCGGCCATCGATGCGGAGGTCATTGATTTGGCGATGTCGGTTTATCGGGAACTTGGGCTAAGGTCCTTGAAACTGGTGATAAACTCGCTGGGTGATAAAGAAAGCAGGGAAAACCACCGGCAGGCATTGGTGGATCATTTCACACCGCACAAGGTTGAATTATGCAATGACTGCCAAACGCGGCTCGTGCAAAATCCATTGCGGATTCTGGACTGTAAAACGGATAGTGAACACCCCGCTATGAAGACGGCGCCATCTGTTCTTGATTATTTGAATGAGGATTCCACGATTTATTTTGAAAAAGTCAAAAACTATCTGACGCTGATGGGGATAGATTATGAAGTTGATCCAAATCTTGTCCGCGGTCTTGACTATTATAATCACACAGCATTTGAAATCATGAGTGAAGCAGAAGGGTTTGGCGCGATTACAACACTTACCGGCGGCGGCAGGTATAATGGCCTGATCGAGGAATTGGGCGGACCGGCAACCCCGGGGATTGGATTCGGAATGGGGCTTGAACGGCTGCTTATGGCTCTTGAAGCTGAAAATGTTAAAATTCCCGCCGACGAGGATCTGGACTGCTTTATTGTTACAGTCGGTGATGAAGCAGAAAAGGCTTCTGTTCAACTTGTTCATGAATTGCGAAAAAATGGTATCCAAATTGACCGTGATTACCAGGATCGTAAAACGAAAGCACAGTTTAAAGCAGCGGATCGTTTCCGCGCTAAATATGTATTAATTTTGGGTGAAAGTGAAATAGCGCAGCAAGTGATCAATGTGAAAGAAATGATACGGGTAACCAGGAAGAAGTACGTCTAACGCAATTAGTCGAATATTTGCAGGCGAAGCTGTCAGGAGGAAATACTAATGAGTGAACGGATTTCAGCCGGTACATTAGATGAAAAAGATGTTGAACAACCTGTTTTATTAAAGGGATGGGCGCAGAGACGCCGGGATTTAGGCGGCTTAATTTTTATTGATTTACGTGATAAATCCGGACTTGTTCAAGTTGTTTTCAATCCGGATCATTCTCAAAAAGCGTTGGAGATAGCTGATACGGTCAGGACTGAATATGTTCTGGAAGTGAAGGGCAAAGTGGTTAAGCGCGATGCCTCTACGGTGAATCCGGCAATGGAAACAGGAAGCGTTGAAGTGATTGCGTCAGAGTTAACAATCCTGAATAAGGCAAAGACACCTCCATTCCTGATCGAGGAAGAATCGGATGTTGCCGAGGACTTACGCCTGAAATACCGTTATATTGATTTGCGCAGAAGTCCATTACAGGAAACGTTTAAAATGCGTCACAAAACAACTCAGGCGATACGCAACTTTTTGAATGATGATGACTTTTTAGAAATGGAAACCCCTATATTGACAAAAAGTACGCCTGAGGGTGCAAGAGACTATCTCGTTCCAAGTCGTGTGCATGAGGGTGAATTTTATGCTCTTCCCCAATCACCACAGTTGTTCAAACAGTTGATCATGATGAGCGGTTTTGAAAAATATTACCAGATTGCACGTTGTTTCCGGGATGAGGATTTACGGGCAGATCGTCAGCCGGAATTTACACAAATAGATATTGAAACGTCTTTTATGACCGGTGATGATATCATGGACATGACTGAAAGAATGATGAAGCATGTTTTGAAAGAAGTAAAAGATATCGATATTTCACTGCCATTGCCGAGAATGCCATATCATGAAGCGATGGAACGATTTGGTTCTGATAAACCTGATACGCGCCTGGGCATGGAACTCATTCATGTGTCGGACGTTGTGGCGAATTCATCATTCAAGGTATTCAGAGGAGCGCTGGAAGCAGGAGGGAAAGTCTGTTTGTTAAATGTAAAAGGGCAGGCGGCAAATTATTCCCGAAAAGACATTGACAAATTGACCGATTTTGTAAAAGTTTATGGTGCAAAAGGATTGGCATGGCTGAAAATTGAAGGAAGCGACGTGACAGGACCCATTGCCAAGTTCCTATCCGATGAGGAAAAACAAGGCCTGATCGACAGGGCAGATGCATCCGATGGCGATTTGCTGCTGTTTGGCTCCGATAAGACAGATATTGTTTATGACAGCTTAGGGGCACTGCGGCTAAAACTGGGCAAAGAATTGGACTTGATTGACAAGAGCAAGTTTAATTTTCTCTGGGTCACTGATTGGCCGTTACTGGAATATGATGAAGAGCTTGAACGGTATTTTGCGGCGCATCATCCGTTCACAATGCCGGTTGAGGATGATTTGGCCAAATTGGACACTGATCCGGGAAGTGTCCGCGCCAATGCCTATGACCTCGTCTTAAACGGCTATGAACTTGGCGGTGGTTCATTGCGTATTCATAAGAAAGAACATCAGGAGAAAATGTTTGAAGTTTTGGGATTTACAAACGAAAAGACCGAGGAACAGTTCGGATTTCTGCTTGAAGCACTGGAATATGGTGCGCCTCCACATGGAGGCATTGCATTGGGTCTGGACAGGTTCGTCATGATTTTGGCTGGGAGGTCAAATCTCAGGGATACAATTTTGTTTCCAAAGACAGCATCAGCTTCAGACTTGCTTACTGATGCGCCAAGCGATGTAAGTGATGAGCAGTTGCAGGAACTATCCATTCAAATCAAACATGAAGAATGATTCAATTGAAAAAGTGAAACTTAAATCGGTTACTGCCAGTTCACGCAGAAAGTTGTTGTATAATTTTAACATCTGTCATGTATATTTCATATGAGTGTTTATTGATAATACGTTAAGTGTATGTTAATATAGCCTTACAAAAGATAAGCGAATGATTTCAATCCTGATGTGTACGTCTGCTACATTCGTTTTGACCGAACACTTATATAAATGGGAGCCCGAATAGGTTTTCATATTGCGTGCATGCCCCTGAAAAGGGGAAGCATAATAATATATGGAACAGGGCACCCACCTGCCTTGAGCGGGATCAAAACAAAAAAAACAGACGGCACAATTGGGATTGATAGATACATAAAGTGAAACTTCAATAAGCGAGGGTGTATTTCCCTCGCTTAGAAAAGGAACAAAGGCTAAGTACGCAACGTCCTGTTGCAACGCCTTTGTGACCAACATCGTGTTGGCCCGAACCGAATCGGGCATTTACGGACAATTATCCCCCGTATTTTGGGGGGATTAATGTCCGTTACATGCGGGATAATAACAGATGCCAGAGGTCAGAATAAAAGGAATCGGCTGTGCCGATTCCTTTTGCTTTTCTCATAAGTCAGAAAGTATATCATTTTAGGTGACGTTTTCACAGTATTGAAATCGGCTAATTCGCCGATTTCTTCCAGCTGACTTCCGGCCTCTGCCTCTGGAAAGACGAGGCTGGGCCTGAGTTTTTCTTATTGGTTGGACGAACCATCCACAACCTGTTGCAGGTTTCCATTTTTATCCATGCGGAATGATGGGGCTTGTAATGAATCCTGATCTTCAAAAACAGTCATCTTGCGAGCTCTGTCCATAATTTGCATAAATACTTGATAGTCTTCCTGTACTGTTTCAAGTTGCTTTGTCGTACGGGTCAATTGACTTTCCAGTTCACTCACTTGATCCCTTAACGTTTCATTTTCCTGCTTCATCTGCTCCAGTGAGCGTTTTGATTGATTGGAAGCCTGATAGTCTTTTTTCAACTGTTTTAAAAATTGAATAACAGAATCCATTGTTAGGGATTGTTGTTCATCCGCATTTTCTGTTTTGACGGGTTCGACAGCTGCATTATCATTTTGCGGCATTGCGATAACAGGTTGTTTCGCTTTTTTGGCAGCGGCACGTTTTTTCTCTTTCCGTTGCCGTTTCGCAAGTTCTATAGCATCGTTATATTTATTCCTGACTTCGGCGTTCCAGCGAAATCCGCAGGCGGCTGAAGTACGATTCAGCTTATCGCCAACCTCCTCAAAAGCATGTAATTGTGTACTGCCTTCTCTGATATGGCGTAATACAGTTTCCGCCAGTAACAGATCATCTTCATGCGACCAAGCATCCTGTCTTACTTTTCCCATTATAGTCAACTCCTTTTTCAAAAACGGTCATCATGATTTAAAACATAGAATTGTATACCTGTGCAATCGTCCGTATGTCTCCTAACTCAGGAACATGAGTTAAATGTTCAGGGGGAGAAAGCGGACGCTGACACCCTGAATTGCTTCGGCCTGAACGTTACAGGTATCAAAGGCGTTTCAGGATGTTGTGTTTAACCATCAATGGAGGCTGAAGACCTTCATCACTGATGGACGTTTCACTTTATCTATATTGTTTAGTTTGACCGTTTGAAAAAGGAATTATACCTTTAAAATCTAGTATTATTTTTTTCCGACTGAATTTTTTCGTGGACTTGTTTTAATTGCTGTTCAAATTTGCTGCTGTCCTTAGGTTTATAGTAATCTTTATTTTTAATTGTCTCAGGCAAATACTGCTGATTGACCCAGTTGTTTTCATAATTGTGCGGGTATTTATAATCAACGCCCCGTCCAATTTTTTGAGCCCCTTGGTAATGGGTGTCTTTTAAGTGGGCCGGCACATCCCCGCTTTTTCCGCTGCGGATATCAGAGAGTGCCTCATCAAGCGCCTTATATGCTGTATTGGATTTAGGAGACAGGGCCAGTTCCACGATGGTGACGGCTAATGGTATACGTGCCTCCGGAAACCCAAGCCGTTCTGCAGCCTGGACAGCGGAAACGGCACGGGGACCAGCCTGTGGGTTGGCAAGGCCGATATCCTCATACGCTATAACAATCATACGTCGAGCGATGCTATCCAGATCACCTGCCTCAATCAATCGGCCGAGATAATGCAATGCTGCGTTAACATCACTGCCCCGGATTGATTTTTGAAATGCTGACAGGACATCATAATGCGCGTCACCATCTTTATCATGCGAAAAACTTTTTTTCTGCATGCATTCTTCAGCGGCTTCCAGTGAGATAACGATTTTTCCATCATTGTTCTTGGGTGTTGAGGATACGGCAAGTTCAAGGCCATTCAAGGCTGAGCGCATGTCACCATTCGCAGCGAACGCCAAGTGATCCAACGCCTCTTCTGTCAGCTCAATTGGCTCAGAACCCAATCCATTCACATCATCGTTCGCAGCTCTTATAATGGCTGTTTTGATATTGTCCATCGTTTCGAACAAATGGCATCTGCTGCGTATGGCTGGGTTAATAGAATGATAAGGATTACTTGTCGTGCAGCCAATTAATGTCAGAAGGTTGCTCTCGATATGCGGAAGCAGGAAATCCTGCTTTGCCTTGTCCAGTCGGTGCACTTCATCAAGCACTAATACGACTTGGCCGCTCATTTTTGCTTCTTCCACCACAATTTCCATATCTTTTTTCTTATCAACGACAGCATTTAACATTTTTACCGGGATATTTAAACTTTTGGCCAAAGCATATGCCAATGACGTCTTTCCGGTTCCGGGCGGGCCAAAAAGAATCATCGGAGACAGGCGCTCAGCCTGAATCATGCGGTTAAGTATTTTTCCCTTGGTGACCAAATGTTCCTGGCCGATAATGTCGTCTATGTGTTCGGGTCGCATGCGATAAGCAAGTGGTTTCATTTTCATCGTCCTTTTTATAAAATAATAAGCTGTATATGTAAAAGCGTAATTCTGATTGTGTTAAAATGCAAGAGACAGGTAATTCATGCTATAATATTGTGTATTGTTATAAAGAATATGGACGTTTATGTCACGAGGTGTTACAAATGAAGATTTCCACAAAAGGACGATATGGGTTAACAATCATGCTTGAACTGGCAAGGAGACATGGTGATGGACCAACATCACTGAAGACAATCGCACGTGATAAGGGTTTGTCTGAACATTATCTGGAACAGCTGGCCTCACCGTTAAGAAATGCGGGTCTGGTTAAGAGTGTCAGGGGTGCCTATGGCGGCTATATACTGGCAAAAGACGCGCGCGATATAAAAGCAGGTGACATTATACGTGTATTGGAAGGACCCATCTCACCTGTCGAAGGAATTGAGGATGAAGAACCTGCTAAACAGGCGCTATGGATAAGGATCAGGGATGCCGTTAAAGATGTGCTGGATACCACAACCCTGGAAGATTTGAAGCGGCATGAAAATGATAAGCTGCAAGATGCTTATATGTTTTATATTTAAATAATTTTGAGCAGGAAAGGGTAAGAAACATGGACCACATTTATTTGGATCATGCAGCTACGGCCCCAATGGATAAACGGGTCATTGAAGCAATGAATCCGATTATGACAAATATTTTCGGCAATCCGTCAAGTGTTCATGCATTCGGACGGAAAGCCAGACAATATCTTGATGAGGCGCGTCGTACAATGGCAGGGAGTATTCAAGCTGATGAAAAAGAAATTGTCTTTACAAGCGGCGGAACTGAAGCAGATAATCTGGCCATGATTGGAACAGCTTTGGCTAATCGGCATAAAGGGAATCATATCATTACGACGCATCAGGAGCATCATGCCGCACTATATACAGCTGAAAACCTGGAACAGCAAGGGTTTGATGTCACGTATCTTCCGGTTGATGAAACGGGAAGGATTAACATTGCTGATTTAACAGAGGCGCTCACACCGGAAACCATTTTAGTATCCATCATGTATGTGAATAATGAAACAGGTGTCATCCAGCCGGTGGAAGCGATTGGTGAGATACTAAAAGATCATCAGGCGTATTTTCATACAGATGCTGTACAGGCTTTCGGCTTATTGGATATTGATGTGAAACAATCAGGAATTGATTTGTTAACTGTTTCGTCCCATAAAATAAACGGGCCTAAGGGCATCGGGTTTTTGTATGTTTCGCATGGTGTAAAAATCGAAGCATTGCAATTTGGGGGCGAACAGGAACGAAAACGCCGCCCGGGTACGGAGAATGTTGCTGCTGCTGTCGGGTTTCAGACAGCTGTTGAACTGTCGCTGGATAACAAGGCAGATAGAAGGCAGACATACGCCCATTATAAAGAACAGTTTATGAAGCAGCTTTCCGAAAACGGGGTAAATTACGCTGTGAACGGCGCGCTGGATCAAAGTATAGCTTCGATTGTCAATATCAGTTTCCCCGGTGCAAACGTTGAGGCTCTGTTGACAAATTTTGATTTGGATGGTATAGCGGCATCAAGCGGCAGTGCATGCACAGCAGGGTCAGTGGAGCCGTCCCATGTATTGGCAGCCATGTACGGGGAAAATGACAACCGGACGACTAACTCAATCCGGTTCAGTTTTGGGTCGTTCAATACAGAAGAAAATGTGATTGAAGCAGCAAACCGTGTTGCGACGATTGTTAAACGGTTAACACAATAAATAAGGTGGTGATAAACATGAAAAAAAATGAAGATACACGGGTCGTTGTTGGCATGAGCGGTGGTGTTGACTCATCTGTCGCCGCACTCCTCCTGAAAGAACAAGGTTACGATGTTGTTGGTATTTTCATGAAAAATTGGGATGATACAGACGAAAATGGCGTCTGCACCGCTACAGAAGATTATGATGACGTTGTCCGGGTATGCAACCAACTGGATATCCCCTATTTTGCCGTTAACTTTGAGAAACAATACTGGGATAAAGTGTTCACGTATTTTCTTGATGAATATAAAGCGGGCAGAACACCTAATCCGGATGTGATGTGCAATAAGGAAATTAAATTTAAGGCCTTCCTTGAGCATGCCATGTCACTTGGGGCAGACTATCTTGCTACAGGTCATTATGCGCAAGTGAGAAATAATAATGGGCAATATGAAATGCTCCGGGGCGTGGATGATAATAAAGATCAGACGTATTTCCTAAATCAACTGACCTCAGATGTGCTTGAAAACGTCATATTCCCACTTGGCCATCTGAATAAGCATGAAGTCCGGGAAATTGCCCAAGAACATGGTCTGGTGACTGCGACGAAAAAAGACAGTACAGGCGTTTGCTTTATTGGTGAACGAAACTTCAAAGAATTCCTGAGCGAATACTTGCCTGCACAGCCGGGTGTCATGGCAACATTGGATGGTGTTGAAAAAGGCCGCCATGACGGTCTTATGTATTATACGATCGGTCAGCGCCAAGGCTTGGGAATCGGTGGATCAGGTGAACCATGGTTTGTCGTCGGTAAAAATCTTAAGGACAATATTTTATATGTTGGCCAGGGCTTTGATAATGACAAATTATATTCAGATGGTTTGATTGCTTCAGACGTCAACTGGATCAATCCGACGCCGGGTGAATCGTTCACATGTACCGCTAAATTCAGGTATCGTCAGCAGGATAACGAGGTGACGGTCACTAAAATGGAAGATGGTAACGTACATGTTGAATTCCATGAAAGACAGCGGGCAATAACACCCGGACAAGCGGTCGTGTTTTATGACGGTGACGTTTGTCTGGGAGGCGGTACGATCGATGAAGTTATCAAAGATGAAAATTATCTTGACTATGTCGGTTGATGAGTGGTTTCTGTCCCGCTATCGATGATTAGAGGTGAAAGAATGGATAAAAATCAGCAGGCGATAGAGCTGATGAAAGAACAAAAGTATGAGGAAGCAGCACAGCTTTTCAATGATATAATTGAAGCGAATCCGCAAGATCCGGTCGGTTATATAAACTTTGGCAATTTATTGCTGCATATCAATGATGATGAACGTGCGGAACGTTTTTATAACCGTGCAATCGAGTTAGATCAGAATGCAGCAACAGCCTATTACGGGTTAGGGAATCTCTTTTATGAAAAACAGGATTTTTCAAATGCCCAGCAAAACTTTTTAAAAGCTATTGAAATCGGTCTGGAAGAAGCTGATGTATTTTATTTGCTCGGGATGACATTTTTCCATCAAGAGGAATATAAACTGGCTATTCCATACTTGATGCGGGCAACTGAATTGGATCCCGAAGATACAGAATACTTGTTTCAATACGGGCTGTCACTGGCTCAAAGCGAGCATATCAATGATGCAAAACCCATATTCCAACACGTGCTGGAATTGGATGAACGTCATAGTGATGCTTATTATAACCTGGGCGTCATTGCTTTGTATGAAGAAGAACTGCAAACTGCATTGGACCATTTTAATCAAACACTGGAAGTCCAGCCGGAACATGTACTGGCAGCAAATGCCAAAAAACAGATTATGCAAGTAATGAACAATACTGATATGTAAGATAGTGAGGTTATTCGTATGGCAACGGATAAACAGACCCGCCAGGAAAATGGATATATTAAAGGGGAACTGCTGTACACGATTTTTCAGAATGAACAGGAGAACTTTTCCATTGCCAAAATTAAAATCCATGACACGAATGAAGATTATCAGGAAAAAGACATTGTCATAAAAGGGTATTTTTCTGATCTGCAGGAAACGGCTGCCTATTATTTTTATGGAAGTTTTGAACGCCATTCCAGATTTGGACTGCAGTATAAAGTGGCTTCCTATCAAACATTTATTCCGGATACAAAAGATGGACTGATTTCTTATCTATCCAGTGATATGTTTTATGGAATCGGAAAGCGAACAGCTGGAAAGATTGTCGACACTTTGGGTGAAAGTGCTATTTCCAAAATTTTGAATGATTCGGACGTGTTAACAAAAGTCCCCGGTTTAAAAAAAGATAAAGCCGATCATCTTGCTGAAACGTTAAAAGAAAATCAGGGATTCGAGCACATTGCTGTTTATTTGTCCAATTATGGGATCGGTCTGAAGATGGCACAAAAAATTTACAAGCATTATAAGGATGAAGCGATTAACGTGTTGCAGGAAGATCCTTATCAATACGTGTTTGATATAGAAGGATTTGGCTTTCAGACTGCGGATCAGATTGCCCGCACGAATGGTCTGTCATTGACACACCCAAGCCGTATAGGAGCTGGGTGTATTTATGTGCTGCAAAAAAATATCCAGGATGGTCATGTGTTTTTGCCGATTGATGCGTGTGTGCACCAGGTGATTGATTTGCTGGCTCACCCGGATCAGCAGCTCAACCGTGAGATGGTTACAAATCGGTTGGAAACACTAAACCAGGAAAAGGACGTTATCTTAAACGAGGGCAATGTCTATCTTCCTTCACTTTATTATGCCGAAGACGGGTTTGCATCAAACATTAAACGATTGATTACCAAGCCAGTTGAACATGATACCCCATTAGCAGAATTGATGAAAATTATCGGTGATATTGAAGAAGAGGAAGTCCTCAGTTATGGCAAGGAACAATTCGAAGCCATTCAGCAAGCATTACGTTCCAAATTAATGATCGTTACCGGGGGACCTGGAACCGGCAAAACAACTGTCATCAAAGGGATTCTGAATGCCTATGCTGAAATCCATGGCATTTCAACTGACCCGGGTGAATACGATTCTGCTTCGGACTATCCATTTATTTTAACAGCACCCACCGGCAGGGCGGCTAAACGGCTTACGGAATCAACGGGTCTCCCGGCGGTAACCATCCATCGTCTATTAGGCTGGGATGGGCAAAGCGGTTTTGAAAAAAATGAACATGAACAATTGGCAGGAAAGTATTTAATCGTTGATGAGTTTTCCATGGTTGACATTTGGCTTGCCAATAATCTGTTCAAAGCCATTCCGGATGATATGCAGGTTTTGCTTGTAGGTGATGAGGACCAGCTGCCATCAGTCGGTCCTGGTCAAGTATTGGCTGACTTGCTTGGAAGTGAATACATTCCTTATGTCAGCCTTCATGATGTATACCGGCAAAAAGAAGGATCGAAAATAATCGAATTGGCACACTTAATCAAACAGGATGCATGCAGCCAAAGTGCTTTAAAGAATGATAAAGATTTCAGTTTCATTTCGTGCAGTACAGACCAGCTGATTGATGTTGTGACGACCATCATCGATCGGGCTAAAGAAAAAGGGATTGATTTGAAAAACATCCAGGTTATGGCACCAATGTATCGGTCCCAAGTGGGCATAACCATGATCAATCAGCATTTGCAAACACTTATCAATCCGTCATCACCATCAAAACGGGAGATTAAAACGAAAGACGCTGTATTTCGAGTTGGTGATAAAGTGCTGCAGCTTGTCAATCAGCCGGAAGACAGCATTTATAATGGTGATATTGGTGAAGTGGTTGCTATATTTGAGGAAGATGAGAATGTCGATAACGTTGAACAGCTGGTCGTGGATTTTGAAGGTAAAGAAGTCAGCTATGAGCGGAAAGACTATGTCAATATCACACACGCTTACTGTATTTCCATCCATAAATCACAGGGAAGTGAATTTCCGATTGTTATCATGCCAGTCGTTTCTGCCTACAATCGTATGCTGAAGAAAAATTTGCTCTACACGGCGATAACCAGAAGTAAAAAATCACTCATTATTTGCGGCGACCGGCAGGCATTTTTACGTGGGGTTCAAAGACTTGATTCAAATAAACGGTATACATCACTGAAACAACAGTTACGCGAGCGTTTACACGATAATTATGAAAACAAAGCGCCGGACGAGGAAGAAAAAGAAATTACACCGTATGATTTTATGTGACTGGTATGTATATTTTTCTGATTTCGGGCAAGCATAGAAAAATAAAAAGGAGCTTTAACGATGTTAGTATGCCCGAATTGCAATGAGAAAGATATAGGGAAAATCGGCGCTCAGCAATTTTACTGCTGGAACTGTTTTATTGAACTGTCCGTGTTTAATGATAAACTGGCAATTCATCAGGTAGAGTCAGACGGATCTTTAAGCTCGCTTGATGATTTGTTTACGGAAGATGAACGGAAAATTCAATGGTGACCCGCTGCAAAGCAAATGACCTTACCTTTTCCCAGGAGGTGTAGGGCATGTTCCAGTTCAATAAACCATTGAATTTTCTTTTTTGGATTATAACCGGAATATTTGTATTTTTATTTTTCTATTTACTTGTGAAGCTTTTCCCTGTTTATGGTACCATTATTTCATTCCTCTGGCACCTTTTTCTTCCATTTTTGATTGCTGTACTCATTGCATATTTGTTATACCCGGTTATTGAGAAGATGCATCAGCACAATATGCCGAAAAGCTTGGCCATTCTATTGATATATTTGCTTTTTTTTGGTGGCATCGGTTACTTGGGCTACCGTGTCTATCCCGCTGTCATTTATCAATTGAGTGATTTGCAGGAGCAACTGCCGCAACTGATTCAGATGTACCGGGATTTTGTTTACAGCCTTTATGAATACACAGCCTTTTTGCCGGAAACGGTCCATGATAAAATGGATGAGCTGATATCCGAGGCAGAGACATATATGGAAGATTTGCTGACGGATCTGGTCAGAGGCTTTACGGGAATTTTCGATATGATTGTCATCATTACAATTATTCCGGTTCTCGTTTTTTACTTTTTGAAGGATTTTGATTCCATAAAACATTATTTTAAAAAATGGATTCCCGAAAAGTATCATAAACAAACGAAAGCGTTAGGCCGGGCCATTGATGAAGGTCTTGGAAAATACATACGGGGACAGTTGATAGTTTGTCTGTTTGTCGCTCTGGCAGCATTCGCTGTATTTAAATTTTTGGATATACCATATGCCCTGTTATTGGCGATCATTATAGGACTTACGAATTTTATTCCGTATTTCGGTCCAATCATCGGAGCAATCCCTGCTGTTGCCATTACCGCAACCATTTCCGGCAAATTAATGTTAATCGTGCTGGCAAGTATTTTCGTGATTCAGGTGATTGAAGGGAATTTTTTATCGCCTTACATTGTCGGTAAAAGCATCAGGATCCATCCGATTGCCATTATTTTTGCCTTGCTTCTGGGTGGCCAAATAAGCGGTGTGCCAGGGATGATCTTAGCTGTACCCGTTCTGTTTGTTTTAAAAGTTATGATACAACATATCATGTCAGTCAGAAAAACATAATTGACATTTCAAAGAAAGTTGTCTATACTATCAGCAAATTAATCGTACATTACGTTGAAGGTTCTAAGTACATGTGCCTCCGTTCAAGAGAGTTTGGGATTAGGAGCAGTTTATGCGAGTCCAGATGTTAAGAGCGTGTAAACGCTGCCTCTAAATCCCTGGATTAGACAAACAAACGCTTCAGAGAGGGATTTCCACAGGCTGGAAGAAATCCTGAATGTCGAGTCATGGAAAGCTAAACCTGAGTACGGCTAATCCCCGTCGGTTTCATACCGTTATCATGCTGAGTGGTGAATGGATGTGTCCATTCATAATTAGGGTGGTACCGCGAAACATCTCGTCTCTAAAGCAACTGAGAGACGGGATTTTTTAATGTCTGAAGATATAATTCTACGGAGCTTATAAAATGAAAGTTGGAGGTTAAACATGAAACAGTTAACATCAGCTCAAGTACGACAAATGTTTCTGGACTTTTTTAAAGAAAAGGGCCATCGGGTGGAGCCGAGTGCATCACTGGTGCCCAAAGAGGATCCGACATTATTGTGGATCAACAGCGGTGTTGCTACATTGAAGAAATATTTTGATGGGCGGGTTGTTCCGGAAAACCCACGTCTTGTTAATGCGCAAAAATCGATCCGGACAAACGATATTGAAAATGTTGGCTTCACAGCACGCCATCATACGTTCTTTGAAATGCTCGGCAATTTTTCAATTGGTGATTATTTTAAAAAAGAAGCCATTGCGTATGCGTGGGAATTTTTGACGCGTGATAAGTGGATCGGCTTTGATCCGGAATTATTATCTGTGACCGTTCACCCCGAGGATGATGAGGCATATGACATTTGGCTTCATGATATCCAAATTCCGGAAGAACGGATCATCCGGCTTGAAGAAAATTTCTGGGATATCGGTGAGGGACCGAGTGGACCAAATTCGGAAATATTTTATGACCGCGGCGAAAGCTACGGTAACGATCCTAATGATCCTGAATTGTACCCCGGTGGTGAAAATGAACGCTATCTGGAAATATGGAACCTTGTCTTTTCCCAGTTCAATCATAACCCTGACGATACGTATACCCCGCTGCCAAAGAAAAATATCGATACTGGGATGGGACTTGAACGGGTTGTATCGGTTATACAAGATACGCAGACAAACTTTGAAACCGATCTGTTCATGCCGCTGATCCGGAAAACAGAAAGCATTTCCGGCAAAAAATATGGCGGGAATCCGGCAGACGATACGGCATTTAAAGTCATTGCCGACCATATCCGGACCGTAGCATTTGCTGTTGGGGATAAGGCACTTCCATCCAATGAAGGCAGAGGGTATGTACTGAGAAGGTTACTCCGCCGCGCTGTTCGCTTTGCCAAGCAAATTGGCATCGATGAACCGTTCATGTATAAACTCGTTCCGACAGTCGGAGAAATTATGAACGACTTTTACCCGGACGTGCTTAAACAGCAAACGTATATCGAAAATGTGATCAAAGTGGAAGAAGAACGATTCCATGAAACACTGAACGATGGTCTGGAAATATTAAACAGGATTATTGAAAAGGAACGCCAAAAAGGCAGTGATGTATTCCCGGGTCGAGAAGTGTTCAGACTGTATGATACGTATGGTTTCCCAAAAGAATTGACCGATGAATATATTGCTGAACATGGATTTACGATTGATGAACAGGGCTTTGAACAGGAAATGGAAAAACAGCGTGAGCGGGCCCGAAATGCACGGCAGAAAGTCGACTCTATGCAAGTTCAGAATAGCATGCTCAGTGACGTAACGGCGGACAGCACGTTTGTCGGCTTCGAACAGCTCGAAGTCAATACCACAGTGGAAGTGATGGTTAACGAAAAAGAATATACCAATACCGCTGAATCTGGTGAAGATGTCTATGTCATTCTGAAAGAAACACCGTTTTATGCTGAAAGCGGCGGACAAATTGGTGATAATGGCTGGATATATACAGATAATGCTTCTGCATATGTTGAAGATGTTCAACAGGCCCCGAACGGACAAAACGTTCACAAAGTCCGTGTAAAAGAAGGTGAGATGCGAACAGGGGAGGAAGTCCGGGCGGCAGTCGAAAAGGCTTTTCGTAACGCTATCGTGAAAAATCATACAGCGACACACCTGCTTCATCAAGCTCTGAAAGATATTCTCGGTGATCACGTTAATCAAGCTGGTTCACTGGTAGCACCTGATCGTTTACGTTTTGATTTTTCACATTTCAGTTCAGTGACTGAGGAACAACTGGAGAAAATTGAACAAAAAGTAAATGAAAAGGTTTGGGCTTCCCTGCCGGTTGTCATCGATTATAAAAAGCTGGAAGAGGCAAAAGAAATGGGGGCCATGGCTTTATTCGGTGAAAAATATAGTGATATTGTCAGGGTTGTTCAGATTGGCGAATACAGTATTGAATTGTGCGGTGGCTGCCATGTCCGCAGCACAGACGAAATCGGTTTGTTCAAAATCGTTGCGGAAACAGGTATAGGTGCTGGCACGAGAAGAATAGAAGCTGTATCGAGCAAACAAGCTTACTGGCATGTCAACGGGAAATTGGGCCTATTGCAGAAAACCGCCGAATTATTAAAAACAACTGATGATAATGTCACCGAACGTGTCGAAAGTTTATTTGAAGAAATTAAATCATTGCAAAAAGCAAATGAATCGTTAAACGCAAAGCTATCCAATCAGGAAGCATCCAGCATCGTCGAAAATAGCGAAACGATTAATGGCGTCACTGTTTTGGCACAACAAGTCAGTGCAAAGGATATGAATCAGCTCCGGAATATGGTGGATGATCTGAAGCAAAAGCTTGATTCAGGTATCATTCTCCTGGCTGCAGAGAGTGATCAGAAAGTGCAATTGGCAGCAGGCGTGACAAAAGATTTGATAAGTGAAGGATTACATGCCGGTAACCTGATCAAACAGGCTGCCGAAATCTGTGGCGGCGGTGGCGGCGGCCGTCCGGACATGGCTCAGGCAGGCGGTAAAAATCCTGAAAAAATTGCTGATGCCCTTAATGTTGCGGGTCACTATGTTAAAAATCATTTAAGTGAATAAAATAACCTGGATTCTATCTGTTAAAAAAGATATAATAGGACCAATAAACATGTTAGAATAGAAAAAGGTAAACCATGTGGAATGAGGTGTCACGATGAGCTCTATTGATAAAACAATGAAGTTTAATTTTTCGGAAGAACCCTTTGATCATGATATAAAAGAGATTTTACTGACAGTCCACGGGGCTCTTAAAGAAAAAGGTTACAATCCGATTAATCAGATTGTTGGCTATTTATTATCCGGTGACCCTGCGTATATACCAAGATACAATGATGCACGGAATTTAATTCGTAAAATTGAGCGGGACGAGGTTATTGAAGAAGTTGTGAAGTTTTATCTCGAGGAACAGCAAAAGGAAAATTAAATGAAAATAGTGGGACTGGATGTCGGTTCTAAAACGATTGGTGTGGCTGTAAGTGATCTGTTAGGTATGACAGCACAAGGGCTTACAACAATCAAATGGGATGAACAGGATATTTATTCTGCCGACGAACAACTGAAAAAAATAATAGAAGAACACGGAATCGGGAAAGCTGTTATTGGATTGCCGAAGCATATGAATGGTACAATCGGCGAACGCGGTGAAGCATCTGAAGCATATGCTGAACACGTCAAAAAAGTTCATAACATACCGGTAATTCTATGGGATGAACGCTTAACAACTGCTGCAGCTGAACGCGTTTTGCTCGAGGCGGATATGAGCAGGAAAAAACGGAAAAAAGTCATTGATAAAATGGCAGCGGGCATGATATTGCAAACTTATCTTGATCAGGCAAAATAAAAAGGAGTGAAATCATGGCACTTGAAGAAAACGAACGGATTATTATCCCCGATGAAAATGGTGAAGAGCATCTTTTTGAAGTATTGTTCACGTTTGACGTTGACAAGACCGGTAATTCTTATGTAGCTGTTGTACCAGCTGAACAAAAGGAAGATGAAGAAGTCGAAGTATACGCTTTCCGCTATGAAGAGCAGGAAAAGAATGAGGATGATCTTTCGCTTTTTCCAATCGACTCGGATGAGGAATGGGAAATGGTCGAGGAAGTGCTTCATACATTGATCGACGAAGAAAACAACGAATGAAGAGGAATCGGTTGAAAATGAGCTGATATCCTGATGGGTATCAGCTTTTCCTTTGTTCTGTTTCTACAGCAATCCCCAAAGAACTGGAGAACCCGTAAATGTCATAATAGATTATTATCTTGTTTTTTAGTATAATATACCGGGTGAAGGGAGGAGACAAATGTCCAAAAAGAAAATGTCAGGGAGTTTTAAGGACAACTTTCTGAAGCGCAGCGATGATGCTGAAACGGTCCGAAAAATTGCTGCAGTGATTATCATTTCACTGGTTCTTATTTTGATTGTAGGCAGCATATCAGGTTTTTTGTATGTGCGATCCGCATTGCAACCTGTCGATCCTGACAGTAATGAGGATATTAATGTTGAAATTCCAATGGGTTCCTCTGCATCTGATATTGCATCAATCCTCGAAACGAATGGTATCGTAAAAGATAGTACGATCTTTCAATTCTATAGTAAATTTAGTAATAAAACTGATTTTCAAGCAGGTGACTATACCCTCTCTCCTTCGATGAGCGTTGATGAATTATTGGAGTCGCTCCAAAGCGGAAGAGTTACAGATGACCCAGTATATACCATTACGATACCTGAGGGATTAACAGTTGATCAGATAGCTGAAATATATGCGAATGAACTTCAATTCAGCAAAGACGAATTTCTTGACCAGGTAAATGATCCGGAGTATATTGAGACATTAATCAATGCGTATCCAAATATATTAACGGATGACATAGTAAATCCGGAGATCAGAACACCACTGGAAGGGTATTTGTTTGCCGCTACTTATCAATTTTACAGTGAGGATCCATCTGTCGAAACCGTCATTAACAGAATGCTTGAAAAATCTGCTGATGTCATCACACCTTATTTGGATGAAATTTCTGCACAGGATTTCTCAGTTCATGAAGCACTGACAATGGCCTCAATCGTTGAAAACGAAGCAAGCTCCGATGAACAGCGCCAAAGAATTGCTGGTTTGTTTTATAATCGGCTTGAGGAAGGAATGGCACTTCAAACGGACCCTACTGTATTGTATGCACTTGGGGAGCATAAGGATAGAGTCTTGTATGAAGACTTGGAAGTTGAATCACCGTACAATACGTATCATGTCAATACGCTTCCTGTTGGACCAATCTCTAATTTTGCTGAAACATCATTACAAGCAACCCTTAATCCGGAAGAATCGGATCACCTGTATTTCTTGCATGATGACGAAGGTAATATCCACTTCTCGGAGACAAATGAAGAACATAATGCGTTAAGAGAAAAGTATATTAATTAGGAAATGGAAATACGGCGTATGAACGGTACGCCGCATTTCCCATTTTTTAATGCTACCTTTTGAATAATTGAGCCGGATAATTCCGAAACAATTATGTTTTTTCGAATGCCCGTATAAAAGAGAGTGATCGAATGGATAAAATAACAGAATACTTAATGCAATCATTGCCAGCAAATGAAGCTCGGGTGACTGAACTGGAGCAAACTGCTGAAAAAGATGGTGTGCCCATCATGGATCCTTTAGGAATGAATTTCGTGATGCAATTAATTCGGTTGACAAATCCCGGGCGAATTTTGGAAATTGGTACAGCCATAGGTTATTCCGCGCTAAGGATGCTCGAGGCTAACCCGGATGCACAAATCGTCACGATTGAAAAAGATGAAGAGCGGTTTCAACAGGCTAAGCGGAATATCAAGGATGCCAGTAAAGAGGACCATATCGACATCGTATATGGGGATGCTATAGATTATTTGCAGCAAGTAAAGGACAGCACTTTTGACCTTGTATTAATTGATGCTGCTAAAGGAAAGTATCAGTGCTTTTTTGAACTTTCCGCACCACTTTTGACAAATGGCGGATTGATATTATCCGACAATGTTTTATTTAAGGGTTATGTAGCAGATAGTGAGAAACAACATCCAAACTACCAGGTTATTGCAGAAAAGATCCGCACATATAATGACTGGCTGATAAATCATCCCGATTTTACGACATCTATCGTACCCATTGGGGATGGAATTGCAATCAGTATAAAAGGCAGAGGAAAGGAGCTGTCGTATCATGCCTGAAAAACCAGTTGTTATCGGTGTTGCCGGCGGGAGTGGGAGTGGGAAGACATCTGTAACCCGCTCTATCTGCCAGCGCTTCCAGGATAAAACAATTCTTGTCATTGAGCAGGATTATTATTATAAAGACCAAAGTCATCTGCCGTATGAAGAAAGATTGAGTACCAATTATGATCATCCGTTGGCATTTGACAATGATTTATTGATCCGTCATGTTCATGATTTGATTAATCATAAGACAATTGAAAAACCTGTTTATGATTATAAGTTGCACACGAGATCAAATGAAGTTATTAATGTCGAGCCTAAAGAAGTGATCATACTGGAAGGTATATTAATACTTGAAGATCAGCGTTTGGTTGATTTAATGGATATTAGAGTATTTGTTGATACGGATGCAGATGTCCGTATTATTCGCAGGTTATCCAGAGACATTAAGGAACGGGGCAGAACATTGGATTCTGTCATTGACCAATATGAAAATAATGTCAGACCAATGCATTTGCAGTTTGTTGAACCGACAAAGCGCTATGCGGACATTATTATTCCGGAAGGCGGTCAAAACCATGTAGCTATTGATATCATGGCTACAAAAATCGAAAAAATTCTGGCCGGAGATCAGCAAAAATTAAAATGAAAAAGTATTGAAAAACTAAAATGAATCTGCCATAGTAGTTTTTAGTATTCATGACATTATCTGTGCAAGCAGCAATACCTGAAGATAAAAGGAGTGTATTAGTTAATGGCTACAGAGAAAAGTTTTTATATGACAGAAGAGGGGAAAGATAAGCTGGAAGAAGAACTGCAATATCTGAAAACGGATAGAAGGCAGGAAGTAGTGGAACGTATTAAGGTTGCACGCGGCTTTGGTGATCTATCTGAGAACTCCGAGTATGACGCGGCAAAGGATGAACAAGCATTTGTTGAGTCACGTATAGCCCAAGTGGAAAATATGATTCGCCATGCTGTTATCATTGAGAACGATAATGAAAACCCCGATATTGTTTCATTAGGAAGTTCTGTTACATTTAAAGAGCTTCCGGATGGAGATGAAGAGACATATACCATCGTGGGCAGTGCTGAAGCCGATCCATTTGAAGGTAAAATTTCAAATGATTCCCCGATGGCGAAAAGCCTGATTGGCCAGGAAAAGGGAACTGAAGTATCTGTATCAACACCCGGCGGGGATATTATGGTCAGAATAGAAAACGTCGAATAAACGTTAATGCAACGAATACAAAGGGAGCTATAGTGGAATATATAGCTTCTTTTTTATTTATGTATGTCACAAAAATTTAGTTGATTTTGATGTAGAGGGGAGACATATTTTTTCATATTAAAAATCAGCAAATTGTCATATAGTATCTTTTAAAAAATATGATACCATAATAGGTGATAGTATTTTGGCATGTATCTGACAGTAAAGCGCAGAAAAAGGGGACTTAACAGTATTCTTTATAAGGGGGTTAGCCTGTGCCGACTTCACGGTTTAATAAATTTGAAAAAAGACGAAAAAACACAAAGCTTCTATCACTATTTATTGTATTTGGAAGCATATTACTGATTATATTCTTATTTCTGCTTATTTTTGGCGGAGATGATGAAGCGGATAGCATAGATGATAATCAGATAGATGAATCAATGCAAGAGGAGGAAACTGATTCCAATTCGGAAGTGGGAGAACAGGGTGACGCGCTGGAAAATAATACTGACTCTGAAACAAACAGTTCTGAAGATGAGACAGGCTCCACAGAGGACCCCGAAGCAGAAGAAGACAATAACGGTGAAGTGGAAACGGAACAAGTTGAACCATCTGATGATAATGTCATTGAAGCCTATACAGGTGATTGGCTGCCGGTTGGCACGGAACAGTCTGAACCCCATACCATTAACTTTTCAGATGGTTCACAGGACAGACAGGAAATGCGGACAGCAGCAGCTGCTGCAACAGGACTTGATAGGGATAATCTGATCATGTGGTGGGCAGGACGTAACGGCGACCAAAAAGTCATTAATACCGTTTCCGATCCTGATGAAACCGAAATATACCGTGTTTATAATACGTGGGTTGCCAATGAAGGATGGCAGCCGACTAAAGTGGAAAGACTGAAGGAAAATGATCAAAACTAGCATTTTGAATAAATGAAGCGGCTAACGGAGGAAATAAACTATGACATTAGGAATTATCGGAGCAATGGATGAAGAAATAGCGTTATTACAGGAAAACATGACAAATATAGAGGAATCCAAGGTTGCAAATTGTATATTTTTGCAGGGGAATTTGCTGGGGTATGACGTTGTGTTGCTTAAATCCGGAATTGGAAAAGTGAATGCAGCGATGGCGACTGCTGTTTTGCATGAACGGTTCGGGCCGTCATCGATTATCAATACCGGATCAGCCGGTGGTTTTAAGGACGATTTAAATGTTGGCGATATTGTGATTTCAACACACGTTGTTCATCATGATGTTGATGTTACAGCGTTTGGCTATGCATATGGGCAAATTCCGGACATGCCGGCGATGTATGTGGCAAATACGGATTTAGTTGCTAAAGCCAAACAAGCTATTAAACAACTGGACGTTCATTTCAGTGAAGGAATTATTGCAACGGCTGATTCGTTTATGGAAGATCATGCAACAGTGGAAGCTGTCAGAACCAAATTCCCGACAATGATAGCTGCTGAGATGGAAGCTGCAGCCATCGCACAAGTATGTTATCAATATGGGACACCATTTGTCGTGATCCGTGCATTATCCGACATCGCCGGAAAACAATCATCGGTTTCATTTGATGAATTCCTGGAAACAGCAGCAGAGAATGCAGCAAATTTGATAATGGAATTCGTTAAGACATTTTAATTGAGTTATATATTTATCCATGATTTACCTTCCTTAGCTGATCATTTGATGTGTTATGATTTGATAACAGGGGGGGTATAATATGCAGCATCATGAAAATGAATTGAAATTAAAGCTCAAAGATTATCACCGCTTTTCAGTAACTTTATTAATATTAGCTTCTTATTTATATATGGGTGCCATTATCAATACGTATATTCATTATTCGCCGGATGGCAGTGGACTAACCATCTTGTCATTTGCAGCAGTCACCATTGCAGGGTGGTTCAGTTTGCAGACACATCGTTTAAAAATTAAACTGCAGAAATAAAGCGCGAGTGAGGAAATCCCGCGCTTTTATTCCTTCCTGTATTCTTTTCGGTAATATTCATGGAAAACTTTCATAAGAGCCCGCTTTTCGATTCGTGATACATAACTTCTCGATATATCAAGCGTTTTGGCAATTTCCCGTTGAGTCATTTCTTTATAGTTATTTAATCCATAACGGTACACAATCACTTCTCTTTCCCTGCTATCGAGAATGGCCAAATAATCATTCATCTTTTCGATTTCCATATTCAATTGAATGTATTCAATGATATTCTGGTTTTCAGCTTCCAGGATATCAATCAGGCTGATTTCATTTCCTTCTTTATCCTGACCAATGGGATCATGGAGAGATACGTCCTTTTTTACTTTTTTCAGTGCACGCAAATGCATTAAGATTTCATTTTCAATACACCGGGCTGCGTATGTCGCCAGCTTTGTTCCCTTATCTGAAGAATAGCTCTCAATTCCTTTAATTAATCCGATAGTTCCAATTGAAATAAGATCCTCCATATCTTCACCAGTATTCTCGAATTTCTTTACGATATGTGCGACCAGCCGTAAATTATGTTCAATCAGTTTGTTTCGGGCCTCTTCATCACCTTCCTGCATTTGTTTGATATATTTCGTTTCTTCTTCAGAGGTTAAAGGTTGTGGAAATGCGTGGTTTTTAACATAGGAGACAAAAAAAAGCGCTTCTTTGATCAGCAGGGCCAGAAAACTTAAAATGCCTGACAAATACATCCACCTCCTTAAATTGGCGACCGGGCTAAACGCCTATATATTAACTGTATGAAGAAGGTGATCATTTTGTGTCTGTCCGATGGATATTTAACCATTTAAATTGGACGTTCGGTGAATCCTGCATAACATCCGCATAAAAAAAGCGACCCATCCGGAGTCACTTCTGATACTGCTTCTGTTTTTGAATCGTTTTATTGAATTTAACCTTCTTGTCTTTTGCAACCGGTTTGATCCCGGCCTGATGGGCTGCTTTCGAAATCATATGAGCTGCAACAGGCGCCGTTAATAATACAAATACAATCGCCAATAACAATTGTCCACTGAGAGTCTTATGCTCAACATGCATAAATAGACAAACACCAATCAACAACCCCGAAATGCCGAGTGTAGCAGCTTTTGTTGTTGCATGAAGTCTTGCATATACATCGGAAAACCGGATGACACCTATGGAGCTCGATACCAGGAAAAACGTTCCCGATAATAACAAAAAAGCAATTAAGATGTTTAACATAATCTCAATCAAATTTTCAATCAATCGTAACACCCTCCAAATATTTTGCTCCCCATAGTGTTGCCATAAATATAAAGATTCCAATCAAAAGAGTAGCATTGTTTAAATGGGTTGTTGGGATTAATATCGCTATTAACGCGGTTATTCCCATCATATTTATGCCAATTGCATGAAGGGCTGCTAAACGATCAGCATGGGTCGGTCCCGTGATGATCCGGTAAACCATCAAAACAAGTGAAACAACAATGGCAGCCAAACAAATGATTGTTACGATTTCTATAAAACTTTCAGTCATGGTTAGTAATGCGTTCACCGTGTCACCTCCATGATCGCTTGTTCAAACGAACTTTTGATAGTATCAATTGTTTCACCGATGCTATCAATGTCCATTGCATGAATATACAAATGAGAATGATCACGAGCTACAGCGACGGATAATGTTCTGGGAGTAAGGGAAATCAGATGAACGAGCATCACGATTTCCAAGTCGCTTTTCAACGTCGTCGGCAAAGCAAAAATGCCCGGTTCAAATTCCGGTTTTTTCATATATATGAGCTTGATCATATCAATGTTTGATGTTATTAATGCCCTGAAAAACATTCCGATGAGTGTGGCAACTTTAAACAGCCGCTTTAAATAAAACGTATCCGATATAAAGCGACTGAGTAGAAGGAGGGAAAGAATACCAAGTATGTATCCCATTATAAAACCGGGTAACGTATAGCTTTCAGTGAAAAACATCCATCCGATTGCAATGATTAGGTTTATCACAATTTGGAATGTCATAAAGAATCGATCATCCTTTCATTACTGCGTTTTAAACGAAAGCGTCAATTTGATTTGAGTTGATTATAAAAGTACAATCCTTTACAACAGGATGGACATTCATGCATAAATACATACTATGTTAATTTTGACTATCAAAAAAACATGCAGTTAAACGGTCATCGTTAACTGCATGCGCCCCATTCTGTCTATCAGGAGATAATGATCTTTATGAAGATATTTATTTGTTATTAAGCAGAGGCAACATATGCGTTCCGTCCGAAAAATCGTCATGTTTCTTTTTGCTGCTTCTTTTCTTTCTTTTTATGTGTCTCCTGTAAATCATCACGAATGCTTTTATCATAAAGGGGGACATCAGTCCTGTGCGCGGAACGGCTAACCATTAGAGAAGACAATGGCGCTGTCAGGAAAACAAAGAGAATCGCAAGCAGTAACTTGGCATTAAATTCTCCAGTAAAAAGAAAGAATAAAAAAGTTGCCAATATAAGAAAGATGACCCCAAATGTTGAACTTTTTCCCGCGGCATGAGCTCGGTTGTAGACATCCGGCAGGCGAATGAGCCCTAGAGCTCCCAGCAAACTGAAAAAAGCTCCAATAAGCAGGAAAATACTGACAATAACTTCAGTTACGCTCAAAGATAGTCCCCCTTTCGATAAATTTGGATACTGCCACAGTACTTACAAATGAAAGTATACTGAGGACCAGAATGACGTCAGAATAAGCAATGGTATCCTGAAGAATCATAATGACCCCCGTAAACCCGATCAAATTAATCCCAAATGCATCAAGAGCCAATACTCGATCAGGAATGGACGGGCCGATTAACGTTCGAATAAAACAAATAATTAAAGATATTGACATTGTGATCAACGCAATATATTGAATGAATTGGAACATTATTTTGTCGCCTCCATTATCGTTTGCTCAAAATTCTTCTGAATATTCCTGATCACTTCTTCCTTATCTCCAGCATTAACGGCATGAATGTAGATGATTTCGTTGTCATCGGAAAAATCCATGGAAATGGTCCCGGGTGTTAAGGAAATAAGGCAAGCCAGCAAAGTAATTTGCCATTCGGTTTCAAGTTTTGTCGGCATGGCGATAATGCCTGGTTTAAGGTTGCTTTTAGGTCCAAGAACTATTTTCATCATATCAATGTTTGCTAATGACAATTCCTTTATAAAGAGTATTATCAGCTTGAAAATCGACCAGACACGTTTCATGTAAAAGTCAAAGGCTAAAAATCGGCGCAGGAAAAGCAGAAGTAATATGCCAATACCATACCCGACTATAAAGCTTGAAGCAGTGTAGCTATTTTGCAAAAACATCCATATAATCGCGATTGTAATATTGATTAAGATTTGAAAAGCCATCATTCATTACCCCTTAAGACAGATTCGATATAAATCGACGGATCCATGATTTGTTGTGCTGCATCCATGGAATACTGGAAAATCGGTTCAGCTGCCAGTCCCAAAATAATGGTTAAAGCAACAAGGGGTACGGTTGGCAAAAGCATTTTCCCGGCCGGAATTTTGGCTTGTTCCTCCGTATGTTTTTGTTCTCCCCAGAATGTATATTGAAAAATCTTTACCATGGAGAATAACGTCAAAAATCCGACAAGCAGCGCAACGCCTGCAATGATATGCTGATCCTCTTCAAAACCGGAAACAATAATCGGGAATTTGCTGAAAAACCCGCTGAGCGGAGGAATACCAGCCAAAGAGAGTGCAGTAATGAAGAACATCCAGGCAAGGTAAGGATGTGTTTTCAGCACGCCGCCCATCTGTTTGATATCAGTTGTTCCTGTAATGCGCTCAGTTGCTCCCGCAAACAGAAACAAAGCAGATTTAACAATAATATGGTGGACGATATAATAGATAGCCCCTGCAACAGCAATCGGCGTGTAGATCCCCAAGCCCATAACCATATAGCCTACCTGGCTTATAATATGATAGGAAAGGATACGCTTAAAATCGAATTGCGACACAGCTCCGAGGACACCAAAAAGCATGGTAAATCCGGCTAAAACCGTAATGATCCCTTTATGTGTAAATGCTACATCATGATTAAAAACCAATGTAAACATTCGTATAATCGCGTAGATTCCAACCTTTGTCAGCAGTCCCCCGAATAGTGCAGCAATGGGAGCAGGCGGGCCATAATAGGAACGCGGCAGCCAGAAATACAAAGGAAACAAGGCTCCTTTAACAGCAAAGACAATTAGTAAAAACACGGCTACAACGGTCACAATACCGGTTTGTTCCAATTCGGCCACGCGTTCTCCCAAGTGGGCCATATTGACTGTTCCTGTGATTGAGTATAAATAAGCAATGGCTATTAAAAACAGTGCTGACGAGAACATATTAATAATCACGTACTTAAATGATTCGCGAAGCTGATATTTCGTTCCACCCATTACAATCAGAACGTACGAAGCAATCAACATGACTTCGAAAAACACAAATAAGTTGAACAAATCACCTGTCAAAAATGCGCCGTTCACCCCTGTCAGCAGAAAGAAATAGAAAGGGTAGAAAAACGTTTTTTCACGCTCTTTGGAAATGGTCTGGAAAGCAAAAAATAAACAAGCTGCACCCACAATACTTGATAATATAAGCATAATGGTAGCAAAAATGTCAGCAACCATAACAATGCCAAAAGGTGCCGGCCAATTTCCGACTTCTAAAACAACAACACTTTCCTGGTAAACATAATAGGCTAAGTAAATGGATAAGATCAGCATGCCAATAGCACTGAAACCACTGATTACACGCTGAGTTCTCCGTTTTTTATAAAATAAGATTAAAATCGCTCCGGTAATAAAAGGAAGTAGAACCGGAAGTAAAACTAAATTACTCATCAGCAGATCCCCTTAATTCTTCTAAATCATCTGTCTGGTGCACCTTATAAATTCGATAGGATAATACAAGGATAAATGATGTAACACCGAAAGCAATCACAATGGCTGTTAAAACCATAGCTTGTACAAGCGGATCTGTATAAGCATCGGCATCAAGGCTTAACAGCGGTGATACACCCCTTTGCAGACCAGCCATCGTTATGATCAAAAGATGTGCTCCGTGTGAAAGCAGCAATGTACCAAATACAACTCGAAGCAGACTTCTGGATAATAGCAAATAGGTAGAAACCGTAAAAAGAACACCAATCATGACAGATATTAAAATCTCCATTATTAATCATCCTCCGCAATCGATAAAAAGATTGTTATGGCTGCTCCCACTACCACCAAATAGACACCAATATCAAACGGAATAGCGGTTGTCAGCTCTGCCTCACCGAAAACAGGTAAATAGAAGTAATCAAAAAATTGTGTCAGAAATGGATACCCCAGAAGCATGGTTGCAATACCGGTTCCAACGGCAAGTAAAAGCCCGATTCCAATAACAGTAATAAAATTAATCGGCAATGATTGTTTTACTGACTTTATATCAAATGACAGATAGAGAAGTGCAATGCCACTTGCTGTCATAAGTCCGCCAATAAACCCTCCGCCGGGCTGGTTATGTCCGGCGAAAAGCAAATAAATGGAAAACGATAAAACGATGAACACCAAAATTCGTGTTAGTGTTTGCAGCATAACCTCGTTGCTCTTTATTGGTTTCATACATCTTCACTCCCTTTAAGGCGGAGTTTTATTAAGGTATAGACGCCCAGTGCCGCAATGGCAAGTACCAGAATCTCAAGCATTGTATCCAATCCGCGAAAATCAACCAGAATCACGTTAACCATATTATAACCGCCCGCTAACTCTTTGGAATTCTCGATAAAGTACTCAGCTATGGAATCGTAGTTCACATCGCTTCCAAATGCAAAGGAACTTAATGCGATCATCGTAAAGATCCCGCCAACACCTATCGATACGATAAGGTTCACAAGCTTAAACCGGGGGCGTGATTTCTCTTTTTTCAGCTTTGGCAAACGCTGGAAAACGAGCATAAATAATATAATCGTAACTGTTTCGACGAGCAGCTGCGTCAGAGCCAAATCCGGTGCCCTAAATTGCACAAAGAACAGTGACAGTAAGAATCCAATGACGCTGATGACAATCACAGCTGTAAGACGGTTATTGATAAACGGAACAGCAATTGTCGCCGCAGTAAAAGCAAGAACAAGCAGCCACATGTATGGTGTGACTTCTGATACATGTGCTGTATCAATGGCAAACGCATCATAACGAATCATCGAATAGCCAAGCAACATCACAATAAATATAGCCATGTAGGCGATATAATCCCTCAAGAGTCCGGTCATCTGAATCCTTGTTACGGTCTGTGAACCTTTTACCAGACCGTCATACCAATTATCATAAACCTGATTTAATGGATCACGTTCCTTTAAGTAAAATGATGTTTGCGACCACTTATTCATTAACATGTATAACCCCAGCCCAAATACAATCACACCAATCGTCATCCATAATGCCGGGCTGGACCAGCCATGCCAGTGTGATATTTTGACATCAAAACCCTGAGTATGCGGCATAATGGCTGCCATTGCAGGCTCAATGATGGAAGAAGAGAGTATATTCGGGAATAAACCGAAAATAATAACCAATGAACCGAGAATGACAGGGCTGATAAGCATTCCCCACGGTGCTTCATGCACATGGGCATCGTAATTCTCGGGTTTGAATTTTCCGGTAAAGGCTTTAGCAAACATGATAATGCAATAAAGGAATGTCAAAACACTGGCAACAAATGCGAAAACAGGGAATAAAACGCCCCATGTTTCAAGATTGAAAAAGTCAAATGATACGACATTCACTGTTGCCTGTAAGAAAAGTTCTTTACTCAGAAAACCGTTAAAAGGCGGCAAACCAGCCATTGAGGCCAAGCCGACGAGTGATACCGTAGCAGTGATCGGCATGATGGTCATCAAGCCGCCCAGTTTTCGAATATCCCTGGTGCCCGTCTCGTGGTCCACAATCCCGGCAGTCATAAATAAACTGCCTTTAAACGTGGCGTGGTTTACCAAATGGAATACCGCTGCCAGAACAGCTGTTGTATATAAGGAGTCTTCCATTCCATCGCTGTAATAGAAGGCAGCCGATCCCAGCCCCAGCAACGTCATGATGAGACCAAGCTGGCTGATTGTGGAAAAAGCCAATAGGGATTTTAAATCCTTTTGTCTCACTGCAGAAATCGACCCCCAGAACAAGGTGACAGTACCGGCGATGGAAATAATCCAAAACCACTCAGCAGAACCGCCAAATACAGGGGTCAATCGTGCGACTAAGTAAATACCTGCCTTAACCATTGTTGCCGAATGAAGATATGCACTGACCGGTGTCGGTGCTTCCATGGCATCCGGAAGCCAGATGTGGAATGGAAATTGGGCCGATTTTGTAAAGGCGCCGAGCAGAACAAGCAGCATTGCAGGCAAAAACAGGCTGCTTTCAGCTATCATATCTGCATTTGCAATCAGTTCACGAATACTGAAGGTACCGCTGATAACATATAGCAGGGAAAATCCCCCAAGCATGGAAAGACCGCCAAAAACTGTAATCAGCATGGATTTTACGGCACCATCAATTGATTTTTTACGGTAGAACCAGTAGCTGATTAACAGTGAAGAGGCAATACTTGTAACTTCCCAGAATACGTAGATAACAATGATGTTGTCAGATAAGACAATACCCAGCATTGCACCCATGAACATCATTAAATAAACATAGAAATTATTCAGTTTTTCAGTTCCTTTTGACAAATAATATATCGAGTAAAGCACGACTAATGTGCCAATACCGGTGATTAATAAGGCGAATAGCAGACTTAAACCATCCACGTAAAGATTGAAATTAATTCCGAGTGAAGGAACCCAGTTTAAGGTCTGATTGACTGACCCGCCTGATGATGTTACCGGCAGAAAGGATAGAAAATAAATAAATAAAACAAGTGGGACTATGAGCACAAACCATCCTGTATGTATTCGTTTTATATATTTATAAAGCATTGGAATCAGCAGGGCAAATAAAAAGGGAGATAATGTCGCCCAGTGTAAAATCGTCAAGTGGAATACCTCCTATAAAACTGTAAATGAAAATTATCACGGTTATATGTGCAATCAATTTGTTATTATAACGTATTTTAGAGCGGTTTGCATGTAAGAAATCTCCGGTAACGCTATTATTATTCTGCTTATTAAATAGGAAGAAATACGGTGAATTGATTAAAAATTTTTATGTCAAAAAGCGGGGGATTATAATATAATTGGAGTAATTACAATGTTGCCTGAATAAAAAAAGAAGGTACTCGAACGGATTAATCTCCTGTACGGGCACCACCTTTCCGGTTAGAGTTAACCATGTATTCCAAATTTAATTTTATGCCATAAATCTCTGCGTTTAATTTCCTTTTCAATCAATAAGAGAAAATCAGGGCTTAAATTTAATTCATTTGCTTTATGATAGGATTCCACCAGCAACTCGTCAGATAAATACTTCATGAATATAGCCCTCCCAACTATTTGAACTTCAAGGTTTGTATCACGTTGATTGGTAATAATTTATCACGAAATAGATAAGAGAACAAGATAATAACTATCTACAGGCGGTTGTAGATAACTTGTGTATAAATGGGAAAAACAGGCGAAAAATGTTGATGTTTCGCTGTGGATTTTGTGTATAAAGTTATCCACAAATCGAATAATGAAAGAAAATGTCGAACGTTTCCTGGTATAATACCTGTTACTTGACGGCTGTTTTCATATGGAATATCTTTTCTATGATGGAAAGTTATTATAAGATGAACTTATAGTATTGATTGTTATTTATATCAATATGAAAAAAGCCTGATAGAATAAACTTAATAATGGAGTAAGAGGTGTAAAGTTGCTGAATTACTTGTTGCCAAACGAACATGTGAATAGCATTTTTGATATTCATCCGGAATCGTTAAAAGCGAAAAAAATTAAAGGGATAATAACTGACTTGGATAACACTTTAGTTGCCTGGGATGTTGCCGATGCAACTCCGGAAGTTATTGAATGGTTCAAACGGATGAAAGAACATAACATTAAAGTGACGATTATATCGAATAATAAAATGGAGCGGGTAAAGATTTTTTCCGAGCCACTCGATACGCCATTTGTCTTCAGTGCCAGAAAACCATTGAGATACGCATTTAAACGGGTTGCAAAAAAAATGGAGTTGACTAAAGACGAAATTGTTGTCATAGGGGACCAGGTCTTAACAGATGTACTTGGCGGCAATCTTGCAGGTTTTTATACAATACTTGTTGTTCCTATTGTCGAGACCGATGGAAAAGTTACTCAGTTTAACCGGAAAATTGAACGGCGAGTATTAAGTTATATGCGTAAGAAGGGTAAGATAACCTGGGAGGAATGAGAATGGAAGAACTAATTTGTCAAGGCTGTGGTGTTTCTATCCAAACGACTGATCCGGATAGAGCCGGATATACACCAAAAGCAGCAGCAGAAAAAGAAACGGTTTTATGTCAGCGCTGTTTTCGTCTTAAACATTATAATGACATACAGGATGTTTCCATGACGGATGATGATTTTTTGAAGATGATCAGTCAAATTCGGGATCAAGAGGGTCTTGTGGTTCACTTAGTTGATATTTTTGATGTAGATGGGACTATGATTGAAAGCCTGCCTCGTATCGTCGGCAATAAAAAGGTTATTTTGGCAGCGAATAAAATGGATTTATTGCCAAAGTCGACAAACCACAATAAATTGACCAAATGGCTTCGAACAGCTGCAAAAGAGGCAGGTATATCCGTTGAGGCCGTTTATCTGATTTCATCCGTAAAAGGCCATGGAATGTCTGGTCTGACTGAGGCAATTGAAGAATACCGAAACGGGAAAGACGTTTATATCGTGGGAATGACAAATGTCGGAAAATCCACGTTCATTAATAAATTAATCCAAAAGACAACCGGAACGAAGGATGCGATCACAACTTCCTATTTTCCCGGCACGACCTTAGGTTTTATTGAAATTCCGCTTGATGATGATACGGCGCTAATTGATACACCCGGCATCGTTAACCGAAAGCAGATGGCACATTATGTTTCGGATCACGATTTGAAACTCATTACCCCAAAAAAAGAAATCAAGCCAAGGGTTTATCAGCTGAATAACCAGCAAACCCTTTATTTTGGCGGGCTTGCACGTCTTGATTTCGTTAAAGGGGAAAGGCAATCGTTTGTTTGTTATTTTTCGAATGAGTTGGCCATTCACCGGACCAAATTGAAAAACGCGGATAATCTGTTAAACGAACATCGAGGCGGGCTTTTGTCGCCACCAGGCCACGACACGCTTGAAAAAATACCAGAACTTACAGAGCGTACATTCCGATTGCAGCATGAAAAAACCGACATTGTCTTTCCCGGGCTCGGATGGGTGACAGTGCCCGAGGGTGGTATTACGGTTAAAGCACATAGCCCGAAAGGTGTACAGGTGTCATTAAGAAAATCCTTTATCTAGGGGGGAGAGGATGCAATTGCAGTATAAATTAGGTTTGATCGGTTTCCCTGTTAAGCACTCACTGTCACCATGGATTCACCGGCATTTTCTAAATAAGGCTGAACTATCAGGGGAATATTTAACATTGGAGATAGACCCGAAAGATTCGTTTGAAAAAGCACTTCAGGATATCATGGACAGTCAGTTCGATGGGTTTAATGTGACTGTCCCTTATAAAAAACAAATCATACCTTTTCTTGATGAATTAGATGCTGCAGCTCAAGAAATTGGGGCCGTTAATACAGTTGTACAGCAAAATGGGAAATGGATCGGTTACAATACAGATGGTATAGGCTATGTTACGAGTTTGCGACACCATCATCCATCTATTTTTAAGAATAATCATTGTAACATACTAATCATTGGAGCCGGTGGTGCAGCACGGGGTATATTCAAAAGTTTGTCCATAACAGGTTTCACACGAATTGATATTGCCAACCGGACACAATCGAGTGCAGAATCGATTGCTGTATCAGGTGACTCGGAAATGAATACGTCAATTTTGTCATTGGAAGAAGCCGAAGCAAAACTTAATCATTATGATTTGATTATCCAAACGACGAATGTCGGGATGAAACCGAATGTTAACGATACGATCCTTTCATTGGAACAAATCGATAACACCAGTATTGTCAGTGATATTGTTTATCAACCGATTAAAACACAATTTTTACATGATGCTGATCAAAGTGGTGCAGCGATTCATTACGGGCATACGATGCTTTTGTATCAAGCCCGGTATGCATTTGAAATTTGGACGGGCAAAAAGGTGCCGGCTGATGATATGGAGCAGCCATTACAATCTATATTGGAAGGAAGATAATAATGCTAACAGGAAAACAAAAACGCTATTTACGTTCCGAAGCCCATCATTTAAAGCCGATTTTTCAGGTGGGCAAAACAGGGGTTAATGATAATATGATTCAGCAAATTAATGAAGCCCTTGAGAAGAGAGAATTGCTTAAAGTCAGTATCCTGCAGAATTGTATGGAAGATAAACACACGGTTTCTGAGCAGCTTTCGGCCGGAACCGGCGCGGAAGTTGTTCAGATTATCGGCCATATGATTGTATTGTATAAAGCGTCTGAAGAGAATAAACGTATTCAGCTTCCTTAAAGCGAGGAAAAAAGGAGACTGCGATGAAACATATTGGTATATTAGGCGGTACATTCGACCCCCCTCATATCGGTCACTTAATGATTGCTGAAGAAGTTCGTGAGTCCATGGACCTGGATGAAGTATGGTTTATGCCGTCTCATGAACCCCCGCACAAACAAAAGGCAGTAGCCGAGACATTAGATCGCGTTGAAATGGCAGAGAGAGCAGTTGCCGGAAATCCCCATTTCAAAGTTGAAACGATAGAAGTGAATCGTTTAGGGAAATCATATACATTTGATACAATGAAGCTGTTAAAGAAAGAGCATCCTGATGCCGTTTTTTATTTTATAATCGGTGCTGATATGGTCGAGTACCTGCCACGCTGGCATCATATTGCTGAACTTGTCAATATGGTCAGGTTTATAGGGGTTAAGCGAAAAGGATATGATTTAAAAAGTGAGTATCAAGTTACCGAAGTTGATGCTCCGCTCATTGAAATTTCTTCAACTGAGATAAAACGAAGGCTTGCACATAATCGTTCGATTATATATATGGTGCCTGAGAAAGTTGAGAATTACTTGAAGGAGAAGCAATTATATGAAGACAGATGAAGCAATCAGTATTGTGAAGCCACATCTTAAACAGGAAAGATTTGACCATACACTCAGAGTGGCTGAAACAGCTGAAGAACTTGCAGGAATATATGATGAAGACGTTGAAAAAGTGAGGTTGGCAGCGATTTTGCATGATTATGCCAAGTACTTTCCGCTCGATAAAATGAAACAGATTATTGAAGAAAGTGAACTTCCGAATGACCTGATTGATTACCATCACGAATTATGGCATGGTCCGGCGGCATCTGTCATCATCAAGCAGGAACATGGTGTGACAGATCCGGACATACGAAACGCCATACGCTATCATACAACAGGCAGGGCTGGCATGAGTAAAATGGAGACTATTCTATTTGTCGCGGATTATATTGAGCCGGGAAGATCTTTCCCCGGTGTAGAAGAAGTAAGAAGTACGGCAAAAACGGACTTAAACCGCGCCGCTTGGATGGCTCTCAGGAATACGATTCAATTTCTTGTCGGAAAACATGTGACCGTCTATCCGGACACGTTTCACGCATATAATGATTTAACATTACGAATAAATGGAGGTAATAACATTCATGGACAATAAAGAAATCATTCAAGTAATTGCACGCGCATGTGATGATAAACGAGCAGAAGATATTGTTGCTTTGAATATGCAGGATGTTTCGCTAATGGCTGATTATTTTCTTATTTGTCATGGGGGTAATGAGCGGCAGGTGCAGGCGATTGCAAGGGCAATTAAGGAGTCGATGGATGAAACGGATATTCAAGTGAAGCGCATGGAAGGCTTTGAACAGGCACGCTGGATTTTAGTTGATTTGGATGATATCGTCTGTCATGTGTTTCATAAAGACGAACGCCATTATTACAATCTGGAACGGTTATGGGGCGATGCATCCAAAGTCGAACTCCATCTTACCGATAGCAGGTAGTTAAAATGGCTTATCAGCAAATGGCACATTATTATGATCAGCTCATGCAGGATGCCCCTTACGATAAATGGCGCTTCTTTACCGAGACGATGATTCAACAGTTCGGGAAATCGGTTGTTTCAATAGCCGATTTAGGCTGCGGAACAGGTCAAATTACAACACGGCTGGCCCGGTCAGGTTATCAGATGATTGGTGTGGACTATTCCAGTGATATGCTCAGCATTGCAGAACAGCGTGCAAGCAATGAAAAAATCCCGGTTCAATGGCTGCAGCAAAATCTCCTTGACTTGACCGGTATTGAAAACCAGGATATGGCGATCAGTTACTGTGATGTCATAAATTATATAACGGAAGAAGATGCGCTGCGTACTGTGTTTGCCAATACAGCCAATATATTAAAACCTGGTGGTATATTCATTTTCGATGTCCATTCACTCTATCACGCCAGGAATAATATGGTGAACCAGACGTTTGCTGAAGTCTATGATGATATTTCTTACATATGGTTTTGTGTTGAGGGCGACCGACAAGGGGAGATGTATCATGATTTAACATTTTTCGTTGCGGATGATAACAAATATTCCCGTTTTGATGAGTTGCACCATCAATGCACATTTCCCATCGAATTTTATAAACGGTTACTAAATGAAAACGGATTTGACCTTCAGCATTTAGCCGGTGATTTTTCACCGCATCATTATATTAATGAAGATGCTGAACGGATTTTCATAACTGCTGTCAAACGATCGGAATAATTTTTTCCGATCTTTTATTTTTTGAGGGAGGATTTTGCCAAACGATGTCGAATAGTTATGGTATAGGCTTCAAATATGTAGACCTTTATCATTTGTACACCGGTTTTTTTCAATCGAAAAGAAAGTATGTAATTTAAATAAAATCAGCTCTCGCCGTTTTCACCCAATCCGGCCTCTTACTTCTGGCTTCTGGAAAGACGAGGCAGCAGCTATGTTTTTCTTACCCCTGATTTCCCCAAAGGATGTGACCCCAAATTGTTTGAACCATTCAAGAAATATTTATTTCCGATTGTGATTGCTATCGTGATTGCCGCTTTTTTATTTCTTAACCATGATGATGCAGATGAAAATGTTTCCCAAATAAATCAGAATCAGGAAGAGCAACCTGATTCATTGAATGAGAAAGAGCAGGCACCGGCCATCGTGATGGTGGATGTGAAAGGGGAAGTAGCGACACCGGGTGTATATGAAATCGAGTCTGAATCACGTGTTAATGATGTCATTCAAATGGCTGGCGGTTTCACAGAGGATGCAGACCAATCCATGGTTAATCTGGCTCAAAAAGTTCAAGATGAAATGATTATTATGATTCCGAAAATGGGTGAGCAGGTTTCCGGTTCTTCACCCGGTGGCAACGGGGATGACAAAGTGAGGATTAACTATGCAACACAGGAAGAAATTGAACAATTGAACGGAATCGGCCCGTCCAAAGCAGCAGCTATCATTCAATACCGTGATGAAAATGGGATTTTCGAAACCGAGGAAGATTTACTGGATGTGTCGGGCATTGGCGAAAAAACCCTTGATTCATTAAAGGAGGATATACAAGTCCCTTAATCAAATTGACGAATTTTATAAGCCGCATGTAAACTGAAAGTGAGAGACAAGCTAAAGGTGGTTAAACAATTATGGAAAGAATCTCATGGAATCAATATTTTATGGCACAAAGTCATTTACTGGCACTCCGGAGCACCTGTACAAGACTGATGGTGGGCGCAACTATCGTCCGTGAAAAACGGATCATTGCAGGCGGGTATAATGGCAGTGTTTCCGGCGGGATCCATTGTATCGATGAGGGATGCTATGTGATTGATGGTCATTGTGTCCGTACAATTCACGCGGAAGCTAACGCCCTCCTGCAGTGTGCTAAATTCGGGGTCCCAACTGAAGGCGCCGAAATTTACGTCACACATTTTCCTTGCCTGCAATGCTCTAAACAAATCATCCAAGCCGGCATCAAAACACTTTATTATGCTGAGGATTATAAAAACCATCCATATGCTATCGAGCTGTTCAGGGATGCCGGTATTGAAACGAAAAAAGTAGCATTAACCGATCTGGCTGTTGATTACCATTTCCGGGAAAAGGAAGCATATATTCGCAAGCTGTTGGAAGAACTTAAGACACAATCAGATGATCCGGAAAAATATGACGCCTTAAAAGCAGAGGCTGAATCACTGTTTAAGTTATAGGGTGCCGGTATGAAAGGATATTGGCATATTCCGGCATTTGGCGTAGCTGCAAGTTTTTTGGCGATTTTATTTACCTCAAAATGGCTTTTAGCTGTTTTCTTTTTCTGGGTATTGTATCTGTATTATGATCAGAGGTTAGGGAAGATAACGGTTCTCATTTCCTTAACCTTCTCCATTTTCGCTTACACCTATATCCCCGTCCTGGAAAAACCTCCTGAAGAAATTGCCACATCAAAACAATCAACCTTCACAGGTCAAGTTTCAAGTTCAATTACCGAGTCGGAATCACGCATTGCCTTTGAATTCTCAGATGATTCATCTGACAGCAGGTTCCTGATTGTTCATTTCAAGGATGCCGAAAATGAAGAAACAGATGGTTTAAAATATGGTGCAACATGTACGGTTCATGGCAGCCCGGAAGTTCCGGATGCGAGCAGAAACCCCGGGCAGTTTGATTATCAGAATTATTTGCTGTCAAAGGGAATCTCATATCAAGTCGTTATCGATTCACTGGAAAATCTTGAGTGCACCGGATCATCATTCATGAATAGGATTTATCAGCTTCGCGGTGAACTGCTGACTTTTGTTCAGGAGGAAATTTCCCCTGAAACAGCTGCCTGGTTAAATGCGCTTGTACTTGGGGATGATACTGGAATTGAAGATGACATAATTGAATTGTTTCAGCGCTGGAATTTGTCGCATATCATGGCTATTTCCGGATTGCACGTAGGGATCGTTGTCGGATTGGTATATTTCCTGCTCATTAAACTGAATGTTCTTACCAAAGAAAAAGCGCAATGGGTGGTCATATTCTTCCTGCCGCTTTATGCGTGGCTCGCAGGTGGTGAGCCATCTGTACTTCGGGCCAGTGCAATGGTGATTCTGTTCCTGTTAGCGAATAAAATGAATTGGAAGTTCAGTGTTACGGATGTCATCAGTATTGTTTTTATGGTGTTGATCTTACTGGATCCTCATATTATTTATCACATAGGGTTTCAATTATCGTTTTGTGTTACCCTTGGACTGCTTCTGTCTAAAAACTGGCTATCGCAAACGACTATTTCCTTTTTCTCTGTTCTGAATATAGGTTTTGTCTCCCAAATGATGATTTTACCACTTCAGGTGGAATATTTCTTCACGTTTCAGCCACTATCTATTTTATTAAATCTTATCGTCGTTCCATATTTTTCCTTATTTGTCATACCATTTATGTTTCTCCTCTTACTGATGGCTCCTGCAGCAAGTTCACTGGTTTCATATGCTGATGCGTTTTTTGTCATGATTCATGAACACATTATAGCGTTCATCGCGTTTATTGATCAGACATTATATTTTCCGTGGGTCATTGGCTCGTTTCCGATAATTGGTGTTATTGTATATTATGGATTGTTTCTGGCGCTGATGAAGAACCTGGAGCTAAAACAGCTGAAGCAGGCTTTTAAATATGGTTGTTATCTAACAGCTTTAATCATGATGATCGTCATCAGACCGTATTTTTCACCGTTTGGAAATGTAACAATGCTTGACATCGGGCAGGGTGATGCGATTGTAATGGAGCTGCCTTACCGGAAAGGTGTTATTTTGATTGATGCGGGTGCACAAATGACCTTTGAGGATAACGAGATTTCTGAAAATGTATACAAACAAATTATTAGACCGTATTTATATTCCAGAGGGATTTCTCGTATTGATGCTGTTTTTATTTCACATGCTGATATAGACCATATGGGAAGTCTGCCTTTTATGGTTGATGACATGGCAATTGATCAGGTTATTGTCAGCAACTACTACACATTTTCCGAACAACTATCTCAACGCCTGGCAGCTAATGGAGCAGGCATTATTCGGGCAAGGGCAGGGGAAATAATAACGATCGGTGATCAGCCGTTTTATGTCTTGTCACCTGAGGAGGACCGGCAAAATACGAATGAAAATTCGCTTGTCCTATATACTGAAATGGGCGGGAAAACATGGTTTTTTACTGGTGATATCGGCAGTGATACGGAGATGGACATCATAAATAAATATCCCGGATTGACTGCTGATGTACTGAAGGTTGCGCATCATGGCAGCAGCACGTCGACAGACCCAATGTTTCTAAAACATCTCCAACCTGCATATGGCCTTATTTCGGCAGGTGAAAATAATATGTATGGTCATCCGCACAGCGATGTGATCCAAGGACTTGAAGACGAAAACATCAGGATTTTCCGGACAGATGAAAGTGGAGCCATTCACTATTATTTTAAGGAATCAGAAGGAACATTTTCCACATATCTTCCATAGGCTGTATTAACACGAAAAGAGACTGTCATTCACAGCAGTCTCTTTTTATAAGGCACTTTTCGTAAACTTTGTTGCTTTCTAACCTTGTAGTCGATATAAACTGCGGCATAGAAAAATTTGAGTGCAATAACACCGCTTCGGAAATACACTCGGCCACCTTAGGGTGACCCGTGAGCTTTGAGATAACAGTCTCAGAAAATAGAAATTATGGAAGATCCTGCAAAAAACTTCGACACTCGTTATAAGACCAAACGAATGCCGAGTTTTTCCAAGTATAAGTGAGGTTAACAGTCAGGAGCCGAGAACATTAACGAGTGCACCGATAGCGAAAATCAGAACAAAGAAAATAAAAGAGAAGCTAAATCCTTTGATGGAATCGACAACATCGTTATTTTTTGACTGTACATCGTTTTCAAAATCGTTCACTTTTACCCCTCCTATATAGTTCCAGTATAAAATAAATACATAAAAAAATCCACTTTTAAATCAAGAAATTTTAATGAAGGCATTCCCTGAAGGATTGTTATTTTATTGAATCAAGGGCTTGCAATACGGCTGTCGAAAAGCGGCTGAATGCATGTTGAGCCATTATTAGAAAGAGTTGACATCTATACTTTTGGCTATAAAGGTTACGCTATAACTACAAACATCGTTTAAAATTTAGTTCCTAGGGCTGGATTTTAAACGTTTATATAGATCATGGGGGAAATGAAGCACCATTTCCCTCAGGGCTCACAATATTTTTTCCTGCCATTCGCCTTCCGATGGCCAGGAATATGTTTTTTTCAAAGTTGTTTTTTTTGCCGCAAAATCATACTGCGAAACAACTTTGGAATGTGTTTCTCCATTCTATCGGGACCTGAGTGCTCGTCCGTCGCTGCGGATACTCCCTTTCCGCGGGGAACGCCTCAGGCCTCCTTCGCTCGCGGGCCAACACGATGTTGGTTCGCGGAGGCGTTGGCTATGACGTGGCGAATTTAGCCTTTGTTCCTTGAACGCTCGCTGCGGGGTCTTCAGACTGTTCCTTTCCAGCAGGAGTGTCGTATTTTTCGCAGCTCCGTGTCATGTTCTGTCCTAGTGAAAAACTTTTAATGTACAGAAAGTCACCAGCGGGAGGATAGGCATAGGTGAGACCCGCAGTGCGCCAGCAATCTTTTTCTGCGAGGAGTGCTGCTTCACCGAAAAATCTTGCAACACGACGAGCACGAGGAGGCTCACCAGCCGCCCGCGGAAAGCGAAGCGTATTTCCGTAGCGGTATCATTGCACTCAAATTTTTCAGAGTATCGCAGTTTACATCGACTAAGCAACAACGTTTACGAAAAGAGCCAATTTATTTCAGCAGTATGACTTGTCATTTCAGTGGTTACGATTTACGATTAATGATATCGTATAATTGGAGTGAACCGCATGTCATATATGAACGTATTACAGCAAGTCAAGCAAAAGCAGATTGCACCTGTATATTTATTATATGGAACAGAATCTTATTTTATACAAAATATAACAAAACATATAACAGAGGCAGTATTGCCAGAAGCGGCCGATGAAAATTTGTCTGTTTATGATTTAGAGGAAACGCCTGTTCAGGAAGTCATTACCGATGCAGAGACATACCCTTTTTTTGGCGGAACGAAATTGATCATGGCCCATAATCCTTCGTTTTTAAAAGCAAAACCGGATAAATTACCGTTCGAACATGATTTGAATGTTCTGATTCATTATCTGGAACAGCCAACAGATTATGCTGTTATTGTATTTACGGCATCTTATGAGAAAATTGACGAACGTAAAAAAATCAGTAAAGTGCTGAAACAGCATAGTGTTACCGCAGAATGTAATCCAATTAAGGATTACGACTTGAAGAACTGGATTAAAAATCTGGCCGGCAGTATGAAAATGATAATTGAGGAAGATGCCTATGAAATGCTTGAGTCGGAATTATCGACCAATCTGCATCAAGTGCGAAATGAATTGGAAAAGCTGTCCGCATATGTTGGTGAAAATGGTGTTGTCACGAAGGAAATTGCAGAAAATCTGATTTCCCATACGGAAACGAATTCATCACTAAGGCTTGTTGATGCTGTCATTGAGCGCAAACTGGATAAAGCTGTTTCGATTTATAAAGATCTGGAAAAAATGAATGAGGAACCAATTGGTCTGATAGCATTGCTTGCGTTTCAGTTCCGGACAATTTTACGAGTGAAGCTGATGAGCCAAAAAGGGTATAGCCAATTTCAGATGCAAAAACAAATCGGAGCGCATCCATATGTGATCAAAATGGCTGGTCAGCGCGAAAGGAAGTTCACGGTTGACCGTCTGCAAACCATCATGGATAAGTTAACCCAAACCGATGCAGCCATTAAGCAGGGCAAAATGGAAAAAGGACTTGCATTCGAACTATTGCTGCATGAATTGACCTATAACTGATTATAAAAACGATCCATTGTACAGGATCGTTTTTTTTATGAGCAGATTTAAAATCGATGGCACTTATAAGCTCGTCCGGCTTATGTGCCATCATTGTTTTATGCACTCTGTAATTCGTTTACCTTTTTCGTTAAACGTGATTTCTGACGGTTTCCGTTATTTTGATGGATGCCGCCATGCTGGACAGCTTTATCAATCTTTTTAAAGGTAGTTGAGAGAGCAGCTTTTGCTCCTTCTGCATCTTTCTCATCAATCAGTTTTTCCAAACGCTTGATCTCTGTACGCATACTTGTTTTAAAGTCGGTATTTTGAGCACGTTTTTTTCGATTAATATCGACACGTTTAATTGCTGATTTGATATTTGCCACTTAAACTCACCTCCCAGTGTAGACTGTTCATCATGAAGCACTGAAAAAATAATTTCTTCAAGTGTAGCAAACGTAATTTTATCAGACGGATTGAAGCTTTTCAACAGCTTTGCCGTCTGCTGTATGATTTAGGGGGAAATAGTCAAACCTGTTAATAAAGCTTCTTCAAGCAAAAAGGAGGACTAATCATGGCAGATAATGATCAACAATTTAACGTCCGAACAGACCTGGCAGTCGAGTCCAGAGATATGTACGTGGAAAATGAAGGAGAGCAAAAACAAGATGTAAAAGGCGTGACCATTAAAGAAAAAAAAGAAGATGATATTGCCATAACTTACGTCGATATAGATGCTGAGGGAGAACAGCGTCTTGGAAAAAAACAGGGATCATATATAACAATCTATGCCGACGGGGTTAAAAAACAGGATACAAAAAAACAGGAAAAAGCTGCAAAAATTTTTAGTAAAGAGTTGGAAGAATTAATGGCAAAAAGCAAGGTACCTGCAGATGGGACCGGCTTGATTGTCGGACTTGGCAACTGGAATGTCACCCCTGATGCATTGGGACCTATGTCAGTTGAAAAAGTGCTCGTGACCAGTCATTTATTTCAGATGGAGCATGAATCGGTATCAGAAGGCTATCGCCCGCTGGCAGCTGTTACGCCAGGGGTAATGGGTGTAACGGGTATCGAAACAAGCAACATCATTTTTGGGATTGTCGAGAAGTTCAAACCGGATTTTGTTATTGCTGTTGATGCGCTTGCGTCCGGTCAATTGAACGCGTTAATGAAACATCCAGATTTCAAGATACAGGCATACACCCGGGCTCAGGGTCGGCATAAAACGGAAGAATTAGTGAAGACACAATCGGCGTTCCCGTCTTCGCTTGTGGTGTTCCGACAGTTGTGGATGCTGTGACAATCACAAGTGATACAATCGATTTTATGCTGAAGCATTTTGGCAGAGAGTTGCGGGATAAGGATAAACCATCAAAGTCATTGGCACCTGCAGGATTATCTTTTGGACATAAGGAATTCACGGAAGACGACTTGCCGGATGAAGAAGAGCGCGAAACATTTCTCGGAATTGTAGGCAAATTGTCAGAAGAAGAAAGAGTCGTTGATTCAGGAGTTTAACCCCAATAGGCCATAATTTATGGTACCCCGAAAGAGTGGATGGTTTCATGAAAGATATGGCGACAGTGATTGCAACAGGATTAAATGCTGCTTTGCATGATCAGGTGACCGTCGAGAATTTTGCGTCATACACGCGCTGATGTCTACGTTTATTATTCTATTACGATAATTTTTTATATAAAGAATTTGGTTCTAGCTTCTGAAGTTATTTCATAGATTTATAGCAGGAAATTCTTCAGAGGGGTGGACCATGTATCTTGAAAGGATAACAGTCCGAAAAATAAAAAGATATTACGGCATTTTTATAAAAAGAGCAGTATTTATATAATCTGTGTGGCTGCTTTATTCATTGTAGTCGGCCTTTTAACCACGGTCTCGCCGGCCTACCGGATTTCGTCCAATACCATTACAAACTGGACAAGCGATTTGGATTCCACAACTTTTTTATATTTAATGGGAATGGAAAACAGAGCTTTCCAGGAAGCTTATCCCGATGATCAGGAGTTGCCCGAAATATCGAATATGCTGTTTGAGATGGCAACAAATATCCGGCCGAGCGACACCAGAAGTTTATTGGGACAGGAACTCCCGGGTTTCTTAACCTTTCAGAACGAAATCATTATAGCTGGTGAAGGGACGGATTATACCAATTTACCAGTTGAGTCAGCACCACCGCTTGAAGATGTTTTAGAGGAAAGAGAAGCCGTTGTCGAGGAAGAGGAAAAACAGGAAGAAACGGAAGAATCGGAGGATGAAGACCAGGAAGAGGAAACGCCAAGTACGGGAGAACGCGATGTTGTCTTTATTTACAACACCCATAACCGGGAATCCTTTCTACCTCATCTCCCTGAAGTTGATGATCCTGATAAGGCGCAGCATGGAGAGGTGAATATTGGAAAGGTCAGTGAACGATTTGCCGATTCACTTGGCTATGGGAGAGTTGATCAAACTGACATTATGATATTTTTAATGATCAGGATCTGGAATACCATGAGTCCTATGAGCTTCCAGAGAGGTTGTTTCAAGAGGCATTGCTGGCAGTGATGATTTCAGTTTTTTCGTTTGATTTACACCTGCTGATTCGAAGGGAGAACCAAAGAAATTGAAGGGAAAATGCCAGAGTTCATGTTTGTCGTTCGGGGCAAAATATGCCGAGTATGAAAGATCTGGAAATTGCCAATCAGCTGCACGAGATGGTGAGAAATACCCTGTTGAGCAGGGGCGTCATACCAAAAACGGATCAGGAAGCAATGGTGTATATAATCAGGATTTATCACCGAATGCCATGCTGATCGAATTCGGAGGGGTTGGTATCATTTGGATGAACTATACCGTACGGCAGATGGCAATGGCAGAAGTGGTTCAGTGATTATTACTGGAATGATGCGAGCAAGTGATGTCAATCAATAGGAGGGAAATATGCGCACCCTTGTTATACTTTTATCACTAGTGCTGTTCTTTTTAACAGTTTATCATTAGGCGTGGGATCGCAGTAAATCAGGAAAACGGAGACTATGCAAGTGCAGATGGAGTCGTTGGAGCAAACTGATGTAGGAGATGAAACCAGGTGTAATTGACAGCCGAATCAAGCGATGTTACAAGGGAGCTCGATACACCTGAGCATTTCACACAGAAAGCGGCATCATTTTTGGAATCAGGTGTAAAAGGATTTTATGAACTAATTGTTGGGATTACGTATCAGCTTGTTCAAGTGTTTTTCTGATTGCTGTCTTTACGCCGGAGACCGCCACTTATGTTGACTTTCTTGAATGTCAGCAGCTCAATTGCTATAATCAATCCTAGTTATGTTTCGCCTTTAACAGTAAGAAGTGGCGAGAGACAAAGTAGGAGTGGACTGCATTTATGATCAAACAAGAGAATGTACGTAATTTTTCCATCATTGCTCATATCGACCATGGGAAATCAACGCTTGCAGACCGTATTCTTGAAAAGACAAAAGCATTGACACAGCGCGAGATGAAGGATCAATTTCTTGATGCGATGGATTTGGAGCGCGAACGGGGAATCACGATTAAATTGAATGCTGTACAACTGAATTATAAAAGTGAAAACGAAGAAGATTATTTATTTCATTTAATTGATACACCCGGGCATGTCGATTTTACATATGAGGTATCCAGAAGTCTTGCGGCATGTGAAGGTGCCGTTTTAGTTGTGGATGCTGCTCAGGGAATTGAAGCACAGACGCTTGCCAATGTCTATTTAGCTTTGGATAATGACCTTGAACTCATTCCGGTCATCAACAAAATCGATTTGCCGAATGCTGATCCTGATCGTGTGGCCCAGGAACTGGAAGATGTCATCGGAATTGATAAAGATGAGATTATTTTAGCTTCGGCAAAAGATGATATTGGTGTTGACGAGATTATGGAACGGGTTGTATCGGATATTCCGGCGCCATCCGGTGAATCTGAAAACCCTCTGAAAGCACTTATATTTGATTCATTGTATGACCCTTACCGTGGGGTGATTACTTATGTTTGTATTAAAGAGGGTTCTGTCAAAGTCGGGGATAAAATCAGATTAATGGCAAACGGAAAAGAATTTGAAGTTAATGAGATTGGTGTTTTCAGGCCCAATCCCGTTGCAAAAGATGAATTGACTGTCGGTGATGTTGGTTTTCTGACCGCATCAATTAAAAATATTGGCGATACGAGGGTAGGCGACACGGTTACACTTGCCAAAAACCCGGCGGAGACACAATTACCCGGGTATAAACGATTGAATCCGATGGTGTTTTGCGGGTTATTCCCGGTCAATCCGAATCAATATAACGATTTGCGTGAGGCATTGGAACGACTGGAACTTAATGACTCCTCACTGCAGTATGAAGCCGAAAGTTCACAGGCACTGGGCTTTGGTTTCCGTTGCGGTTTTCTTGGACTATTACATATGGAAATAATCCAGGAGCGAATTGAACGGGAATTTAATATTAATTTGATTACAACAGCTCCTTCTGTCATTTATGAAGTCGAGAAAACAGATGGTGAAACGGTTGAAGTCGACAATCCTTCCACGATGCCGGATAATCAGCTCGTTCAGGAAGTACGCGAACCATATGTTGAAGCGACAATTATGGTACCGAATGATTATGTCGGACCGGTTATGGAAATATCCCAGAGAAAACGCGGTCAGTTTGTTAATATGGAGTACCTTGACGAAATTCGTGTCAATGTGATCTATCATATCCCGTTGTCTGAAATTGTATATGACTTTTTTGATCAATTAAAATCGCAAACGAAAGGATATGCATCATTTGATTATGAAGTAATTGGTTACCACCCATCAAATTTGGTTAAAATGGATATCTTATTAAACGGTGATACCATCGATGCGCTATCATTTATTGTACACCGGGATTTTGCTTTTGCACGAGGAAAAAATATCGTGGATAAATTGAAAGATCTAATCCCGAGGCAGCAATTTGAAGTGCCGGTACAGGCAGCCATCGGGAACAAAATCATTGCACGATCGACGATTAAAGCCTTGAAAAAGAATGTGCTGTCCAAATTGTATGGCGGCGATGTTACACGGAAACGGAAACTGTTGGAGAAACAAAAAGAAGGAAAAAAACGAATGAAAATGGTCGGTTCTGTTGAAGTTCCTCAAGAGGCATTCATGGCAGTACTGGAAATGAATGATGATTAAATATTTTTGAAGCACAGGGAAAACTTTCGCTGGAGGCGTCAGTTTATCCCTTTTCTATGCAGGGGAGATTAAAATGAAGGCACAATCCGTCTATATCCATATTCCATTTTGTCAGCAAATTTGTCATTACTGCGATTTCACGAAATTCTTTTATGATGAGAAGCTGGCAACAGAATATATTGAAGCACTTTCGAATGAAGTCGACACACAGGTTCATGGCACTAAGAATCGAGTCAACACGATCTTTATCGGTGGCGGCACACCAACTGCATTGAACATGGAACAATTACGTTCGCTGCTGCAACTGATTGATGACAAATTTGACGTAGCGCATTGTATTGAATTCACGATTGAAGCCAACCCGGGGGACTTTGATGAAGACAAGATTAAATTACTCAGGGCATTTGGTGTCAACCGTATATCATTAGGCGTTCAAGTGTTTGATGATGCCATGCTGGAAGAGCTTGGCAGGCTGCATAAGGTGAAAGATGTTTATCGTTCAATCGATCTATTGCAGCAAAATGGTTTTGGCAATATAAGTCTTGATCTCATTTATGCATTGCCTAAACAGACTGTCGAGCATTTCAGGCGTTCTTTGAATGAAGCTGTTGCATTCAATCTGCCGCATTATTCCACGTACGCTCTGCAGATTGAACCGAAGACAGTCTTTTATCAGCGTTATAAAAAAGGAAAACTGCACAGGCCTCCGCAAGAAGAAGAAGTCGAAATGTATGCCATTTTAAAAGACACGATGCGCTCCAAAGGTATTCAGCAATATGAAATCAGCAATTTTGCTAAACCAGGTTATGAAAGCCGCCATAATCAGGTTTATTGGAATAATGAACACTACTATGGATTTGGCGCAGGCGCGCATGGGTATTTACCAGGCGAACGGACAGGCAATATCCGACCGCTCCCGGCTTATATCAAGAAGGCGAAGGAAGATGGCCATCCGGTTTTGAATACTGAAGCAATTGGTATACGTGAAATGGTTGAGGAAGAAATGTTTCTTGGTTTACGGAGAATGGAAGGCATTAACACCAATCAATTTTATGAGAAATTCGGTTTTCCTTACGAGAAACTGTATAAAGAACGAATCGCCTATCTCATCAATAAAGGTTGGCTGGAAGAAAACGGTGAAAATATACAGCTGACTGACCAGGGTGTCCTGTTTGGTAATGACGTATTTGAACAATTTTTATTGGAAGAAGATGACCTGATGCTTGTCCGTTGACAAAAAAATAAGGATTTGATAATTTATGATTAGCATTAGCACTCGGAAGGATAGAGTGCTAACAGAGGTGATCATCATGTTAACAGAAAGACAGTTGCTGATCCTGCAAGTCATAATTGATGATTTCATCGAGTCGGCACAGCCAGTTGGCTCGCGCTCTATTGCCAAGAAAGGTAACATACAGCACAGCTCGGCTACCGTACGAAACGAAATGGCCGATTTGGAAGATATGGGTTTCCTGGAGAAAACACACTCATCTTCCGGTCGAATACCATCAGAGAAGGGATACCGTCATTATGTCGACCATTTAGTGACCCCCCGGGATATTGAAAGTAATGTTCGGATTATACGCAGTATCATGCAGGATGGATTATTTGAATTTGAACAAATCGTCCAAAGTTCTGCTGAAATACTGTCTGAAATTACAAATTATACATCCATTATTCTGGGACCTGAAGTGTTTGAGACAAAATTGAAACAGCTGCAAATTGTATCCTTAACACCGAATACAGCCGTAGCAATATTGGTAACCAATACCGGCCATGTGGAACATCGGTCATTTTCTGTTCCTGAAGCAATTGATTCATCAGATTTGGAAAAAATGGTTAACATTTTAAATGATCGATTATATGGGGTACCGATTTTCAAGCTGCATGAAAAACTCAACACTGAGATTGTCAATCTGATGGATAAATATTTGACAGATTTTGATGCATCATATGATTATCTGAAAGCGGCATTCTTCAGTGAGAATCCAGTGAAATTATATTTCGGCGGCAAAACAAACCTTTTAATGCAGCCGGAATTCAATGATATTGATAAAGTCAGGTCATTTTACTCCATGATTGAAGAAAAAGATGAAATAGCCAGTTTATTAAAGGACGCCACTGATGGCATTAAAGTTACAATCGGACACGAAAATAAAGTCGATGCGATAAAAGACTGCAGTCTGATAACGGCGACTTATGAAATGAACGAGGAACAAATGGGCACAATTGCATTAATTGGCCCAACGAGAATGGAGTACAAAAAGGTTATTGCGCTTTTAAATGCTTTATCAACTGAGATGTCAGATGTATTATATAAATGGTATCAAAATAATTAGTAAGGTAAGTCACTGTAGGACAGACAGTTTAAACTCTTCTCTGTCTGCATAAGACAATGAGGGCTTGGCGCCAAGCCAAGTTTTCTAATGTTTATTGATTTAATAAACATATGAATCATGTTATATTCTATCTTGGCAATTTTCATATAGGAGGTGGCAGGGATGACAGAAGAAAATCAGGAAAAGACAAATCATGATGAGACTGAACAAGAAAATAAACAGGAAGATGTCATCGCAGAAGTTATTGATGCTGATGATCAAGACGGTACTGACCAATCCGATTCAAATAATACTGATGAGGATTCCCGTGAAGCAGAACTGAATCAGCTTAAGCAGGAAAAGGATGACATGCATCAGCGATTGCTGCGCGTACAGGCAGAATTCGATAATTTTAAAAAACGCTCCCAGAAAGAAAAAGAAGCTGAGCGGAAATACAAGGCAGAAGAAGTTGTAAAAGAATTGTTGCCTGCTATTGACAATTTTGAACGGGCATTGCAAGTGGAGGTTACCGACGAAACGAAAAGCTTTGTCGACGGTGTAACCATGGTTTATAACCAGATTACAGATGCATTGAAATCACAGGGTGTTGAAGAAATCGAATCTGTCGGTCAGCCGTTTGATCCGAATATCCATCACGCTGTCATGCAAGTTGAGGATGAAGAAGCTGAATCGGAAACCGTTACAGAAGAACTGCAAAAAGGCTATTACCTGAAAGATCGTGTGATCCGCCCAGCAATGGTTAAAGTTAATAAGTAAATAGAAGAGCAGTTAAGGAGGAATTTGATTATGGGTAAAATAATCGGAATTGACCTAGGTACAACAAATTCATGTGTCGCAGTGATGGAAGGCGGTGAACCAGTTGTCATTCCCAATCCGGAGGGGAACCGAACAGCACCGTCTGTTGTTGCATTCAAAAATGGCGAACGCCAGGTGGGTGAAGTAGCGAAACGTCAGGCCATCACCAACCCAAATACGATTCAGTCCATAAAACGTCACATGGGAACAGACTACAAAGTTAAAATTGACGAGAAAGAGTACACACCTCAGGAAGTATCTGCTATTATTCTGCAGTATCTTAAATCGTATGCTGAAGATTACTTGGGAGATACTGTCGAAAAAGCGGTTATTACCGTACCGGCATACTTCAACGATGCAGAACGTCAGGCTACTAAAGATGCCGGGAAAATTGCCGGTCTGGAAGTTGAGCGTATCATCAACGAACCAACTGCAGCATCATTAGCATATGGTATTGACAAAGAAGACCAGGATCAGACGATTCTCGTTTACGACTTAGGCGGCGGTACGTTTGATGTTTCCATCCTGGATATCGGCGATGGCACATTTGAAGTTATCTCGACTGCCGGCGATAACCGTCTGGGTGGTGATGACTTTGATGAAGTGATCATGGACCATATGGTTCAGGAATTCAAAAAAGAGTATGGCATTGATCTGTCACAAGATAAAATGGCAAAGCAGCGCTTGAAAGATGCTGCTGAAAAAGCTAAAAAAGACCTTTCAGGTGTAACGCAAACGCAAATCTCCCTGCCATTTATCACAGCTGGTGAAAATGGACCATTACATCTGGAAATGAATCTGACACGTGCTAAGTTTGAGGAATTGTCATCTGCCTTGGTTGAACGCACCATGCAGCCAACCCGTAAGGCATTGCAGGATGCGGACCTTTCTTCAAATGAGATTAATAAAGTCATTCTTGTCGGGGGATCAACACGTATTCCGGCTGTTCAGGATGCTATTAAACGTGAAACTGGCAAAGAACCATCAAAGGGCGTTAACCCTGATGAAGTTGTTGCACTGGGTGCAGCTATTCAGGGCGGTGTCCTGCAAGGTGATGTCAAGGACGTTGTGCTGCTTGACGTTACACCATTGTCATTGGGTATTGAGACAATGGGAAGTGTCACCACAAAATTGATTGAACGGAATACAACAATCCCAACAAGTCATTCTCAAGTGTTTTCAACAGCAGCAGATAATCAAACAGCAGTTGATATACACGTGCTGCAAGGTGAACGTGAAATGGCTGCCGATAACAAAACACTCGGGCGTTTCCAATTGACAGACATTCCGCCTGCACCACGCGGTATTCCACAAATTGAAGTAACGTTCGATATTGATGCTAATGGTATTGTGAATGTCAGTGCGAAAGATAAAGGGACAAATAAAGAGCAATCCATTACCATTAAATCTTCATCAGGCTTGTCAGATGAGGAAGTCGATCAAATGGTTAAAGAAGCTGAAGAAAATGCTGAAGAAGATAAAAAACGCCGTGAAGAGGCAGATCTTCGCAATGAAGCTGATCAGCTTGTCTTTACAACAGACAAAACCATTAAAGATCTCGGCGACAATGTAACAGATGAAGAAAAACAAAAAGCGGAAGAAGCTAAAGAAGAATTGCAAAAAGCAATTGAAGCTGACGATCTCGATCAAATCAGAGAAAAGAAAGATGCATTGCAGGAGCAAGTACAGCAGCTTTCAGTTAAAATGTATGAACAAATGGCTCAAGAACAAGAGGCTAACCAGGAACAGCAAGGTGACGAGCAAGGTTCTGATGATGATGTCGTAGATGGTGACTACAAAGAAGTGGATGATGAAGAAGAAGACAAAAAATAAGCATCATATAAGAAAAGGAAGTTCGATTAAGAGCGCCACATCATGTGGCAACGTCGAACTGACCTACATCCTATAGGCCCAAGTCAAAGTCAGGAACTCCTTGACTTTGACTTTTTTCTAATGTCATCTGATATCAAAGGGACAAGGTCGTTTCTTGTTTGCTATCATAATATAAATGATGGTAAGATAAAGTGAAACTTCATTCAGCGGAACGGTTTTTTCCGCTGAATGTTAGTAGAACAGAATCGGACATTTAAGGACAGTTGGCCGCCGTTTTTTGGCGGGTTACTGACCTTTATATGTGCGGAAAAGTGAAACTTCATTCAGCGGAACGGTTTTTTCCGCTGAATGTCAGTAGAACAGAATCGGACATTTACAGACAGTTAACCGCCGATTTTTGCGGGTTACTGTCTGTTATATGCAGGATAAAATGTATGCAATAGTGTCGGGAGAGTGATTCACAAGTGAGTAAGCGCGACTATTATGAAGTGCTTGGTGTTGACAAAGGCGCTTCTAAAGATGAAATAAAGAAAGCTTATCGTAAACTGGCAAGAAAGTATCATCCTGATGTCAGTGAGGAAGAAAATGCATCTGATAAGTTTAAAGAAGCAAAAGAAGCCTATGAAGTATTAAGTGATGAACAAAAGAGAGCCCAATATGATCAATTTGGTCATGCAGGTGCCCAAGGCCAGGGCGGATTCGGAGGCGCATCAGACTTTGGTGACTTTGGCGGCTTCGGTGACATTTTTGATATGTTCTTTGGCGGCGGTCGCAGACGGGATCCAAATGCACCTCAACAAGGGGCGGATTTACAATATACGATGACTCTGGACTTTGAGGAAGCGATTTTTGGGAAGGAAGCAGATATCAATATTCCTAAAGAAGAGGAATGTGACACGTGTACTGGTTCAGGTGCAAAACCGGGCACTAAAACTGAAACATGCTCCCATTGCCAGGGGTCCGGTCAGCTGAATATGGAGCAAAATACACCATTCGGCCGTGTAGTTAATCGTCGTGTATGCCACCATTGTAATGGTTCCGGTAAAATCATTCCGGAAAAGTGTAATACGTGTGGCGGCTCCGGCAGAGTGAAGACACACAAAAGCATTCACATTTCGATTCCCAAAGGTATAGATGAGGGGCAGCAAATCAGAGTTGCCGGCAAAGGTGAACCGGGTGTGAACGGAGGTCCTCCAGGCGATTTGTTTGTCGTGATTCAAGTACGGTCCCACGAATTTTATGAGCGTGAAGGAGATCATATCTATTGCGAATTGCCGATAACATTTGCACAAGCCGCTCTTGGAGATGAAGTTGAAGTGCCGACAGTACATGGAAGAGTAATGCTGACAATTCCTGCCAGCACTCAAACAGGAAAAACCTTCCGTCTGAAGGGTAAAGGTGCTCCAAATGTGCGTGGCTATGGCTATGGAGATCAACATGTTCAAATAAGAGTTGTGACGCCAAGCAGTCTTTCCGAACGCCAGAAAGAGTTACTGCGGGAATTTAATGAAATCGGTGGTAATGAAGCTACTGATGAGCAAGGATCATTGTTCCAGCGTTTTAAAAATGCTTTTAAAAGCTAAAAACACGGTGCTTCACCTGCACCGTTTACATAGGTTATATTCATAACGTCAGAAAGTAAAAAATATGGTAGACCTTATAGGAAAAACTTCGGTACAAGGCTAGGCCTGAGTTTTTCCAATAAATTTTCCGGGAAACGAGTGGGTTTAATATGGACTGGTCTGAGATACGTATTCATACAACAAACGAAGCTGTGGAGCCTATTTCCAATATTTTGCACGAAAAAGGAGCAAGTGGTGTCGTCATTGAAGACCCGATTGATTTGGTTAAGGAAAGAGAGACCTTATTTGGTGAGGTTTATGAATTAGACCCCGCTGAGTACCCGGAAGAAGGCGTTTATATCAAGACGTACTTACCCGTTAATAGTTTTCTGGATAAAAAGGTTGATGAAATAAAGCGAGCGATAAATAACTTGCAATTGTATGATATTGATTTAGGAAAGAATCAGGTTACGTTACGTGAAATAAACGAAGAAGATTGGGCAACAGCCTGGAAAAAATATTATAAGCCAGTCAAAATTTCTGAAAAGATTACAATCATGCCTACCTGGGAAGAATATGAACCCGGATCAAGTGACGAAGTGATTATTGAACTTGATCCGGGAATGGCTTTTGGAACCGGTACGCATCCGACAACAGTATTGAGCATTCAAGCCATTGAGCAATACATAAATAAAAACGACATTGCCATTGATGTAGGATGCGGGTCCGGTGTACTGAGCATTGCCGCGGTACTGCTTGGTGCAAAAGAAGTTCATGCACTTGATTTAGATGGCGTCGCTGTTAAAAGTACACAAATAAATACCAAATTAAATCAAATAGAAGACAGGGTAATGGCGAAACAAAATGACTTGCTTGATCAAGTGGATATGCAGGCTGATGTCATTATTTCCAACATCCTGGCTGAGATCATTGTAAGGTTTGTTTCTGACACCTGGAATAACCTGAAACCGAATGGATTTTTCATAACGTCCGGTATTATCCATGCAAAAAAACAGATGGTTACAGATCATCTTGAGCAAGCGGGTTTCCGAATTGTCCAAGTCGATGAAATGGAAGACTGGGTATCCATTGTTGCCAAAAAGATTGAAAAGAAAAGTGGTGCCTGATTTGCAACGGTATTTTGTACCAGCTGAAAATTGGAAAGACAACCAGGTAATCATGACAGATGATGATGCACACCATATCAGCCGTGTCATGCGGTCGAAACCTGAAGATGAGATCATTTGCAATCATCCGGACGGGAAGGCTGCCATCTGTCAAATTACGGACATAACAAGCGATAACGTTCGTGCTGTCATAAGCGAATGGCTTGATGAATCAGCTGAATTACCAATTGACGTGACAATCGCACAGGGCCTGCCCAAAAGCGATAAAATGGAATTCGTGCTAAAAAAAGGAACAGAGCTAGGTGCAGCAGCATTTATTCCAGTACAAGCAGACCGTTCAGTAGTTGTCTGGGACCATAAAAAGATGGAAAAGAAAATGAATCGATACAGGAAAATTGTAAAAGAAGCCAGCGAGCAAAGCCACCGTAATAAAATTCCTCTTATACAACAACCGGTGAATGGAATCAAGCAATTGGCAGATGAAAACAGCCAATATGACTTGAAGTTATTTGCATATGAGGAAGAAGCAAAAACTGAAAGCTTCCAGTCATTTGGCACACTCGTCAGTAAAATGAATTCAGGCGACCGGGTGCTGATTGTCATTGGACCGGAAGGCGGCTTTTCCGAACAGGAAGCAGCTTTACTTAAGCAGCGTGAATTCATGCCCGTTAGGCTGGGACCACGTATTTTACGTACTGAGACCGCTGCTTTGTACGCATTGGCCAGTATTTCTTATCAATTTGAAGAATTGGGGTGCAAATAATGCCAACAGTAGCTTTTCATACGTTAGGCTGTAAGGTGAATCATTATGAAACTGAAGGAATCTGGAACATGTTTAAAGATAACGGTTATGAACGTGTCGATTTTGATCGCCAGTCTGATGTCTATGTCATCAACACATGTACAGTCACGAATACCGGTGACAAAAAGAGCAGGCAGGTTATCCGCCGGGCAGTCCGTAAAAATCCTGATGCCGTTATCTGTGTGACAGGCTGCTATGCTCAGACATCACCGGGAGAGATTATGGAAATACCTGGTGTGGATGTGATTGTTGGGACACAAAACAGAAAAAAAATGATTGATTATATTGAAGAGCATCAGAAGACACGCGAGCCCATCAATGGTGTATCGAACATTATGAAAAACCGGGTATTTGAGGAAATGGACGTCCCGGAATTTACTGATCGGACACGTGCTTCTTTAAAAATCCAGGAAGGGTGCAATAATTTCTGCACATTTTGTATTATCCCATGGTCAAGGGGGCTGCTCCGATCAAGAGAACCGGAAAATGTGATCAAACAAGCCCAAAATCTGGTAGACGCAGGGTATAAAGAGATTGTTTTGACCGGCATACATACAGCGGGTTATGGAGAGGACATGAATGATTATAATTTTGCCAAATTGCTGAAGCAGCTTGAGAGCGAGGTTAAAGGACTGAAACGTATCCGTATTTCTTCGATCGAGGCAAGTCAAATCACGGATGAAGTCATTGAAGTCCTTGATAAATCAGAAAAAATCGTTCGTCATTTGCATATTCCGCTGCAGGCAGGGTCAGACAGTGTACTGCATCGTATGAGACGAAAATATTCCACAGAGTATTATAAGCAAAAAGTGGAAAAGATTCATCAGGCACTCCCAGGACTGGCCATTACAACGGATGTTATCGTCGGCTTTCCGGGTGAGACTGAAGAAGAGTTTATGGAGACTTATCATTTTGTTAACGAGATTGGTTATTCAGAACTTCATGTCTTCCCATTTTCAAGACGTACCGGTACACCGGCTGCGCATATGACGGATCAGGTTGATGCCGATGTCAAAAATGACCGTGTTAACCGATTGATTGAATTATCGAACCAATTAGCGAAAGAATATGCTTCCGACTATGAAGATGAAGTGCTCGAGGTCATACCTGAAGAACATGTAAAAGAAGCTGAAGAAAATATGCTTGAAGGTTACACGGATAATTACTTGAAAGTCCGTTTCAACGGATCCAAAGATTTAATCGGAAAAATTGTACGCGTGAAAATAACGCAGTCAGGCTATCCTTATAATGAAGGCACTTTTGTGCGTGTTATGGACAATGCTGAAAATGAAAGAGCAGAGATGAGTATTTAATTCCCGGTTATTCCGGGAATTTTCTATAGCTATTATACAGCGGGCTGGAAAAGTGTGCTGAGTGACGTTGTTTTACGGGTGAAATTGGACATGCTATGATGGGAAAGAAGTACGAACAACTAAACTTAGGAGGAAGAGAAACATGGGTGCAGATCTTGCCAAATACATTGATCATACACAATTAAAGCCTGATACAACGAAAGAAAAGATTACCCGGATTGTAAATGAAGCACGTGTTTATAACTTTGCATCGGTCTGTGTTAATCCGTATTGGGTTCCTTACTGTTATGAAAACTTGAAAAACACTGAGGTGAAAGTGTGTACCGTCATCGGATTCCCATTGGGGGCGACGTCAACAGAAGCTAAAGTGCACGAAACCAAACAGGCCATAAAAGATGGCGCAACAGAGGCGGATATGGTTATAAATATCGGTGAATTAAAATCAGGAAATGATGAAGCAGTACAACGGGATATCGAAGCAGTTGTCGAAGCAGCGGAAGGAAGCGCATTGACAAAAGTGATTATTGAAACATCTCTTCTGAATCATGATGAAAAGGTGCGTGCATGCCATCTGGCTAAAAAAGCAGGAGCTGATTTTGTCAAAACATCAACAGGCTTTTCCGGTGGCGGTGCATCTGTAGAAGATATTGAATTAATGCGGAAAACGGTCGGAAGTGAAATGGGTGTTAAAGCATCAGGCGGAGTTCGCGATCTGGAATCTGTAAAAGCCATGATTGAAGCTGGTGCAACACGAATTGGTGCAAGTGCCGGTGTGGATATTATAGCCGGTAAAACAGGAGAACCCGACTATTAATATACGGCTGAATTTGTAATAACGTCATATTTTAAGTTGACCTGATAATTTGGTTATATTATAATTATTACAGACATGTCATATTTTATGATACTTGTCTTTGCTTTTATTTATTGTTTTGTGCTTCGGAGGGAGGGAAATTAGCATGTCAAATACAACTCGCGTTCGTAAAAACGAGTCTCTTGAAGATGCTCTTCGTCGCTTTAAACGCAACGTATCCAAAAGCGGAACATTGCAGGAATATCGTAAGCGTGAACATTATGAAAAACCAAGCGTACGACGCAAGAAGAAATCTGAAGCTGCCAGAAAACGCAGATAATAAAGAAGGTGCATTCCCATGGCATTAGTTGAACGGCTGAACCAGGATATGAAGCAGGCTATGAAAAATAAAGAAAAAGATAGACTCGCTGTCATACGTATGGTAAAAGCTTCATTGCAAAATGAGTCAATTAAACTTGGTAATAAAAATCTTTCGGAAGACGAGGAATTAACAGTACTTTCAAGAGAGTTGAAGCAAAGAAAGGAATCCCTCCAAGAGTTTAAATCAGCTGATCGTCATGACCTTGTTGATAAGCTTGAAACTGAAATCGATCTTATTCAGACATATATGCCCCAGCAGCTGACAGATGAAGAGCTGGAGCAGATAGTAAAGGCCACCATTAGAGAAGTAGACGCATTTTCCAGGCAGGACATGGGCAAGGTAATGAATTCGATTATGCCTAAAGTGAAAGGGAAGGCTGATGGTGCCCGAATTAATAAACTTGTTCAAAAACATTTAAGCTAATTTTTTAAGGTCTTGTCATTATTGGCAAGACCTTTTAGACTTTTCGGTTTAAAATACATTTATCATGCGGGAATAACTATCAACTCTTCTGCAGGGTATGTTATGATTTATACATAAATATGAAACCTTTTACATTATCAGGACGTAGGGATGATTGACAGCTTAAGAGAGAGGGGGGTCAGTGTGAACGGTGACAGACGCAGACAGTTCAGAATTTCTGTTCTTCTATTCGTTGTGATGTGTTCTATTTTCAGTATGATTTCTTCTGCTTCAGCTGAAGAAAATGGCAGCGGAAAAAACGTTTATGTGATACCGATCGAGGATGAAGTGGAAAAGGGGCTTGAATCTTTCCTTAATCGGGCGACAGAAGAAGCTGAAGAAGCGGGAGCTGACCACATTATATTTGAAATCGACACCCCTGGTGGTGCTGTGGCTGCTGCTGAGCAAATCGGTGAGTTATTGCAAAGTCTGGAGATCGAAACAACATCTTACATTGTTAACCGGGCGCTGTCTGCAGGTTCTTATCTTGCCTTAAACACGGATAACATTTACATGAACCCCCAGGCCACCATGGGAGCAAGCGGTGTCATTACCCAGGATGGTACGGCTGCTGATGAGAAAGCACAATCAGCATGGTTATCAGCGATGAGAAGTGCAGCTGAATCGAAAGGGAGAGACCCGCAATACGCGGCAGCTATGGCCGATTCAAGCATTCATATGCCTGAATATGATGCCGAAGAAGGCACGTATCTGACATTGGGCCCAAGTTCAGCTGAAGAAGTAGGCTATTCCAACGGGACTGTTGAAAATCGTTCAGATCTTTTGGAAGCACTGGAACTGCAAGATGCATCCGTAAACGAATCGGAAATGACCATTGCTGAGCATATAGCCCGCTTTATTACCAATCCGGTTGTGGTTCCAATTCTTCTTTCCCTCGCCAGTATTGGATTGATTGTTGAACTATTTTCGCCCGGTTTCGGGATCCCTGGTATAATGGGAGTGCTTGCCCTCATACTATTCTTTTATGGACATGTGGTTGCCGGGCTTGCCGGCATGGAAGCAATCATATTGTTAATACTGGGTATTGGGTTAATCATCGCAGAATTATTTTTACCTGGAGGTATCGCAGGTTTAATAGGCGTCGGAGCGATTATTGCATCACTCATGATGTCCGGTCGGGATATAGGGCAAATGGCCATGAGTCTTAGTATCGCTTTCATTGTTACAATCATTGCTTCTGTTATCCTATTTAAAACGATGGGAGGGGATAAAGGATTCTTCCGTCGTATGGTATTAACGGATCAGACATCAAGCGAGCTGGGGTATGTCTCATCTGAAAACCGCTTGGAATTAATTGGTTTAGAGGGCAGAACCGTGACACCTTTGCGCCCATCAGGCAGTGCATTATTCGGTGATGAGCGACTTGATGTTGTAACAGAAGGAGGTTTCATAGAAAAAGATAAATTGGTGAAAATCGTTAAAGTAGAAGGTGTTCGAGTGGTTGTTAGAGAATTATAATAAGCAAACAATAGTTTGGGAGGAATTTTTATGGGTTTGGAACAACTGATGCCGATTATTGTAATCGCGATCATTATAATTGTTCTTGCAGTATTATTCACGTTTATTCCAGTAATGTTATGGATAAGCGCTTTAGCAGCAGGGGTTAAAGTCGGCATTTTCACACTTGTCGGAATGCGCTTACGACGGGTTGTACCGGCAAGAGTCATTAACCCGTTGATTAAAGCACATAAAGCAGGACTGAATGTCTCGACGAATCAATTGGAAAGCCATTACCTTGCAGGAGGAAATGTTGACAGGGTAGTTAATGCTCTGATTGCCGCTCACAGAGCTAATATCGAACTGTCATTTGAGCGGACGGCTGCCATCGATCTTGCTGGCCGTGATGTATTGGATGCTGTGGGAATGAGTGTTAATCCAAAGGTAATCGAAACACCTTTCATCGCCGGTATTGCAATGGATGGTATTGAAGTGAAGGCTAAAGCGCGGATTACCGTTCGCGCCAATATTGACCGGCTTGTCGGGGGTGCCGGAGAAGAGACAGTCATTGCTCGTGTCGGTGAAGGCGTTGTCAGTACAATTGGTAGCTCAGAAGCTCATACGGCTGTTTTGGAAAATCCTGATTCCATTTCCCATAATGTCTTAGGAAAAGGTTTGGATTCAGGCACAGCGTTTGAAATTCTTTCAATTGATATTGCTGATGTGGACATCGGCAAAAATATTGGTGCTATTCTGCAAACAGATCAAGCAGAAGCTGATAAAAATATTGCACAGGCTAAAGCGGAAGAAAGACGCGCTATGGCAGTCGCACAAGAGCAGGAAATGGTTGCCCGTGTTGAAGAAATGCGTGCGAAAGTGGTTGAAGCAGAAGCCGACGTTCCGCGTGCGCTGGCAGAAGCACTGCGTTCCGGTAACTTGGGTGTCATGGATTACATGAACTATAAGAATATTGATGCTGACACAGATATGCGCGATACAATCGGAAAATTGAGCAAGGATAATGATGATCAAGATGATGATCAAAAAGATTAATAATACGCATGCCCCTGATTAAGGAGGGTTACGATGGAATTAATTTTCATTATTCTGGGTATCATTGCAGCACTCTCAGGTTTTTTCAAAGACAACCAGGACTCTGATACAGGGAAACCAAAACGAGGCAATAATCAGCCACAACCGACACCTTTTCCCTCTGGTGCCGGCAATGGAAACGGGGGCAGACAGAGGGAACAGAAACCACAATCAACGGTTGCTACTGAATCAATCGAAGAGACTCAGTATGACCAGCGTAAACAATTGGCTGAGCGTATGAACACAGCGGAAAACCAAACACAAACACAGAAATACGGACATGATGCGATTATGGATCATAATACCAGGGAACCGGGAAATGATTTATCAATCGAAAAGAAAAGAATGAAAAAGCAAATGAATCGTAATTTAACACGTTCAGGTTTAATCAACGGCGTCATCATGTCGGAAGTTTTAGGTCAGCCACGAGCTGTCAGGCCATATCGCAGTATTATTGCTGAACGAAAAAGATAAAGTAACGTCAAAGAACCAATACCAGGTCAATGAATGGCTGGTATTGGTTCTTTTTTTGTTCTTATCCTGTCGTAAAATTCATAAATATATTGTGAGAGGAGGGCGCATCCGTGAAAAAATGGCAACAACGAATTGCTCCATGGTTATCAAAATATTTTTCACTTCCTTCCGATGTCATGATGGAATTACCAAGAGTTACGATGATTGGTCAGCTTCATGTTTATATTGAGAATCATCAAGGGTTGACAGTGTACTCCGATACAGAACTGAAACTTAAAGCAAACAAGGGTTATATTCAAATTTCCGGTTCATCATTTGTATTGAAAATGATGCTGCCTGAAGAAATATTACTGGAAGGAAACATAGAAGAGGTCAAATTCATACCTGAGTAGAAATTGATTTGAAGGAGGAGGAAATGAAACATATACAAGGTGCTTCGATAACGGGATATGTTACTGTCCTTGTAAAGGGGACACGCCCGGAACTGTTTTTTCAAAAATGTATTGAACAGGATATTATTGTCTGGAATATCGAAAAGGAATCAGAAAGTACGTGTTCAGGGAATATTAAATTGCAGGACATACCCAATGTAAAAAATGTAAGACGCGGAACACATTATAAATTGTCGTTCACGCATAAGCACGGGTATCCATTTTTGATGAAGAGGTTTATCCGGAAAAAAGAAGTCCTGATTGGTCTTTTGTTAAGTATATTGCTTATCTTCTTCTTGTCAAATATCATATGGGAAGTTCGGATAACAGGTGTGCCAAAGGATATTGAGGAGAAAATAAGTGAGCAGCTGGCAGATTATGGGATACATCAGGGAACATGGTCATTTACGTTGGATTCCCCGAGTGACATACAGCAAAATTTAATAAATGACATCCCTGAATTATTATGGGTTGGTGTCCAGCAAAAAGGGACAAGCTTTTTGCTGGAAGGCGTGGAGAAAACGATTGTTGAGGAAGAAGAAGTTGAAGGTCCGCGAAATCTGATCGCAACCAAAAAAGGTGTGATTGAAAATATGTACGTCTCAAAAGGGCTCCCACAAGTTCAGGTCAATGATTATGTGGAGCCGGGAGATGTGCTCGTTTCAGGTAAATTACAGTTCGCTGATGAAGAAGAATCCGATGATGACGAAGAGGAGAAGGACGCGTCTTACGAACTGGTTGCTGCAGAAGGAGAGGTGATTGCAAAAACATGGTATGAAACCGAAGTGAGCGTCCCCTTAAAGGCGAATTACGAACAATTAACCGGTGAATCAGAAACAAAATATCATCTCAAAATCAGTGGGACTGAAATTCCAATATGGGGTTTTGGTGATCCTGATTACAGCGATATTCACAGGGAGCGCTATGAAAAAGACTTATATTTCTTTAACTGGAAGCTTCCCATCACTTTGATGGAAACAACTCTAAGTGAAAAGTACTATCAGGAAGTCGACAGAAGCAAGGAAGAGGCGATTGATATCGGCATTAGACAAGCAAAGAATGAACTCCAGTTAAGACTGGGTCCGGAAGCCGAAATAATTTCTGAAAATATTTTGCAAGAATCGACCGAGAATGGTAAAGTTAAATTAATCTTATATATGGCTGTTGAAGAGAATATTGTCAAACATGAACCAATAGACCAAGGAGATTGATTATGCCGAATAACTTGAAAACAATCGAGTTAGAGCTTACCAGTCCAAATGAGGCATTAGCTTTATTTGGCACAAATGATAAATATTTAAAACAAATTGAAGAATTATTACAGGTTTCAATCATTACGAGAGGCGAGCAAGTAAGTGTTTCAGGCAGTAATGAGAATATAGCTTTGGCAGAAGAAATCCTTCTGACATTATTGTCGATTGTCCGGAAAGGGTTGGACATTACCGAACGGGATGTTGTCTATGCCGTTGATTTAGCTAAAAAAGGTAAAATCAAACAATTTGAAACACTTTTTGAAGATGAAATCTCGAAAAATGCTAAAGGCAAATCGATTCGTGTCCAGACCTTGGGCCAAAAATATTATACGGATGCCATTAAGTCAAATGACCTTGTTTTCGGGATTGGCCCGGCTGGTACCGGTAAAACGTATCTTGCGGTTGTCATGGCAGTCCATGCATTGAAAAATGGCGAAGTGAAGCGGATTATTCTAACACGTCCTGCAGTGGAAGCGGGGGAAAGCTTAGGCTTTTTACCAGGTGATTTGAAAGAAAAAGTCGATCCATATTTGCGGCCTTTATACGATGCGCTGCATGATGTTTTTGGCGCTGAACATACGATGCGCCTGATTGAGCGGGACACCATTGAAATCGCACCATTGGCATATATGCGCGGCCGTACACTCGATGATGCATTTGTCATATTGGATGAGGCACAGAATACAACCCCTGAACAAATGAAGATGTTTTTGACACGGTTGGGTTTTGGCTCCAAAATGGTCGTTAATGGGGACATCACCCAAATCGACTTACCTAAAGGAGTGCAATCAGGATTACAGACTGCCAATCAAATTTTGGCATCTGTCAATGGGATTTCATTTGTTCATTTAAGTGCAACAGACGTCGTACGGCATCCGTTAGTTCAAAAAATTATTGATGCCTACGAAAAAGCAAAGTAATGGTTAATCAGTGTAAGACCCCAAAGATAGCGGGTCTTATTTCTATTTTGATTTCGGTTGCGGGGTGAAAAATAATGAAATGGCTGCACACCATAAACGCGTTTCTTAAAAAAATTTGGTCCGGATGGGTTATGGTATTATTGACTGTTATCCTTCTGTGTGCTGCTTTTTTTCTCGTAACGATTCAGAACGTTCTGCCTGAAACGTATCAGGTTGAGCGATTTTCCAGTGCCGATGAAACAATCCGATCCCCCGTAACCATTGAAAATGAACAGGAAACAGAACGTAAAACAAGAGATTTTGTCCAATCAGTAGAAGACCGTTATAATATCTCCGATGAAATAGCCGAAGAACAAACGGCTTATATTGAAGAGGTATTTGATGCCGTCTCGACACTGAATCAGCAGGAACATCGAAATAATACAATGGAATCAACTGCTGACAATACAAACGATACGCTGAGGCCAGAAGAAAAATTGGAACAGTTGAAACAGTTGCTGTCATCAGATCTAACTGAATCCGTCAATGACGACGTGTTTTATGAACTGCTCCAAGCTGAACCCGGGGAGCGTGAGGATGCCAAAGAACGCCTTATCAACTCTGTAACAGAGGTGATGGAAGAGGGTGTCCGGGCTGACAATATTCAGCATGCTCAATCTGAAGTTGAACAAAATATTCAACTTTCCGAATTGGATAATGATATGAAAGCATCTTTAGTCGAATTAAGTCGTTTTGCTGTTACCGGGAATTCCTTTTTTGATGCCGAACAGACGGCAGAAGCCCGTAAAGAAGCCGCCAGCAATGTGGATCCGGTTGTCATCCGGGCTGGAGAGGTTATCGTCAGAGAAGGGGAGACTGTCACAAACGAAATTTACGAGGAATTGGAACTTGCCGGTGTTTTGGATGATCAGCAAAATATGTTTCCTGTCATCGGTTTAATTCTATTGATATTCCTTATCATGGTTGTCATGATATACGAGATGAGCAAGCAGGCGAAAAATAAAGGACTGGATAAACGGAAACTGGGGTCCATATTGTTCATCAGCCTTATTGTCATCACGTTTATGAAATTATTCAGTCTGTATACAACTTCTATTAATCAGCTGTTTTTTGCCGTCCCGGTAGCTACAGGTGCTTTATTGGTGAAGGTATTACTGAATGAGCGGTTAGCGATTGTTCTGTCAATGCTTTATGCTATTCTCGGAAGTATTATTTTTAACGGCCAGATCCCCGGCTCACTTAATGTGGAAGCAGGTATTTACTTCTTTTTCTCACAAATGGCCGGCATCATCTTTCTTGTCAGTGTAAAGGATCGCTTAGCTATTTTAAAAGCGGCTATTGGCATGACGTTCATAAATATATTAGCTATATTGTTATTTTTATTCCTTTCGATTGAAAAGTATTCCTTTTCGGATATACTTTTGCAATCGGGATACGGTGTTATGGCTGCATTTTTATCAGCTGTCCTGACAGTTGGCTTACTGCCGTTTTTTGAGACAGGACTCGGAATATTATCTGATTATAAATTATTGTCACTGGCAAAGCCGAACCAGCCGCTGCTCCGCAAAATATTAACGGAGGCTCCGGGCACTTATCATCATTCGATTATGGTGGCGAACCTCAGTGAAACAGCATGTGAAGCGATTGGTGCTAACGGGCTTTTGGCGAGAGTGGGCGCTTATTATCATGATATTGGCAAAACGGTGATGCCGCAATATTTTATTGAAAATCAGATGGCGATTAACAATCCGCATGATGATTTGCAGCCAAGGGAGAGTGCTGAAATAATTATTAATCATCCCTATGATGGTGCTGACATCCTAAAGAAACACAATCTGCCACAAGCGATTATAGATATTGCGATACAGCATCACGGAACCACATTGTTAAAATTCTTTTATTATAGGGAAAAGGAAAAAAACAAGGAGGTTGACGAGAAAGATTTCAGGTACCCAGGGCCGAAACCGCAGTCAAAGGAAGCTTCAGTTATATCGATTTGTGATTCGGTAGAGGCAGCTGTCCGCTCCTTAAAGGAACCGACAGAGGAAAAAATTGAAGAGATTGTCACATCGATTGTTAAAGACCGCTTGATGGATGATCAATTAAATGAATGCCCGCTGACATTGAAAGATTTGGATACAGTACACCAAACGATTTGTGAAACACTAAAAGGAATCTTTCATTCAAGAATTCAATACCCTATGAAGGAGGCTAAATAATGCATATAGATTTTCATGATCAGACAAATTCCGTTCCTGTTGATTATATTGATCTGCTGCAGCGATTGCTTATTTTCACAGGACAAAAAGAGGAAGTTGCCAGTGAAGCTGAAGTATCCGTTTCGTTTGTCAGTAATCAGGAAATCAAAGAAATTAACCGAAATTACCGCCAGCAGGACAAACCAACCGATGTTATTTCGTTTGCGATGCAGGAAAAGGTTGGTGATGAACCGGATATTTTTGGTGAAGATCTTCCGCTTGTTCTCGGTGATATTGTCATTTCGCTTGATAAAGCGAAAGAACAGGCCGAGGAATATGGTCATTCGCTGGAGAGGGAGCTGGGATTTTTAACGGTGCATGGTTTCCTTCATTTGCTTGGTTACGATCATATGAACAAGGAAGACGAAGCAGAAATGTTCGGAAAACAAGATGAACTGTTAGGTGAATTTGGCATTGAAAGATAAACAAGGAAAGTCTCGATTTGGATTTTCACATGCATTAAATGGTCTCAAAAGCGTCATCACGACAGAACTGAATTTCAGGATACACTTGATAGCATCATTATGTGTTATTGCAGCGGGTATCGTTTTTCGTTTGGAAGTTATGCAGTGGGCAGTTGTTGTATTAGTCATTGGATTCGTATTAGTTACCGAAGTCATCAATACGTCTATCGAAAAAATGATGGACTATTTAAAACCGGACATACATCCACGTGCAAAAGCGATCAAGGATATGGCGGCAGGTGCAGTCTTAATATCTGCCGTTATTGCTGTGGTTGTAGGGCTGCTTATTTTTATTCCTGAAATTTTGTCATATATCCAAACTGTTTTCGTAAACTTTGCTGCTATTTACCCTCGTAGTTGATAAAAACTGCGACATAAGTGCTATGTTGATTTCCGTTCCGGTCAGTCGCGCACCTTAGGGCAACACTTCAGTCCCCTCGGAAGAAAACTACTTCCTGCTTTCCCGCAGGAGTCGACTGGCCCTCCCTCCAATCAGCACTCTTAAGAGAGGTTTGATTAAACAACATAAAATGAGATTATAAACAGAAAACAGCGGAGCGTATTTCCGGAGCGGTGTCACTCCTCTCAACCATTTGTGTCACAGTTTATGGATTGAGCCAGCCGGGTTTTTCCACTATTCATGTCATTATTTGCTGAAACAACAGTTCTTTTTAAAGGTTTTGTCTATTTGCATGAAACGGACTTGATTTTATAGTATGATTAAAAATATCACTAGAATTTACATCGGAGGACACAACATGGCAGACGTATTCAAATCAGGATTTATTGCTATCATTGGCAGGCCGAATGTAGGAAAGTCAACCTTCATGAATCAAATGATCGGACAAAAGGTTGCAATCATGAGTGATAAGGCACAGACAACCCGAAACCGAATTCAAGGTGTACTGACAACAGATGACTCACAGCTTGTATTCATTGATACACCAGGTATTCATAAGCCGAAGCATCGTTTAGGTGATTTTATGGTTAAATTGGCTGAGGATACCTTAAACGAAGTGGACGCAGTATTGTTTATGATTAATGCCAAAGAAGGCTATGGAAAGGGCGATCAATACATCCTGGACAGGCTGCAGCAGGTTAAGCGTCCGGTATTTTTAGTCATCAATAAGATTGATCTTGTCCATCCGGATGAGTTATTACCTTTAATTGATCTTTATAAGGATAAATATGATTTTGAAGAAGTGATTCCAATATCCGCGCTGCAGGGTAATAATATGACGCATTTGCTCGATGAACTAACGAACTTTATTCCCGAAGGCCCCCAGTATTATCCTGAAGATCATATAACCGACCACCCTGAGCGGTTTATTATAAGTGAGTTAATACGTGAGAAAGTGCTGGAATTAACGCGAGAAGAGATTCCACACTCAATTGCGGTCGTGATTGAAAATATAGAAGAACGGCAGTCAGATACGGTCTTCATTCAGGCAACAATCGTGACTGAGCGAAAAAGCCAAAAAGGAATTATAATCGGCAAACAGGGTTCAATGCTGAAGGATATCGGAAAAAATGCCCGTAAAGATATCGAATCACTGCTCGGCTCCAACGTATATCTGGAACTTTGGGTGAAAGTCCGAAAAGACTGGCGCAACAAAGAGTCCCAGTTGCATGAATTCGGTTTCCGAAGTGATGAATATTAGACTTGGTAAATTTTAAAACTCATTGATTCAGCGCCTTATGGAAAATCTAAAAATGAACAACACATTACAAACATGCAATAGAAAGGCGGGGTTTCTTGTGATCGACTTTACCTGGAAACTATTCAGTCAAACAGGAAACATTGAAACCTATTTACTATTAAAAGAACTGGAAAACAATGAAGCAGTTGAACAAAATGATCAATGGCAGAAGATGAAAGAGAGTACTTCTCTCAATACAAAATCCTAGAGGCCTTGTACCATAAGAAGGTGATACTGTTTGCTTGAAAAAATGCAAGGTATTGTCATGAAAACGCAAGACTATGGTGAAACACACAAAATTGTTACGATATTCAGTTATCAAGCAGGGAAAATCTCTGCAATTGCCAGAGGTGCAAAAAAACCAAAAAGCAGAATGGCTGCAGTGACGCAGCCATTCATATATGGTGATTTTTTTGTTTATCTTAATTCAGGACTGAGCACGATTCAGCAAGGGAGTGTCATCGATTCATTCCGTCACGTGCGGGAAGATATCATCAAAACAGCATATGCATCCTATATTGTTGAGCTGACTGATAAGTTAACGGATTCCCATTCACCTGATCATTACATATTTGACCAGCTTTATCGGACCATGAATTGGATAGCGGAATATGATGAAGCCGATATCCCAATAATGATGTACGAACTGAAACTGTTTAAGAAAGGTGGTTTTGCACCTACTGTTGACAGGTGTGTGAACTGTGGCGGTAAAGAAGGACCGTTCGCTTTTTCAATATCAGAAGGTGGTCTGCTTTGTTCAGCGTGTATGAACAATGATCCGAAATCCGCGATACTGACAGGCAACATGGCCCGATTGTTTTACGTTTTTTCCGAAGTTGGACTGGAGCGCGTTGGCACTATCTCAGTGAAACCGGAAAACAAAAAGCTGCTCCGAGATATTATGGATGCATACTATGATCAATATGGCGGCTATTATCTGAAATCAAAACGGTTTTTAAAGCAATTGGATAAGCTCAGGTAGATCTGTTTTCTTGACAAAGAATCAGCCATATCGTACTATTTTGATACGTCATTTTAACAGATTCTGATATTGTGCTGATGGAGAAGAGTACTTATGGATTCTTGTTGTGAGCGAGTCCGGAATGGTGGAAGCCGGATAACAAAACATGAGGAACGGCGCTCCGGAGCAATCGTGATAAAGTGGCCCTTATGAAAAGGGCAAGTAGGGTGGAACCGCGGATTAATCCCCGTCCCTATGTCAGTCAATGACATAGGGACGGGGGTTTTTTATTTGTAGGATCAGTAAGAATAACATTTCAGATGAAGACTTCAATCTTGAAATCGGCGAATTCGCCGATTTCCTCAAGTCTGACTTCCGGCCTCTGACCTCTGGAAAGACGAAGCTAGGCCTGAGTTTTTCTCATTAATGAATACGGAGGGGATAACCATGACAATTCAAGAAATGATTTTAGCATTGCAAAAACATTGGTCAGATCAAAATTGTATTTTAATGCAAGCTTATGATGTGGAAAAGGGTGCAGGAACAATGTCCCCGATGACACTGCTCAGAAGTCTGGGGCCGGAGCCATGGAATGTGGCGTATGTTGAACCATCGAGACGTCCTGCAGATGGCAGATATGGACAGAATCCAAACCGTTTGTATCAGCATCACCAATTTCAAGTCATCATGAAACCATCACCGGATAATATTCAGGACTTGTACCTCGAATCACTTAAAGTACTGGGGATTAATCCATTGGAGCATGACATCCGGTTTGTCGAGGACAATTGGGAAAATCCTACGCTTGGTGCGGCCGGGCTGGGATGGGAAGTATGGCTAGATGGTATGGAAATCACCCAGTTCACCTACTTTCAGCAAATTGGCGGGCTTGAAGCTAATCCCGTTTCAGTTGAACTGACCTATGGGATTGAACGTCTGGCATCTTTCATTCAAGACAAAGAAAATGTCTTTGACTTGGAATGGACAGACGGTGTCAGCCTAAACGATATCTTTTTCCAGCCTGAATATGAACATTCCAAATATACGTTTGAGGAATCTGACACAGATATGCTTTTCCGGTTGTTCACGATGTACGAGAACGAAGCAAGGAATACGATGGAAAAAGGACTGGTTTTCCCGGCATATGATTACGTATTAAAATGTTCCCATACGTTTAATTTGCTTGATGCCAAAGGTGTTATTTCAGTTACCGAACGGACCGGGTATATTGCCAGAATCCGCAATCTGGCCAGAAGCATTTCCAAAGCATATGTAGCGGAACGGGAACGATTGGGCTTCCCAATGCTGAAAAAGGAGGCAGAATAATGGCTAAAGATGTACTGGTAGAAATTGGACTTGAGGAACTTCCGGCACGGTTTGTGGATGACGCAGAAAGTCAGTTGTTGAATAAAACCGCAGACTGGCTTGATCAGTCACGTATCTCTTATACGTCCATCGTTTCTTTTTCAACGCCGCGCCGATTGGCTGTACTGGTCAAAGACGTTGCCGAAGAACAGACGTCATTGGAGGAAGAAGTGAAAGGACCAACATTAAAAATCGCTCAAGACGAGGAAGGAAACTGGGCAAAAGCGGCAGTCGGCTTTACAAAAGGCCAGGGAAAAACCGTTGATGATATTTATACAAAGGATATTAAAGGGGCGACATACATTTTTGTCAAAAAACAAATTATCGGTAAACCAACGGATGAATTATTGCCGCAGTTCAGTGATATCATTACGTCCATTCAATTCCCGAAAAATATGCGCTGGGCTGAGCAATCATTACGTTATGCACGTCCTATTCGCTGGCTTGTGGCATTATTTGGCCGTGATGTCATTCCGTTTGAAGCAGCCGGCGTCAAAACGGATAATCGCACTTATGGTCATCGGTTTTTAGGAGAAAGGACGACATTGCAAGTACCGGAAGAATATGAGCAAAAGCTGCAAGACCAGTATGTCATTGCAGGTCCGGAAAAGCGCAGACAAATGATTACGGATGGCTTGAAAAAAGCAGAGGAAGAACACGGTTTTCAGATTCCCGAAGATGATGAACTGTTGCAGGAAGTGTCTAACCTGGTGGAATATCCAACCGTATTCGTTGGGGCATTTGATGATTCCTATTTGATGCTGCCGTCTGAAGTTCTGATAACATCGATGAAGGAACATCAGCGCTATTTTCCTGTCAAGTCAAAGAATGGGGAATTGCTCCCATATTTTGTAAGTGTTCGCAACGGGGATGAGCATGCCCTTCATACAGTTGTCAGAGGAAATGAAAAAGTACTGCGGGCAAGATTATCAGATGCACAGTTCTTTTTTGAAGAAGATCAGAAACAGTCAATTGATTATTATTTGAAGAAACTGGAACGGATTGTGTTTCAGGAAAAACTTGGAACAATCAGTGATAAGGTAAAACGGGTTACTGCCATCGCGCATCATTTATCACAATGGCTTGACCTGGATGACGAAACACGATCGAACACGGTCAGGGCAGCCGAAATAGCCAAGTTTGATTTGCCGACCAATATGGTTGATGAATTTACCAAGCTGCAAGGCGTTATTGGCGAAACATATGCACTTAATGCCGGGGAGCATCAGGCTGCTGCCAGGGCTGTGGCAGAGCATTATTTACCTGTTCAGGCTGATGGAAAACTCCCGGAAACAGTTGAAGGCGCGATTGTCAGTGTCGCTGATAAGCTTGATACGATTGTTGGCTGTATTTCAGCCGGCTTGATGCCCAGCGGTTCCCAAGACCCATATGGACTGAGAAGACAGGCAACAGGTGTGTTAAAAATACTTAAAGAATACAAATGGGATATAAGTGTTGAATCATTACTTGAATTGGCTGAACAGCAATATGAGAATGTTGACTTGATGGACAAAAATAGATCCGGAGCCGACATAGCGCAATTTTTCAGCAACCGTATCACATATCTTTTAAAGGAATTATCAATTGAAGCTGATGTTATTCAAGCTGTTTTATACAAAGATATTGGCGTTATACCTTATATGATGGCAAAAGCTGAAACCTTATCACAAGAACGGAATAACCCGGAATTTAAACCGGTACAGGAAGCACTTGTTCGTGTATTGAACCTGGCTGCCAAAACAGATCGGACTGAAATCACCCAGTCAGATTTTGAGACAGATTCTGAACAAAGGTTGTATGATACCTATTTGACCGTCATGAACGGCTATAAAAATGCCAACAGCATGCAGGAAGCAGACAATGCATTACATCAATTAGGAAAACTCACTCAGCCTATCCACGATTTCTTCGATGATAATATGGTAATGGCTGATGATGAATCAATCCGCAATAACCGGCTGGCACTGATTAATAACATTGCAGCTTTAATATATGATTATGCAGATTTGTCGGCAATTGAATGGAAACAGCATTTTTAGGATGACAATATTTCCTTTTTCCCTGTGAAAAGTGTATAATATTGGGAAGTGGTATGACACATTTCGTTCGCAGGTGGTGAAAAAGTGGAATTATCGAATAGACAGGAGCAAATCATCGGGATCGTAAAGGAAAATGGTCCGATAACCGGTGAAAATATAGCAGAACGCCTGAATTTGACACGTGCTACACTACGTCCGGATCTGGCCATTTTGACGATGGCAGGATTTCTCGAGGCCAGACCTCGTGTTGGGTATTTTTATACAGGTAAAACAGGAACAGAGCTTTTAACGGACACAATCAAAAAATTCAAAGTTTATGAATACCAGTCTGTTCCAGTCGTGGTGAAAGAGGGAGCGTCTGTATATGATGCCATTTCGACGATGTTTCTGGAAGATGTGGGCACTTTGTTTGTCGTCAACGATGATTCATGTTTAACCGGTGTTTTATCAAGAAAAGATTTATTACGGGCAAGTATCGGCAATCAGGATTTAAATAGCATTCCGGTACATATCATTATGACCAGGATGCCTAACATCACTGTATGTTATCGGGATGATTTGATGATTGATACAGCCAAAAAAATGATTGACAGACAAATTGATGGCTTACCGGTTATAAAGGAAACAGAAAAAGGAACTGAAATTGTTGGACGTATTACAAAAACGACGATCACAAAAGCATTTGTTGAATTGATTAAGGATGAGCATTTATAAGGGAGGAACACGATCCATGGGAGAAAAACCACTTGTTTACGTTCTCTCCGATTCGGTCGGCGAAACAGCAGAATTAGTGATTAAAGCGGGTTTAAGTCAATTCAATAGTGGTGAATACCAAATACAGCGGGTGCCATACGTCGAAGATAAAAAAACAATTGATGAGACATTGCAGCTGGCACTGGAAAAACAGGGGATAGTCGGTTTTACATTAGTCGATCCTGAACTGCGGGCCTATATAAATGATCAGGCCAGCAATATGAGCATGGAAGCCATTGATATTATGGGACCAATGATGGATGCCATGAAACGTGCTTTTAGCAGTAACCCCCGTTTGGAGCCCGGACTTGTCCACCAATTGGATGAGGATTACTTCAAGCGCGTTGAGGCAATTGAATTTGCGGTCAAATATGATGATGGAAGGGACCCGAGGGGAATTGCGCGCGCTGATATTATTTTGATTGGGGTTTCCCGCACCTCTAAAACGCCGTTATCACAGTACTTAGCTCATAAACGTCTGAAGGTGGCAAACGTCCCGATCGTACCGGAAGTAGAACCTCCGGAAGAGCTGTTCGGGGTGAACGCTTCCAAATGTATTGGTTTGCGAATAAATCCTGAGAAATTAAATGATATCAGGAAGGAACGGCTTAAAGCATTGGGACTTGGCGACCAGGCAACATACGCCAACTTGGAACGAATCAATCAGGAACTGGAATATTTCGATAATGTTGTGGATAAAATCGGTTGTGAAGTTGTTGATGTATCGTATAAAGCCGTTGAAGAGACAGCCAATACGATTATGCGTATGATCAGGAAATAATCGAAAGTCTTTTTTTGTATTCGATATGAAATGGGATACTGAAAAAGTTGAGTGCAATGACACCGCTCCGGAAATACGCTCCGCGCACCTTAGGGCGGCTGGTGAGCCTCCTCGTGCTCGTCGTGTTGCAAGTGTTTTCGGTGAAGCAGCACTCCTCGCAGATAAAGATCGCTGACGCGCTGCGGGGTCTCACCGAGGCCTTTCCTCCCGCAGGAGTCTCCGCGTATTTCCTCCGCTGGTGTTGACTTTTTGTACATTAAATGTTCTCTCACTAGGACAGAACACGACACGAAGCTGCGGAAAAATGCGAGACTCCTGCGGGAAAGGAACAGTCTGAAGACCCCGCAGCGAGCGGTTTTTGCGAGCGAGGAGGCTGAAGCGTTCCCCCCGGAAAGCGAGTATTTTTCCGCAGCGACGAAATAGCACTCAGGCCCCTATAGACAAAGGAAAACCAGTTGTGTCGAAGTCTATGGGTTTTGTGGCGAAAAAACAATCTTTGAGACACCAGTCATATGAAAAAACATTCTGCCGTATAAGCGGAATGTTTTTCTGTTTCTGTTATGGGCTCTGAAAAAGTAATGATAAAAAAATTTTTTTCTGGCATATTTTAGTTTTTTGTATTATAATTATATTTTGTGTAAAAAATGAATATGTATTTGAGTGATTTATGGCTGTCATATATTCAGAAAAGTAAAACATTACGTTCCGGGAAGGAATAATCAATTGTAATGTAGAATACTGGTATGTAAGTATCTATAGCGTAAAGTACGTTTATATAAGTGCTTTAGGAGGTACAATAATACAGTAAGTCGAAAGTCCTTCCAGAGTTGTTCATCCCGAAAGACACGCGATTTCGGACAGGCAATTTTATCCTGTTACCAATGGGAGGAATTTTTTTCGACTTAAACAAAAAGATTGTCGAAATATGAAGGATTTTCTTTCCGGATATCGAATTATATAAGTATGGTGGTTAATATGGCAAATCAGGTATCTGAAGAGGTCATTGAAGACGTACGCCGGTCCAATGACATAGTTGATGTCATTGGAGAATATATACAATTGAAACAACAAGGCCGGAATTACTTTGGGCTTTGTCCATTCCATGGTGAGAAAACACCCTCATTTTCGGTAACACAGGAAAAGCAGATCTTCCACTGTTTTGGGTGCGGAAAAGGTGGCAATGTTGTAACATTCATAATGGAAATGGAAGAGTATTCGTTTCATGAAGCGCTGAAGTTGCTTGCAGATAGAACCGGTGTTGATCTGCCCGATCTGTCTCATCAGCAGAATACGTCCATTTCACAGGAAAATCAAAGTATCCTGTCTGCTTCTGAGTGGATTACCAAGCTTTACCACCATTTACTGCGTTATACGAAAGACGGCAGAGAAGGTTATCAGTATTTTAAGGATCGTGGCATTACGGATGAAACGATTGATGTGTTCCAGCTCGGTTTTGCACCAAACATTAAAGACTTTACAGCAGAGTTTCTGAAAAAAAAAGGATTCCATCAGCAGCTTCTTGTCAAAGCAGGTTTATTGTCACTTAACGAGGATAATACTGCAGCAGACAGATTCCGTGGCAGAGTGATTTTTCCAATTCGTAATCATTTGGGAAAGACGATTGCCTTTGGCGGCCGGACAATTTCAGGTCAGGAACCTAAATATTTGAACAGTCCCGAAAGTGAGTTGTTTCAAAAAGGAAAAATTCTATATAATTTCGATTTAGCTAAAAAACACATCCGTAAGCAGAGTGAGGCAGTTTTATTTGAAGGTTATATGGATGTCATATCGGCATACCAGGCAGGTGTGAAGAATGCTGTTGCAACCTTGGGAACATCGCTTACAGAATCACAGGCAAGGCTTCTCAGAAGGTATGTCGATACGGTCATCATTTGTTATGATGCTGATGAAGCAGGCACTGAAGCTGCATATAAAGGTGCTGAACTGCTGCAAAAAGCCGGGTGCCATGTTAAAATAGCCAATTTACGGGAAAACATGGATCCTGATGATTTTATAAGCGAATTTGGTGCAGAAGCATTTCGTCATGATGTTATCAAATCAAGTTTGACATTCACAAACTTTTACATGCGATATCTGAAGAAAGACTTTAATCTTACACTCGAAGGCGACCGCATACAATATATAGAAAAAGTATTGGAATATCTCGCAACGATTGATAGCTCCATCGAACGGGAATATTATTTGAAGGAAATAAATGATGCTTACGATGTATCAATGGATTCATTAACACAGGAAATTACGAATTACCGTCAAAAGATGGGGCTTGATAAGGATAAGATAAACAAGAACAGATATACTAATAGGGCGTCAAATGATCATTATACGAAACAATTATTACCGGCTTTCCATAATGCTGAAAGGCAGTTAATTGCATATATGTTGCAAGATGCGTCCATTATTGATAAAGTGCAGGAGGAAATAGGTGTGTCCTTTAATATAGATGAGCATAAAATTATTGCCACACACCTGTATGCCTACTATGAAGAACACAAGCAACCGGATGTGAGTACGTTCGTTGAAATGCTTTCAGACAATAAACTGAAACAATTAGTTACCGAAATTGCAATGATTCCTGTGCACGATCATATAACGAATGAAGAAATAAATGATTATATTCGAATAATTCGTGCTGAAAATAGCAACAAGCAAACGATTCAAACACTAAAAGAGGAACAAAGGATAGCGGAACAGCAAAATGACCCGATAAAAGCTGCCGGGATAGCAATGCAAATTATTGAACTCCAGAAGCAATTGAAGAGTATAAAATGACTGTAGTTGGAAGGAGGGGGACTCATGGCCGAAAATAAGCCTTCACAAACTAAGGAAAATAACAGTGAGATGACACTTGAGCAGGCAAAAGACCAACTGCTTGAAATGGGAAAAAAGCGCGGTGTACTGGCTTATGAAGAAATTGCTGACCGTCTGTCCGGCTTTGCAATTGAATCAGATCAGATGGATGAGTTTTATGAGTACCTGACAGAGCAAGGTGTGGAAGTAATCGGGGATTCTGAGGAAGATCCCAAAATGCAGGAAATTGCCAAAGAGGAAGAATTTGATTTAAATGACCTTAGTGTTCCGCTTGGCATCAAGATAAATGATCCTGTCAGAATGTATTTGAAGGAAATTGGCAGGGTTGATTTGTTATCAGCTGCCGAAGAAATTGATTTGGCAACCCGGATAGAGAATGGTGATGAAGAAGCAAAAAGACGCCTTTCAGAAGCAAACTTACGACTGGTTGTCAGTATTGCTAAACGTTATGTCGGTCGCGGCATGCTGTTCCTTGATTTAATTCAAGAAGGCAATATGGGACTGATTAAGGCTGTTGAAAAATTTGATTATCGAAAAGGTTTTAAATTCAGTACGTATGCCACATGGTGGATTCGACAGGCCATTACACGGGCAATTGCGGATCAGGCACGTACCATCAGAATACCGGTTCATATGGTTGAAACGATAAACAAGCTTATCCGTGTCCAGCGGCAGTTGCTGCAGGATCTTGGCCGAGAACCGACCCCTGAAGAAATCGGAAAGGAAATGGACCTTGCACCTGATAAGGTTCGGGAAATCCTGAAAATAGCTCAGGAACCTGTTTCGCTTGAAACCCCAATCGGTGAAGAAGATGACTCACATTTGGGTGATTTTATTGAAGATCAGGAAGCTGTTTCGCCATCTGATCACGCCTCATATGAACTGCTGAAGGAACAATTGGAAGATGTTCTGGACACGTTAACGGACCGGGAGGAAAATGTTCTGCGGTTACGCTTTGGGCTTGATGATGGAAGAACGCGAACACTGGAAGAAGTTGGCTCAGTTTTTGGTGTAACCAGAGAGAGAATACGCCAAATCGAGGCCAAAGCATTGCGTAAATTACGCCACCCGAGCCGCAGCAAACGATTAAAAGATTTTTTGGAATAGTGTCTCTCAGTCATTGAGCACAATTTTAATGTGTGCAATGGCTGCCTACATATTTTTTACGAGAAACACCCAAACTTTTCTTTGCTGCTGTCCTTATCCTATGTTTTATAAAATGTCATATCTTTTTCCTTTAAACGTGTCAGTTTTTGGAGTAAAATATAAATAGTTATGTACTAAATTCATAAAAGGACTATACATAAGGAGGAACTACGATGAAAAACCCGGTTATACCTTATGCTTTAATTGCTGGTATAGGAATACTATTAGTTATTGTAGTATCAGTTGTTGGCCTGGATCAACAGGAGGCTATTCAAGAGGAAGGTAACGGCGAAGAACAGGGTGAGCAGCAGGAAGGCGGCTCCGGCGATGGTGGTGAATCCGGCGGTGGCGAAACGGCTGCCAATGGCGAAGAGGTTTACCAAAGCAATTGTGCAAGCTGTCATGGTCAGGACTTATCAGGTCAATCCGGACCGGCACTGGACACTGTCGGGAGCAAGTATTCCCAGGAGGAAATTGAACAAATCATAGCAGATGGGTTCCCTGACGCCGGAATGCCTCCGGGACTCGTCCAGGGAGAAGATGCCCAAGCCGTTGCACAGTGGCTTTCTGAGCAACAGTAATATTAACGTGAATATTGTTAATGCCAAAAGAGTAAGCTTACTGGACATGCAGCAGGCTTACTCTTTTATGCTCTTACAAGAGGTATTGATACATAAGGAGATAACCATGAACAACTCAATCAAACTTTCCGGGCGTCTGGAAAATGTGGCGTCGTTAATACCAAAAGGTGCTGAATTTGCTGATATCGGTTCCGATCATGGCTACCTTCCCTGCTATGTATGTCTGCATGATGAATCTGCACAGGCGGTGGCCGGAGAAGTCAATGAAGGTCCTTTCCTAAGTGCTCAGGAAACCGTTAAGCGATATGGCTTGGCAAAAAGAATTGATGTACGATTGGGAAATGGATTGGAAATTTTGAAAGACGGTGAGGTTAATTTAGTTGTGTTGGCAGGTATGGGAGGTGCCCTTATCAGTACGATTTTAGATGAGGGGAAAGACCGTCTGAAGAGTATTAAGCGAATTATTGCCCAGCCTAACGTTGGTGAACGACGTGTCCGCCAATGGTTTTATACCCATGGCTATACAATCACAAACGAAGCAATGATTAAAGAAAACGGGCATATTTATGAGATTATTGCAGGTGATAAAAACCCAACGACACAGGAAATGACCGAAAAGCAATTGCTATTCGGCCCCCGTTTACTGAAACAAAAGCCGGAACTGTTTTATCAAAAGTGGGAGAATGAATACGCCAAACGACAACGGATTATCGATCAAATGAAAAAAGCTGCATTACCGAATGATAACAAAATAGAAGCATTCAAAAAGGAATTAACATGGATAGAGGAGGTATTGCGCGATGACAGCCACTAAGCGTAACACTGATGTTTTCAAGGCAATCGAAACATGGGCACCAAAACATTTGGCTTATGACTGGGATAATGTCGGCTTACAGGTCGGATCGTTTCATAAACCTGTCAAAAAGGTGATGGTGACATTGGATGTATTGGAATCGACTGCAGATGAAGCCATCGAAAATAATGTCGATTTGATTATTGCACATCATCCGCTTTTATTTAAATCCATGAAACAAGTCAATGTTGATACAGCAAAAGGACGTACCATCCAGAAACTATTGCAGCATGACATTTCTGTTTATGCCGCTCACACGAATCTGGATACAGCTAATGGCGGTGTGAATGATATGTTGTGTGATTTACTGGGGATCCAGGCGCCGGTGATTCTTGAACAGAGTTATACAGAACAATTGCTTAAAATTGCTGTATTTGTTCCGGAAACGCATGCTGAAGAAGTACGGGATGCCATGAGTCAAAAGGGTGCAGGCCATATAGGGGATTACAGTCATTGTACATTTCAATCACCGGGACAGGGAACGTTTATGCCTCTTGATGGTACCGATCCCTATATTGGTAAGCAAGGTGAGCTTGAATTCGTTGATGAAGTGAAAATGGAAACCATTATCCCAGCCGCAAAGTTGACACCTGTCATTGATGCGATGACAGCTGCACACCCATATGAAGAGGCAGCTTACGACATTTATCCGGTTGAAAACAGCGGAGAAGCATATGGGATTGGACGAATTGGCAGATTATCTGATGAACTCACTTTAGAAGCTTTATGTGAGCAGGTTAAAACAGCATTTGATGTCCGGAATGTCAGAGTAACAGGTGATTTATCCAAAAAAGTCAACAAAGTGGCTATACTGGGCGGCAGTGGTGAAAAATATATTCACAAGGCAAAGCAAATGGGAGCTGACGTTTATATAACCGGCGATATGACTTTCCATACTGCTCAGGATGCACAAGTTATGGGGCTGTCGATCATTGACCCCGGGCACTATGTGGAAAAAGTCATGAAAGCCTGTACCAAGTCGTATCTTGATGATTATTTTACAGCAGGTGATATAGAAGTAATCGTTTCTAAAACGAATACTGAACCATTTCAATTTATTTAATGCATGACGGGAGAAATATGTTTATAATAAACAGATATGGCAGTTTTGCCACGTTTTTAAAAGGAGAACAACCTTATGACTAATCAATTCAATCAGTTTTCATTTCATCCTGTGATGAAAAACGTCATCGAGGAATTAAATTTTCATGAACCGACGGCTATTCAGCACCGGGTTATACCTTCTATCCTGAAAGGGACAAGCGTTATTGGGCAGTCACATACAGGATCCGGGAAAACGCATGCGTATCTTTTGCCGTTATTCAATCAGCTTGAGTCAAGCAAGCAGGAAGTTCAGGTTGTTTTGACTGCACCAACCCGTGAACTCGCAATGCAAATATATGAAGAAGTCAGAAAGATGATTGATTATGCTGATATGAGAGGAACATGGATCGCTAAACTGCTTGTCGGGGGAACAGATAAGCAAAAAATGATGGATACGCTGAAAAGGTCACCACATATTATTGTCGGAACCCCGGGGCGGATTCTCGATTTAGTCCAGGAAGGTGCGATTTCGATTTACACGGCTTCAGCTTTTGTTATTGATGAAGCCGATCTCATGCTTGACTTAGGTTTTATTCGTGATATTGATCAATTGCTTGTACGGACGGCAGAAACGATACAAATTCTTGCTTTTTCAGCAACCATCCCGCAGCAGTTGGAGCATTTTTACCGGAAATACCTTGAAAATCCGCTGCATGTGAAAATTGATGATCAATTATCACCGGAGACAATGGAGCATGTGTTGATTCCGCTCCGCCACCGCGACGCATCTGACGTTATTATCGACATTTCCAAAGCTGTACAGCCGTATATGGGTATTATTTTTGCAAATGGAAAAGAAGCTGCAGATACGCTTGCTATGTCTTTGCAGCAGAAAGGTCTTGATGTCGGAATCATCCACGGCGGACTTTCACCAAGAGAACGCAAACGGACGCTTAAGGACATACAAAACCTGCGTTACCAGTATATCGTTGCGACTGATCTGGCATCACGGGGCATCGACATTAAAGGCGTCAGCCATATTATTAACGCACAACTGCCTAAGGAAGAAGATTTTTACATCCACCGTGCCGGAAGAACGGCCCGCGCCGGAATGGAAGGTACAGTCATCAGTTTATACGGTGATCAGGATATGCGGCTGATTGAAAAATTGGAACAAAAACGCCTGACATTCACACACCGGGATATCAAAAACGGGGAATGGAAAGACATCAAATCCCGGAGGCGACACAGCCGCAACAGGGAGACTCCGGATAATACCGATTCCGAAGCCTGGAAAAAAGTTAAAAAGCCGAAGACAGTAAAACCCGGATATAAGAAAAAAATGAAAAATCAGCAAGAAAAAATTAAGAAACAAATGACAAATAAGAAGCGAAAATAATTTTGGGGTGAGGAAATGTTAAAAATTGGATCACATGTATCAATGAGTGGAAAGAAAATGCTGCAGGGGTCCAGCGAACAGGCTGCTTCGTACGGTTCCAACGTATTTATGATTTATACCGGCGCACCACAGAACACACGAAGAAAAGCGATAGAAGAATTAAATATTGAGGCCGGCAGGGAACATATGAAAGCGAATGGTATTATTGATGTCGTGGTTCACGCGCCTTATATCATTAATATCGGCAACACGACAAAACCCGAAACATTTGAATTGGGTGTTGATTTTTTACGAAACGAAATCAATCGGACTGCTGCAATCGGAGCGGAACAAATTGTTCTCCACCCCGGATCGCACGTCGGTGCCGGCGCGGATAAAGGAATTGAAAAGATTATAGAAGGATTGAATGAAGTACTTGATAAGGAACAAAACGTCCAGATAGCACTTGAGACGATGGCCGGAAAAGGATCCGAAATCGGACGCACGTTTGATGAACTGGCCAAAATCTTTGACGGGGTTACCCATAACGAAAAACTGTCCGTATGCCTTGACACCTGTCATATTCATGATGGCGGGTATAATGTTGTTCGGGATTTTGATGGTGTGCTGGATGAATTTGATAAGATTATCGGAGTTGACCGGCTAAAAGTTGTCCATGTCAATGACAGCAAAAACGAACAAGGCGCACATAAAGACCGCCATGAAAATATCGGCTTTGGCCACATCGGTTTCGATGCACTGCATTATGTCATAAACCATCCGCAGTTGGAGGCGTTACCCAAAATTTTGGAAACACCTTTCGTCGGAGAAAACAAGAAAAATAAAAAGCCACCATACAAATTTGAAATTGACATGATTAAAAATGGTGAATTTGAAACGGATTTAAAAGAAAAAATAATGAACCAGTAGAGAAACGTCATTCAGTGGAGTGGTTTTTCTCCACTGAATGTTAGTTAAACAGAAACCTTCTTTTTACTTAAACAAGCCTTCCAAGCCATAGGATTTTATGATTTCCACAAATAATTTTTGTGCTTGATTGGCTGTTGCTTTATCTGTGATACGAGCAAGTTCCTCAAACATTTTTTTGCGGTGTCCGGGATCAAAAGGATCAATTGTGTTTTGACGCAGGTATGTTGCGATTTCGATAGCTTGCTTTCGGTTGATCGAAAAATTATATTGATGTGCGTATTGTAGCAGTTCATCAGGCGAAAGCTGCTTTAATTTTTTGTTGACCAGTTGTTTGATAACGCTTGACATATATCCAGTCGCCTCCATATTTGTTTTCTGTTCCATTATATGTTGGAAATCGGAAAAATTTACTTGTACCTTCAAAATGCATTCCCATTAACTACCAGCTGTATATTTGCAGACCATCCATAAACTATAAACGCACCTCATTTAGGAAAGAGAGGTCTTGCTGATGGATGAAGACAATCGACGGCTGAACAGTGCGGAAAACGGACCAAAGCTGGAAGAAGAATCGGATAGAGACGATATGGTTGCCACCGATTATGGCGGCGATGAACCGCGTGTGGAAGAAGTCCAAAGCAGGCGGGATGAGGAATTTGCTAATGAAATGACTGCGGATGACATCGACGAGCCAGTTGATTCAGATGAAGATGGCACAGAGGCGAATAGTGCTTTTGGATGGATTGCGCTGGCGTTATCGATTATCTCGTATTTCATGATGCCAATCATCCTTGGTGGCGCAGGGATTATAGTGGGCTTTATATCAAGAAACCGAGGTACGGAAACGCTTGGTAATACGGCAATCATTGCAGGTGCAATTTCCATCCTGATTACACTGTTTATACTTCCATTTGTTTAACGAAAAGGGGCTGAATTTTTTTCAGTCCCTTTTTCTAATGATATAACGGAAAATAATAATATTCCCCGGGTGTAATATGGGTTGGTTCGACATCGGGGTTTAATGCCCGGAAATCATCCAAAACTTGTGAAATATCCAAATGATTGCTATCCTGTGGATTAATGCGTTCTGCAATGGACAGGACAGTTTCCCCAGTACTGACTTGTACTTTCAGGACTGTCCTTTCTTCTTGTTCAATCATATGTGTTTGATTTTGTGAATCCGTGTCAGGGTTTAATGATGTTCCAACAGTTAAATCTTTATGGACACTAATCAGGAAAAGGATTATAAATGTATATAGAAGCAGTTTTTTAATTGCATTCATACTTTTTGCTCCTTAAAATGAAACCAATATTGAACCAACACCGTATAAGTGTAGTAAGGGAATGGGGGAGTGATGAGATGGATATCTTTTCATTGGACTGGATCGGCTTTATTTTGACTGGATTTGCTACATTATTCCTTATCGGTGAACTTCTGGTAAATATGCGTGGTATTTTTGGATTGCTTGGTTTAGGCTTTATTACCGTTTATTTTACAGCTTACCTTGAAACAGGCTCATTTATCATTATGCTTATTATTTATCTGGCTGGAATATTACTTATTATGATTGATGGTAAAGTCGTTAATGACGGGACACTTGCAACAATCGGCCTCGCCTGTATGCTTCTCGCAGTCGCATTGGCTGCACCAAATTTATTCGCAGGTTTATACGCGGTTATTGGTGTGCTGATTGGAGGGTTTTCGTCACCCTTATTTTTAAAAGTATTTAAACGCCGGAATATGTGGTCCAAAATAACGTTAAAGGATCAGCTGACAACGGAAAAAGGTTATAATTCCATGAACCAGGATTATAAAAAATTACTCGAGAAACAGGGCGTCACATTAAGTGATTTGCGTCCGGTCGGGACAATACGTGTTGATAATAAAAATTACAGTGCTGTTTCAAATGCCGAATGGATTCCTAAAAACAGTGCCGTTAAGGTAACCCATGTAGATGGAACAAAAATTTTAGTCGAAATAATTGAAAATGAACACCGAAATAATACTCATGGATCATAGGGATTCATGAGTATTTTTGTGAATTCTTTGTTAAACGTGATATTGGTGGAGACGGGACTATTCGAAAGTGCAGCAAGTTAGTTTAAATGCTAAGAATGAAATGTACGATATATGGGTAACTAATAAATAACATCGGAATGTAAATTTTATGTTAAGTTTTCGGTAATGGCCTTTACAAACTATCAATAGTGCATTAATAATGGGGAAGGTATGTGACAAATTTCAGCAATGTTCGAAGGGTGGAATAATCTTTGGATATCGATGTGCAAACACTGATATTTCAATTTATCGGCGGATTAGGTATCTTCCTGCTGGGTATAAAATATATGGGGGAAGGCCTGCAGAAATCTGCCGGTGACAGGCTGCGGGATATCCTTGACAAAACGACCAGCAATCCATTTCTTGGTGTTTTGGCCGGTATTGTCGTAACGATACTCATTCAGAGCAGTTCCGGGACAACTGTTTTGACAGTCGGTTTGGTTAATGCCGGTTTTATGACCTTGAGACAGGCAATCGGTGTCATTATGGGGGCTAACGTCGGGACAACCGTTACAGCTTTCATAATCGGTATTGACTTAGGTGAATACGCGTTACCTATCATAGCTGTCGGCAGTTTTCTATTGTTTTTCTTTAAAAGCCAAAAAGTTAGTAACATCGGACAAGCTGTCTTTGGTTTTGGTGCGTTGTTCTTTGGATTGGAATTAATGAGCAGCGGGATGTCACCATTACGTGAAGTACAGGCATTTCAGGATCTTACAGTCAGTATGAGTGAGCATTCCATCTTAGGTGTTGTCATTGGGACATTATTTACAGTTATTGTGCAAAGTTCAACTGCTACAATTGGTATTCTCCAAGGACTGTTTTCAGAAGGCGCCATTAGTCTGGAGGCTGCACTGCCGGTATTGTTCGGGGATAATATCGGAACAACGATCACAGCGGTTCTCGCATCAATTGGTGCATCGGTTGCAGCCAGACGGACCGCCTTAGTTCACGTCATTTTTAACGTTGCTGGTGCTGTAATTGGGGTACTGTTACTTGGGCTTTTCACGCAATATGTCATGTATTTGCAATCCTCATTTGGGCTCAATCCGGAAATGACGATTGCCTTTGCGCATGGAAGCTTTAACCTGGCCAACCTTATTATTCAATTTCCATTTATTGGGGCGCTTGCCTGGATCGTGACGAAAATAGTTCCTGGTGATGACGCGATTGTTGAATATAACCCAAAACATTTGGACCCGATTTTCATTCAGCAATCATCCACACTTGCTTTGGATCAGGCAAAAGCAGAAATTATCCGGATGGGTGAATATGCGTATAAAGGACTTGAAGAAACGAATTTGTATTTAACAACACAAAATCAGAAGCATTCGGAAATATCCATGCAAGTTGAAGGGGCACTCAACAATTTGGATCAGCGCATTACGGAATATTTGGTGGAATTATCCGGTGAATCGATGTCTGAAATGGACAGTGCCAAGCATACAGTATTAATGGACTCAGTACGGGACATCGAACGCATCGGTGACCATTTTGAAAATATTATCGAATTAATTGATTATAAAATATCCAATAAAGTTCACTTGACAGAGCAGGCTCAGGAAGATTTGAATAATATGTTTGACTTGACAATTATGACAGTGAAACAGGCAGTTACAGCACTGGAAAATATGGATCGCGAAGAGGCACTGGCTGTTGTTCAAAAAGAGGATCAAATTGACAGAATGGAACGCAATTACCGCAAAAAGCATATTATTCGCATGAACGAAGGGCTTTGCAGCGGGTCAGCCGGAATCGTTTTTGTTGACATCATCAGCAACCTTGAACGTATCGGTGACCATGCTTCCAATATTGCAGAAACTGTTTTAGGTGAATAAAAAGTAAAAGGGGTGTGTTAAAAACACCTCTTTTTAATTGAAAATTATTTGTTAACATGGTATATTATTAAATGTCGCTTGCATTTTAACTTGAGTTACATAAATTTCATTCAGATAGGTCATTGACAGATTCTGTCGGACATGGTAAATTATATTTCGTCGCTGATTAATAAGTGACTGCATAATGCATTAAGTAATAATGCATTGATAGCCCATATTAAATTATTCCACAGTAGCTCAGTGGTAGAGCTATCGGCTGTTAACCGATCGGTCGCAGGTTCGAATCCTGCCTGTGGAGCCATGTGGCGGTGTAGCTCAGCTGGCGAGAGCGTACGGTTCATACCCGTGAGGTCGTGGGTTCGATCCCCTCCACCGCTATTATAATCAAAGATTGATGGCGGCCGTGGCGAAGTGGTTAACGCACCGGATTGTGGCTCCGGCATACGTGGGTTCGATCCCCACCGGTCGCCCCATAATGATAAATTTTTTAAAATGCTACTATACGGACCCTTAGCTCAGCTGGTCAGAGCTATCGGCTCATAACCGATCGGTCGCAGGTTCGAATCCTGCAGGGTCCACCATCAACATTCGGAGGTATACCCAAGTCTGGCTGAAGGGATCGGTCTTGAAAACCGACAGGCGGGTCAAACCGCGCGGGGGTTCGAATCCCTCTACCTCCTCCATACATAACCAGAGGTCAGATGTCAGAATTAAATAAGGCTCGGTAGCTCAGTCGGTAGAGCAAGCCGCAAGCCTCATCGAATAGGCTTCCATGTGCAGGCTTGTGAGGAGTGAAGCTTCACCGAAAGACCTTGCAACACGACGAACACAAAGCATCCTCGAATCAACATCGAAACAATATTATGGTGCGAGAACTATATTACAAAATGAAACCTATAATCCGGCTCGGTAGCTCAGTCGGTAGAGCAACGGACTGAAAATCCGTGTGTCGGCGGTTCGATTCCGTCCCGAGCCATCTTTCCAAACAAGCAGTTGCTTGTTTTTTTGTTTATGTAAGTTTTGTACATATTGAGAATGGGTACAGATATAGTGAAACTTCAATCAGTGGTTTTTGAATCTGCAGGATGAATACAATGAGAGCTGCGACAAGACTTATAATTTAGCCTGAGTTCCCATCAATCCACTGAAGTGAATGATTTCACTATTCACACCTTGGAAGAAATGCATTTAATTTGCATGTACGTGTTGGCTCTGATAGCCTTAAATGTAAAGGGTGAATTTTCAATCCTTTTAAAAAGAATCAAAGGAGGATATTAAAAATGGCAAAATTTGAACTACCAGAACTACCATACGCTTACGATGCTTTAGAACCTACTATCGACAAAGAAACCATGAATATTCACCACACAAAGCATCACAATACTTATGTAACCAAGCTGAATGCTGCGGTTGAAGGGAAAGCAGACCTTGAGAGTAAATCTGTTGAGGACTTAGTCAGCAATCTAGATGCTGTTCCTGAAGACATTCGCACTGCTGTCCGCAACAATGGCGGCGGGCATGCCAACCATAGCCTGTTTTGGAAGGTCATGTCACCGAATGGCGGTGGTGAACCATCAGGCGAATTAGCCGATAAGATCAATAGTAAATTCGGAAGTTTTGAAAAATTCAAGGAAGCTTTCGAAAATGCTGCAAAAGGACGCTTTGGCTCAGGCTGGGCATGGCTCGTTGTAAACAATGGTGAACTGGAGATTACAGATACACCAAACCAGGATACACCATTAATGGAAGGCAAAACACCAATTTTGGGTCTTGACGTTTGGGAGCATGCCTACTATCTGAAATATCAAAACAAACGCCCTGAATATGTTGCTGCATTTTGGAATGTTGTCAACTGGGATCAAGTAACAAAAAATTATAATGAAGCGAAATAAGCATATACGTTAGACAAGCTTCGGCATTCGTTAAATCACAGCGAATGCCGAAGTTTTTTACTTTTTGCTGATACAGGGAAAGGCGCGGACAGAGGCTCTCGTCTTTTTCACTACTGCATATCTGACTTTGATTTGTTCACACTATAAATGAACGAAAAGGAGCAATGGATATGCATAAAAGCCTAGAAAACATCGCAGGAAAAATTGAAATCAGCCGTGACCTTATCTTGCTGTTGGTCATAGGGGGACTGTATTCCCTTAGTATTTTCCTTTCCAACACCTTTGTAAACATTTACTTATGGAAGCAGGCTGGAGACTACATGACCATCGCCTTTTACAACCTGGGGATCTATGTATTCCAGCCGCTTACCTTTATACTGGCGGGAAAAATAGCCAAGAAAGTTGATCGGGTTATCGTATTACGTTTAGGGGTGATTTTCTTATCTCTATTTTTTTTGAGTGTATTACTGATTGCCGAACAGGCGGCCACCTATAATTTTATGCTTGGAAGTTTACTGGGTATTGGATCCGGTTTTTACTGGCTGGCATTTAATGTGCTCACATTTGAGATTACGGAGCCTGAATCAAGGGATTTTTTTAATGGATTTCTCGGGGTGCTGCAGTCATTTGCAGGCATGATCGGCCCACTGCTTGCCGGTACCATCATCGCCAGTATGCAGGAGAATATAGGGTATAGTGTGATTTTTACAATCTCGTTCATCTTATTTATCGGTGCTGTTGTGTGCAGTTTTTTCCTGAAGCGCAGACCGGCAGAAGGACTTTTTCATTTCAAGCGTGTTCTGACTGAACGAAGCCACAATAAAAATTGGAAAAGAATTCTAAACGCCCATGTGTCGCAAGGACTCCGGGAAGGCATTTTTTTATTTGTCATTACCATCTGGGTATTCATTACAACCCAAAGTGAATTTGCTTTAGGGGTATTTAACTTGTTCCTGTCAGGCTTATCATTTGTCTTTTATTTCATCGTAACGAAATGGGTCAAACCCTCTTTAAGAAAAAAGGCTATTCTGACTGGAGCATTAATCCTATATTTTTCCATATATATTATTTTGTTCAATATAAGTTATGTTCAGCTGATGATTTATGCCGCCCTGATCGGACTTGCGTATCCGATCGTTAACGTGCCATATGCCTCCTTAACCTACGATGTGATTGGTAAGGCATGGAAAGCCAAGGAGCTTCGGGTCGAATATATTGTTGTAAGGGAACTGTTTGTTGATGTCGGCAGGGTTCTGTCGATAGGCATTTTCATAATAGCTGTCACACTTTTTCCGGCAGAAACAATTATTCCATATTTGCTCGCTGTATTTGGTCTTGGCCATTTGTTTATTTATGTATTCGTAAAAAACATCTATCTGGGGAGTGCAGGCAAAAAGGATGCGATTACGAAAGAGCCATTGACTGACGAAAAAAATCGATAAAATCTCTTAGAATTCAGCTGAATAAATGTTATAATGTAATGGTATAAATGCTTGAGGCATAGGGTGAGGAATCATGTTTTCAAAAATGAAGAAAAGAAAGAAGGCGCAACTTCCCTTTCGTTTGAATATTTTATTTTTTATTGTTTTTTTATTGTTTTCGGCATTAGTACTCCAGCTGGGTGTTGTTCAGATTTTAAATGGGGAAGCATTTCAGGCTGAGATTGATCGGACCACTAATGATACAACAGCAGTCTCGGTTCCCCGTGGAAAAATGTACGACCGTAATGGTGATTTGATTGTTGGAAATGATGCCGAATACGCGATAACATACACACCTGAAAAAGGAATACAGGCAGAGGACAGGCTGGAAGTCGCTGAAAATTTGTCAGAATATATTTCCATGGATTCAGAAGAGCATCTTGATGGTGTGACCGAACGGAATAAACAAGAATATTGGTACTTAAAGAACACGGAAGAAGCTGAAAGTTTGATGTCTCAGGAAGAAACGGAAGAAATGGACGATGGTGAAGCATATAATGAAATGCTCGACCGAATAGATGAAGACGAGCTTAATGATTTTTCAAAACAGCAACTTGAAGTCATTGCCATAAAAAAGGAAATGGATAAAGCACAGGCGCTGACACCGCAAGTGATAAAAAATGATGATGTAACGCCTGAAGAATTTGCGCGCGTATCTGCACGATTGGATGAATTACCCGGTGTTAATGCAACAACTGACTGGAATCGGGAATATCCGTATGAGGAAACATTCCGCGACTTTGCCGGTTCCATCACGTCCCAGTCCCAAGGGATCCCGGCGGATCAAGAGGATTATTATCTCTCCAGAGGATACAGCCGGAATGACCGAGTTGGAAACAGCGGATTGGAAGAGCAATATGAAAGTGTGCTGAGAGGGCGTAAAGAAAAAATTCAATACACAACTAATAATGATGGCACGGTTGTTGATTCCGATGTCGTGGTTGAAGGTCAACGCGGAAAAGATCTTGTCCTGACGATTGATATGGAACTGCAGCAGGAACTTGATAGTATAATCCGTGAAGAAATGCAAACAGCGATTTCGGAATATCCCAATGAAAATGAAAATCTGGAAAATGCCATGGCTGTCGTTATGGATCCCGATACAGGTGAAATCCTTGCTGCAAGCGGACAGCAGTACGATCATGATGAGAATGAATTTTCCAATACCGGAACAGCTAATCTCTATAATGCCAATGCACCCGGATCGTCCATTAAAGGTGCTACGGTTCTGGCAGGTTATCACTCGGATGTGATTGAGCCCGGTCAGCAATTTTATGATGAGCCGATTAAAATAAAGGGAACAGAAGAAATGAGTTCCTGGCAAAATTTAGGTTTGGTTAATGATTATCAGGCACTGGAGCAATCATCCAACGTTTACATGTTTTATATCGCCATGCGTATGGGCGGTGAATATAATTATCAGCGAAATCAACCGATTGATATCAATTATGATACGTTCCAGGAACTGCGCAATTATTTCGGCCAGTTTGGGTTAGGTGTCCGTACAGGCATTGACTACCCGTATGAATCAACCGGATACGTTGGGGCAAACCCGGACGCCGGTAATTTACTTCACTTTTCAATTGGCCAGTATGACAGTTATACGACGATGCAGCTGGCTCAGTATGTATCGACAATAGCTAATGATGGTTATCGGGTGCGCCCGCATTTCATGAAAGAAATCCGTAATCCGGTCCCGCATGATGAAGGCCTTGGTCCGGTATACAAAAGCCATAATACAGAGGTCATGAATCGGGTCCAAATGAGTGACAGTGAAATTGAGCGTGTTCAGGAAGGGTTCCGCCGGGTGTTCCAGGAACCGAATGGAACAGCATCAAAACATTTCGCTGATAAACCATACGATGCTGCTGGAAAGACCGGTACAGCAGAATATGATATTTTTGAAGATGGCGAAGTTGTTGCTTCCACGGAAAACTCATCCCTTGTCGGTTATGCACCGTATGATGACCCGGAAGTTGCTTTTGCGGTCATGGTACCACATACAGGTAAAGGCAGTGACCATCCGATTAACCATAATATAGGTAAAGGTATATTGGACGCTTATTTTGACTCAGAGAATGACGAAGATGAAGATGAAGAAGAATAATAAAGTCCGCCAACTCAGGCAGCCTATACTCTTTTGAAAGAGTATAGGCTTTATTAATGCCAATCGCGCTATCGCTTGCCGACTTTCCTATCCCTCCTTCTACCCCTACAATCGAAATAATCTGCAAAAAAGGGGCGTGAAATTTTAAAAAAATCACGCCCCTTTTTTTGTTTTCATTTCGATTATAGGTTAGAAGGGGAGCAACTATAAATCTATCAACTTTACATTATTTTTACACTTAATTCATAGAAGGTTAATACTCATTCGTTACGATAGGAATTGCAGGAGGGGAAACGAGATTCTGTTCCTGACAAACCACATTATAACAGGGGGCTTATTAAATGAAGTCAAGGTCTTTATTTGCAGCACTTGCGTTATCATTTTTACTTGTATTGCTGGCAGCATGCGGCAATGCAGAAGGAAATGAGAATGGAGAGGAAAGCGGAAATGCTGATGGCGGAAATAGTGATGGGAATGGCGACTCCAGCAGTGAACAAACAGAAGTTATCGTCGATGGATCGTCCACCGTCTTCCCAGTTATGGAAGCTGTTGCTGAAGAATATCAAACGGAAAACCCGGACGCACGTGTGAGCATTGGCAGTTCCGGAAGCGGCGGCGGTTTTGAAAAGTTCGCTGCCGGTGAAACGCACATTTCAAATGCTTCCCGTCCAATTGAAGATGAAGAAGTACAAGCACTTGAAGACGCAGGCATTGAATACACTGAATTTCAAATAGCGCTTGACGGACTGTCAATTGTGGTTAACCAGGAAAATGACTGGGTCGATCAGCTGACAGTTGACCAATTGAATCAAATGTGGTCAGCAGACGGCGGTGTCACAACATGGTCTGATCTTAACGAAGAATGGCCGGATGAAGAGATCGAATTTTACAGCCCGGGCGCAGATTCCGGTACAGCTGATTACTTCAGTGAAGTCGTACTGGGAGAAGAAGGAGAATTTCGTCAGGATGCGACCTTGTCTGAAGATGACAATGTGCTTGTACAGGGTGTAACAGGTTCGCCGAATGCTATCGGATACTTCGGATATGCTTACTATGCTGAAAACTCAGATCAACTGAAAGCAGTTCCGATTGTAAACGATAGTGGTGAACCAGTAGAACCAAATCAGGAAACCGTTCAATCAGGTGACTATAATCCTTTCTCAAGACCATTATTCATCTACGTGAAACATTCGGCAGTGCAGGATAATGAATCAGTCTACAATTTTGTACAATATACACTTGAAAACGCAGGTGAAATGGCAGAATCAGTAGGCTATGTTGCGCAACCTGACAGTGAATATGAAGGTATGCTGTCAACGTTGGATGAAATTGCCGGACAATAATCCTGAGCTATAAATGAATTTTATTGGATAGTGAGGGGAGGTGTATGGCTATACCTTTCCTCACTTACCTTATTGTAATGATTAATTTATATTATGTTAGCTTAGTTAATGTAAAAGAGGGGTATCTTTATGGCTGTTAACGTCAAAGAGTTAATGAAAGAAAAAAAATCCAATCGTTCTTTACAGACATTTACTGAAAAAGCAGCACCAGCTTTCTTTCTGGTTTGTTCCATTGTATCGATACTTGCAACAATCGGTATTGTTCTCACATTGCTGATAGAAACCATTACGTTTTTCACGCGTGTTCCTTTCATGGAATTTATAACGGGGACAACATGGTGGCCTTTTGGCGAAAATCCTAGCTTCGGGATTCTGCCGTTAATCTCGGGAACATTGCTGATTACGGTGATTGCTATGATCGTAGCTATCCCGTTCGGACTGGCGTCAGCTATCTATCTGAGTGAGTTTGCATCAGAAAAAGTGCGCAAAGTTGTCAAACCAATCCTTGAAATATTGGCCGGCATTCCGACAATTGTTTACGGATTCTTTGCTTTGACATTTGTGACACCACTGCTGCAGGTGTTCATTTCTGATCTTCCAATTTTTAATGCACTGAGCGCGGGGGGTATAGTAGGTGTCATGATCATTCCGATGATTGCTTCACTTTCTGAAGATGCCATGAGCTCTGTTCCCAACTCTATGAGGGAAGGTGCGCTGGCAATGGGATCCACCAGACTCGAAGTGGCTTTGAAGGTCGTCGTTCCCGCAGCATTGTCAGGGATCATTTCATCTTTCGTGCTGGGTATTTCCCGGGCTATCGGAGAAACGATGATTGTGTCGGTTGCTGCCGGCTCAACACCAACACTTACCTTGGATGTTACAGAATCGATACAGACAATGACCGGGTATATCGTACAGGTGGTACTTGGTGATGCTTCCTATGGCACAACCACTTATTACAGCATTTATGCAGTCGGGATGACGTTGTTCCTCTTCACATTGCTGATGAATCTCCTGTCACAATATATCTCCCGCCGCTTCAAGGAGGATTACTGATATGAACTTGATCGACAAACAGCTGGTTCAAAATAAAATGAATAACCGGATCATCAAGAGCCGGATTATGCGGACGGTGTTTTTCTTAGCTACATCATTTGGAATCGCTGTGCTGGCAGTCTTGCTTTATCGGGTATTTTCACAGGGTCTTCCTTATTTGGATTGGCAATTCCTGACAAACTTTGCATCCCGTTTTCCGGAAGAAGCCGGCATAAAAGCTGCGATTTTCGGTACGCTCTGGGTGATGGCTGTCACCGCTCCAGTTTCGATAGTATTGGGTGTTGGGACGGCGATCTATCTTGAGGAATATGCGAAAGAAAACAAATTCACCCGTTTTATACGCATGAATATATCAAATTTGGCAGGGGTTCCCTCCGTTGTTTTCGGGCTATTGGGTCTGACGGTTTTTGTCCGGCTGCTGGAAATGGGCCGGAGTGTTATGGCCGGTGGATTGACCATGAGCCTGTTAATAATGCCAATCATTGTTGTCGCTGCACAAGAAGCTATAAGGTCCATCCCGCAAAACCAGTATGAGGCGTCTTATGCGATGGGTGCCACAAAATGGCAGACGGTCCGCCGAGTTATTTTACCGGCAGCAATTCCCGGCATGTTGACCGGCAGCATATTGGCTTTATCACGAGCGATTGGTGAGACAGCCCCCTTATTGACGATTGGCGCAATGTCATTTGTCGCTTATGTGCCGGGAAGTATCCGGGACAGTTTTACGGTGTTACCGATCCAAATATACAATTGGACCGGCAGGCCGCAAGAAGAGTTCCATATTATCGCTTCAGCAGGTATTATCGTGCTGCTTGTAGCCTTAATACTGATGAATTCTATTGCTGTTTTCATACGTAACAAATTTTCTAAACGTTATTAGAGGTTGTTCAAAAAGTCCGGTAAAAATGACACGTCGAATTTTTTCGTTGGCTTGTTTCTTCGCTCCTTGGAAAAGAAAACCGCTTTTCCTGCGTGCGGATGCGGATTCAGGGAAGCAATCCTTGTGCTCATGTATCTAAATGCATACATTCCGCTGCTCGAAACTGCACCGCCTCGAACTTCTTGGTCCTTTTTATCCTCCTTTTTGAACACGCACAATTAGTAATTAATCGGGAGGTTTTGTCATGACTAATGCACCAGAGAACAAGCAGGTAACGATCACTAATACAATTGAACCGGATAAGGAAGATAAAAAAACCATTTATTCTATTGATAACTTTAATTTATGGTATGGCGATAACCAGGCACTTTATGATGTGCAGCTGGATATTCCCGTGAATAAGGTGACAGCGATCATTGGACCATCCGGCTGCGGCAAATCAACGTTTATTAAGTCGCTGAATCGGTTGGTTGAATTGGTGCCATCCGTAAAGATGAGCGGAAGCATTAAATATAATGATAAAGAAATATTCAGTCCGAAGTTTAAAGTGGAAGATTTAAGAACAAGCGTTGGGATGGTGTTTCAAAATCCGAACCCTTTTCCAAAATCGATTTATGAAAATGTTGTGTACGGTCCGAAAACACACGGTATTAAGAAAAAGAAAATACTTGATGAGATAGTTGAAAAAAGCTTAAAAGAAGCAGCTCTTTGGGATGAAGTGAAGGATCGGCTGAATGAAAATGCATTTGGGCTTTCCGGCGGTCAGCAGCAGCGGCTTTGTATTGCCAGATGTCTGGCAATTGAACCTGAAGTCATTTTGATGGATGAACCTACCTCGGCGCTGGATCCCATTTCAACCACAAGGATTGAGGAACTTGTACAGGAATTAAAAAAGGATTATAGTATCGCAATCGTGACGCACAACATGCAGCAGGCTGCCAGAATTTCGGATAGGACAGCATTTTTCCTGAATGGTGAAGTCATTGAATACAACGATACGGATAAACTTTTTTCCAACCCTGATGATAAGCGTACGGAAGACTATATTACCGGCCGGTTTGGCTGACCTAATAAAGGAGGATTTTAATGACTGGTAGAGAACAGTTTGAGACGGATTTGAGTGATATTAAAGAGGATATTATGGCACTGTCAAATGCGTCGGTGGATGCCTTGCGTAAAGCAATTGACGCTTTGTATAACCAGGATTTGAATCTGGCAAATAGCGTGATTGATGAAGACAAACGTGTCGATAAACAGGAACACGCGATCAACGATCAGACGATATTGTTGATTGCCAGACAACAGCCTGTCGCAACAGACTTGCGCAGGCTTGTCATATCGCTGCAAATCACAACAGATATCGAACGTATGGCTGATAATGCCAAAAATATCGCCAAATCAACATGCCATCTTGGGCAAGATCACCGGTTGACCATCCATCCGCGCATTAAGGAAATGCGGGATATGGCGATTAATATGAATGAAACGGCGATGCGGGCGTTCCAATATGAGGATGTATCCATTGCAGGCAAACTATCGGCTATGGATGACAAGGTCGATCGGTTATATGAACGGATCGTGAGTGATTTATTATCAGAGACGGCGACAAACCCGGAAAAAATCCAATATGTCATGCAAATGGCGTTCAGCGCACGCTATATTGAGCGATTTTCCGATCATATAACTAATATTGGCGAGAGCATTTTATATCTTGTTAAAGGCGAGTCGTATAAATTAAATTAAGCTTAAGCATAAACAAAAAGCTGTATTGCGATTGGCAATACAGCTTAGTTTGTAAGGGTTTCGGCAATTTCATTATGGTCCATGTCGCTGGATAGTTCGAATTCACCCAGTTGGACCAATTGGCTGTAATCCTCATCCTCCAAATACTCTGTAAACGCATCAGCATCGTCGATAATATCATTTTCTTCAAGTGTTTGACTGATTTCGGATGGTGCGACTCCGGATTCTACTGTCAGTGTATAAGTTGTTGGACTATCTTCACTGGTATCGTCTGAATTATTTTCCTGTTCATTATTCCCGTCATTGCTATTATCAGATTCTGTTTCATCAGATCCGGATTGTTCCGCTTCGTTATTATTTTCATTGTTCGTATCATTATTTTCTTCCGTATTATCGTCCGACTCTACAGAAACGGAAATATATTCGGATTCAGTCAACACATGATAACCTTCAGATTCAACAATTTCAATCATATCCTCTGTCGGTATGTCTTCAGCTTCAGTCTGTGAATCACCGGCAAAATAATACGCACCGAGCAGAATAATACCAGCCGTTAACAGGCCAATTGCAAATGAACGAACGGTTTGTTTCATATGGTTCCCCTATCTTTCTGTATATTGATCGTTTTTATGTATGGTGTCATTGGAAAAGTCGTCTGTCAGCAGTTCTTCTTCAAGGATATTTATTTTTTTCTTAATTTGATAGTTTTCCTGCATTGTTGAGATTGAGAGCTGTTCCAGTTCGCTTTCCAAGTCATCAAATTTATCGTTCATAAAAAACGATAGAATTAACAGGACGACTGCAATAACGATAATGGCGATTATCGTATACATCATGTTTATTTCCCTCCATTCATCTATCAATACAGTTATAACATACATTACAAAAAAGAGAAATGGTCAAAATTTAACAATCCAGCATCTTGAAAGTTATCCATACATCTGCTATTATAGTTAGGGTCTGAAACGTCATAAAAGTGCGTGTTCAAAAGGAGGATGAAAAGGACCGAGAGTTCGAGGCGCAGCCGAAAGCTTGAGCAGCGGAAAAGCAAGCTAACGAGAAGAAATCGATGTCATTCACCGGACTCTTTGAACACCGCCTAGATCTTAAAACGCAGTCATTGTTGGAGGGAATTAAATGCGGTGTAGATATTACATGGCTTGTACAGAAACAGGCGACCGTAACTATATTTCTACAAAAAACAAGCGGAAAAACCCGGAACGGTATAGACTGATGGAAATTGTCCACGGTTGAAAAAACACAACTTGCATCGTGAGACGAAATAATGATTTGCCGTGATTGTATATAATGCAGGCAGGGGGTTGAATGATATGGAAAAAACTGAACTTCGGAAAGATATCATTCACCGATTAAATAATTTATCACTTTCGGAACGTGACAGAATAGAACAATCGTTGACGGAGCATTTGGTGACATCTGATATATGGAAGCAGTCTGAAGTAATCGGCATAACGGTTTCACACGGAATGGAGTGGAATACAAGATCGATTATCGAAAAGGCGTGGCAGGAAGGTAAAACGGTTTGTGTTCCCAAATGCTGGCCGAGGGAACGGCAGCTTGATTTTCGTATAATAGATTACTTCAATCAATTGGAGTCCGTCTATTATAATTTATGGGAACCAAAGCCTGACGAAACCGGGAAAGTGATGAAAAATATCATTGAATTACTCGTCGTACCAGGATTGTTGTTTGATAAAAATGGCTATCGGATTGGGTTTGGCGGCGGGTATTATGATCGTTTTTTAATTGATTTTCCAAATCTGAAGCTGTCACTGGCAGCAAACAGGCAAATCGCAGAAGAGCTTCCGGTTGAACCATTTGATATTCCGGTAGATGAAATCATTACTGAGAGCGGTTTTATAGAGCGGGGAGGGAGCTAACATGGATAAAACCCGTTATTCAAGGCAAATGCTATTTGGCCCGATCCAGGAAAGTGGGCAGCATCAATTGTCATCCAGTTCTGCACTTGTGGTTGGTGCAGGTGCATTAGGCACTGTCATCAGCAACCAGCTGGTACGAGCCGGAATTGGTAAAATTCGGCTGATCGACCGTGACTATGTTGAACTCAGCAACTTGCAGCGGCAGATGATGTTTGATGAGGAAGATGTGGAACAAGCAATGCCAAAAGCGGTAGCGGCTAAAAACAAACTGGAGAAAATTAATAGTCAGGTAGAAATCGAGGCAATTGTTGGAAATGTCACCGCTGAAAATATACATGAATTCATAAAAGATATGACCGTTGTATTGGATGGAACGGATAATTTCTCCACGCGGTTTCTTTTAAATGATGCCTGTTTTAAGCAGCAAATACCATTTTCATATGGTGGTGTTGTCAGTTCCAGGGGGATGACTGCATTTTTTGTACCGGGAAAAACGCCTTGTTTACGGTGTGTCACTCATGAAGGGGCAGGAGGCGGCCAGACTTGTGATACGGTTGGTGTTATTTCCCCGGCCGTTGATATGGTTGCATCACTTCAGGTGACAGAGACATTAAAATGGTTAACGTTGAATGAGCCGTCATTGCGGAACACCTTAAAAACAATTGATATCTGGCATAATCGCCACTATGATATGAAGCTTCTGACCCCTGATGCGGATTGCGCAACATGCCAAAAAAATGAATTCCCTGCTTTGCAAAAAAATGCAGAAGACGAAGAAACGGTGTTATGCGGCCGGGACACTGTCCAGATTCACAGCAAGCCCGCCTTAGACCTGGAACAATGGGAAGGTCAGTTAGCGAATATTGCCGATGTAAAGCGAACACCATTCTTGTTAAAGGCGACGTTTGAAGAAGGTATTCACTTTGTCATGTTTAAGGATGGGCGCGTTCTCGTTCAGGGCACAGAAGATCGTGTTCAGGCTAGAACCTGGTATGACCGTTATATTGGATCATGATGTATAATCTCATCCGAATAGAAGAAGACTATGACTGACATAAAATGAGAAAAGGGTGTCACCGATGAGATTCTTTGCAGTTTTAACATTGCTTATGACAATTGTTGTTGTCATTTTCAGATGGCGTTTCCGGATTATGAATACACTATTGGCAATCAGCTTTTTGCGGCGGGCGGCAGTTATGATTTCAATGAATATGCCAGTCATTCGCGAAAAATTAATGCCGGCTTTATTTCAGCGCCAGTCAGTTAAATAATTCATGTTTAAGAAGCTGTTAAGAAAACAGCTTCTTTTGTATGTTTAGAGAGAAATATTGAATAAATTTTGGTATCATGGCGTTGTGAGGGGGAACTTTAATGTACCTGGATGAAAGCTATACAATGTATAAATTAGCAACACATCTGACAGAGCAAGATGGCTTTGAACTATTACATATTAATGAAAATGAAGAATTATGGCTGGAAAAACGTGAAGGTAAAACGTCACAGGTCGTGCGTCTATTTCATGGCGGATTTGACTGGAAAAATCATTTAAAGAAGGACATAGGCCAGGTTTTTCAGAAAGCCAAAGCCATAAGACGGTATTTTCGGGGGAAACATATTGTAATACATAATGTTTATATCGATTCCCATAGCCCGGTAGATGATTGGGAAATTCTCAAAAAACAAATGCAACTGGATGAAAAGAACCCAATCAGGATGAATGTCTATTATTTATCAGATAATGAAAAAGAGGAAGAATTAGCAAGACTGCAGGAGGCTATCGGGAGTACATTCCAGGATTCCGGGGAACATCTCTCTGAAGAACAAAAAGAAGCAGAGGTGACCAATTTCCGGAAAAACCTAGTCGGACAGATTAAACAGAGAGAACGGGAATTCCAAAGTATTTTTTCATACGGTAAGCCTTTTTTGACGTATGTCCTCCTGGCAATCAATGTCCTGTTCTTTTTATTGCTTGAACTGAACGGCAACAGCACCTCAACACCAACATTAATCGAATTTGGGGCAAAATATAATCCGGCCATTATAGAAAATGGTGAATGGTGGCGCATCATCACGTCAATGTTCCTGCATATCGGGATATTTCACTTATTGATGAATATGCTGGCTGTTTATTATTTGGGCACCGCCGTGGAACGAATATATGGTTCATTCCGATTTTTCATTATTTATTTTCTGGCAGGGATCGGAGGAGGTCTGGCGAGTTTTGCCTTTACGACAAACGTTTCAGCGGGCGCTTCCGGAGCATTGTTTGGGTTATTTGGCGCCTTATTATTTTTCGGATGCATACATCGAAAAGTCTTTTTCCAGACGATGGGCATGAATTTGCTGATAATTATCGGAATCAATATTGTGTTTGGATTAAGTGTTCCTCAGGTGGATAATGGTGCTCATTTGGGTGGTTTGATTTCGGGATTTATCGCATCGGCTATGTTGTATCTCCCAAAGAAAAAGAATGGCGTCATTCAATTTTCTGCGCTCATTGTTTATTTACTGACTGTTTCAGCACTTGTGGTTTATGGTCTTGAGAATAATGAAAATAGTCCTTCGTATCATTTGATGAAAGCGGAGCAGTTCATTAATGAAGAACAGCACGAAGAGGTCATTGAAGCAACAACCGAGGGACTTGAGATTTCAGATGATATTGACAGGGAATTGGAAAGTCTCTTATTGTTTCAGCGTTCATACAGCCATATGCAACTGAATAATGCTGAGCAGGCGGTCACAGATTTGGAAAAAACGATTGAATTGAATGATTCATTTGCAGAGGCGCATCATAATTTGGCGATTTTGTATGGCAATGATGGGCAAGAGGATAAAGCGGCGGAACACATTGAAAAAGCATATGAACTAGACCCCGAACACGAAGATATCCAGCGATTGTATGAAGAAATAACCGGAAACCGGACAGAGTAAATGCATCAGTCCCGTTTTCTCAAAAGTTGTTGTTTTTGCTACAAAATCCTTAAAGTGAAACTTCCCTTCAGCGGAGTGCACTTTTCCGCACTGAAGTAGAGGAACAAAGGCTAAAAATTCGGGCGCCCTGTTGCAACGTCTCCCGCGACCAACATCGTGTCGACCCGAACAGAATCAGGCATTTAGGGCCAGTTAGCCGCCGTATTTTGGCGGGATACTAACCATTATTGAATGCGGGATAAACTGCGACACATAGTGCTACTGTTTTTTAGAATAGCCTTCTGACGATGCAGGTGGTATGAATGATTCAATAATGTTAGGAAGACGGCAAAAAGGACTCGAAAAAAGGTTCCTGATTCCCACATCTATCAAAAAGGCAGTGAAAAGGACTCGAGAAGGGTCCTCAATTTCCAAAATCCATCAAAAAGGCGATGAAACGGATTAGAGAAAGGCTCTCAGTGCCCAAAATCCATCAAAAAGGTGATGAAACGGATTAGAGAAAGGCTCTCAGTGCCCAAAATTCATCAAAAAGACGATGAAACGGACTAGAGACGGTGCCAAAATTCATCAAAAAAACGATAGAAAGGACTCGAAAGGTCTTCTCGAAGTCCAAAACCTATCAGGAAGGTGCAGGAAAGTCTGAAAATTTGAGAAAGCCGAGGCCGAGCGACAAGCGAAATCATCTTCCGAGTAGGCCGGGAATTGCGAGAATTGCCGCTTCACCGAAAAACCTGCAAATCAGGTGAGCACCCAAGTTTATAGCCGAAGCGTTTCTGAGCACATAACTTTAATCAGAATGTCACAAATGAGATTTTTCAGTATGTCTCAGTTTATATGAACTACGAGGTAAAAAGCAACGAAGTATATGAAAAGCGCCTTCCACTAAGGAATGATGGATTTAAGCGTTAGAAATCATCAGGGTATTGCTGAATAAGTCTTTCTTTTTCACCATTCCATTCATACAAAACGATTAAATGTTCATTTTGTTTATCAAATAATACAAGTGGTATAAAACTATCCGCAGTGCCGGCTTCAGAATCTTTGATGTTCAGGATATAATTTTTGTATATGCCTTCCCAAAGCTGGCCCAGGATTTGATTTGTCTGCGTTTGGGTCAAGGCGTTCAGCGGTTCAGAAGTGTACTTGTACAGATCTGTAAGTGGCACAGCCCAGTAAGATTCTTCATCAATGTTAAAATGCTCCATAAGACGTTTCCAGTTATACTGCAATTGCTGTTGTGTTGTATGGTCCAGAAGACGGAACCATTCCTGTTCATAATCTGTTTCAGGCGTTTTGAATGATTCAAGTGTCGTACTTGGAGAGTCAATAACATATAGCTCGTCATATGTCATATGATGGATGCTTTTAATTTCATCATCCGGGTAATGAACTTCTCCATGATGAAAGGATATCGCCTGAAAGTAATTGCTGTCCTCACCGTTTATTTTTTCTTTTATTTGAATGGTGTCTGTATTTTCTTCCCATTTACTTCGTATACCGAGCAGACGGCCATTATGAAATAGTAAAGAAGCATCCTGACGCAAATATAACTTACGTTCACTTACCGATTGACTTCTCCAGACCAATTCATAGGAGTCCCTTGTTTTTTCCGAAACCATTTCAAGCGAGGTGCCTGTCTCAGTAAAACTTAATTCCTCATCCTCAGGGAAATAAGTAATTGCCGGTGCAGATTCATGCTGCCATAAGTATATTATCAGGCTTGTACTGACTAATAGAATAGCGATCAGCAGTAATACGCGTTTATTCATCCTGACCATCCTTTAAGATTGATTCAATTAGGCGATTTTCGGGACTTAAAACAACCTGTTCACAAAGAATGTATGAAAAGGTGTTTATCTTTATGTCTATTCGTGTATAGAAGCGGTTGTTTCACACAAACTATCAGAGAAAATTGACTTACTTCGCCAACGAGGTATTACACGAAGAAATGTGCAGTCCATTTTCACAGCAAGCCATATGGACAATTTATTTTTTAGCAGGTGAGTTTATGGAGAAAGAAAAGCAATCATTATTTTCCACGTATTCCGAAAATGTTTCCTATATGAAAGAAAGGCTGGCGGTTGATAAAAGTTTTGACATCATCCATTTGGATTTGAAATATGCCGGTCGGAATATGGCATTATTTATGATTGATGGGTTTGCCAAAGATGACATTATGCATTATATCATGAGGATATTGGCACAACTGGAACCGGAACAACTGGAACCTGATCCATTGGAAAAGCTGTTTAAAACGTATATCCCATACATCGAAATCGATCGTGTTGATGACTTAAATGAGGCATCAGACCTTGTGCTTGGCGGGCCGGTAGCTTTGGTTGTTGAAGGTATTGATAAAGTGATTATGATTGATTCACGGACGTATCCTGTAAGGTCCTCGCAAGAGCCGGATCTTGAACGGGTTGTCCGTGGTTCCAGGGACGGCTTCGTCGAAACAATTGTTTTTAATACGGCTCTTCTCAGAAGGCGAGTTCGGGACCGTTCGCTGCGGATGGAATATATGCAGATAGGCAGACGTTCAATGACGGATATTGCGTTTTGCTATTTGGAAGATATAGCAGATCAGGAACGGGTAGATGAAACCAAAGCTATTGTAGAGAAGATTGATACAGATGGGTTGGCGATGGCGGAAAAAACAATTGAAGAATTTATTAGTGGACGTCACTGGAATCCATATCCGAGTGTCCGCTATACAGAAAGACCTGATACAGCTGCTGCCCATGTGTATGAAGGTCATGTTTTAATCTTTATTGATGGCTCACCAAGTGTGATGATCACACCAGCAACTTTCTGGCATCATCTCCAGCATGCAGAGGAGTACCGGCAAAAACCGATTGTAGGAGCATATTTACGATTTGTCCGTTATATAGCAGTATTTGCATCGATTTTTATACTGCCACTGTATTATCTGCTGGCGATTAATCCGGAATATTTGCCGGCGGATCTTTCATTTATCGGACTGAGCGAAGAAGGAACGGTACCATTAATCGCACAATTCATTCTGGCAGAGTTGGGAATTGATGTACTCAGGCTCGCTGCTGTCCATGTACCATCTGCCCTGGCCACAGCTCTTGGCCTGGTTGCAGCGATATTAATCGGTCAGGTGGCAGTCGAAGTCGGATTGTTTTCTTATGAAGTGGTTCTTTATATAGCAATTGCTGCGATTGGAACATATGCCACGCCAAGTTATGAAATGAGCATGGCCAATCGGCTTGTCAGAATGTTTCTCCTCATCGTGACAGGAATGTTTGGCGCTATAGGATACATCGTTGGTATAACGCTTTGGCTTCTCTATTTGGTACGGATGTCGTCATTTCGGATTGCCTATTTTTGGCCGTTGCTGCCATTTTCATACAGAGCCTTCAGGGATGTATTCATTCGCTCACCAATTCCATTGAAAAACCGCAGACCCATATTTTTGAATCCGCAAGATCCAGACCGCTGACTTCAGTGGTCTGTTTTTTTAAGAGTTAAGAAAGCATTTTTTCATTTCAAGGGACGTTTTCAATCTTGAAATCGGCTAATTTCCCGATTTCGACCAATCCAACCGCTTACTTCTGACCTCTGGAAAGACGAGGCTAACCCTGAGTTTTTCTTATTCATTATTGCGCCCCGATTTGGTATAATATAATTTGGTGATTTGAATGGAAACGATTTATGATGTACGTCAATTACTGAAAAGGTTCGGCACGATTATATATACCGGAGAAAGATCAGCTGACCTTGAACTGATGGAAAACGAAGTAAAAGAATTGTACCGCATCCAATGTATTGAAACAAACGACTATCAAAAGGCCTTGCTGCTTTTGAGGAAAGAAGCAGCACGTCTGCGGGATGAAAAAGGAGCGAAATAATCGAATGGGGAAGTCAATAATCGGTGTTGATGTTGGCGGCACAACCGTCAAATTGGGCATTATTGCTAATGACGGGACTGTGATGGATAAATGGCAGATCCCTACGAATAAAGACAATCACGGAGCTTCCATTATTTCAGATATATGGAATTCAATAAAAGAAAATACAGATACAGAAGCCATAAAAGGTATCGGAGTCGGTGCGCCTGGCTTTATCGACAGTAATGCCGGTTATGTCTATGAAGCGGTTAATATTGGGTGGCGGAATAAAGCACTGGCCGATGAATTAAGGTCTATTTCCGGATTACCGGTATTTACGGCAAATGATGCCAATGTGGCCGCATTAGGTGAAAACTGGAAAGGTGCCGGCAGCAATGCCAGGAATCTTGTCGCCCTTACACTTGGTACAGGGGTTGGCGGTGGTATTATCGTTAATGGCGATATTCTTGATGGCGAAAATGGAACGGCAGGTGAAATCGGACACACCACGGTTGCTCCTGATGGTTATTTGTGTAATTGCGGAAGAAAAGGATGTCTTGAGACACTCGCTTCAGCAACCGGAATGGTTCGTCAGGCCATGGATAAGATGGAACAGGACCCGGAAAGTGCACTTGCCAGAAGGTATAAGTTGAACGGCGCCATTACAACAAAGGATATTTTCGAACTGGCAGAGGCTGATGATGAATCATGCAGCGACATTATTGCATATACTGCTGATGTTCTCGGTTTAGCGATTGCAAATGCTGCTGCGATTATTAATCCTTCAAAAATTCTTATTGGTGGCGGTTTGTCTAAAGCAGGTGATAAATTCATTCGACGTATTGAGGATGCTTTTCGCGAATATTCCCTGACAAGAGCAAGTGATATTTGTGAATTGAAAACGGCCCAATTAGGTAACGATGCCGGTATTATCGGTGCTGCCTATTTAGTGAAGCAATATATCGAGGATTTGACATTCTAGTCTTTACTTTATTGGCATATTCTATTAAAATAACATTTCATTAACTTTTTGTAACTTCTATGAAACTTTTAATTGATGAAAAGCGTCATATAATGGTATAGGGTAACCATATGTTTTAAAAATATCAGTTTGTGAAATAAAAGAATTGACGATTAACAAATCCCCCAAAATGCCAGTACTGGGAGGCAATAATATGGACTTTAAACGGTTAAAGATCCCGTTATTTATCTTGGCTACATTCTTGTTCGGGATTAAAACGTATATAATCTATCGTTTTATGTTTAATATGGAATTGGAAAATAAAATGCAGGAGTTTATCCTGATCATCAACCCGTTTGTGTCTGCGTTTTTGATTTTTGCCCTAAGTGTTTGGTTTAGAAAGCAGTCACGCCAAATGAAATTCTTAAGATATACGGCATTGATCGGAACACTGGTTTTGTATTTCAATCTTGTGTTCTACCGGTCATTTAATGATTTTATTACAGTGCCGCAATTATTTCAGGCGAGCAACATGGGTGACTTGGGATCAAGTATCCTGACATTGATTGAAATTTATGATGTGCTGCTTTTCCTCGATGTTGTGATTATCTGGTATTTAAGCAAAAAGAAACCGGAACTCATGACGGTGAGCTATCAAAAAAGTGGGAAGGTATTTGCCCTGGCAATGTCATTCCTGCTCCTTGCGGGTAACTTTTTCCTTGCTGAAATGGAACGTCCGCAATTATTCACCCGCGCATTCGACAGGGAATACCTTGTTAAAAATATCGGTCTGTTTAACTATCATGTTTATGATGCGGCAGTTCATTCCAGGGCAACAACACAGCGGGTATTTGCCGATGGGAATGAATTGCCGGAGATAACGGAGTATGTTGAAGAAGAAGTTAAGCGTGATGAGAAATCACCATTATACGGTATTGCTGAGGATAAAAATGTTATCTTCATAACATTGGAGTCCATTCAAAGTTTTGTTATTAATAATGACGTTAATGGAGAAGAAATAACACCATTTCTGAACAGTCTGGTCGGTGATGAAAGCACGTATTACTTTGAGAATTTTTATCACCAGACACTGCAGGGGAAAACTTCAGATTCCGAATTTCTAGTCGAAAATTCACTCTACCCATTATCCCGGGGAGCCGTATTCTTTACACACGGCGGGAATGAGTATAATGGGTTGTCAGAAATTTTAGGTGAAGAGGGCTATCATTCTGCTGTCTTTCACGCCAACAACAAAAGTTTCTGGAACCGTGATCAAATGTACGATAGTCTCGGTGTCGATCATTTCTATGGTGAAGAAGCCTATGAGGTTAATCAAGAGAACTCAGTTGGATGGGGATTGAAGGACAAACCATTTTTTGAGCAGTCGATCAAGTATCTGCAATCAATGGAAGAACCATTTCACTCGAAGTTCATTACATTGACGAACCATTTTCCGTTTGAACTCAGTGAAGAAGACAGTTCAATTGATAAATATGATTCAAGTTCAAGCACATTGAATAATTTCTTCCCGACTGTCCGATATATGGATGAAGCCGTTGAACAATTCTTTGACCAATTAAAAGAAGCCGGGCTGTATGAGGATTCCATCATTGTTATGATGGGTGACCACTATGGTATTAGTGAAAACCACGATAGAGCCATGAGTGAGTATTTAGGCAAGGATGAGGTTACACCATATGATCATGTGCAATTACAGCGTGTGCCCATGTTCATTCATATACCGGGACATGAGGATGGAAAAGTCATGTCAGAGGTAACAGGTCAGATTGATGTCAAACCTACATTACTGAATATGCTTGGTGTATCGGCTGAAAATGATATTCAATTCGGCAATGACATGTTCATTGACGACCGTAAAGGCTATATCGGATTAAGAAACGGTGACTTTATCAGTGATGACTATATATCAACCAGTGGTGTCTGTTACGACAGGGAAACCGGTGAGCCTGTAGAAGCTGAAGAGAATGAGGATCCGTCTGCTGCTGATCAGTCAGAGGCAGAAAACCGGACAGGAAACCAGCCTGATTCTCCTTGTAGTCCGATCCAGCAAAAAGTAGAGAAAGAAATGGAACTCTCGGATAATCTTATTTACGGAGACTTGTTCCGGTTTATAGAATCTGCTGAAACAGAAGATGAACAAAACAATGAATAAACAATAAAAGCTGACTCGGATAATTCCCGGGTCAGCTTTTATTGATCTAAATAAGAAACTAACTGATAAAGTTAGTTTTTTACATATTACCTAATTCCGTAATAATGGTTGCGATTGAAAAGAATCCGAAAACCAATACGGTTATGGCTGAAAAACCAAGCGCAAATAAATTCCTGATTTTAAGCTGCCGTATGACAGATACAATTGCCAGTAACGTAACAAGTAAAAAGATAATTGCCAAAACCATATGTAATACATCCTCCTTGTAAACATAGCGTATAAAACTTATTTGTATTATTATGTAGTCAACAGTTTTCTATACTTATTTTATAGTATAAAATGAGTTTTGTCGAGTTAAATCCTTATGAATTCAGTAACTATTTAATGGAGGCTATCAAAATGAATGTTAAAAGTATGCCAGCAGGACCATTAGGAACAAATTGTTATATCGCACATAATCGTGAGCATGCTTTAATTGTTGATCCTGGCGGAGATCCCGAAAAGATGATTCAATATTTGACGGAAGAAAAGCTTGAACCGAAAGCTATTCTGTTAACACATGCACATTTTGATCACATTGGAGGTGTAGGTGAGTTAAGAGCGCATTATAATCTTGACGTCTATCTTCATGAAAATGAAGCTTCCTGGCTGGAAAACCCGCAGTACAATGGCTCATCATTGTTTATGGGAAGTGAAATTGTAACGGATCGTGCTGAGCAAGTATTACGTCCCGGCAAATTTCAAATAGGCACGATACCATTCGAAGTCATTCATACGCCGGGACACTCACCAGGAAGTGTCAGCTTTATATTTTATGATGATGGATTTGTAATCAGTGGGGATGTCTTATTTAATCAGGGAATTGGACGGACTGATTTGCCCGGTGGTGATATACAAACGCTGGAGGCGAGTATTCGGGATGCTTTGTATCAACTGCCAGATCACTACACGGTTTATCCTGGGCATGGACCGGAAACAACTATTGAAAATGAAAAACAGCACAATCCATTTTTTCCCATTTGAAGGAAGTATAGAAAAGTTGTTTTATAAAACGTCGTATGTTTATAGGGCGTAAGATAAAGCGAGCAATAAAAATGTCAGCCATCGGTTATGGCTGACATTTAGGGGGGATGTGCTCTGCTCTTTTGTTGGTTAGGGATAAAAGTTAAGCTACTACGTTCAGTATATACGTAAAGTTAACACTATGTCAATAGTGAAAACCCAAAAAAATGAAAAAACCCTGTAATTTTTATGTAAGCAGGGTTTTTTCGTAAGGTGATTTTCGTATTAATGCCCGAATCCCGGTACTAATATGAATTCTGAATACCAGGTAAATCCGACCATGAATATGGTACAATAAGCTCCGAATAAATACATATACATACGTTCAGATAATTTCAGATAGCTTACTGCCAGGAAAAATGCCGTTTGAACAAGGAAAAGCAATGCCACGTTGAGCATATCTCCAACGTAAAACATGACAGCAATGATACCTGCCCAAAAAGCAAGGACCCTAAACATCCGATCCATGTTTTCCCCCTCCTTTAGGTTACCTTATAAATGTTATTATAAACGACCTGCCGCATAATGTAAATGAATCATGCTAAACAACTGAAAGCTTTGCCACGTACGTGCAATTTTCACATCCGCTAAACATATTTTCCGTCTCAGTTAATTCAACATTATCGAACAGCGCTTCAAACATCCCTTTTAAAAAAGAATGATGCATGCGGCATACCATCGTATGATTTTTAGAAACCATTTCTTTAAAAGGGCAATTGTTGATTTGGAATGATACGCTGTCTGCTGTTTCATTATACTGAAATTCAGGGTACATGCCAAGCATTGTACCTGCATCTTCCAGTATCGAAAGTTTTTGCTCTGTTGTCAGATCAGCAGATGAAGGGTTGCGCTGATACTGATCAACCATTTTCGCACCGTATTTATAGCCCGTTTGGTACAGTGCCTGTCTGCCTGGCACACCCAGTTCAACAAACGATTCTAAAGCTATCGAGGATAGAAGTTTGTAGTCCCGATGTGGAAAATGAAGTTCAATCACTTCGTCCGAAAGCCGATAAAGTCTGCTGGGACGACCACCTCTGCCGGTTTTTTCCGAGTACGACTCCACCATATGGATGTCTTCCAGCTTTGATAGGTGAAGTCTTGCCACATTGGGATGGATTTCGAATTCTTTTGCTATATCTGCTACAGTAACTTCGCGATGATGCTTGATCATGTATTGATAAATGTTAAATCTGGTCGGATCACTCAGCACGTTGGTCACTTTTAATGTTTGTTCCACCAAAACCACCTCACGATCGTTTAATTTTATTATAATAAAAAACGATTGTGAAATGGGAGTTTTCGTGTAATTGTTGAAAATTGTACACAACTTGACGTCAATTATAGGATGGTACGGAACGGTTATTTTTATTCATAGTCAATTGAAATCCGATTGTTGATATTGTGTGTTGCGCCAGTGTCTGTTTCCATAATGAAATTTGTTGGATACTCACGTTCGTTAAGTTGTCCATATTCTACAAGAACGTCACCATAAGGCAATTCATATGAAATGGTACCGCTTGATTCAGATTGTTTGGTAATATCCTCTTTAAACTGTGTATGGGCCATTTGAAATAATGTTTCAATCTTCAGTTGCTCTGTCTGGTTTTGTGTAATGTGGATTTCGCTCTGATATAGTTGAACGCTTGCAGTGATGACAATCAGCGTAAGGGCAATGATAAACAGAACATAGGGAAAAATGAAGCCTTGCTGGTTAGTTGTAATAGACAATGTTTTTCTCAAATTGATCACCATTCATCATTTTGATGGAAGCGTGCAGTCCGTACGAAGAAGACGTAAAATGAACATCCTCAACATCGCGCAGGTATATTTCAAACCCTCCATCTAGTCGCCGGACGATCAGATTATTATATTTTTCCATTGAAACCGTTGATTCATCTGTTTGTTCGAATGTTAATTTTGTTGATTCAATCGTCATATCGGTCGACATAATCATTTCATCACGCAGAAACAGGAAAAACTGCTGTACTGATAACTGTTCATAGTTGGAGGTGAAATCAACTGTTTTCGCGAGATAAGCAGTAAAGGGGATCATCATAAATATGATGCTGACCATCACTAGCATTGAAATGAATGTAAATCCTTTTTCATTGGTCGGGATATCCGTATAAGCAAAATTCTTCTGTTCTGTTTTTAACATTGCTCCAAGTTACACATCCTTTCACCAATTTGCCATCAGGTGTCATCCGGAATTCCGCTTCAGATCCATCCACTGTTTTTAAAAAACGGTGGGGGAGGTCATGGCTGGCCTCCCATAAAAAAGGCTGCAGTTCATGTTGCAATTCATTAATCATATACCGTTTTTGCCGCAAATTTTCACGTTCGTTCAGAAGAAGGTTCGTGGCCGGAATCAGGGTTGTGATCATCATCATAAGAAGACTGGCTGCCACGAGTGCCTCAATCAGCGAAAAACCTTTACTGTTTCTCAAAGTAGCATCGCCCCTTCCCAAGCGGACAAACCACATTATAGTGATCGGTCAATGTCTTGATGGCAAACGTGCCTGATTTGACAATGGTTCCTTTTTTATTGAATGAGATTGTTTTTAATGTACGGGTATCAATCTCCCACCCTTCAGGTACTGTTCGTTCCAGAATTGAAGTATTGTTTGCTTTAATTTCATAACGTTCACTGTCGAGAAATGCCAGTCGATGAGTCATTCTGGAATTGTAGGCTAATGTTTGCATATACAATAAATCCATCTCCAGTGTTTCCAGGAAACGTTCCTCCGTCTTTTTATCCAGGACCGAAAGTTGAAGCGGTGTGGTGATAAGGATTAAGACAGACAATACAGCAAGAACGAACAGTACCTCGATAAGGGTGAAACCGTTAACTTGATTCACTTTCTGAGACCTCTCCCGATGCAGAATCATAATCCAGCTCAGTTTCATCAGGGCATGTTTTTTGACCTTCTGTTATATATTGGGGGACTAGTACGTCCAAACTGTCAGGGTAAGTCTTTTCTTCAATATGATAGGCATCCACTTGCGCCTGCACAACACTGACTAACGCCTCGCATCCCTTATCATGTACCTCCTCGCTCTTATCGCCCAAGTTGGGAACGATTAAAATGATCAGCACGGAAATAATCATCAAAACGATTAACATTTCGATTAATATAGGTGATTACCCATGTTATTTAAATTTTTTTGTATGGTGCCAAGTATAGGGATCATCCTCAATAGAAATAGTGATTTCAATAGGAATACCTTTAAATACCTCAGTTATTAATACCAATTTATCCTTGTAAACAACACCTTTTGGAAAGAGGGTACCAATTAACTGGGCTCTTTCCAGCCCGGTTAATTCTGTTTCAATATTTTTGGCAATCTCCATGTATTGGTATAAACTCTCATAAGTAAATGAACTTGCATCAATCGCTTCTAGTTTACGGTTTAATTTAGCCAGTGTATCTTCCTGTACTTTTATTTTTGCATTAATCGATTGATCTTTTTCCGTGTATTTAGATTTTTTTAAGTCACCGGAAAGGTATATGTCCAACAATCGATCGAGTGAAGCATTAAGGTCAGAAATGGATTTTTCAAGTTCTTTTATCTCTGATTTTAATTGATTGACTTCTTGTTCATCGTAGTCGATTTGGATATATTTTTTAGCCAATTCCTCGCTTGTGAGAACGTCTTTTAATGCCTTCATGATGTTTGCATCAAAACGAATTGTATTAATGTTTACGTCGCAGGTATAACCATATTTTATGCTAGTTTTACGGCCGTGTTTGGCGTAATAAAGGGGTCTGCTTTTCAAGCCATGTGTTTCAAGATTAATTTTTCTTCCACAATGGCCGCATGTCAGATAAGTTCTTTTCAACATGTGTATATTCTTGGTATTCTTACGGCCTGCGACACTGTATTGTTTACCGCGCTTATTGCGTTCTTCCTGCAATCGATTGTAAGTTTCTTCAGTTCTTAAGGGTTCATAGACATAAGCTGAAATTATCTCACCTGAATTATGGTTCTTTTCTTGAATACCGTGAAAAGCTTTTGATTTAATTCTCGTTTCCACCAAATGTTCATTCCATTTTTTACCTGTAGGTGTGTTGGAGACTTCATTCAGCTTGTCACTTATTATTCTCATGCCCAGCTGTTCATTCAGGTACAACTCATCAATAAAGGGAATGACCCATTTCCAATCGGGCTTCGCTTCGTATTGTGCAGTTTCACGATTGTATTTGTATTCAAAAGGGGGCTGCCCCCATCCCTTTCCCTCTCGTAAACGTTGGCGCTTACCACGCATCATTTTCTTGACAATGTTACGCTTGTCGCGCTGTGCAATGAGATTTTTAATATCAGAAATGAAGACGTCATCTTCATTGTCTAAGTCAATTAATACGCCCGGTTCAGCAATTTTAACTTGATTTTCCCGCAGGGTATCTTTCAGGTATTCCCAAGCAACAGTATCGAGACGTGAAAGGCGGTCCTGTTCAATACATAAAACAACGTCAATGCCATCTTCCTCAACGAGGTCGAGTAAAGCATTCAGCCCATCTTTTTTTAATTTTCCGCCTGATTCAACATCTATAAATTCATCAATTAATGTCCATTCTTTTTGTGAAATATAACTTTTCAATTCCTGTTTTTGCGCAGGGAGACTGAATTTCTTTTCCTGCAATTGTGTGGATACTCGATAATAATTTGCGACACGCATGCTAAATGAACTTCCTTTCTTACAATTTTTTTAGATAAGCAACGTTTTCTGGGATGCCATAAATCTTAGCTATTTCCCGAATCGAAAGGTTCGTATCTTTAAATTTGTAAACCTTTTCATCATTCATTAAAAGTTCCACTGCAAAGGTATTTGCTTCAACTTCAAGCTTATCAACTGAAAATAGAGTTTTTTTCCTTAAGAAGGGTGTGTTTGATCTTGGATGTAAAATAACATGGCCTAATTCATGAGAGCACACAAAGCGCTGCATATCGTCACTTAAATTTAAGTTTATAAATATGTATTTATTTCGCCTATCATATTTATAAAAGCCATTGATTTCTTCATGTAAATCCCATGGAACTACTTGAATGTTGGCTAAAGAACAAATTTCAAATGGATTATTGGTTTTATACTTTTTTTCCATCTGTTGTACAATATGTTTAATCCAAGTCAAACTAATCCTCCCCGCAGGCCTAATTGTTGTCCTTATTATTTCTATACTTTTTAGGAATGTATTTTTTATTAATACGCTGTGTTTGTCGAACCGCGTACTCCATAGCATCTAAAAGTGACTCAATCGCTTCCTCACTCATCGGTTCACCATCAAAATTTAACCCGTCGTCATGTGTCAAATCCTCTCTAATTTGCTTCATTCTTTTTGCAATGTCTTTTTCTTCTTTTGTATCTGCATCAGCATCGTAATTTTTATTTTGATTTTCCTTAATTTTTAATTCCTCATGATAATCTGACGGATCACCTGTTGATTTATTCGGTGAATGCTTATGATCTGCGTCTATATGACCCGCTGCAATCATTAATGATTGATAGCTTATATTGTTTTGTGCAACGTTTGCTAATCTCTCTATAGTTGATGGTGTTGGTGGATTTGAAACTTTACCTCTAATAAATCTTGATATATGAGCAGAGTCAACCCCCGATTGCTGAGCATAATTATTTATAGATCTGTTTCCCTTTGCGGCATTTAATAGATCACCAAACAAATCTTTATCAAATTTACCCATGGCCAAAAATCCTCCTAAAACGTCTTAACTTTAATAATAATTTTTTTGTTGTATAAAATCAATGGGAACAAAATATTTATTGAAAAAATTCCACAAAGGTGTTGATTAGTTTCAACACAATGTTTATAATGTGGAATATAATCAATATTGAATAAATTCAACGAATATCATGGCTTTTTGATGAAAACATTCAATAGGGGGGATGAGTTTGTACTTGAATAAACAAAGAATGAAACAGTTAATGAATAAGAAAACGGGTGGGAATTACAACCAATTCAGCCGAATGCTAAATGTCGACACCGGACAACTTCATAGGATTCTAAATTCAAACAGTAATGCAGGCCCAAAATTTCTTTCGAAGGTAGCAGCTTATTGTTTTTTCGAAAATATCGATTTTAATGATTATGTCTTTTATGAAGGACAACAACCTCCTAAAAAGATCGAGACAGGGTTAACACATTATTAAATAATCAAAATCAGAAAGAAGGTGTTAGTCATGGTTCTGCCCATCGATACTGACCTGCTTAAAAAAAGAGAAGAGATACCGATTAAGTTAGCGGAGTTATCTTATGTAGATTCCGATCAAGCTATCAATCTATTAAGAAAATGGGGAGAAAAAAGTTCTCCTATAACAGTATTGCACGAAGAGCTGAACGATAGTTTGAAAGACATAGACTCAGCACCTAAAGCTGTCAGCTTCAACTAACAACATAGAAACAAGGCTATTTTATGGCTGAATTGTTTAAACCTTCCAGAGTTTAAAAAGATTTTCGGTTCAAATAAATGCGAAGTGAGGTGGGCGTATGGCATTCTTTGCTGTTCAAGTGAGTACAGGGTCTGAAATAGCAGTCAAAGAAATGTTAAAAGATGTTTTACATCAATCGGGAGATGACACCGTTACATCAATTTATGCACTTGAAACATATACCCGGACAGCTCATCCTTTGGATGACTTAACTACAACAGATATCACCAACCATCTATATGTTCAGCGATTGCAGGAAAATTTGAGCAATCTGCGTTTTGCCTATAATCAAATGCAAGACTATAAAGACACCGAAACGATTGATCTAATGGAAGCATATCGGCAGCAAATAAAAGATTTAACGAGCAGGTTAAAAGAGTATCGCCATCACTCAAAGAAAATTGAAAGTGTTTTAAAAGGCTATATTCTAATTGAATTGGACACCAACTTTCATTATTTACCAAAGCATTTGTGGCATCTTATTAAGGCGATCCCTAAAGTAACCGGTTTCCCAAGCCGAATGAACATTCCTCAGCATGAAATAAATGCATTCTTTGAAGAAGTGGAAATGTCAGCCGAAGTGGAAGTTAAGTTCAATGAACTGCTTTCTTATGATGAACATGTTCAAAGGCAAAGTGAGCTTCTGCATCAAGCAAATCAAACGAACAACCCAGAAGAGAGTCAAACGATGGTTAATCAGCTTGATGACATGAATACGGATGTTACAGCAGAAATCAATGCTATGAAGCAAACAGAACATCCAATGATGCAACGAGTCAAAACATTTATTAAGAATAAGCGTACGACCGTCTCCATGCCTGCATTCCTCTTTCGCCATATGTACTATGATGAAGGGGATGATGGTTTACCCCCGGCCGAATTGAAATCCTCCTCTGATTTTATTCATCGTCTGTGGCGATGGTTAAGACGGAGCGATGTGATACTGGCATGATTGAACAAACCGGTATCATTAAACGGATTCTCTATCAACATGAGGCATTTTTGATTGCTATTTTAAAAACAGATTATGAGGCAATCAAAATCAAGGGCAGTATTTATGGCGTTGAAAAAGGGGAGAAGGTGACGGTCCGGGGCGAATGGGAGAGACACCCGAAATACGGGGGGCAGCTGGCTGTGGAGTCCTGGGAAAGACCAATTCCACAGACCGAGGAACAAATCCTTGCGTTCCTCTCATCTCCGATGATAAAGGGGTGTGGCAAAAAACAGGCAAGGGCGATTGTACAGACATTTGGCACCCAAACATTAACCGTGATAACTAAAGAGCGTGAAGCGTGTTTGACAAGTATAAATGGTATCGGAAAAAAGCGGGCTGCCAAAATTGTAGACAGCGTGGTAGCAACCTTCGAGGTACAGAAGATTGTATCAGAATTACTGGTATATGGCATTACAGCCAACATGGCATTAAAAGCCTATAAGGAATATGGTCTGCATACCACTGAAACGCTTAAAAGAAACCCGTATAAATTGACCGAGTTAAACTTAATTGGGTTCTTAAAAGCAGATGAGATTGCCAAGCGGATGGGGATTATGCCGACATCCGGGTACCGAATCGAAGCCTGTTTGCAATATATATTAAAAAAACGATGCTTTGAGTCAGGCCATACGTATATCCCCAAAAGCGAGTTGTTGGTGGAAACCGAAAGGGCTTTGAACCATAATGCCGATTCAGCCGATAGGGTCTCTATGAATGAGCTGGAAAACAGCTTAATGTGTACAGAAGAAAAACTTATCGTCAATGAGGACGATTGTATATTCCCGAAGTTTCTCTATCATCATGAGGAACAATTGAGCAAAAAACTTTTAAAGATGCGTTTTGCTCGCAGCGATCGAGGTATGTCCAATTTTAAAAAATACATCGATCGGTATCAAAAGACGCATAAAATGATTCTTGCTGAAAAACAACGAGAAGCCATTCAGCAATTATTTGATGAACGACTCCTGATATTGACAGGTGGACCGGGGACAGGGAAAACAACTGTGGTCCGGGCGATTGTTGATATCTATAAGGCCATGTATCCAAAAGATTCAATACGTCTTGCAGCGCCCACTGGACGGGCAAGCCGAAAGTTGTCACAAGTGGCCGGTCACGAAGCGTCAACTATTCATCGGCTTATCGGCTACCGGCAGGGCGAGCCACCGGTATATCATGCGGATAATCATTTATCCTGCAACTTGTTGGTGGTAGATGAAATGTCCATGGTGGATGTCAGCTTAGCCAACCATCTTATACAGGCACTTGACCGCAATACAAAAATATTATTCGTCGGGGACACGGACCAGCTGCCATCGGTCAGCCCTGGCAATGTGCTTGGTGATATGATCAAAGCGGGATTGCCAACGATTAAACTTACAGAAGTTTTTCGACAGGCACAGGAAAGTCAAATTATTCTAAACGCACATCGCATAAATCAAGGGAAGTCTATTCTTTTTGACGAAGAAAAGGATGACTTCTTTTTTCTGTTGCAAAAAGATCCGGAAAAGATTGCTGCTTTAATGGTGAAAAGCGCAAAACGGTTTGTAAGATTGGGTTATAAATTATCTGACATCTTGTTATTAAGTCCGATGCGGAAAGGGCCGGTTGGCACAATTGCTTTAAACGAAAAACTGCGTGACGCGCTCAATCCTCCACTTCCTGAGAAGTGTGAATGGCACATCGGTCAAAGGGTCTTTCGTGAAGGGGATAAAGTGATTCAAATTCAAACGAATTATGATAAGCAAATCTTCAATGGTGATATAGGGATAGTTCAGTCGTTTTCCAGCGAAACAGACAAGAATGGTGATCAGATTGACGTGATGCATGTTGACTACAGCGGCAAAGTCATCGCTTATACAAGGCATGAGATTCAAGAATTGGAATTAGGCTATGCGATAACGATTCACAAGTCGCAGGGCGGTGAGGCGCCGGTTGTAATTATCCCGGCAACGACCAGTCATTATGTCATGCTTGCTCGTAACTTGATATATACCGGCATGACACGGGCAACAGAAAAGTTGGTCTTTATCGGGACGGAAAAAGCAATGATGATTGCTGCTCAAAATGATCAAACCATTCAGCGCAACAGCAAGCTGGCTGAGCGGATGATGGGTTCCGGCAAGCAAATCACTAATGGTAACTTGAAAGGGGTTGTTTCCAATCCGTGAGAAATAGTCGTGAGAAATAGATAAAGAAAAATGATGGAAATGAGTGAGTGTTCGAATGGATGATCATAAAGCTTTGGATAAGGTGGAACGCAATGCTAAGGCGCGTGATAGACAAAACGATATTAATTTGACGGCCGTATCAGAGGAAGAAGTGAAAGCAAATGAACAGGGATATGGTCTTTATAAGCTTAAACAAAAAAATCATGCGCCGTTTTGCCAGGCTATACAGGAAAATCTCGACATGGTTATAAGAAGCAAACTTTTAATGAACAGTGAAATCGGCTTGCTCCTTTCGCTTATGCCATTAGTTCAACTGCATTCCAATGCGATTGTTGATCGTGAAACCAATGAATTTATGAGTATCGCAAATATTGCACGGTACTTAGACAGGGAAAGGACTTCGACAAGTAAACTGGTGTCCAAATTGCTAAAGAAAGGGATGCTGTTTGAGTTCGCCAATGTAGAGGAAATTAAGGAACATAAACGAAGCGTGTCGCAGCGGCCGTTGTTTATGAATCCGGAAATTATTTATTCAGGTGATCGTAACCGGATAAACGCAACACTCTCAAGGTTGGTTATGGAATTTGACCGGTTAGAACGAAAAAAGGTGTATTTGCCATGGAAATTATGGTTGAAATATAATAGTGAGTTTGGAAGGCTTTACCGGCGTAAAACCTACTTGCAATTAAAGAAACGTCAGTAGTTGTGGTATATCACCACACGTTAAATCACTGATTAATCAAGGTGTTGGGCTGTTAATTGAAAGACTTGTGCAGTACAACCACACCCCATAAATGGGAGACGTATGAAAAGGGGGTGTGGCAAAAAAACCACACATGTGTGGCGAAAATGCCACACCCTAAAAACTGGACAAAAGCTGTGATATCAACTTTGAGGGGGATATCAGGTGTGGTGTCGTTTCTCACTCTCTTATTATACGAATAAATATTGAATTGAGTTACTCGGTATGAACGGTTGAGTTGAAGCTTAACCCGATAATATTTGTTTCTTTTTAAGGTTAGAGAAATCCTTAGTGATGAATTGGGCTGGCTGGTCATGTACAATGCGTTAATTTACCGCAAAGAATCCTGTTTAAGCTTTAAGCGATCTTTTGAAGGGAAGGGGTAAGAAAATGAAAGAAGAAAAATGTCTGGATGCTAAAGAATTAGAGAAATTTTTGTGGTTCCTGCAAAGTAAGTCGGACAGTGTCTATGCAAAGGAAACAGAAAAGGCTGTTAAACAATTTTTAAATGAAACAAGGGAGGACTCATAAATGATCTTCACCATGTGCTCAATATGTAAAACGTATGCAGATGATGGCGGTTTAAAGAATGACGAATTTGTTTGTCATGAGTGTTTAAGCTTGATCGATGGCATTGAACTTAAAATAAACGAACTTATAAACAATGGGAAGCACTCCTGATGGAATGGACGACACATTGCTTATCCGGCATGGCTGCCGGTCATATGGTAACAGGCGGCGATTGGCGGGCAGCACTTGTTGGCGGCCTGGCCGGTGTTATTCCTGATTTGGATGACCATAAGTCAAAGGTCGGAAAAGTTTTATTGCCACTTGCTTATTTTCTAAATAAAACATTCGGTCACCGGACCATCACACACTCGCTGCTCTTTGCTTTTTTAGCAGGGATTATTTTATATTTGTTTACAGACCCATGGATATGGCTTGCAGCGTTTGCTGGCATAATGGCACACAGCTTAGGGGATATGCTGACAGGAAAAGTCAGGTTTTTCTATCCAGCCCAAAAATCATTTGGTATCAGCACCAGCCCCTTGATGTTCAACATGATTGGCCGGTTAACAGCCATCCTATTGTTAGTTTATATAGGCCGCGAAACGTTGATGACATTGATTTAATTACGTAGCAGCAGTCATATAAATTAAGTGGATTTTTAAGGAAAGGAAGTGGAAGAGCATGGCAAAATCGTACTTGCCGGATTACTGCTATGTTAACCACCCATTAACAGGGGAAGTTGTCAAAATTGAAAAAGGAAAACGTGGTTACTATGAAACAGATTGTCATGTCAGTGCTCAAGAGATGAATGCAGCCATTGATGTGTCACCACAACAAGCGGAAGCAATGTTTCAAGCAGTCTATATGAATCTGTCTCATAGTTAAATAGTTATTATAATGTCGAAAGGGGACTTTGAAATGGAGCACGTTGCAGTTGATTTGGGTTATGGCTTTGTGAAAGCTGTTTCCGCATCGGGAAAACGCATTTTGTTTCCATCACTCGTTGGAAAAGGCTATGACCGCAGTATTACCAGTGTTATGGGTGAAACGCCTGATGATCGTCAAAATATCCATCTGATCTATCAACAGGAAGCGTATTTTGTGGGAGAACTGGCTAAGGAATCGAGGTCGGTGTCGCGAATCTTTGAACGGGAACGGTTCAGTCATGTTTACACACAAATTTTGCTGAACACAGCAATTCAACTGGTAACAGAGGATGACATTGTTCAGGTTTCAACAGGTTTGCCGTTGGATTTTTATCAATCCCAGGCCAAAGAATTCAGGCAAACCATCATCGGGATGCAGCCTGTCACAGTTTGGGAAACCGGACCGCTTGCCGGGCAGGAAAAACGTATTAACATTGATCAAGCCATGGTTTTTCCGCAGGGAGCATCAGCCATATTTTCAGCCTTAATGAACCACGAAGGAAAATTTGTCTATCCGTATTTAATGACGGAAGGTAATATCATTGCTTTGATCGATATCGGTTTTCGCACGACTGATTTTGTTGTTGTGGAGATGCAGGAAAACGGGGCATTTGTCCCAAAGGCAAAACTTTCCGGGACAATCGATGAAGGGGTCATTAATCTTCACAGGGACATCAGGCAGTTATTCAAGGCAAAAACGGGTGGTGCAGATTTAAATGAATCAAATATTAGCCGGGTCTTGAAACATGAATACATCACCTATAAAGGTCAGCGTATTGAATTTTCGGAAGCTGTTCGGGAAAGTAAACAGTCGATTGCGACGAATATTGCGGATCGTTTAAAAGGTGTGTGGGCGGAAGAAAGCGATCTGTTTGATGCCATATTTGTGGCTGGGGGCGGCGGAAAACTGTTTGAGTCGTTTCTCCAGCCACATTTTGATAATCGGCTGGAATGTATTACGGAAAATCAGTTTGCCAATACCATTGGTTATTTGCGATTGGGCAAAACGTTATTACAGCCGGAACACCATCAGAAGATGGGTTAACCTATGGCAGCCAATTGGAAAAAGCGTTATAGTTTTCGCCTAACCGATCATGACACAGCAATTCATGAATTCCTGGAGCAGTTACCCAGTAATAAACGAAGCGAGGCGATTCGCTATTTATTAGAGGTTGCGGTCAACTATCTTAAAGCGGAAGACCACCGCCAACACGAATTGCAGCAAATCATGCAAGCATTAAACGATATCAAAGCCGTTCAAACGGACCAATATGACCTATTGCGTCAAGGGGTCCAAGAAGGCTTGGCTTATCCAACAGAAAGGCAAGAGGCGAAAAGGACAAATGGCGAAATGAGTAATCAAGCTGTAGCCGATACAGCTAATGCGTTCCTGGCGTCATTTGGCATCAGTGATGAATAACCAAACAAAAATTTTATCAGGCTTAAATGCAACTCTGTCTTAATTCAGGACAGAGTATTTTTATTATTTAAAGGGGGGATGTGGCAAAACCAAAAATACTCAGTCCAGAATCAATTGAAAGGGGGGTGCAGCTTGATTCGCTTTTTTCTTGCACTGATATTGGGCATCTTTTTATTTCTCATTGTTGGGAGTCTCGTGTTAGAAGAATTCCCGGCAACACAGCCACTTTGGGAGGAATTTAAAGAACAGGTTGTTCAGTTATACAACATGTCGCTGGTCCGTTATGGCGCCGTCACTACCTTTATTATCATTATTGCGATTTTTGTCGTCTTTGGCTCAAACCGAAAACTGTAACAGTTGCTTAAGGAGAGGAGGGATTAGCTGAATGAATAAAATCCAGAAGAAGAAAAAGAAGCAAGCAGGTGACAGTCGGAAAGTAGGCTGGTTTAGCGATTCAAAAAGTTTGTTAAAGCGCAGCCCAAAAAAGAAAAGCCGCGTCGTCCGAAAACGTATGTGGTAAGAAAGATGGGCGTGATCACATTTTGGATGCTTTTCGCGTTTATGTTCCTTGTCGTGTTCATCACGGTTACATCGACTCCTGAATCAGCAGAAACCCGTAACGACAAGCAAACAGAGGTTAATCAAAACCCTGCTACAAAACCGGCTGCCATTCAATTTGCCAAAGAATTTACCCGTGCGTATTTTAATTGGGAGCCAACGACTGAAGGCTGGAAAGACCGAAGCCAGCGCCTGTCCAACTATTTGGCTGAAGGGTTGGATGACCAGGCAGGGCTTGTAACGGAAAATTTGGAATGGAATGCTGCAAGTAAGGAAATTGCATATCAAAAAACCGATGAAATAACCGATAGAAAAGCCCATATTATCTTTGAGGTCACTTCCGAAATGCAAAAGAATAAGGAGTCAAAGCTCGTGACGAAAGATTTTGCTGTGCCTGTTGTTCATAACGGGAGTACTTACGGTGTTTATGAACTTCCGTTTGTGACATATCTGAAAGACGGGACCGATGTCGAGGCAGACCGCGAAGTCAATCGGACAAATTTAACATCCATAAACGATAACGGTGAAATCGACAATATCGAAGCTTTTCTGGAAACCTTTTTTAAGAGCTATGTTCAAGATTCAGAAGACCAGTTAAGCTACATGCTGACGGATAAATCGGCCCGGAATGGACTAAACGGGGCACTGAAATTCAAAGGCGTAAACAGGACGGAGCTCTATGAAGGAAACAAAGCCGGTGACTATTTTGTCATGACGGAGGTCACGTTTGAGGAACCTGCAACGCAAATGGAAATGAAGTCGGTTTATAAGCTGGTGGTTGCGAAAAAGGACGATCATTATGTGGTAGCCAAACTGAATGCTGAACAAAACATTGAAGAAAAAGCATCTGAATCATGAATGAATTTATGAATGGAAAGGTGAGGTGTTCATGTCATTAGAATCTTTATTTAATTGGTTTACAGAGGAACTGCAGTATGTGCTGTTTTTTGTCATTCTGGTATTGCTTCTCGTAGCTGTCGCAAAGCGGGCATGGATATTTGCCGTCGGTGTTCTGATAGCAGGGGCCTTTATCGGGATTTTTGTTTTGAATCCGGATTCGATTTTGGCTTTGTCCGAGTGGTTCAGTGACAAATTAAATATTGGTGCTAATTAAATAACCGCAGACCAATGGAGAGGAATAGTTGCACAGGCTGACTGTTCCTCTTAATTGGTGGTAAGCAAACATGTGAAAGAAGTGATAAACATGGGACCTGAACAGAACAAACGCATCCCTTTGTATGTGTTAAATAATTTTTTGAAGTTCGATCGCAAGTTATATCAGTTTTTTGGTGTGAAATTAGGGAGACCGATTCCGTTTAAAGGTGTCCTATATTTTTTGGTATTTGGCGTACTGGAAGTTATTTGGTATTTCACACCGGTGTTAGGCAACTTGATTCAGTGGATTCCAACGGGTGTCCTGTTTGCTCTGCCAATTGTTCTTGCATGGCTGATAACAGACGTCGGCACAGAAAATCGCTCGCCGGTGGCATTTTTTCGGTCGCTGTTTTTGTATCAGTTGCGCAAATGGCAGCGCGTCACGTATCACCGGGCTAGAGCAATTCCAAAAGAAAGGGATTATGGTTTTCACGGTTATTACACCTATGGCATCAAGCAAGATGCTTTTAAACCAAAAAGCTATCGTTATAAAGGGGTTGTCACGTATAAATAGCGTCAGTCAGAAAGGAGTTAACAGATGCGAACCAGTATTTTAGAGTTTCCGATAAAACATATCGATGAAAATCTTGTCTTTGCAAATGATCAAACAGTTTGGGCCTATTATCGGATTGAAGGATTCGGGTATGACTTTTTGGATTTCGATGATAAAATAAAACCATTCCAGCGGCAATTGGGATTTTTAGCCAATAATGGGCATGATTTACACTTTATCATTGATCCGACACCGATGAATATCAGCGGTATTATGAGCCAGACCAAGCAGGAAATGAACCGGTTGGATTACCCGTTAAAACAAAACGGGCTTCACTTTATGGAGCAAGTGGAGAGCCAATTAAACCGGCAGCGTACCATCAACGAATCCGGCGAATATGTTCATTATTTGGGCGTTCAGTTAGATCCGGCCCAAAATCAAATACAATCCCTCAATATGGGAAACTCGGCGATTTATCAGTTGAAAAACTTTCTTCAGGGGTTAAGTTCGCCGGTTTATCATGCGGTTGGATTAGATCCTTATGACATTCCGATTGAGGAGATTCGAGCCTATCAGGAACAGGCTGAAAGTTTGATTGGCAATATGATCAATGGGTTTTCGTCCATGGTTAAACCTGCGACGGCATCGGAAATCATCTACCTGGCTGAGAAAACATACTCCGTCTCCACGTCCAATCAGGATGTGGCGTACCGGGAAGATTTTGAATCCGGCTATAGCGTGGAAGGGACAGATGCTAAAGCGCAATCACACGAAGCCGTTCGGCCAAAAGAAAAAGCATTTGTTGATGTCCAGAATGCGAATATTGAAGAAGTGGATCCAAAAACATTACGCACAAGTAAAATCATCAATAATGAAATAGAAGAACTATATACCCAGTACGTTATTTGCAGTAACATGGAGGATATAAGCATGCACCCTGGTTTTGAGTGGTTGTATCATCTGCAATCCCGAATGCCTTTTCCGGTCAGTGTTTCCATTCGCGCAAACTATCAATCTAACAGATCGATACGCAAGAAACTGAGCAATGCCCGGTTGGAATTTAAAGATCAAAGACAGGAAGCAGCAAAAGGACATGAAAACGTAGATCTCAGTGTTAACGAATCGGAAAAAGGCGCTGTTCAAATGGAAAACTATTTTAAACAGACAGGACAGCCGGCCTATAGCTGTTCATTTGTTTTTAAAGTGAGCGCCAAAGATAAGAAAACGTTAAGCACCCGTGTGGGACAACTAACCGATGAATTATCCCGGTTTGGATTATCTGTTCTCCCGCCATACGGGGAACAATTGAATCTGATGATGGAAACGATACCCGGTTCCAAATCCTTTATGAACGATTATCAAATGCATGTGTCGCCTAATATTTTAGCCGGTATGATGTTTGGGGCGACCACCAATATCGGTGATAATCGGGGGTTTTATATCGGCTATACGAAACAGTTTCAAAAGCCGGTATTTATTAAACCGGATCTTGCAGCGAAAGCTTATGAAAATTTGAATAATGTTTTCGATTCTATTTCGGTTCTTGTGGCCGGCATGACGGGTAAAGGCAAATCATTTCTTATGAATCTGTTTGTCTATCTCGCAGCCTTAACGGGCTCACAGGGATTGATTATTGACCCGAAAGGTGACCGGAAAGGATGGATAAACGGGCTGCCGTATATTCCAAAAGAATCGATATCCGTCTGGGAAATGGGACGTGATGAACGGGACGCCGGTTCGCTGGACCCGTTTCGGACAAGCACAAACCTGGAAGAAGGAAAAGACATTTGCATGGATATCCTGTCCCATTTGGTGAATGTGGGGATTGATGACGATGCTTATACACTGTTAAGTGAAGCGATTGAAACTGTATCGAAACAGGACGACCCGTGTATTGGTGCTGTGATAACGTACTTACAAAACCTTTATGACCATGAAAAGGATAAAATGACAGCCGTTCGCTTTGCGTCCGTAGAAAAATTAAAGAGCACGCTTGAAACATTACGACGTAATCAGCTGGCAAAATTGCTGTTTGGTGAAGTCGGGCAGGAATATAAAGTATTAAAAACGAGTGTGCCCATTCAAGTGCTAATGGTTCAAAACTTAAACCTGCCGGGCAGCGCAGCAAAGACATTGCGGCCGCAGCACAAAATATCCGAAGCTATTATGATCTCCTTAACGGCTTTCACCAAACAATATATGTTTAATCAGGACCGCATGCGTCACAAGTTTATTCTTCAGGATGAGGCCAGTGCTATTGAACGAAGCGCAATCGGATCTGAGTTGATGGATTTTATTGTGCGAATGGGCCGTTACTACAACACCACGCTGATTAAAGGGTCTCAAAACGCGTCTGACCATGGAAAAGAAGTCGCCAATATGGGTATGAAATTCAGCTTTGGATTACGTAAGACTGAAGAAGCTCAAGAAATGTTAAATTATTTTAACTTGCCGCAAACCGAAGAAAATATTGATACGTTAAAAAATCTCGGGCGTGGAGACGCACTGTTTCAGGATATATTTGGGCGTTCAGCTGTTATTCATGTCAATCCGGTATTTAAAGATCTGTTAGATGCCTTTGACTCGTCAACGGCGACTGAAGAGGAACGTCAGAGGGAGCTGAGGGAGACTTCTTAAAATTATAAAGGGGTGAGTTAGTTTGAACAGGAAGTTGACAGGATTGGTTCTGATGGTTGTCAGCTTACTATTCGTGGTAGGCTGTTCTTCCAACGGGGATGCTAGTCCTGAGGAAAATGAAAATGCTGAAGTATTTAATGAAACCGATGAAATTGTACAGGAATTTTATCGGGCGGGGTTTGAGTTAAATATTCCAAAAGTCTATTCCATGCTTTCGCCGGAAGGACAGGACAAACTTGAGAATGAAACATATGTAACGGATGTTGTGAAAGACAACGGTGACAAGCTTCACGCACAGGACATGATTCAGGAAGAGGATTATCAAAATTATAAAGATAAGTATTCTGACCAATTCAAAGACTTTGACGAGTTGGGTGATGCTTACGAAATTCGTCGGTACGATTCTGTTTATAGTGAAGACTCCAAAGAAATTATCTACTATGTTCAACCTTGGACTGGATTTGAATTTGATGATGCTGATTATAATTTCATCAGCATGAAGCAAAACCAAGAAGGCGAATGGAAGGTAAAAGAGTTTGTAGATAGTGTATTACCTGATCAAGTTTCAGATGCAGAGTCAGGAACAATAATTCATAAATATGAAGAGTCTGAGGAATCAGAAGATGATGAGTATGGATTTGAATAATAATTGAATAAAAGAAAGGAGGCAGACGGCTTAAGATAATCCCTTTTTAAAGGGGTTATTTTTTATGCTTGAAAATGAGTAAATTTACCTTTAATCGGATAATAAAAATTACTTTGATTATGGTTGTGTTGAGCATTACAGGGTTTACTCAGCCTACTTATGCTGATGATGACCAAGCAGTGGAGCAAGGGGAAGAGCAATTAGGTAATTTCAAAGAAGGTGGTAAGTCTCATTATCACTTGGATGCTGTTCCTGAAGACTTTGCTAAAGAAGAAAATTTTATTGATGGAATAAAGGGTAATCTTTGGTTTTTAAATTCGGACGAAATAACCCAGAAAATGAACGAAATGTTCAACTACATTGCAAATATAGCATTTGATATGAACATTCTTATGACCAATTTCATGCTCTTTTCCCTGGATTTCGCTTATGATTTTAATTTTATCAATACAATTATTGAAAAGTTAAATGAAATAATGGGGGAAATTACAGGGATAACCGGAGGCGGTCATTTTTCTGATTCCGGTCTGTTTGGAAACCTTGCTATGTTCACAGCTGTATTTGCAGTGATTTATGCAGCGTTTCTTATGATTTGGAAACGGTCAATGTTTGCATCAATTGGAACCATTTTGCAAACCATTATGGCGCTAACAATCGCCATTTTATTGTTCACGAATTACGCAACCTTTCTAACTGGCTTAAATCAGGTTACGACACAAGCGAGTTCCTTAATATTAGCAGGAAATTCACAAGAAAGAGATGCCGGTGGCGGCTCACAACCCATTGAAGCAAATACGCCGACAAACTTGGATGAACAGAGCTTAAAAAATGGTATGAAAGATAACATCTGGGCTTTGTTTGTTGACCGCCCGTATCTATATATGATGTATGGTGAAACAAATCTAAATAATTTAGCTCGAAGTGAAGAAGAAGCAGTGGACAGGGTGAACAGCATTCTAAAAGAACAGCCAAATTCAGAAGAACGCTTTACAGCGATATCCAATGAATTAACCAATTATGATAATGACTATCTACTCTATGATAATATCAGCACACGCTTATCCTTTACGCCAATGTATTTGATGATAAATGGGATCGTATCTATTCCAATTTATTTTTTGGCATTGGCGCTGTTAATCTTTCAGTTCTGGTTTATGCTGATCGCGATTTTTGCACCATTTGCGCTTTTGTTTGGGGCGATACCAGGCCAGTTTAACGTTGTGAAGCGCTACTTTATTGAGTTGGGCTTGCCTTTGGTGCTTAAAATTGTTGTTTCGTTTACAGCCTTAGTCATTTTTGCCATATCCGATTTATTATATGAAGCTGATTTTATAGCTTCTGATAATGGCAATCCGTTTGTTGCTTACATCGCAGCTGCGTTAATTCATTTTGTGTTGTTTATGCTTATTTTCCTTTTGCGTAAACGAATTAGAAAGATTTTTTCCGCCGGTTCTCAAAGTGTCCAGGAATTGCGTGAAGGAATGGACGAGCTTAACAACCCGTTGAAAAAAGGGATACAAGGGGCCGGTACCGTTACCGGAGCAGCAGTTGGAGCGGCCGCAACAGGAAGTGCTGGCGCCATTGCGGGTGCGAATGTTGGAAGTTCAGTTGGAAAGGCAGCCACGGGGGAAGGCAGTGCTGGTGACATTGCCAAAAGTGGCATGAAAGCGCATCGTTCACAGCAAATGGCGTCACTACGTAAAACATCATCTGCCGATAACTCTGAGGCCAATCAAGTGAACCGTGTATCAGATGCAGAAGCTCGAAATATTCGCGCCGATGTAATAAATAACAGTAGTGATGCACACGGACCTAATGCCTTCGAAAGGAGTGAAGTTGAACATGCTTCATTAGATGATTTGGATGGCACTCATGACCACATAACGCAACAAGGGGAACATGATGGTGAAGCAAAAGGCGATCACGCGACACGATTAGCTGATCGGCAGCAACGGGAAGACAGGGAGTTGAAACATCAATATCAAAGCCTGTCAAACTTACAAAAATCAGAACAACCAAAAGCTGAATTAACGGCCGAAAAAGAAAAGTTTAATCAGTCATTTCCTGAAACCAATGATTGGTCAGAGAGCACAACTGCTGTGAATGCAAATACAAATTCTGATATGTTTTCAGAGCCAATCAGTTCCAGTCAAAATAACAAGCAGAATGAGTATCAACCAGATACTCAGATGGAAAACACATCAGATATGTATGTGAGTGACAAGTACAGCAGTGATTTAGTTAGACCGGAATTTGATACAACAAGATCAGATGTAGAGAAAGCGGATTTAGCATCGTTAGAAGCGTCGCTACCGCCTGAGGAAGACAAATCAAATTAAAATGGAAAAACCAGCTAAGGTAACCCACTAATTATGCAATGGAGGGGAATTTGGTGTGAGTCCTAAAACTAAAAATATGATTGTTTACAGCGTGATGGTGGTTGTCATTGCGTTGTTTATTTATGCCATTTTTGTCGGTAACCATATAAAACAAGAAGAAAAAGCGGAAGAACCAGAGGCTGGTCTGGCGGGTGGAAAGTCGCAATCACAGGCAATACGGCAATATGAAGCAGATGATGAATATACCCAAGAAAATAAAAATAAAGAGACGAAAAAAGATTCGATTGTGGAACAGCACGGGTCTTTAGACATTGAAATGCCTAAAGCAGAGACACTGGAAAACTCGGAAAGTGAATATGCTGACCATTTTTCAAAAGAAGACATTGAAAAATCACGCAAAACAGCCAGGCGTTTTGTAAAAAACTTATACGCATTTAATGGTGATGAGGCGATGGCACATGTGAAGAGTACAAAGCCTTTAAGTACCGCTGACCTGTATCAGGCATTAATGGAACAAACGCCCAGGCCAACAGCCGCAACCTATAAGAAAGAAGCAGCATCACTTAATGTTTATGAACCTTATGACCCTGGCCAAGAACAGTTAATATGGAACGTTCAGGTCAAGGGATATGATTTTGATAAGAATGGCGATAAAACGGCAGTGGAGCGTCAAGTCTATACCATCAAAACAACAAAGGTGGAGGGAGCATTCAAGGTAAAAAACTATACGTTGAATGCTCCTTTTTAGTTGAGGTGTAAACCTCTATGAGAGCAATACAATTTGTATTTGGCTCGCTAATTGGTGTAGCTCTTGTTGGTGGTATGATTGCTTCTCTAATTTTGGGATTTGTTCTCCTGTTTGTTACAGGATTTGAATTTGGTGAGGACGAAATGGCATTTTCCAATGCGCCCTCACAAATTGCCGAAGAGGAAATACCGGAACAATTTATTCCAATTTATAAAGAAGCCGGAGAGGAATACGATGTCCCATGGTTATTACTTGCTTCAATACATCGTGTGGAAACGGTATTTTCCTCGATTGAAATGGTGTCACCGGTTAATGCACAAGGCCATATGCAGATGATGCCCTGCAGCTGGCTGGGCTGGGATTATCCCAAATGTGAGGGGCTGGGAGGAATCGACATCCCGGAAGCAATCAAAACAGATCCTGAAAAGATTGAAGATTACGGTGGTTTCGGGGTGGATGCCAATGGCAATGGCAAGGCAAGTCCGTGGGAAAAAGAGGATGCCATTTTTGCCGCGGCTAATCACTTGTCCGGCTATATTGATGGCAATACGGGACTGCGGGATGCACTGTTCGCTTATAATCATGCTCATTGGTATGTGGAGGATGTGATGCATTACTACCAACTGTACAATGACGGGTTTGAAGCAAAAGATGGCGGAAGTGTGGAAGTACTCGACGGTAAAGCCTGGATGGTTCCACATACAAAAAACCTTACGTCGGATTATGGGTACAGAACGATGAATGGCGAGAGGGATTTCCACGGTGGTATTGATGTTGCGGCAGGCAATGACCGGGGAAAGCCGATTGTTGCCTTTAAAGATGGGACAGTTGTTTTATCACAGCATAACAGTGATGGCTATGGCAATCTGGTTGTCATTCAACACGGTGATCATATGCTGACGTTCTATGCTCACTTGATGGAAAAAGGTGTTTCGGCGGGAACCAAAGTCAAGGCAGGCCAGGTTATCGGGAAAATGGGAACGTCAGGGCATTCCACAGGTGTTCATTTGCATTTTGAAGTTCATGTCAAAGCAGAAAAAGGAGGTTTTCAGCGTGTGGATCCGATGCCATATGTCAATGACTTTTTGGGAAACAGCCAGTAAACATCAAAGTCTGACGTTAGAAAAAGTATTAAACTACTGATATGACAGGACTTAATAAATAAGAATGTCTGACGCTGTCATAAACAACGTCAGACGTATTTAAAAGGGGGTGTTTATAATTGTAACAGACTTTCTACAGTAAGGCGTCGGACGTTAGATGGATATAATTTATAGAATTCCATAATGTCAGACGACAGGAAATTGGAATGTTGCAGTATCAGTGTTCTAAAAGGCAAACTAACGTCTGACATTAGAGAGGAGGTGAGACCTTGTTGAAATCACACTATCTGGATTTACTTAAAAGTGTTGAAATGTTTAAGGAAGAAACAATGCGCCGGTTGTATGAAGAGAAACCGAAAGATATCAACAACAAGGAGCCAAGCCGTAACCCTTTAGCAACAGCCACACCACGTATGGTCAATGGTTATCCTGTATTTCAGTTCTCGTATGACGGTATGCTGCCGTTATACAAAGCGAATGACAGAGACTATGCAGCAATGGTGCGCCACTATTATCAACGCATTACGTTTGAATCGTATAACTATGCTGATGTTCAACACCAGTTTGGGCGTGCCGGGCTTATCATACAACATTTCTTCAATGATCATGTTATTCGGGATCTCGATAATCGAAATCGAAAGTATGTTATCGATGCGATACGCTATACAGGCCTTGTTAAAGATGATAACTGGCAAGAGCTTTCAATCATCGAAGAAGGCCAACACGATAAGGGGAACCATATTCAGGTCTATCTGGTGGAAGAAGAAAATAAAATTAACTTTTTGAGCTATCTTAAACACCATCAACACCAGTTGAAGAAAATACCGGAAGTAGGGAAACGAAGCGAGTTAGAGTGTGAATTGAAACAGTATCGGAAGGAAGACACAAGCTCATTTTATCAGCAACAGCCGTTTCAAGAATTATGGGGTGAATAGGTCAATGTTATACATCGTTTTAACGGTGTTTTTTTATGTATAATATTCACGATTTTTGCAATCCCTGATATTCGATTCAGCGATTTAATTGATATTATACATGGACTGCAGTTCTGCCTCAGCTGGCCGATAACCCGTTTTGGAAACAAGAAACGAATTGAATTCAGATAGCCCAATAAGCGAAGTTTTGTTGAGGCAGTGCGGAGGTCACGGAGAAATGACGAAACAAAACAGCCCCCACGCGAATTGAGAAAGGCAGGTGAAAACATGGCAAAAACCAAAAAGCAGGTCATCAAACGTCTGCAGCCATTGGACGTTCAGATACTCAAACATTTATACGATTACCGGGCACTGAGCACCGAACAGATCTGCGAATTTCATGACATGACGATGCCGTACACTTATCGCAAGCTCAACCTATTGCGCAATACCGGCTACATTAAGTCGGAACCGATACGCGGCTATATCAAGAGCCAAAGCCGGCAGGGAAACTACCACCGTATCAGCGAGACCGGCATAGCCTGCTTGCGGAAGCAGGGCTATCCTGTTGAGCGTCGGGCGGACGACTTGCGTGTAAGACGCTTCCATCTGCCGTTTGTCCTATCGACCAACAACATTCTCGTCAAACTCGAACAGGCAGGATGGACGGTGCAGGACAGCCGGGATGTCAAACGGCAATATAACCTGAACCGTTCCAGCAACGTGCAGGGCATCATCACAAGCCCAGAAGGTCCAGCCTTCACGATTTACACGTTCATGCACAGCACGTCGGCAAAAAACCTGGCGAAAATCATCCGGGAAATGGATCAGCACCAATCCGATGTCACAACGAAAAACGGCCAGCGCCATTTTGACGCCTATGCCTTCTTTGCCAGAGGGCAGGATAGCTATGATCAGGTTGTGAACCGTTTGATGGACAGCCGGGTCATCCGGGAGTGCGAAAGCCTCAAAATCTTTCCGCAGACGTTCGGCATTGATTATCTCTTAACGTTCGGTGCGAGCGAAACAGCGCTGGAAAAGGAACTGGCAAGTCAATTGAACCTGAGATTTTTACCTGAGCATACAAATTCGGAGAACAGACGCCACCCGGATGGTTTTGATCAAATTGTGCAGTACCAGGGTGAGGATATGTACTTTATCAATCTGCTGGATACCGATGTCGTCAAAATCAAACACATTCTGCAATACCGTAAAGACCGGTATGAGCGGGATGGACGCAAGGTGCTTATTTTAACACACCCGGGATTGCGCCCAAAACACGAAGAACTGCTGGAGCATGTTCATCACGTTGAATTTTTAGACGTCAGCACAGACTTTATGCACCGCGCCTTTACCAAATCCAATGAAAGGGAGGCTCACACATGATAGCAGAAGAACATAATGGTTATCCGACATATGACATCATGCCGGAGCTAAAAACCATTACAAGCCTTACACATTCCGAACAATCGCTGAATTATGAGCTGGCAACATTCCGGCCCAAAATTCAGCAACGTATACTCCGTACCATGAAGACTCTGATGGCGGATGAAATGGCTTATGTATTATCCGTCGAGAATCTGAAACGCCATAAACGTCCTGATGAATAAGAAAAATCCTATCCACAATCGAATGTGGAGAAGTGTGAAAAATGTGTATAATTCAAAAGTTATTAATTTTAACGAACGAGGAAGCACTGGTTTTAGACGATCGTTACATGAATTAGTTTAAGAGAGGTGATACGCATGCTTATGACAATAGCCTTTCTAGGCTTCGTCCTGGCCGTGAGCGGTTTTATACTCATGTTCCAGGAGGTTTTCATCCCGGCCCCGCTGCTGATTGTAACGGCAGGGGGCATTGTTGTAGGGCTTTATTTTCTGACGCGCTTGGTTAAAAAGATAAAGCCAGCCAAAGCGAACCGGCTTATGGCGTTTACCATCACATTGTTTATGGTCTTAACGCTGGGAAGCCTTGCATTTGAACTTTGGCAATGGGAACAGATGGTGACAAGGGAATTTATGATGCAATTGATACTCATCTTATTTGGCGTGCTTGGCATCTATTTGAACATTATGGTCATGCGGGCGGAATCCGCTTATCGCAAAAAGAGGGGGAATCAACGCATCACGGAACAGCCTGAAGAAGGGTATACGGAATATAAAAAAGACTTGAAGCAGTCAAAAAGCAAAAAGAGCGATGAGATTGTGACGGTGCTGGGCAACTCGCTTGAACACAGCGATGTGCCGATCGTCTGGAAAGGCAAAGACATGTTCACCCATATGCTGGTGGTCGGCGCCACTCGTTCAGGCAAAACCGCATCCGTCCTGGAGCCGATGATATATCAGCTGCTGATGCAAAAGAAGCAGGGGAAGAAACTCGGCTTATCAGTCGTTGAACCCAAAGGTGAATTTGCTGAGAAAGTGAAGGAATTCTGTGATGAAATGGCTATTCCCTACATCTACATTGACCCCACCAGCCCGGATACCGATAAATTCAATCCGATGGAAGGCAATGTGGAAGACGTGGTGGAAGGAACCGTCATTGTTCTGCGCGGTTTATTCGGCAAACAGGATGCATTCTTTGCCAATGTGCAGGAACTGGCCGCCCGTAACGTCACACGGCTTCTTAAAGAGCTCAAAGGGGACGATGTGGATCTGATGGAAGTGCTGGAAACACTGAGGGATCTGGAACTTCTGCAGAAACGAACGAGTGAACTGCGACAGCGTGACGGGGAAACCGACCTCGTTCACTCAATCGAGCACGAGCTGCTCGGCAGCATGGCTGAGAAATACAAACAGTTTGTCATCGGCCTGCGGGCGCAATTGGAGAATATCACCAGTAATGAACTGCTGAAAAACATCATGTCCGGCAAAAGCGATCTGGAAGTCGATGAACATTTTGCTAACGATGGTGTTTTAATTGTTAATACTGCCCTCGGCACCCTTAAAAAAGCTGGCGATGCATTTGGACAGTTCCTAATAATGCATTTGCAAAATGGCACCTTTCGTAGACCGGGAACGGAAGACACACGGACACCGCATTTCATGGTGATAGATGAGTATAAGCGTTACATCAACCCGCAGGTGGAAATATTTCTATCGCTTGCAGCATCTTATAAGGTTTCGAGTGTATTGGCGTCACAATCACTCGGCCAATTGGAAGTGGAAGCGGGTGATATCAGCCCCCGTGCCATGAAGCAGGCGATTATGACCAACTGCCGGAACAAATTATGCTTTAACGGAATTGGTTATCAGGATGCCCGGGAATTTGCGGATGAATTCGGCAAGGACAAAATCATGTTAAGGCAGTCAACATACAAACATCGGATATTTATGCCGAATCTGTTCCCGCATTCGTATCGGGATACGGAATCAGAGGAATACCGGTTTGATCCGACGGATATTATGGATAATCTGCCGAAATACAGTTTTATTCATAAAGTTATGTATGAAGCGGCCATGCAGAAACCATCCCTGGCAAGAGGGAATCTCGTACCGGCTGATTGGAAAGAAAAGAAAGCGTGGGAGACGAAAAATCTGTCATATAAGGTGAACAATCTTATGAGAAAAGCCGGTACTGGGACTATTCGACAGCTAAAACGTGCTGCAGCATCCAAATCTCAGAACAAAGATTACCAGCCAATAAGAGATGCTGCATTGGAAGCACGAGCAACAGAACCAATGCCAGCAGAAACGGTTTCAAATGAATCGGAGGACAATGCAGCTGAAGAACCGATACTCAAGCAGTCAGAAAGTACAAAACAACCTGAGATTAACACGCATGACGAGGTGGAATCATTACCAGCCAGCCAAGCAAAGAATCGAAAGGAAATTGTCACCGAGCCAGCCCAACAGACACGTAAAGAAGAAAAAGACGCGGCTGAACAAAGTAACCCAAATAAGGTGACCTCAAAACAAAGAGTATCCGGTGATGGTTTTTGGGATTAGACCATAAATTAAAAACCTCAGAGAAAAATTATAAGGCAGCAATCCTTTAAACAGGGTTGCTTTTTTATATGAAAAAATATTTAAAAGGAGCGATCAACAATGGCGGAAGAATTGAATGAAAACGTGATGATTGAAGGCTTTGACCCGGCCAGAATGGTGGATCAGCAACAGGACCACAGTATGGAAAATTGGATGACCATATACGGAGCCTATCAGAACAGCAAAATTCTCTATGCGCCCATCTCAGGCATTGAAAAAGTCGGCCCGGACGGGGAAGACAAAAAAGCCTGCGCAGTCGTTCGTGTCGGCGCCATCCGCGGTCTGATTCCGTTGGAATTTACCGGAGCGGAAAATCTTCGGCATCTGCGTGCCATGACCGGTCAGGATATCGCGTTCATGGTGCTCAATTACGATCAGGAAAATGGGGTGTTTACCGGCTCCCGGACAAAAGCATTGGAAAAAATGGCCGATATCACCCTTCGGAAAATCGAGGAAGGTGATGTCATCCCTGCGGTCGTCCGGCATGTTGGTGATGACTATATGCTGGGCGACATCGGCGGGATTCAGGTATTTCTCCCGATTTCGGAAATCCGCTACGGGTGGATTGATGATATCCACGAGGAGTTTAAGGTCGGGGATGCGCTTAAGGTCAAAGTTACGGCCATTGACAGGGATAAAAAAGAGGTGGATGTGAGTGCCAAAGCCCTGCAGGAGAACCCATGGCCCGATTGTGTCAAACGGTATCAAAAGAACGGTGAATACGTCGGGGTCGTCTCAGGCGTCCGGGAATATGGGGTCTTTGTCCGTTTGGAGCCGGGTGTGGACTCGTTGTCCAGCCACTTAAAATTCCAGAACGTCCGGAAAGATGACCGGGTGCTGGTACGCGTCGATAACATTAATACGGAAAAAGAACAGATCCGGACACGGATTACCCGTGTTTTATAAAGGAGGTCAAACGATGCTGAGTCCATTTTCAATCGAACAGCCATGGACATTGCACTGGCAGCGGCTCCCGTCCAACCTGAAGCCAATCCATTATGTGAATGATAAATCCCCTAAAGAAAGGGCGGCTTTGGATGCGTTGGCGAAAGTCGGGATCATCGGAGGAAAACAACTCTTCCGATTATTCCGGCTCCAGAAAAAACGTTTAAAACAGATGGTGCGCGAACAAAAAATCGTCCGCCATGAAATGCGTTGCAACAAGCAGATTATGCCTGTTTATACATTGGGACAGACGGGCGCTGTCATCACCAACGTGTCGTATGAACCGAATTATTGGGTGGCGTACCGCTTAAGTGATGTACTGAAACGTCTGGTGTTTTTTGAGTTGTATCAGTACTTTCAGGCATCAACAATTGTACCTGCGCCGGAACCGTTTGCTGGTGCCATCGAACGGAATGGAAAACTATTTTATATATACAGTGCTCGCGGCGATGTGGAAGACTTAATGATGCATTTAAAGTGGCAGGGCCCGTCGTTAAACGAGCGGCTGATTGTCATCACGGAAGCCATCAAACATCTTGAACCGTTGAAAATGTATGCAAAGGCAATAAAATTGCGTGTCACAACTGATGAGGATTTAATGGCAAGTGGGTTTAATTTTGCAAACATGTTTTATTTTTTGGATGAGAGGGGTGAAATCGTGAAAGAAACGTAGTGATTGCTTGATCACAAGCATGTCAATAAAGAATCAACGGGTGATTGACTGTCTTAGGCCGAATATTTGGATTTAAATGGAGGGTTAGAATGAAACGTGCGTCCGATGAGACTTTAATCCGTGCGTATAACCAAGCTCTTCGCTTGAATTTGGAGGAAAATTTCATCGTGCTGTTAAAGGAAGAATTGGTAAGGCGTAACCTGTTGGATCAGATAGAAGAAGACAACAGACATTAAGCAGAAAACAAACACAAATAGCTTTGACTTCAAAATGAGAAAATATGTTCTGTTATAATAAACTGATTTTTGTTACAATAGAGTTTGTACAATAAGGCTTTCATGGGTGGTGGCTCACGCCCCTGGAAAGGGGGTGATGCCTTATGACAGTATTCCAAACACTTTTACTGATGATTGTATTTGCAACATTGGTCGTGTCAATATTGTCAAACACAAAAAAATAACCACCCTGTAAGCCTGACAAGCAAGTAGGTGGTTATGAAGCCTAACTTCGTGAGTCGCCCCCTTGAAGGGCTGTTGTACATGGCCGTTAGTGTATCCGCACTAACGGTCATTTTTATTATATGAGGTATTTTCTAATTTTATTATACCCGAAATTTGCTTAAATGAAAACTCTAAACGTTAAGAAGCCTGATCCCAAAGCGAGTTTTTGGTCTGATACGTTTTAAGCTTGTTTTGTGTAACGGTCATCAATTTTTTGCTCGATTTTTTTCAATGCTTCTTCGTCATTGAGTAATTCCTCTTTAATGTTGTCTGTTAATTCATCAAGTCGGGTTTGATGTCGCATGTGTCTCACTTCCTTTATCATACTATTTCAAATCCTGATTCAATTATAATATAAAAATGCCTTCACGAAACAACGAAATTATAACAAATATGTGAAAGTTTATGACAATTCGGTAAAAAAGATGGAAGAAACAACAATAAGGCATAAAACTGAGTGAATACATTCAGTGACTATTCGGACATTTTTGACACATTTGTTCGTTTTTGTTAAGCTACAATTATAATTTAGTAGTGTTTTTGTCACCCACCATGGTGAAAGTCGTCGCATCCTCCACTGGGAGGAAGATTCGACACGACATGCTTCATGTTCGAATAGTCCGATGTTGCATTGAAGGAAAGGTTGAACAGCTTTCAGGCAATTGCCTGAATAACGTATGATATGCATGAAAACTCAAGATATTAAAAGCAGTGTATTGGCCGGAACAATGCGCTTTTTTATTGCTAATAAAAGCCGGTTTATCTCATGTTTATGAGGTGAACTGGCTTTTTTTATAGATAAAAACCTTATATGGAAGGAGTGATGCCATGACGTAACAAACGGGATGGTTGTATTGGTTATGGGAAGTCACGTAAAGAACCGGTGTTGTTTTCTGTCAGGGAGCAATCACCGGTTATTTTTAAAACATGTTAAAAGGAGATGGTTTAAGCATGGAAAAAGCACTTCAATTTTCAAACAATGAAAAGTCCCTGATCTGGAAACGATTTATCGAACCGGCTAAAGGCACGCCTGAGGAAACAGAGCACTTTCTGGAAGTCTGTGAAAACTTTGGGTTGAACCCGTTATTGGGCGATATTGTCTTTCAGCGCTATGAAACGAAACGCGGCGCCAAAACCCAATTTATTACCACACGTGATGGGCTTCTCCGTGTCGCAACCAGTCAGCCGGGATATGTCGGACCGCCCAACGCCAACGTGGTGAAGGAAGGCGATCATTTTGAGTTTCTCCCTTCTGAAGGAACGGTCAGGCATAAATTCGGAGCAAAACGTGGTGAGATTTTGGGCGCATATGCGATTATGCAGCATAAAAAGCATAATCCTGTGGCTGTTTTTGTGGATTTTCAAGAGTATTTTCAAGCCAACAGCGGCAGGCAAAACTCCCGTTACGGCAACCCCAACGTGTGGGACACACTGCCGAGCGCCATGATCATCAAAATTGCTGAAACCTTTGTGTTGCGCAGGCAGTTTCCATTAGGCGGCTTATATACGCAGGAAGAGATGGGATTGGATGACACGCTGCAAACGGCGGATGCCAATGAAACAGCATCAACGGTCAAACAGCAATCAAATCAGCACAAAGTGGAACTGAAAACCGATGAAAAAGATACGTCACAGCAGAGAAACGATGTCATCAATCAGGAAATGGTGGTTAAATCGTACGACATCAAAACAAGCTCATCCAATAAACAATACGGTGTCCTGTCGGTTCAGAGCAAAGCGTCCAATCAGGCTGTTCAGGTGTTGATCCGGGATGAGTCGTTGATGAAGTCTCTGCAGGATGTATCGTCCGGGGAGATTTTAAACCTGGAACTATATGAAGAAAACAGTTTCTATTTCCTTAAAGATTATGCCGAAAGAGCTCATCAACAGAAAGATGAAAACGAAACGAAACAAAGCGGCCAACCAGCAAACGAAGCTGAAGAATCTGCACAGGCATCTCAGGTAAATGAGCAAGACGAAAACACCTGCGAGGTTCTGGTTCAAAATGTCCAATTTGGAAAGAAAGGGTCCGAAATGTTTGCCAAAATCAGCGGTGAGATTGATGGTAACACCCAATTGATTCTTGCGCGCGGAGACCAAGCGGTTAAACAAGCGGAAGGCTTGGAGCAAGGTGCTAACGTCACTCTTTCCCTGAAAAAGGAAAACGGCTTCCTCTTTCTCGTTGAAGTGATTGAATCGAGCCGGCAGCAAGTGGGGTGATCAGCGTGCTGCCAAGTATTCTGGATGTTGCGCAAAAATATGGGTTAACCTTTCACGCCAAATCATATGGCAGGAAGGAGACGTTGTGTAAATGCCCTTTTTGCCGTGAGGATGCCAGGAAACCTAAAAAGCACTATCTTTCGTTAAACACGGAAGACAATCTATACAAGTGCTGGTTTTGCAAGGAGGCCGGCGGTGTGCTGGACTTTGAGGTCAAGTTAAGCGGTAAATCGTTTAACGCCGTGAAAGAACAGTACTTCGGTAAAGTGCGAAAATCGCTTCATCCGGCCTATCAACTCAATCCGTACCAATTGAAATGCATCGGATGGCAGAATTATAAACGAATATCATTTAACGGCTTTCTGCAGAAGCGGGAGCACGTACTCAAAGACTGGAAGCAATTTGTTCATGATGAACTGGTGACGCATTATGCGCTGTTTCTGTGCATCGCGCATTTGGAAAATCAAAATGAGCGGCAAAAGGAATTGATGACTTGGTTCATACGAAAATGCTGGACGTCACCGATTCCTGCCATGTATGACCAAGTTCAAAATGCATTTTTAGGACGCTATGAGGATTTAAAAGATTGGGCGGCAGAAGGAACAGAATTGGGCCGCAGTGCGTGGCGCGTTTGTTTGAAAACGATGGATATTGATCTGGATTCGTTGTTTCTCAATATCCTGTTTTTAAAAGCGCTAACGAAAATTGATGATAAAAAAAGACACAATCCAAAACGGAAAGTGTCACAGAAAAAGTTATATAACAAAGTTAAGGATACCAAGCGTCATGTCAAAATACAAATTTAAAGGAGTGTCATTTAAAATGAACAATGTCCAATTAATCGGGCGCATGACAAAAGATGTGGAGCTGAAATACACACAAAACGGCAATGCCGTGGCAACTTTTACGCTGGCGGTCAACCGTCCTTTTAGAAATCATCAGGGCAATCAGGATGCGGATTTCATTCGTTGTCAGGTGTGGCGCAAACCTGCCGAGAACACAGCACAATACTGTAAGAGAGGTTCTCAGGTAGGTGTCACAGGCCGTATCCAGACGCGCTCTTTTGAGGGGCAGGATGGCAAAACCGTATTTATGACGGAAGTCGTCGCCGATAACGTCGAATTTCTTGATACACGCAATCAAAGCAGTCAGGGAAAACCACAAAACAACCAAAATCAGCAATCGAATAATCCGTATCAGGGCCAGGGCGTACCGGTTGATGTCAACGATGAGGATTTGCCGTTTTAAAAGAAAAATGGAACAAAGGGGAGATGGTAAAAGATCCATCTTCCTTTTTTAAATTAAAATTATCAAAGCGGGTGAACGCATGATCTTTTCATTTTCTCGATTAAATTTGTATGAACAGTGCCCGTTTCGGTTCTACAATAAATATATCCTGGGTAAAGACGAACCCGTGACACAACCACTGGCACTGGGAAAGGCTGTTCATCAGGCCATTGACGATAAAATAAATGGCCTGTCTCATGAAGAAGCCGTCTTGAATGGGTATGCTGCAGCGGATTTCCATAAAGAGTTGAAACAACAGGAAATCTCGGAGTTGGTTGATCGAGCACCCATCCAGCTAAATATGGGTGAAACGGAGATGTATTTCAAACTGCCGTTAGCAGATGAAGCCAATGCACCTGAAATCCAGGGATATATTGATTTGTATGAAGATGGCATTATAACAGACTGGAAAACAAACCGTGTTTCTTATAATATAACCGCAAATAAGCAACTGGCATTGTATGCTTGGGCAATCAGCCAAATAGAAGATTTAAAAACAGTGAAAGGTGTTCTAAATTTTCTTCGTTTTAAGAAGGAAAGCAGCCATACTTTTACGGTAGACGATATGGAAAAAGCAAGGAAATGGGCGCTGGAACTGGCAAAAGAAATTAACGAAAAGGAAGGATTATTAAAAATACAGCCGCACGACTATAAAAAACTGTATCCGGCTAAACCGTCACGTTTATGCAGTCACTGTCCTTTTGCAAAGTCGTGTATTAAAATAAATGATATCGAAACACCGCTTGGAGTATAATCTGGCGGTGTTATTTTTTGAGTTATTATTAACAAGCTAAAAATGTTATAATATTCAACAATCGGGCCATTTAATGGAATAACTTTTTGTATTACTATGTATTTATAACTAGAAATAAATGTAACAATAAATTGCTGAATGTTAACAATTTAATTTCAGATAAATTATGTTATGCACTTAGACTATATGGATGGACTAAGATAATGAAAGGGGGAAAAGTATGAGCAGACGAAAGATAGTAGCACTGGTTAACCTTATAATAAGTGGCTTTATTGCCCTAGCGATATCTATATTTTTTGCCGGGGGAGCCATTGCGGAAAATTATACAGACAAAACGTTTGTTGCACCAGAGTTTTTCATCATCCTAGTTATTTGGGGAGTTGGCGCCTTGTTCGTTTTGATTCAGTACTTTAAGGATTTAATACCTTTTTTTGTAATATCACTTATATTTACTTGGGCTTCCATTCCTGTAGGGTTTAAAATTGGTATGACTATGGCTACATCGAGTTAAGAAATTAAAATCTTGCTAATGGGATTTTTAATAGAAGAAAATTGCCACACAAGCATTTATAAAGATTTCATAATCGGGCGATATTCCCTAATAAGAACTAGCGCCGATATAGCGAATTCGTAATCTATGTAAAAAACCTTAGGAATACTATCTATGGAAATTTATTGGTTAAAAAGAATATTGTATGAAGGGAGAATTGAAGTGAAAAAAGTAACTAGTTATACGATTTTCACGTTGATACTACTATTTTTAAATGGCTGTAATTTAAATAATGATGAAGTTAATAACGGCAGAGCAGATAATTCTCAAAACAATAATGACAGTGTACGAGTAGAAGAAAACAACAAGGAAGGAAAAGAAGCAACAGAACCAGAACTTAATCCATTTGGCAATCAAAAAGACAAGTCTCAAATAATGGAAAGCAATATTTTACAATATATCCATTGGATGTCCCATCAAAAAGTTAAAGCAGATGATAAATGGGGTTTTTTTGAAATAACGGATGAGCGTATTGAGTGGTTGTTAGATGCAATAGATGAGACAGAGTATTTGGAGAAGGCGGAAGAATATAAAGACATTTTGAATAGATGGAAAGACGGTAATTTTAGCGATGTCGTCAATGACCATAACTATGTTTGGGAAATTTTAGGGGGAGAAAAAGAAAGCCAGAAGGCTACGGAGATATTGAGTGAATCGAAAGAAAAAGAATATATTGAAAATACAGAGCAAATTGATGAAACGTATAAAGATGCAGAAGCTTCCAATTAGAAATTTTGTTCAATTAATGGGCGCTTTAATCTAATAAGATTAAGCGCCTTTTACATTATTAAGTTAAATATTAATCAAAAATATTTGATTTAACGGTTGCAATTAAAAACAGATGGTAATACAATAACATTAAATCAAATAATTTTGATTTATAGGAGTGATAAAGAGATGCTAAAAAAAATAAGTGATGCTAATCAGGAAATGTTTAGGACGTATGAAGCAAAATTCAAAGCCTTGTCTGATCAGCTTCGCCTGAAGATTATGTATGAGTTAAATCAAAAAGGGCAGATATGTGTTTGTGATTTAACTGAAATTATTGGTTTATCTCAATCAAAATTATCTTATCATCTGAAGATTTTACTTGATGTTAATCTAATCGAGAGAGAAAAGATTGGTACTTGGAACTATTATCGTTTAAATGAGGAGGAAGTAAGGGGGCTATTGTCAGAAGAGTTATGCTGTATTTTTTATCCAGAGAAAAAATAAAAAAATTTTTAAACTAAACATCAAATAAATTTGATTTATATATCAACTTAATTTGATTTATAAAGAAGGAGGAGGGGATAGAATGGATAGCTTTTTGCAGTTTTTAAAAACATTTTTTACGCTTTTTATGGAATTAACCGTGTTATTTATTTTTATCAGCTTCTTGGTAAGCTGGCTACAGCAGATGGTTACAGAGGACAGGATTAAAAGGATACTTGATCGACCCAATAAATGGAGTGGTTATCTATATGGAACAGGGTTAGGTGCTTTGACTCCGTTTTGCTCTTGTTCAACAATACCAATTTTAGCGGGCTTATTATCATCTAAAGCACCATTTGGTCCGTCAATGTCATTTTTGATTGCCTCGCCTCTGTTGAATCCAGTCATTGTCATATTACTTTGGACGTTACTTGGATGGAAACTGACACTTTATTACGTCGTCATTGTCGGCATATTTGCCATTTTAATCGGTGTTGTTTGGAAAGCGTTGGGGCTGGATCGTTCGGTTAAAAACGTGAATGTAAGAAAAGCAAGTAGTCAAGACAATAATGAAGGGAAATCCAAATGGAAACTAGCGTTGGAAGATGCTTGGGGCTTCTTTTATCCCTTACTTCCTTATCTATTAATCGGGGTCTTTATCGGGGCATTCATTTATGACTTTATCCCGCAAGATTTTATCGCCAAATATGCAGGGGGGGACAAACCCTGGACGATTCCGATTGCTTCTGTTGTCGGTATTCCAATGTATATACGAGCAGAGGCCATTTTACCGATTGGTGATGCGCTCGTAAGCAAAGGGATGGGTATCGGCACTGTTATCGCTCTTTTAATCGGAGGAGCCGGAGCAAGCATTCCTGAGGTTGTCCTATTGAGTAAGCTTTTTAAAAAGAAATTAGTGATTACGTTTGTGGCTTCAATTTTGGTTGTTGCTATCAGTACAGGATTTATCCTTCAAATTATCCTTTAAAGGAGGTGATAAGCATGGCAGAGAAAAAATCAGGACTAAAAAGGCTATTCTCCAAGCCTGATAAGGATTGTTGCAGCGTTGAAATTGAAGAAGTTGAAGAAACTAAAAACGATAAATGCTGCGGTGAAAAAGAAGAGAACAGTGAAAACCAACAAAAAGAAGCCTAGTGGCTTATTAGGGATGCCTTTAAATAAAGTGGCATCCCTTTTCATAAAAAATTATACAGGGAGACGTAGAAAAGGATGATTCTCAATGACCGTTAATCATGGAGGAACACTAACCCAAGATTATTTTAAGTCCTATATAAAATTGATTATAAGTGCAAATGAATGTTCTTCTGAAGAGGCAAAGAACATAGCTTTTAAACAGTTATTTGGAGAGGATGAAAACCGTTTTGGGCAGGAAACCTATAAGAATTTTTTATTAGCCTATAAGGAATTGAAAACTGATATATCAGGTGAATGGTAAAGACAATCTAATTATCGGTGGAGAAACAGTATGATAAAATAACTTAGATGCAGATTTACAAGAATGTTAATGCATCAAAAGGGCGCTATTCTCTAAAAAGTAATATCGCAATATCGCACATAAGGGCCAGATACTTGAAGAAGAGAAATTTAATATTATACTTGACCGTGTACTAAGATACACGATTTATTATGTTTATAGAGGTGAATAATTTGAGTTACCGAATTAAAGTATTTGCAGAAAAGTGTGGTGTAAATAAAGAGACGATTAGATATTACGAACAAAAAGCATTATTAAAAGAACCTTCCCGAATCAATACAGGTTATAGGATATATTCGGATGACGATGTTAAGCGTGTAAAATTTATCAAAAGACTGCAAGACCTGGGCTTTTCATTGAGTGAAATCTATAAATTACTTGGTGTTGTTGATAACGATGAAATTCGTTGCAAAAATATATTTGAATTTGTATCAAAAGAAGAAATAGAAATTCAAGAACAAATTGTAGACTTAAAGCGTATTGAGTCAATGTTAAAGGATTTAAAAAGTCGATGTCCAGATCAAAAGGCAATAAATCAATGTCCTATTATTGAATCGTTAATATTTGATTGAGGGTACTATAGATTTTATAGATAGAGGAGGAAGAAATAGTGAAAAAATATCGTGTTAAAATCAATGGAATGACCTGTACAGGATGTGAACAACATATTGATGCTGCATTAACAAGCATAGGTGCTAAAAATATCGAAACCAGTTTTAAATGTGGTGAATCGGTATTTGAATTACCAGATGATGTTAATGCTGAAAATGTAAGACAGGCAATTCGGCAAACAAATTATCAACCAGAAGAAATAGAAGAAATAGAAGAAATAGAAAAAATTTCATTACAGGACTTAAAAAGTATCGAGTTAGACAACAAAGATGATTATGATTTACTCATAATCGGTTCAGGAGGGGCAGCTTTTTCTGCGGCTATTAAATCAACTGAATATGGGGCAAAAGTGGGAATGATTGAACGTGAGATAGTTGGAGGAACTTGTGTAAATATTGGCTGTGTTCCATCAAAAACACTTCTTAGAGCAGGAGAAATCAATCATTTAGCAAAAGTAAATCCGTTCACAGGTTTACAAACATCTGCTGGGGAAATCAATTTAGCCTCTTTGGTGAGTCAAAAGGATGAATTAGTTAGCGGACTTCGAAATCAAAAATATATAGATTTAATTGATGAATATGGCATTGATTTAATAAAAGGTGAAGCTAAGTTTGTTGATGAAAATACAGTTGAAGTAAATGGGGAGAAACTTTCTGCAAAACGCTTTTTAATTGCAACAGGTGCTTCGCCAGCTATACCAACAATTTCAGGACTAGAAGAAGTGGATTATCTAACAAGTACAACACTACTCGAATTAAAAAAGGTGCCTAAACGATTAACAGTTATTGGTACAGGCTATATCGGTTTGGAACTTGGACAACTATTTCATAATTTAGGTTCAGAAGTCACGCTTATTCAAAGAAGTGATTGCCTTTTAAAAGAGTATGACCCAGAAATTTCGGAAGCTGTAGAAAGAGTCTTAATCGAACAGGGTATAAACCTTATTAAAGAGGTAACTTATGATCGTGTAGAACAAGTTGGAGAGATAAAAAAGGTTAATATAACGGTAGATGGTAAGAAAAAAGTCGTGGAATCAGAGCATGTACTTGTTGCAACAGGAAGAAAACCAAATACGGATTCTTTAAATTTAAGTGCAGTAGGGATTGAAGTCGGAAAACGAAACGAAGTCCAGATAAATGAATATGCTAGAACAAGTAATGAGAAGATTTATGCAGCAGGAGATGTAACATTGGGACCTCAATTTGTCTATGTAGCAGCCTATATAGGTGGAATTGTTGCTGATAATGCGATAGGTGGGTTAAATAAAAAATTAAATTTATCCGTTATACCTGCTGTCACGTTTATAAATCCATCGATTGCAACAGTTGGGTTAACTGAAGAACTAGCAAATGAAAAAGGCTATGAAGTAAAAACATCGGTATTATCTCTAGACGCCGTTCCAAGGGCATTAGTAAATCATGAAACGATTGGTGTATTTAAGATTGTTGCTGATGCTAAAACATTAAAAGTTCTTGGGGTTCATATTGTATCTGAAAATGCAGGAGATGTAATTTATGCAGCTTCGCTAGTAGTAAAGCATGGCTTAACCGTGGATGATTTAAAAGATAGCCTTGCACCATATTTAACAATGGCTGAAGGGCTAAGGCTAGCTGCTCTTACATTTGATAAAGATGTTTCAAAATTATCTTGTTGCGCAGGGTAAAGTTCTGATTTTATAGGTGCTTTATGTGAATGAATACACTTAAACAATCGGGCGCACTAATCGAATAAGGCTGCTCCTTTTGGTGTCCAGACAGTTGAAAAAGTAACAATACAACAGAGATAAAGGCGGGAGATAAATGGGGAAGGTTAGTTTCTTTTCAGGAATTGGATTAATAGCATTGAGTGGAATTTTATTTACTTTCGAAAGGTTTATTGCGGCTTTCCTATACGGTATTGAAGTTTTTTCAATCCAATTGAATGAAAATGGTTCTTACGGTCCTTTAGAAATGCCGGGCCTTTTTGACAACTTCTATGTTGGATTTTTATTGGCTTTAGGTTTGATTTTATTTATATTTGGGGCAATGAAAATTACTAAAAATCAAAAGTGATTTTTAAGGCGGAGATTAAGAGGAATACTCCTCAATCGGGCGCGCTTCCGGAATAAAGGGCAGCGTCCAGTTTGCCATTGTAGGCCCATTTTGCGGCATAGCGAAGAAAGAAAATGGGGGCTAGCATGGAACTAAAAAACGAGCTTGATATATTAAAGTTAATTGGTGAAGATGATTGGATGACGAATATTTTGGTCATGGCAAAATCGTTAAATTTACCAGATTGGTGGGTCTGCGCTGGTTTTGTTCGGTCGAAGGTTTGGGATACTTTACACGAATTTGATAAAAAGACAACCACGCCCGATATTGATGTAATCTATTTTGATGATACAAATACAGATGAGGATAAAGAAAAGGAACTTGAGCAAAGGCTGTTAAGTTTTTGTCCTAATGAGCCTTGGTCTGTAAAGGATGAGGCTAGAATGCACCTTGCCAATAATATTTCCCCTTATTCATCCTCTGTTGATGCCATATCAAAATTTCCAGAGACAGCAACGGCTTTGGGGGTTAAGCTAGATGAACATGACAACTTGGTATTGGCTGCCCCCCATGGGGTCGATGATGTTCTAAATATGATAGTAAAGCCAACTGCATTTTTCGCAGAGACCAAGGAACGTGCAGCAGTTTATGAAAAACGGATATTGAAGAAGAATTGGACATCGAATTGGAATCAGATAAAGGTTCAGCATATTCCAACTGTATTAAGCTAACGGGAGCTTATCTCTAATAAGTATTGTACCAATGTTGCATCATAGGGCCATATTTTCGAATAAACACAATCAACAAAAGAAATGGGGGATTTTATATAATGACCGAGATTAGAGAAATAGGATCCTTATGTTCCTTGGATGACAAAGGCTACATAATAAACGAGTCTGATTCTGAAAAAATTAATCATAAATTTCAATTAGCAATCCAGCGAATAAAAGAGAGCTGCCTTTATGTTTTACCAAGGGAAATTCATAGTATTTATATAAGGGGATCTTTATATATGGGCTTTTCATTGGAGCAAATCAAGGAAAGCTAGATGGCAACAATCGGTTGAACAGCAGTTGAAATGGTAGGACGGCAGCAGAAACGGTTACAGGCATTAGAACAGGTCCTGCAAGGGAATGCTATACTCCATTCAGTTTGAAAGGTGGAGATTAAGTGGCCCAATCATTTTTGAGATTATACATTTATTTCCAACCAACAGCAAATAGTATTACTAAAGTCTGTAGTTTGTCTAATGTTCCCATAAATAAATCTCTTTCTTTTAAAAAAGGGTTGTGAACGATTAACAGACCTTTAATTTTTGTGGAAAATATTTGCTGAAACCAAGTATACTATTAATAGGGGAATGCTAAGGTTTTCTTTTCGATTATGTTTTCAACGTGAAAAGTGCTACAATGTTTAAATGCGAAAAAGTTATTGATCCTCAAACTGTCAAAATGATAAAGAATAAAGAAGGTATATGCATGAAGAATGGCTGGAAAATTTACTCGAAAGATATGAAGAATATAACACGCAATTGGGTTGCAGCTATTTTGATTGGGGGACTTATTATATTGCCATCATTATATGCATGGTTTAACATAAAGGCCTCCTGGGACCCATATGGGCAGACCGATCAAATTCCAATCGGTGTTGTGAATGAAGATGCAGGGGGGCAGGTCAGGGACGAAAAAATCAACGTTGGTAACGACCTTGTCAATACACTTAAAAACAACGATTCAATGGATTGGCATTTACAAACCGTGAAAAGGCAATGGAAAATCTAAAATATGGCGATATTTTTGCTGTCATTGTCATACCGGAGGATTTCTCCGATAACCTGTCAACGGTAATTACAGATATCCAAAAAAAAAAGCAAAACGGAATCTACGTAAATGAAAAAATCATGCCCATATCCCCGAAAATAACAGACAAGTGCCAGTACGATTGTGGAAGCAGGTCAGTAGCAATTTATTTCCACAGTAAAATTGGCGTTATTTAATATGTTTGATGAAATTGGTGTAGAGCTGAACGAAAAGCTGCCTGATATCAAAAAGTTTGAGGATTATGTTTTTACGATGGAAAAAAAATTACCGGAAATTCATGATTTGATTTCAAATGGCCTGCAGGATACAAAGGATGCGCAGTCTATCATCAATAAAGCGCAAAACATGCTTCCGGAAGCTGAGCGGACAACCAATGATGGCCTTCAAACGGTTAATGAAACAGCTGACTTAATGTCAAAAGCTGAAGGCCGCTTAAATGAAATGGCACCGAAAATTGAGGAGGATTTGAAAAAAGCGCAAGGCACTGCTGAAGACATCAACAAACTGCTTAAAGATGCCCAGAATGTGAACATTGATTTTAGCAAGGGTAAAGAACTGCAGCAAAGCATTGACAGTTCATTGGGTGATGCAACCAGTCACATCGGTGAAATAGAAGCAAAGTTGAAGCAGCTGAAGGAAATGAATCAGGAGCAACAGGCCGATGGCGGTGAACATGGAAATAAGCAGAATAGTGATGAGGGTTCAAACGGTCAGGAAAACAGCGACCGAATAATATCAGACAAACGGCCAGAATACAGCGCTATCAGGATCAGGTAATTAAAGATGCCCATAGAACGATTTGAGCACACTGCGTGGAGCTCTTGAAGAGCGCAGAAGAATGGTCAAAACATACAGCATCATTGAGGGACAAAGCAGGAAGTCGATTCCGTTATCATCGATTTAGAAGAGTTATCTGGCAATACAGCAAACAGAATAGGAGATTTCCTGACAGATTATAAAGAAAATATTGAGCCAATAGTCAAACAGAAAATCAACAATGCGCAACAGACGTTATCTGATGCAAAAGGGATTTTATCAGATCAGTCACAATCCGGAGGGTAAACAAGTCCTGTCAAATACCGAAAATAATATTGGTGAGGGCAGGAAATGCTGAATACAATTCTTGGCGAATATCCGTACGTGAATAGTAAAGTCAATGAACTTGCTGATAAAATTCGTGACATCCAGGGTGAAACTGACATCAATGAAATTATTGAATTATTACAGAACGATCCTGAAGCAGAACGGAGCTTTTTTGAGGAACCGGTCAAGCTCAGCAAAAATGAACTTTTTCCAATTCCGAACTACGGTTCCGGGATGACCCCATTCTACACTGTCCTGGCTATATGGGTTGGCGGTCTGCTACTGATTTCCCTATTGGCCGCAGACGTTCATGGTGGGGAAGAACTAACGGACAGGGAGCGTTATATTGGAAAGTTGCTCACATTCCTTACGATCGGATTACTGCAGACAGTTATTGTGACGTTGGGTGATCGATTTATCGTAGACGCCTACATGGCACACCCTGTCTGGTTTGTGATATTCGGACTGTTGATTAGTCTGGTGTTTATGACAATCATCTATACTCTCGTTTCACTTTTTGGCGATGTCGGAAAAGCAATGGTCATTGTCCTGCTTGTTCTGCAAATTGCCGGTGCGGGCGGCACATATCCGGGTTGTTTTTGGCTTCCTGTTTTTTTTCCAGGCAATCAACCGTTTCCCCTTTTCCGTTTCACCTTTATTGTTTGCATTGGGGATTTTTGTTTAATTTGGCGGTGAAGCACTCGGGGGCTCGGTGTCCTGTTTAAAAATGTGGTTAATAAACATACCGACAGGCTGATGAAAAAGTCCAAGGAGGCTGGTTTATTCCATTAATGTTTATCAGTATAGAAAAAGCCCGCTATAGTGCGCCGTTCAACAAGCTATGCTATAAGCACTTTGAAACGTGAAATGCAGAGGATTACTTATAGTTAATCCAAACTTTACAACGCAGGATGGGAATGACGGAACCATCCCGTCAATACTCCTGCATGCGTCATGACTGGCAGGTCATGGGGTTTTAAGAACAGGTAGATTCGGCAGAACAAAGGCTGAAGCCATTCCTTTTGGAAAAGGTATGCCGTACGGCTGAAAAACTGGATAAGGTGAGAATGTTCGGAACTGGCGAATTTCCGAATGTACGGGTCTAAAGATTAAACATAGGGAAACCTATGAGTCATCCAACGATGGTGTGAGTGGTGTAGAGTAAAATTCGCCCTTTGAAATACACTATACCGGACAACGGCGGCATCCATCAAAGGCTTATAGTAAGCGCCTACGTCCAGAATAGATAGTTACGTTTGTAAGGGACTTGGAAAGCAAGGAACGTTGGGAACAAGGACTGTCATCCGAAACGGTTGCTATAAGGCTTATGCCAAAAAAAGCCAACTTATTCCTTGTGGGGAGCCCACATGCTACTTCGGTAACCCAATATAATTGTACCCTTTGTCAAGGACATTTTAAAAAAGACTATGCGGCAACCAAAAGATGACTCCTAAATTGTATGGGAGTCATCTTTTTTAGATCCCATTGGTATCTATAATTATTGTAATAAATCATGTATTGTTTAATTTCTTTCTCTAGCTCTTCTAAGGTTTCACATGGTTTTATATAGGCTTCATCTTTAAAATGACCGAAGAATGATTCTTGAGGTGCGTTATCCCAGCAGTTTCCTCGTCGTGACATAGATTGTCCTAAGTTGTACTTCTTTACTAATGCCTGGAACTCCGGGCTAGTATAGTGAACTCCCTGGTCAGAATGTATAAATGCATTTGTTGCCAGTTTAACTTTTCTGTTTTTCATAAGTTTTCGGATAGTGTCAGTTGCCAAATCTAATGCTAGACTACTAGAAACGTTATACGCTAATATTTCATTTGTTGAACATCCTTAATGGTCGATAAATAAGCTTTCTTCCATTTGATTGCGGCCACAACAAAATGTACCACTAGTGACATGTTATTTACCACTGAATGACAAGAAATGTACCATCAAATGACAAATAAATGTACCACCTACGCGATACCTTCTATATAATTAATGAGCACGCCTTTGGCGTGACATGGTTATAGGAGGTATTTTTTAATGATTCATTATCGAAAGATACTGGAATTGCACGATGAAGGCATCAGCCTTAGGGGCATTTCAGTAAGTACAGGCAATTCCCGTCAGAAGGTAACAGAAGTTATCGAACTGGCAAAAAAGAAAGGGGTGATGTGTCCATTAGAAGAGGAAATGTCAGATCAATGGCTGGAAGAGTTCCTTTATCCAGAGACAACCTTGGAGGCGTCAGGGCCGAAAGCCATAGATCGAATATATCATAAAGAGTTAGCGAAGCCCAAATGTGACTCTATCGCTGCTCATCATGAATAATGAAATGAATGCCCGTGCGAATCATAAATTCATATTCCTATCGTAGCTTTGTTCGTCATTACAGTAAGTATGCGGATAAATATAAGGCTACTTTACGCATTCGAAGAAAACCTGGTGAAATCATGGAAGTTGATTGGGCGGGTTCTACAGCCTTTATTATTGACCGAGATACTGGGGAGAGAATTAAAGCCTACATTTTTGTTGCGACTCTGCCTTGTAGTCAATTATCGTACGCAGAAGCAACTTTATCCATGGATTTAAATGCTTGGATAATGGCCCATAATCATGCGTACGATTATTTTGGCGGATCGACGCAGATTATAGTACCAGATAATCTGAAAGCAAGTGTAACAAAGCATACAACGCGTGACCTAGTTTTAAATCCTACTTACAGAGAAATGGCAGATTACTATAATACTATAGTTATGCCTGCCCGGGTTCGCGCTCCCAAGGATAAACCAAGTGTTGAAGGCTCTGTCGGTGTTATTTCAACATGGATAATTGCAGCATTAAGAAATACACAATGCTTTAGCATTTATGAACTGAATAAAGAGGTTTGGCGGAAATTAGATGAGTTTAATCAGCGCCCTTTCACTCGCAAACAAGGATGTCGCCTGTCAGCATTTGAAGAAGAGGAGAAATTTGCGCTTTCTCCTCTTCCAAACGCCCCTTATAAAATGTCTCAATGGAAAAAGGCAAAGGTGCGACCTGATTACCATGTCTCTGTTGAGAGCATGTTTTATTCTGTTCCATATGAGTATATCAATCGAGAAGTGGAAATAAAACTTTCAGATGATCTCGTCGAGATCTTTTTTAATCATATGCGAGTTGCTTCTCACAAGCGATTATATGGGAAATTTGGTCAATTAGCTACAATCCGTGACCATATGCCTGACAATCATAAGCTGTTTGTAGATCAAACGCCAGAGGCAGCGATTGAATGGGCCGAAAGCATTGGCCCATCTACTCTCGATATTGTTCAATTCATTCTGAATACGACACAGGCGGAAAAACAAGGATTACAATCCGTGTTTTCGTTAAAAAAATTAGAGCGCCGTTATACGAAATACGAGATAGAGCGTGCGTGTAAAATGATAACTTCGATGACGAACAGGGCCGACAGTCAAGAGCCTTCAAACGCTTTTAAAGAACAATAAAAAGAACGATGCCGAGCAAGAATTAAAACGCAAAACGGAAGTCAAAGAAAATAACTATGGGTTCACTCGTGAGCTGCTTACTATAGGATGGATCAATAATGAATGAACCAACACTGAACAAAATTACACGAAAATAACCGGCATGGCTGAGCCTACAAACAAGCATTTAACAAGAATTTCAAAACATGGTTTGAAGACCGGCTTTCTTTACTAGTCGATCTGGAACATTCTCGCCGTAAGAGCAATAAGCTTCAACGGCTGATCAAGCAAGCGACTTTCCTAAACTCAAAGGCCTGTATCGAGATTTAGAGTACATGATGATCGCCAAACTGGATAAAGACCTGATATAAAGCTAGCAAAGCGTGTTTATATCCAGGATGGTCACAACGTTATAAAAGGAGCAACCGGCTCTGGCAAATCATTTTTAGCAACTGCATTAGTATATCTGCCTGTCGGCATTTTAATAAAGTAAATACGTTCGCCTACCGGAGTTATGGATGAACTGACAACTTGCCAAGTTAGCCGCAGACGGACTTATCGGAATGCATTAAAAAATATTCAAAGTCGATCTGCTATTCTATGAAATGGTTACTGACTGACCTAACAGCTGACGAAGCAGCCATATTGCTTGAAATCACTGAGGTACGCCATAAATTAGCTTCAACCATCTTCTGTTCCCAAATTGATCCAAGTGGTTGGCACCTGAAATTAGGGAATGAAACAATTGCGGAAGCTATTTTAGACCGCATAATCCATGATTCCTATCAAATCCTGATAGACGGAGAAGTTTCCATGCGTGAGCGTCATGGATTGGTGGAATCTAAATGATCCCTATAGAAGTGGAAAACCGTATAGCTAAATATTTTTTCCATAGGTATTTACCTAATGAGGTGCGAATTGACATTGAAAACAAATTATTACCCCCTTGCATATGGGCAGAGGAAGAGGATTTAGAGCATGATGAACTTGTACTTTGGCAATCGAGATTATTGATAAGCAATAGGTTGATAAAAGTTTAAATAAATCAAAGCAGCCATTGGACTAAATTCTGCCCCAAATGGCTGTAATTATTATATACTGTCGAGATAGCTACCGCGCGTATGCTGCTTCCTTCTAATCGCGTTAGCTTGCTCCGCAAGCAAACGCTCATGACGAAAGCTACGCCCCCAACCCCCTATAAAATAAAGGATGAGCCATATCCGCTGTGATATTCAACTCATAAGCTAAAAAACTCTGCTTTTTAACATTGGCCGGCAAAGCTTCTTCAATCATTGGTAAGTACACAGGCAATGGGTGGTAAATACCTTGGCAAACAGTGGTAAAAAAGATGGCAAGGGTGGTAAATTCCGATGGCTGTAATCACCATTTCCATAAAATAAATAGGTTATATCTGTAAGCAATACTTTTCCGGGTGTAGTTTGTTTGAAATTTCTGTTAAGTAAATTAGGCACAACGGTGTGTTCCCTTGTAACTTTCATCATTCTTCTATAAGGGTTTGCTTTTCTAATTGGACAAATAATATTATATTTCTTCATAATTCTTCTGATACGCTTTAAATTATAAACGATACCGTACTGACCTTCTAATGTCATTTTAATTTGTCTGGCACCCTTTTTACGTCTCTTAAAGTGATACGCCTTCAATATAATATCTCTTACTTCTTCATCTTGATTTTCCCGCTGTTTTCTCCTGTTTTGGGATTCTAATGAAAAATAATTATAAACCCGATCGTGACACACCAGCTAGGTTGCATAAGTAGCTGACTTTATTGTTTAGCTTGTATTTATTAATGATCCCATTAATAAGTTCAAACTTCTGAAATGCCGCTAATACTATTTCTTCTTCCGTAGCCCCCTCTCCATTTATTCGATCTTTTAGGAGTTTCATTCTCTGCTTTCAATAATGATTTTTGTGCTCAAGTCGAGCATATTTCTGCCAATGAAAGTTCTTTCTCACTCGTCTACCCGAATTTGCCTTTCTGGTATCCTGTAGGCCGACTACTCCATTTTTTCTAAACGCAGCACGCCACCTCTTACCCGACGACTGAACACGCTTTAAACCAATAATATTAATATCGAAACCATATTCAGTAAATATCTCCCTTGGGAACTTACCTTTTCATTTTCCGTAATAAAAAATAACGTTTAAATTCATTTGTATATGTTAATTCCTTTATACTAAACCGATTTAACATAAAGATTACGTGATAATATCTAATTTCTTTCTCTGTAAATGTATTACTCATTTTGGCTTCCCATTCTAAGTAGTTTGTCCGGCGCGCGCGTGTGTGATGTTGCCCCCCTCCCCGGTCAACAATCATAAACACCTAAATCCAAGCCGTAGTTAAATAATATTCCTCAATATGCCTATATCACATATACAATAAAAGTACCCCACAGAGAGACTTTTTTAAAAAGTGTCTAATCTATAGGGTACATTTAATACTAAGCAGCTTTGTTTTATTCATCTTACGTGAATAATACGTCTTGTATCATCAATATCCAGTTTCATTTGACATTATAGTTCCAGAAACTGGCCCTTTAATTGAACAGGCTAAATGATTTCTTTTAGCTGGTGGACAAGGACTGTTGTTAGAAGAAGCATTCTTGAAAGAAAATTCAATATTAATACTAACATGAAATTTGAAATGTTTGGGCAAAACAAAAAGGTTAAATGTTGTTTCTCATTATATTAATCAATCAGCACTTCCAAAACATCATCAAGCGAAACAGCCGTATTTTCGTCGTTGTCAAATTTCAAAGTATTAGCCAATGTATCGGCTACCAACAACTTTCCCTTTATTTTTCGAGAGTCATGTGAATTATAATCGTAATATTCTACCTCAACTGTAAGATCGTTTTGTAAGGCAAGTTGTAATTTAGTATTGAGTCCATTCTAAAAAAATTAATCAAATGGATTTTTCCCCAACAGTTAAAAAATAGCCAGGTACTCTAAATATTTATGTTAAAATAAATCTAAAGATTATAACAAAATGGTATTGAATCAAACATTTTCGGTTTAAATTTTATGCAACAAACGGGCCAGATTGTTGAAGAAATCCGAAACCTTTAAAGAATTTAAGGCGTCTAATATTGCAAAGAGTTAAGATCGAGGAGGGCTATGTTTAGTGAAGAGGATATTTCTTTTTCTGATTGTTCTTCTAGCAAGTGTGTTAATGGCGGGATGCGGAACAAGTAACGATCCTGTTTCAAACAACCAAACAGGTTCTGATTCCCTTAGCGTGGATGACACAAATTCTGGCGAAAATAGTGCTGATTTCCAAGGTGTAATCCTAGAGTTGGGAAAGTCCAGCATTACGGTTGGAACAGATGATGTTGACCCTGAGGCATCTTATCCTGCATATGAAGTATTTATCGATAATCAAACGGACATCGAGGGAAACGTTAATAAATTTTCAAGGTTAAAGGCAGAACAAAATGTGGAAATTTGGGTTAAAGGTAAATGGAATAATAACCCCGAAAACCAAATGATCGCCACTAAAATCATAGTCGGTAAAGAGTAAAAAAGTTCAGCAATCGGGCGCCATTCCGGAATAAAGGACAGTATCCAAATTGCCATTGTAGGGCGCTTGTCGTGAATAAGGTAAGTGCCATTTTTACAGTATAATATCGATTTAATTTTTAGCATTTTAAATAATTGGTGTTAAATAAATGGGCAGTATTGTTGAATGAGGGGAAATGAAAATGTTGAGTAAAATAAATATAGTTATGGCAATTACTGCTATAGCTCTTGGCTTTTATTATTTTTCTATAGATAATTTTAATATTTCGGCGGGTGTTTTTCCTTTATTTTTGACTATATTTTTCTTTTTTAGTGGTTTAGAAATAGTTAAGGAAGATAAAAGAAAGTGGGGGTATCTATACATTGTTACAGCACTCGTTATGTTTTCTGTTTCAATAAAGGAGTTTATTGGTAACTTTTTATAACAATCGGATGATTTATCTTTATCTTCAAATATCGGGCGCACTTGCGGAATAAAGGAAATTGCCCAATTTGTCATTGTAGGGCCATTTAACGGAACAAAAAGGGGGATGAAATGAGGAAAACTAATAAAGTTGTGTATTGTGAGATTCAACGTTTCCACCAAGTTTGGTTATGGATATTAGTTTTGTTGCTTGCTGGACTTATGTGGTATATCACAATCAAGCAGATTATTTTTGGAATCCCTATGGGCGATAACCCCGCTCCCGATTTACTATTAGTGATTTTTTGGTTGGCATTTGGAATTATCTTTCCAGTGTTTATGCTATGGATATGCAGATTAATCATTGAAGTACGCTCAGATGGGGTTTATATGCGCTTTGCCCCCTTTCATAAAGGCTATAAGTCTTTCTTGTTTAAGGACATTATTAGCTATAAACCCGTAGTATACAATTCGCTCAAGCGTTTTGGTGGTTGGGGAGTACGTTTTAACGCCAAAGGGGAAACAGCGTATAACATTAGTGGTAAACAAGGAGTAGAACTACAGTTCAGAAACAACAATGTTGTTGTAGGTACACAAAACTCAAATGAATTGATAAAAGCAATGGATTCGGTACAAAAATACAATGAAAATTAGTATGCCATTAACGGGCGCGAATATTTAATAACATCCTGCCTATGTTATTCAGTCCACTTTATTATTTTTAGCGACTAAGGTGTATTTAGTTCAATAAGGTTTATAGAATTTTTTTAAATTATAGGCATCATTCTAATCACAAGGGGATATGAGAGTGGGTATTACAACACCAATTTTAGCGTTGGTTGTCAGTATTGCGTACATCATTGTAGGTAAGATAATTGTCGGGAATAAAAAGAGAAAAATCTCTGACAAGTTTGGTAAAAATATTCAAATAGTCGGATTAGTGATATTTGGTGTTATTGGTATATCTTGCATTCTCTTTGTTTTAGATATTTCCAATAATGATGTTATGAAGTGGTTTTGGTTATTCTTTTTGACAATAACACTGGGCTTTCAATCATTTTTAGAGTGGAAGTTTCTGAGGGAAACCAGGGAATATATGGTTTCACTAGTTGTACTAATGATTGGGCTAATTTATATTTTAATTTTTATATTCTAATGTTTTATCTATAATTAATTTGAGTGCTTTAAATAGGTAACTGTGAAGTGTTCTTCCGCAACCGGGCGCGGTAATTGAATAAAAATTATTCCCATAAATTGTATTTATTGATCGGAATTCAATCTCACAGGGAGGATTCGTTATGAATCTCGGGAATGAGTACCTAAAAGTTGTACAGGAAAGATTTAAAAGTGTCAAAGACCTCGGGGATAAGACAATAAGTCAATTGTCGAACGACGAAATTCACTGGATTTTAAATGAAGCCTCAAATAGCGTTGCTGTTATAGCCAAACATTTAAGCGGAAATATGATTTCTAGATGGTCTGACTTTTAACTTTCGGATGGAGAAAAGCCGTACAGGAATCGACCAAGAATTGAGAATGATATAACGTCTAAAGAGGATGATAACAGTTTGGGAAAAAGGTTGAACAACTTTATTTGAAACATAAATGTTTAAGAGGAGCAAGATTTACTAAAAAATGTGTACATCCGTGGTGAAAGTCATACGGTATTAGACGCGATTGAAAGACAAATGGCTCACTATGCCTATCATATAGGGCAAATCGTTTATATTGGTAAACAAACAAAAGATGAGAATTGGGAAACCCTTAGTATCCCAAAAGGGAAATCAGAAGAATATTTACAACAAATGCTAAAAAGACATCAGTCATAAAGTCGTTAGCCTTTGTTCCATCATCGGGCGCATTTCAGGAATAACATTATGCCAATGAATATATAACAAGGAAATCGTTAGGGATGGATTTTTATGAAAGAAAAGGGGTCTCCCTTTGTTATTGCAATTGCTGGGGTTTCTGGTGGAGGAAAGACAGCAGTTACAGCACGATTGATTCAGGAACTAAATAATTCAAAGGCACTTATTTTGATGAACTACGATTTGAAGGTCCTGAGGATATTATAAAAGTGGTCGAGAGTGGATCTGATTATAATTTATGGAATTTAACCACTCTCATAGGGATTTAGAGATGCTTTGCGACCTCAATTATATTGTCTTGGATTTTCCATTCGCCTATAAACATTTCAAAACAAGTAAATTTATTGACCTCACTGTATTTATTGATACTCCATTGGATATTGCGTTAGCGCGCCGGGTTGCAAGGGACTTTAAGCAGGCCTCTACCGAAGATATCCTGTCAGATATGAAGAATTGCATCTCTCACGGAAGAAAAGGTTATATTGAAATGTTAAATACAATTAAGCCAAACTCCGACATTATCATTGATGGAACACCAACCGATATCAAAAATTGTAAGATCGAAATATACGAACAGGTAGAATAAATTTATGAGTATCTTCTGTCTAAGAATGGGTGTATGTAATTTTATTGAGAGAGGTGATTGCCTTTGCTTATAAGAAGAGCTGAAAAAGGTGATAATGAAGCAATTTGGAAAGTGCATACAGATGCTATAAAGAATGTGTGCAGCTCTCATTATACCCCCAATCAAGTAAATGCCTGGGCAGGAAAAATAAATCCAAATTCTTATTTGGAGAGCATTGAAAATAAGGAAATGCTCGTAGCAGAAATAAATGATGAAATTGTGGGATTTGGTCAACTTAATCTTAGTAATGGTGAAATTGAAGCCATATATGTTAGCTCGAATAATCCTAAAATGGGTGTAGGTCAGCAGTTGTTCCAAAATCTTGAAAGTATTGCCAAAGATAATGGACTGCAAAAGTTAAACTTGATTTCTTCACTAAATGCTTTTGGATTTTATAATCGGTTGGGTTTTATTCCAAATAAAGAAATGGGTCATAATATTTCAGATGGAACGGTCTTGAAATGTGTAGAGATGGAAAAAGATATTTTAAAATAGTTAATAGAGGACTTCCGTTAACGAGCGCTTTCGCGGAAAAACCTTTGTTCCCATTATTTGCTTCATTGGGTCATATTTTTTTGAAGTGGGCAAAATGATGAAAGGTTTTCTAATCATCCTTGGTATTGCAATGACAATAAATTTTGCTGGGGGATTTCTTATTCGTTTAATATGGGACTCAGATTTTTATATTGCTGAGTTCATAGGGGGCATTATAGGCATTATTGTTTTGGTCGTTGGGATATTTGCCAAGGGTAAAATGAAACCAGATGATAGTTCCTTTTGAAAATACACCTATAGCCTTTGCAATAAAAATATACTGCAAACGGGCGCTTTAATTGTGGGTGATTTAATTTATCCGAGAGGGGGTTGATGTTGCGCATAATAAAAGTGACGCTTGTTGGATTCTGGGAGTAATTATTTACGAGTATTTTTCGAGCCTATTGCAAAACGAGGAAATGGACTGGGAATTCGTAGTTAATTTCAGCATAGCTGGTTTTATAGGAATACTTATCGGAGTAGGGTTAAGAAATGTTTTTAAAAAAGACAAAAAATAAAAATCTGTATTCATTTTAATTACGTTATCGGGCGCAAATCCGGAATAAGGTTTGTACCGATCTTGGCTTATAGGAACAGATTGTTAAAGGAGGTTTTCACGTATTCGTGTAGAATAATTATTGAGGTTGTGAAGAATTACAATAAAATTAACGAAGCGGTATGATCTAAGAACAAAAAAATGGGAGGGAATTGAATGGAAGTAGAAATACCTGGTTTAGGAACTGGTTTAATTTTGTTGGCTGTTGGATTAGCGTTTGTGGGATATTTTATAGGAAAGGGCTTGCAGAATATTGGTGAACCAGATAAAGATAATTATAATTATAATCTTTTTATAAAAGAAAACGATCTGGAATTTTACTCTAATCTAAATAAAAAAGAGGTTCAAGAATTACTAAATAAATATCCTGATGCTCCTAAAATAGAACTAAATGGCACAACATATTATCCGTACAAACAATTCTTGGAATGGTTATCTTCTATTGAAGCCAACGAGAAATAAACTTATTAAATAAACGGGCGCTTTTCCCTAATAAGGAAAGGCGCCAAAATCGTATATAGGGTGATAGTGTCGTGTAAGATGAAACCTATGGGGTTAGATACCGTATAAATATTATAGATTTATGTTTTTAGATGTTAAACTACAGAGCACATTTGCAGACAGCTGCCAAAGGAAAGAATTTCAAGTAGTAAAATAAGGGGGTATAAAATAATTTGAAGATATCATGGATTTTCTGGTGGATATCAAATGTTTTTTGGATGATTCTTTTTGTTGTAGGTACAGTGTTTGTTTGGTCAAGAGAGGTGGATGGTTCGGGTGCTGTACAAACGCCTGAGACTAAATTATTGTCGTTTTTGGTTTTATTGCTTGCATTTTTAATTCCGGCAATAATTCAAGTTATATGGTTAATTATTAATTTGGTAATTAACAATAACAAAAAAGCTAATATTCAACAGTAACTATGCTGCAAACAGGGCGCTTTCGCGGAAGAAACTTGTTGTTTTCTAGGTCAAGTGAGCAAGTAAGAAGGAGTTCTTTCAAGTACTGTTGAAATAGTATTTATATCTGATCATTTTTAAAAGTCAACGGTTAGTTTATTCTATAGGAGGTTCTCAATTGATACATCAATCATTTGTTCATTTGACACTTCAAGGATTAAAACGAAGATTAGATAAAGATAATAATTTGCTTATACAAAAACCTGAAGGTATGTTGTTAAAAGCTGAATGTAAATTTAATGAACCTGCAAGTTTGAAGGATATAAACGATTTTGAAAAAGAGACTGGTTGGAAAATCCCGGATGATTTGCAAAATTTTTTATTACATCACAATGGAGCATTAATTTTTGAGAGTGAATATGGTGGAGGAATGGAATTATTTAGTTTAAATGAAATGAAATCAAACCATTTATCCCATATGCCTGGTTATTGCTATCCAATTGGTTACTATGCAGAAGAATATTTATTTGTTAATTCTGAAAAGTGCGAGGACTATGAGTTAGATTACCTATTATGGGATGATTCATCTTCACCGGTTGATCGATGGGAAAGATTAAACTCAAATTTTGAGCTTTGGTTTGATAGATTTATTATTTCTCAAGGTTCGCATTTTTGGGAATGGAATATAATTAAACCAGAAAATTATTATAAATAAATAAATAAATCTATTTAGTTTTGAGTTATAGGGGTTAAACAATACGAACGGGCGCCTATCAGGAATAAGGATTGGTACCCTTCCAAAACCAAATTGTTGAGATGAACTAATCTGTTAGTGATAATTTAATCCGTATAGGGGCTGAAAAGTTGAAATTCAAACCGAAAAAAAGTTTGTTTCATTTTATTATGAACTACATTATGCTGGCATCCCTAATAACGGCTATATTGGCAATTTTATTTGTACCAACTAATGATGGTTCTTCAATTATGTTAAAAGGGTTCATAGCAATCTTTTTGTTAGTTGCTAGTATATACTTAGGTTGGGTTTGGTGGGGAGCATATTATTCAATTGAAGACGATGTTTTACTTATTTCTTTTGGTCCGCATAAGGCTAAAGTCCCCATAGATGACATTATCTCAATTAAATATACTAAGGGTATTCTCGCGGATGCCACCTTTTCTTTTGATAAGTATGAAATTATCTATGGCAAATTAACCACTGAAATTGCAATGGTCTCACCCAAAAGTAAAGTTGCTTTTATTTCCTATTTACAAAGGAAAAACCCTAATATCCATATAAATGATTAATGTAAAGTCAAAATGGTGGATGAGAGAGTTTTACTGTTTTATTTCAAAAATACCGGTTAATAGCTTAAACGACTATTCCATAATAGGGCGCTTTAATCTAAGAAGCGATTAACAATTGGAGTGGTGCATATTAGTGATAAAAACAATAATAAAAAAGATGATACATCTTTGAAGATTGTATCTTACTGGTTTGCTATACCTCGGATATGGCGCAGAAGCTTTTTTTGGGGTGTTATGTTCATATTGGCAGTAGTTGGCTGGGTTAAAATAATAAATGAATATTTCTAAAGTATTAGATTCAACGTACCAGCTAATAGCAAAAAAACTATTCAAGAAGAGGGCGATTTTCTCTAATAAGGAATAGCTCCAATATTGCATCATAGGGCCATTTGGTATAAACACTTTCAGCGTTTATGAATAACTGTATATTGGAGGTAGAATAAATAATGGAAATATGGATACCTGTCATAGTAGCTTTAATTGGTTCAGTTTCTTCATACTTTTTGGCAACATATAAAGGCAAAACAGAGCTTAGAAATTTAAAGAATCAGCAAGAAGCCGATTTAAAAAAGATGGAGGAACAACGGAAAGCTGATTTAGAAAAAATGGAGAAGCAGCATGCCCAGGAGATAGATAGAATTAAAACTGAAATACAGAGTAAATCAGAACTGTATGAAAAGCAAGCTCAAACAGATGCTATCAAAAATATTATGGAGGATCCAAAAATAACTGAATACGTCATGAAAGAGGCGTTTAAACAGATGGGGAAGTAGTTTAATCTGCTTAACAAATCCTTTTTGGATCATAACCTTTCTGCAATCGGGCGCCTTCGCGGAATAAGAAAGGGAGTGTAAATGCATTGGATAAAAATAAAAGTTATAGAAGGTTCAAGTTGATATTTCACTCATTTATATTCATCTTTGCTGTAGGTCTAATTTTAGCTTCTATTGCTGGATGGAATGAGATGGACCGAGCAATGCTTTATTTAATCTTAGGAATTGTTTTTGCAGCGGAAAGCATATTTGGATTTTATAAGAATTTTAGACAAAGATTGGCAGAATAAAATATTCAATCACCGGGAGCTTATCCGGAATAATGGGAAGCGCCCATATTGGCATTGTAAGGCCAAATAGTTTAATAACATTGGAACGGGAAACCGTGGGAGTCAGTCAATGGCGACAATATAACCCAATTTCGGCTAGTCGGTTGATAAAAAATGAGAAAAATAATAATACCACAGAAACAGAAAAAGGACTTCCCTCCAAGTCCCTTTCCAATTTATTTTCATCTGAAATGGAATATTTTTTTACCGTTACTTTCGATTTAAAATAAATATAGCTCCACCAAACCCTAGAATGCACCATACCATTAGGTTAATATAATTTCCTATCGTTGCATCAAAGGTAGATGCAGCCAGGGAAGCGCGCATCACTTCTGCCATCGAATAAATTGGTAACACTTCATGGAGTGACTGAAGCCATTCCGGCAGCCGATCCATTGGAAAATTCACTGGGGAAAACATAAGTGCTCCAAATACTACAGCCTGAGAAATGCCCATCGATGCTACTGGTGACAACAGATAGGAAAATCCATATCCAATACCGATGGAGGTTAATGCAATCATGAGTAATGCAGGGACTACTGTCCAGGAGATATCGTATCCCGGAGTGAACATAAGGTGTGCAACAATAGTTGAAACGATTATTCCCGGCAAGGTAATTAACAACCATATCGTTGTGTCTGCTCCAAGAATGACGGAACGATTCACCGGCCATGTACGCATATACTCCATATATCCATCTGTCTTTGCATTACCGATTTGCTGAGGCAGAATTACCAGCCCTGTAAAAATGAATATAATCGTCGGAGCACCTGTTGCTAAAAATAGAATAGTTTCTGTATCCGGATTTGGAATAAGATAGGTGAATCCTATTACAATCCCTATGGATATCAGGATTTGCAGTAAAGCAATAAATATAAAAAACCCGGCATTTCTAATAAGCTGAATTTGAAAAACATACTTGTAATGGCTGACTATACCCATTACAACACCGCCTCTTTTTTTGCAGTTAATTCAATATACGCATCCTCAATGGTAGTTGGAGACAAGGCGTAGTCTATAACAAGTCCTTTATCTGCCTGATCCTTTGCCCAATTAACGGTGGATGATACTTTGGATGGATCCATAGAGAAAACGAGACGCGAACCGTTCTGATGAGAAGAAAGCGCCCAACTGGGAACCTCGATATGTTTTAATTCCTTTTCTAAACTGAGCTCAATTCTCATCCGGTCACCCACTGAACTTTTTACTTCTGATGGATCTCCTTGTATTAGGATTTTTCCTTTATCCATAATAGCCACTCGATCCACCGCCTTTTCCGCTTCCATGACATTGTGGGTTACTAAAATCACTGAGTTTCCATTCTTCGTCAGGTCACGTATCACCTGCCAAAGATAGCGTCTGCGAACTGGGTCAACATCATTGGTAGGCTCATCAAGGATGACTAATTCACCCGGGGCAACCACCGCCATGCAAAAGGTTGTTAGACGTTTGGCACCACCTGAAAGCTTTTCACCTTCTGTGTTTGCCCACTCCCCCATATCCAATGCCTCAAAAAGCTTCTCTACCCGCTTCGGATTGAACTTTTTCCCGGCTCGCATTTTCCCCATCAGTGTTACTGCCTGCTTTGGCGTAAGTAACCCCAATGGCACCTGAGATTGCGGCTGCACGGAGCAAATAGACCTGGCACGGGCAGGTGACTGCATTACTGATTCACCCAACAGTTCTATGTCACCATCGTCAGGCGTTAACAGTCCTAATATTTGATTCACCAACGTAGTTTTACCGGCACCATTCTGTCCGAGAAGCCCAAATATTTCGCCTTTATTAATCGTAAATGTGAGATTGTCATTGGCAACATTCCTGGATTTTCCTTTACCGCGAAAAACTTTCGTGACACCTTTTACATCGAGAATCATTTATCCACTCCCTCCTTTGTCATATAAACCCTTTCAATGAAATCGATGACATCTTTATTCATTGGGTAAAAAGCAATGCCCTCCTTTAAATTTTGCAGTGCTTCCCACACATTTCCCATCAATTCTTTATCATTTCCAAACATTTCATCTGACTGATTTGCCCAGTTTTCTACCAGCTGCTTGGCCTTATCTGAAGCCGGGTCAATGTCAAGGTTATTTTTGATGTCCTGAATGACCTTTATCCAATCTCTGATGTCTTCTTCACTCATATTTTGCGGATTCATATCCATGATTTTTTTCATCTCGTTTTTATTCAGGTAATCCTCATATTGCTTTAAGGCATCTAAAGGATCCTGCTGGTACAACTGAATAATTCCAAAAATAATTTGCCAGTTAATCTCTCCCTCTATATCAATAGAATAAAAGACACCGAGCAGTGCTTGTTCCAGCGTCTGCAGTCGTTCCTGTTCCCGTTTAATCAATTCCAGTTGCTGCTGGATCGATTCCTGCCAGTTCGAAGTGGAGTTTTCCATGATGTCTTTAATTTGCTCCAGTGAAAACCCCATATATTTTAACGCTAAAACACGTTCCAGCCGCATGACGTCATCTTCACTGTATAAACGGTGCCCTCCTTCCGTTTTTGATGAAGGTTGAATCAAACCAATCTCATCATAATAATCCAATGTCCTCACCGTAACTCCCGTATTCTTTGATAGCTTTCCAATCGTGTACATGGCTTCACCTCATCTTTATTTTCTTTAGTATAAAACAACACGTAACGTGTTGTTCAATAGGTAAAGGAAAAATTTTTATCATCCCTCTTCTTGAATCGAGGCGCCTATCTGGAATAAGAATCGGTGTCCTATCTTGCGGGGAGTCGTTATTTTCTTGACTAAAGAAAATCCTTTGAACGTTTTATGTCTCATCGAATATAAGATATAATAGGAGTACAACTAAATGGAGGTGCTGATATGTCTATTCCGGATAAAATTATCAAGGAAATTGACATGTTGAGTGAGGGTGAAAGGCAAAAGGTACTCGATAAAATTAAAGAAAAGTATATGGCTAGGGATGTTATTTTACTAAGTGAAAATTATGCCTGGTGGAATAATGAGGAGGATGACATCTATAATGACCAGTAGGATGAAACAGGGTGATGTTTGGTTGGCAGATGTCCTTTTCAAAGGAACTCGTCAAACTAAGCAGCGCTAATGTTTTATTGTCGGAAATGAATTGGCATTGGATGTGGATGTCATTATTGCTCCGATTACCAGCCAACAGCCACGAAATCAATTTGATGTAGTTTTGGAGTATTGGAACGAGGCCGGGTTATTAAAACCATCTGTGGCACGTACTTCAAAAATTATTTCTGTACATGGATCTGAATTGAAACGGCATATAGGTGTATTACATAAGCATGTTCTTGACCGAGTACTTCATATGTGCAGAAAATTATTTTAGCAGTGTAGCTTGTCCTATTCCATTAATACCAGCCAATAGCTGTCAACATTCAAGGCTAAAAAAGTTTTAAAAAACATGTTACACTACAAATTGAGCATACCAAATAGCCTTACTGCTGAACCAGTAAGGTTTCAGAGTATTGTGAACTTTAATAGTTTCTTAGGATTGATCTACAAAGACTTCCTGACGCTTGAACATGGCATGAATCCAGTGAACGAGTTTATTGGTACAGGCAATCACAGCGACCCTGTGTGGCTTGCCCTCGTTTCTTTTGCGATTATAAAAGGCTATCAGTTTCTTGTTTCGGTTTTTGGCAAGACCGCATTGCACAGCTGTGTAAAGGGCCTGGCGCAATCGTGATGACCCTCTTTTGGTGATACGGTTGATGGATGCTTTATACTTGCCTGACTCAAAAACACTTGGGTCTAGTCCTGCATAAGCAGCCAGTTGCTTTGCGCGTTCGAACTGATTGATTCCCCCGATTTCGGAGATAATTGTAGCTGCAAGCTTATCTCCAATCCCGGGAATCGACTGGATCAATCCATGGTCTTCAAAAGACCGAGTCAGGGCATCTATTTCTCGTTTTTTAATTGGGATAGGTGCTCTTGATATTGAAAAAGCATCTGAATATACATCTGTAAGCTGACAATATGACCCTGACAGATAGGATGCTGAAAGGGATTACGGTCTGCCGCAGCCTTTAATTGGTCTGCTTTATCCAAAAACCATGCGTCGGAACGCTTAGCCCCGAATTGACACATATCGTCGGCTAATGTTTGTTGAGAGACTTTTTGAATAGCCGAAGCAGTCGGATAATGCAGTAAGGTGTTCAACGATAACTTGCCACAAAGATCACTGAAGACATTATGATATTCCGGAAAAATATGATCGACTGCAGCTTGGAACTGCAATTTTACTTCAACATAGCTATCCGTTAAAGCACTGTGCTGTCTGGTTAATTGACGCAGATCCAGGTATTGCTCGGTTTTCTTCTGAAAGGCTTCCAGATCTTCTTTATAGTACAACTCACCTAGATGATACGCATCGACTTTGTCTGTTTTCACCTTACGCAGACCCGTTTTTTTGGCCTCATAAGAAACGACCGGATTGATGACATAATACGTGATAGCCTGATCCTCCAGAAATTGAAGCACAGGTTCATGATAGTGCCCGGTGGATTCGAAAATGACGGCCGGAGGCTGACCGGCAACCTGTTCCACTTCCTGATAAAACTGATAAAACGTGTGAAGTCCTTGTAGATGGTGCGCAAATTTAAAGCTTTGCTTATACGTTTTTTTCCTTTGTAAAAAGGCTTGGACCTGGCTTTCTCCTTTGGCGACATCCAGGCCGATAACAGGATTCATAACTGATCACAACTCCTTAAATAGATTCGTCGGTGCGCCCCTCACATTCCTTGTAGTGTCATAGCTTCGCTTGTTATGCGGGATCGTGTCCCAACCAGCCTCAAACATGTTTCTACAAGGAAGGGGTGGACAGTATTACGGACGGGATCAGTGTCCCACGGGCGCAGACGTCCTCCCCCGACTTCCTCAAGCATAGAAAACCTATAAAAAATAGGTCAACCAGTTCAATGACCGGCTGACCTTATAATACGATCGGGCCATTTAACGGAATAAAATTAAAGTGGCCATTTGGGTTATTCTGGCTTCGTAGCATAAAGAATGTATTATAAAAGATGGTGTCTAAAGTAATGGATATCATTTTGGCCTAATTAAAAGTTCAAAAGTGAGGATTTTTGATGAATCAGGTTAATTTTAGTGATGAGATAATTGGTTATCAATGTATAAAATGCAAAAGAGAATATCCATTAGAAGATATGTACGAAGGGTGTCCTAGATGTAAGTCTAATGGCAAGCCATCCAGTGTAAAACCTATCTACCAAGGCTTCTTCAACGGTGAAAATTGGCTTCCATTTCAAATGGCAGTTAGTCTTGGTGAGGGTAGTACACCATTACTTGATGTAGCAACAAACCATGGAAACTTTTACATAAAAAATGAAGCCTCAAACCCTACAGGTTCTCATAAAGATCGTATGAGTTCATTTACAATATCAATGGCAATCGCAAATGGATATCGAGGAGTTGTGGCTGCTTCAAGCGGAAATGCAGGTTTATCACTTGCTTCGTATGCGAGTTATGCAAACATTCCTTGTGTTATTATATCTACTGATAATCTGAATGAACAGTTAGCTTCTTATATAAAGAGTACTGGTGCTGAATTGGTATTAACAAAAACATCTTTAGAAAGATGGGAATTGACCAAGGAGTATGTCAAAGATGGATTTCTTTCTGCTACGAATTATATTGATCCGCCAGTGGGAAGTCAGCCCATCGGTATACAGGCTTATAAATTAGTTGCAAGGGAATGTTACGGTCAGTTAGGGTCTAATCCCAATGCATTAGTTATTCCTACATCCCGAGGAGATTTAATTTGGGGAATCTATGAAGGTTTTTCTGAACTTAAGCAAGCGAAATTTATTGAAAAAATTCCTAAATTATTTGCGGTGGAACCGTTTGAAAGGATTAGTAAAGTTTTAGATGGTGAAAAATATACGAATCACTTTAACCAAAATACAAATTTAAAATCAATAGCCGGAGCAACGGTTACATGGCAATCTTTACAGGCGGTCATTGAAAGTAACGGATATGCTATTAATGTAACAGAGGAAGAAGCATTGGATGCTCAAGCATTGATGGGTAGAACAGGAATCCATTTAGAGTTATCATCGTCCACGGCAATTGCTGCAATTAAACAAATTAGGAAGGATAAATTAGTAGAAGGAAATGATAGCATAATAGCAGTGACAACTTCCTCAAGGTTTACGCCAATATAAAATCGGATCTACCGCAAACGGGGCGCTAATCTTTTATAAGAATTAGCGCCAATATTTCATTCATGGGACTTTTTAGAAAAGTGGCTAAGTTGCCGGAGCTTCTTTCCAGTCAATTATTCTTGAATGACTGATGTTAACGTTCCCTTTAACCATAATGTGGGGCATCGCATGAAAATGAGCACCAAATTTCCCTTCTTCGTGCAATAATTGATACCATTTCAACGTTTTGTTCGGTAAGGCTGTCAATTCCTTATAGTCTTCTACTCGTATGAGCTCGAAATTTTTATCTTTAAAAGGCGTACCTACCGTATGGTCAGGATCGTAGTGATAAATAGCTGTTGGCTTATCTTGAATTTCGGTAATAGGAATTTGAAAGAACTGCAAGGAACGCGATATAGTTTTTCCAACATAAACCCACCCTTGGTATATCATATTTGGATGAATTGGACAGAGCTGAACCACGTCGTTCCATAGGCAATCAAGTTTTGGAATTTTAGTATTCGGTAGTCGTTTGCGCTGCGGATGATCGTTGTACTTCGCAATTTCTTTTTTATAAATTTCGGGTTGACTTACCTTTAGGTTATTGAGCGGTATTAACTGGCTTCCCACCATATCTTTTGGCACTACATGATACAAGTACTCCATGAACTTACCCCTTTCCCCTTTGAAATAATAATTCCATCATAGTGCTTAAAACGAGTAATTTATAGTCTGTTTTTCATTTTTAAAATAAGGTATAATGGAATTAGAAAAATTCAATAAACTGTTGATGCCTTAGTTTGAGAAATTAAAGATAAAATCATTATTTTGGTGTTCCACAAAAGGGCCCACGAATCGAATAAGATCAACGCCTAGTTTGCTCTTGTCGGCCCATATAGTTGAACAAATGGAAGTTTTGCTGTTTTTAAACAACACAACAAAAAGGAGAATATTCAATGTCAGAGAACTATCCCTATTATTACAGGACTTGGTTTGTCGTATTTATGTTAATTTTGTTTTTCCCAGCAGGGCTTACCCTTATGTGGAAAGGTAATAAGTTTGGAGAAACGGGTCGGATTATTATATCTGCCTTTGGACTATCACTGTTATATCCTCTTATACTAAGGATTAAGAAACAATCGTCTTAAACAATCGGGCGCGCTTCAGGAATAAAGAACAGAGTCCAATTTGCCATTGTAGGGCCAGTTTGTTGAACAAGGCTTTTGCGCAGTGTAAATCAATGCGGAGTAAAGATTATTGATATTTTAATTGTATGAGTAAATTTGTATAAGGGGGTAGTGGACAAATGAAGAAGGTATATTACGATTTTAGAGAATGTGGTGGTTTAATTATAATGTTAACCGTTTCAGGTTTGATATCATTTGCTATTTCGGCAGTGTTTTTCTTCATCGGTGGGTGGGAAGTGTTAACTAGACCCTGGGCAGCTGCAAGTAGTACCTACTCCATTTGGTGTGTCTTTTTCTTGTTATTGGGGATTATTTTGTTTCTATTTAACATCTCTGTTCATAAAATTTGTAAGGACGTAGCAACGCTGTTAAAAGAGGTTGAGGATAATAAATCAAAGACTGCAAAAGGGTAGTAATAATTCTAAAAGCTTATTGGATTATTCTTTTAACGGGCGCGAGAACGGAATAAGAGTCAGCGCCCAGTTTACTATTGTCGGTTCATATTATGGAGCAATGCCTTATCTGATGTTGATATAAGCTATTTTAGCATTGATTATTGGAGGTCTCTTATTGCGATTATTTTCAACTATTCCTATATTATTGTTAATCCCTTCTATATTGATTGGCTGTGCAGATATTCCCGGACAGAATGAAGGGGGAACATTAAGTAAGAAACAAGTACTAAAATTAGATCCAGATGCAGACTTCTTTGAATATGATAATAAAGTTTATAAAACGGGTGTAGATTGGATCGAAGATGAAGAGTTGACCAAGGGTGAAAAAATAGGAGAAATATCAGAAGGAATGGCTAATAAATTACCTGTTGGTGCGAGTATCTTTGTACTAAAAGAAAGAAAAGACATTCTGATTGTTGAGTATGATGGAAAAGAAAAACGGTATTTGCTTCAAGCTGGTGAATAGCGAATGACTTCTAAGTCATAAGGGGAGGGAAAACAAATGACAAATGAAAAAGGCGATGTGGGTGAGCTGAAAAGTTCTTTGTTAAATCTTAGTCAGTACTCCAAAAAGAAAAAAGGCTTTGCTAATGAATTGAGAAGATTGATTATAACTATTGGTCTTTTTTTAATTATGCAGATAATCTTTATTGCTATTGACGGGACATTTTTGGAACCGAATTTTAACAGAATTGGTAATTTTGCAAGTGGTTTAGCAGATGCACAATTTTTTAAGATATGGTCATTTCTTTATGATAATCCAATTTTTAGACTCATTACACCTATTGCAATACTTCATATAATCTACGTTTTAATAAAAACCGCAGTTCTTGGATTTAAGGAAAAGGATACGAAACCCAGTTAAGCAATCGGGCGCTAATCAGGAACACTTATTTGTGAATCGAAGTTGTTACAGGGAATCCCACAATTGAATCGTATGTGGAGAGGGGGAAGTTATAGGCTATGAATTCAGCTCAGTTTATCATATCTATTATATTTGTTTTTCCAGCTGTTTCTCTTATAATGGGTGCTCTTGGATATTATATCTTTAAAAATATTTATATAACACCGATAATTATTGCGATGGTCACAGTGATAGCAATCTTTACGGTATTTAATTATACATTCTGGTTTTGGGCAGCCTTGTATACATTATTATCATTTTTATCTGGATTAATTGTTAAATTATTATTTTCAAAAAAGCCAACCTGAAAACACCTTATATCTAAACCCAATCGGCCGCTTTCCTTAAATAAAAAGACGCCTTTAGAAGAATTAAATATCAAGGGGTTTCAACGATGAATGTTTATTATCAAAGTTATTTAAAGTCGCTTAAAAAGAACTTTATGTTAGTAATAATGGCATTGGTTTTGCTAATTCCAACCTTTTTTATATGGGCTGGCGTTCCCTTCTTTATCATTGGAGTAGCAGTGGAAAATATAACCACTAACCCATTTCTGGTTTATATAAGTATTTCACTTTCGGGAGGACTTCTGTTTTCTTTATACTTTGTGCCAACCAATTTAAAAGCTGCAAAAAATATGGCAGATAAAACGGGTTATGACGTGGTAAAATCACTTATTTGCATACAAACAATATTTATAATAGTATGTTCGGTAATTTTTGGAATGATCTCAAATATCATTGTTCCGTAATAGGGCGCGCTAATTGAATAAGAATGTGCTTTTCTTTAGGACGATTACTTTCGAACATAAAGGGGGGGTGTTTCTTGACCAAGGGATTACTTCACCATATTGAGATATACGTCACGGATTTAAAAAGGTCAGCTGAATTTTGGGGCTGGTTCCTTGAAGAACTCGGATATAACACTTTTCAGAAATGGGATGGTGGACAAAGTTGGAGATTAGACGACACCTATATCGTCTTTGTACAAACTGAGGAAAGGTTTCAGGATGTTCCATATCATAGGTGTCGGGTGGGTCTTAATCATATAGCATTTCACGCAGAGTCACGGCGACACGTCGATGAAATGACTGAAACACTAAATAATAAAGGAATTAATATTCTCTATAAAGATTAGCACCCATTTGCCGGGGGTGAAGACCATTATGCTCTTTATTTCGAGGACCCAGACAGAATAAAAGTAGAGCTTGTTGCACCGCAATAAAGCCTCTTCTGGAAAGTAGCAAAAAAGTATTGAAGTCGATCTTCCATTATGGGGTGCCAATCTGGAACAAAAATAGGCACAAGGGGACTATTATGAACTTAAAAAACGAACGTGATATCTTAAATTTAATTAGCGAAGATGATTGGATGATGGAGATCTTAGCGACAGTTAAATCTTTAAATTTGCCAGATTGGTGGATATGTGCCGGTTTTATACGATCAAAGATTTGGGATACTTTACACGGGTTTCGTGAAAGGACACGAGTACCGGATATTGATGTTATCTATTTTGATAATACAAATACAGATGAAGTTACTGAAAAAAGATTGGAACAAAAGCTTATTAAAATACATCCTAAGGAACCTTGGTCTGTCAAGAACGAAGCAAGAATGCACATTGCTAATGATATTGAACCTTATTCATCTTCTGTTGATGCCATATCGAAATTCCCAGAAACAGCGACAGCTTTAGGGGTAAAGTTAGATAAATATGATAATCTGATATTAGCTGCTCCCTATGGAGTTGAAGATGTTATCAATTTAGAGGTAAAACCAACCAGTTATTTCATAAATTCCAGGGGAAGGATATCCATTTATGAGGAACGGATGGTTAAGAAAAATTGGATTTCTAAATGGAATAAAATAAGGATTAAGCATATGAAAAATATGCTTGATTAAACCAACTAAGATAGTCTTGATTGTTCCATAATAGGGCGCCATTCCGGAATAAGACTTGGCGTCTGTTCCATACATATTGAACTTATATAATTGGATGTGAAACGAATGGAAATTATAAAAGGTAAAAGAAGTTTTGATTTGGATGAGTTTTTAAAGAAGCCATTGTTTGCTCATCTTTCAACATTTTCACCAGAAGGGCCAAGACAATCACCAGTGTGGTTTCTTTGGGAGAATAAATGTCTTTGGATTATAGGAACCCCTGAAGATACATTTCCCTTGAGGATAGATAAACATCCATATTGTGCTATCGGTATTGTAGATTTTGATTCTACTACAGGGAAAGTGTTGCACGCAGGATTTAGAGGAAAAGCAACCGTAAAACAATTTAATTTTGACTTAGCTAAACGGTTATTTACAAAATATTTGGGTTCAAATGAAAACAACTGGGATTCTAGGTTTAAAAATCAAGATCCTCAAAATGTGTTCATTCGTTTTGAGCCTGAAACCGTAGTGGTTAGAGATCAATCATATTCTCTTAACGATGAATGATGCTATCCTGTGTGGCAGGAGTTGATATTACCTGCTAACATAAAGTTTCACGATCTTCCGTAAACGGGCGCCGATCGACAAGTTCTGCTATAAGCGTATTCAAACGTGAAAGGCAGTAGATTATAAAATATTATTATCTAAACGTTACAACCGAGGATGGGAATGATGGAACCATGTTTCCTGAAACCATCCCGTCAATGCTCCTGCATGCGTCATGACTGACAGGTCATGGGGTTTGAAGTACAGGTAGATTCGGCAGAACGAAGGCTGGGGCCACTCCATGAGAGAAGGTATGCCGCACGGCTGAAAAACTGGATATGGTGAGAATGTTCTTAAGCGTGATTGGTGTAGATTAAAAATGCGCCCTCTGAAATACGCTATACCGAACAAGGGCGATATCCAGCTCACAGGCTTATAGGAAGCACCTACGTTCAGTATCGATAGCTATGTTGTAAGGGACTTGGGAAGCAAGGGACGTTTGAAACAAGGACTGTCATCCGAAACGGTACTATAAGGCATATGCCGAAAGGTATTTATCCTTGTGAAGGTAGGGGTACGACCTATGAATCTTCTGTAATGGAAGTGGAGGAACAGCCCCAAGTCTAGCGAATGGAACGATGGTTTTCCAAGCGTTTATCGCACCGATCGGGTAGGAACGTGGGATTTTCCACAGTGCGAGCTTCAAGGCAAGAGTTTTCTGTTTGGGCAATAGTTTTCCTCTTGTCTGAAGTTGACGAGGAACTTATCATTTATTACATATCGTTAGATGGAGCGTGGAGTGCGGGGAAACCTGCATGCTCCATGTGGAGCAGGGGAAAAGCTGGAGATAATTTCAAAGGCTTACCTATTGCTAACAGTTGGGGAATAAAGACCAGCGGCCAAATGCCATTGTAGTGCACGTTTATGTAACACGATAAGGTAGAAGGGAACAAGTGCCTGTCAGTTAGAGCATCGTTATTTGGTTCGTGTATAATACGGTTCATGAGCATACTGCTTAATAAAGTTATGGGCAGTCTGCTAGAATATATTCGAGAATGATAAAGGGAGGAAGTGCTATATGAGTCGACACATTGCAGTCCTTGTAACAGACATGGTAGAAGAAATTGAATTAACTGATCCTGTGAAAGCTTACAAAGAAGCTGGGCATACGGTAGATATTATCAGTAATGAAGCAAAAAAAACCATCAATGGCAAAAATGGGGACGAAATACAAGCAGATAGAGGCATAGATGAAGTAAATGCAAACGATTATGATGCATTACTCGTACCTGGCGGGTTTTCTCCTGACTTACTACGTATTAATCCGAAGAATAGTGAGTTTGCGAAAACATTTTTCCAAGATAATAAACCCATATTTTCAATTTGCCATGGTCCACAGTTTCTCGTTAATACAGACCAACTAAAAGGTAGAGAGCTAACAAGCTTTGTTTCCGTAAGAAAAGACTTGGAAAATGCAGGAGCAACTGTAAAAGATGAAGAAGTAATCGTAGATGGAAACCTTGTAACAAGCAGAACACCTGATGATCTTCCTGCATTCAATCGCGAATCTCTAAAGCTTTTAGAAAAATAATTCGTCGATCGTATAGGGGGGCTGTTAATCATGCAGCCTCTCTTTATTTTTTATTTGATAATAGATAAAGCGCTCATGCCCATCTGCCATGATCTTCCTCAAACGGGCGCAGTTGCGTAATAAAATTGTTTATAAATTGGGCGCGAAAATTGAACAATATGGGCTGGTTTCAGCAGCCATTATCTTGGTACTTAGTCCGTTATAGGGCAGTAGAGTTAAAATAAGATAAGTATCGAAAAGAGGGATGTTTATGGGGGAGTTTAACAGGCTAGAACCATTAAAAGCAGCACAGAAATTCATCAAAAATTATTTTCCAAATTGTGATGGAGCCTTATTGGCAGGAAGTGTTGTTCGTGGTGAAGCAACAAAAACGTCAGACCTTGATATAGTAATATTTGATGATACATATAGATCTTCTTATAGGGAGTCACTAATTGCCTATGGTTGGCGGATAGAAGTATTTGCGCACAACTTAAATTCTTATCAAGACTATTTTGAAAGTGATTTTAAAAGAGCTAGGCCATCACTTCCCCGCATGGTATCAGAAGGTACAATTCTGAAAGATAAAGGGGTAATTGATTCTATAAAACGTGAAGCAAAAGAATTATTATCTGAAGGTCCGGAAATGTGGTCGACTGATACTATAAATACGAAACGATACTTTATAACGGATACGCTTGATGACTTTATTGGTTGCAATAATAGAGCAGAAGAGATTTTCGTTGCTAATACGCTCGCTGAACTTGTCAGTGAATTTGTATTAAGGACAAATAATAAATGGATTGGTGCATCCAAGTGGGTAATACGTTCATTAAGGGATTACGACATAAATTTCGCAGAACAATTTGTTGAAGCTTTTGATGAATTTTATAAAAATGGGGTTAAAAATAAAGTTGTCACGTTGGTTGATGAAATATTGCATCCGTATGGGGGACGATTATTTGATGGCTTTTCTTTAGGTAAGGAATAATTTTTAAAAGCAATAGCAGCTAAAAATTGGAAACGACTATTCATTAATCGGGCGCGAGAACAGAATAAGAAGCGTGTCATTACTTGATTAATCGGACCGGATAATTGAATAAAAGAAGAACAATTTAATTGTCACTAATTTTTTGCGGAAAATAAAAAAAGCTGATCATGAGATCAGCTTTTTTGTAAATATTCTTTTTAATAACAATCCCACAAATAACCCCGGGAGTACACTCAACATTGGAATCCAGATAACTCCCAATAATTGGCCGAATAGCGTTATTTTTGATGAATAGATCGTTCCCACCGTCACAAAATAAGCTGAAAAAACAAATGGTAAAAAGGAAAAAGGTTCTTTTCCTCCACCTGCATCTTTATACGCATCCCACATCGCAAAAAAGTATAAACAAGGATAAAACATAAGCCACTGATAGTTTGCCTGTTCAACTGCCATTTCCACGTTCCCCTGAAAACTTAAAATAATAACTTCGTTAAAATTTCCCAGTACATTAATCAAAAACTCTAATAAAATCAATACCAATCCTTTGATATACATTTTATTTAATAATTGACCAAATCCCGGTAATGCGATGCTCCATAATAAGGCTTCAACTGCTTTCAAATACTAACCTTCCCCTGGTATTTATCAGTGATCGAGCTAAAAAAAAGAGGTTATTTTGTGCATTCGCAGGAATAGGAATGTAACGCATGATGTCACCTTCTTATTTATTTTTTTGTTTAATCCATTTTAAGATCAGCCTTTTTGTTTATCTTTCGATAATTTTTTACGGTCCTTAGTTCCAGGCGGTTGTTCCAACCAATTATGTTTAATCATGATATCAGCCCCGCTTTTGGCAAGCCGAGAAACCTCTAATGATAATCGTTCATAATTAAGCATCAAATCACTTCGTTGACTTGCAGATGCTGCTGTTGAATAATTCCCTATTCCAGAAGTAATAAGCAAATTCATGTGAAACATCATTAATTTATCTGAAAAGGTTTGGGTTGTGGAGTCACTTATGCCTATATTCGTCTGTGCAGGTTCAATATCATCTTTCATAAGTGAATCTGTAAAAATTTTTATATGCTTTTTCGAGATGTCTCTTCCACGAATCATGTAATCTTGTACATCTTTAGATGGTGATGTTTGAGCAAATGCAATGCATAGTTTCATCCCCATTGAATTTGTTAGTAAGTTCTGATATAAATGAGAAATCTCAACAGCATTTAATGGCCGTTTGTCATTGAAGGGGTTTAAACCGCTTAAATACTTTTTACTGTCAATATAGTCTGTTTCTTTAGGAACTTCAATATACGGATGTCTGGAAATTATTCCCTTGGAAAGACCAGTTTCGAGAGATTGTTTATAAAGGTTACTGGTTTCATTTAACGCCTGCACAAAATAGTTACATACATCATCCCGGTAACTCATAGAAACAAAACCACTGTATATTAACATTCCCGCCTTCGCCATATGATTCACATACATTAAACAAAATGTGTCTGAAAAAAGCCATGGCGCGTTCATGTTTACATCTTGTTCGGTAAACCCGTTAGGAATTGCGTATTTTTCTTTTTCAAATGTAACGAGTAGCTGTTCCAAGTGATTGGATGATATGTCGTAGGCGTATTGAATAACAGGTTTTATGTCTGGATCCTCAATATGCTTTAGCATGAAACCTAAGATACATTTAGACATGCTATCGTTCATATAACCCGTCCAAAGAGAACCAATTTCGGCAGATGTTATATTAATTTTTCTTTCATTCATTGTTTAGCCTCCTTAAAAGCATGCTGAGATAGGTTTATTATTAGCATAAAAGTGGATTTTATGAATGAATCAAACTGGGTTATGGAAACGATTCGAAAAGTGAAAGGGATGTAGAAAACAAAAAATCAATCCCCTTGTTTCATTGGGAAACCCATGTGCAATACTAGTCCGTTAAATGCTGATTTTATCTATAATGAATATTTAATGAGGGGAGGTAAAAAATAACCGTAAATAGGATGTTTGGAGGAAACAACATGGAAAATCCTAAGAATAAGTTAACATCTATAGAAATTGGTTCTCTTTGGTCGACTTATATGAGTGCAAGTTTATCTCGGCGTGTTCTGCAGCACTTTACTGAAAAAATGGTGGATAAAGAGATGCAACAAATAATAGAGAACGCATTTAACCTCAGTGTCCAACATCTTCAATCCATTGAAGAAATTTTCAAAAGTGAGGGATATCCCATCCCTGAAGGGTTTACAGAGGGTGACGTGAATCCGGATGTGCCCCGTTTATTTTCTGACACCTTTTGTTTGGTCTACGTCAAGCATATGGCGAACTATGGATTAAGAAATTATGGAACGTATTACTCCTATTCCTCAGATCAAAGAACATTAAATTTTTTTGAACAAGCTCTGATGAAAACAATAAAGTTACAGGATCAATCGACGAAATTAATGTTAGATAAGGGTGTGTATTCTCATGCCCCAAAATTTTCGTATCCTGAACATTCAAGTTTTATACAAGACGAAAAGTATTATTTGAATATCGGTCTTTTCACAAATGATAGGCCCTTAAATGCCGTAGAGATCAGACATCTTTATAAAAGCACCATAACGAATACTATTGGAGGTTACTTATTGTTAGGCTTCAGTCAGGTTGCCGATTCCCAAGAAGTCAGAGACCATATGCTGAAAGGGAAAGGCATTACAGACAGCCATAGAGAAACTTTAAATCAAAAAATAAAAAACGAAAACCTTGATCCTCCTTCTTTTCCGGATTTTGAAGTGACCGACTCGACCATTTCACCTTTCTTAGACAAATTGATGATGGGGCATGTTGCATTTCTTGCTGGCATTGGCATTTCTGATTATGGTATAGCGATGGGACAATCTCAAAGATCTGATTTAGCTTTTCTGTTTGGAAAGTTAATAACAGGATCCGAACGTTATGCAAAAAATAGTGCAGAGTTGGCTATTAAGAATAAATGGCTGGAACAGCCACCTCAGTTTTCCGATGTTCAGCGTTCCTTATAATCGAATGAACCCCTCTTTTTTAAGTAAAGTACTGGCCAAAGCTGGATAGAAAACTCTAATTTCAGTGGGTCCGTTTAAAAATAATAGAATTGGGAGGCGATCTGTCATACGGAGTAAAAAAGGGAAGGGTGAGGCGATATGAATGGAAAAATTGCTTTGGTCCATCGCACTCCCCGGATTCGGTCAGCTTTTGAACGGGAAACACATCAAAGGGATTCTGCTCATTATCTTTGAATTCATAATTAATATCCAGACAAATTTTAATCAGACAATCCTCTACAGTTTCCAAGGAGATATACAAACAGCAATAGTGCAAGCCAATTATGGATGGTTGATGTTTTATTGTCCCTGTCTGTTACCTTTTTACGATGTGGGATGCCTTTAAGGATGCAGAAGAAGGACAATCACGTTTTGCATTTTTACCGTTCGTATTTTCGGCTTATTTTGTAACTGTTGGTCTAATTTACTCTACGACATTGACATTGTTTGGTGTGCTTTTCGGACCTGTATGGCTACCGATGTTGTTTGTGATACTGGGTGTGTTGGTTGGATTCATTGTGCAAAAGGTTATGCTGTACGTATCAGAACAATGAAAGATGGAGATGTGATGCCAAGCTCAATCTTTTTGATTATCCCCTTTTCATTCTGCAGTAATATCCAAAAAGACTATTTAAGAAACGGGCGGCGCGCTTGTTTAACAAGTTGTCCTTTAAAATTGGACCATATTATGTAGGAGTTTTCATTTTTGAGTGAAGGAATCTTTTTTGATGGTTTAATTGAGGATTTAAGACAGTAAAGCAAAGTGGAGGGGCTGATTCTCCACTTTTGTTGACTAAATAATATTCCCGACATAACAGCCCTAAAAAATAGGGGTAATTGGTATTATTTTTATTATTTCTGGTACTAAGTGGTGGCAAAAACAAAAGGAAGGGATTAATAAAAGGAATAGAGAGTTTCAAACAGAACAAAATAAAGGAATTTAAGTTGAGAATGAGAGGAATAACTACAAAGAATTTGTTCTCCAATCGGGCGCATATCAGGAATAAGAATACGTTACATTCTTGGCTCATGGGCCAGATAGTTGAATAAGATATGTTAAAAATAAATGGATTGGTATTTAAATTGAATTCATAAAAAAAACAGTACTCTAAATAGAGAAAATGATAAGCTTTTAATGATAGCTGAGGAAGAAAAGTAGTTTAACTTAAGTAAGGAAGGAGGTGAGGGGTTGTCGCCTTTTTTTATTGTTGATTTTGGATTTTTTTCAGGAGCATCAGCCATCCCGGATACAAAAATATTCTAGTAAGCGAAAGACATTTAAACTGTAAAAAGGAAAGAGGGGCCTGTTACCTTTTCTTTCCTTTTTGCTGAAGCACATGATCTACTCTGTATTCGCTTGCTGAATTTGCTGTAATAAATTTGTGAAGTCGAAAAGGGTCTTCGAAAATTCCTCTTCACTGAGACCACTCTTTTTAATAAGCTTACCGGGAATTTCCGCTGCCGTTTCCTTTAATTGTTTTCCTTCTTCAGTTAAGGAAATTAATACACGCCTTTCATCATCGGGATCCTCGTCGGTATGTTAACGCTCTTCTGTAGGCGCTTGAGCACTGGGAAAGTGTTCCGGAATCGAGAAAAAGACTGTCTCCCAACTCCTCATTGTACAGGATTCTTTTCCCACAAAACAAGCATGACAAGATACTGTGTATAAGTTAAATTGAGTTCTTCCAAAAACGGACGATACAATTTATTGATTTCTCTTGATAATGAATAGATAGAAAAACACAGCTGGTTGTTTAATTTTATTGCTTCATCTTTCTCCATAACATTCTTCCTTCAGTCCTCTCTATTTTAAACTATAATGAAGTTCATGAAATGTCAAACTGTTTTTTGACGAGAGGAGAACTTTTATGTTTTATAGCATTGCACAATTAGATTGGGCACAATTAAATTAAGCAAAATAAATTGAAGGTGATAACATGAAATGCTTTATATACTGCTTCATCCACTGTCAGAGGTGGACGTAATGGGCGTGTGAATTTCAAGATGATAAGATAATTGATATGCCAATAGTACTAAATCACTTGGCGTGCTGGGAAGGACCAATCCGGAACAATTATTTCTGCTGGTATGCAGCCTGCTTTGACAGTGCGTGAATTTGGCTGCCAGAAAAGCAACGAACTAAAAATTGGCGAAACAGAGAAAGCGCAAGTATCAATAGGAAAAGATACCGGTGGAGGTTTCGCTCTTACTGTTGCATTGGATGTTAAAATTCCAGGGGTTGAACAAGAAGTAGCTGAACAACTTGTTGAATCCGCCCATCAAATCTGTCCATACTCCAAGCAACCCAGGGATAATATGCAGTCGAACTTGAAGGCTAAAGGGGTGAAAGATAATGACATTAAAAGAAAAATTAAAAAATAGTCAGATCTATTGGCAAAGCGCCAAAAAGGGATGCCAACCAAAAGAGAATTTACATTTAAAGACAGTTCCTGTACCACAACCGAAGAAGGAGAGTTCTTGTTTAAAACAATCTATTTATCTGTTGATCCGTATATGAGGCAGGAATGGATAATGCAAAATCGTATGTGAAACCTTTCGAATTAAAATGAGAATGATCTGTGGCGGAATTATTGGAGAGGTCGTTTTGTCTGATTCAGATCAGTTAAGCGTCGGTGATAAAGTAGTCGGGACGCTCGGATGGCAGCGATATAACGTTATTCAGGAATCCAAGGTACGTAAAATTGATGAAACAATCGCTCCTCTGACCGCATACCTGAGTGTCCTTGGCTTAAACTGGCTGAACTGCTTATTTTGGTCTGCTTGATATTGGTCAGCCAAAAGAAGGGAAACAGTGTTTTATCCGGTGCAGCAGGAGCGGTTGTATGATCGTTGGACAGATTGCCAAAATTAAAGGAGCTCGAGTTGTCGGAATTGCTGGTTCCGATGAAAAGACAACCTATTTAAAGCAGGAACTTGGCTTTGACGAAACGATTAACTATAAAACCTCTCCAAATATGGAACAGGCGCTTGAGAAAGCCTGTCCAAATGGAATAGATATATATTTTGACAAATGTCGGCGACCCAATTTTCTGACGCAGCGATAAATCTATTAAATGAATTTGCACGCATCCTCTTTGCGGTGCGATTTCGTCTTATAACCCGGACTGACGGTGATCTAGGTCCAAGAATTCAGACAAAACTCATTAGAGCCGTGGATTGATCAAGGCTTTATCATTGTGACTATGCTGAACCGTTTCAGTGAAGGTATCCGAGATCTTTCAGCTGGTTAGCCGAGGGAAACTGAATAATGAAGAAAATATTGTGGAAGGATTTGAGAACGTACCAGAAGCTTTTCTCGGTTGTTTAAAGGGTGAGAATCTTGGCAGCAACTTATAAAAGTCGATGAATAACGAATTAGGAATAAAGGAAATGGCATGATGAAGGAGGACCCAAATTGAAAGCAGTATATTGAAAATACGGCGGGGATTTGATGAGTTAAAGTATACGAAATAGACGAACCAAATTTGAAAGAACAATGATGTTTGATTGAGAATAGCAGCTACGTCCGTAAACCCCGTGATTGGAAAATACGTGAGGGGTATCTGAAAAGGAATGCTGGATATAACTTTCCGCTTACTCTCGTTTGGATGCCGCAGGAAAACAATAAAGAGGTAGGAAAAAGTGACGAAATTCAGGGTCGGAGACAAGGTATTTACCCGGCCGGATATAACCCGTAATGGAACCTATGCGGATATGTAGCGTGATGAAAAACCCTTGTTGCAAAAAAAAAACCGGAAAATCTATCTTTTGAAGAAGCTGCATCAATTCCGCTTGTTGGATTAACATCGTGGCAATGTCTTGATGACTTTGCTGACATCAAACAAGGTGACAAAGTGTTAATTCACGCTGGATCAGGGGAAGTTGGAAGTTTTGCCATCAACTCGCAAAATCCTTGGTGCCTGGTGGCACGACTTGCAGCACGAAAAATGTTGAATTTGTAAAATCGCTGGGGGCAGACAAAGTTATTGATACCGCCAACGAAAGATTTCACACAGGTTCTTGCCCGATATGGACATTGTGTTTGATACGCTTGGCGTGACATCCAGACGCAAGTTATGATGTGTTAAAAGAAAGGTGTTCTGGTTTCTATTGCTGGGTCAGCCTGATCAGAATAGCCATACGAAAAAGGTGAAAGCGGGCTATGTTTTCCTTGAACCTGATGGTGAACAGCTTGCCAAGATCGGGGAAATGACTGAACAAGGAAAGATCCGCGCAAATGTAGGGACAGTTATGAAACTTGAGGAGATTCAAGAAGCCCACCGATTAAGTGAAACACATCATGCCAAAGAAAATTGGTCCCGTGTGAGTAAGAAAGTGCACAGATTTACTAACGATTTTCATGGCAAAGGAGTGACATCGCCAACGATTCACCGTATGGCTTAGGCGGAGCCGTCCATTCTTATTCCTTAGAACATGGGGTAAACATCGCTAGAAGAACTTCAATATCGTATGGTTCATGTCAATGATCACCGTTAATGACGAGTTCCACGTCCCGTTTGGCGGAAAAAGAATCAGTCCTTGTCGATTTAATGGAACTGGATCTTGACGAATTCACAACAGTACAATGTATCTGTCCAACACGAAAGAACGCGATATGGTCTTATTTGATTAAGGGCTAGCGTGTAAAAATAGAATAAAGTCAATATCGCATCCATACTTGATGAATCGTATGATAGCGTATAAGAAGACTGCTTAATGAATTGATTCGATGTTTAATCCTATTAAGAAGAAGACAAATTTAAATATAGGATGAAAAGTAACCGCCCAGTTGAGCTGTGATTATATAAGAGGAGCTGTTGAATATGAAAGTTAGTGATCGGTGCATATGGACAAATTGGCAACATATTTATCTGTCCTGGACAAGAGCGACATCAAGCAAAGGCGGATGATTCGCAACGAAAATCAGGCGAAATGAACTAGAAACATTTAGGGGCGGAGGTTGTTGTTGCTGATTAGAGCAGATTTCTATGCTTTTGACGTTGCGAATGCGTGATTTTACCGCTGGTCCGGGCCATACCGTCCTTGAAAAAACGGAATTGGTGGATCGCCAAGGTGCTATGAAAGGCGTGAACGAGGCAGAAAATAATCATGTAAAGCGTTTTATCATGTCAGTTCGATGATGCTGATACCCCTGATAAATGGCCCGGAGTCCATGAAATATATTTCAAAGCAAAAAGCGATGCGGACAAAACCTGCAATCCAGTCATTTGAAATTATACCATTCTCCGTCCCGGAAGGTTATTAAACGAACCTGCCAATGGGACCATTACCGCGGCGGAACATATCGAAGACCGTCCAAATGGCATCCGCGTGCTGATAGCGCAAGTGCTGTCACTCACTAGATACAGAAATACATCCCATCGGGTTTGAAATTCTTGTCAAGGCGATGTTCCGATTGAAGAGGCACTAAGGAATGTCTAGAATTTGCGAGTAATGAAGTAATTTATATGATTGCGATGGTTGTTTTATTATAGGAGGTAACATTTATTTGTAAATAATCTTTTAAGTGAAGTTATAAAGGGGAGGCAAAAACATTGAATGAAAAATACTAGCTATTATTTGAATCCTTTTCTTTTCCAAATGGTACCCGATTGAAGAATCGTATGGTCATGGCCCCCATGACCAACTGGTCCTCAAATTCGGACGGAACGGTTTCTGATGATGAAGTGAAATATTATAACGTCGTCAAAAAGGCGTCAGCAATGGTCGTCAACAGCCTGTGCCAAATGTGACAGCAGGCGGCAAAGGCTTCTCCGGCGAAATTGGCGTGCACAATGATGATATGATCCCGATTAAGAAGGTTGGCGACAAACGATTCAAGATCAAGGCGCCAAAGCGGTCCTTGCAATTTATCATGGCGACGTGTGTCCACCGATAGTCCAAAATGGGGACATTGTCAGTGCTAGTGCAGTCTGGCAGGAGAGAAAGAACGATCGGTCCCCGTGCATTAGAGGATGGCGAAATTAAGGGAATCATTCATGCGTATGGGGAGGGCGCCCGTCGAGCCATTCAAGCCGGATCGACCGGGGTGAAATCCAATGGAGCGAATGGATACCTGATCCATCAGTTCTTTCTCCTCATCAAATCATCGTGACGACCACTGGGGTGGAAGCCTGAAAAAACGAATGAACTTTCACTGGCTGTCATCAAATGAGATCCAGAAAAACCCGTGGGTGACCACGCAAAAGATCCATTCATCGTGGGGCACCGGCTTTCTCCGGAAGAACCCCAAACTCCGGGTATTACAATGGCGGACACGTTGGAATTCGTCGATGTGCTATCCGATCAGGAACTGGATTACATTCATGTTTCACTAATGAATTTTTGGTCCCGTCCTAGACGAGGCTTGGCAGATACACGTCACGCTAAACATCAATCCAAGATCGTGTAGGGAACAAAGTCCCTGTGTCGGAGTAGGCTCCATCTACCTCAGCCGAGATGCCCGATCCGCCAATCCAAAGCGATGTCCTTTGCTAAGCTTTAGACGCGAACTTATATAGATCCTGACTGGTAGGCAAAATTGAACAAGGAAAGGCTCCGACATGAGACCATTTTAAGATACAAATGGTCAAGATCGCCTGTCGTACCGAACCCTCTTTGAAAGCGATATCCACACCCCTGGATGGTCCCTGGTGTCGATTAACAGATTAAATGCCTTCTTCAAAAAGCCACCTACAAAAAGGTGGCTTTCATAACGACATATACTCACAAACTGTATATTTACTGTATTCCTGGTAGATCCTTATCCAGTCTTCAGCCGTTCAAGATATCCGACATACCTTCTCTCGAAGAGCGTCTTCAAGTCTTCGTTCTGCCGAATCAACTGGCTTCATACCTCAAGAATAGATGCACTCAGGATTGTCACGAGATGAATTCGGGAAACGTGGGTCCCTCATTTCCACCCTCCGTTGTAAAGTTGAATCATTTGATCCATCATTCCGCGCTTCAAAGTGTATAGCATAACTTGTCCGTCGCCCCGTTGCGGAAGATAGTAATAATTCAGTATTAATTTGTTATGGCTACCAACTTTGTTTGTTAAAAATGACCTGACTTGATTGTACACGACAACAATAACCCATTATGGAAGGTTTTCTAAAGAAATTTACGGATGAATGGTAATTAAAATAAAGTATCTCAGCTAATACCAGCTAATAGGAGTCAATACTTAAGCCTAAAAAGTTCAAAAAAACATGTTACACTAAATGGACATACCAAATATCCTCTTTTATTTAACTGGAAGGATTTGAAATATGGTATTTCTAGTGTTGTTATTGATCAATAAAAGCTTCTTTATGTTTCAACATGTCATGGATCCAGTGGAGAAGCTTGTTTGCACAAGCAATGATAGCTACCTTATGCGGTTTTCCTTCCTCTCTTTTGCGATCATAAAAGGTTCTAAGCTTTGTGTTGCGATCTTTATTTATACCGCACTTCACCGCTGTATAAAGAGCTTGGCGTAATCTTGATGAACCTCTTTTCGTGATGCTATTGATGGTTGCTTTAAACTTACCTGATTTCAAAATACGCTAGATCAAATACCGACAATAGGCAACAAGCTTTTTGATGATTGAATGATCCAATGCTCCCCATCTCGGAGTAATTGTCCGCTGCAATTTTAACTTCCAATACCGGGATTGTCGTAATCAACTTAATATCTTCAAAGTGTTAGCCAGGGCATCTATCTCTTCTTCCAGCTTGGATAGATGCCTTTGGAATTGAAGAAGCATCTGAATGTACATATGCAGACTGACAAGATGGCCATGATATACATGGTGTTTAAAAGGGTTCCGTTCAGCCGAATCCTTTAACTGACTCGCCTTCTCCAAAAAACCATGCGTAAGAACGCTTAGGACCATTTTCACGTAACTCCCTGGCCAAATCATCCTGATTTGTGTTTTTGACATCGGAAGATGTTGGATAACGCTGTAACGTTGTTAACGAGATTTTGGAATAAAGGTCAGAAAAAACACCATGATATTCCGGGAAAATCTGATCCAGGGCAGCCTGAAACTGAAGTTTGATTTCGACATAGCTGTCTGTTAAAGCACTATGTTGCCTGGTTAATTGCCGCAGATTTAAATACTGCTCTGTTTTTCTCTGGAAAACTTCCAAATCTTCTTTGTAGTACAGCTCCCCTAGATGGAAGGCATCGGTTTTGTCCGTTTTCACTTTGCGTAGACTCGTTTTTCTGGCTTCATAGGAAACCACCGGATTGATTAAATAATACGTTACATCATGATTTTCAAGAAATTGAAGCACAGGCTCATGATAATGTCCAGTAGATTCAAAGATTACAGCTGGTGTTTGGCCAGAAACCTGTTCCATTTCTTGATAAAATCGATAAAAAGCATGAAGTCCCTGTAGATCATGAGCAAATTTAAAGCTCTGCTTATAAGTTTGTTTCCTTTTTAAAAAGGCTTGGACCTGGCTCTCCCCTTTTGCGATATCCAGGCCAATGACAGGATCCATTTTTTATCACAACTCCTTTAGTATATTTGCCGGTGCCCCTAACCAACCTTGTAGTTTCATAGCTTCGTGTGTTATACGGGATCATGTCCCAACCAGCCTCAAACATGTTTCTATAAGGAAGGGGTGACAGTATTACGGAACGGGATCAGTCCCACGGCGCGAGCGTCCTACCCGGCTCCCCAAGGATAAACTATTTAAAATAGGTCAGCCAGTACACGACTGACTACCATATAATACGAAGGCGCGAAATATGAAATCAAAGGTAGAAAAAACGCTACGGATAAAATATATTGTGAGCCTGTTTTTGGTCAGTCTTTGTTCAAAAACAGGCTATAGTTGTGTTGTTGAATCAGTGTTTATTAGCCCATTTAATCAAACTTTATTTTAATGCTACAGTTTTTATCGTACGATTAATGGGTCATATTACCGTTATCAATGACGAGTTCAGCACCTGTCACAGCTTTTGCATCATCACTTGCTAAGTAAACTGCACCATTCGCAATATCTTCTGGGTCAGCAATGTGATCTGGAAGCGGACTTGAAACTTTTGTCGTTTCCCAAAGCTCAGGATTTTCGTTAAATACTTTTTTCAACATGTCTGTCATAATGCCACCTGGAAATACGGAGCTACAACGAATGTTGTCTTTAGCGAAGTAATGTGCGACGTGTTTTGTTAATGAACGAACACTCCCTTTGGAAGCAGAGTATGCAGCATCGCCGCCATCAGCAGCACCTGATTTCAGACTTCCAATCGATGCAATGTTGACAATCGATCCGCTACCATTTTCTTTCATCTTTGGGATGCTTTTTTGAATGCCTAAGAGTGGACCGAGCGAATTGACTTGAATAGTTTTCATATATTCTTCTGGTTTTAACTCAAGCACGCCTTTTTTTGACATCATACCGGCGTTATTGACCAAAATATCGATTTTACCAAATTTTTCAACCGTCGTATCAACAACTTTTTGCCAGCCTTCTTCGTCGGTTACATCTAACTTTAAGGCAAGATTGTCATTTCCGTATTTATCGACTGTTTCGTTTAACTTTTCTTCGTTTAAGTCAACACCAACGACTTTCGCACCTTCTTCAACAAAGCGTTTAACGAGTGCTTCACCTAGCCCTTGTGCGGCCCCGGTAATAATGGCAACTTTACCATCTAATCTTCCCATTTAAGTATCACCCTTTTTGTATTTGATTTATTTCAAGTATGTTTTATTACATCTTAATGTTAACGCTTAAAAAAATGAAATAGCAATTTATTGATTTAGAACCACTTGGTGCAATGTAACATGAATACGCTGCATATTTTATTGAATGACGCTTTCAAAAATAGAGAAATAGTAGGTATGGACCTGTGCTTGTGCGAATCGTTCTTGACTCAATTGAAATGTGGTCACACAATTTCGGTACAGGTCAGGCAGGTTTAAGATTTTAATACTGAAGGATTATGTCGAGGAATCGAATGAGGAAGTAACTTTCTGAAAGGCTCTCCCTGCGTCGAATAGCAAGCTATTTAGTAAGAGATTTCGTGTTATATTCTCGGTTAATTGTTGCGAAGATTTACCATAACAGTCCTGCTGACGAACTTCTGAATGTATGGGTATAGAAGCGCATTATATAGAAATTTATTGTGATATAAAAGCGTTAAACAGAAAAATAGACATGAATGTTCGATCATTCTACAATTAAATTGTAAGTATAGTAGATTCAGTTGCCACCATAACAGCTAAATCGTAACGCTATAATACTAGGAGGCTATATTAATGAATCAATATCAGGTGTTAAATAAAAGTTTCATCAACGGCACATGGGTTGAGGGGAAGGAAAATAAAACTGTTGATATGATGAACCCATATGATAATGATGTATTGGCAAAAGTCAACCTTGCTTCCCATGATCAGCTTAATGAAGCCTTTGATGGTGCTAAAAAAGCACAAAAAGCCTGGGGTAAAGATGCAGAACTTCGCAAAGACGTGCTAACAAAAGCCATTCAATATTTTAAAGATCATAAAGATGATATCCAGGAAATCCTGACTCTTGAATCAGGCAGTACAGCTGTCAAAGCCAACCTGGAATTTGATTTAACGGTTGGAATTATTGAAGAGTCGTTAACGATGATCGATAAAATCGGTCAATTCGAGGAGAAACCATCAATTATTCCAGATAAAATGAATGAATTTTACCGGTTGCCAAAAGGTGTCATTTCATCAATTGCACCGTTTAACTTCCCGCTGTATTTATCGATGCGTACTATTGCGCCGGCGCTCGCACTTGGTAATTCGATCGTTCACAAACCGGATCTCAAATGCGGTCTTAGCTCCGGGTCTGTGATTGCCAAAGTATTTGAAGAAGCCGGTATGCCTGCAGGTCTATTCCAGTCGTTATTGACCAAATCAAGCGTGACTGGCGATACAATGTTCAACCATGAAGCTGCTAGCTTTGTTAGCTTTACTGGTTCCACACCTGTCGGTCGTCACATTGGCCAAGTTGCCGGTGAGCAATTGAAAGATGTCGCACTGGAACTCGGAGGCAACGGTCCATTCTGTGTCCTAAGTGATGCTGATATTGACAAAGCCGTAGACGCAGCCATCTTTGGAAAATATTTGCACCAGGGTCAAATTTGTATGATGATTAACCGTATCATTGTGCATGAAGATGCATATGATGAATTTGCGGAAAAATTCGTTGCTCGCTCCAAAGAAGTTAAATATGGCGACCCACGTGACCCGGATGTTGTCGTCGGCCCTCTAATCGATGAAAAGCAGATGGAGAAATCACTTGCTAATATTAACAAGGCAAAAGAATTCGGCTATGATATCTTGGTGGAAGGCAAACAGGTTGGCAATATCCTAACACCAACAGTCATTGGTAATGTTGAGAATGCCAGTGAGCTGGCCCAAACAGAAATGTTTTCACCAATTGCGCTTCTGGTTAAAGCCTCTTCAGACGATGATGTCATCAACAAGGCTAATGACACTGAATATGGCTTAAGCTCAACCATCTTTTCGGAGGATATGGAAAAAGCACGTGAATATGCAATTGACTTAAAATTCGGCATGACGCACATCAATGATCAACCTGTCAATGATGAACCAACTGCCCTCTTCGGTGGCATGCGCCAAAGTGGTATCGGTCGTTTCGGCAGCCCATTTATTGTTGATGAATTCACAGAAGGCAAGTGGATTTCGGTGCAGAAGAATGCGCGGGAATTTCCGTTTTAATGAATGGTTATATTGCAGCGGATTTTCATGAAGAGCTGAATTAACCGGACTTGGTGTATCGAACGTCCAAACAGCCAAACCTTCACGTTTATGCAGTCACAGTCCTTTGCAAAAACGTGTATAAAAGTAAATCCCATTCATGCACCGCTTGGATTATATTCTGAGCGGTGTTATTTTTTTAATGAGTTAAAGATTATAATAATCAGCAAACGGGTCATATCTTGGAATAATAAGCTTTATTTATGGTGCGTTCTATTAGGAATTACTGTCGAAAATATTACCAAAAAAGATGCCATCATTAACTTGGCATCTTTTTGACATTGAAGGATTAAACCACTTCAACAGATTAACTTTGGGCATTTATAGTGTATGGGCTTTTAAAAAATATATACAATTCTAGTTTAAAAAATTAAAGTTGGAAGTAAGGGCTATTTTGAGGGAGTATGTAGCCTTAATAATGTTAAATATTCAACAAAAGTACAATTAGCGGCCTTGGTTCATTTCCTTCTTGATTAGCCTGAAAAAATCCGAGTCTAAATTTAATGCCTTTGCATGACCAAAAATTTCAACCAGAAAGCTCATACTATATCTAAATTCAAATCAGACGTCTTTTTCCATATCATCGATTGTTAATGTTCGATTAAGTTTATTTTCAGATTCAAAAAAAAGTATGTACGTGGTTTACTCAAAAGAGTCATTGTTCCCTTCAACTCGGCCTTATTTCTTAGAATATAATGCATTATAGCACCGGCGAACCGTCCGCATCAGCAAAATTCATCCGCGACTAAGCCTTTAAACAGTGGATCGCATAACTGTTATTTCACAGATTGAGTAATGAATATCTTCTGGAGGTGAGTAAAAAATATGACAAGCATGAAATAAATAACGAAGGATGATAAGTATGGACCAAACACAACATAATGCGGGATTAAATTCCTCGGAGCTTTCGCAGCTCTGGGTGGCGTATATGCAGGACAGCATTACCATTTGTACTATGAAACATGCTATGCAAGTTGTTGAAGACGCTGATATTCGCCCGGTAGTCAAGCAAGCTTTAACAATTTCACAAGCCCATATCCCCAAACTCACTGTTTTTTTTCAATCTGATAATCGCCCCGTTCCTGTTGGTTTTACTGATCAGGACGTGGATTTAAAGGCACCGCGATTGGTTTCTGATCAATTTATATTAAATATCATTAAGCAAACCGGCCAACTGGGGATGCAGGAGTATGCCCAAGCGATAGCCTTCTGTGCGCGGCAGGATGTCCGAGAGTATTTTTCAGAATGTCTGAATGAATCCACGCAACTTCATGACCAGGCTATGAACGTATTGTTGTCGAAAGGGATTTATGTTCGTTCCCCTTTTATCAACACGCCGGATGAGGTGGACTTTGTCACGAAACAAAATTTTTTGGCGGGATGGTTCGGGCAGCAAAGACCTTTACTGAGTCTGGAAATCTCTAATCTTCATGCGAATACACAACGAAATGCACTTGGGATGCATTTATTAACCGCTTTTAACCAGGTTGCAAAATCGAATGACGTGCAGAAGTACTTCAAACGAGGTAAAGAAATAGCATCGAGACACGTACAAGTCTTCACAACGAAGTTACAGAAAGAGGGCTTGCCTGCCTCCATGTTTTCGGATGAACCGGTGACCAATTCAACCGTCTCACCATTTTCAGATAAGATGATGATGTTTCAGGTTCTGGCACTGAACCAGCTCGGTGCAGCTTATTACGGAACTTCAGTGTCAACCACTTTCAGACGTGATCTAGCAGTGCTTTACTCGCGCCTCGCGCTAGAGATTGGTAAATACTCCGAAGATGGGGCAAATATTATGATTGATAATGGGTGGTTGGAAGAGCCGCCACGTTTGATTGACCATGATCAATTAGCAAAAAACAAGGGATAGGTCTTATTAATGTAAAAATGCTATGGAGGAAGAACCACTTCAAGTGCAAAATAGGGAACAGCCAGCAAAAAATGATATTATTTATACATAACTGTCCCTACGATGGTTATTGTGTGGTTACTTTAATTTAATCAGAGGTGATCCATTTTGTTTACTTAAAACTAAACAATAATAAAAAAAGCATGGCACATCACCTAATCGGTAAGTACCAGATCTGAATATTACTTCGTTATTCTGATATTCCTTGAGACGTCGTAGGACATGCTACTTTGTTACGGTCCCAAAAATGGGATATTGTCCCAGTTTCTTTTAACGACAAATGTTTTGCTTTCTGATCTACAGAACGATAGGAAATCTTTTTAATTCTTGTCTTATCCAATGATTTAAAGAAGGATGTCAACAACATATTTGCACTTGGTGATTTGACGTCCTTAGTTAAGCATTAAAAAATAGGCGGCAAATAACAGAGCAATTACAATTACTAGTATACCAGTCAGGACAAGGGTTATTTTCGAGCTATGGAAAGTCTGGTTGTTGATAGACTTTGCTTTTTTTGTATATCCGATTAAAGCCAGAACGATCGTAAAAATTGCCAGTCCGACAGAGGCCAGTCCGACTATGTTTGCCAGCATATCAGTCTCCGGTGAATGTGGTGAATCTGTCACATAATGCATATTCGTGACCAGAAAACCAACTCCCATAATGGCTATAGCTGTTCGCAGCCAAGCCAGATATGTCCGTTCATTTGCCAGATGTTGTTGAATATACTTGGATTCCGATGTTGGTTTATCTTTATTGATTTGTTTTGATTTCCTATTTTTCATAATATCATCCTTGAGTTAAGTAACGTGTTTAACTCGACATTTCTATTCTTCCCTTTAACCCATGCTTTCAATTCTTGATTATTAACCCGGTTCTCGTGCAAGAAAGAAGCGGCCTTATAATAAAATAGTACGCTTCTGGTAATCCTTGAACTAAAGGAGGATTATAAAATGACAAAAATTAAATTAACCATGCTTGGAACCGGATCACCTGTGCCTTCCATAGAAAGATCTGCATCCAGCCAATTGTTAGAAATTAATAATATGCCACTAGCGTTGCATAAAAATTTCAAGTAAAAGTCAAGCATAATTATTATGTCAATATTATGAATGGTGGTAATTGCCCTTTTAGCTGGGCATAGATGAAAAGCCTGGTAAATGTCAGTACATCCAGCTTTTTAACATATCTGTCAATCGGTTCAAAGGCAAGTTGGGATTGAAAGTATCAGTAAATCCCAACTTTCAAGAAAGTTTGGTGACATACCATCTGAGATCTTCCAAGTTATCCTGCATCATTTGATTCAAAAGCTGCACCAAACACTTGGATCCAATAGGGCTGATAAGGCGCTTGGGAGAATTCATGTAATTGATTCATCAACGCTTTCCATGTGTCTTAGTCAATATGAATGGGCGGATTTTCGGGATACAAAATCCGGGGTAAAGATGCATACATCGATTGTCTTTTGCGATGGTGAAACCTACCCAACCGATATGATTATTACGCCGCCAGACCAGCAGATGAGCCTTAATCGTACCAGATAAAAATGCACTTCACGTGTTCGATAGAGGCTATTTCAACTTTGAAAAATTTGATTTCTACTAAGCAGAAGGGATTCGATTTGTCACCAGAGAACCAATCCGGTTGTTCACGTGATAGAGGAGTTACCTGTTGAACCTTCCTCTCCGATCATCCGGGATGCCGTGGCTAAAATCGGCAAAATGAAACATTCTTTGCGCTTGATGAAACATTGGATAGTGAAGGGAACAAAATTTTTATAATGTGCAATGACGCTAAAATTAATGTGATCTCTATCGGACACGCTGGTAAAATGAACTGTTTTTCAAATGGTGCGAATAAGTTCCTTCTTTTTAAAAACCATATGGCCCGATTGCGTAAGAGTAGCAATCTTTTTCACCAAATAAAAGATTCTTTGAATACACACGGGAAGGTAATATATTCATGATATCCAAGGTATGGCTTGAGGAACCATCAAAAATGGATTTTTGATTCCACTTTTCATCCTATATATAACACCCCTTAATGTAAGTGACAATTAAGGAATTTCCAATGACCAAACTTTTTTATAAGAAAACACTAAAGCGTCTTTCTTAAAGTCAGGGGCCAGCTGGTCGGATTGATAGAAATCGGCGAAATAGCTGCTTTCACTATCTGGACGCTACCCTGATCGAAAGGAATGACTTTATGCTTTTTTAAATACTAAAAAAACAAGTTTTATTGAAGGATGAACAAAATGAAACGCAACTCTAAAATGACATCCATTCTTCGGTCCATGGGTAAACATTCACAACAACAGAAGTCATCCATGTTCACCAAGGATCTTCAGCAAAACGAAGAAAACCTAAAACAACAAATTGGATCTACAAAAGATGTCATTTTTCGTCATTTCCATATTTCTTTTGATGATGCAAGCTCTTTAGAGGCTCTTCTCGTTATAACAGATGGATTAGTTGAAGAAGATGCGATTCGTAATAACATCTTAGATCCACTGACGAGTGAACCACTAACAGCGTCCAAGGAAGCCAGACTGCAACAAGTTGAAAATAAAATCTCGATCTTTAATACAATTACGAACGAAACCGATCTAGAAAAATCAGTTCTTCAAGTATTAAAAGGATCAGCCTTATTATTAGTCGATGGATTTCATGAAGGATTGCTTCTAAAAGTCGCAGGATACGAGCTTCGGGCAGTTGAAGAACCGGAAACCGAACGGGCGGTTAGAGGAGCACATGACGGTTTTAACGAATCATCTTCTATTAATATCAGTTTGCTGCGTCGAAGAATTCCACATCCATCCTTGCAGTTTGAAACCATTCAAATTGGTGAGTACAGCCAAAGGGATGTAACCATTGGATATGTAAAAGATATTGCAGATCCAAAATTAATAGAGCGAGTTAGAAAGCGATTAAATCAAATCAATGTGGATGAGATTAATCATTCAGGAAAAATTGAAGAGGCGATTGAGGATCATCCCTTTTCCATCTTTCCTACAATCGGAAATACTGAACGACCGGATAAAGCTTCTGCCCTCTTAATGGAAGGGAGAGTAGTCCTTATTGTTGATGGGGATCCGGTTAGTTTATATACTCCATTTTTGTTTCTTGAAAGTATGCATAGTGTGGAAGATTACACTTCCCGTCCTTATTATACGACATTCCTTCGGGGATTAAGGTTTATTTCCATGTTAGTTAGTATTTTCTTACCAGCCATCTATATTGCAATCCTTAATTTTCATAAGGTGATGATTCCTTCCGATATGCTGGTACCTATTATGGAGGGAAGAGAGACAGTCCCTTTCCCGCTTATAATGGAAGTACTATTGATTCTCCTCATGTTTGAAGGGGTGCGCGAGGCCGGTGTCCGCCTTCCTCAACAGGTTGGCTCAGCATTAAGTATTGTCGGCGCTTTAATCTTTGGACAAGTGGCTGTCCAAGCAGGGATTGTTAGTGCACCTACTACCATTGTTGTTTCAATCGCCTATATTACGTCTTTTATAAATAACTCTGTTACAGGAGCTATTTCCCTGCTTCGAATCGGTTTTATTATTGCCGCAAGTTTTTTTGGGGGATATGGATTAATTATTGCGATGCTTGGACTATTAACCCACATGGTTTCATTAACATCTGTAGGTGTTCCATATATGGCGCCGATCTCACCATTTTATTACCAGGACTGGAAGGATTCAATCATCCGTGTTCCACAACGCTGGCTCAAAAAACGTGCAAAGAGTATTCCGCACAAACGGTCTACCAGAATCAAATCATTGCCGAAAACGGGGGATAAGTAATGTTTCGAATTCTTTCTTGTATTCTTTTTTTATGTTTACTGACAGGTTGTTGGAACAGTCAGGAATTGAATGATTCCGCTCTTGTGCATGGTGTCGGTCTGGACAAAGGATCCAACGGTAAAATAAAATTCAGCACCGAGATCATCAAACCGGGGGAATCTAGTGGTGGTGAGGGGGGAACAACAGGAGAAAGCATCATATTGGAATATGAAGCAGATACGTTAATCGAAGGTGCTCGCGAATCCATACGGGGAATTAAGCGCAGAGTATATTTTGATCATAATCGGATATGGGTAATCAGTGAGGAACTGGCAAAAGAAGATTTTATCGGTTATCTGGACTTAAGCAGACGGGACCAAATGTTTCGATTGAATAGTTACATTTTTATTACAGAAGGAGACCCTATCGACATTCTGGAAACGCCGACACTATATGAGGACCTTTCCTCTACTGAAATTGTTTCTGCCTTAGACCAAACGCAATATGTTGCCGGCTATACGCCTGTTAAATTGTATGATTTGTTTAGGTTAATGGAGGGACCGATTCCAAATGCTTATATTCCAATCATTCATACAAAAGAAGTGAATGAACAGGTCATCACTTCCTTAGGTGGTACAGCTGTTATTAATAACCGAAGAATGATCGGTAAACTGAATAATGAAGAAAGTGTAGGATTAAATGTCCTTTTGGACCGTGCGACCGGTGGCTATGTAGATGTTGAGGTCAATGGAGATAAGGTTTCCGTCGAAATCAATAATTCGAAGACGGAACTGAAGCCAACTTTACAAGGAAACAAACTTAAAGCACATATTGAAGTAACCATTGATGGTACATTGGCTGACAACACATCAAAAAATCCGGTCAATGAACAATGGCTGAATCAAGTGCAAGAAGAGGTAAATAAGAAGACAAAGCGCCAGATCCATTCAACCTTGGATACGCTACAGCAGGAATTGAAAACAGACATTACCGGTATAGGCATGGAAACCTACCGAAAATACCCCGAAAAGTGGAAACATGTTCAGGATCAATGGAACGATATTTTCACTAAAGCAGAAATATCTGTGAAAGTAAATACAGATATCAACCATCAAGGACTCATTAATAAAAGTATGGAAAGACATAATGAAAGACCTCATAACAATCCGTATAAATTTAAATGATGTAATAAACGTTCGTTTTCATTGACCAAGTATCAGTTTAAAAAGGCTGGCTTTTACCTAATTGCTGATCTGTATGTACATTTGGGCCTTGAGAGGGCTTCTCTTCTACCAAATTGCTGGGCAGTGTGAAAAATTGGGCGGTGAGAAGACCGATCAGCGACCTCTTTTCATATTTAGAAGAAAGAACTAGACGTAGAAAAAACATATCTAGCACCAAGCACCAAATCTAAGGAGAAATGGTATAAGAGGAAGGAGGTTGAGGAGCATGCTTTCAAAATGGGATACACTTTTTCTACTCATCATGGCGCCTGCAGTAATGGGGCATGTGGTTATTTTACCATTAATGATTGATATGGCTGGTAGGGATGGGTGGCTTTCCACCCTTTTATCCTTGCCTTTAGCCTTTATACTCGCAATTGCTATTTATCGCTTAAGACGGAAATATCCTAAGGACGGTATTTCCAGTATCCTTCATCATTTATTAGGAAAGCCAATCGGTAATGCGATGATTCTTTTATTTATGCTGTACTTTTTATTTTTAGTGATTTATTCTTTCGCACTGCTCATCGACTTTGTTTATATTGCCTTTCTGCCGGAAACCCCACGAATTGCAATATTAATCTGGTTTTTAATCTTCTTTGTATACGCTGCTGTCAAAGGGTTAAAACGAATTGCTCTAACAGCCGGAATTTTAGCCATCATCGCTATGTTTGCTGGCCATACGATAACACTTTTGGATACACGTCTTAAAGATTGGGGAGAGTTAACCCCCCTGCTGGAATTCGGCTGGAGTCCAGTGTTCTGGGGAGTGTTACTTATAACCAGTATATGGGTAGAATTATTACTGCTGTTATGTCTTCCCATTCAAAACATTAAAGAAAAGCATACATTTTTATTATGGAGCATTGGCATTTTGCTGAATGCACTTTTTATGTTTTCGACGCTGACAGGTAATATTTCTATATTTGGTTTAGGTCAGGCGGACAACTTTGTATACCCGGCTTTGGAATCGGTTCGGATCATTAGTCTGGGATTTATCGACCGTTTTGATATTTATGGATTACTGTTAATGTCTGTAGGTATTTATATACGCTGCAGTCTTTATTTTCGAATTGCTTATAATATCACGGTTTCTAAAATCGACTCTAAGTGGATCAAGCGCAGTACATTTGCTGTTCTTATGTTGCTTGTATCCATTGGTGCCTATTTCATTTCCGAGGAACATTTTCGCCTTGACGTGACGCTGAATGTGTATGCTTATATGATTGTTTTATTTCCGATTCCGTTTTTGTTATTGGGGATTTCTTATTTTAAAAAGGCGGGGGGAAATTGAGTGTACAACTTCCGGCATTCTCTATAGCGGTGCCAACTCCAACCGCTTCAAAATCATAAATAATCCTTCCTATGCTATAATAATAAATTAACTATTTTTGCCTTCCACATTACAATAATTTGTTTAATAACAATTTAGCCCTATGGTTAATCCCCTTACGGCTATGTTTCGATTTGCCAATGTGACCCCCTTGATCTGTTGACTCAACTAGCAAGTTTTCCGAACCAAACGTTTACGCGTGAAATGTTGATAGAAACTATCTGGGGAATCGACTTTATGGGGAATGACCGGACTGTTGATGTTCACATAAAACGGTTGCGCAAGCGCTTATCAAAAGATACAAATTCTTTTTCAATTAAAACGGTACGGGGAGTTGGGTACAAACTGGAGGTTTACGATTGAAAAGTTTTTATGTTCGCATTGTAATCGCAACGTTCACAGTGATGATAATAAGCAGTCTGCTCGCATTTTTTATTAGTAAGGGTTACTACCAAATATTTTTAAAGCCTGCTAACGATGCCAGGATTACAGATATGGCACAAGACATAAAGCAATACGTGGAAAATGAGGAAGGAGCTGTAGACGAATCCTACTTTTCACACTTAGCTGACTTGGGTTATCAATTGATTTTGTATCATGAAAATGGTAGTGAAAGCCAATTTGGCAGTTATTTTCGCCATAATGATTTAACACACAGAAGAGATCGAGAAAGTCTTGGCAGGCGGACAATATCATGGAGTTACAGAGCAACCCGCCGATTTTTTAATAATGTGTCAGAAAATACAATCGGTGTTCCAGTTGAAACTACAGAAGGAACCACAGCGATGTTTATTCGGCCTGATCATGAGCATCAACTTGAGGAGTTTGTATTTTTCTAGCTGTTTTACTTGTGCTCACAGTGGTCATTAGTTTTTTGTTCGTTGCTTTAATGGCTCGACGAATTGTTAAACCTGTGACATCCCTAACAGAAGCGACGAAAAAAATCTCCGAGGGGCCCTTTAATATTGAACTTAACGTAACACGCAAAGATGAAATCGGGCAACTGGCAAAGCATTTCACAGCCATGAGCAAAGAGCTTAGCCAGCTTGAGGAGATGCGTCAGGAATTCGTTTCCAATGTCTCTCATGAAATCCAGTCACCGTTAACAACAATTCGAGGAATCACCCAGTCGCTGCAACAATCCGAATTGGACGAGAACCAAAAGGGAAAGTATATCAATATTATAGAAAAGGAGAGCAGGCGGCTATCCACTTTAAGCAGACAATTGCTTACTCTCGCTTCTCTGGATAATGAAGGTAAGATTGTAAATGAGCACGTGGATATTCACCAACAGATCAAAGAAATTATCCAAACACACCGTTTTGAATGGCGGGAAAAGGAATTATACATTGAGATTGAAGGGAAACCCGAACAAGTACTGGGAGATTCTGATCTTCTGTATCAGGTGTGGACGAATCTGCTTACGAATGCAATCAAATTCACTGACAGTGGCGGTGAAATTTTGATCAACATACTAAAAGAGGATAACTGGGTTAATGTTGAAGTTCAGGATAACGGGATTGGTATGACATCCCATGAGGTTAATAAAATATTTGACCGTTTCTACAGGGGGGATCAGGCACGCACCCCCGGAAAAGGCAGTACGGGACTTGGACTTGCGATCGTGAAAAAGATTATCGATCTTCACGACGGAAAAGTCGACGTTGAAAGCGCACCTGGTACTGGCACAAATATAAGCATAAGATTAAAAGCTGTGAATTAGCTAATGACTCCTTGTTGTCCTGTTTTTCCGGATTCAATGGGAACTTGAAAAAATCTGAAACTTATCATGAGTTTAATTCGTCTAAAGGTATAAAGAGTCGGAGGATTAATCAATGAAGAAAATCCTTCTTTTTGCAATGACGTTGTTAGTAAGCGTTTTATTAGTCGCTTGTGGAAATGGAGATTCATTGGAAACAAAGGACTGGGAAGTTACACAATATGATACGGTTAATAATTTTGATGGAATTTCTATGATTGTCAAAGAAGGTAGCATCTCTCCAACAGCATTAACAGTAATATTTGAGAATACCACCGATAAGCAAGGTGTCTACGGTGAATACTTTTCCTTGGAAAAGGAAATCGAAGGGGATTGGTATCAAGTACCCACCATCTTAGATGAATATGGTTTTAACGATATCGGTTATGAATTAACTCCATCAGAAATTGAAGAGTTTACAATTGATTGGGATTGGCTATATGGAAGTCTGGATACTGGTGAATACCGTATTGTTAAAGATATATTGGATTTTAGAGGTACAGGCGATTATGATAAATATTATTTGGCAGCACAGTTTACAATTGAGCAATGAAAATTGTCATTATCTTAGATTTTTATTCAGTTCACTCATGCCCAAAATTGCCATTGTAGGGCACATTGTGACATAACTCTGTTCGGGCGCTTTCGTGGAATAATCACTGCGCTTATTGCTTGGCCTAGATTGACAATACAATAATATCATATGAAACGATAATTGGAGGACTGAACTTGAAAAGCTTTCAGAAAAAACTCGAAGAGTATGCTGATTTAACTATTAAGGTCGCGCTGAATATTCAGGAGGGACAAAAACTACGTATAAGTGCTGATATTGAAAATGCAGATTTTGTTGAACTGGTCACTAGAAAAGCTTATGAAGCTGGAGCTAAAAAGGTTTATACGGATTTCAATGACCCAATCATACAACGTATTACATATGAAAAAGCACCTGAAGAAGGACTTGTAGAAATTTCAGATTGGCAAGTCAATATGTTTGAGGAGATAGTTGATGAGGGAGGGGCTTTTCTAAAAGTCTATGCACCTGATCCGGATTTTTTGGAGGGTATTGACCCTGAGCGAATCGCTCTCAACAGAAGGGCGATTGGAAAAGCTCTGAATCGTTATAAAAAGGCTCAAACCAATGGAGATATCTCCTGGTGTCTCCTTTCTGTACCAACAAAAAAGTGGGCAGCAAAGGTTTTTCCGGATCTTGGTACTGATATGCAGATTGAAACCTTATGGGATAAGATTTTTTACACCTCACGTATTAATACTGATGATCCGGTAACCTCATGGAAAAAACACCTTAGAGACCTCCAGGAAAAAGCTAATCATCTTAATGATAAAAACATTTCTGTCCTCCACTATAAAGCACCAGGAACCAATTTAACAATCGGGCTTGCGGATGACCATCTTTGGAAAACTGCGCAGTTTACTACAAAGAAAGGCATTCAATTCCTTCCCAATCTTCCGACGGAAGAAGTGTTTACAATGCCGCATAAGGATAAAATTAATGGAATCGTTACCAGTACAAAGCCGTTAAATTATGATGGAAACCTTATTGAAAACTTTTCACTGACCTTCGAAAATGGAAAAGTTATTGATTGTCGTGCAGAAAAGGGAGAGGAGCATTTAAAAAGTATACTTGATATCGACGATGGTACTCGTAGCCTCGGTGAGGTCGCTCTCGTGCCCCATGATTCATTGATTTCAAATTTAAATTTAATTTTCTTCAACACGTTATTTGATGAGAATGCTTCTTGTCATATTGCACTTGGAAATGCATTATCGTTAAACATTAAAGATGCAGAAAAATACAGTCAAGAAGAACTAGCAGAAATGGGATTCAATGAAAGCATTGGACATATTGATTTTATGATTGGTTCTTCTAATCTCGATATCGATGGTGAAACTCGTGATGGCAAATCTATTCCGATTTTTCGTAATGGCGGCTGGGCATTTTGAATTGCACCTATGCAAGAAAAGGGTGCGAGAATTGAACAACGATTGGCTTTTCAGCATTCTTTATCAGTTGAAGAACAGCAAAGCGAAAGGTTAGAGTGGAGGCGTTTTAATGGCTTTACCTGAATGTTGGTCCTGTGATTATATGTTTAAATGGAGAGAGTTATTATTTGTGATTGATGGTCTAAAGAAATGTCCCAATTGTGGTGAAAGACAATACATAACAACACAAAGTAATCGCAAATTGGGAACCTATGGTATTGCATTACCATTGATTCCTTTCATACTAAATGTACTTGGTTTAACTTGGTGTTTGACTGGTTTAATCACTTTTCTTTCGTTGATTTTTTATTTATCATTAATCCCATTTAATTTAAAGTTTACTAACGATAGAGAGCCATTGTTTTAAAGTGATTAACGGATTAGTTGGCACAATTTCTAAACATTAACTACTTAAGTTTAGAAATTTTGATATTGTTATGGCGTGATTTCGAATAAGGAAAAGTGCCAAAATTGCCATTGTAAGGCAGTTTAATTAAACAAGAAAATGAAGTGATTGTAGTCATATCAAGGTGACTTCACTTGATAAAATATAGTAGAACATGAACGGCAGAGGGTGAGATTAATGAGCAAGTTAGTGCTTCGGAATGTGATTGATGATGATCTCCCTATTTTTTTTAAGCATCAGCAGGACAGGGAGGCAAACCAAATGGCCGCCTTTACAAGGAAAGACCCTAATGATTGGAATAGTTTTGCTGAAAACTGGAACAAAATACTTACGAATAAGAATATTATTAAGCAAACGATCATTGTTGAGAACACCGTCGTTGGCCATGTTGTACAATTCGAGCAGTTTGGAGAACCAGAAATAACCTATTGGATTGGAAAGGAATACTGGGGTAAGGGAATCGCAACCAAAGCTTTACGGGAATTTCTAAAACAGGTTACAATTCGTCCACTTTATGCTCGTGCTGCAAAAGACAACATTGGATCCATAAAGGTTTTAAAAAGATGTGGGTTCCTTATTTCGGGTGAAGACACCGGGTATGCTAATGCGCGTGGTAAGGATGTTGAAGAGTTTATTCTCATCCTCAACTAAAGTGTTCAAACGATAATGTTAATTGCTTTATAGGGCGCAAAAATTTAAAAATGATAGGCTTTAGCAGTCCACTTTCTGATTTTTAGTCCGTTATAGGATCAGGATTCAGGAATAATGAAAACTGAGGTGTTCACGTGTTTGGTTTCCGAAAATGAAGTGCTGCAGTAGTTTTAAGGCGGTATTCTGAGGAATTTTCTTTCCTTCATATAAAAATTTATTGTAGCTGGGACTGCCTCCTGTTCATATAGTGGTAAGTGTGCTACCCAAAAATGTAAGGAGGATTTTTTTATGGAGGAAGAATTCAACATTGAAGAGAAACAATCGGCTAATAAAGGCTCTCAAAATAATGTGACACCGGACTCGGGTGCTGAACGTTCAAACATGTCATATGATATTCCTGTCCCTGCTTATGCACCTTATCCAATGTATGCCCAGCCTGATCATCGTCAGTATGGTATGGTCTATAATTATCAGAATAGCTATCCTCAAACACAGGATTACCAGAGTTCCCATATGCCATCAGATGACAAGAACATGGGGCATCAGCATCACATGTATGATATGTGCAAAAGGTACAAATATCATTTAATCCAATGTGAAGGTACAGATGATCAAATGTATGATGGCATTATTGACGATGTTGCTGACGATGCTGTCTATCTACTTGTGCCTGTAGGAGATATGGATAGCGATTACCTAGGTGATATGACACGTCAATTTGGTTATGGCTATAATTATGGTTATGGAGGATACGGCTATCCAAGAAGGTTCCGTCGCTTTAGACGCAGGCGTTTTCCATTTTTCTTTTTAAGAAGGCTCTTCTTCCCATATTTCTATTAACCTCTTGGTTTGTATCAATAATTTCAAAAGAATGATTTACCCCTTCTTCTTAATTTTGGATTCTTGATTTTACCGTGCAGGTGCATCCTTATGACAGGAATGCGTCTGTTTCTGTGTGTGCACGCCATGATGCCTGATAACGTTTAAAGATGCCGTTCTGAATGCCTTAGATGAGAGCTGTCGGAAAGCAGTGTGAGGGAAAACTCACGCATGGTTTGACGAGGGGGGAGTTGTAGAAGACGACGATAATTCAACAATTGACCATCCTTGTCAATCGTCCATTCGAAATCAGCTTTTTAACATAAGATATTTTATGGGGGGCTAATTTATTTAACAACGCGACGTTGTGTCAAAAAAACAGCTGATTATTCTTCTCATTATTTTAGGTGCCAGTTTTGCAGAGTATTAAATGAGAATAGGGAGCTCTAGGGCCCTCCTGAAAAAGTTCAACAATGTCAGCTAAATATTTGTATCATAAAGTTTGAAAACCAGTTGAAGTTAAAGATTACTATGTAAATGTTATCGCGGTTTTCTGAAGGATGTAAAACTTAAGGGAATTTACGTTTCTTCAACCAGAGGAGGGTGCTTTTTCCCTTTTTTGCGATCGTTTCCTTACTTTTTCTACATATAGATGCGTATCCCATTCATAGGTTAATTGCCAGCACGGTAGTTAAGCTGTTTTTATTGAGTTGAGCAGGGAAACCTCATCTATTGAATGAAGATTGTGTAGCTTAGCTATATATGGTTTAAATTGAAGAATAACAAAACAAACTTTATTTACTTAACCCTCTTCCAAAAGTTTGGGAAGGCTGTGGAATGTATTGGGTATATGCAATGGATAAAAAAACCCGCCAAAAAGGCGGGGAGAGAGGGGATACTCTCTTTTATTATTGGCGTTTATCCATAATATATACAAGCAAATCATATTCAACCCCTGGAATCTTTAGAACCCCCAAAAATCTTGATTATGGTTTAGTTAATTGTTAGAAGAAGAATATTCCAGAGGATGAAACAATTTTATGTACGTATGGCATTCGGCCCCCTGGACATTCAACAGAAGTATGGTCTTAGTCATCCGGAAACGGGTGAGGAAATCAGATGCAATCCTTTTTATCAATCTGTTCGCCTGTGTAATAAACATTTGGAACACTATCCAACGACTCAAAGCTCCATTGATTACGAGTCTTTTCGTCGATATTTTTCAACTTCCTTCAAAGCAACAACTGTCTTTTTCGCTTCACGCTGTACTGCTTTCAATCCTTTTAACGTATCAAGTACATATGCATTAATTGTTTCTGTTCCAACATTCTTACCTTCACTCGACTAATAGTCAGCCATGGTCTATCAGCAGTATTGTATAAAAAAAGGTGCCAATTTAGGCACCTTGGTACTAACAGCAATGTCTTCGTTTTCTTTCTCTGCCTCTAAGTTGATCTTTATCGCGATTTCTTCCCATGACTTCATCCTTATCTCGATCTCTTTCTTCTTCTCTGACTTGATCTTTTTCTCTTGCTCTTCTTCTGTCTCTGTCGTGAAAGAAGTTGTTACGTTTGCAGACCATATTTATCACCTCCATTCCGATATGTTATGAATCAAATTTCGTACTGAAACGGCAATACCCTATAGGACTGTATTTAAGATGTTCTAAAAAAACTACCTTTTTCATCATAGAAAAAGATTGTCTTCCCTTCAATTAGAACAGTAACTCTTGACAGGTAAACGAGTTTAAGAGATATTGATTTAGTATAGAACGAATTTTTCAGGTTAAAACTGTATACGCCTTATGGTGGCTTCTTGAAGAAGCTGAAAAGGGAAGTTTGGTGAAAATCCAGCACGGTCCCGCCACTGTAATGAGGAGGCACACAGATTACCCACTGCTAATGAACGGGAAGGGCTATGTGCTGATGAATCTGAGTCAGGAGACCTGCCATAAGGAAGCACATGAATTCCTACGGGAGATAGGAGGGTGTTACGTGGAATTTTTTCAGTGGTCGTTTGTCATGATTCCATGTTAATAATGAGCTTAATCTCAAGCACCTTCGTATAGAAGGTGTATTTTTATGATTCAAATCAAAGGAGGCACAATTTTCATGGAATCATTGCCAGTCAGTTATTCAAAAATGGCACAAACAAGATTAGTATTACCACCGGATACAAATCACTTGGATACAATATTTGGAGGAAAAGTATTGGCATATATCGATGAGATTGCGGCTTTGACAGCGATGAAGCACTCCAATAGTGTGGTCGTTACCGCGTCGATTGACTCTGTCGACTTTCTATCTTCCGCCAAAGTCGGGGATGCGTTGACCCTAGAAGCCAGCATTACCAGAACGGGGCGTACTTCGATGGAAGTGTATGTAAAAGTTTATGCGGATGACCTTCTTCGGGGGAGAAAAGTTATGACAACGGAATCATTTTTAACGATGGTCGCCGTTGATACAGAAGGAAACCCAAAATCAGTTCCGTTTATTATCCCTGAAACGGAGGAAGAAAAGAGGTTGTATAACACCGCTCCGTCAAGGAAAGCCCTCCGTCGAAACCGCTCAGCTCTGAGGTGATTTTGATATATCTTACATGACTTTATTAAGGAGGGAGTCCTGTTGGGAACCATCCATATATGCAAAATAAATTATTGGTTATTTTGATTGTTGCTTTCCATTTGCTGTTGTAAGTTAGCAGGCGCTTATTTGAAAAAAGGTAAGCGCCCTCTTTATAAAGTTAATTAATTTCCTCAAAAAATTTTTAAAGATTGTCACTAATGTTGTCGAAGCAGGATTATATATATGTTTTTGGGGAAAGCATTTTGGGAAGAGAAAAATAAACAGATTGATTGGAGGTGAGGTTAAGTTGCCCTATGATGAGGTTTTTCGTTGTATCAGGGAGCTAGTTGACATAGAAGATATCGTTATTAGCCGCTATCCTTCTCTTCCATATGGGTTACAAATTTACGATAACAGAGGGGATTACGCTATATTTTTCTACGATACGAATACAAAACAGGTGACTTATTTATTTAAAGACACAGAAGATTACTGGTTTCGAGATGCTATAAAAATTTGAGGAGGTTCTTAAAATACTATAACAGCTGTTTAACCGGTTTACCCTGAACATATAAACAACAAGACTCAAGGTTCATCTTCTTATTCTCTGCTTCCGGAAAAGCCCCGACTACCTCAAGCATATAACCTATCTAATACAGGCCATCCAGTGCGATGACTGGTTGGCCTTGTTTTATAATTATTTTATAAATCATTCGTTTGTACTTTGCTGATTTTGTTTGTTCTTCGCTAAGCTTACACGATCTCTTATGCCGGGCGGTTGTTCCAACCATTCATGTTTAATCATGATATCGGCTCCGCTTTTAGCAAGCCGGGAAATTTCTAGTGATAGCCTCTCATAATTAATCATTAAATCGCTTCGTTGGCTGGCAGCCGCAGCAGTAGCATAGTTTCCGAATCCTGATGCACTTAACAATGACATATGATACATCAATATTCTATCCGAGAAAGTTTGGGTTGTTGAGTCACTTACAGCTACATCGGGTACCTGTGGTGTTTCAATATCATCTTTTAAAAGCGTATCAGTAAAAATCCTAATATGTTTTTGGGAAATTTCTTTTCCCCGCAGCATAAAATCTTGGACGTCTTTGGAGGGTGATGTTTGAGCAAACGCAATACATAATTTGGCGCCGATTGTATTGGTCAGAACGTTCATGTATAAATGGGAAATTTCAACGGCGTTTAGTGGTCGATGGTTGCGAAAGGGGTTTAAACCGCTTAAATATTCCTTGCTGTCGACATAATCTGCTGTTTTAGGAACTTCAATATACGGATGCCTGGCATTAATTCCTTTCGTAAGAGCAATTTCACTGGCCTGGTTATACAGTTCAGCAGTATCGTTTAGGGCTTGCGTAAAATAATCTCGTATATCTTTTCTGGCACTCATGGAGAGAAAGCCGCTGTAAGCTATCATCCCGACTTTAGCCATGTGATTGACATAGGTTAAACAAAATGTATCTGTAAACAGCCACGGAGCATCCATATGGACGTCTTGTTCTGTAAAGCCGTTCGGTTCGGTATATTGGTCCTTTTCAAAGATAGTCCGCAACTGTTTTAGGTGATCCGATGAAAGGTCGTAAGCATACTGAATACTGGGTTTTATATCCGCGTCTTTAATATGTTTTAGCATAAAATTCAAGATATTTATGGACATACTATCCTGCATATAACACGTCCAGAGTGAACCAATTTCTGCAGATGTCAGGTAAATATTCTCTTCACTCATTGTGTAACCTCCCAATATAGTTAAGGTAGGTTTAGTATTTACTTTAAAGTGATCTTTATGAATAGGGGGATAGTCTTAATAGGATAAGTTAAGCAGAGCTATAACCTCCGATTATATTGACTATTCTCAATTCAAGGTCGCGTTGTTAAAATATCAAAGGAAAAATTACATGGTAGTTAGGGAAATCAGATGCTGAATAAAGGGTTCAAAAAAAGCTGCAATAAGTCAGTAAATCATAAACACTGAAATGTGCCAATATACCTAAAGTGTTATTAGAGAATTAGTATTTCCTTCATATATATTCTAATTTTTTTAAATGTTACTATTTATTTATCAACTCAATAGAGGGCATATGTGACTGATTTAATCAGGCATGGTGATAGATTGAAGGGATTTTTCCGTGTATCACTATGCTTTTTTTGTAGATAACATATAGCCTAAGTTGAGTTATGCATGAATATAATAAAGGAGGCGTTACTTTGTGAGTTATTGGAAAAGGGTTTTGATGCTGACTTCCATATTATTGCTTTGCGTGCCAGTCATGAGTAACATGGACAAAGCGTCAGCGTCGGTAGAAGGGGAACTTAACATAAATCCTAAACCTCAGGAGATTGACAAAACAAGTAAAGGTTTCCCTTTGCCACCAAAAGTTGGCATTGTTTCTGGAGAAGAGACGGATGAGAAAGCAGTCGATGAAGTCATCAGGGTTCTGAAGGAAGCCGATGTGAAAAAGATCATTCAAAAGAAACCAGACGAAAAAGTGAATGCATCGATGATTATATTTATAGGGTCTCCTTCTTTTAATGGGGATGTAGCAAATGCTTTGGAGGAGCATGGAAGCCAAAGTCCAGAAACATTGGAAGATGAAGGGTATGTTATTTCATCTCAAAAGAAACACAAACAAGTTGTTCTTGCTGGAAAAGATGCGACAGGCACGTATTATGCCGCGAAAACTTTTAGTCAGCTAATCGAAGAACGACCAGGCAGGGACTGGGTACCACAAGTGAACATACGTGATTGGCCGGAAATGCCGATCCGCGGGTCGATTGAAGGGTTCTATGGTCCGCCATGGACCCATGAGGACAGGTTGAACCAACTGGCGTTTTATGGTGAAAATAAGATGAACACATATATTTATGCTCCTAAAGATGACCCTTATCATCGAGAGAATTGGCGGGAGCCGTATCCTGAAGAAGAATTAACCAGGATACAGAAGCTGGTAGAGGAAGCGGAGGACAATCATGTAAACTTTACTTTCTCGATATCACCTGGTCAGTCGATTTGTTATTCAGGAGATGAAGATTTTGAGTTGCTTAAGCAGAAGATGGAGCAAGTGTGGGATTTGGGCGTACGGTCATATGCTATTTTTCTGGATGATATCAGTAAGAATTTGCATTGTGAAGAAGACCGGAAAAAATTTGGAAGTCAAGAGACCCCGACAGCCGCAGCACATGCCTATCTATTGAATCGGTTCTCAGAGGAATTTATTCAGACTCATGATGGTGCAGAACGATTAATAACAGTTCCGACGGATTACTCCGGCAATGGCACAACCGATTACCGTGAGGAGTTTGCTGATAGTCTGGATGGTGACACCGTTGTTATGTGGACAGGACCTAAAGTTGTTTCTGAAGAAATTACATCAGAAGGAACGAAAAAAGTTTGGGAGATTTTTCAACACGACTTGTTGCTGTGGGATAATTATCCTGTAAACGATTTTGACCGCAATAGTCTGTTTCTCGGTCCGCTGGTTAATCGAGACGCTGATCTAACGGAACACGGCGTTATAGGGTTGACTTCCAATCCGATGAACGAGGCGGAAGCTTCAAAGATTCCTTTGTATACCATTGCTGATTATACATGGAATCCTGCTGATTACGATCCGCAACAATCATGGGAACACAGTATTCAGGCATTTGGAGGAGATGCTGCAGATACACTGAAAAAATTTGCTGAAAATTCATATTCCTCTCCGCTAAACGAAAAAGAATCGTTGACGTTAACCCCATTAATTGAAGATTTTTGGGAAGCAATTGTATCCGGCGATGCTGAAGATGAAGCGAACACATTAAAAGCTGAATTTAAGAATTTGCAGGATGTTCCATACGAGCTACAACAGGAACTGAGTAATAAAAAATTTCTAGTAGAAACGGAACCTTACATGGAAAAATTGGAGTCATACGGTAAAGCCGGTGAAGCAGCCGTTAACTACTTAATGGCACAAAAAGGCGGTAAGTCAGATAAGGCTAATCAGTATAGAGAAGAGCTTATCACAATCTTTAATGAGTCCGAAAAAATTCCACAAAAGATGGGCGAAGGAGTCATTAAGCCTTTTTTGATCAAAAGTGTGTTAATGTTGCCACCATTACATTTGTCATTACAACCGCAAATTGATACATTCTGGGAGCATTATGATGACAGTGAGAATAATCAGGCTGCAGAGAAACTCACCGCTTCCTTTGAAAATTTGCAAGCAGTCTCTGAAAACGCTCGTGAAACGATTGAGAATGAAGCGTTTATTGAAGCGGCTGAGCCATATTTAAACAATTTGGATATTTACGGTGAAGCTGGCGAAGTTGCGGTTGCCTATTTAATGGCCAAGAAAAATAATGAATCGGATGAAGCAGCAATGCACCAGTCCCAATTAAAAGAACTCATGGTACAAGCTTATAAGCAGCCACAAATGGTAGGCGAACAGGTTATTAAACCGTTTCTAATTGACAGCATGTGGGACAATCTCAATGTTATTGAGTACCGTGAACTGGATGGTGTCAACACCTACCGTGGTGCTGGGGAATTGATTCAATATACCCCGGATCATGGTGACTCTACCGGATCGAATCAGTGGGGCTATGAAGTGGTTGTTGCTGATAACACTGTCTCAAAAAGAGGTGGAAACGATTCCGCCATTCCTGACAACGGTTATGTATTGAGCATTCATGCAAATGATTGGTTACGTGATTACGCATTGCTGGGGAGAACCATTCAAATTGAAGATGGTATTGTGCTGATTATTAAGTAAAACCTTCTGTGTTTTTGTATAACCAAAAAACGGGTGTTATTGACTATATAGGTCCACCTTATAATAAGGATAAGAGGAAATGTGATAACTACGTCACATTTCCTCTTAAATCTTTAACGCAGTGAATTTTTATTAAGTTTGTAAAATACTTGAGTATATCAAAGCCACATAAGAGAAAAGTTCTTACTATGAATCATTCATTTTATTTCGTGAGCTCTTATCCTCCGTATCAGTGGGGTTTATCATCCTCCAAAATGTCACTGGTTGAATTCTTGAATTCTCGAAGTGTTTGGCCGGCAGCGCTGCCTATTTTTGGCAACTTCTTAGCTCCAATATATTAAATGCCGATACAATAATTAGGATTTACTGCTTCAAATGTCCTCTGAGGTTACTTGAAACAAGTACTTTAGATTCATTTTACAGTATTTGGAAGGAATTCAATTCTTCTGAATAGAAGTAATTATGGGAGTTTAGACAAATGGAGGGATTTTTGTATGAGGAAAAGGAAGAAGCTAGCACTGTCCTGCAGTGCTGTGCTGCTAAGTGCAGGGTTGCTTGTACCAGCGTATGATGCCCCGGTTAAGGCTGAGTCAAATCCTGTCACCATGAATAAGCCGCCCGTATCGGGTTTTATTAGTCATGATGAATTAACCAGGGAGTTAAATCGGGTTGAGAGGACCAGCCAAGGAAATGTCGAGGTGGAAGTGGCCGGTTATTCAAATCAAGGTCGTGAAATTCATAAGGCAACGATTGGTTCCGGGGATAAGGTTGTGTTAATCCAAAGCGAAATTCATGGCAATGAGAAAGTGGGCACAAAAGCTCTGTTGGAGATGATTAAAAAAATCGGATCGAATAATTCACCTGAAATGCGACAGCTTAGGGAAGAATTAACGATTGTTGCTATGCCTATGATTAACCCGGATGCAACAGAATTGAATCGTCGCGGAACTGAAATGACATGGGATGAAGTGACAACCGCATTTCCGCAGTTGGAAGAGGCTGAACCATCATGGAATTATTACACCTATAAAAACCAATATTGGGATTATGCATCCAACCCGGGATTTGATATGAATCGGGACTTTAATCCTGACTTGAATTACACACCACAGCCGGATGATTTTCCAGGTTCATCTTCCGAACCGGGGTGGTATATTACACCTGAAGCACAGACAGTGCGCGATGTTTATAAAGACTTGCAGAATCAATTTGGCACCGTAGATGTTTTTATTGACTTGCACCATCAGGGAGATTATGTCATCGAAGGAACGGGGGACCCGGTTACATTCTCATTGTCCGGTGTGTTCGTACCACATCCAGACACTGAAGAGGGACAAAAATATAGTGAATATGCTGATCAATACAATGTCGAATACGCCAAGCAGTTAAACTTGGCAGCTTATGACGCGGTACAGCAAATGGGCAATTCGCCATTTGGGAATATTTCATTATACCCTCAAGATTTGGATTTACCGGGGACAGCACTTGGCTCATTTGCGCTAAATGGCAGCGGATCTGTTTTATTTGAAATTACCGGCCAAACACAAGACTTTGGCCAAAAGAGAATGGGGCAACTGAGAAGGGCAGTCGAGACAGGAGTTCTCGGCATATTAGATGGTGTTGCAACAGGTAAAGTTCAAGAGCTGGATGCCGATCGATATGACGATATACCTTTAACAGACAGGTGAATGAGAGGTTATGGTCCGCCTCTAAAAGTTATATAAAAGAGCATATAAAGAAAACATCCCGCACCACTTTTAAAGTGAAACGGGATGTTTTACATAATTGTTATTCATTAGAAAGGGGTTTTTCTTGTGGTTAAGTTTAGGAGATTATTATTTATTACTAGCTCAGTCTTACTTGCTGTTTTTTTATCGATTCCCGTTGCCGCTTCATCTGAGCCATATTACGGAAAAGATTACTCCCAGCCTGAACAGGTGTTAGAGCTTTACCCTAATCCGGATGCCGACTTTGGTACACCGGCTTTTACCACTGACGGAAGAAGTTTTACATCCCAGGAACAAATGATGGATTTTGTTCGTGAATTGGAAGAAGAAAATAGTTTCATAGAAATGACGATCATTGGAGAATCAATTGAAGGAAGAGAAATCCCAATGCTTGCGTTTAAAAAAGGAAATAACCCGAATCAAAAGCCAACAGTTTGGATACATAGCCAAATTCACGGTAATGAACCAGCTTCTGGTGAGACGGCGTTAGTCATGGCCAATAAATTAGCGAATGAATATGGCCAAAAGCTTCTCGAAAAAATTAACGTTATTATTGTGCCGAGGGTCAATGTCGATGGTTCCTACCATTTTCAGAGGGAAAACGTAATCGGATTAGATCTCAACCGTGACCATACTAAATTGGAATCTCCGGAAACGCAGGCAATTCATAAGGCATTTAACGACATACAACCTGAGGTATCGATTGTAGGACACGAATATGGGATAAAGCACAATAGCCAACTTTTCAAAGATATTGGAGAACAGGGGTCGCTTGCGTATCATGATATTTTATTACAATCAGGCAGAAATCTCGGCATACCCGATCAAATTCGAGACATGTCATTTGATCTCTTCATCTCGAATGCCAGCGAGAAATTGACAGAGCGTGGTTTTTCCAATGATACCTATTACACGGTTGCAGGACGTAATAAGGACGGGCAGCTTATCATAAACGAACCTACTTACGGTGCGGATAGAGGGCCGAGTAATTTAGGCCTGCAGCCTGCCATTTCATTTATAACTGAAACAAGAGGTATTGGAATCGGCAGAGAATCATTTGAAAGACGTGTTGCATCGGCAGTAACGGCACAAATGAGTATTTTGGAAACAACAGCAAAAAATCCAAAAATGGTTAAAAAAGTGGTGGAAAATGCGCGAAAGGAGACTGTGAAAAAAGGAAGAAAAAAAGACAATGATGATAAGATTGCAGTAACGATGAAAAGGAAGCAGATGGATGACCAGGATTTCACAGTCACTGATATTGCTACAGGAGATGCTGCAGACCTTAATGTTGTGTATTTGAGCTCAACAGAAGCTATACCAACCCTGGAAAGAGTACGTCCGACTAAGTATATTATGCCACCGGAGTACGATGAGCTGGCGGAGAAATTTGAATTGATGGGCATAGATGTTGCAAAAACAAAAATGCCTTTGAAACTTGAAATGGAAACCTATACGGTCACAGATAAAGAAGTGGACGAAAGGGAATTTGAGGGAGTTCATCAATCTCATGTTGAAACCGAGGTTATATCGAAAGAAGTAGATTTACCAGAGGGAAGTTATGTTTATTCCATGGCTCAACCAACGGCTAACAAACTTCCTGTCACGCTCGAGCCGGAATCCCCAGCCAGTTTTGTAACATGGGACTATATTCCAAGTGAAGTTGGGGAAACTTTGCCTATTTACCGCTTTATGCAGCAAAGAGCGTTGCCTGTAGAACCTAACTGATCAACATCCATATGAAATAGAGCATTGATCCTTAAGGTAACCAAATGATGTGTCCATTTAGAAAAAAAGCATCCAATCATAGTATGAGAAGCCTATGGTTGGATGCCTTAATTCTGCCAAGTATACTGGATAAAAAAAGGCAGGTGTTTGGAACATTTCTAAAAAAAGCATGATTTTATTTTCTCTGGGGGCGAAACTGTGCCTATTTTATTTAAAATAATTCTTAACCTGGATTCATTTGACATTATCTGAAAATTCAAGTATGCTGAAACTATAAATTTTAAGTGTTTCTGTTAGCAATTTGGTTAAAGGTCGCTATACCTTCAATTGAGAAGGAGATTCGGCAAAAAGTGTTTGCTTACCTTTGCATTCTGAATGTCTGTTTTTGGAAAGGTTAGGTTGACGTGTTTAACGTTTAAAAAGCACATGTTGTGTGATTAAACTCAAGTGAATCGTGTTAAAAATAGTATTGCTGTTGGCAATGCTTTTTTCATGCTAATAAAAAGGTCGATTAATCCCTGAGGGGGTTGGTCGGCTTTTTTTATTATAAAAATATTTTATAGGAGGGAGCTGCATGGCACATGCATCGTTCAAAAAGCAGAAGAGGGTATTCATCGCTTATGCTGATGGAGCCAAGAACCAGTTTTTGGTGCGGAAAGGGAAACAGTTCTTCCACTTATCCAGCCAAAGCGAGATGAGGAAATTGAGTATCAAAGAGGCTTATCAAATCTTTCTCATGATCTCAACGAGGGAAGTGGAATTCCGCGGGATTGGTTCATTTCAAAACTTACGAAAAGGAGCTGGTGTTAAATGAGTGCCGTAACGGAACTTCAGGAACAGGAGCTTCAATCACATGAAGAAGCTGTTCAGCTTGCGAATGAAATCAACCGTTTGGAAGCAGCGTTAAAACAGATGAAGGATGACTTAAAGACCTATGTGAAAACACATGGACGAGTTGATACGGGTGACGAAGTCTGGGACTTCTATCAATCTGTTTCATGGAAATTTGACCGGAACCACTTGAAGGAACTGGCAGGCGAAATGGCCATGGAAGGGATTGACCCGTGGGAGATGCTGACGATTTCCAAAGCCACCCTCAACAAGTTGGGCTGGGAGGAACAACGGCTTTCCCAATTGGGCACAAAAAAAGTGACGCAAAGGTTTACGTCACGTAAAAACTAAAAAGTATTTGTTAGAGACAGTATAACTAAAAATAAGCCTTCCATCAAGGCAGATAATCAGATGGCATGCAAGACAGGTGCCATCTGGTTCCTGTCTTGCGTGGAAAGGAGATAGACATGAGCGTGATTGAAAAGGCGAGAGAAGCTGTGACGGAATATGATTCAATTGGCGAACACGGTTTGATCAGCACCTATGATATGCTGTCAGTCGTCCTTGGCCCATTTGCCAAAAGGGAAACAGTGGAAAAACTAAGCGTATATTCCCTGCGTTCCCTGGCTGAGATGACCGTTAAGGAACTTGAAGCTGAAGGGCTGACCCGTAATCAGGCGGTAACGCTCCATGCGTCTATGCTTTTGGGCAAGCGGTCGATGCAGAGCAAAAAAGAACGGCGGACCGTTATCCGTTCACCGGAAGATGTGGCGGATTATCTCAATTGTGACATGGGGCAGTTGAATCAGGAACATTTCGTGACGCTTTTGTTGAATACAAAGAATGAAATCATGCATAAAATAACATTGTTTATCGGCAGTTTGAATGCTTCAATTGTCCATCCGCGGGAGCTCTATCGTGAAGCGGTCAAATACTCTGCTGCATCGGTAATTGTGGCACATAATCATCCGAGCGGCTCACCAAAGCCGTCACAGGAGGATGTCCACATCACCAGACGATTGGCGGAGTCGGGTAAAATGATTGGCATTGAACTGTTAGACCATGTTGTCATTGGAGATGGCCGGTACGTGAGTATGAAAGAGAAGGGATATCTCTAAATAAATTTGGAACGGTACTTAAAAGACATGCTGGAAGGTGTTTAGCCATCCGGCATGTCTTTTTTTGATTTTAACGCTAATAAAGGAGTGACGATCATGTTCATGCATGAAAAGGTCAAGTGTGAGAGTTGCCAAGGGTTTTTGAGTCGTGATGACGCCCTTTTCGATGAGCAATCAGAAGTCTTTTTCTGCGACGACGGCTGTTTCGAAGATTGGGCGGATGATCATTTCGAGGCCATTATGCAGCAATACAAACGCGTGCACGTTGATGCTGGCTAAAAACGAAGGAGGAAAAACCTATGGTCAAAAGCTTTTTAATGGCCGTGACGCCCGGTGTGGAAGCCTATATACAGGAAAACCGGATTCACCGGGACGATATGCACGTCTTGATCGAAACAGCGGTCCGATATGCAGCTAAAAGCGAATTCATTGCTTTTCATAAACAAATGCAGACAACCCTTGTGACAGACGGGAATGACCACATTCTGGATAAGCTTTTTGTGCCAATACCGGAGACGATTTGGTTTATCTTTGAGTCCATTGATTCCGACGTCACATGTGTGGCGATGCTGCCGAGTGAATATTAAAAAAGGTTAATGACGGGATAAACGCACGTTTTCTTATGGGTTCTACGATAAGAGAACGTGCGATTTATTTTTTTCAAGCGAGAAAGGATGATTGAACATGGGAAACAATCTCGAAAAATTAAAGGCAATTCAAAATGCATTAAACGCGAAATATTTAGAACGGGAAACACAGGTCGAAGGAATGCTTGTGGCTTTATTGGCGCAGGAGCATATGCTCATGGTTGGCCCGCCGGGAACGGCCAAAAGTGCCTTGTCAAATGAACTGGCCGGTATCATCGACGGCTCGAACTACTTCCAGTGGTTGCTGACGAAATATACCACACCGGATGAAGTGTTCGGCGGTATCATGTTGAAAGATATGGAACAGGGCATTTACAGGCATAATACCACAGCCAAAATGGCCGAAGCGCATTTGGTGTTTCTCGATGAAATTTTTAAAGGAAGTTCAGAGATTTTAAACGCATTGCTCAAATCGATTAATGAACGGATTTTTGAAAATGGGACCGAGGAAATGGCAATGCCGCTGATGACCCTTGTCGGGGCAAGCAATGAATATCCTGAGGAGGACGAAGGACTTGAAGCGTTATTCGACCGATTTTTATTACGGTTTGAAGTGGATGCTATTAAGGACCGTCAGAACCTGATAGCCATGATGAAAGGAACGGACGAGGAACAGGTAATGCCCCGCATCTCTCTGGATGAACTGGAAAATCTGCAGTTCATTCGTGAAATGGTGGAAATTCCGGCTGATATCTATGAAACACTGGCAGATATCTGGGAAGACCTTCGGGATGAGGGCATCCAGCCGTCAGACAGAAGGCTGCAGAAGTCTTATGCCGTCCTGCAGGCCAAAGCGTTGATTGAACAACGGCATATCGTTGACAAGAGAGACATTTTATTTCTGGCGCATGTGCTCTGGGAGAATGTCGATCAGCGGCAGCAGGTCACCGATATTATCCGGCATCATGCACAGGACCCGGTCAGTCATACACTGGAGATCATCCTGGAAGATGCACAGGATATTATGGACGGTGTTGCTAAAGGGCATTCAACCGACAATGTTTTGGAAGCGACACAAAAAATTAAATCACTCGCTCAGGAGTTAACCGATTTAAAAACAAAGTACCCTGAGCGGGAAAATGAATTGAATACAGTTCATGAGACGTTAAAACAGGACTTGGAAGAGCTGACCAATTCGGTACTGGAACCGATTGAGTCATAAAATGACATCATTCGAAAAGGTGACGTGTTGAAGCGCAGGCTTTGGCATTTCACCTTTTTTTAAAAAGGAGATGATAACATGAATGAACAAACATGGCGTAAGCAAGCGTCGGTAATCAATAATGACAAGTTCGATAAACGACGGTTTCAGAAGTTATATGATCTATCACAGGGTTTACAGAATTTAAATGAATTTGAAGCCCCATTTCCAACGTACGGATCGTTGCTGAATGATATCTGGGGGTCCTTGTATAAAATGAAACCTGAATTGAAAGAACGTGAGGACGTCCCAAAGGCTTTTCAAACAAATCATGCATTCATGAAGCGCATCATGGATGATGAAAATTTTGAACGCTACCGGGAGACTACACGCTTGGATGACTTAGCCTCAGCAATTGGCACGGTTCAATTCGGGAAGAAAACGCATGAATGGCTTAAGCAGCAAAGAGAGCATGATGATTCGTTGGACGAGCAAATGCAGGAATTGAATGCCATGCAGCGTCAATTTGAACGGCAGCGTCAGGAATACGGGGCTGGAAACGAAAATCAAAACCTTCAGGAAGAATTACAGCATCGAACAGAGGAGTTACAGGAAGTGATCGAACAGGCGCTTAATCCGCGTAATAACGGGTTTGACGAGGCAATGGAGCAGGCTCTAGAAGCGACACAGGCGTCCAAACAGAATCTGAAGACCCTTATGGGCGGTACCAAAGCTGGAAGCGGGGAAGCTGAGTTAAAAAAAGTACCGCTTCGTGACCAATTGGCATTGGCCGAGCAGTTAACAGATGATGCGCGCCTGCAACAGATAGCTGAATGGGCAGGACGCTTCAAGCTGATTGCCCGGAAGAAGCAGAAATCGAAACATCATCAGGCAACCAGCCGGCGAGGTGTGACACGCGGTAATGACCCGGCCCGTTTATTGCCTGCTGAACTTGCTTTATATAAGAACGAAACAACCAGAACAGAATTTTTACGGCGGTTTGCACAGCAACGCATTCGACAGCACGACACTGCCGGAAAAGATGCATTAGGGCAGGGGCCGATTGTTCTATGCTTGGATCAATCAGGCAGCATGGCATCGTTGGATACACAAGCCAAAGGATTTACGTTAGCTCTGATGAGTATTGCAAAAAGAGAGAAGCGCGATTTTGCATTCATCCCATTTTCAGGCAGTGCTTATAAGTATCTCTATAAAGAAGGAAAACTAAAGAGCGAGGATATGGTAGAACTTTGCCAGTACTTTATAGGCGGCGGAACAAATTTTGAATCAGCATTGCGGAAAGGAGTAGAAGTGATTCAACAAACCAGGTTTAAGAGAGCTGATATAGTGTTTGTAACGGATGGCGAAGCACGTGTTTCAGATAACTTTCTGGATTTTTTCCAAGAACAGAAACAGAAACACGGTTTTCATGTTCTGTCGCTTTTGATTGGAACAAACAGGCATGTGGAGACATTTTCCGATAAAGTTGTGGAGATAAGCGATTTTAATGACAAAAGAAGTTTTAAAGCGTTTGAAATTTAGCAGAGAAAAATAGACGCCGGGATGGTACCGGGGTCTATTTTTATACTCAATTCAATCAGAAAGCCCACAAAATAAATAATTTTTGATATAATCATGATAGTGTGATAAGGCTTTCATGGGTGGTAGCTCACTCCCTTCTTGGATAGAAAGGGGGTGAGAGAATGACAGTATTCGAAACAATAATCGTAGCTATTTCATTTAGTTCATTAATCGTTGCTGTATTGTCGTTTCACGAAAAAAAGTAACCACCCTGTCAGCCTAGCAAGCATTTAAGGTGTGTTACTTTTCACCGATCAATGTGAGCTGCCCCCTTGAAGGGCTATTGCACACATTGGACCGTTTGGTGTTACCAGCACCACTCGGTCTTTTTTATTGTATGTCTTTCTAATTATAGTATACCTTAATTTTGCGATTTGTTAAACATTGAATCTTTAATTTAATCACTTAATCTTAGACTAGTGTGTTTTATGGCAATGATTCACATACCTGCCCGTCATTATCATTTCCATCCAGCCGATGCGGATCCGCTTCAGGTCCGCCGGCAGCTTCAAAAAATGCCTGTGCAGACTGCTGTGTTTCAAAGTCACTGCAATCCCGATCGGGTCCATTTGGGTCATAGCCTGATACGAGTGAGGAATCAGCGGAATTGGAAGAATCTGATGAGCCACTGTCCTCATGTTCACTCGATTGAGAGGCAAATCCATCTGATGTGACATAGCCTTCGATACTCCATATGCCGATATTGTTATTGCGTGCATTCGCCTCTGCTTGTTGAAAAGCTTCTTGATGGGTATACGGCGGGTCATAAACATATGCATATCGGGCTAATCCCTTTCTCAACAACTGTTTGTTGAAATTCTGACCATCGTCCCAAATGTAGCCTAACAAGCGATCATAATGATCCCGTTTAGGACCGTCAAATTCAATTTTGACGCTTTCGCCGGGTGTTAATGTCTCTTTTGCAAATTCAGAAGCCTCAGGTCCAAATGGCTGGACGGGCTTGGAAGGATGTACGGTCTCCGGTGTGTCCACCAACAGCAAACGCACGTCTTCAGTTGAACCATTGTAGTTCACTTCGATTGTATCTCCGTCGACAACCCGGGAAATGGTTGCTTTTTCAGCGTCCGATGGCGCATTATTTTGCTGTGACGTGGAGGTGTCAGACTCAGAATGATCGGCTTCGGCCGTGTTTGTATCATCCTGGTTGGTCTTTTCTTCATCTTGTTTTGTTTCCTCAATTTTCTCTGTCGTTTCTTCCTCGCTTTGGTGTGTTTGTTCTCCCTGCTGCGTACCATTCGCTGACTGAGAGCTGTCATCGGCACACCCCGCTATACCAAAACTAAAGAGCATAATAATGAGAACCGGTAAAATTTTTCTAGTGCCGATTTTAACCTGTTTCGTCAATTGAAAGTTAACCCCCCAACGCCCTTAAGATAGTGTATCTTTATATTAATCCAATATTTGTCATTTGTTAACCATTCTGGCAACATTTCACCTTGAAGATCTCAATGTTTCTATATGAAGGAATAGTCAATAGCTTACAAACGTAATATGAGAATCTTGAAGAATGCTGAATGTTAATATCTCGGAATATGTAAGATGACGGCTACCTGCAACCATTAGGTACTCATGAAGAACTAATCTTTCAACTATCAACAACAACACACAATAAAAGTGTCATACAGGACCTCGACGGAAAATCATGTGGGGAGGTTTTAAAAGCTGGAAATGGGCTTTTCACTGGGCGTCAGCAGAATACGAAAAAGCGAACAGGGTTTAAAGCCCTATCAGTAGAATATAGGTTGCCGGGTGTAAGGGTAGAAAAAGGGATTGAAAGCACGCCTGGCAACTTTTAGGCGTCGATTGATAGGTAAGCCATCACCAAAGATGTGGACAACGATATAAAATCAATCACCTTTGTTAAGCTTTTTATTGATAAATGTAGTCATATGCTTGTTCAGTGGCTGGAGAGGTTGGTATGATTTTGTGATATTATGAACGATTAAAGGACGAAATTTGATGTCCCATGGAAAGTGGCTCTTGATTTCCGGCAATACATAGGTTATGTAGTCGTTAAAGTCCCTGCAATTAGGGCTTTCGTGCATATTCATAATAAATTTTATCTGCAGTTTGTGATTATCGTTATAGATGTCATGCTCCAGCACATCAAATTTTTCAAATGTATCATTTAATCGAGATTGAACCAGGTTCATGGAAAATTTATCGGTTTTAAAATATAAGGTTGTTGTTCCAATTATCTGTAACATATTTATCACCCGGCTAAATTATAGCATATTTGTCAGATCTTGGTGAGAGGTGATTTTCATTGTAATAGCTACTACGAAAGTTTTGGTGTTTGAGAAAACACCATTCAATACTCGGTATAGGATTTTTGACTGTTATCTTTTCATTTTATAATTTTTGACTTCTCGGAATATTTTGGTAAACATATTTCTAATTCAAAGTTACCTATGACCATGAATGCTAATAAATAAATCGCTACAAACAAATGTTTTGCAAATCTCATAACCCCTTTAGTCTCTTGTATGGAAGAATTAAAAAAAGCTAAAAGCAAAAGAAGGAAAGTCAAACCTACATTAGGGGGGCATAAAGAACTGAATGATAAATTGGCTAAGAGAATCTTGTGAATTGAGTACATGAAAGATTTTAATTTAACGCCACAATATGAAGTGCTTTCAAAGAAAAATATTTGCCCACTATAGGTTAAATACTATAAATATAAACACAACCATTATTTTTCCGGAAACGGCTAATTATTTAAATCCTATTCCGTATAATGAATTAAACTATTTAGGAGGATTTTAACAAATTTTGTTGAAGTATGTATAAAAAGGAAAAACAGAGTGTTAGTTAAGCTGTAAAATTATCTCTGAATTCTGTATGTACTAAAGATGAAATGGTAGTGACTTTATTGGAGGTGCAAAATGTCTAATATAACACTTTTACGAATAGACTCACAGATTCTTAATATAAACAAGGTTATTTGTCGTCACATAGACAGCCTTGCCACTTCGCCAAGAGGGGTAGTTTCGCAGGACATCCTGTCTCAACTGCGTAACTTTGTTGAGCATATAATGCTGAAGTTCTACGCTAACGGTGAAGACATAGAAAACACCTATGATAATATTCGTAAATCAATTGCCTTTGTTAAAACACGGGGAAATTTAAAAGTGCTGAGGCGATTTCATGATTATTTGCAAATTGTAGCATCACACTATACGCTTGACGAAGAAAACTCAGAGAGATTAATGCTAAAATATTATGAATACCTTTTAAGAATCAAAAATCTCATGCATGACAGATTCACCCTTGCTGTTCTTGAAAACCTTGACAAGTTTCCGCTGAACATGGATTCAAACTTGCAGGAATACTATGAGAAGATTGCCGCTAAAATAAAACGCTATAATATACAGAACGTTGGAAGATCTGAGAAATATTATATTCAAAAGGTAAAGCCATTCTTTGTCGGGCAACGGGTTTACTATGAGGTAACTTTTACACCTGCCAATGATTATGCGAGCAAGTTTAACCGGGTAATCGCCTTTACAAGTTTGGAAATAACCGACAACTATGCTGTCAAGTTTTCCTTAACCCACGACAGCATTGAAATTCTTGGCAAGACTATGCCTATCACCGTTATCGTAGGTTGGGAAGTAGCAATTCGAGATTGCGAGTTTAAAAATTTCACAAATCTGGTTAGAGGAACAGCCGTTAAGACAGGATATGCTGAACAACAGGGGATTGCAAAATTTTTAACATCAACCGGATTTAATCTAACGGAACTCGTGGATTTTCCCGATGCGGAATTTCAAAAGATTAAACAGCAAGCGACACAACGATCTAAGGCAGTTGTGTTCTTCAATGATTTAGAGCGTTGTCGTGCGATAATGAATGCAAATAGCGCGGGTAAAAATCTGCTACGTTATTTACTTTACAATATGAATAACAAAATTATTAAGAATCAGCATCAAAGCCTTGCAAACAATAATTTGTCCTGGCTTTTTGTGAAAAACGGTTGTCTCCCGTTCGACAGGATGCCCTTTAATTCCTCGCCATTAGGACATAACCCCAGACTGGTTGATTTGTTCGCTTGCATCAATGCCGACGGACGGCAGCATGAAATACTTGCACGTCTGGTTAGGAACAATACCGAAATCAAAGGACAACTTTTTACGCCCATAAAGGATATTGTGGGTTTTGATGATATACCAGCGCTTATAAAAATCTATAACTCTACTTTATGGCATGGCCATGTTGAAAACAGTAAATTAGTGATTGAATCTGGTCAAATATTCATTAATGGTTATAAAAACGATACCCGGTTCATTATTGACGAACTTGAGGATCTAGCAAAAAGCGGAGTTGAGAACTATTCAAATTCAGTAAAGGCATGGTTGAGCGAACCTAACCACGGTGTTGACTGCAATGAGAAAAAAGAGGCTTTAACTCAAATGTTTGAAAACTCAAGAGTGGCTCTGATGTACGGATCGGCCGGCACGGGAAAGTCTACGCTCATAAACCACATAGCACATTTCTTCGCTGATAAGAAAAAGCTGTTTTTAGCACAGACCAACCCCGCTGTGGATAATTTAAAACGACGTGTGAAAGCTTCCAACTGCACATTTTCAACGGTTACCAAGTTTATAAAAAGACAAAGCATCATTACTGACTATGACTTGCTAATAATAGACGAGTGCAGTACTGTGAACAATGGTGATATGCGGGATATTCTTACCAAAGCTACATATAAGTTGTTGGTTTTGGTAGGGGACTCATATCAAATAGACTCTATTCGATTTGGTAACTGGTTTAGTGTGGCTCGTGCGTTTGTTCCCGAAAGCTCGGTGTTTGAATTGACGAAGCCTTATCGTAGCAACAATCAGGGGTTGCTTACACTATGGGACAGAATACGTAAGATGGATGATACCGTCCTAGAACTTATTACAAAGGAAGGCTATTCCAACAAGTTGGACGTTTCAATTTTTGATCCAGCTGAAGCAGATGAAATAATTCTTTGCCTTAATTATGACGGGCTGTACGGAATAAATAATATTAATCGTTTTTTACAAGAGAGCAATCCGAGCATTTCAGTGTTGTGGGGAGTTCAGCAATATAAGGTTAACGATCCAATTTTATTTAATGAATCCGACCGCTTTACGCCCCTGATTTACAATAATATGAAAGGGCGAATAGTGGGGATAGAAATTCTTGATAGTGAAAAACCCACCGAACGCATACAGTTTGATATCGAACTGGGTATTACAATTAATGGCGTAGATGCCGCTGGTCAGGATTTTGAGTTCTTGGACAATTTAGAAAACGGTAACTCTGTAATACGTTTTTGTGTCAACAAACTTAAAAGCACAGATGAAGATGATGATGGTTCATCAAAATCGGTAGTTCCATTCCAAGTTGCATATGCCGTATCCATCCACAAGGCACAAGGCTTGGAGTACAACTCTGTTAAAATCGTTATAACAGATGAGATTGACGAACTTATAAACCATAATATTTTCTACACGGCTATTACCCGTGCGAGAAATAAGCTCAAAATCTACTGGACACCTGAGGTCGAGCGAAAGGTGTTGAGAAGCATAAAGCCAAAAGACATCAACAAAGATATACAGTTGTTGAAGAATGGCATCCAATGATGAGTTTGGAGAACAGTTGATTGAAAAGAATAAAAAGCCTTTTAGCAACTTAAAAGGCTTTTAAGAAAATTAACGGCAAGATTGGTGTAATAAAAAAATAATGAAAATCTGATTACCGGTGAACAATATTTCTTTGGTGATAAGTTCTACGAGTCAGACTTCAGGATGGTAGCACCTTGATTACCAATGGGTCCACAAGTTCCATAGGGGCGGCATAATGCAAGTATGCTCTCAACCCTTTATCTCAGGGTGTATCCCTTGTGCAAAATCTTAAATGTCACAAGGATTAACTAATTAACTAAAATGGACATTTTCGTAGAGTGGTTGACTTTTGCGGAAATATCCTTTTTCTGTTTACAGGAGTTTAGTTTTTAATGTAATTTGTAGGTCGTCGTGCCTCATACGTTCCTTTACCTTTATAAGGACAACGTCAACTTTTGCGAGCAAATTTACAATTAATATATTCAAAGAGTGTTATCGTGGAAGTTTTTTAAACTGTTTACAAACACTTTTTTTTTGTTAATTTTTCTCTCCATAATGCATTTTCCAATACACCAACGTCTCTTTTGCAATTGAAACCACAGTTATCGTGAACGTGTTCAGTTTCAGAAGTATTAGACGTAAGTTCAGGTGTAGGTTAGGGTTTCCTTTTCGACTTTATTATTGGATTCATAACTTATGTGATGGTTCATTTCATCTTTTAAAATCGATTCAAACATTGGCTCAAAATATATCTTTTTCTCCGGACATGCCTGCATCAGTGAACTCCCCAGTATAATCGCTTTCCAAATGTTCTATATATCCCTAAACTGATCCGATCCAACGATTGTGCCCGTCAATTATCCTTTTCTAATGATATTTATTCACCTCCTATCCCTATAATCGAAATTATGGAGGTTGAAAAAGGTGGCGCAAAATAAAAACGTTTAAATTTTTATGTGTCAAGTTAGTGTGTATACTTGGTTCGAACAGTTATAGTTAGAAATTGACTGATCAAGTCCATATTGAGCGGGATATTTTTTTGTGATAAAATACGAACAAATGTTTGCGTTTGGAGGTTTGGTGATGAGCGAAGTTAATGACAAAGAAACTAAAAAATGGTCTGCGAGGATTATGCATGAAGAAGAATTGATGCAGCAAATGGGGGAGGAACAAGACTCTCAAAAGAAACCAATTCTGGATGAGCAAAAACAGTTTGAGCTTAATGCCAAGTTACAACTTGCTTTACAAAATGATCTTACAGTCGAGGTTGAATATTTCAATCAGAGCATACAAGATTCTCAAAAATTAAAGGCCAAGTTATTGGTGATTGAACCGTTAACACGTACTTTACAATTTGACGATGAGGGAAATACGGCAGTTTCCCTTGAAGATGTTGTGGAGGTTGTGATTGACTAATGCAGACTCAATATTTCAAAAAGTATCTACAGATACATACCATAAACAAATTGAAGATATTAAAAATGGCATTTGCTGATGGGCAAAAGCACATTAACGATGAAAAATATTATTGAGTATACAACGAAAGACTTCTGAGTGAGCAATATGCAAAAAAGAAACAACTAATAGTGGACATGGCGGGGAACACCAGAAGCAGGTGAACCATCTCCCGGCGGCACGGTTTATTTAGCTGCTGCTGATAATGAAGGAAATATGGTGTCATTGATTCAAAGTAATTATATGGGATTTGGATCCGGCCTTGTTGTTCCGGGGACCGGGATTGCCCTTCAGAACCGTGGCCATAATTTCTCTATGAATCCGGCACATGTGAACGCTTTGGCTGGCGGGAAGCGGAGTTATCACACAATCATACCGGGGTTCATTACACAAGGAAACCAAGCTGTTGGCCCTTTTGGTGTGATGGGGGGATTTATGCAACCGCAGGGACATGTTCAAGTTCTGATGAATACCATTGATTTTGGTTTAACACCGCAAGCTGCCTTGGATGCACCAAGATGGCAGTGGTTAAAAGATAAAAAGATAGAGGTTGAGAACCGCCTTCCGCACCATCTCGCTCAGGGGCTCTCTGAAAAAGGACATGACGTAACGATTCAACTCGAGCCCAACAGTTTTGGAAGAGGTCAGATAATATGGCGTAATCCTGATACTGACGTTTTGGTTGCAGGAACTGAAACACGTACTGACGGCGGGGTTGCTTGCTGGTGAATCAGTGCTTATACAACCCCCATACCACTAACCTTATTAAGGTTCAGTATTCTGGTTCTAGTGTGAATGTTTTAAGAATTCTTAATGACAAAAGCATTGCTCAGATCGCTCATAATAATTTTTAATACTATTGTTGTTTTAGCATGTACAATATTTAACCACAAACTTAGAGTATTTCTTAATTCGAATACTCAATTTACTTTATGCGTCAATCGGGCCAGATTGTTTAACAATACTTCGTATGGTGAATGGGTTTTTAATTTTAGCTGGAGGATATGGTATATACCTCAACTTTAAAGCAATAAAAAAGAACAAAAACCAACGTAAGGATTCTACCGAAATCGGGCGCTTTTCCCTAATAAAGATTAGCGCTAATATCGCATATAAAGATGCGATTGTATATAATTCACAAGCCTAATTTCTCTTACAAAAGAAGGGGGAATTAGGCTTTAAATCGGATTAACCCCTGAAATTTGGACAATTACACTCTTAAACTAGCTCAGACTCAAAATTTCTCGATTTTTCATAGATTAACTCCTTCTTTTGTCCCTTTCAATATGATAGCCAATGCTTCCATTCCATCAAGGGTAAAGGCTTTGCCCTTCGCTTACGCTCAGCCCTTGATTCCATTCCAGAATTGGCTGATTTCAAGGCAGGGACAAAACAAAGAAAAAATGAAGGGGGTTAAACCCGAATGTCTTTGATGCCAGTCTTGCCACCTTTTTGCAGTTCATAAAATTCTTTTGGAGCCAAATCCAGAATACTTGAATGAATGCGTCGATTGTTATAAAAATCCATAAAGTCAATAATGGCCTTGTATGCTTCTCCATATGTTTCAAACTCACAGCCTGAGAGACAGTCATCTTCCAGAATGCGATGAAATGACTCGATATGAGCATTCATATTTGGTGTTTTAGGTGGAATCCTTTCATGTTCCATCTCATAGGCCTCACAGGACTTCTCAAACGTAGTCGAAATAAACTGTGGACCGTTATCCGTTCGAATCACAGGCTTTGCCTGGTGTTCAAATTGTTGCCTTTTCAACAGTGCTCTGTTTAGTGCCTGCACAACATTTTCTGCTGTGCATTCAAGGCCAACATGGTAGTCAATAATAGACCTGTCATAGATATCAATAAGCGAACAGATGAAGAAAAACCGGTCTTTTCCTTGAATATAGCCATATTTGATATCAGCCTCCCAAAGCTGATTGGATGCTGTGATAACACGATTTCGTGCCAATTTCCTTGGATGTTTGATCCGTCTCCTTCTCTGTGGGCGTAGAATACCTAGTTCTTTACATAGACGATACACCTTCTTTTTATTGATTTGAAGCTTGTAAAGACGCCGGAGCATTTTAGCCAGTTTACGATAGCCGAAATTACTGTATTCGCCGGCTATAAGCTCTAATAAAAACTCTTTTATTTGTTCGTCGGGAACTTTTTCCCCGTTTTCATAGGTTGAGTAGCCTGGTGCCGGGCGTCCCTCACTTACTTTTTTCTCTTCCACCCGGTAGTATTTACGATGGTAATAGGTGGAACGAGGTATGTCGACGATTTTTAATACTAACGTCGTTGTATAGCCTTTCCCGATCCATTTATCGGCTACTTCAATTTTTTCAGCAAGTGAGGGTTTTTCTTTTTTATAAGATCTCGCAATACTGCAATTTCAAGGTCTTTTTCGCCTAATAGCTGCTTTAACTGATCATTTTCATTAGATAGCTCTTTTGTATCAAGATCGGGTACTGATGCGACATCTGCATCACCAAATTTACCGTTTTTGTATTCGCGAACCCAGCGCCCAACCATATTCGCATTTAAGTCATAACGGCGGGCGACAACGGATGGTTTCCCTGTTTCCATGGCTTCCTTAACAGCCTGTCTTTTAAATTCATCTGAATATCTTGTTCGTTTCATGAAGCTTCCTCCTTGGTACATAAGCAGTATAGTAAATAACACTCTTATTGTCCAAGTTCATTTAGGGGCTTATGAGGGATCTGGTCTATTAATCGTTGCCTAGTTTTGGATATGACCACAGTGGTAAAAATGTATTTATAGAGCTATATAATGTTATAATGCGCTTGAATCTAAAAAGAAGGGGGTACATCCTGTGCCGTTTTTTATACCTGATGAAGATGAAAGTAAGTATAATGATACAATCGATTTATTTAATAAGTTAGGCAAACTGGAAAGACTTTCTCATGAACAAGGTGAATCTTTAAAAGAATATGAACTTAATAGAGATAATAAAACAGACTTTGCAATTGAAATGCCAGCTGGACATGGTAAGACTCTTGTTGGCGGACTAATATCTGAATACAATCGAATAAATAATAACTGGAGGGTAATCTATGCATGTGCTACTAGGCAATTAGCTAATCAAACTCACCAATTACTTGATTTATATGGTATTTCTTCTGTCCTTTTAACTGGAAAGGGAGAAAACTTCTCACAAATTGATTTGGGTAAGTACCAGAGATCAGAAGCAATATGTGTGACAACTTATGGGCATATATTCAATATTAATCCAAAGTTTAATGACTCAAATTTAATAATTTTTGATGATGCACATGCAACTGAGTATGCAATAAATGATTTTTGGTCAGTTGATATTAATAGGCATGAATATAGTGATATTTTTGAAGCTCTTGTTTCAACATTAGGAGATAGTCTCTCACCTAATGTGTATGACAAACTAATACACGGTACATATGACCCTATGACTGATGGAGTAGATATTGTTTCTTTTCCACAATGGTATAAGAAATCAGATTCTATTAGAAGTTTGTTAGATTCACGCACCGATGATACCAAGCTTTATTATCCATGGAGTAGAATCAGAAACAGTTTGCATTCATGCCAAATATTCGTTAATCATTCAAATATAGTTATTAAACCTATAATACCACCAAATAAAGTACATCAAGCATTTGTTAATCCTCAAGAAAGAATATATATGTCAGCAACTATTGGTAAATCTGGAGAACTGGAAAGAATGTTTGGTGTTCAGGGTATTCATTACATTAATAAATTTTCCAATCATTCCAATAAAGTATCTGGCAGAAGACTCATAATGTTTCCCGAAGATCATTTTGAGGGAGAGGAATTGGAAAGAGTAGTAAAAGAAACTGCTATTAAAAGCAACAGAGCTCTTATATTGACTCCCTCAAAAAAAAGCATGAGAAAAGTAAAAGAGACAAAAGAAAAATTGTTACCTGAATTTACTCTTTTTGAGAATAGTGATATTGAAGATGATTTAACTAAGTTTACCGATGAAGATAACGCAATATTAGCTTTGACGGGTAGATATGAAGGCATTGATTTAAAAGGAGATGAATGTAAATTAGAAATCATTCATGACTTACCTGTTGCTATTAGTATTGAAGAAAAATTTCTTCAGGACCGACTTAATGCCACGGAACTATTAAATAGTAAATTATCCACAAGGATTATACAAGGTTTAGGTAGATGCACTAGAAGTAAGAATGACTCTTCGGTAGTTTTATTCACCGGAAAATACGTAGGCGATTACTTGTATAAAGATGAATTTATAAACCTGCTACCTGCTGATGTTCACGCTGAAATGAATCTCGGTTTTAATCAGATTGATTTTATTAAAGATATTGAATCATGGCATACTTCAATAGAAGAATTTAATAATGAAACGGATTGGAAAAAGGTTGAAAATTACCTTGAAAAACAAGAAAGTAAGCTGATGGAAGAAAAACAAATGGATTCTTCGAATGAAAATGCTGTCCAATTATATAATTCTACTAATCATGAGATTGAATTTATATATAACTTGTGGAATGAAGATTTTTCAAAAGCTCACATTTCTGCTAATGAAACACTTACAAAACTAGGGAGAAATGAAACTTTAAAAGGTTATAGAGCATGGTGGAATTACCTTATAGCATGTGTATCTACACTACAACGTGATGAAGATAAGACAAGAAAATATCTAACCAAAAGCTTAAATGCATCTGATAATAAAGTATGGCTAGACAAAAGGGATATAAATTTCAGTGATGAAATTCAGGATGAGATTTACTCAGAGGATTTAGAGCTTCAAATTGAGCGAATAAGTAATTACTTAAAATCATTTGGTGATAGGGAGAAAAAATTTGACAAAGATTGGGCAAAGATAATAGATGGATTGCGAAGCAAAGAAGCTCAATTTTATGAACCTGCACTTAAATCTTTAGGTACTATACTAGGTTTTTATGCAGAAAAACCTCCTAATGAAGAAGGAGTACCAGATGGAGTGTGGAACATTAATAACATATGGATATCTTTAGAAGCTAAGACAAATATAGAAGACGAAGATACCTATATTCCACTAGATGACATAAGACAAGTGTTTGTGCATAAGAAATGGGTGAAAGAGGAATATAATTTGGAGAATGAAGAAAAGGTTACACTTGTTATGGTATGTCCTAAATATAAGATCAAGGATACATCACAACATGCTGCAGAAGGTATTTACTTAGTTAGTACAGAAGACATTATAGAATTAGCTACTAATTTAGAGGGCATACTTCGTAGTGGATTAAATGAGTTAAAATACGGAGTTAAATCAAATTTAAGAAAGTTACTCATAAGTAGCCTTTATGAGAAACATTTAACACCCGAACACATCTTAGATAATTTTACTAGAAAAGAATTGGCTCAGCTAGTGGATTAAAATGTTTAGATAAATAATTTTAATATATACAATATAATACACAATGCCTAACTAATAAATGTACATGAAAAAAAGTAGTGCGTAAACGAACGCATTACTTTTTACTTTAGATTAATCTTTTTAAATTCCATAAACGGGCGCATTACTGGAACAACGGTAACGCTCTATCCATATTCAAGTGAAGCAGCGATTAGATCAATATTATTGTTAACGTCAAAATAATATGTGTTAACATTTAGGTAAGGAATTGATTTTGGGTTATTCTTGTCATCCTGCTTTTTTCAAAATGGACTACATGGAGAAGATACCCAGTTTGATCCTTTGTCGGTTTTTAAGGATTTACAGTGGGAAGTGGCTGGTAAAAAATTAAAGTGTGTCCAGACCCTAGCAATATGCCCCACATGAATCTTGGCACTGCGGCAGGTTATTCATACAATTTCACCTTAGTTCTCAGAATAGATGGATTATACTAGAAGGTATCACAATATTTCTTTTGATTGTATACACTATTATGATGACTTTTCAGGAGAGGTGTGTACAAAAATGATTAAAGTTTCGGGTACGACCTTTCATTGGGGTGAATTGATTGATAAAATCTCTGTTTCAAATAAAGGTAGACATATTTTAAAAGAGCTAGACAAAAACTCAACAGTATACAGATATTTAACCTTACAGGACTTGGAGAGCACCATTCTTATAAGGGAGCACATTATTGACGCAGCCAAAAAGCTAAACACCAGCAATGCAAGCTTTGCCACCTTTAAAAACACAAAGGCTAATGATAGGTATTGGACTGTCACGGCACAAGGTGGTATTCGTTTAAGGAAAGGGGTCAAACCTTCAGCTGCAATTTCCGATATTTTTAAGAATGGCGATGAATACGCGTTTGAATGTGCAACAGCTATGACGGTTGTATACTACTATGTCTTGCTTCGATACCTAGGAGCTGAAACGTTTAATAATTATTTTAAGGATTTATATTTGTATAGCTGGTTTACAGATTCTGATCTTGTCTTGAAAATCGTTACGGAAACTGATCCAATTCCAGGTGATGTCGTTTATTTTGATAACCCTGACAATATTAAACCTCAATGGCAAGGGGAGAATTCTGTTTACCTTGGGGATGGTCTTTATTATGGTCATGGGATGGGAGTACTTAGCGCAAAAGAAATGATCGAGAAACTAAACACTTTGGGTGAATCGGATAAAGAAGATGCTTATATACTTGATAAAATAGTACGGCCCTCTTTCGACCATTGGAGCGAGCTAAAACAAAGGAACCATCTGTCTGAAAGAATGTCTGTAAATCGGGTAGTATTATATGATACTAACTACCATCATAACCAATCATCTATTTCGTACTATTATTACTGTATCTTAGTCAGCCTGTGGAGTATGGATAATGTTAAGATAACAATCAATTATACATTGGATTGATTGGCGTTATTGGGGACTGAGAAAGGCAAAACTTTCCCTGTTTTTTGAGTCCAATTAAGCCAGAATACAAAATAAATCACGTCCGTACAAACTTTAGCTGTATAGCCAAACATTCAAGACCATTCCGAAAAAAGTGGATTCTAATAGCTCAATAATCGGGCGCGATTGCTTAAAAAATCAAATGTAAATAATTAAAGAAACAGCTCAGTTAAATATAAACTGAGCTGTTTTATTTTATTTTCAAAGGCTTTCACAAAATAATGTCTTATGATGTGACAATTTGATTGTTAATTAATCTGCTAATAAAGTTCTGAAAACGATGCTATTTCATTTGCTAATTGTATTGATATATTAGATTTTCTCCACCGTAAGTGAACTACTTAGTATTATAACAGCGGCTTTTTTTGTGTTTCTAGAAACGAGAGAATTTTACACTGGCTTCACAATAGAAGGTTTAAAGGCCTTAAAAAATTAACGAAGTGTAAATAATACATATCACATTTACATTCCGCAAGCTTAGATTGTCGGTTCAAAGCCCTTAACCCGTGCCTTGGAAGGGTGATTTTTAATTTATGGACCACGAAGCTGAATATTAAGGTTTATTTACTAAAACACTTAAATCTCTTAATGCTCAATTTAAACTCACTTCATGTTCGGCCTTTACAATGAAGTTGAGTTAACAATAAAGATGATGAAAGGTTGTTTGTATGCCCAAAACGGAATTGCATGTTCATTCGACATTTTCAGATGGCCATTTAACACCGGAGGAAATTATAAAGGAGGCCGCAAAACAGGAATGCCAATTAGTTGCGTTTACCGACCATGATGAAGTGGGGGCCTATAAACAAGCCTTAGCCCCTGCGCAACAAGCTGGTATTCGGCTCATACCGGGGATTGAACTGAACACGGATGGAGCGGACGGCGAGCTGCACATCCTTGGATTTTTCTTCGACCCGGATCATCCGGATATGACGGCTCACATTGCTTGGCGAAAAGACGAGCGCCGAAGCTGGGCTCAAAAGATAATTGACCAGCTGAAGGCATTCAATTATGAAATTACGCTTGACGACGCGATGCAGCATGCACCTGGTGACATTTTAGTCCGGACACATATTGCCGAAGCGCTTGTGGAGAAAAATTATTTTTCAACCGCCCACGATGCTTATCACCGAATGCTCGTAAAAGGTACGCCAGGGTTTGTACCGCGTGCACCATTTTCCGCCCGGGATGCGATTAAATTGATTCATATTAGCGGCGGTGAAGCGTATCTAGCTCATCCGGGCGCCTATCGATTCCCTGTGGATGCTGAACGACTCCTCACTTATGGATTGGATGGTGTGGAAGTCTATCATTCGAAACATACCGAGGAAACAGAGCGTTATTGGCGGGCGTTCGTGACGGAACATGATTTGTTCGCTTCGGGAGGGTCTGATCATCACGGCCCTGATTCGCGTAACCCCTATCCGATTGGCAGCGTGCAATTGGATGACCAATCTAAAAGACACTGGCTGAATCGAGTTGATGCAAGTCTATGAAACTATTTATCGCTTCTTCGTTATGCTGGCATTATCACCCGAAGGACGTTATTAAGATTGCGGCATTGTACGGTTTTCAGGGGGTAGAAATGTGGGCGGAGCATATGTATGATCATGACGCTCACCCTGAAGCCGTTCGTGATTGTGCTGAGCAGGCAAACCTTACTTTGTCGCTGCATGCTTCCAGCTGGGATTTGAATATTTGCTCAATAAATGAAGGGGTTCAGGAACAATCGCTGAACGAACTCTATAAATCGATTGATTTGGCATCCCGGGTGAATGCGCGTCATATGACATTTCATCCCGGCAAATACTCGGTAAAAACATTTTTTCCGGAGGCACATGAACAGGCTCTGATCAGCAATACGCAAAAATTAATGGCCTATGCATCTGAAAAAGACGTTACCTTGTCAATGGAATTAATGGAACCTCTGCCAAAAGAGATTCTGACGACTCCGGATAAAATGGCTGAATTCAAGCAAAAACTCCGTGGCGGTCTGCACGTTACACTCGATATTGCACATGTGCCGCTGGTCGACGATGCGCTGGATTATCTTGAGCAAATAACGGATGTCAACAGCATTCATTTAAGCGATTCGAGTGCGGAACACTATCATCTTCCGTTGGGTGAAGGCTCAATTGATCTGGGAAGAATACAGCAGCGTCTGGCGGAATCCGGCTTGCCGGTCGTGCTTGAGGGATTGGATACGAGTGAAGCGCTACCTTTTCTGAGGAAACATATTCAATTCTTGCAGCGTGAAAAATGGCTTGAAGGAGGTGAGCACGATTGAAAATTTTAGTTACAAATGATGATGGTATTTTTGCACCGGGTGTTGAAGCACTGGCGGATTTGCTGTCACATTTTGGCGAGGTGATTATTGTATGCCCTGAAACCGAAAAAAGCGCCTACAGCCATAAAATTACACTCCGGCAGCCGTTGAAACTGAAAGAAGTGACGCTGTCATCATTTGCCCAAGCCTATGCTGTCAATGGTTCGCCGGCTGATTGCGTCAAGCTCAGTATGGAAGTGCTATTACAGGAAAAGCCGGATATTGTATTTACCGGCATAAATATCGGTCCGAATGTGGGGAGGGATGTTTACTATTCAGCTACGATTGCAGCGGCCCAGGAAGCGATGCTTTATAGCGTGCCTTCAGTGGCTGTATCACTGGAAGCTTTCCACCATCAAAAAGTTAAATTTAGTGTGGTGAAACAATTGTTTTACCAAGTATTGGAGGTGATCTTACAAAATAAAATTCCCGGCAATATGATGCTCAATGTTAATTTGCCTTATACGTCAAAGGAACTTTGTAAAGGAGTACGGGTTGTGCCAATGGATTTGTCAGTTATCACGTTACAATTTCACCGGATTAAATGATCCGCATGGCCAAGCGTATTACTGGCTGAAAGACAGCTATCATGATCTGGAAATTAATGAAGGAACAGATTATCATCTGCTGAAAGAAGGCTATGTCACCATTTCACCGATTGAATTGAACCATACGCAGAAACGGAAAATCGACACAATCAGCCGCTGGTTTAAACAATACGCAACAACTGAGGAGGAGTACTAAATGAAAAAAGTATTAGTCGCTATGTTCATGCTGTTCATGCTTATTCTTGCAGCGTGCGGAACTGACGCATCAGACGAGAACGAATCTGCAACAGCTGAGGAAAGCTCAGAGGAAACAAGCAGTGAAGGGGAAAACGCTGAGTCGGACGCCGAAGTGACTGGGGAGCTGGAATTTTACACCTCACAGCCTGATGCTGACGCAGAACAGTTAGTGTCGGCGTTCAACGAGGCATATCCGGAGGTTCAGGTGAACATTTTCCGCTCAGGTACAGAGGAAGTGATGAGTAAAATCAATGCGGAAAAACAAGCGGGAGATGTTCAGGCAGACGTTCTGTTAGTTGCTGACGAAGTAACATTTGAAGGGTTAAAAGAACAAGAAATGCTGATGTCGTATTCATCACCTGAAACAGACGCGATTCCGGATGAGTTCATTGATTCAGATGGTACGTATACAGGGACTAAAATCATGTCGACCGGATTAGTAGTAAATACGGAAAATGTGGATGAAATGCCGTCATCATGGCAGGTTTTAACGTCAGACGAAGCAGCTGATCAGGTTGTCATGCCAAGCCCGCTTTATTCCGGTGCAGCGGCTTATAATCTGAGTGTACTGACCCGGAATGACGCGTTTGGCTGGGAATTTTACGAGGACATAAAAGCGAACAATCCAATGGTAACCGATGGCAACGGTGCTGTAATGGAGAATGTAGCCTCAGGTCAAAAAACTTATGGCATGGTGGTTGACTATCTTGCTGCCCGTGCGGCAAATGATGGTTCTCCGGTTGAATTGGTTTATCCGGACGAAGGTGTTCCGGTCATCACCGAACCAATTGGCATCATGGCAGATACCGATCAGGAAAAGGCGGCTAAAGCGTTTGTTGACTTTGTGTTATCCGAAGAAGGACAGAAAATGCAGTCGGAAATCGGTTATACACCGATTCGTGAAGGGGTCGAAGCACCTGAAGGGCTGAAGACTTTCGATGAAATCGATGTGCTGACGGCGCCAATCGAAGAATTGTATCAAAATCGTGAAGCGGATAAAGAAGAATTTGATCAATTGTTTTCTGAATAACGGATAGGGTGATGGTTTTGATGCGGAATGTGTTGACACAAGGGAAAATGCGTCACGGTGCATTTTCCCCTTCATTTTTTCAGGTGATCGGTCTCGGTTTAGTGACGATTTTCTTTATCATTCCGATTGTACGCTTAGTGGTTATGAGTTTTATGAGCAGTGACGGTGTGACACTCGGCTATTATCAGGAGATTCTGCAGGATCCGCGGACGTGGGATGTGCTGAAAAACACACTCATTGCCATGGCAGGATCAACGATGATTGCGTCATTGCTGGGAACACTTTTTGCGTGGGTAGTTGCCTACACAGATATTCGTATGAAACATCTTATTCAATTATTTGTCTTTCTGCCCTTTATTATTCCATCTTACATTACATCACTCGCCTGGGTGCAATTCTTCGGTCCGACAGGCTTGCTGATGGACGTGCTAGTATCGTTTCGGATAATGTACCATCGTGGGATTTGTACAGTATGTCGGGTATTATATTTGTCATGGGAATCAGCCATTTTCCACTGGTCTATTTATTTACGGTTAACGTCTTTCGTAAGATCCCGCGGGAAATGGAATCAGCCGCGCAAATTTCCGGTGCTTCGAGATGGCGGTCGTTTACCAGGATTGTTCTGCCTATGGCGTTGCCTGGTATTGTTGGCGGCTCGTTTATTGCTTTTTTAGGAAGCCTTGATAATTTTGGGATACCGGCGTTTCTTGGCACACCTGCCGATATTTCGGTGTTATCAACCTATATTTATCAGCAAATTATCGGGTTTGGAACGTCAGCATTTAATCACGCTGCTGTATTATCGGTCATCCTTGGGGTTATTGCTATTATCGGGGTCGGCTTGCAATGGCTGATTTTGCGCAAGTCAAAGCGTATGGAAACGACGAAACTCGATTATACGCCACGGTATTTCTTAGGCAAAAAGCGGAAGTATGTTGAAATCGGCATTTGGCTGTTTTTTGCTGTGACGAGTATTCTGCCGTTGCTATCGATGGTCATGACATCGTTTTTAAAAGCGTACGGGCTTGATTTTAGCTTTGAAAATCTTTCGTTGGAAAACTATCAATACATATTGACCAGTCAATCAACCGTTGCTTCTATTTTAACAAGTATTAAACTGGCTGGTGTTACAACAATTGTTGGCATTATTGCGGGGACAATATTTGCTTATATTCGGGTTCGCAAGGCGGATGCAGCAAGTAAAATTGCTGAAAGTGCGATCACCATTCCGTATGCTTTGCCCGGGACGGTGTTGGCACTGGCAATGATTTTTGCATGGATGGAGCCGATCCCCGGATGGAATCCCGGCATTTACGGCTCGGCGATGATCTTGTATATCGCTTATGTCACGCGGTTTCTCATTTTGCAGGTTCGAAGCAGTATGACCGCATTTCAGCAATTGAATGTCAGCGTGGAAGAAGCGGCGCGGGTAAGTGGTTCGAATGGCTTCGGAAAGTGGAAGACGATCATTATTCCATTAATCACACCCGGCATCCTGGGCGGCGGTCTTTTGGTCTTTCTTACTGCACTAACCGAGCTGACAGTGTCCGCTCTGTTGTATTCATCGACGTCTGAAACGATCGGTGTTTCCATTTTAAGTTTTCAGCAATCAGGCTATACCTTGAACGCCACGGCATTTTCGAGCGTGATTGTAGTGATGATTATGTGCGGTTATGGTCTTTTATATTTGGTACAGAATGTTTGGAACAGGAAGGTGGCAAAAAAGAAATGAGTACAGCTGTCAAGCATGTCAACAAAAAGTTTGGTGACGTTCAGGCCTTGTATGATGTTGATTTAAACATTCAAGACGGGGAATTTCTAGCTATCCTCGGGCCGTCCGGCTGCGGCAAAACAACTTTGCTTCGTCTTCTGGCAGGCTTTGAATCATTGACGGATGGTGCGATTTTGCTGGATGACTCAGAAGTGGCGAACAATAAAATGGTCGTCCCGCCTGAACAGCGCAATGTCAGCATGGTGTTTCAGTCATTTGCTTTGTGGCCGCATATGAATGTACGCGAACATATTCAATTCCCCCTGCGGCACCACCATTTTGTTGATCGGGCATTAAAAGGGAAGATGGCGGACCGCGTCAATGAAGTGTTAAGGATTGTTGAATTGGAGGATTTTTCAGATCGCATGCCTAATGAATTGTCAGGCGGTCAAAAACAGCGTGTTTCACTGGCACGTGCCATCGCACCGGAACCGAAATTGCTGCTCATGGATGAACCACTGAGCAACTTGGATGCTGAACTGCGTATGGAAATGCGCCGTGAGATTCAAGCACTGCATCAATTAACAAAAGCTTCGATTGTGTATGTGACGCATGATCAAGGCGAAGCTCTGGCAATGGCCGATCGTATTGTCGTCATGAATAAAGGTAAAATCGAGCAAATTGGCACGCCGGAAGAAATCTATTATTACCCGAAAACCCCATTTGTCGCAACTTTTGTCGGCAAAGCCAATCTTTTTAAAGGTACATGGCATCAGAGTTCGGTATTTACGCTTGAGAACAGCGCGGTCTCGTGGCGTGATTGGGGCATTCCCGATGAAATAAAAAAGGAAAACCTTTACCCCCTGCGCCCGGAGCAAATAACATTAACCAACCAAACGCAAGACCAAATGACCGGGGTGATCAGGTCCAGACAATTCCAGGGTAAAGAATACCATTATTCCGTCGATGTGGCAGGCCAAACCATCATCGCACACCTGCCAATAAGCAAAAAAATGGAAATTGGCGAAGAAGTCGCCATCATGCCCCTCGTGTGATGGGGGACAGGGTGTCAGACCCCATAGCCGTCAAGCTAAGCAACGTATTTTCGTATACCCCAATCCAAACGTTATCCTTCCTTGAAGAAATTTCCAAGGAAGGGTGATTTTATGCCGCATCATGAATTTAGACCACTTGCTCAAGCTATTTATCAAACCTTATCACCTTCATATTTACGTCAAGTCGCCAAGAGATACGGGGTTTGTCCAACGTCTTAAAAAGATTAAGCCTGATGATTTCCTGGCAATTTGTTCCCTTTTAAACTAGTCTGTCGGCAATATGAGTTTGCCTTTCCAATGGCTCTTGACCATCTTTTTTCGCGTATACGAATTATGGGTGCCACTTCTTTTTCATTACCGAATGAAATGCCGGAATATCCCGGTGCTCATGCGTCTGGTGTAAAGGTACAACTCGAATATGAATTGCTCCGGGGCGTATTTCTTCATACATCCGTTCATCCGGAAACAACCAGTGATCGGAAAGCAGCATGTGATGTGGAATCCAGCCTTCAACCGGGCGATTTATGTTTAAGGGATCTCCTTAGTTTCTTCAACTAACGGGCGCGCGACAATTATATTATGTTATACAAAAAATGAAATGATGCTTTTCGAAGCTTTAATAATCTTGTCTTCTGTGGATTTAAAGTATGATATGGTGTCATAACTTAGAAGTTTTGACACCGAAAACTTAGTCGCGTAGTATCGGGCTTAGAAAGGTGTCATAAGTAAGGGTCATAAGTTATTAGTAAAAAGGGGGAGCTAAATGAAATATGGATATGCGCGCGTATCGACAATCCATCAGGATCTACATTCTCAAATATCGCTCTTAAAGAAACAGGGTTGTGAAGATGAAAACATTTACCAGGACAAATTTACAGGAACGAAAAAAAGCAGGCCTGCATTTAATCAGCTGCTCAACGAATTGGGTGAAGGTGACCAACTATATGTAACCAAAATTGATCGCCTTGCACGTTCCATTACCGACCTGAGTAATATCGTGCAGGACTTACAAGCAAAAAAAGTGTCCATTTCATTTATCAAAGATAACATTGAATTTGTTGCCGGAGCTGAGAATAATAGTATGCAAACATTGTTGTTTAATGTTTTGGGTTCATTTGCACAATTTGAGCGGGATTTAATTATTGAAAGAACGTCGGAAGGCAGAGAAATAGCAAAACAAAATCCTAATTACAAAGAGGGAAGGCCAACGAAATTCTCCAAAAAACAAAAAGCACATGCGATAAGCTTACTGGATTCCCGTACATATAAAGAAGTCGAAGAAATGACGGGGATTTCTAAAAGTACATTAATTAGAGCAAGAAGGAGATTAAAATAAAATTAATAGTGTATTTCAACCGGTGTTGTACAGGAGATTGTTCATTTTTTGATGCAAGGGAGACTGAAAAAGAGTAAATCCAATTAAACTTATCTGCTACCAACGTATTGCTTGATATAAGCTAAATGTCACAATTGGTGATCCTTTTGAAGAACTCGGTACAGCAAAAGGGATATTCTATCATAGCGTTTATGATAAGAATAATAGCCATATATTTGGAACCCAAGAAATGGTGAGCTACAGAATGTTAAAAAATTATTGGATACACTGGCACATGCCAAGATGCATAATCCAAAGATTGAACATTACCAAGCTATGTCGGCAGAAGAAAAGAAGTTTTAAGCTGAAATGACGGCTTATGCGGTAGCATCTTTATTTTAAAACATTGATACAAGCGATTATACACTGAGTTATTTAGCCACTTGGACATAAGGTAAAGAGATCAAAGATAAAGCAAAGCTCTTGGCTGATTTACGTGAAACGGCTGTTGGATTTATTGACGAGATGGAACCAAGTTTTGACAGAACGTGATAAAGAACATGAGCGAGGAAAAAGTATAATGCTTCTAGAATGTCGTGCTATTACATAATTAATCAAAAAAAAACATTAATATTGGTATGATTAAAATGTAAATGACTTCTAGGTTTTCAATTAAGTAAGAACCTTGGGAAGCAAACATTGACATAATGGCCAATGATAAAAAGAAAATTTGAGCATTGGCGAAGAAGGGGATAATTTTCTTCTTTAAAACAGACTCTCTTCTTCTTAATAAGAATCGCGTAAAGTGCGCAAGTACGAAGGGAATAACCAATACAATTAATACACTCTCTACAAGCGTTGATATGGCTATTTTGTTCAATTGTTCCAGCAATAGGAGTAAATAATACCGGCAGAAGCACCACCTGCAGAATTAAATTAATCGGTAAAATTGATGTTGAAAGAGACATATTTCCTTTTGCTATGCCAGTGAACGCGAGATACCAATCTGTACAAGGTGTCCACCATAAGCATGATAAACCAATCCATAAAGCTGGATAATCAAGATAAGAATATAGCTCCCAATCCCAAGCGAGTATTGTGTCCATATAAAATTAATGATCGTGCTGGATCCCAGGAATTTAAATATTTGAAAAGCCTCTTTATTGCTGCAAGGAATCGTAAAAATATCCATAGCATTAGGAGCAGAAACGGAATAACTAGAGTCTCCGCATATTGTTCAATTATTGTCTGCTTGTCCTAAATAAAAGACCCTAAACAACAGCAAATAGTATGATAAAGGTTTGTAGTTTATCTAGTGTCCCATAAATGAATCTCTCTTTCTTTAAAAAGGTGGCTGTGAATGATTACTTTCTCACATAATAATTTATAATACAATGCATTAAATTATTTCTTTTATTTCCAATTAAGTGTTAGCTAATCAGGCGCTTAACTTGAAGGTAGCGCCTGTTTTCCTTTTTAGAGCCATTTCGTATATTTGAGAATTTTTATAGAGTTGGAAATCAATTCTTTTTTTTATTTCTCATTAAGTAATTAATTGAATGAAAATAAAAAAAGAGTTATACTTTATTCAAGCAAAATATTTAATGAGGATGAGATGATGTTATGAATAAGAAAGGTACTTGTGAGATTTATTGTTATGACGAAGAAAAGGTCAATCGAATACAAGGGGATTTACAGACAGTAGATATTTCTAGTGTTTCTCAAATGCTAAAAGCCTATGCTGATGAAATAGAGGCAAAAATTACCTATGCTTTATGTCAAGATGAAGAGCTATGTGTGTTGTGATATAGCAAATATTATAGGTATCACAGTTGCAAATGCTTCTCAACATTTACGAAAATTCACAAACAAGAGTTGTGAATACCGAAGAAAAGGCAAACTTGCATTTTATTCTTTAGATGATGAACATATCAAGGAGATAATGAGATTGCATTGACACATAGGGAAGTGGGAGAGGTAATGTTTAATCAGTATAAAATGACTACAGAGAATATTTTTGGAGATGAAAAATGATTACAAACGATACTACAGCTGCTGCGGTTTTATGTAGCGACAGGAATTGATACTTTGTTATATTTAATTCTTGTTTCGCAAATAAAAAAGGCCAGGCCAAAACATATTTGGATAGGGACAATATATAGGGACTGTAATTATTATAGGAGTAAGTCTTTAGTTGCCCGGGGTTGCAAATTTAATTCTCAGCAATGGGTTGTAGGACTACTTTGGACTTTTACCACTTTTATTTAGGTGTAAAAATATGGATTTAAAGGGAAGAGGATGAAGATTGAAAGTAACATTTTGTCCTATTTTCCTCAGATAGGTTTAATCAATTATTTTTGAACGGGTTACTTTTTATTGTATTTGGCTCCAGTGCGGATGATTTTCCATTATATACCGTACTTTACGGCGTTAAATATGTTTGAAAATCATTGTTGCTATTATTGTCTTTTTAATTATGTGGCGGTTTATGCTATGTCAGCTATCGCTTTAGCTTTCCTAGATTTGTATCGGAAAATTGAAGAATATGAACCGTTGGAATTGTCCCAATTGTTTTTATAGGGCTAGGAATTATATTATGTTTGAAATGGCACATTCAACGGCCTTTATTCTCATTTCCTGCTTAACGGGGCGCCATTCTTGAATTAGAAGGTGTCTTTTTCTGAAATCGAACAGTATAGTTGATAAAAGGAGGTGAAAAATGAATAATCGTTGGAACGAAATAATATATAAATGTGGTCTCCAGTGTACGATAAACTTTCAATTCGAGAAATTCTTGAAGCGAGAAAGTTGATATTCAGGAGAAAAAGTTTATTAAAATCAAAGTATACTATCGTTGGTGTAAGGAACAGGTGCGGATTTGGAACTAATTAAATCATCGTGATTTAATATACAGGAATAGACTACTCTAACGAAATGCTGAGAAGGCTAAAATTAAATTCAAAAGTTCATCAAATACAGTTTTGAAAATGGACGCTCAAGATATGAGCTTTTAAAGATAATCATTTCGATGTAGTGATTGAAGTCTTGTTTTATCAGTTATTCCTAATGCAGATAAATGCCATCAAAGAGATAGTAAGAGTATTAAAAACCAAATGGTGAGATATCATCTTTGATAAATTTCACCTAAAGTAAGAACTCTCCTTTGAAAAAAGCAGTTAGACCGTTATTCAAGTATTAGTACTGACATAGGTATGAACTTTGAGACATTGTATGAGAAAAACAAAGAGGCTTTATCTATTAAAGAGGATACACCTTTAATGTTTAACGGTATGTACAGAAAGATAGTCATCAGCAAAACGAACACTTAACGGTATTCCGTAATAGGGCGCCATTCCGGAATAAGAATTGCGTTCTTTTCTCCTGAGAGTGAACCATTTTGGGGAGTAGAATATGTTAAAATTTAAGTAGGTCATTGACCAAAACCAATGGTTAAAGGAGATCTTGAAAATGCCGTGGTCAGATATTAGCTCATTATTAATTATAATTGCACTTGCGTGTTGGTGCTTTAGTTTAATGCGTAAAAACGACGCTTTAAAACGAGAAAACAACAGACTGTTAAAGAAAACTGGGGAATATGAAGATATAAAAAGTGAAGCAAAGGAAATATTAAGCACTTCAACTGAGGTAAAGGTCGTTAAATCATTAAGAGAGAAATATGGTTTGTCTTTGGTAGATGCAAAAAAAGTTGTGGATTCAGTAAAATAGAGTTGCTGGCATTTAAACAATCGGGCGCTAATCAGGAATAAGCATTAGCGCCTTAACTGGATATAAGAAACATTATTCCAGAAGATCAGATAGGTTTTAGGGATATATTGGAGGGGTCGTTATGGATTATATTTTTAGTAAAATGTCACAAGAGCAGGCAGAAAATATTGCTTCAAATTGGCACTATGAAGGTGAATATTCTTTTTATGATGTTGATGCAGATGAAGAAGATTTAGCTGAATTTTTGGACCCAAAAAAACGGGAGGACTCTCATTACATTGTTAAAGAAGGCGAAGAAGAAATTGGGTTCTTTAGTTTTAATGACAAGGGTGATTCGGTTGATATTGGGTTAGGAATGAAGCCTGAATTGACTGGGAGGGGTCTTGGATTGGGTTTTTTTAAAGCTGGACTCAGATTTGCGATATCCAAATATAACCCTAAGGAAATAACGCTATCCGTTGCCACTTTTAATGATAGGGCTATAAAGGTCTATAAAAAAGCAGGATTTGAATTTGTTGAGACCTTTATGCAAGATACTAATGGCAGTAGTTTTGAGTTTTTGAAAATGAAGTATGAATGCGCAAGGTAAACAGCTATAGTATGTTAAAGATTCTTTCGTTAAAGGGCGCCATTCCGAAATACACTTGGCGTGAAACACCACAACTCAATCCAAATACAGATGACGTAAAATAGTTTGTGTAAACTCTTTGAGACAAAAAAAGAGGTAGGGTATCCTCAGAATTGGACAGAAAAAAGAGAGGAGAAACCCTACCATGTCTCAAAGTATAACGAATGATGGCTTCATGAATCAACTGAACGATCTTGTGCGTGATTTTGTTAAAGATCAGCTCGAAACAATGATGGAAGAAGAACGAGAACAATTTTTCAAGGTAGAACGGCCAGATTTGAAGCAAGTGAAGAATGGCTATTACGAACGGACACTGGATACCAAACACGGTCATATTGATGATCTCGCCGTTCCACGTGATCGCAATGGAGACTTTCAAACAGAACTATTTTCGCCATACAAGCGTCGAGATCAATGGGTCGGTGAAACGGTCACGCGAATGTATCAAAAGGGCGTGAGCACGCGAGAAATCGGCCAGATGATCGAGCATATGCTGGGATCGTCCTACTCGGCAACGACGGTAAGTAACATCACAGATGCAACGATTGAAAACATTGAGGCCTGGCAGCAGCGTCCATTACAAAAGCGATACTCCGTTCTTTACCTTGACGGGACCTATCTGAAATTGCGTCGCGATGATGTCGCTAACGAAGTGGTCTACATTGTCATGGTGTCACGGGAAGAGGGATATCGTGAAATCTTAGGATCTATGGTGGCCAGGAAAGCGCTTCTTGGCTGGAAAGATATCCTTGTGATATACGAACGGGGAGCCGAAGAAGTATTGCTCGGGTGTTTGACGGCCTTCCCGGCTTAAGGAAGCGAGAAGAAATATAATTCCAAAAGCCGATGTCCAGCGTTGGCGTCGTCCATAAATCCGTAATGCCTTAAACGCCGTACGTAAAAAGGATCAGACTGCCGTTGCAGAAGATTTAAAACCTATATATGAGGCAAGCACAAAAGAAGAAGCTAAAAAGCAATTTAAAGCTTTTAAAGAAGCTTGGCAGTCCAAGCATCCGAAAGTCGTTAAATCATGGGAAAAAGATCTCGAAGTGCTTTTGACGTTTCTGGATTATCCGTCTTCCATCCAACGCATCATTTACACGACAAACATCATAGAGAGAACCATGAAGGAAATCAAGAAACGCACAAAGACGATGAACAGTTTGCCCAGCGAAAGGGCTACAGAAAAGGTGGTATATCTTCAGGTTACTGATTACAACCAAAGATGGGCAGAACGGAAACTGAGGGGATTCGCAAGTGCTTATCAGCAGCTGCAGGATATGTTCGAAAGTCGGTACGGAAATGACCGGGGGTAATTTGACTTAATTTTCAGACATCTACCGGTACCCGGGGTGATGTCTGAAAATCCAATCCTATTCTGTAGGATACCCTATAAGATTTACACAAACTTATTGACACTACCCAAATACAATTATCATTTACTAGGGGGATATCAATGGATATAGAAAAGAAATTATATGATTCGGCTATTGAATTAATTAAAGAAAAATATCCTTCTGATTGGGGCGGTGCCGCATCGATGGCATTAGAAGATGGTACAATTTTGACAAGTATAGCACCTAAAGTCATTGTTGCTTCCACTGAACTCTGTATAGAAACAGGAGCAATCCTTGAAGCTCATAAACTTGGAAAAAAAGTGACTCATTCAATATGCGTAGTACGTGATGATGAACATTCTGAATTCAAGGTCTTGTCACCGTGTGGAGTATGCCAGGAAAGATTAATTTATTGGGGACCAGATGTAAAGGTGGCAGTTAGTTTACCAGGAAAAGATATAGTCTTTAAAACTTTATCAGAGGTGCAACCTTATCACTGGACTGCTGCTTATCCAGATGAAGATTTATTTAATGACTAAAGTTCCGTTAACGGGCGGCTATCTGGAATAAGACTTGGCGTCTGGGATGTACATAAGAGTCATTTTGCTGATAAGGAAATTCATTAAAATAGGGAGCATACGGGACCTAATATGGACTTAAAGAGTGAAAAGGACATTTTAAAAGTAATTAATGAAGATGATTGGATGATGGATATTTTAACTACGGTAAAGTCACTGAATTTACCCGATTGGTGGGTGTGTGCTGGTTTTGTCCGTTCAAAAATTTGGGATATATTACATGGTTATAGCGAAAGGACACCTATGCCTGATATTGATGTAATTTATTTTGATGATACAAATATAAGTGAGACTGGATCTATGTCAAGAAATTGGACACATAAAATGTTGAATCTCCCTGCAATCCCTACCGCGCTTCGCTTGCTGGCCTCTCAGGTAATGAAAGGGACGCTACCCTTTCATTACCTGAGAGGGTGTTAAATTCCTTTTAAGCAGTTGCTTTTAGCTGTTGAATATACATTTTTTCATATTGTAATGGTGACATATAATTAATAGCTGAATGAATCCGTTTGTAATTATAAAAGGTCATTATATAGGTGAATATGCTTCGTTTAGCTTCTTTCCGTGTTTGATACCTCTCGTGAAATATTAGTTCTTTCTTAATGACGCTATGAAACGATTCGATACAGGCGTTATCATAACAGTTGCCTTTCCTGCTCATGCTCGTCGTAATGTCATGGTTTCGTAGAATCGCTTGATAATCAGTTGCTGCGTATTGACTGCCACGATCGGAGTGATGAATGAGTCCTTTCTGGGGCTGCTGTTGATTGATGGCCCTCTGTAAAGCTGTCATTGTCAACTCTTTGGTCATTCGACGGCTCATTTGCCACCCTATGATTCTTCTTGAAAATAGGTCCATCACAGTGGCCAAATACAGCCAGCCTTCTTTTGTCCACACGTATGTGATATCACTGACCCAAACAGCACCAGGTCGATTCACCTGAAATTGTTGATTCAATAGATTTGGATAAACAGGATAATTATGTTTTGAATTTGTCGTCGCTTTATATTTTTTCACTGTCTTTGAACGCAAACGATTCTCTTTCATGATGCGAGTCACTGTTTTTGGAGATACGTTCCAGCCTTTTTGATTTAATGTTTCTGTAATTTTCGGGCTTACGTACCTTCTTTTAGACTCAATAAATACGCGTTTGACTTGTGCAGTCAGCTTTTCTTTTCGCTTTTTCTGTTCACTCTGAGGTCGATCTCGCCATTCATAATAACCGCCTTTGGAAACACCTAATACCTGGCACATCTTCGCTACACGGAATTCGTGTCGGTGTTTTTCAATGAAGTCGTAGATTACTTCTGGTTTTTTGCGAAGATGCCCATAGCCTTTTTTAATATCACATTTTCTTCTTCCAGGTCACGGATACGTTTATCTTTTTTGTATTCGGCTTCTTCCTTAGGACTCAAGCTCCCACTGCCAACAAAACTCGCCTCTTGGTCTTCTTGATACTTCCCTACCCATTTATGCAAGGTTTGATGAACTATATCCAACTCCCGTGCTACCTCAGAAACCTTCCTGCCGTCTTCCACTACCATTTTTACAGCATATAATTTAAATTCTCGATCATATCTTTTTCCGCTCATCTTGGACACTCCTAGAAATGATTATTTTAAGTATAAAAATCCCCATTCTCTGTGTCCAATTTTCAGACTAACATCAGAGAAGATGCTGTAATTACCTCTCGTACCATTAACGGTGTTGCAACTTTTGCGACAGAACCAAGTGGAGATGTTGCTATCAGAGGGGAAGATGTTCCTGGCTTCATTACCCCAGCAAAACAAATTCGTTTAACTGGAAATCAAAGATACGTTACAGAAACATTAGAATATACAGCAAGTGACATACCTGTTGGAGGAGTTCGCATAGATACTGAGCCTCTGCGTCTGCTAGTAGGGAATCAAGGACAATTAACTGCAACCGTACTACCTGAAAACGCCAATAACCAAGTTGTCTATTGGAATAGTAATAATGACAACGTTGCGATAGTTAATAACGAAGGAGTAGTCTCAGCTCTCTCTGAAGGAACTGCCATCATTACCGTAACTACCGATGGAGGTGGGTTTACCGCATCTACTATGGTAACGGTCGTTAATGTCGAATCAATTAATACTCCAGAACCGATTAACGCTATTAGAGGGCAAATTGTCGTTCTTCCTGAAACAATTTCCGTCAGCCTAAGTGATGGTTCCACTAGAAATGTACCGGTGATGTGGCGAACTTCTACTGGTGATCCTGTTGGGTCTACATTTATTATCCCGTTAAATCCTGCCCCATCCTACACGTTGCTTGGGGATGTAGCCTATACAAATTTAACTGCCCAGTTACTAATTACAGTAGATTCTAAACCAGAATCAGCTGTCCCAGTTACAGGAGTAAGTGTTGAACCCAATACAGCATCTCTTTATGTCGGAGGAACATTACAGTTAAACGCAACCGTAACGCCAGATAATGCCACTACTCCTAATGTAACTTGGAGTTCTTCCAATAATAATGTGGCAACAGTGTCAGAAACTGGATTGGTAACTGCTGTTTCTCCAGGGTTTGCTATCATAACAGCGGAGACAGTTGACGGTGGATTTCAAGCATATGCTCAACTAACAGTAAGTGTCGCACCAGAAATTGAACTCATCTATCCAACCCAAGAGGTTTACACTCGACCGGAAGAGGTTTTCATTAATGTGGAAAATCTTGTTGCCTATAAACCAATTTTTGTACCAACCACGTATTATGTAAAGGTAGAACAATCGGGTAGCAATCGTATTCTCGGGGAAGGAGAAGTAGTTATTGGTCCTGACACAACGGGATTTAATTTATATATTGCCACCCTCTTTCATATGACGCAAAATTATAGTGCTAGATACTTTGTCTCTATGAGTACAGATCCTAGCTTTCCGCCTGAAGAAGATATGACATTGCGCACGAACTTTACCATTGGTACTGCCGTGCCAACTGTTCCGGAAGATAATATTCATGTTATGAAAGAGATTATCGGTGGACCAAGAGAAAATCAACTAGCGAACATCACTTTTATTCTTGCCAGAGAACTGAGTGATATCGAAATTCCTAATTTAAATTGGGAAGATTATTGGGATAATAGCGCTGGACAATTTACTGATGAAGTAAAAATAATTGGAACGACCAATGAAGAAGGAATTGTTATTTGGGAGGAACCTCGGGAATCACTGAAACTAGGAGGCTATGTACTACTTGAAGTAACCCCACCAGGCTATATGGACAATTTAAATCTAATTAATCCTGATTCCGAAGATGGCTCACTGATAAAAGAAGTTCATTTAACAAGGAATGCAGTCATAAATCGTACGGTTATTAATACGTATGTAGGGGAATAAATAAAGTAACCTTATTCTGTAAGAAGTCAATCTAAAATAAGGGGGGGTTCAATTGACGCCCCCTACATATTTTTACTTTGCTGAAGAAGTTTGGATTCTCCTGTACGTTCCCATTCTTCTACTGTCTCATATGCTCTTTCAGGAGAATAGCCTTTCCCGACAAGAACACCCATTAATATAAATTCCTGAAGAATATGCGTAGCATTTATGCCTCTTTCTACATCTTCCAATCCTTCTTCTACCAAAAATTCAGTGTGTCGAACCCATTCATCCGGTGTCTTACCAAAAATACTTGTATTTTCTTTGTAGTGATTTTCTTCAGCAGCAGTTGCATCCGCTTTGGTAACATGAACCGTACCAAATGGGTGGTTAGGTGGAGCGTAGATGGAGTAAAGTTTGAGTGGAACAATACCGGTATTGGTCAGATTGTGCCACATTCCAGCAGGTATGACTATTGCGGAATCATCATAGACATTTCGTTCAAAATTTAAGTTGTTTTTATCCTCACCCATTTGCGTAATTCCTTGCCCTTGTTCGATACGTATGAATTGATCAACATCTGGATGCATCTCCAAACCAATGTCTTCCCCAACCTCGATACGCATTAACGTAACTTGTAAATGCTCTCCTGTCCACAAAGCGGTGCGAAATGTATTGTTTTGTTTCGTTGCTTCATTGATATTGATCACAAATGGATTTGGCCCGTAGTCTGTTAAGTAAATAGGAGCACTGCAATTAGAACAAAAACCATTTGAGTTGTTTGCATATTCATTAGGATATGGCCAGTAAACAGGCTGCCTTTCATGTTGATACAATGGTCCATTCGTATAATAAGGATATTGATGCGGCCATGGATACACATAAGGAAAATTGTACATTTTTTCAATCCTTTCACATGTTTTCTGAAATTATCGTATGCACATGTGCAGGTAATGTACCTATATTTATGAATTGAATGCTTTTTATAAAACCTTAAAAGCACAAACACAGCAAAATTCAGATGTGTTTTAAATGGTTACAAATTCGGTGACGTATTAATTGAAGCTAATCTTGCTTGTTTTCGCTGTTATCCTTGTCTATCCTTTTATTTTGATTTTCTTTATTATGATGTTTCAGTGCTAACTTGGTTGCATAGTAAACAACAATCCCAATTACGATAATGTTAATTAGCCAACCTATCCATCCAAAACCCATTAGGCCGTATCCATTCATCATTCCACTGTAGCCACCCATCATAGTAATCGCCCCCTTTTTAGAAGTCGCTCATCATGCCCTGATTGTTAAAGTTTTGCATATACCCATCTTCGCCATGACAATTATCAAACATTTCTTTCTGCTGTTGTGTTGATAGGTCAGGATGCATCTCTTCTATATAGGGTTTCATTTGACCAAAGTTAAATGGGCCATTGCCTTCTTCTCCTCCTGCATTCGCAAAAGCTAAAGTTCCAGTCCCTCCGATGATAAATGCTCCAGCTAAAATACTAATAAATAATTTTTTCATTGTGTCCATCTCCTTTCTTTTACCTACATCATACAGGTTGCTCGTGTTTTTCTTATGTAGAACTTGTGTAGAAGTTGTGAAGATGATTCATTTTAAATTAACAAATGATACTATTAGTGGTGAGGTGATTACATGACAAAAGTCCTTGTGGTAGATGATGAAGAAGTTATTCTTGAAGTACTGGAGGCTTATTTTAAAAAAGAAGGCTGGTTTGTTGATTTTGCATCTAATGGGTTAGAAGCTTTAAAAAAAGCAAAGCATGAGAGACCGGATATTATGATATTAGATTTGATGTTACCCGATATTTCGGGGGAAGAAGTTTGCCGTTTGATAAGAAAAGAGAGTAATGTTCCCATTATTATGTTGACGGCTAAATCAGCGGAAGACGATTTAATCAATGGGATTGTTATAGGGGCGGATGATTATGTTACAAAACCATTCAGTCCCAGAGAAGTCGTTATACGTGTTAAAGCAGTTTTGCGAAGGCTAAGAAATACAGAGAAAACAAGTCTGCTTCAGTTTAATAATGAGAAAATGGTCATTGATCAAGACAAAAAAGAAGTAAAGCTAAATGATCAAGTTTTAACATTAACACCTAATGAATATAAAATTATTGTTGCCATGGCATCGTACCCAGGACGTGTTTATAGCAGAGCGGATTTATTAGAAAAGGTTCAGGTGGACGCTGTTTATTTCGAAGGGTATGAAAGAAGTATTGATACCCATATCAAAAACCTTAGGAAAAAAGTAGAAGAAGATTCGCGACATCCTGAATTCATCGTGACTGTATTTGGAATGGGATACAAATTTGGGGGAGAGGCTGATGAACCGAACGCTACGATTTAAAATTTTGTTTTACCTGCTAGTGGTTTCCTTTTGTGGCATTTTTCTTTCAAGCTTTACAATATTTTTCGGTGTGGAGAATAACTTCTCTAAATACTTACAAAAAGATAGGGAGAAGAATGTAGAACTCATTAAGCAAGAATTGATTGAGGACTATGATGAAAGTGGACATTTATCAATTAATGGATTGAGGGATTTGCTGCATGATCAGGCGATGACAGAGGATTTATATTATAAAATATATGATGAAAACGACAACTTATTAATTAATACGACAACGATGCTTGATATGATGAACAGGATGCACGGGGATTCCCGATCAGAACAGAATTATGAATCCTATACCACTGATATAATGATAAATGATAAACGTATTGGTCAGATAAACGTATTTTACCCTGTAGAACTTATTGGTGAGGATTTTACGTTTCTTAAGTCAATTCAAAGAAACATTCTGATAGCAGTTATCGTGACGGTGGGACTATCAGTACTTTTTAGTTTGTTTTTTTCCAGGCGGTTAACAAGGGGATTTAAACAATTATCGAGGGCAATCGAAAGTTTACGGAAACACAATCACAAAGCAAAGGTTCCTGTGGATGAATTAACTTCAGAATTAAAAACACTGGGAGAATCGTTTAATCAACTTGCAGAATCACTGGTTAAGGAGGAACAACTGAGAAAACAATTCACAGCTGATTTTGCTCATGAAATTAGGACCCCTCTTGCAACGCTTAGGAGTCAAATCGAAGCTTATCAAGATGGCATATGGGAACCAACTCCAAAAAGGCTGGAAAAGAGTCATAATGAATTAATGCGTTTAGTACGTCTTGTTAATGAATTGGAACAGCTGATTGCAGCTGAAAATCCACAAATCAAGCTGGAAACATCAACAATTGAAGCAAACCAGCTTTTAGATCAATTAACGAATCTATTCTTTCCTTTGTTTAGAGAAAAAGGCGTAGAATTGTATGTGAATAAGCCTGATGTAGAGTATTCTTTCATAGGTGATCGTGATAAAGTGGTCCAGGTATTAACAAATATTTTGAAGAATGCACTGAGTTATACGCCAACTAATGGGAGGGTGTCTATAGACATTCAACAGCAAACGGATTATCTTGGATTCATTGTCAGCGATCAGGGAACGGGCATTAGTGAAGAAGATATTCCGCATTTATTTGAAAGGTTTTATCGTGGTGACAAATCACGAGATAGGAAAACAGGTGGTATTGGTATTGGATTGTCAATCGTAAAAGCTCTAGTTGATGCCCATAACGGTGAAATAGAAATTCAAAGCGAGATAAACGTTGGGACAACCGTTAAGGTATGGTTTCCAACGAATTAATTGCAGCTGTTTCATAAGGTGATTTGATTTAATATTTCTGCTGTTTTAATATAAAGAATCCATTTTAAATAATCAAAATGGATTCTCAGCCGGAAATTTAATCATTATTGACTATGTTAATTGCATGGTGGTTATACAAGTATTGTCACCTTCAAAAGTGGAAATTTCAGATTCTGCTGTTTTGCCGTTTTGTTCAATCTTTACTTGAAATGTTTCATTACGAGGTAACCATAAGTCAATAAATCCATTTTGTAATGAAGTCATGGTTTCATCAACTATTACTTTGCCTTCATCATTTGTTATATTTACCTCGAATTCTTCTGTAGTCAATTCCCCTTGACAACCTGTTAAACTATGAATGGAACAAGGGTGTGTTTGGTTAGCATATGGCGCAATTGAAACAAAAAATTCATCTTCAGGAAGTTCATAAGAAGTTTCGTTGGACTCACTATCAGTTACAATAAGTTCATGTGATGTAATGGAAGCTGATATGTCATCAGATTCACTAGTACTGTATTCCTCTACCATTTCTTTTATATTCTGTGCTTCCTTTTCATTTTGGGTACCTTCACCACATGCCGCCACTATAAAAATCAGCAATAATCCAATCAATCCGATGATACTTTTTTTCATATATTGTTCAACTCCCTATTTTGTCCACTTTACCAATTTCATGTAAAGTCTATACCCCCGTCTCGTATTTGTCAATTAATTTTATAAGAATTAGATACAACGTGTTGGGAGTAGGAGTTGGACAATATCAGACTAATATTATCCTTAATCGATAATGAAAGGAATGCCAGTAAATAATATGTAAGTGCTTATTGCTCTGACATACGTCATATGAGTTGCTTTTGATATTCCTAATGACATGGCGGTCATACCGGAAACCGGGAATGTCATATCTCCGAAGGTACCATCGGAAAGGACTGCTGCAATCAATAATGGAGTGGAGCTTCCAGTTGTTACCGCTATCAACACGAATCATGAGAGCCCAAGAGCCCATGATGAACCAATTAAATAGGTCACAGCCAATGTAATTCGGAATTAATGAAAGAGATTTGGCAGTTTACTTTCATTAAGAAAAATGATAATATAATTGTACAGCTTGTTTATTACCATACGGGGGTATTGTATAAATTGATATCATGGATAAGTAATTATTTGGGAAAATAAGCTTTCCAGAAAGGAGAATATAATTGGGTAAATTTGAAGAGGAAAATCATAACACAAATACGAATCAACATGATCACCGACATTATGATAATCATTACGTCCATGATAGGGAAGAAGGGCAAAATAACCGACATAATGAATACGACAATCATAGTCATCACACCGATGCTCATGAAGGCCATATTGACCACAGCAACGGAGAACATAAGCATCATGATCATAACCACGGTAGTCACGATCATGGCGATCATAACCATCACGATCACGGACACCATGATCATGGCGATATGGTCAGTGATTTCAAAAAAAGATTTTATATATCGCTGATTGTCACAATTCCCATTTTAATTTTGTCGCCGATGATCCAAGATTTTATTGGTTTTGACTGGGGATTTCCGGCTGATCAATATATCTTGTTTGCACTTGCGACATTTGTTTTCTTCTACGGTGGTTGGCCGTTCATCACTGGTGCGATTAGTGAGTTAAAAGATAAAAATCCTGGCATGATGACTTTAATTGGCCTTGCGATTCTTGTTGCATATGGCTATAGTTCATTAACTGTTTTCGGCTGGGAAGGGAAGGACTTCTTCTGGGAACTTGCCACATTGATTGATATCATGCTGCTTGGTCACTGGATTGAAATGCGTTCAGTGATGGGGGCATCGAATGCACTTGAGGAACTGGTTAAACTGATGCCGAGTGAAGCACATAAGCTTGATGAGAATGGCGACGTAACAGACGTGCCCACATCGGAATTGAAACATGATGATAACGTACTGATTAAACCCGGGGAGAAAATTCCAGTCGACGGAACGATTTACGAAGGCAGTTCAGCAATTGATGAATCGATGCTGACTGGTGAATCAGTTCCGGTAGAGAAAGATAAAGACGATGAAGTGATAGGTGGGTCGATCAATAAAGAAGGGTCAATCAAAGTAACAGTTGAAAAAACTGGTGAAGATTCCTATCTGTCCCAGGTAATCACACTGGTTAGGGAAGCACAGGAATCCAAATCAAAAACACAGGATCTGACCAACCGTGCTGCCAAATGGCTGTTTTACATCGCCCTTGCATCCGGTTTTATTACCTTATTTGTATGGTTAATGCTTGGTTACTCCTTTGATGTTGCACTTGAGCGAATGGTCACGGTAATGGTCATTACATGTCCGCATGCGCTCGGTCTGGCAGCACCATTGGTCGTGGCAGTATCGACATCCATTTCGGCCAAACAGGGACTGCTTATCCGGAACCGTGCCAATTTTGAAGGAGCACGAAAATTGAATGCCGTTGTTTTCGATAAGACTGGGACCCTGACGAAGGGAGAATTCGGTGTAACGAATATTGTGCCAAATAACGGGTATCAAGAAAACGAGGTGTTGACATGGGCTGCCAGTCTTGAGCAGAATTCGGAACACCCGATAGCGGCAGGTATTGTCAGTTCGGCAAACGAAAAAGATCTTGAACTGAAAAAAATTGAGGCGTTTGAATCCATCACCGGAAAAGGAATCGAAGGAAAAATTGAGAGCAAAAAAGTGAATGTCGTAAGTCCTGGCTATGTTGACAATAACAACATGAATTATGACCGGGAAACGTTCGCTAAATTGTCCGAGAGGGGTAAAACGTTGGTTTTGTCCTGCTTTGATGACGAATTGATTGAATGGTTTGCACTTGCGGATATGGTTCGCGAAAACTGCAAAAGAGCCATTGCATCATTAAAGAAAAGATATCATTTCCATTATGTTGACTGTGACAATAAAAAAGTGCGAAATTGGTTGCCAAGCAATTTAGATATTCGATGAAGTTTATGCAGGAAGTTCTACTGATGATAAAGCCAATCAGGTCAAAACGATTAAAAGCAAAGGCTGGGAAGTTGCTATGACAGGTGACGGTGTTAACGATGCCCCCGCACTGGCAACAGCCGATTTAGGTATTGCGATCGGTGCAGGAACAGATGTAGCCATGGAGTCAGCTGATGTCGTACTTGTCAAAAGCAATCCAAAAGATGTTGTATCACTGATGAATCTATCCAGAAAAACGTATCGCAAAATGGTCCAGAATCTTTGGTGGGCAGCCGGGTATAACATATTTGCAATTCCTTTAGCAGCGGGTGTTCTGGCGCCAATCGGGATTGTACTCAGCCCTGCAGTTGGAGCGGTATTAATGAGTATGAGTACGATCATTGTTGCGATTAACGCCAAATTATTGAAAGCATAGGCACAAGACGGTGTCCCGGGGCGCATAGCCTTGGGACACTTTTTAAGGTGCTTATATTGACATTTGTATGAGGGTGATAATATTTGAGATAATGATTTAAATTCATATAACTGCTCATGATGGACAAAATAGTGAGGACTTATCATGAAAGGAGAATGCCTAATGGGCGTATTATCAACATCACCAACCGCTATGGATAACTGTATTGAAGCGTGCCTTAAATGCATGCGAGCTTGTGAGGAATGTACGATGGCTTGTTTTCAGGAACCGGATGTGCAGGCTCGTGCAACATGCATCCAAACGTTAAATGACTGTGCGGAAATATGTGCGCAAGCGGGGCAATATATGTCCAGAAGTAGTACTTTTTCAGCTCAATTTTGCGGTGTATGCGCGAATGTCTGTGAGCAATGTGCCACAGAATGTGAAAAATTTAAAGATACCCATTGCCAAGAATGTGCAGCTATATGCCGGCAATGTGCTGAAGCGTGCCGGAAAATGGCCGGCTGATCAAATATTGCGTGCAGAAAGCATTTGGGTTTTCTGCACGTTATATTTTAATCATCGTAGGTTTCCATTATCATTCCATCAATTCCACAACGAGTTTTTCTCTTTTCATTTTGTGACAACTCAACAAATACAATATGTCACGGTTATTTTCCCTCGATAATCGCTCCTGAGAGTTCTAATCCTTTTAAAAGAATTGCTAGGATAAATAATACCAAATAGGGATGTTTTAATACGAAAACAGTTGCTTGACTGGATTGCTTTCGAACTAAATCTTCAGTCATATATAGTACGAGCAGTAACGTCATAGTCACGATAAGGGCCACTATTTTTATGATGGAATCAGGGTGTGTAATGGCCAACATATCTCCGAGCATCGCCCCCATCATGGCTCCCATTAATCCGGAAAGCATACCGTCAATGACCGCAGGCAGTCCAATAGGTATACCAGCTAGAAATCCTGCTGTCATGCCAATCAGGATGCCATATAGTGTAGATACAAACAAATCACCATGGAGAAACACGCCAAAGATGGTTCCCATTAAAATGCCGGCTGTCATACCAACTGACATAGAAATCACCATTCCGCTCATAAGTGATATCCATCTGCGGTAATGCGTGATATAGGTAATAATGATAAGAACTTGACTAATAAAAAGTCCAATAATGAGAACTAGTGCGAGAGACATAATTTCAACTCCAATCTTAAGTTGTCCATAAAAATATATTCGGAGCTGACTTAAATTATGTTTTACCCAACTAGGCTATTTGGTAAATGAAACTTTGATGTTCTGTCATTTTATTCATTGACAAACAGTGTTTCTAAGTATCAATTGAGGAAAAGCGCTCCAAATGATTGAATTGTATTAATTAATCCCCTACTATCATAATGAGCACGGTTAATTGGGTGATCTCAAGATATATTCTCTTCTTCATTGTCACATAATAATAATTGAATTATTTGTTAGAAGTTACAAAGGCATTTGGTTATTCATGTCGCTTATCATATCTAACTGACTTTATTTTATACTGCTATGCTATTCCTTAAAAAATTAAAAATATATAGTGATGAGACCGGGGAAAGCTGGTCTTTATATCATGGGTAATCACCCATATTTATCTCGATTAAAGTAAAACCACGTTGATTGTTGAACATTGATTGCATCTCCTTTTTTAGATTGTATTGATTAACTGGAACATTGGCCACATGAGTGCCATGTAGATAAAAATGATCAGACTTGCCAATATCAAAAAGAAAATTGGCTGGATATATGTGATGATTTTCATGACTTTTCGGTGCATTTCTTCTGTCTGAAATTCCGCGTAAACGGATAAGTCTTTTTCTAATGCTTCTGTATCTGAATTCTTTTGAAATATGACAGAGATCTGTTTATCGATAAGCGGCAGATTAGCCAGTAAGTTTGTCACATAAATCCCTTTGGATAATTCGGAAGTAAGCAACGAAGCATAGTAAGCAAGAATGGGTTGTTTTTTCTGCCTAGCCATATTCACTAAAATTTCTTTTATGGAAAGTCCGGTTGTCAATAAGGAACTGAGGTGGGCAGCAAATAGGAATGATATTTCCATCGTTTTGTAATGCCGGTAAATCGGGATTAAGCTATAAAATTTGATGCGTTTATCAATACTTATCTTTCGTTGCTGAAATCGCCATATAAGAAACCCAATCCCAAGAATGAGACTTGCAATCATAATAAACCGGCCTGCGATATCAATGAATGCCATTGTCAACATCACAGCAGAAGCTGTCTCGGCACTGTTCTGAAACAGGTCGACAAATGATGGAAGAACCGACTGTTTAACAAAATATAAAAGAACCGCAAAGATAAGCAGTAATATGAGTGGATAGCGTATGGTTTCCTGGAATTTTTTCATATAAAGCAGACGCTGTTCAAACATGCTAATGCATTTTTCAATACTGGTATTGAGATCGCCATTACTGCGGACAAAATATAAATAAGCTGTAATGGACTGCTTGAAATGAATAGCTTCCAGCGCTTCATCGAAGTGTTTGCCGGATTTCAGGGACAGCATGACAGAGGAGGAGATCGACTTCAATTGGCTGTCCCACTGGATTATTTCGAGTGCCTGAATAATCGGATAGCCATTGTTCAGTAATCGTGACAGACGGCGTAGAAAACGTAACTGCAGCTCTTTTTTAGGGGCATTACTTACCGGCTGCCAAAAACGTTTCTTCTGTGATAAAGCCATATGCAAAAGCCTTCTTTCGTAAATGATGGAATGTGTGAAAATGTGTTGTTGATGGCATATTTCCTCCATTAATGATAGTTTCCAGCAGCTTGCCATCCAACAGCTCCATAATGGCAGCGCGTCTTGTTACATGGCGGTTGATTTCGACGGGGATTAATTGCAATGCTGCAACAGCAATTAATGATTGCTTCAGGTCTGTTTCTTTCATACCCATCTCAATTAAACGGTGAACCGTGCCTGCTGCGTTTTTAGCATGTAACGTGCTTAACACCAGATGTCCGGTCAATGACGCGTCAAATGCAAACTCGGCCGTGAATCGATCCCTGATCTCGCCAATCATAATGATGTCCGGGTCATGCCGGAGAGCAGCTTTAAGTCCGGTTTGATACGTCATTCCTGCTTTTTCATTCACCTGTACCTGCAATATGTCGTTAATCTCTTTTTCAATTGGATCTTCCAGTGTGATTGTCTGGTATGACTTTTCAGCCAAAATTGATTGCAGTAATGCGTATAAAGTTGTTGTCTTCCCGCTGCCGGTTGGACCTGTGAGCAGAATGATGCCGCTCTGATTGGTAATCCATTCTTTCAGTTTTTGTAATTGACTGGGAAAAAGAAATAGTCTATCAAGGGTGAGACTGTTTTCCTGCGGGAGGAGACGGATTGCCAGGCTTTCGATGTGGTTTACCGGAAGCGTGGATAAACGCAAATAATAATAATGGTTCAGCTTCTCATGAATGATGGTGCCGTTTTGTGGTTTACGGACTTCACCTATATCCATTCCTGATGTAAACTTGTAATACGTCAGTAATAACTGGTATTGGTTTAAAGGGATTGTCTGATGAAGGATTCTTTTTCCAAATACACGGAAGTAAATGTTAACTTTATCGGAGAAAGGGTAGAAGTGAATATCCGAAGCATTGACATTGACAGCAGATTGCAGCAGTTTATCTGAGAGTCTGGATGCTGTGTCCAATCATTTGTCACCTCCTTTATTAGACTATATTCGACATGTTTTGTAAAACTCCTTCTTTTTTTTGAAATTATTTTTAAAAATTTTTTAAAGGCAGGTTGAAAAGGGTGAAAACACTTTATTTAATCGGGTTTATGGGAAGTGGAAAAAGTACGGTTGGCAAGCTGTTGCATCAACAATTGGGTGTTTCGCATTTGGATACAGATCAAATGGTCGTTGAAAAGTATGGCGAAATAGCGTCTATATTTCAGCGGGAGGGTGAAAAACAGTTTCGTAATTATGAAACAGATATGCTTACCCAAATTCCTGAATCAGATTATATTGTTTCGACTGGCGGCGGGATTGTCGAGCGAGAGGAAAACACTTTATTTATGAAAAATAATGGCCGGATTATACACCTTAATGCATCATTTGCTGAAATTGAGCACCGTTTAGGAACCGACTCTAAAAGACCGTTATGGGGAAAAGACAGGTCAGAGAAATTTCAATTGTTCCAGGCCCGGAATGAACGGTATGGTGAATTAGCGGATATCACAATGGAAACAGACGGAAAATCGCCACAAGACATTGCGGCCGAAATCCTTAAATCTTTATCCAGCATGTAACTGTGGTCATCCCGTTTCAGGAAAGAGACGTGGAAATTCAGCTGCGGGGTCTGTATAATTTTTCTTTAGACAGGACATAATAGCATACAAATTTAACCGGATAGGTGATGCTTATGTCTTTTGATGATTATGTCAAATATCTGACGCAACAGATTACCGCTTACTTGGACACGCCGGCTGAGGAAAAACGGAAACAGCGGCTAAAAAATAAACAGGAGCCACCGCTCTATTCCAACAGATGGCTTGGGGTATTGCCCTTCGCTTTTAAAGTATCAAGAAAGAATACCAACTGACTCACTGGAAAAACAAACCCGGCACGCGCTTATATCTTTTAGCGCGTGCCGGGTTTTTATAAGGAGCCTGTTTCCTAAATCGTATTGTCTGCTAAGTAAAAAATGCCGCCATTAACGACTTCAAATTTAATGTATGGTGAATAGCGCTTTTTAATTTCGTTGATTTCTTTTTTCATTGCTTGTTCCTCAGTTTCTTCTTTATAAAAATGGCGGAGTAAATCGATTTCTTCATCCATTGTTTTTTGTGATTCTTCTGCCCAGTCATGGTCCTGGTCGTGGACGTAACTTTCAAGCACCTTTTCGATTCGTTTAAAACCGCTGTGAAGTTTTATCATGGGTGAAATGGTATAACAATAATCGGAAATCGTGTTCTGCATCGTCTTGGTCTGCAGCTCTTCCATCATCTTTAATTTCATGACGCCATTCACGAGATGAAGGCCGATTGAAACCATTTCATCCTTTTTTTGTTTTCCCTGATAGCTGATTTTGATATTGGTGACTAACCATGGGTATAAAGCCTGCTTCTTATTCGTATCAAGGCGCTCAAATAGTTTCGTGTATTTTTCATGCTCGTGTAAATGATTGATAATCTGATGGAGCCTGGGACTGCCATAATGAATCCATTCATGATTGCCATCCCGCTTCTCCGGATTTGTAATTAAAGTCAGCTGTTTTGGATCTCCCGGGTGGCCCATTTTTTTAATATAGTGCCAATAAAAAGGGCGGTTCATAAGGGCCCGGTCCATGTCCTCTGTCAGCTGTACTGTGATCATGCCGTCATGGTTGTACAATACATCACAATGGTGCGATGTGAAATAATCTTGTATAAAATTGTGCAGATCATTAATTGCCATAAGACTCTTCCTCCTGATCGGCTTGTTGATGTGTCAGGTTGATAACAGAAGACAGGTTATCCAATTTTATTTTGGCTTCACCGGTTGATGCCGACTCGGAAAATATCGACTGGATTTCAGATTCCATATCATTAATGTTAAGTTCATCGAGAATATCGTCCAAATGGCCAATGATTTGTTCGAACAAGTTGATTTTCTCATACAAAAGTGTCATGATATGCTCTTCTATTGTCCCGCGAATGGCAATATTGTAAATATGCACATCATGCTGCTGACCATACCTGTGAATTCTGCCGATGCGCTGTTCGAGACGCATTGGATTCCACGGCAGATCATAGTTAATCAAATGGTTGCAAAACTGCAGGTTGATTCCCTCACCGCCTGCTTCAGTTGCAATCAGTACCTGGGCATGGTTTTCGAACAGTTGCTTCATCCAATCTTTTTTCCCTTTATTAAATCCGCCCCGATAAGGAACTGACATAATACCGCTTTCCTTTAAATACCATTGCAAATAAACCTGGGTTGCCCGGTATTCGGTAAATATAATCACTTTTTCATCGCCGGCCTGCTTAATTAACTCAACGACTTTTTCCGCCTTTACATGGTGGCGGAGCTGTTCAATTTCTTCAGTTATCGGTTTAATGCTATTTTCGTTTGATTGATCGATCATTTTATTCAGTGACAAATAACATGCTTCACGTGATGAACAGAGCTCTCTGAGAAATGTGATTTTCGAAAAGGCACTGAAGACGTCAGTTGCATTTTCCAATTGAGAATAAACCTGTCTCTCTTCGTTGCTGAAGTCAACCCAGATCGTTTCAATATGACGTTTAATCGCATCAAATTTTGTGTTTTGCCGTGTGTTGCGTATCATGACCTTTTGAACCAGCTGTTTCAAATAGGCGTCCTGCTTCAGGTTTTTGCGGTTTTTCCCATATGTCTTTAAAAAAGAATCATAGTCGCCAAGATGACCCGGTTTTAAAATGGAAACCAGGTTAAATATTTCGACTAACCGATTTTGGACGGGTGTTGCCGTCAGCAGCAAACAATATTTTTTCTTCAAAGACTGCACAAACGCAAAGTTTTTTGTTTTATGGTTTTTCAGTTTATGGGCTTCATCAACTAACAGGAAGTCATAGTCCTGTTCAAGAATCTGTTCACGATGCGGTGAACGTTTTGCCGTGTCAATCGATGTGATAATCACGTCATACTGGTCCCACGGATAACTTTTTCGGAATGTAACGGCCGGGATATAAAATTTTTCATTCAATTCCTGCGCCCATTGGTTGACTAACGAAGCCGGGACAATAATCAATGCTTTTTTGACTAACCCTCTGATCATGTATTCTTTTAATATCAGACCAGCTTCAATTGTTTTGCCAAGTCCTACCTCATCAGCCAAAATAGCACGACCGTTCATCTCTTCAATGACTTGTGTGGCACTTGTTAATTGGTGCTCCATAAAATCCATTTGCGGCAGGTAATCCAGCGCCTTTAACCCTTCGAATGATGCTGTCATCGTTGTCAGGGCAGCCTGATAATTCATCTGAAACAGATCCCAGGAAGAAAAGGGACCTTCTGTTTGCAGTCTTTCTTCAAATCCATCAATAAATACGGAATCCTGCTGAATATCCATATGATTCATTGAATACTCCTTTTTAACAAAGTAATGATTATCTCTACTTTTAGCATTGTTCATGTGATATAATGCAAGTAACATAGATAGTTCATACATAGTATAACCAAAACAATGAATATCATAATGCGAATGATTACAAGGGGAGAGCTTACTGCAAGCGTGCGCAGTAACGCCGAAGGAGCAAGCAATTTGTGAATCTCTCAGGCAAAAAGACTCTTGTAGGACGCAGCTCTGGAGAGTGTTTACATACGTAAACCACCCACGAAGCAAGCACTTTTGCAGATGAAGGCGATTTCAAAAGTGTGCAACTTTCTGGTTTAAGGACAGAGATTTCCCTGATAATGGGGAGTCTCTATTTTTATGGCCAAAAACGGGAGGCTGAAGGAAAGATTCTTAGTAAAAGGAGTTGAGGGGATGAGTGAATTAAAACGGACACCTTTATTTCCTGAATACGAAAAATCAGGAGGCAAGACCATTGATTTTGGGGGATGGGATCTGCCTGTCCAATTTAACGGTATTAAGCATGAACATGAAACAACCAGAACGAAAGCAGGCTTATTTGATGTATCGCACATGGGTGAAATTATAGTCCAAGGTCCTGACAGTGCACTATTTTTACAGAAGATGGGTCACAAATGATATCTCAAAATTACACCGAAACGTGCCAATATACGTTTATGTGTAATGGAGATGGTGGCACAATAGACGATTTTATCGTATACATGCTTGATGCAGATCAGTATTTGCTTGTTGTCAATGCGGCGAACACGGAAAAAGACTATAAGTGGCTGACAGAACATCAAAGGAATGAGCAGGTTGTCATTGAAAATGTTTCGCGGGACTATGTTCAGCTGGCCTTGCAAGGTCCGCTTGCACAAACTATCCTGCAACGTATCACTGATACGGACTTGAGTGACATTAAATTTTTCCGGTTCGAAAATCCTGTCTATTTTTCCTCAATTGATGCGGGTGCGATAGTCTCGCGTACAGGATACACAGGGGAAGATGGATTTGAGATTTATCTCGATGCAGACAAAGGTCGTGAACTCTGGACACTTATTCTTGAAACAGGTAAAGAGGATGGTCTTGAACCAATTGGTTTGGGGGCACGGGATACACTGCGGTTTGAAGCAAATTTACCGTTATACGGTCAGGAACTTTCTGAGACAATCACCCCGGTTGAAGCTGGCATGAAGTTCGCTGTAAAAGTAAACAAAGAAACTGATTTTATCGGTAAAGACGTTCTGAAACAACAAGTGGAAAACGGTCCGGATCGCAGGCTCGCCGGTATTGAAATGGTTGATAAAGGCATTCCGCGTACAGGCTATCAGGTTTTTGCCGGTGATGAAGAGGCCGGTTTTGTGACAACCGGAACCCAGTCACCAACGCTGCAAAAAAATATTGGTCTGGCCCTTTTGGACAGTGAATTTACTGCTGTAGGCACTGAATTGTATGTACAGGTGCGGAAACGGAAGCTAAAGGCAATCATTGTCGAAACACCATTTTATAAACGGAAGTAAAAGGGGGAGAAGTTGATATGGAATTTCGTTATTTGCCAATGACAGAATCGGATAAGGAGGAAATGCTTGCTGCTATTGGTGTTGAATCCACCGAGGAGCTATTTTCGGATATTCCGGATGATGTTCGGTTCAACAACATTGATCTTGACCTGCAAGAAGCAGCATTATGAAAGCTTACAGGATGGCAGGAGAAATGCTATATGAAGGAATACACCTCATTTTTGGGGTGCGGGTTTATGATCACTACATCCATCTGTTGTTGATCATGTTATTTCACGTTCGGTTTTTATACAGCTTATACTTATCAGCCGGAAATCCCAGGTGAGCTGCAGGCCCATTTTCGAATTTCAGACGATGATTTGTGAACTGACTGGCATGGAAGTAGCGAACTCTTCCATGTATGATGGGGGAACAGCACTGGCTGAGGCTGTCACGCTGAGTGCCGGTCAGACAGAACGAAAAGTTATTGTATCAAACAGTTCATCCTGATCACGCGCAGTCATTCACGTATGCCAAGGGCAAACCTCGACATTATTGAAATTTGACATCATATGGAACTGATCTTGAGCAGTAAACATGATTGATGATACAGCAAGTGTCGTCATCCAATACCCTAATTTTTTCGGTCGATTGACCGTTAAATGAAAGTAAACGACATTATTTCGCCAGCAGAAAGACGATGTTTCTGGTTTCCAGCAATCCGCTGGCATTAGGTTACTTGACGCCACCAGGTGACATTGGTGCCGATGTTGTCGTGGGTGATACGCAAGTGTTTGGTATTCCTGCTCAATTTGGAGGGCCGCATTGCGGTTATTTTGCAACGACGGATAAGTTAAAACGCAAAGTTCCGGGACGGCTGGTCGGTCAAACAACTGATGAAGAAGGCGCGCGCGGGTTTGTGCTGACACTGCAGGCAAGGGACAGCATATCAGGCGTGGATAAGGCAACATCAACATTTGTTTTCATCAGGCATTAAATGCGCTGGCCAGTTCTGTGGCGATGACATCATCGGAAACATGGTCTCCGGAAAATGGGCTGTCTTGATATGCAAAGGCACGTTATCTTAAGCAAACTTGAAATGGCCGGCATACCTGCAGCTTTCTCAGGTCCATTTTTCAATGAATTGGTCATCAAACTGCCTGAAGCTGTATCGCGTATCCAATGTATAAGCTATTGACGAGCGGTATATTGGGCGGCTATGATCTGGACAGTTATCCGGAATGGAAGGCCATATGGCTGGTTGCAGTCACAGAAAACGTTACGAAGGAAAGAATTGGATACGTTTGTAAAAGAATTGGGGGATATCCATGGCTAATACAGATTTTCCGTTAATTTTCGAACGTGGCAAAGAGGGACGAACAAGTTACAGTCTGCCGGAATTCGATGTTCCGGAAATCGATCTGGACAGCGAATTTGAGGATTCCTATATCCGTTCAGAGGCACCCGGCTTGCCGGAAGTGAGTGAACTGGATATTATGCGTCATTATACGGCATTGTCCAATCGCAATTATGGCGTGGATTCAGGCTTTTATCCGCTTGGATCATGCACGATGAAGTATAACCCGAAAATAAATGAAGATGTTGCAAACTTTGCCGGGTTCAGTCACATTCATCCCCCATCAGGATCCAAAAACGGTACAGGGGCTATGGAAATGGATGTACGATCTGCAAACCTCGCTCAGTGAAAAACCGGTATGCATGATTTTTCTCTGCAGTCGGCAGCCGGAGCGCAAGGAGAGTGGAGTGGCCTGATGATGATCCGGGCGTTTCACGAGGCAAACGGCGATTATAACAGGACAAACGTCATTGTTCCCGATTCTGCCCACGGAACCAACCCAGCCTCAGTCTCAGTAGCCGGATTTGATGCTGTCACGGTTAAAACAAATGATAAGGGCTTAGTGGATCTTGAAGATTTAAAGCGTGTCGTTGATGAGGAGACAGCCGCATTAATGCTGACAAACCCGAACACACTCGGGTTGTTTGAAACTGAAATCATGGAAATGGCCGAAATTATTCATGGAGCAGGCGGAAAGCTTTATTATGACGGGGCAAACCTGAATGCGATTATGGGATATGCCCGTCCCGGAGATATGGGCTTTGATGTCGTTCATTTAAATTTACACAAAACATTTACCGGACCGCATGGCGGCGGTGGACCGGGGTCAGGTCCTGTCGGTGTGACTGAGGAGTTCGCGGCCTTTCTGCCAAACCCGGTACTTACCAAAAAGAATGACCAATACGTATTCGATTATGACCGCCCTCTATCCATCGGACGGATCAAACCGTATTATGGGAATTTCGGTATTTATTTACGGGCTTACACGTACATTCGAACAATGGGTGCAGAAGGCCTTAAGAAGGTTAGTGAATATGCGGTATTAAATGCAAATTATTTAATGCGCAGGCTGGAAAAAGAATATGTACTGCCGTATCCGCAGCACTGCATGCATGAATTTGTTTTATCCGGCAGGAATCAGAAACAGCTGGGTGTCCGTACATTGGATATGGCAAAACGTCTGCTTGATTACGGGTATCACCCGCCGACGATTTACTTCCCACTGAATGTGGAAGAAGCTATGATGACCGAACCGACTGAGACCGAGTCAAAAGAAACATTGGATGGTTTCATAGATGCGATGCTCCAGATTTCCGAGGAGGCGAAACATAAGCCTGAATTGGTTCAGGAAGCACCACTCAATACCGTTGTAAAACGAATGGATGAAACAACAGCTGCACGGAAACCGATATTGCGCTATTAATAATGAAATGGGCGGGTAATGCTCCCCGCCCATTTCATTTATCTATTTGTAAAGTCATTTAGATTTTACTTTTCCGGTCCATTTTTTAAACCCGCCTTTGAGCTGGCTGATATCTTCATAGCCCTTTTTATGGAGCAGTTGTGCAGCTCTTGCTGACCTTGAACCACCCTGGCAATAAAGATAAACCGGCTTATCTTTTCTGAGCTCTACAAGCCGCTGTTTCATTTGTGTCAAAGGTATATTCCTGGCACCAAGAATATGCCCTTTATCAAATTCATTTGGTTCACGCACATCAATCAGCTGTGCTTTTCGGTAGCCTTCCCGGAATTGATCCTCTGTTAATACCTTCAGGAAGTTTTTTCGCCTGAAATACCGGAACATACCTATTGCCAATAAAACCAGAACAACTATGACTAAAATGTCCATTAAGAATCCCCCGTCAATCTAAATCTCTCTCTTCTATTATATGAGTGATGTTATCTTTTTTCAAAGTATTTTTCTTAACGCTCGATATACGTATGATTTTTCACCGTTACGTACGATTAATAGAGTTAAAAATAAGGCTAAAAAGGGATGTGCCGAAAATGAAAATACGAGATCATTCATTCCTCATACAAAACTTGAAAAAGTTTAAAAAAGCTATATTTTAGCCGGTTAGCTTGAATTTACTTCTGGTTTCTTGATATATTTGTGCCCTCTTGTGATTGACAAAGTATTGTTTTTTTGCCTTTTACTCCATATATTGTATTAATTTAAAAATTTATATACTATATATTGTTTAAATGATTCGAAATGTGGTATGTTAATAATAGCATATTTATGATAAGGAGTGAATCAAATATGTCGACTGCTGTTGAAAACCAGCCTGAAATTGATGTACAAACGCTGAATGAAGATATAAAGCTGTTTCCGCAAGTACATCCGATTACTGACGATATGAAACTGACGCACAAAGGTGTCTCACGGCTGGTTATGCTTGATCGGTATTCATTTAAAGATACGGGAAAGACGACACTTAAAGCAGGTGACTTTGTTGTATTGACCGTAAAGGCCGATCCCAAATTTCCTGCACGGGGACTGGGATTTGTTGAGTCTATTAATTGGGATAACAAGGAAGCCATGATTAAGGTAGATTCAGAGTTTGTGTCTGTCCTTGATGATGAGGAGGAGGCTTCCACAGGCATTATAAGACGCTCTCTCAGTGTGATAGACAAGCCGCTGGAAATTTATTATGAGCAGATTGCTAAGCGGAATTCAACAGGTCTCGCTGATGTTGAGACAACTAAGGAAAAACAGAATGAATGGTACAAAAAATTCAATGAAGAATTAAGCAGCATGAACTTTATTCCTGCAGGGCGTGTTCTTTATGGGGCCGGAGCAGATACAGATGTTACGTATTTCAACTGCTATGTCATGCCATATATTAAAGACTCGCGTGAAGGCATATCAGACCACCGCAAGCAGGTAATGGAAATTATGTCACGCGGCGGCGGTGTCGGTACAAACGGCTCGACACTCAGACCGCGGAATGCTCTTGCAAGAGGTGTGAACGGCAAATCATCCGGGTCGGTCTCATGGCTTGATGATATCGCCAAACTGACACATCTTGTCGAGCAGGGCGGATCAAGACGTGGTGCTCAAATGATCATGTTAGTCGATTCGCACCCGGATATTATTGAATTTATCATTTCAAAAATGCAGAATCCGAGAATTTTACGGTATTTGATTGAAAACACCGAGGATGAGCAAATAAAGACACTGGCACAGGAAAAATTAAAGTTCACGCCATTGACTGAAACAGAATCCGATCTTTATCAGGGAATTGTCAATTACCGGTCAATGCCTGGACAAGGCGGGTTCACGCAGGCTGCCATCCGTGAAGCGGAACAAAAACTTGTTACCGGCGGAACGTACGATGTGCATAATCCGGAGTTCTTAACCGGCGCCAATATTTCAGTCTGCATCACAAAAGATTTCATGGAAGCCGTTGAGAATGATGATGTTTATGAACTCCGTTTCCCTGATGTCGAGAATTATACGGAAGAACAAATGAAAGCATACAATGAACAGTGGCATGAAGTTGGCGATGTAAGAAAATGGGAAGAAATGGGTTACGGTATTCGTGTTTATCGCCGGATTAAAGCAAAAGAATTATGGAACCTGATCAACATTTGCGCAACGTATTCAGCAGAACCGGGCATTTTCTTCATTGATAACGCCAATGAAATGACAAACGCTAAAGCTTATGGTGATCAGGTCGTTGCAACAAACCCGTGTGGTAAAGTGGTATAGTTTGCCTCACGTTAAAAATTGCGGGATTAAACGGGAAGGCTGAGATGCTAATCCGAACCGAAGACTAAAGGTAAAACGTTAGTCAGGGGCAACGCATAGGTGGTGAACCTCGAAAGAGAATATAACCCACCCACGAGACCGCAACAATACACAATTATATTATTAGTTTTTTAAGTTCATTTAAGGGGTTGAGCTAATATAATGAATAGGGGATATGCAGGCTTTTATAAGGGAAACTATTTAAGAAGCTCCTATGAATATGCCTACGCTAAATGTCTTGATTACTATTCAATCCCATGGAATACGAAACTGAATTTTTCGATTTAGGTTACAAAATTTATAAACCAGATTTTTTCTTCTACGGTCAAGATGGCAAGATTAAAAAAATAACAGAAATAAAATCAAGAAATAAAGACGAGAAAATAAGTGCATTAAAGGCTCTAAGTATTATTGAAAAAAATTATAATATTAAATATGAACTGGTTTCTTATGAAGAATTGCTAGAGAAGTATAGGGAGCTGCCATTTTCGTTAACAGGAACAATAACAGAATGGATTCAATCTGAAAACACAACTATTCATAAGGCTGCAAAAGGAAAACTTAATGGACATTACAACATAGCTCATAGTATTGACACCAAAAGAAAAATAGGTGAACATACCAAGAAACTATGGGCCTCTAATAGTACCGCAAAACAAAGAATGGTTGTTGGTTTAAAAAAATCAGGTTTAGCTCAAAAAGGAAAGTTCAAAAAGCCCAGAGAAATAAGACTCTGTAAAGAATGCGGACATAATTTTGAGGTGATTGCTACATCCATTCAAACGTTTTGCACTCAAAAATGTGCTGGCAATTTCGCGATAAGAAATGCAACAAAATCCTATATAAACAAAAGAAAAAGCATTCATGAAAACATTAGAAACTATATTATTCAATGGTCATTGCAGAACAAAGATATTGTAATTCAAACACCATTTAACAAAATTAAATCGACTTTAGAGCCATTAATTGAAGATATACACAAAGAGTTTGGAGTAAAAGACTTTAGAGTTATTTCAAAAGCAGTTTTTGGAAAAGATTGTGGAAGAAAAGAATTACTGAAATTCATGCAAAAATTGTGTAATGAAAATGTATGCTGAACTTGCAGGAAATCAACTGTAAGAACTATTGGATAAAAAGCCAATAGGATAACAAAATTGGAACAACCACTTGCACCTTATTCTGTCTGCAATCTTGCAGCTGTCAATTTAGCCCAGATGGCTGATAAAAATACGAAATCCGTTGATTACGCTAAACTGAAACAAACCGTTAAAACGGGAGTTCGCATGCAGGATAATGTCATTGATGCAACACCATATTTTCTTGAAGAAAATAAAAAACAAGCACTTGGTGAACGCCGTGTCGGTCTTGGTGTTATGGGTCTTCACGATTTATTGATCTATTGCGAGACCAAGTATGGATCAGAAGAAGGCAATACGCTAGCTGATAATATTTTTGAAACAATTGCAACGACCGCATACCGCGAATCGATTGAACTGGCTAAAGAGAAGGGAAGTTTCCCGTTCCTGGTCGGGGAGACCGATGACGAAACAAAAAATCTGCGGGAAGCTTTCGTTAATACCGGTTATATGAAGAAAATGCCGGAAGATATAAATATATATTAGAGTACGGTATTCCGTAACTCACACTTACTAACGTGCGCCCAACTGGAAGCACAGGACCATGGCCGGTGTCAGCACAGGATGGAACCATTATTTTTCCTTTTCTTACTACAGAAGCGGAAGATTAGGTAAGTTCATTGAAGTCAATGCAGATATTGTACAGGAATACCTGGATCATCACCCTGAACAGGATTCCGAAAATCTTCCGGAATGGTTTGTATCTGCTATGGATCTGTCAGCGGAGGAACATGCAGACGCACAATGTGTCATCCAGAGTTGGGTGGACAGTTCCATTTCGAAAACCGTTAACGCACCTAAAGGTTATACGGTTGATCAGGTAGAGAGCGTCTACCGGAGATTGTATAATGGCGGTGCAAAGGGCGGAACGGTTTATGTCGATGGCAGCCGTGATACACAGGTGTTAACGTTGAAATCTGAAGAAAACGCAATTAGTGAACAGACCGAGCTTTTTGAAGATGAGAAACCGAAAGTCGTTCTGATGATATACTTCAGGAATTGGATAAACAAACGTTTCGATCGGATCGAAATAGGAGATACCTGCCCTGTCTGCCGCAATGGCAGTATTGAAGATATCGGAGGCTGCCAATACGTGTACAAGCTGTGTGCTCAGCTTAAATGTGGATTATAATGAAAGTTTTAATGAGGAACTGGTTCATACCAGCTCCTCATTTTATTGAGCAGGCTGTTATCCAAAAGATTGTTGTTTCAACACAAAACACATAAACTACGAAACAACTTTTGGAATGTGTTTCTCCAATTCTATCGGGACCTGAGTGCTCGTCCGTCGCTGCGGAAAAATACTCCCTTTCCGCGGGGAACGCCTCAGCCTCCTCGCTCGCGGGCCAACACGATGTTGGTCGCGGGAGGCGTTGGCTATTGACGTGGCGAATTTAGCCTTTGTTCCTTGAACGCTCGCTGCGGGGTCATCAGACTGTTCCTTTCCCGCAGGAGTCTCGCATTTTTCCGCAGCTTCGTGTCGTGTTCTGTCCTAGTGGAGAAAAGATTCAATATTACAGAAAGTCCAGCGGAGTGTATTTCCGGAGGCGGTGTCATTACACTCAAATATTTCAGTGTTTCGCATTTTATATCAACTAAGAATTAAATTCAACAATGATTACAAAAAGAGCCATTTTGTAAAAGCTTGTCTCCATGATAAATATCTTGTATGCTTTTATTGAGAAACATTGTTGCATTTGATAAAAATTATTTCCGCGAAGTGAGTGATTCGATGCCAACGCCGAGCATGGAAGATTATATTGAACTGATACACAATTTAATGGAGTCAAAAGGCTATGCCCGAGTGTCCGATATTGCTGAGTCATTAATGGTGCATCCGTCATCCGTTACCAAAATGGTGCAGAAACTGGACAAGGACGGTTATCTTAATTATGAAAAATACAGGGGTTTTATTCTGACAACCAAAGGTAAAAAGCTTGGAGAGCGGCTTGTTTACCGGCATGAGTTACTGGAGGAATTTCTGGAAATCATCGGTGTTGATGATGACAAAATATATGAAGATGTAGAAGGAATCGAACATCATCTCAGCTGGAATTCCATTGACCGAATTGGTGATCTGGTGCAATATTTCAGGGGTAACGATGGACGTATCGATGATTTACGAAGCATCATGCGGGCAAATGAGGATTAATTCACATATCTCATAATTTTGTGTTCTATTTCCCCTTGTGTGGTCTTACATATATATAAAAGGCTACTAAGACATCGGGGAGAGAACAGATGAAAATTGACGGTGTTTTTTCAGGAGGCGGTATAAAAGCATATGCTCTTCTTGGAGCGCTTCATCGTATTTCAGAACACAATCATTCGTTCGAACGGCTGGCAGGTTCATCTGCCGGGGCTATTATGGCGGCTTTTCTTTCAGCCGGCTACCAGATTGACGAGATAGATGAGATGATGCAAGAGCTGGATACGGAACAGCTTTTGGATCCCCCCAAATGGACAACGCTTATTCCTTTCTCCAAATGGATAAACCTTTATTTCCAACTTGGTCTCTATAAAGGCAATAAACTGGAAAAGTGGATCTATAAACAGCTGGCGGCAAAAAATATATACACTTTCCATGATTTGAAACCTGATTATCTGAAAGTGGTTATCAGTGATATATCGCTTGGGAAACTTGTCGTTATTCCGGATGACTTAAAACGAATTTATGGTATTAACCCGAATTATTTTCCTGTTGCCAAAGCCGTGAGAATGAGTGCCGGTTTTCCATATTTTTTTATGCCGAAGAAAATACCCGGAAAAACGGCTAAAAAAAGCCTTATTGTTGATGGGGGATTATTGAGCAATTTTCCATTATGGGTTTTTAAAGATGCGACCAACCGAAGTAAACGTCCGGTATTAGGGGTGAAACTAAGCGGCTATCCGGGACAGGAAAAACCGCGTGATATCCGAAACGCACTTGATATGTTTCATGCCTTGTTTTCCACGATGTTGAACGCTCATGATGCCCGTTATGTATCCAAATCGGATAAAGATAATATTATTTTCATTCCGGTGGATCATGTTGACACAACTGATTTTAAGCTTACCGATGATACAAAAGAACAATTGATTCATATCGGGAAACAAAAAGCTGACTTGTTTCTGAAGCATTGGCCAAATTGAAAACCGGCCCAGTTTAAAAGCTGGCCCGGTTTTTTCTTTTTGATTTATTCCCATCAATCACCCGCAGATGGGACGGGCGTTTACCCGATTTCTTTTTTAACGGGAATGACTGCGGACGTTTTGATTTTGATGAAGTAGCTGATTTGTTTTGCTGCTGATTATATTTGGCTTTTGATTGCTTTACCGCCTGCTTATATTTTTTGGCATCATTTGAATTTGAAGGACCCCTTTTTCTCAGAACAAGAAAATAGAGCAAAGCAAACACAGCTACCCCAAATCCCAGCATTGTCAGTATGTTTGTCAGAAAGGAAGCTGTATTGCTGAATAATTGGGTGACAACACCAATAATGGCCAGCCCTATAATCACATATACCACCAAGGTTCCTTTACTTTTAGGCACCGGGATATCCTCCTTTCCTTCTTCAATACTTATTACCCTTATACCACGTTTACCTGCATTTATATCATTCAATTTAAACCTTTAGGAAAAAACGTGGCACGTTGTATGATAAGACCCTATTTTAATTGTTTCCGTTCACGTTATAAATATGCATCATAATTAAATAATATTTTCATCTTCTATTTTACTAGAAATCGCCTCAGGTAACCACTATTAAGATAGCCTTTTCCGAAAAATGTCATAATTGGATTGGCGGTGTTTGGTAACAATACAAATGGAGGTGTTTTCATGGGAAAGCAAGATAAACAATTGGAACAGAATAAACAGGAAGAACCGTTAAGTATTCTGTCCAGATCACTGCTGACAGGGTTTATCGGGGGATTAATAGGCGGATTTTTTGGGATTGTTCTGTACTTTTTTAACTTCTCAGAGGTGGCCCCCAAGAGTTATCTGCTTCGTTCCTGGCTTACTGCAGACTGGATAGACTCATGGTTAGGTTCGGTTTTGTCGATATTAATGATCGGAATTCTTTCGCTGGCGACAGCGTTTATTTATTTTCTATTATTCAAAAGGATTAATTCGCTCTGGATGGGTGCTGCCTATGGTCTTGCTCTCTGGTTTATCGTATTTTATATTATCCAGCCAATCTTCCCGAACATCCCTCATTTGACAGATCTGAAGTTAATTACAATTGTTTCAACAATCTGCTTATATATATTATACGGTACGTTTATTGGTTTTTCCATCTCTTATGATTATCTTGAAACGAAAATCAGGGCAGAAAAGGAAAGAAAAAGTTAATTTCGGTGTTTAGCATTATTCAATCATTTTAGTTTGTGATAAACTGGAGAAGTCCATAACGATTATGATTGATAAGGGAATGAGTCGTAACATGAGCCGTCTTTTACTTTTGAATGGGCCCAATATTAATTTACTGGGAAAACGCGAAACAGATGTTTACGGGGAATTCACATTACAGACAATTGAAGCGGAACTGACCGAATTAGCGCAGGCTCACGGGGGTGAACTGGACTGTTTTCAATCGAACCATGAAGGGGAATTGATTGATCGTCTGCATCAGGCGAATGAATCCGGCTATGATGGCATCATTTTTAATCCAGCTGCGTATACACATACGAGTATTGCGTTACGCGATGCAATTGCCGCCATTAATAGTCCTGTAATCGAAGTGCATATTTCGAATGTGCATAAACGTGAAGCTTTCCGGCACCAGTCAATGCTCGCGTCCGTTTGTTATGGGCAGATTGTCGGTTTTGGCAAGCAGAGTTATCGACTCGCGGCACAAGCTTTCCTGGAAAAATAAATAGAAAGGGATGATCAGATGGGGAAATTAGACAAAATTCGTGAAAAATTAGAGGCTAAAAACCTGGACGCCATTTTAATTAACAGTCCAATCAACAGAAGATATATAACCGGGTTTACCGGTACAGCAGGAGCGGCAGTTGTCAGTCACAATGATGCACGCTTCATAACAGATTTTCGTTACATAGAACAGGCAAATGAGCAGGCAACTGATTTTACGGTTGTTGAACATAAACAGTTAATCCATCAGGAAATCAATACACAGTTAAAGCAAATGAACGTAAAACGTATCGGGTTTGAAAAAGATCAGGTGACATTTTCGGATTACGAACAATATAAAGAGATGTTCGAGGCTGAATTGGTGCCTGTCAGTGGTCTCGTGGAAGAAATCCGGCTCGTTAAATCAGATGACGAACTGACAATTTTAAAACAGGCAGCTAAAATAGCAGATGACGCATTTGAACATATTCAAACTTATATTAAACCAGGTGTTAAAGAAATTGATATCTCAAATGAACTGGAATTTTTCATACGCAGACAAGGTGCAGCATCATCCAGTTTTGACATTATAGTTGCCTCAGGATATCGAGCAGCCCTTCCGCATGGGGTCGCTTCTGAAAAGGAAATCCAATCGGGGGAATTGGTAACCATGGACTACGGCGCATTGTTGAATGGTTACTGCTCTGATACGACCAGAACAATTGCTGTCGGTGAAATAAATGATGAGCTAAAAACGATTTATAACACTGTTCTGGAAGCACAGTTGCAAGGTGTTGAAGGTATCAAACCGGGCATGACCGGAAAAGAAGCTGATGCCCTCACAAGAGACCATATTAAAGCTAAAGGGTTTGGTGATTATTTTGGCCATTCAACCGGACATGGTCTTGGCATGGAAGTACATGAGGGGCCAAGTCTGTCATTCCGGTCAGACAAACAATTGGAACCTGGGATGGTTGTGACAGTGGAGCCTGGTATTTATGTGCCAAATGTTGGCGGCTGCCGCATAGAAGATGATCTTGTCATCACACAGTCCGGTAATGAAAGACTGACTCGTGCACCAAAAGAATTAATTCAGTTATAAGGCAAGACTGATTCAAACGACTGTTGTTTCCAATACAAAACCCATAAACTGCGACACAGAGTGCTTTGTTGATTTCCGTTTCGGGCAGTCGCGCACCTTAGGGCAACGCTTCAGCCTCCTCGGAAGAAAACCGCTTCCTGCTCAGGTCCAGCTGCCCGCTTTCCCGCAGGAGTCTCCTGCCCTCCACTCCAATCAACAACCACAAGAGAGGTTTAATTAAACAACACAAAATGAGATTATAAACAGCAAACAGCGGAGGAAATACGCGGAGACTCCAGCGGGAGGATAGGCATAGGTGAGACCCCGCAGCGACAAGCGAAACATCAACCGAATAGGCTGCGAGTTGCGAGGAGTGCTGCTTCACCGAAAATTCTTGCAACACGACGAGCATACAGCGCGAGGAGGCTCACCAGCCGCCCTAAGGTGCGCGGAGTGTATTTCCGGAGCGGTGTCATAGCACTCTAATTCTTCATTGTGTCGCAGTTTATATCAGCTGAGAATCCAGAACAACAAAGATTACGAAAAGAGCCATAAATTTTAAGCTTAAGGAGGACTTCGATATGATATCCGTCAATGATTTTAAGACTGGTTTAACAATCGAACTGGATAATGATGCCTGGCAAGTCGTTGATTTTCAGCATGTTAAACCCGGAAAGGGCGCCGCTTTTGTCCGGTCAAAACTCAGAAATGTGCGGACTGGCAATGTCCAGGATAAAACATTCCGGGCTGGTGAGAAAGTTAATAAAGCACATATTGAAAACAGGAAGATGCAATATCTATACGCATCAGGCGACACGCATGCATTTATGGATACAAACACATATGACCAGCTGGAGCTGCAGACTAACCAGATTGAAAACGAATTAAATTTTATGAGGGAAAATATGGAAGTTTCAGTGATAACCTATGAAGGCGAAGTCATCGGTGTTGATCTTCCTAAAAATGTGGAACTGACTGTAACGGAAACAGAACCAGGATTGAAAGGCGATACAGCAAGCGGGGGAACGAAACCCGCAACATTGGAGACCGGTTATACGGTTCAGGTCCCACTCTTCATTAATGAAGGTGACGTCCTGGTCATCAGTACATCGGAAGGTAAATATGTATCCAGAGCATAAATAAGAAAAACTCAGGCCCAGCCTCGCCTTTCCAGAGGTCAGATGCCGGAAGTCGGACTTGAAGAAATCGGCGAATTAGCCGATTTCGGTATTAAAAAACATCATCCAAATGTCATACGTTTTATCCTAAAAAACGGTCCTGTAAGTCAGGGCCGTTTTTTTATGCACTTTTACCGCGCTTGAAAGTCATAATTTATTCTGAAAAACATACATTTACTAACAAGCTATTGTGAAGGTGAGGACATGTGATGGAAGAAATATTGGGTCTGTTCCCGGAAAATATGAGACAAGCTATCCAGAAAAAACTTCATAATCGCTGGGATAGTATGCAGGAGATCCGCTTCAGGCTTCATCAGCCCATTGAGTTAATTTTTGATGACCATAGAGAATGGCTTCAAGGTTTCAGGCCGGACAGAAACGACAGTATATTTGTCTTGAATCAGCTCAGTGAATTTTCTTTATACAGGATGGAAGATGAATTACGTGAAGGGTACGTCACGATAGAGGGCGGTCACCGTGTCGGGTTATCGGGCAAAGTAAACACAATTCATGGACATGTGAAAGCTATCCAGCATATAGCCTTTTTCAATATTCGGATTGCCAAACAAAAAATTGGAGCGGCACTGCCACTCATCCCGTATCTTTATCAGCACGGGTATCTCAACACACTGCTGATAGGCCCGCCGCAAACAGGGAAGACAACGTTAATTCGCGATATAGCCCGTCTGATTGGTTCAGGCTGGAATAAAGCTGACGCCCACAAAGTCGGTATCGTTGATGAACGGTCCGAAATTGGCGGTTCAAAAAAAGGCATTCCACAACATGACCTGGGGATAAGGACTGATGTAATGGATGCATGTCCCAAAGACGAGGGGATGATGATGATGATCAGATCAATGTCCCCCGAAGTATTGATTGTTGATGAAATTGGGAGCCAGTCGGATGTACAAGCTTTAATGGAAGCCATTAATGCCGGTGTGATCGTCATATGTACCATCCACGGCAATTCGCTGGAAGCACTGCAAAAACGCCCATCTTTACAGCCGTTGTTTACAGAACACGTTTTTCACCGGTATGTCTTATTGGACAGGCAGCTCAAACCTGGTGATATTTATCAGGTTTATAATCAAAAAGGCGAAAATCTTTGGCAGAAACCGAGGTGCGTAACGAATGCAGTGGATTGGCGCGCTTCTTTTCATAGGCATGACAACGTTGATAGGCTTTAATATCAGTACAAAATTAAATGAAAGACCAAAGCATATCAGACAAATGAAAAATGCTTTGCAGATTCTGGAGGCGGAAATACTTTATAGTCAGCTGCCCTTACCGGATGTGTTCGCGACAATAGCGATGCAGATTCCGCAGCCTGCGAGTGCATTTTTTAATAAATTGGATGTTTCGCTGCGCAAGCATAATGTTGAATTGTACAGTATTTGGGCCGAGCATGTCGATGTGTTAATGAATACATCTGCACTGGACGCCAATGAGGGTGAAATACTGAAGCAGTTTGGAAGAACACTGGGACAGCATGATTTTGATCAGCAGCAAAAGCATATTCATTTGACGATTAAACACTTGGACCGGGAATTGGATGATGCTCGGGAACAGCAGTATAAATACAGTAAAATGGCAAAAAGTTTAGGTCTTCTGTCTGGTATCTTCATCGTATTGCTGCTTATTTAGAGGGAAAGGAGTACTTCTATGGCTATTGATGCATCCATATTATTTCAAATTGCAGGGATTGGCATTATTGTTGCCCTCATACACACGATATTGAAGCAAATGGGTAAGGAAGAAATCGCACAATTTGCAACACTGGTAGGATTTATTATTGTATTGGTTATTGTCATTGATGGTCTTTCTGATCTATTTGAGCAGATAAAATCCGTATTCCTTTTCCAGGGGTAGTTACAAATGGATATCTTCCAGATCGTCGCTATCGGGATCATTACCAGTATTCTTTACATCGTATTGAAGGAGCTCAATGCTTCCTTTGCCTTTTTTTTAGTACTCATCACGACAATCCTTATCTTTCTGATTGTTATTCAACAAATTGGTGTTATTTTTCAGCTGATTGAGTCATTGGGGAATAGAGCCAATGTTGATGGCATGTATATGGAGACCATCTTAAAAATCATCGGGATAGCTTACATTACAGAGCTTGGAGCTAACCTCACGAAGGATGCCGGCCTCCAGTCGGTAGCAGCCAAAATCGAACTCGCCGGAAAGATATTTATTCTTTTATTGGCTATTCCTATTATTACGGCAGTTATCGAAGCAATCCTGAGCTTCGTCGATTCGGTCTGAATCAGTCCGGGAAAGGGGTTATGCGCTGAGTGAAACGAAATAAGATAGTCGGGATCACTTTCATGTTACTGTTACTCCTGATAGGACAAACGACTGTTTCAGCGGACGAAAATCAGGAAGAAATGAATCCGGAAGATATCGAAGAACAAATACTGAATGATGTTCAGCTTGACGGGGTTGAATCGTACTGGAGCACGCTTATTGATGACTATGGGGGCTATGTACCAGAGCTTGAGAAAACGAGTATCTATGAATTTATTAAAGACAACGGATCTTTTTCCATAGAAAATACATTACGGGGTCTTGTTGAGTATTTGCTGCATGAGCTGATCCTGAATGGGAAATTATTAGGTACACTGCTCATGCTGACATTATTCTCGGTTATTTTACAAACGATGCATACAGCATTTGAAAAAAGTGCGGTCAGTAAAATTGCCTATTATGTTGTCTATATCGTACTGATCTATTTGGCTCTTAACAGTTTTTATTCGGCGGTTTCCTATGCCAGTGATGCGATCGACATGATGAGCAGCTTTATGATTGCTTTATTACCGCTTGTTCTCGGCATTATGGCCACCCTCGGCAATGTTATAACGGTGTCTTTCTTTCATCCGATTATCATATTTCTTATTAACGTGAGTGGCGTACTTGTCTCTAAATTTATTTTGCCGTTATTATTTCTGGCTGCACTTTTACTGATTGTCAGCAGTTTAAATGACAATTATAAAGTTACGAATCTTGCAAATCTGTTCAAACAAGTTGGAATGGGAACATTAGGTGTATTTTTAACAATCTTTCTGGGTGTTATGTCTGTCCAGGGAGCGTCAAGTGCTATTCAGGACGGCGTTGCCATGAAAACAACGAAATTCATTACCGGCAATTTTATACCGGTCGTCGGGAGGACGTTCACGGATGCGACAGACACGATTTTAAGCGCGTCGTTATTATTAAAAAATGCTGTTGGCATTGTCGGTGTATTGATCGTCATATTGATTGCCGTATTTCCGGCGCTGAAAATATTTGCCATTGCTCTTGTTTATAAACTGGCCGCAGCTATCCTGCAGCCTGTTGGTGATGGTCCGGTTATTACAGCATTGGATACAATCGGTAAATATATCGTATTTATTCTTGCCTGTTTATTAGCTGTCACATTAATGTTCTTTCTGTCAATTGTTATTTTAGTTGCCGCAAGCAATATAACAATTCTCCTTCGTTAGGGGGTCGGACAATGGATGTACTGATTGAATGGGTAACACAAATCATCATATTTTTACTGCTGGCATCTGTCGTTGATTTGCTTGTTCCGGCAACTTCAATGAAAAAATATGTCAAATTGGTTGTTGGTCTGATTCTAATTCTCCTAATTTTAAAACCGGTATTTTATTTGTTTGATATGGACATTAGACAGGCACTGGAGGGATCCATGGAACAGATTGAAAGCGAGCAGGATGAGATGGTTCAGACAGAAAATTTAATGAAAACGCAAAAAAGTGAAATACAAGCTTCCCAACATGCATATATTTTAGAACAGATGGCTGTCCAACTGAAAGATTTAGCTAACAGCTCTTTGCAGCAGGAATATGAGCAGGAAATAATACAAATCGATTTGCAAATTTCCGGGGATGCTGACCTTACATATGAAAACCTGGATGAGAACCTGGATGAAATCAATGTAACATTGCAGGAATCACAACCAGGTGAGGGGGGAGTGGATGCAGTTGAAGATGTAGTCATAGATACTGATGAGCCTTCTGAAGAAGAAGTGGATCTTGATGTGGAAGGGATTAAACAACTGCTTCAGGATTTATGGGATGTAGAGAAAGAGAAGATCACCATTATAGGGGAGGGAGGGTCATCTTGAAAAATCAATTAAAAAAACTTTTGCAGAGCTCAGATTCGACAGATAAGCCGTCCAAAAAAGCAGGTTATATTATTGTCATCGGCTTAATGGGATTGTTGTTGATTATCATTGGAAATATATTTTCATCAACAGAAGCTGATGATGATGAACCACCCATTCAAAATAATCAGGACAATGTGGAAGAACAGACTTCCGATGAAACATTTTCAGATAACTCATCCGAAACGTCGAATGTAGGCGAAATCGAAACCAGTTATGAAGACGATCTTCAGAACATGCTGAACCAGATACAAGGTGTTTCTGAAACTGAAGTGATGGTCAATCTCGAGTCAACGCGGGAAAAAGTATTTGAAAAAAATCTGATAAGCAACCAGCAATTAACCGAAGAATCGGATACAAACGGCGGTACGAGAGATATAGAAGATACGCAAGAAGAGTCACAGGTTGTGTTAGTGAATCAGGGAGATAAAGAAGTGCCACTGATTGTCCGAACAGAAAAACCGGATGTAAGGGGGGTTTTCGTTGTTGCTCAAGGGGTTGATCATGCAACAGTAGAAGAATGGGTGGTTGAGGCGGTTTCCCGTGTGCTTGATGTTCCAACACATAGAGTATCTGTAATGCCAAAAAATTAGGAGGGTTTCATAATGTTAAAAAAACAAACGGTATGGCTTTTGACAATGTTAAGTTTAATGATTGTACTAAGCGTTTATTACATGACGTCACCTGATAACGGTGGGGATCTGGCTTATTTTGATCAGGGAGAAAATACGTCAGAGGAAGCAGCTTCTACTGATACTTCAGAGGATGAAGCAACGGAAGGCGAACAGGATGCAAATGTGGATGATATATCCAATTTAGGAGAAGATCAGCTATTCACCACAATAAGGATGGAAATTCAGGATGAGCGCAGTCAATCGAAAGATCGGTTAAACGATGTTGTGGCATCAAGCTCAGCAAGTGTTGAAGAGAAAAATGAGGCCAGAGATGAGATGAATCAGCTTGATGAAATCTCAAGAAAAGAATCGGTTCTGGAAGAGTCCATTATTGCAGCAGCTGATTACAGTGACGTCCTAGTCAGACATGAGGATGATAAAGTTCTTGTCCACGTCAAGCAAACGGAACAGTTGAGCAACTCTGAAGTTGTCAACATTATGCAAATGGTCCGTGATGAGTTTGGAGATGTAACAGTAGATGTGGACTATCAGCCAGCTGAAGGCTAACCTTAATATGTTGATTAAAACCGGGTGGAAAGCGCTCCCGGTTTTTTTATCGAAAAATTTCGGATGATACGGAAATCGGCTAACTCGCCGATTTCTTCAACTCTGACTTACGGCATCTGACCTCTGTAAAGACGAGGCTGGGCCTGAGATTTTCTGATTAACATTCGCATAATCTGATGAAGATTGATATAATGACATTACTGAAACCGTTTCACAAAGAAGTCCCGGTTGATGTTTTAATTCAATTTATCGTAAAATATTAAAGAGGTTGTTCAAAAAGTCCAGTAAAAATGACGCATCGATAGGGGAACTTCTGCTAAAACCGCCCACGTCCTGTGGCGGGCGCAGAAGTCACCACACGCGCGAGAAGCTCGTTGGCTTATTTCTCCGCTCCTTGGAAAAGAAAAACACTTTTCCTGCGTGCTAGAGCGTCTGCTCATGTATCTAAAGGCATACATTCCGCTGCTCGAAACTACGCCGCCTCGAACTTCTCGGTCCTTTTTATCCTCCTTTTTGAACACGCACTTAAAAGGAATTATTAGTACTTGTTATTAAACTGTAATAAACGAAGGGGTGCCAGACATGTTGAAAGTACAGGAAATACGTGAATTAATAAAATTGATCGATCAATCTGCAATTGATGAATTCACTTATGAAACAAATGGGACGACTGTTTCAATGAAAAAATCAAATGGACACACGGTTGCTGCTGCTAATGCCAAATCAGCCGAAACGATCGAGCAGCCGGCAGAACCGGTTAAAACTGCAGAACCTGAAGCAGTCCGAACAGAGCCAAAAGAGGAAAACCTTAAACCCGAAAAATCAGCTGAAGAGAATACAGCGGATTTTGATCAGGAAATTGTTTCGCCAATGGTAGGTACTTTTTATACTAAACCAAATCCGGAAAGCGATGTGTATGTGAAACAAGGTTCAAAGGTCGAAGCAGAAACCGTTGTTTGTATTGTTGAAGCCATGAAACTATTTAATGAGATTGAAGCGGAAACAACCGGGGAAATTACAGAAGTATTGGTAGAAGACGGTGAATTGGTGGAATACGGTCAACCATTATTCAGAGTGAAGACAAAATAAGGGGATGTCATAGGTGATTAAAAAAATACTTATTGCGAATAGAGGGGAAATAGCGGTTCGCATCATACGGGCATGTAAAGAGATGAATATTGTAACCGTTGCTGTTTACTCTGAAGCAGATAAAGATGCCCTGCATGTGCAATTAGCTGATGAGGCCTATTGTATTGGGCCTCCGCTAAGTAAAGACAGTTATTTAAATTTCACGAATATCATGAGTGTCGCGACATTGACAGAAGTCGATGCTATCCACCCGGGATACGGTTTTCTGGCGGAGAATGCTGACTTTGTAGAGATTTGCAATGCTTGTAACATCACATTTATTGGTCCGCCCGCTGAAGCCATTCAGAAAATGGGTATCAAGGATGTTGCACGGGAAACGATGAAAGCAGCTGATGTACCAATCGTACCGGGATCAGAAGGCGTCATTGACAGTGAGGATGAAGGCATTGAAATAGCTGATCAATTAGGCTATCCGGTCATCATTAAAGCAACTGCCGGTGGCGGCGGTAAAGGTATTCGTGTTGCCAGAACAGAAGAAGATCTGATCAAGGGCATACGGGTAACACAGGAAGAAGCTGAAAAATCATTCGGGAACCCAGGTGTTTACCTGGAGAAATTTATTGAGGATTTCCGTCATGTGGAAATCCAGGTTCTGGCCGACCAACACGGTCATATTGTACATCTTGGCGAGCGGGATTGCACAATACAGCGAAGACTTCAAAAATTGATTGAAGAAACACCGTCTCCGGCTTTGACCCCTGAAATCCGTGCACAGATGGGGGAAGCCGCTGTGAAAGCCGCCAAAGCCGTTGACTATGTTGGTGCCGGTACAATTGAATTTATTTTTGACCGGAAGAACCAATCGTTTTATTTTATGGAAATGAATACACGGATACAGGTGGAGCACCCTGTAACTGAAATGGTGACCGGTGTTGATTTAATCAAGGAACAAATCAAAGTAGCCAACAATGCAAAATTGTCTTTTCGGCAGGAAGATCTCGAGTTTGATGGCTGGGCAATGGAGTGCCGGATTAATGCAGAAAGTCCGTTCAAAAATTTCATGCCATCACCGGGTAATATTGATTTATACCTTCCCCCGGGCGGGCTGGGCGTCAGGGTTGATTCAGGTGCATATCCCGGCTATCGTATACCGCCACACTATGATTCAATGGTTGCCAAATTAATTACGTACGGGAAAACAAGAGAAGAAACCATTGACAGAATGAAACGTTCATTGGATGAGTTTGTTGTAGAAGGTGTTGATACCACCATTCCATTTCATCGTCAAATAATGGATCATAACGTTTTTGTGAATGGGGATTTTAACACGAATTTTCTTGAAGAAAATCCGATTATGGAAAAGGATGATGCATAATGGTCGAACAGCCTTTGTTAAACGTTAGTGACGATGCAAATTTAGGTAAAGTCGAGATTGCGCCGGAAGTCATAGAAGTTATTACTGGTATCGCAGCATCTGAAGTGGAAGGTGTGTCAGCAATGCGCGGTAATTTTGCAACTGGTGTTGTTGAGCGATTCGGGAAAAAAACACACGGTAAAGGCGTTAAAGTTGATCTGACTGAAAATGGGATCCTTATTGATTTGTTTGTTGTATTAAATTTTGGTGTATCAATCCCCAAAGTGGCACAGCAGCTTCAGGAAAATATCCGTCAGACGCTAAAGAATATGACAGCGCTGGAAATTGATGAAATTAATGTTCATGTTGTCGGTGTTCATATGGAAGGCACGGATGATAACGAGTAAGGTCAAAAGAAGTATTTCTTTTGACCCTTCTTTTATCGTAATCTCTTTCTGGCTTTTGGGACTGCAATCGTGTTATGATTTGAAAAGATATAAAATAAGAGATGTTCAAGGAAATAAGTGATATGACGTTGTGAACATGTCTTCCAGTCGATTTCCTTCTTTTTGAAGGCTGTTTTCTCAAAGATTGTTGTTTGTTTTTATACACAAAATCCATAAACTGCGAAACAACTTTTGGAATGTGTTTCTCCAATTCTATCGGGACCTGAGTGCTCGTCCGTCGCTGCGGAAAAATACTCCCTTTCCGCGGGGAACGCCTCAGCCTCCTCGCTCGCGGGCCAACACGATGTTGGTCGCGGGAGGCGTTGGCTATTGACGTGGCGAATTTAGCCTTTGTTCCTTGAACGCTCGCTGCGGGGTCTTCAGACTGTTCCTTTCCAGCAGGAGTGTCGCATTTTTCCGCAGCTTCGTGTCGTGTTCTGTTCTAGTGGAGAAGATTCAATATACAGAAAGTCAACACCAGCGGAGTGTATTTCCGAGCGGTGTCATTACACTCAAATATTTCAGTGTTTCGCATTTTATATCGACTACGAGGTTAAAAAGAAACAAAATTTACGAAAAGAGCCTTTTGAGTTTGAATATTGCCAAAGGAGTTATGAATAATGAATCGCCATGCAGCACGAGAAAAAGCAATGCAAATACTATTTCAACTTGATATGAATGACAAACATCCTGAGGAGGCTATTGAGGAACAGCTCGAATCTCTGGAAGTTGATTCTTACTTACAAAGTCTTGTTGAAGGTGTAGCCGAGTATAAAAGCAGGATAGACAACACGATAGCGGAACATCTGGAAAACTGGACCATTGACCGGATTGCCTCTGTGGAAAAAACAGTTTTGCGTATTGCTGTTTTTGAGCTCAACTACCGGGAAGATATACCTGTCAATGTGTCCATTAATGAAGCGGTAGAGCTTGCTGGTTTATATGGGGATGAAAAATCGGGAAAGTTTGTAAATGGTGTATTATCAAAAATAATTGCATAGAGAGGGGATAAAAGCTATGCCAGCCACAGTGATTGATGGGAAAGAACTTGGACAAACACTTAGGGGAGACATGACAAAGGAAGTATCACAGCTTAAGGAACAAGGAATCACGCCACATTTAACGGTCATTATAGTTGGCGATGATCCGGCATCAAAATCGTATGTAAATGGCAAAAAGAAAGCCACAGCGCAAACAGGTATCGCTTCTGATGTTATTGAAATGCCATCTTCAACCTCCGAGGCCGAACTTCTGGAAAAAATTAATGATCTGAATCATGAGGAATCAGTTCATGGCATTCTGGTACAGCTTCCACTGCCGGATCACATTAATGAACAGACGGTTATTGAAACGATTAGCCCTCATAAAGATGTAGACGGTTTTCACCCGATTAATATTGGCAATATGATGGCAGGCAATGATACGTTTCTGCCGTGTACTCCTTACGGCATCATCAAAATGCTCCATTCGTACGGTATACAGATAAAGGGCAAACATGCAGTTGTGATCGGACGGAGTAATATCGTCGGAAAGCCGGTGGGACAATTGCTTCTGAATGAGCATGCAACTGTTACATATTGCCACTCAAGAACACACAACCTTACTGATTTTACCACAAGCGCAGATATCCTTATTGCGGCTGTGGGAAAACCGAATGTCATTCGTGCTGAGCATATTAAGCAAGGTGCAGCCATTATCGATGTTGGCATCAATCGCCAGGATGACGGATCACTGACCGGGGATGTTGACTTTGCATCTGCGGCTGAAAAAGCTTCTTATATAACACCCGTCCCTAAAGGGGTAGGACCAATGACCATTACGATGCTGCTGCAGAATACGATCAAAGCTGCTAAAGGACTGTCACGTTTTGGAAGATAAATATTTAACGGTTACAGCCCTCACAAAATATATAAAACGTAAATTCACAACCGATCCTCATTTAAAAAACATTTGGCTGAAAGGTGAAATATCAAATTTTAAACACCATAGCCGCGGCCATATGTACTTAACGATTAAAGATGATCATGCACGTATCCAGGCAGTTATGTTTGCGGGTAATAACCGCAGATTGAAATTCCAGCCTGAAAATGGCATGAATGTACTCGTGCGGGGTGAAATTGGAGTCTTTGAACAATTTGGCCAATATCAGCTGTATATTCAGCAAATGGAGCCGGATGGGATTGGGTCACTGTATTTAGCATTTGAGCAGTTAAAAGAAAAATTACATAAACAGGGTTATTTTGATAAGCAGTATAAAAAAGAGCTGCCAAAATTCCCGGAACATATAGGTATCATTACATCGTCTACAGGAGCCGCTGTACGTGATATTATTACGACAATTAAGCGCAGATACCCAATCGTTCAAACAACAACCATTCCAGCTTTAGTACAAGGTGTGAACGCTCCTGCGTCAATTGCTGATGCTATAAACACGGCTAATCAACAAACCAGTTGTGATGTTTTAATCGTCGGAAGAGGCGGGGGTTCAATTGAAGAATTGTGGAGTTTTAATGAAGAGATTGTAGCTAAAGCTATTTTCAATTCGACGATACCCATTATTTCTGCTGTCGGACACGAGACAGATATTACGATAAGTGATTATGCAGCTGATGTAAGAGCGCCGACTCCAACAGGTGCAGCTGAAATTGCAGTTCCATCCCAGCTGGAACTTTTGGAAAAGCTAAGCAATTTACAGCGTTCGTTAACACGAATAATCAGTGAACAAACAGCAACTTCCAGGCAAAACTTAAATCGAATGAAACAGTCATACGCATTTCGCTATCCTGAGCAATTAATCGTACAAAAAGAGCAGGAATTGGACAAACACGTGGAACGTCTTGAAAAGGCATTTAACCATGAATGGCGGCGGAAACATGAATTGCTGACACATCTGAATTCACGCCTGGAGGCACTCCATCCCAATCGGCAAATTGACCGTACCGCAAAGGAATTGAAGCAACTGAATAAACAAGTCAATTATGTGATGACAAAACAGGTAGAGCAAAACCGGGATAGACTGCAAAATGCAATTGAAAAATTAACGCTTCTGAATCCACTGGAAACGATGAAGCGCGGTTATGCAATCACCTATTCAGTATCAGGTAAGCTTCTTAAATCAGTTCAGCATGCAGCTGTATCTGATGAAATAGCTGTCAGGCTGTCCGATGGAAAATTGGAGTGCCGTGTGTTGGATATAAAGGAGGATAACAATGGAAGAGGAGAATAATCTGTCGTTTGAAGAGGCGATGCTTGAATTGGAAAAAATAGTGGAAAAGCTGGAAAAAGGAGATGTGCCTTTAGAAAAAGCAATCTCATACTATCAAGAGGGCATGCAGCTTTCTAAAATCTGCAATGATAAGTTAACGAATGTTCAGGAAAAGATGACAAAAATCATGAACGAGCAAGGTCAGTTTGAAACGTTTGAAATACAGGAGGAAGAATGATCGTGAACCAGGAACTTAATGATCTCATTGCAACTAACAGGGAGATTATTCAGCGTGAACTTCAGGAACATTTGGATAAATTGGAGATTCCTGAGCGTCTGAAAGCTTCAATGGTTTACTCGATAGAAGCCGGTGGTAAACGATTAAGGCCCGCACTTTTAATAGCGAGTTTTTATGCCTATAACCATAATATAAACAAAGTGCTTTCATCTGCTGCCGCACTGGAAATGATTCATACCTACTCTCTGATTCATGATGATTTGCCGGCTATGGATGATGATGATATTCGGCGCGGACTGCCGACAAATCATAAGAAATTCGATGAAGCAACAGCTATTCTGGCTGGTGATGCTTTATTGACATTCAGTTTTGACTTGATTACAAATGATCCACTTTTAACCGACAGGCAAAAAGTGCAGCTTGTTCAACTGCTTTCAGAGGGCAGTGGTCCTAAAGGAATGATCGCTGGGCAATTCCTTGACATGGAAGCGGAAAAAAAAGCTGTTACGCTGGAAGAGCTTGAAAACATCCATACGCTTAAAACCGGGGAATTGTTCCGCTTTGCGATCCGTTCAGGTGCTTTCCTCGGTGAAGCAACAGATGAACAAATAAGACACTTGGATGAATATGCGCATTTTCTCGGACTCATTTTTCAGGTTCAGGATGACATTTTGGATGTCACAGGAGATCCTGATAAAATCGGAAAACCGGTCGGAAGCGATGAAGATAATGAAAAAAACACTTATGTCCGATTACTGGGGCTCAATGGCGCGATCGACAAAAAGAATCATTACGTACAACGTGCCAAACAAGCATTGAATAAGGCTGATGCTGAAGCATCTCATTTAATGTCGCTGATTGACTATTTCAGTAAACGGGATCATTAATTTCACTGGTTTTTTATTATGCACCATGTTATAATTGAATCACAAAGGGATGGTGCAGTATTCTAGTCAGCCCTCCGTTCCTGAAGGCGGGCCTAAAAATCCGCTTAAGGGCATATCGATGAAGTTCCTTGTGCCGGCTTGGGGCGCCCAGCCTGGGGTCGGTGCTGGGAGTTAAGGTTTTCGGGCGATCCGCAAAGGCATGTGGGCGTTGACCCGATTACCGTGGAGGCCCATATCTGTAATGGCATCTAAGGCTAGGTGTTATTATGGAATGGGGTATGAACCTGTGGTATAGGGATGGGAACCTTATTCACAGCGTAGCCTGCCTTGAGTGGTGGTGAGGGGATTAGAGTTTTAATCGACATTTACGGTTGGCCGCCGATTTGTTGATGGTCTCTATGAAATCATCACTGCAAAAGAGGATAGGGAGCGGTCAAAGGCTGTTGAGGAAAACTCCTAGACTGTTCTGTGACATTTAAAGGGCATTATAGTGCGGACTAAGTGGCAATCCAGTCCGGCATTCGGAGACGGTGCCGAGGCGGATTTAAAGGGGAACCGCCCTGATGGCAACATAGGGTATCCGCTTGGGAAAACCTACTGGACCTAAGCCGCAGTTTTTACCTTTTAAATGACCATTCCTCCTTGTACATATTTTTTTTAAATAGGAGCTAAAATGAGTCCACAAGTTAAAAGTTCTGTGAAATTCAGTGTTACCATTGCCGTTATCACGTTTGTGCTAGCGGCTATTTTTTCAGTCGTTTCTGAATCGGTGCTCAGCAATGTTATCTGGATGATTGGGTTATTGATTGTGTTTATAATAGTATTGGCAGGGGTCATCTTTGATATGATGGGAATAGCTGCCACCTCGGCTGTTGAAAAACCATTTCATGCGATGGCGGCTGAAAAGGTTTCCGGTGCTAAAGAAGCTGTTAATATTATCCGTAATGCCGATAAATTTGCCAGCTTTTGTAATGATGTGATTGGAGATATAGCTGGTGTTGTCAGTGGCACAGCATCGGCAACCGTCGTATTGCAAATTGCGAATATTTTTGGTGAAGGAGACGGCTCTACCATACAGATTGTTTTGTCAGTTGTGATGACAAGCCTTGTTGCTGCACTGACTGTGGGCGGAAAGGCACTGGGAAAATATGCTGCCATCACAGCATCAACTAAAATCATATTTTTTGCCGGGAAAGCAGTGGCATTCATCGAGAAAAACTTTAAAATAAAGCTGCTTCCGGATGAAAATAAAACTGCAAGGTAGAATTCATGAATAAAGGGTATCAATTATGAAAAAACGTTTGGATGTTTTGTTGGTTGAGCGGCAATTGGCTGAAACCAGGGAAAAAGCAAAAAGGCTTATTATGGCGGGCCTTATTTTCACTGAGAATCACCGTCTTGATAAACCGGGAATGAAAATCGATGCGTCTGTTCCTTTGACTCTAAAGGGACAATCCATTCCATATGTCGGTCGCGGCGGTTTAAAACTTGAAAAAGCGCTGGATGATTTTTCCATCAACCTTAAAAAAAGAACGATGATGGATGTTGGTTCCTCTACCGGCGGTTTCACTGATTGTGCACTGAAGTACGGTGCACAGCTTTGTTATGCCATTGATACAGGCTATAATCAGCTGAATTGGAAGCTGCGCAATGATGAACGGGTCATTGTCATGGAACGGACGAATTTTCGCTACGTAACACCGGATATGATTCAGCATGGTCAGCCGGATTTTGCAACAATTGACGTCTCATTTATCTCCCTGACATTAATTTTACCGGTATTGCGTCAGCTGCTGAAATCTGGCAGTGATGTAATTGCTCTCATTAAGCCTCAATTTGAAGCCGGGCGTGATCAGGTTGGTAAAAAAGGTATTGTCCGGGATAGAAGGATACACTTGAGTGTTTTAGAGAAGATCATCGTGTTTGCCGAACAGGAAGGCTATCAACTGATTGACCTAACGTATTCACCGATAACAGGCGGAGATGGCAACATTGAATTTTTAGCCCATTTAGGCTGGAAAAAGGATGAATCCGAAATCAATAAACGGGATGTTGTATTGAAAGAACTGGTGGAAAGAGCTCACGATGCGTTTCAGGCAAAGAAAACAGAGTGACCGGTCAGAAATGGAGGCCTTTTAATGAGTAAAATTCAGCGTCATATCAAAATACGGGAACTTATAACGGACAATGAAATCGAAACGCAGGACGAGTTAGTCGATGAATTGAAGTCACTGAATTATAATGTGACGCAGGCAACCGTATCCCGTGACATTAAAGACCTGCACCTGGTAAAGGTCCCTGCGTCATATGGCCGTTATAAGTATAGTTTGCCGGCAGATCAGCGGTTTAATCCCCTGGACAAATTAAAGCGCTTAGTCAGGGATGCTTTTGTAAAAATCGAGCATACGAGTCATTTTATTGTTTTAAAAACGTTGCCGGGCAACGCGCAAGCTCTTGGTGCGCTGATTGATAAGCTGGAATGGGACGAAATCATGGGCACCATATGCGGTGATGATACGTGTTTAATCATTTGCAGAACTGAGGATGATTCGGCCGAAATCGAGCAACGTTTCTTAAGTATGCTTTAATGATGAGGTGACATAAGTGCTGACAGAATTATCAATACAGGATTTTGCGATTATAGACAATTTATCGATCACATTTAATGATGGTCTAACGGTTTTGACCGGCGAAACAGGAGCAGGAAAATCAATTATTATTGATGCCGTTCAATTACTGGCTGGCGGTCGCGGATCTGTTGAATATGTACGGCATGGAACAAACAGGGCGGAAATTGAAGGTCTATTCACTTTAGACTCAAACACACACCAGATTTATAAGACAGCTGAGTTATATGGGATTAATATACAGGATGAGATGGTTGTGCTTCACCGGACGATTACATCAGGCGGAAAGAGTATTTGCAGGGTTAACGGCAAGTTAGTGACATTGGCGATTTTAAAAGAATTTGGCAAAAATTTAATCGATATACACAGTCAGCATGAGACCCAATCATTACTGAATGCAGACAACCACATTCAGCTGCTGGATTTATATGACGTTAAGCGGATAACAAAGACGAAAGAGGAATATGCGAACTTATATCATAAACTTTCCGGATTACAAAAGCGGTATAAGGAATTAAGTGAAAATGAACAGGAAATATCTCAGCGCCTGGATTTGCTTAAGTTCCAGAAAAATGAAATCGAACAAGCGAATCTTGTTCCGGATGAAGATGATCAGCTGGAAGAAGAGCGCAGCCAATTGGCGAATTTTGAACGTATTTATAATGGCCTGCAGGACGCTTATAATGCGCTGTATGGTGAACAAAAAGGTTTGGAATGGCTTAATATCGCCAATCAAGCACTCCAGACCAGCAGTGAATATGATACATTCATCTCTGAAAAGTCTGAGGAAATGTCCAATCATTATTTTCTAATCGAGGAATTGATGTATGAACTGCGCAATTATACAGATACTTTGGAATATGACCCCGAGCGTCTGAATGAAATTGAATCACGATTGAATGAGATCAACCGATTAAAGAAAAAATATGGTCAAACCGTCAATGACATTTTAGAGTACCTTGGAAAAATTGAAGAAGAACTGGAAGAGATCACGAATAAAGATTCGCACTTATCAAAGCTGGAGAAGCAAATTGACGAAATTTACCACGATGCCTACCTGGAAGCGAAGGAACTGCATGATCTGCGCAGAAAGGCCGCCGAATCATTAACGCATAATATCCATAATGAATTAAAAGACCTATACTTGGAAAAATCTTCTTTTTCAGTTTCTTTTAACACAAGCAATAAAGCAGGGGAATATCCCAAACTGCACCAAAATGGTTTCGACTTTATTCATTTTCAAATATCGACTAATCCGGGAGAACCGCTGAAACCGTTGCATAAAGTGGCATCGGGTGGTGAATTGTCACGTATTATGCTGGCGTTAAAAGGAATTTTTGCCAAGGATCAAGGTATTACAAGTGTTATATTTGACGAGGTGGATACTGGCGTCAGCGGGCGAGTGGCACAGGCAATAGCTGAAAAAATTCAGCAAATTTCCACCCAGTCACAAGTATTATGTATAACACACTTGCCACAGGTTGCTGCCATGTCGGATACCCACAAACTCATTCAAAAGCATGAAAATAACAATCGGACTTCAACCAGTGTTGTGGGATTATCCGAAAACGAAAAAATAAATGAATTAGGCCGTATGATAACAGGCACTCAATTAACAAATACTGCAAAAGACCATGCAACTGAATTACTTGAACTGGCCTCCAAATACAAAAAAACAATATGAATAAATGACGATAAAAGCCGGCATAATAAACTTTCCGGCTTTATTTTTTTGCTGGATTCCACATTATAAATATAACAGGAAATGTTACACATCTTTTCTTGAATTTCACCAGTTTAAAACGGGACGCGTTCGGTCAAATTAGAAATACAGAGAGAAAAAATAATCGTATGGGGTTAGGATGAGGAGAGTGAATTGGGTGAAATATCATCAAACATTTCGGCTATTAACAGGTATCCTGCTTCTTATAGCAATATTGGCAGTACCTTTTATTGCACCTGTAAATCAATACCTTTCCATTCCTAATCAGGTTACAGCTTTTGATAATGCTTCATCACCTATAAATGTGCCGGCACTTGGTGATAATGTGTCGGTGAATACTTCAGGAAATAGTCTGCAGGCAATTGATTCCACAGAATTTTACGCGAAAGAACCTGGTAACCATGAGCTGATTTATGAAGCGGCGGGAATGCCCATCAAAAAAGTGGACGTTTCAGCACTTGAAGATATTGAGGTCATTCCCGGCGGACAATCAATTGGTGTTCAGCTTCATACACTTGGCGTGCTTGTTGTAGGTCACCATCAAATCAAGGGTGAAAATGGGATGGTATCCCCCGGTGAAGATGCCAACATTGAAGTAGGTGACGTGATCCTGGAAATAAATGGAGAAGAAGTAAAAGAGATGGAAGATGTCAAGCCGGTTGTAGAAGAAGCTGGCGAAAATGACGAAAAAATGGATGTAAAAGTGAAGCGGGACGACGAAACGATTAAGACGACATTAGATCCAGTGAAAGATGCAGAAGAAGGTGATTACCGTATTGGATTATATATACGTGATTCAGCTGCAGGCATTGGAACGATGACCTTTTATGATCCGGAAACTAAAAACTACGGTGCTCTTGGCCACGTCATTTCCGATATGGACACCCAAAAACCAATCGAAATTCATAACGGATCCATTGTTCGCTCGAATGTAACATCGATTGAAAAAGGAAATCACGGTACACCAGGCGAAAAACAAGCGAAATTTTCCATGCAGGACGAAAAGATTGGAAGTATTACCAAAAATAGTCCATTTGGGATTTTTGGCGAACTTAACAAACCTATAAAGAATGGCGAATATGACGAACCAATGCCAATCGCATTGTCACATGAAGTAAAAGAGGGTCCGGCAAAAATTTTGACCGTGCTTGAAGGAGAAGAAGTCAAGGAATTTGATGTAAAAGTTGTCAGCAGTGTACCTCAAAAGTTCCCCGCCAAAAAAGGAATGGTGGTACAGATTACTGATGAAGAACTTTTAAATGAAACCGGCGGAATTGTACAAGGCATGAGCGGCAGCCCGATTATCCAGGATGGGAAAGTGATTGGAGCTGTTACACATGTTTTTGTGAATGACCCGACAAGCGGTTATGGCGTGCATATTGAGTGGATGCTTCAGGAAACGGGTGTAGAAGTGGAAGATAAAGAAGGGCAAGATCAAGCAAGCTGAATACGCATTTAAATGACTTGTTATGGGGTAAATCCTATAGCAAGTCATTTTTTTCCGTACACGAGATTCGCTTTATGATATAATTTAACTAATCTAAAGATTTTTCGACAAAGTTATGTCAATTTTTATCAAATAATATCGATATTTAAAGTAAAAAGGAGAAAATTTAAGTAAACCGAAAAAAATTTAATGTTTTTCAAATAAAAAAAGGATATTTGAATCTTGTGTCGAATATATTACGTGGAGAAAGCTCGAATTAAAGGAGGAACTTAACGTGGAAAAAATCTCAGTTTGTTTGGTTGATGACAATCGGGAACTTGTTGAATTAATGGAAGAATATTTTGACGGCCAGCCGGATATTGAAGTGACTGGCATTGCTTATAATGGCCGTGAATGTCTGGAAATGCTGGAGGACACAGATCCGGATGTAATTGTTTTAGACATTATCATGCCGCATATTGATGGCCTGGGTGTTTTAAATACAATTCGCGAATCAGAGCGGGGACATAATCCAAATGTTATTATGCTGACTGCTTTTGGTCAGGAAGAGGTCATGAAAAAAGCAGTCGATTTAGGGGCTTCATACTTTATTTTAAAACCATTTGAAATGGATAATTTAGCTGAACAGGTTCGCCAGGTGCAGGGCACAAAAACGATTAAACAGGCGGTACCGAAGAAGACAAATAGTAAAGAACGAAATAAGAAAGATCTGGAAGCGAGTATAACGAATATCATTCATGAAATTGGTGTACCGGCGCATATTAAGGGTTATATGTATTTAAGGGAAGCGATCACGATGGTTTATAATGATATTGAACTTCTGGGTTCCATCACCAAAGTATTGTATCCGGATATTGCTAAAAAGTTCAATACAACTGCATCCCGTGTGGAACGGGCAATTCGCCATGCGATAGAAGTTGCATGGAGCCGCGGCAATGTTGAATCCATTTCAGCATTATTCGGCTATACGGTTAATATTTCAAAGGCGAAACCGACCAATTCAGAATTCATCGCCATGGTCGCTGACCGTCTTCGCCTGGAACACAAAGCAAGCTAGGACAAAGAGACGTTTCATTTTTTGTAGTCTTTTTCAACAATGAACTTTTCCTTAAATAAGGCTGTTTTCTCAAAGAGTATTGTTTTTGGTACAAAATCCATAAATTGCGACGTAACCAATGTCCTCCTTCACATCGGGGGCGTGTGCTCGTTCGTCGCTGCGGAAAAATACTCGCTTTCCGCGGGGAACGCTTCAGCCTCCTCGCTCGCAAAAACCGCTCGCTGTGGGGTCTTCAGACTGTTCCTTTTCCGCAGGAGTCTCGCATTTTTCCGCAGCTTAGTGTCGTGTTCTATCATGATGAGAGAACATGAAAGTCAACACCAGCGGAGGAAATACGCGGAGACTCCTGCGGGAGGATAGGCATAGGTGAGACCCCGCAGTGCGTAAGCACGAGGAGGCTCACCAGCCGCCCGCGGAAAGCGGAGCGTATTTCCGGAGCGGTGTCATTGCACTCAACTTTTTCATTGTATCGCAGTTTATATCAACTTCGAGATTAAAAAGCAGCAAAGTTTACGAAAAGAGCCTTAAATAAAAAGCTGTATGCGGATTCCCGCATACAGCTTTTTATAGTTTAACTTATGAAAAAAACTTGTTATACAAAGACTTAACTGCCAAATCCAGTTTGTCCTTACGAATACCGAACATGACGGATACTTCAGAAGATCCCTGGTTGATCATTTCAATACTGATGTTGGCTTCAGCAAAAGCTGCTGTCGATTTTTCAGCAATGCCAACTGCACTCATCATGCCTTCACCGACAACCATGACCATGGCAAAGCCGTAATCAATTGAAATGGTATCCGGGTTCAATTCGCTGTTAATACGATTGATAACGTTCAGTTCTTTTTCAGCCGTCAGCTGGTCGTCACGGATGATGACGGACATATTATCAATTCCGGAAGGTGCATGCTCAAACGAAATGGATTCATCTTCCAGTATCTGCAACAACTTGCGTCCGAAACCAATTTCACGGTTCATCAGATATTTGCTGACATATAAGTTGGAAAACCCTGTATCAGCAGCGATGCCTACCACACATCTCGTCTCGGGATCTTTTTCCGAAACAATCATAGTACCAGGCTTGGCCGGATTATTAGTGTTTTTTATGCAAACGGGTATTTCTGCCCGGAACGCAGGCATTAGAGCTTCGTCGTGAAACACGCCAAAGCCGGAATAGGATAATTCACGCATCTCTTTATATGTCAGTTTTGTCACTTCCTCCGGGTTTTCAATAACTCTTGGGTCCACAACATAAACAGAATCAACATCTGTAAAATTCTCATATAAAGCAGCCTGAACACCTGCAGCAACTATAGACCCGGTAATGTCTGATCCGCCTCTTGGAAAAGTCATTAGCTCACCATCGTTCGTATAACCAAAGAATCCGGGTATAACACAAACACCGTCCATTTTCCTCATGTTATATAATTGTTCATAACTTTCCTGCAGAACTTGTGCATTCCCCGGTTCATTGCTGACGATAATGCCTGCCTCCTTCGGATTGACATACTGAGCGTTCAAGCCCAACGTGTTTAAATACTCACTGACTATTTTTGCACTGCTGTCTTCACCAATCGATTTTAGCGCATCTGTTTTCATTTGCTCTGACCACTCGCTGTTTAAAATCGTTTGTATCGATTGTTCGATTTCATTCAGAACAGTTTGGGAAATCTGCAGTTCTTCCACAATTTCAGAAAATCGCTTCATTATTTCCGTTAATTTATAATCGGAATTTTTATTTTGTGCTGTCAATTCAGCCAGTTCAATCAAAAGATCCGTCACTTTGGAATCGTCTGAGAATCGTTTGCCCGGTGCCGAAACAACGACAAATTTTCGCTCGGGATCATCGGCAATAATTGATCCGACTTTTTTGATCTGTTCACTGCTTGCTACAGAACTTCCCCCAAATTTTGCTACTTTCATGCTACACCTCTCCATTGATTAATTGTAAATTGATTTAAGCAGATGTTTTTCATTAATCATCTTTATTTCGATGTTGCTTTTGCTTTTTTCTGTCACGATATACAATAAAACCGCCAATAAATAAGATTCCTCCAATAAATAACAGAAAACCAACAGTAAATTGAATACCAATGTGAAAAAATATCGAATAAAACTCGTTGAATATTGAGTCGCGCATTAACTTAATACCGTAAGCAGAAATAAGTCCGGGTATAAGCAGCATCAGTACCGCGATAATTCGAATCATGGTTTTGTATTACCCCTTTATGAGATTGTTCAAAAAGTCCGGTTAAAACCTCCTTTTTAATAAGGTGGAATATATAATTCTGGGTAATGTTGGTTTTAATCCTGAAAAGGGCTAATTCGCCGATTTCCTCAAGTCTGACTTCTGGCCTCTGGCATCTGGAAATACAAGGCGAAAGCCGAGTCTTTCTCAAACACACATCTATGTAAGACAGATTGTTTTAAGTATAGCAAAATTCCGGAGAAATATGAACAGACTGCCGAACATTTTAAATGAAATATAATCAATTAGATTTTATTTGCCTGAAAATGCATAATAGCGTATGCTTGAATCATGCAATATATTGCAAGGATGGGGATGCTTGTGAAACGGGTCCTGATTGTGGGAGCGGGAAAAGGCGGAAGTGCCTTGCTGGAAATTTTACATAATACGGAAAAAATGACTATTGCTGGAATTATCGATACCAACCCAAATGCGAAAGGGTTAAAGATTGCGGCTGATTACGGCATTCCGACAAGTACCAGCCTTGATGAATGGGTTACTGAGGATCTTGATATCATTGTTGAAGCCACTGGCGAAGAGAATGTACTTGAGCAATTGCTTGAGAAACGAGGCAGAAAAACAGTGGTTATTCCGGGCAGTGTCGCTTCCATCATTTCCGAATTGATGGAAGAAAAGGAATCATTGCTGGAACGCTTGAAACTGCAGACAAATAACCAGGAATTAATTCTTAATAACATTCATGACGGCATGATAGTGGTGAACGATCAGGAAATAGTCCAGTTTGTTAATAAAAGTGCCGAACGGATTGTCGGTATAGCCAAAGAACACTTCAGCGGACAGGATATAAAGCATGTTATCGCTGATACAAGGCTTCCCCACGTTTTACGGAGTCGGAGAAAAGAAGTTAATCAAAGGCTCATCCTGGAAAATGGCAAAAAAGTTATAACGACCAGGATCCCGATTATAAATGATGAGGGCCAAGTGGTTGGGGCTTTTTCTGTTTTTAAAGACAATACAGAGGTAATGAATCTGGCAGAAGAAAATACAGATTTAAAAGAAATTAAAACATCGCTCGAAGCGATCATCCAGTCCTCGGATGAAGCCATCTCGGTCGTTGATGAGAACGGAATCGGGATTATGATCAATCCCGCTTATACACGTATTACCGGACTCAGAGAAACGGATATCATCGGAAAACCCGCCACGGCTGATATCTCAGAAGGCGAGAGTATGCACATGAAAGTGCTGCAGACACGCCGGGCCGTACGCGGGGTTCGTATGAAAGTGGGACCGGCGAGAAAAGACGTATTAGTTAATGTTGCCCCTGTTATTGTCGATGGGAAAATGAAAGGCAGTGTAGGTGTATTACACGATGTCTCAGAGATTCAGACATTAACGAGTGAGTTGAAACGTGCCAGACAAATCATTCGTAATCTTGAAGCTAAATATACATTTGACGACATTATTGGCTCTTCAACCGAAATGCAGATAGCCCTTGAACAAGCCAAGGTAGGAGCCAAAACTCCAGCAACCGTTCTGTTGCGGGGGGAATCCGGTACAGGGAAAGAATTGTTTGCACATGCCATACATAATGAAAGTGACCGTAAACACAATAAATTTATTCGGGTGAACTGCGCCGCCATCGCTGAAAATATACTGGAAAGTGAGCTGTTCGGTTACGAGGAGGGTGCCTTCACAGGGGCAAAACAAGGCGGAAAAAAAGGCTTATTTGAAGAAGCAAATATGGGCAGCATTTTTCTTGATGAGATTGGGGAACTTTCCCATCGCATGCAGGCAAAACTGCTCCGCGTGCTGCAGGAAGGTGAAATCATTCGCGTTGGCGGCACCAGTCCAATAGCCATAGACGTCCGGGTGATTACAGCGACAAATATCAATCTTGAAAAAGCCATTATGAACCAAACATTCCGGGAAGATTTATACTATCGTTTGAACCGATTGCCCATTTATATTCCATCGTTAAAAGAGCGGATAGAGGATTTACCCGAATTAATCGATTATCTTATCCAAAAAATTAATCAGGACTATGGCAGAAATATGAAATCAATTGATGAAGAGGCTGCAGCCTATTTAAAGAATTACCATTGGTCCGGTAATGTCCGTGAATTGGAAAATATCATCGGACGGGCCATGATTTATATGGATATGAGTGAAGAAGTGATTCGAAAAAAACATATTCCCAATTTAATGTCATTTGCCGGGACATCTCAGTCATTAAAACCGGGAACAGCAAATCAAACATTGCAAAATGCTATGGAACAGTATGAAAAACAATATATTACAGATGTTTTAAATGAACACGATAACAACAAAACCCGGGCAGCTAAGGCATTGAACATATCGATACGAAATCTTTATTATAAAATTGAAAAACATAACCTTGCATGAAACAGCATGCAATTCATTTCATTAATGCAGATACTTGCACAGCTCAACAAGCGACACTAAAGCGCTTTCAAAACATTAGAGTTGGTATGGTTTTTGCAAGTATACGAATGGGGTGAGAACTATTTGGCGAAATTTAACCGAACTCGTGCAGCAAGCAAAAGCTGATAATAACAAAATTGTCGCTGTGGCGAATGGTGCGGATAAAGGTGTATTGTCAGCAGTGAAAATAGCGGTTGATGAAGGATTATGTTCATTTTTATTATTCGGTGCCGAGACAGATATCCGGAAACTTGCTGAAGTAGTTGATCTTAACCTTTTAACGGAAGCAGTAACAATTATACACAGAGAGCACAATACAGCTTCTGCGGCAGTTAAAGCTGTTCACGATCGCAAGGCGGATATTTTGATGAAAGGTAATGTGTCAACGAAAAATTTGTTGAAAGCGGTACTGGATAAAGAATTCGGATTAAGAACAGGGAACAGTCTGTCACATGTTGCCTTATTTGATATTCCCAATCAGAATCGGCTTATCTTCTTAACGGATGCGGCGATGAACATAGCGCCTGACCTGGAAGGAAAAAGGAATATTGTTCAAAACGCGGTACAAGTTGCGCATGGTGTGGGTTTCCACAACCCGAAAGCAGCAGTGCTTGGTGCTGTAGAAACTGTTAATGCGGATATGCAGGCAACGGTGGATGCCGCGGCACTGACACAAATGCAAAAGCGCAACCAGATCACCGGATGTACGGTTGATGGTCCATTAGCTTTGGATAACGCTATTTCAGAAAATGCCGTACGCCAAAAAGGGATCACCTCTGATGTAGCGGGAGATGCAGATATATTAGTGGTGCCAACGATTGAGGCTGGCAATATGCTGTATAAATCACTTATGTATTTTTCGGATGCAAACGTGGCAGCTGTCATTAGCGGTGCAAGGGCACCAATTGTACTGACATCCCGAACTGATTCCAGTGAAAGCAAATTATATTCTCTGGCACTGGCCTTAGTCTCGGAAAAAACATTCAGGAATAATTGAGAGTTCAGGCAGTTCTTCTGCTGCGGCAACTTTATATGTAGATATATTATATTAAGGGGGAATTAATGATGGAAATATTTGACTATATGGAAACTTATGATTATGAGCAATTGGTGTTTTGTCAGGATAAAAACTCCGGGTTAAAAGCGATTATTGCTATTCATGATACAACAATTGGACCGGCGCTGGGCGGAACAAGAATGTGGACATATGATACTGAAGCAGACGCGATAGAAGATGCTTTACGGCTTGCAAAAGGCATGACCTATAAAAATGCAGCAGCAGGTTTGAATCTCGGCGGAGGAAAAGCAGTCATAATCGGTGACCCAAAACAAGATAAAAACCAGGAAATGTTCCGGGCTTTTGGAAGATATATCCAAAGCCTGAATGGGCGGTACATTACAGCAGAGGATGTGGGTACAACAGTTCATGATATGGACCTGATTCATATGGAAACCGACTTTGTGACGGGAACCTCTCCTGAATCCGGTTCTTCAGGCAATCCATCACCAGTTACCGGCTATGGTATTTATAAAGGGATGAAAGCTGCTGCGATGGAAGCGTTCGGGGATGATTCACTGGAAGGAAAGACTGTTGCAGTACAAGGTGTCGGCAATGTGGCTTACACATTGTGTGAGCATTTAAATAAAGAAGGTGCCGACATAATCGTCACGGATATTAATAAAGAAGCTGTCAAACGTGCGGTAGATGCTTTTGGAGCCAGGGCAGTCGAACCGGATGAAATCTACAGCGTCGATTGCGATATCTATGCCCCATGCGCGCTTGGGGCAACGATAAATGATGAAACGATTACGCAATTAAAAGCAAAGGTTATTGCCGGATCAGCAAATAACCAGCTTAAAACGACGGAACATGGGGATATGATTTATGAGATGGGTATTGTTTATGCACCGGATTATGTTATTAATTCCGGCGGCGTGATCAATGTAGCAGATGAACTGAACGGCTATAATGAAAAACGAGCTATGAAGAAAGTGGAAACCATTTATGATAACTTAATGCAAGTATTTGAAATTTCCAGACGCGATCAAATACCAACATATGCTGCTGCTGACCGTATGGCAGAAGAACGGATTCGATCGTTGCAGGCATCACGCAGTCAATTTTTATTAAATTCTCATCATACACTCAGCAGACGATAATGTGTGTTTAAAAAGTTACGGAGGTAAATTGTTTTGTCACAGCAATCATTGCGGGTCTTAGTTATTAATCCAGGCTCAACCTCAACAAAAATCGGTGTTTTCGATGATGAAAACTGTATTTTTGAAAAAACGATACGTCATGACACAGAAGAACTTTCACAATTCCAACGTATTATTGATCAATATGCGTTCCGAAGACGTGTATTACTGGAACAGTTGGACTATGAAGGCATTAACATTTCGAAATTGAATGCGGTTTGTGCCCGTGGTGGTCTCCTGCACCCGATTGAAGGCGGGACATATCAAGTGAATGAAACGATGCTGCAGGATCTGAAAATGAGTCATAACGGTGAGCATGCTTCAAATTTGGGTGCGATGATCGCACATGAAATAGCTGAAGGGTTAAATATACCGTCTTTTATTGTCGATCCTGTCGTAGTGGATGAACTAAGTGAAGTTGCGAGGATATCCGGTGTTCCTGAAATTCCGAGGAAAAGTATTTTTCATGCCCTGAACCAAAAAGCTGCTGCGAGGAAGGCTGCAAAAGAAATGGGGAAAGATTATACAAATCTCAATTTAATTGTAACGCATATGGGCGGCGGAATCACAATCGGCGCACATAAATACGGAAGAGTCATTGATGTTAATAATGGGCTGCACGGAGACGGCCCATTTTCCCCTGAACGCGCCGGGACTACCCCTGTTGGTGATTTAGTTTCCATGTGTTTTTCAGGACAGTATTACCGGGATGAAATCATGAAAAAGCTGGTCGGACAAGGCGGCCTGACAGCGTACCTGCATACGAATGATGCTGTGGAAGTTGAGCATCGGATTGCTGATGGCGACGCGTATGCGTCCCTTATTTATGATGCGATGGCCTATCAGATTGCCAAAGAAATCGGAGCAATGGGCACTGTGCTAAAAGGGGACGTTGATGCCATTATCCTGACAGGAGGCCTGGCATACGGGAAAAAGTTTGTCCAATTGATAACAGATCGGATTGATTGGATTGCTGATACGCTCATATACCCCGGTGAAGATGAATTACAGGCGCTGAATGAAGGGGCATTACGTGTATTGCGGGGTAATGAATCGGCAAAAATTTACCCTTCCAGTTTAAGCAGAGAGGAGCGTGCATTTAATGGCGAAAGAATATGATTTAGTTGTTCTTGGAGGAGGGACGGGTGGCTATGTAGCAGCTATTCGTGCATCACAGCTTGGTATGCAGGTTGCCGTTGTTGAAAAAAGTGAGCTTGGCGGGACATGTTTGCACCGCGGCTGTATACCATCCAAATCCCTGCTCCGAAGTGCTGAGGTTTTTAAACAAACAAAGGAAGCAAGTGAATATGGAATCGATACGAACGATATAACATTGAATTTTCCAAAAGTGCAAGAACGAAAAAATCGCATCATCAAAACACTTCACCAAGGTGTGCAAGGCCTTATGAAAAAAGGGAAGATTGATGTGTTTGAAGGATTTGGCCGGATACTGGGACCAAGCATCTTCTCTCCGATGCCAGGTACCATATCGATTGAACATTCAAATGGTGATGAAAATACCATGATTGTTCCAAAGAATGTCTTGATTGCTACCGGGTCCAAACCGAAGTCACTTCCAGGTCTGGAAATTGACGGAAAGTTGGTCATGAGTTCTGATGAAGCACTGCATATGGAACAATTACCATCGTCCATTATCATTGTCGGCGGCGGTGTCATCGGTGTCGAATGGGCTTCGATGCTTGCAGATTTCGGAGTTGAGGTGACCGTCATGGAATACCTGGAACATATTTTACCGACAGAAGATGAGGCGGTCGCTAAGGAAGTTGAAACGTTACTGAAGAAAAAAGGCGTTCGATTCGTCAAAGGGGCTCAAGTACTGCCTGAAACACTGCAAAAAGAAAATCGTATATCGGTAGAGGCAGAAATAGACGGTTCTAATGAAACATTTACAGCTGATAGAATGCTCGTTTCCGTCGGCCGTGAAGCGAACACATCCAACATTGGTCTGCAAAACACGGATATCATGGTTGACCGAGGCGTTATTCAAACAAACGAATTTTACCAGACGAAAGAATCACATATCTATGCAATTGGGGATGTGATTGGCGGCATGCAGCTGGCACATGTTGCGTCCCACGAAGGCATTGTTGCTGTTGAACATATGACTGGTAATAATCCGCTTCCCCTTGACTATAACAGTATTCCTTCATGTATTTATTCCAATCCGGAAGCTGCAAGTGTCGGCTTGACTGAAAAACAGGCCGCGGATCAAGGGTTTGACGTTAAAATCGGCAAGTTTCCGTTCAAGGCAATCGGGAAAGCATTAGTCCAAGGTGAACCAGAGGGATTTGTCAAAATCATTGCAGATAAACAGACGGAAGATTTACTTGGTATTCATATGGTCGGACCGCATGTTACAGATATGATATCGGAAGCTGGTCTGGCGAAAGTGCTGGATGCAGCGCCATGGGAAATAGCACATAGTGTTCATCCGCACCCGACACTTTCGGAAGTGATGGGTGAGGCGGCACTGGCCGTAGAAGGCAATCAGATCCACGGATGAGCCATAATACATTTTGAGGGAGGTAAAGCAAATGGCAAAAAATCGCCATCAATCATTAGGTTTAACGGATGAACAGGCAGTGGATATTTACAAACATATGCTTTTAGCCCGTAAAATTGACGAACGGATGTGGCTGTTGAATCGTGCCGGCAAAATTCCGTTTGTTATTTCGTGTCAGGGGCAGGAGGCTTCACAGGTGGGAGCTTCATTTGCACTCGATCGGAATGAAGATTATGTTGCACCATACTATCGGGATATGGGTGTCGTTCTGGCATTTGGCATGACGGCAAAAGAATTAATGCTGTCGGCATTTGCCAAAGCGGAAGATCCCAACTCCGGCGGCAGACAAATGCCAAGTCATTTCGGACAAAAGAAAAACCGGATTTTAAGCCAGTCCTCACCGGTGACGACCCAGCTGCCTCATGCAGTCGGTGTTGCACTGGCAGCCAGGATGGAAAAGAAAAATTTCGCTTCCTTTGTAACGCTTGGAGAAGGATCTTCCAATCAAGGTGACTTCCATGAAGGACTGAATTTCGCAGGTGTTCATAAGTTGCCTGTCATCACAATGGTTGAAAATAATAAATATGCGATCTCAGTTCCACTGGAAAAGCAAGTTGCCAGTTCGAACGTTTCCGATCGTGCACAAAGTTATGGCATGCCGGGTGTGACTGTTGATGGCAATGATCCATTGGCGGTTTATGAGGAAGTTAAACATGCCAGGGAACGCGCCATGAACGGTGAAGGTCCAACGTTGATAGAAGCTCTGTCTTACCGGTTTACGGCACATTCAAGTGATGATGACGATCGTCAATATCGTGAAAGTGCTGAAGTGGAGGACGCAAAGAAAAAAGATGCGATTATTTCATACGCCGCTTATTTACAAGAATCCGGTATTCTGACAGATGACATGGAAGAAGAAATCCGCACTGACATCGATGCGACTGTTAACGAGGCGACTGACTATGCTGAAAATGCTGCTTATCCTGAACCGGAATCTGCACTTAAATACGTTTACGAAGAGTAGGGGGGAAATATGTTATGCCAGTAATGTCGTATATTCAGGCAGTTACGGCTGCTTTACGGGAAGAGATGCAACGTGATGAAAAGGTATTTGTACTAGGGGAAGATGTTGGTAAGAAAGGTGGTGTATTCGGTGCCACTAAAGGTCTTCATGAGTCGTTTGGCGAATACCGTGTGCTTGATACACCGCTTGCCGAATCTGCCATTGCAGGTGTCGGTATTGGTGCCGCCATGTACGGTATGCGGCCTGTTGCCGAAATGCAGTTTGCCGACTTCATCATGCCCGCAGTCAATCAGATTATATCTGAAGCAGCTAAAATGCGTTATCGTTCCAATAATGATTGGAACGTCCCAATGACAATTCGGGCGCCCTATGGCGGTGGCGTACACGGAGCGCTGTATCACTCACAGTCAGTTGAAAGTGTTTTTGCCAACCAGCCGGGATTGAAGATTGTCATGCCATCAACACCGTATGATGCAAAAGGACTTTTGAAAGCTTCTATTCGTGACAATGATCCGGTCCTGTTTTTTGAGCACAAACGGGCATATCGTCTGTTGAAAAGTGATGTTCCGGAAGATGATTATGTCCTGCCAATCGGCAAGGCAGATGTGAAACGGGAAGGTTCTGATGTCACGGTTATAACGTATGGCTTGTCCGTCCATTTTGTGCTTCAGGCTGCCGAGAAGCTTGAAGAAGAGGGCATTGACACACATATTCTTGATTTGCGCACCGTTTACCCGCTGGATCAGGAAGCAATTATCGAAGCAGCTCAGAAAACCGGAAAAGTCCTGTTAATAACTGAAGATAATAAAGAAGGCAGTATTATTGGCGAGGTGTCAGCCGTTATCGCAGAAAATTGCCTGTTTGATTTGGATGCGCCGATTCAGCGGCTTGCAGGACCTGATATACCTGCCATGCCATTTTCACCAACAATGGAAAAGTATTTTATGATGAACCCTGACAAAGTTGAACATGCCATTCGTGAACTGGCTGAATTTTAAACTCAGATGAGGGAGGGATTTGAAGTTGGCAACCGAAAAGATTAACATGCCACAGCTGGGTGAAAGTGTCACAGAAGGCACAATCAGTTCCTGGCTGGTGAAGACAGGAGATAAAGTCAATAAATACGATCCGATTGCAGAAGTCATGACGGATAAAGTTAATGCTGAAGTTCCGTCATCCTTTACAGGTGTTATTCAGGAACTTGTCGCACAGGAAGGCGATACCGTTCAGGTTGGTGAGCTCATGTGCTATATCGATATAGAAGGAAGTGCGTCCGGTGATGAATCCGGTTCGGCTGAAGTGACTGAAGAAAAGCAAGAGACAGCAAAAGAGGAAGCTTCCGGCGATCAGTCCATGAAAAAACGCTATTCACCTGCTGTTATGCGGCTGGCACAGGAAAATGACATTGATTTGCAGCAGGTTAACGGTTCAGGTCGAGGCGGCAGAATCACACGAAAAGATCTTGAGAAATTGATTGCCTCGGGTGACAAGCCGCAGTCCGCTGCACCGAATAGTGCACCGGCACCTGAACAGCCAAAATCACCAGAGCCCGAGCAGCAACCTGAGCTACAACCATCAGCACAATCAGGTGATATTGAAATTCCGGTTACCGGTGTCAGGAAAGCAATCGCTCAAAACATGGTCAAATCAACTCAGGATATACCGCATGCATGGATGGCTGTTGAAGCTGACGTTACGGATTTAGTTCGTTATCGCAATCAGGTGAAAGACGAATTTAAACAAAATGAGGGTTACAGTCTCACGTTTTTCCCATTTTTTGTAAAAGCTGTGGCCCAGGCCCTGAAAGAATTCCCGCAATTGAACAGTACATGGGCAGGCGATAAAATCATTCAGCATAAAGATATTAACCTATCCATCGCTGTCGCAAAAGACCAGGAGCTGTTTGTACCGGTCATTAAACATGCTGATGACAAGAGTATAAAAGGTATTGCCAGGGAAATTAATGATCTGGCGATGCGGGCTCGTGCCGGGAAATTGACATCAGAAGATATGCAAGGTGGAACATTTACTGTTAACAACACCGGATCATTTGGCTCTGTCCAGTCCATGGGTGTCATCAACCACCCTCAGGCTGCCATATTACAGGTGGAATCGATTGTTAAACGACCTGTTATAATCGATGATATGTTTGCTGCGCGTGATATGGTGAACCTATGTCTGTCCCTTGATCACAGAGTACTGGACGGACTGATTGTCGGACAATTTTTAGCCAGGGTCAAAGAAATAGTCCAAAACACCAATGCAGACACAACAAACATATATTAGAATGCCATTTAGTAATCTTTTTACCCTTCAACTTCATAGTCGATATAAACTGCGACACAGTGAAAAAATGTGAGAGCACTGACACCGCTCCGGAAATATGCTCCGCTGGTGTTGACTTTCTGTACATTGAATGTTCTCTCACTATACAGAACACTACACGAAACCGCGGAAAAAGGAATGTGAGTTGTTGTTTTTAGAAACATCAGCCGCCGAGTGCGAATACAGAAGTTTTCTAAATTGAAATCTGCAGACAAAATTGATAAGCTTATCATAAGAAACATTAATAATAATTGAAAGGGGATCGACACATATATGGATTTTAATGTATTCATGAACGATGTCGTCAATGCCGCTCGTGAAGATGTACGGGAAGCTGGATACGAGGAGTTAACCACTCCGGAATCTGTTGACGAAGCAATGAAGCGCGACGGCTCCACGCTCGTCATGGTTAACTCAACATGTGGCTGTGCCGGCGGTGTTGCACGTCCTGCAGCAGCTAACGCCATACATTATGATAAACGTCCGGATCATTTAGTCACTGTATTTGCCGGACAAGACCGCGAAGCCACTGAAAAGGCAAGAGAGTATTTTGAAGGCTATCCACCTTCCTCACCGTCATTTGCATTTATGAAAGACGGCGAGGTTGTTACAATGCTTGAACGCTCTGAGATTGAAGGCTACAGCCCAATGGATGTAGTCGGCAAGCTGCAAAAAGTGTTCGATGACCATTGTGAAGAAGTCTAAACATAACGAAACGATCGTATGAGGCTGTCTCAAAATAAAACGGGTCAGCCTCATTTTGTTAAACGAATTGGCGAATAACTGTCTAAGGAGAATTTGACGTGAAAATTGGCTCCCGTACCATCAAGACAGCAATCGGAACCCCGATTTCCATTTCGATTGCACAGGTTTTGGGATTGACTAATTTTATTTCAGCAGGAATTTTAACGATTCTTTGTATTCAGCCTTCACGAAAACGATCAGTGCTGAGTGCATGGCATCGCTTTTTGGCTTGTGTTGTTGCTGCATTATTTTCAATCACTTTTTTCGGATTAATCGGGTATCATCCCATTGTTATTGGTGCGATGCTCGTTTGTTTCATCCCTGTAACGGTTTTATTGAAAGTGACACCAGGGATTGCAACCAGTTCAGTTATTATTCTGAACTTATACAGTGCCGGATATATTTCATATACTTTTTTAACAGAGCAGTTTCTGATTATTATTATCGGTATCGGAACGGCATTACTCGTTAATTTATATATGCCGAGTCTTGAAAAGCAATTAAAGCAGAAGCAGGATGAACTGGAGCATCATTTCCAAATCATATTAAATGAAATCGCTTTATACATACGTAATAAAAATGAAAATTGGGATGGAAAAGAACTGAATATTTGCGAGGATATATTACAAGATGCCATGGATTTGGTATTATTGGATAAGGAAAATCATTTATTACGAAATGAACATCCATATTATGAATATTTTAAGATGCGCAGTAAACAGCTGGAACTGCTCGGGAAAATGCTTCCATTAGTGAGCCGGCTGCCGAATAGAGATTCTATTTCATTAAAAATTGCCAAGTTTTTTGAGAATCTGGGTGATGGCGTTCATCCGGGCAACACGGCAAGTCTGTATTTGGATGAATTGGAAGAATTGCGTCACACCTTTGATCAGGAAGAGTTGCCGAAAACGATTGAAGAATTTGAAACACGGGCTAATTTGTTCCGTCTGCTGCATGAAATAGAGGATTATCTGCTGTTGAAGAAAAAGTTTAAAAAAAGTGACGTTAAGGAGAAAAAAGCAAATAAAAAAAAGACCGGAACAACATAATTCCAGCCTTTTTCCAGGTGGACGTTTGCTTTAAATAAACATTGAAAGTCCCATTGTCAATGTTGAAAGGATCATTGCCAATATCATAATATAGACGATAACTTTTACTCTGCGTTCACGTTTGGACTTATTTCTGGCAGCCAATTTTAATCCTCCTTAAGTTCTTTTCCTGACTTGTATTTTATCGTTAATTAATGAATTGAACAAGTGTCATCAATTCATTATTCGTAATTTGAAACAGGGGGTTCTGTTTATGAGTGATCATACATTTCAATCTAATAAAGAAAACTGGGAGAAATCGGTCAATAAAACCCTGGAACGATTCCCGGAACGGAAAGAATCGTTCACAACGTCATCGGATTTGGAAGTGGAGCGATTATATTATCCCAGTGAAGACGAAACATATGAGGAAAAACTCGGCTATCCAGGTGAATATCCTTATACCCGCGGAATCCAGCCGACTATGTACCGCAGCCGCCTTTGGACAATGCGCCAGTATGCCGGATTCGGGTCTGCAAAAGAAACGAATGAACGGTTCCGCTATTTGCTGGATCAAGGGCAGACAGGCTTGTCAGTCGCATTTGATCTCCCGACACAAATTGGATACGATTCCGATGATGTCATGGCGGAGGGAGAAGTCGGTAAAGTTGGGGTTGCGATCGATTCCTTACACGATATGGAGCAACTGCTTGATCAAATTCCCCTTGATAAGGTAAGCACATCGATGACAATCAATGCACCGGCGTCTGTCCTGTTATGCATGTATCTTGCTGTCGGGGAAAAACAGGGTGTGCCACTCGAGAAAATGACTGGCACGATCCAAAATGATATTTTAAAAGAATATATTGCCCGCGGTACATATATTTATCCGCCAAAGCCTTCAATGCGATTAATTACCAATATATTTGAATTTTGCCAGCAATACGTACCAAAATTTAACACGATTAGCATATCAGGCTATCATATCCGTGAAGCAGGTTCGACAGCTGTTCAGGAGGTAGCGTTCACACTTGCCAATGGTATGGCTTATGTTGATGCTGCGCTGGATGCAGGTCTTGATATAGATACGTTTGCACCAAGGCTGGCTTTTTTCTTTAATGCTCATAACAATTTTCTTGAAGAAGTTGCCAAGTTCCGGGCTGCCAGACGTATTTGGGCGAAAACGATGAAAAACCATTATCAGGCTAAAAACCCGAAAAGCTGGAAGTTACGGTTCCATACACAAACCGGCGGGTCGACACTGACCGCTCAGCAGCCTGATAATAATGTAGTCCGGGTGACAATGCAAGCGCTCGCGGCTGTTTTTGGCGGCACCCAAAGTCTGCATACGAATTCCCGGGATGAAGCGTTGTCACTTCCGACTGAGGAATCCGCCCGTATTGCACTCAGGACACAGCAAATCATTGCCAATGAAAGCGGTGTGGCCGATACGGCAGATCCATTAGGCGGTTCATATTATGTCGAATCGTTAACAGATCAGATTGAAGAAGAAGTGAACAAATATCTTGACCAAATAAACGAAATCGGCGGAGCTGTCAAAGCTGTGGAAGAAGGATACATGCAGCGGGAAATCCAGCGCACAGCCTACGAAACACAAAAGAAAATTGAAAATGAAGAAGAGATCATTGTTGGTTTAAATCAATATAAACTTGATGAAGAAGTAAATCCGGATTTATTAAAAGTTGATGAAGCACTTGAGGCAGCACAAATTGATTTATTGGAAAAAGCCCGCAATGAAAGGGATCAGCACGAAGTTGACAATGCGTTGGCAAGATTGCGCGAACAGGCAAAAGATCGGGGTGCCAACCTAATACCGCATATTTTACATGCTGTGAAGGTTTATGCCTCTGTCGGCGAGATTTGTAATGTGCTGCGTGATGAATTCGGTGAATATACGGGCATGTAAATCAGTACGTTACAAAAGATGGATAAATAAACTTTGAAGGTCTTCTACAAGGGGGAAACGTCATGGGGAAAATACGTGTACTAATCGCAAAACCCGGTCTTGACGGGCATGACCGTGGTGCTTTAGTGATTGCACAGGCTCTGCGTGATCATGGAATGGAAGTCATTTATACCGGACTGCGGCAATCACCGGTCCAAATCGTACAAGCTGCCATTCAGGAGGATGTGGATGTCATCGGATTATCATCGCTTTCAGGTGCACACAAAACATTATTTCCAAAAGTCATTAATGTCCTGAAAGAACAGGGTGCATCTGATATTCCGGTAGTTGGCGGGGGTGTCATCCCTGCTGAAGATATACCATATTTGCTGGAGAGAGGTGTTCAGAAAATATTTACAAGCGGCTCGTCAACTGAAGCACTTGCTTTATATATCAAGCAATTAGTCAATCCGGAAAAGGAACAATTGAAATCACCGGAAAAAATAGCCCACATCGGTATTGCGGTCCAGCAGATTGACCACGTGATATCATTTTATACTGATACGCTTGGACTGGAACTGGAAGGTGTGGAAACCGTTGAATCGGAAGGGGTTAAAACGGCTTTTCTAAAAATAGGCGAATCCCGTCTGGAATTATTGGAGCCGCTGGACAATGATTCACCGATTCAGCGCTTTTTGGATAAAAAGGGTGAAGGCATTCATCATATTGCTCTTGAGACAGAACAACTTGATGAACGCCTTCAAAATATGACATCAGAAGGCATTCCGTTAATCAATGAAGAGCCGAAACAAGGTGCCCATAACAGCCAGGTTGCTTTTATTCATCCAAAGGCAGCAGGCGGTGTTTTGTTTGAATTGTGTCGGCATACGGAGGGAAGTGAGCACTAATGGATATTTTTGATAAAATTAATGAGTTGTATGATAAACGCAGGCAGGTTGAGCTTGGCGGCGGCGATGAACGGATTGACAAACAGCATGCCAAAGGGAAACTGACAGCACGTGAACGGATTGATTATTTACTTGATGATGGATCATTTGTTGAGTTGAATCCGTTTATTGAACATCGGGAAACGGATTTTGGCATGAATAATTCGCATGCCAATGGAGAGGGTGTCGTCACAGGTTATGGGAAAATAAATGGACGGGCTGTTTATTTATTTGCCCAGGATTTTACAGTCTATGGCGGTGCGCTTGGTGAAATGCACGGCAAAAAGATTGCGAGCGCGATGGATCTTGCTGCCAAAACAGGCACACCGTTCATCGGATTGAATGATTCAGGTGGTGCCAGAATTCAGGAAGGTGTATCGTCTCTGGACGGGTATGGACAAGTATTTTACCGCAACGCCATTTACTCAGGCGTTATCCCGCAAATTTCGGTCATTATGGGTCCGAGTGCAGGCGGGGCGGTTTATTCACCGGCCATAACTGACTTTGTCATCATGGTTGAGGAGACATCGCAAATGTTTATAACCGGACCAAAAGTGATTGAAACGGTAACAGGAGAGCAAATTTCCTCTGAAGCGTTAGGCGGTGCAGATGTACATAATGCCAAAAGCGGCAATGCACATATTAAAGCGGCCAGTGAAGAAGAAGCACTTGATGCCGTCAAAGAACTTGTTGACTATTTGCCGGCCAATAATCAAAAAATGCCGCCATTGAAATCAATTGAATTAAACGATGAAACACGTCCTGATTTAACCGATATTGTTCCTTTTAATGCGACACGCCCATATGATGTTAAGTCAGTTATCGAGCAAGTAGTGGATCCGGGAAGTTTTTACGAAATACATAAAGACTTTGCCAAAAATATCGTTGTTGGTTTTGCGCGTATCAACGGGGAAACGGTCGGGTTTGTCTGTAATCAGCCCAAATACCTTGCCGGCGGTCTTGACATTGATTCAAGTGATAAGGCATCAAGGTTTATCCGGTTTTGCGATGCGTTTAACATCCCGCTGATAACGTTTGAAGATGTTACCGGCTTTTTCCCTGGTGTGAAACAGGAACACGGCGGAATCATTCGTCACGGGGCCAAGATTCTGTATGCCTATTCAGAAGCAACCGTCCCCAAATTAACCGTTATTACACGGAAAGCCTATGGCGGCGCGTACGTTGCACTTAATAGTAAATCAATAGGTGCTGACCTTGTATTTGCCTGGCCGAACGCGGAAATTGCTGTGATGGGGCCTGACGGTGCGGCAAACATTATTTTTGCCAAAGAAATTGCCGAAAGTGAGAACCCGGAAGCGACCCGCGAGGAAAAGATCAGCACATACCGGGAAAAGTTTGCCAACCCTTATGTGGCTGCAGGACTTGGCATGGTCGACGACGTGATTGACCCGAGAGAAACGCGAATCAAGCTTATACAAGGACTCGAAATGCTGCATGACAAAGACGAAGAACGACCGAAGAAAAAACACGGCAATATACCATTGTAATCATACAGGAGGATTAGACGATGCCAGCGATTAACAAAGACAGATTAATTGACGAATTTTTTGAACTCGTTCAAGTTGACTCAGAAACAGGACACGAAGCAGACATTGCCAACGTATTAACAAAAAAATTCACGGATTTGGGCCTGGATGTAAAAGAGGATGACAGCAAGGAAAAAACAGGCTATGGTGCCGGGAATTTGGTTTGTACATTAAAGGGCACCAAAAAAGATGCTGATCTGATTTATTTCACCTCTCATATGGATACAGTGGTACCCGGTAATGGCATTAAACCATCCATTAAAGATGGCTATATTGTATCTGATGGCACAACGGTTCTGGGTGCCGATGATAAAGCGGGCCTTGCAGCCATTTTGGAAACAATCCGTACATTAAAAGAAAATGATAGCCAGCATGGTGATGTCCAATTTGTGATAACAGTCGGTGAAGAATCCGGTCTGGTGGGTGCCAAATCCCTGGATGGGTCGCTCATTAATGCTAAATATGGCTATGCGATTGACAGCAATGGCACGGTCGGCGACATTATCGTTGCAGCACCGACTCAGGTCAAGTTGTTTGCAGCTATGAAGGGCAAAACGGCACATGCCGGTCTTGCACCTGAGAAGGGTGTTTCCGCCATCACGTTAGCAGCAAAAGCCATTGCCAAAATGCCGCTTGGCCGGATCGACGAAGAAACAACAGCGAATATTGGCCGGTTTGAAGGCGGCAAACAAACAAACATCGTCCCGGATCGGGTTGATATACTGGCTGAAGCCCGTTCGCTGGTCCCGGAAAAAATGGAAAAGCAAGTTGCTGACATGAAGGAAGCCTTTGAAACGGTTGCTGAGGAATATGGCGGCAGTGCAGAAGTGGATGTCCAAATCATGTATCCAGGCTTTACCCAAACAGCGGATGATGAGGTTGTGGAAGTTGCTCGAAATGCAGCCAAAACAATCGGCCGTGACAGTAACCTGCAAAAGAGCGGTGGGGGCAGTGATGCGAACGTTATTTCCGGCCTGGGGATCCCGACCGTCAATCTGGCAGTCGGCTATGAAGAAATCCATACAACGAATGAACGGATCCCGGTTGATGAACTTGTTAACATCACGGAACTTGTCACAGCTATTGTACAGGAAGCGGCAGACCGGCCATAACAACCGTCTGATCCGAAATTCACGTGCTTGGGAGGCATCTGCCCAGGCACGATTTGTTTTTATAAGCTATTTGCTAAAAGATTGTTTTATGGCACAAAATCCATAAAATGCGACGTAACTATCGAAAAGTCTTCATCCCATTCTACCGGGACCTGAGTGCTGATTCATCGCTGCGGAAAAATACTCCCTTTCCGCGGGGAACGCTTCAGCCTCCTCGCTCGCAAAAACCGCTCGCTGCGGGGTCTTCAGACTGTTCCTTTCCCGCAGGAGTGTCGCATTTTTCCGCAGCTTAGTGTCGTGTTCTGTCCTAGTGAGAGAACATTCAATGTATAGAAAGTCAACACCAGCGGAGCGTATTTCCGGAGCGGTGTCATGCTCTCAAATTTTTAATTGTGTCGCAGTTTATATCAACTGCGAGAGTTAAAGGAGCAAAATATACAACAGGAGCCTTTTGAAAATATTTCCTGAAACTGGTGTGAAACATGTAAAATAACTGATAGAATAAGAACTTGATAGCGAGGAGGAATCTCTGACATGAATGAAGAATTAAACAGACCAAAAGGGTTTGGGGAAATTCTTGATGCTGCTTTTACGTTATGTAAACAGTATTTCTCAAAGTTTTTCCTGATTTTACTGATAATTATTGGCCCTCTTTATTTACTGCAATCAATGATTTTATTCTTAACCGGGACCAGTTTTTTCAGGGAAGCGGTCAGTGGCGGTAACTGGTTAGATCAAACGTTAAGCAGTTTTGAGGCGACTGCCAATACGACACTGGGAGAGGACCTGGCCAATATAGGCATAGGGCTTTTAACGTTTGTGTTCTTACCTGTTGCTCAAGCAGCCATCCTATTTGCTGTTTCCCGATTAAAAAAGAATGAGGATTTTAACGTCAGCAGCGTGATTAAGCAGGCATTTTCAAAGTTTTGGCTTATATTAGGCGGGAGTTTAATATTTGGAATTATCTCCTTTACCATGATTTTCGTCCCGTCTATTGTTATTATGATTATGGGTGTTCTAAGTATTCTTGCAGATCCGATTTTGGGTATTGCCATCTTGATTATCCTTTTATTGGCTGTTAGTTTGACGACGGCTTACTTCCTAATACGCTGGAGTTTTTATTTAGGTACTGCTGTATTCGAAAATAATATACCAGGCCTGGGGAGAAGCTGGCATTTAACGCGTCAAAACAGCTGGAAAGTATTTGGGATTTTTATCATATTTTTCCTGATTTATTTAGCAATCAGTGTGACAATTGAATCGGTTTTCATAGCACTCTTGGGTAGCAGTGTCTTATATTCTATCATTGTGAACCTGGTTATGTTATTCACAACCATGATCTTTATGGTCGGCTATTCCATTGTTTATTTTGATTTAAAGATCCGGAAAGACGGAGATGACTTGCAGGAGATGATTGATGACTATCAAAATGCCGGCAGTGAAACGTAATGCATTCGATTAAAGTCATGCTGGGTGGTGATGCTGATCGCTGATGCGGAAAAAGCAAGAGAAGAACTGCAAACGATTTTAAACCAAAACGACTATCAAATCTATTATGAGGAAAATCGTAACTTTCTCCAAATCTGGTGGGATCGTCTGACAAACTGGATTGGAGAGCAATTAGCCAAGCTGTTTTCCGGATTGGAGCCGTCAAGTGGTTTTGCCGATATGGTTTTGGTGGTCATCATTATTGCTGTCCTGGCTCTGATTGGATTTGCTATTTTTTATCGCGTCCGTCATGCCGGGAAAAGAAGGACGTTTTACGACTACCAGCCACTAAAGTCTATGAATGAGGCGAGTTGGTCGTATAATGATCATTTGCAGGCGGTCCGGCAGCAGGAATCAGGCGGAGATTATAACGAAGCTGCCCGCCATATGTTTTTGGCGCTTTTGCTATATTTTCATGACAGAGAATGGCTTAAGGCGAGGAATTGGAAAACAAATTGGGAATATTTTGCTGAGCTGCAGCAAGTAAACCGTCAACTCGCAGACGCATTTTATCAGCTTGCGTTAGTGTTCGATGAAGTTGTCTATGGTGAACGACGACTGGTGAAAGACGACTATGATCGTTATCGGCATGAGGCGATGCGGCTGCTGGAGGATGAACCGCCGGAAATCTCCGGGGAAGGTTAAGGGGGGACAACAGGCTTGCAAACATCACTAACAGGCAGAAGAGCACTGGTGTGGCTGGTTGTTGTTCTTCTGCTATTTATAGGAATCAGTTATATACTCGCACCGGATACACCTGAAGAGTATCCTGACTTTGTTTCAGAGTCACCATCGCCTACAGGTGTGAAAGCTTTTTATACATATTTAGATAACGAACAGGGATCTGTGGAGAGATGGACACACGCGCCTGAACTGTTATCTGATCAGAACGATAATCAGCTGTTGATTATGGCGGGACCGTCTTTCACCCCTGACACTGAACAGATGGAAGCATATATGTCTTTTTTGGGGTCCGGCAATACCATTTTGCTGATGAAAACAAATCCGGACGGGATGTTTAATATTGAAACCACACCGGTACAGGGCGTTACCGGGTCTGTCACCACATCGAATGGGGATACGTATCAGGCAGAGCTCAATTCGATGGTTCGAATCGATTCCAATAACCATGATAACGTATTATTGCACGACAATGCCGGCGCAATCGCAGTGGAAAGAAGGTTTGAAAATGGGCGATTAATAACAACTGTCGCACCGGAGTGGATAACGAACGGAAATATTTTGGAGCAAGACCATTTGGAGTTAATCCTTTCTCTCATAGAACCGGCAAACACGGGATGGGATACGGTTTATTTCGACGAGTATGTGCATGGATCCGGAAATGCACCGGGCATCGCAGCACTTTATCCGAACTGGCTGCTCGCATTGGGCCTCCAGACTATTTTATTTGCTGTCATTTGGCTCTGGTATCAGGGGAAACGTTTTGGACCTATACACGAACCAAGAGAAGAAACAGTCCGGTTCAGTGATGAGCGTATTCAAGCATTGGCGGCATGGTATCAAGGGAGCAGGCGATACGCTGATTCCTTAAGCATTCAGGCAGATTATGTGAAGCTGCTTATGCAGGAACGCTGGGGAATCCGGTACCATAAAGATTGGTCGGATGTTAAAGAAGACCTGGAACGAAAAGTGAGCTCAGATTGGGAAATAGAAACATTCATTAATGGATTGACACATGTATTAAACCAGAAACGTTTAAGCAAAAAAACATACGTGTCATGGTCGAAAAAGATCGATCAATTACGGAAAGAGGTGGAGGAAGGATGAGAAACGAGTTGGCATCACTATTGGAAAAATACGAGGAGCGGATTCTTGGTCAGTCTATGAATCTGAAACTCTTGTTATCCGCTCTGTTAGCAGATGGTCATGTATTGATTGAAGGTGTGCCTGGTACCGGAAAAACGCAAACGGTGCGCACATTGGCGGAATTATTGAATGGGACATTTAATCGGATCCAGTTTACACCGGATTTGCTTCCAAGTGATATTACCGGAAGTACGATTTATAATATGCAGGAAAGCAATTTCCAAACGATAAAAGGTCCGATATTCTCAAATATATTGCTGGCAGATGAAATTAACCGGACACCGGCCAAAACGCAGGCCGCTTTATTGGAAGCGATGGAAGAAAAACAAGTAACAATCCAAGGGGAGACTTATACACTCCCGGAAGTCTTTTTTGTCGTGGCTACACAAAACCCGATTGAATTTGAAGGAACCTATCCATTACCCGAAGCTCAGCAGGACCGCTTTTTATTGAAGTTAAACATTGACTTTCCTTCTTTTGAAGAAGAAACCAATGTATTAAAACACGTGCTGGAAAACCCACATGCTGAAATAAATACAGATGCAGTCATGACTATTGACACGTTTTTATCGATACGCCGGGAGGTGGCATCCATTACAATCAATGATGATATCTTCAATTACATTATGCAAATCGTGCGCCGGACAAGAGATATAGAGGCTGTGCGGTTCGGGGCAAGTACGCGGGCAGCTATCTCGATTGCCAAAGCTGCCAGAAGCTGGGCCTATTTAACAAATCGGGATTATGTTACGCCTGATGATGTGAAAATGGTTGCCAAACCGGCGTTGCGGCATCGCTTGCAATTAGCACCTCATATGGAATTGGAGGGAGTTGGCCTCGATGAAATCATTGAAGAACTTGTGGGAGCGATTGCTGTTCCGCGATAGGGGCATTCTGCCGGGGAAACGGCTGCTCGTTTTGTTTCTCATTTTTTCTTTTGGCGCTGTTGTCCTCGCTGCCCTCTCATCCGTGTCATGGACTTGGTTACCTGTTATGAACGGACTTCTTTTTCTGATCAGTCTGCTGGATTTATGGCTATCACCGAAGAGAAAAGAATTGTCATTTAAACGGGAACTTCCTGATGAATTGGAACGCGATATGACGTATTCCATTCAGATTGAAGTTGTTAATGCTTCTGACAAATCTTGTGACCTAAGGCTGATTGATGGATTGCCACAGTCTTTTCGGGCACCTTTCCCATTAACTGGAACCGTTAAAGCCCGGGGGAATTCTGTATTATCCTATCAGGTTCAAGCTCCGGTGAGAGGGCAGTATGAGGTGGATAAACTGTTCATCCGTTACAAAAGCAACTTTGGTCTTTGGACAAAGCAATTGACAGTACAGATGGAACATCATGTGAAAGTTATTCCTGATTTAACGGAAACAAAACAGTACTTGAATAGTCCCCAGCAGTTTTTATTGTATGAAGGCAGTAAAATCCGCAAGCAGCGTGCTGAAACAGGGGAATTCGCGCAAATCCGCAACTATGTTGTCGGTGATGATCCGCGAAAGATCAACTGGCGGCAAACGGCAAAATTGCAGGAAATCATGACGAATGAATACGAACCGGAACACGGGAAATATGTCACAATTTTAATTGATTGCAGCAGGATGATGGGAGCAGAGCTTAAAAAGGGAAATCGACTCGAAAAGGCATTGGAAGCAGCATTGACAACAGCCGCAGCGGCGCTCAAAAATGGTGATTATGTGGCAGTGCTTGCATTTTCAAAGGAAATCCAGCGCTTTGTGCCGCCTGCAAAAGGAATGAATCACTTACAGCAAATTTTACAAGCTATCTACAATGTGAAAGTGGAGGCGACTGAAGCCAATTATTCAGCTGCGATCAATTATTTATCAACCGTTTTAAAGAAAAGAAGCCTGATCCTGTTGTTCAGCGATGTCCACTCATTTTTGCATGAAGAAAGTGCATTGCATCATCTAAGGCGACTGCGGCAGCGGCATTTATTTATGATGATTGGGATAGAAGATGAAGAACTGTTGGCACGTACAAAACAAGCGCTGGATAATACGAAAACAGCTATGGTCAAAAGCATCGCTCAGCAGCAACTGCATTTCAAAAAACGTGAGAAAGCAAATTGGGAAAAACAGGGGCTCTCCATGATAGAAGCAAACGAAGAGCACCTGGCCACAGCCGCCGTCTCACAATATATCCGGATTATGAATGAAGGGTTGCTTTAGTACTGTTTTTCTGCAGCAGCCATTTTCCGCTGACAATGTAAAGAATAAGACCAATCATGGTCAGAAATGCAACAGCATACTTTGCTTCCAGGGAAAGGCTGGCAGGAGTGATAAACCCTTCAATAATACCTGCGATAACGAATAATGGAATGGTTCCCAGTAAAAGCTGAACAGAGCGTTTTGCCTGACGTTTTAACTGGAACCCGCGCGAAAAGGCACCGGGGGCAAACAGTTTGTATCCCATTAATAAACCGGCTCCGCCTGCAATGAAAATGGCGACCAATTCAATGACGCCGTGTGGAACAATATAAGCCCAGAATTCGTAGGAATAGCCGTAATGCCAGAACAAACCGGCAAGTGCTCCAACCATCACACCATTCAATACCATTATGTAAACAGTCAGTATTCCGAACGTGATGCCGCCTGCAAAGGCTAAGAAGGCTACTCGAATATTGTTCGCCATGATTGAGGCGGACATCAGTGATGCATCAATCGAACCATTATTTGTATCCAGTTGTTCGGGATTAACAGATTGTGCAACTTGCTCCGGCAGCAGCGAATAAAGGTTAAGCGGATCATCCAATACCGAAAGAAATGCCGCTAGAAGCCCGGCTGCAAACAGGAGCATGGCCACTATTACCGCTTTCCATTGTTCCAGCAGCAGCCCAATGAAGGTTGTACCGAAAAATGTGCGAACCTGCCGGAAACTGGAAACCTGGTCTTTGTATAACAGATTATGGGCTCTTGCAACAAGTTCGTTCAAGTACGGTGTTACATCTTCATTCGGGTAATAAGTCTGGCTGTATGACAGATGTTGTGCTGCTTTTTGGTAAAGCCGGGAGAACTGATTGATATCACGACCTGACAAATGTCTTTTATTTTTACGCATTTTCGTTATATAGTCCTCAAGCTGTTTCCAGTCGTCCCGATTGCGCTTGATAAATTGTCTGATGTTCACGGCTGCACCTTCCTTCTCGACTATAAGGTTACGAATCTATTATAATTTGTCTTAACGGTAATTGAAACCTATAGACGATAAAAAGGGGAATTTATTGATGAATCAGGAGAAAGTCGCTGTTAAAACACCGGAATATGTTTCTTTGGATTTTAAACTGGCTGGTCTTGGCAGCAGAGCGGGAGCCATGATTATCGATCAGCTTTTGCTCACAATCTTTAACATTGTAACTATTTTAGTATTGGTTTTTGTTATTCAGTCAGATCTCACAGCATTTCTGGGCAATTCCACATTGCCACTGGCCATTGCAATCATTCTTATATTTATCGTTTATTGGGGTTACTTTTTTGTATGTGAATATTTTTTTGGCGGTAAAACAATCGGCAAAAATATATTGGGCATCAGAGTTATGCAGGACAACGGCCACAGTCTGACGCTGCTTTCCAGTTTGATTCGCAATTTGCTGCGCATTATTGACATGCTCCCGACAGGTTATTTCATAGGGATAATCTGGGTGTTTTTCCATTCAAAACATAAACGGCTTGGCGATATTGTTGCCGGTACGATTGTCGTGCATGAACGGAAAGGAAAGAAAACGAAAAAATCACGTTCAATTGAAAAGGAAATCGAGTCAAGGGGACTCACAAAAGAAAGTTTGGCACTTCATGATGGGGCACTTCGATTGTTCGGCATGAAAGAATGGAAATTGCTTAAAGGCTATAGTGAACGACTATTACAATTACAGGAAGTCGATCGAATACAATTAACGAAAAAGCTGGCGACAGCACTTCTTCCAAAAATTGATCTCGAGCCTGAGGAAATGAATTACCAGAAAACGGAAAATACATTGCTTGTTTTGTATCTGATTCTCAAAGATGAATGGGAATTTGAGTTGTGATTTTGAAAAATGTATATGGAATATGTTCCGGAAACAGGCGAACTTCTGGATTAAGAGAAGGGTTGGAAATTTTTTAGCGGCTGTTTATCCATTAAGTTTAAGATGTTTGGGTCTGGGTAATATAATTTTAAGTGTTCATACTACATAATAGAAAAACGAGTTCAAAATTCAGAATGGAAAAGGAGCTTTTATGAAGAAAAAAGAGACATATATGAATCCGGTATTTTTTATTTCGGTGATTATCGTTGGGTTATTAGTTATCATTGGGGCGTTCATGCCAGAACAATTTGGTACAGTCGCCCAGTCACTTTTCGATTTTACAACGGTTAATTTCGGGTGGCTTTATCTAGTTGCAGTATTTATTATCATCGTGTTTCTTGTCAGTATTTCTATTAGTAAACACGGCAAAACGCGATTGGGGCCTTCTGATTCACGGCCGGAGTATCCTTTTTTTACATGGATTGGGATGCTGTTTTCCGCCGGTTTTGGGGTGTCTCTTGTGTTTTGGAGTGTTGCAGAGCCGATGAGTCACTATTTTGTGACACCATTCCCCGGTCTGGAATCCCAGACAGAGGAAGCAGCAAGGGTAGCAATGGGCTATTCCTTTTTCCACTGGGGGATCAGCCAGTGGGCCGTTTTTGCAATCGCAGGGTTGGGGATTGCCTTCCTTCAGTTCAGAAAGAAAAGAAGTGGATTGGTTTCTGCTGCAATTGAACCAGTCGCAGGTAAAAACAAGGGCGTTGCCAATACCGTAAATATTTTGGCTGTCATAGCAACCGTCATGGGTGTTGCAACAACCGTGGGCCTCTCGTTTATTCAACTGAACGGAGGGCTGTCATCTGTATTTGATGTGCCCAATAATATTGGCGTACAAGTCATTATAGCACTGGTCATGCTGGTCGCATATCTGACGTCCAGTGTTACAGGTCTGGACAAAGGTATTAAGTGGCTGAGTAATCTCAATTTGGGCTGGCACTTTTTATAATGATCATTGTATTTTCTTAGGCCAACCGTGTTTATTTAATACCTTTGTACTTTGGCATGGGTGATTATATTTCAGCTTTGTACAGTACAGCTTGCGTCTGTCACCATATACCGGCGGTGATTGGGTTTACCAATGGACCATATTCTACTGGGCATGGGCCATTGCCTGGTCACCATTTGTAGGCGCATTTGTTGCACGTGTATCCAGAGGCCGAACCATTCGTGAATTTGTTTCGGGTGTAATGGTCGTACCACCGGCGATTGCCTGTGTCTGGATTGCCGTATTTGGCGGTACGGCGATATATAGTGATTTAAATAATGGAACACAAATTGCCGAAACTGTAAATGAAGACGTAACGGTTGCTTTGTTTGAAGCCTTGGGAGTTGTACCGTTTACAGAACATTTTATCGATTTATATCGATCCTGCTGATTTTTACATTCATGGTAACATCTGCTGGACTCTGCAGTTATAATTTTGGGCAGTATGACATCAATGGAACCTTGATCCGGCATTGTTTCACTAAAATAATTTGGGGTATCCTGATTACAGCAATCGCCCTTATATTATTATTTACCGGCGGCTTAGACGCCCTGCAGACTGCTTCGTTAACGGCAGCATTGCCATTTACGATTATACTCCTGATCATGGTTGCTGCGATATTGAAAGGAATCCAAAGGGAATATAAATCGAAAAACGAATAGAAGCCGTTAAAAGGCAAAGCCGCACTCTTATGGGAAGAGTGCGGCTTCTTGACGTCAGAGAATGTATGTCACTTAAACCTTTAATTGATATGGTATAATGAAGGTAAATACATTTTAAAAAAAGGGATGGCTCACGATGTCACAATGGTACCCGAAAAAAGGCAGCGTCATCTTTCATGTGGATATGAATTCGTTCTATGCTTCCGTTGAAATGGCCTATGATCCAAAACTGAAAGGCAAACCGCTCGCAATTGCCGGCAATCCGGAAGAACGCAAAGGGATTGTTGTGACAAGCAGTTATGAAGCCAGGGCTAAAGGTGTCAAGACAACGATGCAGCTATGGCAAGCGAGGAAGTTATGTCCGGAGTTAATCGTTCTGCGTCCCAATTTTGACCGTTACCGGACCGCGTCTAAAGAAATGTTCCAAATGCTTGCCGATATAACGCCATATGTCCAGCCTGTTTCCATTGATGAAGGGTATATGGATGTAACCGGCACCGAACAGCACGGCAGTCCGATTGAGATTGCACAAAACCTGCAGCAAAGAATCAGCGATGAACTTGACCTGCCTTCCAGTATCGGGATTGCCCCCAATAAGTTTTTGGCGAAAATGGCTTCAGACATGAAAAAACCAATGGGGATTACCATTTTGCGTAAGCGGGATATCAGTGAGAAACTTTGGCCGCTTCCAATTGAAGACATGTATGGTGTCGGAAACAAAACAGCGGAAAAACTGCGTGGCATCGATATTAAGACGATTGGTGACCTGGCAAAAGGGGACACTTATCAGCTGAAACAAATTTTCGGTATTAATGGGGAACGGCTGCAAAACAGGGCGGATGGCATTGACATGCGACCGGTTGATCCTGATGCGGTGCACGAGTTCAAAAGTATCGGCAGCTCGCAAACGCTGGCAGCGGATACGACCGATGAAGCAGAAATCCGCAACCTGATGAATCTGCTTACGGAAAATGTTGAACGGCGCATGAAGCGGAAACAGGCAGTAGGACAGAGTGTACAAATCATGATTCGGTATCACGACCGCAAAACGATTACCCGAAGCAAAAAGCTGCCTTATTTCATTGAGCATAAAGCGGACATACTGTACGTTGCCAATGAATTGTTCCGAAAACACTGGGATCTGGAGCCCATCCGCTTGCTGGGCATCACTGTTCAGGATGTTGATGAAAAACACAACATTGCCAAACAATTGGATTTGTTTACGTATGAGAAAGAGGCCGAAAAAGAGAAATTGTACGAAACGATTGATGAATTGTCACAAAAATATGGTAAAAATACATTTAAACAGCTGCAGAATGATGATGACCATGATCAGCCACGAACAAGCTTTCAAAAAGACTTTCTGGACGATTTCACAAAATAGGCGCTCCTGCCGGTTTAAAAGCAGGAGTGTTTTAAATATGTAACAGTTTTTTGGACGAGTGCCCTCATAAGTCTGTTCGCTAGGATATTTGAATATTATGCCAAATATTAGTTGCTATTTAGATATAGTTGTTTAACATTAATTCCCTAATTTTAAGTGATTTATATATGAATAAAATAGCTAGAATTTCCCAATAAAAAAAATGAATTGTTAGTGTTTATTTGATATCCACGATTGGCATAGCCGCTTAATTCGATGGCGAAGTCACTACTTGGAAGGGAGCATATTAGAAAACAATTAGAGTTTTTATTTTAAATTTCTTCTTTTACCTATATCTCATTGTCTCAACTTTCGCATCCAAAAATTTCAATGACTTCACTGTCCATCGGTTTCTATCAGGTTTGATATACAGTGCTTGACATTTGATCAAGACATGAAAAAACACCTCAACGTTTGGTATAGTTGATTTAACCAATAATCACTAACAAAACAGAAGAGGTGTCTCCTACTATGATAGCGAAAAACAACTTTAACGTACAGACCGCACATTGAGCGACCGGGAAATCATCCGAATTTACGGCATGCGCTGGGATATTGAAGTTTTTTTAAAACAACAAAGTCGCTTTTGAAACTTCAAAAGGAGTTCCAGAGCCGTACCTACGATGCTCTCGATGCTCTTATCAGCCACACGACCATTGTGTTTGCAAGGTATATTGTGCTGTCATGGCAAAACCGCTGCAGCACAGACGACCGAACTTTAGGCGGCATGTTTTATGAATTATGTGATGAAGTAAATGACTTCGATTGGGCTGTGGCTTTACAACAGTTAATCGGGCTTCTTGAAGATACCCTAAAAAAATACGAATAAGAAAATGCAACAACTCATCAAAAGTCAACTACAGCAATGGCTTGCAGGTCTGCCGAATTATATCAGGTTATACCTGCCTATTTCAGTCTGCGAAAGTTGAGTTATTGTCATATGATTTTTGCACAAAAACTCCGGCTAAAGCAGATAAAATTATAAAAATTGCGCTGATGATCAGAGCAACTTGCACATTGATATAGTCAATAATTAATCCAAACGCAAAGTAGCCCATCGGTAAAAATAATAATCCTCCAAACATTTGTAAACTGGTTACCCTTCCTAAATACTTCTCCTCTACTGCTTCCTGTACTGTGCTATCCCATAGAATCACAAAAGAGGTAATTGAAAAACCTATAAAAAACATAAACAATAGAGCAAAGTAGAAAATATCTATAAAAGATAAAAGCAATACAAAAAACCCAACGTTTAACATAAAAAGATAATATTTTAGCATTCTATTAACAATACGAGATTTTTTACTGATTATCCACGCTCCTAAAAAAGCACCGAGTGCCATACTACTCAAAAACCAACCATAACTTTTAATCCCATCAAAGTATTGGTCGGCATAAATTGGGAGTACAATCACAATGAAGCTATACCTATATTTACAAACGAACCAATGAGAATACTTAAGCCTAGCCACCTATTCTTAATTAATACTTTGAACCCTTCTTTAAATTCCTTCACCACTGATTTATGTTCATCACTCTTAGGTTTTTTCTCCATAAAAATAAAGATGTATATGATTTTTATTAATAATCGTTGGTAAAAAAGCTTTTAAAGTAGGCCTGTAAATAGTGCTGACTACTCCTAAACTAAAGGTAAGTACGTAAACATGCCAAATCAAAATATTACCAGTGAACACTAAAGTGGCTATAACAAATAGGGCCAATCCTCTCAAAATATCTATACATATGATCACAGTTTTCTTTGGAAGTCGATCAACTAATATCCCTCCAAAAAGTAAAATTAATAATTGCGGGATAATAAACATACTTTGCACACCACTAATATCACTTGCACTACCATCTAAGTAAATGATCAAGAAGGGGAGAGATGTTGAATATAGAGCAAGGCCCATAAACGCAATTATTTGTCCGCTAAAAAATACTGTAAAATTTTTATTCTTCCACATGTGTATCGCTCCTCTCGAATGTTATTTTATCATAATTTTTGAAATTGACAAATAAGTCCCTCTATTCTAACATTGATGACAAATGGGGGAAGGGTTCGCTTTACGCGTAAAATGTAAAACATCTTTATGAAATTACAACAGTTTGGTGAGTTCAGAAGTATCAATAACTTAAAGGGGATGATGAATATTCTAAAAAACAAGTTAGATTTAGCGAAAGGGAAAGTGGAAGTATTTGCAACAAATCTACAGACTCCATCTCACATGGAGTGGACACCAGAGGGAAGATTACTGGTTTCGGAGACAAGTGCTGGTAGAGTAACCGATGTTACTGATGGTGGTAAAATCACTGAAAAAAATATTGTATCAGACGAACTCGAAGGCCCTTCTAGTATCGTACCTTTGGAGGATGGGCGAATTTATATTTGTGAAACCTTACCCCAAAATTCAGGGATTTCAACCACAATAAGTGCTGACTTCCCTTGTTTCTACGGTGTTTTTTTACCCAATCCATTTTGTGTATTTAAGCAGCATTATCCTCTCCAAACAGTTGATTTCCTAAAAACGACGACTCAAATAAATCCACCAGATACTTGTATTCCGGCGACTTTTTAAATGATTGGATATCAACGAGCCCAGATTCGGAAATGGCCGTTATGACAATATCTAACAGCTCATCAAACATCTCCCATAACTGTTCGGCAATATTTTTTTGTGCCATTTCATCCCTCAGACCGCCCAACGTCTCATAGTCGTTGATTCTGCGGAAGTACGATAAAAACACATATAAAATATACGTTGTTGTGACATGAGCTATCTGGGCATCAAAATTTTGAGATTGGCATTTACCTAAACGAAGCAGCTGCTTATTTTCCTTGAAAAAAACCTCAATGGACCAGCGAATAGCGTAAATATCAAGCATTTCCAAAAGGGACAAGGTTTCATCTGTGGAAAGATATAGTTTCCAATCCTTTTGATATGGATAACGGCAAAAATAAAGCATGACTGTTTCTCCAATGCCGGGATAATAGACAATGGCCTCAAAATAACGCAAAATTCTTTTTCCGACAGCGCTTTTCCTTTTTCTCTTTTTTTAGCACCTTGAAAAGCTCCTTGGCGTTTAGTTCTTCACCGTTATAACTGTATTTTCTGAAGTCGCGTCTAACAGCACAAATAACGTGCATTGCCCCATTCTTGATATCTCTGACAGTGGATAAAAAATCCTTGCTTGGAAACCAACTGTCCACCAGCACATACTTTGCGCGAAATCCGTGTTTGACGGCTCTTTTTAGCATACGTAGAGCACTTGTGATTTTGTCCATTTCACATTCTTTTTTCCGTTTCGCTCCATTTGATTTCGGGTCTCTCTCTTTATTATACTGTTTTTTCTTGTCTCTGCGTTTTAATGCCTTTTCACTATGAAGGCTGAAGTCAAGCGGAGTGAAGCTTTTCCCATCAAAAAATCCCATTGTTAAGTTTTTAAATCCAAGCGTACTTTTTTTCTTTCTACCAGCAACATGATCGTTAACGTAGGACACCTTTTCAATCTTTTTTCCCGTTCGCTGATCAATAGTGTCATCAAAAACAAAGGCAGAATTGGACTTCACCTCTTTTTCAGGATTGACCAGTTTCTGGAATTGTTTGGATACACTGAACAGTAGCTTGCGCCAAGGCAAACGTTCATTATTTTTAACACGGTAAAATGCATCCTTCTTCATCTTTTTCATCGTATCAAAATTGCTTTCATAAAGATCATTGACACTATTGATGAGCATAAGTGGAAATAAAAGCATTAACGATAAAATATTGGTGATAGAAAAACCTTGTTCCTTTTTAAATCCGGCCTCATGGACAAGCGAACGGAATTTGAATTTCTTCATCGCTTTTTGTATAATGGAATCAATCGAAAATCCGTGAGATTGAAAGACATTTTCGATTTCTTTAACTTTTTTCCGCATGATAACACGTCCTTTTTGGATAGTTTGGATTGGGTACCTTAATTATACCAAAAAACCAGTGTTCATGCGGGTTTTGTATGCCTTTTTTCTGGTTTGAAAAAGGGTTTTTTTATTGGTTTTTCGGGGTGCGAAACTTAAGTAATTATTTCATGAGCCGTTCGACGATAGCTTTGGACAGTTTGCCGCTGGGATACCTGAATGGAATATCGAATTTGGTGGTCTGTTTTAAGATACTTTTTCGGTGTGAGAAGGTATCAAAGCTGTATCTGCCATGATAGGCGCCCATACCACTGTTCCCGACACCACCGAATGGCAGGTGGGGGTTGGCCAGGTGATAGAGTGTATCATTAATGCAGCCGCCGCCAAAGGATACGCTTGTCATGACTTGCTGCTGTTTTTGTTCATTTTCGCCAAAATAGTAAAGGGCGAGCGGCTTTTCCATCTGTTTCATGTCTGAAATAACATCATCAAGTGAACGGAATGTCATCACAGGTAACAGCGGACCGAAAATCTCCTCTTGCATAATGGCATCATCCCAATTTATCTTATCCAAAACGGTCGGTTCAATGGATAACTTTTCCTCATTGACGCTGCCACCATGAACAATATCACCATCCGTCAGAAAAGCATTAAGCCTGTCAAAATGATCTTTGCCGACAATTCGGACATAATCGTCATTTTGGAGCGGCTTTTTGCTGTAGAATGATTTGATATGTTTTTTCATCGCTCTAAATAGTTTTAATTTAACTTTTTCATGGACATAAACATAATCCGGAGCAACACATGTCTGGCCGGCATTGGTGAATTTGCCCCAGATAATTCGTTTGGCTGCCAGATCAACCTTTGCATCTTTATCAACTATGACTGGGCTTTTGCCGCCGAGTTCCAGTGTGACCGGTGTCAGGTATTTGCTTGCTTGTTCCATGACGATTTTGCCGACATTTGTGCTGCCGGTGAAAAAGATATAATCCCACCGCTGTTCCAATAGTTGCTGACTGACCTCTTTGGCACCTTCAATAACAGTAAAATAGGCCTCATCAAATGTTGTCCGGATCATGTCTCTAAGGATGGCGGATGTTGATTGCGTAAATTCGGATGGTTTCACGACAACGGTGTTTCCGGCTGCAATAGCGCCAATTGCAGGAGCGATGGCCAAATGCAGCGGGTAATTCCATGGTGCCATAACCAGGGTAACACCATAGGGTTCTTTTTGAATGTAACTTTTACTGCCTTTGTGCGTGACAGGTGTTTCTGTTTTTTCAGGCTTCATCCAATTCTTCAGGTGTTTCAGTGCAAAGTCGATTTCGGTATACAGGAACCCTAACTCGGTTGTGAATGCCTCATACTCGGATTTGTTCAAGTCATTTTTCAGCGCTTGGTAAATTTCTTTTTCATAGCTTTTTAACATTTCTTTCAACGAGATCAACTTTTGCTTCCGAAATTCGTACTCCAGTGTCTCACCGGTTTGAAAAAAGTTTCGCTGCTGATTGATGATTTTCTCCATTTCGTCTATCTTCCCCATGCAATAAACGCCTCCTATTTGGATTCAATTATGACCTGATGAAAATCATTTGCAAGCTCTGTTTCCGGAAATACTTCACGGGCTTCATCCACAAGCCCATCATCATCCCCTTGCTGGTAACGTGATGAAATGTGCGTTAGTATGAGTTTTCCAATATTGCTTTTTCTTAGCCAGAATTAGCTGCCTGTTTCGTTGTTGAATGAAATAGGCCTTTGCCTGCTCCCTCTTTTTCCTGGCCAAAACGTTGCCCTCATGAACGAGCAATCGGATCCTTGTACAAAGGATTCATTTTCATCCGGTGAACGTGTGTCACCCATTATTGTCACAACACGGCCTTTTTTAGCTGGACCGAGATAATCGTTGCGATGGATAATCTTGCCGTCATCTATCTCGACAACATCATTCGTTTTGATTTCCTGATAGATAGGACCTGGCTCAATCCCGATCGTTTTTAATTTATCCACCAGCAATTTTCCGGGTTTGTCTTTTTCAGTTATCCTGAAGCCAAAACTCGGAATGCCGTGCTCCAGCTTTTTGCAGGAGACACTAAATTGTTCATCCTCGAGTAATATCCCTTCCGTAAATTCAACAATGGAAAGGGGATAAGTAAGGGTTGTGCCACTGACAGCCAGACTTGTTTCAATATTAATCCTTTATGCCTCAGGGCCATAAACGGTTTAAAAGGTCCTCACCCCTTGAAACGATCGGCTGCTTAATAACCCCGGCAATCCGAAAATATGATCGCCATGCATATGGGTAATGAAAATTTTCGTGATTTTACGAGGTTTAATGCGCGTTCGTAAGATTTGGTGCTGGGTGGCCTCACCGCAATCAAACAGCCAAATGCTGTTTTGTTCCTGCAATAGTTTCAATGCGATTGATGATACGTTTCGTTCTTTGGAAGGGACACCGGAACCTGTCCCGAGAAAAACGAGTTCCATTATTTCCAACCCCGTTCGTACTGTTTTGGTGCAGGCAATGTTTCGTTTAATTCATCGGCGGCAGCTTTTGCCCAATATGGGTTCCGCAGCAGGGAACGACCAATCAGAACAAGGTCGGCGCGATTATTTTGTAAAATTTCCTCGGCCTGAATCCCCGTTGTAATCAGCCCAACCGCACCGGTTGCAATGGATGCTTCTTGTTTGATCGTCTCGCAGCGTTTCACCTGATAGCCCGGGAACGGCTTGATGGAAGCAGGCACAACACCGCCGGAGCTGCAGTCAATCAGATCGATGTTTTGCTGTTTCATTTGTTCGGCGAAATAAAGGATGTCATCCAGTGTGTTGCCGTCCTCAGCATATTCATCCGTCGATATGCGGACGAAAAGCGGTCCGTCCCATACGGTTTTAACTGCTTCAATGACCTGGGACAGGAAGCGGCAGCGATTTTCTCTGCTCCCGCCGTAACTGTCTTCACGCTGGTTGGTCAACGGTGACAGAAACTGATTGATTAAATAACCATGGGCACCGTGAATCTCAATGATATCAAAACCGGACTCTTTAGCACGTCTTGCCCCTTCTTTAAATGCTTCAACCGTTTTGTCAATGTCCGCTGCAGTCATTGCGGTTGGTGTTTTCGAATTTTCGTTGAATGCTTGGGCTGACGGTGCATAGATATCCGAATCGAGCCGTGCTTTCCGGCCTGCATGGGCTAACTGAATGCCTGTCTTTGCACCGTAATTATGGATCTGTTCATTTAAGTGCTTTAACCCATCGATATGCTCATCGTCCCAGATACCTAAATCTTCATGGGAAATCCGGCCTTCAGGTACAACGGCTGTGGCTTCGGTCATAATGAGCCCCGCCTGACCGACTGCCCGGGAAATGTAATGGGTCATGTGGAAAGGTGTTATTTTTCCATCCTGGTCCATACACGAATACATGCACATTGGTGACATAACAATCCGATTTTTAAGCTCAACGTTACGAAATTCAATAGGTGTGAATAATTTGGTCATGACGATTCCTCCTGATTTATTTCATTGATTGATGGTTAAAGTGATCACGGTACTTGACCGCTGTTTTCGGGGTGTCGGTAAAAATCCCGTCACATTCAATGGAAAAGCAGTGCAGCAATTGTCTTGGCTTGTTTACTGTATATGCACGCACCGTCATATTTTCCTGATGGCACTTATCGACTAGAAGCTGATTGAGATGCCGGTATTGAATGTGTATCGCATTAGCGCCCAAATCTTTGGCAGCCGGCACAATATTTTTGTGACGTCTTGATGTTAACAAGGCTACCCCGACATTCCGATTCAGATGTTTGAGCCGTTTTACGCTGGTTGGATTAAATGTTGACAATATAGTACGATGTAATAGGTGATAATATGATAGCCTGTCATAAACGATATGTTCCAAGTGGTTATAATCTATTTTATTATTTTTCAATTCAATATTTAAATATAATGGCTTATCATGAATCCATTTGATCAATTCTTCCAATGATACAATCCGGGCTCCGGCAAATTCAGGTGAAAACCAGGAACCTGCATCAAGCTGCTTTAATTGGTCAAACGTATAATCGTTTATGTACCCGGTACTGTTGGTTGTTCGTTTAACATTTTCATCATGCATTAAAACCGGGATATGATCTTTAGTCAGATGCACATCTGTTTCGATTCCACCTGCACCCTGCTGATAAGCAAGGTTAAAAGCAGCCATTGTATTTTCAGGTGCGTATTTGCTCGCACCCCGATGCGCGAAGATATTTGTTGACAATTAACTCACCTCTTGTTTGATTGTGTTTTATTTTTCATCATAAGTCAATTTCTTTACAACAGCAGGATCTTTATCCCGCCTTAACTGGCTGAACCGAAAACGAGGAGGGACCCTATGAAAAACTGGCAGACGAAAGAGCAATTAATTTATTTATTAACGTCACTGGTCAATCATCAAAGCATTACCGGCAGCAATGCAGAAATTGCCCTGGCGGAGTATTTGCAGCATTTACTGGCACAAAAATCCTATTTCCGGGAAAACCCGGCTCATTTGCAATTGCATCCGCTTGAAGATGGACGGCGGCTTCTCACCGCATTTGTGAAAGGGAACGATTCATCAGAAACCGTCATCCTGCTAAGTCATTTCGATGTGGTTGGCGTGGATGATTATGGTTCATTAAAAAACCTTGCCTTTTATCCAGAGGAATTGACAAAGGAAATGGCATATATAAAAGAACGGCTGCCGGAAGCAGTACAAGCTGATATAGCATCCGGTGACTGGCTGTTCGGCCGTGGCACAATGGATATGAAGGCCGGGCTCACCTTACATCTCGCCATGCTGGAAAAAGCGATGGATGGTGAATTTGACGGGAACATTCTGCTGTTGTCAGTCCCTGATGAGGAAGTCAATTCTCAAGGGATGATGACCGCGCTGCCTGTTTTGGAGCAATTGAAAAAAGAAGAGAACCTGATTTATAACGCGTGTTTGAATGGGGAGCCGATGTTCAGCAAGTATCCCGGTGACAGCCATTATTATGTTTATGCCGGTTCGATCGGAAAAGTTTTACCCGGTTTTTATTGCCACGGGAAAGAATCCCATGTCGGCGAACCGTTTGCCGGTATTAATCCGAATTTAATGGCGAGTTTCCTGTCACAGGAGCTCGAGTTAAATATGAAGCGTTTATTGAAAAAGTGGGTGATGACGTGACACCACCCCCTGTCAGTCTGATGCAGCGTGATTTGAAAGAAGCCTATTCGGTGCAGACCCCGGATGCAGCTATTGCCATGTACAATGTTCTGTTTTTGCAGCAGTCCTTTAAGGAGATCAATGAAAAACTTTTGACGGGTGCCAGGAAAGCCGCCGGGAATATTGAAAACTATGTGCAGCAAAAATCAGACCATTTTGCCAATGTGGCTGATGATTTTACCATGCCGAAATTCCGCATCAATGTCATGATGTATGAGGAATTGTATAGAGAAGCGGTCAAACGTCATGGGGAAGAGGAAGTGACACGCAGGCAAAATCTGCTCGTCAGTCAGCGTGATCAGGGGGGATCGTGATTTTTCGACGACACTGGTACAGGAGCTTGCCGCCATGTGTAAAGATCTGGCGCCTATGATTGTGCTGTTTTACAGTCCGCCATTTTATCCGGCCGTTTCATCTTTCAGTGATCCATATATTAAACATGTAATGGCGCACGTAAAGAATTATACACATGCCAATTATAACCTTGATTTGACCGTGTCCGAATTTTTCACCGGGCTTTCTGACTTAAGTTTTGTCGGTCCTGTTTCCTCCAACAGTAAATTGCAGCAGTTAACGGCTAATATGCCATTGCAGAATAATGGATTTTCGTTCCCGGAGGATGTGATGGAGCAGCTGACCATGCCGATTTTAAATATCGGACCACTGGGAAAAGATCCGCATCAATGGACAGAACGACTGGCGTTGACCTACAGCTTTGAGTACTTGCCATCGATATTGACTGAAGCCATTCACCGATTGTTTGAGAAAGAATAGCTGACTTTTTTCTGAGAAAAGTATATAATAGTCATCACAGACTGAATCGCTATTCATTTTTGGGGGCCAGTAAATCATGAAAGTATTGGATAAAACAATCAGCCAGCTGACCATACCGACACCATTTGCGGTTGGTGACGTTCACGTATATTTACTGAAAGGGGACACACTGTCGATTATTGATGCTGGTGTTAAAACGAAAGAAGGATGGGAAGCATTAAAAACGCAATTAAATGAATTGGGTTATACGCCAAATGACGTTGAACAGGTCATTTTAACCCATCATCATCCGGACCACATTGGTTTGATTGAAGCGTTTCCGCGTGCTGAAACGATGGCAGCGCATCGGAATGCTGATTTATATTTAACACGTGATGAAACGTTTTTCGCGGAATATGAGCAATTTTTCCGGCAGTTTTTTGTTGCCTGTGGTGTATCGGGTGAACTGATGCCGGGACCCGGTGAATTGGGCGGGACATTGAAATTTGCAGGAACGGGAAAGCTGACAGATACGCTGGATGAAGGGGACAGATTGCCCGGTCATGATGATTGGCAGGTTATCGAGACAAAAGGGCACGCACAGAGCCATTTGTCCTTTTTCCGTGAAAGTGACGGTGCCCTTATCGCAGGTGATCATTTGCTTCATCACATTTCCCCGAATCCGCTTCTGGAAGCACCAATTGGAAGCGATGTGCGTCCGAAACCAATGCTGCAGTACCGCAACAATCTGAAAAAGTGCCAGTCACTTGACATTCAGATGGTATATCCCGGACATGGCAGAATTTTTTCGGATGTGAATGACGTGATTTCTGTAAGCCTGCAGAAACAGGAGAGGCGGGCGGAAAAGGTATATACATTTTTACAGGAAAAAGCCCAAACACCGTTCGAACTGTGTCAGCAGCTTTTTCCGAAACAATATGAAAACCAGCTGAACCTGACCATGTCCGAAACAATCGGACAGCTCGATTATCTTGAAAATGAAGGGCTTGTCACAACGACGCTTAAGAACGGCGTTTATGTGTATGATGTCACGAAATAGCAATTGATTTGAAATCGGCCATTGCCGATTTCTTTCATCCTCTGACCTCCGACCTCTGGCATCCGGCCTCTGCTACGCCTGGTGTCCGCCGATTTTGCTGCTCCGTCCGATTGTGATGCCTGCATCGGTGTAACTGGTTGCCCGGAGTATGGCGGTGGAACCATATTTGGCACGAATGGCATCCATGACGTAGCCAATATCTTTTTTCTTTGGCTTATCATCAAAAAGATTCAATTGTGTTTCGCCGTCTTCGTATAAGTTATCAAGTGTTACATAGACATGCCGGATATCACTGACGCCGTCGTAGAATTCATGAAATAACTGCATGCACGTACCGTAGACATCCATGGTGATATTGGTCGGCAGGCTGACAGATCGTGACCGGCTGAAGCCGCCGCCCGTTTCTTTCGCGTACGAGATACCGAGGTGCACGGTCCTGCCGGCTTTATTGGCACTTCTGGCACGCCGGCACGCTTCTTCACATAAATCAAGAATGCAAATGGCAACCTCATCCCCGGAATAATCACGCAGTAGTGAGATGCCGTGTCCGAATCCTTTCTGTTCCGTTTTGGTAAAGTTGCCGAAGACGGGACTCAAATCGATCCCCCATGCATGCCAATAAAGCTGCTCACCCATGATACCGAATCGTTTGGTTAATTGCTGTAAAGGAAATTTAGCCAGCTGCCCGAGTGTGACAATCCCCATCCGGTTTAAGTTGCGCTGCATCCGCCGGCCGATTCCCCACACGTCCTGCACCGGAAATGGCCATAATTTTTCTCTGACATCTTCATAGGTGCACTCTGCTATACCGTGCTTTTTGGCGTGCAGATCCATAACGACTTTAGCCAGGAATTTATTATCGCCGATCCCGATGGAGCAGGTGATCCCGAAGTTTTCCAGGATATCTTGTTTGATGTTTCCCGCAACCCGCCACCGGTCACCGAATAGTTTTTCCAGCCCGTTCACAGTTACCCAGACTTCATCAACCGAATACTGGTGAATGGCTTCTTTTGGAACATATTGGTTAATCAATTTGGTAATTTCCATTGATACTTCCAGATAATCAGCCATATGTGCCGGTGCAATGACAATATCGGGATCATCAGGCAGTTCGAAAAAACGGCTGACATTGCTGATGCCGTGTTTTTTCTTCAGGGCTGGTGAGGCGGCGAGAACAATACTTCCCGATCGGTTGACATCTCCCACGACGGCAAGCTGGACGGTCATCGGATCAAGTCCCTGCTTGACCGCCTCAACACTGGCATAAAATGAACGCATATCAATACAGAGCACATCATTCCGCGGGTAATTGGCATAATCCATCATCATTCACCTCGTAAAAGGAACGTTTGTTCTGTTATTATATGCCTATAATAGAATATTATCAATGGAAATTCATGACATTTGACCTAAATAGGACCCCTCCTTCACTACTACAATCGTATTCAAACACGAAAAAGGGGCATGAAAAAAATAAATTTTTCACGCCCCCTTTTTTGAAAAACTTTCGATTGTAACAGTGAGAGGGGGTAAAGAGGGAACTATCGATGATTCGTATATTTAATGGCTTTTGTAATGCTCTGTATGTTCCGGTATGTTTCATCGGTCAACGTCGACTGGTCGAAATCGGTATTGTCATCAACCTGACTGACGGAACTGGCACCAAAAACAGCACTCGCAACGGCAGGATGTTTCAATATATAGCTTAAAGCAAGAGCATTCAGTGAGCCATCACCATTTACGTGTTCAAGCTCATTGTGAATGGATTTCAGCTCATCATACGAATAATCGAGAAAACCATCTTTGCCTTTTGTCTCAATGTGTTCATCTGCCCGGTCGCTGAGCATTCCTTTTGCCAATGGCCCCCGTGCCAGGACGCTGATGCTGTTTTCATGGAGAAGATCGAGTATTTCTTCTTCCGGCCGGCGATCGAGCATATTGTACTGCATCATAACCGCATCAATGTTCGAACGTTCGACATATTCACGGATGACGTTCGGACGGATGGAAGAAATGCCGTAAGCCCGGATAAGGCCTTCTTGTTTCAGATTTTCAAACGCTTCAATCGATTCATCGATTGGATCATCTATCGTGCCGCCGTGCAGCATGTAAAAATCGATGTAATCCGTGCCCAATCGATGAAGGCTGTCTTTAACACCTTGTTCAATATGTTCTTTGGACGGATCCCAGAACCAGTCCTGCTTTTCTTTACTAAAGTTGTTACCGACTTTGGTCGTTAAAACGACTTGATCCCGTTTGCCTTTAATCGCTTCACCGACAATTTCTTCATTTCGGCCGAAGTCATAAAGGTCTGCCGTATCCAGATGATTAATGCCAGCATCGAGGGCGCGGTCGATAATTTCCTTTGCCTTTTGATTATCCGTTCCCAGCGACATACAGCCAAGTGTCAGTTCGGAAATAGATAAATCCGATTGTCCCAGTTGGTTCTTTTTCATCGTATCAGCCTCCAATATGTTCGTCTGATTCTATTGTAGAAAAGACATTGCAGCAAATACAACCATTAAGATATGATAGAATAATTAATAAGCGTTCAGAAAAGGATGACCACAATGAAAAAATTTGAAGAAAAAACAATCCATACAGAAAACATATATAATGGAAACGTCGTGAAACTGCAGGTGGATGACGTCTCACTTCCGGACGGAAAAACCTCTAAACGGGAACTGATCAAACATACCGGAGCGGTAGGCATCATTCCGATTACAAACGATAATAAAATTGTTTTTGTGGAACAATACCGGAAACCGCTGGAAAAATCACTGGTCGAGATTCCGGCCGGGAAATTGGAAGAAGGGGAAGATCCGTCTGTGACCGCACTGCGTGAATTGGAGGAGGAGACCGGGTATACAGCCGGCACACCAAGGTTTATAACATCATTTTATACATCACCCGGATTCGCTGATGAAATCATGTATCTGTATATAGCAGACGACCTTGAGACGGTGGAGAATGCTGCCGCCGGTGATGATGATGAATTTATCGAACGAATTGAATTGACACTGGATGAAGCAAAGCAATATGTGGCAGACAAACAAATCCATGACGCGAAAACAAACTATGCCATACTGTATTTAGACACACTTGAAAGGATGTAGGCGATGCTGAAATCGTTTTTTGCTGATATGCACATTCACATTGGCCGGGATATGTACAACCATCCGGTCAAAATCACCGGAGCTAAAACATTGACCCTGACAAATGTTCTTAAAGAGGCAAGCCGGAATAAGGGAATCCATATGGTCGGCGTGATTGACAGCCATGCACCGGCCGTCCAGCAGGAATTGAAGGAACTTATGGAAACGGGTCTCGCCCATGAACTTGAAGATGGGGGAATCCGGTTTGAAAATGCCACCCTCATACTCGGGTCGGAAATCGAAGTTTATGATGAAAACTGTCAGGGGCCGCTCCATGTCCTGTGCTTCCTGCCAACGCTTGCTAAAATGGAAAAATTTTCGGAGTGGCTGACAACGCGAATGAAAAACATTACATTAAGTTCCCAGCGCTATTACGGAACAGCAAAAGATCTGCAATATAAGGTGAAAGAGCTTTCGGGCATATTTATCCCCGCCCACGTGTTCACACCATTTAAGAGTATGTACGGGAAGGGCGTGCACACGTCACTGAACGAAGTGTTTGATGCTGACTTAATAGACGGGATCGAACTGGGGCTCAGCTCAGATACAGCCATGGCCGATCAAATCGGCGAACTCCATGACTTTACGTTTTTATCAAATTCTGATGCACATTCGCTTCCGAAGATTGCCAGGGAGTACCAGGCAATTAGGATGGAAGAACCTTCATTCAAGGAATTTTATTGGGCGTTGCATAATATCAATGAACGACAGGTAAAACGAAACTTTGGCATGAATCCCCGTCTTGGTAAATACCATACCACCGTTTGCAGCCAGTGCCTTGAGCCCTTATCTGCCGATGCGGCCAAATGCCATCGCTGCGGGTCAACCAAAATTGTCAAAGGTGTATTTGATCGAATTCAGGAATTAAAAACTAACCATGAAGAAAAACGAAATCGGCCGCCATATTTATACCAGGTACCACTGGAATATTTGCCGGCGCTTGGGCCTAAAACGTTTAAAAAGTTGCTTGACCATTTCCAGACAGAAATGAATGTGATCCATTACGCTTCTTTTGAGGATTTGAAAGAAATCATACCCGAAAAACTAGCAACATCGATTATAAATATGAGACAAGGTAAATTATCAATCAAAGCCGGTGGCGGCGGAAAATACGGGACAGTCACAACATCTTAATAAAAGCAGTAAAAAATAAATTGGTATTTTTACAAGGAATTCTTCATAGTTTCTAATAGAACCTGTTCAAACATAAGTCCGATGCAGGAGGAGACATTACGAATGATGGAGGATTCCAATGTATAATAAGCGCACACTATTAATCGACCATATAAGAGAACATGCTACCATTTATATTTTTATGACAATCCTGTTTTTAACCGGCGTCATTTTTGGCGCTATCATTGTTAACAGCATGAATTTTGTCCAAAAGCAGGACTTATTCTTTTATCTTGAGCGTTTTTTTGGCGATATAGCTGATGACGGAAAAATAAACAGCAGTGACGTACTGCAGAGCAGTTTCCTGTATCATGTGAAGTATCTGTTTATGCTGTTTATTTTAGGACTGTCTGTCATCGGACTTCCGGTCGTATGGATTTTACTGTTTTTAAAAGGCTTAGTTGTCGGTTTTTCTGTCGGTTTCATCGTTAATCAGCTTGGTCTGGACGGCCTTTTTCTTGCAGCCCTTTCAATTGCACCGCAAAATTTGCTGATTATTCCGGTTTATATCGTTGCCGGCAGTCTATCCATGCTTTTCTCTCTGACATTATTAAGAAAGCTTTTTGCACGGAGGATATCCCAGCCTGTTCTCCAGCCTCTGGGAAGATATGCGACAGTATTCGCTTCATTAATGGTGTTTTCCCTGGCTGCAGCTGCTTTGGAAGCCTATGTGGCAAATGGCGCAATGGAAATGTTAATACAATCCCTTTATAATGAGTAACAAATATTATATAATAATAATTATAAATAACAAATTATAATTATTATACTTTGACACGTTATACCTGTGAGCATATAATAAAGTTGGGGATTACAGGGAGGAGAGTTGCCATGGAACACCGAATTGAACAGATAAAAAAACAGCTCCATGCACAGAGTTACAAGCTCACGCCGCAACGGGAAGCCACAGTCAGGGTATTGCTGGAGCGTGAGGAAGATCATCTTAGTGCTGAGGATGTCTATCTGCTGGTAAAAGAAAAAGCGCCGGAAATTGGCCTGGCAACTGTTTATCGGACACTTGAATTATTATCGGAATTGGAAATTGTTGATAAAATTAATTTCGGCGATGGTGTTTCGCGCTATGATCTTCGTAAAGAGGGCGCAGAACATTTTCATCATCACCTTGTTTGTACCGAATGCGGTTCTGTTGAAGAAATAGTTGAGGACCTTTTGGGAGATGTTGAAAAAATAGTCGAAAAAAACTGGAGCTTTCAAGTGAAAGACCATCGATTAACTTTCCATGGAGTTTGCAAGCAATGCCAGGAAGTTATGGTTAAATCGACAAGTTAATAAAAGTGAGTCTCATAAGCCTTTTTCTTCATGGGAAAAAGGTTTTTTATGCTCCGAAGTTTATAGATTTTTTCAGGTAAATAATTGACGGATGTTGTTCTCATTTACATTTCGGGTAAAATGGGTTATTTTGGTGGTGACAGGACAAATTATGTCAGTTTTAAGGTATCATGTATATTGTCAGCCTTTTTTGGCATATCTTTTAATAATGAGTGTCCAAAAAGAGATTGAGCACTTTTGGGACAACCTCTAAATGGCTATGTAAAAGAGGTGACCGGTTTTATGAAACACTTGATATGGGATACATTAAAGGTGTTTGTGATTTTCATAACTTGTACATGTTTGTTCTATATTGGATTAAGATACATGCATACCGAATATGAACAATTTCATCGCTACGATCCGCCTGAGGGACCGTCTGTCAAAGTTTTTGAAACAGAAGATGACAGTTTCTTTGACCGTCTGAATTTATTTTTTCGATTAGGGGAGTAATGACGATGCTCAAGCCCGCTTTTGATGATTTTTTCCATTATTTATTAGTGGAACGGGGGGTCTCTGATAATACATTAACATCTTATCAGCGAGATCTGAAAAACTATATGCAATATATTGAGAAAGTGAGCCGAAAAGCAGAATGGAACGACATAGGGCGGACAGATATCTCGGCTTTTCTGTATAAATTAAAGGAAGATGGTAAATCACCGGCTACGATTGCACGAACGATTTCGTCAATCCGGGCATTCCACCATTTCCTGATCCGGGAACAGCTTGTTGACCATGATGCGAGTATACATATTGAAACACCGAAACAGGAGCGAAAACTGCCTGGTACGTTATCGTCACAAGATGTAGAAGCTTTATTGGCAATTAATGCTAATACCCCTTTGAAAGTTCGTAATAAGGCGATGCTTGAATTAATGTATGCGACGGGTTTGCGCGTCACGGAATTAGTGTCATTAAAGGTGAGCGACCTGCATTTGACGATGGGGTTTGTGCGTTGTATGGGAAAAGGTTCAAAAGAAAGGATTGTCCCGCTTGGTGATGTGGCGAAAAAGGCTGTGGATGATTATCTGCAGAACGCCAGGAGGCACCTTGTGAAACGCGGACAGGATCAAAATGCGCTGTTTGTTAATCAGCATGGGAGACCGTTATCCCGCCAAGGATTCTGGAAAATCTTAAAGGGGATAACACGTGATGCAGGGATTCGAAAACAGATTACGCCCCATACGTTAAGGCATTCATTTGCGACACATTTACTGGAAAATGGGGCAGATTTGCGGTCCGTTCAGGAGATGCTCGGTCATAGTGATATATCAACAACGCAAATTTATACACATATTACAAAAACCAGATTAAAAGATATCTATCAATCGTATCATCCGCGGGCCTAGTTTATGACAGGCGGGGTTCTCAGTTTGCTGATTCACCAGGGATTAAGGGTTTTTGCAGTTTGAGAGGTCAGACATCTTACAACGTCAGGACTTAACATATTAATTCGTCTAACAGGGAAAAACAACTATAGGAGGTAGGTATTCATGCAAAATTTCAAGCGCATATTTCTGATTGTCATGGATTCTGTCGGGATTGGTGAAGCCCCGGATGCAAAAGAATTTAATGATGAAGGTGCCGATACATTAGGTCATATCGCTGAACGGATGGACGGTCTGAATATGCCGAATATGGCTAAGTTAGGCTTAAGCAATATCAGGGAAGTTAAGGGCATTGAAAAAGCCGCACCACCAATGGCGCATTATACCAAAATGCAGGAAGCTTCCAATGGCAAAGATACAATGACAGGCCATTGGGAGATTATGGGATTGAATATCCAGCAGCCGTTCCGTACGTTTCCGGATGGATTTCCGGATGAATTAATTTCAGAGTTGGAAGAGAAAACGGGTCGAAAAGTTATCGGCAATAAACCGGCATCAGGCACGGCCATTATTGAAGAGCTGGGTGAGGAACATCTGGACACAGGCGCATTGATTGTTTATACGTCTGCAGACTCTGTCCTGCAGATTGCCGCCCACGAAGAAGTTGTTCCACTGGAGGAATTATATAACATTTGTGAAGTTGCCCGGGAATTGACATTGGATGAAAAGTATATGGTTGGCCGGGTCATAGCACGACCATTCATCGGAAAACCAGGTGCCTTTCAGCGTACTGCCAATCGCCATGATTATGCATTGAAGCCATTTGGCCGTACAGTGATGAATGAACTTGAAGATAGTGACTATGATGTGATTGCGCTTGGCAAAATTTCCGATATTTATGATGGTGAAGGTGTTACGAAAGCCATACGCACTGAAGATAATGAAGATGGCATGACAAAACTCATTGAATCCATGTCAGATGATTTCACCGGATTAAACTTTCTGAATCTCGTTGACTTCGATGCCAAATATGGCCATAGACGTGACCCTGAAGGCTATGGCAGAGCATTGGAAGCATTTGATGCACGGCTGCCGGAAGTCATGAACCGGCTGAATGACGAGGATTTGCTGATTATTACAGCTGATCACGGCAATGATCCGGTCCATCATGGAACAGATCATACACGGGAATACGTGCCATTGCTCATCTATCATACAAACATGGATGGGGGTACAGAACTTCCATTAAGAGAAACGTTTGCTGATATTGGTGCTACTGTTTCTGACAATTTTAATATCAAAATGCCTGAACACGGCAAAAGCTTTTTAGATGATATAAACTAACGAAATTGGAAATGTAATGGAGAGGAGTCAGATAATGGATCAGACAATGATTAAAGATGCTGCAGCATATATTAATGATAAATTGACGTCTGCACCCGGCATTGGACTCATTTTAGGGTCAGGGCTCGGTGTTTTAGCCGATGAAATTGAAAATCCGGTGTCATTCGCTTATAAAGATATACCGCATTTCCCGGAATCAACGGTTTCCGGTCACAAAGGTCAGCTTGTCATCGGCGAACTGGAAGGAAAACAGGTTATCGCAATGCAAGGAAGATTTCACTATTATGAAGGTTATTCCATGCAGCAAGTAACATTCCCTGTCCGTGTCATGAAAGAAATGGGAATCGATTCGATTATCGTTACGAACGCTGCCGGCGGAATTAATCAATCGTACAGCCCTGGTGACTTAATGCTGATTACGGATCATATCAATAATATGGGTGACAATCCGCTGCTTGGACCAAATGACGCGTCGCTTGGTGAGCGTTTTCCGGATATGTCTCAAGTGTATGATAAAGCCTATCTGCAGCATGCAAAGGACCATGCAGCAGCACTTGGGTTGAATGTTCAGGAAGGTGTGTACGTCGGAAATTCCGGTCCGACATATGAAACACCGGCGGAAATTAACATGCTCCGGACACTTGGCGGTGATGCGGTTGGCATGTCAACAGTACCGGAAGTTATTGTTTCAGGACATGCCGGCCTTAGGGTATTGGGTATTTCCTGTATTTCAAACATGGCTGCAGGTATTCTTGATCAGTCTCTGACACATGATGAAGTGATTGAAACAACTGCTCAGGTGCGTGAGGATTTTCTCCGGTTTGTTAAAGAAATTATCCGCACATTGCCGAATTCATAATGGACTAAAGGTGATTATATGCGAATGTATGACATTATTGAAAAAAAGCGTGATGGCAAAAATCTTTCAAGCGAAGAAATCAGTTTCTTTGTCAATGGCTACACAAAAGGTGATATCCCGGACTATCAAGTCAGTGCCCTTTTAATGGCTATTTTTTTCCAGGATATGACTGAAGCGGAACGTGCAGAATTAACAGCTTCAATGGTTGAGTCCGGTGATCAGATAGACCTGTCCGCTATTTCCGGAATAAAAGTTGATAAACACTCAACCGGCGGGGTTGGTGATACGACAACCTTGATCCTTGCCCCGCTGGTTGCTTCACTTGGTGTTCCGGTTGCTAAAATGAGTGGCAGGGGACTGGGTCACACTGGCGGAACGATTGATAAGCTGGAAGCAGTGCCAGGATTTCATGTCGAAATATCGACAGATGAATTTGTTGATCTTGTCAACGAAAATAAGGTGGCGGTTGTCGGTCAGACAGGCAACCTGACTCCTGCTGATAAAAAATTGTACAGTCTGCGGGATGTGACGGCAACGGTTAATTCAATTCCGCTGATAGCCAGTTCGATTATGAGTAAAAAAATAGCTTCCGGTTCAGATGCGATTGTACTGGATATCAAGACCGGTGCCGGTGCTTTCATGAAAGAGCTTGATGAGGCGAAGGAATTAGCGCAGGCAATGGTCTCAATCGGTAATCGCGTTGGCCGTAATACAATGGCCGTTATTTCTGACATGAGTCAGCCATTAGGGAACGCGATTGGTAACGCTCTGGAAGTTAAAGAAGCAATCGAAACACTGCAGGGAGATGGCCCCGACGACTTAACCGAATTATGTCTGGAGCTGGGAAGCCAAATGGTCGTATTGGCGAACAAAGCGGCTACACTTGATGAAGCGAGAGAACGTCTTTCTGACAATCTGAACAATGGAAAAGCATTAGACCAATTTAAACGTTTCCTGGAATCTCAGGGTGGTGACTCACGTGTTGCCGATGACCCGGACATATTACCGCAAGCAACATATACATTTGAATTGCCCGCAAAGAAATCCGGAACCGTTTCGGAAATCATTGCCGATAATATTGGTACAGCAGCGATGATGCTCGGTGCAGGCAGAGCAACAAAGGAATCCGAAATTGATTTAGGTGTCGGCATTGTTTTGAACAAAAAAATAGGAGACCACATCAATGAAGGCGAGTCACTGCTGACGATTCATGCAAATACCAAAGCGGTGGATAATGTAAAAGAAAAATTATATGAAAGCATAACGATAACAGATAGAACTGTCGAAGCACCGCCACTCACATATGACAACATTACAGAGTAGATTCACTTGGGGGTCTGTCACTTGCCACTTTAACGCATTACCGTGGTGGGGGACAGACCCCCCTTATGTATAAGAACACATTCAAATGGCAATCCTAGAACTATATTTAATGTTGGAGGTTGGACAATGAAAAGGTTTGTGTTATTGGTTAGCGTTATATTTACAATTCTAGTGACGCCATTAACTGTGTTCAGTGAAGAGGAGCCGGAAAATGATGCTGAACAGGAACTCAATTTGGCTCCGGATTCCCAGTCAGCCATGCTTATTGAGCGTGACACCGGAAAAGTGCTGTTTGATAAAAATTCACATGAAAAACTGCCACCTGCCAGTATGACAAAAGTTATGACTCTATTATTGATTATGGAAGCCCTTGATGAGGAGAAAATTACCAAGGAAGAAACGATCCGTGTCAGTGAACGGGCTGCATCAATGGGGGGGTCACAAGTGTTTCTCGAGACTGGTGAAGAAATGACTGTCGAGGATCTCCTTAAAGCCGTAGCTGTTGCTTCGGCAAATGACGCAAGTGTCGCTCTGGCAGAACGAATTGCCGGAAGTGAAAAAGCGTTTGTAGAGCAAATGAATGAAAAAGCAAAGGCGTTGGATTTGGAAAACACACAATTTCAAAATACCACCGGGCTGCCGGCTGAAGATCATTATAGCACCTCCCATGATATGGCCATTATGGCAAAAGAATTATTAAAATATGAGTCCGTTACGGAATATACATCGCTTTATGAAGATTATTTACGCGAAGGTGAAGAAGATGAATTCTGGCTGGTTAATACAAATAAACTGGTCAATTCTTATCCGGGTGTTGACGGACTGAAGACCGGTTATACGAATGAGGCAAAGTATTGTTTAACGGCTACCGGGGAACAGGACGATATGCGTGTGATTGCAGTTGTAATGGGGGCAGACACAACCAAAGAAAGAAATGGTGACATCACGAACATGCTTGATTATGCCTTCAATCATTTTGAAACAGAAAATTTGTATGACAAAGGTGAAGCCATTACAACTCTGGAATTACTGAAAGCGGAGGAAGAATCCGTTAATGTGGTTCCATCTGAATCGATTAGCACCATTCATCGTATAGGTGACGAGGACAAAGATGTGACAACTGAGGTAAATATGCATTCTGATTTGGACCTGCCGATTAATAAAGGCGATCAGGTTGGTGAATTAATTGTAAAAGACAATGGCACAACATTATCGAAAACATCACTGGTCGTTGATCATGATGTCCAAACAGCTTCGTATATAACGTTATTAAAACGGACGATGCAAAAAATGGTGAAATAATAGGCATCTGTTCGAATTTTTACTTCTTTTGTCAAGAAGCAGGAATTGATTTGCATCGTGACGAAAGAGTATTCCAGAACGAAAATGTGGGGAGGAAATAAAATGGGTCTGACTACTTCGTTTGACGTTAAAGAAGATGTCCTTATCGTCAGAATGTCCGGCGAATTGGACCATCATGAAGCTGAGGTATTGCGAAACGAGTGGAAAGAAATGATCTATACAAACGCCATTAAACATGTCGTTTTGAATCTTGAATCTGTAACATTCATGGATAGTTCAGGGCTGGGAGTTGTTCTGGGAAGATACAAGGAAGTACTGCAGCTGGGAGGGGAGATGGTTGTTTGTTCCATTTCAGCACCGGTTCATAGATTGTTTGAAATGTCAGGTTTGTTTAAGATTGTCAGGTTAGAGGAGAACGAAGAACACGCGTTATTTACGTTGGGGGTGGCTTCATGAAAAATGAAATGTTTGTCGAGTTTGCAAGTGTAAGTGAAAATGAGTCGTTTGCCAGGGTGACAGTTGCTTCGTTTGTGGCACAGTTGGATCCGACGATGGATGAGCTGACCGAGATTAAAACAGTTGTTTCGGAGGCCGTAACAAACGCGATTATCCATGGTTACAACAATGAACCGGGACACTATGTTTCCATATCCTGTGTGCTTTATGAAGATGAAGTGGAAGTAACCATTAAGGATAACGGTAAAAGGCATTAGTGACGTGGATGAAAGCAAGACACCGCTCTATACATCAAAACCGGAATTGGAAAGATTCCGGGATGGGATTTACCATCATCGAGAATTTCATGGGATTGCCACTGGATAATCATATCGTCCCCGGAAAGTGGTACAACCCGTTCACATGACAAAACAACTATCAAAAAAAACGGTTTCTAAATAGGGATGCCTATGGACGTTAATGTAAGAAATGATAACCGTCAAGATTCGTTGACTGACGAACAGGTGAAGACGTATATTCATAAGAGCCAGCAAGGTGACAAACAAGCACGGGATTTGCTTGTTGAAAATAATGTCAGGACTTGTATGGTCGGTTGTACAAACGTTATCAATCGGGGATATGATCCGGAATGATTTTATTCCAAATAGGCAGTATTGGTTTGATAAAAGCAATAGATAAATTTGACTTATCCTATGATGTAAAGTTTTCCACATACGCTGTGCCCATGATAATCGGCGAAATACAACGCTTTATCCGGGACGATGGCAGTGTTAAAGTGAGCCGTTCCTTAAAAGAGACAGGGAACAAAATACGTAAAACCCGGGATGAATTGACAAAACAGCTCGGCCGGACACCAACTGTTCTGGAAATTGCTGAGGCACTGCATATTACATCTGAAGAAGTCGTACATGCCGAGGAAGCTGCAAAGTCGCCACACTCTATCCATGAAACGGTTTTTGAAAATGATGGGGATCCGATTACATTATTGGATCAGATTGCCGATGATGACACTAAATGGTTTGATAAACTGTCACTGCAGGAAGCAATCAGAAGACTTGATGAACGCGAACGGCTCATTTTGTTTTTAAGATATTATAAGACCGAACGCAATTCGGAAGTGGCCGACAGACTTGGTATTCGCAAGTTCAGTAATCAAGGGCTGGAGAAAAAAAATCTTAATGATATGAGTAAATATGGATTCCATGATAAAGTGAAACTTCAATCAGTGGAGCGGTTTTTTCCACTGATTGTTAGTGAACGAAATCGGAATTTAGGGCCGGTAACCCGCCGTTTTTTTTTGGCGGGATACCGGCCTTATATGCGGGATAAGTGAAACTTCAATCAGTGGAGCGGTTTTTTCCACTGATTGTCAGTGAACCGAATCGGACATTTAGGGCCGGTAACCCGCCGTTTTTTTTGGCGGGATACCGGCCCTTATATGCGGCACAAAAGGCTGTCCCGATTAATTTGAATTGGGACAGCCTTCTATCGTTAACAGTACCCTTTTTAACCTTCACTAAGGCAGCTTTCAAAAAATAGTTGATTTGCCGCAAAATCCATAAACTGCGAAACAACTTTTGGAATGTGGTTTCTCCAATTCTATCGGGACCTGAGTTGCTCGTCCGTCGCTGCGGAAAATACTCCCTTCCGCGGGGAACGCCTCAGCCTCCTCGCTCGCGGCCAACACGATGTTGGTTGCGGGAGGCGTTGGCTATTGACGTGGCGAATTTAGCCTTTGTTCCTTGAACGCTCCGCTGCGGGTCATCAGACTGTTTCCTTTCCCGCAGGAGTCTCGCATTTTTCCGCAGCTCGTGTCGTGTTCTGTCCTAGTGGAGAAGATTCAATACAGAAAGTCAACACCAGCGGAGTGTATTTCCGGAGCGGTGTCATTACACTCAAATATTTCAGTGTTTCGCATTTTATATCAACTACGAAATTTAAAAGCATCAAAGTTTCTAATGATCGTTGCCTCTGAATTTTTCAGTCCAGCTAGCTTTTTCTGTGATAAATCTGCCACTCTTAACCAATACTATAGAATATAACATTGTAAAGGGTGATTCCTGCATGTCAGAAATCGTCTACCTGCGCATGAAAAAAAATGTTGACATGACATATTTAAAGAAAGTGAACCTGAAGGATATTGCAAATATTTCGACAAAGTCGCCGCTGAAAAATGAATTGGAAAAAACACCAATTTACCGTATCACCAAAAAAGACAGGAATGTTGTCATCGTTGACAGCTTTTTAGTTATCGATCATTTAAATAAACACTACAATGACTTGGAATTTCAGCTTATCGGGCCAACTCATACCATTATCCGGATTCAAACGCATAAAAAATCCCCAAATATATTGATCGTGGCAATTGTTTGGCTGCTTCTTTTTATTGGGGCAGCCATGACGATTATGAACTTTCATTACGATGTCAGCATGCAGGAAGTGCAGCAGAAACTTCACTTTTTACTGACGGGTGAAGAAAACCAATACCCGTTATGGATTCAAATTCCGTATTCATTCGGTCTCGGGATTGGGATGCTGCTATTCTTTAATCATTGGTTTCAGAAGCGTATTAATGAAGAACCAAGCCCTCTTGAAGTTGAAATCTTCAATTACCAGCAGAATATAGATCACTATTTAAGCCATTATGAGAACAAACTAAATGATAAGTGACGTTTTCATCAGACTATCGGAGGTAACAATTGGATTCGCTGCTGGTGTTGCTGTCGGGGCCGGTTTTGTTGCGTTTTTAACGGTATTGGGAATCATTCCAAGATTAATCCAATTAAGCAAGACGGATGCGTTTATTCCGGTTTACATCGCAAGTATCATTTTTGGTTCTTTGTTTGGGGTTTATTTGTCTTTTGTGGATATTTCGTTAAATCATCCCCTTATTTTACTCATTATATGGGGTGTATTTCACGGGATTTTCAATGGCATGCTGGCAGCTGCTTTGACAGAAGTCCTGAATGTATTTCCTATTCTTTCAAAGCGTATTCGACTGGAAAACAAAATGCTGTGGTTATTAATGGCCATTGTATTTGGCAAAATTGCCGGCTCCCTTTTTCAATGGACCATATTTGTGAAATAACTTATCCCGATACAAATACAGAATAAGTGGAGAGTTGAATAGTTATGAGTCAAAATCAGAACGAAAGTCCGATTTACGCAAAAATAGAAAAAAATGAACAATATATGAAAGAAAATATTGGACTGGGGACATCATTCGATCTCGGTTTTCGGGAAATGATCATCTTAAAACAAAAAGTCCAGTTGTATTATGTTACGGGTCTTACGGATGCATCAGTTGTTCAGCAGATCATGCGTCAACTCGTCCAAATCAACGATGATGAGACGAATGCAAAGAAATTACCGGAAATCGTGGAAAACCGGATTATTTATCAGCAGGTTGAACCAACGGAGTCTCTGGATGAGGCTGTCGATCAAATGCTATCCGGTTTAGTTGTTATTTTTATTGATGGAATAAAATATGCATTTATCGTTGATGTCCGCAATTACCCGGGACGATCACCGCAGGAACCGGATACCGAGCATGTTGTCAGGGGTTCCCGGGATGGTTATACAGAAAATATTATTGAAAACACAGCACTCACAAGAAGACGAATCCGCGATGCCAGGCTTCGTCATGAAATGCTGAAGGTCGGGGAAAGGTCCAAAACGGATATTTGTTTATGTTATATTGATGATATTACGAACGATGGTCTGATTGAATTAGTCAGAGATCGATTAAACGAGATTGAAACTGATGGCATTACCATGACAGATAAATCGTTGGAAGAATTCATTGTTGGCCCCAAGTGGAAACCGTATCCATTAGTCCGGTATACAGAACGTCCTGATGTGGCTGCAACCCATCTGATGGAAGGACATGTCGTATTAATTGTCGATACCTCACCAAGTGTCATTATTCTGCCAACAACGTTCTTCCATCATGTACAGCACGCCGAGGAATACCGCCAAACACCTTTAATCGGAACCTTTATGCGCTTCACAAGGTTCATCGCCATTATGGCGTCCATTTTTCTGCTGCCTTTATGGCTTTTATTCGTAATGGAACCTGCGTTATTGCCAGCAGAACTTTCATTTATTGGTCCTAAGGAAGAAGGAACAATCCCTGTTGCTATACAAATCATTCTGGCTGATCTGGGGATCGAGTTTTTACGGATGGCTGCTATTCATACACCGACCCCACTGGCAACCTCGATGGGATTAATCGCCGCAGTATTAATCGGTCAGATTGCTATTGATGTAGGATTGTTCGGGCCTGAAATAATTTTGTATGTTTCGATAAGTGCCATTGGTATATATGTCACACCAAGTTATGAGTTGGGCGTGGCCAATAAGATTGCCAGGTTCTTCATGATTTTAGCTACTGCTTTCTTCGGTTCGCTTGGATTTGCAATCAGTTTCACACTTTATATTCTTTATCTGACGCATTTAAAGTCATTACAGACACCTTACTTGTGGCCCTTTATGCCGTTCAATGCAGCAGGAATAATTGAGATAATCTTCCGTGTTCCCATGCCATACTCAAACAAGCGTCCCAGTGTTGTACATCCTAAAAATGATTACAGGCAACCGAGGTGATAACTGGCAGGAATTTGTAACAGGAAGGCGCTCAATATGCAGCTGTGAACTGCTTCCGATTTTTGGCGTTTCTACGCCTTTCTCACTTTCGTTTTTGGTTTTTATGTGATAAAGTATTTTTACGCTTTAGGAAACAGGGTATTCAGGCGGATTTAAACACGGTTGCCGCTATACAACAGGGCAAGCTTTCGTGTTTTCTGATTATCTGGAGCTGTTGTCCGTTACGTTATTGGGAGGAATTTATATGATAGTGGATTATCATCCATTTGAGATAAATGAAGCAGGGCATTTGGAAATTGGCGGAAAGGATTCGGTGGATCTTGCCAATAAGTATGGTACACCATTATACGTTTTTGATGTTTCGTTAATACGGGAAAATTGCCGGGCATTTGTCAACACATTTAAAGAGCTTGACGTCAAGGCACAGGTAGCATATGCGAGTAAAGCTTTTTCTTCTGTTGCAATGCTTCAGGTGATTAAACAGGAGAACTTAAGCCTGGATGTCGTATCACAGGGTGAACTGTATACGGCGCTTTTAGCAAATTTCCCTGCAAAGAAAATTCATTTACATGGCAATAATAAAAGCTATGATGAGCTGGAAATGGCCATCGAACATGACATTGGCTGTATCGTTGTTGATAATTTTTACGAAATTGAACTGATCAGCCGGATTCTTGAAGAAAAAGATAAAACCGTAAATGTCTTAATGCGTGTTACACCAGGAATTAAACCAAACACACATCAGTATATTGTAACCGGAAATGAAGATTCCAAATTTGGTTTCGATTTGGAAAATGGACAAGCTGATAAGGCGTTTTTACAATTACTGGAACTAGAAAACGTTCATTTTAAAGGTTTGCACAGTCACATTGGTTCACAGTTATTTGAAACGGAGGTCTTTCAGATGACTGCCGATGTATTATTCCGAAAACTAGCCGATTGGTATGCTGAATACAATTTCACACCGGAAGTGCTGAATCTTGGAGGAGGCTTTGGCATCCGTTATACCGGGGAAGATCAGCCGTTGCCCTATGCTGAACATGTAAGAGAAATCGTGGCATCTGTTCAGGAACAATCAGCCTCCTATAACCTGCCTTTACCGGAAATATGGATTGAACCGGGCCGGGCCATAGTCGGGAATGCCGGTGTAACCCTGTATTCTGTTGGTTCAATGAAAGAGATTCCGGGCGTGCGCAAATATGTTTCAGTTGATGGTGGTATGACAGATAACATACGACCAGCACTGTATGAGGCTAAATACGAGGGTGTTCTGGCAAACAAAGCAGCCCATCCAGTAACAGATACGGTTTCTGTAGCCGGTAAATGCTGTGAATCCGGGGACATGCTGATTTGGGATCTTCCAGTACCTGAGATAAGTAGTGATGATATTTTGGCTGTTTTTTCAACAGGGGCATATGGCTATTCAATGGCAAGTCATTATAACCGTTTTCCAAAACCGGCAGCTGTTTTTGTTGAAAATGGACGTGATCAGCTGGTTGTCAAACGTGAAACCTATCACGATGTAGTAAAAGACGATCTTTCATATGAGTGATGATGTTGTTTTCTGTTGGAAGGTCAGCTAAAATGATATAAGAAACCGAAAAAGGGGATATGGAAAATGCAGAAAAAAGGTTATATCTTAATGGAGAATGGAAATAAAATTGAATTTGAACTTTATCCGGACGAAGCGCCAAATACAGTGGCGAATTTTGAAAAACTCGCAAACAGTAATTTTTATGACGGTTTGACGTTTCACCGTGTAATCAATGGCTTTGTCAGTCAGGGAGGCTGTCCAAACGGAGATGGCACAGGAAATGCCGGCTATACGATTAAATGTGAAACAGAAGGCAATCCGCATAAACACGGAGAAGGCTCACTGTCTATGGCTCATGCCGGAAAAGATACGGGAAGCTGTCAATTTTTTATTGTTCATGAACAACAACCGCATTTGGACGGTGTACACACTGTATTCGGTCAAGTAACATCAGGTGTTGATTTCGCAAAGGCAATGAAAAATGGTGATGTTATGAAACAGGTTAAAGTTATGACAGAATAATAGATTGTATGACTATTTATTTAGTTGTATACCTTATTTTATTTGCTGCACCGTTTGGAACGCTGATACATGAAATAGGCCATGTTCTTGGTGCAAAATTAGTCAGCGCTGATAAAATTACGTTGACGATGGGCGCAGGCAGTACCATTTTTCGTTTCGTATGGAACAAAACAGATATTTCGATACGCGTGTTGTTCTTTTTAGGCGGAATGGCGGGCAGTGAACGAAGAATGCCCTATCAGTCTACTGAGCAGATCATCATTGCTGCCCTCGGCCCGGTGAGCAGTATTATCGCTTCAGGTCTGTGCTATGGCTTGTACAACGTTTATCCCAACAGTTATTTGCTGATACTGTTACTGTTTAATTTATGGATTGCAGTCCTTAATATTGTTCCATTCCGTATCAAAGATAAAAAGTCAGATGGATTTGTGATCTGTCAGGCTATCAGAAAAAGATAGGAAGGTATGTTTTATCGAAAATATGGTCATGATGATAAAGGATGAATGTAGATTTGAACCGGCGTAAAAAGAATTGGCTTCTATTTTTTATTCTTTTGGGTCTTGGAATCGTTTGGGGCTTTATTTATTGGTTTGCTATTGTTTTATAGAGGTTTTTGAGTTAAAGTGAAACGTCAATCAGCGAGCTTATTGCCAGTTACATGTGAGACAAAATGTTTCATAATGTTGACAAATTGTGTCTCATACGGCATAACTATATATACAAACGTTTGTGTCTCAGACACCATTTTCCATAGTTTGCTCTTCCTGAAATGGTAAGTTTCGATCATAATGAGGGATATATATGTTTATCAGGTATAAAAAAAATTATGAAAAGATTGCGATGGGGCTGCTCTCCTTTATGCCCGAGGAAAAGGATGTCAAAAAGCTGCAGCAGACCATTAAGGAATATGAAACGAATACGGATTGGCACCTTTTCCTGTGGAAGGAAGAAGACGTGCTTGGAGCGATTGGTGTGCGTATAGAGAATGACATTAATGCAGTTGTCCAGCATATAACTGTGAATCCCTCGCATCGGAATTCAGGAATTGGTAAAAAGATGGTAGAGGAAATACAGAATATGTATGGCGATAAGTATGCAGTCTGTGCTAATGAGTCAACACAACAATTTCTTAATAAATGTACGGAAGACACACAGCAGAATGATGAAAATGACTAACCAGGAGCCATCTTTCAGGAAGATGGCTCTTGTTAGTGAAAATAGTCTTAAGACAGGTTCTGTCAATCAATTACATCCATGCAGCACCGACAATAATCAGGAGAATGAACAATACAACGATCAGCGCAAATCCTCCGCCATAACCATAACTCATAATGATATTCCTCCTTTTTTGCTTAACGAATAAATGTTTTTTTGGTAACATTTATCTTACGTTAATAACTTATGATGATAATAGCCAAGTTGTATGGGCGATTAATTCAATTTATATTTAATTTTTCCCGGATGAGAGGAGGGCTGTTGTGAATCAGTCGTATCAGGTCAAATTAGATACTTTTGAAGGTCCTCTTGATCTATTGCTGCACCTGATTAACCAGTATGAGATTGATATATACGATATCCCCGTAGCACAGATAACCGAACAATATATGGATTATATTCACACAATGCAGTGGCTTGAGCTTAACATCGCCAGTGAATACTTAGTGATGGCATCCACGCTCTTAGCCCTGAAAAGTCAGATGCTTCTGCCAAAGCAGGAAATTGAAGAATCTGATGAAGAATATATGGAAGATCCGCGTGAAGAGCTGATGCAGCGTCTGATCGAATATCGGAAATACAAGGGTGCTGCCAAAAAACTGCAAGCTAAAGAAACAGAAGCAAATCAGATTTTTACCAGACCACCAGTATTTTTGGATCATCCTGAAACCAGACCGCCTGTTGTAAAAGGCGATACCTCCATTTATGATATGATCCACGCATTAGGAAACATGTTTGATCGCAAAAAATGGAATGAACCGTTGGAAACCAGGGTTACAACAAGCGAAATTCCGATTGAACAACGAATGACCGAAGTGCTTGATAAAGTAAAATATTCCAATAGCGGTATACTTTTTGACGAATTGTTTGAATACCCGTCACGTTCACATATTGTCATGACATTTATGGCAATACTGGAGCTCATGAAAAATAATAATGTAACATGTAAGCAGGAAAACCACTTTGACCAACTGTATGTATTTTATGTGAGGGATATTAATCGTGGAAATGAATGAATTGAAAGCCATAACAGAAGGATTATTATTTGCAAGTGGTGATGAAGGGATTACAGTAAAGCAATTAGCACGGGTTCTGGATGTACAGGGTCATACAGTTGAACATTTACTGGAAGAATTAAAATATGATTATGACAACACAGGTCGTGGCATGTTATTGATGCAATCACATGAGGTTTTCCATCTGACGACCAAACCTGAGCATAGTCCGTATTTAAAAAAATTGCTTGAAACACCACAATCTACAAAAATGTCACAAGCTGCACTGGAAACACTGGCAATAATCGCCTATCAGCAGCCGATTACCAGAACTGAAATTGAAGATATACGAGGCGTGAAAAGTGATCGGCCTGTACAGACTTTGATTGCCAGATCATTGATCGAAGAAGTTGGCAGAAAAGAAGGGGCAGGTCGTCCGATATTATTTGCAACAACAAAGGACTTCCTCACCTATTTTGGGTTAACTTCCCTGGAAGAACTGCCGCCTTTGCCTGATGACATTAATACGGATGACCTGGAAGAAGAAGCCGATTTGTTCTTTGACACATTTTCAGAACAGATCGATCAAAGCAATCATCGTTAACAATCCCAAATATTTTTGTCTTGATCCTTACTTTCATTGGTAAGGATTCTTTTGTTTAGGCTGGTTTTCTCAAATATTGTTGTTTTTGCCACAAAACCCATAAAGTGCGATACGACTTGGTTCCCTCTGTCTATTGAGGCCTGAGTGCTGATTCATCGCTGCGGAAAAATACTCCCTTTCCGCGGGGAACGCTTCAGCCTCCTCGCTCGCAAAAACCGCTCGCTGCGGGGTCTTCAGACTGTTCCTTTCCCGCAGGAGTGTCGTATTTTTCCGCAGCTTAGTGTCGTGTTCTATCGTAGTGAGAGAACATTCAATGTACAGAAAGTCAATACCAGCGGAGCGTATTTCCGGAGCGGTGTCATTGCACACAAATTTTACTATGTCGCATTTTATATCGACTACGAGGTTAAAAAGTATCAAAGTTTACAAAAAGGAGCTTTGTTTGAATGGTCAGTTTTTTCTAGTCATATCCCTTATAAGGACATGCATAAACTGTATAGACAAACCAATCGTCTGCAGGAGGAAAATGTATGCGTTATGCCGTAATAGCACTTGTTTGTCTTCTTATAGGGGGGTTGTTTAATCCGACAATTGGACAAGCAGCCAATCCTGGTGTTTCAGCAAATAATGCCGTATTGATAGAACAGTCATCGGGAAGGGTATTATTCGAAAAGCAAGCTCATCAAGAGCAGCCAATTGCCAGTATTACAAAAATCATGACTGCGATCATTGCAATTGAGTCCGGAAAATTGAACGAAACGGTAACGGCCAGCGATCGTGCCATCAACGCAATCGGGTCTTCCATTTATTTGGAGAAAGACGAAAAAATGAAACTGAAAGATCTTGTTTACGGGTTGATGCTTCGTTCGGGCAATGATGCAGCTGTTGCCATAAGTGAACATGTCGGCGGAAGTGTAGAAGGATTCGTCCATTTAATGAACCGGAAAGCAGAGTGGCTTGGGATGACGAACACTTCTTTTGAAAACCCGCATGGACTCGATTCCGATAATCATTATTCCACCGCATATGATATGGCAATCTTAATGCGTTATGCGATGGATAATGAACTTTTCAGGGAAGTGACTGAAACTGTAAGCTATAAATCGGAGAAACGGGCGTATGCCTGGCGGAACAAAAATAAGTTACTAACGGGTATGTATGACTATTCAAATGGCGGAAAAACAGGTTATACAAGAGTTGCCGGGAGAACGCTGGTAAGTTCAGCATTAAAGAATGATATGGAATTAATCGCTGTCACCTTAAATGGTCCTGATGATTGGCGTGATCATATAGAAATGTTTGAGTGGGGATTCGAGCAATATGATATGACAACGATTGATCAAAAAGGCGAAAGTATTTATCAAATTGAAGAAACCGGCAATCAGGTTACCGGCTATTTACACCGTGATATTACGTTGCCGCTTAACGCAAATGAACAAAACCAAATTGAAAGTCAATCATTTATACTACATGATAGTCCACGGACAGCTGAGGATGTCATTGGAAAGACCATCTATTTTCTGGATGCTGTACCGGTTATCGAAACGCCAATCTATTCTGAACGGCACGAAACAGAATTTTTGACGGATATTGTATCGGTTTATCAGCGGATGACTGGATTTGATCCGAATGGTTAATATCATATGGGCTTTGATGGCCGGTATCGGAATTATTTATGCTATGTTCAACGGGACGATGGATAAGGTTAATGAAGCTTTATTTGAAAGCGCGGAAGAGGCGGTTACGTTATCGATCGGTTTAATCAGTATTCTGGTATTCTGGCTTGGAATTATGAAAATCGCCGAAGAAGCGGGGATACTGGAATTTCTGGCTAAAGTATTCAGGCCGATAATCGTTAAAATATTCCCGGACATTCCAAAAGATCATCCGGCAATCGGTTATATCCTATCCAATGTAACCGCAAATTTATTTGGCCTGGGAAATGCTGCAACACCAATGGGAATTAAAGCAATGGAACAAATGAAAGAATTAAGCGGGAGCGACACTGCTTCACGTTCCATGATCACCTTTCTGGCTATAAATACGTCCAGTTTAACAATCATACCAACGACCGTTATATCAATACGGATGCAATATGATTCCGTCTCACCAACTGAGATTGTCGGCACTACGATTATTGCAACACTTATTTCGACGATCAGTGCGTTAATCATTGACCGTATTTTTTATTACAGGAGTCTCAGGAGGAAAGGGATATGAGTGTTATTACAACAATCAGCACCTGGCTGATTCCATGCTTTATTCTGATTGTCTTATTTGTTGCTACCTGGAGGCGTGTGCCAACATATGAAAAGTTCGTGGAAGGAGGGAAAGAGGGTGTCAAAATGGCATTTTCTTTACTTCCTTTTTTAGTAGGCATGATTGTAGCCATTTCGATATTACGCAGCTCGGGCGCATTGGATGCATTCATTCAATTTATTTCACCTTTTCTCATATTTATTGGTGTACCGCCTGAAATCATTCCGTTGGCGATGGTACGGCCGATATCAGGGACAGCAGCATTAGGAATGACGACAGAGTTGATTGGAAACCATGACCCTGATTCATTCATCGGCAGATTAGCATCAACCATGCAAGGCAGTACGGATACGACGTTATACATACTAACGATTTATTTTGGCGCAGTCGGTATACGAAAAATGGGTTATGCGTTAAAAGTTGGACTATTAGCTGACCTTGTTGGTATAATTGCCTCGATAATTGTTGTAACGTTAATTTTTGGATAAACTGTTAAAGTAGCGTTAACATATGGTTAGCGCTATTATTATGTTTTAGATTAAAGAAAAATGGTGATATGATGACAAATTCATTGGAACGATTGCAGAAAGTTATTGCTCAAAGTGGTGTAACATCACGCAGAAAAGCGGAGAAACTGATTGCAGATGGTAAAGTAAACGTTAATAAAAAAACAGTAACCGAATTAGGGACAAAAGTAGGCCCTCATGATGATATTGAAGTGGAGGGTGTGCTGCTGGAAAAAGAAGAACCTGTCTATTATATGCTCTACAAACCCAGAGGTGTCATTTCCAGCATTCAGGATGATAAAGAACGAAAAGTTGTAACCGATTATCTTGGTGAGGTTCAGGAGCGTATTTACCCGATTGGCAGGTTGGATTATGATACATCCGGAATTTTGTTGTTAACGAATGATGGCGATTTTGCCAATTTGCTGATGCACCCGAGTTATGGCATTGATAAAGTCTATGTTGCCAAAATAGAAGGGATTCCGGACAAACAAGAACTTAACAAACTGCGAAAAGGCGTTCGTTCAGATAATGACCTGTTAAAGGTTATCAGATATAAAATACTTGAAACAGACCGGAAAAAGAATACAATGATTATTGAAATGACACTGCATGAAGGTAAGAACAGACATATTAAACGCATGATGGAAGCGTTGGGCTACCCTGTTATCAAATTAAAACGGGAAAGGTATGGTCTATTGACGTTGCATCGTATGAAACCAGGGGATTATCGTTCGCTTACCCCGCATGAGGTTAAAAGAATGCGTCTGTTGGCAAGTGAATAAATTGTTAAACAATAGACAAATTTGCCATGCTGATTACATGGTATAATGGCACAGGGAGTGACAAACAATGAGTCAAACTTTGGCAAAATCCAACAAACAACGTAAAAAAAAGAATCGCCTGATTTTCAGGACAATTGTGTTGGCGGTGCTGCTTGTTGCTGTTATATATGCTTTAGTATCCAATTTCACCCAGGATCAGGCAGAAGTTAGTGCAGGCACACAGGCACCAGACTTTAAACTTGAGCAAATAAATGCGAATAACGAAAGTGAATCCATTCAATTGAGTGATTTTGAAGGAAAAGGTGTCATGCTGAATTTCTGGGGTACGTGGTGTGAACCATGTGAAGATGAAATGCCATATATGGAATCATTATACCCCGAATACAAAGAAAAAGGTGTTGAGATTATAGCTGTCAACCTCGATACAACAAAATTTGTTGTCGACAGATTCATTGACAAATATGATCTGACATTTCCTGTTCCATATGATTCCAATAGTGAAGTGATGAATGCCTATCAAGTCGAACCGCTTCCAACGACATTTTTCATCAAGCCTGATGGCGAAATTAATGAAGTTGTTGAAGGCGGGCTGACCTTGGACCGAATAGAGGAACATCTTCAGGAAATACAACCTGACCAGTAAATGAGGTACCAATTGTGAGGGATACGAATGGAAAAAATAAAATGTGAATGCGGCCATGTTAATCCGGAGGGTACCGTTCTCTGTGAAGCGTGCGGTAAGCCGGTAGAAGAGAACCAGCATATTGATGGAAATGATAAACGCAAATTGCTCAATATGCGTTATGACGGAAGTGCACGCCGCTCACAAACATATAATAAAACAATTGTTGATAAAATATGGAATTTCTTTTCTTCTGTAAAAGTTGGGGTCTGGTTAATCGTTCTTGCTCTGATTGCCTCAGGGATTGGAACGATTTTCCCACAGGAACAATACATACCGCCGGAAGCACCTTCACGTGACCCGTCCGTTTATTATGAAGCTCAGCATGGCATTTTTGGATTAATTTATTATCAGCTCGGTTTTCATAATTTATACAGTTCCTGGTGGTACTTGCTTTTAATCGCATTAATCGGTATCTCACTCGTTATTTGCAGTATCGACCGGTTTGTTCCACTGTATAAAGCATTGAAAAATCAAAGGCCGAGGCGGCATAAACAATTTCTTAATCGCCAGCGTCTGTTCAGCAAAACAGATTATGTAACCGATGATGAAAAATCAAAACTCGTATCCGGTCTTAAAAAGAAACGGTATAAAGTATATGAGGAAAATGGTCACATATTGGCGGAAAAGGGGCGCTTCTCCCGCTGGGGACCGTATGTCAACCATATCGGCCTAATCATAATTCTGATTGCGGCATTATTGCGTATGACACCATTCATGTACCTTGATGAGTACGTTTGGGTCAGAGAAGGTGAGCAAAAAAGCATCCCTGGAACAGACGGTGAATATCACATTGAAAACCAGGAATTTATTCTGGAAACATATGACGAGGATGACGAGCGATTCCAGGATGCGATTGAACAGCAAGGCATGGTGGAAAAAAACTTCCAGACAAATGCGGTTATTTATAAGGAAACCGGTGAAGACATAGCAGGAGCGGAGCCCGAACTTGAAAAAGTAACGGAAGATGAAATGCGTATGAACGAACCGCTGAAATTTGACAAATATACGTTATATCAGGCTGGTTATCAGCAAAACGAGTTTCAAAGCATGTCATTCAAAATTCATGAAACAGATGATCCCGATGAAGAATCATTGGGTGAATTCACCGTTGATTTGACTGATCCGCAAGATGAATATAATCTTGATAATGGTTTCCAGGTTCTTGTCAGCCAATATTACCCGGATTATGAGCTCAGCGACGAAGGTGAACCAAGATCCCAAACCAATTATCCAAGAAATCCGGCTTTCGTTTTTACAGTTCATCCTCCCGATAATGAAGAATCTGAAATGAGTTTTGTTGGTATTGGAAGAAATGTTGATGCAACCGGTGAGAACGATTATAAACTGGGTGTTCAGGATTTTGAAACGCGTTATGCAAGCGGGATCACAGTAAGAGTTGATCATACCCTGCCATTTTTCATAATTGGAGCAGCAATATTCATGATTGGTGTCATTCAAGGCATGTACTGGCACCACCGGAGAATTTGGCTGAATCCTGAAGGTGAAGGTCTTATGATGGCCGGGCATACAAATAAAAACTGGTTTGGCCTGAAAAAAGATATTGAAGAAATCATTGAAGATACCGATGTGAAAATGGTTGACGATCAACAGGAACTTGAATAGCGGTATAGCGAAGGAGGATATAAATGGGTTCATTGATTGAGATAAGCAGTACGATGCTGTACACGGCATTCGTTCTTTATTTGATTGCTACCTTTTTTTTTGGTGCGACAATCAGACAAAAAAACAAGCGTACCAAAAAGGGGATTAGCGGAAAAATTGGAATCACACTTACCATTGTGGGTTTCCTTGCACAAATTGTCTATTTTATTACGAGGTGGATGGCAAGCGGGCACGCACCCGTCAGTAACATGTTCGAATTTGTGACATTTTTCGGCATGTCACTGGTGTTGGCATTTATTGTCCTTTACTTTATTTACAAGTTAGATATACTAGGTTTGTTTGCCCTGCCTGTCGCCATGATATTAATCGCCTATGCGAGTGTGTTTCCGTCCGAAATTGCACCACTGGTTCCGTCACTGCAAAGCCATTGGTTGTACATCCATGTGACAACAGTTGGGTTAGGTCAGGCAATTTTGGCAGTTAGTTTTGTAGCAGCACTCATATATCTGATCAGGCAAATCGATCAGACCGTGCGGAGCAAACGGACAATATTGCTCGAGATCATTTTGTTCGGCTTGTTCATCTTTGTAGGCTTCAGTGTCATATCGACCGCTTTCAACATTTCAGGATACAGCGCAGAATTTGAGTACTCCTTCAATGGTGAGACGGTTACAACGGATTATCACCTGCCGCCAATTGCCGGCCCGAACGAGGGGTCCCTTTTAACAGGGGACCGGATGGAACCGTTGTTTGATGCTCCGTCATGGATGCAAGGGGTCGATGCAGCCAGAAAATTCAACACACTTATTTGGTCCGTGCTGACTGGACTGGGTTTATACGGCTTAACCCGGCTCATTTTGCGCAAACGGGTCGGAGCGGCTATCCAGCCCTTCCTGAAAAAGGCTAAACCTGATATGCTTGATGAAATATCATATCGTGCAGTAGCTATCGGATTTCCTGTATTCACATTAGGTGGCCTGATATTCGCTGCCATTTGGGCGCAAATTGCCTGGGATCGTTTCTGGGGATGGGATCCTAAAGAAGTTTGGGCGCTGGTGACATGGTTCTTTTATGCCGCATTCCTGCACTTGCGCTTATCAAGAGGTTGGCATGGTGAAAAGTCAGCTTGGCTGGCTGTTATAGGCTTTGCGATTATACTATTTAACCTGATTGCCGTTAACCTGCTTTTAGCGGGGCTTCACTCCTATGCATAGACATAATGGCTTTCCACGTCATTAGCGGCGCACGAAACTTATAAAAAGGGGGGACTTAAAATGAATGAAAATCCGAAAATATTAGTAGTCGACGATGAGGATCGAATTCGCAGACTGGTTAAAATGTATCTTGAGAAAGAAGATTTCATTGTAGAAGAAGCGGGAGACGGGAAAGAAGCATTAGAGCTCGCATTGGATACAGACTTCGACGTTATCTTGCTGGATATTATGATGCCTGAGATGGATGGTATTGAAGTGACAAAGGAATTGCGCAAAGAAAAAATGACACCAATTATCATGCTTACGGCTAAAGGCGAGGAATCCAATCGCGTCCAGGGTTTTGAAGTCGGGTCGGATGACTATATCGTGAAACCTTTCAGCCCAAGAGAAGTTGTGCTGCGGGTCAAAGCCGTTTTAAGAAGGGTTACCTCCAGCAAATATAATGAGACGGATAAGCCTACTAAAAATTTAATTGTTTTTCCGCACCTGACCATCGACTATGATGCCCATCGCGTAACAGCTGATGGGATCGAGGTCAGTCTTACACCGAAAGAATATGAATTATTATGTTTCCTGGCTGAAGCACCTGATAAAGTGTTCAGCAGGGAAGTATTGCTGAAGGAAGTATGGGAATATGAATTCTTTGGTGATTTGCGGACAGTTGACACACATGTGAAACGGCTGCGGGAAAAGTTAAATCATGTATCCAAACAGGCCGCAGATATGATTGTAACTGTCTGGGGTGTCGGATATAAATTTGAGGTAGATGATGCATAATGTTCTGGCGTAGCGTTGTAGGAAAGCTAGCAATAACAATACTATTGCTAGTTTCTTTTGTATTGTTTATTCTAACGATTCTATTATTGGAGTTTTTTGAAACCTTTCATATTAACGAAGCCGAAAATGATATGATGCAAACCGCAACAAGGGTGTCCCAGATGGTTGAACAGTACGATGACCGGGACCTGGCTTTGGAAAATGCGGAACTGATTAAAGATCCGGTCAGCCGGATTGCCGTTGTTCACGGTGACGGCACACACCGGATTTCGGACAGTACTGATGATGACTTAAATGATCTTAACCTGGAATGGCTGCAGACGGATGAAGAATTAATGGGCGTTTTTACAGATGGTGAAAATGTCAGAAAAGAAACGAGTTTGCCAAACAGTGATGTTGAGGCGATGATTGTTGGTACACCGGTTAATCAGGATGGGGCAGTCTTTATCTTTCAATCATTGGATATTGTGAATCAGACAAAAGCTGAGACAACTAAAATCATCTTCCTGGCCGCCGGGATTGCTATTATTTTAACTATCATATTTGCATTTTTCCTGTCGACACGAATCACATCACCACTGATCAAAATGCGGGAGGCAGCACTTGATTTGACGCGAGGGGAATTTAACACAAAAGTACCGATCCTGACGCATGATGAGATTGGTGAACTGGCGATGGCGTTTAACCGAATGGGCAGACAGCTGAAATTTCATATCAATGCTTTAAGGCAGGAAAAGGAACAGATTTCGAACATTGTCAGTTCAATGGCCGATGGTGTCATCACGCTGAACCGAAACGGCGATATGCTGGTCACCAATCCGCCTGCGAAACAGTTTATCGAAAATCTTTATTATGAGAATGGTATGGAATTGAATGAAGATAATCCGAAATCACCGGAACCATTAAACGACATATTGCGCAGTGTGATTCATGATGAAAATGAAGTGGTCCGGGAAATAAATTCACAAGGCCGTACATGGGTTATGATTATGACACCGTTGTATGATCAGACTTATGTGCGCGGAGCGGTAGCAGTTATCCGGGATATGACAGAGGAAAGGCAAATGGATAAAATGCGTAAAGGTTTTATTGCTAATGTATCCCATGAATTGCGGACACCGATATCGATGCTGCAAGGATATAGTGAAGCGATTGTTGATGATGTTGCTGAATCAAAAGAGGAAAAAAATGAATTGGCGCAGATTATTCATGAAGTATCATTCCGAATGGGCAGACTTGTCAATGAACTTTTGGATCTTGCCCGAATGGAAGCCGGTTATACGCGGTTGAATAAAGAAACCGTTAATGCGGATGCTTATGTGGAACGTATTATCAGAAAGTTCAGGGGAATAGCTGAGGATAACGATGTTCAATTAATATCGGAAAAGAATCTGACTGTTTCCGACATATCAATTGATGCTGACCGTTTAGAACAAGTTTTCACGAATTTGATTGATAACGCCATCAGACACACGAAAGAAAATGGTTATGTGAAGGTTATTGTCGACAGTTCAGATACGTATCTTTATATATCCATTGAAGATAATGGGAGTGGCATACCGGAAGAAGATATACCTTTTGTTTTTGAACGGTTTTATAAAGCTGACAAATCACGGGCAAAAAGCAGCAGTAAAAAAGGAACTGGCCTCGGCCTTGCCATTGCCAAAAATATTGTTGAAGCTCATGAAGGTAGGATTAGTGTTAAAAGCAAGATGAATGAAGGGACAACATTTGAAATCAAAATCCCATTACATGCTGATTAAAAATGTTTTTTTCAAAGAGACACTGGAATAAAATATTGAATTATGATAGGATAGCTTTGACATTTTAAAGAGGTATAATAGATATTGGTGCTTTTGTTTGAAAGGGAATCCAGTGAGAAGCTGGAACTGTCCTCGCAACTGTAAGTGAGATACGAAATAAGCATTAACCACTGTATGGCATTCCATATGGGAAGGGCTTAAAGTAGGTATATGTCACAAGTCAGTAGACCTGCCAATGTCTGATGTTTCAATGCTTCGGGGATTTGAGCGATTGGGACAACCGGAACCTTAGTATGAATGACGTATGTATGTTTCGATTGTCTTTAAGCTGACCTTTGAAGGAGGTTGGCTTTTTTAATGTTCTATACTGCCATTCTTGTAGTGTTTTTGGTTTCCATTGTCCATTTCTCCTTTTAAACCTGGCTTATTATCAAGCCTTTAGACAAAGCCCGGTTCACACAAATGCAGATAAGTAAGTCTGAAATGGCTTACTGTCAAAAACAAACATATATGGGAGGAATCAGCAGTGAACAAATGGATTTTACGTATTGCATCATTATTCGTTGTTATCGGATTGCTAGCCGGGTGTGGTGCCGGTGAAGAACAAACTGAATCAAACAACAATTTACAGACTGCTACAAACGAAAATACCGATGGAGAACTTAGTGAAGATGAGATTCGTATTACGGTAAGTATGGATAATGGGGCGGAATATGTAGCCGAAAAAGAAATTGAGATTGAAGAAGGCGCTATTTTAATGGATGTTCTTCAGGAGAATTTTTATGTTGAAACCGAAGAAAATGGACAATTTATAACGACCATTGAACGTGTATCTGCTGAAGAAGATGAACAAAAGGCTTGGATTTTCGAGGTAAATGGTGAGATGGCAAATGTAGGTGCCGCCGAATATGAATTATCTCCCGGCGATGAAGTAACATTCGATTTACAGGCATGGGAATAAGTTGATGAACACATATAAATTAACGTTGCTGGCATTGCTCGCTGCACTTGCGGTTGTCGGAAGAAGTTTTTTTGCATTTCTTCCCAATGTGCAGCCGGTTACAGCATTGATTATCATTTGCGGGTTCCTGCTGGGTCCAATGGCTGCCCTCACACTGGCATTATTAACGACGTTTTTATCAAATATGCTGTTGGGCATGGGTATTTGGACGATATGGCAGGTTGTTTCCTGGGCAATGATAGGTGTCATGAGCGGCTGGTTAGGCAAGTATTTCGGACAAATCCCGATATACGCCATCGCTTTGTTTGCCGTTTTCAGCGGTTATTTATATGGGTTTATCATATCATTGACAACATACTCAATTGCCGGCAAATTTTGGCCATACTATTTGGCAGGTCTGCCGTTTGATACGTATCATGCAATTGGCAATGCCGTATTTATTATTTTATTATACCCGATTGTAAGCCACTTCTTTAAAAAATATGCGAATAATCGTTTTAATTTACAAAATGCCAACTAAACACTGTTGGTATTTTTTCATTTTTAAACGATATCACGTATAATTTATGGTAATATCATAAGAAAAGTTAACGTTATAGCAATGAAATGGGATAGCATTACAATGAAATATCAGCATGATTGATAATCAGTGATAAAATCTATTTTATAAAAATATAGATGAAATTGTAACGTTTTCTGGTGGTAAACGACTATGGTAATGAACGGGGGATTTTTATGGAAGCCGTTTTTGAGAAGTTTTACGAGAATTATCATAATGACCTGTATCAATTTGTTTTTTATATGGTAAAAGATAAAGAAACGTGTGAAGACCTCGTTCAGGAAGTTTATATCAAAGTTTTGAAATCCTATCATTCGTTTAAAGGGGAAAGCAGTGAGAAGACTTGGCTTTTTTCGATTGCCAGACATATTACCATCGATTACTTTAGAAAGCAAAAAAGGAAACGGATTGCCGGTTTTTTTGACTGGCGTGAACATGGTGAATTAATCAAGGATCAGAATCCGCTCCCCGAAGAGATAACGGTTCAAAACGAGATGATCAGTAATGTTTACCGTTATTTGGATAAATGTACACCTGAACAAAAAAGTGTTCTCATTCTGCGTTACATACAGTCATTTACCATTCAGGAAACAGCGGATATTTTGAACGTCAGTGTGAGTAAAGTTAAAACAACGCAGCACCGGGGATTAAAAAAATTACAAACGTATATTCATTCAGAACAACAGGAAGGAGGAGATGCCGAATGAACAGATTCAAGTACAACGAAGACAAGATTAAAGAATCATTGAAACATATGCCAAAGATTAAAGATGATTTGGATAAAGACCACTTATATCAACGCATTTCCTCAGAGGTGAATCAACCTGAAAAATCACATACGAAGAAAAGATTTGCTTTTGCTCCGGTAATGTCTGCTGTTATAGCTGCTGCTGTATTACTCCTGTTAGTGCCTTTATTTATAAATGACACAATGGTACAGGATAATAGTGATCGTTCTCTTGATCAAGCATTGGATAAAACGATTTCCAATGAAAGTTCGGATGCCGGTGAAGAAGCGGGATCATCCACCGAAAGTAATGGGGAAGCGGGGGAAACTGTCTTGATGACTGATAAATCAGATTCACATGTCATCCAGGAGACCGGGGATAATGACATGATGATTCATGGTGCTGTTGCCGATTTGCAAGGACAATACATCATACCATTGTCTCTCGTTGTTTCCGATTCAGTTGAAAAAGAGCAATTTTATGGTGAAATTGGCGATCATCTGGACGAAGAGGCATGGGGTCTCAGTGATTACATGTTCTCCGATGTTGATGTCCAGTTGGATGTATCCAATCAGCAAGCTCAAATTGATCTGCCGGAGGACTTTTCTCCTGTTAAAAATGGGTCTTTAGAGGTGAGTCTGTTCGAGGACTTATTAGCAGCTATGTTTCTCCCCATTCAGGTGGATCATGTCATATTTAGTAGACCCGTCAATCTGGGTCAAATCGGAACTGTCAAAGAGCTGCCATTACAACCGACAAAAAATATCTATAAGCACTATCAGGTACCGGAATCAGAAAGAGGGTTTCTAGTGCAAGTTCCAATTGACGATCAGGCTGGTTTTGAAACAGCTTTATCTGAGATGAAAAGGGATGAGGAAGAATTTAATGTTTCTGGAACAATCCCTGAATCAGCTGACTTTTCGGTGCAGGAAAATGGCTCACAGCTCCAGGTTGATTTCACAAATATTTCAGGTGATGGAGAGATATTGACAACCATGATTGACGCCATTTTAATGACAGCAAAGAGTTTCGGTTATGAAGACGTGTTATTCTCCAATCTGCCTGATGATAACATCAATTCATACGATTTATCCGCTCCGGTCAGGGTGCCGGAAGGGGTAAACCCCATTACTCCTGAATAAAATTAATGAAGCGTTCCTGTTCAATATTAACATAGGAACGCTTCTATATACTTTTTGACTTTTCTTATAACTTCGATTAGGATAGATTATAAAGGAATCGCAAAATTTTTCTATCTGCTACATATCTTCATGTTTCAAAGGATCACCGAAAAATGGTTCATTCGCAACTTTAATAGAATCTGTAGGACATCCTTCATATGCATCCAGGATATCGTCTTCCCATTCTTCCGGCACCTCAGCAGTTCCTTCATTATCATCCAGCATAACGTATGCCAGAGCTTCATCATTATAATCATATATATCAGGCGCTGTGACACCACATGCTCCACAGGCAATACATGTTTCCTGATCGACAATTGTATATTTAACCATATTTCTCCACCCCGCCGTTTAAAACTTTCAACACAACCTATACCGTTTATTGTAAATCTGAGTTTTATACATTTCAACTCCAGCTTAACGTGTTATGATTGAAATGATACGGATAGAGGTCTTACTGCCAGTTACATGCGGGGAAAACACTTGCATGTTATCATATTGTTAAAGGAGTTCAAACATTGCTCTTAGACTATATCATTATTTCATGCTGTTCCAAATTCCGTGAAGGAAGAAGCATTTCCGCTGTCTATCATTTACTGAAGGGAAAACGCTCGATCCAAACAGTACAGGATTCACATATCTATGATTTGAAACATTTTTATGGTATCTATCAGACATTACATAAACAGGACTTTGACGAATACATACAGAAACTGTTTAAACATAACTTGCTCGTACTGAAGGGAGATAACGTTGTATTGCCAACCGATAGGGGAATGAATTGGATAAATGAGCCAGCAGAGAATGTGCCGGTGCGTTATTTTAATGGCATGGAATACAATCGTAAAGCACCGGTGTTCTGGGAACGATTGCTGCTCAGTGTTCAAACAATGACAAACAGCAGGAGCAATTCTTTCAATTTCATTCCGGTTATTGATAAACCGGATGTAATGGCTTGGGTGAAAAGTTATTATCGCCAATGGAGAAATCATCAGACAGCGTTTCTGAGCCAGCTTTATAGTGAACTCTCTCAGTTGCTGCAGCTTTTTTGGGAAAAAGAAGCCAGTCTTTTTGTTGATAGTCTGACAGGCTATAAGCATTATGGGATGAGCAGTTTTCAGCTTGCTGAGCACTATGGGCTGAGGCAGATTGATATTCCCTTAATCAGGACAGCTATTATCCATCGCATGCTGGCAATTATCACACAGGATACAGCAGCATATCCGCTTTTTGCACAATTTTTGCGGGATTTGCCGGAAGAGGCGAAGTTAACCAATTCAGCAAATAAAACCAAAAAATTTTTGGAAAGGAACTATTCAGCAGAAGACATTGCAGCCATACGGCACTTAAAATTGAATACAATCTATGATCATATGGTTGAAATTGCATTGTATGATGAATCTTTCCCGCTTGGACAGTACGTCACATCGACTGAGCAGGAGGAAATACGCACTGCCATAAACAGCACAAAATCCTATAAACTAAAAGAAATTAAACATGAGATAAGTGAAACGATCAGTTATTTTCAAATACGTCTCGTTTTAGCAACGGAAAAAACGCACCAGGGTGATTATTTTGTTAAAAGATAAAGTGCAGGAGCAACTAAGGAAACAATTTCATATTTCCTCATTTCGGTCAGGACAGGAAGAAATCATAGACGACATCATGAACGGAAACGATGTGTTGGGCATTCTCCCGACCGGTTCAGGGAAATCCCTCTGCTACCAGCTGCCCGCAACCCTGTTTGATGGCGTGACAATTGTTGTGTCGCCGTTAATTTCATTAATGGAGGATCAGGTTAAACAGTTAAAAGCAACAGGGTTTAAAAAAGTTGTGGCGTTAAACAGTTTTATGAGACCTGATGAAAGAACGCGTGTTTTCCAGCAATTGAATCAGTTTAAGTTAATTTATCTTTCGCCGGAACTCCTGCAGCAAAGTGACATGATCGAGCGGCTGAGGCAAGTCAAAATTGATGTATTCGTTATAGATGAGGCGCACTGCATTTCACAGTGGGGACACGAATTCAGACCTGATTATTTAAGGCTTGGCACCGTTCTCAGGAAATTAAATGGTCCAACTGTATTGGCATTAAGCGCGACAGCAACGATGGAAGTGCAGAACGATATCATTAACGCATTGGACAGGCCTGATATTAAAAGGCATATTCACCCGATGGACAGGGAAAATATAACGTTCATGGTAGAAAAGGTAAATGGGGACAAGGATAAGCAGGATGTACTGACAAATATTTTAAAACAAAATCGCGTACCTGCTTTGATTTATTTTTCCAGCAAACGAAAAACAGAAGAAATTGCTGCATACATATCTGAAACACTTCCTTCTCAGCGTGTTGCATTTTATCATGGTGATATGGACCAGTTAGACAGAATTACGATTCAGCAGCAGTTCATGAATGACCAACTTGATATCATCTGTTGTACAAGTGCGTTTGGAATGGGAATTAATAAACGGAATATCCGGCTGGTTTTACATTATCATTTTCCTTTGCAAATCGAGTCTTTTCTCCAGGAAATCGGCAGAGCCGGACGTGATGGCCAATCAAGTGTCAGTTTGTTATTGTATTCCCCGGGGGATGAGATGATTCAGGGCACCATTATTGAAAATGAGTTACCGGTAAAAGAAGAACTGAACAATATCTTTAATAAGCTATATCAGCTATACATAAACAGCCCGCAATTGCCGCCATTAAACCAATTGCTCGACGCATTACGGCTAAATGAGGTTCAGTGGCGATTTTTGCACTATCAAATGGAGCAACATGGTATAATTAAGAAAAATTGTCTGGTTTACGATAAGAGCGAATGGGAAAAGTCCATTCAGAAAATTGGTCGCTTTATTGAAACACGGTCAGCTTTAAAAGGAAGAAAGCTCCATGAAATGATTAATTGGATTCATGAAGAAAATTGTTTACGCGATTCACTTTATAAAAGTTTTCAGGAACACTACAAAACACCGCTGTATGCCTGCTGCAGCAATTGCGGGTTTTCATTTGAACATTGGGAACCGGCACAAACGCAAAACGATCAGGAAGCCATTTCATGGAAGACCAAATTAAAAAAATTACTGCTCAATGAGGATTATGAATTTGAAACAGAGTGACATTGTAAAACAATTAACTGATAACGAATTGAAGCAGCAACTGATCTTTTCCCAGTTGTTAATGTTGGGAATTGGTATACTGCTAAGCTTCCTGTTGTTTGACAGTATGACTGATTGGCTGCACTACTTCAGTATTGATATGAGTGACTTCATTTTTTATGGAATAGTACCGGGATTCATCATCGTCCTTATTGATTTGCTCCTGATGTATATTTTTCCGAAAAAATACTATGACGATGGCGGAATAAATGATAGAATTTTTAAAAACCGTTCCATAAAAGGAATTTTTGTTATTTCATTAATGGTTTCCGTTGCTGAAGAATTGCTGTTTCGGGGTGTTATTCAGGCAGTGTTCGGGTATATAGTTGCGAGTGTTCTATTTGCTCTTGTTCACATTCGCTATTTGAATAAACCCGTACTGTTAATTTCTGTTTTATTTGTAAGTTTCTATATTGGGTATATATTTGTCCTTACTGAAAATTTATTTGTTACAATTATTGCTCATTTTACAGTGGATTTTGTGTTAGGCGTTATCATTCGCTTTCAGAAATGAGGTTTAGTGATGATGGAAAATAAAACCAGGGAGTCAAATGATCAAGCATCAGAATTGAGACAACTCCTTGATGAAGTGGAGAATTCAAATGAACAGGAACTGCAGGAAGAGGATGGACCACAAAAGTCAGAAACAGAAACAGATACAGAAACTAATGTGGATATATTAAACTTGCCTCCTCGTAAGGAAGTGCACAGTAAATACAATAAGCGTACAAAATTAAAAATCAGCCGTGCATCGAAAAGACTCATATCAGTCATTATTATTCTGCTCCTATTGTTTGGCACAATGTTTTATCTGTGGGGAGAGGAGCTTCTTGAGATAATTGGAAATATGTAGTCTCTAACAGGTGGTTTCTGAAAAACCTTATAGACGCCACAAAAATACAAATAATAATTTATAATGTTCAACAATTACTTTAACAGCATATAGTATAGTAAAGGAAAAGTGCTGACGAATTTTTTATTCAGTTTTATGCCAGGAATATTTATGTTAAAGAGGGGGATGCTTTATGCGTATTGAGCGGGTATCCAATAACCAATTCACGATTTTTCTGACGTTTGATGATTTGATAGATCGAGGTTTTACGAAAGAAGATTTGTGGTATGATGCAGCAAATGTGAAGAGTTTATTCAGTGATATGATGTATGAAGCCAGCACCGAACTGGGTTTTGAACTGGAAGGTGTTTTGCTTGTGCAGGTACATCTGATGCAGGCACAAGGAATGCACGTCATTGTGACACAGAAGGGAAGCGAATCCAGCTGGGATGAGAATTTTGTTGAGATGAAAGTAACACTGGATGAAAGCAGCGAATTAATCTTCTCCTTCAATGATTTTGAAGATATTATTCAGGTTGCATCCAATTTGACTAAATTGGGTATAAATGGTGGTCAAATTTATCATATGGATAAACGGTACTATATGTTATTTCGTGAAGCAGAGTTTTTTCAAAAAGATAAAGAAAATGTGATTGCGATTATGTCAGAATATTCCTTTCCAAGTATTATCACATCACACAGATTGAAAGAATATGGAAAAGTGATTATGGCTTCATCTGCTGTCAGACAAATTATGGATATATTCCATAGTTAAGACGAATACACAGAAGGCTGTGTTGGCACCGCTTTCATATTCTTGTTTTTTTAGGGAGAAAATCGATTGATTTTATTGCATATTTATTGGGAAGGTGTATACTAATCTCTGAGTACAGTTATAATATAAATATTTTATAAATATCTAGGAGGTAAATTCATGGTAGCCGACAACGCAGCAGACTCTACCAAAGAAATGGATGAAAGTAAGGATGTATTGGTTTCAACACGGACTGTTGTTAAAAATGCATTGGAGAAATTGGGTTACCCTGATGAAGTTTTCGAACTGTTAAAAGATCCTATGCGCATGATAACCGTAAGAATTCCCGTCCGGATGGATGATGGTTCCATTAAAATTTTCACGGGATACCGTGCCCAGCACAATGATGCTGTTGGACCTACAAAAGGTGGTGTCAGATTTCATCCTGATGTAACGGAAAAAGAAGTAAAAGCTTTATCGATTTGGATGAGTTTAAAAGCCGGAATTGTTGATTTGCCGTATGGTGGCGGCAAAGGCGGTATTATCTGTGATCCCCGTGAGATGTCATTCCGTGAGCTCGAAGGACTAAGCAGGGGCTATGTGCGGGCCATCAGTCAGATTGTAGGCCCAAATAAAGATATTCCTGCTCCGGATGTATTCACAAATTCACAGATTATGGCATGGATGATGGATGAATACAGCCGTATTGATGAATTCAACAACCCAGGTTTTATTACGGGTAAACCAATCGTTCTGGGTGGTTCACATGGTAGAGAATCTGCAACCGCTAAAGGTGTAACAATATGCATCAATGAAGCTGCTAAGAAACAGGGTTTTGATGTCAAGGGAGCAAGGGTTGTAGTTCAAGGTTTCGGAAATGCGGGAAGTTTCCTGGCTAAATTCCTGTATGATGCTGGTGCTAAAATAGTTGGTATATCAGACGCTTACGGGGCACTCCACGACCCTGATGGACTTGATATTGATTTTCTATTGGACAGACGCGACAGTTTTGGAACGGTGACAAAACTATTCAATGATACCATTTCCAATAAAGAATTACTGGAATTGGATTGCGATATTCTTGTACCTGCAGCAGTACAAAATCAGATTACCGAAGAGAATGCCCATAATATTAAAGCACGTATTGTTGTCGAAGCTGCTAATGGCCCGACCACTTTGGAAGGAACCAGGATTCTTTCGGAACGCGGCAAGCTTCTCGTACCTGATGTGCTTGCATCCTCAGGCGGCGTTACTGTATCATATTTTGAATGGGTGCAAAACAACCAGGGATATTACTGGTCGGCAGAAGAAATTGATAAAAAACTTCATGAAAATATGATAAAAGCCTTCAATAATATTTATAACACAGCGGAAACAAGGCGCGTTGATATGCGTCTGGCGGCTTATATGTCCGGTGTGCGAAAAATGGCGGAAGCAGCAAGATTCCGTGGCTGGGTGTGAAACAGAGGCCGGATGCCAGAGGTCAGAGGTCGGATAAAGCACACAGAGGTAAAGCCGAATTATGTGACGAAAAAACTCTTATCATGTATAGTTGGATAAGAGTTTTTTAATGGAATTATATGATAAGGAAGTGCGTACGATGCAAAAAGAAGATACAATTATTATTGGAGGCGGCCCATGTGGTATGGCTTGTGCCATCGATCTTCAGGAACATGGTATAAATCCATTAATCATCGAAAAAGAGAATGTCGTCAACACAATCTATAATTTTCCAACACATCAAACGTTTTTCAGTTCAAGTGATAAACTGGAAATTGGCGGAATTCCTTTTATAACGGAAAAACAAAAGCCAGTTCGCAATCAGGCCCTGGCTTACTATCGGGATGTATCCATTCGAAAAAACCTTCGAGTCAATACGTTTGAGAGAGTTATTGACATTGTCTCTTCTGATAACAACAATTTCCGGATTGAGACGAAAAATGAAAAAGGGCTCAATCTGACCTATATAGCTGAGAATGTGATTATCGCAACCGGCTATTATGATCAGCCAAATAACATGAATATTCCCGGTGAAGAGTTGCCAAAGGTCATGCATTATTTTAAGGAAGCCCATCCTTATCTCAATAAAAATATAGTCGTTATCGGCGGGAAAAATTCGGCGGTGGACACAACACTTGAACTTCATAAAGCAGGGGCAAATATTATGGTATTATATCGTGGAGATGATTACTCCAAAAGCATTAAACCTTGGATTTTGCCTGAATTTGATTCACTTGTCCGCAAAGAAATTGTTCAAATGGAATTTAATGCGCAAATACAAAAGATAACACATGAAAAAGTAATCTATACAGCTGGAAATAAAACAAAAGAAATCGATAATGACTTTGTCTTTGCCATGACCGGATATAAGCCGGATCTTCAGTTTTTAAAACAGGCAGGAATTCAGATTGATGAGGAAACCGGTCGTCCTTATTACGAACCGGAAACAATGGAAACGAACGTACCCGGTATTTATGTGGCCGGGGTTGTGGCATCAGGTTATAATAACAATGAAATTTTTATTGAAAATGGACGCTTTCATGGCGGTACCATAGCAAGAGCCATTACATCAAAGGGATAACAGCCGAAACTGCTGTTATCCCTTTTGATTATAGCAGTATTAGTCAGGTATGTTGTTTTGCAATCATTTTAATAGCTTTTCTCGAATGTTTCTTTTAACGCATCATGGTTTGTGGTGGTTTCAAGTGTGATTAATAATTTCAGCCGTGCTTTGGGTCCTGTTAATCCGTTAGCGAAAATAACGCCCATATCTTTAAGGTCTTTGCCACCACCGTCATAACCATATGTTGGCTGGACAATTCCCTGATAACATCTGGAAACTAATATGACTGGTATGTTTTCATCTATGATTTGTTGTAATGATGATACTGTATCGATTGGCAAATTGCCCTGACCCAGCCCTTCAATCACAATTCCATCCGGCTTAAGTGCGTGAATAGCTTCCAGGATTTGCCCATTCATACCTGCATAGGCTTTTAATAAAAAGACATTTTTAGTGGTCTCATTTATCGAATATGTAACGCGTGATAAAATGGTATGGTGAAAGATAATGGAGTCTTTCGTAACTATACCAATAGGGCCATATTGCGGGCTTTGGAACGTTGCCACATTACTTGTTGATGTTTTTGTTACGTTTCTTGCTGTATGTATTTCATCGTTCATAACAACCAGCACACCTTTATTCCATGCTTGATCGCTGGCAGTTGTTCTCAAAGAGCTAATCAGGTTGTAAAGGGCATCTGAGCCTATTTCATTGGTTGACCTCATGGCGCCGGTAATGATAACCGGCTTGTTTGTTTCGACAACCAGATCAAGAAAATACGCCGTCTCTTCAAGCGTATCCGTCCCGTGTGTAACAACAAATCCATCATAATCGTCTGCCAGTTCGTTAATTTTTTTCGCCAGCTGCAGCATGTGCTGCGGTGTAATTTGCGGAGAAGGAACCGAGAAAGGAATAATCTCATCGATCTGAGCAGGTAATTCCAGCTGATTGGACAAATCCTTTAATGGATGCCGATTTGTTGTTGTTACTTCCCCCGTGTTTTTGTTTTCCAGCATTGATATCGTTCCGCCTGTATGAATAATGAGGATGTTTTTCAAGGCAATCACCTTTTCTAATTGTTATTTCCATCTGTGCTGCTGCATGATATGATAATGATAACTTCGTTGGGAAGAGGTCTTTAGGATGCTTGCTTTTTTTTCAGCGGGTATTGCTCCTGCTTTCGCATTAATGGCTTTTTTTTATTTAAAGGATCGATTTACCGAACCGCTGGCACTAATGGGCAAAACATTTCTGTTTGGTGCTCTTCTGGTGTTTCCGATCATGTTTATTCAATATGGGTTTACCGCTGAAAATATCACAGATAGCAGTTTTGTCCAATCATTTTTGCTTTCAGGACTGATTGAGGAATTCTTTAAATGGTTTATTTTTATGTACGTCATTTTTCACCATACTGATTTTGATGCGCATTACGATGGCATTGTCTACGCCGTTTCCATCAGCCTGGGCTTTGCAGCGGTCGAAAATATTTTATATTTATTCACGAATGGAATCGAATATGCTGTTACCAGAGCATTATTCCCCGTGTCTTCCCATGCATTATTCGGTGTCATGATGGGGTATCATTTCGGTAAAGCTAAAATGAGTCACCGGCATAGATACTGGAATATTTTGCTGGCTCTGTTAATCCCCGTTTTACTGCATGGTACTTATAATTATATTCTTCAAACGGTAACAAGTAATTGGTTGATATTATTAGTTCCTTTTATGATCGGTCTTTGGTTTGTTGCCCTGCGTCGAATGAAAACTGCTAATAAACAGGTCATATACAGTCCCTCTCAAAAAAAGAAAATAGAAGCGTGAAGTCCTTTGTATCAATCGATGCAAAGGATTTTTCGTTTATTTAATATAAGGCATTACTAAAAAGACAACTATATCAAATAGACATATTGGTGAATAAAAAGGCAATTTCGTAAAAAAATAGGTGCAACATCATACGACTATGCATGAGCAGGAGGAAACCATATGACGAATAAAAAAATGTACCTATTCATCATTATATGTTTTTTGGTACTGGGAGTGCAAACGACAGATTCCGCCAAACCGGTAAGTGCATTCACTGACCAAGTCATTCAACACGGTGCAGTTGGGGAGGATGTTATTGAACTGCAGGCAAGATTACAATATTTAGGTTTTTACAATGGCGACATAGATGGTGTCTTTGGTTGGGGTACGTATTGGGCGTTACGTAATTTTCAATATGAATTTGGAATGGAGATCGATGGCCTTGCCGGCACAGCAACAAAGGAAAAATTGACTGAGGCGAGCGAATATGACCGGGAATACGTACAAAATCAAATAAATCAGGGAAATGACTTTACACATTATGGAGGCGCCGATAATTCAGAACAGTCTCAGCCAAGTCCTGATAACAATAATAATGCAGGTAATAATGAGACGAATAACCAGGCAGATAATAATACCGCTAATAACGATGGTGGCGGCGCTGAACCAACCGCTGTAAACGTCCCTCAAGGGTATTCTCAAAATGATATTCAGTTAATGGCCAATGCTGTTAATGGTGAGGCAAGGGGAGAACCTTATGAAGGTCAGGTCGCTGTAGCTGCTGTCATTTTAAACCGTGTCGAAAGCCCGACATTCCCTAATTCCGTTTCCGGTGTCATTTTTGAACCGAGAGCTTTTACGGCGGTAGCTGATGGACAAATCTGGCTGACGCCGAGTGACACCTCCACAGAGGCAGTCCTCGATGCCATCAATGGGTGGGATCCATCAGGGAATGCTACCTATTATTTTAACCCGGAAACGGCAACTTCAGACTGGATTTGGTCCAGGCCACAAATTAAAAGAATTGGGAAACACATTTTTGCTAAATAGGAAGGAGTGATGTGCGTGGTACGGTGGATTTTAATTGGCGTACTCACGGTAGGACTTGTCGGTGTAGGCGTTTGGGGCTACCAGGAACATCAGGAAAAGAATGCCGTATTAATTCAAGCCGAAAACAATTATCAACGGGCTTTCCACGAACTGTCATATTACATGGATTTAATGCACGATCAAATCGGCACAGCCTTGGCTATGAATTCAAGAGAACAACTGTCACCGCAGATGATTGAAATATGGCGTTTGACATCTGAAGCTATGTCAGATGTCGGGCAGCTGCCGCTGACATTAATGCCATTTAACAAAACAGAAGAGTTTCTTTCAAATATAGGTGATTTTACCTACCAGACAGCCGTCAGGGATTTGGAAGAGGAACCTTTGAACGACAAAGAAGTGGAAACTCTGCAAAATCTGTATGAACAATCCGGTGAGTTGAAAGATGAACTGAGACAAGTACAGCACACTGTATTGGATGAGAATTTACGGTGGATGGATGTGCAATTAGCCTTATCTACCCAGGATGAACAATCCGATAATACGATTGTTGACGGTTTCGAAACAGTCGAAAAGCGAGTTGAAGGATACGCTGAAAGCAATGCAGATTCCGCACTTTCGGGAACGTCGGGAGAGGAACATGAGTATCAGAACCTGTCAGGTGGAACAATTAATCAAGAAGAAGCAGCCAGAAAAGGCGGGGATTTATTCCAAGTGGAAGATCAGGATAACTTAAATGTTACAGAAAGTGGAGATGGCGCTGACGTCCCCATTTACAGCATTTCTTATCAAAACGATAACAAAAATGGTTACCTTGATATAACAAAACAGGGTGGGCACCCACTCACACTTTTGGTTAACCGTGATGTGCAGGAGCAAAATATCAGTCTGAATGAGGGACTGGAAAAGGCAAACGACTACCTGGAACAGTTTAACTTTGATAATATGGATGTTTTTACAAGCAATCAGTTTGACAATGTCGGTGTCTACTCGTTTCTATATAATCAGGATGATGTAAGGATTTATTCCGATGCCATTGAACTGAAAATCGCACTTGATAACGGGGAACTGCTTGGATTAACTGCCAGAAACTACTTTATGAATCATAAAGAGCGGGACATTCCTGAACCGGAGCTGTCCAGCGAAGAAGCAAAGGATGAAGTCAATCCGGAAGTCGAGATAAATGAAGAGCATATGGCGATCATTGACAATGATGTCGGTGAAGAAGTGTTCGTATATGAATTTCTCGGTGTCCTTGATAATGAGACATACCGAATTTTCATAAATGCAATGGATGGAACGGAAGAAAAAGTGGAAAAATTGGGTGGTACTGAAATAAATTATGCATCCATGTCTTAGGGAAAGATTCAGGTCTTTCCCTTTTTGATTTCTTTGCAATAATAGGTATAAAGGCTTAGTTTGGGGGGGTTATGACAATTGGCACCTTACTAACGATTGAAAAACTTAACCCTGAAACAGAAAAAAGGAAAACATACCGAAGCAAGATCATTGAAAAAAATGAGCACTATTTGTTTCTTTCGCTTCTTATCGATAACGAAACAAATTCGTATCGGTTAATGAAAATCAGCAGCAATTTATTATATGTTACTGTTTCGAGAAACAGTTGGAAGCCAGGAAAAAGGAACTATCATAAAGTCGGGTAAAATCGGACACATATTGCCAGTTAAATGCGGGATAAATTTTAAAACAGTAGAACTTTTTTTAGTATGTATGTTATGATTTAAAATAAGATATTACATAGATTAAACCTTGGCCTTGGCCAAGGTTTGAGTGTTCACAAACTGAGTGGCGGGACTGAGAGGAATGGATGACAGCAATGGATAAAAGTGAAATAGCAGTAGCAATCGATGGCCCGGCAGCAGCCGGAAAAAGTACCGTTTCTAAAATGGTCGCAAAGGAATTATCATTTATTTATATTGATACCGGGGCTATGTACAGAGCATTGACATATAAAGCACTGTGTCATCAGGTTTCTTTGGAGGATGAGCAGGAACTTTCCGGGTTATTAGCTGATACAAATATCGAATTGGCGCAAGGGAAAGAAAATCAACTTGTCCTGGTTGATGGTGATGATGTAACACAGGACATTCGTTCAGAGATAGTGACAAATAATGTGTCCCACGCAGCCAAACATCCAAATATACGCCGGGAAATGGTTAAAAGGCAGCGGAATCTGGCTCAAAAACGTGGTGTTGTAATGGATGGGCGGGATATTGGAACACACGTCATCCCTGATGCAGAAGTGAAGATATTTTTAAAAGCATCTGTGGAAGAGCGTGCAAAACGCCGATATGAGGAAATGGTCCGGAAATCAATTTCCGCTGATTTTGAAAAAATAAAACAGGAAATTGAACAAAGGGACCAGATTGACTCAAAACGTGAAGTTGCGCCATTAATAAAAGCCGATGACGCAATTGAGCTTGATACAACAAATTTATCAATTGATGAGGTCACAGCCTCTATTCTTCGAGAAGTCAACAAGATGCTGCCTGATAAAGGGGAGAAATGATGAGTCTTTATAAAACAGCTAAATCGGTTGTATCATTGATATTTTATCCGTTGTACCGCATCCGGGTTATTGGTAAGGAGAATGTCCCAAAAAGCGGTCCGGTTATTATTTGCTCAAATCATATTTCCAATTTGGATCCTCCGGTTGTCGGAATCACCTCACCACGGGACATATATTTTATGGCAAAAGGAGAGTTGTTCGAAAAACCGATTTTGGGTAAACTATTGTCAGGTATTCATGCATTTCCGGTGAAAAGGGGAATGAAAGACAGGAATGCACTGCGCAAAGGATTGGAAATTTTGGAAAATGGCAATACACTTGGTTTATTTCCGGAGGGGACACGCAGCAAAACAGGGCAGCTGGGAGATCCGCTGGCAGGAGCTGGTTTCTTTGCGTTACGGTCCAATGCGGCAATCGTGCCATGCGCCATTATCGGGCCATATAAACCGGGCAGTAAATTAACCGTCATTTATGGTGAGCCAATGGATATTGAAGCATATCGTGCGGCGAAAACATCGGCTAAAGAAACAGCAGCGGCAATCATGACTGAAATCGGAAATTTAATTGAAAATTATAATTCCCAACATGCTTCGCTTGACAAATAATTATAAATATTAGAAGTTATAAAAAAGAGTAATATGATTTCTGTTGGTACGTATTTTAAGGAGGGCTAATGGTATGACTGAATCCAGTAACGAAACGACGCAAATAAATATAGGAGATATCGTAACAGGAACTGCCATAAAAGTGGAAGATAAACAAGTTCTTGTCGATATTGGCTACAAAACGGAAGGTATTGTGCCAATTGGTGAATTATCCAGCCTGCATATTGAAAAAGCAAGTGACATTGTGCAGGAGGGTGATTCATTAACATTATATGTTAAAAAAATGGATGATGATGATGAAGTCATTTTATCCAAAAAAGCAGTCGATGCAGAGCGAGCATGGGAAGAATTAGAAGAAAAGTATCACAGTGGTGATGTATTTGAGACGGAAGTTAAAGAAGTCGTTAAAGGCGGCCTCGTCGCTGATGTAGGTGTACGGGGGTTCATTCCGGCATCACTGGTGGAAACTTACTACGTTGAGGATTTTTCGGATTATATAGATAATTCTTTGACTGTTAAAATAGTCGATTTGGACAAGGAGCAAAACCGGATCATTTTATCTCATAAAGATGTTGTACAAGATGAAATGGATGCCAAAAAACAAGAAGTGCTGCAATCCTTGGAAGAAGGACAAGTACTGGAGGGTACGGTACAGCGGTTGACCAATTTCGGTGTCTTTGTTGACCTTGGCGGTATCGATGGTCTTGTTCACATTTCACAGTTGGCACATGAACATGTCGAAAAACCTTCAGATGTTGTTGCAGAAGGAGAAGAGATCAACGTCGAAGTCTTATCCGTTGACAGGGATAATGAACGAATCTCGCTTTCACACAAGAAAACACTTCCAGGCCCATGGGCAGATATTGAGGATCGTGTATCAAGAGGTGATGTTCTCGACGGTACAGTCAAACGTCTGGTAAACTTCGGTGCTTTTGTTGAAGTGCTGCCGGGAGTTGAAGGGTTGGTTCATATTTCACAAATTGCCAATCGGCATATTGGAACACCTCAGGAAGTGCTGGAGATAGGCCAGGAAATTCAAGTGAAAGTCCTGGATGTCAATGAACAGGAAGAACGCATATCACTCAGCATAAAAGAGCTGGAACAGGAAAAAGAAGCTTCAGAAATGAAACAATATGAAAAAGATGACGACCAGTCAGGATTCCAGCTGGGTGATTTTATCGGCGATGAATTGAACAAATACAAGTAATTAACGTTTTAATCAAAGCTCTTTCCAATCCGGAAAGAGCTTTTTTAGCTTCTGCATGGCCTGCTTTCAAAAAGTTTATTAGCTTTTACACAAAACCCATAAACTGCGACGTAAGTGCTTTGTTGATCTCGGCATCGTTTGTTGCTTTCTGCCCCCGCAGCCCGTACACACTTCGCTTTCCGGGGGCGGCTGGTGAGCCTCCTCGTGCTCACGCACTGCGGGGTCTCACCGATGCCTTAGCCCCCCCAGGAGTCTTCGTGTGTACGGGCTGCTAGTAAGGAATTTATACGCTTTATATTCCCTTAAGAAATATTAAATAAGTGTATACGAGATTATAAAGCACAACACGAGCGGAGGAAATACACGGAGACTGCGGGAAAAGTGACCAATGTGAGACCCCGCAGCGACGAGCAGAACATCCACCGAGTAGGCTGCGAGTTGCGAGGAGTGCTGCTTCGCCGAACACACTTGCAACACGACGAGCACACAGGGACGAGCGAGGAGGCTAACGGGTCACCCGCGGAAAGCGGAGTGTATTTCCGTAGCGGTATCACAGCACTCATATATTTTTCACTGTGTCGCAGTTTATATCAACTCCGTAAAAGCAACAAAATATACGAAAAAGGACCTTGAGCAGTAATCTTTAGTAAATACTCTTTTGTTTAAAATACTGAAAAGCCAGCCATAATGGTAGTGGCAGGTGAGGTATAGTGAGCAGTGGACTTCTTTTTTATTGGTTTTCATGGATTTTATGGATCATTGTTACCTTTTTTATGTCAAAAACAAAGCTCAGGACATTATTGGCATGCTGGCTTTTAATATTGATTTTATGCTCCAATATATACATAGCCGTTAACGATTTTCAGCTCGCTGTAAGCTACTTGGTTCTTTGTGCCGGCGCTGTCATTTTGCATACAAAGATTGCCGGAATGATTTTCCATGTGTTCGGTTCATTCACCATTATGATTGGATATGCCGGGATTTTTATTTTCGATACATTTACACCATTAAAATTATTTTTCCCTTCTTTTTTAATTATTTCATGTATCCTATTCATGCTAATTACCTTAATAACAACAGGACTTTGGAACAGGTTGGCTTGTGTATTACTCGGGATGGCAGGCGGCGAATTATTATATAATATTGTGGTATCTTCATATTTTGCAACCGATGTCATTGGTGATAAACGCTTTTTCGATTTTATTCTGGTGGTTACCGTTGCTATTATCTGTCAGGATTTTCTATTAACACTAAAACAGAAATTAACACAGAAACTTCATAAAAAGAATACCAATTCAAAGCCATTATTCAGGAAGCAGGCACAATAATAATTGTGATAAAACAATTCATTTGCTAGAATTAGTAAAAGCTTAAAGCATTGTTGCAAATAATAATCAGGATAATAATCAAGAGAAAAAGAAAGGATGTTCCTTTCATGAGAAAATCGGTCGTAGCAATTGTAGGAAGACCTAATGTTGGAAAGTCAACCATTTTCAACCGACTTGTCGGGGAACGGATTTCAATTGTAGAAGACACACCAGGTGTTACACGTGACCGGGTTTATGCGGAAGCGGAATGGCTGACAACAACATTTAATGTCATCGATACAGGCGGTATTGAAGTGAGTGATGAACCATTACTCGTTCAAATGCGTAATCAGGCGGAAATAGCAATCGATGAATCGGATGTCATCATATTTTTACTGAATGGACGTGAAGGTATCACAGCCGCTGATGAAGAGGTAGCTAAAATCTTATACAAATCAAATAAACCGGTTGTTGTTGCCGTGAATAAAATGGATAATCCCGAAATGCGGGAAGACATTTATGAATATTATGCTTTGGGATTTGGCGAACCATATCCAATTTCCGGTTCACATGGTCTGGGGCTTGGTGATTTATTGGATTCCGTTGTCGGGTATTTCCCGGAAATGTATGATGATGAGCCTGATGAGGATACCATCTACTTCAGTTTAATCGGAAGACCCAATGTAGGAAAGTCATCACTTGTCAATACGTTATTGAATGAAGAACGCGTTATTGTAAGTGAACAGGAAGGCACGACGAGAGAAGCGATTGATACTCACCTGCATAAGGATAATCAGGATTTTGTCATTATTGATACGGCCGGTATGCGCAGACGCGGGAAAGTTTATGAAGCAACTGAAAAATATAGTGTGCTGCGTGCATTAAAGGCAATCGAACGGTCAGATGTGGTTTTGGTTCTGATTGATGCTGAAACAGGTATAAGAGAACAGGATAAAAAAATTGCCGGTTACGCACATGAAGCAGGCCGCGGTATCATCATCGTCGTAAACAAATGGGATACAGTCGAATCACATGAAAAAGCGATGAAAGAATTTGAGCAAAAGGTGCGGGCCCAATTTCAATATTTGGATTATGCACCGATTGTTTTCTTGTCCGCTAAAACAAAGAAACGACTACATACGTTAATTCCTGCGGTTAAGACAGCCAGCGAGAATCATACGAAACGTGTACCAACAAATGTGTTGAATGATGTGATCATGGATGCGCTGGCAATGAATCCAACGCCAACGATTAAAGGTAAACGGCTGAAAGTGCTCTATACAACTCAGGTTGCTGTCAAGCCGCCAAGTTTTGTTGTATTTGTTAATGACCCTGATTTAATGCATTTTTCGTATCGGCGATTTTTGGAAAACCGGATCAGGGATGCATTCGGTTTTGCAGGAACACCAATTAATATATTTGCACGAAAACGGCAATAATTATGATTAACCTTAATAAGGAGGACTATCCTTGAGTAAAGTAGCGGTATTAGGGGCCGGAAGTTGGGGAACAGCTTTAAGCATTGTTCTTGGTGATAATGGACACGACGTTCGATTGTGGACACACCGCAAGGAACAGGCAGAAGAAATTAACACGGCATTCAGAAATGAAAAATATCTGGATGCCAATATCCCTGAACAGGTCAAAGCATTCAATAATTTGGAAAAAGCAATTGATAATGTTACTGCCATTATTATGGTTGTACCAACAAAAGCAATCCGTGAAGTTTGCATGGCGTTGAATAAAACATTAACACACAAGGCAGTCATTATCCATGCGACGAAAGGTATCGAACCGGAATCATTGAAACGGGTCTCTCAAGTAATCAGTGAGGAAATGTACGATTATGATTATGAAGACATTGTCGTGTTGTCCGGACCAAGTCACGCCGAAGAAGTCGGCAAGCGGCAGCCAACCACGGTGACTGTTTCTTCATTAAACAATCATAACGTTGAATTCGCACAGGATTTGTTCATTAATGAATCATTCCGGGTCTACACAAGCACTGATATGGTAGGGATTGAATTGGGTGGTGCATTAAAAAATATTATTGCACTTGGGGCCGGAATATCCGATGGTTTAGGATATGGCGACAACGCAAAAGCTGCCCTTATTACGAGGGGGTTGGCGGAAATAACCCGCTTGGGTGCGTCACTTGGTGCCAGCCCTTTAACCTTTTTGGGATTGCCTGGTGTCGGTGATCTGATTGTCACATGTACAAGCCCCCACAGCCGGAATTGGCGTGCCGGTAACATGCTGGGGAAAGGCCAGAAACTTGATGCGGTGCTGGAGCAAATGGGGATGGTCGTTGAAGGTGTCAGGACAACAAAAGCTGCTTACCAGTTTGCGCAGGAACAGCAGATTGAAATGCCGATTACAGAAGGTTTATATCAGATTCTTGTTAATGATAAAAAGCCCGGAGATGTTGTTGAACAGTTAATGAATCGGAATAAACGTGAGGAAATGGATGATATTTCGAGCTTATTAAGTGCCAATTATCCGCAATAACACTTAATCGCGCGCCCCTGCATATAATGTCTTGAAATGAATATGCAAGGAGGCGAGCATGTGAGCAATTTTCAAGACAATCTTTTTGATAAAGTTCAGCAGAATTCAGATATTAGTCCAAATGACATTCATAAGGTGGCAGATTCTGTCAAGCAAGCTGATTTTTCTGATGAAAAAACAGTGAGAGATCTGGTACAGCGATTATCAAAGTTAGCAAATAAACCGATTCCCAAAGAAAAAGAAGATAAAATTGTAGAATCAATAACGAAAAATAACATGCCCATGGATATGCAGACATTGAATAAAATGTTTAAAAAATAGGTTTAACTGGGCAAGTGAGGATACATTGATCCGTATGCTCGCATAATATAAATCGCACAAGCATTCATGGATGGAGTTGCTGTGGGTATTATTTAGTCGTGCCGGGATGAAGCCAGCCCCCTTCATTCCGGATTTTTAACATGTTAATATAGACTTGATAATAAAAACTAAGGCTTTCACTTATAAACTTGGTGAAAGCCTTAATTTTTCTGGCGTGTCCATGCAGCATGTGATATGTTATAATACGGTGTGCATGTTTTAAATGGGAGTGGATGAAATGTCGGAAAGTATGATGAACATGTGGATTTCATTCGTTGGTATGGGCTTATTGATTGTGGCGATGGGGCTCATATTGCTCAGCAGATATAAATTAAAAGGTTTATTATCGGCAATTGTGACCTTGTTTGCATATATTTCATTGCTGGTTGGCGCATTTATCATTCTATATATTGTTTTTAGCGGTCCAACCGCATAGGAGGCTCAGGGGTGATGAAAAATACATATATCCGGCTCTTTAGTTTATTATTGATGATAAGCCTGCTAAGCGGGTGTCTCTATCCGGATAGTGAACGATCAGAAAATCAGGAGCCGAATGAACACCAGGTTGAAGAAGTGCAAACAGCAGTCGATCAATATCAGAAACAAACGAATGGTCTCCTGCCAATCAGGACAAAATCCAGTGATACACCTATCTTTCAAAAGTATTTAGTTGACTTCCAGCTGCTCAAAGAACAGAATATCATGACTGAAATTCCGGGAACTGCTTACCAGAATGGTGGTATATATCAATATACAATTATAAACCCGGAGGATGACCCGAGTGTGAAGGTGATTGATTTACGTATTTCAGATGCTATCAGGGAAGTAGCTGTAAAGCTTAATATTTATCGGAACGAGAACCTTTATCCTCCATTTGGCGAGGAAATTGCTGATGGGGTTTTCCTGGTGGATCATGAAGAACTGGGACTTGAATCCCGGCCATATGTGGTCAGTCCCTACTCACAGGAAAACCTGCCGATTGTGATGGACACAGAAGGTAACCTTTATGTCGACTATCGAATTGATTTAACAAGAGCACTGGAAGAATATGAACATGATTTGGAAGAAGGTCAGGACATCCGATATCTATTAGCTGAAAACACACCATTCGCACCGGCCTATTCCCTGCCATATACTATTCAGGACGGTGAACCCGTTTTCAGTTCAATGGAAAATTAATAAGCATAATCAATCCCTTGTGACATATATTGTGTTGCAGGGGATTTATTATTGGAAAAATGACGGATCTTTTTTGATTCTTTTAGGCCTAATTAAGTCATATTTTGATAGGACAACATCATAGACTTGTAATGTCAATATTTCGCAGATTGTTTATGATTTTTGGAAAAGGAGATCGGGAGGGGATCGTTTGGAGAGAGTTGATATTTTCAAAGATATTTCGAAGCGGACGAATGGAGATATTTATCTTGGTATTGTAGGTGCTGTCCGGACCGGTAAATCAACGTTCATTAAACATTTCATGGAACTTGGTGTTCTGCCGAATATTGCAGATGAAAGTGAACGTGGCAGAGCCCATGATGAATTGCCGCAAAGTGCCGGCGGAAAAACAATTATGACAACCGAGCCAAAGTTCATTCCGAATCAGGCAGTATCGGTTCACGTTGATGAAGGTCTTGACGTAAACGTTCGTCTGGTTGATTGTGTTGGGTATGCTGTAGAAGGTGCTAAAGGATTTGAGGATGAAAATGGTCCCAGAATGATTAACACACCATGGTATGAGGACCCTATACCATTCCATGACGCAGCTGAGATCGGAACACGAAAAGTTATCCAAGAACATTCAACAATCGGTGTTATTGTTACGACCGACGGAACATTTGGAGAAATTACACGTACGGATTATCAGGAACCGGAAGAAAAAATAGTGGAAGAAATGAAAGAAGTTGGGAAGCCTTTTATTATGGTCGTCAATTCGGCACAGCCGACGAGTGAGGAAACCGAATTGTTACGCCAGGATCTAACCGAAAAATATGACATTCCGGTACTGGCAATGAATGTGGAAACGATGACCGAACATGATGTTTATAATGTCATGCGCGAAGCCTTATACGAATTCCCGGTACTGGAAGTGAATGTCAACCTGCCGAGTTGGGTGATGGTGCTTAACGAAGACCACTGGCTGCAGAGAAGTTATCAGGAAGCGATTCAATCAACTGTCAAAAATATCAGGCGGCTGCGTGATGTTGATCATATTATAGGCGATTTCTCGGAATATGATTATATTGACAGTGCCAATTTAGCTGGTATGGAAATGGGAGATGGTGTAGCAGAAATTGATTTGCATGCGCCAGACCATTTGTATGATGAAGTGCTGAAAGAAATAGTCGGTGAGGAGATACGTGGAAAAGATCATTTACTTGAACTTATGCAGGATTTTGCTCACGCCAAACGGGAGTATGACCAAGTGGCAGGTGCTCTGCAAATGGTGAAGCAGACCGGTTATGGCATTGCAGCACCAACTTTGGAAGATATGGAATTGGACGAACCGGAAATTATTCGTCAGGGCTCCAGATTCGGTGTCCGCCTAAAAGCGATTGCGCCATCAATTCATATGGTAAAAGTGGAAGTTGAATCGGAATTTGCCCCAATTATCGGCACCGAAAAACAAAGTGAGGAATTAGTAAGGTACCTGATGCAGGATTTTGAGGAGGATCCGTTATCCATCTGGGAATCAGACATCTTCGGCAGATCACTGAGTTCAATCGTCAGGGAAGGCATTCAGGCAAAAATTTCACTCATGCCGGAAAATGCCAGATACAAATTAAAAGATACACTGGAGAGGATCATCAACGAGGGATCCGGCGGGTTAATAGCCATTATTTTATAGCAGCTATACATAGTTGCTATTTTTTTGTGCCAAATTTTTTAACAGTCCCAGGCAGGAATTCGCTTATGTATGTCGTATATGTTAAACATAAGCAAGTGATGGTATTTCGTTATTTTTTTAAAATCACGGGAAATTATAGCCAAAAATGAAATAAAACCTGATAAATTAGGCATTTATTGTTGAATTTTGTTCCAAACTCGGTTAATATAAGCCATGTCATCATTGATTTTGATGGCTTAAGTATAAAAAAAGGCAATTTGGGAACAAATGGTGATATATTTACAATTTGTTCCAATGTCGATTGAAACTTTCCGGGAGGAGGTGAATGTCATGAATAAAACAGACTTGGTTAATGCTGTTGCAGAAAAAAGCGACCTTTCCAAAAAAGATGCTACAAAAGCAGTTGATGCAGTTTTTGAATCTGTCATGGATTCACTTAAAAATGGTGAAAAAGTACAGCTGATCGGCTTCGGGAACTTTGAAGTACGTGAGCGTTCTGAACGTAAAGGACGTAATCCGCAAACAGGGGAAGAAATTAAAATTCCTGCAAGTAAAGTTCCTGCATTTAAACCAGGAAAGGCCCTTAAAGAAAGTGTTAAATAAGATTTTCTTACATAGGGCTCAGGAAAGGGCACGTGATTACGTGCTCTTTTTTCACTTTATGAAAATTCCTTTTTGAATGTCATTCAAAAAGGAATTGAATTTTATGCATGCGGGAGTGTTTGCTATGGAAGATTTTTTTGTCATAAAAGCTTTAGAGAATGGAGTCAATGTTATTGGATTGACAAGGGGATCAGACACCCGGTTTCATCATTCCGAAAAATTGGATGAAAATGAAGTGATGATTGCTCAATTCACCGAACATACCTCCGCTGTCAAGATAAGGGGAAAGGCAATTATTCAAACCAGTCACGGTGAAGTTAATAACGAATAACAATCAGCCTCATGCTTATTTTCATACACCTTACTTATTTTTAATTATGGAACACTCACATAATATGCTATAATAACAATATGATTTATGGAATGATGAAAGGGTACAGGTGGTTGTTTTGCAGACATCCAGTATGGAGATAAGTCATCTTAAAGTGTTAATCAAAGAAAAAATGGATCATACCTATATCGAACAATACGTACAAACCCCTCAATTGGATGAGGATAAATTATATATATTGACTTCAATCCTGAATAATACAACTTTATCCGAATGTACAAAGAAAAACTGCATTGTTACGGCCATGCTTGTTCAAATGGCGCTGGACACACATGATTTAGTGCCGAATTCAAATGATGCTGCATTAACCAATCATGAGGAAAAGTCAAAACAGTTATCTGTACTTGCCGGGGATTACTATAGCGGATTATATTATTTTCTCCTATCGGAAATAGAAGAAGTGAAGTTGACCCGGGTTCTTGCAACAGCGATCACGGATATCAATGAATTAAAAATGGAATTAAATTATAAAGATTTCGATTCAATTGATACGTTTTTATCTATAATTAAAAAGCTTGAATCATTACTGATTACCCGGATTGCAGAATTTGTCGGTGAAACGGCCATTAGCGGGATTGCAGCAGAATGGTTAATGATGCGAAAATTAACACCAGCCCAAAACCGCAAGAACCATACCGGACTTGATAACGTCTTTAGCTCCTGGTCTGAACAAATTCCTTTAAATGACTATACTACTGCTTCAAATACCATCGACTCATTCGTCCGCCAGGAAACTATCATGATTGAGGAGCGGCTGAGGTATTTTCCGGCACACCTGTCAGCCATAACAGCGTATATTAAAGATACTTCAGGAATATCGTCGTCAGTCAATAGTTCTATAGCGGAAGAAGGGTAATATATGCAGCAGCAGACAAAAGAAGAACGCGTCCATCGTGTTTTTGAAAAAATATACAGCCAGTACGATTCCATGAATTCCATTATTTCATTCAAACGTCATAAATCCTGGCGGAAGGATGTCATGAAGCGTATGAATGTAGAAACAGGTTCAAAAGCGCTTGACGTATGTTGTGGTACCGGAGATTGGTCAATTTCGCTTGCTGAAGCTGCCGGCAGTACCGGAGAAGTGATTGGTCTTGATTTCAGTCATAATATGTTATCGGTTGCTGAGGAAAAAAACCAATCCTTACAATATGATCAGCTATCCTTTATCCAGGGGAATGCAATGGAACTCCCGTTTGCTGATAATTCATTTGACTATGTGACAATAGGTTTCGGCCTGCGTAATGTTCCCGACTATATGACGGTACTAAAGGAGATGTATCGTGTTGTCAAACCTGAGGGTAAAGTGGTTTGTCTTGAGACGTCACAACCGACGATGATCGGATTTCGGCAAGTATACTATCTGTATTTCCGCTTTATCATGCCCTTATTGGGAAAAATGGTTGCTAAAAGTTATGAAGAATATTCCTGGTTACAAGAATCGGCAAAAGATTTTCCCGACAAACAAAAATTGAAGCAAATGTTTCATTCAGCGGGTTTTTCACACGTTAGCATTAAGCAATATACTGGTGGTGTTGCCGCAATGCACATGGGTACAAAAGAATGACGATAAAAGGTGACATGCATGAAATTAACGAAAACATACGGGCATTTAAAAAAAGAACTGGAATTAATTGAACATGCTTTAACGGATGCCATTCAAGCCGATCATGATATTTTGCGTGAATCTTCCACAAAATTGCTGCAGGCAGGGGGAAAACGGATCCGCCCTGTTTTTGTTTTGTTAAGCGGGCAATTTGGAAATTTTGATATTGAGCGGATAAAAACGGTTGCTGTATCACTGGAGTTAATACATATGGCTTCACTGGTCCATGATGACGTGATAGATGATGCGGAATTACGTCGTGGCAAACCGACAATCAAGCATTTATACGGAAATCGTGTTGCAATGTATACGGGAGATTTTATTCTGGCACGGGCAATTGAGAATATCACAACGATTAAAGAACCAGCAGCACATCATGCGCTTTCAAAAACCATGGTCCAGCTCTCGGCAGGGGAAATTGAGCAAATCAGGGATAAATATAACTGGAATCAGAATCTGCGTCATTACTTGCGGCGAATTAAACGAAAAACTGCTTTATTAATAGCAACAAGTTGTAAACTCGGGGCGATTGCTTCAGGGGCACCGTCTGCATATTCCAAAAAGCTGTTCAGGTATGGGTATTACATTGGAATGTCTTATCAGATAATCGATGATATTCTTGATTTCACGTCATCCGAAGCTGAATTGGGCAAACCTGCCGGCACTGATCTTCTGCAGGGAAATGTGACACTGCCGGTGTTGTATGCAATGAAAAATAAGACGTTTTACGAAATGTTAAAAGACACTTTTTACGAACCGCAAAACGTAACTGCGAATGATTTGAATCCATTACTCGTCAAATTAAAAGAAACAGATGCTATTCAGCAATCATACCAGGTTAGTGATCAATACCTGCAAAAAGCATTAAAGGAATTAGATGACTTACCGAACCATAAGGCAAAAAACACACTGCAAAGTATTGCAAGGTATATCGGGAAAAGGCGATCATAGATTGTTTGTGATACCACTTAAAGTTTGTTAAAATTTTAACGGTTACTTATATCAATACATATAAAAGAGGTGCTGAAATGGAACAAACATTTTTGATGGTTAAACCTGACGGGGTTCAACGTAATTTAACAGGAGAAATTGTAAACCGGTTTGAGCGTAAAGGTTTTAAACTGGTTGGCGCTAAGTTAATGCAAATTTCCGATGAATTGGCTAAGACACACTATGGCGAGCATCAAGATAAACCATTTTTCGGGGAACTGGTTGAATTCATCACATCCGGACCTGTTTTAGCTATGGTCTGGGAAGGTGAAAATGTTATTGCAACTGCACGTGACATGATGGGTAAAACAAACCCTCTTGAAGCTGCACCTGGAACTATCCGTGGTGACTTTGGCATGACAGTGGGCAAAAACATTATTCATGGTTCTGATTCACCTGAAAGTGCAGAAAAAGAAATTAATTTGTTTTTCAGTGATCATGAGGTATTGGCTTATACAAAACAGGATAGCGAGTGGATTTACTAGTTATTTGTAATGAAAACCTCCGTTTCGGCGGAGGTTTTTGTAAATATAGAATAGAGGAATCACGTGAAACTTTATCAAATAGGTCCATTAAAACAAAACGGTGTATTGTTTGTGGCGAGTACAGAACAAACATTCAGCCCTGAACAATATCAGCTTACTTTAATGGACACATTTTTTTATCAAAAGGCCATTGATTAACGATACGTTTGTGACTGACAGCAAACGTATTTTCTTTTATCCGAAGCAACTTGCTGCACCTTAATGCTGTCATTTTTTCTTAAACTTTAATCCTTGAATGTTTAAAACTTTCTTAATGTCCAACAAAAAATCTATAATTTATGATATAGTTATACAAAATTATTCAGCACTGACTGGCTATACCCTCTCTGCTGATTATAGATTCACTTGATATGAAGGAGGAGATGACCCATGCGTTATTTAACAGCGGGAGAATCACACGGCAAGCAATTAACAACAATCATTGAAGGTGTTCCAGCCAACATGCCACTAATACAGGATGATATTAATCAGTCATTGCGTCGCAGGCAGAAAGGTCATGGCCGGGGTAAACGGATGCAAATTGAAAAAGATATGGCTGAAATTGCCAGCGGTGTAAGGCATGGTTACACATTAGGATCACCTATTTCATTGGTTATACATAATGATGATTTCAAGCATTGGGTGAACATTATGGGAGAGGACCCGATTGAAGAAGGCGCGGACAGGAAATTAAGACGGATTGTCTCACGGCCGAGACCGGGTCATGCTGATTTAAACGGGGCTTTAAAATATGGTCACCGCGATATGCGAAATGTCCTTGAACGTTCATCAGCAAGAGAAACAGCTGCCCGTGTGGCCGCTGGAGCAGTTGCCAAAACGCTGCTGCGACATTTGGGGATTGAAGTATCCGGGTATGTCAAAGAAATAGGCGGAGTTGTTGCAAAAGATCAGCCAACTTTCACAATGGACGAACGGCAGCAGATATCTGAGGAATCACCGGTCCGTACATTGGATAAAGCTGTTGAACAGGACATGATGGATACGATTGATCAGGCAAAAAAAGATGGTGATTCAATCGGTGGTGTAGCAGAAGTTTATGTGGAAGGCGTCCCTGCCGGTGTTGGCTCGTATGTCCAGTATGACCGGAAGCTTGACAGCAGAATAGCAGGCAGTGTCGTCAGTATCAATGCCTTTAAAGGCGTCGAGTTTGGACTTGGATTTGAAGCGGCACGTAAAAACGGCAGTGAGGTCCACGATGAGATTGCCTGGAGCGAAAAGGATGGCTACTACCGGGAAACCAATCGCCTTGGCGGGTTTGAAGGCGGCATGTCAACTGGTATGCCAATTGTCGTCAAAGGTGTTATGAAACCTATCCCAACCCTATACAAACCGCTTAAAAGTGTCGATATCGAAACAAAAGAACCGTTCAATGCAAGCATTGAACGTTCAGATTCATGTGCTGTACCCGCTGCGTCAGTGGTGATGGAACACGTTGTAGCTTTTGAAGTGGCCAAGGCGATAACCGAACAATTTCCAAGTGATCAGTTTCCAAAGCTTAAGCAAGCCATCGATGACTACCGTGAAGAAATAAGGTGTTTTTAATGAACGAGATAAAGGTGAAGGCTGAAGCACATACCTACCCCGTTTATATAGGGGAAGACTTGCGGCATCACGTGAAGCAATATTTACCAAAACATTACGCTTCCATTTTAATTATTTCGGATGACGCAGTGGCTGCCCATTATTTACAGGATGTTAAGGAAAGTCTGTCAGAGGAAACTGTTTTTTCCCACACGATTCCGGCAGGGGAAAAAGCCAAAAATATTGAAATCTTTTATCAGCTGCATTCCAAAGCTATTGAATTTGGCCTTGACAGACAATCACTTATCATTGCGCTTGGCGGCGGTGTTGTTGGCGACGTTGCAGGGTTTGTGGCTGCCACCTTCATGCGCGGGGTTGATTTCATTCAAATGCCGACGACAATCCTTGCCCATGACAGCAGTGTTGGCGGGAAAGTAGCGATCAACCATGAACATGGAAAAAATATGATCGGCAATTTTTACGCGCCGGTTGCAGTTATCTATGACGTTCAAACACTTCATACATTGCATAACAAAGAAGTCAGGTCCGGTTATGCTGAGTTGCTGAAAGAAGCTTTGCTGGCAGATAAAAGCTTGTACGAATCATTAATCATGATGGACCTGTCGTCATTAACGGGTCAGAATCTCACAAATCATTTAACCAGGGGAATCAAAATCAAAGCCGGAATTGTGGAGATTGATGAACATGAATCAGGAATAAGAAAACACCTTAACCTTGGCCATACGTTAGGGCATGCCCTGGAGTCCATTCTGGGGTATGGCTCATGGACTCACGGGGAACTGGTAGCAATCGGATTATTATTTGCAGTCAGAGTAAGTGAAAAAATGTATGCCATTAATCTTCCTTTTGAACAATTATATACCTGGTTAAAGGATAACGGTTATCCATTACAATTACCTGACATTGATCCCGAGGAGATTCTTTTGAAAATGAAAAAGGATAAAAAAACACTAGACAGTACAATTCAGTTAGTGCTTTTACAAGATATAGCCCAGCCAGCACTTATGGAAATAAGCGACGAAGACTTACTGAATAAAGTGTATGATTTTCTCAGGGAACTGAAACAACGAAACAAATAGGGGGGCAGGACGTAATGAAAAGTAAACATATATTAAAAGACATGACACCTTATCAACCCGGAAAACAAACAAAAGAGGTCAAAAAAGAATATGGCTTAAATCGCATTGTTAAGCTGGCTTCAAATGAAAATCCATTCGGCTATTCCAGGGAAGTGGAGGACTGCTTTTCCAATCATAATATGACACTTAATATATACCCGGATGGCTACACGGCGGAATTAAGAAATGTTCTGGCAAAGAAATTAAATGTATATGAAAACCAGCTTATATTTGGAAATGGGACAGATGAGATTGTGCAATTGATTGGACGTGCGTTTTTATATCCCGGCGTCAATACAGTCGTGGCAACCCCCACATTTCCGCAGTATAAACACAATGCACTTGTTGAGGGGGCTGATGTAAAAGAAGTGCCGACAGTTAATGGCTATCATGATCTCCCGGGCATGCTGGAGGCAATTGATGATAAAACAAACGTTGTCTGGCTTTGCTCCCCGAATAACCCAACAGGGTGTCTGATTCCACGTGATGATTTTTATACGTTTATGGAAAAATGTCCGGACGATGTTCTTGTTGTTTTGGATGAAGCCTATTTCGAATACGTTGATGATCAATTGCACCCGAATATTTTAGAAAATATGCAACACTATAAAAATCTTGTTGTGCTGCGGACATTTTCAAAAGCATATGGATTGGCCGGTTTGAGAATAGGTTATGGTATTGCGGACAATGAACTTATAACGCGATTGGATGTTGTCAGAGGCCCATTTAATACATCGTCGATTGCTCAAAACGCTGCGATGGTCGCATTGAATGATGATGCATTTATTCGGGAATCAATCTCACGGAATAACATAGTAAAACAATCATTTAAGGCATTTCTTGATTCGCTTGGCTGGCATTACTTTGATTCTCAAACGAATTTTCTGCTCGTTTCGACACCAATCAGCGGTCAAGACGCTTTTCAATATTTGCTGGAAAATGGGTTCATTGTGCGTCCTGGTGAAGGGCTTGGTGCACCTGAAACAATTCGAGTGACAATCGGGAATGAAACAGATATGGAGGAGCTGCAGAAAGTACTATATCAGTTACACTTGAAAATAAATGAGGGAACAGAATCGTGAAAAGAACAATTTTAATGATCGGACTGGGCTTGATAGGCGGCTCCTTGGCAAAGAGTTTACGCGAGTCCGAGGAAAACCACATCATTGGCTTTGATACGAATCAAAAATCACTGGATTTCGCTCGAATGAATGACATTATCAATGAGTCCTGTACGGATATAATAGAAGCAGCCCAAAAAGCAGATATTATTTTGTTAGGAACACCGATAACCGAAACCCTTGATTATTTGAAACAATTGGAACAAATCACGTTTGATCATGATGTCATTGTTTCTGATGTATCGTCAGTCAAAAAGCCGATTCATGATCTGGCTAATACAATAAACAATGATCGTATACAGTTTATTGGCGGTCATCCGATGGCAGGATCCCATAAAATAGGGATAACAGCAGCGAAATCACATCTGTTTGAGAATGCCATTTACGTGCTATCGCCATCTCCGGTCTGTGAGGCATCAGCAGTTGATACGCTTGAAGATATGCTGAAGGTGACCAAAAGTCATATTATTAAACTGAAAGCAAATGAACATGATGAGATGACGGGGGTTATTTCACATTTTCCTCATCTGATTGCTTCTGCCTTAGTCCAGCAGGCAAGGAAATGGGAAGACACACACACGTTCATTCCTAAACTTGCAGCCGGCGGTTTTCGTGATGTGACCCGTATAGCATCCAGTAATCCGCAGCTATGGCAGGATATTTTTTATCACAATAAGCACAAGATGATGAAGATGATTGATGACTGGACAGATGAAATGGCCGTCTTAAAACAAATGCTTCAAAAAGATCATAAGTCGGATTTGACAGCTTATTTGAAGCAGGCAAAAGATTACCGGGACGGCTTGGGCACAAAAGAAAAAGGCGCGATACCAGCGTTTTATGATTTGTATGTGGATATTCGTGACCAGACCGGTGCCATAGCTTCCGTAGCCAATCTGCTGGCTGAGGAAGAAGTCAGTATTACGAACATACGAATATTGGAGATACGCGAAGGCATTACAGGTGTATTAAGATTAAGTGTTTCAACGAAAGATGAGCAATTGAAAAGTTATCACATATTAAAACGTCATAATTATGAATTAATGCTTGAAGATTAAAAGAGTGAAGGAAGTGATGTCCATTGAATGGTGTAACGTTGAAGCCTTCATCATCCCCGCTGACCGGTAATTTGCAGGTACCGGGGGATAAATCCATTTCACACCGGGCAGTGATGTTGGGAGCTCTGGCCAAAGGGACGACACATATTACTAATTTTTTAACCGGTGAGGATTGCAATCGAACAGTGGATGCATTCAGGCAGTTTGGAGTGTCCATTCAGCAAAATAATACATCGCTGACAATCGAAAGTAATGGACCTGGTAACTTTCACGAACCAATTGAACCGCTTTATTTCGGAAATTCAGGAACGACTGCAAGGCTCATGCCGGGCATACTGGCTGGATTGCCATTTTTCACTTCTGTATATGGTGATGCTTCTTTGGCATCGCGGCCTATGAATCGGGTTGTCAAGCCCCTTGAAAAAATGGGGGGCCAATTCGATGGCCGTTCAGGGGGAAGCTATTTGCCACTGGCAGTACGAGGCGGTAATCTCAAGGGCATTCACTATACATTGCCGATTAAAAGTGCGCAGGTTAAGTCAGCCGTTTTACTTGGCGGGTTATTTGCGGAAGGGGCTACTGAAGTCGTGGAAGCCTCACCTACCAGGGATCATTCCGAAAATATGCTGCGGGCATTTGGTGCTGATATATCTGCATCAAATGGTCATATCCGCATTTCAAATGAAAAGTCCTTGATTGCCACCGATGTATATGTCCCCGGTGATATTTCGTCAGCAGCATTTTTCATGACAGCTGCAGCAATCGTGCCGGGGAGTAAGCTGACATTGACAAACGTAGGGCTTAACCATAGCCGGTCGGGCATTATCGATGTCCTGAGAGAAATGGGGGCATCGTTTGATATTTCGAATCAGCAAATAATTGGTGGAGAAGCGTTCGGTGATGTTACGATTACACATCAAAAACTTACAGGTACTGTCATAGAAGGTGAAATCGTTCCACGTTTGATTGATGAACTTCCGATTATCGCCCTGGCAGCAACCCAGGCAGAGGGAACGACGATTATCCGGGATGCCGAAGAACTTCGGGTGAAAGAAACAGACCGCATTAAAGCAACAACAGAAGGCTTGACTCGCCTTGGGGCATATGTCAAACCTACTGAAAACGGAATGGTAATCGAAGGTGGTTATTCATTGACGGGCGGAAAAACAAAAGCGTACAATGATCACCGGATTGCCATGATGCTTGCAATTTCATCTCTAATAACAAAAGATGCCGTCATGATTGATGACGTTTCATCCATTAACATTTCATACCCTGATTTTTTTCAGCATTTACAGACTGTAACGAGCCAATAAGAATCTGTTTTCGAGCAGATTCTTTTCTGTTTGAATATGAAAATTGTTTTCTGTATGATGAAACATATTAGAAGGCTGTTTTCTTAATGATTATTGTTTCTGCCACAAAATCACTAAACTGCGAAACAACTTTTGGAATGTGTTTCTCCAATTCTATCGGCATTGGGTGCTCGTCCGTCGCTGCGGAAAAATACTCCCTTTCCGCGGGGAACGCCTCAGCCTCCTCGCTCGCGGGCCAACACGATGTTGGTCGCGGGAGGCGTTGGCTATTGACGTGGCGAATTTAGCCTTTGTTCCTTGAACGCTCGCTGCGGGGTCATCAGACTGTTCCTTTCCCGCAGGAGTCTCGCATTTTTCCGCAGCTTCGTGTCGTGTTCTGTCCTAGTGGAGAAGATTCAATCTACAGAAAGTCAACACGAGCGGAGGAAATACACGGAGACTCCTGCGGGAAAAGTGGCCAATGTGAGACCCCGCAGCGACGAGCAAAACATCCACCGAGTAGGCTACGAGTTGCGAGGAGTGCTGCTCCGCCGAATTCTCTTGCAACACGACGAGCACCAAGTGTATTTCCGGAGCGGTGTCATTACACTCAAATATTTCAGTGTTTCGCTTTTATATCGACCCCGGAATTAAAATCATCAAAGTTTACGAAAAATCCTATTAGAAAAGTCGAAAGTGAGAAAGGATGTTCTTCATGGACACCACCATAATGGAAGCTGTTCATCTGATGGAAGCCAAACAGTCCGATAAGGCCATTGCATTACTTGAAGATTACTTGCCAAAAGCGGATGATGAGGAAAAATTCACCATAGCCGAGTTGTTTGTTCAATGGGGGTTTTTAAGAGAGGCAACTGATATCTTAGAGGAATTAATCAATCGTTTCCCAAACGAGAGTGAAATAAAAATTATGCTGTCGGATGTATATATTGAACAGGATAATGATGAGGAAGCCATAAACTTATTGAACGAAATTGGAGAAGATGACCCTGACTATGTACAGGCACTTATGCAGTTGGCAGATCTGTACCAGGCACAGGGGTTATTTGAGGTAGCAGAACAAAAGTTACTGAGTGCCAAGCATCACGAGCCTAACGAACCAATTATTGATTTTGCACTTGGAGAGCTGCTGTTTTCAAATGGAGACTACCAGCAGGCTATCACGTACTACGAGAAAATACTCCCTGTTACAAAAGAAATCGCGAATGTATCGATTAACGACCGATTGGCAGAAGCTTATGCAGCTTCCGGCGAATATGAAATCGCTCTTCAAACTTACCAGAGCATCGACAGTGAGGATCCGGACACTTTGTTTAAGTACGGTTTCACAGCACTGCATGCCGGACGACGGGATATTGCCATCCATGCATGGAAACATGTCATTGAGCAGGATATGTATTACCATACGGCTTATTATCAATTAGCGAAGGCATATGAAGATGAAGAAATGATTAACGAGGCATATGAAACGGCTAAGCAGGGTCTTAAAGTCGATGAATTTAATAAAGAACTTTACTTTTTTGCAGGTTCCCTGGCACACCAATCAGGGAACGATGATGAAAGTGAAAAATGGGTAAGAGAAGCTGTGACACTGGATCCTGACTATAAAGAAGCCATACTATTTTTAATTGAATTATTTAAAGAACAGGAAAATCAGGACAGTATTATTGAATTGATTACTGATATTAAAAAGATGGGGGCCAGTGATCCGCTTTATGAATGGGAGCTTGCACGCGCGTACAATGAAACAGAATCGTATCAAAATGCATTAAAGCACTATCAGGAAGCATATAATAGCTTAAACCAGGATAGTGATTTCCTGAGAGAATACGGTTATTTTCTGACAGAGGAAGGGAGGATCGATACAGCCATTCAAATATTTGAAGCGTATTTGAAGATACAGCCGATTGATCCGGATATTGAGGAATATGTGCAGCGTTTGAAACATACAAGAGAAATATAGCGCGCGTGGACTATTTCCAGGGGAGGTTCGTCATAAAAATGCAAACTCCTGTTTCTGCAAAGGACAAAAAAAGCTTTATTCAATGGTTCCTGAACCACTATCAGCTGAAAAAGCGGGAAAGTGTGTGGATCCTCAATTATATCGTCAATCATCAAAAACTTTTGGATAATGTACATTTCGTCCGGGAGGCAAAATTTTGCCCCCGCGGGTTAATCATGAGCAGTCAGTGTTCGGATGCAGTACCGTTCCGTTTTTATAAAAAACAACTGGTAACGACTGATGCCGAAAAAGCTTTTCATGATATCCGCATGAATCAGCATGAGCCATTGTACATTCAATTAAATTTCAATAAGTCTTACCAGAGTATTTTCTATGCAGCAGTGCTCGTTGAGAATCCATTCATTCCTGATGATTATTTTATAACCGGGGAAGATCAGGATTTAGCAAAACGTCTGTTGGAAAAAACCATTTACGACTATCAGCAGCAAGCAATCCTGAAAAAAATAGACGAAGCTCTGGACAAACGGGATCAGCAAGCCTTTACTGAATTGACTGATCACCTTCGTAAATTGAATAATATGACATTCGATCAACCTTTCGGACAGATATAAAAGGTTGATTTTTTTTATGTTATTGGGATAACATGAAACTTGATTTGAAATTTTTCTCAGTATGAAGAATAGATAGAAGGGCTGGTAGTATACTATGAAATGGATTAAACAGGATTTGCAGCAATATGTCCAGGCAAAAGAGTATGTCGATACGATTATTATACCTTTATTGCCTTTTCAATTATCGAATGATTCAAACCTTGAAAAGGATGCTTTTCAAAGCGAAATTCTCTCTGTATTCAACCGTGAATTGGAAAAAGAGCTAACTGGCCGTGTCCTGTTGGCACCAAATTTTCACTATTTAACATCAGCTGATAAAGAAGCTGAGATGGAACGGGTTCATACATGGGTTGAAGATATACAGACACAGCCTTTTCATCATGTCTTTTTCGTGACATCTGATTCCGGCTGGAAAAAGGTCGAACAATCATTACAGGGAAGCTTAATCTGGCTGCCGGCGACAGCCACAGAATCAATGAAAGCATCAGATATACAGTCAGTTATCCGCAGTCAGGTCAAGGAAGTCACTGAACTTATACGCTCCTATTGGAAAGGTTAATTAAAAACACTTTTTAATCGAATTCAGCTGTAAATTTTGATATACTTCTTTAGAGTGGACAACTGCAGAAGACCCATGAAGTGCAAAGGATTTATATTGACCCGTCAGGAAGATTGCGCTATTATGGTATTGTCCTAGTAATCTGATTTTATAAGCTTGTCCGTGAAAAATGTATAGAGGGGGGGAAAATCATGAGCGAAGATAAACAACCAGTATCCCGTCGACAATTTTTGAATTATACACTTACAGGTGTAGGAGGATTTATGGCAGCGGGCATAATGATTTCACCTTTAAGAATGGCTATTGATCCTGTATTGCAACAGGGCGAAGGTGAAAGTGACTTTACCAATGTTCAGCTTGCGGAGGAGGATATTACAAATGTGCCTCAGCGAGTGGATTGGGAAATTGAACAAGTTGATGGCTGGTATGAATCAACTGTCAGTCAAACTGCATGGGTTTACAAAGACGACAATGGTGATATAGTTGCCCTTTCCCCAATTTGCACACATCTTGGTTGTGTTGTGTCATGGGAAGGAAGCGAAGACCATCCGGAACGCTTCTATTGTCCTTGCCATGACGGGCTGTATTATAAAGACGGTGTGAACGTTGAAGGAACACCACCTACAGCACCATTGCCCGTTTATGAGCACAAAATTGAAAACGGAATGTTATTCCTGGGTAATTCACAATCGAGAGAGGAGGCGTAACTGGTAATGCTGCAAAAAATTTATGACTGGATTGATGAGCGCGTAGATATTACCCCTTTATGGCGCGATCTTGCAGACCACGAGGTTCCTGAGCATGTTAATCCAGCCCATCACTTTTCCGCATTTGTTTACTGTTTTGGCGGATTGACTTTTTTCGTAGTCGTCATTCAAATACTGTCAGGTATGTTTTTGACGATGTACTACGTTCCAGATATTGAAAATGCATGGCGTTCTGTTTATTATTTGCAAACTGAAGTGGCACATGGTCAAATTGTGCGCGGCATGCATCACTGGGGCGCCAGTGTTGTGGTTGTAATGCTACTGCTACATACTTTACGTGTATTCTTTCAGGGTGCATACAAAAAGCCACGTGAACTTAACTGGATGGTCGGTGTCCTGTTGTTTTTCGTCGTCCTGGGCTTAGGTTTCACAGGCTATCTGCTGCCTTGGGACAATAAAGCATACTTTGCAACAGAAGTCGGATTGAACATTGCAGCGGATGTTCCACTAATTGGAGACGAGCTGAAAACGTTGCTGGCCGGTGATGAGGAAATTGTTGGTGCCCAGACATTAACCAGGTTCTTTGCAATACACGTTTTCTTCTTGCCTGCTGCGTTATTTGCTTTATTGGGTGTACACTTCATATTAATTCGAAAACAAGGAATATCCGGACCATTATAATATAAAGGAGGTTAAGCCGTGCATAAGGGTAAGGGAATGAAGTTCGTCGGAGATTCGCGAATCTCCGCGGAACGCAAACCGAATAAATCAAAAGATTACTCAGAATATCCCGGCAGGACTGAAGCATTCTGGCCCAATTTCTTATTAAAAGAATGGCTGGCAGGGTCTGTGTTTTTAGTAGGGTTTCTTTGTCTGACTTTAGCACATCCTTCTCCGCTTGAAGGGATGGCCGATCCGACTGATGCCAGTTATATACCTTTGCCGGACTGGTACTTCTTATTCTTATATGAACTGCTGAAATATGACTTTGCCAGTGGACCGTATGTTTTATTAGGTATGCTCGTTATCCCCGGAGTGGCATTCGGTGGACTGTTTTTAGCACCTTTTCTGGATAAAGGCCCGGGCAGACGTCCGCATCAGCGACCGATTGCAGTCGGTATGATGCTTTTGGCAGTTACATCGGTCTTTTGGCTGACCTATGAATCGGCAGCAGGCGTAGATTATGAAGAGCGTGCTGAAGCCAATCAGCCAATCCCGCCGTCCGAACAAGCCGATATCGATACGGAATCCGAGGGTTACGCCATATATGAGAATAACTGTATGAGTTGTCATGGTGATGATCTTTCAGGGGGGTCTGCTGGTCCGCCGTTAACCGGTATTGATCGTTCTGCTGAGGAAATTGCAGACATCGCCGTGAATGGTATCGGTACTATGCCGACTGATCAGTTCACAGGGTCAGATGAGGAATTACAGCAGTTAGCTGACTTCATTGTATCTGTGAACGAAGACCAATCCGAATGATAATGTTTACCTATACACCTTTGCCAATTATAATTGGTAAAGGTGTTTTTACTACTGGATACTTCAAGAAGGGATTTATTAATGATCAAATACATACTTCTGGATAAATGGTTTTTACGTTTACTGTTTATGATTAATTTATTAGGCACCATTTACGGTTTTTACTGGTACCGTCATCAGTTATCCGGTACGCCGGATATATTCCTGCTGTTTGTTCCTGACAGTCCAACGGCAAGTTTATTTTTTACGATTGTTTTATTATTTTTTCTGTTCAATAAAAATGTTCCATATATTGAAGCACTTGCCATGATTACGTTATTCAAATACGGCGCTTGGGCAGTTGTCATGAATTTACTCACATTAATGATTGAAGGTTCATTGGGCTGGACAGGTTATATGCTCATGCTGTCTCATGGGGCAATGGCGATTCAAGGCTTGCTGTATACACCTTTTTATGCTATAAAATTACGGCATATTGTGGTCGCTGCCATTTGGGTGCTGCACAATGATATAATTGATTATGTATTTGAGCAAATGCCTAATTATTCCTCATTAACAGCTTATATGAATGAAATTGGCTATTTTACCTTTTGGCTGAGTATTCTATCCATAGCGATAGCTTATATGTTAACCATTAAATCCAAAAATTCGCTGACGTGATCAGTTATATATTGTATTAGCCGCACATACATTAGTAATGAAGATGTTATGTGAGGTGACCCCATGAAATTCATAAAGCGTATGCTGATTGCCATCATCGGAATGTACATATATATACAACTATCAGCTCCAATCCTCGCCTCAGCACAGCAGAATTTAACAGTTGCAGCAAAAACCAATGCGAATGTAAACATGGTTCCCTTCTATTGGATGGTGGGAATTGTTGGTGGCTCAATAGCGATTACATTATCGTATGTAAGCTGGAGAAAATATAGAGGAGAAAAAAAGAAACGGTCAGAGGACGATTCAAATAATTGACGTTCAGAGAATTTTTGACTAAAATTGACCATAAGGGAATATATTAAAAATAGATGGAGGAATGTACATGGGTCTTGGCGGTTATTTAATTTATATTGCACTTTTGATGATTATCCCTTTGTGGGCACAATCCAAAGTTAAAAATACGTATAAGAAATATTCCAAAAAACCAACATCATCCAGTATGACAGGTGCTGACGTTGCAAGAAAGATTCTTAATGATAATGGTATTTATGATGTACAAGTTCAGGAAACGAAAGGGTTTTTATCAGACCATTATAATCCAAAAAAGAAAACCGTAAATCTTTCGTCAGGCAACTTCCACGGCCAGTCAATGGCATCATCAGCTATTGCGGCACACGAGGTAGGTCATGCCATTCAGGATGCAGAGGATTATGCATTCTTGCGTTTCAGGTCCTCACTGGCTCCCATAGCTGCAACAGGGTCGAATATGGCAATATTCCTGATAATTGCTGGTATGATCTTTAGTCAGGGGCTGCTGTTACTTGGCATTATTTTCTTTTCGGCAGCTGTTTTATTCCAGTTAGTGACACTGCCTGTTGAATTTGATGCCTCAAACAGGGCAATGGCCCAGATGGTTTCAACAGGTGTTATCCGCAATAATGAAGAACGTGAAACGAAAAAAGTGCTGAATGCTGCCGCCTTAACTTACGTTGCAGCTGCGTTGGTAGCTGTTGCTGAACTGGTTCGGTTTATTCTGATTTATGCCGCAAGCAGTGAATAAGGGATATAATGTATTTAAAGGGATGGCATGCAATTGTGTCATCCTTTTTTGTTGCCTTTAATCTCGTGGTCGATACAAAATACGACACAATGAAAAAGTTGAGTGCAATGACCGCTCCGGAAATACGAATACGCTCCGCTTTTATTGACGTTCGTTCTGCATTTTGAATGTTGAAACTCAAAATAAAGTATCTAGTGGGCTTTTTCTCACTAGGATAGGACAGGACACTGAGCTGCGGAAAAATGCGACACTCCTGCGGGAAAGGAACAGTCTGAAGACCCCGCAGCGAGCGCTAAGGAACAAAGGCTAAGAACGCCACGTCAATAGCCAACGCCTCCCGTGACCAACATCGTGTTGGCCCGGCGAGCGAGGAGACTGAAGCGTTCCCCGCGGAAAGGGAGTATTTTTCCGCAGCGAGGAACTAGCACTCACCTCCTATAGACAGAGGGGGAACTAAGTTGCATCATTTTTGGATTTTGCGGCAAAAACAACAATCCTTGTGAAACCACATAAATTTTTCAGCCCTTCTCATTACTACAATCGAAAACTATTAAAGAAAAAGGGGCAGGATTTAAAAAATTTTTTTAAAATCATGCCCCTTTTTTACATGCCGGAATTTCGATTTGTAATTTAGAACAGAGGGGTATTGTAAGTCCCGATTGAAACAGCATGCAACTGCAACACATTGTCCGATTCGGCCTAACCGAACATCAGCGGAGAAATCACCCCACTGAATTATTCGATTGGATTCTTGTTTTCATCCAATGTGAATCCTTCGCCCAAGACACTCGTGAACCGAACTCATGGCAACAAACGCCATGGGGTCAATGTCATTTTATTAATATTTCCAGCCGGACAATTTCATTCCTCCCGACAATGCAGTAAAGGACATCCCGTTTTTCCCGGTATAACTCCACGTCCATCCATACTGTTTACACCAGGTCCCATTTCTTCATAATGGCGCGGGAAATGGTCACTATGGCTGAAATGATGGCGCACGCGTGCAGAATATGCACTTCCTGGATGGTCATCCCCTTGCGCCAATATAAACGGCTACAGCGTATACATACCCTGCACCATTTCAAGATAGGCAGCAAAAGGTGTTGCTATGACAACAAAAGTCAAAAAGAAAACATTGTTCTGCCCCATAAGTCCACCTGCGTATTTTGTTTAACGAGCCCTTGCGATGATATCAACCAACCACTTGGTTGTGCCGCCATAACGAAAAAAATAAACCCAGGCGACGCCGATAACGCACCGGGCAAACAGTGCTGGCGGGTCATATCGATCCAGCCTCAACCGGAAAATGGATTTGAATTGAAAATGGCCAGAAAATAAAAAGAAACCCAAAGGTCCCCAATAACCGTATAAATGAATGTGTTGCGTCCGAGATATTTCCATCCAAATGAAAAAGACAGGAATTAACACGATAATTTCGAAATAGCAGGAATCCCCAATTCCCAATAAAAAATATAAAAAAGAGGTGATCCCAGTAAATCCGCCTTCACCCCGAGGTATTTTGCATATAAATGAACAATACCCAAATGAAAAATTGCAGAACCAAGCCAAAATAAAAGAAAGATGTTCTTAAATTTTAAGCCGAATATATCATAAAACCTCCATTCCATCGTCCAAATAGATACGTTTCCATTATAGAACAATTCACATGTAAAAGTCAAAAGCCCCAATGATTTGAAAACGTTACCTTTTTTAGCTAAACAAAAAAAGATTAAATATAAATACTAAAAGGCGAATATTTTATGAAAACAGATCACCCCAATTTTAATAAGAAAGAAAACAGCAGGCGTTGATGATTACATATCCCCAGTTTAAAGGGCTATTTTCCCCTTAAGCTTAATAGCCAGGCTTAAGTGAGAAACTGGTGAACTGGCTCGTGAAAGTCAATCAATACTACGGGGAAAAGCCGAAAAGCCTCCGAAAAAGAAAAAAAAAACAGTGAAGAAGAGCTTGGTGATATCATGTTTGTATTTTGACGTCTTTGCCAACTCACCCGATATTGATTTATTCCGAGCATTCATATTTGCGATGCAAAAAATCGAAACCCGTGACAAAAATCGCTGGACACATAAAGATTAAAAAAAGAACGAATCAATGTAACAGGAGGATAACAATGGCCACTAAGATTATTATTGCAGGACACCGTGGGAAAAATGGGGATCTGAAGGCGTCATATGGTGAACAATGAAGAATCATCATCTTGGCATGTATTGACCGGAAAAAAATGACGGTAAACACTAATGGATATTGAAAATTCTTCCAGATGTTGACGTTACCGGATTTTGAGGATCCCGAACAATGCTTTCAAGAGACTGATGCAGATGTATTTATTGATTTAACGCCTTCCGGGTTTCAGGATTTGAAACACAATCAAAGCTCCGCTCTTTTAATTATGATATTCGACAAGTAGTTGGTACATCGGCTTTTTCTCAAGATCAAGAATTGCGGCGGTAGAAGGATTATATCAAAACACACGCGCATCAGGTACGGCTGTGAAAACCGCTAATATGATGGAGGAAACACGAAAGAGCAAACAGCAAGGGCATCCGGATGAAAAAGAAACCCTTGATGGGGCACGAGGGGCTGATACAGATGGTATCCACATTCATAGCATCAGGCTCCCGGGACTTGTTGCACATCAGGAAGTGCTTTTCGGCGGCCCCGGACAGACCTTATCGATCAAACACGACTCCTACAACCGGGCTTCATTCATGGAAGGGGTTAAGCTGTCAGTCAATAAAGTGATGGAATTAAATAAGCTTGTATATGGATTGGAAAATATACTTGAATAGGGGATTACGATGAATATCGCATTAATTGCACACGATAAGAAGAAGCAGGATATCATTCATTTTACAGTCGCATATCAACATGTACTTAAAGAGCATCAGCTATTTGCAACAGGAACAACGGGGGAGAGAATCGCTGAAGGGACCGGGCTTCCGGTTCACCAATTCCAGTCAGGGCCGCTTGGCGGTGATCAGCAAATTGGCGCCAGGATAGCCAATAATGAGATGGATGCCGTTATTTTTTTCAGAGATCCTTTGACAGCACAACCGCATGAACCGGATGTCAGTGCTCTTATGCGTTTATGCGATGTTCACCTGATTCCGCTTGCTACTAATCCGGCAGCAGCTGAAATCATGATACATGCGCTTGCAAATGGAAATTTTGACTGGCGAAAAGTTGCAAAGGAAAACGAGCAAGAAGGTAATGATATATGAAAAAAATAGGTATTACATGCTATCCGACGGTTGGGGGTTCAGGTATAATAGCTACGGAACTTGGCATGATGATGGCGGAGAAAGGTCATGAGATCCATTTTATCACCTCCAGTCTGCCATTTCGTTTAAATCGGATTCAGCCCAATATTTATTATCATGAAGTTGAGCTGAACCACTACCCGGTATTTCAATACCCGCCATTTGATTTGACGCTGGCGAATAAAATGGCTGAAGTGATTGACCAGGAAAAACTCGATATTCTGCACGTTCATTATGCGATGCCACATGCCATTTGTGCTATACTGGCTAAGGATATTGCCGAGCATGATGTTAAAATCGTTACGACACTGCATGGAACCGACATTACGGTACTCGGTATTGACCATTCTCTGAAAAAAATGATCAGGCATGGTATCGAACAATCTGATGCTGTAACGGCAGTATCCCATAGCCTTGTTGAACAAACAAGAGATGTCGTTGATACAGATAAGGCTATAGAGGTGATTTATAATTTCGTGAATGAAACGGAATATACGAAAATAGCCGGTGATTCCATACGGCAGGAATATGGTATTGATCCGGATGAAAAAGTTATTATCCATATTTCAAATTTTCGTAAGGTCAAACGTGTGGAGGATATCATTTATACGTTTAAGCAAATTCATGAAGAAGTCAACGCAAAGCTTCTGTTAGTCGGTGATGGCCCTGAATATTCGGAAATGTATCAATTGGTTTCAGAGTTAGGGCTGAATGATAATGTATTATTTCTGGGTAAACAGAAAAATGTGAATGATTTATTATCCATTTCTGATTTGAAGTTACTCATGTCCGAAAAAGAAAGTTTTGGTCTCGTGTTATTAGAAGCCATGTCCTGTGAAGTGCCATGTATCGGGACAAATATCGGCGGCATTCCTGAAGTCATAAGGCACGATGAAACAGGCTATATTGTTGAAACGGGAGACACGAGCCAGGCAGCAGCGTACGCGATTAATTTATTGCAGAACAAAAAACTGCTAAGGCATTTTTCGAAAAATGCCTTAGCACACGCCCGAAAACATTTCTATTCACAAGATATTGTCATGCAGTATATCCGTTTATATGATAAGCTGCTTCAAAAATAAATGGTGATGCCGGTGTTATTAACCAAACAATTTCAGGAAGCAAGTGACGTACTTGAACAAATTGAACGATATGGCTATGATGCCTATTTCGTTGGTGGCTGTGTACGGGACTTATTACTCAGGCGCAAAATTGGCGATATTGATATCGCCACATCTGCCCCACCTGACGTTATTCAGCAGATTTTCAGCAAGGTAATCCCGGTAGGTCTGGAACATGGTACGGTCATCGTGCGCCACAACCATCAATCTTATGAAGTCACAACTTTCCGGGTGGATGATGACTATTCTGATCAACGGCACCCTGATTCAGTACAATTTGTTCAAACGATTGATCAGGACTTGAAACGGCGTGATTTTACGATTAATGCTTTAGCAATGGACAGAAGTGGAAATATCATCGATTTATTTAATGGACAAGAGGATATTAGAAACGGCATTATCCGCACAGTTGGAAACGGTTATGAACGATTTATGGAGGATCCTTTACGCATCATACGTGCGCTCCGGTTTTCCAGCCAATTAGGGTTTTCTCTTGAAGAAGATACCCTGGATGCCATGCGGGCTGTTTCGAATGAGATAGAGACGATTGCTATGGAGCGGATTGTCCAGGAAACGGCTAAATTTTTTGCAGGATCATATGTCAATACGGGCATGTATTACTTCAAGATGGTTAACATTGTAAAACACTTGCCCATTCTGCAAGAACATCCCCATATTATCAAAAGATTACCCAGAGAGCTAATACCTTTAACGTCGTTTGGTGCTGTTATGGCGTTACTGCATTTTAATGAGCCAGGGGTAACGATTCAGGAGTGGGCCGGACAATGGAGATGTTCCAACAAGATAAAATATGAAGCAGAAGCCTTGAACGAAGCATTGGTGCATTATCAGCACAACGGCCTGGACCGATGTATCGTTTATCGTCTCTATGCTGATTGTTACAGTGATTTTGCAGCATTAGTAAAGATGTTATTCGATGACACTGTAACCCGTGACATGATGAAACAGATTAATCATTCGCTACCCATTCAATCGAAAAAAGATATAGTGATAAATGGTATGGATTTACGCAGGGCTTTTCCTGATAAAACCGCGGGACCGTGGATCGGGAAAGCGTTGAATGAAATTGAGAAACAGGTTGTTTTAGGGCATCTCAGCAATGATAAGAATGCGTTAAAGGAATGGATCAAATGGAACCTACACGAAACCGATTAATTGAGCTGCTGGAAACAAGTGATTATGAATACGTGTCAGGGCAATTTTTATCGGACAAATTGCATATTTCGCGCAGTGCTATTTGGAAGCATATGAAAGAACTGGAAAAAGATGGATACATCATTGAAGGTGTCCCCCGAAAAGGTTACCGAATTGTCAAATCACCTGATAAGATTAGTGCAAACACCCTGCATTGGGGGCTGAAAACAAACTGGCTGGGAAAGAATATCATACATAAACCAACAACAAAATCGACACAGCTTATAGCTCATCAGGCCGCTCAAGAAAATGCCGAACATGGCACCGTGATTATTGCTGATGAACAAACAGAAGGAAAAGGGAGGATGGAACGCAGATGGCATTCATCCAAACATAAAGGTATATGGATGAGTATTATTTTGCGCCCGTCCATACTTCCTTCTGCAGCACCACAATTAACATTATTAACAGCGACTGTTCTGGCAGACGTCATAACCGAACAAACGACAGCTGAGGCAAAAATCAAGTGGCCGAATGATCTTTTAATTGATGGTAAAAAGACAGCAGGTATTTTAACCGAAATGCAAGCCGAACAAGACCGGATACATTATATTGTTGTGGGAATAGGTCTGAATGTGAATCAAACAAGTGATGAGTTTCCCGGCATAATAAATGATCGGGCTGCTTCGCTTAAATCAGCAACCGGTGAAGACCAGCCGATCGTACCACTTATTCAACAATTACTGCTGAAGTTTGAACGATCCTATGATACATTTATGCACCATGGTTTTTCAAAAGTGCAAACTAAATGGGAATCATATGGATACAGGATAGGGGAGACCATCAGGATCCGGACAAACCATAAGGTATTAGAGGCTGCTTTTACCGGCGTTGCTGAGGACGGAGCATTGCTTATAGAAACAGGTGAAGGCAGTCAAAAAATATACTCCGGCGAAATCGAATGGTTTTAAAATAGAGGAAAAACTTAACATGTATAATTATGAGAGCAAGGTGGCATTATGAACGAAAAGTATGTGGTGATTGATTTGGAAACAACCGGTCATGCACCGGTGAGTCCTGATAAGATTATTGAAGTTGGGATTGTTATAATCGAAAATAATGAAATTACCGGGGAGTTTTCAACTTTTCTTAATCCGAACAGGGAAATCCCGCCTTTTATAACCAATTTGACAGGCATATCCGATCAGGATGTCAGTGACGCACCGAGTTTTCAGGACAAAGCGGCTGAAATAGCGTCTCTGTTTGCTAACGGTTATCTCGTGGCACATAATGTCCCATTTGATTTGGGATTCCTGAATGGAGAGCTTGCTGCTGCCGGCTTTTTTGAACTTAAGAACCCTGTAATTGATACGGTTGAACTAGCTCGTATCCTTTACCCGCAAGCACCCGGTTTTAAATTGGGTCAATTGGCAGATTATCTTGAAATTGCCCATGACGAACCGCACCGTGCAATAACAGATGCACATATGACCGCAAAAATGCTTTTATTACAATTGAGAAAACTCCGGTCACTGCCTTATGAAACGATAACCCATATGCTAAGCCTGGAAAGCGGCCTGAAATCAGATTTGTACGCTCTATTATCTGAACAACAGCAGGCATTGGCATTTTCAACTGATACAGATGAAAACATGGATATACACAGAGGTTTAGCCATCAAAAAAACGTCCAATGACAAACCTGAAAAACAACATGTCGAGACATCCTTTGGCAGCTATCTTGATGCTATTTATGAAGCTGGAGGGACCCTGGAGCAGCAAATGGCCAATTATGAAAAACGGTCAGGTCAGCGCGAAATGTCGGAAACGGTGTTCGATGCCTTCCAATCGAAAAATCATGCCTTGATTGAAGCAGAAACCGGTACAGGCAAATCTTTAGCTTATCTGCTTCCAGCCATTTATGAGGCAGTGACCGCGAATAAAAAAATTGTTATCAGTACATATACAACGCAACTCCAATCACAGTTATTGGATGAAGAAGTGCCATTAATACGCGAGCTCGTTTCATTTCCATTCAACGTGGCCTTGCTGAAGGGAAAACAGCATTATATCAGCCTTGAAAAGTTTGAGCGCGAATTGGCCTCTGATCAGACTGACAATTACGATATAACACTGACGAAAGCAATGATACTTGTCTGGCTGACAGAGACTGAGACAGGAGATGTCGATGAGATTCAGCTTCCATCCAGTGGCTATATATTTTACAGGCAAATTTCAACAGATTCAGAAAATGCCTTCGATCCATCATCACCATGGTTTTCGCGGTCATATTATCAGAAGGCTAGGCGGAAAGCACAGCATGCAGATATTCTGATCACGAATCATGCTTTGTTATGTACAGATATGTTTAATGACTATCAATTGCTCCCATCCTATGATAAAGCTATCATTGATGAGGCACATCATCTGGAAGAAACGGCATCCAAACATTATGGATTAACACTCAATTATGTTTTCATACAAAACACGTTGACACAAATCGGGGCAGTAAATGATGGTAACTGGCTCGACAAACTGCTGAAGGACCAGCCCTCAAATGATGAAGACGGGTTTTCGGAAGCAGAATGGGATCATATTTTTGAAAACACAAAACATGAAATTGATGATTTATTTCGAACACTGTTTCAATATGTTGTCGAACAGAAACAAAAAAGCAAACGGTTAAGCGATATCGGGAGGGTTCAATACCGATTTGACGAAAACAAGGAAGATCCTGAAAAATGGTCCGTCATAACCGAAATGGTTAACAGATTAACGTTTTATTTTCGTGATCTGATCCATTTGCTTTCATCATTAAAGCAGCAGCTGGTAACGGTTAAACCTGATGATAACCATTATGTGGATGAAGTGACAGAGCATATGGCATCATTCCAATCCATTATTGATCGTCTGGAGCAACTGTTTTTAATGGATACTGATAATGCCGTCAAATGGATTGAAATGGAAGCCTACGGGGCTAAAAATGCGGTATATCTCTATAGTGAGCCGACAGATATATCCACATTGCTGGCGAATGACTTCTTTAAGCAAAAAGACAGCATTATTTTAACAAGTGCTACATTATCGATACGAAATTCATTCTCGTTTAGCCAAAAAAGACTTGGACTTTCATCAGAAAACCTGATAACAGCTAAAATAAGTTCACCTTTTTCATATGAGGAACAGGTTCAGTTAATGATACCGAATGATTTTCCTGATGTCAGAAACGATGCTTTAGATGATTTCATACATGCCACATGTGAAGCCATTATATCGTTGGCCCGGATTACGGATGGGCGAATGCTTGTCTTATTTACGTCGTATGACATGTTGCGGAAGTCCTATTACTTGTTAAGGGAAACAATTGATATTAATAAGTACATGCTGATCGCTCAGGGAATTTCCACTGGCAGCCGATCCAGGTTAAAAAAGAATTTTCAAACATTTGATCAATCCATATTACTGGGAACAAGCTCTTTTTGGGAAGGCGTCGATATACCAGGTCAGGATTTATCATGTCTTATGATTGTAAGGCTTCCGTTTCAGCCACCCAATCACCCAGTATATGAGGCAAGATCGAATGCGTTTAAGCATGAGGGCAAAAATGCTTTTTTTGAATTGGCATTACCAAATGCTGTTATCCGATTTAAACAGGGGTTTGGCAGACTGATTCGTTCAGGCAGTGACCGGGGAATTGTATTTGTCTGCGACACACGTATTAAAAAAGCTCGATATGGCAAGTATTTCACCGAATCAATCCCATCCGTTCCGATCACACATGAATCAACACAAACCATAATGGAAAAAGCGGAAGAATGGTTTTAAAATTGGACAGTTTCTTATTTTAAGGTGAAAATTGTAAAAAAATACTGATGCACAGGCTCATGCATCAGTTTCAAGGTCGTATGGGGCAGGAAAATTTTTTGTTGAAATAAATAAAAATGAAACAAATTTGCCGTTATGCTTGTTATACTATATAATGTGATTTTACTTATTTATTTTCAACGTTACTTATAGTGTTAGCATTGCTATCAGCTGTATGAGTAGCAAAATATGATAATACATACAGCATTTATTAACGGAGGACAAATAATGGATATGACGTTCAGGGTTTTATCTTATACGGGATGATGTAAATGATAAATAATGGGATTTCACGAAACACGGTGCCAAACTGGCTGAAATGGACCTTGGGAATAGTCGGCCTGCTGATAATTGCTTTTCTTATTTTCGCCATCTATTTATATCAGGCTGCTCAAGGAAATCGAACAGCAGCATATGACCAAGTGGCAGAAGAAGTGCTGCAAGAAACGGAACTGACTGCCATAAGTAGTATCGAACGGTTTCATGGTGAGAATGCGTATTATATTGTTTATGGCGAAACGGATCATGAAGAAAACAAGATTGTTTTTTACCCCTTTGACCTGGATCAATCCAGTATAATTAGTTTAAATCAGTCGGAAATTGTATCAGAGGAAACAGTCCGAGCCAATTGGAATAATCAATGCAATTCATGTAAAATGATTGACATAACACCAGCCGTTATTTCAGATGGTGACGATCAGCAGCCTGCATGGGAAATAACATATGAAGATAATTCAGGCCGTTATGTCATGGAATATTTATCTGTTTCGGATGGCTCAAGAATTGAAGCACGTCGTTTTAATCGGTTATTTAACAGGGAGAGTGATTAAATGGAATTAGCAAATCGGGTGAAAACTTTAACACCCTCCGCAACTTTAGCAATTACAGCAAAAGCCAAGGAACTAAAGAGTCAAGGCTATGATGTGATCGGGCTTGGTGCAGGAGAGCCTGATTTTAATACACCTGAGTATATCCTGAAAGCAGCAGAGGATGCTATGCGAAACGGATTTACAAAATATACACCGGCTGGCGGTATACCGGAATTAAAACAAGCGATCATAAACAAGTTCCAACGTGATAATGGGCTGACATACAACTCGGATGAAGTGATTGTCACAACAGGTGCCAAGCATGCTTTATTCACACTTTTCCAGGTATTATTGAATAAAGGTGATGAAGTGATTGTGCCCGCACCTTATTGGGTCAGTTATCCGGAACAGGTTAAGCTGGCTGAAGGCGAACCGGTGTTTATTGAGGCAAAAGAACAAAACGGGTTTAAATTAACACCGGAACAGCTTAAATCAGCGATTACTTCCAGAACAAAAGCCGTTATTATCAATTCTCCAAGTAATCCTACCGGTATGATGTATAATCAGCAAGAGCTGAAGGAGTTAGGAGACGTTTGTCTGGATAATGATATTTTGATCGTGTCCGACGAAATTTATGAAAAGTTGATCTATACGAATGACAAACATGTTTCAGTAGCAGAAATTTCAGAGCAACTTAAAGCGAATACAATCATCATAAATGGTGTGTCCAAGTCTCATGCGATGACAGGCTGGAGAATCGGTTATGCTGCCGGGTCTTCTGACATTATTAAACCTATGACAAGCCTGGCTTCACATTCCACATCCAATCCAACGTCAATCGCACAACATGCGGCATTGGCTGCTTATAGTTCGAACGAGGACCCCAACGCGGAAATGCGGGACATTTTCAGCGAACGACTCGACGAATTGCATAGCTTGTTAAATGATATACCTGGGATTTCATGTATGAAACCTAAAGGGGCTTTTTACGTATTTCCGAATGTACAGGAAGCTGTCAGGCAGAACGGTTTTGACTCTGTCGATGAATGGGTGAAAGCATTGCTTGAGGAGGAAAAGGTTGCGTTAGTTCCAGGAACCGGATTCGGTGCACCGGAAAATGTTCGATTATCGTACGCTACTTCGCTTGATGCATTAAAGGAAGCAGCTAAACGCATAAACCGTTTTGTGTTAAATCATCAATCATAGCTTTGGAGGGAACATATTGAAGACAACGATTTCACAAGTACCAAACTATACAGGACAAGAAGTTACCATTGGCGCATGGCTGGCAAACAAAAGATCAAGTGGTAAAATTGCCTTTTTACAGCTAAGAGATGGAACTGGATTCATTCAGGGTGTTGTAGCCAAAAATGATGTTTCCGAGGACGTTTTTCATATGGCTAAAAATATGACCCAGGAGTCATCCATGTACATAACGGGTACAATTGCCGAAGATTCAAGATCGCCATTTGGATATGAAATGCATGTGACTGATATTGAACTGATTCAGGAAGCAGTTGATTATCCGATAACACCAAAAGAGCACGGAACAGAATTTCTAATGGATCACCGCCATTTATGGCTGCGTTCCAAACGTCAGCATGCTGTTATGAAAATCCGGAATGAAATCATCAGGGCTACTTACCAGTTTTTTAATGACAATGATTATGTTAAAGTCGACCCGCCCATATTAACTGGGTCATCAGCAGAAGGCACGACAGAACTTTTCCATACCAAATATTTTGATGAAGATGCCTACTTATCACAGAGCGGCCAATTATACATGGAAGCTGCTGCAATGGCTTTTGGAAAAGTCTTTTCATTCGGACCGACGTTCAGAGCAGAAAAGTCAAAAACAAGACGGCACTTAATTGAATTCTGGATGATTGAACCGGAAATGGCATTTGTCGATCACGATGAAAGTCTGGAAATTCAGGAGCAGTATGTCACGTTTGTCGTCCAGTCTGTTCTTAACAATTGTGAGCTTGAACTGAATACGCTGGGACGGGATACTTCGAAACTTGAATCCATTCAAGCACCATTCCCAAGAATCAGCTATGATGACGCGATTGAATTGGTTAAGGAAAAAGGATTTGACGATATTGAGTGGGGAGAGGACTTCGGTGCACCGCATGAAACGGCGATTGCTGAAAGTTTTGACAAACCTGTGTTTATTACGAATTACCCTGCTGACATTAAAGCATTCTATATGAAACCGGATCCCGATCGTCCGGAAGTTGTGTTATGTGCCGACCTGATTGCACCGGAAGGATACGGGGAGGTTATCGGCGGATCACAGCGGATTGATGATCTTGAGCTTATGAAACAACGCTATGAAGAGCATGGCCTGTCCGGTCCTGCTTACCAATGGTATCTGGAATTGCGCCAATATGGCAGCGTTCCTCACTCAGGCTTCGGCTTGGGGCTTGAGAGGACTGTTGCCTGGATTGCAGGAGTGGAACACGTTCGTGAAACCATTCCATTTCCAAGACTTCTGAACCGTCTATATCCTTAATTTTAATGAAAGCGTCATTGTGTATTGGATCCCTTGCTGAATCAGCGGCAAGGGATTTTACTACTGAAACGTGATTTCATAAACTCTGTTATATACCTTTGCGATCAAAAAGATTTTGCACATAGAAGAACAAATTATACTTGTCGATTTTTGACACATTTGATTGGCTATTCATGCTATACTAAGAAATGAGGTGTACCATTTATGTCAAAATTCATTTCATTTCAGGATATTTTATTAAACCAAGTGCAAGTCCCCGTTCAGCTGCTTGATAAGTACGCGGCATTGGGACTTAAGGAACAGGAAGTCATGGTAATTTTACAGTTGCTTCGTTTTTTACAGGAAAAAAATGACTTTCCGACACCCAATGACCTGGCCAGCCATTTAACCATCAGTGAGAAAGAGTGTGCGAATATATTACGCAAACTCATTCAAAAAAACTTCTTATCCATTGAGCAGTTGAAAAATGAACACAATCAAATAACCGAGTCCTACAGCCTTAACCCACTATGGGAGAAATTATACACAGAAGAAGCTGAAACCAACTCACAGGATGACGGCACGATCTTTATACTGTTTGAACAGGAATTTGGCAGACCGCTTTCACCATTTGAGATTGAAATGATCAACACATGGCTGGATGAAGACAAATTGCCGCCTTCACTTATAAAAGCGGCATTAAGAGAATCCGTTCTGATGGGAAAACTGAATTTCAAATATATTGACCGGATTCTCCGTGACTGGAAGAAGAAAGGAATCAATTCCGTGGAACAAGCCCGTGAAGCAAGTAAAGCTTTCCATGAGAATCAAAAGCCTAAACAAGAAGCTGCTGACCAAAAACGGGACACATCGATTTATTATAACTGGCTGGAGGAGGAATAAAGGATGTTAAATAAATCACAGGTAGAGCACTGTCTGGATGTTATGAAGGGGATGTACCCGGAAGCACAATGTGAACTGACCCATGATAATCCATTTGAACTGGTCATCGCTGTCTTATTATCAGCTCAATGCACGGATAATCTTGTCAACAAAGTAACAGCGTCATTATTTAAAAAATACAAAACACCGGAAGATTATCTCGCTGTATCACTGGAAGAATTACAACAGGATATTAAGTCAATCGGGTTATATCGAAATAAAGCCAAAAATATACGCAAGCTTTGCCAAATGCTGATTGATGATTATGATGGGGAAGTGCCACAAACGAAACCGGAATTGATGAAGCTGGCCGGGGTAGGGCGGAAAACCGCAAATGTTGTTGCATCAGTAGCATTCAGAGAACCGGCGATCGCGGTTGATACACACGTCGAACGCGTAGCCAAACGATTGGGGATCTGCCGCTGGAAGGATTCTGTTCTTGAAGTGGAAGAAACGCTGATGAAAAAAGTTCCGAAAGATGAGTGGGCCGATACACATCATCGGATGATTTTCTTCGGGAGATATCACTGTAAGGCACGAAACCCGCAATGCCCCGAGTGCCCGCTTCTTGATTTATGCCGGGAAGGTCAAAAAAGAATGAGGAAAGCAGAATTGGTTAGTAAATAATAAAAAGAGGCAGCCTTCTTTGAGGAAGCTGCCTCTTTTTGCTAAGCGTAATTAGTTTCCTTCATCGTTTTGTTGATCACCTTCATTTTCATTATCAGTTTCTGATTCTATCTCGGTACTCGTACTGCTCGATTCTCCTCTTGTTCCTTCGTTTGCGCCATTTTGCCCGACGGGCGTGACCGTAATGGTATAAGAACCTGGCTGGGCACCTTCAATGACGATACCTTCAGATTGTACCGTCTGTGTTTGTAATTCAGTGCCATCTTGTGCCACCACAACTTCAAATTGTGCAGGCGGGCCATTGTATTGCCAGGAAACATCTATATCAGAACCAGAAGGGCTGGCATTTAATCCATTAACCGGTGGAACATTTTCTTCACCATTTTCTTCATTCTCTTCTTCTTCATCCTGCTCTCCGTTCTCTTCTTCTTCCTCATTGCCTTCTTCTTCGTTTTCTTCTTCGTCACCTGGTACTTGAACAGTAGTTGTCGCTGGTTCACTGGTATCTCCGTCTGAATTCGCAACAACTTGAATTTCATATGTTGTACCTGGCTCAACATTTGAAATTTCCATCGATGTCTCATCAGTGGAAGAAAGACCTTGCATTTGACCATCATCAATACTGGCGCTCACTTCAAATGATACGTCATCTGACTCATGATCCCACTCAACTTGAATAACATCTGATTCTTCATCATACGTAGCATCGAGAGCTTCCACAGGATTCAACTGGTCAAATTGTTCCGATGTCTCAGTTGGTTCAGTTCCTTGTACAAACAACTCAGTAACAATTTCAGATTCCGGTGTATAATCACTTGGCAGTTTGGCAGGTCTTGATCCTGCTTCCACCGGTACTTCCACAACTGAATCAGGTTGCGTAAAGTCTGCTGTTTCAATACCTTCTGAGAGTTCGGTCATCGTGTTTCGATATAATTGCTGCGAGATCTTAGTATTGGGTAATGTTATACTGTTATCATTATAACCGGTCCAGACAGATATCGTATAATTCGTTGTGTATCCACTGAACCACGAATCGGGAGAACCTTCTACTTCATCGTGTGTGGAAGTACCTGTTTTGCCTGCATCCGGAATCCCCGGAACGTTCGCATCAGTTCCAGTTCCTTCTGTAATAGCGGTTTTGAGCATATCCGTTATCATGTAAGCAGTGGATTCCGACATGGCTGCTTCAGGCTCCGGTGTTAAATCAACAGTTCTTCCGCTTTCCGGAAATTCCACTTCTGTAACGGCATAGGGTTCATTATAAATACCGCCATTCCCAAAAGCACGGTATGCGCCTGCCAGTTCAAGCGGGTTTGTTCCAATCTGTCCGCCGCCTATCGCATCAGTTATTCCCATATCGGTGTCCCCGATCGAGATGCCCAGATTTTCCGCGAATTCTTTGGCTGTGCCATAGCCGATTTCTTCTAATGTTTTGGCGGCCGGTACGTTCAATGACTGCTCCAGAGCATACCGCATTGATACCCAGCCGTAATATTGACCGGCCCATGTGTTAATCCGGGCATCGGAACCGGCAATATCATATGGACCATCATCATTCAGCTGGTGGTATGTTGACCATTGCTCATGCTCAATAGCGGGGCCATAGTCAATAATCGGTTTGAACGTAGATGCCGGTTGACGGCTTATGTCGGTTGCAAAATTCCATCCGTCATTTTCCACACCTCCACGAGCTCCGCCAATTGCCCGTATTGCGCCGGTTTCGGTATCCAGGACTGTCATGCCGGCTTCCATATCGTGTTCATCACCATTCTCATCAGTGACGGGAGACGGGTAGTTAATTGGGTTCTCCTCACTGTCTGACAATAGCAATTCAACATGTTCCTGTGCATCGGTATCAAGGGTGGTGTGGATTTCCAGACCATCTGTGTAAATATCTGCACCATCAACTTTTTCTTGAACCTCTTTACTTACCTGCTGCAGGAAGGCCTGATAAGGTGTTGGGTCAGGTGTATCATCGGTCAAAAGAGACGGGATGTCGACCTGACTCGCCTCTTCGGCTTCACTTTGCGATATTTTATCATTATCGACCATTAAACCTAATACAATATTCATTCGATCTTTTGTTAAATCCGGATTTTCAAACGGGTTATACGCGGAAGGGCGTTGTGGCAATCCGGCAAGAATAGCCGCTTCAGGCAGTGTCAATTCACTAAGATCCGTTTTACCGAAATACAATTCGGCTGCTTTGCCTACCCCATATGCCCTATTTCCGAAAAAGATTTTATTTAAATACATTTCCAGAATTTCTTCTTTGGAATATTGCTGCTCCAGCCTAAGTGCCAGCCACATTTCCTGTACTTTAATGCCAATATCCTTTTCCGGTGACAGGAAGGATTGTTCAACCAGCTGCTGTGTAATTGTACTGGCGCCTTCAGAACCGAAGCCGTCCGTAATATTGGCAACGATTGCTCCACCAACCCGCCATACGTCAACACCGGGGTGGTCAAAAAATCGCGCATCCTCAGTTGACAGGACAGCATCAATCAGCACTTGCGGCAGTTCTTCATATTCAACTTTGGTTCGATTTTCTGCGCCCAGGTTGGCAATCAGTTCACCATCTTTATCATATATGTTTGATGAATACGGTGTATCCAGTTTTGATGCATCAATTTCCGGTGCTGTGGCAATATAATAGGTGAACAGGGCGCCAACACCTATCCCAAGTGCCAGTATAGCAATACCTGTTATCATGAGTATTTTTTTCCATAGCGGTTTTTTTGCAGCTTTTTTTTGCTTTCTTCGTGCTGTGCGAGATTGGCCATTTGTTGCCATAACGCATTCTCCTCCAATCTAAAAATAAAGCTGGTCAATAATACTTAAATAGTCAACCCTTGCCTGAAAATGAAACGGAATTAGATAACCTTTATCCTTTACCGTTTCGTAGCGGATCGATTTTTTACCACCGTTAAATTGTTTATCCCAGAACGGAAAAAACGATTCAGTGGGCAGATAATATGTTTCATCATGGGCGGAAAACCGTATGATTAAAAAACAAATCCCGCCATGATCTGTTATGGATTTCATATGCTTAATCTGATGTTCATGTATATTGGCAAGCGGGAACCTGGTTTTATTTTTAGTTTCCTTTGCCTCAAAATCGATGTGCCGCCCGCGGTAAAGACCATTATAATCAGTCGTGGAAGGCTGCTTAAAGTAGCCTTCTGTTATGACAGCAGCACTTCTCTTTGGGTAATGGACGTTAACGATTTGTACAGGCGTAGGTTTCTTATGAATAACAGCTTTATTCCTATCCCGATAAAATGTGTTTGTCGCGTTGATATCTTTTTCCAGCGTCATACCCCGGTTGCTGAATCTCATTGAACGATTCGTTGCAGATAGCTGGTGCATACCATTGTTCTTTTTGCCGTTTGGATAATGCAATATAGTCTCTCCCTCCTGGCATATTACAGTATCATACCAAAAATTGCCGAAATTGACCATAATATTTTAAGAAATGGGGGTCGGCATATGAATGCACACCAGGAAAAACATCACTATATCCATTATATAATATTTAAAACAAATGAGCACAATTTTGATAACATTTCCCGAACAAAAGCCTATCAAAACTTTTATATGGCTTATCCTGAAATTAAGTGGGCACTTGTGGCAAGTATGGTTTCCCGTAATGCTGGATGGAATATGACTGATTTATGGCTGTCACCATTCCGTAAGATACTTTCCCATAACCAGCGAGAACGTCTGTTCATGACATATGAACGTGCCAACTGGCTGATTTTTTCGGATGCATATCCCCAATTACTCGTTTATAAACTTTCGTTACATGTGAATAAGCCATTGTTTCATTTACTCCCGGAACTCAACGTATCCAGATATATGCAAAAAGAGTGGGAGCACTTCTGGAAACACCATGATAAGCAACGTCTTATGATTGCATTAATCATCAATGAACAAAATGTTATTCAAAATCCCGTCATCAAACAGGACTATTTCAAGTATCGTGTATTTTTACGCCCGCCATACCTGTTGCAGGACATTTTGTTATTAAATGCCATTATTTTACCGGCAAAATCAAAAGGGCTGTATGGTGCCTTTGTACATGATTTCACAAATATTGATAAACGCATTGCGTTAGGGAAAAAGATCGCATCTATTATGTTCCATTCCCAAATATATAATCCATTATTGGCATTCATCCAATCTGTAGAGCATACAGGCTCACGACGGGATTATGAACAGTTTTTCAGTATGCAAACGGAAAAAGCTCCCATGTTACGAGCACTTTATCCGGTCATCTCCCATCAGGATATTATTCGAAAAGACTGGTTCAGAAAAAGGGGGATAAAACGTCATTGGACAAAAAATGTTCAAGAAAATCCGGATCCGCATATCAGCAAATCGTTTTATAGCCGGAGAAAATTACTATATGCCTATGAGTGCTTAAAAAACGTCTTTATGTAAGAAATTGTTCAGGGCTGGATTAGCAGAATGTATCTATTTTGGATATAAGAAAAAACTTCGACATTCGTTATTAACTGACGAATGTCGAGTTTTTTGGGATGACTACGTAGACGGCCGATTTGGACCATCTAATTTTTTGCTTCGGCTGCGATTTTCTTTTTTCTGATGATGTCTTGCAGTCTTCTGCTCGGATGGTTTCTTTTTGTCCATGAGGATACCTCCTTACACTTGTTAGTTTGGCTGAACTGCAATGAATTTACACTAGTTTTGCCATGATTCTTCTAGTTTTGTCGAAGGGGAAGGGAAGTCAGGTTTTACAGCGAAATAGTGATTAATAAATAAAGTGAGGGTGTATAACATGACAAATATGATTACAATAAGTCCGACAGTTGACGGAATTGAGAAACGGAAATTTGCTAATGCATTATCAGATATGGGTAACCAGTTGCGTTTAATGGAACAGAAAATCACCATGATGACCGACAATCGTGTACAGGAAGATTATACAAGCCAACAGAAGGAACTCAACCACATAACGTATACGGTAAACAAACTTCATCGAAAGCAGCAAAAGCAACATACAGAAAAACTTGTTCCCGGTCGTTTTACTTTTAATCATGCGGAAAAAAGACTATCTAATGGATGATTTTTGACTGCCCGGATGATAAAATGTCACTGTAAGCAATCAAAAGCAGAGAGCAGGATATGATATGAATTTGGAACAACAAACCAAAAAACTCAAGAAGGAGCTTGAACGGTTAAAGGACATATACGAAGAAAATAATCCCCCCGAGAGTAAAAAAGATAAACAATTTTTTCAAATGGTGAAGGAGCAGACAGCGCCAGTTTATGAATTGCTGGAAAAGTGGGAAGAAAAAGCACTGCAGGTTGTCAAAGAACGTAAAGTAAACCTGCATCCGCAGCAGGTTGCATCGACACGGGAAAATATGGAATTGCTTTTGCTGAACAGTTATTACGTTGATGTCAAACGACGGCGATACATGGAATTAAATCATTCTATTCTCTATATATTTGATCAGTTGTTATCAGAATTGCAGAACAACTGAGGTGCTTTACAACCATAACGTTTTCGATTATAATTATATCCCATTTCAGGTTACAAAGGCATCGTGGCACAGTCTTTTATGGATATAAGTTTCACTTTATATTGAAAGGCTCTTTTCGTAACCTTTGTTGTTCTTTAACCTCGCAATCGATATACACTGCGACACAGTGAAAATTTGAGTGCAATGAAAAGAAAGAGGGAAGCATATGAGCAGTCAGGAGCTACTTGATAAAGCCAGGGAAATAAAGGAAAAAGCTTATGTTCCTTATTCTGAATTCCCTGTCGGGGCAGCATTATTAAGCCAATCAGGAAAAATCTATACAGGCTGTAACATCGAAAATGCAGCTTATCCGGTCAGTTGCTGTGCTGAGCGGGTAGCCATTTTTAAGGCAATTTCTGATGGTGAATCCGATTTTACTGAAATGGCCGTTGTTGCTGATACCGAAAGGCCTGTTCCGCCTTGTGGATCCTGCCGGCAGGTTATGAGTGAATTTTTTAACAGTGACACGAAGATTAACCTGACAAATATACATAATTACACCAAAACTGTCACAATGGAAGAATTATTACCATTTTCTTTCAACTCAAGTGATATGGGAGATAGAGGCTGATTTAATCAGCTTCTTTTTTATCATTTAATTCGATAAGACAATACGGTGCAGGTCATGTTATACTATTATAAAGTAAGGGAAAAGATGCATATATACATATGAAACTAAATAGAGATATAAAAATGGACATGCGTATTGATTTTGTTTGGAAATCGTTTATAATTGATAAATCCGAGGTGACTTAAGATGAATGCAAACCGCATCCAGCTTACAGGAAAAGATATTTTGGAAAAAGAATTCAAAACAGGAATGCGCGGCTATAACCAGGAAGAAGTTGATGAGTTCCTTGACACGATCATTCAGGATTACGAAGCATTTCAACAGGAAATTGATAAGCTTCAACAGGAAAACGAAAGGATCAGAAAACAATCCGATCAGACAAGAAGCCGTGCAACTTCACCGAACCACCAAGTAAATTATGATATTTTAAAACGTGTATCCAACCTTGAAAAAGCTGTGTTCGGCAACAAATATGATGATTCTGAGTAATGGTTAAAATTTCCAGTGCCTGTTATGATTAAATATGATATAATGGTACCAGAAAATAATTGAGTACTTGCGTAATCGCTGTATATGTCACATATACAGAGGAAAGTCCATGCTCACACAGGCTGAGATGCTTGTAGTGTTCGTGCTTGACGAAATCATAAGTCAAGGTAGCCTTGATGGCTAACGGCAGTGGAAAATCCTAACTCGTAAGACAAGGATGAGTACACTTGAAAGTGCCACAGTGACGCAGTCGGCCTGGAAACAGTCCGAATGGAACGCGGTAAACCCCACGAGTGAGCAACCCAAATATTGGTAGGGGCACCTTTGAATAGGGAAGTGAACCGAAAAAGGGACAAGTATTCTCACAAATACTTGTAGATAGATGGTTACGACCGATGTACAAGGCTGACCACCGTCGAAGTACAACGGAACAGAACATGGCTTATCAAGTATTCAATGGTCGTCTATAATGTTAATGTATAACCTTTCTGATGTTATCGGAAAGGTTTTTTAAATTGCTGTCTAATGTGATAAACTAATACTGGTTAATTCAAAAAACGTGTTTTTTTGCCACAAAATCCGTAAATTGCGACGTAGTGCTATGTTGATTTCCGTTCCGGCCAGCCGCGCACCTTAGGGAACGGCTTCAGCCTCCGTTGCGGAAAACCGCCGCTGCTCAGGTCTAGACACGTGCTGTTCCCGCAGGAGCCGACTGGCCTCCACTCCAATCAACGCTCACAAGAGAGGTTTGATTACACGATAAAGGATTATAAAGCACAAAACAGCGGAGGAAATACGCGGAGACTCCAGCGGGAGGATAGGCATAGGTGAGACCCCGCAGTGCGTAAGCACGAGGAGGCTCACCAGCCGCCCGCGGAAAGCGGAGCGTATTTCCGGAGCGGTGTCATTGCTCTCAAATTTTTCACTGCGTCGCATTTTATATCGACTACGATGTTAAAAAGCAACAAAGCGAGAGCCCGGCAACAAGAAACCGAAATCTATTCGGGCTGAGGTGTTCAAAAGTATTAATACATAAAAAGAGCCAAATTTTATAACTTTAAAACGAAAGGGTTATAGTCTATGTCTGATGATGTGACGTTAATAGCAACAGCTGCAATGGGATTGGAATCCGTTGTGGCCTCGGAAGTCAAACAGCTCGGTTATGATGTGAGCGTCGAAAATGGTAAAGTTATGTTTAATGCACCTGTTTCTGCCATCCCGCGCTGTAACTTATGGCTGCGAAGTGCTGATCGTGTCAAAGTGCAAATTGGGCAATTCAAGGCCATAACATTTGATGAACTATTTGAAGCTACAAAAGCATTGCCTTGGGAAAATTTTATTACGGAAGAGGGGAAATTTCCTGTTTCGGGAAAATCCGTCAAATCAACTTTACATAGTGTCCCGGATTGTCAATCCATTGTTAAAAAAGCAATTGCCGAACGTTTAAAATTAAAGTATGGTGTTGCCGGTGACTTGCCGGAAACGGGTGCTTTATATAAGGTGGAAGTCTCCATCCATAAAGACGAGGCAACATTAAGCATTGACTCATCCGGTTCAGGATTGCACAAACGCGGCTATCGTATTGGCCAGGGCGAGGCGCCATTAAAGGAAACGATGGCAGCAGCTTTAGTATTATTGACGAATTGGAAACCTGATGATCCCTTTATCGATCCTTTTTGTGGTTCAGGGACCATTCCAATTGAAGCAGCTTTAATCGGACAGAATATCGCACCCGGTTTCAATCGTGAATTTGCTTCTGAAAATTGGAAGTGGATTAAAAACCGGTACTGGGAAGAAGCATTTGAAGAAGTGGAAGACAAAGCCAACTATGATCAGAAGCTTGATATAACCGGATCGGACATTGATCATAAGATGATTGAAATATCGAAGGATAATGCAACTGAGGCAGGGCTGGGTGATCTTATTTCATGGAAACAAATGCAAGCGGGTGACCTGTCTATCCGTAAAGCGAACGGTTATTTAATTGGTAACCCGCCATATGGACAGCGTATAGGTGACCGGGATGCGGCAGCGGATATATATCGGGATTTGGGAAAAATAATGAAAGAACTTCCGTCATGGAGTGTCTATATACTAACGGCATTTGATGCGTTTGAGCAAAAATACGGACAAAAAGCTACCAGGAAACGCAAGCTTTTTAACGGATTTATTCAAACCAATTATTATCAGTATTATGGAAAGAAAAAATAATATTAATGATCTGAAAACCAGAGGACATATCCTCTGGTTTTTTTCTTTATTTACAATTGTGATCCATCAATAAGACGAATAAAAACACCAAACCAGCTAATGATAATAAAAAGTCCAAGCAGCAAAAATAAGTACGCCTTTCAAACTAACCCTTTTGTTTAAACCGTTTGTGAAAAACCTGTTATATAGTTTTGATAATAATTTACATCTAACCAGCTAAAGTCATTGCTAAGATATTAATTTTTTCAGCAGTTTTTTTGAAGATACCAATTGCCCGTGTAAAGGGGGATGCATAACAGTGATTAGCTCAGTAGGGTTAGGAATTCCGCCATATGAAATATCGCAAACGGAAATTAAATCGATTGTTAAGGAAATTTTCAGTGATCGTGAATCACGGTTGGTTGAACGGCTTTTGCCGATTTTTGATCATGCGGAAATTGATAAGCGGCAGTTTGTTGTGGATTCAGAATGGTTTAGAGAATCTCATTCATTTCAGGAAAAAAATGATCTTTATCATCAGCTTGCGATCAAACATTCATTAAATGCCATTGATGCTTGTTTAACAGATGGAGATTTTCTGAAACAACCTGTTCCATATGAAGCTATTGACATGTTCATGTTTGTTTCCAGTACAGGAATATCCACACCTTCATTGGATACATACATCATGAATGAACGCCCGTTTAGAGAAGATGCAGCACGGATGCCGCTTTGGGGACTCGGTTGTGCAGGCGGTGCTATTGGCCTGTCACGTGCTTTTGATTGGATAAAAGCACATCCCGAAAAGAATGTGCTGGTCATCTGTTGTGAATTGTGCAGCCTGACGTTTCAAAAAGATGATCTTCAGAAAAGCAACCTCGTAGGAACAGCTTTGTTCGGAGATGGGGTTGGGGCTGCACTTCTAATGGGGGATAATTCAGCTTATTTGCCTTACAGTAAACATACGAAACCACGAATCATTCAGACAAGTTCTGCCACCAAAAAAAATAGTCATGATGTCATGGGTTGGAAAGTTACCAATAGAGGGCTGGAAGTCATCTTTTCCAAACGTATTCCGGCACTTGTGCGATCTTTTTGGCAGCAGCATACTGATCAGTTTCTACAAACCGTGAATATCAATCATCAATCCATCCATTCCTATATAGCACACCCTGGAGGCAGAAAGGTGTTAGAAGCAATGGAGGATGTTCTGCAAGCTGCCCGGGAAAAATTTAAATATTCCTATGACGTACTGTGGGATCATGGCAATATGTCATCGGCAACTGTGTTATACGTATTGAAAAAATGGATGCAGACAGGAATCACGGAAAATCAATTTAGTATCTTATCGGCTTTAGGGCCGGGATTCAGCTCAGAATTACTATTATTGGAGTGGGATAAAACATGACGACATGGATGTGGCTATTTTTATTAGCCGTCATAACACAACGCCTAGTGGAACTATCGATTGCCAAAAGCAATGAAAAATGGATGAAGCGCATGGGAGGTATCGAAAAAGGGGAGAAACATTATAAATGGTTTATTTTGCTTCATTGCAGTTTTTTTATATCAATCATTATAGAGACGTCACTCAAAAACCATGAATTCATGGGCGTCAATTATTTTCTGCTGTTTATCTTCCTGGCGGCACAGGCAGGCAGATTCTGGTGTATTCATGCGTTAGGGAAGTTTTGGAATACAAAAGTGATCATATTACCCGGTGTCGCGCTTATTAAAAAAGGTCCATACAAGTATGTCAAACATCCGAATTATATGATTGTCGCAGTTGAATTATTCGTCATACCATTACTTGTAGGTGCACCATTGACAGCATTTTTATATCCGATACTGCACCTTGTCTTATTAAGGGTCAGAATACCACGTGAGGAAAAAGCTTTAACAAGGGCAACATAGGGAGAAACAGGGAGAAACAGGGATAACTGTGATAAGCAGCTATCCCTGTTTCTTCATAGGAGACAATCTGCACCTAAGAAAAACTCAGGCCCAGCCTCGTCTTTTTAGAGGCCGGAAGTCAGGCTTGAGGAAATCGGCGAATTAGCCGATTTCAAGATTGAAAATGTCCCCTGACGTGATATATGTTCTTAGCTTTACTAAAAAGGCGGTAATCATTATAAGATTACCGCCTTTTGTGTATATACTTCAAGTTGGTTATTGTTTAACAACGTTTGCAGCTTGCGGGCCGCGCTCGCCTTCTACAATGTCAAATGTAACATTCTGACCTTCTTCCAGCGTTTTAAAACCTTCTTCCTGGATGGCAGAATAATGTACAAATACATCATTTCCTTCTTCCACTTGGATGAAGCCATAGCCTTTTTCCGCATTAAACCATTTTACTACGCCGTTTTCCATTGTAAATAATCCTCCTAAAAACTTTCACGTAAAACGTGTTAATACAAAGCAGATAAACAGAATTTAAAAAGCAGCTTCCTACAGAAGTGCTGGATTCACTATTGCATCCACTTCCATAGAAGCCGCTTGTCATTAATGATTCCATACATCTTCTTTGCTTGAGTCTAATATAGCTTATTTTAATCCTTCAGTCAAGAAAATGCGTTGATTTCTTTCGGTTTTTTAGCAAATACGTGTTTGCATTCAGAAGAGTTGTGAAACCGCTTAATAAAATTGTGGAAAAGTGTGTTAAAAATTTATAAGGTACGTTACACTGGAATAAAATGAACCGGAGAGGAGCATTTCAGATGAAAAGCGATATCGAAATTGCACAGAATGCTGAGTTAAAGCCAATTGATAAGATTGCTGCCGGGCTTGATCTAAAGCAGGAGGACTGGGAACCGTACGGCCATACCAAAGCGAAACTCTCTGATACATTATTGAACAAGCTGGATGATAAGCCAAATGGCAAAGTAATTTTAGTGACATCCATCAATCCGACACCAGCCGGGGAAGGAAAATCAACTGTGACAGTCGGTTTGGGACAGGCGTTGAATCGAATAGGAAAAAATGCGATGATTGCGTTGCGTGAACCGTCTTTAGGTCCGGTTATGGGAATGAAAGGTGGCGCAGCAGGCGGGGGATTCTCGCAAGTATTACCGATGGAGGATATCAACCTTCACTTTACGGGAGATCTGCATGCGATTACCAGTGCCAACAATGCATTATCCGCGATGATCGACAATCATATACACAGGGGAAATGAATTGAACATTGACCCGCGCCGTATTGAATGGAAGCGGGTAATGGATATGAATGATCGCGCTTTAAGACAGATTGTTGTCGGCCTGGGCGGACCGTTGCGCGGTGTTCCGAGAGAAGATGGTTTTAATATTACTGTTGCCTCGGAAATAATGGCAATTTTATGCCTCGCTACAGGTCTCGAAGATTTAAAGGCGAGACTTGCCGAAATTGTCATTGGCTATACATATGATGAACAACCTGTAACGGTAAAGGACTTAGAAGTAGAGGGAGCTCTTTCACTCCTGTTAAAAGATGCCATCAAACCGAACCTGGTTCAGACAACGGAAAACACACCAGCCATCATACATGGCGGACCGTTTGCCAATATTGCCCACGGTTGCAACAGTATTATGGCGACAAAAACGGCTGCTAAATTGAGTGATTATGTTGTAACGGAAGCAGGATTTGGAGCTGATCTTGGTGCTGAAAAGTTTTTGGATATCAAATCGCGTGCGGGGGAATTTAATACGGATGCTGCCGTAATCGTTGCAACTGTACGTGCTTTAAAGATGCATGGTGGTGTTGAGCAGGATAAGCTTAAGTCAGAAAACGTGGAAGCATTGAAAGCAGGTATGGACAATCTTAAAAAGCATATTGAAACGATTGAATCATTTGGACTGCCATTTGTTGTTGCGATTAATAAATTCCCAACTGATACAAATGCGGAAATTGACTTTATAAAAACATGGTGTGAATCTGAAAATGTTGATGTTGCGTTAACAGATGTACATGCAAATGGCGGGGAGGGTGGAACGGAACTCGCTGAAAAAATTGTTGAGAAAGCTGATGCTTCTGTCCGGAATTTCAATTATGTATATGATTTAAATGAGACACTCGAGGCAAAAATCAGGAAGATAGCGCAATCCGTCTATGGTGCTGACGATATAGAACTGTCACAAACGGCCAAAAAACAGCTTGCCTTTTACGAACAGCAAGGGTGGGGGAAACTGCCGGTCTGTATGGCGAAAACACAATATTCATTGTCGGATGATCCGTCTTTGCTGGGAAGACCCAAAAACTTCACAGTTGAAATCAGGGAATTACGGCCGTCAATTGGAGCCGGATTCATTGTTGCATTGACCGGCAACATGATGACCATGCCGGGCTTGCCTGCAAAACCGGCGGCACTCAATATGGATGTCGATCGAAATGGAAGAGTTTTAGGGTTATTCTAATGGATCAAGTCAATCAATTAGATGCTATCCGGGATTATGTATATACCGTTTTTAATAATGACTCAACCGGTCATGATTTTTTCCATATGGAACGGGTTGCGCTTATGGCAAGACATATAGCAAAAGAGGAGCAAGGAGATCCATTCATTTGTGAAGCGGCTGGATGGGTCCATGATATCGGTGACCGAAAGTTATTTTCGGGTCCTCAACAAGCTATTAGTGATTTGTATAAATTTTTACAATCCATTGGTTGTTCGAATGAAGACATCAACCGAATATCGACAGCTGCAGAAGATGTTTCGTTCAGCAAGGGAAAAATACCGTCCGTGCTGGAAGGGAAAATTATTCAGGATGCGGACCGATTGGATGCAATTGGAGCCATTGGCATTGCACGTACTTTTGCATATGGGGGCGCCAGCGGACAATTGATCTGGTATAACGAAGAGGAGCTCCAGCAGCAAACATCCATCCAGCATTTTTATGACAAGCTGCTTCACTTGAAAGATTCAATGAATACGGATACTGCTAAACAAATAGCTGACCAGCGGCACCAATTTATGGAGACATACTTAAAACAATTTTTTTGGGAGTGGCAATAACAACCTTTGAGAAAACAGCTTTAAACATTAAAATCGGGCAGAAAATGTGTCACATCCTGCCCGATTACCAATTATTCACGTACCGTTTCTTCTTTTTCTATCCTGTCATGGCTCAATAGCCAGTTATGCTGGAAAATTTCTGTCACGGCCAATAAAATACCCGTCAGAATCGCTCCGAAAAAAGTAACAGCGGTATCAGCAAACATCATGGCACCAAAGTAGACAATCAACGTACTAACGATAAAATCCACACCGATACTGAGTCCATTCGTTTCTTCACGTAACATCGCTCTTTCCATAAAATACCCTACAAAAGCTAACACAACACCAAGTATAATCGGCTGGTACCAATAACCAAAATCGACATTCGGAAAAATCCATGATGCAACGTATAACGCAATTGGACATACGAGCAATTTCACGATTAACCCGGTCATAAAATCCCACCTTTATCATTTTTATATGGATAACATGTGCGATAAAGGCAGAACTTATTCAGGAAGAACACAAACGTTTACTGAACCCTTCCCGCACCCAAATACCGATCCTGCCAATAGGACTGACTCAGTTTGCTGGTTTCAACACCATTGGATTCGCCGGCATGAATGAATTTGCCGTCACCAATATAAATCCCCATATGAGACGGCCCTGGTTTATATGTTTCGAAAAAGACAAGGTCTCCTACTGAAGGACTGTCAACTTGTGTTGTAAAATTCCATGTATCACTTACAGTCCGGGGGAGGGAAATCCCTTCTGCCTGAAAAATATACTGAATGAATCCGCTGCAATCAAACCCGCCCGGAGACTCCCCTCCCCAGACATACGGTGTTCCAATCTGGGCACGTGCTGCTTCAATGGCTTCAGGATGATTTGTACTTGTTACATTAACTTGTTTTGGTTCCTGAGTTGTTTCCGCTTGATTTGTTTCTTCTTGCGGCGTCTCGTCTTCTGTTGTTTGCTGAATTGTTTCTTGTGGAGCCTGCTCATTATCCTGTTGTTCGGATTGATTTTCTTCATATAACGCTTTTAAAGCAGCATCATCGATCAATTCCGTATCATGTTCTTGCTCAGCTTTTTCGAGAGCTTTTTGGGTCAGCGGTCCATAAAGACCATCAATTTCACCTTTGTAGTAACCGAAATACTCCAGTGCACGCTGCACGATTTCAACATCCGAACTTGGCATACCTGGATGGATCGAACCGGACAATTCATCCAGCTGTTCTTCGTATTGTTTCTTTTCTCTGTCAACAACTGAATTTAATGTTTTAAAATTGGCCTGACCAGTAACTTTTAAATCATGGTTTGCCTGGAAATTTTTCAATGCATGTTCTGTCAAAAGACCATAATCACCATCAATTGTATCATCAAAATAAGATAATTTATTCAGCTTTTGCTGCAGGATTCTTACAGTTTCACCATGCTGTCCATATTGCAATTGCTCAGCCTCGATCAATTGCTCATTTTGTTGTACAGGATATGCATCAACATAGAATGCAAACGGCTGACTTAACACGTAGCTATACAATATTGATTGTTTCACTACATGTTCCATAGTACCATTCAGCATGCAAATATCCCCTTTCATGAGTGACTGCTTATAAAGATTTATGTCTTTCCCAGCCTGCTTATGCGCCAGCCGGTGTTTACGTTTGTGTTACAATAAGATTAAATTGCTATGATTTAACTAAACATTTATATTAAGATAGATGTATGAGGTGAGAAAAATGATGAATGGTGAACAAGGCTATTTAAGTTTATGCCAATACATACTCAAAAATGGAACGAAGAAGACAGACCGGACTAATACCGGGACTTATTCTGTATTCGGTCAACAAATGCGGTTCGATCTGCAGGACGGCTTTCCGCTCCTGACAACAAAAAAAGTGCCATTTCGGCTGATTGCCAGTGAACTGCTCTGGTTCATTAAAGGTGATACAAATATCCAATACTTGCTGCAGCACAATAATAATATCTGGAACGAATGGGCTTTTAAACAATGGGTGCAAAGCGAGGCGTATGAGGGACCTGATATGACCGATTTCGGAAATCGCAGTCAGCAGGATCCTGAGTTTAATTTGCTTTATCAGGAACAGATGACTATTTTTAAGGAAAAAATACTGAATGATAATGCATTTGCAAAGAAGTTTGGTGATTTGGGAAGCGTATATGGAGAGCAATGGCGGGCCTGGAAAACATCTCAAAATGAAACAATCGATCAATTAAAAGACGTTATCGATTCGATTCGCAACAAGCCGGATTCACGGCGGCATATCGTTACAGCGTGGAACCCGGAAGATATCCCGAATATGGCGTTGCCGCCGTGTCATACGCTGTTTCAGTTTTATGTGGCGGATGGAAAACTCTCATGCCAATTATATCAGCGCAGTGCCGACATATTCCTCGGTATGCCGTTTAATATAGCCAGTTATGCATTGTTGACTTATTTAATAGCACATGAATGCGGCCTCGAGGCAGGGGAATTCGTTCATACGCTGGGGGATGCCCATATTTATACGAACCACGTTGAACAAGTGAAAACGCAGCTGGGACGGGATACCAGACCATTCCCGACGCTTAAGATCAACAAGGAAAAAGCATCTATTTTCGATTTCGAACTGTCAGATTTCGAAATTCTTGATTATGACCCGCATCCATCAATTAAAGCACCTATCGCAGTTTGAGCAAAAGGAGGTCGAGGACACAGATGATATCATTTCTTGTTGCCATGGATCGCAATGGTGTCATTGGGTACCAGAATGATTTACCATGGCACCTGCCAAACGATTTAAAGTTTTTTAAGCAAAAGACGACCGGAAATACGATTATTATGGGTCGAAAAACGTTTGAAGCAATCGGACGGGCATTGCCAAACCGCAGAAATGTCGTGATTTCGAAACAGCATGATCAATTTCCGGAAGGGATTGACGTCATCCGTGATACGAAAACCGTCTTAGACTGGAATAGTCAGCAACCGGATGATGAATTGTTTGTGATTGGCGGCGGAGATATTTTCAAACAGTTTCTGCCACATGCCAATCGCATGTATATTACGTGGGTTGATGAGATTTTTCAGGGGGACACATATTTCCCTGATTTTAAAGAAGCAGAATGGCAATTAACAGCTAAGGAAAAAGGGTTAAAAGACAATAAGAACCCTTATGACTATTACTTCCTGCAATATGATCGATAGGGTGTGTGAAGTATGAAAATCTGTGGCGTCATCCTTTCGGGCGGTCAATCATCCCGGATGGGGAAGACCAAATCATTACTGGAAATTGATGGGAAGTCCGCTATTGAACATATTGCTGATGAATTAAAAAAATACGCCCATCACTTAGCGGTTATTACAAATGAGCCGGCAACCTATCAATTTCTTGAGCTGGATTTATACAAGGACAGATACGAAAACATGGGACCCTTGGCTGGAATAGAATCAGCTATTCATCATATAGAGGCAGATGTTTATGTATTTGCTGCATGTGATATGCCATTTGTCCATCAGGACGTTTACCGGTATTTAGTCCAATCGTTGAATCAAGCTGAGGCCGTCATTCCGGTGTATCATGACAGAATGCACCCATTATCAGGTGTATATACAAAAAATGTACTGCCGAAAATCCAAAAGCTGCTTGACAACGACCAGCGTAAAATCAGGGCTTTATTCGACTCTATAACGGTTAATTATGTAACTGATTATAGCGGCATCCCTGAGTATATTTTGGATAAGCATTTTTTTAACATGAATTATCCGGAACAATACGAAATGGCGAAACGAAAAACTCAGGCCTAACCTCGTCTTTCCAGAAGCCAGGAGTAAAAGATCAGATTGGGTGGAAATCGGCGAGTTAGCCGATTTCTATGTTTAAAATATCACCCCTGAATTTTATACCTGCCTTATCAGATAGTCATCCTGGTTTTAAGTTGCCTAAAAGCATCCGCTCATGTTACACTTTTATCAACTTAAGGCTGTCCGCAGTCGAATGTCTGAACGTTGGAATCGTGAGTTTTCTGCTGGATATATTATAATATACTTAAAGAAGGTGTCATAAATGGGATTAGGCAGTATCGGCTTTCCTGGATTAATTTTGATTTTAGTGATTGCATTGATTATTTTCGGGCCAAAGAAGCTTCCGGAAATCGGAAAGGCTGCCGGGAATACATTACGTGAATTCAAAAAATCAACACAGGATTTAACGAGCGATGTTTCTGATGAAGTCAAAGAAACAAAAGACATTGTGAAGAAAGATGATCAAAATAAATAATCATCCGGAGTGATTATAAATGGGATTAGGCAGTATCGGTATTCCCGGGTTAATTTTAATTCTCATTATTGCATTAATCGTTTTCGGGCCGTCCAAATTACCCGAAATCGGTAAAGCTGTCGGGAGTTCACTAAAGGAATTCAAAAATGCGACCAAAAATATAGGTTCAGATGATTCCGATAACAGTGATCAATCATCAAAGAAATGAGCTGCTTAACGAAGGTGTAGGGGATTACCTTACATCTTCTTTTATGCTTGGATTGGGAGCGTGAACCATGTCTGAAGAACAGCAATTTGAAAATGAAAAAGAGATGAACGTCATAGGGCATCTGTCTGAACTCAGAAATCGTCTTATCGTAACAGCTGTTTTTTTTGTTATATTTTTTGTCATTGGTTTTATATATGTTGATGTGATTTATAGCTTTATAGAAAGTGACTTACCGTTCAAATTAAGTGTCACCGGTCTGACTGATTTGATATCCGTTTATTTAACGTTGGCTGCTGTTACAGCGTTTATCGGGACTTTGCCGATATTATGTCTGCAGACCTGGCTGTTTATCAGACCCGGGTTGACCAAACCGGAGCGGAGGGCAACACTGGTGTATATACCGGTGATATTTATTTTATTTATCACTGGCCTTGTCTTCGGATATCTTGCGTTTGTGGAATTGATTATACCGTTTTTACTTTCCTTAAACGAAGGAATGTTCAATGAAATCTTCACATACGACCGGTATTTCAAATTGTTATTCCGGATTGTCATTCCGTTTGCTATATTTTTTGAAATTCCGGTTATCGCTATGTTTCTGACACGTCTGGGGATAATAACACCGGAATTCATGCGGAGAACGCGAAAGTACGCGTATCTGATACTTGTTATTATCGGTGCATTCATTACACCGCCGGATTTTATTTTACAGCTTGTTGCAATTGTGCCTTTGATTCTTTTATATGAAATCAGCATTTATCTTTCCGGGATTGTTTACCGGAAAAAGATGAAAAAACATCGGGAATTTATGGAGAGTGATAATCTTGTTTAGGCAGTGGGGGGCTTACAGTAAAGCATGCGTTCATTTTATCATTATGCATTAACATACAGAGGAAGGGAGACGGACGATAAAAGTCGTTTGGCTGACTGGATGTTTTTTGATCACGACTTTCCGAAGCAGTCTGCTGATTATCATGAAATCAGCAATTACCCTCGAGTGGAACAGCCGTTCACAAATGCTCTAGCCGTTTTTGAATGAGGCTATGGGACAGTACAAAGCGGGATCAAATAGACTAGTTCCGGAATCAGCCGGACTGGTCATATAAACATCCAATTGAAAGGATGTTATGAAAAGCAATTCGCTTATCCGGCTCACTAAATCTATTCAGGATGACATGACCTGTTTGAGAGTCTAATTTATTGAGGACTCCTGTCACTTCTGCTATTGTGCCATTTTCATATATCTGCAGACAAACAGGGACTTGAAATTCAAAGGCCTCCAGCAGTTGAGCATTCAGCAGTTCTGACTGTTGTTCATCGAGATTGGGCTTTATTCTCTCACCATCATTTTCCCACATCTCCTTTAACAGCTCTGCGTGTTCCGGTAACATTAACGATGACCATTTAATACTCCCGCGATCTCTTGGCATTTTATTCACCTCAAACGTTATTATACAAGAACATGGGTTCGATTTCCAGCAATATATTTTGCTTAAACGAATAGTGAGGACACATATTTAACAGCACACAATTTAAAACAAACGTTTGATCAATTTTTTCTCCGACCTATGGACCGGTTTTTGTAATTGAAATGGGGGAGGGTAACAGCATTCCTGATTATTCGCCAAAATCCTCGTTGGCAATGTAATATTATGTAGGCTTATGCGGTTGCCCGGGAAATATTCATTTGCCAAACATTTATGAATTCATGAAATGCCACATTAATTATCAGCGACTTGCCGGATAAACGCCTACACTATTATATAGTCACGACGTATAATAACCTAAGTGACTTCACCTATAGAGGAGGATCATAATGGTATGGCCTATCCAGCAACAACAGCCGAATAGCGGCATGATGACACGTGATGGTTTTTTCCCGGGAGGACCACCTCCGCAGCAAGCACCAGGGGGGTTGCAGAAACTTTTATCATCCCAGGCTCCCCAAAGTCTATTAACACCGGAGCGAATTAGTGGTTTATCACAAAAACTGGGTAACGCACAACAGGTATTAAACGTCGTCCAGCAAACTGCTCCACTTGTTCAACAATACGGACCAATGGTAAAAAACCTGCCAATGCTTTTCAAACTGGTGAAAGCATTAAACGAGGACGATTCTGAGGAAACAGCCGAGAGTGCTGTTAGTGAAGACCAGCCCGAAAGTGAAGAAGGAATAGACATAACAGATGCGGATCCGGAAGAAGACAACTTGGATGAGATGGAATTTGAGACGGTAAAGTCAGGTGAATCAACGCCTAAATTGTTCATTTAAATGTATTTTTTAACAGCCTTCATTCCTTTCCAGGCACATGATTTGATTTTTTCTGTTAAAAACGAAAAAATAGGCATAGGATATTGGTAAAATGGAGGTATACTATGACGACTGAATTAGCTACATTTGCAGGTGGATGCTTCTGGTGTATGGTAGAGCCATTTGATGAGCGCCCAGGTATTGAGAATATTGTGTCAGGTTATACCGGGGGCCACGTCGAAAATCCCACATATGAGGAGGTATCCTCTGATACAACCGGCCATGTGGAAGCAGTTCAAATCACATTTAACCCTGATATAATGCCATATGACGAACTTGTTAATACGTTTTGGCAGCAAATTGACCCAACCGATGCCGGCGGTCAGTTTAATGATAGAGGTGAATCGTATCAGACAGCTATTTTTTACCATAATGAGGCTCAAAGGCAAATAGCTGAACAATCCAAACAAAAGCTGGAACAAAGCGGCAAATTCTCTAAACCGATTGTTACACCAATTCTACCTGCGCAGACGTTTTACAGGGCTGAGGAAGCACACCAGGACTATTACAAAAAGCAGTCATTTCATTATCGCCTGTACAAAAAAGGATCAGGAAGAGAAGACTTTATTAAAGAAAACTGGAAGCAGCGTCCCGATAAATCTGAGTTAAAGGCAAAACTCACACCAATCCAGTATAATGTTACACAGGAAAACGGCACGGAACAGCCTTTTGCAAATGAGTATTGGGATCATAAAGAAGAAGGTGTATACGTCGATATCATCTCAGGCGATGTCCTGTTCTCTTCACAGGAAAAATTTGATTCGAATTGCGGCTGGCCAAGCTTTACCAAACCTGTTGATCCATACCGGGTTGAGGAAAATACGGACACAAGTCACGGCATGATCAGGACTGAAGTCAGAAGCAAGAATGCCGATTCACACTTGGGGCATGTTTTTAATGATGGCCCAAAAGACAGAGGTGGATTACGCTATTGCATGAACTCAGCTGCGATGAAATTCATACCAAAAGAAGAGATGAAAGAGAAGGGTTATGAAAATTATTTACACCTTTTCGATTAAGTTGACGATAATATAATTATGTTAACAAGGTTGGAGGATAACATGATACATTTAAAATGGGAAGGCAATGAAACGATTAAAACAATTGAATGTGTTCATGTGGACGCCGAAAAATTTATCGTTCACAATAAATTAACGCCGGGCAAGCAATACGATGTCAAAAATGAAACGGACGAATTTTACTTCATTATCGATAATAGTAATCGGATCGGCGGATTTTATAAGGACTATTTTAAAGAGATCGGATAACGGGCTGCGCATGCCCGTTATTTTTTTCATTTATTTTATAAGGCTGTTTTCCAAAAGATTGTGGTTCTTGCCACAAAATCCATAAAGAATGTCTTCCTCCCATTCTATCAGGGCCTGAGTGCTAGTTCATCGCTGCGGAAAAATACTCCCTTTCCGCGGGGACGCCTCAGCCTCCTCGCTCGCAAACCGCTCGCTGCGGGTCTTTCAGACTGTCCTTTCCGCAGGAGTGTCGCATTTTTCCGCAGCTTCGTGTCGTGTTCTGTTCTAGTGGAGAAGATTCAATCTACAGAAAGTCAACACCAGCGGAGGAAATACACGGAGACTCCTGCGGAAAGTGGCCAATGTGAGACCGCAGCGACGAGCAAAACATCCACCGAGTAGGCTGCGAGTTGCGAGGAGTGCTGCTTCGCCGAACACACTTGCAACACGACGAGCACACAGGAACGAGCGAGGAGGCTCACGGGTCACCCGCGGAAAGCGAAGTGTATTTCCGAAGCGGTGTCATTGCACTTAAATTTTTCAGTGTGCCGCAATCTATATCAACTGCGAAATTAAACAGCAGCTAGGTTTATGAAAAGGCCCTTTTATAAATAAAGATTTGCCAGGAGAATCCCCGACGTTTCCTGATAAATTTCTTCAAATTGTCGAAATGGCAGCGGATTCACACCAGTTCCCAATTCAACGGTATAGCCGGGACGTCTGAATTCCTGGATAAACCAGTCTTTATAACCTGCATAACTGTCTACATACCGTATGGGCTGATAACCGCTCAGACGACTGTATTCATTGACAATATCTTGTGCAACAGGTGGTTCCAGTCCTTCAAACCCCAGTAGATGACTTCACTGGGTATGGGAGTGCATTAACACGCAAAAGTTCCGTTCCCTGGCTAAATTTGCCATGCTATCGGCTTCAGGTTCCGACAATGGATTTGGACCAGATATCTCTCGGTTGTGTGATCAGTTTTCGTGCTGCTTCCGTCCCAAAGTGCCGGATACTGGTTATTCAAGTCAACCCCGGTAATGTTTGCTTTCCAGTTCGAAAAATCCGGATTCTGATTGTTTAGCTCTAACACATCATCCTGGTAAGGTCCGGCTGCCGATGCACCGTCCAGTACCAAATTGACGCCATCCGGATTAACCATTGGAACAACAGATAAGTTTGTCTCAAAAAGATAAGGAAGTACATTCATCCCCCTTATTGGCATCCGGTTCGTCAGTGAGCGTGCATATTCATCGATAAAGCGCATAATGACTGATGTTGTTATCCATTCTTGAGCATGAAATGATCCATTCAGATGAACGTGTTTGTTTCCTGTGCCTATCTGCAATTCGATAATATCTTTTCCCAGGACTGAGCTTCCGATTGCCTGTTGAAAAATAAATGGATAAACACTAAGTAAACGATTGATATCGCGTATCATTTTATCAAATGTATAATGATCAAAATCTATTAGAATCAGATCATTCACACGTTCCGGAATGACAATTTGCTGACCGGCTTGCAAACTTTCCGAATCAATACCCGGATTTGCTAATTGCAGCATATCGACCGGGATATTTCGTGTCATTGCAAGACGCCATAACGTATCACCTGGAGATACTTGATAGAAATGCGCCATATAACCGGGTATCTGCACAGCCTGACCGACCGCTAACTGATAAGTGTTTAATTGTGGATTTGATTGTTCAATCAGAACCAGTGGAACATCAAATAATTCACTGTAATACCAGAAGGAATCATTGGGACGGATGACAACTTCCATAATTTATCTCTCCTCATATATCAGGATAATAAATTCTATGTATCTTCGCCATGTACGTGTTATCTCGCTTGAAACCGGCAGACATATTCTGTAATATGTTTATAAGAAGTTATGTTGGTTTGAATCTTTAAGGGAGGAGATTTGCTTGGCATTTGTCATTACATCACCTTGTATAAATGAAAAATCAGGCGAATGTGTGGAAGTTTGCCCTGTTGATTGTATAGAAGAAGGTAAGGATATGTTCTATATTGATCCGGATATCTGTATTGACTGTGGAGCATGTGAAGCTGTTTGTCCGGTGGAAGCCATTTATATGGAAGATGACGTACCGGAAGAAGAAGAGAAATTTATTGAACTGAACGCCAAATTTTTCCGGGAAAATTAGGGAAAAGCCGCTGCCTGTCATGGCAAGCGGCTTTTCTTATCTGATAGAAAACGTCTTGTAGCCCTTTTCCTCTTGCTGCGTATCTATCTGCATATCCTCAATCCGAATAAATGGGCTGAACCCACTTTCCAGGTCAGTCATAAATGAATGAACCTGACTGTCACTGCCCTCCACTTCCAATTCAACACTGCCGTCAGATTTGTTTTGAACCCATCCATTTAAGTTATATTCCTTGGCGTACTGTTGTGCCGAATACCTGAAACCGACACCTTGAACACGCCCGTTTGCGATGATATGTGCATGCATCATTATCGTCTCCTTTATGATTAGTGCCTTATATTATATAGCCGCACATTCTTTATTTAAAACTATCCAATTTTTACCCTTATACCAAAAAATATGTCATAAATCAAATGAATTTTCGACAATCCTGTTACTAAAATTCCGTGATAATTATCACATAAGTTTAAATCTTGTTGAGATATTAATTGTTACTCATTTGACTGCATGATATGCTGAAAAACAATAAGAAGCACCTGCCAATGGTGATATTTCAGCTTGACTGCAAAGAGGAGGTGAAATAATGTCTGGTCCTGCCTTAAAACATGCAGACAGTCATAGTGCTATTCATGAAGCAGCATTAAATGAAGCCATCGAATTAACAAACATGCTCGACAATCTTCACCAAAATAATCAGAAAGAGGAAGCATTGGAATTAGCATACGTTCTTGTTGAACAATGGGAAACACGAACACTTGCCCACGCAGACGCGGAGGAAGAAGGGTTATATAAAGATCTGGTGGAGGAAAACCCGGAAGTAAAAGACGATATTGTCGCTTTGACACGCGATCATGATTTATTACGAATCATTGTCAGTGAAATTAAACAGGATCTTCCTGAGAATGGTATAAACGATGCGATCATACAACGTTTCCAGTCCCTGATTATTGTTGATGAATTGCATAATGAGAAGGAAATGGAAGTACTCCCTGATCACTGATTGAGATAATATTTTAACTTGGAGGTGAAATGCATTGAGCTTTGATGAAACATCATCCGGGCGTGAGCAACCTATGCGAATCATTTTGCCAAATTTATATAATGAAATAACCAAACAATTGGAAGAACAACATAACATTCATCCCTATGATATCCAGGCAAAAGCAGTAACCGAGGATTCAGGTTATCAGGTCATCATTTACTTCGGTGATGGGTTTTCACATCGAAAATCAAAGCATTTTTCAAGTGAAGCCATTGAAAAAATGGATACTGATGAATCCGGATTTATAGAAGAACTTGGAGATGCCTGTAAAGAAGTTATGATTGCCGATTACTTTAAGATGATGAGGCCAACATAGAAACGTCAAGGAACTTCTCATCGAAAGGGGGCTTTAAGATTGTTTTTATTTGAAGATGAAGCAAATATTGTCCAGGATCGTGAGGATTTGCTTTCTATTCTTAAAATGCGGTTTGGTGATATTCCTCCAAAAATTATAGAAGCTATTTATGACGTTAAGTCGTACGAAACATTGGAACGGTTAATACTGGTTGCCTCCAATGTGCCAAATTTCAAAGTATTTCTTGAAGAGCTGGAAGAAGGAGAAGGCAGCTTCCGGATATTAGGAGACAGATTCAATCCAATCGAAGCTCAATATGAGGGGGATGGATCAGGTGAGAAAAAACACAAATAAATTATTTGAAAAATTGAAGCACGTCAAAACCGGAAACAAACTGAATGAGGGCTGGACTGAGGAAAGCCCGCGCCCGCGTGATTCAGAAGATATATACCGGAGAAGGTGGCAGCATGATAAAGTTGTACGTTCAACACACGGTGTGAACTGTACTGGTTCATGCAGCTGGAAAATTTATGTTAAAGACGGCATCATCACGTCCGAAACGCAGCAGACAGACTATCCAAGCACAGGTGATGATTTTCCGGAATACGAACCACGCGGATGTCCAAGGGGAGCAAGTTTTTCCTGGTATACTTACAGCCCAATCCGGGTCAAATATCCATATGTGCGCAGTGACTTATATGAGTTATGGAAAGAAGAGCGTGCTAACAGCAATGACCCGGTACAAGCGTGGGAAAACATCGTCACGAACCCTGAGAAGCGTGAGCAATATGTACGGGCTCGCGGAAAAGGCGGTTTCGTACGGGCAACCTGGCAGGACATGTCCGAAATGATTGCCAGTGCCAGCATCCAAACGATCAGGAAATATGGACCTGATCGTGTTGCCGGATTCAGTCCAATCCCGGCAATGTCAATGATCAGCTATTCAGCTGGGACCCGTTTTCTATCGTTAATCGGTGGAACAATTTTAAGCTTTTACGACTGGTACGCTGATTTACCGCCAGCTTCTCCTCAAGTATGGGGTGAGCAGACAGACGTACCGGAAAGTGCTGACTGGTACAACTCCAAATACTTTATCATTTGGGGAACTAACCTGCCGCAAACCCGTACACCTGATGCACATTTTATGGTGGAAGCAAGGTATAACGGTACCAAAGTCGTCGGTGTCAGTCCGGACTACGCAGAATATGAAAAATTTGCTGACATCTGGCTTCCTGCAAAGGCCGGAACTGATGGAGCACTTGCTATGGCGATGACCCATGTTATTTTAAAAGAATTTTATGTTGATAAAGAGACACCTTATTTTATAGATTACGCCAAGAAGTTCACCGACTTGCCATACTTAGTTACCGTGAATGAACAAAATGATGAATACCGCAGTGACCGCTTCCTGCGTGCATCCGACATAAATGACGCGCATGACCTCGGTGAATGGAAAACATTAGTATGGGATTCCCAGGCGAGTCAACTGACAGCGCCGAATGGCAGTATGGGCTTCCGCTGGGATGACGGCAGCAATTGGAATCTTCAATTAGATAAAGAGGATGGCAGTTTGATTGATCCGGAACTTAGTTTCATAGACAAATCAGATGAAACGGTGATGGTAAGCTTTCCTTATTTTGCAGAAAAGGAAGGCGATATTGTCAAACGCGGGGTCCCTGTCAAACACATTCAGGATGCTGACGGTAATACCGTAAAAGTAACGACTGTCTATGATCTGATGATGGCACATACAGGTATTGACCGGAACCTGCCAGGTGACTATCCGGCAGACTATGACGATCCGAAACCATACACACCGGCGTGGCAGGAATCCATTACAGGGGTAAATAAAAACCATGTGATCAAGGTAGCCAGAGAATTTGCGGACAATGCTGAACGTACAAAAGGGAAATCAATGATTGCCATGGGTGGCGGAACCAATCACTGGTTTCATAGTGACCAAATCTATCGCGCTATTCTGAATCTCGTATTGTTAACAGGTTCACAAGGTGTCAATGGTGGCGGATGGGCACATTATGTCGGCCAGGAAAAGGTTCGGCCTCAGGAAGGCTGGCAGCAAGTGGCGTTTGCAGGCGACTGGCAAAAACCGCCGCGGCACCAAAACGGCACATCTTACTTTTATTTCATAACCGATCAGTTCCGTTATGAAGAAATACCGGAAGAACCTGAGCTAACAGAATGGGGAAGTAAATATAATGCGATGCATCCAGCTGATTTAAATGCACTGGCTGCAAGATTGGGCTGGCTTCCATCATATCCGCAGTTTTCCCAAAACTCTATTGATCTCGTAAAGGAAAGTCGTGAGAGGGGAGCACAAACTGAACAGGAGATTATTGATGATGTTGTCGGGCAAATCAAAGATGAACAAATCGATTGGGCAATCGAAAATCCTGACGACCCAAGAAACTTCCCAAGAGTATTTTTTAATTGGCGTTCCAACCTGCTTGGTGACAGTGGCAAAGGACATGAGTTTTTTGTCAAACATCTGGTTGGCGGTGACAATCAGGTGTTGGCTGAACCGGAAAATTCATGGCAGCCGGAAACGGTTAATACAGAAGGTGAGGCACCTACCGGGAAAGCAGATTTATTAGTAAGTGTTGACTTTCGAATGACTAGTTCAGGCCTGTTTTCCGATATTGTCCTGCCGGCAGCAACTTGGTATGAAAAAAATGATATCAGCAGTACGGATTTACATCCATTCGTCCATCCGTTCAATGCAGCTATTTCACCGCCGTGGGAAGCTAAAAGTGACTGGAATACATTCCGTGAAATCGGTAAAGTATTTTCAGAGCTGGCAGAAAAACATCTACCGAAAACGGAAGAAATTGTAGCATCACCGCTTGGCCATGATTCACCTGGTGAAATTGCCCAATCGCTCGGTAAAGTGAAAGACTGGCGCAAAGGTGAAGTTGAGGCTATTCCAGGCAAAACGATGCCAAGCCTGAAAGTGGTCGAACGCGATTATCCGAATGTTTATCAAAAAATGACCACAATTGGACCTTTAATCAAAAACGGCTATGGCGGTAAAGGTGTCACAATACCGGGTGAAGAAGTCTATGAAGAACTGGAGACCAGGCTCGGTAAATCGAGGCGTGACGGCATTGGAAAAGGTCGTCCGGATTTATACACGGACGAACAGGCTATCAATGCCATTCTGGCGATGTCCGGTGCGACTAACGGCAAAAGAGCTGTTGCCGGATGGAAATCACTCGAAGCCAAAACAGGACAAAAACTGGAGGACATTGCGAAGCCACGTGCAGAGGAAGATCACACACTGAGAGATTTGAGCATTCAGCCGCGCAATGCCATTTCAACTCCGGTATGGAGCGGTTTGGAAAAGGATCATCGGCGTTATTCACCATTTACCGTTAACACCGAATATAACATTCCGTGGCGGACGCTTACCGGAAGGCAAAGTTTTTATCTTGATCATGAAATGATGCTTGATTATGGCGAAGGACTGCCATTGTATTTACCACCATTACGCTTCGGGCCATTCCTGAAAAAAGAGGAAGGCGTAGAGGAGAATGACAACAAATCAATTACGGTCAGATATTTGACGCCACATCAAAAATGGGGAATCCATACGATGTTTACGGATACAACCCCTATGTCACAACTGTTCAGAGGATGGCAGACCATCTGGATGAATGAAGATGATGCCCATTCCATTGATCTTAAGGATAATGATTTTGTTGAAGTCTACAACCGTAATGGTGCGATTGCAGCAAGAGTCGTTGTAACTTACAGGATACCAAAAGGCATGGCCTATATGTACCACGCACAGGACCGGACATTAGGCGTACCGGCAACATCCATCACTAAAAACGGCGGCAAAAAGCGTGGTGGAACCCATAACAGTGTAACCCGTGTGACACTTAAAGGGACACATATGATTGGTGGCTATTCACAATTAAGCTATGGTTTTAACTATTACGGACCGACTGGCCATCAACGGGATACAATAGCGGTCATCAGAGCTTTAAAGGAGGTAGATTGGCTTGAAAATTAAAGCACAAGTCGCAATGGTAATGCATTTGGATAAGTGTATCGGCTGTCACACCTGTTCTGTAACGTGTAAAAATACGTGGACCAACCGGCCGGGAACCGAATACATGTGGTTCAATAATGTGGAAACCCGTCCAGGCACCGGTTATCCAAAACGCTGGGAGGATACAGAACGGTTTAAAGGCGGATGGACACTTAAAAATGGAAAACTGCAGCTTAAAGCCGGAGGACCCATTTCCAAGCTATTAAACATTTTTTACAATCCGGACATGGCGACAATGGATGATTATTATGAGCCGTGGACATATAACTATGAACATTTAATCGATAGTCCTAAGAGCGAAAATTTGCCTGTAGCCCGTCCAAAGTCCGCTATCACAGGTGAGTATATCGACAAACCGGAATGGGGATCGAACTGGGATGATGACCTGGCAGGCGGCACTGAAACCGTATCACAGGATCCGACTGTCGAAAAACTGCAGGAACATATTTCATTGGAATATGAAAAAACATTTATGATGTATTTACCGAGAATCTGTGAACATTGCCTGAACCCGTCATGTGTTGCTTCATGCCCATCAGGTGCACTGTACAAACGCGATGAAGATGGCATTGTTCTGGTTGACCAGGAAGCATGCCGCGGCTGGCGTTTTTGCATGAGCGGATGCCCGTATCACAAAGTGTACTATAACTGGAATACACACAAAGCCGAAAAATGTAACTTCTGCTATCCACGGACTGAGGCAGGAATGCCGACAATTTGTTCAGAAACATGTGTCGGAAGAATCCGCTATATCGGTGTCGTGTTGTACGATGCGGATCGCGTAAAAGAGGCAGCTTCTGTTGAGGATCCACAAGATCTGTATGAATCGCAACTATCTGTATTCCTTGATCCATTTGATCCTGAGGTGATTGAAGAAGCACGTAAAGCGGGGATCAATGATGAGTGGATTGAAGGCGCACAAAATTCACCAATCTATAAAATGGCGATTAAATGGAAAATCGCTCTGCCATTACATCCGGAATATCGTACACTGCCAATGGTTTGGTACGTACCGCCGCTCAGTCCAATTATGAATCATATTACAAACGAAGATGATCTGGATACAGATGGCTATATCCCGGCTATCGACCAAATGCGGATTCCGGTAGAGTATCTTGCTTCGATTCTGGCGGCTGATGACACCGAACTCATCCGTAAAGTATTGCTTAAATTAACAGCTATGCGGGTGCATATGCGCGGAAAAACAGTAGGCGGTGTCGATGAATTCAGAGAAAGTGAACTGCTGAAAGAAGCCAATACAACACCTGAAGAACTTGAAGACATGGCTCGTCTGCTGGGCATTGCCAAATATAATGAACGATTTGTTATCCCGACCGGCAGAAGGGAAATGGATGATGATCTCTATTACCAGCAAGGAGCGTGCAGTCTTGAGGATCTTGCACCGCCGGAAGGTATGGCATCCCTTATCGGAGGTAACAGATAATGGATAGTCAGGAACGCACGTTATTGGTAATAGGGTCCCGCTTACTCGCGTATCCTGAGGACGATTTCAGAGGTGATCTGAGAGATATTAACGATAGCATCGAAGACAATATGACAACATCACGGTTACGCGACCGTCTGAAGTCTATCGTATCTATCTTTAACCTTTTCTCACTTCAGGATTTAAGAGAGATGTATGTGTCAACTTTTGATCTCCGGGCTAAAAATGGTCTTTACCTGACTGCTCATGAACTCGGTGACAGCAGCAAACGGGGGGCAGCCCTTATCAGATTGCAAAATATCATCAAGCAGGCTGGCTATGAAAGGATTGATGACGACCTGGCAGATTATATCCCAATGCTGTTTGAATTCCTCGCTGTTGCACCGGAGAGTCAGGATAATGAGCGGTTAATCAAACGTCTTGCGGTTGCTGTTCAGCGGATCATGAAAAATCTGCCTGATGAGAACCCATATTACAACCTTTTGCAGCTATTAATGGAAGTTGTATTTCCAGAACCAACCAAAAAGGAAATTGCAAAGCTGGAGTTCGAACGGGAAGAAGCAGATTTGGAAGAATTGCCGTTTCCAATCATGTATGGCTGAGTAAAGAACTTTCAGCAGAAGGTACAATCCTTCTGCTGAGGCGTTCTTAATTAAAAGGAGTGGTGGCATGTGAATGAAGTTTTCTGGTGGGTTATTTTCCCTTATGCATCCTTAATTATCATGATATTAGGTCTGTTATACCGTTTTGCATTTCGCCAATTAAGCTGGGCAGCACCTTCAACTGAATTCTTTGAGAAAAAATGGCTGAGAATTGGCTCCCCGCTTTTTCATGTGGGTATTATTGCCGCATTCTTCGGACATATAATGGGAATTGTTATCCCGATGGAGTTCTATCATGCAATTGGCGTATCGGATGATGTTTATCATTTCGGAGCTTTTTATGGCGGTTTGACAGCCGGCTTAATGACCATTGCTGGTCTGATCATTCTTTTGTTCCGGAAAATTGTATATAATCCGGTCAGAGTCCATGCCAGTTTTTCAGACTACTATTCAGTGATAGCACTTTTGGTCATTTCAGGGATTGGTGTCTATATGATGTTATTTCAAAATGATACGACGCAGGAATTTGATTACCGCACATCAATTGGACCATGGTTCAGAAGTTTATTTGCATTGGATCCGCAGTACCATTTGATGACCAGTGTACCTTTCCTTTTTAAATTGCATACGCTGCTTGGTTTTGGTCTGTTTGCTTCAATACCTTTTACATCACTGGTTCATTTTTACAGCGTGCCGGTAACATATCCGGCAAGAGCTCCGCAGCAATATCGTTCAAGGTCACAATACAAAAAGAAAAGCAGCTGAAACAGCGAAAAAAGAACTGAAAGCAGATAATCCTGCTTTCAGTTCTTTTTTGATTTTGAAGAGAAAAGTATAAAAATACAGCGTGATGTTTTAACACAGAAATCGGCTGTCTCGCCGATTTCTCCAAGTCTGACTTCCGGCATCTGACCTCTGGCAAGGCGCGTCCAGGTCTGAGTTTTTCTATCCACAATTATGTTACGTTATGTATTATTTTGTTGGAAAATTGACCAAACATGTTTAAAATGGAATTATGAAACTTTCTACTGGTGCTTTACGTACTAACATTACGTACTAACATAATGAGATTCTAAGACGTGACAACGTTTTTTATGCGTAACAGGAGCTGACATATATGCGACGATTTTTTTATTTTATCTTCCGGGCAACGATGGGGACATCGGTTGCCGTTTTAACAGGCTTAATCAGTTTTTTCGCATTTGATGCGGCCTTGCTGATGTCAGGTTTGTATGCTGTCGCTGGTGGGGGAGCAAGCTATTTTTTGACAAAAGAGGTCATGTTTTTTCGCTACTTGCGGCAGAAGGGTCTTACCAGGAAAGAATATAAATATATCAGAGAAAATCTTAATGAGGCAAAGGCAAAAATTAAACGTCTGCAGCGGACATTATACAGTATCCGTAATCTGCAGCAAGCCAAAAAATACTTTGAAATACTCGTAACAGTCCGGAAAATTTATGCCAACACGAAAAAGGAACCGATCCGCTTTTACCAGGCAGAGCCATTCTACTATAAGCATTTGGATTCACTTGTGGCATTAATGGAGAAATATGTTTATCTGAAATCACAGCCATCCCGTTCTGACGAAATCAATCAGTCACTGAAGGATACAGGGCAAACGATCACTCGATTAAGTGAAACAGTTAAAAAAGATTTGCATGTGATGCTGCATGATGATGTTAACACACTGCAATTTGAACTGGATGTAGCTAATCAATCATTTGAAAAAGTACGTAAACGTGAAAGTGAGGCATTAAAATGAACGAACATGATAAATTCCAGAACTCAAATGACTTAAATGATGACTTATTAGCAAACCCATTCGGGACACAAGATCAACAAGTGAATAACAACGGCTACAAATCGGACAAGCAGGCCAAACTCATTGATACGTTAACCGAAGATAGCCGCCAGAAAGCCCTGCAGCTGGCAAAGCAAATTGATCCTGATAATTATCAGTCCGTTACACAATACGGAACAGAGGCACAGTCGAAACTACTCGACTTTTCCCACTCGATGCTCGAACATGTGCAAAAAAATGATACAAATGAAATCGGCAGTATTCTGGAGGACCTGATGAAAAAATTGGAGCAGGTTAATCCGGGTGAACTAAAACCTGAGAAACGTGGTGTATTATCACGTATATTCGGAAAAATTTCAAATTCTGTAAATGAGATTCTTTCCAGATATCAAAAAACCGGCGCCCAAATAGACCGGATCAGTGTTAAGCTTGATAATTATAAAGGCGTTCTCACCGAAGATAATGACTTGCTTCAACAAGTGTTTGACAAAAATAAGGAATATTTTGATGCGCTTAATATTTATATTGCAGCAGGCGAGGTAAAACGTGAAGAATTGGAAACGCAGCTTATTCCTGAGCTAAAACGTAAAACTGAACAGACGGGGGATCAGATGGATGTACAAAAAGTGAATGACGTGGTGCAATTTGCTGAACGTCTGGACAAGCGTGTGCATGATCTGAAGCTGAGCCGCCAAATCACGACCCAAACAGCACCACAGATTCGTCTTATTCAAAATACAAACCAGGCACTCGTGGAAAAGATCCAATCATCAATCCTGACAGCCATCCCGCTTTGGAAGAATCAAATTGCCATTGCACTCACGCTGATCCGGCAGCGCCATGCCATGGAGGCACAAAAACAAGTATCCCAAACCACGAATGATCTGCTTTTGAAGAATTCCGAAATGCTTCAAACTAATTCAGTCGAAACGGCAAAAGAAAATGAACGCGGACTGGTCGATATTGAAACTTTGAAACAGACGCAGGAAAATTTGGTGAACACTATAGAAGAAACGATGCAGATTCAAACGGAAGGACGAAAAAAACGCAACGAGGCCGAGAAGGAATTGATCGGCATGGAAGATGAATTGAAAAATAAACTATTGGAATTAAAGTAACACTTAAATCGGGCGAAATTCCCGATTTTTTTGCCCTGATAATCCGGATTAAACCTGAAGAATAAAATCTGATCAATGAGTGAAAATAACAAACAGTGAATAATAATAGTTGGAAGGATTGATAATATGGCCGAATCCGGCAATATCCCGCAATTTCCGCAAGCCTTCTGGAGAGATTCTGTTTCACTCCCTGATTTTCCAAAGCTAAACGAATCTATTAAAACGGAAGTCGCCGTTGTCGGCGGTGGAATCACCGGTATTACAGCAGCCTATTTGCTGAGTAAACAGGGCAAGAAGGTTACATTAATCGATGCAGGTTACCTTTTAAATGGCGTGACAGGGCACACGACTGCCAAAATAACTGCCCAGCATGGTATCATTTACGATGAATTCATCCAGCATTTTGGTCAAGATAAAGCATCCCAGTATTACCAGGCTGGTATGGATGCCAAACAGTTTATCGAAGACACCATCGAAACACACCATATCGATTGTGACTACCGGGAAGAGGATGCATACATTTTTACCAATTCAAATGATTATGTATCCCAGCTGGAAACGGAAATGAAGGCATATGAGCAGCTTGACATCCCAGGTGAATTAACGAGCGGTATGCCACTTGACATCCCGGTTGAATCCGCATTGAAAATGGACAAACAGGCACAGTTTCACCCGCTTAAATATTTAAAAGTCCTTGTCGACGAAGCTGTTAAGAATGGGCTGGAAATATACGAGCAAACAACGGCGACAGATATTGAACATAACAAACATCCGTCAATTGTAACCAGAGATGGACACCGGATCAACTGCAATTACGCTATTCAGGCGTCCCATTTTCCGTTTTATGATGGCGGGGGGTTTTATCCCGCCAGAATGTACCCGGAAAGATCTTATATCGTTGCTGTCAAAACACCGGAACAATTTCCCGGCGGTATGTATATCAATGCTGAATCACCTACACGATCAATCAGATCTGCCACCATGGATGGTGAGGAATTGTGGCTGATTGCCGGGGAAAATCATAAAACGGGCCAGGGCAAATCAACCATAAAGTATTACGAAGCACTCCAGGAATTTGCCGAAAACAAATTTGGCATATCCGAGTTCGTTTACAGGTGGTCTGCACAGGATTTAACAACAATGGACAAGCTGCCCTATATCGGACCGGTTACAAAGGATGAGGAAAACGTTTTTGTTGCGACCGGTTATCGTAAATGGGGTATGACAAATGGTACAATCGCAGCCCAACTCATTAGTAACCGGATTCTTTGCAAAGATAATCCCTATAGCGAACTGTACGCACCATCTCGTTTCCAGGCAGATCCGGACTTTCGACAATTCACAAAGATGAATACCGATGTTGCAAAACATATGATTCGCGGAAAACTTGAATATACCAATGATAATGTGAAGGACCTGAAATCTGACAACGCTACAGTGACACGTGTTAACGGACAGCGAACCGGCGTTTATAAAGACAAAAATAATGAATTGTATGCTGTTGACACAACATGCAAACATCTTGGTTGTGAAGTGAACTGGAACTCGGGTGACCGTACTTGGGATTGTCCATGTCACGGATCCAGATATTCTTACACAGGCGAAGTCATTGAAGGCCCGGCAAAAGAACCGTTGAACAAAGTGGATTTGGATTAAAAGCAGCCATTTGGTTGCTTTTTGTTTTTTAACTGAAGTGGAAATCAGAGATAAACTTTGCAAACTGATTTTCCATTTCATATTGACAATGAAATGCCCATGCATGGCGGTGCACCAGGCGGAATCATCAAATAATGGAAGGGATTAATACAGAAGATAAAATAAGTGAAATCATTCACAAGAAACTCAATAACAAAAAAACGTATTATGGGATTCGGGCATCGCGTCTATAAAACAGTTGATCCGCGAGCAGAAACATTAAAAAAGAAAATTATGGAGATGAATGATATGCTGGATAATGTAAAAAGTAAATCAATCACGCTATAAATCATGTTTGTTTTGCACCGAGATTTTTTCAGTTGTCTCACTATCATAAGTATACTTCTTTTTAAGACAAAATATTTTACAGATTCCTATAATAAGTATTATGTAAATGCGAGTATGAAAAAATAATGAACTGAACACTTAAGTTTCCCCTTATTTTACGACTCGCAATAGCTTCAACCGTATTTACATCTTTGCTGTCTTTTAATTGTTCAATATCCAGCTTTTCTTCTGCAAACTTCTCATATTTGCGTTTTAAATAAAGATTATTGTTCCTATCATTATAGATCCAATCTGAAAATCGTTTAATGGATTTTCTGCCCCTTATATGTACTCGAAAGTTTTTACCCTGAGTAACAAATTGAGTTCTATAGCCTTTATTAGACAAAATATTTATTAAAGTTTTCATGAATTTTTCAGAACCACCTGCAAACGTGACAGTATACTTTTCATAGTTAACATGACCATCCCCATCAAAATAACCCCTGATAAAATGACTCAAGTACTTATCAGGCACTTCCGGAAACTCAATAGAGCTTGATTTATTTGGCATGACACCATGAATCTGCATTAAATCTTCTTTCATGATTTTACTGTTGAAATTCAAGATGTAAACACCCGTCTTTTTATGTTGGTATATAGGCTGCTCAGAAGCAATCTCTTTTTTAATATGCTCAAGAATATATTTTTCTTTCTGTGCAAAACTGATAAACTGACTTCCACGTGCCACTGTGCCATCAGCTATAAAAAATCCCAGTATGCAGGCCATATTTTCCGACCATGTCTTAAAGTAATTCTCATTAAATATATATTTTCTTTTCCAGCTTCCCCGTGGTCTTAATTCTACTTTGTTTTGATTAAGCAACTTACTTATGTATCTGGACGAAACGTTAGCCATTGCAGCAATTTCTGTTGTACTCATACCTTCCTTGTATAAACTTATCACCTTTTCGGTTGCAAGTGTTCGTTTTCTTGTCTTTCCCGTTTCACTAGCCATATTATCATCCTTCATTAAGTTAATTATTCAGATCGTATGTTCCCCTTTATTATATCATACTTTTTAGTCTTTGGTGTAAATTTTTAAAAAATTAAATAACGAACAGTGAAAAATACTGTTCGTTACCATTTAAAGTCACTTAAGTTCTTTTGTTATATACGAAAATCAAACTTCATTTACATCAAACGAAATAATCCGATTGTTATTTGGATTATAAAGAACACTTGCTCTTACTGTTATTGTTTCCTGGGATGAATGCAGGACGTATTCATATGTTTCCCTCACCCGTGATGGGGACTCCTCTGTTTTGCCAACAAAGCTGTATTCGTTCACATTGTAACCTGAATAAGCCGTTTGGACAATTTCCAATAAATATCTCCCCCATTGCTGCTGCTCCAAATTTGAGACCGGCGTCATTTGAATATCGATGACGCCTTGCTGCGGATTGGCACCTAATGTTTCAAATACTCTGCGGTGTACATTAAGTCGATTATCCGGGAAACCAGGCACCTGATCTACAACTTCCACTAAAATGGATCTTCCTGTGGCCGGATAAGTGATTTGAATTGTCTGCCCGCATTGATACGGGGAATTTTCCCCAACTGCTGCAGTCATGTATAAATTATCCGACCACGGAATGCCGCATTGGGTAAGTTGTCCGCCTTCTGTCCATGTAGCCTGCCCACTGATTGGCTGCTGCCGGTAATCAGTATACGTAAAATTATAAGGCTGGATACCATTAGGACTGTAAGCATAAGGATACACATTTCTGAAATATGGATTTGTTGAATACATCATTCTCCCCCTGACTGAATTCAAAACTTACGCAATACTATATGCCCCCACAAAAAGACCTGTGATAGCTGCCATAAAAATGCTGGTTCTTAGACAAGTTTACAAGAAAATAGCATAATCAATAAGACAAAAAGTCGAGGAGGAACGGTATGAAACATCTTGATTGGCAAATGATTATTTTTGTCGGAGGTTATCTTCTACATGATTACTGGATTTATTGGGGCCTGCCGCGAATTTATTATTGGAGCACACATTAATAACGAAGAATGAGCAGCTTTTAAAAACTGCTCATTCGTCAAACAAATTCATACTTAAATAACGTTCGCCAGTATCAGGTGCCATACATAATACTTTATTGCCTTTTCCAAGCCGTTTGGCAACTTTCACGGCCGCATACACGGCAGCAGCACCTGATAGACCTATAAAAATTCCTTCTTTTTGGGGGAGATATTTGAACATGTCAACTGCATCTTCATCGTCAATTTGCAAAATTTCATCATATACAGATGTGTTTAAGATATCCGGAACAAATCCGGGACTGGTTCCAACGAGTTTGTGTGAACCCGGCTTCCCTCCGGACAATACTGGCGATCCCTCCGGTTCAGCAACGGCAATGTGTAAATCAGGTAACTTTTCTTTTAATACGTCACCTGTTCCAGTGATAGTCCCACCTGTTCCTGCAGTCGCAACAAACGCATCCAGTTCCCCATCCATTTGGTCATATATTTCCAGGGCCGTCGTTGACCGGTGAATATCCGGATTGGCACGATTTTCAAATTGCTGCGGAATAAAACTGTTCGGGATTTCCTCGTGCAATTCATTTGCTTTCTTAATTGCCCCGGGCATCTTTTCCTCACTTGGTGTTAACACTACCTCTGCACCAAACGCCCGCAAAATATTACGGCGTTCCTGTGTACTGTTATCCGGCATCACCATAATCGCCCGATAGCCTTTTGCTGCCGCATTCATTGCCAAGCCTATACCGGTATTCCCGCTGGTCGGTTCAATAATTGTTGCACCCGGTTTAACAAGTCCCTCTTCTTCGGCCATTTTAATCATGCTGTACGCTGCACGGTCTTTGACGCTTTTACTCGGATTAAATGATTCCAGTTTCAAAAATATATCGGCCGCATTTTCGGGTACAACATGATGCAGTTTAACAACCGGCGTTTCGCCAATTAATTCTGTCATATTTTGAGCGACTTTCATTATAAAACAACCTTTCTATCTCAAGCTCTTCCCTTTATTATAAAACATTTCCATATCCTTTGCCGGCACAAGCGAACCACCAGTTGCCCATGCAATATGGGCAGCATTGCTGGTATCGATATTTTTTTCCCTGATATACGTGGAAATCCGTTCGGGTCCAATCAGCCCCGCTGTTGCAGATGGTTCCAGATAGATACCTTCACTGTCAGCAAGATCGGCAAGCAGACGATACAATTCATCATCCGCCATTGTATAAATCCCGCTTGCCAATTGCTCACTGATCACTGTTGCAAAACGGGACGGCCGTCCGACAGCTAATCCATCCGCTTCTGTCCGGTTATCGATACCAAAATCCTGTACACTGACATTATCCATTTCCCCGGTTGCTAGCCCGATCAAAACAGATGGTGAGTGGGTCGGCTCAGCAAAAAAACAATGAACATGATCACCAAAAACCTGCTTCAATCCGAACGTAATACCGCCTGGTGATCCACCGACACCACAAGGCAGATAAACAAATAATGGATGATCGGCATCAACCCTTATACTCTCATCTTTCAATTGTTCCTTCAGCCGTAGGGCAGCAACACTATAGCCCAAAAATAAATGCTTGGAATCTTCATCATCAACGAAATAACCATTCGGTGCCGCCCTTGTCTTTTCTCTGCCTGCAGAAATGGCCTCACCGAAATCCCCTTCAAATTCCAGCACTTCAGCACCATTTTCACGAAGTAAATCTTTTTTCCATTGTTTCGCATCAAGTGACATGTATACAGACACATGGAAACCAAGCTTTGCACTGATGATGCCGATACTCAATCCAAGATTCCCGGTTGATCCAACACCTATTGAATATTGACTGAAAAACGACTTAAACCGCTCACTTGAAAAGACATCATAATTATCATCTTTATGCACCATTCCCGCTTCCAGTGCCAATTTTTCAGCATGTTGCAGAACTTCATAAATGCCGCCTCTGGCTTTAATCGATCCGGCAATCGGCAATTCATGATCACACTTCAGATACAATCTCCCATCGATTATTGATGGAAAGAGAGTTTCTTTCATACTGTTGATTTCCTTCAGAGGTGATTCAATCACGCCGTTACTGTCACGTGTTTCAGGAAATTCATTTGCCAGAAACGGAGCAAAACGCTGCCACCGTGATTCCGCCTCTTCTATATCATCACGTGTTAAAGGCAGGGATGTCGTCTCATTCATTTTTTTAAGATTCGGGTTCATCCAAAATACAGGATTTAAATGAACAATATCCTTCAGTATTGGGTACTGTTTTTGCCATTCATAAATTTCCCGCTGTGTAAACACGATGGTGACCACCTTCTTTTCGTTCGATTTACTTTTACCATTCCCTAATGGAAGCTTATCATGATACCAATCATTATGAAAGAAGCCTGCAAAAGTTTACGAAAAGAACCTAAAGAACAATCATGTGCTCAATCGGCTGATTTTTCCCCGGATTTTTTGTAAATAGGCATGGCTCAAATATCCATTTCCCCCTCTGACAATTTCGTTTCCATACAATTCGGTCGGAGCTGTTTCGGCTGATTTGCTGACACCAATAAATGTTATGGACTGATAAACTGAGCCATTTAATGTTACCGGTACAATAGCCGGCCTGTATGAACTGGTATGGACACCTTCCCGTTCATATAAATAATCAATTGCATCGAGCGGTATTTCATAAACTTTTCCTTCCACGCTTTCTCTGTTATTCTCAATTAAATCTGCCTTGCCGCCATCATCCGTTTTTCTGGAAAACTGAAATTCAAAGCCACCCACAACACCTCTGCCTCTCACATTCGTAAAATAATCGACAACACCAGCCTTTTTAAAACGATCATCATCCATGCAGGAACCATAAGCGAAATAAAGCAAGGAATTCTGGTTCAGGTATTTATAAACGAGCCAATCTCCGGATGGAATATGGTTCGAATCATGATGTGGTATATGTCCTCCTGTATAAACAAAGGCACGGTATCGTTCGCCGATATCATTAGAGACCGGAGCTGTCACATGACGAAACAGGTTTTCAGGTTTATCCCCTGCCACCCCTTCCAGCTGGTCAATTTCTCTCAGCTGAAATTCAGTTATGCTGTAAAGTTCACCATAAACCCAATCAGATGTATTTTCTTGCAAAACCGGATACCCTTTGCCGGTGTCATATAATAATCCGCTCACCTGGCATTGATGATAAATACAGCGGGCACTGTTTAATAAATGGTGGTTTTTACCGCCGTACCGCAACGTTCCATAGACAAATAGATATGGCAACCTTCTTTCCCCTTTCAAGCATTTCATTATATGTTTCATCATACTAAACATTTGTAAAATTGTCTGCCGAGTGATATAGAACACTTCATTTTTTTCCAACTTTGCTACACTATTCTGGGTACTTATTTTTTCTGGAAAGGGTGTCAGTTTTGACTAAACAACTATTAGCCTTTGTGACATTGATTTTGACATATTTGCTGATCGTATTCGGCGGGTATGTGGCATCGTCTGAATCCGGGATGGGATGTGGTCCGGACTGGCCATTATGTAACGGGAAAGTCATACCGAATTTGGAAGGTGAAACACTGATCGAATTTGGGCACCGCGTGATTGGTGCTGTTTTATTTATTATAAGTCTGTTTTTGTTTATGAAAGTCAAACGGGAAAACAATAGCAGCCTCGAACGGAAAGCAGCCAATTGGATGATTGCATTGCTCGCGCTGCAATTAATCATGGGTGCCATTGTCGTATTTTATCATTTGCCTTCAATCATTATTACCATTCATTTGCTGATCGCGATGATATTTATGGCACTATTAATCTGGTTTTGGCGGAATGAACCGAATCAACATCTCTATATAATTCCAAAACCGGTGATCACAAAACACTTAAACGCTATCATCATTTTATTATTTGCAACCATCGGACTTGGCGCATACATAAAACATGAGGAAATCGGTCTAAGCTGTGGCTGGCTCAACTGTACCGAAAATTCATTTTTGCCCATTTCACTCCCGCAACTATTGCAGACAGGACACCGTGTCTTAGCCCTAATTGTAACAGGATATATCATTTATCTCGTGTATAAAGTCTATAAAACGAATGAAACCATTCTAAAACAACGCATGCTGCTGGCACTTATCGTTGTCCTGGTACAAATCATTGTCGGTATTTTAACGATCCTTTCATTTGTCTCATTATCCATGGCTGTTTTACATTTGGCTGTTGCAACACTGCTGTTTGCGATTATGGTCGAAGCAAGAGTGATATACGGAAAGTAACAATATGGCAGCTCATCTATGCTTACCATCACCTGTTTTTATGAGTAGGGTGTTTTCTTAGAGTTTGTTACTTTTGGAATAAGTTGAAAGATATATTTTATGCACTGAGCAGCCCGAATACACGTAGACTCCTGTGGGGACAGTGACCAGTGTGAGACCCCGCAGCGAGGTACGAGCGAGGAGGATCACGGGGCACCCGCGGAAAGCGGAGTGTATTCGGGCTGCGGGGTTAAGAACAACATGATAAACTGGCTTTCACTGCTGATATCCAGGAAAGACAGGGCTTTTTAAATGTCTTCCCATTTAATTGACAAGTTTTACTAAATTCCCAAATTCCAAATCCGCAAATTTTTCTTCCACAATATGCTTGTCGTATTGCCATACCGCATCATCAAGTGTACAGGCAACTGAAATATCACATCTGATCTCTGCCAGTTGTCTTGATAAATGAAGCATATCGATGTTTTCCCGAATTTTCTTTTGGACACCTCTTGGCAGCTTGTCCATGTTTTCAAGAACCTCATCAACCGACTTATATTCCTGAATCAGCTTTAAAGCTGTTTTTTCACCTATTCCCTTAACGCCAGGGTAATTATCCGACGTATCACCCATTAACCCCTTCAAATCAACTATTTGTTTTGGATTTATACCTTTTTGTTCCACAAACGTTTCCGATTTAAAAATTTCATAGTTGCCGATTCCTTTACGCATAATGGCTACACTGATACCGTCATCAACAAGCTGCAGTATATCCTGGTCACCGGTTAAAATCAGAACGTCATGATCTTTCGAGTACTCCTTTGCCAGTGTACCAATACAGTCATCTGCTTCAAAGTTTTCCAGACCGATATTAGGAATAGCAAAAGCTTCCACAACTTCCTTCACAAGATCAAATTGCGGAATCAGCTCTTCAGGCGGCTCTGACCGGTTTGCCTTGTACCCGTCATATAAATCAGTACGGAACGTCTTGCTCCCCATATCCCAGCAGCAAATTATATGTGTCGGTGCGAATTTATCGGCTGCATTAAGAAAGTAGCGCATGAATTGATAAACACCATTAGTCGGCATGCCACTCTTGGTTTTCATAAAATTTCCTGTGAATGCTGTGGCAAAAAACCCGCGAAAAAGCAGCACCATGCCATCCACCAGCATAATATTATGGTGCTTTGTCGTCATTCTGCTTTCATCTCCTCATATTCCGTTAAAATCTTATTGAGCATATCATGTTTTTCGCTTAACGTATTCAAGTCAATCGATTGGTCAGTAATCATCCGCAATTGGTTATCAATATAGTTTTCAACATGATCCGCAATAAATCGTTTGATAGAGTCTATTATAGCGTTCCATTGATTTATATAAGCTGCATGCATTGTTTTATGGTTTTCAGCAATATAGTTATCTGCAAAAGGGTATAAACGATTAAAAAGATTTTCTTTCATTGATTCCTTTTCATTTTTAGCAAAAAATGCTTTCGTCCCGTTAAATTGCTTCAATTCCTTCTCGAATGTTTGGGCGTCGAGGTTTGAAAACGCCTGTTCATAATCAGGTGTCGACAGCTCCGATTCTTCAAAATCAGGCAGCAGAAAAGCATGGTCAATGTTGCTGCTTTTACTGGTATAGTCAAGGTAAACCTCCTGCTTCAAATCATATATAAATGATTCGATTCGCAGTGAAACAGCCCGCAGTTCCTGTAATAGCTCATAGCCTGTGTAATCAAGCAGATTCCATAAACAGTTTTCCAATTGCTGTTTAGCTTCTTTACCCGAACCCGTGATTGTAGCCGGGTTAAACGTTTCCTTGAATAAATCATGAAACCGGATCGATAAGCGTTCAAGCACATAATATAATTGTTTCTCTAATTTTTGGCTGATTTTCTGTTCATATAAACCAGTGTCGATTTCATCAGCCAGTTTCTGCAGAGATGATTGTTTTTCCATCAATTCCTTGCGTGCCTGCTCTTTCTCTTCAGCATTCATCTGAAGAGAATCCAGATACTGCCGCACTGCCTGTTTTGCCCGCTGGATATCCCGGACAGCTGATTGAATGGTAATCGAAGCTAATTCGTGATGGATAAAATGATCGAATGCCGCTTCAAACGATTCCATTTGGTCATTTAATACTTTGTCATGACGTTTTTCCTCAAGCGATTGTTTGCTCGAAACCGGAAACAATCTTGGAAAGCGGATGCCTAAAGTCGTCAGCTGTTCTTCAATGTATTGCTGCACCATACGACGTTCCGATGCATCTTGCGCAAGATCGGAAGCATTCATGATAAAAAACATCTTATCCAGATGAAAGGCATCTTTCACCCGGCCGAGCTGCATTAGAAAATCTCTGTCAGCGCGAGAAAAGGCATGATTATAATACGTGACATAAAGAATCGCATCTGCATATTTAATATAATCAAACGCGACATTGGTATGCCTGGCATTAATCGAGTCCGCACCAGGTGTATCGACCAGTGTAATCCCTTCCCTCGTCAATGAACAATCGTAATAAAGGTCAACTGATTCCAGGTAACAAGCAATTGTTTCATCGGTCACATAGGCGGCAAAGTCGTCTAAATGAATGGTCCTTTCCTGACCAATTGCAGCTCTGCTGTATTCATAGCCATTCAAAATGGCAGCCAGGTATGCCTGATGTGTTTTATGCAATTGATCACTCTGATGAATATGACGCTCGGTTATCCAATTCAGCAACTCATCGAGATTATCCGCTTTTGGTGAAAATTGACTGACCAGTGATGTCAGATCATTAACGAGCTTTGTTTCGTCTTTCATTTCACGACTACAGTTCCGTGCCCGCTTTGACCGTTACCGGATGAATGCGATTAATGTGACGGCTGTTGTCGGTTTGGCGCCGATGGCAAAAATGTGTTCACCGATTAAAGCGTTGGCCAGTGACGACTTTCCGGCACTGAATGCTCCAAACAGAGCAATCGTATATGTGCGGTTGTTCAGCCTGTCATGTTTTCGTTTCAAATCATCAATAATAGATCGAAATCCTGGCAAGTCTGAAATCGTATCTGTTGTCTTTTCCAGATCATGTAAAATAGTTTGAACCGGATACACCGGCTTTTCAGCAGGCTGATCATTCGTTTCCGTAATGTCAGGTTCGATTGTTTCCCTGACAGGAAATGACGCTGCCTGTGTGACAGATCCCTGTTTTGCCGCCAGATTCTCCTTTATTAATGCCCATATATCTGTATCTGGCTGTGGTTCAGCTAAGGCTGCATCCACTTTATGAATTTGTTCCTGCAGTTTATTTTTTAACGATTCCTGTGTTTCTTGCTGTTTATGGATTTGCTCCAGTTTATCACGTTCTGACTCATATGCAGCGGACTCTTCGGCTATTTTACGGGTCATTTCATCATGAACAGAATCCATGAGTTTCAGTACTTCCTGTTTATACGTTTTTTTCACATCATGACTAACATCTTCGGTATAGTGCAGAACATAGTCGCCGTTCACGGTTGCGCCCGGTTTGATTAACGCTTTAAGTGATTCGGAATCATAAGTTATGGATATGTTTTGTATCTGCTGTGTCAGTTCCTGGTTATAAAGCCCATAATCATGAAGCAGATTCAGCAATTTATCCCGGAGTCTCCACTGAACAGAAGTTTCGATGTTTTGCTGCAATCCGGTTAAAAAATCGTTCTCCCGTTTATGCCGTTCTTCCTCAGTCTTTTTCTTTGATCCAAATAACCCGACTTTAAAATCACTCTGCCGGGATTCCAAAAATAAATGGGCTGTGTCGCGCAATTTTGCCGGCATGAGATAGGCATTTTTTAGGGTGGTGTTCAATTCATTGAGGAAATCCTTCTCCATCTGATCCGGTATACCGTTTAAACGGTCAATTTCAGCATGCAATTCACCCAAACGTGCTTGAACATCTGCTCTATTGTGTCCATCCGGCGTTTCCATTTCTGCCATTTCGTCTTCATAAAGCTGGGTGCAAATAATCCTTATGTTCTCTGGTAACCTGATTAACAGACCGCTCGATATTAAATAAATCATCTCTTTGTGTATCAAGCATCGAAAACAGCTTCATTTTAATATCATCTATTTGATTATGGAGCGCATTAGCCTCGATTAAAGAAGAATAATAGATTATTTCCGGGTGTATGCCCCATTGATCAAACGTTTGTTTAATTTTTTCGACGAAGTTCCTGAAAGTCAACTCCTGTTCGTTGTGTTTGTCGATTTGATTAATAATCATGTACACCGGTATCCCATAATCCTGCACTTTTTTCAGGAAATGCAAATTAACTTCTGATTGGACATGATTATAATCCATGACATAAAACAGAGCATCCACAAGATGTAACGAGGATTCGGTAATCAATCGATCTGCATCATCTGCGGCATCTATGCCTGGTGTATCGATAATTGTGCATCCAACAGGCAAAACAGCCTCTTTGGTGCTGATCTCGATTTCCTTAATACTGCCTTTACGTTTCGCATAATCCTTTATGATATCGAAATCATACGGTTCTTCATATTCAAGTATAGTGCCTTCGTCCGTATAGACACGTGCAGATCCTCTTCCGGATTTTATTTTAACGACATTTGCACTCGTTGGAATCGGACTTTTCGGCAGGATTGATTGACCTAAAAGATGATTGATCATTGAGGACTTGCCGGCGGAAAAATGACCGGCAAAACTGATCATAAACTCCTGATTATTCATTTTTTGATAGATTTGCAGCAGCTTATCAGCGCTTTTGGTATCCCCATTTTCGTTCATCACCTTGTATAGGCCCGCCAAATGCTGCTGTGTGATATGCGTCTGTTTTTCTTTTGTTATCATCACGCTGTTCGTTTCCCTTCCATCCAAGCTACTTCTCATCGTATTATAGCAAAGCACCACTGCCTGCGTCGACACTTCATATGCTTAATGTTTGGTAATTATGAAGTCCTGAATCCTGATTGCTGTCACCTCTTTGAATACAGAGCCCACATTGTACATATCAGCAGAGCATCAATGCAATTACCTTTATCATAACATATTCCAGTTTTCAGGTTTAACATTCAAAATAAACTAATTTACGTAACATTATTATGGTTAACTAAAAAGACCTTATAACAACCGAGCAGAAAAATAAACCCTTGGCATTCATTCCAAGGGTTTTGATCCTACACAGGATATACACCATGTTTGCGGTCTGTGAATGTTGTGTTCTTTGCTTCGTATACCTTATACCGTTTTATCAAATCGTCCCTCAAATCTTCCGGGTCTATAATGGCGTCAATAACCATTTCTGATGCTAAGCGGTAAATATCGATATTATCTTTATATTCTTCCTGCTTCTCTTTTACAAATTGGGGCCGCTCCTCTTCCGGCAATTCCGCTATTTTATTGGCATAAACGGCATTAACAGCTGCTTCAGGCCCCATGACGGCAATTTGGGCTGTCGGAAGGGCCAGGCAGGCATCAGGTTCAAATGCAGGGCCGGCCATGGCATAAAGTCCCGCACCATAGGCCTTGCGTACAACGACTGAGATTTTCGGTACGGTGGCCTCACTCATCATGGCCAGCATTTTGGCACCGTGGCGGATAATGCCTGCTTGTTCCACTTTTGTACCAATCATGAAACCGGGGACATCCATCAGGAAAAGCAGCGGGATATTAAATGCATCGCATAATTGAATGAACTTGGCACCCTTATCCGCCGAGTCAGGAAATAATACGCCACCCTTCATTCGCGGCTGATTGGCAATGATGCCGACTGATTTACCATTTATTCTCGAAAGCCCGGTGATTAATTCAGGGGCGAATTTCTTCTTGACCTCGCAAAAGCTATCTTCATCAATAATTCGCTTGATAAAATCATACATATTGAAGGGGGCATTCTGGTTTTCCGGAATAAGCTCCGTTATCGATTTTTCAAATTCTTTAACGTCTTTCGGCTCAGCGGCGGCCGGCTTATTTCTGAAATTGGCCGGAAAATAATCAAGATAATTGCGTGTATAAGTTATGGCTTCCTCCTCGGATTTCACCAGCACATCACCCACACCGGAAACCGAGCAATGCATATTGGCGCCCCCCATTTCCTCAAGACTGACTTTTTCGCCGATAACCTTTTCAGCCATCCTTGGCGAACCAAGGTACATGGAAGCATTCTCGTCAACCATGACAACAATGTCACAGAATGCAGGTATGTATGCGCCCCCTGCCGCTGACGGGCCGAAAAGCAGACAAACTTGCGGGACCCGGCCGGATAATTTGATCTGATTATGAAAAATACGTCCTGCACCGCGGCGTCCCGGAAACATTTCAACTTGATCCGTAATGCGTGCGCCTGCAGAATCCACCAGATAAAGCATCGGGATTTCCAGCTTTGCTGCTGTTTCCTGAATACGAACTATTTTTTCCACTGTCCGTTTGCCCCAGGAACCAGCTTTTACAGTGGAATCATTTGCCATGACACAGACGTCCTGGTCATTTACCTTTCCTATTCCTGTAACGACACCATCTGAAGGTAAGCCGCCATCCATATAATTTGCAAAAAATGCATCTTCTATATCAATGTCTTCATCGAACAATAATTCAAGCCGTTTACGAACAAACAGCTTTCCTTTTTCTTTATTCTTTCGGTGGTACTTTTCCTGTCCGCCTTGTTTAATCGTTTCCACGCGGTGTTTAAAATCTTCAGTAAAGCTCATTTTTCTTCCTCCCTGCTTCTCTTACTTTCCCTGATAAACAGGTTTTCGCTTTTCTTTAAATGCTTGTAATCCTTCCAGACGATCCTCTGTTGATACTGTTTCTTTATAGCATAAGTGTTCAATCGACAAGCCCGTTGTTATATCAGTCTGCAAACCCTTATTTATAGCCAATTTTGCCTGCCGGAGTGCAACAGGTCCGTTTTTTGCAATCAATTGTGCCATTTCAATGGCTTCCTGCAGCAAATTATCCGATGACGCAACCTGTTCGGCAACACCCAATTGGTAAGCTTCTTCTGCTGTAACAGGTTTAGCCGAAAAAATAAGGCGTTTAGCCTGGCCTGGACCGATTAACCGCGGCAGCCGCTGGGTTCCGCCTGCTCCGGGTATAATAGCCAAAGACGTTTCGGTCAGTCCCATCTTAGCGTGGTCAGCAGCAATTCTGATATCACAGGCCAGAGCAAGCTCCAATCCGCCTCCAAAAGCAGCACCATTAATGGCCGCTATAACAGGCATTTTCATATTTTCAATGTTTGCTGCAATGCTTCCGATAGACTGAACCGCATCGACTACCTGCTCCTCTGTCATGCCTTTTCGTTCCTTGAGATCCGCTCCGGCACAGAACGTTTTTTCACCTGAGGCGGTAATGATGGTACACCGGATTGCATCGTCTCCATTAATCTTTTGAACAAGTTCGTTTAATTCATCGAGCAGGCCTTTTGACATCGCATTCATCGCTTCCGGCCGGTTCAGTGTTAGGACGGCGATGTGCCCATCTTTTATTTCATAGTTTATAAGTGATGCCACAGTGATCATCTCCTTTCATGGCATTCAGGCTGAAAGTGCTGATCAGACAGCTGTTCCAGACCCTCAGAAGAGACTGGAACAAACATAAGCTCAATCATTCAATGACCGCGATGACGTCTCCCTCATTGACAAAATCACCTTCTGAAACCTTTAACTCCTTGACAGTACCATCCGTTTCAGATGCAATCGGTATTTCCATTTTCATAGACTCCAGAATAACGACGTCCTGATCTGATTCTACTTTTTCACCCTCATCTACTGTAATCTTCCATACATTGCCTGCCATAGATGCCTTAATTTCTGTCATATTAACGACCTCCTAGTTTGTTTGAATCATTGGCAAATAATACGTCTCAACAAATGCTGTTGTCGTATTTCCATTTTTGAATTGCTCGTGATCAGCCACTGTTTTCAGCATTGGAATATTGGTTTTAATGCCCTCAACTTTATAAGTTAACAGTGCCTCTTTTAACAGAGAAATGGCTTCGCTCCGGTCAGCCCCTTTTACAATCAGTTTGCCGATCATCGGATCATAGTATGGCGTGACATCATAACCGTCTGTCACAGCAGCTTCATTACGGATATGTTCACCATCAGGCAATTCAAATGCCGAAATGTGACCCGGAGATGGGAAAAAGGTTTCCGGATCTTCTGCATAAATCCGCACTTCAATGGCGTGACCATCGATTTTGACATCCGATTGCCTAATTGAAAGTTCTTTGCCCTCAGCAATGCGGATTTGCTCCTCGACAATATCCAGCCCGGTTATTTCCTCTGTGACCGGGTGTTCCACCTGAATGCGTGTGTTCATCTCCAGAAAATAGAAATTCTCCTGTTCATCCACGAGAAATTCAATCGTTCCGGCGCTGACATATCCAAGCGCTTTAGCCGCTTTGACAGCCGTTTCCCCCATTCTCTGCCGCGTTTCATCCGATATGAATGATGATGGCGCCTCTTCCACGACCTTTTGATTTCGGCGCTGGATGGAACATTCCCGTTCGAATAAATGAATCGCATTCCCATGACTGTCTGCCAGGAGCTGTATTTCGATATGCCGGGCATGATCCAATTTTTTCTCCATAAACATGGCACCATCGCCGAAAAATGTCCGGGCACGTTTGGAATTGCTTTCAAATGCTTTTATCAATTCCTGATCGGTATTGACGACTTGCATGCCAATTCCACCGCCGCCAGCGGACGCTTTAAGCATAATCGGATAGCCGATGTCCCGGGCAATTTCGATTGCTTCATCAGACGATGCAACGGCTCCGTCTGTCCCCGGAACAACAGGGACACCGGCTTTTTCCATAGCTTCCCTGGCAGCAATTTTGCTTCCCATTTTTTCCATCACGTCAGCAGAAGGGCCGATAAATCGGATCCCTGCCTGCTCACACATTTCAGCAAACGAACCGTTCTCGCTTAAGAAGCCGTAACCGGGATGAATGGCATCCGCACCTGACTTTTTGGCAATCGGCATGATTTTTTCAGTATCAAGATAGCTTTCCTGAACACGCGGCGGACCCAGTAAAAAACTTTCATCCGCCATTGATACAAACGGCGCTTTCTGATCAGCCTCTGAATAGACGGCAACTGTTTCAATGCCCAGTTTTTTACACGTTCGGATCACCCGTGCTGCAATTTCACCCCGATTGGCGATTAATATTTTATTTATCATCGAATCCCCCTATTGACCTATCTGCTTATCTCCGCAATTGCAAGTTCTCTTAATTCAATTTTTTGGGTTTTACCGCTAGTATAGCGATATGATATTTGTTTATGTTATTTTGGTAATTTAATGCCTTGAAAAGCTTAGCACCCCAATTGTCTTGCGATGACCATCCGCTGCACCTCGGAGGTCCCTTCTCCTATCTCAAGCAGTTTCGCATCACGCAAATACCTTTCCACCTCATATTCACGCATGTAGCCGTAACCGCCGTGAATCTGGATAGCCTGGTTCGCTGCCCGGAAGGCTGTTTCCGTTGCATAAAGCTTGGCGTATGCTGCTTCTTTTGAAAACGGCTTATCCTGATCTTTCAGCCATGCTGCTTTATACACAATATTACGGGCAAGCTCCACTTCCATCGCCATATCCGCAAGCTTGAATTGAATCGCCTGAAAGTCCGATATCGGCTTACCGAATTGTTTGCGTTCTTTCGCATAGGCAAGCGCTTTATCGAGTGACGCCTGAGCAATACCGAGGCCGAGCGATGCAATGGATATTCTGCCCCCGTCCAGCGTATACAGAAATTGATTGAACCCTTTTTGCGGATCGCCAAGCAGATTTTCTTTCGGTACCCGGACATTATCCAGCACAATCTCAGCGGTATCCGAACCGCGTACCCCCATTTTGTCGTAGTCGCTGGTAATGGTCAGCCCCTCGGCATCTGTTGGTACAATGATGGCAGATATGATATTTTTGCCCCGTTCATTTTTTCCGGTAACAGCAGTGACAATAATTGTTTTGGCGAAACTCGCATTGGTGATGAAACATTTTTCGCCATTAATGATATAATCATCGCCATCTTCCTCTGCTGTGGTTTTCGTTCCTCCGGCGTCCGAACCGGCATTCGGTTCCGTCAGCCCAAACGATCCCAATGCCTTCCCTTCTGCCATAGGCGTCAGAAATTTTTCTTTTTGTTCTTTCGTTCCAAAATAATAGATTGGGCTTGCCCCTAGTGAGACAGTTGCTGCAAAGCTGAGACCGGTACTGCCACAGACTCTGCCTACCTCTTCCACTGCAATGGCATAGGAGAGCGTGTCACCGCCTGAGCCGCCGTACTCTTCGGGAAATGGAATCCCCAGTATGCCGAGCTCCCCCATCTGTTCGAAAATATCCAATGGAAAACTCGCCTCTTTATCGATTTCAACGGCTCTCGGTTTAATGACTGCCTCCGCAAAATCAGATACCATTTTCCGAGTCATCGTCTGTTCTTTTGTCAGCTCAAAATTCATGTCAAACCCCCTCGTATAATCATTAAAGACCGACTGGTTGGTCTGTATCACCCATAAAAAAACCGCTGTAAATCCTCCTTGACGCTGTTAATCAGCAAATTTTGATATGAGCTCCCGGAAAATGAATCCGTTTTCAATACTGCGCGTAATATTAAATCTACATAAATCGACCCTATTTCGTCAATGGTTTTCACACCTGAATATTTATACCATTTGTATGTCCAGTTGACCATTCCCAGTATTGCCATTGCCGTTATTTCAACTGGCAGATCTTCGCGGAATTCACCGGCTGCTTTTCCTTCTCTCAAAGCATTCAGCAAAATGTGTTTAAACTGGTCCCGTTTTTTCTTGATACGATTCTCGTATTCGGGTTTTAAATAAATATTTTCCTGATAAAAAACCGAAATGTGGGGTTTGTAAAGTCCGAATGTCTTCACAAAATCTTTGATGATCGCCTGCAGCTTTTCAGTTGGATCAGAAAATGTTTCGGTTGCAATCGTTGCCTTTTCTAATACATACGTAATGAACTCATCGTGAATGACAAACAGTAATTCGTCTTTGCTTGTGAAATGATGATAGAAACCTCCCTTGGAAGTTCCCGTTTCATCGACAATCTGATTAACTGTAACGCCGTGAAAGCCGTATTTTTCAAATAAAATCAATGCTTCATCTATAATTTTTTTTCGTAGGTCCGTTCTAAACCCTCCCTTCCTCATTCAACTACACTATATCACATTTTTCAGAAAATACAAAGGAGATTTTCATAGGCTTTTTTTAAAAGGAAATAGCAGACAGTAATCCAATGCTGATACTGTCTGCTATTACTGTTATTCCTCAAAAGGTTTTTCGTAAATCGGCTCTTTCCATACTTCGATAACCTCACCCTGATTATCGCTGTCAACGACAAACGAGCCATTGCTGTAACGATCACTGACCGACAATTCAAGGGGGAATATACTATGCTTTTCATCTTTGCTTGTTTTGAACGATATTGTATCATTGTCACCTGCGATATATAGCCCTTTAAGGCGATGGGGTTTTGTTTTTAACTCCCGCAGCATGATCAATCCCCGGTTGGCGCGGCTGGATTTCTCAAATTCTCTTAATGTCATTCGTTTGGCCGCACCGCGCTGGGTTACAACCACAATCGATGGATTGGATACTTCATCAAATACTTGTCCATTCACAACGTATTCGTCCGCCTTTAGCTTGATTGCTTTCACACCTGCTGCACGCTGTCCGACAACGGATATTTCCGATTCATGATACCATAAGCCAAATCCTTTATTGGAACCAATAAACACATCAGAGTTTCCCTTTGTTTGAAACACATCAACTACTTCATCATCGCCTTTCAGATTAAGGGCAATCAATGCTTTAGAGTATCGCTGTGCTTTATACAAGGCAAGTTCACTCCGCTTGACCATACCATTTTTAGTAAAGAAGACAAGATACGCGCCATCCTTAAATGTCCGCACCGGGATCGTTTGAATGATTCGCTCATCCCGATCAATTGAGACAAGGTTTGAGATGTGCTGACCGATATCCTTCCATCTGATATCCGGCAATTCATGGATAGGAAGATATATATACTTGCCTTTATTTGTAAACAACAGAATATGATCTGTCGTATTCACCTCAAATAATCCAACAAGATGATCATCATCTTTTATTCCGAAATCTTCCCCATTCGACGCACCATATGAACGAATGCTTGTCCGTTTAACATACCCGTCTCTCGTTGCCGATACGACCACGTCTTCACTTGCCACGGTCACTTCAATATCAAACGTTAACGCCTCAATTTCATTCTCAATGTCGGTTTTTCGATCGTCAGCGAACGTTTTTTTGATTTGTCTCAGCTCTTTTTTAATATGCTGCAATAGATTTTTCTCACTGGAAAGCAATTTCTCCAATTTATTGATCTCTTTTTTCAATTCTTCCGCTTCTTGCTCCAGTGAGGTAACATCCGTATTGGTAAGTCTGTATAACTGGAGCATAACAATTGCTTCTGCCTGTTTTTCTGAAAACTCATATTGATTGATGATACGTTTCTTGGCATCCTGTTTATCTTTTGACGCCCGAATCGTAGCGATCAGCTCATCTAAAATGGAAACAGCTTTGATCAGACCTTCAACAATATGTGACCGGTCTTTTGCTTTATTCAGATCAAATGTGGTTTGTCTTGTTATGATTTCTTTTTGATGAACAATATAGGAATCCAGTATTTGCTGTAATGACAGAAGTTTAGGTGTTTTATCATAAATAGCTACCATATTAAAGTTATATGTCACTTGCAAATCTGTATTTTTATATAAATAATTCAGGACACCTTCACTGCTGGCACCTCTTTTGAGCTCAATGACAACCCGCAAACCGGTGCGATCCGTTTCATCCCGCACTTCGGCAATACCTTCCACTTTCCGGTCAATCCGCATTTCATCCATCTTTTTGACCATATTCGCCTTATTGACATCATACGGAATTTCATCGATTACAATTTGCTGTCTGTCCCCGCGCATATCTTCTATTGATGCATTACCGCGGACAACAATTTTGCCTTTTCCGGTTTCATACGCTTGTCGTATACCATCGACACCCTGAATAATGCCGCCTGTCGGAAAATCAGGACCCTTCATTACCCGCATTAATTCATCAACGGTAACGGCAGGTTTATCAATCTTCTTGATAACAGCATCAATGACTTCTCCCAGATTGTGGGGGGGTATATCCGTTGCATACCCTGCCGAAATACCAGTGGATCCATTAACGAGCAAATTCGGGTATTTAGCCGGCAGAACAACCGGTTCAGTAATCGTATCATCAAAATTGGGAATGAAATCGACTGTTTCTTTCCCAATATCACGGAGCATTTCAGAAGCGATTCTTGACAATCTTGCTTCAGTATAACGCATAGCGGCAGGCGGATCCCCATCAATACTGCCGTTATTTCCGTGCATTTCAACGAGGCTGTTGCGTACTTTCCAATCCTGGCTTAGCCGTACCATCGCATCGTAGACTGAACTATCCCCGTGCGGATGGTAGTTACCAATAACAGTTCCAACTGTTTTTGCTGCTTTGCGGAAATTTTTATCGTAAGTATTTTTTTCCTCGTTCATGGCATATAATATTCTGCGCTGAACAGGTTTCAATCCATCCCGGGCATCCGGCAGAGCCCGCTCTTGAATAATATATTTACTGTATCTTCCAAAACGGTCACCCAAGACTTCTTCAAGTGGAAGATCCAAAAAATTTTCAGCTTGTGCCACACCAATCCCCCCTAAAACAATACTGCAATGTCTTTTGTGTTTTGCATATTATTTCGAATGAATTTTATCATTCTCCAATATATTAGCGTCTTCTTCCAGTCCGAACTCAACGTGGCCTTCAATCCATTTTCTCCGTGGCTCCACTTTATCTCCCATTAATGTTGTCACCCGTCTTTCAGCCCTGGCAAGATCATCTATCGTCACTCTGACCAATGTTCGCGTTTCCGGATTCATGGTAGTTTCCCACAGCTGGTCGGCGTTCATCTCACCAAGACCTTTATAGCGCTGGATAATATAACCGTTTTTGAATTCTTCAATGGTTTTTTTCATTTCTTCATCATTCCACGCATAAACGGTTTTTTCTTTTTTGCCTTTACCTTTCGTTATTTTATAAAGTGGCGGTAAGGCAATATAAACCATACCTGCCTCAACAAGCGGACGCATATACCTGTAGAAAAAGGTCAAAAGCAGCACCTGGATATGTGCACCGTCAGTATCAGCATCGGTCATAATGATAATCTTGTCGTATTGGGCATCTTTCAAATCAAAATCGCCGCCAACACCCGCACCGATTGTATTAATAATGGTGGAGATCTCCTCGTTTTTTAAAATGTCCTGAATTTTAGCCTTTTCGGTATTGATCACTTTTCCTCGCAGCGGCAGAATTGCCTGAAATTTACGATCGCGTCCTTGCTTGGCAGAACCACCGGCAGAATCTCCCTCCACGAGATAAAGTTCATTTTTCTTCGGGTTTTTGGACTGAGCCGGTGTCAGTTTGCCGCTTAACATTGTTTCCTTCCGCTTTTTCTTTTTACCTGATCTGGATTCTTCTCTTGCTTTTCGTGCAGCTTCACGGGCTTCTTTCGCCTTGATTGCTTTACGAATCAGCGCTCCAGCGGACTCCGGATTCTCTTCCAGGAAGTAAGAAAGCTTTTCAGATACGATGGCATCGACTATGGATCGTGCTTCCGGCGTTCCAAGTTTGTCTTTTGTTTGTCCTTCAAACTGCAGCATTTCTTCGGGGATACGAACGGATACGATTCCTGTAAAACCTTCCCGTATATCTGAACCTTCCAGATTTTTTTCTTTTTCTTTGAGATATGTATTTTTTCTTGCATAATCATTAAAAACGCGGGTGATGGCTGTACGGGCACCTGATTCATGTGTCCCACCATCCTTTGTCCGGACATGATTCACAAAAGACAGGATATTTTCAGCGAACCCGTCATTAAACTGAAATGCAAAATCAACTTCAATTTCCTGCTGCTGCCCTTCAAACGAAACGACAGGATGCAACGTATCTTTTTCTTCGTTCAAATACGTTACAAATGATTCCAGTCCATCGGGAAATTGGTACACCTCTTTTAACTGTTCCCGCTTATCATCTAACTCTATTTTTAACCCTTTCAGCAAAAAAGCCGCTTCTCGTAATCGTTCGGATAACGTCTCAAAATTATAGACAGTCGTCGAAAAAATAGCAGGATCCGGTTTAAAATGAATAATCGTTCCTTTTTTATTTGTTTTACCCATTTTTTCCAGTGAACTGGCAGGTTTACCCCCATTTTCAAATCGCTGATAATATTTATGCCCATCACGGAAAATGGTTACTTCCAGCCATTCAGACAGGGCGTTGACGACAGAGGCGCCAACACCATGCAGCCCGCCACTTGTTTTATAGCCGCCTTGTCCGAACTTTCCGCCCGCATGCAGCACTGTGAAAATGACTTCAGTTGTGGACTTTCCACTGGAATGAACACCAGTGGGAATCCCTCTCCCCGTATCTTCGACGGATATACTGTTATCCTGGTGTATTGTTACCTTAATCACTGACCCATACCCGGCTAAAGATTCATCAACAGCATTATCGACAATCTCAAAAACCAAGTGATGAAGCCCGCGCTGATCAGTACTGCCAATGTACATACCTGGTCTCTTTCTTATGGCATCAAGACCTTCCAGTACTTGAATCGAATCATCTGTATATTGTAAAGACTCTTTAACCATGCAGCCCGACTCCTCTCTTTCTTAACTAGCATACACGTTCTCCCATGATAATTTCAATAATAGAACAATTGTTTGTAAATGTAAAATGCATATTTTATTCTTATATCGTATAAAGCTGATATCATCGTCATACACGGTTATTAGTATACTATAATTTTTCGTGAGTACAAAAAAAGAATGACCTGAGAAGGCCATTCAAGCAATTTTCCTGTTTACTTGACAAGGACAGAGTGAGCAACCTTGATACACATATCCATGATGACAGTAAATTCACGTTCCTGTAAATAATCATAGGCTTCTTGACTGATAAGTCCCTGCTGTGCCCAAAATATGCGACAATCCGTTTGTGCCGCTTCTTTTGCAATATCAGGCAAAAATTCGGAACGTCGGAAAACATTGATGATATCAATATTTCCATCCACCTCTGTCAAGGAATCATACGCTTTCTCTCCCAGCACTTCATCAACTTTAGGGTTTACCGGAATAATGGTATACCCCTGATCCTGCATGATTTTTGAAATTTGGTATGACGTGCGCTCAGGATTATCTGACAAGCCAACCACTGCAATCGTTTCAGCTGATTCCAAAATCTCTTTTACAGTTTCATTTGACGGATTTACCCATGACATGCTTAATACCCTCCCTCAGTTATTCGATAAGTCCTTCTTCCACCAGGTATTCACGAGCAACATTTGCCGGATCTCTGTCTTCGTAATCGACTTCATAATTCAACTGGCGCATTTCTTCATCGGTTATTTTGCCTCCAAGCTGATTTAATATGTCAGCGAGCTCAGGATGATCGTCCAATGTATCCTCCCGCATTAATGGGGCGCCCTGATAAGGCGGGAATAGGTTTTCGGGATCATCTAATATAGTCAAGGCCATATCAACCATATAGCTGTCTGTTGCATAAGCGTCAATCACATCGACTTCACCATTCGCTAATGCCTCCTGGCGAATTCCAGGTTCCATCGTTTGGACATCGGCAATATTAAGATCATAGACATCCTGCATACCGACATAACCATCATACCGGTCATTAAATTCCAGTGTGAATCCGGCGGTAATCTCATCTTCTACCCGGTTTAAATCACCGATGGCTTCCAAATTGTGCTCTTCTGCCAGTTCTTGTGTTGTGACAACAGCATATGTATTATTGTATGCCATCGGATCCAGCATAATCATATCATATTGTTCTTCCATACCTTGCCTGGCTTGCTCATAGACAGCACTTGCCTCATTACTGTCCGTTTCCTCCTCCAAATGTGTGACAATAGCTGTTCCCGTGAATTCAGGAAAAATATCAATACTGCCATTCTTTAAAGCATCAAACACAAAGGCAGTTTTTCCCAGCCCCGGTTCAAGTTCAACCGTTAAATCAGTTTCTTCCTCAATCAGATGTTTGTACATATTGATTAAAATAGCCGGTTCAGCACCGAGCTTGCCGCCAATTGTAAGATCTGCCTGTTTTGCCGGTGAAAAGAAAAATGGTGAAACAACAATTAAAACAGCTATCACGAGCATTGCCGTAAATGATTTAAACCCTGCCCGTCTGGAAACACGTTCAAACCCACGCAAAATGAAATCCAGTAATATAGCAAGCAGAGCAGCCGGTATAGCACCAAGCAGGATAAGATTCAAATCGGCTCCACGATCAATACCCAGCAGGATAAGTTCACCTAAACCACCCGCACCAATTAACGCAGCAATTGTGGTGGTTCCGATGATTAAAACCATGGATGTCCGAATGCCGGCCATAATAACAGGCATGGCAATGGGGAGCTCTACTTTGGTCAATCGTTTGAAGGAGTTCATCCCCATTCCGGTTGCTGCTTCTTTTAATGCCGGCTCCACCTCATTAATCCCGGTATAGGTGTTTCGTAATATGGGTAACAAGCCATATACGGTTAATGCAATAATAGCAGGTGTCGTACCTATACCAAAGAATGGAATCAAAAAGGCCAAAACAGCCAGACTGGGGATTGTTTGCAGAATAGCTGAGAGACCGATAATGGGCTCGGCTATCCGCTGATATCTGGTAAGTATAAGCCCAAGTGGTACTGCAATTATTACCGCAATAATTAATGAAATCAATGAAACCTGTAAATGCTCCCAAATTGTTTCCAATAACATGTCCTGCCTGTTTTGAAAAACGGAAATGAACGCGTCCATCACCGGATCACCCCGTCTTTCACAGCTGTTTCATGCTTCAAGTATGAGACAATATCTTTGTATGTCAGTGTCCCGATCAGCTGATTATTTTTAAGAACCGGATATACTTGCTGGTTACTTTCCTGTAACATTTCTGTTGCTTTATATAATGGCAGATTATTTTCTAGTACTGCAAAATCGTCTGTTGGCCGGCCGTCTGCCACCGCTCCTGCATAATCGTTTTTCTGATCTTTAATGATAAATACCCCTTGATTCGGGTAGTTGCCTTCTTCATATGCCGCTTTCGTTATGATATTGGCCTCTGTTTGGTCCGCTATGATATCAACAGCAGTTTGCCACGGCGATTTACGTTCTCCGATAAATTCTTTTACAAATTGGGTTTCCGGATTCAAAACTAATTGCTGTGGCGTATCTACCTGAATGATTTGCCCCTCTTTCATGAGACAAACTTTATCGCCAAGTGCCAGCGCCTCGTCTATATCATGTGTAACAAAAACAATTGTTTTCCTGATTTCCTCCTGCAACTGCCTGATATCACGTTGTAGTTGTTCACGACTGATCGGATCAAGAGCACTGAATGGTTCGTCCATAATCAAAATATCCGGATCGGCCGCCAATGCACGGATGACCCCAATCCGCTGCTGTTCACCGCCTGAGAGCTCACTTGGCCTCCGATCTTTGTAAGTTGATGGATCAAGCCCTACCATATCCAACAATTTCTTACTTCTTTTCCTGATTTCTTTTTGCCTCCATTTTTTCATTTCCGGTACGACGGCAATATTTTCCTCAATCGTCATATGCGGAAACAAGGCGATTTGCTGGAGAACGTATCCAATATTCCATCGCAGCTCATGAATATTATAATCATTAATGTTCGTATTGTTTATGTAAATCGTGCCTGATGTCGGTTCAATCAGCCGGTTAATCATCTTCATAGTCGTTGTCTTGCCACAGCCGCTCGGTCCGATTAATGTCACAAATTCCCCCTCATTTATTTTTAATGAAAAATCGTTAAGTGCCGTTGTACCATCGGGATATACTTTTTTGACATCCTTGAATTCAATCATACGCTTCTCCTTTTAACAAACATTCTTAGCTTAGAAGAGTTTTATTATATACCCTTTATTCATATTTTATAAACTATATTTCTCGATAACAACGAATAAAGGTTCTTTGAAACACCACTTCATGGTAGAATAGGGTTAAGTTAAAATATGCTGGAAAGTGGGAAAGGCTATGGAATTTATCGTATTTGCTATTATTGCGTATTTATTGGGGTCTCTGCCCTCCGGCGTTATTGTCGGAAAACTTGGTTACAATATTGATATCAGAGAACGCGGCAGCGGCAACCTGGGGGCAACCAACACATTCCGGGTTCTGGGTATGAAAGCCGGCATAATCGTGACGTTGGCAGATATATTAAAAGGTACGCTTGCAACGGTACTTCCTTTATTTTTCGATGTGGAAGCATTTCGATTGGGAATCGGTTTATTTGCAGTTCTCGGCCATACCTATCCTTTATTTGCCAAATTCAATGGCGGAAAAGCTGTAGCAACATCAGGCGGGATTATTTTGGGTATTAATCCTGTATTATTCGTTGTGATGGTAGCCTCATTTCTGATGACTTTATATTTTTCCAAATATGTTTCCCTGTCCTCCATGGTTACCGGTATCATAGCAGTGATTGTTTCCATTCTTTTTCGGGATTTGGGCCTGATTATCGTAACAGCCGGTTTAACGATTTTTGTGTTTTACCGTCACCGTGAAAATATCAAGCGGATTAAAAATAAAACCGAACCGAAAATCACATGGATGTAACCATACGAAACCAATAAATTGAATCTTTATTTTAACTTTTAGTATACTATGTAAGTAACAGATATAATTGGAAGGGGTCACAGATCGTTATGAATAAAGCTAGAACAATCTTAAAGAAACAGTTACCGGATAAAGCACAACGTCATCAACTATTTGGTTCTGTCGAGCCCGGTCCTAGAACAAAACCAAGTGAAAAAAGCAAAATGGCTGATTTACAAAATACAAAGGAAGATTTTCTATTTGATCTTGATGCAGTTGGAATCGCTAATGTAAAACATCCGATTACTGTTGCGAGTAACCTCGAGCCAAAAACACAAACAACAATTGCTGAGTTTGAGTTTTCATCGAGCATTAATAAATCCAGTAAAGGCACCAATATGAGCCGTTTTACAGAGCAGCTTCAGGCTTTTCATCAAATCGGTTTTGTCATTGACTTAAAATCACTTAAGACATTCACGAAAGACCTGGCCGAACGGTTAAACCAAAAGGACGCCAAAATCAAGGTGAGTTTTCCGTGGTTTTATGAGCGCCGGGGCCCTCAATCAGAACTTTCCGGCATGAACCATGCGGATGTTACCATTTGTGTGAACTATGATACACTCGCAGGATTCACTGTGGAAGCTACTTTATCATCACTGATTACGACTCTCTGCCCTTGCTCGAAAGAAATCAGTGAATACAGTGCCCACAACCAGCGCGGGGAGGTTACCATGACTGTATCATTGGCAGAGGATTTCGATGAGGATACAACCGATTGGAAAGAATTTCTGCTCGAGGCAGCAGAAAGCAATGCCAGTGCCAGGTTGCACCCTGTTCTAAAACGGCCTGACGAAAAAATAGTTACCGAACAGGCATATGAAAATCCCCGTTTCGTTGAAGATTTAACACGGCTTGTAGCGGCTGATTTATACGAAATGCCGTTTGTCACCAGGTTTCAGGTTCAATGCCGTAATGAAGAGTCCATTCATATGCATGATGCTATAGCGTCAGTAACGTATGATAAAGTGCAGGACGAACTTCAGGAAGGATAAATAATATGAAATATATCTTTATCGGCCTGATTAAATTTTACAGGAAGGCTATCAGTCCATTTAAACCACCGACATGCAGGTTTTTTCCCACATGTTCTGAATATGGACTGGAAGCTTTCCGGCGATTTGGATTTCTCAAGGGTGGTTATCTGACTATGCGGCGAATCAGTAAATGCCACCCTTTTCATGCTGGTGGTGTCGATTTAGTACCTGAAAAACGAGAAAAATAGCCGAGTCCCTCAAGGAGTGATCAATTTGAATTTAAGCATAACGAACGAAGCTGCAAAGTGGTATAAAGAAGAATTCGATTTGGATGATCAATCCTATTTGCGTTTTTTTGTCCGGTACGGATTTGGCGGACAAATACCCGGATTCTCGTTAGGTGTCAGCAATGATACGCCAGATGATATATATGCTTCAAAGGTTAAAGCGGGAATCACGTTCTTCGTGGAAAATAAAGACGCTTGGTATTTCGATGGGAAGGATTTGACGATCCAGCTGGATGACAATAAACAGGAACCGGCGTTCATTTATAATTAAGAGGCGTTATCAGAGCGCCTCTTTTTCATGATTTTTGAATAAGTCTGATCTATAAATCAAACCTGTTGATTTGTTCCCACTGCTTCTCAGTTCTTAATATGCTTACTTGCTTTTCGCCGAACAAATCAAAATGCGGATGATGTTTATCCCTATGAATCCAATTCGGTTTTAACCCATATTTTGCTCCCCAGGCAATCAGTTTTTCCATATCATTACATCCGACTTTCGTTACTGTATCACATCCGGGGAACCGTTCATCAATCCAATAATGGGTTAAAAAACTTATATGGCCATTTTCCACTTCTGTTTTCCATTTTTTCAATTCATTCCGATTAATGCCAAAAGCCATCAGGATTCTCCATTCACTTGCTGTAAATATACCTGATGCCATTCAGGAAAAGCTTTTCGCAATGACATTGGCCGAAAAGATTCCTTGTGAACAATCACATGTTTTGTCGTCCCGCTAACAGCTATTTCACCGTTTTCCTTGAAAATATGATAGCCATATACAGTCCGGATACCATCATATGTATCAATCCACGTTTCAACAGCTGCTTTTTCACCATAGTGAACAGGTTTTTTAAAATTTATTTGAGCATCAACCACCGGGGAGACGATATTATGCTTTTCCATATCGGTATATGTAAGACCGAGGCTTTCAATATATTTTGTACGGCCGATTTCGAACCAGACAAGATAGTTGGCGTGGTAAACAACGCCCATCTGATCGGTTTCCTGATATCTTACTTCAATTGGTGTGTTTGTTTTATGCAATTTTGCTTCCCCCTAAATCAGTTTGTCTATAAAACAGTTTATCATATTTTCTTTTTAAAATAGGCGTATTTGCATGAACGTTAAAACCTCAAACCATTATTCAATGGCTTGAGGTTAACGTTATTTTTTCGCCTCATCTTTAATTTCCCGACGCATACCTTCAATCGCTTCTTCACGTCGTCTGTTTTTCGCTTCAATCTTTTCTTTTTCTTCACCGGAGCTATGTTGCATCGTATCATGAGCTTCTTCAATATTTTGAATGGTATCCTGTACCATGTCCTGTAATTTTTCAACATTATCACTTCGGTCATCCGGTTTAGGTTTGTTGTTGTATTTATCAGCCACTTAAATCCTCCTTGATCAATTTGATGTCACCTTAAAAGGTGTGTCTAATTTAATTTTTTACCGAAACAGTGATAATATACAAAAGAAAAAGCCCGTTCTTATTGGCCGCCGCAATCTTTACCAAAATGGACAAGGCATTTCCTGCTATGCACGCTCTTTATCTAAAGATTGATGCATTTTTGTTTCCATATTTTGCTCAATTCTTTCTAAAACTGATTCATCCTGCAAAATTTCTTTACGGTTTTCCTGTACAAGTTCATCAAAAGATAATCGCTTTTTTAAAGAAATCGTTATCCACTCCTTCTTAACATTATTCAAAAATTCTTTCTTTTTGAAATTAATGTATTTAAGAGTAGTATGGCCATTTCTTTCAAAATTTATCCAAGTATTATGTTAATTTTTCCATCATATCCACCATATAATCGTAATCCATTGGGCCAAGCTTTGGTGGTTCCTGTACTTTACCGTCAGTTCCGATAAAGTAAGTCGTTGGGATGTTATAAATGGAATATTGATCTTGAATTTCAGAGTCCTTATCCAACGGAACAGGATACGTATAGCCGTTCTGATCAATATATTCACGGACATCTTCAATGCTTGAATCATTTCCGGTCAGATTAACAGCTACAACTTCCACTTGGTCGCCGTAATCTTCATAAAACGCCTGCATTTCGGGCATCTCTTCTTTACAAGGCCCACACCAGGAGGCCCAAAAATTCATGATGACTTTCCTGCCACGCAAATCAGACAATCGGAATGTATCCCCCGAAAGTGTTTCCACTTCAAAATCCGGAGCAACTTTTCCTTCTTCAATCCCTGTTTCACCAGGCGGGACGATTCCCGCACCTTCAGAACTGTCTTGTTCAGCATTATTTGCACTTTCATCTGTATCGGTAAAACTGATTACTGTCATACTAATCATAAACACCAGCAGTGCGACTCCCAAGACTCGTTTAACCATTAATGTATCCCCTAACATAGCGATTAATATACTTCTATCGTACCTGCTATTTATTGAATATGTAAAGTTAAACAAGCTATTGTCATAAGTTGTTCATAAACAACCTCTTTTATGCGCAAAGCCTGTTTGTCAAAGATTGTTGCTCTTGCCGAAAGATCCAAAACTGCGACATAGCAAAAATTTGTGTGCAATGACACCGCTCCGGAAAGCGACGAGCAAATCTCCAACCGAATAAGCTACGAGTTGCGAGGAGTGCTGCATCAACGAGTTCTCTTGCAACACGACGAGCACCATGTATATTCCAGCTGCGAGGTTAGAGAGTCTCACTAAATGCTACGAACAGACTTACTCACTCTGTGTCGCATTTTATATCTACTGCGAGATTAAAAACAACAGGGTTTACTAAATTAGCCTATGCAAAAAAAGCCAATACACCATAAGTACGGTGTATTGGCTTCTGTTTTTAAGCTTATTGCACAACATTATCAGCAGGCTCAAGTTTATTCCGCAATACCATTTGTAAAATACCGCCGTGGCGATAGTAGTCAACTTCAACATCACTGTCGAAGCGGGCAACAGCATTAAATTCGGTTGTGTTTCCATCTTCATCAACAGCTGTTACTTTAATGCGATCATGTGGTTTCACATTTTCATCGATTTCTACAGTATATGTTTCTTTGCCGGTGAGTCCCAGTTTATCAGCACTATCACCTTTTTCAAACTGTAATGGCAGCACACCCATCATAACCAGGTTTGAACGGTGAATACGTTCAAAGCTTTCAGCAATGACTGTCTTTATGCCGAGCAGGTTTGTACCTTTAGCAGCCCAGTCACGCGAGGAGCCCATTCCGTAATCTTTTCCGCCGATAACCATCAATCCGGTATCGTCTTCCTGATATTTCATGGCAGCATCATAAAATGGCATCAGTTCACCAGTTGGCCAATATGTCGTATAGCCGCCTTCTTTACCCTGTGCCAGCAAGTTGCGGATACGGATATTGGCAAACGTGCCACGCATCATAACTTCATGATTACCACGGCGTGATCCGTAAGAGTTAAAGTTTCGCGGTGATACACCTTTTTCTTGTAAGTATTGTCCAGCTGGCATATCTTTTGCGATAGCTCCGGCCGGTGAAATATGGTCAGTTGTTACAGAGTCACCGAATTTACCAATCACCCGCAGATTATCCAGCGACTTAACTGAACCTGCTTCTTTTGATAACCCTTCAAAGAATGGCGGATTTTGAATGTATGTTGATTCACTGTCCCATTCGAATAATGGTTCATCAGTCGTTTGGATTTCATTCCATTTTTCATTTGAATCAAATACTCTTTCGTATTCTTTACGGAAAATCTCCGGTGTTACAGAAGATTGAACAGCATCTTTGATATCTCCCATTGATGGCCAGATATCTTTCAAATAAACAGGTTCACCGTCTGCATCCGTGCCAAGTTGATCCTTGCTTAAATCAACATCAACCGTCCCAGCCAGTGCATATGCAACAACCAATGGCGGTGATGCCAGGTAGTTGGCTTTGACGAGCGGGTGAATACGTCCTTCAAAGTTACGGTTACCTGATAATACAGAAGAAACCGTTAAATCACTTTCTTCAATTGCTTTTTCAATTTCCGGGCGCAGAGGACCGGAGTTTCCAATACATGTCGTACATCCATAGCCAACAAGGTTGAAGCCTAACTGGTTCAAATATTCCTGTAACCCTGAATCATCCAGATAACGTGTAACGACTTTAGACCCTGGAGCCAGTGATGTTTTAACATATTCAGGTACCTTCAAACCTTTTTCTACCGCATTTTTTGCGAGTAATCCGGCACCAAGCATGACGTATGGGTTCGACGTGTTTGTGCAGGACGTAATCGCAGCTATAGCGAGCGCACCTGTTTTCATTTTAGACGTTTCATCGTTCGGATGCTCAACTGTTGCTTCTTTATCAAACTCCGATTCATCCATGCCAAAGCCCTGGTTTCCGGATGGCGCCGTAATAGCTTTATTGAACGCTTCTTTCATATCGGACAGTGCAATTAAATCTTGCGGGCGTTTAGGTCCGGAAAGATTTGGTTCAAGCTCTGATAAATTAATTTCAACAACTTCAGTATACTCAGGATCTTCCTGATCAGCTGAATACCAGAGATCATTTTCCTTACAATACTTTTCTACCAGTTCAATTTGCTCCTCACTGCGTCCTGTTAAACGAAGATAACTTAATGCTTCATCGTCAACAGGGAAGAAGCCGCACGTTGCCCCGTACTCAGGAGCCATGTTGGAAATCGTTGCACGATCAGCAAGCGGCATGTCCTTTAGCCCGGGACCAAAATACTCGACAAATTTTCCGACAACATTTTTCTCACGAAGAACCTGTGTAACTTTTAAAGCCAGGTCAGTTGCTGTTGTTCCTTGTGGGAAACTGCCGGTAAATTTAACGCCAATTACATCCGGAGCTGGGAAATATGATGGTTGTCCGAGCATTCCGGCTTCAGCTTCAATACCGCCGACACCCCAGCCGAGGACGCCTAAACCGTTAATCATTGTCGTATGTGAATCGGTTCCGAACAACGTATCCGGAAATGCATCATAAGTGCCGTCTTCATTTTCAAGACCATGCACAACATTTGCGATATACTCGAGGTTTACTTGGTGTACGATTCCCGTGGCAGGCGGCACAGCCTGGTAATTGTCGAATGCTTTTTGTGCCCAATGCAGGAATTCGTAGCGTTCCATATTGCGTTCAAATTCCAGCTCCATGTTTGCCTGAAGTGCATTTGGGGTACCATATTGATCCACTTGGACAGAGTGGTCAATAACCAAGTCTACAGGTACTTCCGGATTAATTTTATCCGGTTCGCCGCCCATGTCAACCATTGCTTTCCGTAATGAAGCAAGGTCAACGACAGCTGGTACACCAGTAAAATCCTGCAAGATAATCCGGGATGGTTTAAATGGTACATCGACACCACTGCCATTATTTGTTCCCCATTTAGACAAGCCTTCCACATGTTCATCTTTTATGACATGGCCATCCTGCTGGCGCATGAGTGATTCCAACAGCACACGAACAGAAAAAGGAAGACGGGATATTTTGCCCAGATTCGCATCTTCAATTGCTTTTAGTTGGTAAAAATTATACGTTTTGCCATTTAATTCGAATTGTTTTTTCGCATCAATACCCATAAAAGCTATACTCCTCCCTATCATCTTTTGTCACAATACCCTAATGCTGATTAGAAAATCGGATTTTTGCCAAGGCTTACGGCATAATCCTGATTTGAAATGCCAGATAAAAAGATTTATTTCTATCTGGCAAAAAACCCCTACAAATATATCTTATATGAAATAATTCTATAAAACAATCGTTTCCTGGTGAATGACATATATTAATAAGTTATAAAAAGTGATAAGATTTTTTTATCCCGCGTGTCACAAAGGTGCCTGCACAGGACCCGTCCGAATAGTTAGCCTTTGTTTTTTATTTTCAGTGGAGCAAACCGCTCCACTGAATTAATGAGCATTTATTTTATGGTTTTGGCAAAACAACTCTGAACGTGGTTCCGGCTTTTTCATTTTGCAGTATTTCGAGCTTTCCCCCATGCCGTTCCAGGATTTGCCGGGTAATCATCAGACCAAGCCCTGTTCCATTTTGTTTTGTCGTAAAAAAGGGCTCTCCAAGTTTATGTATGACTTCTTCGGGTATGCCCGGGCCTTCATCAATAATATCGATGAAAACCTGATTATCCTGCAAGTAATTAGTGACTTCTATGTATCCGGAATCCTCCATTGCCTCAATAGCGTTCTTCAATAGATTAATAAAAACCTGTTTAATTTGAGAGCGGTCACAATTTATGTCCTGATTTAAGTCCTGCTGCCAAAGAATCTCTACATTTTTCAAACCGGCTTGAGGTTCCAGTAATGTAACCACATCACTAATCATTCCCGGTAAATTTTCCAATTCTTTGTGATCTGTCATCGGTCTCGAAATGAATAATAATTCCGATGTAATAGACTCCATTTTTTCAATTTCATCGACCATAATTTTATAATATTCGCCTTCTCTGTTCACACCTGCCTGCAGAAGCTGCAAAAAGCCTTTGATCGATGTAAGGGGGTTTCGGATTTCATGTGCAATGCCCGCTGCAAGCTGACCGGCAACTGACATTTTTTCGGACCGAATCATCATTTCTTCCACTTCTTTTTTATCGGTGATGTCTTTTGTGGCAGAAACATAATAATGGTTGCCACTTTCATCATGAATGGGTGTTAATTGATTTTCCGTCCAGATGTTTTTACCGTGCACATTTTGAATGTTAATATTAAAAACTTGTTTAGCACTTTGGATAACATCCAGATTCTTTTTTAAATATGAGATATCTTCCGGAGAAATCCATTCATACCATTTTGTACCAATCATTTCTGCCACGGTGTACCCTACCAGCCGTTCAGCCGATTTCGATACGTAAATAATTGCTCCACTTTGATCCCATAGCGTAATGATTCCGTTCATGTTTCTGTCTATCCAATTAAGGATTGAGGAAGGTAACGAAGCCAAACTGTAAAATTCGTAAAGGTTTCGGGGAGTTGTTGAATGTTGTTCTTTTTCGTTGAATTCTGACAATTCTTTTCCATATTTGTCAATCATCTCTTGCCCTCCTTACCTATTAATTTACTCACAGTCATTCATATGACAAATTTAACGAATATATGCTAATATTATGTATGAAATACTCCATTAATTGTACTAAATTATAGTACAGTTATTCGTTAATGTAAAAAATTCTCATCCTCTGCCGGTTATCTTTATGGTACTATAATAGCCTATCGAAATTAAAAGTTAAAGGAAATTATTGTTATTTTATATATTCAAAAATCAAAATAGGTGATAATATGTCAATAATTGACGACATTCTGATTATTTTATGGGGAATTTTGCTGATTAGTCTCATGGGAATCGGCGGATTTTTTATGTTTCGTAAATTCCTGAAACAATTGCCAAAAGAAGACGGGAATTCTAACATGGACTGGGAAGAATATTATGTTAACAATACGAAACATATGTGGCGAGAAAATGAAAAAATACTTCTGGAAGAATTAGTAGCACCAGTACCCGAATTATTTAGAGATGTGGCAAGGCATAAAATTGTTGGTAAAATAGGTGAAGTCGCTCTAAAGAAAGAAAACAATGAAATAACACAGGAAATAGTGATCGAAGGATATATTTTAGCCACCCCGAAAAGAGATCACAAATTTTTAAGGAAAAAATTAAAAGAAAAAGAGATTGATGTAGCGCCTTATAATCATTTATTTAAATTATCCCGCAGCGATTATGCTGATAATTGGAAGGCCCGTTATAAGAAAACACGCTGATGTATCTTTTCAGAAGCCTGAAGTCAGAGACCGGATTGGTGGAAGTCGGCGATTTGGCCGATTTCGTATTGAAAAACATCATCCGAAATCTTATACTCTCTTTTCGATATAAAAATTATCCGGAAAAAATAAAATGGCAATGCCACTCAAACAGTTGGGTGCATTGCCATTTTAATATATTGATGTAATCATTGGAATGCAGAACTTAAAGGGAGAAGCCATGACTTTAATGTTCTGATTTAGTGTCCATTTTTTTGTGGAGCTCTGATTATTCAAGTTCTTTTTCTAATTTTTTAAACTTATACAACATTGCCAGCCGCCATGATACAATCATGCCAAATGCAAGCAGGAAAAACATTCCGCTCATTTCGCCAAACGAAATACTTGCTCCGATCGCCAGTTTAATAATAACCCTGATAAATAATAATCCAAATAAAATAAAAATAAATGCTTTTGATGGAATTAAATATATATCGCTGCCTTTTATTTCGAACTTGGATGTTTTTATCAAAAAAGCGGAAAAAATAATCCCAACCAAAACAGCTTCCATTACTTGAAGCATATCAACCCGAAAAATGGGAAACAAAAACATAAAGGCGCCTGTGCTCATAAATAATGGGGGCAATATAATTTTCTTGACAGATGCCGGCTTTTGAGAGGCCTTTAACCGAATGAAGATCATCGTAATAGCCATAAAGGTTGCAACAATGGTACTTACCACCAGCCAAAACATTCGTCAACAGCCCTTTCCCAGCATCTAATTAATCGGTTCAAAGTCATGCAGTACATGATTGATCGCTTCCAAAACCCGATTTTCATCAAACGGTTTAACAATAAAATCCTTTGCACCCTTTTCAATCGCTTCAACGACTACTTTTTGCTGCCCCATTGCAGAACAAACGACTATTTTTGCTTGCGGATCAGTTTTTATGATTTCCGTAATAGCATTGATTCCATTCATTACCGGCATTGTAATATCCATTGTGACAAGATCCGGCCTTATTTCATGGTAAAGTCTAATGGCTTCCTCCCCATCCTTTGCTTCAGCAATAACATCATGGGTTTGTTTTTTCAGTATAGCTCCAAGTGTAACCCGCATAAAATTTGCATCATCGACTACAAGAATTCTTGCCATCCTTTATTCCCCCTCCAAGAACCTTTGCCGGCCCTCTGCAATCGATAAAATAATCGTCATTGAAACATTTAAACATGACAACTGTTGCTTCTTGTCCATGTTTGTTTCATTTTATATTCAATCTATTATAAAGCATTTCAAAAATCCAGTTCACTACTAAAACCCGCTGAATCCAAATAAGCTTGCCAGAAAAGCTGTCAGATCGGTCATCCAGTCAAAGTAAAGCGCAACCCCCATGAATATCATGATATAGCCGCCTATTTTGACAATTTTAGCACTGTGCCGTCTGATCCATGATAGCTTTCCAACGAAAAATGATAACACGAGAAACGGAATCGAAAAGCCTAATATATAGCTTATCATCATAACCATGCCAAGATCGGGATTGGTGGCCGCCAGTGAAATGACAATCACAAGAATAGGACCCATACAAGGTGTCCATCCCAACGAAAATGCCAAACCAATAAAAAAGGAACCAAAAAAGCCAGCCGGTCGATTCTTAAATGTGATTTTCCGGTCTTTCATGAGAAATTGAAAGTTGAATACGCCTACAATAACAAGTCCGAAAAACACAATTAAAATAGCACCTATCTGCCTGATAATATCCCGGTTTGCCTCCAGGAATTCCGAAATAAAGGAGGAACCAAATCCAAGCATAATAAAGATCAGTGAAAAACCAAGCAGGAAGCAAATCGTATGTAATAAACTTTTCCTGGTCAGCATTTTATTTTCATCTTTTAACTCATTCACACTCATTCCGGTAATATATGAAAGAAATGCCGGATACAGTGGTAAAACACATGGAGAGATAAACGACAGGAATCCCGCTCCAAATGCTATGAAGACATTAATTTCTTCTGACATGATAATCCTCCTACAGTATGCCCTGTCTACATTTTACCAAATAAATCAATTGGAACCTGAAACTGTTTTTGACAATAAAGCGACACTTATAAAGCTTAATTTTTTCCTGCACTCGTAAAATACCCCTGTTATGTGACATAATCAGGGGTATGTTAGCAAATGTTTGTATTAATAAATTCCGTTACTTCCCTTTTCCTTGCTGCTGGTTATTCATTTGCCGCATCATTTGATTAATTTTCTTTTGTGATGGTTTTTGTCCCATTTGCATCATAAGTGTGCGCAGCATTTGTTCATTAATTGGCGGGTTTTTCTTTAAATAGTTCATCATATATTTTCTGGCAATAAAAAAGCCTAGTGCAACGCCCGCAATTAATGCCAAAATTGCAATTAACACAACCCAAATCACGTCCATTAAAGCTTTCCTCCTTCATGTTGTCTCGCATACAGTATAGTAAACTAAAGATAAGAATACAATACTTGTCCGCCCCTGTCTTTATACTTTCCCATACCGACCGGAGAAATCCAGCCAAAATCATATGGGCGGTCTCCGACAACGAAAAAATACGGCTGGAAAGACCGTAATGCAGGGAAAAGTAAATCTTCTGCATCGTGAATGATGTCACCCCGAAAGTTTATACGTTTTTGCTCCATATGTAAAGAAATATACCGCATGTTCTCATGGATTTTCACACTATTCGCTTCTACTTTGGTGTCTGCCTGTTGTGGCTGATACTTCATAATCCGCGAGATGAGCAGCTCCTCCGGAATATCTATGGTTATATAGCGGAATTGCATAGCGAGGTCCTCTCTATTTTGGTCATATTCATAACTTTTAATGAATCGATATAATACATCACTTCGATAATAAAAAAAGTGAGCAAATTCTTCTTTTATCCAGTAAATGGCGTAATGATTCAACAAAATCCCTCCCTCTTTCCCTTCTATTATACCGATTCTTATTTAAAAGTTTGTCACTCTGTGAAGCAAAGAAGTACTAATTTTGTCGATATTGGTGCAATTGAAAAGGTGACCCTTCTTTGAGAGAAAAGTCACCTGGTAAAACTATTTTTGTAATAACGCTTCTATATGTTTGACGACATTCTCAACATTGAAGCCATATTCTTCAACGACTTTATCACCTTTGGCAGATGCGCCAAAACGATCAATTGCCAGGATATCACCTTCATCACCTGTGTATCTTTCCCAGCCGAACGGTGATGCCATTTCAATGGCCAGACGCTTCTTGACATTTGGCGGGAGCACCTGTTTTTTGTAAGCTTCATCCTGCTCGTTAAATCGATCCCAGGATGGCATGCTGACAACATTAACCTCAATACCTTTATCACGTAACGCTTCTTTCGCTCTTACAGCCAGCTGAACTTCCGATCCTGATGCCAATAGCAGTGCATCAGGCGTCTCTTTGCCCACTTCACTGAGTACATACGCACCTTTTTTCACGCCCTCATACGCATTTTCCCTTGTGCCATCCAACACAGGAAGTCCTTGCCTTGTCAACACCAGCGCGGTTGGCTTATTCCGGGATTCCAAAGCAAACCGCCATGCTGCTCGTACTTCGTTGCCATCGGCCGGTCTGATAAGTGAAAGTCCCGGCATAGGTCTGAGCGATGGTAATTGTTCGATTGGTTCATGTGTCGGGCCATCTTCTCCAACGGCAATCGAATCATGGGTGAACACGTAAGTTACCGGATTATTCATGATTGCCGACAGCCTTACCGCCGGACGCAAGTAATCACTGAACACAAAAAATGTGCCAACATACGGTTTTATTCCGCCATGCAGTGCCATTCCATTTCCTGCTGCGGCCATTGCAAATTCACGGACACCGAACCAAATATTCTTACCTGCATAATTATTGCGTGAGAAGTCGTCCTGTTCTTTAATTGTTGTTTTATTCGAGCCTGCCAAATCAGCACTGCCGCCGAAAAGGTATGGCACAGATTTGGAAACTTCATTCAGTACTTCACCGGATGTTGCACGTGTTGCTTTGGCATCATCGTCCGTATCGTACACCGGCAGATTCTTATCCCAGTTTTCCGGCAGTTCACCCTTTATGGCATGTTCCAGTTCAGAACCGGCTTCAGGATATTTTTCCTTGTAGCTTTCAAATGAACGGTTCCACTCTTGTTCAGCATCTGCACCCTTTACAGCAATTTTTTCCCTGAAATCGTCATAAACATCCTCAGGTACATGGAATTCATCATGCTCCCACTGATAGTGCTCTTTCGTCAATTTAACTTCATCCTCACCAAGTGGGGCGCCATGTGAGGCAGCTGATGCGGATTTATTTGGTGCCCCATATCCGATAACCGTTTTTACTTCGATTAAAGTTGGCTGATCAGTATTTTCTTTTGCTTTCTTAATAGCATTCCGGATTTCATTCAGATTATTTCCGTCCTCGACCCGGATAACCTGCCAGCCATATGCTTTAAACCGTTCCTCTGTATTATCAGAAAATGCACGATTCAATTCACCATCCAATGAAATATCATTAGAGTCATATAGCGCGATGAGTTTACCCAGTTTTAAATGACCTGCGAGTGATGCGGATTCGTGGGAAATCCCCTCCATTAGATCGCCATCACTCACGAGTGCATACGTATAATGATCGATAATCGAAATATCTTCTTTATTATAGGTTGCTGCCAGATGAGCCTCAGCCATAGCCATTCCGACTGACATGGCGATACCTTGTCCAAGCGGCCCTGTCGTTGCCTCAACACCATCAGTATGGTGGACTTCCGGATGACCCGGCGTGCGTGAATCCCATTGCCGGAAAGATTTCAAATCATCAATGGTTACATCATAACCTGACAGATGCAGCAGACCGTACAGAAGCATCGATCCATGACCGGCTGACAAAACAAAGCGATCCCTATTAAACCATTTGGAGTTTTTTGGATTATGGGTCATAAAATCGGTCCACAAGGTGTAGGCCATTGGTGCTGCACCCATTGGCAGACCCGGGTGACCGGAACTTGCATTTTCAACTGCATCAATAGCTAGTGTCCTGATTGTATTAATGGATAATTGTTCGATTGATTCTGACAAAGCAATACCCCTTTCCATTGTTAGCATTCATGTCCATCCTAATTCTATAATGAATCTGGCATTGTAACAAGTCATATTATGTCTAATGCTTTTTGTTTCTATTTTGTAAATCACGCACTTTCTTTGGCGTGACATCTTTGCCCTCCGGATCTTTTACGGTCATTGACTTAAACTGGTTTTTAAAGGACTTGCGAACATTTTGCAAATATTCTTCCCGAAGGTCTTTTTGTTCCGCTTGCTCCTTCACGGTTAACCCTTCTTCTTTCGACTTATTTGCCAACTGATTTATGCGGTCAAGTTTTTCTTTTGATAACATTTTTTAAACCTCCTGAAAACCAATAAAAAGGCACGAACAATATGTGTGTTCCTGCCTTTTTATATTACACTTCCATAACGTCATATTCAAGTTTGGAGGTGTTCACGATACCTGCGATGGACAGTTGCTTTCGAAACCGGATAACCTAATCCATTGAGTGTATTGGCAATTTCACGGAATGTCATATCGTTTTGCCTCAGTCGGACGACTTCCTCAATCGGAAATGATTTGCGTTCTTTTCCGGGAGCCTTGTCACGGTTTGTTAGGTTCTTACTCGGATCAAAACCGTTATCAACTGCTTTCCTCATGCCTCGTTTGATTTTTATATTATGGATTTGACGTTGGTATTCCTCTACAATACTGACAATCTTCAGCACCATGGAATCTGATTCAGACAGTTCAAATTCTCCATTATACAGCCCTGAATAGACGCGAACATCCAATTTTTCCAATTGATGAAACAAAGCAATCTTTGTATTGCCGCGCCCTAATCTTGTTTCATCCTGAATCAGCAAACAATCTGCCTTTTTGTCCGAAAAATAATCCAGCACTTCAAAAATACCATCTCTATCTATTTCATAGCCGCTTGCCTGTTCTTCTATACAATCTATAACTGTAAAATGATAGTTTCCGGCAAGTTCCAGCAATTCTTCTTTCTGCCGTTCTAATGACGTTTCCTGTGTTTGCTTGTCCGTACTCACTCTGCAATAAATGATAGCTCTCAAGTTAAAGTCTCCTTAAGTCTGTTATGCACTTGTTATCAAAGAAAAATATAAAAATATCAATGCTGCTGCAAAAGCTGCTAAATAGAATATATCAGTTTTCGTTAATTTTCCAAACATATGCGCCATCTCCTTTAAATGTTCAACAAGAACTATTGTTCGTATATACTATTATATACGAACGTACGATCTTGTCAATAGTTTTTCGAACGAATGTTTGTCTATTTTAAAAATCCATGGTATACTTTTCTCAATAAATATTATGTGCGAGGTGTTTAATAGATGACAAAACTCTCAAAACGGCAAGAAGCAATTCTCGACTATATTAAAGAACAAGTGGATGCAAAAGGGTACCCGCCGTCAGTCCGGGAAATTGCAGTAGCAGTCGGGCTAGCTTCCAGTTCAACCGTCCATGGTCATTTGGCACGACTGGAAAGCAAGGGGTTTATCAGACGAGACCCCACAAAACCAAGGGCTATAGAAGTCCTGGAACAATCTGAAGAAAGTCACATACCAAGAGAAGAACCGCGTTATGCTCCGGTAATTGGTAAAGTAACAGCAGGTATTCCCATCACCGCAGTGGAAAATATCGAGGAATTTGTACCATTGCCAGGCACCGTTACAGGAACTGACGAAAATTTGTTTGTGCTTGTCATTGAGGGTGAGAGTATGATTGAAGCGGGTATATTGGATGGAGACATGGTTATTGTTAAACAGCAAAACACAGCACAAAATGGTGATATTGTTGTGGGCATGACCGAAGAAGATGAAGCCACTGTGAAGCGGTTTTTTAAAGAAAAAGATCACGTCCGTCTGCAGCCGGAAAACGCAACCATGGAACCGCTCATTTATAAAAATGTGACCATATTAGGAAAAGTAATCGGGCTTTATCGAAATATTGATTAAAAACGAGGCTTTCATCACATTTAGCTGATGAAAGCCTCGTTTAAGGTTATACATAATTGTGGCAAATTAAATAGTGACTAAAAATACTTAATACACAAATGTAACGTTTTGAGCTCTATTTTTATCTATATTGTATTAGTCTATCAATCTGTCCCCTCTTCAGTTTCATTCTTCAATTTAATTTCTGATTCACTTGGCTGTCCTTGCGTTTGTTGACCTTCAAGCTGATTTTTTCGAAGGTAGTGGACCAGCTGCCGGACATTTTCATTAAGCTCCCGGTCCATTTCATTTTTGCGTTTCATGAAACCCATAGCCTTAAAAATAAATACAATGGACAAAACAAGTATAAATATGACAACAAGACCATACAGCCCTATAAAAAGCAGGCCGAACAAAGCTCCGGCAACATCTCCGCCAGTTCCAGCATCCATTATATTATCAGCTCCTTTTTGTCAGCTTTTAAGTATTCAGCAGATTCGTATAGTTGTCTTTCAACATGTATATGATGACCATACCAAAACCTATTCTTCAAAAACTAATAGCTTGTTAAATATTGTTCCCGTTCCCATGGGTGTACTGTTGTTCTGAACAAATCCCACTCAATTTCTTTTGCTTCAACAAAGTGCTCGTAAAGATGATCGCCTAAGGATTCGACAACAATATCGTCTTCCTTCATCACATCCAAAGCATCTTTTAATGTAGCAGGTAAGTCTTTCACACCGTTTTGCTCACGTTCTTCTTTATCCATATCATAAATATTCTGGTCAACAGATTCAGGAGGCCTTAATTGATTCTCAACACCATCCAATCCGCTGGCAAGCAAAACCGACATGGCCATATATGGATTGGCAGCAGGGTCCACACTCCTGACTTCAATACGCGTGCTCAGTCCGCGTGAATACGGAATACGAACCAACGGACTTCTGTTTGTGCCTGACCAGGCGACATAACACGGAGCTTCGTATCCGGGAACAAGCCGTTTATACGAATTCACTGTCGGATTGGTCACGGCCGTAAAGTTTGTTGCATGCTTAATGACACCAGCAGTAAATTGATAGGCAATATCACTTAATTGCATTTCTCCTTCTTTGTCAAAAAATGCATTATCGCCATTATTGAATAGCGACATATTGACATGCATACCTGATCCATTAACACCGAACAATGGTTTTGGCATAAACGTTGCATGCAGGTTATGTTTTCTGGCAACTGTCCTGACAACCAGTTTAAACGTTTGAATATCATCAGCATGTTTTACTGCATCAGAATATTTAAAATCAATCTCATGCTGGCCAGGTGCTCCTTCATGATGTGAGGCTTCAATTTCAAATCCCATCTCTTCCAATTCAAGCACAATATCCCGCCGGCAGTTTTCACCCAAATCTGTCGGTGCCAGGTCAAAATAACCACCGCGGTCATTTAACTCCAGTGAAGGCTGGCCTTTTTCATCAAGTTTAAATAAAAAGAATTCGGGTTCTGTACCGATATTGAAGGCATCAAAACCAAGCTCTTCCATTTTCTGCAGATTTCGTTTCAAGTTATATCTTGGGCATCCTGCAAAAGGGGTTCCATCCGGGTTATAAATATCACAAATAAATCGGGCAACTTTCCCTTTTTCCGACGTCCACGGAAATACAACAAATGTATCTAAGTCAGGGTGCAAGTACATGTCCGATTCCTCGATACGGACAAAGCCTTCTATAGAAGATCCATCAAACATCATCTTATTATCCAGTGCTTTGTCCAGTTGACTGAGTGGAATTTCAACATTTTTTATCGTTCCCAGCATGTCTGTAAATTGCAGACGGATGAATCGAACGTTTTCTTCCTCAATTTGTTTCACAATCTGTTCCCTGGTTAAACCTGAGCCCATTATTTTCCTCCTCAATTGTTAGTCTGTAATCTAAGGGATGCAAGTTTTAATATGGTTTTCATCATAACCTATTGAATGTTGTATCGCAAATATGATTCCATGACAGCTTTTAAATATCGTCATCAGCTCTTTACTGTCATCAATCCCTGTTCAATCAGAGCATCAACCGCTGCTTCGAGTGCAATTTTCACATGGGCATATGTTAATCCACCCTGCACAAATGCCGTATAAGGTTCCCTGATTGGTCCGTCGGCTGTTAATTCAATGCTGGCACCTTGGATGAATGTGCCTGCTGCCATAATGACCTCATCCTGGTATCCCGGCATTTTACTTGGATAAGGTGTCACAAAAGAATCGACCGGTGAATTATGCTGTATCGCCTGGCAAAAAGCAATCATACTTTCCGGATTATGAAATGTAACGGACTGAATGAGATCAGTGCGATGCGACTTATAATCAGGGCTTGTACTAAAACCCGCCAAATCAAGGTATCTTGCCGTCAATATGGTGCCTTTCAAAGACTCCCCAACAATATGCGGAGCCAAAAACAGTCCCTGAAACATTTCCTGCAGTGTATTGAAAGTGGCGCCGGTTTCCTTGCCAAGACCCGGGGCAGTCAGACGGTTGGCACATTGTTCCACAAGTCTCGTTTTGCCGGCTATATACCCTCCTGCACGTACAAGACCGCCACCCGGATTTTTAATCAGTGAACCGGCCATTATATCAGCACCTGCATGCAATGGTTCGCGTTCTTCAACAAATTCGCCGTAACAATTATCAACAAACACAATCACATCTTCATTTAGTTCTTTTACAAAACGGACCATCTCTTCAATATCATCGATAGTAAACGATGGTCTATCGTCATACCCTTTGGATCGCTGAATACCTATCACTTTCGTTTGTGCTGACATTTTTTGCCGGATTTCCGGAAAGTTGATGGACCCGTCCTCTAATAAATGAACCTGATTATATGTAACTTGAAAATCGTTCAATGAGCCGCTATGCTCTTCATTAATGCCAATGACCGACTCCAATGTATCGTACGGTTTCCCGGTGATATACAACAGTTCATCACCCGGCCGCAAAAGCCCGAATAAAACAGTTGAAATGGCATGAGTTCCGGATACCATTTGCGGTCTGACGAGTGCATCCTCTCCGGCAAAAACGTCGGCGTAGACATCCTCTAATATCTCCCTGCCGCGATCGTCATAACCGTAACCGGTGGTCGATTGAAAATGGCTGTCGCTTACACGATTTCGTTTAAAGGCATCAAGTACCCGTTTCTGGTTTGTCTCGACTATTTCGGATACTTTTTCATGCTGTGTTGTACAGTCAATTTCTGCTTGTGATAACAAATTTTTCAGCATCTGTGTCTTAATACTCCTTTATGAAACGTTTCATGGGATGGGTTGGCCGGATATAGCCACTAACGATATATTTATTTTCGTCTTCATCAAAGGAACGATTTGTCATAATCGTTTCCTTTTTCAGGCGGTGCAGCAATTTCCCCCTGTCTGGCGTTAAATGCACTGTATACCAGTCCCATTCATGCTTCAGTGTTTCCTCCAGTTTTTCCAATAGGCGGTGAATATCAGTTGAATCGATGGCACTGATTAACATATTGGGGTGCTGCATCGGAATAAAATCTGTCTTTAACTGATCGTTTTTATTATATACTGTGAGCTTAGGTATTGTTTCAGCGCCTAAATCGTTCAGCAAGCTGTTAACTGTCTGCTGATGCTGTTCCAGATCGGAGTTGGCCACATCAACAACATGCAATATGAAATCTGCCTCGGTCACTTCTTCCAATGTTGATCTGAACGCTGCCACCAATGAGGTTGGTAAATCCTGAATGAACCCGACGGTATCGGTTATAAGTGTTTGAAAGCCTGATGGCAGCTGAATTCGGCGTGTTAATGGGTCGAGTGTAGCAAAAAATTGATTTTCCACCATTGCATCACTTTTTGTCAGCTGATTAAAGAGCGTGGATTTTCCGGCATTCGTATACCCAACAATGGCAACTTGAAAAGCATCATTTGTTTTTCTTCGTTTACGGTATTGCTCCCGCTGTTTTACAACTTGTTTTAATTGTTGTTTAATATCATCGATTCTGCGTCTGATATGCCGCTGGTCTGTTTCCAATTTTGTCTCACCGGGCCCGCGCGTTCCAATACCTGCACCTAAACGTGACATTTCCTTTCCTCTGCCGCGCAGCCTTGGCAGCGTATACTCCAACTGCGCAAGTTCAACCTGCAGTTTACCCTCTTTCGTGCGGGCACGCCGAGCAAAGATATCCAATATCAGCTGACTTCGATCAATGACATGAACACCGATATGATCACTCAAATTACGCAGCTGTCCGGCAGATAATTCATCATTGGAAATGACAATATCCGCCCCCAACGCTTCAGCCGCTTCTCTGATTTCAGCCGTTTTACCTTCACCAATATAATAGGCAGGATGGATTCGCTGCCGATTTTGAGTAATAACTTTTTCGACGGAACCTCCTGCTGTTTCAGACAATGATTTCAATTCATCAAGTGATGATTCAAAACGTTCATCATGATCATCAGGCATTTTTACGGCTATAATTACGATTCTTTCTGACATATTAATACCTCTTCCTGTAAGAAGAACTTCATACTTTATCTCCAGTCATTATCATAGCAAAGAACGGACAACACTACAATTCACCCCTGATTCAATCTGTATCAAATTTCAGATCATCACCTGTTAAATAAATCAGATCATCAATCGAAAACATTTCTTTATTTAATAACCTCACCGCATGACGTCTGATTGATTGTTCAACAGCATTACGAATATAACGGGCATTAGCAAAATTATAGTGTGTTTTTTGCTTTTGTTTGTATAATTGTGTTCTTAACTTCCATTCTGCCTCTTTCGTTAATTCATATTCCCGGTCCTGAACCATTTGTTTGGCAATATTCATAAGTTGATCGATATCATAATCCTGAAAGTCCAATATAAACGGAAATCGGGATTTCAGTCCGGGATTCAGTGTTAGAAATCGCTCCATTTCATATGGATACCCAGCTAATATTAATACAAAATCGTTATGATTGTCTTCCATATGCTTCACTAATGTATCGATTGCCTCTTTACCGAAATCTTTTTCCCCGCCCCGGGCAAGAGAATAGGCTTCATCAATAAATAGAATGCCGCCCATAGCCTTTTGAATGATAGACCTTGTTTTCTGAGCAGTTTGACCAATATACTCACCAACCAAATCAGCACGTTCTGCTTCAATGAAATGTCCTTTTGACAGCAAATTCATGTCAAAATACATTTCGGCTAACTTTCGGGCCACTGTTGTTTTCCCTGTCCCGGGGTTTCCTTTAAAGAGCATATGGAGTACTTGCTTTGACTCGGTTAAACCCATCTCGTTTCGTTTTTCATTAACAACGATTGTTGCATAAATTTCTTTAATCGTTTGTTTTAAATCTTTCATGCCAATAAATGAGGAAAATTGCGAATCAATATGTGAAAAAGAGTTACCGGCAGTAAAAGACTGATTATCTTCTGCAAGTGCCGGCTGCTTATCCTGCAAAATAATATTAATTTGTCCGTTTTTGTTTCGGGTTTTTTGCGTATCCACATGATCACTCCTTCGTCACGATAGTATACGTGATGAAAGAGCAAGGTGTGACAAACGCCTATACTTACGAAGGTTAAATAAAGGTTGTTTTAACTACAATCGAATTGAGATACAATTTGGGGGCGTATTTTTAAAAAAATTTTCACAATCAACATGCCCCTTTTTTGATAAAACTTTCGATTGTAGTAAAGGATGGCTTATCACGCGTGTAACTTGAAGTAAGGTACCCCCCATTCCAGGAATACAAAAATACAACTGATGAAAAATTTGATAAAGTATAGAATGCTTGGACAATCGGCGAAATACTGCTTTTAATTCCAAGAGCAATAGCACAATTCTTTAAATTTTAAGCACAAAATCAGAAGGGAGTTTTCTTGTTTAAATGATGAAAACACCTTTATTACGACAAAAAAACATAAAGTAAAAACGCACGGATTTTAATACCTGTGCGTTTTTATGTGCTGATTATGATGTTAATTTGTATAGAAATGGTATGCAAAATGTTGTTTAGCTTGCGTGTTCACTTTTTCTCTCCCAAAACTGAATTCGTTACCCTGAGGCCACCTGTTTCTACTACTCTTTATCCAATGAAATATTCTTGACCGGGGCAAATGTTGAAATAGCGTGTTTAAAAATCAACTGCTGTTTTCCGTCTGTTTCGATTAATACCGTAAAGTTATCGAATGCCTTCAAAACCCCCCGCAATTGAAAACCATTGGTTAAAAACACTGTAACTGAAACATGGTCCTTTCTGAGTTTATTTAAGTATTGATCCTGAATGTTTACGGACTGTGCCATTGCATTTCCTCCTCTTTTCTATCTGTATTTAATTACTTCTATATATTTTGTAACATTCCTGCCAGATCTGTTAAAATATTTCTAAATGTTTCTTTACTTTTTTCTGGTGTAATGGTATACCAGTTCACATTCATTTTATTTTTAAACCACGTATATTGCCGTTTTGCATAACGTCTGGAATTACGTTTCAATAAACGAACGGTCTCATCAAATGGCTGCTCACCTTTAAGATAAGGGACAAATTCCTTATACCCGATACCGCGCATTGCTTGATGATTTTCATAACCGTGATTGTACAATGATTTGGCTTCTTCCAGCAACCCTTGATCCAGCATTTGATCAACCCGGTTGTTTATACGCTTATATAGCAGATCGCGGTCCATCTCCAATCCTATAAAAATAGGATTATATGGTGACTGGTCTGTCTGGTTTTTTTGATATTCAGACATCGTTATTCCTGTTGTTTCATAGACTTCCAGCGCGCGGATGAGTCGCCTGTGATTATTCGGATGAATTTTTGCGGCCTGATCCGGATCAACCCGCTGCAAATAATTATACAGAACATCGGCTCCTTGATCATTCAGCCGGCGTTCCAGTTGTTGGGTAACCTTTTCATCCCGTCTTTGCCGGGAAAAATGATAATCGAATAAAGCAGCCTGAATATAAAGACCGCTTCCCCCGGCAATAATCGGGACTTTCCCGTGTGAATCTATTTCTTCAATATAGTGTTGAACCAGTCTCTGGTAATCAGCGACTGAAAAAGATTCTTCCGGATGTTTAATATCCAGCATATAGTGCGGGACGCCTTGTTTTTCTTCATCGGTAATTTTTGCAGTCCCGATGTCCAACCCTTTGTACACTTGCATGGAATCCCCGCTGATAACTTCCCCGTTAAAACGGCCGGCGATTTCAACGCTTAGTCCGGTTTTCCCCACGGCCGTTGGTCCAACAATTGCTATGACTGTTTTCTTCATCAGCATTCCCCTGTTATTTTAAAAATCGGAAAGAAAGTAAAAAATTTCGGATGACAGTTTCAATATGGAAATCGGCAACTCGCCGATTTCTTCAAGTCTGACTTCGGGCATCTGACCTCTGAAAAGACGAGGCTGGAGCCGAATCTTTCTTATTCATACGCGCGATATGCGTGCATCATCCAGACATATTTTTCAAGTTTGCCTTGAAGCGAAATGAGCAAATCCAACGTCGGTTCATCATGCCTCTCAGATGCATATGGAATCCCTTCCTCTTTTATTTCCGTTATTAGCTGTTGATAATCCTCAATCAGTTTGGCGGTTATTTCATCTTCCGTATCATCTGCTGTTGCTTCCTCCAGCGTTGCTTCCTTTATGTATTTGGTCATCGTTGCCAATGGTTTGCCGTCAATCATTAATACTCTTTCGGCAATGTCATCCAAATCTTCAGCAATGGTGGTATACATCTCTTCAAATACGTTATGCAGCTGAAAGAAATGCTTCCCTTGTATAAACCAATGATAGCGATGCAGTTTGACATACATGACAAAATAATTGGACAATAACTGATTTAAAAAATTGATAAGTTTTTGATTATCCATCAATGACACCTCGCATTCTTTTCTTTTAGTTTTTACAAGGCGCTGATGAATTATACATGAGTACATGACACTTATGACTGTTCTGATGATTTTTTGTTTGAACCTATATTATATCTGGAATTATAGTATAACTCAAGTTTTATTGGCAAACAATTGTTCGCGATTTTTTTAAATATGGCCAGAGTTAATGAGTTAATTATCATTACTTTAATTGCGGACGTTACTTACCATTGTCATTTAGAAAAAAAGAGAACATCACCATAATTGCGCCTAACGCCTTCACCCATGCACCAATTTCAGGAAGACGATTTTCAATATCCCTTAGTTCCTTGCCGCCTCCAATCGCTATGATTGAGGCCCCTATTGTAATAAAGGTGACACCATACGAGAGGAGTATATCTTCTTTGGGGTTGAAAACTTCAGTGAGAGCCAAACTTCCACCCAATGCTTGCTTTAAATTCCCTTTAACAACCAAACGATCTGTTGCCTCATCTGAGGTTGGCACCATATTCCCATAAACGACAGCAAGATTACCAGCTGATAGCGTTTTAAGACCGAGTTTTTCGAAATCCAGTTCATCTATGGTATCAGCCAAGAGTGCATTAGCAGTTGCAGCAAGCGAGTTACCATATGCAAGCAATCGGGATCTGGTACTTTCCCCTAAGTTAATCTTTTCCGTTTCAGAAATAGCTTCCAGAATCACACCCATAGCTAATACCCAGGAGCCAACCCGTTCTTTATCCTGACTCATTTCCTCCCCACCTTCAAATTACAAGTCTTTATTTATCTTATGGCTTTACTTGGCCAATTGTAACCTATAGAGAAAAAAGGGGGTGCTGTAGGTGCAGAACAGCATGCATAAGTTTAAAAAAGCGCCAGGACCCTTATCAAGGTTTGGCGCTTTTACCGTCACATCACCCGCTTAAACATCTTTTCCAATTCATAGGAAGAGAAATGAATAAACTGGTCTTCCATGCGGACAAGTGAATGGATCTGAATGATTTCCGCAAGCTTTCCAGCAGCGTGAACTATCATCGTGATTTAAATGGTGTGTTTGTTCCTTGCACGACATTAAAGCAGCGGCATCTTCCCTGATTTTTCCAACAATCAACCTTTTCTCCTGCATGATTCTGGTCATCATTCCGGATAACCTCTCTTCTTCAAAAAACCTTTCGGAAACCAGCTTGGATGGGAGCGAATAATATAAGTCTGGTTGCCGAATGGTTCAAAAAACAAACCGATGTTTTCAAGCTCCTGCATATGATGTTCGATAAAAATGGTTTCTTGTTTTGAAAACTCAAAGGTTAAGGGAATCAATAATTCCTGCAGTTCGTTCACTGTTTCACCCAATTTTTTTCTGAACCGTTCAAATTTAATGCGTTCCTGAGCAGCATGCTGATCAATCATATAAAAACCATTTTCATTTTGTGCCAGAATATATGTGCCCTGCAGCTGACCAATTGGATACATGACAGGAACTCGTTCCTCTTTAACTGATGGGTCTGATGATGCATTGAGATCTTTGATTGGTGTATCAGTTGGCCTTTGATCCCCGTTATCAATTGCCGAACTTCCCGAATGACTGTTGAAAGAAGATGACTGCTTAACTTGATCCGTCATTTCGCTTCCAAAGATTTCGGGTTTATATTCCTTCACGTGCTGATCAGGCGGAATGTTGCCTGGTTTCTGTTCAGATTCCTCAAATGTCATGGTGTCCTGAACTGATTGCTTATGTTGCCGTGGTTGTTTCTGTTCCATTTCCGGTATTAACGTTGTGTGTCTGAACGCGTCCCGAATCGTTTCTTCCACTGCTTCAAATAATGCTTTGTCTTTGCTGAAGCGGACCTCCAGCTTAGTAGGATGCACATTGACATCAACTAAAACGGGATCCATTTCAATCGTTAAAACAACGACCGGGGAACGTCCAACCGGGAGAAGCGTATGATAGCCTCGCGTAATAGCGTGTGCGAGTTGCATACTTTTAATAAACCTTCCGTTAACAATCGTCGACATATAGTTTCGGGACGCTCTGGTGACTTCAGGTTTAGCAACATATCCTTCAATCGTAAAATCCAGTGTTTCATGCTTGACCGGAAGCATTTTTCTCGCAACATTCATACCATAAACCTGGCTGATGACCTGCAGCGGATCACCGGTGCCTGCTGTCTTGAACAGTGATTTCCCGTTGTGTACGGCTTCAAAGCGAATATTTGGATGAGACAGGGCCAGCCGATTTAATAAATCCGTAATATGGCCAAATTCAGTGTGGATGGTTTTCATATATTTTAAGCGTGCAGGTGTGTTGAAGAATAAATCTTCAACAGTGATTTCCGTCCCTTTCCGAGCATCACTTTTGGACCTCTCAGTAACTGTACCGCCTTCAATTGACAAATATGTACCAGCGCTTTCACCTTGTGAGGTTTTTACTGTTAATCGGCTGACGGCTGCAATACTTGCCAGTGCTTCACCCCGGAATCCCAGTGTATTGACACGAAATAAATCCGTTTCGTTTTTGATTTTGCTCGTTGCATGACGCAAAAAAGCTTTCTCTGCATCATCTTCAGGCATGCCATTTCCATTATCAGTCACTTTTATTTTTTGCAATCCGGCTTCTTCCACATCCACTCTTACCCAGGAACTGTCTGCATCAATACTGTTTTCTATCAGTTCTTTAACAACAGAGGCAGGACGTTCCACTACTTCCCCGGCAGCTATTTTGTTGGCAAGTCCATCTGGCATTTGAAAGATTTCCATGGAAACAGTCCTTTCTATCTTACGCTTTTGCCTGTTTTTGCAATCGATATAATTCATTCATAGCATCCATCGGGGTCATTTCAAACAGATTAATATTTTTTAAATCATTGATCAGCTTATTGTCAGATTGCCCGGATGGTGCTTTCGTCTCTTTGACAGGTGATTTTTCCTCTGCAAAAAACGACAGCTGTCCAGCTTCTTCAGGGCGTGACTGATCGCTCTTTTCCAGCTGTTCCAAAATCGAGCCTGCCCGGTCAATCAGGGATGAGGGAAGACCGGCTAATTTAGCAACATGAATGCCGTAACTTTGGTCAGCTGCACCGTCTTTTATTTGATGAAGGAAAACAACTTTCCCTTCATATTCTTCTGCTCTGACATGAATATTTTTAAGTTTATCCAATGAATTCTCCAAAGTTGTCAATTCATGATAATGTGTGGAAAACACAGTTTTGGCATGAATATGATTATGAATCTGTTCGACGATTGCCTGTGCAAGCGCCATTCCATCATACGTGCTCGTGCCGCGACCGATTTCATCCAGTAAAATTAAACTGTTCTCGGTCGCATTGGCAAGTGCATGGTTCGCTTCAAGCATCTCAACCATAAATGTGCTCTGGCCGGAAACGAGATCATCAGCCGCTCCAATACGCGTGAAAATTTGGTCAAACAGCTGCAGCCGAGCCTCTTCACAAGGGACAAAGCAACCAATTTGTCCCATTATAACTGTTAGAGCAAGCTGGCGCATATAAGTGCTTTTTCCGGACATATTCGGGCCGGTGATTAAGAGAATATCAGTCTCCTGATCCAGTACAATATCATTCGGAACAAACGCATCATCTTTCATAACCCGCTCGACAACCGGATGACGTCCATTTTTGATAAATAACTTGTCTTGTGAAAAGTGCGGCCGCGTATACTGATTAGCTTCACTTACAACAGCAAATCCCTGGAGCACATCGATTTGACTGACAACTTCTGCCAAGTATTGTATTTCCGGAATACGTTCTTTTACCTGATCACGTATTTCCAGGAACAGTTGATATTCCAAATCAACACTTTTCTCTTCTGCTTCCAGGATCAGTTGTTCTTTTTCTTTTAATTCCGGTGTTATATACCGCTCAGCATTTGTCAGCGTCTGTTTCCGTTCATACCTGTCTTCGGGAAGTAAATGCAAATTAGCTTTAGTCACTTCAATATAATAGCCAAACACCCGGTTAAAACCTACTTTTAACGATTTAATACCGGTTTCCTGTCTCTCCTTCTGTTCCAATTCGGCGATCCATTGTTTTCCGTTTCTGGAAGCTTCACGATACTTATCAAGTTTTTCGTGATAGCCGTCCTTAATGATGGAGCCTTCTGTTATGGATACCGGCGGGTCATCGTGTAAACTGGAAACGAGCAGGGAAACAAGGTATTCCGGATAGCTGAGGTCCCTGCTTAATTCGTTTATTTTTACCTGATCAAATTGGTTTAAAATTGTCTTTAATTCAGGAATCTTTTCAAGTGATTGTTTCAGCTGAATCAAATCCCGTGCATTGACATTGCCATAAGCAACCCTTCCAGCAAGCCTTTCCAGATCATATACCGACTTTAATGCTTCACGCAAAGCATCGCGATCCATAAACCCATGTAAAAAACCTTCCACAACATCGAAGCGTTCTTCAATTTCCTGCTGCTTTAACAAAGGACGGTCAAGCCATTTTTTCAGCATTCGCGATCCCATTGCTGTGACGGAATGATCAAGAACCCATAACAGGCTGCCATGCTTACCTTTCTTCATGATGGTCTCGGTCAATTCCAAATTACGCTTTGAGTACATATCCAATGATAAATAATAGTCCAATTCAATAACGTTGGCAGGCTGCAGGTGATCGAGTGATCGTTTTTGTGTATTTTGTATGTAATTAAGCAGCCGACTGAAAGCTTGTACAAGACGTTCATCATTTAAATTCTCACACAGAGGCCGGTACTCAGCCTTAAATGTGATCTCATCCTGGAATGACACTGTTATATTTAACTTTTCATACAAGGCCTGTTGGCATGTTTCAGGCAACTCAGAAGAAATGACCATTTCTTTAATCGGCTGATTATACAATTCATGCAACACAGCATCCCAGCCACCGGAAATGAGTGCAACACTGCTCTCACCAATCGATAAATCATTATAAACAATCACATATGAACCATCATGAAAATGGGAAAGACTTGCTATATAGTTATGATCACGTTCCTCCAGCATGTTCGTTTCCATAACAGTCCCGGGCGTAACTAATTGAACGACTTCCCGTTTCACAACACCTTTAGCAGCTTTTGGATCCTCAACCTGTTCACATATCGCTACTTTATAACCTTTATCGATTAAATTTTTAATATAATTGCTCGCGGAATGGTAAGGTACACCACACATCGGAACGGAATCCTCTTTTCCGCCATCCCGTTTGGTAAGTGTTATTTCCAATTCTCTTGCTGCGTGAATGGCATCATCAAAAAACATTTCATAAAAATCACCAAGCCGGAAAAATAAAAAAGCATCCTTATGCTCAGCTTTAATTTTTAAATATTGCTCCATCATGGGTGTTTTAGCCATTACAATTCCTCCAAAACCATACGAATATATTAATATATTATAGCATATGTTGCCGAATAAAGACGACTGTTATCGGTTGTTTGTTATGAAAAATCGCTGACGCGTCTTTTTAGATGCCGGAGTTCAGAGATCGGATTGGACGAAATCAGCGAGGCAGCAGATTGCCATATTAATGCTTTCTTTTCAATTTTAAAAAACAGGTATTTGGATTATCGTGTGGAAAGAAGATAAAAAGTACCCTTATAATTGCTATTTAAATTGATTAGAACAAAAAATAAAACTTTCTAAATATATAATAAAGGGGTAATCCCCACTTCGGACTACCCCTTTTTAATCTCAGCGATCCACAATCATATCCAACCACTTAATATCCGCTTCTAAATGAAGTAACGCTCCTTCAATTAGCATTTTCATTGTTTCATTACCCGATTGTGACATTTGTTTTTTTAATTGTGTAAGTTGCAAAATATCCTTAAGCATTGTTTCTTTTTGATTCTTAATCATGTTTAGCTTGTTTTCATAAGAAACCTGGCTGGCGCAAAGAAACTTAAAGTAAAATTCATCCTTGAACAATGATCTGCCAACTGGCTCTTCTAACCAAGACCAAAGCTCCTCTTTACCCGCTTGTGTAATCGTATATAGCTTTCGGTCCTTTTTATCATGGCCAGGTGATTGCACTAATAAATCTCGCTCCAAACGGTCAAGCGTCGTATATACTTGGCCGGCATTCAGAGGCCACATTCCTTGAACAAGTTCTTCAAAGCCTGTTTTTAATTCATAGCCATGTCTGGATTTTTCATATAATAAGGCAAGTAATGAATGTTTTACGGACATGAATATCCCCACTTACTCATAATTGATCGCTTCTTTTATTGAAGTGCGTGATGCTGAAATGCTTGGCAGCCATGAAGCAAACAGTGTAAACAGAACGCCGCCTGCTATTGCTATGAGTAAACTATTCCAAGGAACAATAAAGTTTAGTAATCCCTGTGCATCAGCTGAAATAGAATTTAAATAAATGACTAAAATTCCATACAGCACCCCAACAATCACACCGGTAAAACCGATGAATAAACCTTCCGCTATAATCATAAATTGGACCTGCCTTTTTGTAAAACCGATCGCTCTCATTGTTCCTATTTCTTTAACGCGTTCCATCGTATTCATAAATAATGTATTGCTGATACCAATTGCTGAAATGGCAATGATTAACAATAACAGCCCTTGCATCAGTTCATCCATTCCATTTACCGCACTTGTTGTTTGTTCTTTGGTTAAAGTAACCGTATTTATCCCGTTAATTTCCTCGCCGAAAGTACTTTCCAGGGTCAATACCGCAGTTGAAATTGCATCCTTATCCACTGCATCCAGCGCAAGATGATAATCATGAGGCCAATTGAGCTCATTTTTTATTACATCTTCCTCCACAAAGGCAATATAACTTGTATTATGTGAGGTTTGGACGCTTCCTTTGACGAAAAAGTTTTGCTCCCCGGCTGGAGTATTCAGCGTCAGGACATCACCAACATCACCGCCCCATTCCGTTAAGGCACGCTCCCCAACATAAATGTAAGGATGATTACTATTTCCTTCCACTTCCTCTACTAATTCAAATTTCTCAGCATTGTTTATATCTGGAAAAGATATAATGGAGAATTCCCGCAGTTCATCGGCCTTCGTATGCCATGTCACATTTGGGATCTCTGTATAAGAATTTGCATCCTCTACGTCTTCTATCCCCTGTACGTTATCCAAATCGGAATCCGTCCATGGCGTTTCTTTCTCGACAAGGATATCTCCGCCAAACGTTGCCTCGATTTCTTCCTCCATGCCTTCAGGTAATGATTGTAATGCCGCACTCATAAATAGGGCCAGGCTCACACCAATTGCGAGCATTGCTGCAGTGTTTGCATTTCTTTGTTCAAATTGTTTGATTGAACGAAGCGCTTGCTTTCCCGAAAAACGAAACACGAATGCCATTATAGGGTTGACAACTATTTGAACAACTCTCATCCATAATGGGAACAACAGCACGAGACCAACGAATAGAAATAAAAACGCCCACACATTATCAATTAATCCAATTCCCGAACAAATAACCCCTAGAATGATCCTAAATTTGTTTAGTTTGTTAAAGCTGTTATGTGTTGCACTTGTTTCGAACATCGCTTTTAAAATCGGTGTTTTTCCTGCTTTATACAAGGGCCATGCTGCGGCTAAAAATGGAAATACAATTCCGACGATGGCAGAGATGATTAATGGTCCCACGATGACGACATCATAACTAACATTTTGAGTGACAATAACTGAAACTAATATATCTTGAAAATATAATCCAAGCCAAATTCCAATGCCCAAACCAAAAATAGTTCCAATGACAGCCAGAAAGCCAATTTCCTTTACAATAAGTTTTACGATATTTCCATTTGTATACCCAAGGCTTTTCATGATCGCAATTTCTTTTTTTCTTTCGATAATGCTCGTATTGATCATATTAAAAGCGATAAATGAACTGATGAAGATGGACAATATAGCAATTAGGTCAAATACATAATAAAGACCTTCCACATCATTATTTTGCTGACTATCTGCAACAATAGGCTGGACAAATAAATCCGTCCCTTCTAATTCCGATTGATAAGCTGATAACAGTTGCTTCTCATCTGTGTCATTATTTACCTTAAATCTAAAATTGGAAATTTGTTTGTCTATACCGGTCCATTGCTGAAGTTCCTCTAAAGGGACCATCACTTGAATATCCTGCAGTATTGCAGCCTCAAACGTTTTGGGACTGTTTAGCATGCCCCCTTCCTGAACAATCGCCGTGATTTCCAAACTTCCCATATCTTGAAAAGAAATTTGATCCCCTATTTCTTTTCCGAAAAGTTCTGCCGCATTATCCGTTATAATGAGCCCTTCTTTTGTAACATCTCCCGCTTTAACAGGCATTTCGATTAGAGTATTGTTAAAGTCAGAAATACCGGTAAATCGGACAGAGGCTTGCGCTGGATCTTCTGTTTCCATCTCCGCAAACCCTTTTTTGTTAAATAGCGAAACGCCCTCTTCCACTTCTTCTTGTTGCTGCAGCCATTCCAGTTCATTTTCTGAAAAGGTGCTCTCATTGCTTTGAATCCAAAAGTCGGCATCGCCTGCATGTAACCGTTCCTGTTCATCCATTAAATTGGAGAACGTAGACTTCGAAATGAGCATGCTCGCCATAACAGCGACACCCAGAACCAGGGCAACAAGGGTGAAAAAGAAGCGTTTTTTATGGCGCGTGACATTACGCCATGAAACGAGCCAGGAACTTAGCATAATCGTCATCCTCTCTTTTCACTTCCGCTTCAATGACACCATCTTTAAATAAAATAATCCGATCAGCGTATCCTGCTGCAAACATATCATGGGTTACCATGACGATGGTTTGTTTCCGTTCTTGATGAAACATTGCTAATAAATCTAAAATGTCACTTGACCGCTGTCTGTCTAAGTTCCCTGTTGGTTCATCAGCTAACAGAATCGCAGGCTCGTGAATTAACGCCCGGGCTATTGCCACCCGTTGTTGCTGACCGCCACTTAACTCATGGGGAAATCTTTTCTGAAACCCTCCTAAATCCACAGCTTCCAATAGCATTTGGACATCGCCTTCAGATGCTTTCTTCCCATCCGCATGTAATGGAAAAATGATGTTTTCATAGACCGTTAACGTTGGCAGCAATTGATAGTTTTGAAAGACTAATCCGACTTCTTTTCGCCGCATTATCGTACGTTGTTTCTCATTTTTGGACGTTAACTCCGAACGATTCAGGTGAATAGCTCCAGACGCAGGCGTATCTAATCCGCCAAGTAAATGAAGCAACGTTGTTTTTCCAGAACCACTTGGCCCAATAATACAAACGAACTCTCCTTCTTCTATCGAAAGATCAACTCCTTTTAGGACAGGCACCACTTCTGATCCTGCCTTATATTCTTTTTTTAAACCTGCAACATCAATCATCCTATTCACCTCTTTGTTTTGATGGAAAAATAGTATAAGACCATGAATAAATAAAATCAGCGATAAAAACGATTCCCCAAATTTGCGAAATGCCGAGTATAACCTCGTTTGGATACGGCGTTTCATGGACATTTTCAGTGCCAACCCAAGAAAGATCACTCAAATAATCGAATGCTTGACCGAAACTACTCAGGCCATACCCCAAAAAAATCACTTGAGCCACTGTAAATATCAGTAAATGGATAAGCGAGCTATAACGATATTTTTTCGCAATGTATTCAGGGTCCTTTTGTCTTTTCATCACGTACTTATCTTTTTCAGTAAGCAAATCAATCCCGCGCCATTTCCCTATTTTCAATCGCATCCAGCGGTCAAGCTTTTTAAAATCATTAATACCAAATGTGCAAGCATAGACGAGAAAGATAATAATCACGATTTGGAATGAGGAAATTTCTCCTGTTTCTCTATAAATGACAAGCGCTAAAGCAGCTTCTAACATGAGCAATACAATAAATAAAAGCAAAAAAATTAAGCTAAGCTCTCGTTTGCCAAAAATGTAGCGAGCTCCACCAAATAACAATAACGATACAAGTGACAAAAGCTCAGCAAAAATAAAGATTTCCCATTGAAATTCCACAATAAAATCCATCACATTTCTCCCACCCCTTATATATACTGAGTAACTAATTACTGAGTATACATATACTGAGTATATATGTCAATAAAAATTTATAATGTTGATACTAACTACTTTCACCATAATAATCCGAACACAAAAAAACTTACGAGAGTTTCCCCTCGTAAGTTCCTTAATCCTTATCCTTGCTATCGACAAAGTCAGGTTTGACATCACTCAGCTCATCGTCCGTAATGTCAAAGCCCCAATCATCACCGTCATCGAATGTGTGCCCTTTTGGATCAACTTTTACGGCAACTTTTGTCTCGCCGATAATTTGGACGACAAACTCGCGTTCAACTTCAACGATAATTTTATTACCATGACTGGCAATCTCGCATTCCAGGCAATTTGGCTGTTGAACCACCTTAGCAATAACATCATATTCATCATTTATGCTTTTATCGTCCTTTACTGACAGTGGAACATAATCAGTATATGTCACACGTTCAGTAACTACTTCTGTTTTGGTATTATCATTGTAAGAATACCATATATTGATGTCATAGCTGCCGCTCACTTCAACTGTATCCTCAGACTTTTTCTTAGCGTTATACAAATGGTTAATCACCCAGCAGCCGAGAATACTGGTAGGTCTATGTGATGGTGAGACATGGTGGGTTGCCTGCGTGAATTTCCTGCCTTTGCCACAAACCGCTTTCGTGATAATTTCTCTATATTCGTGATCTAGAAATGACATATCTTCGCTACCTCCTTTTACTCATAGTCATTTTATGCAAGACAAATACCTAAAGTGCATAATGAATTTATGAAAAAGTGTTAAGATAGCGGGATGAACTGTTAAATATAGAAAAGCCAGGCAGGTACAACCTGGCCTGACTGATGATTACTGCCTAGCTGACGATTCGTCTTCATATTTTGTCCCGGTTTCACCTGACAGAATATCACCACCGGTTGAAGTGATCACATTGTTGGTCACTTCACGGGATATGGTGCCGGAAACGAGCTGCAGGACATCATTTACAACGCCTTGTGTTTCCTTGAATTCCTGGACAATCGGAATTTCATCCACTTCAGCATGCAATCGGTCAATTTCTTCTTCAACTTTTTTGAGTGCCTCTGTTTTTCCGTATGCCTGAAAATTAACGGCCTGCTTTTGTAACGTTTTTATTTTCTTAATTAGCTGCTGAACTTTCTTGTTATCATTAAGCTTAGCTTCAACTTGTTTGAAACGGTCAATTTCCTCTGTATTCGCAAGCATGTTAGCCAGTTTTTTTGATTCATCGAGTATTTCTTTACGTGTGTATTCCGCCATATTATTTCACCTCAGCTGCAGTTTCTGCCATAACACCGTTTAATGACCACGTTTTGGTTTCCGTTATTTTAACATCAACGATTTTGCCAATGGCTGATTTCGGAGCTTTAAAGTTAACCAATTTATTCCGTTCAGTGTAACCCGCAAGCACATCCGGATCTTTTTTGCTTTCACCTTCAACAAGAACCTGTACAACTTTATCCTGATACTGTTTCATTGATTCAGCGGATTGTTTATTCACAAGCTCATTCAAACGGTAAAGACGCTGTTTTTTCACATCTTCAGGAATATCATCCTGTTTCCGGGCTGCCGGTGTTCCCTCACGAGGCGAATAAATGAATGTAAATGCTGATTCAAAGCCAACCTCTTCAACCAGGGACATCGTTTCTTCAAATTGTTCTTCAGTCTCATTCGGAAAACCAACGATAATATCAGTTGTCAGTGTTGCATTTGGCATTGCTTCACGGATTTTTCTTACCAGTTCCAAATATTCTTCGCGTGTGTATCTGCGGTTCATCTTCTTAAGAACTTCGCTGCTGCCTGATTGCACCGGCAGATGGATGTGATCAAGCAGATTGCCGCCTTTTGAAAGCACTTCAATCAAACGGTCATCAAAATCTCTTGGATGGGATGTCGTAAATCGGATTCTGGGTATATCGATTTTATGGAGATCATCCATTAAGTCACCCAGACCATAATCCGAATCCTCAAAGTCTTTACCATAAGCGTTGACGTTCTGACCAAGCAGTGTAATTTCTTTGTAGCCTTGTGCCGTCAAATGACGGACTTCCTGAATGATATCTTCCGGAAGACGGCTTCGTTCTTTTCCACGGGTCATCGGTACAATGCAGTACGTGCAGAATTTGTCACAGCCATACATAATGTTGACCCATGCTTTGGTTTTGCCTTTCCGTGCTTTTGGAAGGTTTTCAATGATATCGCCTTCTTTGGACCATACCTCAACAATTTTTTCTTTACCAAACATTGCCTCTTTGACAAGGTGCGGCAAGCGGTGAATATTATGGGTCCCGAAAATCAAATCAACTTGCGGATGTTTTTTCAGGATGCGATTGACAACTTTTTCTTCCTGCGACATACAGCCGCACACACCAAGAATCAAATCCGGATTTTCCCGTTTCAAAGCCTTTAAGTGGCCAATTTCACCGAACACTCTGTTTTCCGCATTTTCCCGAATCGCGCATGTGTTCAGTAAAATAATGTCCGCTTCATTGGTATCGTTGGTTGATTCATACCCCATTTCGGACAGGATTCCTGCCATGATTTCCGTGTCATGTTCATTCATTTGACATCCATATGTACGGATCATGAATTTCTTGCCTTCACCAATGTTTTCCATATCTTCCGGGATGCCAAAATCATAATGAACTTCAACATCATCACGTCCGCGTTTTCTCGCTTTACTCAAATTGGGCGGCTCATATGTTGTCTCAAAATACTTGGCAATCATATCATCACTGGATGTTTTTTTCAGCCGTTCTATATTGTCCGCACCGGATTTTATGTCCGCCGGATTTTCGGCCTGCTTTATTTGTGATTGCTCTTTCCGCTGCTGCTCGTTCATAACCAGACTCCTTTCTTCTATATAAAAATCACTAAATGTTTGTTTGCATACCCATACATTATGTCATTATAAATGCTACAGTCAAAATAAACAATACATGACCCGTATAGGGAGCGAACAACATTCTATAATAAAAAAGTGCTGCGCAAGTGCACAACACTGAAAATGAATGATTTAATGATTATCTCGGTTCCACAATTAATTTAATCGCTGTCCGTTCCTCTTCTTCGATCATAATATCGGTAAAAGCCGGTATACAAATTAAATCAACTCCACTTGGTGCAACAAATCCTCTCGCAATCGCAACTGCCTTAACGGCCTGGTTTAATGCCCCGGCGCCAATAGCCTGTATCTCCGCTGAACCTCTTTCCCGTAAAACGTTTGCAAGTGCACCTGCTACTGAATTTGGGTTTGATTTAGCTGACACTTTTAATACTTCCACTACTAGTACCTCCTTAATTTACTATTGTAGTTCTAATCCTACTATATTCTTGGAGATGTTAGCTTATTACCTTATTATGCACCAATAATTCTAAACATTCAAATAATCAACTCGCAAAAGTGGAATGAGCAAACTTACATTCACCCTCTCAGTCAACGAATGGATGGTCATCATTCACCAACACACGCTCAATGTTGGATGCGGTTCCAGTTTTTTCATCTATTGTCATTAACAGTCCATTCAGTTGAGTTCTTCCCTTTTTATCAATTTCAAAACGAACCGGAAGACTCGTCAAAAATTTTTTCATAACTGCTTCTCTTTCCATCCCTAATATGGCATCATAAGGACCTGTCATACCAACATCGGTAATATATGCTGTTCCCTTTGGCAAAATGCGTTCATCGGCAGTCTGTGTATGTGTATGTGTGCCTGCAACTGCACTGACTTTTCCATCCAAATACCATCCCATTGCCTGTTTTTCACTTGTGGCTTCAGCATGAAAATCGACAAAAATAATGTTTGTCCGCTTTTTCGCTTCCTTAATCAAATCATCCATTTTTCGAAAGGGATCGTCGATGGCTGGTAAAAATGTCCGCCCTTGCAGATTTATAACAGCAACCTCCGTCCCGTTTATATTGACAAAAACGATGCCTTTTCCCGGTGTCCCTTCCGGAAAATTAGCAGGTCTAACCAGATTGTTCGCATCATCTATAAATTCAAATATTTCTTTTTTGTCCCATGTATGATTGCCCATTGTTATAACGTGGGCACCCCACTCCAAAAATTGCTTATAAATTTTTTTATTTATACCCTTGCCGGCCGCTGCGTTCTCTCCATTGATAATCGTCATATTCGGACGATACTTTTCCTTCAATTTAGGTAAATACGTCTCCACCATTTCCCGGCCTGGAGACCCTGTCACATCTCCTATAAATAATATTTTCATTGTTCACATCCTATCTATGAAGTAAGTTAAGTGTTTCATAATCGCATGTCCCTGTAAAGCAAAAAAGCGACTTGACAGCCGCTTTTTTGCTTATTTTGCATATTCTACTGTTCGTGTTTCACGAATGACAGTAACTTTTATATGGCCTGGATATTCAAGTTCTCCTTCAATTTGCTTCCGAATATCACGCGCAATTCGAACAGAATCGATATCATTGATTTCATCAGGTTTAACCATAATTCGAATTTCTCGCCCGGCTTGAATAGCAAATGATTTCTCAACACCGGAAAAGGACTCTGAAATTTCTTCCAATCGCTCAAGTCGTTTAATGTAGTTTTCCAGTGTTTCACTTCTTGCTCCAGGTCTGGCAGCTGAGAGTGCATCGGCTGCTGCCACTAAAACAGAAATGATGGATGTTGCCTCTTCGTCACCGTGATGCGATGCAATCGAATTGACGACAACTTCATGCTCTTTGTACTTGACGCCAAGTTCTTTACCAATCTCAACATGGCTTCCCTCAACTTCATGATCAATGGCTTTACCAACATCATGAAGCAAGCCGGCCCTTTTTGCCAGTGTTTCATCTTCGCCTAATTCAGCAGCAAGCAATCCGGAGAGATAAGCGACCTCCGTGGAATGCTTCAGTACATTTTGACCATAACTTGTCCGGTATTTTAAGCGGCCGAGTATTTTGACCAAATCCGGGTGCAGGCCGTGTATCCCAACTTCAAACGTTGTCTCTTCTCCAACCTCGCGAATATAATCGTCAACATCGCGTCTTGCTTTATCAACCATTTCTTCGATTCTGGCCGGGTGGATTCTTCCGTCCTGTACAAGTCTCTCAAGAGCAATACGGGCTATTTCACGGCGGACGGGATCAAACCCTGATAGCACGACTGCTTCTGGTGTATCATCAATAATCAGGTCAATACCCGTCAGTGTTTCCAGTGTTCGAATATTACGTCCTTCACGACCGATAATTCGACCTTTCATTTCATCGTTTGGAAGGTTGACCACAGACACGGTCGTTTCCGCAACGTGATCTGCAGCACAGCGCTGCAGAGCTAGTGAAAGAATGCTTTTGGCCTTCTTATCCGCTTCTTCCCTGGCACGATTTTCAGCTTCCTTAATCATTAAAGCAGATTCGTGATTAACCTCTTGCTCAACCCGTTCCAAAATAACCTGTTTAGCCTGGTCGGTTGTATAACCGGAAATTCGCTCAAGCTCCGTTTGCTGCTCGTTAAGCATCGCTTCCACTTTGCTTTCCATTTCTTCAATTTGTTGTTGTTTTTCTGTTAATGATTCTTCCCTTCCTTCCAGTGTCGTTTCTCGCTCATCAAGCGTTTCACTTTTCCTGTCCAGATTTTCTTCTTTTTGCATCAGACGATTTTCTTGTTTCTGTACTTCCAATCGACGCTCACGTAAGTCCTCTTCAGTCTGCTGGCGAAGATTGTGGTTCTCATCTTTCGCCTCGAGAAGCGCCTCTTTCTTGGCAGCATCAGCATTTCGATGTGCCTCGTCCACTATTTGTTTAGCTAAATTTTCCGCACTGGAAATTTTAGCTTCTCCAATAGATTTACGAATCAGATAACCAACAACAATACCGACGATCAGGATTACGGCAAGCAAAATGGAGATGATTAAGGGATTGTCCATGATTTCACCTCCTATTGCTATAAAGTTGTACAATTAATTCATTATTGTCGGCATGTACAATGTTCAATAATAAATAACTTATTGTATAATAAAATAGAAAATTATACAATTTAATTTTACTGTTACCAGTAACCAATGTCAAGAAATCGTAACAGTTAATCATATGGAATGTAAGAAAAAATGCTGTCGCGTCTTTTCAGATGTCAAATGCGACACAATGAAAAAGTGTGCTATAATACCGCTCCGGAAATACGCTCCGCTGGTGTTGACTTTCTGTACATTGAATGTTTTCTCGCTTGGACAGAACGCAACACAAAGCTGCGGAAAAATACGACACTCCTGCGGGAAAGGAACAGTCTGAAGACCCCGCAGCGAGCGCTTAAGGAAACAAGGCTAAGAACGCCACGTCAATAGCCAAACGGCCTCCCGAGACCCAACATCGTGTTGGCCGCGAGCGAGGAGGCTGAAGCGTGTTCCCCGCGGAAAGAGGGAGTATTTTCCGCAGCCAGCGATGAAAGAGTAGAAGACATTTTCAAAAGTTGTGTCGCAGTTTATAGTTTTTATGGCAAGAACAATAATCTTTTAGAAAACAGCCTCAATTGAAAAACAACGGCATTCACCATCCTTGAAAGTGGATGCCAGTATTTTTTTCATCCTTTTCTAAAATGATAAATCCTTTGCCGCTAATTTACCGGCAAAGGATTTAGACAATGCTTATACATCCAGGCTTTCCTGATTGGGTTCTTCTGTTTCCGATTCTTCATCCGGTGTGTCATCCAGATTATAATGTCCGCGGACGGCCTGATGAATTTCCTGTTTGACATTCTCATTTTCTTTGAGGAACTGTTTAGCATTTTCCCTTCCTTGTCCAAGCCGTTCTGAATTATAAGAATACCATGCACCACTTTTTGTAACGATATCCAAATCCGAACCAATGTCCAGGATTTCGCCTTCTTTCGAAATCCCTTCACCATACATAATGTCGACCTCTGCTTGTTTGAACGGTGGAGCAACCTTGTTTTTAACAACTTTTAATCTTGTTTTATTCCCTACCATGTCATTTCCTTGTTTAAGTGTTTCGGCACGGCGCACTTCCAGTCTGACAGATGAATAGAATTTAAGGGCACGGCCGCCCGGAGTCGTTTCCGGATTTCCGAACATAACCCCAACTTTTTCCCGGATTTGGTTAATGAAGACAGCAGTCGTTTTTGACTTGTTGATCGCCCCGGATAATTTTCGCAATGCTTGGGACATCAAGCGTGCCTGCAAACCGACGTGCGAGTCTCCCATTTCACCTTCAATTTCTGCTTTTGGAACCAATGCTGCCACAGAATCTACTACAATTATATCAACCGCTCCACTGCGTACCAAGGCTTCAGCGATTTCCAGTGCCTGTTCTCCGGTGTCCGGCTGTGATAAGAGCAATTCCTCAATATCCACACCAAGTGCCCGGGCATAAGTTGGGTCAAGTGCATGTTCAGCATCAATAAAAGCAGCTTGTCCACCCTGCTGCTGAGCTTCAGCAATGGCATGCAAAGCGACTGTCGTTTTACCGGAAGACTCCGGACCGTAAACTTCCACAACACGTCCTCTTGGGTAACCCCCGATTCCCAAAGCTACGTCTAAAGCCAGTGAACCACTTGGAATCGTTGCCACCTTCTGCCCTTCCTGTTCACCCAGTTTCATAATGGAACCTTTTCCAAACTGTTTTTCAATTTGTTTTAACGCCATGTCTAAAGCTTGTTTTCTATCTCCCAACGAGTTTACCTCCTTATATTAAATGAGCTAGTTACATCATACTCTTTTTTAAAGGATTTGCCAAGAATAAAACGAATAAATGTTCCCGTTTTTTAAAGGCGTTTATTGTGTGAAAAGTGAATTTTAATAGGCAACGCGAGGATAAAAACGAATTTTTTACGTGTTTTATGAGCCAATAAATTCATTTTAACAAATTATATAAAAGTTCATAACCCTTTAAAACCGTACGTTTTCGTATCGTTTGCCTATCTCCCTGAAACGTATATTTTTCCGCCTGCTGTTTTCCCGATGTTGTATAGACAGCAATAAACACCGTCCCCGGCGGATGCCCTTCACTATAGTCCGGTCCAGCAACCCCTGTAAAACTAATTCCGATATCCGCGTCCAGAAGTGAACAGACGTTTTCAGCCATAGACAGGGCGCATTCTTTACTGACCGTTCCATATTGCTGAATAAGCTCTGGTTTAACATGCAGTACACGCTCTTTTACTTTCGTATCATAACAGACAATTCCACCACGGCATACGTTTGAAGCCCCTGGAACAGAAATTAACTTATCAGTGAACTGACCGCCCGTAAGGCTTTCAGCTGCTCCGACTGATTTATTTGTCTGCTGAAGTAATTCTAACACTTTTTCTGCCAATGTTTGGTCGTCATCACCATAGTAATACCCGCCAACCCTATCAAGAATTTCCTGTTTCGTCCGGTCAATAACAGCAGTTGCTTCTTCGTCATTATCCGCTTTAGCTGTCAACCTGATGGCTACACCTTCATTTTGAGCCAGGGGAGCTATCGTTGGATTTGTCTGACATTGAATCAGATCACTCAGTTCATGTTCCAGGGATGATTCACCAATCCCGATAAAACGGAGCATTGATGATTTGATAACGGTATCTGCTCCCGACAGATATTGCAAATGCGGGAGGACATTGTCTGTCATCATGCGTTTCATTTCCCGCGGAACCCCAGGTAAAAAAATCCATGTTTTACGCTCAAATGAGACGATCATTCCCGGGGCCATTCCTGTCTGATTTTCGATAACATCTGCCCCGGTAAAAACACGTGCCTGCTTTCTGTTATTAGGTGTCATGTCCGCTATTTGATTTTGAAAATACGCTTCAATTTTGCGCATGGATGGTTCATGTTCAACGATGCCCATTCCGGTAATTTGCTGAAAAGCTTCGCGGGTCAAATCATCTTCTGTCGGTCCCAGGCCTCCCGTGATGATTAAGACATCAGACCTGTCACCTGAAACGCGAAACTGATTTTCGACGCGTTTGAGGTTGTCACCAACAACAGAATGATGATGAACATTTATTCCAATTGATGCTAATTTTTCAGATATCCACTGTGCATTCGTATTAGCAATCTGTCCCAATAATAACTCTGTACCAACTGCAACAATTTCAGCACTAATGTTTTTCATTATTTTGAATCCCTCATGACATGCCAATTTTTCACAAAATAATCATAACCTGATGCGATCGTAAAGAATAAAGCTGCATATAGCATTATCGTGCCTAACGGAATTGCGATAAATGAAAATGGAAAGTTATGAAGAAGCAATAATGCTATCGCAATCATTTGGGTCGCTGTTTTTAATTTTCCCATGCTTCCCGCTGCCAGTACGATTCCTTCTCCCGCGGCAACAAGACGCAAACCGGTTACAGCTAACTCCCTGCTGATAATGATAATGGCAACCCATCCAGGGGCCAGGCCCAGTTCCACCAGCAGAATCAATGCGGCAGCTATAAGCAGTTTATCTGCCAGCGGGTCTAAAAATTTTCCCAAATTTGTAACCAGGTTATTTTTTCTCGCATAATACCCATCAACCCAATCAGTTGCCGCTGCAATAATAAACAGTAAGGCTGCAGCAAAGTGGGATACAGGCAATACTGTTTCACCAATGTCCCATTCACCCCAATTGAATGGAACAGTTAACAAAATAATAAAAATCGGTATTAAAAGAATTCGTGACAGTGTCATCTTGTTTGGTATATTCACAAGGTTTCCCTCCTGCATATAAAACCCTTCCCCGTTAACAGTAAGGAAGGGCTATTAGAAATAATGTTCCTTTGGATTTGAATTATTCCCCTGCTCTTTCAATGTTAATCCAAATTTTTTGAAATACTTCTTCGTCAGGATCAACCGGATATTCCAAATCAGTTCCATCAATCGTTATATCCAAAGCCGGCGCACTTCCGACACTGAACCACACACGATCTGCTTCTGATAAATCCACTTCAACAGGGGAATTGTCAGTGGTGACCATACCTGAAAATAAACTTTCACCGGCATCATTTTCCACTTCGAGCCAGGAGTCGTTTGTTGCTTCAATTACGGCTGTTGTATCGTCACTCGCATTTTCGAGTGTCAGAGTAGATTCAGGTGCACTCCCTGTTCCTTCTTCCTCAATCACGAATTCAGGTTGTGAATCTTCAGCTTCAGCTGATTCGGTATCCGTGTTCGCATCACTACTATTTTCGGATTGTGAATCATTTTCTGCATCACTGCCGGCGGAGCCATCGTCTTCAGTTTGTCCATCTTCCTGACTGTCACTATCAGAATCACGGATAATTTCATTATCGTCTTGTGTACCGGCAGGTTGTGTACTATCTTCTGAAAATGAATCCTGTAAAAAAAGCCATACGATAAAAATGATACCGATCACTAGCAGTACAACAATGACAGTTGGTATGAAAGAAAAAACATTTGTATTTTTACTGGGATTATTATCTTTGCGTGACCGGTGAATTTGCGAATAATGTTCTTTGTTATCCTCTTCTGTCTGTGGAAGGTCCTCTTTGTATTCCTCGAGTAATTCATTAGGATCAAGCCCTACTGCTGAGGCATACTCTTTAATAAATGCACGGGCATAAAATGTTCCTGGCAGGATTTTGAAATTGCCTTGTTCAATTGCTTCCAAATACCTTTTCTGTATTTTGGTTGTCTCCTGCAAACTTTCCAAAGACAAATTTTGTTCTTCTCTTGCTTCCTTTAACCTTTCACCTATCTCCATCCAAAACACCGTCCATTTTAGAAAACTTAGCTGATTGCCAACCGTTTATACCAAATCCTTAGTTGCACTTATACAGACAGTAAACAAAATAATTTCCCTGTCTGTTAAAAATCAAACATCGAAAAACCATCTTCCTGGATAAAATGATTATTTTGAACAGGTTCATATGTAATTTCCTCGTTTTCATCGCTCCTGAGTTCAATAATATAATCAAAATCATCCAGACTATATTCGGTGGATTGTGCAAACATATCAGGGTGTTCTACAACTTTGATTGCCGGAAGATGCATAATTTCCCGAATAAGCTCCCAATGTTTTTCATTAGCGCGGCGTGTTGAAACAATCCCGTCAATAATATATATATGATTGCTATCATATTCACCTTTTATAAGTTGACTGCGGACAGTTTGTTTAAGTAAAGTGCTTGATACGAACAGCCACCGTTTATTGGCGGAAACACTGGCTGCTACAACTGATTCCGTCTTGCCGACACGTGGCATTCCGCGTATCCCGATTAATTTATGTCCTTCTTTTTTATACAACTCCGCCATAAAGTCCACTAATATTCCCAGATCATTCCGGACAAATCGAAATGTTTTACTGTCATCACTGTCACTTTGAATGTACCGGCCATGTCTTACGGCAAGTTTATCACGCAGTTTTGGCTTTCTGATTTTTGTGACCTTTATCGTGTCCATCGTTTGCATAATCGACTTCAGGCGTAAAATTTGTTCCTCTTCCCTGGTAAGCAGCAGCATACCTCTTCTTGATTTTGCTACACCATTAATCGAAACGATATTAATAGAGAGCATTCCTAATAAAGAAGAAATATCCCCTAATAAACCCGGACGATTATATTGTATCTCATATTCAAGGTACCATTCTGTTTTCTCCATAGTAAACCCCTTTTATATGCATGCTGAATTCAAACTGATTATCCCGCCTTAACGGACAGTAAGTTACCCATTTCAAAATTGCAGAAAGTCTAAAATTAGAGAGGATAACAACTGCCCATAAAGGTCCGATTCTGTTCGGGCCTGCACGATGCAGGTCACGGGAGGCGCCCGCACAGGACGCTCGAGCCTTTAGCCTTTGTACCTTGGTATCATTGGAGAAATTCACTCCACTGAATGAAGTTTCACGTTATATTACTATAATAAAGTATTTTCGGTATGAAGAAAAGGAGATTAATGCAATAATCGGGAAAAAATAAAGAAGCTGCATGAGAGAATACAGCTTCTTTACCTGATTATTCCATTTATGCATTTCCCTGATTTTGTACAAGTTTAACCATTGCGCTGGCCAATGCATGTCTTTCATCCTCAGATGCAGCAGTCCAAATCTCCTGTAAAACAGCCTCTTCACTATTTTTAGCGCTTGTGTTGGCTGCAAGATAATCGCCAACTTCATAGGCCATATTTGAAATGGTTTCCTGACCCATACCCTCGGACTCTGCCTGCTGTAGTCTGTCAGCCAAAAATGCCTTCCATGTGTCAAAATTATCAAGAACGGACATGTCAATCTGCCTCCCTCAAATTTTTTTACATGGATAGTATTTGATTTATGTGCCTGTTTATGCATAGGATTTATTACGATCTCCAGCCGCCGCTTACATGAATGATTTCGCCATGTATGTAATCGGATTGTTTGCTCATCAAAAAGCTGACCGTATGAGCGATATCATCTGAGGTACCGGCACGGTTAGCCGGGATATCATGAATAATCTTTTCTTTTTCCTCACGCAGCAGCTGCTGATTCATCTTTGTATCAATAAATCCCGGACTGACTGCGTTCACTGCTACACCGGAAGGAGCAGTTTCTTTAGACAGTGCTTTAACGAAACTGTTTTGTGCTCCTTTAACAGAAGAGTAAACCACTTCATTACCGGCACCAACTTCCCCCCAAACCGACGTTATAAATATAATTCTGCCTTGTTTATGCTGAATCATCGAGGGCAATAGATGCTTTGTAATCATCCAGGGAGCCTTAACATGAAGCGTGAGCATTCGGTCCATTAACGTTTCGTTCATATCCTGAAATAAACCATAATGTGCATTACCACCAGCAAAAATAATGGCATCAACAGGAAATACAGCCTGGCTTATAAGATGGCTGATGCCTTTTGTGTTACTTAAGTCCGCCTGTATGTCCATTAAAATGGACTCCGCCTCTAAATTCGCCCAATTATCTTCCATTGCCTGTTTATTTTGATAATAATGCAATATCAGCTGATAGCCTTCCTCAGCCAGCTGTTTGGCAATCGCGGTGCCAATATCACCGCTCGCACCAATAATCAGTACGTTTCTCCCCATTAAAATCCCCTACTCATTCACTATTTTGCAAACCGCTACACGCTTATCGTCAATCCAACTCTGTACAAATGCATTAAAATCATCAACCGTCAATGACTGGATAAACGGAATAATGGTAAATAAATCAACACCGACGATATCATAGTGTATATACTGGTTTGCCATGAACTCCAATGAATTCATCGCACGCAGTAATTGTCCGATTTTCTTTTTCTTCATACGCTCGACTTCTTCAGCACTGAACACTTTATTATTAGTGGACCCGAGCAATTCACGGACTTTATCTGCAAACTGATCCGGTTCACTTGTATTACCACCGATAAATGTATACCCAAAATTTTTCTCCAGACTTGTATCAAAATAAAAACTGGCATCAATCAATTGCTGATCATAGAGCTGCTGGTAAAACGGCCCACCTTTGGAAAAGTAAAAATCAACAACCATATCCTGCAGCAAATCCTGTTTTAAAAACGCCTCACCAGTGAGTTCAGATGATGATTCTTTTATGCCGACCGTGCATTTCGGAACCTGAACAGGCATTGTTATGTTTTTCTCTTTTTCAGCAACCGAATCGGGCTCTTTGGGGTATGCACGATTGATATCCTCCATTTTGGCGAAATCCTTGGATGCCTGATTGTGCCGGATCAAATCCATCATTTGCTGCACATCAAAATTACCGGCAATAAACAGCGTCATGTTCTCCGGATGATAAAAGGTATTATAACACGTATATAAATCATCTTTTGTCATTGTCTGAATCGAATCGACCGTACCCGGAATGTCAATTTTTACCGGATGCTGATGGAACATAGCCTTCAATGTTCCCGTGAACGATCGCCAATCAGGCTGATCATTGTACATCTCAATTTCCTGAGCGATAATACCTTTTTCTTTCTCGACTGATTCCTCTGTAAAATATGGATCCTGAACAAAATCAAGTAATGTTTCAACATTTTGTTCGATATGATTGGTTGCTGCAAACAGGTATGCTGTTTTGGTAAAGGACGTATAGGCATTAGCTGATGCCCCTTGTTTGCCAAAGTCGTCAAATACATCGCGATCCGCTTTTTCAAACATTTTATGTTCCAGAAAATGGGCAACACCCTCCGGAACTGTAACGTGTTCGGTGCCATTAATGGGTACAAACGTCTGGTCAATTGAACCATAATCAGTTGAAAATATCCCATACGTTTTTGCCATTTCAGGTTTAGGCAGCAGAAAGACGGACAGACCATTTCTTAGTTTTTCCTTATAAATAACTTCCTCAATATGGTCATATGACAGTTTATTCATCCGTATCGCCCCCTTGATTGGTCAATAAGTAAATCGTATCCAACATTAATTTATTCGCAACCTGAACAACCTCATCTTTACTGACATTCTTGATGCCATCAATCAGCGCATCTGGTGACCGCTCAGTATCGGCTGCAACCTGCTGGTACATAAGTTCAATCATCCCTTTAGAATGATCCATGGTTTCAAGCAGCTGGTTAACAATTAATTCTTTTGTATTAGCCATTTCTTCTTCCGTAAAGTCGCCGTTTTTCATGGCCTCCACCTGCTGCTCAATAATTTCCCGTGCTTGCTGATAATCTTCAGGCGCAATACCACTGAAAACAAACAACAATCCCTTGTGGCTTTCAAACCTTGAGGCTGCATAATAAGCAAGACTATTTTTTTCCCGGACATTGGTAAACAATTTTGAACTTGGAAATCCGCCAAACAGCCCGTTAAAAACATGCAGGGCAAAATAGTCATGATCCTGGAAGGCTATATGCGTTCGGTAGCCAAAGTGCAATTTTGCCTGTTGAATATTTTGTTTTTCAACGATTGTTTGAGGCTCGTTCACAAGTTTTTCTGTGTCATCCTCTTTGGCCACTGATCTGTTATAGTCATCACGATGAAAAACCGATTTCAGTTTCTTTTCCATTTCGTTACGGTCTACATCACCTGCTGCATAAATATCGAGCTGGTCTTCCTGCAGCATCGAACAGTAGTAAGCATACAGATTTTCAGGTGTGATCGATTCAAGATCTTCAACGTAGCCATGTACATGCAGCTTATAGCGTTCTTCACTGCACATTTCATCAAGCAGCCGCATATTAGCATAACGCATTTTATCGTCGGCGATTGCATTGATTTTCTGTTTTAGTGTATCTTTCTCCCTGGCGACAACTGATGGAAAAAAAGAATCTTGTTGACGATTTGGATTAAAAATAGCTTCCTTTAATAACGCAATGGCTTCATCCATAATGGCGGATTCATCCGAAATAAATTTCTGATTGGCCGTTTCAAGGCTGATTGTCATAATATGATAATGACCTTTTTTGGAGCTATTCATGGTTAAAACCGCTCCGTACAAACTATCCAGTTTAATCTGAAGTGCACTTCGATCCGGATATGATTCTGTTCCCTGCTGAAGAATAAGCGGCAGTAATGCACGTTTCGTTATCGTATCACGCGATAATCGTGCTTTGAATTTAGCCGTAATGGATATGGTTTTAAATTTTTTCGTTGGTACAATATGGAACCGAACGCCTTGTTCATTCACTGCATTCTCATAGGCTCCGTTCATTCAGGATCCTCCTTATGTAATAATATCCGTTCTTTCTTTAGTGTAGCTCACATTATATATATTATAGCAAAAACCTGAATTACTTTTCTTCCAAGCAACTCAGGCTCATGATTAAAACGCAAGCTGTTTTAAATCGAAAAGTATAAAATCTCGGATGACGTTGTCAATATGGAAATCGGCTAACTCGCCGATTTCTTCCAATCCGACCTCTGGCATCTGAAAAGACGCGTCAGCGTTTTTTCTTAATTTATTGCTTATTATCTCGTTCCTTTTATATATGGCTCTCCGTTGGCTCTTGGTGCTTCGGCGCGTCCGATGAACCCTGCCAGGGCCAGGATTGTTAAGACGTACGGTGCAATCAGCAGGAATACTTGCGGAACGTCTTCAAGCAGTGGGACACCACCGCTGATAACACTCAAGCTCTGGGCAAAACCAAAGAATAATGCAGCTCCCATTGCCCCCAATGGATGCCATTTTCCAAAAATGACAGCTGCCAGAGACATGAAACCTTGACCGACAATGGTCGCGTGAGAAAAGTTTAACGCAATTGTTAAAGCAAATACTGATCCGCCAAGACCACCGAGGGCTCCGGACAGGATAACAGCAACATAACGCATTTTGTAAACATTTATCCCGTTCGTATCAGCTGCCATTGGATGTTCGCCGACAGAACGGAGCCGCAATCCAAATGGCGTTTTATAGAGTGCATACCAAGCGACAACAGCGAGAACGATAGCTAAGTAAGAGCTTAAGTAAATACCCTGGAAAAATATTTCGCCGATGATCGGAATATCTGCGAGCAACGGGATATCACGGGTGAAAAATTGTTGTGATACCATGTCGGTTTGACCTTTGTCGTACCATTGCTTTGTCAGGAACACACCTAAACCAAGCGCCAAAAAGTTAATCGCAACGCCGCTGACGACCTGATCTGCACGGAATGAAACGGCAGCTACTGCATGAATCAGCGAAAATATGGCTGATACAATAGCAGCGGCAATGATCGATACCCATGGTGTCCAAGCGCCAAATACGTCGGCAAACGTAAGGTTAAATACAATACCGACAAACGCTCCCATGACCATCAGACCTTCCAATCCAATATTAATAACGCCGGACCGTTCACTGAATACTCCGCCCAATGCTGTAAATATTAAGGGTGCTGAAAAGAAAAGTGCCGGTGGAATGATCGACTGTAATAGATCAACAAATCCCATTTATTTCTCCTCCTTTTTAAAGCGAAGTATGACCCAGCGAATAATATAACCTGAGGCAACGAAGAAAATGATCAGTGCAATAATAATATCAACCAGTTCAGTAGGCACCCCTGCTTCTGTCGGCATATTTAAGCCGCCAACTTTAAGCGCTCCGAACAAAATGGCCGCAAACACAACGCCGATAGCGGTATTGGCGCCTAACAGTGCTACTGCTATCCCATCAAAACCAAGATTGTTAAAACCTGATTGCACAGACATATAGCCAAATGTCCCTAACCCTTCCATGGCACCGGCCAATCCGGCAAATGCTCCGGCAATGACCATGGATAATATAATATTCCGTTTAACATTCATACCGGCATATTTCGAAGCATGTTCATTAAAACCGACTGCCTTGAGTTCATATCCCAGAGACGTCCGTTCGATAATAAACCACATGATAACAGCTGCAAATAAGGCAATAAAAATACCATAGTGCATCCGTGAAAAATACGTCATATTCTGAAACCATTCCGAAGCCAGTGATGCTGTTCCCGCCACATCAGGGGTTTTATCCTCATTATCGGAAAGAACACTGCGGACGATCGCATTGGCAGAATATAAAGCAGTATAATTTAACATAATCGTTACAATCACTTCATGTACGCCGCGGGTTGCTTTCAAAAGACCGGGAATAAAGCCCCAAACAGCACCCGCAAGTGCCGCAACGATAATGGCAAGAGGCAGGTGAATATACATCGGGGCTTCAACCGTTGTACCAATCCATACCGCAGCAAGCCATCCTACAATAACCTGACCTTCAGCACCAATATTAAGCAATCCGGATCTGAAAGCAAATGCTACTGCCAAACCGGTAAATATGTAAGGTGTCACTTGGCGGACAGTTTCACCAACGTAGTAAGCATCACCAAACGCACCATTCCACAATGCAATATACCCTGTAATTGGGTTATAACCGAAGCCGAGCATAATAAGTGCGCCAACCACCAGCCCGATTAGTACCGATATCAGGGGCACAAGTAAATTAAAAAGTCTATTGGTATTCACTTCTGACCACCTGCCTTCTCTTTCGTGCTTCCAGCCATTAATAAGCCCAATTCATTTTCATCCGTTTCTTCCGGTTTCACTTCGGCGATATTTTTTCCGTCAAACATGACAGCAATCTTATCACTTAAATCCATAATTTCGTCCAGTTCAAACGAGATTAATAGAATAGCTCTTCCTTTGTCACGTTCTTCAATTAATCGATTATGAATAAATTCAATCGCACCAACATCCAATCCCCTTGTCGGCTGCGCTGCAATCAATAAATCCGGAGACCGGTCAATCTCTCGTCCAATAATCGCTTTTTGCTGGTTGCCGCCTGATAAAGCCCGGGCCTTCGTATAGACACTTGGCGTTCTAATATCATATTCGTCAACCAGCTCTTCAGCTTTTTGGTAAATTTCCTTATAGTTGAGCGTCTTATATTTGGAGTATGGTTTCTGATAGTACGTCTGCAGAACCATATTTTCCCCCACTGTAAAATCCAGTACCAATCCATATTTATGCCGGTCCTGTGGTATATGTCCAATACCGCTTTCTGTCACTTTTCGGGGTGATAGATTTGTAATATCCTTATTGTTTAATCGAACCGTTCCCGATTCAGATTTTTGCAGCCCAGTAATGGCTTCCACCAATTCCGATTGTCCATTGCCATCCACACCGGCAACCCCAACAATCTCTCCGGCACGTACTTCCAAATCCATCCCTTTGACCATGTCAACTTTTCGTTTATCCTTCACGCTTAAATTTTGAATACTCAGGACCGTTCCCTTTGGTTCAGCAGGTTTTTTTTCAATCTTGAAACTGACATCTCTGCCCACCATCAGTGAAGCAAGCTCGGTCACGGACGTCTCAGCCACATTTAATGTATCAATTCCTTTACCTTTCCGGATAACCGTACACCGCTCACTGATCTCCATGATTTCTTTCAATTTATGCGTAATTAAAATAATCGATTTGCCTTCAGCAGTTAACGCGTGCATAATCTCCATCAATTCAGTAATTTCCTGCGGTGTCAATACAGCAGTGGGTTCGTCAAAAATCAGGACTTCTGCACCGCGGTACAACGTTTTGAGAATTTCGACACGCTGCTGCATGCCTACTGATATATCACTGATTTTGGCAGTTGCATCAACCCGCAGGCCATATCGGTCAGAAAGTTCCTGAACTTCCTTTTCGGCTTTTTTTAAATTGATTTTACCAAATTTTGTTGGTTCACTTCCTAAAATAATATTTTGTGTGACGGTAAATGGCTCAACTAACATAAAGTGCTGGTGGACCATCCCTATTCCCAGATCATTTGCAACATTTGGATCCGTTATATTTACTGGTTCCCCGTTCACACGAATTTCACCTTTGTCCGGTTGGTACAGTCCAAAAAGCACATTCATCAATGTTGATTTCCCGGCACCATTTTCACCTAACAGGGCGTGAATTTCACCTTTTTTTAATTGAAGTGTTATATTATCATTCGCAACAACACCAGGAAATTCCTTGCGTATGTTTAACATTTCCACCACATAATCCACGTGTGATCACTCCTTTATTCTGGCTGTTCATTTTAAAAATTGCCAAATGAAAAGGGGCTGAGATCAGCTTTTCATTTGAAAATTTTTAATTAATTGACGCTAAATTAAGAAGAAAAAGACTGGCCTTTACCAGCCTTTTTCTATAGGTTTACAATGAATTCAAATAGTCGTCCAGTTCCTCGTGTGTTTGCGGCACGTCTACTTCACCATCAATGATTTGTTGTTTCCATTCATCAACGGCTTCAGCGATCTCATCCGTATAAGCCTCTTCATGCGTTTCCGCCAGACCGACACCTTCGTCTTCAACGCCAAATTCGAGCACTTCACCGCCCGGGAATTCACCATTCATGGCCATGTTGCTTACTTCTTGAACAGAGTTGTCCACACGTTTGATCATAGATGTCAACGTAACGTTTTGGTCGCCAATCTCGCCTTCTTCATATTGGTCGCGATCAACGCCAATGACCCAAATTTCACGATCGGGTTCATTGTTTTTAATGTCTTTTGCCTCGGCAAACACACCATTGCCTGTCGCACCGGAAGAATGATAAATAACATCGATATCATCATTATACATACTGTTGGCAATCAATTTTCCATCGTCCGGTGCATCAAAAGCTTCTGCGTATTGAACATCAATTTCAATATCCGGGTTGACTGTTTTGGCGCCTGCTCTGAAACCGGATTCAAATTTGTTAATCAGGTCGGAATCCGTTCCGCCGACAAACCCGACTTTATCTGTGTTTGTTTTATGAGCAGCCGCAACACCTGCCAGGAAAGAACCTTCATGGTCGGCAAATGTAATACTGGCTACATTATCACCTTCAACGACAGAGTCAACAATGGCGAAATTTGTATCCGGGTATTGTTCAGCAACATCACTAACCGCATCTTCCAATAAATAGCCAATACCAAAGACCATGTTATAGTCTTCGCGTACAAGACGATTTAAGTTTGGCGCATAGTCAGAATCATTATTTGACTGGGCATAGTCATATCCTTCACCTTCTTCAAGACCATGCTCTTCGCCCCATGCTGTGAGTCCTTCCCACGCAGACTGGTTAAACGATTTGTCATCAACACCGCCAACGTCTGTTACCATTGCAGCTGAGAAATCAGATATTCACTCGCTTCATTGTCTGAACATTACCATTGCCAGAACCTGTATCTTCTCCTTCAGATCACCCATCGCCACACGCTGCCAATAGCATCCGACGGTCAGTATAAAGCTAACAGCAGAATTTTGCGATTTTTCACGATTAAAACCCCCTGATTTTAAATAATAATGATAGACGGAACTTACTGCATCAACATTTACTTTTTATGTTGACATCACCTCCCTAAACAGAGTATGAAATCCTTTACACGCGTTTCCGTAAAACATGAAAGCTGAATACATCAGAACGGAGAAATTTGCAGAATAGAGTACGGTTCATCATCATGGGTATAGTGCATTTGCTTCAATACATAATGATTGCTCGGGGTCACAATTTCAAACTTCATAGATTCGGTCCTGATAACTGACAGGTTCGATATAGTACAGCATAGCTATCGTTTTTCCCGAAAATTCTTCCATCAATTTAAATATGGAGTCTGCCCTGTGTACACGGTCTAAAGGTATTAATCCTTCCGGCAATTTATCAATACAAAATACCACTGGCTCATGATCTGCTGTCCGCACACGTTCTACCTTTGCCAATGTGCTGATTTCTATTGGTGCAAATTTTGATCGCTCATCCTCCGTCGGTTCCAGAAATTCAGTTGACAGGAATTGTGATCCCGGTATTTTCCCGGACTGCTCGATCATATATGTAACACTGTTCAATTGTTCAATGCCTGATGAGAAAATAGGTTTCGGGTTAACAAAAGTACCTACACCATGCCGGCGTGTAACGATGTTTTCTTCCTCAAGAATACGCAAAGCTTCACGCAATGTCGCACGAGATACGCCTAAATCCTTTGACAGCTGAAATTCAGAAGGCAATTTTTGATTGGTTTTAATTTACGCTTTCATATTCACGTTTAACTTGATCAATAACTTGTAAGTATAAGTGACGTGAATCTATTTTCAGCGACATGATGTTCACCTTACATTTTATAGTGTGTACAACCTATTAGAGATCTGACATCTGACGTATGACTATCGATAGTTCGACATAAATATAACATGTCCTACAAAATAAATAAATAGATTTCAGGCAAAGTTTTTCAAAATTACTAGAGAGTTAAGGTTGTCCATTTGAAAACGACATCCTATAACAGGAAATGTCCGTTTCATGGATCGTATGATGTCTTTTCTTCACTGGGCTGGGAACAAGGACAGTCCGTGTTTGCTTCATAGGGACAACTATACACGATCTTCATGGCGGTCGATTATCGGTGCCGCCGTGTATAGCCGATTCGGAAGCGTCGCTGCAGCATGGATACCTGGCACTCTGCATTTTCAGTTATCAACTGTTACAGCATCATCATATAACGCATCATCGACATCCGAGACAACTTAACTTGTCTTCCGGGATCATTTCTTCCTGATAAGACGCTTTTTGCTGTTCGATGCAGTGGTCAACAATCCGTTCGACTTCTCATCGGATAAAACGCCCCCTTGTACCCTTGTAGGCTTCGATGATCCGACTGGCATAAACAGCATATCACGCGCCTACAGTTTTTCAGCACCACCAGCGTCCAGGATGGTCCGGGAATCGGTTGCTGAAGAGACACTGAATGCGATTCGTGAAGGGATGTTCGCTTTAATAACGCCTGTAATGACATCCACGATGGCCGCCTGTGTAGGCAAGAATCAAATGAATGCCGGCAGCCTTGCCATCTGGGGCAAAGCCTTGTAATGCATCTTCAACATCGTTGAAGCGACATCATCAAATCTGCCAGCTCGTCAACTAATACAACGATATAAGGCAGATTAGGCTGTCTTTCATCCTCTGATGCCGTTTGGTTATACTTTCGAATATACTCATTGTATCCTTCAATGTTACGTGTGCCTGTTTCCGAAAATAAATCATACCTTCTTTCCATTTCCGCTACCACTTTTTTCAGTGCCCTTGACGCTTTTTTCGGATCGGTTACAACGGGTGTCAATAAATGTGGAATACCGTTATAGACGTTTAACTCCACTTTTTTTGGATCGATCATCATCATTTTGACCTCATGTGGTTTAGCCCGCATCAAAATGGTCGTAATTGATACCATTGACACACACACTTTCGCTTCCGGTTGCACCGGCAATTACATATGCGGCATTTGCTTAATTCAGATATAATCGCATCCCTGAAATATCACGGCCAGAGCAAATATAGGTTTGGAGATTGTTCCGATACGTCGTATCCAGAACTTCCCGCAATGAAACCTTTGCAATTTCCTGATTTGGAACTTCAATACCAACAGCTTGACTTGCCTGGTATTGGTGCTTCCATACGAATGTCCTTGGCTGCCGGCGCCAAGGCTAAATCGTTCATGTAAATAACAATCTGCTACTTTGACACCAGCGTCCGGATACACTTCATATTTGTGACAGCAGGCCCGACATGTACCTTTGTAACTCTTGCCTTGACACCAAAACTATTAAATGTCCGTTCCAGTTTTCTGACGGTTGCTTGAATTTGTGATTTTTCCTGCTGCTGTGAGTTTTGCTTTGGTTCAGCCAGCAGATTCGGCGATGGTAACTCGTATTCATGATTTTCAGTTTCCGTCATTGGCAGCGGGCTGTCCTGCTCTTTTACTTCTGTGCTATCTGCATTGTCTGTATCAGTCGGAGCACTATCAGCTTCTGATTCCTGTGTGTCGAATGAATAGGCCACCATCCGTGGAATCCTGAATAACAGGCTCGTCCTGTTCAGTTTCATGATGCGTCACGGCTGCATATGTTAATGCGTCATTATCTGACTGATTATGATTAGACGTGTTGCTATAAACGTTCTTTTACTGATTTTCCCATTTCAGCAAGTCGTTCACTCCATTTAGAGAAAAATTGACCTAAGGAAAACTCCGTCATAAATATAATACCTATTAAAATAGAAAAAACAGACACAATCTTGGCGCCAACGGAGGAAAATAAATAATAGCAGAACGTAAATAAGATAGCTCCTATCATTCCGCCGCCCGTTTGAATGGCATTGCCACTCCCATCAACGAAAGCAAAGAATTTCCCATGTTGCCGCGAGAATCGATACCTCTTCGATGAGACAAGCATCTTTCATATGTTTGTATGTGAGTAAGCAGTAGAGTACGGCAAATAGATATAAAAACCTATTATTTCTTATTGGTGAAATCAGGGTACTGCGTTTATCATTAAAACAATACCTGTAACAAGCAAAAACAGTGAGGCAATGAAATACCAGATTCCCAGAAAAACCTGAAAATATGTTCAAGTCCGCCAGGGATCGCACCGTCACTAATAGCACTCGCTCCACTGCCGAAAATAGCCAGAAATATAAACAGCAGTCCGAGCAGTTCAAATTTCACTTGTTTATTTAACTGTCTTTTCTTTTTTCTTCTTTTTTTCTTTGCCAAATTTTTCACCTCACTTAATCAAGGCGTGAATAATATTCTATTTCTTCCAGAGATTTTAGGATTTCGCAGCTTACCGTCAACCTGCCGGCATGCAGGCAGGGGTCGCTTTTATCAATTCAGGATAACCTTATAAATCAAACCTTGGCTTTCACGATTAAAAGGGACTCGGTGAAAGCCAAGTTTTTCAATACAATTTGTTCCTATAAGCACAGTTTTTCAATATTTAGCGTTAATTTACCGCAAAATAGTGCCAGGCAGATAGTCAGAATTCATAAAATCCTGGGGGTCAGTCGAAAGCAATTGCAGCACTTGAAATTGACCATCTTCCATTTCCTCAACATATAACTGTTTTCCATTATGGGAAATACATTGCCGTTTTTGAAATTCCTGCTCTGAAGACGGAAAAATATCTGTTGTCGATAATGGGGTATACAACATTACTGCATCACCTGATTTTCCGGCCCCTGATTATCCTTAATCATTTCATTTAATTTGACCATTGCCTGCCCGACACCGCCAACTCCATCGATTAATCCATAGTCGACAGCATCTGTTCCAATAACGTTCGTTCCAATATCCCTGGTCAGATTTCCTTTAGCAAACATAAGCTCTTTAAACTTCTCTTCTTCAATGTTTGAATGCTGGACAACAAAATCAATTACGCGATCCTGCATTTTATCCATGTATTCAAACGTTTGCGGTACACCAATCACTAAGCCATTCAGCCGGATCGGATGAATTGTCATCGTTGCGGTTGGTGCTATAAAGAGTAATCGGCTGAGCCGCAATCGGAACACCAATGGAATGTCCGCCGCCTAATACAATTGAAAACAGTTGGTTTGGAAATGGAAGAAATCATCCGACAATGCCAGACCGGCCTCACATCGCCAACTGTATTCAATAGAACAATCAATCCCTCTATTTTGGGGATTTTGTTGCGACTGGCGGCAGCATATGTTCATATTTGGTCGTTTTATTCTGTGCGGGCAATTGCACATGCCCTTCCACTTGTCCAATGATCGACAATACATGAATATTGGAATCAGGTGCTTGTGGAACATTGGATTGGCCTAACTGGCTGAATCTTTGAACAGAGGCTGATTGTCCTTCGCCTGTCCTATTTGATTATCTTTCTTTGATGTTTCCATGTATGGACACTCTTCTTCATTACTAATCCATTTTAAACAGCTCTGTGAGTTGTGTATGCCTATAAGGCGACCATGCATGCAATAAAATATCGGCAAGTGGCCGATATTTTTAACGTTCGATTAACCTTTTCAAAATGTTACTTTCCGAATCCGTCAGAGGTATCAGTGGCAGGCGAACACTGCCTACATCGATTCCTTTCATATTCAATGCTGTTTTAACCGGTACGGGTGAAGGCTGGGCAAACAAACCATTCATAACCGGAAGCAATTGCCGATGTATCGAGGCGGGCTTTCACGGATTTCCGGATTGATAGGCACTCACCATATCCGCATTTCATTGCCGGCAATATGCGATACCACGAAATAACACCACCTGCACCAATGAAAGCAAGTGGCAATGTCATACTGTCTTCCACCACTGTAAACACTAAATCATCAGTTTGTTCAATTATTTCGGCTGCCTGATCAAGATCACCGCTTGCTTCTTTTACAGATACAATATTATCAATTTTGCTTAGACGGATAATCGTATTTGCATCCATTTTTACAACTGACCGACCAGGGATATGTAAAGTATAATCGGTAATGCTGTCTCATTGGGCAATTGCTGCAAATGGTGTAAAGCCCTCCTGACTCGGTTTTTATTATAGTAAGGAGCCCCCATTTATCCCATCTACTTCCCGTTTTTTCAGCTTCTTTTGTTAATGCAATCGACGCGTTCGTATTGTTGCTCCCAGTCCGGCTATGGCACCCGATTATCCATCTTTAACGGGTATGTCTGAAAGCTATTCTTTCTTCTGTTGAAAGCGTTGGCGATTCGCCTGTTGTGCCCGCCAACACCAAGCCTTCTGTTCCATTGTCAAGCAGATATTCAACTAATTGTGTTGTTTATAAAATCAATTTGCCCATGCGCATCAAATGGCGTTACCATCGCTGTCAATACGCTACAATCCATGGACATAACACCTTTCTTTAAGAATGTTCACAGGTGATTGCAGCAGTCATTTATAATCGGCTCACTACAACACTTATACAGGATTTCTATCCGCAATGTTCAGTGCAAAAACATCATGCAATGCATTTACTGCCGTTTTCACATTTTTAATAGCACAAATGGGTTGTGTGACTATCTGCTGATTGCAAGTATTGAACCGGCATCTGTCAGCGATTGTACGATTTTTGATGCGGACACCGGTACGCCGGTCATTCCTGCACCGACTGCGGAAACTTTAGGCACAGTTTTCAGTGATTTCCGGATAAAAGCCAAGTGTCTGCAGCTGTCTTTGTGTGTGTATCCGGAACCGTATAAATAACCCCGGTAGGTGAAATATTGATAAAGTCAACAGAAATACTGCTTCAGCCATAAGCTTTAAAACATCAGACTGGAGACATGAGTTTTCATTTTTTTTGTCTGGTTTTATTTGTGTTATTTTGAAGGAACATGATCAGGGGCATTTTCCGGTGATTCTTGCTCCAATCTGGAATTCCTTAATTCAGCGTGCCCTCATCCTCAACATAAGTCGATCGTACACGCATCGGGATTTTTGCCTGCATTGCAATTTCCACAGCTCTTGGATGGATCACTTTTGCCCCTTGATATGCAAGATTGCTTATTTCCGTGTAGGTCACGATATCCAGCGGCCTGGCTTTTGACACCATATTCGGGTCAGCCGTCATTATCCCATTAACATCAGTGAAAATTTCAATCCGCTCTGCATTCAGTGCAGCCCCCATTGCGGCGGCAGTTGTGTCACTCCCGCCTCTGCCGATCGTTGTTATTTCACCTTCAGAAGTCTGACCCTGGAAACCGGCAACCACGATAACATCATGGTTGTTAAATTCATCCAGAACACGATCCGGTTTTACTTCTTTGATTTTTGCCTGATTAAAATCATCATTTGTAATGAATCCTGCCTGAGCCCCTGTCAAAGCTGTGGCATTGATATGGTTTTTTTGCAGTTCATTTGACAATACGACAGATGCAATTGTTTCACCACATGACATTAGTATATCCAATTCACGATTGGAATTATAATTTTTCGGGAAGCCAACCAGATCCAGCAACGAGTCAGTTGCGTACGGATCGGGTTTTCGACCTAATGCAGATACAACGACGGCTATTTTATAATCGTTCATGAGTGCATTTTTAATGTGCCTGATAACATGATGACGATTTTCTTCAGTCTGAACAGATGTGCCACCAAATTTTTGGACTAATATCTGCATTGTTTCACCTCTATCTTAAAGCCATTTATTTTGAATTAAACGTTCTGCGATTTGAATTGTATTCAAGGCAGCACCCTTGACAAGATTATCAGATACAACCCATAAATGGAAGCCTTTATCATTGTCCAGATCTTTGCGGACACGCCCGACAAAGACATCTTCTTTATCGGCTGCATCGAGCGGTGTCGGGTACGTCTGTGTGCCCGGGTCATCTTGAAGTGTTACACCATCTGCTTCCTTTAGTACATTCCATAGATCCTCAACTTTTAAACCGTCTTTTTCAACATCAATATAGACACTTTCTGCATGTGACGTAAAAAACGGCAGTCTGACACAGGTAGCAGCTATTGCTAAATTCTGTGCATGAAGAATTTTTTTCGATTCATTGATCATTTTCATTTCTTCAAATGTATAGCCGCTCTCCTGAAATACATCGATTTGCGGTAATGCGTTAAACGCGATCGGGAAATGTTTTTCATCCCCTTTGACAGGGAGCAATTCCGCTGTCATCTCCTCATTATTTAAATACTGTCTGGTTTGTTCTTCCAATTCATTATTTGCTTCATTTCCCGCTCCGGAAACAGCCTGATAGGTCGAGACAATGACACGTGACAATCCAAATGCTTCCTGCAGCGGGTTTAGTGCTGCGACCATCTGAATCGTGGAACAATTTGGGTTTGCAATGATACCATTATGTGATTGAAGGTCGTTTTCATTTACTTCAGGCACAACCAATGGTACATTTTCATCCATTCTGTAAGCACTTGTGTTATCGACGACTACTGCTCCTCGTTTCACTGCTTCCGGCGCTAATTTTTTGGAAACTGATCCACCGGCTGAGAATAAGGCAATATCTATATTATCGAAACTTTCCGGCCTAGCTTCTTCCACCGTCAACTCCCGGCTGTTAAAGGAAACTTTCTTGCCCGCTGATCGCTTCGATGACAACAGTTTGATCTCGTTAATCGGAAAGTTCCTAGTTTCAAGTATTTCGATGATTTTTTCTCCTACTACTCCAGTAGCACCAACTACTGCAATGTTAACTGGATTATTTTCTGCCATTCTATAAGACACCTCACTAAAAGATTGTTTCCATTTATTCTATCATATTATCATCAATATGAGGAATAATCACTGGCTGAAGTTGTTGATAGTTTAATGCTGACTTAACAGTATCAGAAAGTAAATTCATATCAGACACGAGAGAATTCGGCTTTTTATACGGATTATCCTGCCCATATGGAATAAAATAAAATAATTTACTGGCCATAAGCCGCATCAAGTTGACACCATTTAATCCCAGGGCATCATTCGTTGAAATTCCCAATACAACCGGATTTTGATTCCGTATTGTTGCCTTTACCGCCATTAATACCGGTGTATCAGTCAGTGCATTGGCCAGTTTGCTCATCGAATTCCCGGTTAAAGGCGAAACGACCATGCAGTCAAGCGGTAGTTGCGGTCCGAGCGGTTCTGCTTCAGGTATGGTTTTAATGGCGCGTTTACCTGTTATCGATTCAATTTTTGCGACATGATCATCTGCCTTTCCGAATTTGGTATCAGTATTCTGCACTGTATAGGATACAACTGGTATCACTTCTGCACCTGCTTTCATCAGTTTCTCCAGCTGTGGAAATACGTCATCATATGTGCAGTGCGATCCGGTCACACCAAATCCGATCCGTTTTCCTTCCAGTTCCATCATATCCTCTCCTCCTTCTTAAGCAATAATTGTTTAATCACATCGGCCAAAATCTTTCCGGCAGTTTTCGGAGCGACAATCCCCGGAAGACTTTTAGCCAGAATCGATTTAATGCCTCGCTGTTTGGCATATGCAAAATCAGTGCCACCGGGCTTCGAGGCAAGATCAAAAATAATTCCATGCGGTGGTAAATGCTGAATCGCTTCCTTTGTGACAACTTGAGCCGGAACCGTATTGATTAATAAATCGCCGTCACGGGTATGTTCATGCAATTGATCAAATGGAATGGCCGTATGACCCAATTCCGTTATTCTGGCTAAATCCATAATACTTTCAGCACAAACCGAAACTTTCGCCCCAAGCGCTGCAAATTTATTTGCTACAGTGTTTCCAACCCGGCCAAATCCGACAACGATTACACGTGAAGAATGAATGGTATAATCGGTATGTTCTATCGCCATCATGATCATTCCTTCAGCTGTCGGAATCGAATTATAAATGGCTACATCATCACGGTTAAGTAATGGAATCAGTTCGACATTCGCCTGGTCCGCTGCGTTATCCAGATAGTCATTCGAAATCCCGGTAAAAACGACAGTACGATCATTTAATCCGTCAAACCACTCATTTGTCAGCTGAACGGTTTGATCTGAAAAAACGGTTTCCACATAGCCTTGAGAATCTGTCCCTGTGATAGGCAAAATGACCGCATCCAGATTTTCCTGATTCAAATCGGCAAAGTCGGTTTGGTTTAATCCCGTAAATCCCTTTTCCAATTTGTCAAAACCTACTAACGAAATGGTAACCTCAGGCAGTGCCTGCAGCTGGCGTATCAATTCCAAATAGCGTGCATCACCGCCTATTACAGCAATTTGTTGCGTCATGACTAAAAAATCCCTCCGTACGCCTTTCTTCTAAATAGGTGTTCAAAATAGCTTATGTGTTTCTTGCAAGTTAGTGATTACCAACATAAAAAAACGCGACATTCGTCTCGTCTTATAACGTGTGTCGAAGTTTTTCCCATAAGGTCATCCATAATTGATCTTTCCTGACGTCACAAAAAAAGCTGGCATCATATCGAAATGACACCAGCTTTATATATTAATCTGACTCAATCATAATCATGTCCTCGCCGATTTTCCGGATGGAACGCCACCTGATTTTTGTTTCAGCACCTTCCTTTTTCAGACCAAACCACTTATAATTCGGGATAATAAACGATTCGATCTGTCCGGTCCTTTCATTGATTTCAAGATCTGTCTGACCTAAGACACCAAGTCGTGCACCCTGATTGATATCAACAATTTCCTTGGCACTAATATCCTTATATCGCAAAAAAATCCCCCCGGGTCAACCCATTTTACATATACATATGTTAAATGGCTGGAAATTATGCTTGTGCAACAGGCTCCGGTGCAATGAGTGCACTCGATGGCGCATGCCGGAAAGTTGAATCAATCACTTGCTGAATCTTGTCATGGTTGACCGCATCAATTTCTGCAATCATCTCATCCAGCGAGCGATGCTTATTTAACATTAATTCATTCCGGCCATTGCGGCTCATACGACTGCTGGTACTTTCCAGACTCAACATTAAATTACCTTTCAATTGTTCTTTACTGTTTATTAATTCTTTATCCGTCAACCCATTTTGCATTAAATCGTCAACTGTTCGATTAATCGTATCTTTTAATTGTGGCAGCTGATCATTCCCTGTACCGGCATAAATGGTTAATAAACCGTTATCCAGAAATGATGCGTGATACGAGAACACAGCATATGCCAAACCTTGTTTTTCTCTGACTTCCTGAAAAAGGCGGGAACTCATACTGCCGCCAAGAACATTATTCATAATAACCAGACTGAACATATTCTCATCATCCACAGGCAAACCATTGTAACCAAGGCATAAATGTGCCTGCTCCGTATCTTTATGCCGCTCAATTTGTTTACCTAAAAACGCTGGTTTCTCTACTTCTATATGTCCGGCATCTGCTTGAAACCTGTTAAAGTAGTTTTCAACCGTCTGTATAAATGTATCGTCCACATTACCTGCAATCGACACAACAACATTCCCGGGTGTATAACGTTCATTTATATAGCCTCTTAAAGTATCCGGAGTAAATGATTGCAATTGTTTTTCCGTCCCCAGAATCGGATTGCCCAGCGGATGATCACCAAATGATGCACGCGCAAGAATATCATGAACGATATCATCCGGGGTATCTTCATACATTTTAATTTCTTCTAGTACAACCTTTTTCTCACGCTCCATCTCTTCTTCATCAAAAGAAGAATTGAAGAACATATCTGCCAGAATCTCCAGAGCTTTTTCTTTATGCGTATCCATCACTTTGGCATAGAAACAGGTATACTCTTTTGAAGTAAACGCATTAACCTGCCCGCCAATTGCATCAAAAGCTTCGGCGATATCCTGGGGGGACCTGCTGCTGGTTCCCTTAAAAAACATATGCTCTAAAAAATGTGAAATACCGTTTATTTCTTCTGTTTCATTACGTGAGCCAGTCTTCACCCATATGCCAATCGTTACAGACCGCACAGCCGGTATATTTTCCAGAACAATTCGAAGTCCGTTGTCACTTGTATGTTTTTCCACCAATGTATTGCCTCCTAAGCTGTTATCCACTCGAATTCATCTGTCGGCACTCAACATAGTGTTGACAGTTCCAATTTTATAACCTCTGTCTTTAATACTCCTGATTATTGAATCCAACCCCTCTGCAATCGAAGGCGTTGGGTGCATTAACAACGTTGCACCAGGATGAATTTTGCTGTTTACTCGATTCATCATAACAGATGTTGATGGATTCTTCCAATCAATCGTGTCAACACTCCAAAGAATCGTTTCCATATTTTGCTCAGCTGCTGCTTTCACTACCTGGTCATTGTAATCGCCACTGGGCGGGGCAAACCATTTTGGTGTTTCACCTGTTATAGCTTCCAGAATTTCATTGGTTTGACTGATTTGCTCCAAAATATCCTGTCTTGAAAGGCGTGACATGACAGGATGATTGTAAGCATGATTCCCAATCACATGTCCCTGTTCATGAATCATTTTAACGTAATCCGTATTTTCCATTGCCCATTTTCCTTCAACAAAAAAGGTAGCTTTTACGTTATGTTCCTTTAAAATATTCAAAATGGCAGGTATATGTTCTGTTCCCCATGATACATTAATTAAAAAAGTAACCATCTCTTTATTCGGATTTCCCCGAAAAATCGGTGCAGCCGGTAAATCATCCATTGTAATTTCCGGAGGGATCTGTTCATAAACGAGCAATGTTTCATCAAAAACGCCATTCTCTTTCATTTGTTCATATGATTTATCAACATTCACTTTTACACCATTTCGTCCGGGCACCTTCTTCCAGACCTGATCAATCTTGGCATCCTGGGGAGCTTCTTCATAATCCGTTCGTTTCTCCTGTATTTTTTCATACAACGGATCGTCAGTCTTTGTAACCTCCTCAACTGCATTGGAAAATGTAACAGTGTGATTGGGTTCAAACGGATCATACGTAAAATCGAATGAAACGGTGACAATCAGTATAAATACACAAACATGTACAAGCCAGTGATAGCGATACATCCATATCCCCCCTCACTAATTCATATGAAGAGGATGGACAAGTTATGAAAAGCCCTTTTCGTAAGCTTTGTTGCTATTAACGTAATAGATATAAATTGCGACAAAGAATTGATTGGTGTGCAATGACACCGCTGCGGAAAAAAGCGAGACTCCTGCGGGAAAGGAACAGTCTGAAGACCCCACAGCGAGCGTTCAAGGAACAAAGGCTAAATTCGCCACGTCCTGTGGCAACGCCTTTGTTGACCCAAACATCGTGTGGGCCCGGCGAAGGGCGAGGGGAGGCTTTGCGAAAAAGCGTTCCCCCCGCGGGAAAGCGGAGTATTGGTTACGTCGCAGTTATGGTTTTGCGATAAAAAGAACAGACGGTGCTCGCTTTATAATCATGATTAAACACATCACTTATTTTTCAGACATAAAAAAAGAAACTGGTTTTCCAGCTTCTTGTTTCGTTTAACTATGATCGTGATTTCTCCTGCTTTTCCGTTCTTTCTTTCAATAACAGCTTTACGTGACAGATTGAACGCGCCCCTGGTTATCGATTTCCTTTACTTTTACCATAATTTGGTCACATCGATACGGCGTTCCACTTTTTCGTACGTTCTTCCTGTAATTCGATATATGACTAAGCCATCTTTCCTTTAAACAATTCAACAAACGCACCGAATTTTTCTATCCGTTTAACTGTGCCCAAGTAGATTTGACCTGCTTCAACTTCCCGGACAAGATCTTCTATGATCTGTTTTGCCTTTTGGTTCATTTCAGCATCAGGCGAGGAAATGAATACACTTCCATCCTGTTCGATATCAATTTTGACGCCTGTTTCATCAATGATTTGATTGATTTGTTTCCCGCTCGGTCCAATCACATCACGAATTTTATCCGGATTGATATTCATTGTCAGAATTTTAGGTGCGTGTTCTGACAGATGGGATCTTGGTGCCTTAATCGTTGCGAGCATCGAGTCAAGAATTTGCATGCGGCCTTTTTTAGCTTGTGACAAAGCTTCTTCCAGAATGTCTTTGGATAAGCCCTCTATCTTGATGTCCATTTGCAGTGCCGTTACACCTTGTTCCGTCCCGGCAACTTTAAAGTCCATATCGCCCAGAGCGTCTTCCATGCCCTGGATATCGGTTAAAATCGTATAGTCTTCACCGGATTTAACAAGACCCATTGCTATACCTGCGACAGGTGCTTTTATAGGTATACCTGCATCCATCATCGCCAAGCTGCTGGCGCAAATACTTGCCTGTGATGTCGATCCATTTGATTCCAGCACCTCTGAAACGAGACGGATTGTATATGGAAATTCTTTTTCAGATGGTACAACTTTTTCAAGAGCCCGTTCACCTAATGCACCATGTCCAATTTCCCGTCGGCCTGGTCCTCTGATCGGGCCAGTTTCCCCGACACTATATTGCGGAAAGTTGTAATGATGCATGAACCGTTTGGATTCTTCCAGATCAAGGCCGTCCAATACTTGTACATCACCCAATGCTCCTAATGTACACACGCTCAAAGCCTGAGTTTGTCCACGTGTAAATAAACCAGACCCGTGTGTTCTCGGCAACACATTGACTCTCGATGACAGTGAGCGAATTTCATCAGCTCTACGCCCATCAGGACGGATTTTTTCTTTTGTTATTAGACGACGGACTTCTTCCTTTTCCATATCTTTCAAAATTGATTTGACCTGATCAATAACTTCATCTTCTTCCTCTTCGAAAAGGGAAAGAACCTCATCCTTCGTCTTATCGATTGCTGCTTCCCGCTCTTTTTTGCCTTCAGTCTGAATAGCTTCAAGCAATTTGCCTCTCGCTTGGTCCTCAAGCTTAGCAACCAGTTCATCACTTGCTGTTTCGGCATTGAATTCCTGCTTTGTTACGCCGACTGATTCAATGATGGTTTCCTGGAATTCGATCAAACGAATAATTGCCTGATGTCCGAACATGACCGCTTCAAGCATAACGTCTTCCGGAACCTCATCTGCCCCGGCTTCAACCATATTGATGGCATCTTTTGTTCCGGCTACAGTCAAATCAATATCACTTTTTTCTTCCTGCTCAACGGTCGGGTTAATAATAAATTCACCATCGACTCGTCCAACATGAACACCTGCTATCGGTTCGGAAAACGGAATATCCGAAATGGATAGTGCAATCGATGAACCAATCATCGCCGCTATTTCAGTAGAACAGTCCTGATCAACACTCATTACTGTGCTGATAACTTGTACTTCATTTCTGTATCCGTCAGGAAAGAGCGGACGGATGGGGCGATCAATCAGCCGGGATGTTAACGTTGCTTTTTCACTTGGACGCCCTTCTCGTTTAATAAATCCCCCAGGAATTTTACCTACAGCATATAATCGCTCTTCGTAGTTAACCGTTAACGGGAAAAATGGCAGGTCCTTTGGTTCATCAGATGCAGTCGCCACCGATAATACAGCAGTATCACCATAACGGATCATACATGCACCATTTGCCTGTTTTGCCAGTTCCCCGGTTTCTACAGTAAAGGTTTTACCGGCTATTTCCATGGAGAACACTTTTTTCTCTTCTGTCATTCGTATTAAAACTCCCTTCCAAAACACTTACTACCTTCATTTTATAGTTAATAAGCATAAATGTAAATTTTATGTGTATAAGAAGAAAAAAAGCAGGATTTCTCCTGCTTTTTAAAACCCTTTTGTACCTACTTTTACAATTATCTGCGCAGGCCGAGTTTTTTAATTAATTCACGATAGCGTGTAACGTCTTTATTTCGTAAGTAGTGCAATAAATTACGACGCTTACCTACCATTTTTAAAAGACCCCGGCGTGAATGGTGATCTTTTTGGTGAACGCGCAAATGTTCATTTAATTTTGTGATTTCCTCAGTCAATACAGCAATTTGTACTTCCGGGGAACCCGTATCATCATCATGAACCTTATATTCACTAATAATTTCATTTTTACGTTCTTTTGTAATAGCCAACCGGTTCACCTCCATAAATTGATAAATATCCCCATTCCCCCAGCAATCGCCGGAGTTACGATTTGCCGAGCGATGGTTTACGTATTCAAGGGTACATCTTTTTCATCAAAAATGCAAGAGTCAGCATGAATTTTAATAATTATTGCCCGTTACATGCGGGGAAAAAATAGTCTCGGATACGCTCTTCATCTTCTTCAATTTGTTTCACAAGCTTCGAAGCACTGTCAAATTTTATTTCATCCCGTATATATTGATGCCACTCGAGAACAAGTTCTTCACCATATAAATCATTATTGTAATCAAATATATTCACTTCAATTATAGGTTCGTCCCTGTCAGCGGTGAAGGTTGGATTATAACCCAAGCTGGCCATCCCCTCGTATACTTCATTTTTAAACAGCACTTTAACAGCATAAACGCCTATTTTAGGGAGAAGCGCATCGGTGGAAACTTCCAGATTCGCTGTCGGATATCCGATTTCTCTGCCGCGTTTTTCGCCTTCTTTGACAATACCCCGGACAATCAGAGGCCTGCCCAATAACGCATTGGCTTTTCCAATTTCACCGGATTGCAGGAGCTCTCTTATTCTTGTAGAACTTATTTTTTGATCACCTGATTGAACTTCATCAATCATCGTATAATCAAACAATCCTTTTGAATGTTCCCTGATCGTTTGTACATTCCCTTTGCCTTTAAAACCGTATGAAAAATCGAATCCGGATACAAGGTGTTTTATGTTTAAATGTATAATAAAATGATCAATAAATGCTTGCGGCTCAAGGGAAGACAACTCTTTATCGAAAGCAATAATATAAAGTCGGTCTACTCCCAATCGCTGCAGTATTTTCTGTTTCTCCTGCAATGGTGTTATATATTGAACATGCTGCACATCTTTTTTCAAAACGACGGAGGGATGCGGATGAAAAGTGATCACAGCACTTTCCATATTTTGATCCTTCGCTTTACTTACAGCTGTATTAATAACCTTTTGATGGCCTTTATGAATACCATCAAAAAAACCGATGGCAGCAGCTGTTTCCGGTAATTCATCCAACAATAATGTATGAGGATACGTTAATCTGATTGTCCGCAAATTATTTCACCTGCACTTTACTTAGTCATCATTAAAAACACGCACCGGTTTCATAATCGTTTTATTTTCGGGATGTGTTTTATAGACTGCTATAACCTGGTTTTCATACATAACCAAAAAGGGATCTTTTTCAGGAAGATTATCGGGTTTTGCCAGTTTTTGACCATGAAGAACCCGTTTTCCCGTTGGTCCATCCACATAAGTCCGCTGCATATGTGTCAGACAGCTGCTGATTGACAGCAATAATTGGTCGGCTTTGTTTACCTTGAGTGCCTGTTCAATTCCGCCGAACGTTACAGTGTTTTCCTTGTTTATAGCACCTGTCCCCGTTCTGTACAAGGCAGACATATGTGCCGGGTATCCAAGACAATTCCCGATATCGACACATAGCGTTCGGATATATGTACCTTTCGAGCATACGACTCTTAACCAAAAACGATCGTGATGACGATTATTCTCCAACTGGTTCAATTGATAGATAAAAGTCTCACGTTTCGGGCGCTCAACATATTCATTCGCCCGGGCGTACTCGTACAATTTCTTCCCATTAACTTTAATTGCAGAATACATAGGCGGAACCTGGGTTATCGATCCCCGAAATAATTGTAACACGTTTTCAACTTCCTGTTGAGATGGAGGATTTATTACCTGCTCCGTTTCCACAACCGTTCCGCAATTGTCTTCAGTTTCTGTTGCAGCACCAAGTTTCACCTCGGTCAGATAGGTTTTTTTTGTATCAGTCAGAAAAGGCGCGATCTTAGTGGCCTGACCAATGCAAACCGGCAAAACCCCTTCAGCTTCGGGGTCAAGCGTCCCGGTGTGCCCAACTTTTTTTATTTGAAATAATTTGCGTATTTTCATAACGCAATCATGTGAGGTCATTCCCTTTGGCTTCCATAAAGGTAAAATCCCATTCATTATATCACCAGCTCCAATAATTAACCCACAGTATGCATGGAAAAATCTGACTCAGGCGGGGGAGTCAGATTAACCTGCATATTACATTACCTATTTATTTAACTCACGCAGTATTTCCTCAATACGTTTGCCATACTCATAAGCTTCGTCAAATTCAAACGTTATTTCGGGTGTTTTCCTTAACCGGATACGTTTGCCGATTTCCGAACGGATGAACCCTTTCGCTTTAGCGAGACCGAGCAGTGTATCATGCTTTTCCTCCTCACTTCCAAGCACGGAAATAAACACTTTTGCCTGCTGCACATCTCCGGTAACTTCCACGTCTGTAACCGTCACAAACCCGACGCGCGGATCTTTAAGTTTTTGACCGATAATCTCGCCCAACTCTTTCTTCATTTGTTCTGCTACACGGTTTGCACGAATATCACTCATATTGATTCACCTCGATAAAATGAACGGTCTTTAACTCTTTAGATCACAGAGACTCCACATCCGTGATCGTACGTTCTACTTCGGTATACGTGTCAATGATTTTAAAAGCTGTTTGCATCACTTGTTCGGCATGTGTTTTGTCATTGGAAAGGGTAACGACCCCCAGCTTTGTGCGCTGCCATAAATCATGATAATCCAGTTCTGTGACGGCAACATTTAAATCATTCCGCAATTTAGCGGTAATACGTTTGATGACTGAACGTTTTTGCTTCAGCGAATGATTATCATACAGCATGCATTCCACTTCAGCATACATAATCATGTGCGTTCAATTTCCTCCATAACGAAGGCTTCCAGTATATCGCCTTCTTTAATATCGTTAAAGTTTTTTATCGTTATCCCGCATTCGTAATTTTGAGCTACTTCTTTCACATCATCCTTAAAGCGTTTCAGTGTGTCAATTTCACCCTCAAATTGAACAACACCATCACGGATCAGGCGCACCCCTGAGTCACGTGTAACTCTGCCATCTGTTACATAGCTCCCTGCAATTGTTCCGATTTTGGATACTTTGAACGTTTCGCGGACTTCTACCTGTCCGATAACCTTCTCTTCGTATACCGGATCAAGCATTCCCTTCATGGCAGACTCTATTTCTTCAATTGCTTTATAGATAACACGATGCAGACGGACGTCGACTTTCTCGGATTCTGCGGCTTTTTTCGCATTGGCATCCGGGCGTACATTGAAGCCAATCACAACGGCATTCGATGCTGATGCCAAAATGATATCCGATTCCTTAATAGCTCCTACACCAGTATGAATAATCTTAATATTAACGCCTTCCACTTCAATTTTTTCAAGTGATGATGCAAGAGCTTCGGCAGAGCCTTGAACATCTGCTTTAATAACAATATTGATCTCTTTCATGTCACCTTGTTTAATCTGTTCGAATAAATCATCCAGACTAACTTTCGATGATTCTGACCGGCTTTCCTGAATGTGTTTTTGGTGACGTGCTTCACCAACTTGCCGCGCTTTTTTCTCATCTGTAAACTTAAGGAACTGATCCCCGGCTTGCGGAACGTCATTTAACCCTGTGATTTCAACAGGTGTTGACGGGTCAGCAGTTTTAACACGTTCACCCTCATCGTTAACCATGGCACGTACGCGGCCAAACGTATTGCCGACAACAACCGTATCACCGACATGCAATGTGCCATTCTGGATCAATAAGGTTGCGACAGATCCTCTTCCTTTTTCGAGCTGTGCTTCAATAACAGTGCCAAATGCATTGGCATTCGGACTCGCTTTCAATTCCTCCATTTCGGTTACAAGCAGCAGCATTTCCAGAAGGTCATCGATACCTTCGTATTTCATCGCCGACATGTTAACGAAAATGGTATTACCGCCCCAATCTTCAGGAAGCAATTCATATTCCGTCAATTCCTGCATGACACGATCAGGGTTGGCTCCTTCTTTATCCATTTTGTTGACAGCTACAATAATTGGTACTTCGGCAGCTTTGGCATGATTGATTGCTTCAACTGTCTGAGGCATAACACCATCATCTGCTGCAACAACCAATACGGCAATATCCGTTACTTGAGCACCGCGGGAACGCATGCTGGTAAATGCAGCATGCCCCGGTGTATCAAGAAACGTGATTTTTTTACCGTCATTTTCAATCTGATAAGCCCCGATATGCTGTGTTATGCCTCCTGCTTCGCCTGCGGTTACTTTCGTCTGACGGATTGCATCCAAGAGTGTCGTTTTTCCGTGATCAACGTGGCCCATAATCGTAACAACAGCCGGACGTTCAACTAAATCAGCTGGATCGTCTTCCTGAAGATACTTATCAAAATCGGTATCTTCCAAAATAATTTCTTTTTCAACTTCTACACCGAATTCGTCACATAACAACTCGACAGTATCATCATCAAGATCCTGATTTTTGTTAGCCATGACACCTAAAAACATTAATTTTTTAATGATTTCTGACGTGTCCTTATTCAACTTCCCGGCTAAATCAGCAACAGTCAATGTTTCACTATAGGTGATTTTCTCTGGTATTTTTTTCACAGGCTTTTGTTGGCGTTTCTGCTGCTGTGAATTTGATGCAGAGTAGTTTTTATTTCCTTTTTTGCTGTTTTTATGTTTTTTATTTTTATTTTGCTGGTTTCCTTTGCGTTCCTGATTCCGGCCCTTTGGATTCTGGTTTGGTTTATGTTTCTTTTGCTGATTATCTTTATTACCTGATTGATTGGATGATTTTCGATTTTGCTGATCATTTTTTTGTTCTGTGTTTTTCTCAGGCTGCTTCGAACCAAACTTTTTATCCAATTCTACAATCGTTTCAATCGAAACCGTTGACATATGATTTTTAACGTCAATATTCAAGTCTTTTAAATGCTGAATAACTTCCTTGCTTGTTGTATTATTCTGCTTCGCATATTCATATATACGCATTTTGCTCATAAGTCCACCCCCAAGATTAATTATCCCAAGAGCGTTCTGATTTTGGCGGCGAATCCCGCATCCAAAATTGCTACAGCTACCCTTTGGGATTTTCCAATAGCATTCGATAATGTTTCTCTATCATCAACTATTTTATAAGGAATTTCATAGCTATTACATTTGTCTGTAATTTTTTTCCGTGTTTGGGGCCCGATATCACTTGCCAGAAGAACGAGTTTTGCCTTTTTCTGCTGAATATCTTTAACAATCGTTTCTTCCCCCAATGAACACTTTCTGGCTCGATAGGCTAAACCGACTAGATTTAAATAATTATTTTTCATCTGAGTTTCCTTTGACGAATTCTTTAAGTTCATCATAAATCACTGGGTCAATTTGTGTATCCAGCTGGCGATTTAAAATATCCGTTTTTTCCGCCTTTTCAATAACGGCTATATCATTTGACAGGTATGCCCCACGGCCATTTTTTTTACCTGTCGGGTCGACAAATACCTCGCCTTCTTTATTACGGACAATACGAATCAATTCTTTTTTTGGCTTCATTTCATTCGTTACGACACATTTTCGCTGTGGTACTTTTTTCTGTTTGGCCATATGTCTTCCCCCTTATTCAAACAAGTCTTCGTCAATGTCAGAATAGGAATCTTCGGCCTCTTCACCGTCATAATCGTCTAAAAGCCCTTGTTCACGAGCCTCTGATTCACTTTTTATATCAATTTTCCATCCTGTTAGCTTGGCAGCTAAACGAGCATTTTGACCCCGTTTCCCAATTGCCAGGGACAATTGATAGTCCGGGACGATGACTGTTGTTGCTTTATCTTCTTCATCGACCAATACATCCACCACTTTTGAAGGGCTCAGTGCATTGGAAACATACACGACAGGATCGTCTGACCATTCAACAACATCGATTTTTTCGCCTTTAAGTTCATCGACGACAACTTGAATACGCTGCCCTTTCTGCCCGACACAGGAACCGACAGCATCGATTTCCGGATCATCAGCATGAACGGAAATTTTGGAACGGTCGCCTGCTTCGCGTGCAACAGATTTTATTTCAACAGTACCATCATATATTTCCGGTACTTCCATTTCAAACAGACGTTTCAACAATCCCGGATGTGAGCGGGATATGTAAATCTGTGGTCCCTTACTTGTATTTTCCACTTTATTGACAAACACTTTCAAGCGGTCATGCACATAGTAATCTTCGGTCGGCATTTGTTCTGATTCCGCTAATTTTGCTTCAATTTTTCCCAGGTTCACATAAACAAAACGCGGATCTTTCCTTGAAATGATTCCGGTCATAACATCTTCTTCACGATCAACATATTCACTGAAGATAACACCGCGTTCTGCTTCCCTGACACGTTGGGTAACAACTTGTTTTGCAGCTTGAGCAGCAATTCGACCAAAATCTTTTGGTGTGACTTCAACCTCAATAACGTCTTCAGCTTCATAGTTTGGATTAATCTCCCGGGCTTCCTGCAATGATATTTCTTCCTGGTTGTTTTCAACTTCATCCACAACCGTTTTCCGTGAAAAAACGCGCATTGAAGCTGTCTCTTCATCAATATCCACCCGGACATTTGTTGCCGATTTAAAGTTCTTTTTGTAGGCAGAGATTAAAGCAGCCTCTAAAGCTTCCATTAGTATATCCTTGTCAATTCCTTTTTCCTTTTCCAAATACTCAATCGCATCAAACAGCTGATCGCTCACTCTTCGTTCCCCCTTTACAATGATACCGCTAGTGTTGCTTTAGCAATTTTTTGGTATGGTATTTCAACCTGCTTTTCTCTTGTTTTTATCTTGTAGGCAATAATTGCCGTTTCATCCGAAAACGACTGCAATAGTCCTTCATACTCTTTTTCACCGTTAATTGGCTCATAAAGTTTGACATAGACATTACTGCCCACGTGTTTCTTAAAATCTTCTTTGGTCTTCAGCGGGCGTTCAACCCCCGGTGATGACACTTCCAAAAAATAGGTTCCCTTGATTGGGTCGACCTGGTCCAGCTTTTCGCCTAATTGTTCTGATACAATACCACACTCATCAATCTCCACGCCGCCGTCCTTATCAATAAAAACCCGAAGAAACCAATTTTTACCTTCTTTTACATATTCAACATCAACTAATTCCAATCCTTTTTCCCGCAGAATCGGTTCTGCTAATTCCTCTGTTGTTTTCACAATTTCGGAACTCAAGATATAACCTCCTTTATTCAGTTGTCGTTATGATTAGTATGAACCATCATATACCATTTCATTTGCACCGTTATACCAATTTCCAGGGGTTCAAATCCGGCACCTTCCATCTCATCCCCGGAAAGAAGCTGTATTAATGGCTTTTTAATATAAAACCCCTGCCGGATGACGTGGCAAGGGAAGCTAGGTGCAGAAAAATGGCTGTATGAATAAAGAGTGGGCGGGGCCCACTCTTTAACCGTTCGAATCATTCCATACCGTTAGACTATAGCATAGGTTTGATAAAGTTGCAAGAATATTGATTGATGCGTTTACCGTCAAACAGGATCGTCATATTAAAATAACGATAACTGGTTTTGATCGGCCATACCCTCAAGGCAGCCATGATTATCAAGATATTCAAGTACTGTTTTGGAGATTTTGCTGCGCTGGCGCAGATCCTCCTTGGAGAGAAACTCCCCATCTTCCCGTGCATTGACAATATTTATGGCAGCGTTTGTACCGAGGCCATCCACTGCATCAAATGGTGGAATCAATGTACCCTCGTCGACGATAAATTCAGAAGCCTTTGACCGGTACAAGTCAACCTTTTGAAATGAATAGCCCCGCTCACACATCTCCAAAGCTACTTCCAATACAGTCAGGAGACTTTTCTCTTTTGGTGGGGCATCATTTCCTTTGGCCATAATAGCTTCGACACGCTGCCTGATGGCATTGGAACCTTTAACCATTGTATCCAGCTCAAAATCACCGGCACGTACTGAAAAATAGGCAGCATAAAAGTAGATCGGGTAATGAACTTTAAAATATGCAATGCGAACTGCCATAAGGACATAAGCAGCAGCATGGGCTTTCGGGAACATATACTTAATTTTTTTACATGATTCGATGTACCAGTCAGGCACACCATGTTTTTTCATTTCGTCGATCCATTCGTCTTTAAGTCCTCTTCCTTTACGGACATACTCCATGATGGTAAAGGCAAGTGATGATTCCAGCCCTTTATGAAGCAGGTAAACCATAATATCGTCACGACAGCCGATAACATCAGGCAATTCGCAAATACCGTCATTAATCAGTTCCTCGGCATTCCCGAGCCATACATCCGTACCGTGCGACAGTCCGGATATAATAACAAGTTCAGCAAATGTGTTCGGCTTTGTATCCTCAAGCATTTGTCTTACAAACCTGGTTCCAAATTCCGGAACCCCCAGTGTACCTGTTTTACAATTAATCTGTTCAGGTGTCACCCCTAACGATTCCGGACCGGAAAATATCTTCATCACTTCTTCGTCATCAGTCGGGATCGTTTTCGGATCAATCCCGCTCAGGTCCTGTAACATCCGGATAACAGTAGGATCATCGTGCCCGAGTATATCCAGTTTCAATAAATTATCCTCAATGGAATGGAAGTCAAAATGCGTTGTCTGCCATTCACTGTTCCGATCATCTGCCGGGTACTGAATCGGCGTGAAATCAAAAATCTCCTTTTCCTCGGGTACGACAATGATACCGCCCGGATGCTGTCCGGTTGTCCGCTTCACGCCTGTACATCCCTGCACAAGTCGATCAATTTCCGCATTCTTATAGACTAACTGTTTGTCAGATGCATAGCCTTTCACATAACCATAGGCTGTTTTTTCGGCAATCGTGCCTATCGTTCCGGCACGATATACTTTCTCTTCACCAAACAGAACTTTTGTATAGTTATGGGCTACCGGCTGATATTCACCGGAAAAATTCAAGTCAATATCCGGTACCTTGTTACCCTCGAAACCGAGAAATGTTTCAAATGGAATATCATGTCCATCTTTTGTTAACGGCCTGCCACAGTCCGGACACGCTTTATCTTTTAAGTCAAAGCCGCTGCCGACTGACCCGTCTGTTATAAAATCATGATAATGGCATTCCGTACAGACATAATGCGGCGGCAGTGGATTGACTTCGGTTATTTCCAGCATGGTGGCAGCAAGTGATGAGCCGACTGATCCCCGTGACCCTACCAAATAACCATCATCAAGCGATTTTTTGACAAGTTTATGTGAAATTAAATAGATGACCGAAAAACCATTTCCAATGATGCTGGAAAGTTCTTTTTCCAGCCTGTCCGTCACGATTTCCGGCACTGAATCACCGTAAATTTGTTTGGCGCGATTGTAACAAAGATCACGTATTTCTTGTTCCGCCCCTTCAATTGTTGGTGTAAAAAGACCATCCTGGACCGGGGAAATATCCTCGATTTTGTCAACCAGCACATTGGGGTTATCCACAACGATTTTCTTCGCTTCATTTTCTCCCAGAAAACCAAAAATATCAATCATCTCATTAGTTGTCCGGAATGATGTGTCTGGCAATGTCTGCCGGTTTAATGGATTACCGGCTTGTGACGCAATTAAAATTTGCCGGTAGATTTTATCATGCTCCTCAAGATGATGAACATTTCCTGTTGCTAAAACAGGTTTATTCAAACGATCTCCCATTTCAGTCAATTTTGAAATGATATCCAAAATTTGAGCTTCATTCTGAACGAGCTCTTTCTCAACTAAATGCGCATAGTTGGCAGGCGGCTGAACTTCAATATAATCATAGAACCCGGCAGCTTTTTTTCTGCTTCATCTGCTGATTTTTGCATCATTGCTTCGAACACTTCGCCCTGATCACAGGCAGATCCGACAAGAAGACCTTTACGATGTTTCTCGAGGAGTGATCTTGGAATTCGTGGTACTCGGTAAAAGTAGTTCACATGAGCATAAGAGACAAGCTTATAAAGGTTTTTCAGACCCTCGTTTGTCTGTGCAATTAATGTGCAATGGGACGGACGTGAACGCTTATAGGCATCACCCTCGCCCATATGGTTGTTTAATTGATTATGATTGCTAATACTTTCAGCAAGCAACCCTTTTACCAGCTTCCATAATAGATAACCCGTTGCTTCCGCATCATAGATGGCACGGTGGTGCTGTGTAAGTTCAATATCCAGATGCTTGCACATCGTATTCAAGCGGTGATTCTTCAATTCCGGATACAAAAACCGTGATAATTCAAGCGTATCGATAACCGGGTTAATTGTTTTGTCATAATCGATTTTTTGGAATCCCTGATTTAAAAATCCGATATCAAAACTTGCATTATGTGCTACCAGAATACTATCTTCCATCCAACCATGAAAATCTCTCAAAACTTCATCAACCTCAGGTGCACCTTTGACCATGTCATCAGTTATACCGGTCAAATCAGTCGTCGTTTGTGACAAAGGCTGATGCGGATCGGCGAATGATTCAAACCGATCAATGATTTCACCTTTATGGATTTTCACTGCTGCAAGCTCAATAATCGTATCATAGACGGCTGAAAGACCTGTCGTTTCAACGTCAAAAACAACATAGGTGCCCTCTTCTAAACCAACATCATTCTCGTTATACGCAATCGGTACACCATCATCAACTAAATTGGCCTCGACACCGTAGAGTACTTTAACACCATGTTTCTCACCGGCGGCATGTGCTTCCGGAAAACCTTGGACACCACCGTGGTCGGTAATCGCAATTGCTTTATGGCCCCAATTTGCCGCTTGTTCAATGAGAGCTGATGGTGACACCACCGCATCCAGCTGACTCATTGTCGTATGGGCATGAAATTCAACACGCTTTTCATCTTTACCGGCTGTATCCCGGCGTGTTTCAACCTTGATTTCATGAATGTCATTTGCCATCATTGCCAGCTCATTCGTATACATATCTGTCTGAATACTTCCTCTGGCCTTGATCCACATGCCTTCCTTCAGTTGTTCAAACGCCGCTGCATCTTCATCACCTTTTGAAAACATTTTAATTTGCAGTGAATCGGTATAATCAGTCGCTTTAACGATTAATAAACTTCTTCCGGAACGAAGCTGGCGAATATCTGCGGAAAAAACATACCCCTGTACAGTTACACGCCGTTCTTCCTCCTGAATTTCTTCCATCTGAATCGGTTCATCCTGAATGTTATAACCGAGCATAAACGGTTGGTTTCGCTCTGTATTTTGCTTTTCCTTGTCACGTTTTTCTTTTTCCTGAACCGTTTTTAAAACCAGTTCTTGATCTTCCAGCGCTTTTTGCTCCCTGAATTTTTTCAGTTCGGCCATTTCCGGTTTCACGTCAATATGCATCGAAAAAGGACGTGCTCCGATTTTTTGGCAAAATTCCTGAAATGGTTTTTCCAGCCTTTTTTTAAGTGCGTTACCTTCTGCTTCATTCCTCGCAGTTAACATAATTTTATTATTGTCAACTTTGGGTTTTTGATTAAGTACAAGATCTTTATAGGCTGGTGATAAGTTGGATACAGACTGGAGAAATGTTTGCCAATAGGTACAAATCGTCTCGCTGTCATAATCCTTTTCATCGGTATATAACGTCAGGTCAACTTGTGCAAATTGCTGAAATGTCTCCTGCAACTTGGCATGAAGCAAAGCGTATATTTCTGTCGGCAGCAGTTGTTTGATTCGAATGTGGAAATGCCACATTTTTGATTGCTTATGAACTTCAAGTTTGATTAACTGACTATCACTAAAATAAGCATCTGTGTAATCTCCGGGAATTTCCAATTGTTCCAGGAGCAAATTCATTTTTTCTTGTGTTGAGATACTCATTATACTTCCTCCCAATGATTGGTCAATCCTGACATGATAGAAAACCCTTGCCGGTCCAGTTTCAGACAAGGGTTTCAACAGTGCAGCGTTTTTACTGGTACATTTACAAGAACAACCGCTGAATGTCATTCCATGTGACGACAAGCATCAATAACATTAACAACGCGAACCCAACAAAGTGAAAAATCCCTTCTTTTTCTGGTTCAACCGGTTTCCCTCGAACAGCTTCAATCCCAACAAACATCAGGCGACCCCCGTCAAGCGCCGGAAGCGGCACCATATTAATAATTCCCAGGTTAACACTTATAATCGCTGTAAACATCAGGAAATTCATAATACCCGTCTGGACAACCTGATCTGTGGCGTTATAAATACCGACAGGGCCAGATATGATTTCAATTGAATATTGTCCGGTAACCAACTTAAAAAGATTCGTCAAAATTAATGTTGTCGTATCATATGTCTGTTCAAAACCGTACTCGAATGATCCGAAGAATGTTTTTTCAGATGCCTGATGGACGCCAGCCTGTCCGATGGTAATGTCCTGTTGTGTTTCAAGTTTGGCCGGTGTTATCGTCAGCATTTCCGTGCTTTCATCCCGTTGTACCGTCATCGAAAGTTCTTCTTCCGGATTGTTCTGAACGATTTCGGTAAATTCCTCCCACGTGGAAATGGATGTGCCATCGATCTGGACAACCTCATCCCCCACCTGGAAGCCTGCTTCATCAGCCGGACTATCCGGCACAACACTGGCTATTTTGGCTTCATCAACCGGCACACCATTAACCATTCCAACGATAACGAAAATGGCGATTGCCAAGAGCAGGTTCATCATCGGACCGGCAAATAATTGCATAGCGCGTTTGCCGACACTCTTTGAAGCAAACTGCCGGTCGTATGGCGCGATTTGCGTCTCTTCCTCGTCCATAACAAAAAAAGCTTTACGATCCACCTGAAACGTTAATTTCCCATCTTCCTCATCAGGCTCATACCCCTGAATGAGCAGCTCGTGGTCTAAATCAACGTGCTCAACCTCGATAATACGGGCGTTTGGATGTTTCGATTTATGATTCACAATTATTTTGTTCACTTTTTCATCCTGATTGAATTCAAGACCAATGTGCTGACCAGGTTTTAAATCAATGATTTCCGGGTCTTCTCCGGCTACACGTACATAACCCCCTATTGGAAGCAGACGGATTGTGTAAACCGTTTCGTTTTTCATAAAAGAAAACACTTTAGGTCCAAAGCCGATAGCAAACTCGCGAGCAAGCATTCCTGCCCGCTTGGCAAAAATCAAATGACCGAATTCATGAATGAACACAAGCAGACCAAACATGAATACAAAAGCTATAACTGTGGTCATTAGCAGCACCGTCCTTTAAATGATAGAGGTTATATTCTTAATACACAGATCAGAAAATACCATCTTCTGATTTATCAATCCTATTCGTATAACGGTATTATGTAAAGAAATTGATGAAGTGCAGCAGCGGCAAAACGAATAAAAGACTATCCAGCCGATCGAGAATGCCACCGTGCCCCGGCAATAACTTCCCGGAGTCTTTAACATCATAATAACGTTTGTACGCCGATTCCACCAAATCCCCGATCTGACCTGCGATTGATACTAAAATGGTCACCGCAATTATAATTATGATATCATACGAAAACGGATAGGCAATATGAAAAATGATACCAACGAGAGTAGCAAGTACAATACCTCCGATTGCGCCTTCAATCGTTTTATTCGGGCTGATTTTCGGCCATAGTTTACGATTGCCAAAGGCACGCCCAAAGAAATACGCCCCGGTATCAGTTGCCCAAATGACTACCAGAACATAAAAGAGATTTGCTAAACCAGAAGCACTATTTCCATCCCGAGTTTCGATCAGATAATAAAATCCCATTCCAACATAAACAATCGTCAGCAAAATAAAACCGGCATCGTCAAATGTAAATTTATTCTTCGCCACCACCGTATATGACAACAGGATTAAGACGAATAGCATCAGCAGCTCAGGTTTCTCAATACCCTGCAAAATACCAACTGATTCAGGGAGCAATAATAACACTAAAAATATAACCGAAAATATGACCGGTAAATAACCATTGGTCGTATTTCGCATACGGGTCAGTTCCATCAAGGCAATAACAGCTAATAGGTAAACAAATAATTCAAAAATGATTCCACCAATTACAACTAAGGGGATAAATATAAGAAAAGCCAAAATTGATGTTTGGATTCGTTGTTTCATTGATTACTCCACACCTTATAAACCTCCATACCGCCGTTTTCTTTGCTGGAAATCATACAGGGCCTGCATAAATGTTTCCTCTGTGAAATCCGGCCATAAAACATCCGTAAACCAAAATTCGGAATAAGCGATCTGCCATAACAAAAAGTTACTTAACCGCTGCTCACCACTCGTCCGAATTAATAAATCCGGTTCCGTCAGCCCTGTTGTATAGAGGTATTCCGAGAATAAATGTTCATCCAGTTTATCCATTGTCAATCCGGAGGTGTTCATATCACTAATGATTTGCTTGACAGCTTGTATAATTTCAAATCTACTTCCATAGTTTAAAGCAAAATTTAATATTAATCCATCATTATCTTTTGTTTTTTCTTTAGCATAATTGACGGCTTCCTTTGTATGCTCAGGCAGCACATCGAAATTACCAATTGTTTTTATTTTGACGTTGTTTTCAATCAGTTCAGGTAAATATATATGTAAAAATTCTTTAGGGAGCCTTAAAAGATAATCAACTTCTGATTTTGGCCGGCTCCAATTTTCTGTTGAAAAAGCATATAGCGTCAGAATCTCCACATGACAATTTGCAGCCGTTTTAGCTACTTTTTTTACAACATCCATCCCTTCTTTATGACCGGCAACCCTTGGAAGACCCCGATTTTTGGCCCAGCGTCCATTCCCATCCATAATGATTGCCACATGTTTCGGGATATTATCCAACTCCGGTTCTTCATTTTTATTTATCTTCTTATTGTTAAAAAAGGGAAGTTTCATTGACATAGTTTGTCCTCCGATACCATTGATGAAGCTTTTAAATCATTTTGCATCTATAACTTCTCGATGCAACTGATCAAAGAATGATGCGATATTATTATCCTATTAGGATGAGTTACCATTATATCACTGTTAGTCAATATTTTATTATGAATTCCTTAAAATATAAGAAAAACCTGTCTTAAGATGTAAGCCTGAGCTTTTCTTATATTTTAAAGATATTCGAATTAACGTTCCCGAAAGATATTAAATTTCATGACGTTAGAAACAAAAGCCCTCTTAAATAAGAGGGCCACAGCATTTTTTGACTATACCTTCATCCTATACTTCCAATATTTCCTTTTCCTTATCCTTAACAAGCTGATCGATTTGATCGATATGCTTATCGGTTTCTTTTTGTACATTTGCCTGTTCTTTTTTAAGGTCATCTTCCGTCAAATCACTATTTTTCTCGGCTTTCTTCAGCTGGTCATTGGATTCCCGTCGAATGTTTCTTACTTGAACACGTGCTTCTTCAGCATATTTACCGACAACTTTCACTAATTCTTTGCGGCGTTCTTCGGTTAACGCAGGAATATTAATCCGAATGACGTTGCCATCACTGGACGGTGATAAACCTAAATCAGCTTTTTGGATGGCTTTTTCAATATTGCTTATTGATGATTTGTCAAAGGGTGTAATGACCAGAAGTCTCGCTTCCGGTGCTGAAATTGTCGATAATTGATTCAATGGTGTTGCAGCACCGTAATAATCAACAACAACACTATCTAAAATAGACGGGTTTGCCCGTCCAGCTCTTATTGTTGCAAGGTTCTTAGAAAAAGCTTGAACAGCTTGCTCCATTTTACTTCGCGTTTCCTTAATGGTTTGATCGGACATCATCGGTCCCCCTTTATTGTTGTACCAATCGGCTCGCCTTGAACAACTCGTTTAATATTGCCTTCTTCCGTTATGGAAAATACGATTAAGCGAATATCATTATCCATGCATAACGAAGAGGCGGTAGAGTCCATAACACCCAGTCCTTCATTCAGCATTTTCATATAAGAAATCTCTGTGTATTTTTCCGCATCTTTGTTAACTTTCGGATCGTCGGAATAGACACCATCGACATTATTTTTAGCCATTAAAATAACTTCCGCTTCAATTTCAGCAGCCCGTAATGCTGCTGTCGTATCTGTTGAAAAATAAGGATTTCCGGTTCCTGCAGCAAAAATGACAACACGTTTTTTTTCAAGATGGCGTATTGCCTTTCTCCTTATATAAGGTTCAGCAACTTGCCGCATTTCAATGGAAGTCTGTACACGACTCGGAATACCATTATTCTCCAGGCTATCCTGAAGCGCCAGGGAATTCATAATCGTCGCCAGCATCCCCATGTAGTCAGCTGTAGCACGATCCATGCCCATTTCACTTCCGACTTTGCCGCGCCAGATATTTCCGCCGCCAACAACTACAGCCACTTCAACACCCAATTCAGCAACCCCTTTTATCTGGGATGCAATCGACTGAATGACTTGCGGTTCAATTCCATAGCCTTGTTCGCCGCTTAATGCTTCACCACTTAATTTTAACACAATTCTACGGTATCGAGCTGTTGTCATGTTTACCTCCATCGGAATGATATAGTGTTTTATATAGGTTTTCTCGCTGTATTTAATCATCTATTAGCGAAATAGGTAATAATCGGCCGCAATTTCCATCCTGCTATTTTTTCATTTGGTTTTTAACTTCTTCTGCAAAATTTTCTTCCCGTTTTTCCATGCCTTCACCCACAGCATAACGGGTGAATGTCTTCACCTCAGCACCTTTATCAGATACATATTTTTTCACTTTCTGGTCTGGATCTTTTACAAAATTCTGTTCCAGCAAGCAAATTTCTTCAAAGAATTTACCGAGACGACCTTCGACCATTTTCTCCACAATATGTTCCGGTTTTCCTTCATTTAATGCTTGCGTCTTAAGCACCTCACGCTCGCTGTTAACTTCTTCTTCCGGAACGTCATCTCTTGATACATAACGCGGGCTTACTGCAGCGGCATGCATGGCAATATCTTTTGCCAGCTCTTCATCTGTAGTGCCTTCAAGCAAAGTCAGGACACCAATTGATCCGCCCATATGAAGATAGGCGCCAAATGCATCATTATCTGTTTTATTCATCAATGAGAAGCGGCGGAGTGAAATTTTTTCACCGATTTTACCAACTGTTGCGCTGATGTATTTTTCAACTGTATCGCCATCGCCATGCAGCGGCTGACTCAATGCTTCTTCAACTGTTTCAGGTTGCTGCTTGACAAGATGCTTGCCCAGCTCTGAAAGTAATTGTTTAAATTGATCATTTTTTGTGACAAAATCTGTTTCACAATTAACTTCCAAAATTACCGCAGTATTACCGTCAAGTTCAATATGGGCTAAACCTTCTGCAGCAATGCGATCTGCTTTTTTCGCCGCTTTCGACATTCCTTTTTCACGCAGGAATTCGATTGCCTTATCCATATCTCCATCAGTTTCCTGAAGAGCTTTTTTACAATCCATCATACCGGCTCCGGTTGTTTCACGAAGTTCTTTAACTAATTTAGCCGAAATCGCCATTGTGAATCCTCCTTAAGTTATCAAATCATTTTCATCTTGAAAAAAAGGTGATAAAAGGCTCTTGTCCCTCTTATCACCTGTCCTTTTAAAATACTACTCGTTATTTGTTTCAGATTCAGCAGCAACCGGTTCTTCTTCAGGTTGCTCTGCTTCAGCCTGCACTTCTTCTGTTTCTTCGCCCTGTTTCACTTCAAGAATAGCATCTGCCATTTTTGATGTTAGCAATTTAACAGCACGGATGGCATCATCATTGGCTGGAATAACATAATCAATTTCATCCGGATCGCAGTTTGTATCAACCATTGCAATAATCGGGATGTTCAATTTATGTGCTTCAGCGATTGCGATGCGTTCCTTGCGCGGGTCAATAACAAACATAGCATCAGGCAGTTTATTCATTTCTTTTATTCCACCAAGGAATTTAACAAGACGGTCTTTTTCTTTCAACAGACCGACCACTTCTTTTTTTCGGCAGCACATCCAACGTGCCATCCTTCTTCCATGCGCTTCAAATTATCATTGAATATGTTTACCGGGATTGGTCTTGAGAAGTTGTTAACGTTTCCGCCTAACCAGCGCTGGTTAACGTAAAAACATACCAGAAAACGGGTTGCTTCATCACGGACAGAATCCTGAGCCTGTTTTTTCGTACCTACGAAAAGAAGTGAACCGCCATTTGCAGACAATGAAGATATATATTCTTCATCTTCGGATTCCAACGGCGGGTCTGATGTCCCGAAATGCACACCCAGCTTCCAGCAATTGTTTCATTGAAATAACTGACATAAAAAAAAATTCCTCCTATTGGTTTTCCTCCGCTTCAGTCATCTTTGCATAAGACCATGACGATAAGTTCCAGCCTTTTGAAACCCTTTTACCATGGCACCAATATACAATCACTGGAGCGTGTGTTTATGTTACATTCTGCCTGCAAACCACAGTTTACACCAAAAATAAATATATCACAACATCATGACCAATCAAGCATTATTATCAGCTTCTTGTTTATTTATAATCAGTTCCGCTTCGTTTTGCCACAGTAATTGACGAGCAAATGCATCACTGTCATCCCTTTATCATGCAGCTGTAAAATTTGTGCTTCAAGCGATAATTCATTTTTATCCGTTACATGTGTTTTCGGTATATAGTCATCTTCATTTTTTATGGCTGTTTCAGACGAATTGTCTGTTCTTTCTCGTGCAGATGATTCAAATGATGCACTTCTGTGAAACAAAGCATTTTCCAGCAGACGGTTTTCTTCTTTTATATCTTCCAAATAGGTTTCCATTAAATCAGCCATTTCTCCTGAGTTGTTTTGCTTCAGCAACTGCACCTGTTTAAACAATTGAAAAATGACCGTTAATGTAATGATGTGCAATAATAAACTTAAAAATAATAGCATCGATGTCATAAAATCCCTCTATCCATTAAAATCAATTTTGGTGCCAAAAAAGAGGCTTCATTTAAAAGTTTATGAATTGGCTTGTATTTTCTGCAGTGATTTCCGCAATTTAAAATCGCTTTACGATGTATTGTGATATCCTTGATGTTGTCAATTCCAGCACCGGCCAATCTCTCAATGTCCAGCTCCCCTGATGTAAAAACAGACTGACTACCATTTGTTCATTTTGATTAAGTGATTGCATGCTTTCAATCAATTCCTCTTTTAATTCTGATTGCAGCATGTGATCATCAGGTTGTACGACTGTGAAATCCGGTATGGTGTAGCCGATACCCTCACGATGCTTGCTGTCTTTATTCGGCTTTTCCTCAATGGATAATATATGGCGATTAGTTGATCCCGTGTGATTTCTCTACTTCTTTGCTGTTATTTGCAGTTTTTCGGCAATTTCATCGGAGGTTGGTTCCCGCTGATACAATTGTTCCAATTCCTGTGAAGTCACTTCCACTTTTTTTGTTTTTTCTCTGATGGATCTCGGCAGCCAATCTTCCTTTCGCAATCCATCAATAATTGCACCGCGGATACGAAAGGATGCATATGTATCAAACTTCAATTCACGATCATGCTGAAATTTTGTTAACGCATCAAACAGCCCCATCATGCCAAAGCTTTTTAAATCATCTTTACTGACATTACCAGGAAGATTACTTGAAATCCTTTCGACATGGAAACTGACAAGGTACATATAATGATCAATCAATTCATTAGCAGCTGATTGATCGTTATTTTCCAGCCACTGCTTCCACAATGACTGTACTCGAGGAGATTCATTAGTGCTCATAATTTCAGCCCACCCTCATGTTAACTTTCTAAAATAACAAAAATGGTTTTCGTTTGATTCCATAGATATCGCTCCAGCATGAGCTTCTTTAATTTTTGGACAAAGGAAACGATGTTTGATAGCCCTTGTCTGTCGTTTGTCTTCAAGATAAACAATGGACCATTTCTTCATGGCTTTTGAAAATGGCAGCTTTTTCATTTTAATAGTACATATGGCGCTTGCCGCAATGACAGCAGCTGAAACCGTTTTGTCTTCAGGAAGGGCCCCCATTTTTCGGATCTCGATATTCAGAAATTGCCTAATCACCTGACGAAACCTCTCTAAGGCTTGGTGACCTTGTTTAGTTGAGGCTGAACGATTCATAATGACGGAAATTGGCATATCCGGCCTGTTGTTCACAATATGTTTGATTAGTCCATATGCATCTGTAATGGATGTTGGTTCAGGTGTTGTCACTACAATACATTCATTAGCTGCAAATACAAATGAAAGCATGTCTTGTGCTGCGCCAGCCCCCATATCAAAAATAATATAATCATTTAAATGAATCAGTTCTTCATATTGCTGGAAAAAGTAATCCTTCTTGTGTTGATCCAATGCCCTGGAAATCGTTAAGTGCCGACCAGCCGCTGCGTGTAAGCCAAACCACGGGGCCTGCTGCAATAACATCATGCCACGGATAAAAGACTCTGTGAACATATCTGCAAGCGTTGCCTCTGTTTCAGCCCAGTAAAATATCAAGATTCCCCATCCCGATATCAAGATCAAACAAAAGCACTTTATTCCCATGATTCAATAGTTCCAGCGAAAAATTTAATGCCACATTCGACTTGCCCACTCCGCCTTTACCGCTCGCAATCGCAATTGTTTTGGCTTCGTGCAGGTCCGGGCATGGTTTCGAGTTTTGCCGCCAATTTGCTGCCTGATCATTGCCACCATTTGGTTCACCTGCTATCATTTCACTCTGATCATTTGCGCTGATGGTTTCAGAATATCATCCGGAACATCCTGGCCATTTGTCAGAAAAGCAATACCCAATTTGTTCTTTAATGTGATATTCAATATACTTCCGTATTGCCGTGTCTCATCTATTTTTGTGAAAATGACGTTTCTATCGGCAATGCTGAAATGATATATATTTCCGTTAATTATCTTTTGCTTTTGCTGTCAGGAAAGGACCAGACACGTTTCTCGTCCTCCGTAAATTGAAATGTTTTTTCAAGATCCGTACATAATTTTCGTCACGAAATTTCTCCCGGCTGTATCAACAAGAATTGAATCATTAAAAGACGCAAATTTTGATAGCAGCTTGTATCATCGATTGTAAACAACTTCCAAAGCGATAATTGAGAATATCTAGGCATAGTTTTAGCTGTTCGATTGCTCAATCCGATAAGTGTCAGCGGTAATGAGTGCAATCCCGCTTATGGTCATCATCCACACTGGATGCTGCAACTTGGCGATCGTTGTTGTTTTCCCTGCACCTGTTGGGCCGACAAACTGAATAAGTTTTTTATCAGCAGATAATCCCTTAGAGGTTAATGCCTTTAATCTATTTTCTATTTCGGCTTTCACATCCTGCAAAATCGCATCGTGATCAGTTAGACAGTGACCTGTATTTTGGTGCTTTTGGATGACTTCATCCACTAGATCTTTTGCCAAATCTTCATTTATCTCTTGCATGAGCAAATAATGATAGATGGACTTGATAATCAGCTGGGATAGTCCGTATTATTGGCAGCCTTGTGCTTCACCATCTTCCGCAGCTGTTTGATTCTTCATTTATAATAACAGGATTATGACTTGTTCGGGTTTCAGAAGCGGCGGACTGCCGCACGTCCGTTTTTTCCTGTTTTTGCGGCTTAGGCTGCGGATCCAGGGCAGCAACAACCTCAATATTCCGTTTTTTAAACAGACCCAGAATGCCGCCTTTGAAAACTTCTTTTGAATTTAAAATGACAGCTTCCGGACCCAGTTCTTTGCGAATATGGTTCATAGCTTCCGGCATTGTTGGTGCTACAAACTTTTTGACCCTCATGCTACATTCACCACCCCGATACTTTGTACGTTAACACCCGGTTCCAAATCGTTATACGATAACACAGCCACTTGCGGCAGAAAACGTTCCAGGAGCTGTTTCAAATACATTCTGATAGCCGGTGAACATAATACAACGGCAGTTTCCTCCTGTAACGCTGCCTTCTCAGCTTCTTCATGTATCGTCTTGATGACTTGTTCCTGTGATTCAGGATCTAAAGCCAAATAATTCCCGTATTCGGTCTGTTGGATGTTTTCTGCAATCATTTTCTCGACCTTTCCTGAGACAGTTATCACTTTAAGTGCCATATCATCACCGGCATATTGTTTGGTGATTTGCGGTGCCAATGCCTGTCTGACATATTCAGCCAGCAAATCGGTATCATTTGTCATTTTTCCAAAGTCCGCCAGTGTCTCAAAAATGATCGGCAAATTACGGACCGAAATATTTTCCCGAAGCAGTTTTGCAAGCACTTTCTGCACATCACCGACGGACAATGGCTCAGGCGTGACTTCTTCGGCCAAAATTGGATAACTTTCTTTTAAATGATCGATTAATTGTTTTGTCTCCTGGCGTCCTAACAGGGCATGTGCGTGTCGTTTGATGACTTCAGTAATATGTGTGCTCGCGACAGATGGCGGGTCAACAACAGTATAACCGGAAAGTTCTGCTTCATCTTTATTGTCTTCACTAATCCATTTGGCAGGCAGTCCGAATGCTGGTTCCTTCGTGTCAATACCATCGATTTCATCGTCTTCCAATTCAGGCGTCATCGCCAGATAATGATCCAGCAATAGCTCTCCGGATGCCACTTCATTCCCGTTTATTTTCAGTCGATATGCATTCGCCTCAAGCTGAATGTTGTCACGGATCCTGACAACAGGGACAACAATACCGAGTTCAATCGCCAGCTGCCGGCGAATCATGACAACCCGATTGAGCAAATCACCACCCTGGTCTGCATCTGCCAAGGGAATAAGTGCATAACCGAATTCAAATTCGATTGGATCCATGTTCAATAAATTGATAACATTCTCAGGTGCATTCATGGAAGATGCTTCTGCCTGCTCCTCTTCCGCTGCATCGGGTTCTTCCGGTTCATTCGTCTGCCGTAGAAGTATGTACCCCCCTATAGCTAAAAAACCGGCAAGCAACGTCGTTAAAATAAAATTAATGGGTGTTAATCCCAGCAGAAAGATGGTCCCTGCTGCAATAAACAGCAGTTTAGGATATTGCAGCAGCTGTTCGGATACATCGCTGCCCAAATTACCTGATGTCGTTGTTTTTGTAACAACGATGCCTGTAGCTGTGGCGATCAATAAAGCAGGTATTTGACTCACAAGACCATCACCGACTGTCAGACGCATATATGTATTGACTGCCTCGGTAAAAGTGAATCCCATCTGAACCATGCCAATGATAAAACCAAATATAATATTAATTAAAACAATCACAATACCTGCTATTGCATCACCTTTAACAAACTTACTGGCTCCATCCATCGCTCCATGAAAATCGGCTTCATTCTCCACTTTTTCACGGCGTTCTTTCGCCTGCTGCTCCGAAATTAAACCGGCATTTAAATCAGCATCGATACTCATCTGTTTACCAGGCATCGCATCAAGGGTAAAACGCGCCGCGACCTCTGACACCCGCTCAGCCCCTTTTGTAATCACGAGAAATTGAATGATAACCAAAATAACAAATACAACAAAACCAACCAGCGGGTTATCACCAATGACAAACGAGCCAAATGTATCAATAACACCGCCGGCATCAGCTTCTGATAAAATGGACCGCGTTGTGGACACATTCAAGCCAAGCCGGAATAAAGTCAGCAGCAATAATAATGAAGGAAATATGGAAAATTGCAATGCTTCCTGAGTGTTCATGGATACCAGTATGACGACAAGCGCCAAAGAAATATTACATAATATAAGAACACTTAACAGCCATCCCGGCAATGGCACAACAAGCATAATAATGATTAAAATGACGCCTAATAATACAGATAAATCACGTGCTCTCATGAAAGGTGACCCCCCTTATTCCATTAAACTTCGGATTAAAATCAACAACATTTAAAGAAAAAAATTATACTTTTTTCTCCAGCCTGTATACGTATGCCAATATTTCTGCAACGGCTTTATAAAACGCTTCCGGTATCTCATCACCGATTTCGATCGTGTCATATAATTCTTTTGCCAGTGGTCTGTTTTCGACCGTAACGACATGGTTTGCTTTAGCGACATCCTTTATTTTTAAAGCTATTTGATGAGCCCCTTTTGCAACGATAAATGGGGCTGCCGCGCTTGTTTCATCATACTTGACAGCAATCGCATAATGTGTCGGATTTGTAATGACAACATCAGCTGAAGGCACTTCACTCATCATTCGTCTGGTTGCTATTTCACGCTGTCTTTCTTTTCGCTTCGATTTGATCAGGGGATCGCCTTCCATATTTTTATGTTCATCTTTAACATCCTTTTTGGACATTTTTATGTTTTTTTCAAAGTCATACCGTTGATAAACATAGTCCAAAACAGAGAGGAATAATAATGCAATTGCCGCTGCAACCCCCATAATGATAGTGACTTCACCAAAAAAACCAATGGCATTTTCAGGTGTTTTAAAGGCAAGCATCATCATATCATCTTTAAAAATCCAGATGACAAAAAATGTGATAGCGCCGATAAATACAATTTTTAATAACGACTTTAAAAGCTCAACCAGTGCCCTGGTGGAAAAAACTTTTTTTGTCCCTTGAATGGGATCAATCTTTTTCAAATCAAATTTCAGCGGCTCTGTTGTAAACAGGAAACCGATTTGGGTGAAATTAGCCGCCAGTCCCGCAATAATGGCCACAGTCATAACAGGAGCGAGTATTGTGGCCATTTCAATAAAAGCTTCCATCATCACCTGATTGACTGAATTGATGGATAGATCCCAATGAATATATTCCGTGAATGTATGCTGGTACAGTGCCATCATGTGGTTTAACATAAAACTTCCAAATACAAATAAAATCATAAAACAAAAAAACAATAGAAATGCTGTATTGACATCCTGACTTTTAGCGACCTTCCCTTTGTTCCGCTCATCCTCGCGTTTTTTCGGAGTCGCTTTTTCGGTTTTTTCTTCCGCATCGGCAAAAAATTGCAAATCCAGTTTTAACCGCATTCAAGCACCTCCGAATAATTGCATCAAATCTCTTATGGCTGCGAACATCGCTTCAAATAGATTTTCGACCAGCACGATATATAAGGCCAGGAACACCAAAATTGCAACAAAACTCACAAAAATCTTCAACGGCAGCCCCACCACAAACACGTTCAACTGAGGTACAGTCCTGGCTATAATCCCAAGTGCCACATCCACAAGAAATAGGCAGCCAACAATCGGAATAGCCATTTGGAAAGCGATTAGAAACATTTGATTAAATGTTTGAATAATAAATTCAGCAATATTGCCATCCTGAAAGGGCATAAAGGCTTCCACCGGTATAAACTGGTAACTGTAAAAAATGCCTTCTATTAATAAATGATGACCGTTGACCGATAATAGAAACAGAAGGGCAAAAATATAAAAATATTGACCGATTAACGGGCTTTGGGCACCAGTCTGCGGGTCAATAACATTGGCAATCGCAAAACCCATCTGAAAATCAATAAAACCGCCGGCAATCTGGACTGCTGAGAGAATAATATAAGCAAGCAGCCCAATCAGTAATCCAACGATCGCCTCTTTGGCGAGCAATAACACATAATTATAATCAATTGGGATTGCCGAACCATCCACGGTATAGTACATGATAAGAGCCAGGAAAAATGAAAATCCGATTTTGAATGGTGTTGGGATGGTTGTATATGAAAACAACGGCAGTGTCACAAAGAACGCTGCTATTCTGACAAAAATAAGTAAAAAGACAGGTATCGCTGAAAGATTAATAAGTTCCAGCATATGCTACCCTGTAAACTGATTCAGATTTTGATATAAATTGACTGTAAACTCGACCATTTGCGAGAGCATCCACGGACCCAAAAACACAATTCCGACAAACACAGCGATAATCTTTGGAATGAAAGCAAGCGTCTGCTCCTGAATCTGAGTCGTAGCCTGAAATATACTGACCAATAGCCCGACAGCCAATGCCAGAATCAGCAATGGACCAGCAACAATCAAAATAACATAAACGCCTCTTTCAGCCAGAGATAAAACAAATTCACTGTTCACAAGACAACACCTGCCTTAAAAACCTTGTAACAGGGATTGGGTGATTAAATACCAGCCATCCACCAGTACAAATAGTAGAATTTTAAATGGTAATGAAATCATGACAGGGGGCAGCATCATCATTCCCATCGACATTAGAACACTTGCTACAACCATATCTATAATTAAAAATGGAACAAATATCATAAAACCCATTTGGAAAGCGGTTTTCAGCTCACTGATTGCAAATGCCGGAACAAGTGTCGTCAGCGGGATATCCTCAATCGTTTCCGGCTGATCCGCTCCGGAATAATCCATGAACAACTGCAAATCCTGCTGTCTCGTATGCGTCGCCATAAAATCTTTAATCGGTGCACTTGCCCGGTCATATGCTTCATCCAACGTTATATCTTCTGCAAAAAGCGGTTGCAATGCCTGATTATTGACTTCTTGAAACGTCGGCGCCATGATAAAAAACGTCAGAAACAGTGCTAATCCGATCAATACCTGATTTGGCGGCATTTGCTGTGTTGCCAGTGATGTTCTGACAAAGGACAAAACGATAACAATCCGTGTAAAACTCGTCATCAGGACCAAAATACCCGGTGCCAGCGACAAAACAGTCAATAAAAGCAAAAGTTGTACCGCTGTCGATACATTTGCAGGGTCAGATCCGGAAAATATATCAATAAATTCATTCATAATGATCGTCCTTCTGTTTCGACTGCTTGAGGAGTGAACTTCGGGTCCGTTTCAATTTTTCCAGTTCTGTTGTAAACAATTGACTGAAATGACTCGAATGCTTATTTTCTGACTTTCCGGCAGCTTTTTGCTGTAATAGAGAGGCCAGTCCCCCCACTGGGTGATTGTCTTCAGAGCTGTCATTATGTAAAATTTCTTCTTTCGTTTCATCATCGGTAATTTCTCTCAGCAGCTCGACATTTTCACCTACACCAACCAAAAACACTTTCGATCCGATCCTGACTAATTGAACCGATTTATTAGAACCGACTGAAACTCCCCCAATATTTTCCAATCCCCTTACTTGTTGAAATCGTTTGCTCCTTTTATTTATAAACTTCAATAGTATATAAATGAGACCTAAAACAAGCAGTAAAGCAAAAGCCATCTTAACTAAATTAATCAATAATGAACCGGTTCCGCCACTTCCCTCCGTATCACTGTCTTCAACTGTACCGGCTGGTGCTTCATCTTCACCGCAATCTTCATTTTCAATACACTCTTTGACATTCATGTCAGCCTGTACAAATCCGCTTGGAGATATCACAAAAAATAACCCAACTATATACATACATGCTATTATTTTCCACTTCATGCAACTCACTCGTTCCTATCCCATAGCTTTCCGGATTGCTTCGATGACCCGATTTGCCTGAAAAGGTTTGACGATAAAGTCTTTTGCTCCGGCCTGAATGGCATCGATTACCATTGCCTGCTGCCCCATCGCTGAACACATGATGACATTTGCGTCTGCATCAACTTCCTTAATTTCTTTTAATGCCGTCAAGCCATCCTTTTCCGGCATGGTAATATCAAGTGTGACAAGATCCGGCTGTAACTCCTTATATTGATCGACAGCCTGCTGACCATCACGCGCTTCACCAACCACCTCAAAACCATTTTTGTCCAGGATATCTTTTATCATCATTCGCATGAATGCTGCATCATCTACTATTAATACACGTTGTCCCATTACGGTGACTCCTTCCTCCAGTTTATTATTTCAATGTCATAAGCCGATCTGACTGGCTGATAATATCCGTTACCCGGACACCGAAATTTTCATCGATAACAACGACTTCACCTTTAGCAACCAGTTTTTCATTGACCAGAATATCCACTGGTTCTCCGGCCAGCTTGTCCAATTCGACAATTGACCCGGCAGATAATTCCAAAATATCCTTTATCGATCGCTTTGTTCGCCCAAGTTCAACTGAGACCTTTAACGGGATATCGAGCAACATATCAAGATTCCGTTTTTCATTTTGACCTAAACCCGCCTGCTCTAAATCAGTGAAGGCTGCCTGTTGAATCGATGAAGCATCCTGACTGACTTTATCACCCAAATATTGCGGACGCTCAGTCACACCGTCAGAGGTTTGATGGTTCAATTGATCCTGTTTGTCCACTTCTGCTGTCACAGCAACTTCCTTTCTGCTCTTCTCTGAGGAAGTCTCTGTCACCTCTTCAACTAATTCCCTGGCAAATAAAAGCGGAATAACCTGCATTATATTTGAATCGATTAAATGACCGACTTTCAAACGAAATGACACTTTGGCAAGATAATCATCATCCGAAATGACCTCATTACTTTGGACATTTTCCCCTTTTTCCAGTCTTATCGTTGGAGGGGAAATATCAATCCGTTTATTAAAAACAGTCGACATACTGGTAGCAGCTGTCCCCATCATTTGATTCATGAATTCCTGAATGGCACTTAAATGGATATCCTGTAATACGCTATCCGGTGAGGCGCCATCTCCCCCGAGCATAATATCCGCGATAATCGCCGCATCATCTGCTTTCATTAACAGTACATTTTGACCATTAAAACCCTTGGAATAATTGACATGAATGCTCACCTGTTCCAATTCAAATTCATTGTCAAAATCACTTTTCCTTATGATGGATACTTCAGGTGTCGTGATTTCCACTTTTTGGTTTAACAATGTTGACAGGGTCGTTGCTGAACTGCCAAATGATATATTGCCTATCTCGCCCAACGTATCTTTTTCGACAGTCGATAATAACTCAGTTGTATTGGGGCTATTCTCGTCTTCCTCGCCGACTTTCAGAAGAGCATCAATTTCATCCTGGGAAAGCTTTCCGTCATTCATCTTCGTTCCCCCTTCCTAAATTCCTCCAGCACTTGCACAGCCATTTTATGTTTGGATTTGCCGGGCTGCACGTAAAACTTGGGATGACTATTGACTTGCAATTGTAATGGTTGATCAATCGGCTGATCTAATGCAATGACATCATCCGTATGTAAATGCAGCAGCTCATCAATACTGATGGTTGTCTCACCGAGTAATGTTTTGGCTTCGACTCGAGCATGCTGAATAGTGTCTGTTATTTTCTCGTAAGCTTCCGGGTCCTGTTTTTTTGTGTTTGTTTGCATCCAGTAATGAACCGACAACTTTTGGATAATCGGTTCCAAAACAATATGCGGAATACAAATATTGATCATACCGCTTGTCTCTCCGATGGTTGTATCAAGTGAAACAATTACAACGGTTTCATTGGGTGAGACCAATTGGAGAAATTGCGGATTGACTTCAAAATCTTCCAGCACCGGATCAACTTCAACGATTGATGACCATGCCTCATACAAACTCATCCGGGATTTCTCAAAAAGCTGGGACATCAGCATCGTTTCGATTTCGGTCAGGTTTTCCACTTTATTAACACTGCTGCCGCGTCCGCCCAGCTGCCTGTCAAGCATGGCGTAAGCGATATTTGGGTTGACCTCCATTAAAACCCGGCCATCCAGTGGCTGAACGCTGAATATATTTAATACCGTCATTTTCGGAATCGACCGAATGAATTCTTCATATGGTATTTGATCAACGGAGGCTACAGAAATATTGACATATGTTCGTAACTGTCCTGAAAAATAGGTCGTCAGTAAACGGGCATAATTATCATGAATCCGTGCAAGGCTTCTGATCTGGTCTTTGGAAAACCGGAGTGCCCTTTTAAAATCATATACACGGACCTTTTGCTCTTCCTTTTCCTGTTTTAACTCTTCCGCATTCATTTCACCCGATGAAATAGCAGACAATAATGCATCAATCTCATTTTGTGATAAGACTTCTTCGACCAAAAAACCTCACCCCCACAACAGCTTTTCCTGCTTTTAAACAACCTGGACCATTACTGTAAAATCTTGCTTGTCGTATAAACATCCGTGATACTTCCTTCTGTCATGACTTCATTTAATTTCAGCTGAACAGCGTCCTCCAAATCAGAGAGTCCGGATTTAAACTTTTCTTCATCCATTTTAGCAAGCTCTTTGATCAGAATATTTTTTAGCTGAAATTCCCTTTTTTCAGCCTCTTCCCTCGCCTTATCACTATCGGTAACAACCTGGAATTGAATCCGTACAAAACTGCCATTTTTTAAATCAGTTGTGATTTCAGGTGTTTCATACGAGTGCTCCAGAACCGTGTCAATGGATTGGGCACTGCCTTCAGTTGGATCATCCGTCATATATAACACGGCAATTAATGTGCCGCCACCCGCCAGTAAAAGGACAACAAGTGACGTTATCATTGTTTTTGCCAGTTTACCCATTACGATCACCCGCCTCTTTAAATCCACTACTCAACCCGATTTGCTTATAATAATCTGTTACCAACTTCGCGACATCGGACTTTGAATCTTTGACAACGATTTTCTTCCCATTTGTTAAGGTTATGGTTGTATCCGGATATGACTGAACCTGTTCAATCATCAATGCATTCAGTGTGAATAAATCGCCATTTAATTTCGTCAGCTGGATCATATGTTGGCGGGAGTGTTCTTTACCTGAACACTCCCTACCCCCTTATTTATCGTTTTAGATTGACGAGTTCCTGCAGAATTTCATCTGATGTTGTAATAATTCGTGTGTTCGCCTGGAAACCGCGCTGGGCCGTGATCATTTCGGTAAATTCCTCAGCAAGATCAACATTTGACATTTCCAGAGCACCGCTGACGATGGTGGCAGCTCCATCAGATTCCGGTTCCACTAAATTTGCTGCACCGGAATTACCTGATGCAAGGTATAAACTCCCGCCATCTTTTTCAAGACCCTCAGGATTGGAAAAAATAGCGATACCGATTTGCTGGTCATCCTGCATGGCACCTTCACCGTCCACATACGTAACGGTGCCATCCTTTTCAATGCTGATGCTTGTTGCATCCTCCGGTATATTTAATGGCGCAGTTCCATCACTGCCAACTAAATAATAACCATCCGAATTTACCATGCTGCCTTCAGAATCCAAGTAAAAATTGCCTGCACGTGTATAGGCACGTCCATCAGGTGTATCAAGTACGAACATCCCATCTCCTTCCAGCTGAAGGTCCAGCGGGTTGTTTGTCGTTTGACTGAACCCCTGTGTATGAATGTCATCTATTGAACCTAACTGTGAACCTAAACCGACCTGTGAAGGATTAACACCTCCACGGTTATCCGTTGGTCCCGATGCCCCTGTTGTCGTCTGACTTAGTAGATCCTGAAACGTCACCCGGCCTTTTTTAAATCCGTTTGTATTGACGTTCGCAATATTATTTCCCACGACATCCAACTTTGTTTGGAATCCTTTCATTCCGGAAATTCCTGCATACATGGAACGTAACATGTTTCATATCTCCCCTTTATCAGTTTTGTTTTACGATTCAACACTGTATCCGTCGGTCAACAGTTTCGGCCTCCTCATCAGGTCCGGCCTATTTATCTATCAGAATCGTGCCATTTATATTCGTGAAAATTTTACTTGCTGCCTCTTGTTTATTCATCGCCGTTATGACGGTGTTGTTGGCAGCACTTACCAATAACGCTGCTTCATCGGTCAAAACTAATGAATCTGTAACACCTTTTTGTTTTGCTTCCGACATTTTCTCTGAAATCATCTCCCATTGTGTTTCATTGATGTTGATATTTCGCTCATTCAGCCGTTGTTCTGCATGCTTGCTGATTTTAATCCCCTGGGCATCCTTCAGCACATCTTTGAAACTTATGTCCGGTTTATTATCCACGGGTTTTTTGACAGTTGGCTGTGGCATCAAATGATGCTGCTGTAATGGCTGTATGCGGTGATCCATATTAATCACGACCTCCGGCACCTGCTCCTGCTCCATCTTCACCTATGCTTTCAGTGCCAGTATCAGCTTCAGGTTCACTTACCTGCGTGATCGATTCAGCGTAAATTTTTTCATCGTTTTCGAGCTCCAGAACAGCCTGGCCTTCGTATTGACTCACAGCAATAACTGTACTCATTTCTGTATCCAGCTGTGCACCGGTGTCTTCATCATAAGTATGATAGGAAACATCTTTGCCTATCATGTGGCTGTATTGTAAAATCGGTGAAACGTTCTGCTTTTGAACAAGCTGATCAATCGAATTAGCCATATTCATGGTTTGTTCGAGCTGTGAAAAGGATGCCATTTGTGAGATGAATTGGCTGTCATCCATTGGGCTTGTCGGATCCTGATTTTGCAGCTGTGTCATTAAAATCTTCAGAAATTCATCCTTGCCCAGCTCAGGGCTTGGGACCCGCTCTAATTGCTGGTTATGCAAATAAAGTGACGAATCAATAGTCGTCATGTTTTTCACCTACACCTTCTCATTCATTAAAACCTCTTGTAATTGTAAGTCAAAATCGTCCTCTTCCGTATGAGGCTTATCATCCTGGTCGGCGTCTGAGTGTTCCTGATTATGATCATCCATTGGCTGTCCGTCTTCTTCATGCTGAGTGGTTTGGGTTTGCTGTGAACTGGTTTCCTGTTTTTCCACCACGACCTGTTGTGGTGAAAACATATTTTTCAGCTGATGCATGTTTGACTCCAGCATTTCTTTGGCAGCTGCGGATGTAACGACAATTTTGACTGTCATTTCACCATTCATCTGCGTCAGTTTAACCATCATGTCCCCAAGATTTTCAGGACGTAATGATAGATTTAACTGTGATGTTCCATTTTGTATCGCCATAAATTTGCTTGATTTCATAACCTTTTGAAACTGTTCGATTAATTGATGGTCAACAGTCTGGGTGTTTGTCTGGTTCAAATGGATAACATACTGCTCAACTTTCGACATCGGCATTGACGATGTAAACGTTAACGCCTGCTGTGCCGTTGCCTTATCCAATTGCGTTTGATTCCGGATGGCATGCTGCAGCCACTTAGCCACGTCCCTAATAGTAACTTTTGCATTCGTATTATACTGATGATTCACAGCAAGTTGATTTCGTTTTTGAAACGATTGAACAAGTTCCTGCCAAACCGCCTTATTGTTTTCATTGCGCGCCGGTAATGATTGCATTAGAGCGCTCGTTTGTTTAGTTGAATCCTTCGCCAGCGCCGACCATTGTTCTAATAGCTTCAGAAATTCAGGTGCAGATTTGGAAATGCTTTTTTGATCGGTTATTTGTGCCAGCAGGTCTTCAACTTTTGCGAACAATGCTGAAAATTGCTTTTGAAGAGTCTGATCATTCAATATTTGATGGGGTGGCTGTAAATTTACAAGACGTGACTCACCCACATTATCCTCTTCTGCGTCACCACCCTGCATGATTCCAAGATCACGATTCAGAGTGTTTTGAAGTTGTCCACTGTTAACTGGCAGTGTTCCATCCTGCCCGGTAATATGATTCATGAGCCGGGTCAGCATCTGTTTCGCGTCATTTTCTGATGACGCTTGGTCTGCCAGTTTATTAACCTCATCTGAATCCAAAAATTTCTTAACCAAGTCACGTACGTCGGCCAAATTATGTTGGCTGTCATCTACATTTCCCGTATTGTTTCTGAAACCCATTAACAGATTCCGGAAACCACTTGTCTGATCCGGTGACACATCTTTACTGCGAGCTGGCTGTACTTGGTCCGTTGATTGTGTGATTTGCTGAAGCATCGTTCCTGCCGCATTCAAATTGATCACCCCCTTTCAAGTGATAACCTGCCTTATTGTGTCTCGTTAACAAACATTTGTGTTAACGCGGCTGCATAATCAGGTTCCATTTCTTCAAGGATCTCACCGCGTGCGTCATTTGGTACATCTTCCAAAATCGAGACCGCTAGATCCTGGTCCATATTTTGTAAAATTTGTGCAGCCTGTTCATTGTCCATATCCGAGAACGATGATGAAATGGCCGCTAATGATTCATTCTCAGGCGTTTGCTCATTTTCTGTTTTTTCTTCGTCAGGGGCCTCTTCATTTTCCAGCCTGATGATTTCGCGTTCCATTTCATCAACCGCTGATTCCAAATCGGTAACTTGCTGATTTAATGCAGCAATTTCCTCATCTTTACTTGTGATCATTTCTTGCATTTGATCTTCTGTCCGTTGTTTGTCTTTTTCTTCATCAGTTGTAATGACGCTGGCTAACACCGGGACATCATTGCCTTTTTCTTTAGCCCACCCGACCACATCAACACCGGCAACTGTCAGGATAATAATGGCAAGAGTCAGTGCTATCACGCCGGGAATGACAATCGCAAACAGGAACCACAAAAGAGGATTCATTTTCTTTTTTTCGTTTTTAGGTTTCGCTGCCATATTAATCACCCGTTTTCCGGCTTAAATACTGTCGGATCGATATTTCGTCCATCGAATCCTTTTCATCTTTCTTAATCAATGCGGCCGCTTCCTCTTCCCGATGTTCGATTACTTTTTCGAACTTCTTCACTTCGACATATGCTTCGGACAAATCTTCATGTTTCGATTCCATTTCACTTCTGGCATGCTGTACTTCCTGCTGCAGGGCTATTATCTGCTTTTTTAAATTCTCGATATAAAGCGCCTGTTCCCTGATTTTGCCAATGGGACTTGATTGCTGCAAATACGTTTCATACAAGCTTTCCGCTGCTTCTTTTTTTCGAAGCAATTCATATAACTGTGTTGCCACTTCCTCAAAATCATCAATGGACTTCTGATATGCTTTCTGTGCACGTGTTTTTTCATTTTCCCTGATATGTAAGACTTTTGAAAGTGCTGCTGTGCCCGCCACTAAACTCCTCCATTCAACAACTTATACATCTCGTCGATCGAATCTTCCAATGAATGATAATCGGATGTTCCCTGTTTCAAATAGGCGTTTATTTTGGGATGGTATGAAATGGCACGATCTATTTCCTGGTTTGTTCCGCGTTTATAGGCACCAATCTGGATTAATTCACTATTTTCTTCATAAGTTGCCATTAACGCTCTGATTTGTTGTGCTGCATCCAGATGGTCCTGGCTCACAATTTTGCTCATCACCCTGCTGATGGATTTTAAAATGTTAATAGCTGGAAACTGGCCTTGTTCAGCCAATTTGCGGTCAAGGATGAAATGACCGTCCAATATGCCCCGGACGCTATCAGCAATCGGTTCATTCATATCATCACCATCAACCAATACGGTATAAAAAGCTGTTATTGTACCATGTTGGCTTGTCCCTGTTCGCTCAAGCAATTTGGGAAGCGCGGCAAACACTGATGGTGTATAACCTTTTGTTGTTGGCGGTTCACCCGTTGCCAGACCAACTTCCCGCTGAGCCATTGCAACCCGGGTCACCGAGTCCATCATTAAATTAACCTGAAACCCCAAATCCCGGAAATATTCACTGATTGCTGTTGCGGTATAAGCCCCTTTAATCCGCATAAGGGCCGGCTGATCTGAGGTGGCAACAACAACAATCGATTTTCTCAAGCCTTCCTCTCCAAGTTCATAATCGATAAACTCGCGAACTTCCCTGCCCCGCTCGCCAATCAGAGCAATGATATTGACATCTGCACTGCTGTTGCGTGCAATCATACCGAGCAATGTACTCTTACCGACACCACTGCCGGCAAAAATACCTATACGCTGACCTTTACCGACTGTCAGAAGGGAATCAATTGCTTTCACACCTACTTGTATCGGTTCTGAGATAGGCTGACGTGCTAGTGGATTGGGTGGTGACTGCTCGGTTAGATAATTGGACAATCCTTTCGGCAGCTTCGAATCATCCAAGCTTTCACCAATTGAATTGACCACTTTTCCGATTAAACTTCTGCCAATTTTGACTGTTAATGCTTTTCCTGTTGACGCCACCAGGCATCCAGGGCCAATTTCACTAACTTCTGCATAGGGCATGAGAATAATCTTTTCTTTGCTGAAGCCAACAACCTCGGCCATAACAGATTTATTTTGTGTACTGCTATGTATTAAACAAACTTCGCCGATTTTAGCTTTTGGTCCAAGTGATTCAATCATGAGGCCAACAACACGTGAAACTTTTCCATAGCGTTTAAATGAATCGGCCTGCTCAATTTTCTTAAGATACTTGCTTACATTCATGAATCATTCTCCATACTAACCTCGTATAACGCTTCCCGTACCTCCTGCAGCTGTGAATCTATGCTGGCATCAACCTGTCCGGATGGATGCTCAATCAGGCAGCTCCCTTCATTTAACGCATCACTTGCATAAAACGAAACATTTAACTTACGGTCATCAAAATGTATAAGCTCATCCTTTTGCCTGATAACAAAATGATAATTCGCCGGATGCAAATAAACGGCAAGTTCCGATTTATCGTTCACTTCTTTGATAGCTGCTTTGACCAGGGTCATGAATCTGTCCGGATGTTCTTCCAGCTGCTGATGTATAATTTTTTCCGCCGTGTGGATTGCGAGATCTAAAATTGCTTCTTCACTCTGTTCTATAGTAGAATGGTAGTCTTCTGTTGCAGCCTTCACCACTTCATAGGCATCTGCAATTAATTGTTTATATTGCTCAAGTCCATTTTGTTTGCCTTGTTCAAACCCTTCAGTATAACCTTCATCTTTCGCCTCTTCGATATATTTCTGTTTTTCCTTTTCCCAATCCGCTTTGGCTGCTTCGATTTCCGCATTTGTTTGTTCCAGCAGGGTTGTCTGCTCATCTTTAATACGCTGTAATGCCTCATACGCCTGATCAATTTCCGACTGTACCTGCTGTTTGGTTACGTTTTTATCTTCAGCAGATTGAGATTCCACTTGTCTGTTGACGTTGATTGGCCTGATATTTATCTGTTTCTTCTTTGCTGTTCCCGGTTGGCAGGAATGGCTATTAGACAATGATATCGTCACCCCCGCCACGTGCGATGACTATTTCTCCGGTTTCTTCAAGATGCCGGATAGCACTGACAATTCTTGTTTGCGCCTCTTCTACATCACGTAACCGAACAGGACCCATAAATTCCATCTCTTCTTTAAAGGTTTCTGCCATACGCTGTGACATGTTCTTAAACACAATTTCTTTCACTTCATCACTGGCAACTTTGAGGGAAAGACGCAAATCTTCGTTATCCACTTCCCGAATCACCCGTTGGATAGCCCGGTTATCAAGAACAACAATATCTTCAAAGACAAACATCCGTTTCTTGATTTCCTCTGCCAATTCGGGCTCTTGAATGTCAAGTGTGTCCAGTATTGTTTTCTCGGTGCTCCTGTCAACACCATTTAACACCTCGACGACTGACTGAATTCCACCGGTTTGTGTGTAATCCTCCGTAAGTGAAGATGAAATTTTGCGTTCCAAAACTTGTTCGACCTGACTTATAATCTCCGGTGAAGTTGAATCCATTGTCGCAATCCGTTTGGCAATTTCCGCCTGCATTTCCTGTGGAAGTTCAGATAGAATCTGTCCGGACTGTTCCGGATCGAGATAGGATAACACAAGTGCAATCGTTTGGGGGTGCTCAGTCTGGATAAAATTCAGCACTTGCTGCGGATCTGCCTTCCGGGCAAAGTCAAAAGGTCTAACCTGAAGTGAAGCAGTCAGGCGGTCAATGATATTATTGGCTTCCTGGTTTCCAAATGCTTTCTCCAGCACCGTTTTTGCGTAGCCAATGCCACCCTGGGATATATATTCCTGTGCTAAAGCAATTTGGTGGAACTGATCCAATACATCTTCCTTTAGATGGGATTCCACTTTTTTCACAGAGGAAATTTCCAAACTAAGCTGCTCGATCTCTTCCTCTGAAAGATGTTTATAAACTTGTGCAGATACGTCCGGGCCAAGAGAGATCAATAGAATGGCCGCCTTCTGTTTTCCGGTCAGTGATTTTTGTTTAGGCATCGTCAATCTCTCCCTTAATCATTTGAAATCCAACTACGCAATAACTTGGCGAAATCTTCCGGGTTTTCTTTCGCCATTTTTTCCAGTTGTTTTTTGCGTGTTACCGATTCTGATTCCCCTGAATAACCAATTTCCGGCACCTCTTTTTCCGATTCAACCGACACTGTATTCCCGACTTCTCTTTCTTCTATTTCTTCACCTTTACGGTTACGCAGCAGGAGGATAATCAACAAAATGATGACAGCAAGTAATACACCGCCGGCAATATACATCCATAATGGTATAACTGGTGTTGACGCTTGTGGTGATCCAACACTTTCACTAAACTCCTGAAAAACAATCGATGTATTTTCTTCCGGCTGTATTTCTCCGTCATAGTCACCATCAATGGACGTACTGATTATCGAATTCATAATTGATGAGATACCAGCAGTCACTGTTTCCTGCTCCTGGGCCGTCAAGTATTGCACTTCGCCATCCTGCTCACCCTTTAATTCATCAACCGCAACCTGGATCCCTAGATCACGGATCTTATATGGGCTTTCAACAATTTCTTTGCGAATACGATTGTACTCGTTATTGATGGTTTCTTGCGATAATTCATATTCACCGTCTCCGCCTTCTTCGGTACCTTCATAATTTGCGATGTCCTCATCACCTGTACCGGCCTCACCACCGACAGGCGGATTCCCTTCATATGTTTCTTCAATGCTCTCAATGCTTACCGGCAGACCTTCCATGTCCTCCAGGTTCACCGGTTCAACCAATTCCTCAACACGATTTTCCTCAGTAAAATCAATATCAGCTGTCACCGAAACGATAACATTTTCCATTCCGACCATTGCCCCCAGCATTTGCTGAAGACGCTGCTGTATATCTTTTTCAATATCCTTCTTGACGTTTTGCTGGTATGTATATGTATTTTCCTGATTCGAGCCATTAGGAGAATCCTGGTCAAAATATTCAAAGTACTGATTCATAATAGCAATATTTTCCTCGTTCAAGTCAGGCACTGCTTTCGCCACTAAGTGATATAGGGCGTTAATCTGATTCCCCTCGAAGTCAAACCCGGGCTGGGTATTAATAACAATGGAAGCACTGGCTTCCTGCGTGGCATCACTGACAAAAACAGGCTCCTCAGGCATATTGATCATAACTTCAGCTTCGTTAATGCCTTCAACACCTTTTACAAGATTGGCCAGTTCTGTTTGCATGGCATCAAGCTTGATCATGTCGAATTCATTATCGGTTATACCCCATGACGCATTCTCACTGAAAAAGGAATAATCAATGTTACCGCTGTTCGGAATCCCCTGGCCGGCAAGGTCAACCAGCAGGGAATCAACATCAGATTCCGGGACTTTAATCGTTGTCCCGCCGTTTTCCACTTCATATGGCACACCCCGGGAATCCAACTCCTCCTTGATTTGACTGACTTCCTGCACTGATAAATCATTATACAGCGGTACAAGTTTTGAACCAGTGGAAAATAATATAATTGTCAAAATCAAAGCAAAAACGATTGCAGCAGAACCTATGAAAATACCTTTTTGACTCCTGGATCGCTCAGTCCAAAAAGATTTAGCTGTATCCTTGAATTCAATTATCCTGTTCTTCATATATTCCCCCGCCAAATCCCTGGAAAAATTCGGCATTCTCCTCACCAATGCGGGTGCCGAACCTTTTCTTCAAAGGTCAACAAAAATTTCTGATTTAAATAAAACGCTCTCTAAAACCTGGGCTTAAAAGTAACTCTTAGTACCTGAAGAAAATTGTTTTTAGTTGCTGTATCAGGTATCACCCACCCTGCTAAGTCTCTCATTATATCTGCATTCGCATTATTTTGTTATAAGCATCAATCACTTGACGTTGAACTTCTACGGAGGTCTCCAACGTAACACTTGCTTTTTGAGCTGTGATCATGACATCATGCAAATCATCGATCTGCCCTTTCGCTAGTGCTTCTGTCTTTTTGTCTGACTCAGCCTGAGCATTATTAACATTCTCAATCGCCGTTTTGAGTGTGTTGGCAAAATTTTGATGCGCTTCATTCGGCGTAACGGTCTGTTTTGCTATTTCAGAATTTGGCATGGCCGGATCGTTGTTAATCCCATTCACAAAAGTATTCATCGTACCTCTCCTTATGTCTTTAGTCACACACCGTTATGTCTGACAGTTAAGACTAGATCTCTCACATGACTATTTTCCTATTTCAAGTGCTTTCAATAACATATTTTTGCTTGCGTTCAATGATGTTATATTCGCCTCATAGGATCTTGTTGCACCCATCATATCAACCATTTCTTTTAACGGATCGACATTGGGCATCTCTACATAGCCGGCGTCGTTTGCATCTGGATGACCCGGATTATAAACAACTTTAAATGGGGACTCATCCTCGGTAATCTGTGATACGTTTACGCCTGAACCCGAACCATCTGAACCTGAATCGACAGCTTGGTTTAAAAAAGACTGAAAGCTATTTCCGGATGGTTCCAACGTTACCATTTTCCTTCTGTAAGGTTCATACTCGCCATCTTCGTTCAAAACAGCCCGTGTCGTTTGCGCGTTAGCAATGTTTGACGACACAACGTCCATACGCAGGCGCTGGGCTGTTAACGAACTTGCACTTGTGTTTATCGCATGAAATATCGACAACTCTAATTCCCTCCTCCGATAACCGTTTTCAAGGTTGAGAATTTGCCATTAATGCGATCAACCAACGCTTGATAGTAAATTTGATTTTTCCCCAATTCTGCCATTTCTTTGTCAATATCCACGTTATTTCCACTATGGTTATATGCCGTTCCCTGGCGTGTAACGGTATGTATTGTTTGATCCCTATCCAGGGAATTAAAAGGAAGGTGTTTTGAGTGTGTACGTTTTGTCCCGAAAGAAGCGTTTAATTCATCATTCAAAACATTTTTAAATTCAACATCCTTCGCCTTATATCCAGGTGTATCCACATTGGCAATATTATTGGAAATAGTGCGATTCTTAGCGGACGCATACTTCAAGGAATTTTCAAGCGTCTGAAAGGAGCCTGAAAAAAACTCCATGACATTTCCTCCTATCGTTTTTACAAATTAAAAACAACGGACGTAAACAACTTTTTCCATACGAATAACATTGTAATTTAAATAGACTATAAAGTCCATCATATTTCGACACTTTTCACAACGAAAGAAATATTTGGTTATATGTACCTATGACTTTTAAATCATTTTCATTCCTTAAAATGACAAAATTTGTGTCTGTTTATCAATTTTACAACGATAAATTGACTTAAAAATTTTTTTCATTACTATTTTCATATGGTCTTTTACCTCGCAGTTGATATAAACTGCGACACTGAAGAGTGTAATGACACCGCTCCGGAAATACACTCCGCTTTCCGCGGGTGCCCCGTGAGCCTCCTCGGGCATTCGCCCTGTGGGGTCTCACGTTGGTCACTGTTCCCGCAGGAGTCTCCGCGTATTTCCTCCGCTGTTTGAAGTTAATCTCATTTTGTCTTGTTTAATTAAACCTCTCTTGTGAGTGTTGATTGGAGTGGAGGCCAGTCGACTCCTGCGGGAAAAGCACGTGTCTGGACCTGAGCAGCGGCGGTTTTCCGCAACGGAGGCTGAAGCCGTGCCCTAAGGTGCGCGACTGGCCGGAACGGAAATCAACTAAGCACTCTACGTCGCAGTTTATGGATTTTTGGTCAAATACAGCAATATTGAGAAAACAGCATTAAAAAAACGGCTATCGTTTGGATAACCGTTTTTTATATGAATTGACTATTTTATCTGGAACGCAATTTTTCCAGTTCAACGAGGAACTTATCGTTTAATACTTTAATATACGTTCCTTTCATACCGAGTGAACGGGATTCAATGACACCGGCACTTTCGAGTTTCCTGAGTGCATTAACGATGACTGATCTTGTAATTCCAACTCTGTCAGCAATTTTGCTGGCAACAAGCAATCCTTCGTGACCATTCAACTCTTCAAAGATATGGTCGATTGCTTCCAGTTCACTGTAGGAAAGCGAACTGATGGCCATTTGCACAACAGCCTTACTTCTGGCTTCCACTTCAATTTCTTCCGTTTTTTCATGCAGAATTTCCATACCTACAACCGTTGCCCCGTATTCGCCCAGCAGCAAATCGTCTTCATTGAAACTTTCTGATAATCTGCTCAGTACCAATGTCCCCAATCGATCACCGCCGCCAATGATCGGGACTATTGTTGTCAAACCGTTTTTGAATAATTCACGGTTCTCCACCGGGAATGCCGTAAATGGACTGTCGATATCCAGGTTCGCTGTTGTCTCAAAAATATTAAACAATCCATGTGTATATTCTTCAGGAAACTGTCTTTCTTCCAGCATCGATTTCATGCGCTCATTTTCAATTTCCTGGTTAATCGCATAACCCAATAATTTTCCTCGTCTGCTGACAATAAACACATTACCTTTGATAACATCCCTGAGTGTCGCTGACATGTCGTTAAAATTCACTGATTTCCCTGTCGTTTTTTGCAGCATCGCATTAATCTTTCTTGCACGTTCTAAAAGTTCCATGTTAAATATCCTCCATTTCGTTCAATTCACTTAAAGAATAAATTGACTTAAATCTTTATTTTTGACAATATTACTTAATTTCTGATCAACATAGTCATCTGTAATTTCAATTGTCTCCATGTTAATCTCAGGAGCTTCAAACGATAAATCTTCCAAAAGTTTTTCCAATATCGTATGAAGCCTTCTTGCACCGATATTGTCCGTTTCCTGATTAACCTGGAAGGCAATTTCTGCCAATCTATTTACAGCTTGGTCTGTAAACACAACATTTATACCTTCTGTTTTTAATAATGCGGAATATTGTTTCAATAAGGCATTGGATGGCTCCATCAATATCCGCTTGAAATCCTCAACAGTTAATTTCTCCAATTCCACGCGTATCGGAAATCTTCCCTGGAGTTCCGGTATCAGGTCGGATGGTTTCGCCGTATGAAATGCACCTGCTGCAATAAATAGCATATGGTCTGTTTTCACGGGGCCATGCTTGGTAACAACCGTTGATCCTTCCACAATCGGTAAAATATCCCGCTGCACACCTTCCCGTGACACATTCGCGGAATTCTCCTGTTTCCCGGAAACTTTATCAATTTCATCGATGAATAATATTCCCGATTGCTCAGCCCGGTTAATGGCCTCCTGTGCTGCTTCTTCCATGTCCACAAGTTTCCCGGCTTCCTGTGTTGTTAATACTTTCCTTGCTTCGGAAACCGGGAGCTTGCGCTTTTTCGACTTCTTCGGCATAAACTGCCCGAGTGCGTCCTGCATGTTCATCCCCATTTGTTCCATGCCCGATCCTTGCAGCATATCAAACATTGATGGCTGAGGCTCCTCAATCTCCACTGTTACTGTTCTATCCTCTAATTCGCCTAATGCCAGCTGATGTTCAACCCGTTTGCGCTTATTCCTGATTTCCTCGTCTTTTTCAGTTGTATCATTGTTATCATCATCTTCTTCCTGGCCGGAAAATAACATTTCAAATGGATTTTTCATATTGTTTTGTTTTTTGGCTTGCGGCACGAGCAGTTCGACCAATTTTTTATTTGCTTCCTTTTCCGCCCGGTCTTTTACTTCATTCATTTTTTCATCTTTGACCATCCGCAAAGACATTTCAACCAAATCCCGGACCATTGATTCGACATCACGGCCGACATAGCCAACTTCGGTAAATTTGGTTGCCTCCACTTTTACAAACGGAGCACTGACCATGCTTGCCAATCGTCGTGCAATTTCAGTTTTACCTATTCCAGTCGCGCCGATCATCAGAATATTTTTAGGGACAATTTCGTCTTTGATTTTATCTTCAAGCTTCAGCCGGCGATATCTGTTTCTTAATGCGACGGCAACCGATTTTTTAGCATCTGACTGCCCTACTATATATTGATCCAGTTGCTCCACTATTTGTTTTGGAGTATAGTCAATTCCCATTCACTAAAGCCTCCTTATTCACCAAGGACTTCCACTGAAATATGGTCATTCGTGTAGATACAGACCTCGCTAGCTATTTCCAGAGCTGTCCTTGCAATTTCTTCAGCTGTCAGCCTGTTTGTGTGTCTGACTAATGCCCTGCCGGCACTCAATGCATAGTTCCCGCCAGAACCAATTGCAAGAATACCATCATCAGGCTCAATGACCTCACCGGTTCCTGACACAAGAAACATTTTTTCTTTATTCATAACGATAAGCATCGCTTCCAGTTTGCGAAGAACTTTATCACTCCGCCATTCTTTAGCTAATTCCACTGCAGCCCTTGTCAGATTGCCATCAAAAGCCTCCAGTTTTCCTTCAAACTTTTCAAATAATGTGAATGCGTCTGCTACAGATCCGGCAAATCCCGCAAGCACCTGGCCGTTATACAGTGTGCGGACTTTTTTGGCCTTATGCTTCATTACAACAGCATTGCCCATCGTTACCTGCCCGTCACCGCTCATGGCACATTGCCCGCCATGACGGACTGCAAATATTGTTGTTGCATGTATCTCAGCTGCCACTTCCATCACCTCTCTCTGAGAAGATTACTCTTTAGCGCGTGGATGACTGTTCATATACACATTTCGCAAACGATCTTTCGTTACATGTGTATATATTTGAGTTGATGATAAATTATCATGCCCCAGTAACTCCTGAACTGTACGGAGATCAGCACCTTCATTCAACATATGGGTTGCAAATGTATGGCGCAGCTTATGTGGATGTACATGAACGGTCAAAGCTGCCTTCTCAACCATTTTATTCAATATTAAGCGAATTCCTCTGGCGGTTAACGGACCACCCCTGGCATTCAAAAAGACAGCGTTGGTAGAAGAAGTTGATTTACTCTGCAGTTTTTCTCTTCCATTGTTTATGTACGTTTCCAGAGCGACCTCAGCAAAACGGCCAAATGGAATATATCTTTCCTTGTTGCCTTTCCCGGTAATGAACATGGTGCCAATGCTAAAATCAATATCTTCAATATTCATGCGCTGACACTCACTGACACGTATACCAGTTGCGTAAAGTGTTTCAATTAAAGCCTGATTTCGCTGACCTATTGGATCAGTCAGATCATTTATCTCAAACAGTTTTTCCAATTCTTCCGTATACAGAAATCCCGGTATAGGCTTTGCAGCTTTTGGAAGGCTGATATGGATGAACGGGTTATCTGTCACCTGACGATTACGTTCCAGAAAACGATAAAAACTTTTTAAGCTGGATATTTTACGGGATACAGATCTTCTTCCGAGTTTTCTTTCATATAATCTTGTCAGATATAAACGAATGGTCCGATAAGTGACATCCTGAAAATTACTGATATTTTCCTGTTGCAAAAAAGTGAAAAAGTTTTTCAAATCATCCATATAGTATTGAACGGTAAATGGTGAAGCATTCTTTTCAATTTGCAAATACACCTTAAATGCATTGCTTTGTTCAGTAAAATTATCCAATTTCACACCCCGCTCACGCAGCGAATAAAGCATACCATAGAAATTACTTCAAGGCAATAAACTTAACGAAATTATAACAAAATTCTGAAATGGCCTCAATCCATTCTGATAAGATTAGTAAATTTAACTTATCCAATTTATAATTCAGGACTCAGTCACTAGGCCTGTCAAGTAAATTACCTTACCAATGCGCAATTATATCTGTTTCACTTTAAATAGTCAACAAATAGGAATTGAATTATCAAAAAACTTCCTCTTCTGTGTACAAAATGTGAAAAGTATTCCTATTTAATCGTGAAAATCCCTCAATGTTAATCAATTACCCCAAAAAGCCACAAAGAAAACTGCCTGTTGATTACAGGCAGTCAGTTTTCGGCACTTTCTTTATAATCGCAGTTCGTACATTGAACTCGCGTTTCTTTTTTCGTTTTCTTTTCGACGAGTAATGATTCACATTTCGGACAGGGTCTTGAAACCGGCTTATCCCATGAAACAAAATCACATTCCGGATAACGGTCACACCCGAAAAATTTTCGGTTTTTCTTTGATTTTCGTTCGACAACATTGCCCTCTTTACATTTCGGGCATGTGACGCCGATTTTCTTTAAAATCGGTTTTGTATTTCGGCATTCCGGAAAATTGGAACAAGCCAGGAATTTACCGTATCTTCCCATTTTATAAACCATTTCATGTCCACAATTTTCACATGTTATACCAGCAGGTTCGTCGCGGATTTCAACCTTTTCCATTTCTTCTTCCGCTCGCTCCAGGCGTTTTCGAAATCCGCCATAAAATTCATCCAGTACCTTGATCCATTCAGTTTTCCCTTCCTCAACGGCATCAAGATCCTCTTCCATTTTTACTGTAAATTCAAGATCAACTATTCTGGGGAAAAATTCCTTCAATATATCAGTAACAATGGTACCCAACTCAGTCGGGACAAACCGCTTACTGTCCAATTGAACGTATCCTCTGCGCTGAATCGTATCAAGCGTAGGCGCATACGTTGAAGGCCGTCCAATCCCCCGTTCTTCCATGGTGCGGACCAGCCTTGCTTCAGTATACCTGGGGGGTGGCTGCGTGAAGTGCTGATTTGGTTTGATATCTTTAGCTTCCACAACCATACCTTCAGACAAGTCAGGTAAATACTTATTATCATCCTTTTTCTTATCATCGGTACCTTCGACATATACTTTCATAAAGCCTTTAAATTTAACTTTTGAACCAGTTGCACGGAATTCGGCTCCATTATTAAGTAAATGGACAGTCATCGTATCCATGACGGCCGGCGCCATTTGACTTGCCAGAAAACGTTCCCAGATAAGCTTATAAAGACGAAGTTGATCGCGTGGCAATACTTCTTTCAATGATTTCGGGTCACGCATAGCAGATGTCGGTCTTACTGCTTCATGGGCATCCTGGGCACCCTCCTGCTGCTTGGCTTTTCCGGGATAGCCCAAATAGTTTTTGCCATAGTTATCCTCAATATAGCTTTTAGCTTCTTGTTTGGCCGTCTCTGAAATCCTTGTTGAGTCCGTACGCATATAAGTGATTAAACCGGTGATTCCACCTGCTTTTTTGCCCAAATCAATCCCTTCATATAACTGCTGAGCTACCATCATGGTTTTTTTGGCTCGAAAATTAAGTTTCCGTGCTGCTTCCTGCTGCAGTGATGACGTCGTGAACGGTTTGGCAGGATTGCGTCTGCGCTCGCGTTTGTTCACCTTATCAATTGAAAATTGCTTGCCATCCAATCGGTCCGTAATCGCTTTAACATCTTCCTCAGACTTCAGTTCTTGCTTTTTACCATCAATACCGTAAAAAGATCCTTCAAATACATCATCGTCTTTTTGGAAATGAGCATCAATGGACCAGTATTCTTCCGGTTTGAAATTCTCAATTTCCTTTTCGCGATCAATGATCATCTTGACTGCTACCGACTGAACTCTTCCAGCACTTAAACCTCTTTTGACTTTCTTCCATAGCAGCGGGCTTATCTTATAACCAACAAGACGATCGAGGATACGTCTGGCTTGCTGGGCATCCACCAAATCATAATCAATCGAACGCGGGTTTTTAAACGATTCTTTAATCGCATCTTTTGTAATCTCGTTGAAAACCACCCGGCATTCAGAATCTTCATCAACGTTTAAAGCGTATGCCAAATGCCAGGCAATTGCTTCGCCTTCCCTGTCAGGGTCAGCAGCAAGATAAACTTTTTTAGCCTTTTTTGCAGCTGACTTTAATTCCTTAAGTACATCACCTTTGCCTCGGATTGTAATATATTTTGGTTTAAATGAGTCATCCGGATCGACACCCGTTTGACTTTTGGGCAAATCACGCACATGACCCATTGAAGCTTTTACTTTATAATTTTTTCCCAAATAACGTTTGATCGTTTTCGCTTTCGCCGGCGATTCCACGATCACCAGGTAATCAGACATATCGTTTCCTCCCAGATTTGCATCCATAAATTGCATTGAAAATCTTCACTAAATATTAAATAGTTACACCGTGTTTGTCAAACATGTTATGAAGTTCATTTGAGTCATATGACCCAATTTGGTTCGATTCTCACCCAGTCTTCCAGAATATCTTCCGGCTCCTGAACAAGTTTTGCACCGTCCTGTATCATTTTATGACATCCTTTTGTGTACGGTGTCAAAGGGGATCCCGGGAGCGCATACACTTCTCTCCCCTGATCCAATGCCTGGTCAACTGTAATCAACGTACCGCTTTTTTCAGTTGCTTCAATTACGAATGTGCCAAAACTTAAACCACTGATGATCCGATTGCGTTCAGGAAAGTAAAACCGTTCCGGCGGGGTGTCCGGGGAGTATTCGGATAGTAATAAACCTTTTTCGGCAATCCGTCTGAAAAGCTTTGTATTTTGTCTTGGATAAATGTGATTAAAGCCGCTGCCCAGCACTGCTATTGTACTTCCATTATTGCTGATTGTCAGCTGATGTGCATAACTGTCAATTCCTGTTGCCATACCACTGACAATCACCCAATTATTTTGAATTAAAGGCAGCACGTATTTTTCCATTTTTAACATCGCTTCACGTGATGGTCGTCTTGTACCAATCACACTGAAAATTGGATTTTGTTTCAGCAAATCTATGTTACCAATAGCATATAATACCAGCGGCGCATCTTTAATAGTTTTTAACACATAAGGATAGATACCGTCAACTGCTGTTATGACATCTACGGTTTTTAAATCATGCCGTAGCCTGGATTTTAATGCCGGATTTCGGAGATCTGAATGAAATAAAGAAGCTTTATTCAGAGGCAGAGAAAAAAATTGACTGATTTCAGAGGCATTGAGGCTGTAAATACTTTTTAATGTGGGATCATAGCGGATAAACTTTCGGATGGTCCTGCGGGTAACACCACGACAACGGTGAATATGGATTAAGCGTTTACGAAATACTTCCAATAAATCACGACCTTATTATATTTCATATTGATAATGGGAACCCAAATACCCATTATTCCGGGTCCCGGGTTCCCTATTATATTCAACTTTGCCATATCGATTGTTGTCATTTAAAGCAACAATCGACAGAACCGCTCTTAATTAGTGTGTTTTGCATTTTTCCTGCAGACCATTTTCTTTTAGTACGTTAATCATGGTTTCACCAATATCAGCAGGTGTGTCTGCTGTTTGAATGCCGGATTCGTTCATGACACGGATTTTCTCTTCGGCAGTCCCTTTACCACCGGAAATAATCGCACCGGCATGCCCCATCCGTTTTCCCGGAGGTGCAGTTGCGCCGCCAATGAAACCGACGACAGGTTTATCCATATTCGCTTTGACCCATTCAGATGCTTCCTCTTCAGCTGTACCGCCGATTTCACCAATCATGACGACAGCTTCTGTTTCCGGATCTTCATTGAAGGCTGACAAGGCGTCAATAAAATCTGTTCCATTCACAGGGTCGCCGCCAATTCCTACAGCGGTTGTCTGGCCATAACCCGCTTCAGACAGCTGATGCACAGCTTCATATGTCAGAGTACCTGAACGGGATACAACGCCGATGTGGCCTTTTTTATGAATATAGCCCGGCATAATACCAATTTTGCTTTCATCAGCTGTAATAACGCCCGGGCAATTCGGACCAACGAGACGTGTCTTTTTACCTTCCATCGCCCGTTTCACTTTGACCATATCCATAACCGGAATATGTTCTGTTATACAAATAACCAGGTCCAATTCTGCATCCACTGCTTCCAGAATAGCATCTGCTGCAGCTGGTGCCGGTACATAAACGACCGATGCATTAGCTCCTGTTTCATCAACAGCATCCTGTACTGTGTTGAATACAGGCACCCCTTCTACTTCTGTACCGCCTTTTTTCGGTGTGACACCGCCGACGATTTTGGTACCATAGTCAAGCATTTGTCTTGTGTGGAATTTGGCCGTACCACCAGTAATACCCTGGACAATTACTTTTGTATCTTTATTAACGTATACACTCATTTTCGTCCGTCCTTTCTTAAATTATCTAATCACGATCAAAAAAATTACTTAACTGCGGAAACGATTTTTTCTGCACCGTCTGCCATGGATCCGGCAGATGTAATGTTTAATCCGGATTCATCAAGAATTTGTTTACCTAATTCAACGTTAGTGCCTTCAAGGCGCACAACGAGCGGAATATCGAGTCCCACTTGTTTAGTCGCTTCCACAACACCTTCAGCTATGACGTCGCACTTCATGATACCGCCGAAAATGTTCACGAAAATCCCTTTAACATGTGAATCGGACAAAATGATTTTGAATGCTTCTGTCACTTTTTCAGCTGTTGCACCGCCGCCAACATCCAGGAAGTTTGCAGGTTCGCCGCCATAATGTTTAATGATGTCCATTGTTGACATCGCAAGCCCTGCTCCATTAACCATGCAGCCGATATTGCCATCAAGTGCAACATAGCTTAAATCATATTTGGAAGCTTCGATTTCTTTTTCGTCTTCTTCTTCCAAATCACGCAATTCCATAACATCTTTTTGACGGAACATAGCATTATCATCAAAGTTCAGTTTGGAATCAAGCGCCATTACTTGTCCATCACCCGTTGTAACAAGCGGGTTGATTTCAGCGATGGAACAATCTTTTTCCACAAATACGTTATAAAGTCCAATCATGAATTTAGCTGCTTTGCCGATCAACTCATCCGGAATATTGATGTTAAATGCTAACCTGCGAGCTTGATAGCCGGACAGTCCTACTACCGGATCAATCACTTCTTTAAAAATTTTCTCCGGTGTTTCGGCAGCAACTTCTTCAATTTCTGTCCCGCCTTCTTCTGATGCCATCATGACAACACGGGAAGTTGCGCGGTCCATTACAAGTCCTACATAATATTCGTTTTGAATATCGCTGCCCTCTTCAATTAACAGACGTTTGACTTCTTTACCTTCAGGGCCGGTTTGGTGGGTCACCAGGTTTTTACCCAAAATTTCATCTGCATATGTACGCACATCATCCAAATTTTTAGCAATTTTGACACCGCCGGCTTTACCCCGTCCACCAGCATGAATCTGCGCCTTTACAACGGTCACATCGCTGTTCAGCTTTTTGGCAGCGTTAACTGCTTCATCAATCGTATATGCGACATGCCCGTTCGGGACATTTACGCCGGATTCGCGCAAAATATCTTTGCCTTGATACTCATGAATGTTCATCTTTTTTCCTCCCATCAAATTTCACTGCATCACTATTGTATAAAAAAACGATAGATTTCACAAGAAATAGCGGTTTATCCCCGTAAAGATGCGGATAATTGACCGTGCATGCCAAACCCTGTCGAAGGTTTATAGCAAAATATATCCTATTCACTACTATAATCGTATCCAATCTGTAAAAAGGGGCATGAAATTTTTAAAAATCGACGCCCCCTTTTTGCGATTTTTTTCGATTGTATAAGTGAACAGGGGTATTGTTTAATTTTCTCCCATACGCTGATCTGTTCTGTACACGAAAGCAAACACTTCAGCCACAGCCTGATACAGCTCTTCAGGAATCGTTTCATTGATATTCAGTTCGGCAAGCAGCTCAACCAGTGATTCGTCTTCCTGTACAGGAACATTATTTTCTTTGGCTTTTTGAATGATAGCTTTAGCCGTCAGCCCTTTACCCGCTGCAGTAACCTTTGGTGCCTGTTCATGTTTCTGGTCATATCGCATTGCCGCAGCTTTGTGCCGTTTTTCGTTCATATAAGGCTGTACCTGAAAATGGTATCTCCCACCGACATTTAAAGAGGCCTCCAGCTGGGCCACCATTCTTTGAGCGCCAAGCTGTATTTGCGCAGTTTGATTCGGGTATATTTTCATGATTTTTCCCTGAATAATTTGCCCGGGTCTTAATGCCTGTTCCGAATTGGAAATAGCGGGTGATGACGTTATTCGGTTTCCTGAAGGATGCTGCACGTTCATGAAAATATCTCCCCCTATTCAGCAAGAAGTACCGGTGCAAATGATTTCCGGTGATACGGTGTAATTCCTTGCTCCTTAAGTATATCCAAATGCTGTTTTGTACCATATCCCATATTGGATGCGAATCCATATGCCGGATATTCCTTATGTAACGATTTCATTAAATTGTCTCGGGTAACCTTTGCTAATATGCTCGCTGCTGCAATCGAGATGCTCTCCTGATCGCCTTTCGTAATGGCTTCAGACGTACAAGGCAATTGGTCGAGTGACACAGCATCAATCAATACATGGTCAGGAGACGGGTCAAGCTGATTAACCGCATCATACATGGCCAGTTTCGTAGCTTCATAGATATTGACCTGATCAATTTTAAGATTATCGATAATGGAAATACCGCAGCTCACAGCTTCATTTTTTATAATAGAAAAATATTCATCCCGGGTTGCTTCGTTTAACTGTTTGGAATCATTTAATCCCAGCAGTTTAAAATCCCGAGGCAGGATAACGGCAGCGGCAACAACCGGACCTGCTAACGGACCACGCCCTGCTTCATCGACACCAGCTATGTAATGGCAATCGTCACTATAATTTCGTTGTTCATGGCGGCACATGCGGATAAAATTTTCTTCCAATGCTTTTTCGTTTAATTTTTTTCGCTCATATCGTTCAATCAGCTGTTGAACGCCTTTTCGCTTATCCGATTTCAGTTCATTTATATATGTTTCATTCAATTTATCTGCTTCGAATAATTGTTTCAGTACTGTTATCGATTGTTTCTCCAAATTCATCACCTGCATTCTATAGTAATTATATCGGCTAAAATATCGTGAACCTGAATACTGTGGTCACTAAATTATTTTACATTGATAAAAGCGGAATTAAAAGCAAATACTCAATGTCAATCTATCACTTGAAACTTTTTCTTGATTGAATCGTATTATTATTAGAAGCTAATCAGGAGGAACACGTTTATGAAAAAATTATTTACCGGAGTCATACTATTATCTCTCATATTTATTTCTACTGCTTGTACAGACGACCGGTCCTTTTCCATAGATGAAGTGACCATCGATGCACAAATTCAGAAGGACGGCTCCATGCATGTCCGGGAATTATTTACGTATACATTTAACGGCTCGTATGAAGGGATGACCCGGTCAATTGAATCAGATGTGAAAAACTTTAATGCTTATCTCACAGATGGCAAGGATCCTTCAGTTTCAACGGAAAATCTTGATTCCCTGGAAGCGGAAGAAGAGGATGATACGTACCAAATATTTTCAGATTCAACAAATGAAACGAAAAGTGTACTGTATAGCTATGACGTGGAGGGATCTGTTAAAAAGTATAGCGATGTCGCCGATTTAAAATACGCCTTTTTTGATGATTCAAACGAAACGGATTTAAATGATGTTACCATTACGCTACGCCCGCCTGAGGGGACTGGTGCAGAAAATCAGCACTTCTTTTTACATGAAGATAACACAGGGAAACTGTCGGCATCAGAAAATGGTGTGCAATATAAAAGCTCTCTGCTTGAAGCCGGAAGCAACTCACAGATTCGATTTGTTTTTCCATCTGATCAATTGACAGGTATGGAAGCAAACCGTGATAACAATATGGAAGATACGATTCTGGCAGAAGAACAGGAGCTTGCTGAGCGTGCTGAGAGCCTTGCGTTAAATATGTCCCGGATAACACCGGTTGTGCTGATCCTGCTTGGCTTACTAGCAATCGGTTCACTATTCATGTTCATCTTTCACCCCAATCGATACCGCGGGAGTAACGATATCGATTCGTTGCAACGACTGGTTGAAAAAACCGATCCATTGTTCGTTAAATATCTGAATAATGATGGACGATTTCCGGATGACAGCTTTATTGCCGGCTTATTTTCATTAAAACAGCGAGGGATCGTAACACTTGAAAAGGTCCCTTCGTCAATAACTGACGGCAAAGAAACTTACAGGTTTAACCGGATCTGCCATCAGGCTGGTGTCGATGAAGCTGACGTATACTTGCTTGACTGGCTGTTCACCGAAAAAGACGACAAAGGTGCTTATTTTTTACTGGAGTCTCTCATTGCTCAAGATGATGAATCCGATGAAGCAAAAGAAGAAAAAGCAGATCATTTCAAAAATCATTTTGATAAGTGGACAGAAAAAGTGGAGAATCGGAATAACTATCAAGGTTTAAAAAAATCGTTCAAAGGGTTCCCATTGTTTTCGATTCCACTGCTCATAGCATCTTTTGGCCTGTTCTACTACTTTACCACCATTGATACGATCAGCAGGACAGAACAATGGGTATTACCGCTTATTGCAGGTGGTATAACTGCTGTTGGCCTTCTATTTAACCGGAATAAATGGGTGCTCTTGGGCTATTATTTCGTTATGCTATTGATGACAGCGATCGGTTTTTCATTTGAACCAGCTGTGATTATGACGCTGATTTTTTACGGTCTGTCGGTTACAGCGCTATTAGTGATTCCGGAATTTTATTGGACTAAGGATATCAGACAGCTGAAATATGCCATAAAACAGGCTTATCGTACATTTAAGGGCAGTCATTATCCTGTTGGGGAGGATCCGACTGCCATTGAAGAGAGGCTGGAATATGCCATTATACTTGGCGCAGGAGAAGAATATGGAGAACAGTGTAAATCTTCAATACAACTTCCTGCAACGGAAGTATATTATCCGCTGCTAAAGAATCCAATATTTGCGACAACATCATTCAGCGCCTCCAATATTGCACTTTACACAACTGCCATACACGTTAACAGTACCAATACAACCACTTCTTCAACTGGTGGCGGCGGTGCTGGTGCGTTTTGATGATTCGAAGTCTCTGTAAACATTAAGTATTGATACTATAATAAAAATAGGCACAAAACGATTTATGGATTGTTTTGTGCTTATTTCAATCAGCGGGGAAGGACCTGTCACCGGCAACTATTCGCTTTCCGGAGGGGTTTCAAGCGTCATGTCACCAAGTTTTCCTGATCGCAAATCATGGATAACCAAACCTGCAACTTTGTCAAAATTAACATTCCCGCCGCTTTCCAGTGCTCCTCGCTGCTTGCCGATGGAAACGAATATATGCCACATGTCGTCCATATCACGGTCAATCCCGTAACGTTCTCCCAGTCTCTCCGGGTAATGTTCCTGCATATACTCTACGGCAAAAGCGACAACATCATCCAGCGGCAATAGCTGATCTTTAATGGTACCAATAGCTGCAAGCCGATAACCTACTATTTCATCTTCAAATTTAGGCCACAAAATACCCGGTGTATCAAGCAGTTCAAAATCATCTTTTACTTTTATCCATTGCTGTTTTTTGGTCACGCCCGGTTTATCGCCGATTTGGGCTATTTTCTTATTCGCCAGACGGTTTATGAGTGTTGATTTACCGACATTCGGTATACCAATAATCATCGCACGCGCAGGACGCGGATTAACGCCCTTTTTCTTCAACTTATCCATTTTAGCCTGACCTAGCATTTTAGCCGTTTGAATAACGCGTTTCATATCGGCTTTATCATTGACATCAATCGCAACAGCCGGAATTCCAAGATTATTAAAATGATTCAGCCATTCATCCGTTACCCGATCGTCCGCGAGATCTTTTTTCATCATGACAATCATTTTCGGTTTTTGCTGCAAAACATCCTGAAGCATTGGGTTTTGTGAAGATAAAGGTGCCCGCGCATCAACAAGCTCCATTACAAAGTCAACCAATTTCAGTTTTTCTTCCACTTCACGCTTTGCTTTTGCCATGTGTCCAGGAAACCATTGTATCGTCATTTCGCTCATCCTAATCATGTATTATCTGTATGCGATCGAGCGGCCAATAAATCAAACTTGTTTTTCCGACAATCTGATCCATTGAAACCAGACCCAGTATACGACTATCCGTCGAGTTATTCCGATTGTCACCTAACACCAGCACATGGTTTTCAGGAATTTCTTCGTGCCCACCAGGGAGCTCCTCCAGCTGAAAGTCACCAGTCAATGGCTGATAGGACGGCATTTTTTCTTTTCGTTCCTGTAAAAAGGCCTCTTCCACATTTTCACCATCGACATATAACTCTTCATCCTCTACTGCCACATGTTCGCCTGGCAAGCCGATGACACGTTTGATAAAGTCCTTCCCTTCAGAAGCATGAAATACGACAATATCAAAACGCTCAGGCTCTTGTATTTGATAGATGAACTTATTGACAATCATTTGATCCCCATCATGCAACGTTGGCATCATGGAAGGTCCGTCAACGACAATCGGAGCAAAAAAGAAGGTTCGAATGATAAAGAACAGGCCAAAAGCTATTAATAGAGCCTTTACCCAGTCAAACCATTCACTTTTAAGTTTCTCCATATTTTCCCCACCGCCTGCAACATATATGTCATAACATATCTATTATATCATGTTATCCAAGTGAGATTTCCAAGTAAAAAGGAGCTTGTGTGAATAAAACAAGCCCCTTTACAATAACCGCTTCATTTGACGGATTAGCGACGTTCTTTAATACGTGCTGCTTTTCCGCGCAGATTACGAAGATAGTATAGTTTCGCGCGGCGAACAATACCACGGCGGGAAACTTCGATTTTCGCAATACGTGGTGAATGCAGCGGGAATGTACGCTCGACACCAATACCATAGGAAAGTTTTCTTACCGTGAATGTTTCACTGATTCCGCCGCCTTGACGTTTGATGACAACACCTTCAAATACCTGAACACGTTCACGGGTACCTTCAACAACCTTAACGTGAACTTTAACAGTGTCACCCGGGCGGAAATCAGGATGATCTGTACGAAGCTGATCTTTTGTCACTTCATCGATAATATTTTGCATCCTGGTTCACTCCTTCCAAACTAATGCTCTTATCTCACTACAGGACAGCGGAACATCGTTTTTACGCGCTCATACGTACTTAAGCACAATCATAAATATATCATACTAAAAGGGTGAGTTCAACACTCTATTTCTCCCAATATTTTTTTATCCTTATCTGATAAGTTTTTCTCATCTATCAGGTCTTTTCGCCTCTCACAAGTCCGTTTCAGCGACTCTTTCCTGCGCCATTCGGCAATTTTTGCATGATCACCTGATAACAGCACATCCGGAACTTTCATACCACGGAAGTCAGCAGGGCGTGTATAGTGGGGATGTTCCAGGAGTCCGGTGGAAAATGAGTCTTCTGGTGCAGACGCCTCATTCCCAAGTACATCGGGCAATAATCTGGCAACGCTGTCGATCACAACCATGGCACCAAGTTCCCCGCCGGTCAGTACATAATCACCGATTGATATTTCGTCAGTAGCGAGATGTTCCCTGATCCGCTCATCATAACCTTCATAATGGCCGCAAATAAACACAAGATGATCTTCTTTAGCCAGTTCTTCTGCTTTCTTCTGATTGTATGGCTCGCCTTGGGGACACATTAAAATCACTCTTGGATTCGTTGTTTTATCAGCTGTTATCGAATCCACTGCGTCAAACACCGGCTGCGGGGTCAACACCATTCCAGCTCCACCGCCATACGGGTAATCGTCAACTTTCATATGTTTATTTTCCGAGTAGTCACGGAAATTCACCAGGTTATAACTTAATTTTTCTTTCTCGTGTGCTTTTTTTAAAATCGAGGCATCAAACATACCTGATATCATTTCCGGGAATAGCGTCAATACATCAATATGCATCAGTCAAGCAATCCTTCCATTGGTTCGATGGTTACTTTTTGTGCTGAAACATCTACTTCTTTTACAATATCCGCAATATAAGGGATTAATACATCTTTCTCCTTTTCCCTGTCAACCACCCATACATCATTCGCGCCTGGTGATAGGATTTCCTTTATGACCCCGATGTAGTCACCGTTTGTCAGATACACACCACAATCAATGATTTCATGATAATAGAATTCATGTTCATCCAGTTCGGTCAATTGATCATGACTAATTTTCAGGTGAAGCCCTTTAAATTGTTCAACATCGTTAATATTGTCATAGCCTTCGAAATGAAGCAAATCAAACCCTTTGTGAATCCGGTGTCCGTCAATCTTCAAATCCACCAATTTATCGTTCTTCTCAAGAATTAACTTATTACCGATTTCAAACCGGTCATCAAAATCAGTGATCCGATATACTTTAACTTCACCTTTAATGCCATGTGTATTTACAATTTTGCCTACATTAAACATGTCTGTCATGTCATCACCTGCTATTCATCAATTCGGACAACGACATCATCCTTTATAACAATGGCCGACGCTTCCATAATTTCATTCCAATGCGAACCTTCTTTGACCTCAACAAGAGCTTCAACTTCTTTTTCGGTGATTTCACTGCCGATTTCAAGAATATCCAGCTGCTCGATTTTAAAATCAACAAGTTTGATCTTTTCTTTGCGATTTTTGATTTCTTGCTGAAATCGCTGGGAAAGTTCCTGTTTTGACATATTGCGTTTATTTTCAAGTTTACGCTGTTCAAACCTTAATTGTTGACACTCTTGTTCAAGCCGCATTTTGTGATCAGTAAAATTCTTTCGTAATTTGTCCTTGCTTTTCTCAGTGACCACTTGTTTAACCAGGACCTTTTTGATTATTTGCATATTGGTTCCCCACTCTCTCTACACTTTGAAATAGAGATGAATCCATCAGATTTGTAAAAAGGGAAAGGTATACCCTCTCCCTTTACATAATATCTAAATAAATACGCTTGTTTGTTTCTGTTTTTGCAGCATAAACGACTGTCCGAATTGCTTTGGCAATTCGGCCGTTTTTTCCAATTACCTTGCCGACATCGTTTTGGTTGACGGTCAGATGATAGACAATTTTTGAATCTTCTTCTGTTTCCGTCACAACGATGTCGTCAGGATGATCAACCAATGGTGTCACAATGGTTTCAATCAGGGCTTTCATGATTATCACACTACTTTACGATTAATTTTTCTGTTCGTGAAATTTTTTCATGATGCCTTGTTTAGAGAAAAGGTTACGGACTGTATCACTCGGTTTAGCACCATTTGTCATCCAATCCAATGCTTTTTCCTCGTTTATCTTAACTTCCACAGGGTTCACAACAGGATTATACGTTCCGATTTGTTCAATAAAACGTCCGTCTCTTGGTGAGCGTGAATCGGCTACGACAATACGGTAAAATGGATTACGTTTTGATCCCATACGTTTCATACGAATTTTTACTGCCATGATGTCACCTCCAATAACTTTTGTTTCACAATTTTAGATTCTAACAGATGTTATAATGTCTGTAAAGTGTTTTTCCATTACAGACCAGTATTTTCAGAAATCGGCTAATTCGCTGACTTCCGCAAATCTTACCTCTTCCGGCATCTGGAAAAATGAGGCGTCGCCGAATTTTTCTTATCTACATAAACGGCAGGTTCATGCCTTTGCCTTTTTTGCCTTTTGGCATGTTGGTCATTTGTTTCATCATTTTCTTCATCTCATTAAATTGTTTCAATAACCGGTTCACTTGTGATACGGATGTGCCGGAACCTTTAGCAATTCGCTTTTTGCGGCTTGCGTTCATTAAATTTGGATCCTGGCGTTCAGCTTTGGTCATCGATTGAATAATCGCTTCTACTTGAACAAGCTGTTTCTCATCAAGTTGCGCATTCTTCAGCCCTTTCATTTTGTTGGCGCCCGGTATCATGGCCATCAAGTCTTCCAATGGTCCCATATTTTTAACCTGACCCATTTGTTCCAGAAAATCGTCAAATGTAAAGGACATTGTACGCATCTTTTCCTCAAGTTCTTTCGCCTGTTTTTCATTGACGTTCGTTTCCGCCTTTTCGATCAGGCTCAATACGTCACCCATACCAAGGATACGTGATGCCATGCCTTCCGGGTGAAATGGTTCAAGCTGATCAAGTTTTTCACCCATACCCGCAAATTTAATCGGCTTGCCGGTTACAGCTCTGATGGAAAGGGCAGCACCACCGCGTGTGTCACCGTCAAGTTTCGTCAGGACAACACCCGAGAGATCCAGCTGTTGATCGAAACTCTCAGCCACATTGACAGCATCCTGTCCAGTCATGGCATCAGCAACAAGGAAAATCTCATCCGGATTGACGGCTGTTTTAATTTGCGCCAGCTCATCCATCAGATCTTCATCAACATGAAGCCGGCCTGCTGTATCAATAATCACGTAATCATGATGTTCTTCCTTAGCTTGTTCAAGTGCTTCCCGTGCTATATCGACAGGACCTGCATCTGTGCCTTTGGAGAAAACCGGCATATCAAGCTGAGTTCCAACCGTTTCAAGCTGGTCGATGGCTGCCGGCCGGTAAACGTCGGCGGCCACCAAGAGTGGTGAGCGATTGTGTTTCTTCCGCAAGTGATTGGCCAGTTTGCCGCTTGTCGTTGTTTTCCCGGCACCCTGCAAACCTGCCATCATAATAACAGTTGGCGGACGGTCGGCTACAGCTATCTTGCTCTGCTCGCCGCCCATCAGCTCGGTTAATTCCTCTTTCACAACCTTAATGACCTGCTGACCGGGTGTCAGGCTATCCATTACTTCCTGTCCGACAGCACGTTCCTTGATGCGTTTGATTAAATCTTTGACAACCTTGAAGTTAACGTCAGCTTCCAGCAGTGCAAGGCGGACTTCACGCGTCATTTCTTTAACGTCCTGCTCAGAAACCTTCCCTTTTCCGGTAATTTTTTTCATCGTACTTTGTAAACGCTCGGCCAATCCTTCAAATGCCATAGAAGGTGCCCCCCTACTCCAATTCTTTTAGTTGATGGATAAAAGCCTGCATCTCACTGTTATCTGTTGCATGATTATCCATCCTGTCCAAAATTGCTGCACGCTTTTGGAATTTATCATATAAACCTAATTTTTTTTCGTATGATTCAAGCATCGTTTCGGTTCGTCTGATATTATCATACACCGCTTGCCGCGACACCTGCAATAAGTCGGAAATTTCACCAAGTGAATAATCCTCCCGATAGTACATATCCATATAATTGCGCTGTTTAGGGGTCAAAAGTGACTGATAAAAGTCAAACAAGTAATTGACACGCGTTGTTTTTTCCAGCATTTTAACCACCCCTTAGCACATTTATTTGGTCCATTGTTAAGTGAAATCCCTTTACAAAAAAGTTTACCATCATTCAGTATCATCTTCAAGCAGATCCGCAAATAAGCCGTAAACAAATGCGTGTGCATCAAACCGCTGCAGATCCTCGATTCTTTCACCCAGCCCGGCGAATTTAACCGGGATTTGCAGCTCGTTTCGGATTGCCAATACAATCCCGCCTTTTGCCGTTCCATCCAATTTCGTCAAGATAATCCCTGATACATCGGTTGCTTCGGAAAATGTCTTGGCCTGGCTTAATGCATTCTGACCGGTTGTTGCATCAAGCACAAGCAATACGTCATGAGGTGCGCCCGGTACCTCCCGTTCTATCACCCGCTTCACTTTGGCAAGTTCATTCATTAAATTAACCTTGTTTTGCAGGCGGCCGGCCGTATCACAGATGAGAACATCGGCGTTGCGTGATTTCGCTGCTTTAATCCCATCAAAAATAACCGCTGCCGGATCACTGCCTTCTCCTTGTTTAACGACATCAACACCGGCGCGTTCACCCCAGACATCAAGCTGCTCAATTGCACCGGCGCGGAATGTATCACCCGCAGCCAGCATGACGCTTTTGCCTTCCTGTTTTAATTGATGGGCAAGTTTTCCGATGGATGTTGTTTTGCCGACACCATTCACACCGACAACCAGGATGACGGAGAGTTCATCTTCCTGGATATTCAGCTTCTCAACTTCTTCATCATCGTCACCGTAGTAGATTTCCACCAGTTTTTCCGAAATAACGTCTTTGATTTCTTTGGTATCTTTAATGTTCTGCCGTTTCACTTCCATTTTCAATTCGTCAATAAGATCCATAACCGTATTGACGCCGACATCCGCTGCAATCAGCACTTCTTCAAGTTCTTCAAAGAAGTCCTCATCCACTTTGCGGTAGCGGGCAATCAGGTCATTGATTTTACTGGAAAATGAGCTGCGTGTTTTTTCCATGCCTTGTTTATACTTTTTGGAAACATCTTCTGTATCTTCGTCATTCTGTTTGAATTTATTTTTAAGTTTATCCATGAATCCCATTAATTGAATACCTCCTTATGCGTTGATAAGCTCTTCCGTGTCTTCCAGCCGGACCGATACGAGCCGTGACACACCGGATTCCTGCATGGTCACACCGTACAGGACATCTGATTCTTCCATGGTCCCCTTGCGATGGGTAATAACAATGAATTGCGTGTCCTCACTGTAAGTCTTCAAATACGTGGCAAACCGGACGACATTTGCTTCGTCCAGAGCTGCCTCAACCTCGTCCAGCACACAGAACGGCACCGGACGGACACGGAGTATCGCAAACAGCAGGGCGATTGCCGTCAAAGCCCGCTCACCGCCTGACAAAAGTCCAAGGTGCTGTAATTTCTTCCCGGGCGGCTGTGCTATGATCTCCACTCCGGTATCCAGCAGGTTCTTCGGATCGGTCAATTTCAGTTCTGCCTTGCCCCCGCCGAATAATTGTTTGAAGACAACGGAAAATTCTTTTTTAATTTGATCAAACGTGTCACCAAAGCGTTTTTCCATTTCTTCATCCATTTCCGCAATAACCGAATGCAGTGTCTGTTTTGCTTCGACAAGATCATTTCGCTGCTCCGACAAAAACTCGTACCGCTCGGATATACGTTCATACTCATCAATGGCTCCAAGATTAACAGTGCCCAGTTGATCAATAGCCTGTTTGATTTGTTCTACCATCGATTGTGTTTCCTGGACATTGTCCGTTTTATCGTAATCCTGTTTGGCTTTTTCAAATGTCATCGTGTATTCCGTTTGCAGCTTGGACAACCGGTTTTCCAGTTCAACATCAAGACGGTTCGCTCTGACTTCTTTTTCCTGAATAGCTTCTTTAACCGCCTGGTGTTGTTTATTTTCCTCTTTCAGCTCCCGGTCCTGGTCCTGCAAAATTTGGGTGCGTTCGGATCGATTCGAACGCATTTCCTGTGTTTTGGCTGTAATCGTGTCTTTGTTGGCCTTCGCTTCCGAAATAGTTGCTTCAATGTCTTCCTCTGTTTCTTCTGAATTCTGCACATCCAGGAGCTCGTTTAAGTCATTGGCATAAATTTCATATTGCTCTTCATAATCATTCAACTGTGTTTGGACATTGTTGGTTTTTTCACGCTGGTTCTTTAACCGTTCTTCCTGTTCAGCTAAAGCAACTTGTGCGCTCTGATAATCTTCTTTCAGTTGTTCCTGATTTTCCCGGAACGTCTCTTCCTGTTCTGATAGCTTATCAATTTCCTGCTGTGTTGATTCGAGCTGCTCCGAAATGGTTTCGAGTGCTTTCGTCAGCTGTTCGTCACGTTCGTTCAATTCGTTTGTATCCTGATTAAATTGCTGTTTGTCCTGATCATATAATGCAAGGTTATCATTTAATGATGCCAATTTCATTTCAGTTTCTTTGAAGGACGAATGAATCGTCTGCAGCTTTTCCTGTTCTTCTGACACTTGATTCTCTTCTTCTGCAAGCTTCTCTTCCAACTCGCTGATTTGCTGCTTTTCGTTGTCAACTTGTTGCTCAAAGGCATCTGCTTTTTGCTGGAAGTTCGTGAGTTTTTCAGTCACTTCCTGTAAATCTTTTTCTCTCGTGAATAATGATTGCTTTGATTTTTTTTGTGCCCCGCCGGACATGGAACCGCCCGGATTGACTACATCACCTTCCAGCGTGACGACCCGGTGTTTCCGATTGATCAGGCTAGCGATTTCATTGGCATCTTGTAATGTTTCAGCAACCAGATTATGACCCATTAGATGGTTGACGGCCTTCTGAAACTCAGGCGGTGCCGATACGAGATCACCTGCAACGCCTACAAAGCCAGGATGACTCTCCGCTTTGGCCAGCAAACCTTTAGGGACAAATCGTGCCTGAATCGACCTAAGCGGCAAAAAGGTAGAACGGCCGCTGTTTGTCTTTTTCAACCAACTGATTGCTTGGCGTGCTGCCTGATCATCATTCACCACAACATGCTGAGCCTGAGGACCCAGAACCGTTTCAATTGCTGTTATGTATTTTTTCGGAACATCGATCAACTCAATGACAGCCCCGTGGATACCGTCAAGTTTCTTTTCCTCCCGGGCTTTGAGGATAGCTTTAACCCCGTGGAAAAAGCCTTGAAAATCCTCTTTCATGTCTTCCAGCATTTCTTTTTTAGACTTTAATTTTTCGATATATTGATAGCCTTGATACAGCTTAGTCTGTGCTTCCTGAAAAGCATTGCGTTTGCTTGTCAGGTCATCTTTCAGCTGTTGGACAGCCTGAGATTTTGACTGGCAAGTTTCTTCCTGCTCCGCATAATCGGACTTCAACTTCTCCGTTCTCGTACTAAGTTCTTCCCGTTCTTGCAGCAAATCCTCAAATTTTGCAGCCTGCTTTTCTTTTTTGCCGGCTATTTGCTGGAGCTGCTGCTGGACCGATTGTTTTTCATTACGTTTGGCAGCCTGTTCATTCAAGTATTCGATATAATCGGATTTTAGTTCTTCAATTTGTTCGGCAATATTTTCGCTCTCGGTCGTCAGTTTTGTTTCCAGCTGTTTGACCTGGTCTTTCGTTTCGTTGCGGCTACTCTGCAATGACGATAGTTTCGCGTTTTCCTCGTTGAGCTCATACTGCAGCATTTCGATTCGTTCGGCTGTTTCCTTTTTTTGTGCTTCAAGCTTTTCCTTGTTTTCGGTAAAATGTTTGGTCCGTTCATTGAACACTTGTTTCTTGCCTTCGTATTGTTCCAGCTGTTCGGTAGTAGACAGCAGATTCGCCTGCAGCTGTTCGATTTCGTCATCAAGCTTCTGAAGTTCCTGTCGTTCATGTTCCAGCTCGGCTTCTTTCGTCTGAATGGCTGTTTTCTGATTCAGTTCATCCGTTTTTTCTTTATCCAATTCATCCAGCAATGCCTGCCATTTTTCATGAAGTTGTTCAATCTCAGTAATAAGCAAGGAAATTTCGTGCTGTTTCAATTGTTCTTTTTTATCCAGATAGTTGCGTGCCGTTTCCGCCTGCTCTTCCAGCGGTTCTATTTGCTGTTCAATTTCATGAATAATATCTTCCACACGGTTTAAGTTTTCTTGCGTTTCGGCTAATTTATACTCGGATTTCTTCTTGCGTTGCTTATATTTTAAGACACCGGCGGCTTCCTCAAAAATCGTCCGCCGTTCATCTGCTTTGGAGCTGAGTATTTCTTCAACTTTTCCCTGACTGATAATCGAGAATGCTTCACGTCCAAGTCCAGAGTCCATAAATAAATCGACAATATCTTTCAGCCGACAGGACTGTTTATTGATATAAAATTCACTTTCACCGGAACGATAGACACGCCTGGTGACACTGACCTCATCATAATCAATCGGCAGTTCTTTGTCACTGTTCTCCAGTACCAGCGTGACCTCCGCAACATTAAGCGCCCGCCGCGTGTCACTTCCCTGGAAAATGACGTCCTCCATTTTCGAGCCGCGCAATGACCGTGCCGACTGCTCACCAAGCACCCATCTGATTGCATCGGTGATATTGCTTTTCCCACTTCCGTTTGGGCCTACAACTGATGTCACACCCGGAACGAAGTCAACACTGATCCGTTCGGCAAATGATTTAAAGCCCACACTTTCCAATCGTTTCAAATACATAAACATTCTCCTAGTTATCTCGACGCACAGGACGTGACGAATTTAGCCGACCTATCCTTTTTATCTTTTTAAAATATGTCGTCAGCCTGTTGGCTTTTTAACGCATTTATTTTATCATAAAGAGAAGCACAAAAGAAGGCTTAATCCAATACATAAGCTTTGTGGAACTATTTTATAGAGGAGTGTTCACGTGAATCTGGAAAACCCGACACAGGAAAACCTGAAATTTATGCTCGATGAACTGGCTGAACAATTGAGTGTGGTCAATCCCGAGTTGCTGGATTCGGCAGACTATGATCTGGAAAAATATGAAGACATCAAATTCATGTATGATATGGTGAAACAAAAAGGGCATCTGAGTGCTTCCGAGACACAGGCATTTATTGCTGAGCTGCGGTCTGTGAGGAAATCATAACATCATAATAGCCTGGCAGGTGGAAAACTGGTTCGCGATTAGGCGGAACCAGTTTTTCTCTTATGATTAGGTAGTGTTTAATGATTGGAAAGCGAAAATACTAGTTTGATGAGTCGATTATTTTATCGGATAAAATAATAATGTGAAATTGATGGCCATAAAAGCGGCCAAGACAGTTTATCACTCAGAATACTCGAAAAGGCTGGTGCTCATCCAAAAACACACAGCCTTTTGTTTTATTCATCCAACGCATCCAGCGCATATTTGGCGGCACGCTGTTCGGCTTCTTTTTTGGTATTGCCTGCCCCTTCGCCTGAGACATCGCCATTTATAATCACCTGCGCGACGAACTCCTTATCGTGGGATGGCCCTTTTTCATCGGCAATCACATAATCGATACTATGATCACGATGCCGCTGAACTTCTTCCTGCAGCTTGCTTTTATAATCCATCGCATGCGAAAAAGCACCTGTTGTTATTTTCGGATAGACATATTGTTTCAGGAATTGGATGACGGCATCATACCCCTGGTCCAGGTACAATGCTCCCAGGAATGCTTCAAACACATCAGCCAGGATTGCCGGTCGCTCACGGCCGCCGGATTGCTCCTCACCCCGTCCGAGCAGAAGATAATCACCAAAGTTCAGCTCACGGGAAAACTCAACCAGAGAGGCTTCACGAACAATCGATGCACGCAGTTTTGTCAGGTCCCCCTCAGGCAATTGCCCTTGTTGCTTGTATAAATATTGGGAAACGCCCAGTTCAAGGACAGCATCACCCAGGAATTCCAAGCGTTCATTATCCGAAAAATTTTTATCCCGATGCTCATTCACATAAGATGAATGTGTAAAAGCTTGCTTCAGCAGGTCTTGATCGTTAAACGTTATGTCAAGCTGTTCTTCCAGTTGTGAAAGGTTCATATCGATGATCACCACTCAAATTTAAGATTAGATTCATTGTACTGAAGACGGAATGTAGCGTAAACAGAAAGCCCCGCACAGTGCGGGACTTGCAAATGTTATATGAAGTCAGGACTGATTGCTGTTTATGTACTCCACAGCATCCCCAACCGTATTGATTTTTTCGGCTTCTTCATCGGCAATTTCCATGTCAAATTCATCTTCAAGTTCCATAACAAGTTCAACCACATCAAGTGAATCTGCCTCAAGGTCGTCTTTAAAAGATGCCTCCATTTTCACTTGTGCTTCTTCCACTTCCAATTTATCAACAATAATATCTTTTACCTTATCGAATACGTCTGCCACGATTCGTCACCCCCTTTCGAGTTGTTTTATATAACCAAAATCAGTTCATTCACCGATTTCACCAAATCCGGCTTCCGGTCTCTGGCTCCTGTTCTACATCACCATACCGCCGTCGATATTAATCGTCTGACCCGTGATGTATTTAGCATCCTCGGAGGCGAGGAAACGAACAACACGAGCCACATCCTCCGCATCACCCAACTTTTCCAGCGGTATAAGCGAGAGCATGCCTTCTTTTTGTTCGTCGGTCAATGCATCGGTCATATCCGTTGAAATAAAACCGGGTGCAACCGCATTAACGAGTATATTGCGCGATGCAAATTCTTTTGCTGTTGATTTTGTCAGACCAATAACACCCGCTTTGGCAGCTGTGTAGTTCGCCTGACCGGCATTGCCGCTGACGCCAACGACTGACGATACATTAATGATTCGGCCGCCTTTCTGTTTCATCATCTGTCTTGAGACAGCTTTGATGCACTGGAAGACACCTTTCAAATTTGTATCAATCACCTGATCGAATTCATCTTCTTTCATCCGCATTAATAAGTTATCCCGATTGATACCCGCATTATTCACTAAAATATCAAGGCTGCCGAATTCACTGACAACTTCTTTTATCATGGATTTTGCTTCATTTTCATCTGCAACATTTGCCTGAATCTTTAACGATTGTACACCCATTTGCTTCATTTCTTCAACAACCGATTGTGCCTTGTCCTCACTTCCAGCGTAATTAACAGCAACATTTGCGCCTTGCCGTGCCAGTTCAAGGGCGATCGCACGGCCAATTCCGCGAGAAGCACCTGTCACTAACGCATTTTTTCCTTCCAGCATTAGGAGTCCTCCTTATACCACGATAGAAATGTATTGAATGAATCGGGATCTTGTACGACGAACGTTTTGGCTTTGCGGTCAATTTTTCGCACAAGACCACTCAAAACTTTCCCTGTTCCAAGCTCAACGAAGGCATCGATATCTTCATTCAGCATATTGCGGATCGATTCCTCAAATCGGACAGGTGAATAAAGCTGTCTGATCAACAAATCTTTCACGTTGTTTTTATCTGTCACTGGTTCAGCTGTTACATTGGCATAAACCGGGATCTCAGCGTTCCTAAATGATACGCCATCCAGTTCTTTTGTAAACTGTTCATTGGCCGGCCTCATCAGCCTGGAGTGAAATGGGCCGCTAACATTCAAAGGCATGACACGTTTGGCACCATTTTCCTTTAGCCGTTCCGCAGCTCTATCAATGCCCTCTTTTGATCCGGAAATAACGATCTGACCCGGACAGTTCAGATTGGCAAGATCAACAACCTCATCGTCATCCAACTGGTTCAATGTCTGTTCAATCTCAGCCTGTGACATGCCGAGCACTGCTGCCATTGAGCCCCTGCCTTTTGGAAATGCTTCCTCCATTAGTCTTCCCCTGGTGGCAACAAGCGGCAATGCCTCTTCAAATGACATGGCACCGGAAGCCACAAGTGCACTGTACTCCCCGAGGCTATGACCGGCAGTCATCACCGGCTGAATATTTTCTTTTTGCAGCAGCTTCCCGACAGCAATTCCGGACAATAATAATGCCGGTTGTGCATTTTCCGTTTCGGTCAGTTCCTCTTTTGGACCTTCAAACATCAGCTTTGTCAGTTCTTTCCCCAGGAGCTGATCAGCCTGATGGAAGAGTTCTTTTACGTCGGCATACTGATCGTAAAAATCTTTTCCCATGCCGACCGCTTGTGACCCCTGACCGGGAAATAAAAATGCGACACGTTTCATGATTAGTCTCCCTTCTCCCACTCAATCGATTCGACTGTCGTTCTGATCGTATCTGTTACATTGTTGTCAACCATATGTGCAGCCTGCTGGATTGCATTGAAAACGGCACGGCTGTTGGAAAATCCATGCGCTTTTATAACTGGTGACGAAAGACCAAACAGCCCTGCACCGCCATACTCCGAATAATCCAATTGACTCTGCAGCCCCTTTAAATCATCTTTCACCAGGCCGGCAGCGATTTTCGTTTTGACGGACGACGTAAATGTTTCTTTCAGCATCGAAAACATGGTCATCGCCGTACCCTCGATTGTTTTTAAGGCAATATTGCCACTAAAACCATCTGTTATAACAACATCGGCAACACCTGAGAGAATATCACGTGCTTCAACGTTTCCAACAAAATTAATCGGGGCCTCTTTTAACTGGTTGAATGCTTTTTTCGTCAATTCATTGCCTTTACCTTCTTCTGTACCAATATTCAGGAGACCGACAGTCGGGTTTTGAATCGATCGGACTTGCTCGGTATAAATCGACCCCATAATGGCATATTGAACAAGGTTATGTGCTTTAGTATCAACATTGGCACCGACATCCAAGAGCAAAAAGCCTTTTCCATCAGTCGTTGGCAGCGTTGGACTTAATGCCGGGCGATCAATTCCGCGGATTCTTCCGACAACAAACAATCCCGCACTCATCAAAGCACCGGTGTTCCCTGCTGAAATACACGCATCCGCCCGGTCTTCCTTCACTTCTTTGGCCATTAATACCAATGATGAATCCTTTTTGCTCCTGACTGCCCTGACCGGCTCATCATCAGCTGTTATCATTTCATTCGTATGGATAATGTCGATTCGATCTGAACCAGTCAAATGCGGCTTAATTTTTTCTTCGTCACCGACCAGCGTTATATTCAAATTTTCAATGTGGGATACGGCCTCTTCTGCACCTTTGACAATTGCCTCTGGTGCATGGTCGCCTCCCATTGCATCAATTGCTATCTTCATTTCCAATGTCCCCTTTTGGATTGTCTGAACGATACATATGAAATACACCGGGTAAACACTTTTCTTCATTTTATCGACAAAACGTTTCACTTGAATCACTTGGTCAAACCTTTATCGTTCCACATTCTTCAAACAAATGCCTTGGCGACAACACGTTCCCTGCTTTAACTGTCTGGTGAACTATTTTTTTTTTCTGTAGGTCTATATGACGCAACTGCCAGAATTGGCCTGGGCAAAATAATATATGATGCCCGCGTGCAATCTTTATTCGGGAAAACATGTTCGTGTTTAATCTCCAATATCGAAATTGCGCGTTTATCAAGATCAAGATCAATAATTTCGCCGATGACTTCATCCAAAGGAAGTGCTTTGACAGTCTCATTCCACTGATACGAAGCGACAGACTTGATGCGCTCACGGAGTTCCGGGATGGAAAGCTCCATACGGTCAAGCCTGATCGTCTGTATACTAACACTGAATTTTTCCGCTAATTTTTCATCCGTTATAAATGGTGTTGCTTCAATCGTTTCTTTTAATAACCGTTGACGTTCTACTTTACTCATTTTCATTGACAGCACCGTCCAATAGGAAACCCGGTATTCGCGAGTCATGTGCGGCGCAACATTGTTTTCCTTTAATAAATGTTATCTGTAATCCTTATGACTTGTACTAATAGTATATAATACCACATCAAAATATGCAAGTTATCATAAATAATATCGGATTTTTAAACAAGGCTCTTTTTGTTAATCTATGTTACTTTTAATTACCAGTTGATATAAACAGCGACACAGTGAAAAATTTGAGTGCAATAATACCGCTTCGGAATACCTTGGTGCTCGTCGTGTTGCAAGAGATTCGGGAGTAGCACTCCTCGCAACTCGTAGCTTACTCAGTGGATGTTTTTGCTTCGTCCGCTTTCCGCGGCGGGCTTGGTGAGCCTCCTCGCGCTGACGCTCACCAAGGCCTTTCCTCCCGCTGGAGTCTACGCGTATTTCCTACGCTGTTTTTACTTACTTTTAATCAAAATTATTTATCGTGTAATTTAACCTCTCTTGTGGTTGTTGATTGGAGTGGAGGCCAGTCGACTCCTGCGGGAAAAGCAACAGCTGAAGACCCCGCAGGAAGCGGTTTTCTTCCGAGGAGGCTGAAGCGTTGCCCTAAGGTGCGCGACTGGCCGGAACGTAAATCAACAATGCACTTACGTCGCGGTATATGGATGTTGCGTTGGAAACAACAATCTTTTAGATAACATCCTTGAAAAATTTTATTCCAATTTTTCATGTAACACAGCTTCATCTTCCAAATATCGTTGTAAGTCCCTAAAAGCAGGATCATTTTCCAGCATGCCGTTTTCAATCATTTCCTCAGCATCCCCCCGAGCAGTTTCCAGTGCCCGGTAATCATGGATCATATCGGCAACTTTAAATTCCGGCAAGCCACTCTGCTTCTTCCCGAAGAAATCACCCGGACCGCGGAGTTTCAGATCCTGTTCGGACAGCTCAAAACCGTTATTCGTTTCGGTCATAATCCGCATCCGTTCTTTGCCGGTTTCACCTTTCGGGTCGGCAATCAGAATGCAGTAGCTTTGCTTCTCACCACGGCCAACCCGGCCTCTCAGCTGGTGCAATTGGGACAGGCCAAAACGTTCCGCATCATAAATGACCATGATCGTTGCATTGATGACGTTCACACCGACTTCCACAACGGTCGTCGATACAAGGACATCCACTTCGCCATTGGCAAACTGTTTCATGATACTATCTTTTTCATCGGTTGAAAGTCGCCCATGCATAAGTCCTATTCGCAAGGAATCGGTATAAAATTCTTCCAGCTGATGATATAAATCGACGGCATTCTGAATATCCAGCTTGTCCGACTCCTCGATCAATGGGCAGACAACATAAGCCTGTTCACCTTGCCGGGCACGTTTATCGATAAACTGCAGGATGCGTTCGAATGTATTTTCCTTGGCCCAATACGTCTCAATTGGTTTTCGACCTGATGGCAATTCATCAATCACAGAAACATCCATATCGCCAAATGCGGTAATGGCCAATGTTCTTGGAATCGGGGTTGCCGTCATGAATAACACATCAGGATGAAGCCCTTTTTCCCGCAGCGCCCGGCGTTGTTCCACCCCAAACCGGTGCTGCTCATCGACTATCACAAAACCCAGGTCATTGAAAAAGACATCATCCTGGATCAAAGCATGGGTTCCGACCACAATATCTGCTTCATGATTTTCAATGGCCGCAAGTGTTTCTTTGCGTTTTTTTCCTTTGACAGACCCGGTCAATAAAACGATGGAAGCCCTGTCGCGAAATGTCTCCTTTAATGAATCGAAATGTTGTTCAGCAAGTATTTCAGTCGGGACCATCAAAGCTCCTTGTTTGCCTGCAGTAATCGAGGCATAAAGACTTACTTCTGCCACCGCCGTTTTACCAGATCCGACATCACCCTGAAGCAAACGGCTCATCCTGTATGGCGATTTCATATCAGCCAAAACCTGGTTCAGTGCTTTTTGCTGGGCATTTGTGAAGGAAAAAGGAAAGCTGCTGATAAATTCATTCAGCCTGGATGCTTCGTAATGCTGGGCGTTCCCGCTGGTAGATTCCCGTTTTATTTTCCGCAGTAACTGCATTTTAAGCTGAAACAGCAAAAATTCTTCATATGTAAAGCGCCGCCGTGCATGTTTCAAGTCAACTCTGCTCACTGGAAAATGCATTGTCATCACTGCCGAAGCCCGATCAGGAAGTTTATAGGAACTTAGATAACGCTCCGGCAAAAGTTCTGTTATCTCATGTTGGTAAGCTTTGATAGCATTCCTGACGGCTTTTTTCACCTTATAATTGGTTATATCGCCTTTTAAAGAATACATCGGCTGGATGGCCGTCTGCTCATTTGCCGGACCTTTCTTGTAATTGCTGACCGTTATTTGCAGACGATACGCATCCCATTTGCCTGTTAATGTCACCGTGTCCCCGGGGTTCAGCTGCTTTTTGGCAAACGCCCGATTGAACATGACTGCCTTTACCGCAATGCCTTCCACTTCGACATTAAACGACAGCCTGGATTTTTTCTTGCCATAAAAATTAAGGGAAGGTTCATGGACAATCCTTCCCTCGATAGTGACCTTATCCTCATGAATTAGTTCGCTGAGTGGCTTGACTTCAAATACATCATAACGGTAGGGAAAATAATTCAGTAAATCATCCACGGTTTGGATCCCCATGTCGCCTAAGTCCTCTGCCAATTTTTCCCCGATACCATTAATGGCTGTTACTGGATCACTGAGCATATTTGATCACTTCCTTCTATACCGACATTCCAAATATTTTCTCCTTTAAAAGACGTCCGGTTGGTGTATCGGCAAGACCGCCTTCACCTGTTTCACGCAAACTGGATGGCATCTGCTTGCCAATCCGGTACATAGCACCAATTACTTCGTCACACGGAATTGTGCTTGTTACGCCGGCAAGTGCCATGTCTGCGGAAACGATAGCAAGTGATGAACCGCCCGCGTTACGCTTGACACAGGGTACTTCAACCAGACCGGCAACCGGATCACAAACAAGTCCGAGCATATTTTTCAGTGTCATGGCGAATGCTTCGGCCGATTGCTGCGGTGAACCGCCTGCCATTTCCACAATGGCCGCTGATGCCATGGCCCCTGCTGACCCCACTTCGGCTTGACACCCGCCGGCTGCTCCGGAAATAAACGAATTATTGGCCACGACAAATCCGAATGCACCAGACGTGAACAAGTAACGCACCATCTGTTCACGAGTCGGATTAAGCTGATTTTTAACAGCAAATAATGTTCCGGGTACACAACCCGCACTGCCTGCTGTCGGAGTTGCACAAATCGTTCCCATTGCGGCGTTGACCTCATTAGTGCCCATGGCTTTACTGACAGCATCCATGACAATATTGCCCGACAGTGGTGTATTTTCTTTCATGTATTCCTGTACTTTGACGGCATCTCCGCCAGTCAGTCCTGTAACAGATTCAACACCTTTCAGACTGTCTTCCACAGCCTTTTCCATCACGTCCAGATTCTTCTCCATCTCGGAAAAGACCTCTTCCCGGGATTTTTCTTTTACATCCATCTCTTGACGGATCATGACCTCCGAAATTAATATATTTTCATTTTCAGCTATTTCTACCAATTCAGCAGCTGTACGAAACATACCATTTTCTCCTCTCCTAAGAACAACATGTTATTTATTTACATTGCATCAGTATGAATGCGCGGTTTAAGCGCGTATCGAGCGAAATGTTGATGAGTTACCGGTCGCGTTATTTTTGATGTCGCGCGATATTTTCGTTTCTCGCGCGATTTTGGCTGTTTGTCGCGCGAAATTCTCGATTATCGCGCGATTTTGGGTGCTGATTGCGCGATATTTTCGTTTGCCGCGCGAAAAAAGGTACGTGTTGCGCGATATTTATAACTATCGTGTAAAATAGAACGCGCGGAACCATTTGTTAACTTTCGCTAACTCACAATTTTGGAAATCTGTTCAATATGGTCAGCATTTTCCATTTCTTTCAGCACATGGTCATCAACATTCTGATCCACTTCAATAACCATCAGTGCTTCTTTTCCGACATCCTTACGATTCACTTCCATATGACCGATATTGATTTCATGTTTTGCCAAAATTTCTGTAACCGATGCAATGGCACCGAACCTGTCATTGTGCATAATCAAAATAGCTGGATGATTGCCTGACAAACGCAATTCAAATCCATTCAGTTCCGTGATTTCGATTTTTCCGCCGCCGATTGAAATACCGACAAGCTCAATTTGATCCGTCTCATTACCGATAATCAGCCTTGCCGTGTTCGGATAATCGACACCGGCACTATCTTCAATAAATTCGATGTCAAGATTATGCTCTTCAGCAATTTTCAATGCCTGGTTCATTCTGGGGTCATCCGTCTCATACCCCAACAACCCCCCAGCTAAAGCAAAATCCGTCCCGTGACCTTTATATGTTTTGGCAAATGATTCATACAGATGGATACGCGCCCATTTTGGTTCTTTTCCCAATAGATTGCGTGCTGCTTTCCCGATCCGTGCTGCTCCTGCTGTATGTGAACTGGATGGACCGATCATAACCGGTCCGATGATGTCAAATACTGAATTGAATTTCACAACACAACACCGCCTATTCCCCGTATAGATTTTTTCTTCTTTGCTAATTATAACAAAAAACGCTATAATAAGCATTTGTGGATTGTACATTAGAGCAATGTATTATCGGGCGGGAGAGGGACAGCAAAACATCGAGGAATAAACATGTCCAATCAAAGCAACACGTCGTTACAGGACATCAAGGGAAATTGGCGCGAAGAAATAATGGCTGGTTTGATCGGCTACTTGACAACTGTCTATATTGTGATCGTTAACGGGTCGATTCTCAGTGAAGCTGGTATTTCACTGGAAACCGGGATGGTCGCAACGATTCTTGCCAGTTTTTCCGGCACCTTACTGATGGGTCTGTACGCAAAACTGCCCTTAATTCTTATCCCGGGAATGGGTATTAATGCACTGTTTGCCTACTCAATCGTTGGCAGTACAAGCCTTTCATTCCAGGAAGGACTGGCAGTTGTTCTCGTTGCCGCCGTTCTGTTTCTTATCACCGGGTTCACGAAACTGGGCGTTATTTTAAAAGAGGCAATCCCTGAATCGTTAAAACATGCGATTACGGTCGGGCTCGGTTTTTTCCTTATTTTGATTGGTCTTGAAAATAGCGGGCTTATCGTAAGTGGCGAACAGACGATCATTGCCATTGGTGACTTCACATCACCTGGATTTATTGCCAGCCTGCTGACGTTATTTATTGCGATCTTTTTATTCATGAAAAATATTCCGGCTAATTTCCTCGTGACCATCGTAACCGGAACACTCATTGCTTATCTGTTTGGGCTGTTGGATACAACCGAAACAAACATTGATGTGAACGCGGGTGATATGCTGTTCATCCCATCGTTTACAGCAATGGGTGATTTTGAATTTTGGCTGGCTGTTTTTCCGCTTACCATTATTCTTATTTTCGAAAATATGGGCTTGCTGCATGGACAACTTCATATGCTGAAACGGCAGAACAGCTATAATAAAGCTTATCAGGCCACTGCCTTTTCATCATTAATGAGCGCCTTTTTCGGAACATCACCAACCGTTTCAGCGGCCGAAAATGCAGCTGTCGTTACATCTGGCGGCAGAACGGGAAAAACTGCTATCACAGCAGGATTGCTATTTTTATTAACGTTATTCATCATTCCATGGATCTCCATGATTCCAGATACGGCAATCAGCCCTATTTTGATCATTGTCGGTGTGTTGATGGCACAAAATCTGCGCAACGTTCCATTGGATGATTTATCAGAAGCACTTCCTGTATTTCTGATTGCAGCGATGATTCCATTCACGTACAGCATCGCAGACGGTATGGCTTTTGGGTTCATTGCATACCCGATTGTAAAAATTGCCATGCGCAAACAAAAAGATCTCCCGGCAGTACTCTTGATAATCTCTGGGTTATTCCTGACCTACTTCATCATGAAGATTGCCGGACTATAAAATTGCCTCCCTTTTTAGCAGGGAGGCAATTTTTATCTCTTATTCCACTGAAAAAATAAATGAATATATCGGCTGGTTGCCTTTATGGTGTTCTATCTCAATATCATCAAACTTATCTTCCACATATTGCTCGATCATTTTTACATCGTCATCAGTGGCATCTTCGCCCTGTAAAATGGTCAGAATCTCATCGTCTTCCGTAATCATGTCATCAAGCAGTGATTTGACCGTCTCGAGCTGATCCTGATTGGAAGCTTTGATCGCCCCATCGACCAGCCCCATAAAATGATCCTTCTCAATGGTTATACCGTCAATTTGTGTGTCACGAACCGCATATGTAACTTGTCCGGATTTGACTTCTTTGCCGGCAGCTTCCATTGCATCACGGTTTTCCCCGATTTCTGTTTCCGGATGAAATGCCAGCAATGAACTGATCCCTTGTGGTATGGTTTTAGTCGGTATAACCGCTGCATTTACCTCTGCCAATTCTGCTGCCTGTTCAGCTGCCATGACAATATTTTTGTTGTTTGGCAGGATGAGCACGTTATTTGCATTCGCCTCTGCAATAGCTTCCGTAATATCCTGCGTGCTCGGATTCATCGTTTGACCGCCTTCAATCACAACTGTTGCGCCAAGACTTTCAAACAGTTCCTTGACTCCGGAACCCATCGCCACCGTCAAAATGCCATATTCAGCCTTTTCACCCTGGGATGCTTTTTTCGTTTCATCGCCAACAATCGCTGTATGCTGATCACGCATGTTTTCAATTTTCATATTGGTCAAAGAACCAAAACGTTGTCCCAGAGTCATCACTTCACCGGGATATTCCGCATGGACATGCACCTTGACAAGGTCATCATCTGAAACAACCAGCAGCGAATCACCATATTCACTCAATTCGTTACGGAAGGCTTCCTCATCAAATGGATACTCTTTCAGCTTGTCCGCTTCAAATCTGACCATGAATTCCGTACAGTAACCATATTCGATTTCCGAGGTATCCATGAAGTCCTGAGCAATTTTATGGTGCTCAGCATTGACCATTTCATTCATCTCAATATCATCTGCCCCGGATTCATGCACTTCTTCACCCTTCAGCGCAGCCAGGAAACCTTCATAAATCGTCACAAGCCCTTGCCCGCCGGAATCGACAACACCAACTTCTTTAAGGACAGGCAAAAGATCCGGCGTACGCTTCAAGGATGATTTGGCCTCCTGTATAACTTTCTCCATTAAAGCGATTACATCATTTTCTGTTTCCGATTCGACAACTGCGGTTTCTGCGGCATCTTTGGCAACTGTCAGAATTGTACCCTCAACAGGTTTCATGACCGCCTTATACGCTGTCGTCACACCATTGTCAAAAGCACCTGCCAAATCCTGGGCTGATAACGTTTCTTTCTTTTCCATCCCTTTTGCAAATCCGCGGAACAGTTGGGATAATATAACACCGGAGTTGCCCCGCGCCCCCATTAGCAAACCCTTTGAAAAGGCACCTGCAACTTCTGAGATGTTTTCACTGCTCAGTTTTTTGACTTCATCTGCTCCGGACGTGATCGATAAATTCATGTTCGTACCAGTGTCACCATCCGGAACAGGAAAAACGTTTAATGCATCTATTTTTTCGGCATTGTTTTTTAAATGGTGTGCCCCTGACAGCACCATTTGTGTAAACATCGTGCCACTTAATTCTTCTTGCGCCACAATACTTTCCTCCCTCATAACAGCAATAAGCCGACAAGAGCGATCCGGATACCGCGGTTAATCCTTAGCTACCCGGACACCCTGAATATAGATATTGACCGAATCAATCTCAAGACCTAATGATTTGCTTAATGTGTATTTCACCTGTGATTGTACATTATGCGCAACTTCGGAAATTTTCGTGCCATAACTGACGATAATATACATATCAATATGGAGGTGCGTTTCCTCCTGTCTGACAACAACACCTTTTGAAAAGTTCTCTTTCCTGAGAATTTCAGCAATACCATCCCTGATTTGACTTTTTGATGCCATGCCGACAATTCCGTAGCACTCAACGGCCGCACCACCGGCAATTGTAGATATCACGTCATTTGTGATGGTAACCTGACCATCGTTTGTATTCAATTCTATGGACATCTTCATCCTCCTTTGACACCACGGTCATTTATAAGGATATTTTACTATAATCATACGTGTATTAAAAGCGTTCAATGAATGACTGGATGATAACCCATTATTACAATGAATGATTTATATTGTTCTGTCAAGTTGTTTTTCTTTATAACTCCGATGATAATTGCATAACCAATTCAAGTATGGTAAATTGGATAAGTAATTATGGGAAATAAGTAAGTGTTAAACAGGAGGGATTACCATGGCTAGAAAATGTACCGTGACTGGACGTAAAACCCGCAGCGGAAATAATCGTTCCCACGCTATGAATGCAAGTAAACGCAACTGGAAAGCTAATGTGCAAAAAGTTCGTATTATGGTCGACGGCAAGCCAAAACGTGTTTATGTATCTACCCGTGCCTTGAAATCAGGCAAAGTACAACGCGTTTAACTAATAAATGTCTAAAAAGCACCCGCATAAAGGGTGCTTTTTCATTTCGTGATTTTTTCACATTGTTTATAAGATTGTTGTTTTTGCCACAAACCCATAAACTGCGACACAGAGTGCTTTGTTGATTTCCGTTTCGGGCAGTCGCGCACCTTAGGGCAACGCTTCAGCCTCCTCGGAAGAAAACCGCTTCCTGTTCAGGTCTAGCTGCCCGCTTTCCCGCAGGAGTCTCCCTGCCCTCACTCCAATCAACATCCACAAGAGAGGTTTTAATTAAACACACCAAAATGAGATTATAAAACAGCAAACAGCGGAGAAATACGCGGGAGACTCCAGCGGGAGGATAGGCCATAGGTGAGACCCCGCAGCGCGTTAGCGATTTTTTCTGCGAGGAGTGCTGTTCCACGAAAAACACTTGCAACACGACGAGCACGAGGAGGCTCACCAGCCGCCCTAAGTGCGCGGAGGCGTATTTCCGGAGCGGTGGTTCATCGCGCTCAATTTTTTAGTGTGTTCGCAGTATACATCACTTAAAGCAACAAGTTTACGAAAAAGGCCTTTATCAAAAAATAAGCTTCTGCCAAAGAAATGACAAAAGCTAAATCTTACTTATTATTTATCTTTTTTGAAAACGCCTGCAATCACCCGGACAAATCCGCCGATAAACCTTGGGAGCTTAATGGTATAAAATTTCATGAGATCTCCGCCTCCTCTGTTTACAAACAAAGCTTTCTATGGTCTGACTATACATCACGACTCTTTATTACTAATAGTATGCCTTCTTTATACGAAAAAGTACCAAAATCTGAAAAAAGCTTGTTTGAAATACAGAGTGTTGATCCCCAGAAATGGTTTTTCATCAGTCAGCGAATAATAAAAACCCTCTCTAAAGTCAGGCCCTTTCACAAAAACCGAGTGAAACGAATAAAAAAAGAACTGCCGGGTAATCATGGCTGATTTCATAGTTGCCCGGATGTGTTAATTCGAGCAGATTTTGATGATCAGCGATAATCCCTTGTATCCCCCGCTCCATAATGGCGTGCAGAAGCTGAATATTGATTAAACCGTGGTCAAGGCGTCCACCAGTGGCGCCAAGCAAATAAATTTTTTTTGGATTCAGGACATACGCTGTATTCAGTGCAATTTCAAGATCCGTCTCATCCTTTTCATCTGGATATTGGTCAAACACATTTGCCTGCTTCCGTACTTCACCTTTATCTGTTTCGTCCATGGAATCAAAATCACCCACAGCATAGTCTGGTGTTATATTATTTTCAAGTAATGTCAGGGCGCCCCGATCAGCGCCTATCCAAATGTCTATCATAGCTTCGTATTGGGACAAGTCCGGAATCAATTCCTGCGGGCCGCTTCCCATAATGGCAACATTTGTCACGGTGTTACTCCGCCTTTCCAGCGGCTTGGGCAATTTCCTGGATTATCTGCTTGCGGTCATCCTGTTTAAAAATGGCACTTCCGGCAACGAGAACATCTGCTCCAGCATCCGTACACAATTTGGCCGTGTTACGATTCACCCCGCCGTCAACTTCAATTTCAAATATTAATTGACGTTCTTCTCGCCATGAGGCTATTTGTTCAATCTTTTGAATTACCTCCGGGATAAACGACTGGCCGCCAAACCCCGGATTCACGGTCATAAGCAATACAAGATCGACTTCGTGTAATACATCCCGAATCATTTCAACCGGTGTTGCGGGGTTAATGACGACACCTGCTTTCATCCCATGATCCTTTATCAGTTGAATCGTACGGTGCAGATGCGGGCTGGTCTCCTGATGAACCGATATGATTGATGCGCCTGCCTCAGCAAAAGCTGGAATGTATTGATCAGGGTTTTCAATCATCAAATGCACATCCAATGGCAACGCAGTATGTGGCTTGATGGCTTCAACAATAAGTGGCCCGATCGTGATATTCGGGACAAAATGCCCATCCATGACGTCAACATGAATATAATCTGCGCCACCTTGTTCGACATCCTTAATTTCGTTACCAAGCTGTGAGAAATCAGCTGATAGAATGGAAGGTGCTATTTTAGTCATATTAATACCTCGGCTTTCGTGAATTAATTTCGTCTAAAAAACGTAGATAGTGGTCATAACGGATTTCGGCAATTTCCCCATCTTCTACTGCTTGTTTCACAGCACATTCCGGCTCCTTATTATGATAGCATCCACGAAACTTGCAATCTGTCTGCCTGTTTCGTATTTCCGGGAAACAATCCGCTAATTCATCAGCTGCCATTTCCTTGAAATCGAGTGTGCTGAAACCGGGCGTATCGGCAACCAATCCGCCACCAACTTCAACCAGTTCAACATGTCTTGTTGTATGCTTGCCCCTGCCTAAACTAGCGGATATATCACCCGTTTTTAATTGCAGCGAAGAATTCAACGCATTCAGTAACGATGATTTACCGACACCGGACTGTCCGGCAATAACAGATACCTGATCAGCCAGTTCATGCATCAAATCGTCTAAATCCCCCGGCTGAACAGCGGAAATCAGCTTAACCGAATACCCGATTTGCTCATATACCGTTTTATAATGGTGAATCGATTCCAGATCCGTTTCAGTCTTCAGATCTTTTTTCGTCATTAAAATGATTGGTGTCATTTCCTTCGATTCAATCATTACAAGAAACCGATCCAATAATAGCGGGTTAAAATCAGGCTCTGCTATCGAGCTGACAATGATTGCCTGATCAATATTTGCAACCGCCGGGCGAATAAGCATATTTCGCCTTGATTTAATCGAAAGAATATAGCCTTCCCCAGGGTTCTGCTCATCAAATTCAACAAAATCACCGACGAGGGGTGTGATGTTCTGTTTGCGAAAAACACCCCTCCCCCGACACTGAAACACACCGTTTCCTGATTTCACATAATAGAATCCGCTTATTGCTTTTATGATTCTGCCTTCAGCCATTTAGTCACCTGCCGCTTCTTCATATGGAATCGATTTGTCGATGATCACTTCCTCATTGCGCATCACCCTGTATTCGGCAACACTGTCAGGAGCAATCGTTAACGTAATTGTAAACTCTCTGTCTTCAGTAATCGTATACTCATCATGCACTTCTGAAATCGAACGGTTGTTATCCCCGATATAAATTGAAACAGTCTGTTCAACCGGGTCATCCGTATCTTCTTCCTGACTCGGATTATAGGACACCGTAAAAGTTTCCTCATGATTAACGGGCGGCTTTTCTTCAGGACCCGTGGAAATAAAGACATCAACTGTATTACCTGCTTCCACCTCGGTGCCAGGCTCCGGGTCCTGACGTATGACATTGCCCTCAGGTGTGTTTTCCGAATTTTCTTCCCTGATGGCAGCGTTCAATCCCTGTTCCTCCAGAGAGTTAATCGCCTGTTGTTCGCTCATGCCCGTCAAATTGTTCACATTGATTGGCGCAGGTCCAATGCTGATATCAAAAATAACTTCAGTCTCCTCTGGAATAACCTCTGTACCCGGAGACGGATAAACATGGGAAACAATCTCTCCCGCTGCATACTCATTTGAATATTCTTCTTCCGTTGTAATCGTTTCAAACCCTTTATTCTCCAGAATGCGTCTGACCTGATCAACATTTTCACCAACATAGTCCTCAAACGCCACTTCCTCTTGTCCCTGACTGACGATTAGTGTAACTGTATCGTCCTCTGTTATCGTACTGCCGGCTTCCGGTTCCGTTCCAATGACCGTATTTTCCTCTACGTCATCAGAATACGCTTCATCCCGCTCAGTTTCCAAGTTTAATTCCTGTAATTCGGACATAGCTTCCTCATATGCCATACCACTCACATCAGGAACATCCACATCGTTCGGTTGAAGCCAGCCCGGAAAAATAAATAATGCCACTGCAGTTGCCCCCAGCAATAGAAATAGGGAGGCAAGTATGAGCAGCCATTTTTTGCGTCTCTGCTTACCAGTCTTCTTCTTTTTATTTTTTTTCTTTTTACCTTTTTTAGTGCCCTTATCATTTTCGTCTGTCTCTTCATTCATGTAAGGTTTGGTTGCTTCATTAGGTTGATTGACGATTGTATCATCATCCGTATTCTGATCCAGCTGGTTGTCGGTTATAATGGGAATCGCCTTTGTTTCTTCTCCCTCTTCAGCCGGCGGAATAAATTTTTCTTCATTGAGCCTGTCAGGACTAAGTGCCGACTCCAGGGTATCTTCCATGTCATAAACCGTATCATAACGATGAAAAGGGTCTTTGGCAGTAGCTTTCAATACGATATTTTCCACACTTTGCGGGATATTCGGATTAAAACGTTTTACAGATGGCGTATCATTTTGTAAATGTTTTAACGCGATTGAAACAGGCGATTGACCTGAAAAAGGCAACCGGCCCGTCAATAATTCAAACAGGACAATTCCCAGCGAGTAAATGTCTGATTTTTTGGTTGCTGTGCCGCCACGTGCCTGTTCAGGGGACAAATAATGTACAGACCCAAGAATGGAATTAGTTTGTGTGAGGGCCGTTGCACTTAATGCCACTGCAATTCCAAAATCAGTGACTTTAACCTGTCCATATGTATCTATCATAATGTTCTGCGGCTTTATGTCCCGATGAATGATATCGTTAGCATGTGCATGGGCAATTGCGGATGCGATCTGTTTCATGATATCCAGGGCTTCCCGTGTATCAATCGGTGCATAACGTTGTATGTATTCTTTCAAAGTCATCCCATCAACGTATTCCATTGCCATAAATAAAACCCGGTCATCTTCACCGACATCATAAATGTTAACAATATTAGGATGAGCCAGACTTGCCGCAGATTGTGCTTCGCGGTCAAAACGGGCAATAAATTCCTCATCATCAGCAAAGTCCATGCGTAATGCTTTAATGGCCACGTCACGATCCAGAATCGTATCTGTTGCCAAATAAACGTCAGCCATGCCTCCACCGCCGATAGACTCTTTTATCTTGTAACGCTCATTCAGCAGATGACCATTCAACATTATCCATCACCCTCTTCCACTCGACCCTCATGATGTACAATAATAAGGGATATGTTATCCTCGCCGCCCCGTTCATTGGCAAGTTCAACCATTTCATTACCGGTTGCTGCGATATCCTGGTCTTTTTGGATAAATGATAAAAGCTCTTCATCCGTTAATTTATCGGTCAAACCATCAGAGCATACAGAAGTTTTGCTGTCGGTTTCCATTCGATTGACTGGACAATCGGCGATTATATCCGTTTCCTGTTCCAAGTGCCTTCAGCAAAACATTTTTTGGGGGGGTGCTGTTCTGCCATCTCCTTTACTGATTCTGGGCCGGATTCGAACGAGTTTCATTCACCAAGTGAGTGATCTTTCCGTTAATTTGTCTGAATCCATCTTCATTCAGAAGATAACATCGGCTGTCACCAATATGCGCAACAGCAGTAAACGTTTCCGTGCAAACGGCGGCTACGACTGTTGTCCCCATACCTGCACATTCTTCATTTTCCTGAGCATGCTCCAATAACGTGCGATTCATTTCCTGCATATTCTCTTTTAACCAGGTTTCTGTTGTGTCAGCTAAATCGAAGGTGTCCGCTTCCTCCCATTTACCCTGAATAAACGATGTCGCCATTTGGCTGGCTACATCCCCAGCCTGATGACCGCCCATACCATCAGCAATAACTGCCAGCATCTGACCTGACTGATTATAAAATATTCCGCCGGCATCTTCATTATGATCCCTGATTTGTCCCTGGTCTGTCTGAAAATGTCCTCTCATCTTTTCACCTCTCAACGGTAAACAGTTCGTTTATAACGTGTACAAATGGTTATACGCGTTTTATCCTAGTCATAAAAAACCCGTCAGTCGAAAACGTTTGTGGAAATAACTGCAAACCGATTTCAGAACATCCTGGTGAAGCTTGAATCATGGCCGGTAATTGTTCAAAAAAGCCTGGGTCTACAATAAAATTCGGGTTTCGTGCTAAAAAATTCTCTGCTATGTCATCATTCTCTGTTTTATCAACAGTACAAGTACTGTATATCAACAATCCGCCCTTTTTCAATAAAGGGGCCACATGATCCAGTATATCAGCCTGAATCCGAGCTAAACGTCCAACATTATCTTTCTGCTTATTATATTTAATGTCCGGTTTCCCGCGTATGACACCGAAGCCTGTACATGGGGCATCGATTAAAATCCGGTCAAAGGTTTCCTTTTCATGTTGTTCCTGCAATTTCCGCGCATCACCAACTTTAGCATCAATAATGGTTAAATCCAGTTCCGCAGCTTTCTTTTGGATCTGTTTGGCTTTCTTTGCATGAAGGTCATAGGCATTGATGGAGCCTTCATTTTCCATTTTCTCCGCGGTATGTGTCACTTTACCGCCTGGCGCACTGCAGGCATCCAGCACAGTCATACCGGGATCTGCATCAAGCATTTCTGTTACCAGCATTGAACTTTGATCCTGAATGGTCACATAACCTTGCTCGAAAAGTCTTGTCCGCAAAATATTCCCGTGATCAATAACAACGCCTTGATTGGAAAAATCAGATTTTCTTGTTTCAAATCCTAGTTCGTGAAGCTCGTCCATGACTGCTTCGCGGGTGATCTTTAGCGGCTGGATTCGGATGGATGATGGTTTTCTTTCCAGATTTGCATGACACATATCATATGTTATATCAAAACCATACATGTCTATCCAGCGTTTGACAAGCCATTCAGGGTGACTTGTTTCAACCGCAAGCCGTTCTGCCTTATCGGGAATAACCGTTGTATCCGGAATGCCTTTTCGCTGGAGACTCCTGAGAACACCATTAACAAACGAAGCAATTCCTTTATGTCCACGATGTTTGGCAATTTCAACCGCTTCATGTATGACAGCGTGATCCGGTACTTTGTCCAAGTATTGCATCTGATAGACAGACATCCGGAGCAGCATACGTACCCAGGGCTTTATCTTTTTCCTTATATCCACGAAACCCTCCAAATAATAGTCCAGGGTTAACTTGCGCTGGATAGTGCCATAAACGATCTCTGTCATCAGTGCTTCATCTTTCGGTGGTATGTTTCGTGATTTGATTTCGTGATCAATCAATAAATGACTGAAACCGCTGTCCTGTTCAATACGTACAAGCAAATCAACGACTGCTTCTCTTACCTGAAAATTTTCCATTTAATCACCCATTACAGTACCAGTCTTAATCCTATCAGGAGATCCTTGCAAATATTGTTTGACTGTCATCCGCTTTTTGCCTGCCGGCTGGATCTCTGTTATCCGGATTCCTTTTTGGTTACCGCAAACAACCACAAAAGCTTCATTATCAATGATTTGAACAATTTCTCCGGGTGTGCCCTGATAGGTGTTATCATCCATTTCACCCCACCAGATTTTCATGACATTACCATCATGTATCGTGAAGGCAACCGGCCAGGGATGAAGTCCCCTAATATGATTATAAATATCATTATGTGCGTTATGCCAATCTATTTTTTCCTGATCACGTTTTATATTAAAAGCAAATGTTGCAAGACTTTCATCCTGACTGACAGGTGCGATTTCCCCGGAAAAAATGTCAGGTAATGTGCCGGTCAAAAGACTGGCTCCGGTTTGGGATAATTTATCGTGTAACGTCCCAACATGATCACTGGCAGCAATTGACACAGTCTCCTGTGCGATAATATCACCGGCATCGAGTTTCTCAGCCATATACATAATCGTAATACCCGTTTCCTGTTTCCCTTCCAAAATGGCATAGTGAATCGGAGCACCGCCTCTGAGCTCAGGCAATAGTGATGCATGAACATTAATACAGCCGAATTCAGGAGTGTCAAGCAGTTCCTTTGGCAAAATTTGACCATAGGCTGCTGTTATGATGATATCAGGTTCATAAGCAAGAATTTTTTTATATTCATCTTTCAGTTTTTTCGGCTGCAGTACAGGAATATCATATTTTTCCGCCGTCTCTTTAACAGGCGGCGCGGTGATGATTTTTTTCCGGCCTTTAGGACGGTCCGGCTGGGTTACAACCAAAACAAGTTCATGCTCTGTCTGCATAAGTGATTCAAGAATTGGCACTGAAAAATCAGGTGTCCCCATAAAAACAATTCGTTTCATCATTTGCCGCTCCCTTCTTTTTGGTTGTTTTCACATGACTCTTATCGTAAATTTTGTTGCTTTGTTCATAATTGATACAAACTGCGACATACTGAAAAACTTGAGTGTAATGACACCGCTTCGGAAATACGCTCCGTTAGTGTTGACTTTCTGTACATTGAATGTTCTCTCGCTATGACAGAACACGACGCTAAGCTGCGGAAAACACGACACTTCTGCAGGAAAGGAACTGTCTGAAGACCCCGCAGCGGCGGTTTTTGCGAGCGAGGAGGCTTGAAGCGTCCCCGCGGAAAGGGAGTGTTTTTCCGCAGCGACGAACGAGCACCCAACCCCGATAGACTGGAGGTAGGCTGGTTATGTCACACTATATGGCTACATTAACTGATATGGCTGCATATCAACTGTTATTTGTAAATCGTTTTTACGTACCTCATCATCAAATTGCTGGATGATTTTTTTGATTAGTCGTCTTAAGTTGGGTTCGTGCTTGTATTTTATCATGCATTGATAACGATATCTATCTTTCATCCGGGCGATTGGTGACGGTGTTGGTCCGAGAATAACTGTATCCTCCTGAACATATTTCCATAAACTTTTCACGATCTGTTGTGTCGATTGCACTGCTGTGACATGATTCTGATGAGAAACCGTTATTAATGTCAAAAACACAAATGGCGGGTATTGAAATTTTTTGCGCACTTGCATTTCCTGCTTATAAAACTGCAAAAAATCATTACCTGCTGGCAAGTCAATACCTGTAATGTTCCGGTGTATAAGTCCTGGACGATGACTTCACCGGGCAATTCATGTCTCCTGCCCCGTCCGCTCACCTGTGTCAGGAGCTGAAATGTTTTTTCAGAAGAGCGGAAATCCGGCAGGTGCAGCATAGAATCAGCCGTCAACACACCGACAAGGGTTACATTTTCAAAATCAAGCCCTTTTGCAATCATTTGAGTCCCGAGCAATATATCCGCTTCTTGATTGGCAAATTGGTTAAGCAGTTTTTCATGTGCTCCTTTTCGTCGTGTCGTATCAACATCCATTCGCAAAACCCTTGCTTCGGGAAGGAGCTGCGTTAACGCTTCCTCTATACGTTGTGTACCTGTCCCAAAAAAGCGGATCAGATCACTGCTGCAGGAAGGGCAATACATCGGCATTGTTCTTCAATAGGAGCAGTTAGTGACATTTAAGCTGATTATGTGTTTTGAAATGTCAGGGGCGATATCACAATGCGGGGCATTCTTTCACATGACCACATTCCCGGCACATGACAAACGTTGAGTACCCGCGCCGGTTTAATAACAGGACAACCTGTTCACCGCGATTGATGCGCTGCTCCATATTTTCTTTTAGACTTCGGGAAAACATCGAACGGTTTCCCGCATGCAACTCTTGTCGCATATCTACAATATCAACTTCAGGCATCGCTTTCTCATTAGTCCGTTTAGTCAAGGTGCCCAGCTTATAGACACCTTTTTGTGCTCTTGCATAGGACTCCAATGTCGGTGTAGCACTGCCGAGTAAAACAGGACATTGGTGGTATTCCCCGCGGTGAATAGCTGCATCACGCGCATGATAGCGTGGCTGGTCTTCCTGTTTATAGCTGTTTTCGTGTTCCTCATCAATAATGATAATACCCAGATTTTCAAACGGGGCAAAAACAGCTGACCGGGCACCTACCACGACTTGTACCTCTTTACGGTGGACCCGCCGCCATTCATCATATTTTTCCCCGTATGATAAGGCACTATGTAAGACAGCAACATTGGATCCAAATCTTCCCTTGAATCGTTTGACCATTTGCGGTGTCAACGAAATTTCCGGGACCAGCACGATGGCTTCTTCCCCTTTATCGATAACATCCTGGATTGCCTGTAAGTAGATTTCGGTTTTTCCGCTGCCGGTTACACCATGCAGCAGGAACACATCATGCCGGTTCTCCTTTATATCTTCTTTTATCGGTTCAATAACTTCCTGTTGCTGCTGTGTCAACTCCAAAGCCGTTGTTTGTTCAAATGCATTATCATCATACGGGTTTCGGTAAACTTCCTTTTTAAATGATGCAAGCAGTCCTTTATCCAGCAATGCGTTGATAGTGGACCTTGTTGTCCCGAACATTTTCAGAATATCATTAAGCTCTATTTCATCCGGCTGATCAACAAAGTGAGCAAGAATTTCTTTTTGTTTGCGGGCTTTATTGGACATATCTTCAAGTGCTTCTGCAAGCATATGTACCTCGCATGCAGGTTTCAGATAAGTAACGTACTTTGTCGTAACGCGTGATTTAACCAGATAGTGAACAGCAACATCACCATCCTGGATCGCCTTTTGTACCTGATAAAAACTAACCTGGCATTCGCCAGCTCTTTCAATATGATACAAAATCCCTCCGGCAAAAAGTGCTTCAAGCTGCCCGGGAAGGAGATCACTTGTCAACCGCTCCCAGTTTCTTTTTTATAATTTGGCCTTCAGTACCTGGGGAGCATGGCCTGATAAGCGGTAATATACAAACTTAATGTCTCCTCTGCCAGCCATTTTACCCAGAATCCAGCATTCTCCAGTCAAAATTGGGGTCAAATCAAGTATGTCGCTGATATCTTTTAAATGATCGAAGGAAGATTCGCTGACCCGCTCAACGACATAGCCCATTATCTTCCTCGGACCAAAGGGAACAATGACACGCATTCCTGGCTGCAGCATCTCCTGAAACCGCTCAGGTATCCGGTAATCGAATGTCTGGTTAATCGAACTGGCGGGAACATCCACAATCACTTTCGCAATATTCACTTAGCCTCATCCTTCATATCACGGGATATTAATAAAAATATTTCGTCAGCGATTTCCTGTTTTGACCTCAGTGTAATGTCCTCTTTCTCCTGTGATTTATTGATATATGTCACCATGTGTATCACCGGCAAATCCAGCCCTCAGCTGCGACATTTATTAACAATGATGGCATCCCAGGTTTTTCTTTCTGTAATTTGGCTATGCCATACTCGACAGGATCCGTTGTCTCAGCTGCAAATCCCGCCAGAAATTGGTGCTCTTTTATGTCACCGAGTGACTGCAGAATATCCTGTGTCCTCTCCATCTCCACATGCCAATCATCAGACTGTTTCTTCATTTTTTCCTCATGAATTTGCTTCGGGCGGTAGTCAGCAACAGCAGCAGCTTTAATAACAATATCATTTGCCGGAAAGTGCTCATGCATCGCTTCATACATGTCTTTGGCGGTTACAACATCAATCCGTTTTATCTGTTGGTTTTTGATCTCCAGACTGACCGGACCTGCCACCAAGGTAACCTCTGCTCCCAATTCAGCCGCTCTTTCAGCCAGTGCAAAGCCCATTTTGCCTGACGACCGATTCGTAAAAAACCGCACAGGATCAACTTGTTCCTGTGTGGGACCAGCAGAAATCAGGACTTTTTTGCCTGAAAATAAAGCATTACGATCCTGGTGCTGATCAACTACTTCAATAATGGTTTCCGGCTCTTCCAATCTCCCTTTACCGACATATCCGCATGCCAGATAGCCGGCTCCGGGCTCAATGAAATGGTAGCCCCACGAATCCAGCTGCTTCATATTTTCCATGACGGCTGGATGTGCGTACATATGAACATTCATGGCCGGCGCAATATAAACACTGGATTGTGTCGCAAGCAGCACAGTTGAAAGCATATCATCAGCTATTCCGCCCGCTAATTTTCCGATCAGATTGGCTGTTGCCGGTGCAAGAATTGTCATATCAGCCCAATCGGCCAAATCAATATGCGCAACTTTACTCGGGTCCTTTTCATCAAACGTATCGATATGGACCGGGTTTCGTGATAAAGCCTGGAAAGTCAGCGGGGATACAAATTTTGCTGCGTTTTCTGTCATAATGACTTTCACGTCCGCACCTTGCTGCGTTAACTTACTCGTTAAAGCACACGCCTTATATGCTGCTATCCCACCTGAAACACCCAGTAGTATATTTTTATTCTGAATCATATGGCTTCCCCCAGATTATTTGAATATTATCAACGATACCTTTGAAAACCTAAAAATCAGACCCCCGCAGGTGAAGAAGGCGCGAGGGTCATCAGGATTAATCATTATCTTCTTTTACATATAGCTTATCCGCCATGATTTCTTCAAGGGCCAACCCGACATATTTGTTTGATTTCGGTTCATCCACAAGTACTTCTTTATCCTGTTCCCTGATTTGTCGGGCCCGTTTGGCAGATATTGTGACGAGTGTGTACTTGGATTTAATTTTTGTTTGTAGATCATCAATGGATGGCTCCAGCATTGACATATTATTCCTCCTTCAATAACTGTTTATATTGATTTGCAATTCGCTCACGCTTACAGTGTTCACTTTGAATGATTGATTGAATTTTGGTGACGGCAGCATCGACATCATCATTGGACAACCAACATAATCATAATGCATCCATCATGTCAATCTCATGTTGGCCTCTTTCAACCGCTCCCAGCACTAAATCCTGTGATTCCGTTCCCCCGATCTAAAATCCTGTCTTTCAACTCATCCAAACTGGGCGGGAACAAAAAGATTAAAAACCCCTTCCCGGAAATTCTCTTTCACTTGCATTGCTCCCTGCACTTCAATTTCAAGAAATACGTCCTGGCCTTCAGCTAGTGTATCTTCCACATATTTTCGCGGTGTGCCAATAATATTATTGACAAAACGAGCATATTCAAAGCTGACCCGCTTCAATCATTACGCTCAATTCTTCCATTTGTTTTGTAAAAAATAATCAACACCTTCAGCTTCACCGGCACGTTTTTCCCTGGTAGTCATGGAAATTGAATACGCCAAGTCGTTTGCCCGGTTGAATAGTTCTTTTCTGACCGTTCCTTTACCGACACCTGAGGGCCCGGATAATATGAATAGAATGCCATTTTCAATCAATCAAAAAACGTTTTCCTCCTAAGTTATTCTCATCTAAAACTTCTTTCGTGACTGATGACACGCTGTCCACAGTTTCCGGCTGTAACAGCTGACAGCACAACAATAATCACTAATCCGTTATAATAACAGCCGTGTCCGTCCGTCCATAAGTCATCCACTAATTTATTATGTCACGTGCTACTGTAATAATTCGTTTGATCGGAGCTGATTCCGGTGACACAATCGAAATAACCCGATTGGCCGAAACGACATTCCCAAAACCTATATTAATTAATCGTAAACTCAAATTGGCTCCCCCTATGTGACTCACTATTATTCTATGTAATTATAGAATCCATTATAGATTAAATAAACACCCGAATACAACCGTTTACTTCTAAATCTGGACTTATTCTTTGATTTCGGACCTTTCCGAAAGGCTTTTTTCGTAAATTTTGTTTGCCCTAAGATATTTGAGTACTGTGATACCGCCTCCGGAAATACAACTCCGCTTTCCGCGGGCGGCTGTGCCCTCCTCGTGGCTCCGTCGTGTTGCAAGACTTTGCGGAGAAGCAGCACTCCTCGCAGAAAAGATGCTGGCGCACTGCGGGTCTCCACTATGCCTATCCTCCCGCTGGAGTCTCCGTGTATTTCCTACGCTGGTGTTGACTTTCTGTACATTGAATGTTCTCTCACTATGACAGAACACGACGCTAAGCTGCGGAAAAATACGACACTCCTGCGGGAAAGGAACAGTCTGAAGACCCCGCAGCGAGCGGTTTTTGCGAACGAGGAGGCTGAAGCGTTCCCCGCGGAAAGGGAGTATTTTTCCGCAGCGACGAACGAACACCCAACTCCGATAGGCTGGAGGTAGCCTGGTTATGTCGCGCTATATCGGATTTTGTGTCAAAAAGATCAATATACTAGAAAACGTCCCCGTCGTTCACTCATATGCCTCATTTTTCAAGGCCGCTTCAGCCAAAGCATATAAAAAGCTGTGACAACGGCAAGCAGCCTAATTATAACAATTTAAGTTAAAAAATAAAAACCCTTCTATCGCAGAAGGGCAATGTCATAATTATTTTTTGGAAAAGCCAAAGAAAACGCTTGGGAGGAAACTTAAGGCCAGAACAAGCATCCAATCCCTGAACCCTAAGGCCGTTGTATGGAAAATAGGCTGTAATGGTTCCCAGTAAACGACAACCAGCAGTAATAAAACAGACGACAGAACAGCAAGCACCAGATATTTATTTTCAAATGGATTCCGGGCAAAAATGGAATGTTCGCTCCGGCAGTCGAATACGTGAATCAATTGAGCGATAACCAATGTCGTAAACGCAATGGTTTGGGCATAAATCAGATTTTCCGGATTTCCCTGATAAGCCAGCATGAATGCGATGAGTGCCACAACACCGATCAAAATGCCTCGGCTGATGACTTTAAATCCAAGCCCTCTGGCAAAAATGCCTTCTTTTGGATTCCGCGGGCCTCGTTTCATCACATCATCTTCTGACTGATCCAATCCAAGTGCCATGGCCGGCAATCCGTCGGTGACCAGATTCACCCACAAAATCTGAACAGGCACAAGCGGCAAAGGCATGGCCATTAGCATAGCCAGCAGCATTACTAAAATTTCACCGACATTGGATGCCAATAAATAACGGATAAATTTCCGGATATTTTCATAGATGTTACGGCCTTCGATAATCGCTGATTTAATGGTGGCAAAATTATCATCCATTAAAACGAGCGATGACGCTTCTTTCGTGACATCCGTTCCGCTTTCACCCATGCTTATGCCAATATCACTTGCTTTAATAGCCGGGGCATCGTTAACACCATCACCTGTCATGGCTACAATATGACCTTCATCCTGGAATGCCTTCACAATTTTTAATTTATGCTCCGGCGTAACTCTTGCAAAAACATAAACCTGATCTATTGTTTCGCGAAGCTCTGTAACTGACATATGATTTAATTGTTGTCCATTCAAAACCATCCCGTTTTCAGGAAGCAGATTCAGTTCTGTTGCGATTGCACGTGCGGTTTTTTCGTGATCACCGGTAATCATGACTGATTTTATGCCCGCTTCACGAGATTCCTGTATAGCCGATTTAACTTCTTTTCTTGGTGGATCCATCATGCCGTACAAGCCAATCAGTGTTAAGTCTTTTTCCAGGGTTGCCGGATTCAGTGATTCATCTTTTGCCAATGGCTTCATAGCAATTGCCAATGTTCTAAGCGCTTTATCCGCCATAATATCAACAGCCTGATCCATTCCCTGTTTATCGTCAGACCGCATCAACTGCCTTCCTTGTTCCTTCATGATGTAATTTGATCGTGGCAGCAGAACGTCCGGTGCCCCCTTTGTAATCAAAAAACGCATTTTATTTTCATCTTCTATTACCATGCTCATCCGCTTTCGGTCGGAATCAAACGGCAGTTCTTTTATAACATGGTAATTTTCATGTATCTGATGCGACAGGCCAAGCTTTCGGGCAGCAACGAGCAGCGCCCCGTCTGTCGGGTCCCCATCAACTGAATACTTCCCCTTTTTGACCATCAGGGACGCATTGTTACATAGCATTCCATATAAAAACATCCTATCCAGGTTGGGAAAATCCCTGTCCACTTTATCGTTATTTAAAAAAACGTTACCGCTCACATCATAGCCATCACCTGTAACGTATAATGTCTTTCCATTCAAATACACTTCTTTCACCGTCATTTGATTTTCCGTCATCGTGCCTGTCTTGTCTGAACAAATAACCGATGCACACCCCAGCGTTTCGACGGCCGATAGTTTTCGGACGAGTGCTTTCTTCCTGATCATCCGCTGAACGCCCAATGACAACGCAACTGTTACAATGGCCGGCAGTCCTTCAGGGATTGCAGCTACTGCCAGTGACACACCTGCGAGAAACATATTGTACACCGGATGACCCTGATAGACACCGGCCAACACAACTAATGCAGTCAAGAGCAGCGCCACAGCAATCAGAATTTTACCCAACTCAGCAAGCTTATGCTCAAGCGGTGTGGTTGTTTTCTTCGTTGTAACCATTAACGAAGCAATCTGTCCCATTACTGTATTCATACCGGTACCGACGACAATACCTGTCCCGGAACCGCGTGTGACTAATGTACTCATAAACCCCATATTCACTTGATCCTGGGCATCAAGCTTGTCCCGTGTAATGCTTGTGGCATGTTTCATAACCGGTAATGATTCCCCGGTTAGTGCTGATTCTTCTGTTTCCAGACTGTTGGACCTGGTTATTCGAACATCTGCCGGAATCCGGTCACCACTGTTTAACCGTACAACATCCCCTACTACCACTTCCTGTGACGGGATTTTCACCCATGCCCCATTTCTTAAGACGTTAGCAACCGGTGCCGACATTTCTTTCAATTTTGCAAGTGAGTTTTCTGCTTTTTGCTCCTGAAAATACCCGAGAAAACCATTCACAAGTACGATGATCATAATCGCTATGGCGTCGATGTATTCCCCCAGCATACCTGCGATTAAAGTAGCGGCAAGCAGAATCAGCACCATGAAATCCTGAAATTGCTTCAAAAAAGTCAGCCACTTGGATGTCTTTTTCTCCGATTCCAGACGGTTTGGTCCATATTGCTGCCAGCGCTGATTCACTTGCTTATCTGTCAGGCCCTGTTTTGTTGTAACATGCAATTTTTGTTCGACCACATCTACGTCCATCTGATACCATTTCATCCAGCATTCCCTCCAGATTCTTTTAGAAAACTTGGCTTATCGTCAGATCCTTATGTCAAAAGTCTATGCTGACTGATGCAGATAGGAATATGTCACGGCTTGCTATCTGCCGAAAAGAATCAATTTGAACGTCACCTATATACCAATATCTATGCAGACTTGTCCGGAAAAATGCTATAATGAAACCCAAAAAGGATAAGTGTACGAAAAAATGAAAGCTCGCATGAGGTTAGTCCCATGAATTGCAGGGCACCTGAGCTGGAAACAAAAAGCAGGAGAAGTGATTGTATGCCATTCGATGGAATTGTTACCCGAGCTGTTACACACGAGCTAAATGAAAAAATGATACCCGGAAAAATCACAAAAATATATCAGCCTACAGAAACAGAACTGGTTTTCACGATACGCAGCCAAGGGCAGAATCATTCACTTCTGTTATCCATACACCCTGTATATGCTCGTATGCATTTAACCGAAAACACCTATAAAAACCCGAAAGAGCCACCCATGTTTTGCATGCTGTTAAGGAAATATTTATCAGGTGCGGTCATTGATTCGATTGAGCAATATGGTATGGAAAGGATTGTGACGTTTTCGGTTCAATCGCGCAATGAAATCGGGGACGTGGCAACTAGAAAGCTGGTTATCGAACTTATGGGCAAGCATAGTAATGTGATGCTGGTTGATGGCGAGAAGGGGCATATTCTGGATAGCCTGAAACATGTTTCGATTTCACAAAATCGGCACCGGACCATTTTGCCGGGTCACCAATATATACTTCCGCCGAGCCAGAACAAACTGGACCCTCTGGAAATTGATAGTGAAACGCTGATACGTAAATTGGACTTCAATACCGGGAAATTGGCCATGCAAATCGTCGGTACGTTGGTTGGTTTCTCACCTTTTATTGCCAAAGAAATCGTCCATCAGGCTAAGCTGGGAGCAATCGAAACGTATCAGGAAAAATTTGCAGACTTACAAAAACTTATTAAAGAACACCACTACACACCTGCCATTTACCAGAATGGAAAAGAAGACTTTCATGTCCTGGGGGTTACGCACACAAACGGTGAACCGGAAACGTTCACTGATACAAATGCCATGCTGGATGCCTTTTATTCGGGTAAAGCTGAACGTGACCGGGTGAAGCAGCAAGCAAAAGATTTATACCAATTTATTAAAAATGAAAAAGACAAAAACACACGAAAACTGAAGAAACACGAAAAAACACTTCAAAAAGCGGATAATGCGGTAACATATCAACGGCTGGGTGAGCTGTTGACAGCTAATATGCATCTGGTCAAGCATGGGGATGACACAGCAACAGTCATCGATTATTATGATCCCGAACAGAACGAAATCACCATTGAACTGAATCCGAATAAGACGCCAAGCGAGAACGCACAAAGTTTCTTTAAAACGTACCAGAAACTAAAGACATCAAAGGAAAAAGTCCAAACTGAAATAACCAAAGCCAATAACGAAATTACGTATTTCGAACAACTGCTGCAGCAAATCGATACAGCACGTGAAGCAGATATAGAAGAAATCCGGGATGAACTGCGGGAAGAAGGCTACTTAAAGAAACAAAAGCAAGGCAAACATAAAAAGAAACCAGCCAAGCCAAGTCCGGAAAAATTTATATCTTCAGATGGCACGGTTATTCTAGTCGGCAAAAATAATAAGCAAAACGAATACGTCACGATGAAATTGGCTAATCGCGATGACGTCTGGCTTCATACGAAAGATATACCGGGCTCTCACGTCATTGTCCGCTCCAAAGATCCAAGTGAGGAGACATTGTTGGAAGCAGCCCGACTGGCAGCCTATTTCAGTCGATCACACCAATCATCATCTGTACCTGTTGATTACACAAAAATAAGACATGTAAAAAAACCAAATGGTGCAAAACCGGGGTTTGTCACCTACGACAACCAGAAAACATTGTTCGTGACGCCTGAGAAGGCGTTAGCTGAAAAATTAAAAGACGGATGACCTTTTGATAGATCATCCGTCTTTTTTATATCCTATTGCCTTAGCTGGGTTTTTCGACTGCCTTAGGATTTAACGTTACATCGATATTCCCGCGTGTTGCCTTCGAATATGGGCAAGCTTGATGTGCATCCTGAGCCAGTTCCTCTGCTTCTTCCGGGTTAACTCCTTCAATCTCTATATTCAGGGTGACCGCTATCTTAAAGCCGTCATCTTCCGGGTCTTTCATAAAACTGACTTCCGCAGTCGTTTCCGAATCAACCTTTTTATTTTGTTTTGATGCCACAAGATGAATGGCACTGTCAAAACATCCTGAATATGCTGCCGCGAACAGTTGTTCAGGATTGGTACCCTTCGCATCTTTATTGTCTGAAGGGTTAACCAAATCAAAATCGATTATCCCGTCAGATGATCTCACGTGTCCGTCACGTCCGTTTTTTGCTGTCGCTTTTGATGTGAAAATAACGTCACTCATGTCTTATCACTCCTTTAAGTATCTCTTATAAGGTATTTTCCTTATTTGTACAGGTTTTAAACACTTAAAGGAATTTTTGGTCCAACACTGCCGATAAAAATTGGTCAACTTGCGGCAAATTCCGTACACCTTCCTGATAACAGACCCACGTATCACGGGTGACAGAATTGCCGTCAAGCTGGAGCGGAATATGCGGGTAATCTTCCATCATGCCCTCAGAAACACTTTTCGGAAGCACAGCCATACCCAGCCCTTGCTGCATAAATTGCTTACACGTTTCAATCTGATCAACATGAAGCATTTTAATTGGCTGGATCTCTTTCTGATGATGGTAAAGCCAATTGTCAACAAGCTCATGCATACTGTCATCACTCTTGAATGAAATCAGCGGCCGCTCCTTCAGTTCATCGGTTGGAAATGGCTCAGTATCAAACATATATAACGGATCTTCAAATAACAATTCGCTTACCGTTTCTTTTAACTTTTCGCCGCGAATAATGCACACATGATAGTTTTTATGTTCCCGTTTGATGTCTTCACTGATTCCGGTTACCAAGTCAATCGCAACTTTTGGAAATTCATTTGTATAATCTCCTAGAATTGATGGCAAAAAGCGCTGACTGACTAAGGATGAACATGCGATTGACAATGAGCCTTGGACCTCACCGCTTGACTGGGCGAGTGCATTCTTAATTGCCTTTTCTTCCTGTATAACCTTTTTAGCATGATCCAGAATCAATTCACCAGCAGGTGTGAGCACAAGGCTTTTTGAGGTGCGAATAAAGATCGCCTCACCAAAATAATCTTCAATATATTTCAGACGCTGCGTTACAGCTGGCTGGGAAATCAATATAGCCTTTGCCGTACCGCGGATAGTACCGATTTCCTTCAGTTTTAAAAGCAATTCATAGTCATCTATTTTCATAGTAAAATACCCTCGTTCGATAAGTTATTATTATTTCTTTTTATTATAACGTAAAATTATGCTTATTGCTATGGATGTTTAAGGTTTAAACAAAAATAAAGCTAACCTGACAATTAAATATCAAGATCAGCTAGGAGCCTTGGACAAAAGTATTTTTATTACAGAAAATCCGAACTTAAGGTCGTGTATATAACCCGCTCCGGAAATATACTCCGCTTTCCGGGGGCGGCTGATGAGCCTCCTCGTGCTAACGCACTCCGGGGTCTCATCTAGGCCTCTGCTCCCCCAGGAGTCTCCGTATATTTCCTCCGCTAAAGTCGTTTAACGTTCATCTTTAGAACTGATTGATTTAGTTATGTCCAAGACTCCTAGATTCTTTTGATAATTTTGTCTGATACGATAAAGAAAATAAATTATTCCACCGACTGTCATAAGTGCGATTCCTATTAGCAGATAAGTAAACTTATCCGTCGCCGTATCCGGTAATGGCGAGCCACCACCTACAGTTCCGCCACTGAAAGCCTGATCAGTATCAGTATTGCCTGCTGCTTGAAAGGTTAATAGGATGTTGGTTTCAAGTCCTTGAAATTCATTTCCCAAATGTTCCGGGAATCTTATGGTAAACGTTAATTCCTCCTCACTTGATGCTGATAGATACCTTGGGGAAAGGCCGTTAAAATTCGTTAGTTTCCCGGTATATAATGCATTGTCAGAATCGGTTACCTCCAGCAACAGTTCACGAAATAACTTTTCCGAACCACCATTATTTTTAAAAGTTGTAACGTACTCGAATGCATTTGTTCCATTATTTTGTACTTTAATCGTCCTGGGCGCCCAGTCACCCGGTTTCATATTGGTAAGGTCAAACAGATAGTCTTCAGGCTTTACATTGATATCGATTACAGCATTTGATTGAGCTGCTGCCGATTGGCTTCCTTCCGATAAAAATACCGGACTGAAAACGGCCAGCAAACATATGAAACAGACCATTCTTTTCATCCTATTCCCCCTCCATCCGTTCAAGGCCGTTATTTAAGATGACAGGCTTCCGTTTTCTCCGTTCTGTTGCTGTTTTTCCATTTTGTCCGGATCGATTTCCTTCAATGCTCTCCAAATGATAAACCCGGAATAACCCAGAAGCAGCAGTCCTGGCACCAGAAGTAAAAATGCGCCATTCTGTGACTGGGAAAGATTGACCAAATAACCGAGGTACGGGATCGTGAAACCGGTATATTCCGCTACCACATTTTCGGAAAGAACCGGGTTGGAATCAGGGGCATCATTATTATCCCCTTTCGTCTGGTACATAACATGTTCCCCGTTGTTCATAACGTCAACAACACGGTGGGTAACCAGCTTTTCCGCTTCTTCCATATACGTTATGACATCACCATTCTGAAAGCGTGTCATATCACCACCGGGTTTTACAGCGATAATCGATCCTGTCTGTATATTAGGCTCCATCGATCCAGAGAGGACTGTTTTTAGTTGATAGCCGAATATTTCAGGTTTACCCCCGGATGCTTTGGCAGATACAACAATGAAAAGCATTCCGATTAAAACAGCAAACAATATGGTGGTTGCCAAGTTATTCAGCCATTTTAATAATTTTTTCCTATTGATTTTCGTCATCAGCTTCATCCTCCCTGCTGTCTTTCTTTTTTGCTGCACCGTTTACCTCATCAGTTTTGTCATTTGTCTTCCTGTTGTCTGCGTTACCCTTATTGTTTTCTTTGGAATTGCTTTTTTCTATGCCTTCTTGTTTATTAGTATCATCTGTTCCTTCTTCCTGATTGTCACTATCTTCTTCCTGATTACCTTTGTTACCGGCTTTTTCGTTTTGCTCATTTTTATCTTCCGTATTTTCAGATTTTTCCTCAGCATCTCCACTTGTTTCATCTTGTTCCTGTTGTGCTTCATTTGACTTTGACTGCTGTTTTTCGATTTCTTGTTCATTTGTTTGGTTATCGTCGATGCACGTCACCACGACTTTTTCGCTCCACGGATTTTGATGATTTCCGCTGTAATCGGGATGCTGCGAAGCTTTAAATATATAACTTCCGGTTTGTTCCGCTTCAAATGTGAGGGAGACAGTTTCCCCTTTTTCAATTGGTTCAATCGTTCCATCCGCTATTTTTTCACCATTATTCTTCGGATTTCCATTTTCAGCGTAATAAATCACATATTCAGTGGCGTTGATCATGCTGAATCCTTCATTTTTGACATCCACCTTTATTTCTTCAGGAGGGCATGCTTCAACATTCTGTATATCTGGTCCCGGAAATACAAGTTCACTTCCATCCCACCATGTGCCGGCCTGAATCACCTGCTTATCATTACTTGAAGAATTAAAATAAGCACCAGTTCCGGATGTCATATAACCGAATGTAAAGATTAAAATATAACAGCTGATCAGTAATTTACTTGTCACTATCAGCTTTTTTCTGTTTTTGAATTTCCGCAGACGGCTCATACGCAACGTAATCCCTCCCAGCATTTTTATATACATTTATAAATACAAAACTTCCGTTCTATATTTATAAATGTACATAAGGAGGAGAGTTATATCCCCTCCTAAACTTTTTATCTCAGTTCCCCGTCTTGTTGACTTGCTTCAAACGTCATGTCCAAATTCAAAGTGTCACCCTGAAATTTGTTCTGATCTTTTCCGTTGTCATGGAATTTAAAATCCATTCTGAATCGTGTTCTATCACCTGGTTCTTGATTTTCCGATAGCACAATTTCATCAAGTTCACTTAAAGGAACATTTTCCGCATATATTTCTTTTGATACTAAATCCATTATGCTCACTACAATATGATCTGCAAAATCTTCCCCATTGTTATCTCCTTGTACATCTTTAACCTTGTATTCCGTATTTAATGTTACATCCTTAAACGAAAGGGAACCATCATTATATAGACGCACCTGATGAACTTTCCAATCGCCCGGTTTCAAGTTTTCCAGGTTTAAATCAACGTTTTCTTTATCATCGACACCTTTAAGGTTTAAATCCAAAGTTCCTGCCGCAAATGTATTATTCGTTGTTTCGATATCATTAAAGTAGGCAAAGGTTCCTCCGCCAATCAAACTTATTCCTAAAACGGCAGATGCAATACCCATTCCTAATTTCTTTTTTATTCCCATAACAATAATTACCTCCATTTCAAAATTCTTTGTCGGTATTTTTAAAACGAAGGGAAGAGAATTTAACTCTTCCCTATTATTTCCCTATTATGCCGTTATTTTAATTCGCCATCTGTTTGCTTAGCATCAAATGACCACTCAAGTTCTAAAGAATCACCCTGGAATACGTTTTGATCTTCTCCATTATCCACGAATTCAAATTGGACGTACAAATCATCAGTATCACCGGATTTTAAACCACTGTCTTCATCGCCCCAACCGAACCATGCTTCAATTTGATTTTTAACAGCATCTGGCATTTCACCTTTAAGATCAGATAAGTAAGCGGAAGTAATTACATTTTCGGGATCCTGGATCAAACCGTTTTTATCAGCATTCTTCAGGAAATTCACTCGAATATGATCGCCGAAGTCTGCATCACCATTATCATCGTTAACAGAATAATCAGTTGTCAGAAGTACTTCTGAGATATCAAGGCTGCCATCATTCACGAGTTCAAAGTGACGATTCATTTTATCTCCCGGTTTAATGTTCTCGACATCAATGATTGTACTTGGATCGACTGTTAAATCCAATGTACCCGATGCAAATGTATTTTCCGTAGTTTCAACATCGTTAAAATACGCAAATGTCCCTCCTCCCACTAACGAAATGCCGAGTACTGCTGATGCAACGCCAAGACCAATCTTCTTTTTGAAACTCATTTTGTTTCCTCCTTGAGATAGAATTTTTTATTTTGAACTCTTCTGAGAGAGACAAAACCGATATGTATGAAACATTCGTACTTAATAACGAACAACAAAGGTGAATCGTATGGCTGTATCATCCTTGAGTAATGTCCAAACTCTTCCTGAATTGTTCGTTACTAAGAATTAACTGTTGTGAGCATAAGCCATTAATACATCTTTGCAAAACTTCAAATTCGGTCAAAAATACGTTATTAAGAACAATTTGCGCTCGTTATCGCCTATTTACTCATTATTTCGTACAATTCTATGTTTTTTAAGAATGAATAGTTCTATATAACGCATAAATTGCATAATATAATTTTTTTGGGGAAAATCAAGGTATCATTTTCTAAGGCATTAAACCTTTTTTCGAATACATATGATTGTTTTTTTCAGTAAATCTGTTATAATTGTTATAACATTTATAACAAGGCGGTGCTTTATGGATAAAATAAACAGGAAAGTCACTAAAGTTGGAAATAGTTATGGTATTACGTTCCCCAAAGAACTAATGAAAGAAGCCGGGATTTCCTATGGAGACAATATTCAATTGGAATCACATGATGGTGAAATTGTCTTAAAGAAAAGCCAGCAGGTACAGCTTCCTGAAGGTGTTAGTGATGATTTCTTTGAGGTTTTGGAACGGAATACCAAAAAACATGAAAAAACAATTCAGGAACTGGTCGACAGATAAATGAGATATTTAACATATACAGAAGTCGCAGCGATTAACCAGTATACCATTGAAAAATTCAGCCCTGGTGAACAAATTGGGATTAAATCACCTGAGCTATTGGATTCTGCTGTACATCGTCCACAACAATCCGCCTTTGGTGCTGATGCCTATCAAACAGTGTTTCAAAAAGCTGCAGCGTTATTTGAATCCATTGCTCAAAACCATGCTTTTCACAATGCCAATAAGCGAACGGCTTTTTTATCGTTAATACAGTTCTTGTCCTATAACGGCTATGCATTTCATATGGAAAACCAAACACTGCAAGCCGATTTTACAGTCAATGTGGTCAATAAAAAATATAGCTTTGAGGAATTAGCGGAGATAATTGAGAAAAACAGTTCACCATATGGATAACACACTCAAAAAATATATTACAATACACTTCCAATGAAAATGTGAGATCATCTTCTATCCAGTGAAGATGATCCCGCCAACCTAAAGTCCATCACGCCATGCCTTAAGCTCCTCGCTTTCATTTTCATTAATCATACCGTCACGCTTTAGCAGCCGCAATATGTCATCATAATTGGTGATGGTTTTATAATCCAGTGCGGCTTCAGAAAATAGCTCCCTCGATTTCTCCAATCCATATGTGAAAATCGCCAGAACACCAATGACATGCACACCTTCCTGCTGCAATGCTTTCACTGCTTCGATGCAGGATCCGCCGGTCGAAATTAAATCCTCAATGACGACTGCATGCTGTCCTGATTCAAGCTTACCTTCTATTTGATTCCCTTTGCCATGTCCTTTTGGTTTAGACCGAACATAAACCATCGGCAGATCAAGTTTATCCGCAACCCAGGCAGCATGCGGAATTCCTGCTGTTGCGCAGCCGGCGATAACGTCAGGTTTCCGGTCCATCGTTTCAATCATTTGAACAAATGCGCCTGCAATTTTGTCCCGTATTTCCGGGTATGACATCGTTAGCCGGTTATCACAATAGATTGGTGATCTGATTCCTGAAGCCCAGGTAAAATAATCATCAGGCCTGATCTGCACAGCTTTTATATTAAGCAGATCGTTGGCTATTTCATGACTTAATCCCATGTGCCCACTCCTTTTGCACTTTTTTCATACGCCAGCCTTTGGGATCCCCGGCATTTTTGTAATGGTCCGCCCCCACAAAACAGAATATTCAGCACCCATTATTTTCGCCGGGCATAATCCCGGTGTGGCGATTACGGTTGATCCTGGATGTGACGGTTAAAAATGGATGAACCACAAACTTCCTTAATCCTGTTCGCTTCATGGACTGAGCAAACAACACGGTCCGCCCGTTTTAAAGGCGAATTCAGAAAAAAATGGACGGGTTGTTGTCCTGTTACGCTTCCTTGTATCCCAACTCAATCATTCATGGGCATTGTTTATCCCTTTGATGTCAGGATGGTAAACGGCCATTAACTTTGGCTCGCGGCCGGCTGATGAACCAGCCGTTAATCTTCTTTTGCCACGCTGGTTCATGTGGCTTCACCAGGGCATGAACATTACCATATCAACACCAGTTCCCGCAATGTTTTTCATGGTCTTTCATTGACCGTCGTGGGAATGTCATGAAGCTTTAATCCAGGATACGTCATGATTATGCTGCTTTTTAGCGTTTCCAATCAGCCGGGGACCTTCACGGTAGAAAAGTTTCCATTCCACCTTGGACAGGACGCCGTTACAGTTCGTTCTGCTCAATAAATTCCGTGCTTCCTGCCATGCCGGAAAATCCAGTGCCAGATATATTTCCTTCATACAGCAATGCCCCCTTCCGATAGCTGCGGTTACCGAATCGAACTCATATTTTTCTAAAACATAAGGCAATTTCCGCAATGATTTCCGGGACATACATAAGGGGTTTGAAAATTCCGCCGTCCCGAACAGCTAACAGCATTCGCTCCTGCCAGCAGGATTCAATACATCTTTGCCGTTGAAATACGCCCATGCCAATAATTGGAATCGAGACATGCTGCTTCACCTCATAGATCATTGCGAAATCGCAATTTGGTTTGGATGGCACTGCCGGAAAGCCGCCCGGTTCATTAGCCAATAGCGGTTGTCGGCTGGCAGGATCAATTTGCATGCCGGTTATTCGGTATTAATCATGGACCAGACCGTCGGCGCCTGCTGCTTCAAACAGCTTTTGCCATCCCGACAATGTCTGATACATTCGGTGACAGCTTGACATAGACCGGCAGATCGCTGGCGGCTTTCACCTTTTCAGTAACTTCAGCTGCCATGTCAGGGTCAGTCCCAAATTGGATGCCCCCTTCTTTCACATTTGGACATGAGATGTTTAATTCCAATGCTTTCACGTGCAAAGCCTGTTAAAATGCTGATGCCACCGACAATATTTCTTCTACTGTACTGCCGCTATATTGGCAATGATCGGCACATCATAAGCCGCCAGAAAGAACTCATTCCGCTGTAATATTTTCCACACCCGGATTTTTGGCAGACCAATGGCGTTTTAAAGCATGCCTGATGGTGTTTCCAGCCAACCCGCGGTGTTTAATTACCGTAGCGCGCCTCTCCCGTTGCCGCCTTCATGATCACGCTCCAAGCTTATTCAAATCATAAAATTCACTATAACTCCCTTCGAATGCAAAGCCATCCTGATGCAGGCATGACAGGGATTATTTAAGCTTAGGCCGGGCAGCTTAACAGACAACTGCTTCATAACATCACCTCATCTGCTGCAAAGACCGGCCCGTCGGAGCAAATTTTACGGTAACCACCTTCAGAATCTGCGGGAATGACACAGGCAAAACAAGCGCCAACCCCGCATCCCAAACGTTCTTCAAGCGAAATCGAACCTGAATGATGTCCCAGTCTTTCGTTTACAGCCCGGAGCATTGAATCGGCCGCAAGAAAAAAAAAAAATGATCAAAGTTATCCGGCCTGGTCCAACACATCTGTCACAAACCTTGATAGCCATGCTCGCATCATCGGTCTGTTTGTTTCCCCAAGCCTCACGGAACTTTTCGTCCGTAAAAAACCATAATTTTTCCGTCTGAAAACCGAGAACGATTTGAACCTTGTATCCCGTGTTGTCTGAGTTCTTTACCAGACAATACAAGGGGGAATGCCATGCCGCCACCGACCAGCCAATGCTGTGGTCCAATGGATGCATCATATGCGAATCCATTCCCCGCCGGACCGATGGCACTTCACTTTCATGCCTGGCTGAAAGGAAGCTAATCGCTTTGTTCCATCGCCGATCTGTTTAAATAAAATCGTAACCATTCCATTATTCCGGTCGATATCCGCTATGGAAATTGGTCTTCTCAGGGTATGACCATCCACGAGTAAATGCAGAAACTGACCCGGTACAGCCGTTTTTGCAGCAAAAGCATTCTCCAGCGTCATTTCAAATGTATCCAGTGCTATTTCGCTCACTGACTTTACCGTCATCTCGACACGCTTTCATATGGAACCCCCCGGTTATTCATTCATCTGTTGGACTGAATTTGTCGATCAAATTACATTCAGTATGGCCCGCCGTATCAAGGTTTGTCAAACATGCAATGCCGTGCTCCACTGACTCACGCCGGATCATAAATCCTCCAGAACGCGGCTTTTACCTGATGTCAGGGTATTCACCACAATCTGAACATCCCCATTTTCGATAACAGACAAGACATTACGCTCCGAAGACCCGATCTGCCTACCTGTGTGTAACCGGGATCTCGGCCTTTTTCATATAATCCGCTGTTCCTTCAGTCCGCATAGAGCTTGAAAGCCAAGCTGATGGAAACGCTTCAGCTATTTCAAGTGTTTTTCAGCCTTATCCTTATCCCGCTACGGTCCAAAAAGTATCGCACCTTCCTGAGGGACGGATAGCCGGCAGAAATCAAACCTTTATACCAGCGCTTTTTCCAGCGTTTTTTGTCCGTAGGCGATTTGCCTCACCTGTCGATTTCATTTCAGGTCCGAGTATGGGTGTCAACACTGCGCAGTTTTTCAAGGGAAAAAGGACAGGCACCTTGAGACTGAGGACCTTGTCGTTTTCAGGCAAAATTCGGAATTGTAGCCATTTCTTCTAAAGTCTCCCCTAAATGCACCGGGTTGCCAGATTAGCCCATCGTGACACCGGTTATTTTTTACTCAGGAACGGAATCGTTTCTGCTCGCACCGGCGGTTGACTTTCGAGCACATACGTCATCATTCCTTTATGATGAACTGAATGTTGATCAGTCCTTTTACACGTAATTCACGGGTTATTTTTTCGTCGGCATCCAACATTTCTGCTTTACAGCATCACTGGGGCGCTGTGGGGGTAGACAGCTATGGAATCACCAATGAACAACACCTGCCGTTCAATATGCTCCATAATTCCCCGGTACGATGACCGTTTCGCCATCACTGATGGCATCAATTTCGACTTCGAATGCCCGGTTAAATACTTATCAATCAGGATGGGGGTGTGCATCATCGCTCCATTTGGATTTAGGCCAAATAGTGGTAAAGCTCACATCATCATAAACGATTTCCCATAGGCTGCCGCCAATAACATATGAAGGTCTTACCAGAAAGGATAGCCGATATTATGCGCCGCCTCCTCCGGCCTGATCAAGTTTCGGAAACAGTTTTTCTTGGGGCGGGCGAAGTAAGTCCCAAATCCGGGTTCAGAAGCTGTTCGAACAGGTCCCCGGTCTTCTGCTTTTTCTAATGCATCCAGATCCTCCCCAATACTTTCACACGCGGCGCTCAAGCCCATCTGCCAGATTGATGGCTGTCTGGCCGCCAAACTGCACAATCACCCCTTCAGGCGCCTCAAGATTAATTACATGCATGACATCTTCCAGCGTGAGCGGTTCAAAATAAAGCTTATCTGAAATACTGAAATCAGTTGAGACCGTTTCGGGATTATTATTCATAATAATCGCTTCATAGCCCATCTCTTTGATTGCCAATACAGAATGGACGGTCGCATAGTCAAACTCAATTCCCTGACCAATCCGGATTGGCCCTGATCCCAGAACAAGTATTTTCTTCCGGTCAGATTTCAGAGACTCATTTTCATCTTCATAGCTGCTGTAAAAATAAGGCGTTTCAGATTCAAATTCCGCCGCACATGTGTCAACCATTTTATAGACGGGTGCGATACTATGTTTCATGCGTAATTCATAGATGTCATCAACAGTTGTATCCCAGATCCGCGCCATATGCGTATCTGAGAGCCCTGAAAGCTTTGCTTCTTCTAATCCTTCGGGCAGAAAGCCGTTTTCAGTTAATTTTGTTTCCAGTGCAATCAGCTGTTCAATTTTGACTAAAAAGAATCGGTCTATTTTCGTCAGCTCCCATACCTCGTCAACCGTTAATCCGCGCCGGAAAACTTCGGCCAGGACGAACAGCCGCTCATCATCCGCTTTATGCAGACGTTTTTTCAGCTCCCGGGCAGAGACTTGTGCCACATCCGGAAGCCACAATTCTTCCGTGCCAATATCAAGCGACCGGATACCTTTTAACAATGATTCCTCGAAATTGCGGCCGATTGCCATTACCTCGCCGGTTGCTTTCATTTGTGTACCGAGATGTCTATTGCCACTCACGAATTTATCAAATGGAAAGCGCGGGATTTTTGTAACCACGTAATCCAGGGCAGGTTCAAAGCAGGCGTACGTTGTTCCTGTAATGGGATTGACAATCTCGTCCAGCGTTAAACCTGCTGCTATTTTAGCAGCCATTTTGGCAATCGGATAGCCGGTTGCTTTGGAGGCAAGTGCGGAAGACCTGCTCACCCGCGGATTCACTTCAATCACATAGTAGGAAAAACTGTCAGGATCAAGTGCCAGTTGTACATTGCACCCGCCCTCGATATCCAGTGCCCGTATAATCTTCAGTGATGCGTTTCTTAACAGCTGATATTCCCTGTCACTTAGTGTCTGAGATGGCGCAACAACAATCGAATCACCGGTATGAATGCCTACCGGATCAACATTTTCCATATTGCAGACCACAATCGCCTGGTCATGCTTATCACGCATCACTTCATATTCGATTTCCTTGAACCCGGCGATATTCTTTTCGATTAAACATTGCTGAACAGGCGATAACGCCAATCCGTTGCGGGTGATCTCTTTCAGTTCTGATTCATCATAACACATACCGCCGCCGGTACCACCCAGTGTATAGGCGGGACGTACGATAACCGGATAGCCGATATTACTTGCAAAATCACACGCCTCTTCTACTGAATGGACGATCTGGCTGTCCGGGGAAGGTTCATTAAGCTCTTCCAATAAAGCACGGAATTTTTCCCGGTCTTCCGCCTGCTCAATGGCATTGAGCGGGGTTCCCAGCAACTCGACATCATGTTCACCAAGAATACCTGTCTTTTCCAATTCCACGGCCAGATTGAGGGCCGTTTGTCCGCCGAGTGTCGGAAGGATTGCGTCGGGCGTTTCTTTCCGGATAATTTTAGTCAGAAAGTCAACGGTTAATGGCTCCATATAAATTTGGTCTGCTATAGTCTCATCAGTCATAATCGTCGCTGGATTGGAGTTGGCCAGGACAACTGTATAACCTTCTTCTTTCAGTGCCTGACATGCCTGTGATCCGGAATAATCAAATTCAGCAGCCTGTCCGATGACAATCGGCCCTGATCCGATAACGAGAACTTTATTAATGCTGGTATTTTTAGGCATAAATATTCTCCTTTTGTCTGGATTCTGAAATCATTTGCAGGAATTCGTCAAATAATTGTGGTGTGTCCTCCGGTCCTGGTGAGCTTTCCGGATGGTATTGAACCGAAAAGGCCGGATATGTTTTGTGTCTGATACCTTCCACCGAATTATCATTCAGGGAAAACTGGATCAAGTCCAGGTCTGTCCCGGTCAATGAATCATGAGTGACTGCATAGCTGTGGTTTTGTGACGTCATAAACGTTTTATTTTTCTCCGTATCCTTAACCGGCTGATTGGCACCGCGGTGTCCGAATGCTATTTTCTCCGTGTTCGCACCACAGGCAAGTGCCAAGAGCTGATGTCCGAGACAAATGCCAAACAGCGGAATTTTTCCAAGCACCGTTTGAACCATCTCAATCGATTCAGGTACGCTTTTCGGATTACCCGGACCGTTCGTCAGCATAATGCCATCCGGCTTTAAGCGTAAAATATTTTCAGCACTGTAATTATATGGAACAACCGTCACATGACAATCCCGTTTCGTTAATTCGCGCAGGATACCATGTTTCATGCCAAAGTCAACTAACACAATCCGTTTGCCCCTTCCAGGTACGACATAGGGTTTAATGGTTGACGTTTGTTTAACCTGATCCGTTTGGTCCGGCTGATTTTTCAGGTTTGCAATGAGCTCCTCCGCCGGCTGATCCGCATCAGCCATCATCGCCTTCATGGTTCCATGTTTACGGATGATTTTCGTCAGCTTGCGTGTATCAATCCCTGAAAGTCCGGGAATGCCATTTGCTTTCAGGTAATCGTGCAATGTTTCATCACTGCGAAAGTTTGACGGGAATTCACTTAATTCCTTAACAATCAACCCATGGATAAATGGTGTTACCGTTTCAAAATCATCCCGGTTAATCCCATAGTTTCCGATGAGGGGGTAGGTCATAACAACCATCTGCCCGCAGTAGGACGGATCTGTTATAACCTCCTGATAGCCGGTCATACCGGTATTGAAAACAACCTCACCTGTTGTGCTGATGTCAGCGCCAAACCCTTCACCGGTAAAAATGGAACTATCTTCAAGAATAAGCTGGCGTTTAACCATATGATGACGCCTCCTTGACCTTTGTTATTTGTATAATTATACACATTAATTAATATATATTCAATTCGCTTCCTGACTGCTCCTGTATACGATTTTTCCTTCTGCAATGGTAGCCAGTGGAATCCCCTGTACCTCCCAGCCATGAAACGGTGTGTTTTTGCCCATTGAATAAAAGTTTTGCTTATTAAAGTTGACGCTTTTATTCAAATCCACGATTGTCAAATCCGCTATTGCACCTTCCTGCAGCATGCCATATGGCAGTTGAAAAACAGCAGCCGGTTTCACAGTCAGCCAGCTGATTAATTGATTCAGCGTTATTTTTTTCGTTCGCACCAGATATGTGTAAAGAAGCGGAAAGGCCGTTTCCAGACCGGCAATTCCGAATGGTGCATTTAAGAATCCATTTGCTTTTTCCGATTCTGCATGTGGCGCGTGATCAGTTGCAATCAAATCAATGGTGCCATCCATTAAGCCTTCCAATAATGCTTCCTGATCTTCAGTGCTGCGCAATGGTGGATTCATTTTTAAATTGGCATCATTGTCCTGAATCGCACCTTCGTTCAATAACAGATGGTGCGGAGTCACTTCAGCGGTCACATGGATACCCGCACGTTTGGCATCACGAATGACCCGTACCGATTCCTTTGTGCTCACATGGCAGACATGATAATGACAGCCGGCTGCTTCAGCCAACAGCACATCCCGGGCAATTTGCACCGATTCACTCAGTGAGGAAATACCCGGCAGACCAAGACGCTCGCTTATCTCCCCGTTGTGAACAACACCACCATATATAAGTGAATTATCTTCGCAGTGCGCAACAACCGGCTTTCCATTGGCAGCCGCCTCTTGCATCGCACGGAGCATCGCATCAGCTGTCTGCACACCAACACCATCATCGGTGAAAGCAAATGCGCCGGAGCCGGCAAGTTCTGTTATGTCCGTCAGCTCCTCACCTTTTAAATTTTTCGTGATGGATGCGTATGGGAGCACACGGACAGAGGCATCCTGTTCGATTTTTTCCAGCAATGTTTGAAGGGTTGCCGTATTATCAGGCACAGGATTTGTGTTTGGCATTGCACAAACTGTTGTAAAACCACCGCGTGCAGCTGCTTTTGTCCCGGTTGCAATGGTTTCCTTATGCTCCCCGCCAGGTTCACGCAAATGAACATGGACATCAAGGAAACCGGGAAAAACAAAATTATTCCGGCAATCTATGACGTCATCAGCCTCAACATTGATACTTCCTGCAATATCCTTTATCTTGCCGTTTTCGATTAAAATATCACAATTCTCTTTTTTCTGGTCAGACTTTAAGTGTCTGGCATTTTTCAGTAATATGCTCATGATCGAACCCCCATTCATTTAACAAGATTGATATAATGGCCATTCGTGTATAAACACCGTTTTCCATTTGCTTAAAAATCCTGGAACGTTCACACTCCACCAATCCGGTATCAATTTCAACACCGCGATTGACAGGTGCCGGATGCAAAATAATAGCATGGTCCTGCATTCGCTGTTCACGCTCTGGCGTGAGACCATAGTTAACCAGATATGAAGACGTATCATGTGAGGTTGTTGCATGCCGTTCATGCTGGACGCGCAGCAGCATGAGGACATCACACATCTCACATGCCTCATCAATCGACATGTATGGAATTCCTAATGAGTCATCTTCAAACCCCGGTGCTGCAGAAAAATAGACATTAGCACCCATCGTCCTAAGTGCATAAGCATTGGACCGAGCCACCCGGCTATGCTTTATATCCCCTGCTATAACGATATTCAGGTTATTGAAAGATCCAAATTCTTGATAGATTGTCAGAAGATCAAGCATCGACTGCGTCGGATGGTCACGTTTACCGGACCCGGCATTGATCATCGGGACTGATAGTTTCTGTGCTAACTCATCAAACCAACGATCATGCTTATGACGAACAATCAACAGGTCTGCTCCGATAGCTTCATATGTCCGAGCCGTATCATAAAGAGACTCGCCTTTAGCCATACTGGAACTTTCCATTTGAAAATCCAGGACTTCCATGCCCAGTTTCTTTTCTGCCATAAGAAAACTCATTTTTGTTCGTGTACTAGGTTCAAAGAATAAGTTAGCTGCAAAATAGTTCCCTGAAAATAAGTCAGGGTTTTCACGCATTTCTTCAGCTGTATTCAAAATGTTAAAAATTGAAGCAGCCGAAAGCTCACGTGTTGAAATGAAATGACGCATTGCTCATCATCCTTTCCCATCTAAGTTATCAGACTAGGCGGCATTATCCCGATTCTTGTTTTTCTGAACGTCACTGTCATCAAACATTGCACCATTGCCATAGCCGCTTTCTTTACCGGGCAATGCCAGATTCAGTAATACACCAATAATGGCTGACAGTGCCATTCCGGCGATTTGCAGATTATCAGATAGCTGGATAAATGCCCCGCCAACACCAATCACAAGTATGACTGAAGCAATCACAAGATTCCGTTTATCGCTTAAATCCACCTGGTTATCAATCAGCATACGGAGCCCATTTGAGGCAATAATCCCGAACAATAGAATCGAGACACCCCCCATAACAGCTGATGGAATGGAATTGATCGTTGCTGTTATAATCCCGACAAACCCAAAGCAAATTGCGAAGACAGCCGCACCCCCTACGACAAAAACACTGAATACCCTGGTAATCGACAAGACGCCAATATTTTCACCGTAGGTTGTATTCGGCGGCCCGCCAAGGAAAGAGGCAATCATGGTTGCTAAACCATCCCCCAAAATGGACCGATGCAGACCGGGCTGTTTAATGAAGTTTCGTCCAACAACTTTTGAAAGCACCATCTGATCACCGATGTGTTCAGCAATCGTTACAAGTGCTACCGGCACCATCAGGAGGGCAATTTCACCACTGATTATTTCGAAAGGCGCATAATGCACAAATGGCACAATAAAGTCGGGTGCTTTAAAAATGGCTGTAAAGAACTCACCGATCGAATTGGCTGAAACAATTTCCGACCATTCCGTTTTGACGTCTGACGTATCAACAACACCCTGGAAAAGCGCGAATGTATATCCGGAAACAATGCCAATTAAAATGGGAATCAGTCCAAAAAACCCTCTGAAGAAGATTGATGCTACGATGGTTACAGCCAGTGTGAACAACGCAACACTGAAGTGTGTGCCGCTGTATACATTTTCATCCAGACCAGGTACATACATGGACATATCAATCGCCGTTGAAGCAAGACCAAGACCGATGACAATAATGACAGGGCCAACAACAATCGGCGACAAAATCCGCATTAGCCAGTTTAGGCCTGACAGTCGGATGAACAAGGCAACAATCCCGTAAACAACCCCTGCCAAAAATGTTCCGATCATTGCCCCGGCAGGACCATTGGCAGCGCTGGCGCCAATAATCGGTGCAATAAATGCAAAACTGGAGCCCAGGTACGCCGGGATTTTTCCTTTGGTGATCAGTAAATAAGCCAACGTTCCGAGACCACTGGATATCAATGCTACTGCAGGTGATAATCCTGTCAGGAACGGAACCAGAATAGTCGACCCAAACATGGCGAATAAATGCTGCAAACTCAGCACAACCCATTTTTGCAGTTTTGGCATTTCCTGTACGTCCATTACCATTTCCTGTTTACTCATATCGATTTCCTCCCATTCGTTCTTTTTTTCTAATAGATTGTTATTGTATATTGACACAGAACCCATAAACTACGACATAATTGCTTTTCGACATAGTTTTCTGTTTTGTGCCCCGCAGCCCGTACACACTTCGCTTTCCGGGGGCGGCTGGTGAGCCTACTCGCGCAGACGCGCTCCGGAGTCTCACCGATGCCTCTGCTCCCCCAGGAGTCTTCGTGTGTACGGGCTGCTAGCAAGGATTTATACGCTCTAATATTTCCTTCAAGCAGCAATAAACAAATGTATTGCGATACTATAAAGCACTACGCGAGCGGAGGAAATACGCGGAGACTCCTGCGGGAAAAGTGGCCAAAGTGAGACCCCACAGCGAGGAACGAGCGAGGAGGCTCACGGGTCACCCGCGGAAAGCGGAGCGTATTTCCGTAGCGGTATCACAGCACTCATATATTTTTCAGTGTGTCGCAGTTTATCTCAACTCCCGAAGTTTTAAGAGCAACAAAATTTACGAAATGGATCAAAAAGACAACCCCACAAAAAAACCTCTTTGCGAAAGGCCGCAAAGAGGTACACGTGTCCTGTTATGACACACGTTTCCTGAAGCGACCTTTTAAATCTCTCTGGATCTAATTAAAGGTCAATCGATTTATTTTTCGTAAATACTCACTTCTTCCTGCTCATCCACTTCCTCGAGTTGAACAACGATGATTTCCTCTTCGGACGTCGGGATATTTTTACCGACATAATCCGCCCTTATCGGCAATTCGCGATGGCCTCTGTCAACCAGGACCCCTAGCTGAATCTGTGACGGTCGTTCAATGTCCATAACCGCATCCATTGCTGCTCTGACCGTCCTTCCGGTATAAAGAACATCATCGATCAAAATGACTTTTTTGTGCTTCAAATCACTATCAATTTTGGTCTCTTTTAATTCAGGGTCATCTGTGGAGGTTACCGTTTCCAAATCATCCCGGTACAAGGTGATATCCAATTCACCCGTCGGCACCTCTACACCTTCAATCTGTCTGATCTTTTCCTGGATCCGTTTTGTCAGCGGTACACCTCTCGTTTTGATCCCAACCAGTACCAGGTTGTCACCGCCTTTATTTTTCTCAACGATTTCATGGGCAATCCGTGTTAACGCTCTTCCCATTGCTGCCTGATCCAAAAGAACCGTTTTTTTCTTCAACGTATCACCTCCCGAAACTGAAAAATCCCTTTTCACCAATAAGGCAAAAAGGGATTTGAACATACTTAATTCACGTAAACAAAATATTCAGGTACCTTTTTAGCCTCACTGGACTATGTTAAAGGTTCATATTCATTTGAACTTATTCTGACAGACTTCCTGCTGCCTGTCAATGCTTTTTTTAACATTGCAACAAAAAACCCATCCTTAACGCTGCAACTCATGTTAAAATAACATTAACGATTTAAGCAAAAGGGGCTGATGAAATGCGTCCATATCGTAATGATTCCATATCGATAGATGATTACTTTTAAATTCGTGAAAGCTCTGATGCACTGCTGGAATATATTGATGGATTCGTTTATATGTCGCCATCTCCATCGACGAAACATCAGCGCATATCCAGCAAGTTGCAAATTAAGTTTGGAAATTTTCTTGAAGGAAAGTCCTGTGAATTATTCCCTGCGCCTTATGACATCGAATTAAAAAAAGAAAATATGGAAGGGTCGAAAATTATCATTCCGGATATTAGCATTATATGTGATAAAAGTGGATTTACAGATGCCAGATATGTTGGCGTCCCCAGCCTGATCGTTGAAATCTTAAGTCCTTCCAATCAATCACATGATCTTATTACAAAGTTAAATCTTTATATGAATTATGGCGTCAAGGAGTATTGGATAGTCATCCGATGCTGAATGCAATTACGGTGTATTCCCTCAATGATGAAAATATGTATGAGCAGCATGATGTGCAAATCAGTAAAGGTAATGTGTCACTAAAATACTTGATGGTTTCCGAGTCGATTTAATGTCTATCGGACTTACCAGCGAATCCTGAGGGGAAATTTAAGAAACTGGTCGATTAAATCGATCAGCTTTTTGTTTCAACAAAAAATTTAAAACTGCCAATTTCAGTGTTAAATTTGGTGGAAATTATTTTTTTATAATCTCCACCTTCCCATCTGTTTAACTAATTTGAGATTTAGACCCTCAGCAAACCACGGAACCCTCTGGCACCATAGTAAGAGGACGCACCGTTGTGATACATGAAAACATGACCATAGCGGTAGTCACAAAACAGGGCACCACCGAGTTCTCTAATATCAGATGGGGTCTTCACCCAACTCGACGTTTTCATATCAAATTTTCCAAGTGTCTGTAATGTTCGATATTGTTCTTCTGTTATAAGTTCAATTCCCATGTCAGCTGCCATATCAATAGCGTTATTGTCCGGTTTATGTTTTTTTCTTGACTCCAACCCCGCACGATCGTAACAAACACTTCTGCGACCTTTTGGCGTTTCCGCTGAGCAGTCATAAAAAATGTATTGATCCTGCTGTTTATCATAATCAACGACATCCGGCTCTCCACCAGTTCTTTCCATCTCATTGAGCGACCACAGTTTTTCAGTATGGTCATCCAGTTTTGCTTGGACATCAGCCCATTCAAATCCTTCATGACGATGCATGTTTTTCTCAAAACGAGTTTCCAATTCTCTGAGTAATTCTTCGCGTTGGTCCAGTGATAACTCTTTTTTACCGCTAATTTTATTTCCCTCCTTCATGTTCGTTTCCCCTTATTTATACGCCATTTCCATTAACCTTCAAATTGAGCCAGCAGTTTCTGAAAATAAGCCGGTGCTTCCACTTCAAAATGCTGCTCTTCATTTGTTGTCGGGTGCCTGAATGAAAGCGATTTTGCATGCAGTGCCTGACCACCGATATCAAGTGTCTTCCGCTGACCGTATTTAGGATCACCGGCAATCGGAAAACCAATATATTTCATATGAACACGAATCTGATGTGTACGGCCTGTTTCAAGCTGACATTCAACATGGGTGAAATCTCTGTAACAGTTCATGACACGAAAATGTGTAATGGCTGGTTTTCCATTGTCTACAACATCCATCTTTTTACGGTCATTCGGATCCCTGCCAATCGGAGCGTCAATCAGCCCTGTTTCGTGCTCAATCACACCATGAACAATCACTTCATAGCGACGGTCAATAGCTTTTGCAGACAGCTGTTCAGCAATATGGTTATGTGCCGCGTCATTTTTGGCAACAATCAATAGACCACTTGTATCTTTATCAAGTCGGTGAACGATACCCGGCCGTTCCTCGCCATTGACACTGGACAAGCGATCACAATGGTGAAGCAGCGCATTAACAAGAGTCCCGCTTTGATGACCTGCAGACGGGTGGACAACCATTCCCTTTGGCTTGTTGACCACAAGCAGATCGGAATCCTCATAAACGACCGCCAACGGAATGTTCTCCGGTTCGATCGTTAAACGTTCCGGCTCAGGTTCTCTCCATTCAATTGTATCCCCGGTCTGACATTTATAGTTTGCCTTTATTTGTCGTTTATTGACGTAAACATGACCATCTGCTATCCATGTTTGAATCTCTGAACGTGACGCATCAGCGATCATGCCTGCCAGCAATTTATCAATTCTTATGTTTTGTTCAGGTTCCGTTACTGTGTGTTGTTGCGTCATTTTTTTGCTTTTCCTTTCTTTCATCAATGATGGTTACAATAATCACTAAAATAACACCGACCACTAAAGCTGAATCCGCTATATTAAATATCGGATAATCATAACCGAAAATAATGAAGTCAAAAAAATCGACCACTTCTTTCCGGAAAAGCCGGTCAATAAAATTCCCGATTGCGCCGCCAAGAATAAGACTTAAGGCGACCGCCAGCAGCTTGCTCTCCCTGGCATATTTTTGCATATAATAAATAAGGCCGATAACGACGATAACTGTGACGACGTAGAAAAAGCCCATTTGTCCCTGCAGGATTCCCCAGGCCGCCCCACTATTACGATGTGATGTTAAGTAGAAAAAATTCCCGATAATGGTAATCTGCTCACCAAGTTCCATCGTTCTGACAACGATCCATTTGGTCAGCTGATCAATCGCAATAATAATCAGTGCCAATATGTAATATAAAACCATTCCATTTCCTCCGTTTAATCTATCCCTTACCTTAAAGTGTATTATTATATCAGGATAAAGCACGTCTCTTTTACATTTTAAGGGTTTCTTACGTATTTTACCACAAATAATTAAAAAGCGCCTTATCCAATAAAGGGATAGACGCTTTTTGCTTTATGCGCTGTAATGCTCTTTCACAATATCCGCACACCGTGAACATAAATCAGGATGGTCCTGGTCCTCGCCAACCGTTTCAGCGGATGTCCAGCAACGTGCACATTTTTCACCGGGATGCTCATCAACCTTAACTTCCACATACTGATAGTCATTCGCATCAGATATATCGTCTGCCACGTCTGCACCTGAAACGATGAACAGCTGATGAACATGAGGAATGCTCTCAAGAACTTCTTTTGTCTGATTATCTTTCGGAACTAACGTAATTTTGGCTTCCAGCGATTTCCCGATAACTTTATCTTCTCTTGCCACTTCCAATGCTTTCAAAACGTCATCGCGAATATTCATGAAATGGTCCCATTTTTCATAAAGTGTGTCAAAGCCGGTAATTTTCCTTGGTTCCGGAATATCCGTTAATTGAACACTTTCTTCGCGGGCACCTGGAATGTATTCCCACATCTCATCAGTCGTATGCGGAATAATCGGTGTCAGCAGTTTCACTAATGTTGTCACAATCTCATAGTAAGCAGTCTGGATGCTTCTGCGTCGATGATTATCCGCTGCTTCAATATATAAAATATCTTTCGCAAAATCGAGATAGAATGAACTCAGATCAATCGTACAGAAATTATGAATGTGTGAATAAACCGGTGAGTATTCATAAATATCGTAGCTGTCCCTCACGTTTTTCACTAAATTCTGCAGACGATGCAGCATATAGCGGTCGACTTCTTCCATTTCTGCTTCGGGCACCGCATCTTTTTCAGGATCGAAGTCAGCTAAATTCCCAAGCATGAACCGGACTGTGTTGCGGATTTTCCGGTATCCTTCTGAAATCTGCTTCAGAATTTCCTGTGAAATGCGGACATCTGCCTGATAGTCAACAGAGGAAACCCACAGACGCAAAATATCAATACCCAGCTGTTTTTGGATTTTTAACGGATCCATGACATTGCCGAGTGATTTACTCATTTTACGGCCATTGCCATCTAATGTGAACCCGTGGCTGACAATCGCTTCAAATGGTGCCTTGCCGGTAACCGCTACCGCTGTAGAGATGGATGAATTAAACCAGCCGCGGTACTGGTCACTTCCTTCCAGATAAACATCAGCCGGGCGTTTGTGGTCTTCCCGCCCCATTAAGACAGCTTCATGCGAGGAACCGGAATCAAACCAGACATCCATGATATCCATTTCTTTGGTGAATTGGCCATTTGGACTATGTTCAGACGTAAATCCTTCCGGCAGCAGATCCTTTGCCTCCCGTTCAAACCAGATGTTCGAACCATGCTCAGCAAATAATGTTGATACATGATCAATTGTCTCGTCATTAATAATCGGTGTGCCATCTTCAGCATAAAATACCGGGATTGGTACACCCCAGGTACGCTGCCGGGAAATACACCAATCTTCGCGGTCACGGACCATGTTATAGAGGCGTGTTTCACCCCATCCTGGATACCAGTTAATACGATTGATTTCATCCAGAATGTTCTGGCGGAAATCTTTGATGGATGCAAACCATTGGGATGTTGCACGGAAAATCGTCGGCTTTTTCGTACGCCAGTCATGCGGGTACGAATGCGTAACAAACATCAGTTTCAGCAGTGATCCGTTCGCATTCATTTTTTCAGTTATCGCTTTATTGGCTTTATCATAAAACTCACCTTCAAAGCCCGGTGCCTCACTGGTGAAATAACCCTGATGATCAACCGGTGACAGTGGCTCAAGGCCATATTCCCGTGACATATAGAAATCATCTTCCCCGTGCCCCGGTGCCGTATGGACACATCCGGTACCGGCGTCTGTCGTGACATGCTCACCCAGCATTACAAGCGAGTCACGGTCATAAAACGGATGTTTCGCGACTACTTTATCGGCTTCCTCGCCTTTGAAGGTTTTGACGACTTCCGGGTCCTCCCATTCCAGTTCTTCGGTAATGGTTTCCAGGAGTTCATGGGCGATGACATATTTCTCACCACCTACAGCAACTACTGCATATTCCAATTCCGGGTGAACCGCTATGCCAAGGTTTGCCGGAATGGTCCATGGTGTTGTTGTCCAGATAATAATTTTCTCATCGCCATCAAGAACGCCTTTACCGTCTGTCACGTCAAAAGCGACATAGATGGATGGCGAGCGTTTATCATGATATTCAATCTCCGCTTCTGCCAGTGCTGACTCAGAAGACGGTGACCAATAAACAGGTTTAAGCCCTCTGTAAATGTAACCTTTTTTCGCCATTTCACCGAACACCCTGATTTGAGCCGCTTCATAATCCTTTGTCAGCGTGATATACGGGTTATCCCAATCACCGCGGACACCAAACTTTTTAAATTGATCACGTTGATTATCGAGCTGCCCCATGGCATATTCAGCACATTTTTGCCTGAATTCGGCGATGCTCATTTTTTTGCGGTCAACTTTTTTCTTTTTGGTCAATGCCGTCTCAACCGGTAATCCATGCGTATCCCATCCAGGGACATATGGCGCATGATAGCCGCTCATTGATCTGTAGCGTGTGATAAAATCTTTCAATATTTTGTTGAGAGCATGCCCGATATGCAAATCACCATTGGCATATGGCGGGCCGTCATGCAGAATGAACAGCGGGCGTCCCTTGGTTCGTTCCATGTCCTTTTCATAAATCCGGTTTTCATCCCATTTTTTCTGACGCTCAGGTTCTTTATTCGGCAAATTCCCGCGCATCGGAAATTTCGTTTTTGGCATTAGTAACGTTTCTTTATAATCCAAGCTGTTTTCCTCCTTATCATGTGAGACTAAAAAAAGCCTTCTCATCCCCACAAGGGACGAGAAGACTCGCGGTACCACCCTTATAAATTTAAAATCATCCATTGATTCATTTAAATTCACTCGATATTCGTAACGTGAACAGACGTCCATTCCTACTCTGGTTCAGAATGGATACTCGGGAGTGATGTTCTGAATGCTTTACTGTATCAGGCTCCCACCATCCCCTGATTCGCTGGGCAGAAATACATTCATACTGGGCTCCGTCATCATATAACTTATTAATATAAGAGCATTATATGTAAATAACAATTACACGTCAAGAGCTATGCCTTGGATTCAGCGTAGTCAGGAACTTCAGCCGTATCGCCATCATCTGCTTCTTCTTCGTTTTCCTCATCAAATAAATCGTCCCAGTCACCTGCATCAATGACATCCAATTGGGCTTCCACAAGCATTTTCAAACGGGTGCGGAATACTTTTGCCTGTTTTTTTAATTCTTCAATATCCATCTCAATACGGCGTGATTTATTTAATGCCTCATTCACAATCCGGTCAGCATTCTTTTCGGCTTCTTTTATAATTAATTTGGATTCTTTCTGCGCATTGCCTTTTAATTCTTCTGCCGTTTCCTGTGCAATCAGAATTGAATTATTCAATGTGCTTTCAATATTTGTAAAATGTCCCAGTTTTTCATTTAACTGATCAACTTTTTCCTGTAAATCTTTTTTCTCGCGGATTGTCATTTCATAATCTTTGATAACCTGATCGAGGAATTCATTGACTTCATCCTCATCATAGCCGCGGAAGCTTCTTGTAAATTCTTTATTATGAATGTCCAAAGGTGTTAATGACACACAGGTCACCTCCTTAAGTGGTTTCACCGATTTCTCAAGACTTATACGAATCCATATTATATAATATTTCGACACAAAAACCAACAATCCTGCAAATTTATAAAAATTATTTTAAAACAGCGGTTGTAATGCTGAACTTGTCTTTTTTGGTACGGCCATTCATTCCGATAATTTTACTTCGGCCTTTTCCCCTCAAGGAAAGCATATCGCCTGCTTCCAGAATCAGTTTGCGATCATCAGTCACTTTATAGTTCACTTTCACAAGTCCTTTTGTAATAAATTCGCTTGCCTCTTTCCGGGACAATTTGTAGATGGCTTTTACAATGGCGTCCAATCGTAATGAAGAGACGACCAGATCTGATTCAAACCAATTGACTTCCTTTTCGGCAACTGAAGAAAGCGGCTGCTCTTCCAGCTTTATTTTTGCCCTTTTGATGGCAGTCAAATTGGTCAGCACGTAGGGAGAAATTTCACCTGCCATAACGATTTGAATCAGCCCGTCCTCAACGTTGATATCACCAAGCTTTTGACGTTTAATTCCTAAGGATAAAAACGCCCCCATCACATCACGATGACCCAGTGATACAAACTTTTCATGATAGGATGCCTCCAGCAGAGACAGCTGAAACGAATCTTCTGTAACATCTTCATACATTGGCGCAATAATAATGCGCCTTCTTTCAGCATTTTTGCTGCCGCCATGCTTATGAACCTTCAAGTCTTCCATGCTTGTCCCGATTAGCATATCAACAATTTGCTGTTCTCTCGGGTCAAGAAAATCGGTTAGCTTCATTTGGTATGTTTTTTCAACATGTTCGATCCATGAAAAAACCTGGTCAATAAAAGGATGTTCGTCTTTTCTGAAATGCTGGTAAATAGCCATTGCATGAAACCTTCTAGAACCAGCCGATTAGTACAGGAAGACCGAACACTCTCGCAAAATACAGGACAAAAATAGCCACAATCGGCGAAAGGTCAATCATGCCAAGCGGCGGTATAATTTTCCTGAATGGTTCGAGGTAAGGTTCGCAAATTTTGGCTAAAAAGACACCAAATGAAGATTCGCGCGCGCCCGGAAACCAGGACATGAATATATAAATAATCAGGGCAAAGCTATAAAGCTCCAATGCCAAATATAATAAACTGAGTAATGATTGCATAATCTGCTACCATCCTTTACTGTATTCGTCTTCTTCAATAATTGAATCCGTTATGGAACCTGACACATCGACATTATCAGGTGTACATAAAAATGTCCCGTCACCGAGTTTCTGGATATCACCGTTTATGGCATATACCGTACCACTTAAAAAGTCAACAATCCGTTTGGCCTGTTGGTGATCAACCCGCTGCAGGTTTATAATGACTGCTCGTTTATTGACAACATTGTCGGCAATTTCTTGGGCTTCACTGTAATTGCGCGGTTCATATAAAACGACTTTCGATGTTGGTCCTTGCATCGTAGTTAAATTGACAACATTATCATTTCTGCTCCTTGAAACAGCCGGTGTTTCGTAAGTATCCGTTTCTTCTTGCTGCTCCACATACTCATAATCATCTTCCATTGTGAAGAATGTTTTGATTTTATTTTTAATGCTCATCAGTTCACCCCGTTTTTTAGGATCCTACCAGGTTTGATCCAATTCGGATATGTGTCGCTCCCTCTTCTACAGCCAGCTGATAATCATTGCTCATGCCCATGGATAAATAGTCACATGGAGCATATGGCAACTTTTTCGCCTTTATGTCATCTCTCAATGATGCCAGTTGCTTGAAAATACGCCGCAGCCGATGCTCATCCTTAATATGTGGTGCCATCGTCATAAGTCCAACCACCCGAACATTTTCAAAAGCTTCCAATTCCTTAATAAACGAAAGCGTGTCATTAGGAGATACACCATGTTTCGAATCCTCTCCACTGACATTCACCTGGACAAAACAATCAACCGGTTCAGCTGCACGCTTATTAATTTCTTTAGCAAGCGAAAAACGGTCCAGCGAATGAATGGCATCAACCTTACCGACCACTTCTTTAACTTTTCTGGATTGCAATGTACCGATAAAATGCCATGATGCTTTATCCTGTATGTATTCATGTTTTTCGAGAAAGCCGTCAAGCCGATTTTCGCCAAGATTTGAGATTCCTGCCTCAATCGCTTCTTCCGTTCGTTCAATTGTAACATATTTCGTGACAGCAATTATGGTAATTTCTTCAGGATTTCGATTACTTTTTTTACTGGCTTGTTCTATATTTTGTTTGATATGACGCAAATTAGTTGCTACATCCATTATACCCATCGTCCTCCCCGATTCAATCATTCTTCATAACCAATGTAGCCCAGCATTCTCCCCGTTTTTCCCTGATCGCGCCGATGCGAAAAAAACAGTGCTTCATCGCGAAATGTGCAATAGTTTGTTACATCTATATTATGACGTAAAATACCATGTTGTAAAAGGATTTCTTTGTTTAATTGCTTTAAATCAAGCAGAAATCGGTTATTCCCCTGTGACATAACTGCTTTATCGAATAATTCATCCGGAATTTGACTGGCAACCTGATCATCGACCTCATAGACATCACCGGATATGCATGGGCCAATTGTTACTAAAACATCAGCCGGATCCGCACCAGCCGATTGCAGCGCTTCAACCATTTTTTGGCCAATACGGTGAACGGTCCTTTCCAGCCGGCTGTGCAATACCAATATATTCGGATGGAGGATCAAAGAAATAGATTTGGAACACAATCAGCAAAAAACGCTGTACACAATATGCCTTTATGATCAGTAATCAAGCCATCTGTTTTCTTTAGCGATGTACCGTATTCTGCAGCCCCTTTTCCTTTGTCCTGACTTGTCACGACATGGACATTTGTCTGATGGGACTGTTCTCCGGAGACCCACGATTCCAATGGCATTATGAACAGTGTCCCCAGCACTCGTCCGATTGGTGATCACCTTTCTGAAATTCCGGCACATGCCAAACAAGGTCATTTGTATCAAACGGGGGCTTCGCTGTTAACCGCCCTTTCGCGTGTAAAACCTGCTTTCCAAACCGGGATTCAGCTGTTGCCATTTGTCAATCACCATATTAGCTGTCGTCTGCTGCTGAAATGGTTCTGTCATTGTCTCCCCCCTTAATCAACTGAATATGCTGTACCATTTCTATCATATTACACGATATCGAGCAATTTTCTGATCCGGATAAAGAGAAGGTGATGTTAGCTCCCTGACCAAAATGATGTCCTCCTATCACAACCAATTATGGTTCCAGGGAATAATCAAGTTCATCAGCTTTGCCAAATTAAAACCGGACTTTTATCTTTTAATTACCCAACTACCAACGCCGTTATTCATGCCATTGTCCCCGTCTATTTCCAGATCGGAAATGTGTCCAAGCCTCTTGCCGTCATTCATCATAATAACCTCTTTTATTTGCAAGTCGGATAATGTTATCACTGGGAATCACCTGCCTTATGTTAAATTATTATATGCAGACAGATGCCTAAAATATTATTGATTCCCTTTTTATTTAGGCTCTCTCGTAAATTCTATAAGTTCTTAACCCCAGTTGATGTAAACTGCGACGTACTGAAAAAATTCGTGTGCAATAACACCGCTCCGAAATACGCTCCGCTAGTGTTTGATTTTTCTGTACATGAATGTTCTCTTCATTAGGACAGGAACACGACACGAGCTGCGGAAAAGTTGCGCTCCGCTGAATGAAGTTTCACTTTATGGATTTTGTGCAAAAACGACAATCTTTGGGAAAACAGCTTTTTTTATTTATAATCGTATCGAAATTGGAAAAGGGGTCGTCAAAAACAAAAATTTAATAAAAAAATTTTTACATAAAAACGACCCCAAATTTGAATTTTGGCGTCGATTTATAGTAGTTGAAAGATATTTCAATTGTTTTGGCGTAATGGCCTAATCCCTCATTTCTGGAAAAATTGGTTGAAATTGACTGTTTTATCACTCACGGACTGAAGGTTAAGTCCGAATATTTCCTGATTTCACTTCGAAACATTTCTTTGTTCACTGGTCAATCGCTGCTTTTTCAAGACGGGAAACCTGAGCTTGAATATACCGATTTCATCAGCAACCTCCATTTGGGTCTTTCCCTGAAAAGAAACGGTTATTTCAGAATCATTTTTCACGATCATCGAGCTGATACATGCCTTCTTTCAAGGATGTTTATCAACAAAGCGAGTCTTTATCTTATCATCGCTTCAGCTGATCCATAACATAAATCGGGTCGCCACCGTTCATTATAAATTGGTTTCGAATAGTGATACGGATCCGTTATGGCATCCATTTGCAAAAACAATATCAGAATGATCGACATCCATTTCTTCTGCTATTTCCATTGCAGTTGGCTCTTTGGATGTTTTGCTGATTTAATTTTCTTCCTGACTTGAAGGCTTATATTGCCGTTATCTCTTAAAGACCTGGATACCCTGATTTGGTTGTTGTCACGAAGATTATCGTCTTATCGCCTATGATCATCGGTACAGCATAAGTTGAAAAACTTTTACATTATGACTTAAATCGAAATTATCAATTGATTTCATGAGTCCGATACAACCAACCTGGAATAAATCATCACCATATTCACCGCGATTATTAAAGCGCTGAATAACACTTAGTACGAGACGCAAATTTCCATTCACCAGTTCTTCGCGTGCGGTTATATCACCATCTTGCATTTGTTTAAATAATTCACGCATTTCATCGTTTTTCAACACAGGTAATTTTGATGTATCAACGCCGCAGATTTCTACTTTATGTTTTGTCATATTCTACCCTCCCGTTGGAGATGCTGTTCATGAGCAGTATCTCCCCATAGGAGGTTTTTATGCAAGCCTGTTCTGGTCTATAAACGATGCTAAAACGCCTTCAAATCATGCCAGAGTAAGTTCATAACCATTTATTAAATTCTTTTTGCAGCCGGCGTATGATTTTTCTCTATCGGAAATATAAGATTTTTGGAAATCCCTAACATATCAGCTACATTCTTTTTTTTTGTGTTTTTTCTTCCTGACCAACAAGCCAAACGGAAGTTCCATGATTTTTTTTTTCACGTGCATTCAGCTGTGAAAGTGCATTCTCAGTAAGTGTTTATCCACATTTGTTTTCAATATCTCTGGTTATAATATCTTCATCTGTTCCCATTACATCCGAGAGCAACAATTCATTGCCGTCCCAATCAATGTTTAATGGTTCATCAAAGGAGATTTCGGATTTCAGTTTATTATTTCTTCTCAGATACATTAGTATTTCATTTTCAATACACCGTGATGCGTACGTCGCCAGTTTAATTTTTTTCTTTCTGGATTTAAAGGTATTTGACGCCTTGATCAAGCCGATGTACCAATACTATCAGATCTTCTATATTGATCCCCCGTATTTTTCAAACTTTCTGGCGATAATAGACGACTAATCGTAAATTACGTTCAATCAGCATTTGCCCTGCAGATTGATCCCCATCAGGAAGCAGTTCCAATAAGCGTTTCTCTTCTTCTTTGGATAATGGCGGCGGAAGTGCTTCACTGCCGCCTATGTAATAAATCTCATCCGTTTTGAGACCTAGCTTAAACAGTATTTTTTTATTACCACCATAAACGTTATACGAAGTCTATGAGTTTTCAAATTAAGTCGCTCCTTTTAGCTTTTTATTACAGCCAATGGCAGTATAAGCTACATTGGTCAATCGTCATGCATCGTTTTTAGATTAAGCCGAGGCAGTACAGCCATTTTATTAATTTTGGATTGTAATAGGCAATGAAGACTGATCTTTTGTCAGTCCGCAAATTGAATTCCAATCAGGAATTTGTGCGTAACGATTTTCTCATCATGTAAACAATCGACATATTTATCCGGTTTAATAGCCATCATGAAGTACGATTGCCTTCAAACACCTTGAAACGGACGATTCTGAATCCTCTTTCCCAATCACCTGGAGTTTTCAAAGTCCAAATTGTCATGAGCAATCTCAGCATTTCCCATTTCATTGCTCCGAAAACCATTGCTTTAATAAAAATTCATCACAAATGTAAACCGGTTTTTCGTCAGTGGATCTGTCAGTTGATTGCCACTATCAATATAAGCTGTTGTGGATTTTACTGATTTGCCGAATTTGAATCGTTGACCGGACATAACTGTCATATCGATTTTTTTTGCTGCATGCTTTGTCCATACGCGATTTTGTGAAATACCAAACGAGCGGGAAGCAGGTACGACAAACAGCCAGCTTATCGGTCACCATAACCGCTATCAAATGTGAGAATCCCACTTTGAAGTCAGACCAATCGGATTTGAAATAGAAAGTGTATTGCGATCAATCCACCCCCTATAGAAAAAGTTGTAAAAATAAATAAAAGCAGCCAAATTCAACATCTGTGATAGATTGAATATATCGAAAGCTGCATAAATAATGATGACGGAATACATCAGTTTACCTATCAGACCTCGTAAAAAAGATCGGGATAATTAAATGGACAGTGGAACCAATAAAGAAGCGATAAACGCACCAAACATGATCTGAGCTTTCTTGTGCTGTCTTTCGCCAATGCCTGTGTGAGCAAAGAATAACATCATATCCAAAAAAAATTTTAGTAGCCAGACAGCATCAGATAAATGGTCCACACGCTATTTCTTTCTTCCTTGGTAAAATCCCTCTGGAAAATGAAGTAGTATATTGGACAGCAAAGTCTGTCACTTCATGTAGGCTTAATGGGCTAATTTTAACTACTTATCGAATAACTTGTCGTTTAAAGTTTAAGCAGTCAGGAATAGTACTATATAGTCATGAGAAATAAAAAAAAGCAACCAGACTAAAATCTGATTGCCCCTGTGTTGAATGGTGTTTAGCGGTTGCGGTTGCGATTACGCAAGAATGTAGGAATATCAAGTTCATCGTCCTGTGTATTAGGGCGGTTGTTTTGCTGGTTTTGTCCTTGCTCATGCGACGTCTCATCTGGAGCCTTTGTCGCTGCATGCTGGTTATGCTCAATAACCGGACGCTGGCGCGGTTGATTATCTTCTTTCTGACTTTCATCAAAACCGGTTGCAATCACCGTTACAATAATTTCATCTTTCAGGTTTTCATTAATAACTGAACCAAAGATAACATTCACTTCGTTATCGGCAGGCTGATGTTCACGAGTCGGCTGCTTCCTGAACTCATAAAGACTCAGATGGTACCGCCTGTTATGTTCATCCAGAATTCCGAGCCCCATTCGATTGATGTTCCAGAAGAGTGATGAAAAATAGCTTTTTTGGCGCCTCTGCCGCTCGATTTTCACCAGTTGCAATCCGATTCCCATTAATGCGAGCCTTTATCAACATGATTGTTTTCACGTCGGCAAAAGTCCACATTAATCAACCAGGCTTTTGCAATCAGGTCGGAATACCTTGTTACACCTTGCCGTAATACATTTGTCCGCTTCACGGAATGCCTCGAGCATTTTGTGTTTTTTTTATCAACGATTTCAAAGGAGACGATCATTCGGGATAACAATTAACGTATCCACACTCGATTTCAAGAATCAATTCCCGAGACAGCCTGGGTTGACTCTTTACCCTCAAATGGAGGGCGGTCACAACGCCCTACTGTCAAAGCACCGATTCTTTAAGCTATTGGGAATCACCGAGGCTGCACCTGTTCCGTACTCCTTCCCATTTCCGGCTGTCACAAAAAATCAATATCGGCACCCTGTAATGCTTCTTCCAATTGTTCTTTATTCTCCTCAGCTCTTTTCTGCCTACTCCGGATTTGCGCCTGCACCTAACCGCGTGTTCAGTTTCCGCCAATCTGTTAATTTCGTTTCTGCTTTTGATAGATTCAAAGCCTGAGCATCAGTTGTTGACAGCGATGAATTTCAACACCCTTACACCATGTTCAATCATGCGGTAAACCGCATTTACTGCCGCCACCGCCTACACCAATTTACTTTTTATCGTTGAAGTGATCCATATTTGTTTCAAACCTTCTAACATTATATCCGTTCCTTCCTAATATGCTTGGATACAACGCATTAATACGTTTCTTCTAATAGTCGACATATCCGAAACTAAGATTCATAAGTAAAACTTCTAGTAATCTCATCTGTTAATTCAAAGAAATATTTTAAACAAATTCGCGATTTTGATTTCTTTTTTTCTTTTTTCCTTTAGCCGGTGCATCCAATTTCCTGAGTTTTTCGTACGTTTTGGTTTCATTTCATTTTGATTGACAGCGACTGAAGGTAAAAGTTCTTTTCCTTGTATTTTCGCATTACGATAAGCAAAATTGCAAGATACCAATTCCGGGCAAGTTAAACTGTTCCTTTACACCTATGTAGTCAGGAATCGCTACCCGGACATTGGTTTGAAATAAATTCCTGTGCCAGTTCAATACTCCCGGTATTTTCATTGTACACCTGTCAGAACGGTATCCACCCAGGTAATTTGGCTGGAACCCATTTCGTTCTGATTTCACGTCTCTGCATAAGCGAGATTTTCTTCTAATTCTGGCTTCGATCATGGTCAGCAAATTTTGCAAGCTTGATTATACGTTTTCCTTTGATTACTGCCTATAATTGATACTTCAAACGTTTCATCCTCCTGGGCATCATCATAAAAAGCATGGCCATAATTCACTTTATTATCTTCCGCCTCTTCAGTGGAGGTTCTCAGTCCAATTGATAAATCCTTCGTGATGTTGTCACCGCCTAACGGAACAACACTTGTACCGGCTAAATGATCGTTTTCAAATACAGAAACAGTTGTGGAACCCCCACCTACATCAATTAATGTGACACCCAGATTTTTCTCATCTTTTGATAAACCGACTGTCCCGGCTGCAAGGGGCTGCAAACAGATATCAGAAATGTGCAGATCCGCACGTTCCACGCATTTCAGCAGGTTATGTAAAACAGTTTTGGAGCACGTTATGATGCTTCCTTCCATTTCCAGCCTGACACCAATCATCCCACGTGGATCAGTAATTTCGTCCAAACCATCAACAATAAATTGTTTCGGTATGACATCAATGATTTCGCGTTCCGGGGGGATGGAAACGACTTGCGCACCATCAATCACGCGTTTGATATCTTCATCACCGATTTCGCGATTCTCGCTTTGGACTGCTACAACACCGTGGCAAGACTGCAACTGTATATGGTTCCCGTTCACACCAACAACCACACTGTCAATTTGCATACCGACCATTCGTTCTGCTTGTTCGACAGCACTTCGAATGGACTGTACGGTTTGATCAATATCAATAATGGCACCTTTTTTCATGCCATTCGATTTTGCAGTGCCAACCCCAATGATATTCAGGGAATCGTTTAAAACTTCTCCAATAATTACTTTAATTTTTGATGTACCTATATCAAGACTTACTAGTATTTCGCTGTTGTTCAAAGAAAGGCACCTCCTGATTCAGAAGCATCTGATATATATTACCTTAATGAGATTGTTCAAAACATCCCGTAAAAATAACGCATCTTAAATCTTCAATTATATGATGACACGTCTTTCAGGAAAAACCCGGCTGCCGCCTCATCTTTCCAGAAGCCGGACATAAGGGGGCGGATCGGGCAAAATTTCCGTGTTAAAATGTCACCCTGAACTTTATCATTTCCTGCTTTACAAAAAGGAAACACTTACGAAGCAATTTTCGCTGTGGAGCTTACCCTCTCCTGATGTGTATAAGCCTTTAGTCTATTATTTTAAAGGAACAGGCAGAAAAAGAAAATATATAATAGTTATTTCTACAAAAAAACAGTAAAATCCTTTTAATTTCATAATTTTATCAAGGAAATATTTACTTATTGTTCAGTTTCATCACTGGATTCCGACCCATCGGGATCTTCTTCTGCCGTTGTATTGAATTCCTCAAAGTAGGCACCTGCCCCGATATGTATAATCCCCTTACTTTCCGGATCCAGCTGGGAAACAATTGAAGGGTAAATACTCATTTTATCAGCAAAATTTCTGATGGTTCCGTCGACGATATAACCATCATTCATATAAAGAAGAATTTTGTGCTGATTACCATCACTTGGCTGCCAGTGGACTTCTGATATCAGCTCCAAAATGCTTTCTGATAGATTTTTCAGCTCCTGGGTCATTTGTGTTAAATACTCTTCATCAGAAAACCCAAGGAGGAGCGGTGCTTTTCCGCTGACAGTATTTTGCTGTAATTCTTCAAGAACCTTACCATTGCCCAGGACCGGATAATAATTTTCATTTTGCTGAACATAACCGACATGACCAAATTCATTAACATCAATCTCAATTGTCCAAGGTAATTGCCGATTCACTTCAACGTCTTGAATAACCGGATTTTCGTTAATCGTTTGCTTTGCATTCGATTCACTGACCGTCCAGATATTCGTTCCCTTTGTAATGCCGCTTTGCTCAATTACCTCATCATTTTCCACAAACGAATTTCCTGAAACTTCAATCGTTCTCACATGACTTAGGGGTGATTGAAGATAAACAATAATGGAAATCAGAAAGAAAAAAATAGAAAGATAAAATATAAGACGGCGATTTGCCTTCTTTTTTCGCTCCTGCTTTAACGTTGGGATCCGATCTTCAATTGAAACTACATTTTTTTTCCCCATTTCTATTTCTTCCTTTGTCTAATCATTGTCATTTCAAGGCATATGGCTTTTTATTCAATCCGCAGCCTGAACTCACTATGATACCCAGTCGCATTACAAACTCGTTCGAAAAAGTACTTTCTTTTATCGAGGTGTCAGTGTAATCAGAGCTGCAAAGAGCTAATAGTAAATTTTCTATCTTATTTAAAAGACTTTTAGAAACAGCCAAATGCAAAGAATAAAACGGCATTATTAGGATGCCGTTACACTATACTTGATTAAATTATATCATATCTTTCAGTTGAATACGTAGTAAACTTGTATCAGATTCAATAAATATTTACCAGAAAACTGCCTATAATTTTGAATACCTGCTAATATTTAATAACATGCCTGCAGAACATAGCGTTAATGTTAACGATGAACCGCCATAGCTTAAAAATGGAAGGGTAATACCTGTTACAGGAATCAAACCAATGACAACACTGATATTTATCATGACCTGTATTGTCAGCATTGAGACGATACCAAGCGCCAAAAATCTTCCATAAGCATCCGGCGCCTCCAGTGCCGCCTTAATACCACGCCAAAATAACAGCGCAAACAAGCCAATCATAAAGGTGCCGCCCAGAAATCCCAGCTCTTCTCCGATTATGGAGAAAATAAAATCGTTTTGAGGCTCCGGCAAATAAAAATACTTTTGTATGCTTTCACCTAAACCAAGCCCCATTAAACCACCCGGGCCGACAGCATATAATGATTGGATAATCTGAAAGCCATCCCCCAATGGATCCTCCCACGGATTGATAAAAGCAGTTATCCGGCTTATCCGATATGGAGCTGATAATATCAGCAATAGAAATCCGATGATACCAACACCGGCAAGGCCCAAAAAATGCAGCAATCTTGCCCCGGCAATATAAATCATCACCATGCATGTCCCCACCAGCACGACACCAGTACCGAGATCCGGTTGCAGCATGATGAGTCCGAATGCTGCAAACACCAGAATAAGTGATGGGAGGAACCCTTTTTTAAAAGATGTTATATGCTTTTGCTGAACTGATAGATAGGCTGCCAAATAAATAATCAGACCCAGTTTCATAAACTCAGATGGCTGAACACTGAACGCGCCAATCCCTATCCAGCTTTGTGCCCCGCCACGTTCCATACCAATACCGGGAATAAGCACAATCAACAGCAGAAAAAAACACGTAAACAAAATGATTTTACTATACTTTTTCCACGTACTGTAGGGAATAGCCATAAAAAAGAACATCCCGACAATACCAATACCACAAAACAAGAGCTGCCGTTTTAGATAGAAAAATTGATCGGCATACTTATATTCAGCCCACACATATGAAGAACTGTAAACCATGACTGCACCGACCAAAAGCAATGACAGTATCACAGCCAATAATGTATAGTCAGGTGCATATTTGGATTTAATCCTGCGAAACAAAAAAACACCCCGTTTCCCGATTTGGAATAGGGGCTATCAGCATTTTTCCGACTTCTGACTTCCGACATCTGACTTCTGCTTATACAAGCCCCTACAATAATGTATGCACGGCTTGTATAAACATGTTACCTCTTTCTTCAAAAGTTTGATATTGATCCCAGCTGGCACATGCAGGGGATAGCAGCACCACGTCATGGCGTTCTGATAGATTATAAGCCTGCTCAACAGCATCTTCCATATTTTCAGCCCTTTCTATGAAAGGTATGGCTGCTTCACGCGCAACCCGGCTCATCTTATCCTTCGTTTCACCAATCAGGATAATCCCTTTCACATTCTTCAAAAACGGCTTTAAATCATCAAATTCATTACCGCGGTCAAGACCGCCCGCAAGCAGGATAACGGGCTGTTTGAAGGAACTTAATGCTTTTTGTGTTGCCAGTATATTTGTTGCTTTGGAATCATTATAAAACAGACGATCATTAATCCTGTTGACGAATTGAAGCCTGTGCCTCACGCCCGCAAACGTTGTCAGCACGTTATGAATTGCCTGGTTGGAAGCACCGCTTAACTTGGCTGCGCAAATGGAAGCAAGGACATTTTCCAGATTATGATCGCCTGCCAGTACAATGTCCTGCTTATCCATTAATTTTTCATTTTTAAAGTAGATGCTGGTATCATCCGCCCACGCCCCGTTTTCAACCCGCTTTCTTAAGGAAAACGGTATTTTGACCGACCTTGCAGACGTAACAGCCTCTCTCACAGTCTTATCATCTGCATTATAAATTAAGAAATCATCAGCTGTCTGATTGGCAAATATGTTACATTTAGCATTTTTATAATTCTCAAATGTTTTATGATAGTCAAGATGGGCGTGAAAAATATTTAAAAGAACAGCTATTTTCGGTTTAAATCTTTTAACACCCATCAATTGAAATGAGGAGAGTTCAAGAACCATTTTCTCATTTTTTTCCAATGTCTGGGCAACCTCTGTTGCAACATAACCAATATTCCCCGCGACTTTGACCGGTTCGCTACTTTCCTTAAGCATCTCAGCGGTTAATGTTGTTGTCGTCGTTTTGCCATTTGAACCGGTTATACCAATTGTCGCGGTTTCCGATAAATTGCCGGCAAGTTCGATTTCAGTAATCATGGGAATATCCCGTTTGCAGGCTTCCTGCAATAATGGTGTATCATAAGGGATACCCGGGTTTTTAATGATGATTTCCACCCCATCCAGTACTGATATTGGATGGGAACCGGTGATCACTTCTGCTCCCATTGACTTCAGTTCATCAACAATTGCATCTGTTTCATCCGCATTTTGATCATTCACCCGAACGTTTTTGCCGTTTTGCAATAAAAGCCTGGCAGCAGCGGTACCACTCTTCGCCAGACCCAGCACGAGTACATGACTATAAGGGAAGTTCGTTAGTTCCTTCAAGCTATCCACACCTCAATATAAATACCGAGCGCTGCAAAAATCAGGCCGATAAGCCAGAATGTGGTTACGACACGCCATTCCGACCATCCAAGCAATTCATAATGATGGTGCAGCGGACTCATTTTAAATATTCTTTTACCTGTTGTCTTAAATGAAATGACCTGAATGATCACCGAGAGTGTTTCAATGACAAATACACCGCCGACAATGATCAAAATGATTTCCAGTTTCGTTAAAATGGCTATAGCAGCAATGCTTCCGCCCAAGGCCAATGATCCTGTATCGCCCATGAATACTTTGGCAGGGTGCGCATTAAATACTAAGAAACCTAATAAAGCACCGACTGTTGCTAATGCAAAGATCGTTACCTCATTTTGCGGAAATCCATACCAGGCCAAAACACCAAATGCGCCAAATGCTATGGCAGCAGTTCCAGCCAAAAGTCCGTCCAGGCCATCTGTCAAGTTCACGGCGTTGGATGCACCGACCAGCATAAAGACGGTCAGCAGTGCGTATCCCCAGCCCAGTTCCCATTGGATCGATGTACCCGGAATCTGGATATAAGTAGCATAATCATTGTAATGTAAAATAAAATAAAAAATAAATGCAATCATCAATTGCCCAACCATTTTTTGTTTGGATGTCAGACCAAGGTTCCGTTTCATGGCAACCTTAATAAAGTCATCCAAAAACCCCAAAAAACCGTATCCCACCAGCACAAAAATAAGCAGCCACATTTCATAACCGATGGAGCCGGCGTTATATTTGCTTACCATAATGATCGTAGTGATTGTGACACTAATTACGATCATAATTCCGCCCATCGTTGGTGTCCCTGTTTTCTTAATATGTGACTGCGGACCTTCTTCCCGTATACTTTGCCCGAACTTCAGACGTCGCAAAAATGGAATAAAAATTGGTGATAGAAGGACGGTAATCAGAAATGCTATTGCGATGGTCATCATTAATACGTATATATTCACTATTCTTCCTCCTCTTGCAACAACCGCCCATGCTTTTTACGATGGATCAATAACTTGCTTGACGAATGATTCAAAGTGCATACCCCGAGAAGCTTTAAACAAGATTAACGTATCGTTTGAAACATATTCCTCAAGGGCTTGAGATAATTTTTCCCTGGAATTGAAGGGCCTGCAATCGATTGATGGATACCGTTTTTTCACAATAGAGGTTATTTCATCTGCGTCATCACCTAAAGTGAAAACGGCATCCACCGAATCATCGATATTGTCTGCAACCGTTTGGTGAAGAGTTTTTGACTTTTCACCAAGCTCAAACATATCCCCTAAAACAAGAACTTTTTGCATAAATCCTTCTAATTGCTTCACAACATTCACGCTTGCCTTCATGGACGTTGGTGAAGCATTATATGCATCATTGATTATGGATGAACCATTTTTACCGTTCAGCATTTCAAACCGCATCGCTGACAGGTTCAATTCTGTTAAAGCCTGCTTTACATTCTCTCTTGCTATACCAAGCAGTTTTCCTATCGTTACTGCAAAGGCTGCGTTCAACGCATGGTGACTCCCGAGCAATGATATCGTATAGGCATCATCATCTGAGAGTTCAAATTGTGTATATTCCTGAAAAAGCTTTACTTTTTTTATGAAAACATCATTGCTCACGTCAAATCCGCATGTGATAACATGGTGACGCTGATGAATCTGCCTTAACAGTGTTTCGTCACCATCAATTATTAAGTGTCCATCCTCACTCAATCCCTTGGTAATCTCGAGCTTTGCTTTGGCAATCCCCTCTCTTGAGCCTAAATATTCAATATGTGATTCACCAATATTCGTTATCACCGCATAATCGGGTTTCGCTATATGACTCAAAGTTTCAATTTCACCAAAGTGATTCATGCCCATTTCCACTACCAGTGCTGTTGTATCCGGCGGCATTGACAAAATCGTAAGTGGAACACCGATTTGATTATTCAGGTTGCCTTGTGTCTTATGTGTTTTAAAAGATGAATCAACAACTGAAGCAATCAGGTCTTTGGTTGTCGTCTTACCATTCGACCCGGTTACACCAATAACGACCGGATTTGTCTTTTCCCGATACGCCTGCGCCAGTTCCTGCAGCGCTCGCAACGTGTCCTCGACAAAAAACACCGGAAAATCACCCGGCAAAAAATCCGGCAGTTTTTTCTTTTTATCCCATAAGGCAGCAATAGCTCCCTGGTTAAAGGCTTCTTTCATATAATCATGACCATCAAAGTTTTCACCTGTTAATGGAATAAACAGGGATTGATCTGCTTTTACCCGGCTGTCTGTTGTCACTTCAGCAATCTCTGCTGAATCATGTGCAGATCCTTTAAAATCCGTGAAAACAGTTGCCAGCCATCCGATTGTAAATAGCATTCCTGATTCTCCTTAGCTTCCTTATCTTAAAAGACGTTCGAAAAGTTTAATGAAGATAACATATACTTGGATTCCCGGTGACACGTTTGTTTCATCATTATCCCGAATGTCGGCCGGTTCTCCTATTTTTTATGTTGAACTTTAAATTGTATTGCTTCTTTTGCTACTTCACGATCATCAAAGTTATATTGGGTATTGCCGATTTCCTGGTAAGTTTCATGTCCTTTTCCGGCAATTAATACAATATCACCTTTTTCAGCGAGAGAAACTGCATGATATATAGCATCCTGGCGGTTTTCGATAACCGTATAATGATCAGCATCAAGTCCATCCGTCATATCGTCCAGAATGGCTTGCGGATCTTCTGTACGTGGGTTATCAGAAGTGAAAATAGCCTGATCTGCATATTGCAGTGCAATTGAAGCCATTAACGGGCGCTTTGATTTATCCCGGTCACCGCCACAGCCAACCACTACATAAACATTATTTTCAGCAAATTCTTTAATCGTTTGCAGTACATTTTCCAATGAATCTGGTGCATGTGCATAGTCAACGACTGTCGCAAACTCCTGGTTATCATCAACAGGCTGGAAACGCCCGTCAACACCTTGAACACTTTCGAGTGCGTCTTTGATAACGTCAAGCGGCACACCTGCACAGATGGCGGCTGCACTTGCAGCAAGCATATTGTACACATTGAATTTTCCAATCAGTCTGCTGTTTATCCGAGTTGATCCGACTGGGGTATCCATCGTAAATGTCGTTTTCGTTATCTCCAAACTGATGTCAGTTGCCTTAACCTGTGCATCACCGTGACAGCCATATGTCATAACATGCTGTGCTGTACTTTTTTCCAGTACGGTATATTCGGGAACGTCCTTATTAATGACCGCAAATTTCTTTTTCTCCTCATTATAGGTATTCCCCAACTGTGCAAACAAAAGACTTTTCGCATGGAGATAATCTTTCATGTCCTCGTGATAGTCCAAATGATCCTGAGATAAATTTGTAAACACTGCGATATCAAAATCACATCCTTGAACACGTCCCATATCCAATGCATGGGACGATACCTCCATGATCGCCGTATCGACATTTTCTTGAATCATCTTATGAAATGACTTTTGTAAATTTAATGCATCAGGTGTTGTGTTCTGTACCGGATAAGTTTCCTGACCGATTTTCATTTGAATCGTCCCGATAATTCCTGCTTTCCGATTTAACTGATTAAAAATCGATTCCAGCAAATAGGTGATCGTGGTTTTACCATTCGTACCGGTCACGCCAATAAGCGGTAATTCCTGCGTTGGATAACCATAAAACCTGGAAGCTAGTATCGCCATCGCTCTGGTAGTATCCGGAACACGAATAACTGGAACGGAAGCATTCACATCTTTTTCTGCAAGTATAGCAGAAGCTCCATTGTTAACAGCCTGTTCAACAAATTCATGGCCATCAACCGTAAAACCTTCCACACAAACAAACAGACTCCCATCGCCTGCATGTCTGGAATCAGCTACTACATGACTGATCGTTATATCGTCAGTCTCTGTTGAAACATCATAAAATGGTAAAATAGATAGCAATTTTGACAAATTCATTTCAAACACCCTGTTCTGAACTAAACTATACATTTTAGGTGCAACCGGACGCTTGACTGATTGCAGCCTTTTTACATTCTTTTTTTGATATAGAGCATAAAACGTTCTTCTACCATTCAGTGAAGAAGTGCACTTCACTGAATGAAGTTTCACTTTTCCCCGCATGTAACAGGTCAGTAGCCCGCCAAAATACGGCGGCTAACTGCCTGTAAATGCCCGATTCGGTTCGGGCCTGCAGGATGCAGGTCACAAAGGCGTTGCAACAGGACGTTGCGTACTTAGCCTTTGTTCTTTATATCAGTGAAGAAATGCGCTTCACTGAATGAAGTTTCACTTTTCCCCGCATGTAACAGGTCATTAACCCGCCAAAATACGGCGACTAACTGCCTGTAAATGCCCGATTCGGTTCAACTAACATTCAGTGAAGAAATGCGCTTCACTGAATGAAGTTTCACTTTATTATAGCAAACTTTTAACTTGTTCACGATGAATTTTCATCAGATAAATAAATTCTTACTTTTTCACCTTGTTCGACTTTTGCTCCTGGGCTTGGCGCCTGGTCAACAATATAATTTCCGGAACCGCTTGTTTCAATTGACAGGTTCGTCTGATATTCAATTAAATCTTCTTTCCTCAGACCGATCAGATCCGGTACTTCAACCGGTGGCTGTTCGGGCCAGGTATATTCTTTGTCCGGCCCGCCTTCGCTTGGCTCAACACCCATGGCACGCAGACTATCTCCAATAATGGTTCCGACGATTGGTCCAACAACAGGTCCGCCGAACTGTACTGTACCTTTCGGATTGTCTATGGCAACATAAACAACAACTTCGGGGTCATCAGCCGGTGCAAATCCCATAAACGATACAACATAATTATCCGCCATATAGTTGCCATCCGGACCCACTTTCTGGGCTGTACCTGTTTTGCCGCCAACACGATAACCATCAACGTATGCCGGACGTCCGGTTCCTTCAGCGACAACACTTTCAAGGGCATAGCGGATTTCCTCTGAGGTGGACTCCGAAATAATGTTTTCTTTTAGTGTTGGCTCAACTTTATCTACTGTCTGATTTGTCTTTGGATCAACCCATTCTTCGGCAATATAAGGTTCATATAATTCTCCACCATTTACAGCCGCTGAAACAGCCATTACCTGCTGGATAGGTGTTACGGAAACGCCCTGTCCAAATGAAGTCGTTCCAAGCTCAACCGGGCCGACATCTTCCGGTTCAAATAAAATCCCATTCCCTTCACCACGCAAATCGATACCTGTTTTTTCCCCGAACCCGAAGTCTTCAATATAGCTGAATAGTTTTTCTTCACCAAGTTCGGAGCCCATTTGTACAAATCCGGGGTTGCAGGAATTTTGCACAACTTCCAGATAGGATTGGTGACCGTGCCCGCCACTTTTCCAGCAGTGCAGCTCTGTACCGCCTACAGAAATATCCCCGTCATCATGAAACTCATCATCCTCAAGATCCACCATTTGTTCCTCGAGAGCAGCTGCCAGGGTGATAATTTTAAAGGTCGATCCTGGTTCGAATGTACTCCATATTGGTAAATTACGATCGTATATTTCCGAATCGACATTCTGATAATCTTCGGGATGAAAGTTTGGTCGTGACGCCATTCCCATAACGCCTCCCGTGTCGGGATCAACTGCAATCGCCATTGCACCGTCCGGGTTATATTGTGATACAGCAAGATCCAGTTCACGTTCCATAATAGTCTGTACCCTGGAATCGATTGTTGTTTTCAAATTCAGTCCATCTTCGGGAGCTTTATAATCATCCGCAATTTGTTCAAGTTCCTGACCTTTAGCATCAGAATAAAAGGATAAACTTCCTTCTTCGCCACTCAATTGCTCATTATAAAAAAGTTCCAGTCCCATTAAACCTTGGTTATCAATACCAGCAAACCCTAAAACATGCGACAAAGAGTCGTCAAAGGGATAATGGCGTTTGGAATCCTTCGCCAGATATATTCCATCAAGGTTTAATGTTCGGAAGGCCTCTTCCTGTTCCTCTGATAGCTTCCTTCCCTCGGGATGCACACGTGAATAGACTGCATCTTTTGTGACATAGTCGTACGCCTCTTGTTCAGAAATATTCAATATGTCGGCCATTTTGCCTGCAGTATTCTGGGGATTTTCTACTTGTTTGGGTACAACAATAACGGATGGTGCCGAAACATTTTCAGCCAGTACCTCACCTTGCCTGTCCAATATTTTCCCGCGCTCAGGCTCAAAAGTAATATCTCTGCTCCAGGACTCATCAGCAAGATCCATCAGATCATCACCAATCACAAATTGGACATATCCAAGCCGCACATCAATAATTAAAAAAAGCAAGAGCCCGATAAGAAAAACCGCGATGATTCGTTTTCGTACAGTAACAGAAGATACACGTTTCATATTCGATCCCCTTTTCATATTCATAGGTAGGCTTGTATCCACTATATGAGCATGAAAAATCGAATAGAACATTTTTACACGATTAGAAAAACTCAGGCCTGGTCTCGTCTTTTCAGAGGTCAGATGCCGGAAATCGGACTTGAAGAAATTGGCAAATTCCCTGATTTCAAGATTGAAAACGGCCCCTGAAATAATATACTTTCTTATAAGGTCAACCATATTCTATACTTTCTGACGCTGCAAAAACAGCCACGTCCCGCAATTTAAACAGGACGTGGCATGCTTGTCTCTTTTGCTCCTGTTATTCGTCTGTATCCCCGGATTCTCCTTCAGTATCTTCAGGGGGATTCAGTTCAACGCCTAAATAATCATCTTTTTGAAGCGGCGTACCTTCCTCAATACTTTGTGTCACGGCGTAACCATTCCCAATCGGTTCAACTCTCAATTCAATTAAGCCGGCTAATTGGAGAATATCCCGCAATGACCAACCGGTAATATCCGGCATTTCCGGTTCATCTGTTACAAGAATAATTCTGTCGCCCGGAAGCAATTCGTCACCTTCAGCCGCACTTGCGTTTGTAATCGTATTGCCGGAGCCGATTACGGACACGTTCAAACCACTATCTTCCAGTTCAGTTTGGACTTGTGACGTTTCCCGTTCAACGATTTCCGGCAATTGAACCGGCTGAATTTGCTCGGATGCTTCTTTGTCAGGTTCAATATTCAAGTAATGCAGGCTATTCTGCATGACATTGTTAAAAATGAATGAGACTGGAGCTGAGCCAATTTCGTCATAATCAATATCAGGCTGTTTAACGGACACATACATCATCAGTTCGGGATCTTCCTTTGGTGCCATTCCAAGAAACGAAAACATATTGTTCCCGTGGCCAGTTAATAATTCACCGTTTTCATAGATTTGTGATGTGCCGGTTTTACCTGCAACTGAGTAATCTTCAAGTTTATATTGCTGTCCTGTGCCGTCTTCAGACGAGACTACCGATTCCATAAGATCCAGCATCTTATCGGAGGTTTCCTGTGAAATCGGTTCTGATACGACTTCCGGAGAATTTTTTTCGAGTGTTTCTCCGGTGGTAGAATCCACTGTTTCCGAAATGACAAAGGGTTTCATCATTTCGCCATCATTGGCAATGGCACTTGCAGCCTTCATTTGCTGAATAGGTGTGACAGTACTCGCTTGCCCGAAGGCTGTCGATATTTTATCACGCGGGTAATCATAGACGAGTTGTCCCGTATCTTCACCAGGCAAATCGATAGCAGTTTTTTCGTCAAAATCAAATGTATCCCAATAATTCAGGAATTCTTCCGTACCGATTTTTTCCCATAAAAGTTTGGCAGCGGCAACGTTTGAAGAACGGACGAAACCTTCATCATAGGTGATCGACCCCCAGCCATCGCCGCCGTTATGGTCCCTGACCGGTTCCACACGGTCGCTGATTTCATATGTGCCTGATTCAAACCATTCGTCACCTTGATAGACACCTTCTTCCATGGCTGCTGACCATGTGAACATCTTCATGGTCGACCCTGGTTCAACTGGTGTCGCTATCGCATCATTGTACCAGTTTTCAACATCTGCCGGATTATTCGGATTATAACTTGGCCGGTTACTCATGGCCAATACTTCGCCGGTTTCGGGATCCATTACGATTGCGGACATACGCTCAGGATCGTATTCGTTATCCATTTGTGTCATGGCATCTTCCAATAATGTTTGTATCTTTTGGTCAATGGTTAAGTAAACATCTCCGCCATCTTCCGGCTGCTTAATCACTTCATTCGGATTCAATAATCTGGTGTTATACTGGTCACGTTCATACGAGATATACCCATCTTCTCCGCCCAACAGGCCGTTCATCTCATTTTCTATTCCGGTAACACCATTAATGACCGCATCATCCTTTTGCGCAAACCCAACGATATGTGATGCAAACATACCATTAGGATAATAACGGATGGGTTCTTCAACAAATTCAATCCCAGGAAGTTCTAATGCCTCGATTTCTTCCTTGGTTTCCTGTGAAATTTCTTTACCTGAATTACCGAATTCCACTTGAAACTGATCTCCCTGGATACCTTCCTGCAACTGTTCAAGCAGATAACTTTCATCCGCCTCCAATAAAGGAGCCAGTTCTTCTGCTGTTTTTTCCGGATTCACAACATGCATTGGCTCCTCTTCATCTTGCGTATATGATTCACTTACAATTGCCTGAATTCGATATGTAGGACGATCGTATGCTAATGTCATTCCATTTCGATCATAAATATTCCCGCGTTCTGCATCAAGGGTGTAGGATGCAGTCCGCTTTTCTTCAGCTAGTGCTTCCAGTGAAACACCATCAATCTCTCCCGTAGCCTGGATATACAGGAATCTTCCGGATATAAGTAAAAATAGCCCAACAAACAGAATAATCAGAATCCCGGACATAACCTGAGTATTTTTGTTTTTCTTCATAACGCATCCGCCTTGCTTAGTTGTTATTATAAGCTGTTGCTTGTTTTACCTGGGCATCCTGTATTTTTAAACCATTCTCTTTTGCGATTCGCGTTATTCGTTCAGGCCTCTCCAATTGTTTTTTCTCATAAACCAATCCTTCATTGGTGACTTTCTGGTGCTGTACATTTTGTTCAAGTGATTCCAATTCTCTGTTGAGCGAATCTGTTGAAGACGCAAAGGAAACAACATAAATACTTGCAGCGATCAATATAACAGCGACCACTGAATACAGAATCTTTTCGCCCTTTGTGATCCAGCTTTTTTTCCGGACTTTGACGACTGTTTGTTTATCCTGTTTTGGTGCATTTGATGCATAGGATCGTTCCCAGCTTCGAGCAAGATTATCATTCATGATTTTTTCCACCCTTCTTCATATGTGAAATCTGCATGCCACTGATCTATTTTTTCAGCAATTCGTAATTTAGCTGAGCGAGATCGACGATTTTCATCAAGTTCATCCTCACTGGGCACAATTGGTTTTTTATTGACCAACTTAAATGGCGCCTGATGATCTTCTGGTATGACCGGCAAGTTTCGCGGAACCTGTTTTGCTGTCGTCCATTTTTTAAATGCTTGCTTACATATCCTGTCTTCCAATGAGTGAAAGGTTATAACAGCGATTCTGCCGTTAATGGCAACCGATCGTGCCGCTTGATGGAGCGCATCATTAAATGTGGTTAATTCATCATTGACAGCAATCCGCAAAGCCTGAAAAATCCGCTTCGCCGGGTGTCCGCCCTTTCTGCGGGCCGGAGCGGGAATTGCCTCTTTGATAATATCCACCAGCTGATAGGTTGTTTCAATCGGTTTTTCTTTTCTGGTATTCTCAATTTTTCGAGCTATTTGTTTGGAAAATTTCTCCTCACCATAACTGAAAAATATTTTCACTAATTGGTTATATGACCATTCATTTATGATTTTATACGCATCCAGTTGCTGGGACTGATTCATGCGCATATCCAGTGTTGCGTCATGCTGGTAACTAAAGCCTCTTTCCCCGTGATCCAGCTGTGGGGAAGAGACACCTAAGTCAAACAAAACACCATCAATGTGCGCGATTTGATGATCGGCTAATTGTGACGCAAGTTCCCTGAAGTTTGCCTCAATAAAAAGAATTCGGTCCTGATATGGGTGAAGACGGTTCTTAGCCGCCTCAAGAGCTTCGGGATCCTGATCAAAAGCTATCAGCAGGCCATTGCTGTTCAAATGTGAAGCAATTCGTTCGGCATGACCGCCACCACCAACTGTACAGTCCACATATGTACCATCAGGCTTAACGGCCAGTCCTTTGAGCACTTCTTCTTCTAAAACACTGTAATGATTAAACATGAATTACACCCGTTTTCTCTCCAAAAGCTTAAATATCAAAATCCATCAGGTTTTCGGCAATTTCACCGAACGATTCTTCTGAGTCATTGAAATAGTCTTCCCAGTGTTCATTAGCCCAGAATTCAACCCGATTGGACACGCCAATGACAACACATTCCTTATCCAAAGCAGCATAATTGCGTAATGGCTGCGGAATGTTTATTCTTCCCTGTTTATCCACGTCACATTCAACTGCTCCAGAGAAGAAGAACCTTGTAAAAGCACGGGCATCTTTTTTAGTAAGTGGGAGTTTTTTCAGCTTTTCCTCAAGCAATTTCCATTCATCCATTGGGTAAGCAAATAGACACTTGTCAAGTCCACGGGTAACAACAAAGGTATCCCCAAGCCCTTCACGAAACTTGGCAGGCACAATAATTCTTCCTTTTGTATCAATATTGTGCTGGTGTTCACCCATGAACATAGAGTACGCCCCACTTTCTTATAGACATGTTACCACATTCCCCCACAATTCACCACCGTATTTCTAAAATTTTTTCCGTGATATTATAAATTAGGCCTATGGCTTCATGAGAGCCGGTGATAAATAAGACATGCCAATATCCCGAAAACACTGTAACAAGGGGGATTTTTTGGCATAAAAAAACCACCTTCCGCCACTCATTCAGCGAAAGTGGTAGAAGGTGGGGGATATTTGTTTACAGATAAACAATGTGGTGGTCATACTCAAATGAGCACGTTTTCCTTGCTAGTTGTTTAATGAAATAAACGCCGTAATCATTCAGCCAAAATAATGGATTCCAGATCCGTTCCTGCAATCCATTATGTGGATGGGTGCTATTATGGATCAAATCAAATTCATGCAACTCGCCAACATACTTTTCTTCCAATGTTTTCATAATCCGATTTTCCAGATACGCAATATGTTCATTCAAATAGTAGAGGTTTTTATCAGCTAACTCGCCTAAATCGGTCCGTGTTTCCCTGGCGATATCACGTAATGGTTTGTGGACGCCTGCAACAGCCTGTCGGACTTCAGAAGCAATTTGCTGGACTGGTGGTGAACTTTGGGAAGTCAGCCATTTGATTTTATCAGCTTCCGCGCCATAGTTAACTGCATCATCACCAGTGATACCATACTTAAGCATTATTTTTTCAACGTGACGATCAATTAATGTTAATGATAAACGCGGGAGCACTGGCGGCATCTCCATATTAACTGCCTGAAACGCGGGCTTTAAAGCAGACCAGTAGCCAACCTCGCCGGGTCCTCCAATAAAAGCTAGCGTCGGAAATAAGCATTCCTGCATGAGCGGCCTTGTGACAACATTATTGCTTAAAAGTACCGGGTGGTTGTTTGCCGCCTCCAGCATTTCCTCCGTTGTCAACTGAACTTCATTCTGTTTGCCTACCCAGTTGCCTTCATCGTCCCTCGTCAATAAAATTCGATTGTCACCTTCATGATAAAAAAGATGGGCATCATCAGATTCCGTGTCCAGAGAAACAGAATAACCTTTTTGACTCAGCTGTTGTAATGACGTATGGACCCCCGAACTGATTTCCCGTTGTTTTTTGATTAGCGTGGTGAAATGCTCCCGTTCCAACTCACGCAGTCCGGAATCAGCAGAATCAACAAGAACAATTCCTTCTTCATCGAACAATTGATAAATAACTCTTGCAAAAAAATCAACATATGTAGCTGATTGATGCAGACAATTCTGAATTGTCCTGTATAAACTTTGGGTGTGCTCAGTTTCGGTCAGCCGTTCAAATAGGTTATCCACCCATTGTGCGGCCGCGGATTGATCAATTGAAATAGTTGATACAGGGCATTTATCAGTTATCTGCTGTTGTAATTTATGTTTTTTCAAACTGTTTTCTTCCGGGACATAAATATGGTTTATTTCATCAAAGTCATGGTCCTCACCAGCTATCCAAAATACTGGTATAACAGGTATCTGAAGTCTCGACTCCTGATCTTTGGCAAATTGAATGATTGATATGATTTTATTAATCGTATACATCGGACCCGTCAAAAGACCTGCCTGCTGTCCCCCTATAACAACAACACTATTATCTTTTTTCAGCCTGTTAATATTCCGATATACAGCTTCAGGAGCATCCCATCGTTTATTCATCCCGGCTAATGCCTCCGTCAGTTGTTCGCGATCGATGTATTTCTGTTGTAATACCTGCGCTCTTGTATGGTAGGTCGCTTCCGAATATGGATCATAGTCAAAATGCTCCGAAATACTTGGATGTTGTTTCCGATAATCATCTATTAATGCGTTCTGTTTTTGTAATTTAATTGGCGTGATCCGCATTGATCATATGCTCCTTTTACCGTAATCATATATATCCATTACGTATTGTACATAAATCGGGAGCTGTTTGCACTCAAACTGTTTATAAACATTTAGCTTTAAACTATATTCAGTATAATTCCAATTAAAATTAGTAAAACGTATAACACGATAAATATCAAAAAGCAGGCACGCCAAAAAATTTTAAACACTTTTCTAAACACAACTTCAGTATACATTTTCCACTGAACCACGGCTATAACTGCAAACATCGTAAGCAGTACAGCAAGAATGATACCTGGAAACGCACTTCCGACAATCGTTTTGAACATTATCATCACATTAATGATATAAAGTAGTGTCGTCCAGTTTACAGCGGCATGAAGAGCTCGCCATTTTCGCCCGTATATATTTTTACTCACAAAATAGACAGCCAAAGTTATCATGACTGGTATAGTAATCATGGTTCCAATAATATAAGCAAATAAATCCAATAACATTTACGGTCATTAATTCCCTTCTGCCATTCAAGTATTTTTTAAAAGATATAATTGCGGCCGAACAAAAGGCTTTTACTAAAATCCCCCATGATTCTTGTTTCTTCCATTCCATTCCTGGTCTTTTTATATTATAATTAATAATAGAGAAATTCTAAATACTTTTGTCTCTTAGGGGGCTGGATAATGATGAACAACATAAAGGTAGAGAAGCTTTTAATCAATTATAAAACATTGGAGCAATTCAAGCGTTTTAAAGAATACGGCAATCAGGAATTGTCCATGTTAGAGGATTTACAGAACAATATCATTGAAAATGACAGTGAATCCCCGTTTTATGGCATTCATATGGGACATAACCTGATCGCCCGCATGAGTTTGTATCGTGTCAGAGAGAAATATGATGCGTATTTCGAACCGCCTCAGGATTACCTGGAACTGTGGAAGCTGGAAGTTTTGCCTGATTACCGGGGGAGAAATTACGGAAAAGCCCTGGTTGATTTTGCGAAAAGCTTTCAACTGCCGATTAAAACAAATCCCCGGATTAACTCACATGGTTTTTGGGAAAAGATGGGTTTCCGAAAAGCTAAATATGAAATGGAGAGAGACCTGGGTGAAAATCCGCTCATCTGGATGCCTGCAGGTGTGAAAGAAAAGAATCTTGAAGAATCGTAACCCGTGAGAACGGTAAGGTGGTTGTTGGCCATGCTGCCATACATGAATAAGAAAAACTAAAGTCTTGCCTCGTCTTTCCAGAGGACAGAGGTAAGAGGCCGAATTGGATGAAATCGGCGAGAGAGCCGATTTCTGTATTTAAAACGCCTGCCTTATTAAAAATAAAGACATGAATGGCCTGACACCAACATTCATGTCTTGTTTCTTCATTTCTTTTGTTCATTGACCCAAGCCCATAACTTTCCCATCTCTTCCCAAGCCTGTTCATATCGGCTCAGTTGTTGTTTCAGTGCCTCATTTTCCTTCACCAGCTGATGACGTATGCTTTCCTGCTCATAATGGAATAATTGCTTTTCTCCAGGGGAATGATTCCGCATTTTTTCAAGTAAAGAAATGGCATCTGTAAGTGGATCCTCGCTGTTCATGTTTTTTGAATCATAGTGAATCATTGTCTTCTGACGATTATTTTGTTTGCGGTCTTCTTTGGCGCTCTCAATCGCATCCTCGTATTGCTTCCGGATAGATGCATTCCAGCGAAAACCGCATGCTGCTGAGGTTCGCGATAATTGTTCAGCTACCTCTTTAAACGCTTCAAGCTGTGTCCTTCCCTCTCTTATATGGCGAAGAACAGTTTCTGCCAATAGTATATCTTCATCTTTCGTCCATGCATCCTGGCGTGTAGCATTCATAACATCCCTCCTTATGCATTTGCTATCAATGTATGCAAAAGGTAGGTGTGATAGAATCGATCACAGCCAAAATTTTCAGGAAAACCAGCCATTCACTATCATGCCGATTAGGTTAGCTTAACATATAGCAGTAACGTAAAATGTTGTAAAACCTCATTTTCGCGAAAAAAATTGTCGGACAGCTTCCTTATGTTCCTTTGTTTCCCATAACTCAGCACAATTTCTCACTTCATCGTCCATCTGAGCAGAAAGCGATAAGCTTGATATTTTTTTCTTATATTGATTTTTTAATATTTTCATTTGCTCGAGTGACTTTGAGAGATATGGTCTTAAAAGCGTATCCCGGTCATTCCATTCATTATCAGCAGCAACTCTTTGGATCCAGCATCGATCATGCAGAAAACTGACTTCGTGCTTTTCCGCTTCCATCAGCCACTGAAATGCAAAAGCAGGATGAACTTTTTCATATAAAAGTACCCCGCCGCCCCAGCCTGGTATGATTCCCAGTTTTGTCTGAACAAATCCGAACCGGGCATGTTCCCTGGCAATGCGAAAATCACACGCTGTTGCAATTTCACAGCCACCTCCCATTGCATCTCCATTCAGCAGGCAAACGGTTGGAACGGGAAAAGATACAATTTCGTACAGCACTTCTTTCATAGGATATAAAGTGGCAAATGCTTCGTCAGAATTCATGTCCCCGTGTAAATCCTTTAAGTCTCCACCGGCACAAAACATGAGCTCCCCGGAAGCGGTAATGACCAAAAATTTTATCGGCTGTTGTTTAGCAGTCTCGATCGCTTTTCTGAATGATGCCGCCATCTCATTTGATACGGCATTCATTTTGTCCGGCCGATTAAGCTTTATTTCACCATAACCTTGTGCAGCTGTTCTGTATTGGACCAACTCTGTCATTTGCTTGTGCCCCTTCTTTCATTTAATATCAACCCTTCTGCAAATCTAGTCCATGTTAAGAAAAACTCAGGCCCAGCCTCGTCTTTCCAGAGGTCAGAGGCCGGAAGTCAGATTGGACGAAATCGGCGAATTAGCCGATTTCAAGATTGAAGTCTTCATCTAAAATGTTATCCTTTATGACCTAAAAATAAAAACAGATCACTTTCATCAGTGATCTGTTCGGGTTAGCCTATCAGTCCAAATTAATCATTTGCTACAACTTCTCTTCCATCATAATGTCCGCATGATTTGCATACATGATGCGGTTTTGTCAGTTCACCGCAATTTGAGCACTCCACCATACCAGGCACGTGCAATTTTTTATGCGTACGACGTTGGTTTTTCACCTTTTTGGATGTTCTTCTTTTTGGTACTGCCATCACTTACACCTCCTTCAACTATGAAGGAAACAGAAATGCATATTCCTATTCCTTTTTATCGTCCAGTAAAGACTCCAGTTTTTTTAAACGTGGATCTGGCTTGCGCTCAATTTTGTCTTCTGATTTAAATTCCCAGCCATCCCCTTCAAATGGGGCTTGGTTTGTGGCATTTTCATCATTTGAAAACACACGAAAAGGAACTTCCAGTAAGATATTTTCCTTTATTAATGGGGTTAAGTCAAGTACTTCCCCATCGATTGGATGAATTTCATCATCTGAATCATCATCTTCATAAGGTGATTCTGAAAAAATTTCAACCGTATTAATGTTAAACGGATAGGGGACATCAACTAAAGTACGGGCACATGGCATTATCATCCTGCCATCAATGTTAAATGTGAAAATGATGTCATCACCCTGATCCACAGCAGTTCCATGTACGTGAACAGAACCAACTTCCCGTATATCGTTATTCATTGATTCCAGCTCGGAAACATCCACATGTTCATCAAACGTAAACGGATTGCTGTCTGTATTTTTTTTAATTTGACCTAATGGAAATTTCATGCTATCACCTCAAGGCAACAAGAGTTATTTTAAAAGGAAAATGGATTATTTTGTCAACATGTTTCTCTTTTACACCAGGCTGTTTTGCTGCAAAAATCCATAAACTGCGACCGTACTATCGAAAAGTTCTTCATCCCATTCTACCGGACCTGAGTGCTGATTCATCGCTGCGGAAAATACTCCCTTTTCCGCGGGGAACGCTTCAGCCTCCTCACTCGCAAAACCGCTCGCTGCGGGTCTTCAGACGTTTCCTTTCCCGCAGGAGTGTCGCATTTTTCCGCAGGCTTAGTGTCGGTGTTCTGTCCTAGTGGAGAACATTCAATGTACAGAAAGTCAACACCAGCGGAGGAAATACGCGGAGACTCCAGCGAGGATAGGCATAGGTGAGACCCCGCAGTGCGCCAGCATCTTTTCTGCGAGGAGCGTATGCCTCGCCGAGATTACTTGCAACGCGACGAGCACGAGGAGGCTCACCAGGCCGCCTAAGGTGCGCGGAGCGTATTTCTGGAGCGGGTGTCATCGCTCTCAAATTTTTCATTGTGTCGCAGTTTATATCAACTGCGAGGTTTAAAAGCAACAAAATTTATGAAAAGAACATTACAAATGTTTATTAACAGTATTCCCTGTTAACGCATATCAAACCATGCATCCTGACACCTTTTTTGATACAATATAGTGAAACATCATTCGGTGGGACGCATTCCTTGAATGTTAATTAAGCCGCATCAGATCATGTACTAAAAGAAAGATACGGGATAATCGAATCTCTGATTTTTATAGTACACGTCAAGTTACATGCGGACTGAGATGAATCTTAGTTTTAGAAAGGACTGAAAATATGAAAGCCTGTGGCATAATTGTTGAATATAATCCTTTTCACAATGGACATGCCTTTCATGTACAGGCATCCAAAGAAGCATCCGGTGCTGATTGTTTAATTGCTGTCATGAGCGGGTCATTCCTGCAGCGCGGCGAACCGGCTATTATGGATAAGTTTCACCGGACAAAATCCGCTTTGTCAGCCGGCGTTGATATCGTACTGGAACTCCCTTATGTATATGCTGTCCAAAGCAGTGACCTATTTGCCAAAGGTTCTGTGCAAACACTCAATGAAATAGGTGTATCCAGTATTTGTTTCGGGAGTGAATCAGGCGACATCTCCCATTTCACTGAAGGTTATGATGTGTTTAAACACAATCAGTCAAACTACAAAACAACACTCCAGGAAAAATTGAATCAGGGTCTATCCTTCCCGGAAGCCAGTCGTTATGCCTACCAAAGCATTGGGTTATCGACGGATGAAATGGACCTGGCAAAGCCCAATAATATTCTCGGGTTCAGCTATGTTAAATCAATTATGGATCAAAACCTGCCAATCCAACCTTTAACTATTACCCGAACAAAAAGCGGCTATCACGACAGAACCATCACTGGCTCTATCGCAAGTGCCACAAGCATCCGGAATGAACTTTTAAAGACACACAGCATATCGAGAGAAGCAGTCAGTACACTTCCAGAAGAAACTATCGATCAATTGCACAATTATCAGCAACAAGCCACTTCCTGGCATTCATGGGAGTGCTATTTCCATCTTCTTCATTACCGGGTGATGACGATGCCGGAAGATGAACTTGCTGCTATCAACGGTGTTGATGAAGGTCTGGAATACCGCATCAAAAAATCGGCCCATAATGCTCATTCCTTCCATGAATGGATGAACAATATAAAAACGAAACGTTATACATGGACCAGGCTTCAACGCATATTTGCCCATATTTTAACGAATACAAAGAAAACAGACACCAATACGATCAGGAATACCTCTACAGTTCCATATGTAAGACTACTGGGTATGACAGAAACCGGACAAATGTATTTAAACAGCCAGAAGAAGGAAATGAATGTACCGTTGATTTCAACACTTGCCCAAGGAACAGATCCGATGCTGTCGATCGAAGAAAAAGCAAGTCATGCCTATTACAGCATTCTTCCGCCTGAAAAGAAAAATGCCTTCCATCATCAGGAACTTGAGCCACCAATCAGGGTATAGACATAGCACGAGACCGCCGGCCTTCCACGAAAACCGACGAGTAATACATAGCTGAGTAAGCTCTGAGTTGTGAGGGGAGTATCTTCTGCTGCAAAATATCTTGTAACAAGTATTTGTGTAGTCGGGTTGCAGGATAAAAGCTTCAAGTCTTACAAAAAGTATTTCTGAATATCCCGCCTATGCAGGCTCAAGGTTTTGCAGGTACTCCAGTGCGTCATCAAACGTATCTACAGGTACAATTTCCATATCGGTACCGATCTCCTCCGCTGCTTGTACGGCGTCCTCATAGTTTGAACCTTCTTCGCCGTTATTATTTGCGGCGAAGAAGATATCACACCCTTCCTGGTCTGCTGCAACCACTTTTTTATCGATGCCGCCAATCCGGAGTACATTCCCTTGATAATCCACCTCACCAGTACCGGCGATTTCATACCCATTTGTCAATTCCTCTTCGGTCAGCTGGTCATATATTTCCAATGAAAACATGAGGCCTGCACTTGGCCCGCCAATACTTCCACTGGAAAAGTTCACTGGCGGATTAACGTCTACACTGCGATCAGTTACTAACTGGATACCAATTCCGACTTTATCATCCACATCCGGAAAAGCTTCCAATGTGATATCCTTTTCAAGTTCTTCTTCCTCGCGTACAACATTAACCGTAATGGTTTCGCCAGGTTGTTTATTTTCAACATATTCTATCAGATCATTCGACTCTTCTATCGTATTCCCATCAATACCAATGATTCGGTCACCAGTCTCTAAAATCTCATCTGCCGGCATCCCTTCTATAACAGAAACGACATAAACGCCATTATAATCAATCGTAATATCTTCACCTGCCGCTTCATAAGCGACAACGGTGGAAGCCTCCTGAGAACTTTCCATCATTTGCAGTTGAGCATGAAAATATTCGTCCTCAGACACTCCTTCTGGTCTAACCTCGCGAAGCGGCATGACTTCCTGGTGAGGCAGGACCTGCGCCCATAAATATTGAACCGGTGTTGCCTGTCCCCCACGAACTGTAACGAGATGCATATCTCCTTCGCTTTGATAACCATCTTCCACTTCTACAATCGGATTAAGGGGATCAGCACCGCCCGGTTTATAGACATAAAATGGGAGCTTATAAGCTGAAATAAAAAATGCAATGCCAATGACTATAATTAAATAAATAATATGCTTCTTTGTAAATCTCAAGGTAAAGCCAATCCCCTTTCCATTCCTCTAATGCCCCATTCAGGACGTGTCTAAAAAGTGTATGTCATAAAACCATGATGTATGTGCGTATATTGGTATAGACTTGTACAAATTGTTCCTGAACACTAAATATCCAATAAACGTTTGAGCAATCCTTCCAGCATGACTCGTTCAATCTATATAAATAAGGTCAATATTATTTTACTACTTACCAAAAGAGAAGTACAGGATCACCCATCATTCACTAGGGGGCATAACATTGAAACATAAATTCAAAACAATCTTCCTTGCCGGGATTACTGTATCTATTGCCATCTCCCTTATTAAATATCCCGATCAGTCACTGGAAGCCAGTATACGCGGATTAAACATGTGGTGGGAAGTGGTCTTCCCGTCATTATTACCATTTTTTATAACAGCCGAGTTATTAATCAGTTTCGGTTTTGTGAAATTTTTAGGTGTCCTCTGTGAGCCGATCATGCGACCGTTATTCAATGTGCCTGGTGCTGGAAGTTTTGCGTGGGCGATGGGAATGACAAGTGGTTATCCGACAGGGGCTAAGATATCAGCACGTCTGCGTGAAGAAAAACAGCTGACGCGGATTGAAGCTGAACGGCTTGTATCATTCACCAACGCTTCCAGTCCGTTATTCATTTTTGGTGCGATATCAGTCGGTTTCTTTTACGATGTAAAGCTCGGTATCGTTTTCGCTGCATCTCACTACATAGGTAATGCGCTGGTTGGCATTTGTATGCGATTTTACGGCCGGAAAGCTGAAAAGAACACGACAAAATCGGCTAAGAAAAAAGTATCAATTATCAGAGCTTTCCAGGAAATGCATCGTACCAGGCTCAATGACCCGCGGCCTTTCGGAAAAATTATCGGTGATGCTGTGGTGAATTCAATTCAGACACTGATGATGGTCGGGGGTTTCATTATCTTGTTTTCCGTTTTCACTAAACTGCTCTATATTGTCGGGGTAACGCCTGCCATTGCATCATGGTTTCAATATATATTGCAAATCTTTACGCTGCCAATTGATTTGGCCTTGCCGTTATTATCCGGGCTATTCGAAATCACTCTGGGCGCCAGCCAGGTTTCGCAAGAAGAAAGTGCTAATTTGATGGAAAAAATTATTGTTGTCAGTTTTATATTAGGATTTAATGGCCTATCAGTTCAGGCGCAGGTCGCAAGTATCCTTGCTCCAACCGATATCCGATTTGCACCTTACTTTTTTGCACGAATACTCCATGGTGTTTTTGCAGCAATTTTGACCGTTTTCTTTTACACACCGTTGTATTTAAACCGTACATCATTTGATTTTAAGGGCGCACCCGTATCAACGAATATCCAGGAAGAACCGTGGATGAATTTTTTATTTCGTTTAGCCGAGATTGGACCAGTCATCACATTTGCCGCTCTATTCGTTGCTGCCTTTATAATGCTAAGACGGATTCGAAAAATATAAAAGGGCTGGGACAAAAGTATAGAATTACAAGTAAAATCCGAACAATGATTCAAAATTCGTTCGTAAAATTTCGAATCAGTTCGGATTTTTATCGTTTAATACGTTTCCACTTAAATCAGCGGAGTGGCAGGAGTTAATGATCGTCCATACGTCACTGGACGACCCCTTGTACCTTTATTCTATTTTCTGCTGAATTTTTCCAGTAAGGCTGCTTCAACAGGGTCAGGGACTAAATCCGAAACATCCGCTTTATATTTGGCAACTTCCCTGACGATACTTGAGCTCAGAAATGAGTACTGATTATTGGTCATCATAAAAAATGTTTCAATGTTGTCATCAAGTTTCCTGTTCATAGCTGTAATTTGCATTTCATATTCAAAATCACTGACGGCACGCAACCCGCGCAATATTGCATCCGCCTTATGATTTCTTGCATAATCAATCAATAGCCCCGCGCTTGTATCAACCGAGACATTCGGCAGATGTGCTGTGCTTTTCTGCAGTAAAGCCACCCTTTCATCAACCGAAAATAATGGCGCCTTGGACTGATTATTAAAAACAGCAACGATTAATTCATCAAAAATTTTGGCACCCCGTTCGATAATGTCAAGATGTCCATATGTAACCGGATCAAAACTCCCCGGGCAGATTGCTAATCGATTCAATGGAAACCCCCCTTTATTTATTTTGATAGATGGTGATTCCAGTCGTGTCGTTATAGTGTTCCTGTTTCATGACATGAAAACGATCAAGTTGGTCCGGTAATTGTTCAGAGACTTCATGCTCACAATAAATCAGACCATCCCTTTTTAACAGCTGCAGATCACTGATCGTATCGAGCAATTTACCGTAGCTTACCTTTTGATAAGGGGGATCAAGCAATATCAGGTCAAATTGCACCCCTCTTTTTGCAGTGGCATTCAATGCTCGATATGAATCTGTACGAAATACTTCAGTATTGTTCTCTAAGTTAAGTGTGCGGATGTTTTTATGAATGGTATGTATAGCTTTTGGATGTTTGTCTACAAATATACCTTGCTCCATACCTCTGCTTAATGCCTCAATCCCCAGCGCACCACTGCCCGCATACAGATCAAGGCAAATGCCATCTTCAAAAAAGGGCCCTAAAACCTGAAAGACCGCCTCTTTCACCTTATTCGAAGTAGGTCTCGTAAATTTACCCGGGACCGCTTCCAAATGACGTCCTTTATAGAGCCCGGCGATAACACGCATAAAACCACCTCATTAAATTATAATAAGCTTATCAAAATAAAATCGCAAGGCATCTGTTATAATCGTTTCAGAAAATATCTATTTTCAAAGAAAAAATATGTATATAAACGTTTATCATGTCCATAATAAGATAATGAAACAGCTTAAAAATGCTTGGCTGTTTCAAAAACACGGAGAAGACTTACACTTCCCCATAAGTTCTTCCTCCGGTTTCTCCTCTCCCTTTGCCTTTTTGTTTTCTGACAAGAAAACAAAGGGACCTGCAGAAACGTTTTTCTGCAGGTTTTTTCTTTTGTCTATTTTCACATAGTTTATCTATTAAGCATGCAGTCCAAGCCACTCTCCACTGATAAAAAACCTTTGCAGCCTTATTATGTATGCGCCGCAAAGGTTAAATACCTATTTTATAATCATATTGTTTGGCCTTATCAGGTTGAGGATTTTCAAAGTCTGTCTGTAAAAAAGGTTTATAGGAACGATCCACTTTTGAAACAAATGGCAGTTTCAGCAATTTGGATTCCACACTGTCCAGATTCTCCTGATCTACATAGATGACGGCGTACTTGAGTTTTTTGGACGAATAAATCAAATGCCCATAACGCTTAATATGTCGAACATTTTTCATATGCTGAAACCAGACAATCAGCCCTTGACGTTTCGGTCTCATCGCCTATCCTCACTAACGTTTAATTTAGGAATAGTATATCAGAATCCCGTTTGAACATCAAGATGCATTACATCCGCATTTTCCACCATGGCCGCATCCAGTGTCAGTTAATGCCGCTCCATCCCTTGGTGCTTTAATCTCATCACTTACACTAAAAGCAATGTATTCACTTATGTCATCAAGCATCTGCTGTAAATTACGCTCCGCCACTTTAAATGCTGCTACTTTTTCATGCATATCCATTTCCCGTTTTGTAGAGCGCACCTTTTTCATGATGACATTATAATCAGGATGGTACCTGCCAAATCGCTGTACTTCCTCGTGTTGTTCCTTTATATCATTAAAAGCTTTAATCAGCTTTTGTGCCTCCGCATCTTCATTAAGGGCATTCCGCGCCTCTTGATAAGATTCCATGACGTCAGACTTCAAGACCATTTCACTGACTAACTCAGAATGATCCAGGATATCTGCGTATTCCAATGTTGCTATCATCATCTCACCTCCACTTTTATCTTATCATGTAATAGTACAGATTAAAACAGTCATACGACTAGTCTCTCATAACTTCGGAAAGATTGATAAGCATATTGACCATCTGTACATGATTCCCGACTTTATCAACTTGTTGTGAAAATGTTTTACCATAAAATTGTTTCGATGCCTTTTCCAACTCCATTATCCGATATGGATCTCTTGTCAGATAGCGATACCATACAGGATTAAACCGAACGAAATGGGCAAATTTCGGGTTTTGCTGTAAAAAGTGATATGTGGATGCCTGCATCATATCACCCCCTAATCCTTGAAGCCTTTGAATAAGTTTTGGTTACCAAATGGCTGCCGGGGCGTGTTTTGGGATGATTGGAATTGACCCAGCAACCCCTGAACAGTCGTAATTGTGTTATTAATGTTATCCACTTGTTTTTGGAATTTATCCAAATCAACATTTTCTGAGATTTGAGCAAGCCGCTCTAACAATTCCGCCTTTCCCTGTTTAGGTTTGCTGTCAGGTTTAGCAGTGCCCCTCTCTTTATATTGATCCCAGAACTGATCATTTTCCCCAAGTAAGGCCCACTTTTCATAATACTCCTGAAAACCTTTTCCACTTTTTCTCACTTCTTCCACCAGACCGGGATGCTTTTGTAAAAATGCTTTAAATTCCCTGACACTCGGGTGAAGTTTATCACTCATGACGACTCACCTCAGTAACGATTATCTATTACTCATTAATTTATGAGAAATGGGCAAACTTTGTGCCTCATAACAAGAAAAACGCATACACCCTATGCGTTTTTCCTGTTTATTATTTTTTAAGAAAGTTTTGTGTGTAATAAAAACGGTGAACGCCGATACCCAGATGTGTAAAATCGTCCCTCAGCAATGCTTCGCGGTGACCTTCACTGTTTAACCAGCCATGAAGAGCAGCTTGTGCATCCGGGTATTGAGCAGCAATGTTTTCACCGGCAGACTGGTAAAACACTTCCTGTGCCGCCAATCGCTCTTTTAAACCGTCACCATTCTGACTATAATGGGAAAAATAATTATTCTCCGCCATATCCTCACTATGCTGGTAGGCAACCTTACTTACAGCATCATCCCATTCCAAAGCTGATTTTCCATATTGGCTGCGCAGAACATTGGTTATTTGAAAAATTTGCTGTTCTGCCCCTTCTTCGACCTGTGCCCACTGTTCATCAGTGAAATTCGCGTTTTCCGGCAGTTCGCCCCGATAATGCAATTCATACGGCTGATGCAGCAGAAGAATATCGGCCGATAACATACGGATAGCCGACAGTTCATTTGTAAATGTATCAAAATATAACTGCAAAAAAATATTATCCGTCACCTTTACCAAAGGACGTTCCTGCAATTCCTCATCGCTAAGCTTGAAAGTATAAGAGGATAGATCTTTGCTGTATGTTACGTCACTCGAAAATGAAAATGCTTCGGAGGTTGAATCATAAGCTTGTCCGATTTCAGCAGGCTCAATTGATAAATCGTTGCCAAGTGCATAAATGGATTTCACCTGATTGTCATCAATTCCAAATTGGATCAATTGTTCTCCTCCATCTGTATAGACCCACCATTCATAGCCATACGCACTTAAATCCTTTCTTTGTGGTTCACCAAAATTTTCCGTCAATTCACTTGTCGACTTATTCATCCATTGATAAGTACTGCCTTCCAAGGGGACAGTCGTCCGAGTTTCCGGTATTTCTTTTGATTCCAGTTTATTATCTTTTTGTTCCAGAACCTGACTGGAATTCTCTATTGAGTCTTCCTCCAGAAAATCATTCGTTTCTAATAGATAATAGACACCGGTAACTGCCAGTAACAATACAACGATTATTCGTAATAAACGCATGTTTTCTTCCCCTTCTATTAAATCTTAAAAAGCTATGTAAAATATTTGTATGTATGAAAAGGCCAATACATGCTTTTATTTAGCAGAAAGGCCAAGACTTTCAGATAATATTTTCTATTGGCTAGTATGAATTAATATAACATAGTGTATAAAACGTTTTAACAAAGGCTGTTTTCTAAAAGACTGTGGTTCTTGCCACAAAATCCATAAAGTGCGACATAACTATCGGAAAGTCTTCATCCCATTCTACCGGGACTGAGTACTGATTCATCGCTTCGGAAAAAAATACTCCCTTTCCGCGGGGAACGCTTCAGCCTCCTCGCTCGCGGGCCAACACGATGTTGGTCTCGGGAGGCGTTGGCTATTGACGTGGCGTTCTTAGCCTTTGTTCCTTAGCGCTCGCTGCGGGGTCTTCAGACTGTTCCTTTCCCGCAGGAGTGTCGCATTTTTCCGCAGCTCAGTGTTCTGTTCTATCCTAGTGAGAAAAAGCCCACTAGACACTTTATTTTGAGTTTCAACATTCAAAATGCAGAACGACCGTCAATACCAGCGTAGGAAATACGCGGAGACTCCTGCGGGAACAGTGACCAACCTGAGACCCCACAGGGACGAGCAATACATCCACCGAATACGCTACGAGTTGCGAGGAGTGCTGCTTCACCGAAAAGTCTTGCAACACGACGAGCACACCGAATGCCCGAGGAGACTCACGGGGGCACCCGTGTCATTGCACTTAAATTTTTCAGTGTGTCGCAGTTTATATCAACTGCGAAGTTAAAAAATACAAAGATTACGAAAAGAGCCTTAACAAAAATTCCTGGTTTTGTAGAAAAGATTTCTCTCTTTCAAGCGATTCGGACGCAGAGTAACAAACGTCTGGAAAAAGGCATAATGAAAGCAACCGAAGTAACGGTTGCTTTCATTATACTATATTAATGCAGCTCGGGTCTCTCTGAAATGTCCTCAAGCGCACTTCCGGCTGCTTCGTTTGATTTGTCCTCAAGTGACAAGTCACCAAGAGAAACGATACCAACAAGTTTTCCATTTTCAACAATTGGCACACGCCGTATTTGCTCATGAGCCATCATGTCAGCTGCTTCCTGTACTGATGTCTCGGGAGATGCATGGTACAGCCGGTCACTCATCACTTCCTGTACTGATGTTGTATCAGCTTTCTTCTCAGCATAGCCCCTTAAAACCAAATCCCGGTCAGTAATAACACCCATCAACTCTTTATTTTCTGAACAAACCGGAATTACACCGACATTTCGTTCTTTCATTTTAGACGCAGCTTCGTGCAGCGTATCTTCCTTGCGACAAACAGCAATATCTTTACTCATGACATCCTGGACATTTGTCATATCACTACCTCCTTATAAAGTATAGTCATTTTTAATCTTTCCCAAATCAGACAATATATTGCGTGTGAATTTCATCCTTTTCGATTGCAAGTTAAAAACTTTTTTATTATTATTAAGTTGTTAGGATAATTTTGCGAGGTGGATAAAATGTATCTGGAAAACACAGGAATTGAAGAAGCAATAGTAGACGTAAAACCATTGGACCGCCTGATGGGAAATCACGCTTTCATTCGTGCAGGCCAATGGGATTATGAACGTGTGACATATGATTATAAAATCGGATCCAAAGAAACGAACATTACATATTATATTCGTATTCAGGGGTATGCCATCGAAGGCGATGTAGACCGCGGTGATGCAGTAATTCAACTAAAAACACCGCTTCTCGGCAAGCATTATTATCCACATGGTGTAGAATACGGTGAACAGGAGAATTTTCCGGAAAATCTCGTGGATCGTGCGGCTAATCTGGTCACAAAAGTTAAGGAAGATATCGATCAGTATAAAAAATAAAGTGAAACGTCAATCAGTGGTGTGGTACTTGCTCCCCCACCTGATAACCAGGAACAAAGGCTAAGTTCGCTGCGTCTTGTGCTTTCGCCTTTGTAACCTGCTTTGTGCAGGCCCGAACAAAGCCTGATATTTACTGGCAATTTCGATTCCCCGCCTATCTTCTTCGGTTTTCCCAACGTCTTGAAGTGCGGGCTTACTGCCAGTTAGATAAGGGATAAAACAACTGTTTCTTACCAGGCCAACTGCTTCAACAGATAAGTAAGCAGTTGGCTGGTTTTTTCATGAAAAGTTTATCTAGCACTGACGTGATATCTGATTTCGACACGAGTTCTATTCATTAAATACATGCTCAATGATTATGTGCGTATAAAGGAAAGGAGACATCCACTTATCTTGTTTGGATCGATCACTAAGCGCCAATGGACACTTATTTTTTTGACCATTTTCCTTCTGCTCGTATTTTTCTTTGTATTACCCATATCCATTCCTTTAGTTATTGCTTTAGTTACAGCCTTGGTCCTTAATCCGCTCGTCCGCTTTACTCAGAAACGAATGAAAATAAATAGAAAGGCATCTGTGATCGTTGTTTTTCTTCTTTTTATGATCTTTTTAGGTATCAGTGGAACATTCGTTGTCACAAAAGCAGTAACACAGGTCGTTAACTTTGTTGAAGACATTCCTGCCTATGTTACGGAATTAAATAATATTTATGAAACATGGGAATCAAATCTTGATCAATATACCGAAAACATTCCTGACGAATTTTATAATCAGGTTACCAATACAATTGAATCACAGCTCACATCAATAAGTGAAACATTAACAGAAACCATTACGATAGAGCGGATTGCACAATTTGTTGCCGGAATCCCTCAATATTTGATCAGTTTTATCGTCTATTTAATCGCCTTATTTTTATTTATGCTCGAACTGCCACTACTCAGATCCAAGCTTTACAATTTTATGACAGAAAAGACTGCGGAAAAAGTTTCATTTATGAATAAAAGGCTCGCTGATGTCATTTTAGGGTTTTTCAAAGCGCAGTTCCTTGTCAGTATCATCATTTTTGTTGTTTCACTGATCGGATTACTTCTGTTTACACCGGATGTCGCCATCATTATGTCGATTATTATTTGGTTAATTGATTTCATTCCGATTATCGGATCAATTGCAGTGCTCGGGCCATGGGCAGTTTTTGCATTCATTGCAGGCGACATACTGCTTGGTATACAGTTGGCTGTTCTTGCCATTATACTGCTGGCGATCCGAAGAACTGTTGAGCCAAAGGTAATGGGACAGCATATCGGTCTTTCACCACTTGCTACCTTGATTGCCATGTTTTTAGGCATTAAATTACTTGGGTTGCTCGGCTTTATCCTCGGACCATTAGTTTTGATTGCATTTAATTCGGCAAGAGAAGCGGGAATTATAAAATTAAATATAAAAATTTAAAGTGTGCGGGCATCCGCACACTTTTTCTTTAACCGCCCAATATTGCTTTAATCATACTCGTCGTTTCACCGGGATCATAAAAGATATATAACAGGAGATAGACCATAACGCCGGTAGCTGCACTGAAAAACCAAACAACACTTGTGATCGGACCAATTTTCCTGTGTATCGTTATTTTCCGCTTTAATGCCAATGTGAGTGTCACAACACCGAATATGGCTCCTGTTGTTGCCAGGATAATATGGAAAATTAAAAAGATGGTATAGTATGTTTCAATATCTTCCGGGCCGCCAAAACTTGTATTCCCAATGAAGACTGTCCTGGATACATAAATGATAAAAAATAATAATGCACTGATAGCAGCAGAGATCATTGTTTTTTTATGGGCTTTTGCTTTTCCTTTAACAATCAGGCGCCATCCGACAGCAACCAGGATGGCACTTATTACGATGAATACCGTACTTATTGTCGGTAAAATCGGCATATGTGAACAATCCCTTTCTTTACTTCAGAAACTGGTCTGTATCGGTTAATCGATACACGTTATCTAAACCATAATTATGATAAATCACGTTATTTTAAAACAGGGATCCAAGAAGTCCCTGTTTTGCTTTTATCCTTGCTCACCAGCATTTGCCGGCAATGGATCCACCTTAAAGGATTCCCTTGTAAACCACTTAAAGAAAACTCTTGCCAACACAATTCCATAGGTGATTTCCTGCATTATCTTCATAAAAATACCGCCTAATTGCTGGTCTTCCAGCGGTGACATAGGTGAAAACATCTCCGGACCGGAAATAGCAGGTGTCAGTCCTTGCAATACGCCTGTTGGAACACACAATGCCATTGCCTGAAGCCATGCACCATCCTGTGTATAAGCAGCATAAACGGTTGTATCAGCAAAAATAATCAAGACACATGCAGGCGTTATTAAGACGCCATTAGCAAATATATAAAATATTTTCCCTAAAGGTGACATACGATCAAATTCTTTTAATGGCGACATGATTGGCCACCACACAATAAATGCTGCCACTAAAATGATCAGCGATATTGAGGTGTGTGCTAATTGTGATGTTTTTGAGAAATCAAATACAACCGGCAGATGATAAAGTGAAAATAGTACATTAAATAACAATAATGAAATTAAAGGTATTGAGAGAAATTTTAAAACAGGTTTAACAACCGGCCGATAGACAATCTTCTCCCATAACCAGGTTGGGATACCTTTTATAATGAAAATCGGAAAAACAATATAGTAAATGGCCATTTGAATCATATGAGCCGTCAGCATTATATGGGATAACAAATCAACCGGGGCGCCCTTCACAGCGTATAACAGCAGCAAGCCCCCATAGAAAAAGAACTGCTGGGCCCAGGATGGTTTCGCTTGACCTTCACCGCCAAATTTATGGCGAAGCGGACCGGTAATTAAGAAATATAATAAGGCAAGTCCCAGGACAAATAATAGAAAATAGGGACTCCATAGTGCGCGGAAACCAAATATTTGCAGTTCGAGCCACATACAAACTCACTCCATATACGGATGTATTATATAGTACATCATATTATAACGTATTTTTCGGTAAGACACACAGTCATAATGTGACAATTTAAAAACAAGTGCTTTTGAAGGGAAATGAAAGGTTATCAAAGTCTTAAAGTGTAAAAAAGACCGGGAACAAATCCCGATCTTTTTTCAGGTAATTACCACCAGGTAATGACTCCTAATCCTGCCAATGTTAGAAGTGCAGCCCATAGGCCACCATACATCATAACAGCAGGCATATTATGATTTTTATCCTTCATGTGCATGAAATAGTATAACTGGAAGCCTACCTGTGTAATTGCAAGGATTAACAGTACAGGAATAACGTACATGCTTTCCATCGCACCTGTTGCGACAATGGCAAAAGCTATAATCGTAAACAGGATCATTAACGCAAACGTAATCAGTTGTTTTTGCATTTCTTCTTTATTCTTTTGTTTCTGAAATGTATTTGTTTCATTGGAATTGGTGTTCTCTGCCATGGATTAACCCACCTTTCCCATCAGATATACAACTGTGAAAATAAATACCCAAATGACATCAATAAAGTGCCAGTATAAACTCCATGTATAAAACTTAGGAGCATTGTAAAGATTCAATCCACGTTTCGCATTACGGATCATGATGGCGATGAGCCATGCCAGACCAAACGTAACGTGACCGCCGTGAAAACCGACTAACGTATAGAAAGCAGATCCAAACGCAGATGACCGGAATGTAAATTCGTAGTCAACAATATAGTGTGTGAACTCATAAATCTCTAATCCCAGAAAAGTAAAACCCAGAATTGCAGTTATACCCAACCACAATTGCATTTTTTTAAAATCATTATTTTTCATATGATACATTGCATAAACGCTTGTTAACGAACTTGTCAAAAGCAAAATCGTCATCATGAAGACCAGTTCCAGTCCGAACAGCTCATTTGCTGTCGGACCGCCAGCCGTCGAATTTCTTAATGCAATATATGTCCCGAACAAACAAGCGAAAAGCACTGTTTCTCCGCCCAGGAAAAACCAGAAACCCAGAAATTTATTTTTGCCTTCCTCGGTGGCCTTTTCCGGTTCGTTCGGCATCGTTTCCGGATTCAAGGAATGATCATGACTCATATTAGTCAGCCTCCCTTTCAAGTTCATCTTTTGGTATATGATAACCATGATCGTCTTTTAACGATCTAATTAACATACAGCCTAATGTCATCGCCATTCCGGCAAACAATAAAATGTATGCCCAATCATAGTCAACCTGGTAAATAAAACCAAAACCTGCGATGAATAAGCCAAGGGACATCAAAAACGGCAGAAATGACGCATTCGGCATATGAATATCGCCCAGTGGTTCTGCAGGTGTCAACTGACCTTTACCTTCCGTTTTTTCTATCCATAATGGATCCAGACCACGAACGAGTGGTGCCTGCTTAAAGTTATATTCGGCAGGTGGAGAAGCCATCGTCCATTCCAGTGTACGGCCATCCCATGGGTCATCTGCTGCTTTCTCTCCTTTAAGCGCTGTATAAACAACGTTGATGAGCATAACAACGACACCAAATGCCATGAAGAAAGCACCGATTGTACTAATCATATTACCTGTATCCAAACCCTGATTTTCCAGAAATACCCAGTAACGACGTGGCATTCCCATTAAACCAAGGAAATGCTGGATAAAGAATGTTAAGTGGAAACCGATGAAAAATGTCCAGAACGTCAGCTTACCCATGCCTTCATGCAGAACACGCCCGAACATTTTCGGCCACCAATAATGTAAGCCTGCCAGAATTCCAAATACCACACCACCAACAATAACGTAGTGAAAGTGGGCAACAACGAAATAGGTATCATGATACTGATAGTCAGCTACAACCGCTGCAACCATAACACCTGTCATACCACCAATTGTAAACGAAGGGATAAACCCTAATGCCCAAAGCATCGATGTATTGATGGTGATTCGTCCACCCCACATCGTTGCAAGCCAGTTAAATATTTTTATACCTGTAGGTACTGCGATCGCCATCGTAGCGATAGCAAAAATGGAGTTGGCCACAGGACCTAAACCGACTGTAAACATGTGGTGTGCCCAAACCATAAATCCGAAAAAGGCAATCAGTATGGTGGCAAACACCATGGCTGTGTAACCAAACAGGCGTTTTCTTGAAAACGTTGCAAATATCTCACTGAATATCCCGAATGCCGGGAGGATCAAAATATAAACTTCCGGGTGTCCAAATATCCAGAATAAGTGCTGCCAGATAATGGAGTTACCACCCAGCCCGACATCGAAAAAGGCTGAACCAAACATGCGGTCAAACATTAGCAGGAACAGTCCTATTGTCAACGCCGGAAAAGCAAATAAGATCAATACGCTTGTTACAAATGTTGTCCATGTAAACAGCGGCATGCGCATATATGTCATACCTGGAGCACGCATGTTGATGATCGTTACGAGAAAGTTAATCCCCGCTATAAGTGTACCTGCCCCGGCTATCTGCAGCCCGATAACATAGAAGTCAACGCCATGACCCGGTGACGTTACCGACAGTGGTGCGTACGCAGTCCAGCCTGCATCGGGGGCTCCTTCCAAAAACCAGCTCAAGTTCAGGATGAGACCACCGAATAAAAACAACCAAAATCCTAATGAATTCAGAAAAGGAAAAGCAACATCCCTGGCCCCGATTTGCAGCGGGACGACTGCATTCATTAAGGCAAAAAGCAATGGCATGGCTGCAAGAAATATCATTGTTGTTCCATGCATTGTCAAAAGTTCATTATAGAAACCTGCACTGACAAAGTCATTTTCAGGTACAGCTAATTGTATACGGATAATCATGGCTTCGAGCCCGCCGAGCAGGAAGAAAAATCCGCCGCCGAACAAGTATAAATGAGCAATTTTCTTATGGTCGACAGTCGTTAAATAATCCCACAGAACAGCACCGAAACCCCTTTTTTGAGAAGCTACTGTACTCAAAATTTTAACCTCCCTTTAAAATCTTCCATCCCTTTTATTCATTACCTGCACTTTCAGGTGTAATGTCTGTTTCATCTAATTGCAATAGATATTCTGCAATCTTCCCTGCTTCATTCTCTGATACTTCCGGATATTGACCGGTCATCTTATTCCCCGGTTTCAAAGCTTCCGGATCCATAATCCAATCAACAAGGTTTTCCTTGTTCAAGTCTTCAACACCGGCGAGTGTGGAACGGTTCCCATAATTGGTCAGATTTGGACCGATTGACGCAGATGAAGAACCAATCGCATGACAGGACATACAGTTATTTTCCTCGAAAAGTGACTGTCCTTCCTGTGCTACAGCATTTTCCGGCTCTGGTTCCGGATCAGCATTCTGCATATCGTTCAGCCATTGGTCGAACTCCTCAGGGCTTACCGCTATAACTTTAAAGTCCATGAGTGAGTGGGAAGGACCGCAAAATTCAGCACATTTCCCCCAATAAACGCCTTCTTCATGTGCCTCGATATACATTGTGTTTTCGTTTTCCGGGTTCACATCCATTTTACCTGCAATCGTTGGTACCCAGAATGAATGAATAACATCAGAGGACATCATGTTTAAATAAACTCTTTCACCAACCGGAATATAGAGATCCTGACTTGTTTGAACTTCCTGTCCATCGTAATTGAAATGCCACCAGTATTGGTTGCCGGTTACATCGATGTTCAGACTGTCGCTTGCCGCCGATTCATCAGCTAAATCAAACGTAGCAGTAACAGTAGGTACTGCGATAATCAAGAGCAAAATAATCGGAATGACCGTCCAGACAGTTTCTAGTGTCCTGTTGCCTTCAACTTGTTTTGGTATATAGTCTTCCTGGCCTTTCTTCTTACGATACCGGATCAGTACGATTGTATACACAATCATAACAACGGCCAGTACAAACAGCATAATAATGGTAGTCAGAATAATTAAGTATAGTGATTGATCTGCCCCATAGCCTTTTGGATCAAGAGCAGTCAGGTTCTCTTTGCCGCAAGCTGAAAGCACCAGTGCCACAAAACCTAACAGAGCAAAAGCACGGAGTTTTCCCGTCCAACCTTTCATGTATTCATACCTCTCTTTCTGCTTATAGATCATTATAAATTTGTTATAATCATATGAATCACCTTAACTGAAGGGGAATTCAAGTGTTACAAGAACCATCATTAAGAACATAATCGTTAAATAGTTCAATGAGTAGATAAATATCCTGTTTGCCCATTTCAAATCATTCTTTGTGAAAAAACCGCTGATGCCCAGTGCCAGCCATCCAACATTGAGTAATGTCGCTATAATCATGAACGTTGTACCCAATGATGCCATTAAAAACGGAAGTGGCAATAAACATGTAATGTACACAACGATTTGACGTTTGGTTATGGCAAAACCGTGTACTACAGGTAGCATTGGTATGGAAGCAGCTTTATATTCCTTTTTTTTCTTCATGGCCAGCGCAAGGAAATGCGGTGTCTGCCAAATAAACATAATAAGGAATAATACATAAGCTATCATGTGAAGACCCGAATCGACAGCGGCCCACCCGATTAATGGCGGAACTGCTCCTGAAAAACTGCCGACTGCGGTGTTGAGCGTATACCTGCGTTTGGACCACATCGTATACAAAAACACATAAACAACCCAGCCAAATAGAGCAATTAAAGCTGCCTGGATGGTTGTCATCAGAAGAAAAGCAATACCAAGCGCAGTCGACAAAATCCCCATCACGAGAGCACGATTAAGCGGTATGCTGCCTGTTACGGTCGGTCGTGTTTTGGTCCTCGACATAACAGGGTCAATATCAGCATCATACCAATTGTTCATGATACATCCACCTGCAATCACCAGTGCACTCCCAGCCATTGTCAGCAGAAAAACATCCCAATTAGCCATAAAAGAAGCGTTAGTGAAGTGAATTGCCAGCCAAAAACCGGCAAATGTTGTGATTAGATTTGCGTTCACAATCCCTACTTTTATCAAAGCTTTAAAGTCTGCTAAAAATGTCGCAGCATTCTTCCTGGCCACAGCGGATTTATCAAGAATTGGCGAAGAAGTTGTCTCTACTTTATCCATTTCCTTTATCCCCCCTTTTCATCCCCACAAAAGACATTTAATAATCAGAAGGCCTACGACTTATCATACCTAACTGTTCCCAGGAATATCCCCTAAACTAACCCGATTGTATCATGGAATTCACATACATTCTATTTAACTACATTGTGTTACGCGTTTTTGACAATCGTTTAGATGTGACAAATTTGTGAAATGCACACCTAAAATAAAATGAAAGGCTGAAAAGAGCCTTTGACAGATCACATCCAATATATGTAGTTTGCCTTGAGGGCGGGCACGAAAGTATGAATGTAAGCCAATATCCCCTACAATATTTCTAGCAAACAACGGCCAAGAATGCAAGAGTTTTCTACATTTCTACAGTGGAAACGGGTAAAATTTAAAATAAAAGTAAATGAATTTTAGTTGAAGCATTTGGACCAGCGTATTATGATATAAACGTGGCAATATAAATAGACATAAAGTGAGGCAATCTTATGATTAGAATGTTAAAATGGCTCTCTGTAGTTGCTTCATTGGGGATGGTATTTGTTTTAATCGGTGGTGCACTTGTCACAAAAACTGATTCAGGTATGGGCTGTGGTGCAAGCTGGCCGCTTTGTGAAGGACAGCTTTTTCCGTCAGAGATAACACCTGAACTGGTCATTGAACTGAGTCACCGCCTTGTTTCGGGAATCATGGGGGTTGTTGTTTTAGCATTATCTATTTTATCATGGATATTTCTGGGGCATATACGGGAAGTGAAATTTCTTGCATTCATGTCATCATTTTTCCTGATTTTACAAGCATTAATCGGAGCTGGCGCCGTTATATGGAATCAGTCCGACTTTATGATGGCAACACATTTCGGGATTTCACTTATCTCTTTTGCAACAATATTTCTGCTGATGCTATTAATATTTGAGATTGATACAAAATTTGATGCACCGTCGTTGATCATCCAAAAGAAACACCGGGTTGAAATATATGCCATCACCGTATACACGATGATTGTCGTTTATACTGGTGCACTGGTCCGGCACGTTGAAGCGAATTTGGTATGTGGCAGCTGGCCATTCTGCAACAACAATGCACCATTATCATTCTCAAATTACAGCGTCGATCAATGGATTCAAATGGGACACAGATTGGCTGCCGCAGTCCTCTTAATATGGACAATTGTCCTGGCTATTAAGCTGATAAGACAGTATCGGAGCAATCGCATCATGTTTTGGGGGTGGATTACGACCGCCTCACTTATAACATTGCAAGTATTTTTCGGGGCAATGATCATTTTCACAATGCTGGATCTCGGAATTGCCTTAATGCACGCACTCGTCATCTCCATTTACTTTGCAATGCTCAGTTATTTTGTTTTACTGTCATCAAGAAGTGCAAAATACGAGAAAGGGTAACGGCAAATAGCCGTTACCCTTTCTTTTTAACTTTTTAATTGTTGTTAACGGCACAGAATCCATATACTTCGACGTAAAATGACGTCATTAGCTAGCAATATTAGGAAGTTTCTTTAGCCACTGGGCTCACCAGCCGCCCGCGGAAAGCGAAGCGTATCTCCGGAGCGGTATTGTTGCACACAAATATTTCACTATGGTCGCATTCTTTATCAAATGAAACAACACGGTTTACGTAAAAAGCCTTTTTTGTTTATTCAAATTCAATCAGTAAGTCATTGACTGCAATGGTGTCCCCACTCTTTACATATACGTCTTTTATGACACCGGAAAATGGCGCTTGAACAGTTGTTTCCATCTTCATGGCTTCATTTATTAGCAGGTGGTCACCTTTCTGGACTTCATCGCCTTTATCACAAACCACTTTCACAACCGTTCCCGGCATGGTAGCACCTATCTGTTTTTCGTTATTTTGGTCAATTTTCGGTCTCGTTTCAACCTTGGACTTGACACCTTCGTCTTTCACAATAACCTGTCTTGCCTGACCATTTAATTCAAAATAGATAACACGTGTACCGTCTGAACGCGGTTCGGAAATCGACATCAATTTGACAAATAATGTCTTCCCTTCCTCAATTTCCACTTCAATTTCTTCGTCCAATTTCATACCGTAAAAAAAGGTTAGCGTATCCAGCACCGAAATGTCGCCATATGTTTCATGGAATTTATGGTAATCCATAAATACTTTCGGGTAGAGCGCGTAAGAAATCAGATCAAAGTCGGTAATCTGCCGGTCAAGTGATTTGAAAAGGGAATCACGCATTTGCGTAAAGTCAATCGGGTCAAGCAATTTACCCGGTCGTACGTCAATCGGTTCTTTGCCTTTTAAGATAATCCGCTGCAGCTCTTTTGGAAAACCTTGATACGGCTGGCCAATCAACCCTTGTACAAATTCAATAACGGATTCAGGAAAATCAATCGATTCGCCTCGTTCATATATATCATCTTCATTCAAATCATTTTGCACCATGAACAACGCCATGTCACCAACGATTTTTGAAGAAGGTGTTACTTTAACGATATCGCCAAACATATCATTAACCCGTCTGAACATGGTTTTCACTTCATTCCAGCGTTCTTCAAGCCCAACCGCTTTTGCCTGCTGCTGTAAGTTACTGTACTGACCACCAGGCATTTCATGAAAGTATATTTCAGTATGCGGTGCTTTCAGGCCGCTTTCGAAATCCTGATAATGGTTCCGGATCCCTTCCCAGTAATGGGATAATTGTTCATAGGAATCAATGTTCAAGTCCGGCTGGCGGCTCGTCCCTTCCAATGCATGGTAAAGTGATTGGGCACTTGGCTGGGACGTCATGCCCGCCATTGGTGCATTGGCAACATCGACCGCATCAACCCCAGCTTCAATGGCTCGTGAATACATATGGATACCATTGCCACTCGTATCATGTGTATGCAAATGAATCGGCACATCAACTGATTCCTTCAACGTGGAAATAAGCTGATACGCTGCTTCCGGTTTTAAGAGCCCTGCCATATCTTTGATACCAAGGATATGTGCACCTGATTGTTCCAGATCCTTTGCCAGATTTTTGTAATAGTCAAGATCGTATTTTGATCGCCCTACATCCAGAATATTGCCGGTATAGCACATGGATGCTTCTGCAATTTTGTTATTTTCCCTTACTGACTGGATGGCCGGTTTCATACTCTCAACCCAATTCAAACTATCAAAAATACGGAAGACATCAATGCCTGCTGTGGCACTTTTTTCAACAAATTCATTAATCAGGTTGTCCGGATAATTTTTATATCCGACGGCATTACTTGCACGGAGGAGCATCTGCAATAATACATTCGGCATTTTCTCACGCATCTTTAATAACCGCTGCCATGGATCTTCTTTGAGGAAGCGGTAGGCAACATCGAATGTCGCACCTCCCCACATCTCCACAGAGAACAACTGTGGCAGCAAGCGGGCAGTCGGTTCGGCAATCTGTACCAAATCTTTAGTTCTGATCCGTGTAGCGAGCAGCGACTGATGCGCATCACGGAATGTTGTATCTGTAAGCATGACTTTATTATGCTCTTTCAGCCAAGCTGCCAAATATTCCGGTCCGTGGTCATCAAGAATCTGTTTCGTTCCATCAGGTATTTTCTCCTGCTGATTAACCTCAGGGACCGGTGGTGAAATCAAAGAAGGCTTTTCTTTTTTAGGAAGGCCTTCAAAGCCATTCACGGTCGTATGCCCGATATACGTCAGCATTTTTGTGCCACGGTCTTTTCGTTTCGGGAATACAAATAATTCCGGTGACTGGTCAATAAACGTTGTACTGTATTCACCCGTTAAAAACTGTTCATGTGAAATAACATTTTCCAAAAATGGAATATTCGTCTTAATACCACGTATGCGGAACTCTTTCAAATTTCTGACCATTTTTTGTGCAGCCTGTTCAAAAGACAGCGCCCATGTCGAAACCTTGACCAATAATGAATCATAGTGCGGTGAAATAACCGCTCCTTGAAATCCATCACCGGCATCAAGACGCACACCAAAGCCGCCGCCTGTCCGGTATGCCATGATTTTTCCGGTATCCGGCATAAAGTTATTCAGCGGATCTTCTGTTGTGACACGTGACTGAATAGCATAGCCCAGTGTTGTCATGTCCTCCTGCTCAGGGATCCCAATGGAAGAATCATGAATATTTTGCCCTGCAGCTATTTTAATCTGTGTCTGAACAATATCGACACCTGTTATCATTTCTGTAATGGTATGCTCAACCTGTACACGCGGATTAACTTCTATAAAGTAATAAGCATCTTCTGTCACTAAAAATTCAACTGTACCGGCGTTCAAATAATCCACATTCTGCATAAGATCAACTGCTGCCTGGCAGATATCATCTCTCAAATTCTCCGGCAGTGAAACACTTGGTGCGGCCTCAACCACTTTTTGATGCCGGCGCTGGACCGAGCAATCACGATCATACAAATGAACCGTATTTCCGTGTGAGTCGCCGATTATTTGAACTTCAATATGTTTCGGATTTTCAATTAATTTTTCCACGTATACTTCATCACTGCCAAAGGCTGCTCTCGCTTCGGATTTTGCCCGGTCAAACGCTTCATCAAGCGACTGCTCATTTCGGACAATCCGCATACCTCGGCCGCCGCCTCCCAGTGAAGCTTTAATGATAATTGGATAACCGTGCTGTCTGCCAAACGCTTTAACCTCATCCAATGATGAAACAGGGCCATCACTTCCGGGGATAACCGGCAATCCTGCATTAACAGCCTGAGTTCTCGCCTTCACTTTGTCACCAAACATGTTTAAATGCTCACTGGTCGGCCCAATGAAAACAATGCCCTCTTCTTCACAGCGTTTAGCGAATTCGATATTTTCAGACAGAAAACCGTAACCCGGATGAATGGCATCAACGCCTTTATTTTTGGCAAGCTCAATAATCCCCTCAATATCCAGGTATGCATCAATCGGCTTCTTTCCCTCACCGATCAAGTAGGCCTCATCAGCTTTATATCGATGATAGGAACTGATATCCTCCTGTGAATAGATGGCAACTGTACGAATATTAAGTTCAGTACATGCACGAAAAACACGTATAGCAATTTCTCCACGATTTGCTACTAGAACCTTATTGATCTGTTTTCTCTCTCCCATGTTCTTCCTCCTCTATTACGGAATTCTCTATTTTCAGATACCTCTTTATTAACTGGGACGGGTTCCTGTTCTTGCTGCTTAACTGACTTCGCAACGTTATTCATAATCCCCATAGCAATCATCATAACAAGAAGGGATGACCCTCCGTAACTGACAAACGGAAGCGGAACACCTGTAATGGGAAGGATACCGGTAATGGCCCCTAAATTAATGAATGCCTGAATACCTACCATTGATGATATGCCAATTGCCAGTAATGACCCAAAACTATCGGAACACTTCCTGGCGATAAACAGTCCCCGTATAACAATAATGGATAACATCCCGACGACAATAATCACACCAACAAACCCTAATTCTTCCGCAACAACGGCCATTATAAAGTCAGTATGCGGCTCCAGAAGAAACCCAAGCTTTTGAACACTCTGTCCCAGTCCTTCTCCGGACAGACCGCCGCCACCAATAGCTAAATATGACTGAATCAAATGATAGCCATCATCATCCGGATCTTCAAATGGCTGGAAAGCACCTGCAAATCTGCTGATACGTTCGTCAGTTACCATACTCGGGATTGCAAATGCAACCAGTGCCAGTCCAACAAATATGAGGATGAATAGATGCTTGAAGCGAATACCAGAGCTAAAGATGACAGAACAGGCAATTAAAAATATAATCGCAGCTGTTCCAATATCAGGCTGCTGCACAATTAAAGCTAAAATGACTGCTGTTAAGATTAATGGAGGCAATACACCTCTATTAAACTCATTAATATAAGCTTGTTTTTTTGAATACACAGAAGCAAGGTAAATAATCAATCCCAATTTAGCAAACTCTGCCGGCTGAAGACTGATCGGCCCAAAATCAAACCATGACCTGGCATTATTGACGGTACTGCCAAAAATAAGTACCGCACCCAGCATTACAACAACAAATATAATAATCAGTTTAATTAATTTTTGATAATGCCTGTACGGAGTTAAACTTGTCAGAACAAACCCCGTCATCGCCATTAAAAACCATTGGATTTGCCTTACCAAATAATGCGTGCTTTCATTACCTTCGACTACTGCTAAGACCATACTGGCACTATAGATCATGACAATTCCAAAAGCCGCTAAAAGGACTGGCGTTATCATTAGCGTAAAATCATAATCTTTTAATTTTTTGACCATCTTATTTCTCCCCAGTATATGTAACAGCAGATGAAACAGAATATTTTTAAGTATAACATATATTTTCAACCAATATTTCAAATAATGTCAATCATCTGCTTTGTTAATGGCTGCAACGTTTAAATAAAAAAACCTTGCCGCTGTCCAATCAGGCAAAGTTTTCACTGCACTAAATAAATCATCACACAGAATTTTGTGCTGCCTCATGCAATCTATTGAGCTGCCTTTCCAAATTTTCGAGAAGCGCTTTACCTTCACTCTCATCGATTAAGTTTAACCGTACAGCAAAATCAATTTCTCTTGAAAGACCAAACATTTGCGTGTCCAAAACCTCTTCATATAGAGGGCATTGCGGCTTTGTCAGATTCTCTATCTGCACTTCTATAAGCTTGTGTATTTTAGCTGCATCAGCCTTCAGAAGGGCATAAGCTTTTTCACGATGTGTTTCTGTCACCTCTGGAATCAATAATATCCCTCCATTAAAACACTTCCTTATAAATAATATTATCGTTTGTACTGTGAAAATGCAAATGAAATTCAGCATATAGGCCTTTTTAAATAAAAGAAATTTTATCATTGTCACTGATGGAAGTTTCGCTTCATTTCTGCTATCCTTACCTGAGAATACATAATTTGTGAGGTGTCGAACCATGATAGTACCAATAACCGGAAATGTCACATATAGCATAACATTAGATCCAACTGTATGGATTTTTGATGACCGAAAAATATTACTTGATGAAGCGTTTAACGGTGGGGAACATAAGCAAGAAGACGAGGATGAACTTGTAAAAGCGTCCAGGCGATGGGATCAGGCAGTATACCAACAGAAGATAAATCCGCCTGTTAACAAAAGTGTCTCCCGGATGGAAGGGCAAAAATTCCTGGAAAATTCCTATGTTATGCCAATAGCAGAATTTTTAAACTATAGTAAAGCTAAAGAAGACGCTGACAGTGCCACACTTGAAACGTTAAATGGTGAAGAAACCATTTCACTTAAAGCACTTGAAGAAAGTTACTTATTATTTGCCCTGGACGGAAAACCACTGAAAGAAGACGGACCGGTTCATTTATTATACAAGGACGGATCCAACCGTGAAAACCCGATAAAAGGTATTCAAAAAATAATTATTAAGTGATTTAAAAAAGCTGTTCACATTTTCATGGTGGACAGTCTTTTTTCGTATAATCTATCCTTGATAAACCAAACTAATAAGACAGTCCCTTCCGTATTCATAACAAAGGAGGAGTATAAATGCTGCTACGCTTAGGAATACTGTCTTTCTTGAGTTTCACACTTTTAATTGGATGTCAGCAAAATCAGGATGAACAATCATTGCCGGAAGAAACGGAGAATAACGACCGTTTTATTCAGGTTGAAGATTCGGATCCTGTTGAACAACAACGTTTAACAAACAACGAGATTGCCACCCATTTATCAAATGTTGCAAGTGATGTCCCTGACGTGGAAAATGCAACCTCTGTTGTTGCGGGACCATATGCTGTTGTCGGTATCGACGTGGATAAGGATCTGGACCGTTCGCGTGTCGGCTCCATCAAATATTCTGTTCTGGAAGCACTGCAAAAGGACCCCTATGGAAAAACAGCGGTCGTTGTAGCTGATGGGGACGTTGTTGAAAGAATCCGTTCAATGGGCGATAAAATGGCACAAGGTTATCCTGTAACTGGAATTGTCGATGAACTATCAGCAATCGTTGGAAGATATATGCCGGAAGCCCCAATTAATGAGGACCGGCCAAAAGAAGGCGATCAAAATAAAGAATCTATCCCGGAAGACGAAGAACAGCAATTGGATGATGTGGAAGAAGAACAATCCAATCACCATAATGAAGAATAGCAAAAGCGGGAGTTTGATCACAATCGTATTTCCTGATTTCTCACCGTTAAAACATGAGGTGCTCCCCATTTTGTTGGGATAGCACCTTCCATTTTATTAACGATTCAACTTTTCATTCTTGTCTTCCTTCACCTTATTATAGTAATCCACGCCAAACTGGGACCCCTCAGATACCATTTTGGAATTTTCCAATTGAGCCATGTCTTTTTGCTTGGCCTGGTCTGGTGCACCTGCATCCTCAAATGTTGTATCACGTTCATGATCGTTTTCACCGTTCCTGATTTTTTCGGCAGCCGTTTTTAATTTTGATTTAATTTTATCCCGGTTTTCAGCGTTTCTTAGAATATACCCGGTGATTCCCGCTCCAACTGCTCCAGCTGCTGAAGCAATATAACGTTTTTTCATCAAATCACCCTTCCCGATTAATGTCATATTAATTATCTTTTCCCAAGTGTTTTGACATTGAAACATTCGCTTTTATATAACGCCCTGTCATGTTATAGTTATTGAATGAAGCCTATTATTTGAGGTGAAAAAATTATGAAAGTACAATGCGTATTATGTGATGTATTACATGAACTAGAAGATAACGCACTGCAGGCCAAACGCTTACGAAACCGCAGAATCCATATGTATTTGTGCCCGGAATGTTACGAACGTATTGATAATAATACCAAAAAAAGACATGCCACTGGAAGCTTCCGGTTGTATGATCCGAAAGAAAAGAAACGCGATTTAATTTAAAGCTGCTTTCTAAAAGATTGTAGTTCATTGCCACTAAATCCATAAATTGTGATGTAAGTGCTTTTTGATTTCGGCATCGTTTGTTGCTTTCTCCCCCGCAGCCCGTACATCCGGAGCGGTATCATTGCACTCAAAAAATTTTCAGTGTCGCAGTTTATATCGACTACGAAGTTAACAAGCAGAAGAGTTTAAGAAAAGAGCCTAATCTAAAAAACTCCCGAATCAGGGAGTTTTTTTAAGCATGTTTTGATTTTCGCTCCCTGTGAAGTCTGAAACGATATAACCCCAGAACAGCGCAAATCACGATTAAACTGTCTGTTACCGGATAGCCGACAATACTGAATAAATTCAAAACAAGCATACCAACTGTCAGCATGATATAAACAAGAACTGATTTTAAAGTCGGCAGCTGCTTAGCGAATCCAAGTTTATACGCAATAGCTGCCAGAACCAGATTGATAATGTAAAATGTCCAAAAAACGTTAATACTGTCCTGATAATTTAAGATTAACTCATATATCAAACTAAAACTTGTCTCCATCACTATCCCCCGTATATCACATTCGAAAAAGCTTTATTTCATTTCTTTATACATCATACTAAATCTTTAGTCACCACGCCAGTTAAAAATCGACAACTTTTGAACATAAAATCCATTTAGTATATACTGGGTCATGGAAATTGAGGTGCTATTTATGAAAAAAATTGACGTTCCCATGCTGCTGTTGGCAACATTAGTTATTTTAATGTTTGTCTTAGTCGGAATCGCAATTGCGTTTCGGAACATTTGGCTGGTCTTATTATTTATCATACTCGGATTCGCTTTTATGGGATTCGGCTTGTCCCGGAAACGCAAAAGAAAGTGACATCACTCAGTTGTCACTTTCTTCCTTTTTCCATATAGTCGTTGATTATTTTCTCCTGAACAGCCGGGTTACAGGTCAAAACAGAATTCTTTTGCAGAAGATTAATCGGCTCACCGAAAGCATTCGTTGTCCTGCCGCCAGTTTCATTAACAATAACAATTCCTGCTGCGATATCCCATGGCGCAAGATCCATTGTCATATAGCCATCCATTATACCTTCTGCAACGCTCGCAAACTCCAACGCTGCTGACCCATATGTTCTTGACCCCCTGACAGTCTTAACCAGGTCTTGTATCACTTTTTCATCCACCAAACGATTGTCACAAAGCCAAAAATGATTTAACCCTAAAATTGATTCATAAATATTTTTTTGCATGGAAAGTTGCGGTAACACTGTGTGATTTTTATAGGCTCCTTCGTCCCGCTTTGCACTATATAATACATCAGCCATAACATCATATATAAAGCCGATTTCGCCAATCCCATCATGATAAATCCCCACAGATATGGCAAAATTCCTTTTCTGATGAACAAAATTCATCGTCCCGTCAATAGGATCAATTATCCAGACAGTTCCATCAAGTGCTTCCAATGCATCACCATACCCTTCTTCACTGAGAATGAAATGATCCGGGTAGGTTTTCCTGATATTTGCCATAAAAAAATATTCTGTATTTCTGTCCATTGTCGTTACAAGATCATTCCGGTCTGCTTTTGTGCTGATGGTCAGAGGGTCATAAATTTTATTTCTGATTGTTTCGCCGGCTTCGAGGACCCAATCTTTTGCCTGCTGAAAAAGTTCGTCACGAAATGTCAAGTTCATCTGTATCCCTCCAGTTTGTCAGTCTGATACCATCATACCAAATTGGAAGGCAATAAGCACATTCATACCCCTGATTTTGCAAATTCCGGCAGTAAAAACCTAAACAAGCAAAATGAGTCGTCTTCATATGTAATTTGATGAGGATGGCACATTTGGCCGGCATATACTCATATGAAAAAGGCATGCCTTTTGAAAACACCTTATTCTTTCCTGGAAAGTTCCAATAACTGACGTCGTAATTTTTTCAGTTTTTCTTTGGATTTAATGATCTGAACGTTATCATTTGCTTGCATAGCATCATATAACGTCATGAGTTCATAATCAATTTCAATACGAATAACAGGCAACTTTTTGCGATCTATTTCTTTTCTCAGATCTTCTATGACGTATTTCATGTCATCTCCACAACCTTTCGGGTAGCTTTTAATATTTATATGCTTCTTAATTGTCCATTGTTCATAGAATTCATAAAGTGAAACTTCAATCATCGGAACGGTTTTATCCGATGATTGTTAGTTGAACAGAATCGGACAGTTAGCCGCCGTTTTTGGGCGGGTTTACTGTCCTTTACATGCGGGATAAAGTGAAACTTCAATCATCGGAACGATTTTATCCGATGATTGTTAGTTGAACAGAATCGGATCTTTACCGCAGATTCAATTTTGTTATTGAATTCCCTTATTGTGAATTTTAAACATATTCGGAAGATATAACTTGACCAAACTGTGTTTTTGAACAATAATAATGACTGTAATCGGTTAGAGAACGATTGAAAGGATGGTTTGATGACATTCACAGGATTTTCGAAAAAAGATTTTGAAGTGTTCTCCATCGATGGCCTGGATGAACGCATGGCGGCCTTACGGGAAAATATCCAGCCGAAGTTCAAGGCAATTGGTGAAGAACTTGCAGAAGACATATCCAATATTACCGGACAAGATATGTACGTGCATATTGCGCAGCACGCAAGACGAACAAAAAACCCGCCGAACGATACATGGATGGCATTTTGTCATAATAAACGCGGTTATAAAAAACATCCGCACTTCCAGATTGGGCTATGGGATGATCATTTATTTATGTGGCTTGCCTACATTTACGAAATGCCGGATAAACAGGAGATAGCCAAATCATTTCTGGCCAACATAGACGATATCCGGGAATCTATTCCTGATCACTATGTCATTTCACACGATCATACCAAAAAGGATGCAGTGGAGACGAGTAAAGCCAATTTAGAAAACACCCTGACAAGACTTCAGAATGTGAAAAAAGCCGAATTTCTAATCGGGCGCAACTTTAAACCGGACGATCCCATTTTACAGGATGGACAAGCATTTTTAAACGAAGCTAAAAACACATTCGAAACACTCGCACCCTTGTATAAAATATCAATGGGATAATTGGATGCAGAAAGGCTGGCTGTTTTCTAAAAGATTGCTGATCTTGTCACAAAATCCATAAACTGCGAAACAACTTTTGGAATGTGTTTCTCCAATTCTATCGGGACCTGAGTGCTCGTCCGTCGCTGCGGAAAAATACTCCCTTTCCGCGGGGAACGCCTCAGCCTCCTCGCTCGCGGGCCAACACGATGTTGGTCGCGGAGGCGTTGGCTATTGGACGTGGCGGAATTTAGCCTTTGTTCCTTGAACGCTCGCTGCGGGGTCTTCAGACTGTTCCTTTCCCGCAGGAGTCTCGCATTTTTCCGCAGCTTCGTGTCGTGTTCTGTCCTAGTGGAGAAGATTCAATATACAGAAAGTCAACACCAGCGGAGTGTATTTCCGGAGCGGTGTCATTACACTCAAATATTTCAGTGTTTCGCATTTTATATCAACTGTGAGGTTAAAAACCCGCAAAGTATACGAAAAGAGCCGTAAGAAAAGACCTTCCGCGACGAAAGGTCTTTTCTTATTTCATATTAATTGTCGTCTGTTCACTGCTTCTTGCTTTTTTAACAACAGGATAGCAGGCATACCCTGAAGCCTTTTCAAAATCCCTGAAATAGCTCTTTTCTTTCACTTTTACGGTACTACTGCTTGACTTCCGGTATGCAGCCAGCAGTTCATCCTGCTGACTTTATTTTCATAAAGCTTTTTCAACACAGGAAAAGAAATTACAACGTCGATCACTTCTTGTGTCGACCAGGAATCGTCCAATGGATAATTGGTATTCATCGTTGTCATTCACTCAGTTATAGCCAATTATTTCGGATGGATGCTGCCTCTTCAATGATGTTATGAATGAGTTCATCCACTGTCGGAATATCCTTGATTCCTGCAGTGCCTTGTCCCGCCCAGCCGAACCCTTTATCTTCACTGCCGGTGTGGATATAGGCTTGGTTAGCTTCACCGCTGATATGTGTTTTCAGTGATTCATAATCGCCATATTGCTCTTCAAGTTTCAATATTTCATCTGTCCAGGGGTTTTTTAATGCTCTGGCCGGTGTCCCAAGAGAGCGCTTGATCACGACAGTTGAATTCTCATCTGCATCCACTAAAGCTTGCTTGTATTTCTCATGCGCGTCAACACATTCTTTGGTGGCAATAAACCGTGTGCCCATTTCGATGCCATCAGCCCCAAGTGCAAGCGCCGCCATCATACCGCGGCCATCCACGATACCGCCTGAGGCAATCAACGGGATGGATACCGAATCAGCAACCTGCGGCGTCAGTACGAATGTGCCGACATCACCGCGGCCAAGGTGACCGCCACCTTCCTGCCCGACAACCATAACAGCATCTGCCCCGAGTTCTTCAGCTTTTTCAGCCTGTCTCCGTGCTGCTGTAAGAACCAGTTTTTTAATCGGATAATCCTTGACCATATCAAGAACACCTTTTGGATTTCCGCCAGTGACCGATATAACAGGTACTTCTTCATCGATGGCCACCTGGACCATGTGGTCGTAACGTCTGCCATGCTGCCCGATGGCGTAGTTGACACCAAATGGTTGGTCGGTCATCGTTTTCACTTTTTGGATTTCTGAACGCAATGCTTCCGGCCCATCCAGGCTCATAGCTGTAATTTGTCCTAATCCCCCGGCATTTGAAACAGCAGCAGCCAGATCGGCATAAGCCAGATAAGCAAGCCCGCCCTGAACAATCGGATATTTAATATGTAGCAGTTTAGTTATCTCTGTCTCCCATTTCACTGAAACCCCTCCCCTATTTCCTTTATCCTATCAATAATAATTGGTCATGGCTAATACAACTGATTAATGATTTAAAAAAAGCTGCAAGAATACCTGCAGCGTGAAATTGAAAACGACTTCATTTTTGTTCGCATGTTTGACAAGTTCCATAAAATGTCGTTTACTTTTTCATCATTAAATGCCCTATAATTTCATGACAGTCCTGACATACGATAGTACCACTTGTCACATCTTTTGTTCGTTTGTTTATTATATTTAATTATAGTATGAATAATAGTGTGTCAATCGTTAATTAGTATAACATATTGAAAGATTAAGTTTTTGTGTATATAAACAGCCAGCTGATACCTGCAGCCGGCTGTTTTAATCTGTTTCGCTTACTATTTATAGTTAAATCTGTATCATTGAAAACTTTGCTTTAATTTACTGTCTGAATTAATTCAGGATCTACTATTTCATATCCCTTGTCACGGAGACCGATTACAATATCTTCTAAAGCTTCAGCAGTCCATTCACGGTCATGCATCAGCAGATTGGCGCCCGGTTTCAGCAGGCTGTGAGGAACATCCGCTTCCGGTCCTTTACCTGTAACCATTGCTTCTGTCAGCTTTTCGGCATCCATATATGGTTCAAAATAGTCATACCCATACGTCCAATTCATCAAAACCATACCCTCATCCTCAACAAGCTGTTTCGTGAAATCTGTATTAGCACCATGAGGGGCTCTGAAAAATTGCGGGCGTTCCCCAATAATATCTTCAATCGTATCACTCAGACTGACAATTTCTTCTTCTTGCTCCTCCGTTGACAAATCAGGCAATAGCTCATGATTGTAAGTGTGATTGCCTATTGCAAATCCCATATCATGAATTTGCTGCACTGTTTCCTTATCTTCAGAGGTTTCAAGAAAATGACCATTAACAAAAAATATGGCACCTGCGTCCAAATCTTTTAACGTTTTTGCCATATTTAAGGCATGTCCATCAGGTACATCATCGATTGTCAGTAATACTGCTTTTTCATTGCCCTTTTCACTGATTGGCACGACTGAAGAATCATTTTCATCGATTTTATATTCTGGTTCTGAAATATTCTCCTGAACCGTTTCCCCCTTATCTGACTGCCCGCTGGCCTTTTCTTCATCCTCAGACTCATTCTGTTTGGCATCAGAGGTATCTGCTGTTGATTCTTCTGTTTTCTCCTGTTCGGTCGTATCCTCTTCAGTTTTTTCGACATCAGTTGTTTCATCTGCACAAGCAGTCATCAGCAGAGCTGCGGCAAATAAAACCCAAATAATGTTTTTCAATGTCTTGTCCTCCTTATGCTCTCTGCTGCTGGTTTCATTATATAGTAAAGTACACTGGCTTGACTATGCTTTTTTTGTTTATATCCTGGATTCCCGCCATAACATACGATATCAGGTGAAAATCCGATAATGGTGGGCTTCATGCCCATTTTTATTGTTTTTATACTCGTTATGTGTTACAATATACATAACGAGGAGGCGGAAAAATGGCTATCGTCTATCAAACAGATAAGCGTTTCAGGGATACTATGCGGTATGAGTCCATTTCATACTGGGACAAAGACAAGCGCCAATCCCGATCAAAGGAACCTTAATCGGACGGGGTGGACAGTAAACCGGAAATTGTCCCGACAGACGGCAGAGGACGGAAAAAATAAAGAGGCGCATACCGTGGCAAAGAGAGGTCCTGTCCATCTGTGCAAACGTCACGTTATTTTTACGGCGCTACTTATCTTCTGGATCAAATCGGTGCCAATACCGGTTACAGAAGACCTAAAGCGTGTTTTCCCGAGTATCGCAAGATTCTATCATCGCATACTATCTGTCCTGGGGACAGCGCTCCCCGCCTCTACCGTTTTGAAAATGGAGTCATTTACATAAACATCCTTACGGTCCAAACATCACGTCTCAGCGAGCGCCGACCTGTTCGCGTCCATCACGAAGACGCGAAATATAGTTCTTCCAGCTGCAGGGACGGCGGACGGAAAAGGATTTTGGGCCTATGATATCACACATATCCAGCCAGTCCGACTTTTGAGACAGGTCCAATACGGCTGAATAAAGAAAACGACCACTGCCTCAGCTAAACTGGCGTTGGTGTTCGGCGAACATCCAACCTGCCGTTTTATTATCGCAAACTGGCGGTAATATCCGGATTCCAAGACCGTCAGAAACTGCTTGCCGATTTGGATATGCTTGGCTTCTCCAAGGTGAAGCTGGTCATGGACAGAGGCTTCTACCAGTCAGGAAATATCACGCTTTGTTGAAAACCATCTGAAGTTCCTGGTCTCCGTAAATGTCTCTTACTTTCGTCCGAAAGAACTGGATGCCATCTATGACGGCTTTCGATCGTTTGAACACTACAGTGAGAAATACGAGTTATATGCCGCACGGTCCGGACAACGTGGCATTATACGCAGCAACGTCCTTTATAAGGAGACGCCCTGACACAGTCCAGGCGTTATGTACATTCACTTTTATTACAATTGACCGGGCCGCGGAGGATGAAAAAGCATTGACGCAAGTTAATCAACCTGCTCGTGAATTGGAATCAGGGGAAAAGGCTCCGGACATGAAAAAGCAGTATCAAACGTATTTTGAGACAAAACACCGACGCGGGACAAAGTCACCGTCAAAGAAAGAGGCTGTCACAAAGCCAAGCGATATTTTGGATATTTTGCGCTGATGACAATGAAACGATGGGCGCCATCGCTGCATTTGGAGCTTTACCGCAATAGGACGTTGTTGAAAAAGCGTTCGGGATCTGAAAGGACGGCTGAACATGCGCCGCACACTGGTATCATCCGAACAGAGTCTTGATGGGGAACTTTTTTGGTGGGTTTGTGGCGCTCATCTATCTTCTTATATCAAAAAACAAATGCAAGATACGATTTATTAAAATATACCGTTACAGAGCGTGCTGGATCAACTGGATGTTATAGAATACTTTGAGCGCCAGGGAAGAACGCGTATTGGCGAACTTCCTTAGCAAGCAAAAAGAGATTTTATGGAAATTAGTGTTACCCGCCTACCTCGTTATGAGTAGGCGGGAATCCAGGTTATATGACGATTATTTGGGTATAAGTTAACAGTATAAAAAATAGGGTTTTGGTTTAACTTCAGTGGATGTTATGTTTAAATAATAGAGTGTGCCGGATTTGTCGAATCATCATTTATTGGAACATTCATTGCCCGGGTTTCCCGGGATGAAATTAAACGTGGATTTGTATCAGTCATTCGCTTAATTTCGACCATACTCTGCTTTGCGGGGCGGTCCTGGGATATTGCAAACATTTAGAGGTAAGTGGTTATTATTTACCAACCGGGACAAAATAAATGTACATAGATTGAAAATTGTTACCCATCGAAAGTACTGGAAATAACGATTGCAATGAAAGTTAGGAAGTAATGTCGACGAATCGATAAATAGCAGTACAGATAGTATAGTTCACCCGTGACAACGGTTAATGTTTAAGAAAAAAAGCAAAAATTGAGAAAGGATGCAATAAACAGGAGGTGAAAATTGGAGCCTGATCTCAGGCAACGATCCATCGGGAAGCCCTTTATGAAGAGTGTTAGGCTTAAGTTCAGGGTTTGCCAATGTCTATGTTCATTGTTATACTATAAGAGTTTTGGCAAAAAATATAGGGAGGTTTTACTATTAAATCCAAAACGATTACATCTGTTTTTTGGGTATCAATTCCGATAATATCTTTATTTATTATTTGGGGAGCTTTTTTCCCTGATAATGTGGGTTATGTATTAGGCATAGTCGACAGCTTTATTTCGAACACATTTGGCTGGTTTTATTTGATGGTTATGACAGGATTTGTTGTGCTTGCATTGTATTTGATCTTTGGGCCTTATGGAGTATCAAGCTTGGCAAGCCGGATGATAAACCGGAATATAGTTACTTTTACTGGTTTGCATTTCTGTTCACCGCCGGCATGGGGTTGGTCTCGTATTCTATGGTGTGACTGAACCTGTGACACATTATTATTCCTCCTTCTTGCTGATCCTGAAACAGTAGCAGCTGAGGAAGAGTCCATGCAGGCACACCTATTCCACTGGGATTCATCCATGGCTACATATGCGGTGCTTGCATTGGCACTTTGCTTATTTAAATTCCGCCATCGTGGCCCGTGCGTTGATCAGTTCCGCTTTTGCACGCTGATCGGCGACATCTAAAGGCGGCTTGGGGTTGCCATCGATACACTGGCCGTTTTTGCTACGGTCTTTGTATAGCAACATCGCTTGGACTTGGTGCAACACAGATTACAGCAGGTTTGAACTATACCTTTGAAGGCATTCCAATAACCTGATGACCAATCTGATTGTCATTTTTCGTTATCACGTATTATTATGCTTTCTGCTTCTACAGGGATTACCGGGGAATCGTTATTTGAGCTGACAAATATTGTTTGCCGTCGTATTGATGCTCTTTGTTTTCTTTCTCGGCAACTCTGTACGGATGGTCGAGTCATTTACAACAACAGTGGGTAATTAATTACAAACTTCCAAACATGACTGGGCATGATACCTTTACCCGGTGACAGAGAGTTCCTTTAATTCATGGACACTCTTCTACTGGCCTGGTGGATTGGCTGGTCGCCATTTGTCGGAACCTTTATTGCCCGGGTTTCCAGAGGAAGGACAATTCGTGAATTTGTTATCGGGGTAACTTTAGTTCCGGTCATATTCAGTGCCTTCTGGTTTTCCGTTTTCGGTATTGCCGGATTAGAAATGGATCAAGCCCAAGGCGGCATTATCCATCAGTTAATGAACGAGGCGGGCAATGAAGTCGCGTTATTTGCATTTCTTGAGTCACAGCCAATCGCAGCCGTTTGTATGGGTATCGCAGTGCTCTTGATTGCATCCTTCTTCATCGTCTGCCGATTCCGGTACATTTTGTGCTTGGCATGCTGACAACTGGAGGCAGGGTTAAACAGGAACGGGCGTAAAGAATTATCTGGGGGATTGTCCTTGCCGGACTGCTGCGTTCTATTGTGGTCCCGGCGGGCTGTTCAGCCATCCAAATGGCCATGCTGATTGCAGCATTCCCGTTCGCGATTTTAATGATTTTTATGTGCATTTCGCTCATTAAAGTACTGAGAAGCGAACATGGCATTTTGCAAATGGAAAGGAAACAGCGCGAACATGATCCGGAGTTCCGGGAAAAGCAGCGAAAAGAACTCAGGAGAATGCGCAAAGGATTTGAAGAAGCACTTCCTGATGCTGAGGATGACAGAGAATTATAATGCATAAAACTGTCCAGAATGAACATTCAATTCTGGACAGTTTTTTTAGTGAATGCAGGCATATGCACTACAGTCTGGATGTACCGGCTTTTAGGTTTTCTCTGGATGCACGACTGGAGAATCAGACATTCAGAATAAAAGCTAAGCCACGTCCGTAATAAACGGGGACGTGGCTTAATTATCAGATCTTTTTCAACCTGTGTTTTCCATTTTTGTTTTTTACATTGTATGAATTGGTGTTCCCAATGCGACATCAGCAGCTTCCATGACTGTTTCACCCAGACTTGGATGTGCATGAATGGTAAGTGCAATATCTTCAGCTGTCATGCCTGCTTCGATTGCCAAGCCTACTTCCGCAATAACATCACTGGAATTTGGTCCGGCAACCTGTGCGCCAATTACCAAGTCGTCTTCTTTTCTGGTGATCAGTTTTATAAAGCCATCTGTGTCGTTCAATGATAATGCACGGCCATTTGCGCCAAATGGAAATTTCGATGCTTTCACATCATAACCGGCATCTTTTGCTTCCTGTTCTGTATAGCCGACACTGGCAAGCTCAGGGTCAGAGAAAACAACAGAAGGAATGGCAAGATAATCAATTTCAGATTTTTCACCGCCGATGACCTCCGCAGCAAATTTTTCCTTCATAAGATGCTTTATGTGCAAGCGGAAGTCCTTCAACAATGTCACCGATAGCATAAATGTTATCAACACTTGTACGGCATTGTTTATCAATTTTAATAAGTCCTTTATCATCTACTTCGATACCAACTTGTTCAAGTCCAAGTTCATCTGTATTTGGACGGCGGCCAACGGTTACCAGAACATAATCCGCTTCAACTGTTTCTTCTTTATCATTGACTTCATAAGTAACTTTCACGCCATCCTCAGATTCCTCAACACCTTTAGCCATGGCTTCTGTAACAACATTAACATTTTTGTTTTTCAAGCCTTTTTTGACCGGCTGCTTATGTTGTTTTTCGAATGTACCGAGTATTTCTTTTGTACCTTCCAGAACCGTTACTTCCGTGCCGAAGTTTGCATAGGCAGTGCCTAATTCAATACCAATGTAGCCACCGCCGACAACAACCATTTTTTCAGGGATCTCCTTAAGATCCAGCGCGCCTGTCGAATCAAGTACGCGATCTGAAAATTTGAAGTTCGGAATCTCGATTGGCGTTGACCCGGTTGCAATAATGCAGTATTGAATTTGTACGACTGTGGATCTTTTCATCCATGACTTTTAACTGTATTTTTATCAAACAAAGTAAACTTCGCCTTTCACAATATCCACTTTATTGCCTTTCAGCAGACTCTCAACGCCTGTGGTCAGCTTATTGACAACCTGCCCTTTCCATTCCTGGACTTTGGAAAAATCAACCGAAACATTTTCAGTTGTAATGCCCAATTCTTCATTACCATGCGCATATTGTGTCTTGTGACGGCTTCAATAACGGCCTTTGAAGGAATACAGCCGACATTCAGGCAAACGCCGCCTAAATCCCTTCTCCACTATGTCACTTTTTGGTCCTTTTGGAGCAGCACGGATGGCAGCTACAAGCCGCCAGGTCCTGCTCACTACAAGTGTGTCTGTTTCAATTGGAAATCTCCACCATAATTCACGCCTCCATCATATAATTGTGGATCGTTCAACAGCCGTTTGATCTGATTAAGTGCCAGCTGTCCAGTTGCCCCATCGACAATACGATGGTCAAAACTTAAGGATACTGCCAATACTGGTGCTACAACAATTTCCCCATTACGAACAATCGGTTTTTCCTGGATGCGCCCGATACCAAGAATGACGGCTTCCGGATAATTAAGAACCGGTGTGAACCACTGACCACCGGCAGACCCGATGTTTGTAATCGTGTTGGAAGCACCTTTCATCTCTTCAGGAGCCAGTTTACCACTGCGAGCTTTTTCTGCCAATTCATTGACTTCCTGTGAGATGGCAAAGATTGATTTGCGATCTGCATCTTTGACAACAGGGACCAGCAAGCCTCTGTCTGTATCCGCGGCAATACCAATGTTGTAATAATGCTTGTAAATGATTTCGTTGGTATCATCATCCACCGCAGCATTTAATATTGGGTATTTCTTCGATGCTGAAATCAATGCTTTCGCTACGTATGGCAAGTAGGTCAGTTTAATGTCCTGTTCAGCAGCAACTTCTTTGAATTTCTTCCGGTGTGCGACAAGCTCGGTAACATCCACGTCGTCCATAAGCGTGACATGTGGTGCTTTCGTTTTGGAATTGACCATTGCATTGGCAATTGATTTCCTGATGCCGCTCATTTTCTCACGTGTCTCAGGATAATCGCCTTTAGATGCCTGCGCTGCAGCCGGCTGTTCTGTCTCTCCTTCTGCTTCTGCAGGTTCTTCAGCCTGTCCTTCGCCGCTTAAGTAACTGTCAACGTCTTCTTTTAAAATTCGGCCGTTTTTACCTGAACCTTGCACTTCCTGAATTTTTACATCATTATCACGGGCATATTTACGGACGGATGGCATTGCGATAACGCGTTTATCATCAGAATCCGTCTCTTCGGATTTCGATTCATCAGCCGATTTTTCATCATCGTCTTTTGATTCATCTGTTGATTCTGAAGCTTCTTCGGTTTTTCCTGTATCTTCCTGTTCGTCTTCTTCCTCTTCCTCATCGTCTGATTCGTAGCCTTCAGCATCAAATGAAATAAGTGTATTGCCTACAACCGCTACTTCTCCTTCGTCAACATGGACTTTTGTAACTGTTCCTTCAACCGGTGAAGGGATTTCGACAACGGATTTATCGTTCTGCACTTCACATAGTACATCATCCTCTTGTACTTCATCGCCTTCTTTGACGAACCATTTGGCGATTTCACCCTCATGAATACCTTCACCAATATCAGGCAGCTTAAAATTAAACGCCATTATGACAACCTCCAATCATTCTTTAAAAGTTAATTACCTCGTTTACTCTATCAATCACATCTTTATGCGTTGGCAACCATACTTCTTCTGCCTGAGAAAATGGATACACAGTGTCAGGTGCAGTCACACGCAGAACCGGAGCCTCGAGATGGAGGATGGCACGTTCCTGAATTTCCGAAATCACGTGGGCAGCAACTCCTGCCTGACGTTGTGCTTCCTGGATCATAACAACACGATTTGTTTTCTTCACCGATTCAACAATCGTTTCCATATCCACAGGAGAAATCGTGCGTAAATCAATTACTTCAGCCTCAATATTATCCTTTTCCAGTTCCTCGGCAGCTTTTAGCGCTGTGTGAACCATAGCACCGTATGCAATGAGTGTTACATCTTTGCCCTCCTGTTTAATATCCGCTTTATCCAAATCTACTGTGTAGTCTTCATCCGGTACTTCAGCACGGAATGAACGGTACAATTTCATATGTTCCATGAAAAAGACCGGATCATTATTCCGGATTGAAGAAATCAGGAGTCCTTTGGCATCGTATGGTGTTGATGGAACAACGACTCGAATGCCCGGCTGCTGTGCAATGAGTCCTTCCAGAGAATCTGCATGCAGCTCCGGCGTATGAACACCGCCGCCAAAAGGCGTACGAATCGTAATCGGTGCGGACTTGCTGTCACCTGAACGATAGCGCATCCGTGCAATCTGACCGTTAATGGCATCCATTGCTTCATAAGTAAAGCCGATAAACTGAATTTCCGGTACCGGACGAAATCCCTGCAGTGCAAGACCAAGTGAAAGGCCGCCGATTCCTGATTCGGCAAGAGGCGTATCAAATACACGATCTTCCCCGAATTCATCCTGTAATCCTTCTGTTGCGCGGAATACGCCACCATTTTGCCCAACATCTTCACCGAATACAAGCACATTTTCATCATTTTTTAATTCATGATACATTGCATCAGTGATTGCTTGAATCATTGTTTTTTGTGCCATTTACTTCGACTCCTTTTCTTTGTATTCTTCCATTTGCTCCTGCAGGTTGTTTGGAAGTTCGTCATGCATGATATCAATTAAATCGGTCACTTTTTGTTTTGGATAATCGTCCGCTTCTTTAATAGCTTTCTTAATATCTTCTTTGGCATCCTCAATCACTTTATTTTCTTCGTCTTCTGACCAGAGATCTTTTCCTTCAAGAAACTTGCGAAGACGGACAATCGGATCTCGTTTTTCCCACTCATTCGTCATATCCTCTGTCCGGTAGCGTGTCGGATCATCTCCGGCCATGGTGTGCGGGCCATAACGGTAAGTCATCGTTTCAATCAGTGACGGCCCTTCACCGTTAAGAGCACGTTCGCGGGCTTTCTTTGTCGCAGCATAAACCGCAAAAACATCCATGCCATCCACCAGATAACTTTCGACACCAGCCGCGACACCTTTCTGTGCAAGCGTTTTTGCATTTGTTTGCTTTTCAACCGGAACTGATATAGCAAACTGGTTATTTTGCACAAAGAAAATCGTTTGAGCACCGTAAGCACCTGCAAAATTGACGCCTTCATAAAAGTCACCCTGGGAGGTCCCGCCGTCACCGGTGTATGTAACAGCGACGGCTTTATTACCGCGTTTTTTAAGTCCTAATCCAACACCAGCCGCCTGTGTTATTTGGGCTCCGATAATAATTTGCGGGCTCAAACCATTTACACCTTCAGGGAACTGATTACCATGAAAGTGTCCTCTGGAGAAAAGAAAAGCCTGATATAACGGAAGACCATGCCAAATAAGCTGCGGCACATCACGGTATGCCGGAAGTATAAAATCATCTTCCTCAAGTGCATAGTGGCTTCCCAGTTGAGATGCCTCCTGACCGGCTGTAGGGGCATAAAAGCCTAAACGCCCTTGACGGTTCAACGCGATAGAACGCTGATCAAGCACTCTTGTATAGACCATCCGACGCATCAGTTCCTTCAGATCATCATCTGAAAGATCAGGCATCCAGTCTTTATTAACTACCTCACCATTTTCGTCAAGAACCTGGAACATTTCGAACTGACTCTCGATACTTTCAAGTACGTCTTTCAAAATCTTCACCTCTTCCTTTCTGTTTGACTATTTATATTCTTTTCTAGCCTTCCCAAAATATGAAAAAAACTGTACCCGATTTGCTTTAAAACGTGTTCCCTTTTTTAATCAGCATTAATCATGTTGCACACAAAGACAGGAAACTGTTACATCCTGAAAGCAAAAATTACTGGTACAATTCATGATTCAGTTTAAAGTGTAGCCTATACAGACTCATTTGGTCAATTGTTTTGTTTTAGTTTTTTCATTTTTTCACAGTGTTGGCAGCGTTTACATTGGATTCCACGGGCTATTTCACTCCCCGATTAAATGAACTGTTATAACAGGTTTGTGAATCTGTATTAATAAAATGGAACCTGAACAACAAAAAAAAGAACCAGATGAGTTATTCATCTGATTCTGCTTCTTGTTCTGATTCAGTTGATTCATCCGAATTGCTTTCCTGTTCCCCGGATCCAGGGTTTTCTTCATATTCCACTTCAATCCCGGCAGCTTGATAAAATTCCTCTTTCAACCCATTATAGTCATCCGTTAGCTGGTTAAACGTTTCGTTGGATTCGATAACGTTTTGATAACTCTCGTTAAGATTTGTTATATGATCTGACAGTGTTTCCTGCTCAAGGTCTTCCTGCTGCAGCATCGTATATAACTCCTCTTCCAGTGTCAACGACTCAGAATAAGACTCATGCAGCTTATCATAAGCATTATAGCGTTCCATCATAGTGCTGTACATTTGATCCGCTTTTTCGTTTGCCGATTCTTCCTCCAAATCACCAATCATATCCTCAATGTTTGAAAACTCTTCTCTGGAAGCATCGATACTTTCTTTTTCCAGATCAATTTTTTCACTTCTTGTTTCAATATTGTCAAGTCCCTGATTGGCCAATTCTTCTATCTGATCGAACTCCTCCATACTCAAATCAATAATTTCACTGTATATTTCCTGTTCTTCCTGCTCAAGTTCGACAATTTGATTTTGCTGTTTTTCAAACGTCTGTTCATGTTCAACGGCTTTTTCCAAATGATTATAAATTTGCTCAGATGTTGCTGTGCCGTTACAGGCAGACAGTATCAATATTAGGACGAATAAACTTATGAATGATGACTTTTTCCATATCACTTAACATATCTCCTCTCAGACTTATTACGAATTTTACAATTTAGTATAACATATCACAGTTGCAAAACGGTTTTTACCTATAAATTTTTTCTTGTCCTGCAGCAAATTTATGATGTATCGACGTATATTATGTTAAAATACTACTGTTGGAAGGTGTTCAGGAAGTCCCATATCCATTTGGACAGCGAATTAATTGAAAAGTTGAAGGGGATTATTCTCAGGACTTTTTGAACAACCTTTGTGAATAAGCTAGGGAGTGTCAGACAATGATAACAATGGATGATATTGTTCGTGAGGGACATCCGTCTTTACGTGAAAAAACCAGGGAAGTACCAGTCCCTCCTTCTGAAGAGGATATACAGCTATTAAACGACATGCTGGACTTTATTAAAAACAGTCAGAATGAAGAAATTGCGGGTGAGTATAATTTAAGGGCCGGAGTCGGGTTAGCTGCACCACAACTTGGCATTAATAAACGAATGTGTGCCGTTCATTTTGAGGATTTAAAAGGAAAACTGTATAGCTATGGCTTAATTAACCCTAAAATAATCAGCCATTCAGTTGAACAAGCATACTTGTCTTCAGGTGAGGGTTGCCTTTCTGTTGACCGTGACGTGGAAGGCTATGTGCCCCGTAATGCCCGCGTTACCGTTAAAGCCTTTGGAATCGATGGCAATGAAATTAAATTACGCTTACGTGGCTATGCCGCAATCGTCGTGCAGCATGAAATTGACCACTTGGACGGCGTCATGTTCTATGACCACATTAACCAGGAAAATCCGTTCGCTATTCCGGACAATTCCAAACCAATTGGATAAAGTCAAACGTCATTCAGCAGGGTGCTCTATCCCGAAAGGTACTGCTCATTTATATGTGAGATCATTCATGACTGCAGGAATCTATATTCATAGGTTCCTGTATAATTTTACATAAGCAGCAAAAAATAATTGATAAGAAAATAACGCTAAACCAGTTTTTAAAATGCAAAAAGCAAATCTTTTTTAAACAAATGCAGTGTTTTTATTTCAAAATTGTTCAAACCGTATTATACTATAAGTAAGAGGGATTGGATCGGTAGAACGTTTTTATTGCTTTTCTTAAAAGACTGAAAGGAGATGCATATCTCATGCTAAAACGCCTAAGAGAAAAGCTGAAAAAACGCTGGAAGGATTTTCTTGGCAGAGGACGTGTACCAACGACGTTTGAAAAGGACTACCTTGAATAAACCAATCATACAGGGACCCGGGACTCGAAACTCACCCTGTCATTCCAAGGTTAAAGATCAAAATAGCGGTTGACAGACCTGTGGATTGACCGGGTGTAAATCCATTACCTTCTCGTTTGCTGAAGAAGGTTTTAAGCAAGAAAGCTTGCTGCGGAAAATCCATGCATAAATATACTGTGCGGCTGGATCATACACGCAGGTATAAATTCGCAATCTCCTGCTCAATCCGCCGGCACCAGCTATTTTTTTAATGGAAAAATACCACATTGAACAGGAATACGGAATATAACAGTTTTTAAATGAAGAATTGAACGTTAGGAGAGATAATATTGATTTTTAAAGTATTATATCAGGAATTACCTGATGAAATACCTGTGCGCGAACGAACCAATAGCGCATATATTGAAGCTGACTCCGAAAGAGAAGTACGACACAAACTGGCCGACCGCAACTATAACATTGAATTTATTCAGGCATTGGATGATGCACATTTAGCTTATGAGAAGCAATCCGAACATTTTGAGCTGGAGAACGTCTAACGAATGAAGTTTGTTAAAAATGATCAAACAGCGGTTTTTGCATTAGGTGGATTGGGCGAAATCGGAAAAAACACATATGGTATCCAGTTCCAGGATGAAATTATCCTGGTCGACGCCGGCATTAAAAATTTTCCGGGACGAGCTTTGTATCGATTATGTCATTCCTGATTACACCTATCTGACACAAAACCAGGATAAAATCAAAGGGTTATTCATAACGCACGGGCACGAGGATCATATCGGAGGGATCCCTTACCTGCTGCGTGAAATAAATGTGCCTATCTATGCCGGAAAACTTGCAGTTGGCTTAATTCGAAACAAATTGGAAGAACATGGCTTGTTGCGAAATGCCAAGCTAAACACAATTCAAGAGGACGATGTTGTCAAATTCCGTAAAACATCCGTTTCCTTTTTCCGTACAACCCATAGTATTCCTGATTCATATGGTATCGTAGTTAAAACACCGCCGGGAAATATCGTTCATACGGGTGATTTCAAATTTGACTTTACACCAGTTGGCGAGCCTGCAAACCTGACCAAAATGGCTGAAATCGGCAAAGAAGGCGTACTTTGTCTGCTTTCAGATAGTACTAATAGTGAAGTTCCGGGTTTTACAATGTCCGAGCGGGTTGTCGGGCAGAATATCCATGATATATTCAGCAAGATAGAAGGACGGTTGATTTTTGCAACATTTGCATCAAATATATATCGTCTGCAGCAAGTCGTTGAAGCGGCTGTCAAACACGATCGAAAAATAGCTGTATTCGGACGCAGTATGGAATCGTCTATTCGTATCGGCCAGGAATTGGGCTATATCCAGGCACCCAAAGATACATTTATGAGCCGAACCAAATCAGCCGCCTGCCTGCACATAAAGTGACTATCCTGTGTACAGGGTTCACAAGGTGAACCAATGGCAGCACTGTCCCGAATAGCGAATGGTACACACCGTCAAATACAAATTATCCCTGGTGATACGGTCGTATTTTCATCATCACCAATCCCTGGAAATACTGTAAGCGTCAGCCGGACAATCAATAAACTGTATCGTGCCGGAGCAGATGTGATTCATGGTCCACTAAGTGATATACACACATCCGGTCACGGGAGCCAGGATGAACAAAAGCTGATGCTCAGACTGATGAAGCCTAAGTATTTTATGCCGATTCATGGTGAATACCGTATGTTGAAAGAACATCTCAAACTAGGTGAAGCGTGCGGCATTGATCCAACCAACTCATTTGTCATGGATAACGGCGATGTATTGGCATTAGGCAGTGACAATGCGATGATTGCCGGGAAAATCCCATCAGGTTCCATTTATGTTGATGGAAGCGGAATCGGCGATATTGGCAATATCGTTTTACGTGACCGTCGTATCCTTTCTGAAGAAGGACTTGTCATGATGTGGTCAGTATTACATGAAAGAATTCAGGGATTGCATCGGGTCCTGACATTAATCTCCCGCGGATTTGTTTACATGCGGGAATCCGAAGACCTGATCAATGAAGCCCAAAAACTTGTTGCCAAACATTTGGACAAAGTAATGGAACGCAAAACAAGCCAATGGTCTGAAATTAAAAATGAAATAACCGATACAATTGCACCATTCCTCTTTGAAAAAACAAAACGCAGACCAATGATTTTGCCGATCATTATGGAAGTTTAATGAACGATTCACTACTACAATCGAAAAAAGTTTAAAAAAGGTGGCATGAAAAAAATAATTTTTCATGCCACCTTTTCCATTTTCAATTCGATTGTAGGGGTAAAAGGTAGGTTATTTTTGAAATGGACTTAAAAACCCTATACCTTTCAATCGATGACCAAGCGTTTTTCAAATCGTGATAAGTCTTTGTCAGCGCCAATCACAATCAGATATCTTCCTCTTTAAGCACGTCATCTGCTGCCGGGGAGACATTGATATCTTTATCACGCCTTTAATGGCAACAACGTTACAGCCATATTTGCCCGGTATCAATTCGACTAACGTTTTTCCGCGCATCTTTTCGCCGGCCTTCACTTCAGCAATGCTATGATCATCAGAAAGTTCGAGATAGTCAAGAATATTGCTGGAGATAATATTATGTGCAATCCGTTTTCCCATATCTCTTTCCGGATGGACGACCTGATCGGCACCAATACGATTTACAATCTTTTCATGATAATCATTTTGTGCCTTTACTGTAATGTTTTTAATCTCAAGATCTGTTAAAACAACCGTCGTTAAAATGCTTGCCTGAATATTGTCACCAATAGCGACAATCACATGATCAATATTTTTAATGCCTAATTCTTTTAATGTAGCTTCATCTGTCGAATCAGCAATAACCGCATGAGAGGCAATATTCTTAAATTCATTTATTCGATCCTCATCTAAATCAATAGCTAATACCTGCTTGCCTTCTGAGCTGAGTTCTTTACAGATACTGCCGCCGAAACGGCCTAATCCGATTACTGCATAGTCACGTTTCATCCAGGTTCCCCCATATTCCATTATATTTATTCACAGTCTACCATACTGTGTGAAATCTGACATTAATGAACCGTGAGTGGTTTCGGGTGGTTGTAACGATTCTGCTACAAAGTTTTCAATCCGTTGTCACACCCCCCCATATAACAAAGGATTGTGGTGGTTTATACTATACATATAGTGGTAACTATATTAGTCAGAAACATAATTTTTTTCATTCAAGTTCATGTTCCAATTAAGGAGGAGCACGTAATGGAAATAGATACAGTCCTAATAAGCAGATTGCTAACAGCTATGACGCTCGGTTTTCATATCATCTTTGCAACACTCGGCGTCGGTGTGCCCCTGATGATTTCCATCGCTGAGTTTATCGGAATTAAAAAGAATGATCCGCATTACAAAATGCTGGCAAGACGCTGGGCCCGCGGCTTTGTCATAACGGTAGCCGTCGGTGTTGTTACCGGGACGGCCATTGGTTTACAGCTGTCACTCGTATGGCCTAATTTCATGCAGGTTGCAGGCAACGTCATTAGCTTGCCGCTGTTTATGGAAGTCTTCGCATTTTTCTTTGAGGCAATCTTTATTGGTATTTATTTATATACATGGGACCGGTTTAAAAACGAATATATTCATTGGCTATTTTCACTGCCGATTATAATTGGGGGCGGTCTTTCTGCTGTTTTTATAACCACTGTGAATGCTTTTATGAACACGCCGGATGGGTTCGCCGTCGAGGATGGAGCGTTTACAGCCGTTAACCCGCTGGCTGCCATGCTGAACCCGGCAACGCCAACAAAAGTGTTCCACGTACTCTCTTCTGCATATCTGACATGTGCAGCTATACTTGCTGCTATAACGGCATTCATGATTTTGAAAAAGAAAATGACTGTCTACTACAAAAAGGCGTTGAAGCTTACATTAACATTGGTGTTTATATTTTCTGTCGTAACGATAATAGCAGGTGATTCATCCGCTAAGTTCTTAGCTGAGCATCAGCCCGAAAAACTGGCTGCAGCAGAATGGCACTTTGAAACTGAGGAAGGTGCTGACCTGATACTATTTGGATGGCTGAATGATGCACATGAGGTAATTGGTGAGATTCGCATCCCCAATTTCTTAAGTTTTCTTGCCTACGCTGATTTCAATGCTGAAGTGACAGGACTGGAAGAAACACCTGAAGAATATTGGCCGCCGCTGTGGGTGCATTATATGTTCGACTTGATGGTTACAATCGGGTTCTTCCTGCCTGCTGTAGCTTTGTTGTATTTTATTTTAAGTAAACTGAAAAAACGCAATCAACATAACAAGGGAATGCTGTCACTTATTGTGCTGATGGGGCCTCTGGCAATGCTGGCAATTGAATTTGGCTGGGTCTATGCCGAAGAGGGACGTCAGCCATGGATTATAAGAGGATACATGACGGTTCAGGAAGCTGCTACCTCCTCACCTTATATCGGTCTGGCGTTTTTCCTTTTCCTCGCATTATATATTGTGCTGGGTACATTGTGCATCATAACATTGCGTAAAGTATTCCGGGATAATCCTGCTGAGGAAGAATTGGAAAAACAGTATCCATCTGTTGAAAAGGATGATGAATCATGAGTTATGAGATAATCGGCATTTCTGTATTATGGATCTTTCTGTATGGGTACATGATTGTCGCTTCGATTGATTTTGGTGCCGGGTTTTTTGCCTTTTATGCTAAATACACCAGGCAGGACCACGTCATCAACCAGCTGATCGCAAGGTATTTATCGCCTGTCTGGGAAGTGACAAACGTCTTTTTCGTCTTTTTCTTTGTCGGTATTGTCGGGTTCTTTCCGGATACAGCCTATTATTACGGATCTGCGCTGTTGATACCCGGCAGCATTGCCATCATTTTACTGGCTATCCGGGGATCGTTTTACGCGTTTGAAAACTATGGATCCAAACAAAGTATGGTTTATACGTTTTTATATGGGGCGACTGGTTTGCTGATTCCGGCTTCATTATCGGTTGCCTTAACATTATCTGAGGGCGGGTTTATAACAGAAGAAAATGGTGTCGTCTCACTTGAATACCTTGAATTGTTCACCAGCCCGCTATCATGGAGTATCGTTGCATTGGCAATTGTTTCGGTTCTGTTTATCAGTGCTGTCTTTTTAACATTTTATGCCGATCGTGCTAAAGACTATCCGGCGTTAAATCTTGTACGCAACTTTGCTCTGTTTTGGAGCACACCAACAATCATTGCTGCCCTGACAACATTTATCTTTTTGAGTCAGCATAATCCGAGACACTATGAAAACATGCTGGATTTATGGTGGGTGTTCGGACTTTCGGTCGGATTCTTTATGATAGCAGCATGGCTCATATACTGGCGAAGGAATTACGGACTCGCATTTATCAGTGTCATGCTGCAATATTTCTTTGCTTTTTTCGGCTATGGCATTGGCCATTACCCGTACATCCTTGATCCATTTATCACGGTTTATGACAGTGCCACACACGAATCAATGGGAATAGCACTTGTTGTGGCATTCATCGGCGGCTTACTCTTATTGATTCCTTCGCTGCTCTTGTTAATGAAACTCTTTTTATTCGATGCGGAGTATGTCAAAGGCAAGAAATAGCGTTGAACAGATTGGACAATTTTAAGCCAGTTACCCCCGTTTTTGGGGGAGTGTCCATATCATTCGGGACTGACTACTCATTATTCTTAGGGGACCTGAGGGCTATGAACAGATTAGGACAAATGACATTCAATTATAAACGATCAATCATATTCCTGTTAATCCTGTCTCTCATAACGGCATTTGCGGTTATTTTACAGGCGTATTTTCTTGTGGCAGCCGTTGATCAGGTATTTCTGAATCAGCAAGGTATTTCTGACATCGTATGGATGCTGATGGGACTATTGGCCGTACTGCTGATCCGGACAATGTCCTCTTATGCAAATGGACGTATCGGCATCAAAATGGCCGCGAACGTCAAAGCAAAATACCGGAAATCACTATTGCGTAAATATGCAGATACACCGATCAAACAATCAGCGGGAGGTCAATCAGGCGGAAAAGTAAGCGTTCTGCTGGATACTGTCGATGATATGGACAGCTATTTCAGTGAGTATATTCCACAACTTATCCAGACAACAGTTATTCCGCTGGTTATTTTAATTGTTGCATTTACTCAGCACATCAACACTGGTTTAATTATGATTATAACAGCTCCGTTTATTCCGATTTTTATGGTCATTATCGGTATGCAGTCAAAAAATAAATCAGAAAAACAACAGGAAAAACTGGCTGCGTTTTCCGGTCGTTTTCTGGACACATTACAAGGGCTCACCACCCTTAAATTGTTCGGACGGGCCAAGACACAGCAAGAAGCCATTGAAAAAAGCAGCCTGAGTTTTCGGGATGCTACGATGGAAATTTTGAAAGTTGCTTTTACGTCTTCGTTTATGCTCGAATTGATTTCAATGCTCAGCATCGGTATTGTAGCCCTTGAACTTGCTATTCAGCTAATTATCTATGAGCGTATTTCCTTCTTTACTGCCTTCTTTTTATTGGTACTTGTTCCTGAATTTTATTCGATGTTAAAGCAGCTCGGAAGTACATTTCACAACGGGCGGACCAGCATAGGAGCGGCAACAAAAGTAACCGAATCATTAAATGAGGAAATACAACCGGTTCAATGGGGAGACCAGGTACTGCCCGTTGATTCAATGCCAGGTGTTATCCAGCTAAATAATGCCAATTTCAATTATGATGAAGGACAATTTTCGTTAAAGCAAATCACAGCAACTATCGCCCCCTATCAACAGGTGGCAATTGTCGGCAGAAGCGGTTCCGGTAAAACGACACTACTGCATCTCATCGCCGGCCTCCTCCCTACCGAAAGCGGGGAAATCACCGTTAATGAGTTGCCGCTGACACACTACAGTGAACACGACTGGTTTGGACAGTTAAGTTATATTTCGCAGCAACCTTATATTTTTTCAGGAACGATCGCCGAAAATATAGCCATTGGCGCTAATTCCAATGCCAGCCGCCAAGCGATTGAAAAAGCTGCTGGACTGGCGGGCATAGCTGAATTAATTCAAACGTTGGATGAAGGTTATGATACGCCTATTGGTGAGGCTGGACGAGGGCTTTCAGGCGGCGAAATGCAACGCCTTGCCCTTGCACGAGCTTTCTTGAAAAAACCGGCGCTTATCCTGTTTGACGAGCCCACCACCGGACTTGACCTTTATACTGAGAAGATTCTGCAGCAATCGATCAAACAACTGGCCGAAAAAGCGACTGTCATTACTGTCGCCCATCGCCTTCATACCATAAAACATGCTGATAACATTCTTTTCCTGGAGGATGGCAAGCTGATGGCTGAAGGGACACACGGCGAGCTGTTTGAACATGTTCCGGAATATAGGCAAATGGTATCCGTTCAACGAGGAGGGAAGGCAGAATGAAGGATTTAATGGTGATCATCAGGTTAATGATGGCTGAGAAAAGGGATATACTTTATGCGATCATCTTTGGTTTTATTGCCGGCATAACGTCTGTCGGCCTTTTCGCAGCAAGCGGATACCTAATCTCAAAAGCTGCCTTGACACCTCCTTTCTATACGTTGATTCTGATAACATCAACCGTTAAACTGTTCGGGATTACAAAAGCGATAGCGCGTTATGCTGAACGCTATTTTTCACACAGGGCAACATTTACCATTTTAAGCAATTTACGTGTTAACTTTTTCAAAAAACTGGAACCGTTAGCTCCGGAAATTTTTCATAAATACAGAAGCGGTGATCTGTTGTCCCGGATAGTCGGTGATGTTGAAACACTGCAAAACTTCTTTCTAAGGGTCTTTTATCCGCCTATTGTCTTAGCATTGGTATTTTTAAGCACGATTCTGTTTACCGCGTTCTTTTCCGTTTATGTCGCATTTGTCCTCTTGGCAGGCCTTTTACTCACCATATTTGTCGTTCCGGCGATATTTGCTTTAAGGCAAGCCAGAATCACGCAATATGTGCGAACTGAGAGGGGGACATTATCCACTGAAGTGACTGAGTTTCTGCATGGTTTTCGCGATCTGAAAATCTATCAGAAGCTGGATGAAAAAGAACAACAGTTAATCCAGTCATCCGATTCATATATCAGTGAACAGGAACGGGAAAACATCAATAAGCTCTATAGTCAATCTGTGAATTCATTCGTGTCACTGGTTGTTTCCTGGTTTGTGCTGGCGTTGGGGGCTTTTCTGGTCACCGAAGGACAGCTGGAGGGTATTTTTCTGGCGATGCTTGTTATGATCTCGTTAACCGTTTTTGAAGATGCTGCTCCCATGGCTGCATTCCCCATTCACTTTCAAGACAGTAAACGCGCCGCGAGCCGTTTATCTGCTGTCGTTGAAGGAGGCGATGAAACGGATACAGGTACGTCTGATATGAAAGAATTACAATCCCGGCAGGCAGTCACAATTGATATGAAAGGTGTATCGTTTTCATTCCCGGACGAACCACGGCAAACGTTGAAAAATATAAATTTAAACTTACAGGCTGGTTCAAAAACAGCGATTGTCGGACCAAGCGGCTCAGGTAAATCAACTCTGCTCCAGTTGCTATTGAAATTGAATCATGCCGACCAGGGCGATATTCATTTAGATGGTCTGTCAATCGATAATATCGACCAGGAATCCATTTGGGCAAACACGAATGTCGTCCTTCAGGAAAACCATTTCTTCTATGGGACTCTCAGAAGCAATTTGCTGCTTGCCGGCGATTCATTAACGGATGAAGAAATGGAGGCAGCACTCGCCAATGTCGAACTTGACTATTTGTCCCTGGATGATGCCGTTTATGAAAAAGGCGAAAATCTTTCCGGCGGAGAAAAGCAACGTTTGGCCGTAGCACGGGTGATGCTTAAGAATGACCATCTCTGGTTGTTGGATGAACCGACATCATCTGTTGATGCCCCGACTGAAGAAGCCATCTACAGGCATCTTTTCGAGCAAGCCAAAAAGACGATAACACTTATTCCTCGTCAGTCATCGCCTGACCAACCTGGAAAATGACCAGATATCGTGATGGATCATGGCACCATTATTTGAATCCGGCTCATTTGTTGAATTGATGGAGCAAAAAGGTTACTTTTATGAAATGAAACAGATTGAAAAAGAATTATTATAAAAAAAGAAGCAGCTCACCGCTTTAGGACAGCTGCTTTTTTAAGTATGTCGGCTATGGACTCTTGGACGGGGAACGCTCTAGCACATCCCCTTATGGAATTTATTACGATTTTGCAGACATATATTCTTTCACCTGATCTCTTAACGCTGTTTTCAAAAATTTAAAAATGGCAACTGCCTCTATACAATAGGCGGTTGCCATTTTTGGGATTAGGCGTCGTATTATCCCCTACATCGCATCCAGCATTTCAAATTGTGACTTAACCAGTCCGAAATATTCGCCATGCCGTTTCATAAGCTCATCGTGACTGCCGTTCTCCAATACTTTTCCGTTTTCCAGCACATAAATATTATCCGATTCCCTGATTGTTGACAGACGGTGGGCAATAATGATCGCAGTTCTGCCTTCCAATAACCGTTGCAACGCAGCTTGGATCTTAACTTCTGTCTCTGTATCAATGCTTGCCGTTGCTTCATCCAAAATTAAAATTTTCGGATCAGCCAGCAGTGCCCTTGCAAATGATAATAATTGCCGTTCACCTGCTGACAGGATATTGCCGCGTTCTTCCACTTCTGTTTCATATCCATTTGCCAGCCGCCGGATAAAGTCATCGGCTCCAACTACTTTGGATGCTTCAATGACGTCCTCATCAGTTGCATCCGGACGGCCGAATCGGATATTTTCCATAATGTTACCAGAGAAAATAAACGTATCCTGCAGCACGACGCTGATACCGCGGCGCAGACTGTTCAGCCTGACATCACGTAAATCATGCCCATCAATTTTGACAGCACCATTCGTCGGGTCATAGAAACGGCTGATCAGATTGGCGATGGTGGATTTCCCGCTTCCGGTATGGCCGACCAAAGCAATCGTCTGACCCGCCTTAATATCCAATGATATTTCATGCAAAGCAATCCGGTCTTCATCATAGGAAAATTGAACCCGATCGAATTCAATATGTCCTTTCATATCGGTTAAGTCAACGCCATCCGGTTTATCAACGACATTCGGCTGTTCGTCAAGAAACTCAAAAATACGCTCGGAAGAAGACATCGCCATCAGCAGCTGGTTATACATCTGTCCAAGACGTGAAATCGGCTCCCAGAACATACCGATATAAAAACCGAATGATACAAAGGTACCAATGGCAATACCGCCATTTCCCTCTCCCAGCAAAATGAGATAGGCTCCATAGGCTATGAGAATAATTGAACCGAGTGCATTGCTCATTTCCACAAACGGACCAAACATGGCACTCTTTTTCGTGGCTGTGCGCCAGCTATTGAAATTATCCGTATTAAGCCCTTCAAAGTATTCCGAATTCGCCTTTTCCTGTGAGAATGACTGGGTAATACGGACGCCCTGTATACTCTCATTAAGGTGCGAATTCAGCCGTGATTGCTGAATTCGTACGTCCTGCCATGAACGCCGGATATTCCGCCTGAGTTTTGTTGAAATATAGAACATGATCGGCAGGATGACCATAATCGCCAGTGCCAGCTTCGGACTTAACACCAATAATGTAACAACGATTCCGGTAAGCATTACAACATCCATCAGCAGATTGATAATCCCGTTCGTAAACAATTCCTGCAAAGAGTTCGTATCATTCATAATCCGAACAATAATCGACCCGCCCGAACGCGAATCAAAAAAACGATGTGACAACCTCTGAATATGCGAAAATAAATGCTGTCGCAAGTCATAGATAACATTTTGCCCTAATATGTTTACCCATTTTATTCGAAAAACATTTCCGATATAACTCAGCAAATATAATAGCGCAATACCGATGACAAGATAAGTAAGCATCGTCGTATTTCCATTAGCGATAACGACGTCAAAAGCAACCTTACCAATCAGGATAGGCACAATTAAACGTACCGCTGTTGAAATGAACATCGCTATAACAGCTCCAGGAAGGTACGTTTTGGCATATGGTTTCAAATAAGTCAAGAGCCGCCACATTTGTTTCCAGTTGAACGGTTTTTCCACTGCATGGTCAACGGTATAATAAAACCGGTTTAAATGCCGGTTCGCTTTAGATGTTTGTTCTGCCATGTCATTCTCCCTCCCTTTTATGTTGTTGTCGACATAATTTGTTCTCTGTCCTGGTACTGGATATGATAGATTCGGTTATATAGACCATTATTGCGGACGAGTTCATCATGGCTGCCACGTTCAATAATCTCCCCGTCTTCGAGAACCAGAATTTCATCAGCGTGCTTAAGCGATGAGATACGATGGGCAATGATAAAGGTAGTCCGCCCTTTCATAACCTCTTTTAAAGCCTTTTGAATCTTGAATTCTGTTTCCATATCAACTGCCGATGTCGCGTCATCAAGCACCAGGATACTCGGATTGATACAAATGGCCCGGGAAATGGCAATACGCTGTTTCTGACCGCCGGATAAACCCATCCCGCGTTCGCCCAGCATGGTATCGTATCCCTTAGGCATTTCCATAATAAAATCATGTGCCTGTGCCCGCTTAGCAGCATCGATTATCTTTTCTTCCGGTATTTCCGGGTTACCATAGCGGATATTTTCCCTGATGGTCGTTGAAAATAGAAACGACTCCTGCAGCACAAACCCGATATGCTTGCGTAATGTTTTCAGCTGGTAATCGTCTGCCGGTCTCCCATCAACCAGCACCTCACCTTTTTCCGGTTCATAAAAACGGGGAATCAGTTGTGTAATGCTTGTTTTTCCTGATCCGGTCGGCCCGCTCAGACCGATTACTTTGCCGGCGGGGGCATCAAAACTGATATCTTTTAAGGCTTTATCATCATCTTTGATATACGTTAATGTAACATCTTTGAATGTGACATGGCCGTTGATTGGTGTATCGATTGCACCTTCTTTTTCTGTAACATCTTCTTTTGCTTCCAAAATCTCCAGCACACGTTCACCGGATGCTTTGGCCTGTGAAAACATATTAATGACGAACCCCAGATTCATCAGCGGTCCCATAATATACCAGACAAGGCTGAAAAAGGCTGTGAGCGCTCCGGGGCTAAGTTCATCAGTGATGACCAGATATCCGCCATAGGCCAACAGCAGAACCACACACACATTACCGATAAACTCCATGACCGGAAAGTATTTCGACCAGATACCGGATGTATATAAATAATTCTGGCGGTAGTTATCATTGCTGTCAGAGAACCGTCCAACTTCAAAGTCCTCTTTCGATAATGATTTCACCGTATTCATTCCGCTTATATTTTCCTGTACGCGTGTGTTGAGACGACCGAATGATTTACGAATCCCTCTGAATGCCGGATGGACCCGTTTGTCAAATTTATAAACAACGACTGCCAAAAAAGGCATAGCTGCCATCGTGATCAGTGTCAGTGGTATAGAATAGTAAAACATAACCGCCAGACTGAATAACATGAGCATTGTCATTTCAATAAGATCCGAAATGCCAAAGGAAATAAAATTACGGAAACCTTCCACATCTGTCGTCTTACGGGACATAAGATCGCCGGTTCTGGCGTTATCAAAGTATTTAAACGATAAAACCTGAAGCTTTTCATACAATGCTTCCCGAAGCTTATAAACAGTTGTTATGCCAAACAAATCCCCCATATATTGATGGAAAAAAGAAGAGATAGCTTTTATAAGCATAATAAGAAAAAACCCTGCAGCTATATACGGAATCAAAGCGTAACGTTCTTCCAGCACCACCTCGTCAATCGTTAACTGCAGAACAATCGGATAAACAACTGTGATGGCCACAACAAAAAACAGGAAAAATAATGATGTCAGGAAATATTTTTTATATGGCCAATAAAATTGCTTTAACTTTTTAAAAATTTCCAATGCCCTCTCCCTCCCCGATGACTTTTCACAATATCTAATATAACGGGTCCCGAAATAAAATGCCATACCTTTTACACACTTTTTTAAAATTTTTTAATTGAAAATAAGCTTTCACTGCAAACTGACAGTGAAAGCTTAAATCCTGCGCTACCAATTTTTTAGTTTAAAAATACGCCTGCCTGTTTTGTCGCCGCATATCGTTACCTGACTTCACACTTCATTCACAACTCTGTGAATCCGCTTCTGAAGAATATTGAATCCCCCGCTGCCGGTCTGCCGATGTCTTAGCTTTCCGTTTGCATCAAACACATAATATGCCGGAACCTGTCTATTTTTATAGGCGTTTGTTAAATTGTCTTCATTATCGACAAAGATTGGCTCCGTTATGTTATGCTTTTTGGCAGCATAGCGTATCTCTTTTAAATCAGTATCATTTTCGGATCGCGGCATATGAACAGCAACAACATTCAATTTCCCTTGATACATATCGCGTAACTCATTCACGTTTGGCATTGCTTTTTTGCATGTATCACAGCTGATTGACCAGAAATGGATTAAAACTGGCTTATTACCGATTAAATCTTTTCGTGCTAATGGTTTGCTATTGAGCCATTTTGTGGCACCATCCAGTTCCGGCATTCTGTCTCTTAATTTCATCCTTATACCTCCATCGATTAATAATGCAAAGGATTCTTTTAATGGTATCCAATATTATATATGCCGGAAAGCTTATTCCTGTAACTGATATATACGAGCTGTCCACATGTTTTACTTTACTAAAGTTGGGGTAATTATTATGATGTCTATTAGAAAGGAGAGAATACATATGGAGTTTTTTGGAATTGATATAAGTTTAGCCAACATAATGGAGACTGTCGTACCAGCAGTTCTAAAAATAGGCTTACTGATTCTAGCATTTATCATATTGCTGCCGATTGGCAAAAAAATAATTGAAAAAGCCATAAACAAGGCGGGCTCGAATCAGAAAATCTCCCCGTCACGGGTGAAAACACTGGAAAAATTGTTGCTGAACGTGTTTTCCTATGTCATGATTTTTGTATTAGTTTTAATGATGTTTGGGGTACTTGGCATACCACTTGGTCCGCTGCTGGCAGGTGCAGGTATTATTGGTCTTGCTATCGGTTTTGGCGCACAAGGGCTTGTCAGCGATATCGTGACTGGCTTTTTCATTTTGCTGGAACGCCAACTTGAAATTGATGACTATGTAACAACAGCAGGCTATGATGGAATTGTGGAAGAAATTGGCCTCCGTACGTCAAAGATCCGCAGTTTCAACGGAACATTAAATTATGTGCCAAACCGCTATATTGAAGGCGTGGCCAACCATACCCGCGGCAATATGCGAGCACTCGTTGATATCAGTATCCGCTACAATGAGAATATCGATGAAGCCATCACCATTCTGGAGCAAGTATGTGCTGCGTTCAAGGATGATGAGCGTTTCAAGGAAGGGCCGGATGCCATCGGGGTTCAAAGTCTCGGTTCATCTGATGTCGTCCTGCGTGTGGTTGGACAGACTGAAAATGGTCTTCAATGGGAATGTGAGCGTGCGATGCGAAAACAAATTAAGGAAGCCTTTGATCATGCAGGAATTGAAACACCTTTTCCACAGCAGGTTACCGTTCACAACAAATAAATCGAAAAAAGCTTCGGTTTATAATGTTAACCGAAGCTTTTTTATTATTGCTGTTCATTTAGCTTGTCTTGCACCATGTCACAAACTTCTTGTGCGCTATAACCGGACGCATTAATAACAGAACCTGCAATGCTTGTTGTTGACATGCCCATGACATCCTTATCCTGACCGGTTATGACGCAGCAATCACAATAAGCAGTGTCATCCTCTGATTGCAAGTCGACAACATCATGCCCCATCTCAGCCAGGGTTTCCTTCACATCAGTCATGGCATCCTCAACCCCGATTCGTGCCATTTTGCATACCTCCTCTGGTACAAAGCCTTCAATAGCCAGTTTTTCCAAAAGAAAAAAAGGTATGCAGGGGCAAGTCTTCCAAAACTGTAGGAATTCCTTTTTTCATAAAAGGCGCTTTTCATAAACTTTGTTGCTTAGTCGATGTAAAATGCAACATAAGTGCTATGTTGTATTTCCGTTCCGGCCAGTCACGCACCTTAGGGCATCTGACTTAGTGTTAAGCATTAGATTGAAATGTATAATGATCCCGTTTCAATTGCTTTAAGATAGCGCGCCTGGTCAAAATACCATCAAAATAGCCGTCAGCATCAGCAACACATACAAACGGATAATTAATAACGACTTTCAAACCTTCCATAAATGTATCTGTTTTCGATAAACAAGGGATATCGGTATTCATCGCCTCGTGTACTCTCATGTCGGACAACTTTTCCATTTCGAAACGTTCCAGACCCAGAACCGAATTTAAAATCCTTGTCTTGCCTATTGTACCAACAAGCTTATACGATGAATCCAACACAGGGACAGCCGAATACCCCGATTTCACAAGTATCAGGAGAGCATGTTCCAAAGGATTGTTAATCTGGACATGAGCTACTTTCTCTGAGGAAATCATCAAATCACTAATGACAATATCTGTTAATTTCTTATCTTGTGTTGCACTCATATAAAAACACTCCTTTTCGAAATCCCTGAACACTAAGGAGTCAGTTATAGTGACTACATATACAGTTTACCATAGGTCAAGTCATCGAAACATCTTTATACACGTATATCGTTAAAAAAACTTCCACAGCCTATTGAATGTTGGGGCGCAAGCAATCCGTTTAAAACATAAACCTGTAACAGTTTTATCCTTTAATGTATAATATGCATCAACGAACTGAAAATAGGATGTCCGCCATGAAAATCCATACATTTACAAAAAAAGAGGAATGCGTTCATGCCATCACACATGGCATAGGTGCATTGTTAAGTATAGCAGGACTTGCCCTGCTCATTGTTTTTGCGTCATTCAATCAGGACCCCTGGCAAATTATTTCGGTTACGATTTTCGGAACAACGATGCTTTTGATGTATCTTTCATCAACCATTGTCCATAGCTTGCCTGAAGGAAGGTGGAAGGATGTTTTCCAGATTTTTGATCATTCTTCCATCTACCTGTTTATCGCCGGAACCTACACACCCTACTTGCTGGTACATCTCCGCGGTGATTTGGGATGGACCCTTTTAGGTATCGTTTGGGGGATCGCTTTAATTGGTATCGTTTTCAAAATTTTTTTCGTAAAGCGGTTTGTTGTCTTTTCCACCGTTTTCTATGTTGCCATGGGCTGGCTCGTTCTGCTTGTATGGGAGCCGCTCACTTCGGTGATGCATGGAACAGGCATCATGCTTCTAATTATTGGTGGACTATTTTATACAATTGGCACCATTTTTTACATATGGCGCGGATTTCTGTATCATCATGCAATCTGGCACTTGTTCGTCATCGCCGGCTCAACCTTTCATTTCTTCTCTGTTTTTTACTATGTCCTTTAGGTAAAGCGAAACTTCATTCAGCGGAACGATTTTCTCCGCTGATTGCGACTAGAACGGGTATGCGTTAAGCCATTGTCCGCCATCCATTGTCACGACCTCTCCATTAATATATGCCGCTTTTTCAGATAACAGAAAATGTGCGAGTTCTGCAATTTCTTCCGGTTTACCCAATCGCTTCAATGGGACAGAATTAATGGTGCGCTTGGCAGCCTCCTCTGATTGGAATAATTTACCTGCTCCACCAGTTCGTTCAATTGGACCGGGTGCGATGGCATTAACCCGAATGCCGTACTTGGTGCCCCATTCCACAGCCAGCGTTCGTGTCAAATTAAGTACGCCTGCTTTTGCTGCAGATGAATGTGCCACACCAGCTCCCGCATTCCACGCATATGTAGCAACCATGTTAAGAATAGATCCATTTATTCCTTTGTCTATCCAATATTTACCTACTTCACGGGTGCAATAAAATGTTCCATTCAATACAATATCAATGACAGCATTCCATCCATTAACAGACAAATCTTCAGCAGGCGCGATAAAATTACCGGCAGCGTTATTGACCAGGTAATCAATTTTCCCAAATTGATCAACCGTTTCCGTAACCATCCGCTTAACATCATCCTGTTTGCGGACATCCATTGAAATCGTATAGACACTTCCACTGGCCGTTTTCATCAGTTCTTCCTTTGTTGCCTGAAGCCTTTCCATATCCCGGCCTGTTATGACAACATCGGCGCCTTCATCGGCAAATTTTGCCGCCATATATTTGCCCATACCACTTGAGGAACCGGTTACAATGACAGTTTCATCTTTCATAATATCCCCCTAGTCTTTTCCAGCTCTATCTACTATCATAATTTTTCATGACAAAAAAGTCAAAATGTTAACAGTTTATTTCCTAAGTAATAGACTGACCATTTCATTGGTATGATATTTCGTTTGATTTAAAAATGAGGTATGATAAAAGAATAAAGTCCAACAATTCGGAGAGGTAGACATATATGAATAGACGGACGTTTTTAAAACGATCGATTGGCAGTTTGCTTGCTCTTATTGGTCTTGGCGGCGGTACTTACTACTATGCGCGGGAAATAGAACCCAATATGCTTGATATTAAACATGAACAGTTAACGTCAGATAAAATACCAAAAGCATTCAACGATTTTAAAATCCTACAGTTTTCCGATACGCATATAGGCCATCATTACTCACTCGAACAATTATCCGATCTCATTGATACCATAAATGAGCAAAATCCGGATTTGATTCTGTTTACCGGAGATCTTGTCGATGAGCCACACACATATCACTGGGATAATAATCTAATCCAAATCCTTCAGAAACTTCAATCAGACTACGGAAAATACTGGATTTACGGAAACCATGACCATGGCGGTTATGGGACGGATATCGTGCAAAATGTTATGGAAAAGGCAGGCTTTAATCTCCTGCAAAATGAACACGTTGAAATTGAGATTGATAACCAACAAATTGTCCTGGCAGGGATTGATGATGTCATGCTGGGCAGACCGGACCTTGAAAGCACCTTAACCAATGCAGATCCCGACTTGTATACACTTTTACTTGCGCATGAACCTGACTATGCGGATAACACCGTCCATTTTCCCGTTGATGTTCAACTTTCCGGGCACAGTCATGGCGGCCAGGTACGTCTCCCTTTTATCGGACATCTGTATACACCACTTTATGCACAAAATTATGTCCAGGGTAAACACGAATTTCAAAACGGCAAGCTGACGCTCTATGTCAACCAGGGTATCGGAACAACACGCCTTCCATACAGGTTTCTTTGCCAGCCGGAAATTCACGTCTATACATTGAACAGAGATGCAGAGTGAGTTCAGAATCGCTGTACCGCCTAATTTCGTAACAGTTTGTTCATAGTTTTTTAAAAAGAAACATGCTACACTCGATAATAAGTATAACTAGGAGGTAAACAATGGCAAGGTATATATGGTTTATTCCGTTATTATTATTTGTGGTGTTTTTATCTGCTTGCGGTGACCAATATGATGGTGATTTTTCATATGAAGTTCAGGACTTTGAATTTACGAATCAGGACGGGGAAGAAGTAAGTAAAAGTGACTTGGATGGTAAGTTCTGGGTTGCTGATTTTATTTTCACCAATTGCACCACTGTCTGTCCGCCAATGACTGCTAATATGTCTACTCTGCAGGATCAATTAAAAGAAGCCGGTCTTGAAGATGAGGTTCAGCTTGTATCATTCAGTGTGGATCCGGAACGTGATAAACCGGAAACATTGAAAGCATATGCTGAAGCCCGCGGCGGAACATTTGAAAATTGGGACTTACTCACGGGTTATGATTTTGAAACAATCAAGGAATTCTCAATCAAATCTTTTAAATCTGCTGTTGAGGAACTTCCTGATTCAGACCAGATAATGCACGGAACAAGCTTTTTCATCGTTACGCCGGAAGGAAATGCTATCAAAAACTATGATGGACGTGATGGTTCCAACATGGAAAAGATCGTTAAAGATATTCAGGAAATGATATAAGGCGTCTGAGTGGGCTTGCCCCGCTCTTTTTTTTGATTGAAATAGGACGGGCTATACGGTACGATAGAAGTGAGCAACATCTAAAGAAAAAACGCTGAAGCGTCTTTTCAGATGCCGGAGGTCGGATTGGCAGAAATCGGCGGGTTAGCCGATTTCCGAATTGAAAACGTCATCCGAAATTTCTTCCCTCATAACAAAACACTTTTTAGAAAGGGGCGTTCATTGCATGAGTGAAAAGATCGATTCCACTGACGAACTGGCCAGAGCACTTTTACCAATAAATCGTCACGCCAAACAGCTCGAAACCCAAAACACCTTTATGAATTAAAAGAATCATTAATCGCTTGTTAAAAGAAAAACGTGCCGAAAAAATTGGTTTGCACTTCTCAAACCACCCCAAATTCAGTAATCAGCACTCCACCCTTTTAGTCAAAGTGGACAAGTATTTTTTTCATATACCTCCAACGAAAAATGACTTCAAAGAACTTGAGCATTTAGGTGAACTGGATCAAAACTACCGGAATCCTCCAACAAAGATGTCACTTTCACAGGCCAAAAGATTAGTCTATCGTCACATAAACTGGCAGCCCACGCAAAAACAACAGAAGACGCCGCCAAGAAAGAAGTACAGATCATCTTATTTCACACCTTCCTCACTGGGAAAAATGGAGTGGCCTCCCACCAGACCAAAACGGGGATCACGTTAATCTGTTGCCCCAATGGGATTTCCTGGTTTACTGACGGTATCATAAAGGGTAATAGAATAATAAAAAAGGAGGCACCGCATATGACCATTGAGATGGAGAATTTTTTATATGAGCTCAACAAATACGCTGGACAGGTACACACATTAAAAGATGCTTACGAAGCGCTGTCACCAGATGAGCAGGAAAAAGCTGCCTCGCTGGCTCCTTCCAATTACCCGATGCCATTTGAACAGTACAAAGCAATATTTGAATGGTTAGAACAAATGCAAACAGAACTCGGGATAACCGATGGGCAATGAAATGGGGCGGTCCTCCCCCTGCATGCTGCGCGTAGTCACTATACGCGCTTTTTTTTGCGCACCAGGAACCACTGCAGGCCATGAACAATGATCAGACAGCCGCCAAAAGCCGCGAGACTGTGTAATGTAACCTCAAGTAAGGATAACCGGAACATGGTTGTCAGGATCATCCCCCCTAAAAAGAATACGAGGAAAAGCAGACTGACCATAACATAATTTAGTAACTTAACCGACTTTGATGATACAATCCAGTTGATAAACGGACGTATCGCGATATACGCAACAGTAATTCCTATAAAAATTAACATATAAGAATAATCAATTTGCTCCCACCACAATGACAATGATTCAATCAAACCATACCAATCAAACACCTTCATCAACACCTTCTTAAATTATCCTATTATTCAATATAAACCGAACAATTCTATATTATACGTATCAACTCTTTGATATAATAACCGTATTGTATGATTTTTGGGGGAGGTATTGTCTTGAACAGAGCATTTTTTTTCATTATTCTGGGGGCTTCACTTTGGGGGACCATTGGCTGGTATGTCAAAAATTTGTATGCTTATGGTTTCACACCTATGGAAGTGGTGACGCTTCGTGTGTCCTCCGCAGCCATTTTAATTATCCTTTTTCTATTCATATCTTCACCAAAAACATTGAAGCTGAATGCCATGACCGATCTCAAATATTTCATCGGAACCGGTGTCTTCAGTATTGTTTTCTTCAATTTTTGCATGTTTACCGCCATTGATTTATCAACAATTCCTGCAGCCACTGCCCTGCTTTACACTGGACCGGCATTTGTAACTGTATTATCATTTATCTTTTTTCAGGAACCATTAACAAAACCAAAAATAACCGCATTAATCATTACCTTGATTGGATGTGCCCTCGTTGTTGGCTTGATTCCTCTGGATCTCAACACTTTTCAGCTGACAAGTATTTTATTCGGGTTGGGGTCAGGTTTTGGATATGCCCTTTACAGTATTTTCAGCAAGTTCGCTTTAAACAAATACACCAGCATCAGCATTACGGCCTATACATTTATCGTAGCCGCTGTGGCACTGCTCCCGTTTTTCCCTTACCAGGAAAAATTATCACTGCTTGCAGAACCGGCTGTTTTATTTTATGCAATTGGATTGGGTTTTCTTCCAACGGCATTCGCCTATATCATTTATACATACGGACTCAATCAAACAGAGGCATCCAAGGCTTCCATCCTGACGACAGTCGAACCGATTGTCGCTATGTTGGTCGGCGTTTTTATTTTTCAGGAGGCATTTTCCGAAATCCAAATGTTGGGGATGGCATGCATTATAGGGGCAGTCATCATCATCCAATTAAGCTCGCGTTCAAAAGCAAGAGGGACAATTCCTGAATAAGTGATATTCATCACGACATATCGGATCAAAACCCATTATGATCGGGGTAAGTTCAATAATAGGAGGTAACATTTATGACCCAATTTACTGCCGAACATACACCTGCTGACATTGTGAAGGTTTTTCCGAAAGCGAGTGATTTATTCAAAAAGCGGCGTATCGATTTTTGCTGTGGAGGGGATCGGCCGCTTAGAGATGTATTCAAGGAACGAAACATAGATGAAGCTTCAGTCATGACAGAGCTCAATCAAACCTACCAAAATTGGCAAAAGGAAGATCATGAAGTGGTTGACTGGGACGCTAAACCATTGACCGACGTCATGGATCATATTGTCCATCAACACCATGCCTATTTAAATGAAGAACTGCCTGCTTTAGGAAAATTTGTATCAAAAATTTTCCGTGTGCATGGTGGAAATCACCCGCATTTAAAAGAGCTGCACCGTTTATATAATGACTTTAAAGTTGATATGGAAGAACATACAGTGAATGAGGAGGAAGAAGTTTTCCCATTGATTCAGGAATATGAACAAAATCCGAGTGAGGGACTTCTTGAGCGGATCAGGGAGGCAAATGGCGGACTGGAAGATGATCATGATGCTTCCGGTGACTTATTGAAACGCATGCGGGATATCACGAATGGATTTCAGCCACCGCGTGATGCCTGTAATTCCTATCGCATCACCTATGCACGGCTGGCAGAATTGGAAAGTGATACATTCCAGCATATTCACCTTGAAAACCATGTACTGTTCAAACGCCTTAAGTAAACCAATGAAGCATCATTCCCTTCTTAAATTTCAGCCTGAACAGAAGCGGATATGTGAGTGCCATTACTCAGGTGATAACGAGAATGAGGGAGCATTCCGGAATGCTCCCTCGCTTTGTTTTTAATCTGAATGGTTCAGACCGTATCTTTATGATATCATAGGATTATGATTGTAATTGATCCATTTTATCGGATTTCTGACTGGTTACTTTTTTATCAAGACGTTGTTCAATCTGTTTTATTTTATATTCGTCTTCCCACAGCTCTTGCTTATTTTGATTAACCAGATCTTCAAAGCTTTGGTATCTTGGACGCATATTTTGTACACTCCTTTACTGGTGTTAATTCTATTATACCCTATTTTACACAGTTTAAATCAAAATTATTTGAACATTTTATAACATTTTACTTTTGGGAGATTTTATCCAAGATACAATTTATAATGAAGATAGGAATTAGACAATTGCCATAATGGCGTTTTGTTCGTGACGATTTGGAATAGACATGAAGCTGAGGAGCAAAGTTGAAACGATTACCGGGAAATTCGCTTTTTTAAAATAGGAGAAGACTATAGATATTTGTCCAACGCATATAATACGAACACATTAAAACATGTCCTGATTAGCTTAAGACATTTTAAAGAAGAGGGGGGAAATAATCCAGCCGCCGTTTATTCCACTTTCTTCCGGCTTTTCGTTTGCTTCATAGATTCATAAAGGTTTAACAATTTATCTAATTCCTGACTGGTGGTAATAGCTTCCGTACTTGTGAAACCTTTTTTTAAAGCAATATCAGTCATTTTATTCCGCAAAAATTCAATACGTTCCAAAAGCTTGTCTGTAGCACACATTATGTTTTTAATAGCCTCCTTTTACAGCTTACTTAACTTTAGCACACTTCAACAAAAAATGACAAGTTTTAATTGAAATTATTGGAAAAAATCTTTTATTTTAAAGGGGAGATGAGCATGTACTATAAACGAAATGAATCTTACCGTTTTGTATTTAATCAGCCTGTTGCTGGAAAATTAACAAAAAGAGAGCCGAACAGGAAAATAACAGCTGATGTACATGTACTTGATGTCAGCCGCCAGGGGGCTAAGCTTTATTGTCAAAACACTGTCGACCTGAAGAAAAATACAAACATCTCCCTCTCGTTTCGGCTAAACATGACTTCCTTTGATGCTACAGGGAACATTGTGTGGATCAAAAAGTATCCCCAAACATCTGAGCTTGGCGTACACCTGCATACAGATGACACTTATCGGGAAACCATGACAAAAGAGCTTAAAAAAATAGCCAGACAAGAAAGATAAAAACAACGAAGAACCTGATCTGCAACGTGAAATACAGTGGCCAAGGTTTACGAAATTCAGCCCACTGGAGATTTGGTCCAGGGTCATGGAAACAGAAGATAAATGACTGTTAAATGCCAGAAAGGCGAAACAACCAGAAAGGATGTAATCAGTGGGAAAATCGAAAAAGAAAAATGAATGGATGGGTTGGGCAAAGACTATTCTAATTGCTGTTCTTATTGCTTTTTTCCTTCGTTCATTCGTGTTAGTCACATCAGTCGTTGAGGGGGAAAGCATGGAGCCAACGCTCGAAAATGGTGAAATAGTCCTTTTCAATAAATTTACATATTTATTCAATGAGCCTGAACGTGGTGATATTGTCATTATCAACAGACCGCAGAAAAATTATGTCAAACGGATTATCGCATTACCCGGAGAAACCATTGCAGTCAAGAACCAGACCTTATATATTGACGGAGAAAAATATGAGCAATCATTTATTACTGAAACAATACAAAACTATACCGGAGAAATTGGCCCCATCCAAGTACCGGAAAGCAGTTATTTTGTAATGGGTGACAACAGAAAGCTAAGTAAAGACAGCAGAAATGGGCTCGGTTTTATTAGTGAAGAAAATATCGCAGGAAAATCGGAATTCATTATTTTCCCATTGAACGAATGGTCTATGACAAGGTAGGAAAAACTCAGGCCCAGCCTCGTCTTTCCAGAAGTCAGAGGCCGGAAGTCAGACCTGAAGAAATCGGCGGGTTAGCCGATTTCAAGATTGAAAATGTTCCCTGAAATGATATACTTTCCTGACTTTTGAAAATAGGGTCAGACAGCCGTGCTGTCCGGCCCTTGTTTAATATAACAAGTCAACGCAGAGTACGTCCTTGAAACAGGACAGCACTTTTTCTTACAAAGATATACGTCGGGGCCCCATTTTTACTTTAGAATATTATTCATTATCAAATATGCAATACCCAATATTAAGCGCAAGTATTCCAAAACATACTATTCCGAGAGCTGTTTCCCATACACCCATTTGTTTACCTCCTTCGTGCATTTTATGTATAAATCCAATCCTTTCTCCCGTATTATATCAATTTCCCGGCCCTAAATAAAGTGGTGTGCCTTTCCCCTGCATATTGTTGGCTAATCCAGTCTCCTCACTCATACTGCTCTGCTCAAATCATAATTTTACAGTTAGTGACATGTGCGGGATCGTGAAAATATGATAAACTGGAAGGGAAAAACCATACGTATTTCCAAAGTTCTATGAAAGCAGGTATGATCATGACCCACTGTCCTTATTGTGGCACAAATGTACGCGATAATGAGTCCTACTGCATAAAATGCGGCAAAGAATTGCCTGAAGATATGTATGAGCGAATTGAGAATAAAAAAACATTCAATAAATACTGGTATATACCAATAGCCATATTGGCACTTATTCTGTTGTCTGCTGGTTTATATCATATGTTCCTGCAGCATCAGACGACCGAAGCAAAGGAATTATATAACAAGGCCGAGGAACATGCTGCAGAGGGTAAATATCAGGAAGCCAGCGAACATCTGGTAGCTGCCCTTGAGTACAAGCAATCTTTTTCTCAAGCCGATATAGCATTGAATTTTGTGGAAACAGCAATGACTATTGAAGAAAATATCGAACAGGCAGCACAACATTTGGATGAACAGGAGTTCCAGGATGCCTTATCACTTATCAATGAAGCTGAAAACAGTTTAACCAATTATAATGGTGATGCAGTCAGTCCGCTGGTCAATAAAGTGACTGGCAAACGCAATTCGGTAAAACTGGAACAATTGAAATATAAACTGGATCAAGATCCTGGTATCAATGAAATAAAAACCCTGTTATGGGAAGCTGATGCCATCCAAAATGATGAAGCTTCCGACATCGCGGGTACTATTCGCAGCCAGATTGTTGACTACACGTTTTCACAGGCAAGTGAACAGCTGAATGAGAAACAATTCTCAGATGCCCTAATATTGGTGGAAGACGGATTAAAATACGCACCGGAATCCGAAAAATTGCAAAGCCTGAAAACGACAATCGACAAAGAAAAAACTGCCTTTGAAACAGCTCAGCAGCAACGGATTGAGCAAGCCATAAATTCCGCTGAAGAGGAACGAAAATTAAATGAAAATGATGCAATAGAACTTGTTTCAGCCGATGTCGAACGAAATGATCAAGGGAATTTGGTCATAAAAGGAGAAGTAAAAAGCGTCGCCACCATCCCGATTAATTCCATTCTTGTCGAATATAATTTGTCGAATAATGACGAAACGCTTTTATCGAATGAAGTCTATGTCTATCCGGACACACTTTTTCCGGATGAAGCCGGCGAGTTTGAGTTCACCCACTTTGATATTGACCAGGAAGCGAAAGATATCAGCATAAATGTGGATACAATCAGGTGGTACACTGATCAACAACAATAGGTACTTAAGCAATGAGGTGAACATATGCAGAAGAAACAAAGAACGCCGGTGATTGTTTCTATAATACTTGTTGCCGCTGGAATTACGATTCTGACTGTGATGAATAATCAATGGCAGACTAATCCCGTTTCAGTCAATAATCCAATGATCAACAAGGTAGAATCAACCACCGAAAACCTTGATCTCAAGACAATCATTCATAATGCTGAAAAAAGTGTCGTGCAAATAGAAGGGCAACATGACCAGAATACCATGACCGGTTCCGGGTTTTTATATAATGGACAAGGTGATATTATTACAAATGCCCACGTTATAAAAGATGCAGATATCATTAATGTACGGACAGCCAATGGTCATATTTATCCAGGCGCAGTTATCGGTGAAGGTGAAGAAACAGATGTGGCCGTCATTCGCGTACCACAACTGGCAGATCAAAGTGCTTTGAATTTAGAGGGTGAGAAAAAAGCAGAAACCGGCGATGAAGTCATTGCGCTGGGCAGTCCGCACGGTTTTCAAAACACGGTTACACTGGGTATTATATCCGGAACAGAGCGGAATTTTACTGTTGATGGATACAATTACGAAGATGCCTACCAAATATCCGCACAAATAACTGAGGGCAATAGCGGAGGACCATTAATTGACCAAGAAACCGGAAATGTCATAGGGATAAATGCTGTTGGCACAAATGATGGGACAATTGGATTCAGTATTCCGGCTGATGATATTTATCAGCAAGTTACAACATGGTCAAACGAAGCACAAAATGATCAGCTGGATTTCAAGCACACTGAGGATATTACTGATACGAGCAACCCCGACCAGCTTATTGAAGATGCTGAGTACGTAGCAGAATATTTTTTTGAAAGTATCAGTATCAGGGATTATGTTGGTGCTTACACGTTACTGGGCAGCTCCATGCAGTCAGCCAATTCCTACCCTGATTTCCGTGAAGGATACATCGATTACATTGACTTGAATTATTCCGATTTATCAAGCAGTGTTACTGAGAACGATCAGGTTAAGACAACTGCCAGCATAACAGCCGAGTCAAAAACACCGGAACAAGAGGAAACAGAAACACAGCAAATGACCTACGAGCTCACAATTGGATATGAAAATGACCAATTAAAAATCCTGAATGTATCGGCTGAGGATAATTAACTTGAGAGCGTTTGGATAACTGAATTTACCTGCTGGTTGATAAAAACTGCGACACACTGAAAAATTTGAGTGCTATAACACCGCTCCGGAAATACGCTCCGCGCACCTTAGGGCGGCTGGTGAGCCTCCTCGTGCTCGTCGTGTTGCAAGTGTTTTCGGTGAAGCAGCACTCCTCGCAGAAAAAATCGCTGACAAATCATAGGTGGTTATGAAATAAAAACCGCTCCCGAAATATACTCCGCTACAGCAGACACCGAGTGATTTTTAATCCTCTACGCCATTGTCTTGAATAAATTCGTCAGTTTCTCCGGCGGTAATGGTTTGCTGAAATAAAAACCTTGCATTTCATCACATCTTTCTGCTGTCAGAAACTGTAACTGATCCACTGTTTCAACACCTTCAGCAATCACCTTCATATCCAGTGAATGGGACATGTGAATAATTGATTTAACAATGGCCTTATTCTGTTCCCTGTTTTCATTAATAAACATTTTATCAATTTTTAATTTTGTTACCGGAAAAACACTTAAGTACTTGAACGAAGAATAGCCAGTACCGAAATCGTCAATGGATACTTTCACACCAAGACTGCGAAGGCGATGCATTGTGTTCAGAATATTTTCCTCATTAGTCATGGCCATGGTTTCGGTTATTTCCAGCTCCAAATAGTCTGGTTCCATTTCCGTTTCCTTAAGGACCTCTTCAACTTTTTCCACTAATCCCCTTTGATAAAATTGCTTAGCGGATAAGTTAACACTAACAATTACTCGCTGAAGTCCTTTATCCTGCCATGCCTTATTTTGTCTGCAGGCTTCCTTCAAGACCCAGTCACCAATATCGATAATCAGTCCGGTTTTTTCGGCGAGACCAATAAATTCATCAGGCGGTATATACCCTTTCACAGGGTGTTTCCAGCGCAGCAATGCTTCCATCCCGACAATTTTATTTGAACTGAGACACTTCTGCGGCTGATAATGAAGTTCAAATTGCCCATACTTTACAGCTTTGCGCAATTCGCTCTCCATGGTTAACATAGCTTTGAAATTTTCCGAAATAGATGATTCAAATATATTATAGTTGCTCCCATGCTTTTCTTTGATAACATACATAGCCGAATCAGCGTGCTTTATCAAGTCGTTTGCCGTTTTCCCATTTTCCGGATAAATACTGATCCCGATGCTGATTGATGTAAAAATTTCATAATCATCAATTTTAATGGGCCTTTCAAAAGCCGTCATTAATTCATCAGCAAATGCAGCCACAGTATTTTCATTGGAACAACGCTTGAGAATAAGGAATTCATCCCCGCTCATCCTGGCAATAAATATGTTCGGAGTCAGAAATGTCTTAAAACGTTCGGCACATGCCTTTAATAACTTATCACCAAAGGCATAACCAAGCGTATCATTGATCTCCTTGAAGTAATTCAGATCAATAAAATAAACGGCCATTATTTCCTGATTCTTTTCTGCCTCGAGGGTCGCATCATTTAATATGTTATTGAAAAAATTCCGGTTGGGCAGATCCGTCAGCTCATCATAATAAGCCATGTATTCAATCCGCTTCTCATTTTCAATCCGATTGGTAATATCCTTAATAACAGCAACCCTGATAATATTTCCAAAGTTATTATATGGATGCCCAACCATTTCAAAGTAAAAAGTTGATGAATCCCTCCGAATTCCCGTTAGTTCGTGCGGGCTGTCCGGATAGTTATGGAGATTGGACAACTGAGGGAAACTTCTCTCATCAATAAGCCGGGATATAGACAAATTTTTCATCTCTTCTTTTGTGTAACCGAACATATCTGCAAATGTCTGATCACAATCAATGATACGATCTCCCTCATACATAACGATGCCCTCGGAATCAGCATAAACCTGATTATTAATGTAATTTTTCACTTCATCTGTTTTGTCATTGATCGAAAGTTCGCTGATGATCAAGCAAAACATATCTTTTCCTGTTCGAATCGATTTCACTTCTGCCAATGTGCCGTTTTGCTTCTTTAGCTCCATTAAAACATGGGTGTCATTGCTCTGGTGCAGCAGACTGAAATCAAGGGATTCATGAATGGTACTTTCATTTTCTTCATCCACCTTCAGCAAGGAATAGGCAGCGTCATTACCGCGAATGATCTCACCGTTTTGCCGGACAAATATAACGGCCTCTTTCAACCGTGTTAAAATTTGGTCATTGATTGGTAGTTTCACTTCCTTGAACATCGATTTCCTCCCCAATGGACAGCAGCTACCCAATAATGATTTTCTCTTTTGGATAGTGGTATTTCCCGCTTTTTTTATTATCTCTGAAAATAAATAAAAACGTAATGATCCCTACTCTTCCGATAAACATTAAAAACATGAGGACAACTTTGCTGAAGGTTGATAGACTGCCTGTTATTCCAAGTGATAACCCGACCGTTCCAAATGCCGACGTTACTTCAAACAGGATTTGTATCAGGTCAAATGGTTCAACGATTGAAATAATAATCGTTGCTGTTAACACAAATATAAGTGCCATTAATGTAACCGTTACAGCTTTCATCAGGTCATCATCATACACTTCACGATTAAAGAGTCGTATGCTGCCTTTTCCTCTTGCATATGTAAATATGAATATGATCACTAATGCAAATGTGGTTGTCCGAATTCCCCCGCCTGCACTGCTCGGTGAAGCACCGATAAACATAAGCACTGACATGAACAAATGATTCGGCTCTGACAAAAGACTCACATCCATTGTGCTTAACCCGCCGCTTCTCGTTGTCACGGATTGAAACAGGGAATAAAATAACACTTCATGCCAGGATTTTCCGGCGAAAAAACCGTTTATATCCATAAGCATGATACAAATCGCGCCACTGAAAACAAATACAAAAAAGGTTAATGTCGTTACTTTTGCAAACAGCGAAAACCTGAACGAATTCTCTCTGCCACCTTTTGCAAATAAAAATTCCTTTGTTTCAATCAAAACCGGATAGCCAATCGCGCCAAAAATAATCAGCAGCATATTAACAAACTGGACAAAATAATCATCCTTAAACAACAAAAGAGACTGCCCCGTTATATCAAAGCCGCCATTTGTTGTTGCGCTGATAGCTCCAAAAAACCCTTGAAAATAGGCTTCTTTTGCCGTTGGGAAATACTGTAAATAGTAAGTTCCAAGTATCAAAAAGCCAATCAGCTCAATGATTAAAATCACCAGTAAGATTTCTTTAACTAATCGGACGATACCTGCAAAAGATGTCTGGTTTTGATCAGCCATGATTAACCGGCGTTCCCTAAGCCCGATTTTTTTTCCAATTATCATCCAGATGAACGTTCCTACAGCCATAACGCCTACTCCGCCTAATTGGAGAATAACAGCCAGCATAATGATACCTGTTGTACTAAACGTCTCTGCAATTGTAACGGTGCTAAGTCCGGTTACACTGAGTGCACTGACAGCTGTAAATAAAACGTCGATAAATGGCAGATGAACACCGTCCTGGTGAGCAACAGGCAAGGCCAGGACAGAAGTGGCAATGATAACAGCTATAAAATAAAACAAAAAAACCAATTGGACGGGCGATAGCCGGTTGACCCAGCGAATAAAGGAATGGTTAAACATAACGTGCTCCTTGTGAGCCTCCATAATATTATCGGCTCGTTTCAAAAATTATTAATAACATTATAGCAGTCAATTCTATTTAATGCTTCTAATTTCGACAATTTTTGGCCAGACATTTGAAAGCCGGCTTTAACTAGCCGGCTTTTCACTTATGATTTCACGCTTTCGGCAATAATGGGGAATGCTGTTCCTTAAACCTGCTCTTTAAATTTTTCCAGCAATTCTTCACCTTGATAGCCTTGTTCGATTAATGACTTCAGCTGTTTTTCAATAATTTCTTTTCGCTGATCGACAATTGTTCCTATGAAAATGACATTCATTTGTTCGCCAATGATGTTCGTATCAATGACTGCTGTAATAAAAGTCGCTGGTCTGTTGCTTTCTTTCGTGATTTTTACCTCGATTAATACCTCTTCTTTATTATGGCTGAAATTTTTAAAGAAATCATAATAGCGCTGTTCAAGATAGGCTTCAACCAGCCAGCGATTTTCGTCATCTTCACGGTTGATTATCAGACCATCCAATAGAGGGATCGTTTGCTGTAATACATCAGCGTCTTCATTATCAATGATTTTTAAAGAACGCAGCTTGAATGTTTTCACACAATCACCCCCTATTTTCAGAAATTCGTTTTAGCCGCCAATATAGGACATTTCAATTTTCTTACGGTTACGATGTGTTTCTTCAGTGCGTTCTTCCGAATACCGATCTCTCCGTCTGGCCCACAAACCTGTCAGTTCTTGTTCCAATTCATTGTCAGATAATTCATCTTCACGCATTTTGTCCCGAACATCAAAACCGCCTGAAGCAAAGAGGCATGTATACAGTTTTCCATCTGCTGATAAGCGTATTCTTGTACATGTACCACAGAAGGAATCCGTAACCGAGGATATAACACCTATCTCTCCCCCGCCATCTTTATAGCGGTACCTGGATGCAACCTCGCCATAATAATTTTCTTCCGCCGGCTCTATTGGCATCTCTTCATTGATTATATTAACGATATCTTTTTTGGAGAAGACATGCTTAAAATCCCAGCCATTATGATTTCCGACATCCATGAATTCGATAAAGCGCAAAATGACGTCTTTACCCTTGAAGTAACGGGCCATCGGTAAAACCTGGCTGTCATTCATACCTTTTTTGACGACCATATTAATCTTGACACCCAGACCTGCTTGCTTTGCAGCCTCTATCCCCTTCAATACAGGACTGGACCCGACACCTCTATCGTTAATCGCCTTAAAAACGTCATCTTCAATAGCATCAAGACTGACATTGACACGTTTCAACCCTGCTTCTTTCAGTTTTTCAGCCATTTTTGTCAACATGACAGCGTTTGTCGTCAGTGCAATATCCTTTATGCCCGGAATATCGGCCAGTTCAGCAATTAAGTGATCCAAATTTCTGCGCATCAGCGGCTCACCGCCGGTAATGCGGATTTTTTCGACCCCAAGATCAGCAAACACTTTGGCCAGCCGTATAATTTCATCAAAACTCAGTAACTCTTTTTCTGATAAAAAGACATAATCCTCACCGAATATTTCTTTAGGCATACAATAGGTGCAGCGGAAATTGCATTTATCAATTACCGATATCCGCAGATCTTTCAGGACCCTGCCGAAATGATCTTTAATCGGGGCTGTTTCGTTATTCACAGAACCACTCCTTTATTGTTGGAAAACCAGCCTTGCCGCCGACATTACCGCAAAAGCCTTCGTTGCTCGGCTGCAGGTAGGACGTTTGCCTCTTCTATTTGCAGTAACAAATCTAAAGCTGAAATTCACTCTGACCTTTCTCATCATCCAAAAGCATCACTTCCACTTCATCACCTGCGTTAAAACCACGTGTTCCGCCGGGCAGGACCATCAGACTTGTTGAATATGCCAGTGACGTGACGACGTTGGATTTATCTATTCCTGCCAGCTTAACATTCACTTTACCATTTTCATACATTAAATAACTTCGTACAAACCGTGTAAATGGATTGGGCTTCGGGAAATCATCTGCCAGTATCGCTTGGATCCGTCGCAAAAAAGCATTCTTATTAAATAGACAATGCTGAACGACAGGTCTGACGAACAATTCAAAACCTACATAGCATGCAGAAGGGTTACCTGATAACCCGTATAGTATTTTGTTTCCGTGTACCGCAACGGTTGTGACACTCCCGGGGCGCATTGCCACTTTATTAAAAAGAACATTGGCACCAAGTTTCTCATAGATAGCCGGCATCAAATCGAAATCGCCTACCGAAACACCACCTGTGGTTATCAAAATATCGACGTCAGCCAATGCTTGCTTAATCGTTTCATAACTTGCCTCCAATTCATCTTCAAGCTTTCCGAAATATTTATATTCCGCTCCGGCTCTGATTATTTGTGATGTGATCATATAAGCATTGGAATTGCGGATTTTGCCCGGCTTGAGCTCTTCATCTACATCCAGTAATTCAGTGCCCGTTGCAATGACACCAATTACCGGTTTTTTAGCAACTTTGACATGACTATAACCAAACGTGGCCAGAAGTGCTTTGACACCGGGATTAATCATGGTTCCCTTATCAATCAGCTTTTCACCTTCAGCAACTTCTGAACCCTCCTGGATAATATTTTGACCCGAATCCATCGTTCGTTTAATGGACATATAGGAATGATTATCTTTTTCATAAGTCTGACAAACTTCAAACATAGCAACACAATCGGCACCCTCCGGAATTTTGGCTCCGGTCATAATTCGTGTTGCCTCACCTTTATGTAAACTTTTCCCCGGAACTTGACCAGCCCCGATATGTTCAACAATTTCAAATGTCACCGGATTGTTGCGGTTAGCTCCTTGTGTATCCTCCGCACGAAACGCAAACCCATCATACGGTGATTTAGGAAACGGCGGGACGGCATGATTGGCAATAATATCCTCAGCCAGCCGCCGATTGTCACAATCCCCTATGGAAACAGACGCCACTTCCCCATTCAGGCGATGCTTCCATACATGGTCAATCGCTTCTTCCACCGGGATCGGCTTCCTCATTTCTGCCATTTAGCATCAAACCCTCCGTAACAAGTCTCTTCCTATAATTAAGTTTAACAAAATTGCCAGCAAATTGATATGACAGGGATTACTTTGTCATGAAATGTTAGGAATTTTACATATAGGGAGATCATTTCTTATAGCTATATGCGGCCATATTCTAAGGGAAAATCGTGACAGCATACAGTTCGGTTATGAATTTTTGTCATTTTTCAATTTCTTTAAGTGTCTTTTTAAAGTATAATAGCTATAGCATACATGAGTAGAGGAGTGCTGATATGGGAAAGATATTTGCCCTCATATTACTTTTTTTGTTGACTGCATGCACCGAAGAACCGGTGATTACGAAATCGGATTCACCACCGGAAGACCCTGACCGGGAACCGGAAATAATTGAAGAGGAAAATGACGATAATGAAGAGGTTGAAGAATTTATAGAATTTGCACTCCCGGAGGAAGAAATCATGATAAACCTGAAGCTGGTACCCATTTTGGATAGTTATTTGCAGGCTGCTCAAAATAAACAGCAGGCGATTGAGCAAATGACCCTCATCCCCATCCATGCAGCGGATAAAACCCTTTACTTACTGGAATTTTCATGCCAGGAAGCATTATGCTCGTATTTATTGCTGGACCAAACGGAGGAAAACAGGGCATATTTAATGGCTGATTTGGCAAAACTGACGCAAAAGACAATGGCCCCTGACAATACGAAAATGTTATTTCACTTTGACAGGAAACACTCATCACAACCTCCTCTTTCCGATATCGTTGTGATGGACCTGGAACAATGGGAACATGTAACACTTCATAATCAAACAGAAAATGAGGTCATGCTGGATTATACGTGGCCAATCTTAACGGTTGAGTGGAATGAAGATATCAGCCTTACCGCAACTGTACCTGATATTATAGAACCGTCCCCTGATTATTTAAATCAATGGGAAAATACTGAAAAGCCGACAACAGAAATTGAATTCACACTAAACACGGCTGATTCAACTGAATAATGACTGTAGCATAGCAGCATCCTATATTCAAAGGATGCTTTTTTATTCAAAAACCAATTCTTCCTGATGGCTAATCGTCATTTGTTCCCCATTCACCAGGAATCTCGCTTCACAAAACAACAAATACTGACCTTCTTCAGGTGAATCAAATGATTTTGCGTTTTGCGGGTGATAGCTATTTCCTGTATGTAACGTATTCAAAACACTACTGCCGGTATAATCGTGGTTCTGATGTTTGAATGATATCGAAATAAGCGGTGTCTGGTGTTTTATTTCCACTTGTTCATCCCCCACATACTGAATAGCTCTAAACACTTGAAATCCCTCATTCATACGTTCAACACGAATATGTAAAATAAAATCATCCTGTTGTATCTCTCTGGATTTATTACTGGCTAATTCCGCCGTAGCCTGACCATAAAATAAATAAGACGTTACAGCTATAATACAAGTAACTGCGAGAACGATAACCGCAATCAACTTCTTTTTCATATCCAGCCCCTCCCTATTTATATGACGAATTTCCCCGTTTAAAAGTTCCGGAATTTTGCAGAATTAATCATTCGTTATAAAAAAAGGCAAAAAATAGAAAGCATAATTAAGGGCGTTCATCAAAATCATAAATAGTGAAGTGCATAGGAAAATGTTTTTTTCTATAGACTTTACTGCTGATTTAGGTAAAGGAGGATCAATCCAATGACTGTTTCATCTGACATTAAACAGACAATCGCCGGCCTGAAAAGTGCCCAGGCAAGCTTCGAGCAGTTCGCACTGGCAACACAAAACAAACAAGCGAAGCAAATGTATGAGGATGCAGCACAACAAACACAAACCATTTTGCAGAATGTCGAACCACGCGTTCAACAAATTGAACAGGAAGAACCACAGTACAAAGGATTTTAAATGGTGAGGTTGGCCGCTAAGCCAACCTCCCTCAATCTGGAGGTTTTAAAATGAAGGCCTTAAGAATTTTGCTCGCGCTTGGGTTGATTTGTTTGCTGACAGGCTGCACAACCGATAATGATTCACCGGAAACCAACGAAAACGTTAATTTCAACATGATTTCCACCAATAGTTCCATTGATCAAAGAGCTTCAAATCAGGCTAAGGAAAGCATAAGCCAGCATGAAGCAGTTACTGCGGTCAATGCCGCAAATACGGATGAGAAAATGATCATTGCATTTGAAATTAAACATCACAAGCGATTTCAATTAGCTAATATTACGGAAGATTTCCAAAAGAAAATGGACAAAGAGTTTCCAAACCTGAATGTTGACGTATCCTCCGATAAAAAACTGGTCCTCGAAATCAGTGACCTTGAAGAAAAAATCGGCAAGCAGGACATTTCAAAAAAGAAATTAAAAAAAGAAGTGGACCGGCTTATAGAACTTATGAAAGACAAAACGTAAAGGAAGCGTGACGTTAATGGCAGATAATAAAAAGAAAAATTTACCGCCAAATGCTCAAAGGTATCAGGCCTTTGCCAAACATAAAGAAGTAAAACGCCCATTACTTAAAAATTGCATCAAGGCTTTTCTGGTTGGTGGTTCTATTTGCTTTATCGGCCAGATCATTTCCACGATATATGTTTATTTTTTTGGCTTTACTGAGCAGACTGCAGGCAATCCGACAGTTGCGACACTCATTTTTATAACCATGTTTTTAACCGGCTTTGGCATTTACGATCGAATCGGTCAATTTGCAGGTGCCGGCACAGCCGTACCTGTTACCGGTTTTGGTAATTCCGTCATTTCTGCAGCTATCGAGCATCGTTCAGAAGGCTTTATATTAGGTGTCGGCAGCAATATGTTCAAATTGGCAGGGCCTGTCATCGCGTTTGGGGTTTTTTCAGCGTTTGTCATAGCCTTAATTAAAACAATTTTAATTGAATGGGGTGGCTTATAATGTTAACCGGACACCGTACCTGGGTTTTTAACAATCAACCCGTTATTATCTCAACCGGAACAGTCGGCGGCCCTTTTGAAGCTAAAGGAAACATTCCGGAAGCTTTTGACATTTTGCATGATGACATGTGGCTGAAACAATCGTCATTTGAAAAAGCACAACGGATTATGATGGAGGAAGCATGCCAGCTTGCCGTTAAAAACAGTCTGATCCAAAAAGAACAAGTGAAGTTTTTTATAAGCGGCGATTTAATCAATCAAATAACGCCAAGCAATTTTGCGGCTAAGACACTTGATGTACCCTATTTGGGATTATTCAGTGCGTGCGCAACATCAATGGAAAGTCTCGCACTTGCTGCGTTCATTATTAACGGCGACGGGGCGGACTATATCTTAAGCGGTACTGCCAGCCATAATGCTGCCACGGAAAAGCAGTTTCGATACCCGACGGAATATGGCGGACAAAAGCCGCCGACAGCCCAATGGACAGTCACAGGTGCCGGATGTGGTTTAGTGGCCAAAAATGGAGAAGGTCCAAAAGTGACATCAGCAACGATTGGCAAAGTTGTTGATATGGGCATATCCGACCCGTTTAATATGGGAGCAGCCATGGCACCGGCAGCAGTTGATACGATTGAAACACATTTAAGGGAACGGGATGTTGATCCATCCTATTATGATTTAATTATTACAGGTGATCTTGGTCATATTGGCCGTGACGTTTCGTTGGATCTTTTACAAGAAAAAAACATCAATATAACCGAAGACATGTACAAAGATGCGGACTTACCATTTACCGTGAAGGACAACCGGTTCTCTCCGGCGCCAGCGGTACAGCAAGCTCAGCCGTTGGGGTTTATGGGCACTTTTTGAAATTGATTGAGGAAGGGCAATTGAACCGTATTCTTGTTGTCGCAACTGGCTCTCTTCATTCACCGTTAAGCATCAATCAAAACGATTCCATCCCTTGTATCGCACATGCAGTTTCGATTGAGTCAGGACGTGATAATTCATGATTTTTTTCTGGGCATTTGTCGTCGGCGGCACGATATGTGTCATTGGGCAAATTCTGTTTGATGTGTTTAAACTTAATCCAGGTGTCACCCTGACCATTTTTGTTGTGGCCGGGGGCATTTTAGACGGCTTTGGCTTATATGACCCGTTAATTGATTTTGCCGGCGCCGGAGCAACCGTTCCAATAACGAATTTTGGAAATCAGCTTGTCCATGGTGCCATGCAGGAAGCAGAAGAACACGGGATTATCGGTGTTGTCACAGGAATATTTGAAGTGACAAGCGCCGGTATCTCAGCTGCTATCATTTTCGGCGTTATTGGCGCTATACTTTTTAAACCGAAAGGATAGGATAACATGACTGTCAGTTCACAAGTAAAAGGATGTTTTTCGTCTGTTAAAAGTATCGAAGCAACACTTGAAACGTTATCAGAAAAAACTGCCGACCAGGAGGCGGAAGAAGCCCTGAAAGAAGTTCAAAATACAATGAGAACCATTAAAAGTGATTTGGAAAACCAGGTGCTGTATCTGACCAAAGAAGAACCCCAGTATAAGAGCTAGAAATTTAAACTGAATGTGTGTCCCCGGGTCTAACGGGGCCCCCACAGAAAAGGCTATTGCATGTAGACGACAAAATCACTCGAAAAAGGAATGATACAATGCCAGGCTGGGTAGAAATTTTAATTCGTTCAGGTGTATTTTTAATCGTTTTATTCCTGATAGCCAAAGCTTTCGGCAAAAAGCGAATGGCACAACTGGATCCGTTTCAATATATTACGGGGATTGTTATAGGCGGCATTATCGCCATACATGTGACTGATGTAACAACAAATGCGGCTTATGGATTTCTTTCGTTGGCCGTCTGGTTTTTGATTCCTGTTGCCATTAAATTTATTGCTATAAGAAGCAAGCGATTCCGTAATTTGACCCAGGGTAAAGGAACGGTATTAATTCAAAATGGAAAGATTATGGAAGACAACATGAAGAAGGAACGATTTTTCCACGGATGACCTTCTCGGCGAATTACGTCATAACCAGGTATTCAAAGCAGCCGATGTTGAGTTTGCCGTTCTGGAACCAACCGGTCAAGTGAATGTGCTTCCAAAAAAAGAAAACCAGCCGGTAACACCGAAAATTCTTGGTCAAAAAGTTGCACCGGAAAAAGAACCCCAAACAGTTGTCATGGATGGAAAAGCTCTGTTGGAACCTTTGGCGAATGCCTCATTGAACACAAACTGGCTGGAAACAGAACTGGATAAAATGAATGTCAGTATCGAAAATGTATTTCTTGGTCAAGTAGACAGCGATGGGCAATTAACGGTTGACCTGTATGATGATAAACTGACCGCTGCTGAACCTACTGAGAAGCCGCTGCTTCTGGCCACCATGAAAAAATGCCAGGCCGATCTCGAGTTGTTTGCCCTGGCCACGGAAAATCAGAAGTCCAAACAGTTATATCAAAAAAATAGTGAGCGAATGCAGCAAGCCATCGATAAAATAACGCCATACTTGCAGTAAGTCATGGCGTTTTTATAACACAAAATCCATATACTGCGACATAACTTTAGGTGTAATTGAGTGCATCACCTATCGCTCCGGAAATACGCTCCGCTTTCCGCGGGTGCCCCGTGAGCCTCCTCGGGCATCCGCCCTGTGGGGTCTCACGTTGGTCACTGTTCCCGCAGGAGTCTTCGCGTATTTCCTTCGCTCGTGTTGCGCTATATAATCTCGCATACATTTGTTTATTCCTGCTTTAAGGAGTTATTAAAGTGTACAAATCCTTACTAGCAGCCCGTACACACGAAGACTCCTGGGGGAGCTGAGGCATCGGTGAGACCCCGCAGTGCGTGAGCACGAGGAGGCTCACCAGCCGCCCCCGGAAAGCGAAGTGTGTAGGGGCTGCGGGGGCAGAAAGCAACAAACGATGCCGAGATCAACATAGTACTTGTGTCGCAGTCATATCGACTACGAGGTCAAAAAGCAACAAAATTTACGAATAGAGGTTCCCAAAACTATAGAGAACCTGTTCTTTACTTACTCACTGATCCGTAATGCAACTTTCCCAAATTGTTTCGATTCGCTCAGATATTCCATCGCGCTTTGTGCTTCATCCAAAGAAAATGATTGGTCGACGACTGGATGAATTTGATGTTCAGTAATGTATGTCAGCATGTCACGGAGTTCTTCCTGACTGCCCATTGTTGAGCCAATCAGCTTGTATTGTCCATAGAAAAACTTGCGGAGATTCAGCTCAACCGCATCTTCTGTCGTAGCACCAAATGTCACAAAACGTCCGCCTTTTTCCAGCACTTCCAGCGAGCGATTAAATGTAGCCTGACCAACACTGTCAATGACAATATCAATCGTTTCCTCTTTCAATTCTTCCGGCCAGCTGCTGTTTGTATCCAAAGCACGATCGGCTCCAAGCTCAAGTGCCTGTTTACGTTTAGCCTCGCTTCGTGACGTAACGATCACACGTGCACCGGCTTTTTTGGCAAATTGAATCAAATATGTCGCCACACCACTGCCGGCTCCTGGCATAAACAATGTGTCGCCTGCTTGTAAATTGCCTTTTGTAAATAATGCCCGATACCCGGTCAAACCTGACAATGCAAGTACCCCTGCTTCATCCCAGGACAAATGCTCCGGTTTCTTTTCAATTTGTTCCGCCGGTAAAACAACTGATTCGGTGAATGTCCCATTATCAGGCATCCCGAGAATGTCAAACTGTTTCGGAGGTGCCTCACTGTTTTCATACCAGCCAAGCGAAGGATTGATAATCACTTCATCGCCAATTGAAAATTCGGATACACCTTCTCCGATAGATTCAATTACACCAGCACCGTCTGAACCGAGGATTAAGGCACCTGCTTCATCCCCTCTCCGACCCGGAACAGCTACATCCCGGCGATTCAATCCGGCAAATTTGATCGAAACAGCGACCTGTCCATGATCGGCAAAAGGCTCGTTCATATCTTTTATTTTCAGTTCTCCATACTCATGCACAAATGCTTTCATAATTCTGTCTGCGCCTCCCCATAATAATGACTGAATGTTTCCAAATGTTCTCTGTTAATTATATCATGAGGAAACAATGGAACGTAAATTTTTTCTTGTTTTGCAAATGTCTCCTCGATCATATCCATATATTGCTGCTCATGCCCTTTTCGCTGCAATAAAAAATCACCATCCGCATTTTTAGGCAAAATTTTATTTACGATTAGTGTTTTCACATGCAGATGGTATTGATCAAGCAGTTTAATCGCTTTTTCAGTTTCTGTAATCGGCAAACGTTCCGGATTGATCACAAAAACAAACCCCGTCATATTGCCGTCCAATAAAATTTCACGCGCCCTGGAAAACCGTTCCTGCCGTACTTTCAATACATCATAGATCGGATCTTCAACCGGCTCACCATCGTTAAGCAGTTGTGTGTAATTGTCATTTGTCTTCTGCCGTTTTTTCAGCATGCCTTCAATCCAGACCCCCATTAATTCTGGCAGTGACAACAGCCGAATGGTGTGACCTGTTGGTGCTGTGTCAAAAATAAGCTTATCGTAATTATCACTTTCCTCCAATATGATGGAAATCAGTTTATCGAATAATGCAGCCTCATCTGCTCCGGGTGACGACTTAGCTGTATCAAGCTGACGATGAACCTCTTCCATCATACTTGAATGAACGACATTTTTGATACTGTCTTTCACACCTTTTATATAGTCGTCAGTCTCTTTCTCAGGATCGATTTCAAGCGCAAATAACTTTTCTGAAACATTTGTTATGCTGCCGCCAATTGATCTGTCAAAAATATCACCTAAATTGTGTGCGGGATCTGTGGATATTAATAGTGTGCGGTTGCCCTCATTGGCAGATTTCCAGGCTATTGCTGCAGCAGAAGTGGACTTCCCGACACCGCCCTTTCCGCCGACAAATATAATTTTTTTCTCTAAAACTTGCATCCGGTAACGTCCTTTCTTGTGTTTTCAATTTCGGATTCCGTGCCTTGGATCATGTAACCTAACAGCAGCGAATTCCCGTTAATGGTGATTTGTCCATACCCATGCGCAGATGCCAGTCATGAAATTCTTCAATCATATAAGGGTACAATTCAAGTGTGTAATAATAAACCGGATTGGGAATTCCGATCATTTCGGAATATAAAAGCAGTAAAAACAAATCGTCCTGATCGCGCAATTCCCTGGCAATTTCCTGGCGATGCGGCATACTTAAGACTTCTTCATAAAATGCCACCAATTTCTTCAGTTGTTCAATCATATGATCACCTCTTGATAATGCCAAAGGGATCAGCTTAACGCATGATCCCCTTTTAAAATCACTATTTCACGTTCTCATCCAAGTCATCCGGCTGATTCATGTTACGTGTTAACGTACTGAATGCTGTCAAGACAATCCATACCGCAAAAACAAATATGATGGATCCCAATGCAAACAATAACACTGATGGATCAGTACCAAACCACGACCATTCAAACAACACCTGTTCGAACATGGCCCACAAGGTCATGAACATGACGAAAATCATCGGGATGAGTGTTACCAGATAGTTGCTGCCCCGTTTTTTAAGCCAAATGGACACGAGCAGAAGACTGATCCCTGCCAGCAGCTGATTCGACGTACCAAACAATGGCCAAAGCAAATAGCCGCCTGAACCAAAACCTCTTGACCCCTCAGGCATCAATACCAGAACCGCACTGGAGACAATGGCAACTGATGTAGCGACATGCATTTTGGAAAGTGCTGGCACATTATATTCAACACCGAGTTCTGAAATAATATAACGCATCAGACGCACGCAGGTATCCAATGTCGTAGCGGCAAAACTGACAACAATGATCGCTACAATAGTCGTAGCAACTTCAGTCGGAATCATCAGGCCGGACGCCAATACACTGGCACCTTCTACAAACATATTCAGACCGATTTCATTGGCTGTCGCAAAGCTGTCGTAGGTTCCCAAAAACTCGCTCGTGCTGCCAAAGAACGTGACCACTGCCAGTATTGAAACCAGCGCCAGTATACCTTCACCAACCGCTCCAAAATAACCAACAAAACGAGCATCAGTTTCCCGGTTAAGCTGCTTCGATGATGTCCCGCTCGAAACCAAACCATGAAATCCTGATATCGCACCACAAGCGACTGTGATGAATAAAAGCGGGAACCATGATGTATCAGCATCCGAATTTGTAGCCGGTGCGGTAATCTCCGGATTGGTAAACAAGAGCCCCAAATACAGAATGGACAGACCGACAACAAGCTGGTGTGAATTAATGAAATCACGCGGCTGGAGCAGTTTCCAGACCGGTAACGTTGAAGCGATGTACACATAAGTCATTAAAATAATAATCCAAATCAGAAAAGCACTATTAACGGCGCCAAGCCCGAATAACCCTTCACTGCCTTCACCACCGAAGTATTGAACAATATCAATTTGCAGGAAGTCGACCTGGCTGGCAATAATTGCTGTCAGATACATGACACCAAGCGCAAGCAATGACGGAATAAGCATTTTCGCTTTGCGCTTGTAAACAGCATAACCGATCCAAATCGCTAACGGTATCTGAATAAACACCGGCACGACACTCGATGGATACGAAATAAACAGATTCGCAATAACCCAGGCAAATACGGCGTTAACCATCAATACGAGAATAAGAATAATAAATAAGAACAATATTTTTGCCCGTTGCCCAACCAATTTGTTGGCCAATGTACCGATTGATTGGCCTTTATTTCGTACTGACAGCGCCAGTGTTCCAAAATCGTGGATGCCGGCAGCGAATACAGTTCCCAATATAACCCATAAAAGCGCAGGGAGCCAGCCCCAATAGACAGCTATCGCCGGACCCATGATCGGTGCGGCACCGGCAACCGATGTGAAATGGTGCCCCCATAAGACAAATTTGTTGGTTGGTACAAAATCGACACCGTCTTTATAGCGGTGTGCCGGTGTTACATAATCAGGGTCAAGCCGGAATATTTTTTCTGCAACAAATTTTGAATAATAACGATAGCCGAGCGCAAAAACAGCCAGGCCAATAACCGCTACTAAAATACCACTCATGTTACGGCCTCCTTTTAATTTGATTTAGAACGCCTGCAACTATAAAACGTTCCAATAATAATATATGTAGGACTTTTTTGAATAATACAAGTCTATTCTAATTCAATAAAAGTAAAATGTAAATATTAAGAATTATTGTCCGGATAGAAATATTTCCGGTAGTCAAAAACCCCGATCACTGTTTTACCAGTTTTCGGGGTTTGGTCTGCTTATTCTTTACCCATCCCGCGCAATAATTGCAGCAGCATGGTGACACTCCGATTTATTTCAGGATCCTTCAATGCTTTGATCAGATCCATATAGGACGTCTTATCCGATGTCTCTGCAGCTGCGGCTTCTTTGACACCATGATTCAATCGGGCGGCAAACTGTTCCAAATCTTTGACGTTCAGCTCACCAATAAGCAAAAGCAGCCTGGGCAAGTTCTCCAGTGTAGTGGGAATACTGCGTTTATTTATCTCGGCCATAAATATTTTCAATGCGTCTCACGATGTTTAACAAAGGCATTGACCATATCAGTGTGCCACTTGAATGCAGTGTTGCCAGCAAATCGATTCCTTTAATAACCGCTTCCTTATTCTCGCTGAGGGCAGTTATCACTTCATCAAGATGTTGCTTTCGAATCGTTTCCTCAGAGATTTCCATGCGTTTGATGTTCGATATTTTTTCAGCCATGCTGTTTCACCTGGCTTCCCGGGAAAACATAATCACTGCGATTCCATTTCCGCTCCGGATTAACACCAATTTGCGGCTGTGGATTTCCCCGCCGGTAATTATTCGGCGGCAGCGGACTTTTACCTTTTTTCTTAAGCACTTCCATTTTAACAGCTATTTCCTTGAATGCCGGTGTATCAGTATCTTTATCAACGCTGTTATCAGTTAAATAGTTGACAGCCGTTTTGCCGTTATCATTCAATGGCAAATACACTTCTTTGCCGCTCACTCTATCTGTATGTGAACGGATCCGGTACGTCACCGGCTTCCGATATCAATTTCACTTCAGCCCCCTCGTTGATACCACGCTCTTCCGCCAATTCAGGTGATACTTCAATAAACGCTGTCGGCATTTTACTAGTGATGGCTTCTGATTTATAGGTCATATTGCCTTCGTGAAAATGTTCCAATACCCTGCCGTTATTCACATGCAAATCGTATTCATTGTTTGTGTCGTAAACAAGTTCATAATCCAGCGGGTACAGTCTTGCTTTGTTATCGTCAAACGGAAACCCGTCAACAAACAGAAGTGGTGAATCAGTGCCATCTGCTGCAACCGGCCATTGCAGACTATTATAACCTGTCAATCTATCATAGCTGACACCGGCAAATAACGGTGCAAGAGATGCTGACTCATCCATAATGTCCGATGGGCTGTTGTATTTCCAGTCATAGCCGAGTTTTTCAGCCAAATTCATAATGATTGCCCAATCCGGGCGCGAGCCACCTTTCGCCTTAAGTGCTTTGTACAAACGTTGGATTCGACGTTCAGTATTTGTAAAGGTTCCTTCCTTCTCCAGGCTTGGCACGGCAGGCAAAATAACATCGGCATACTTCGCTGTTTCAGTTAAAAATAAATCCTGAACAACCATAAATTCCAGTTTTTCAAAAGCGGCGGTGACGTAATTAATATTGGCATCAACAATTCCGGTATCCTCACCGAGAATATACAACGAATGAAGACTTCCCTCATGAATCGCCCCGATCATTTCGTGGTTATCTTTCCCCGGATCAGCTGGAATGTCTACGCCCCAGGCATCTTCATAACGTTTGCGCACATCATCGTCGGCAACCTCTTCATAGCCCGGGAAGAAATTCGGCATACTTCCGAAGTCACTGCACCCTTGAACATTGTTATGACCGCGCAAAGGATAGGCTCCGGTTCCATTGCGCATGTAGTTGCCGGTAACAAGCAGCAAATTGGAAATAGCAGTACTTGTATCACTGCCGAGCTGGTGCTGTGTTACCCCCATTGCCCAGCAAATCGCAACTTTGTCGACACTGACAACCTGTTCAGCAATCGCTATCAAATCGTCGCTGGTAATACCTGTTAAATTCTCCGCGTAGTCAAGTGTGAATTTTTCCAGTGATTGTTTGTACGCATCAAAGTCATTCACCCAATTATTAATGAAGTCACGATCTTCCCATCCCTGATCGATGATGTATTTTGTGACCGCAGACAGCCATACGAGATCTGTTCCGCTCTTTGGCTGGAAAAAGCGATCTGCACGCTGACCCATTTCATGTTTACGCAAGTCAAATACATAAAGCTTCTGCCCGAATAATTTCTGTGAGCGCTTGATCCGGGAAGCCAGCACCGGATGCGATTCAGCGGTATTCGATCCGATTGTGATAACCATATCAGCTTCAGCAATGTCATCAATGGAACCGGAATCCCCGCCATGGCCGACCGTCCGGAAAAGTCCCTTTGTGGCCGGTGACTGACAGTAGCGTGAACAATTATCAACATTATTAGTGCCGATAACTTGGCGTGCTAATTTTTGCATGACGTATGATTCTTCGTTTGTAGCCTTTGATGATGCAATAAATCCTAAAGCATCGGCACCTTTATCATCTTTTATTTCGGAAAAACGCTTGGCTGTGTAATCCAGTGCCTCTTCCCATTCAACCTCTACGAATGAATCGCCTTCCCTGATCAGTGGCTTTGTCAGCCGTTCATCTGAATTGACGTAATCCCAGCCGAACTTTCCTTTTATACATGTTGAAATACCGTTAGCCGGCGAGTCCTGCTGCGGCTCGACTTTCAATACTTTCCGGTCTTTTGTCCAGACATCAAACGTGCATCCAACACCACAGTATGTACAGACGGTTTTTGTCTTTTCAATGCGTTCCTCCCGCATTGAAGCCTCAGTGTCGGACACAGCCATTAACGCACCATAACCTGTCTCCACTTTCTTGGTCACATCAATCATCGAGCGCAGGAGTCCCGGTTTCTGATCGGTCATATAGCCTGCCTCTCCAACCATTGACGTTTCCATCAGGGCATTACACGGACAAACGGTCACACATTGCCCGCAGCTGACACATGAGGACTGATCGATTGGCACATCATTATCCCAAATAACACGCGGCTGCTGGCGCTCCCAGTCAATCAGAAGCGTTTCATTCACCTGAACATCCTGACAGACTTCCACACAGCGTCCGCATAAGATGCACTGATCCGGGTCATAGCGGTAAAACGGACTCGAGTTGTCAATTTCATACGGCTTCGGCTCAAATTGACGAGATTGGTGTTCAAGCCCAAATTCCGCGACTGTATTATGAATTTCACAGGATCCATTATTATAGTCGCAAACAGTACAATACAACTCATGATTTTCCAGAATTCGGTCAAGCGCTTTCCTTTTGGCTGCATTGACAATTTCCATTCGGTATTTACTCCCATCCCACCCTTAACCGTTGTTTCCACCAAAGCACGCGCAAACTCCCCGTCAACCATGATCATACACGTGTCACATGTCTGTACAGGACCAAGTGACTCATTATAGCAGATTTGCGGTACAAACTTGCCGGTTGTGTAATCAAATCGAGCAGATTTGTCCGGGAAGCCAAATATTCTCCCCATTAATGGTACAACGGCATGTCCTGATTCTGCATGTAATCCCCTCCCGAAAAAGTATAATGAAATCCTTTACAAATATCACAAAACATTTTTGTATTTTTCAAATATTATAACACACTAAGGCAAAAGGAAAAGCAAAGCAAATGATTTATACTGAAAATATCTTTTTTAAAACAGGTTTATCTGAGCTGATTTAACTATTTGCAGCCTGCGTATTGTTTGTGTATATTTTTCCTTCTTTCATTTTTCGCATGACCCCTCTTATCCAAAGAGAAATGATCAAAGAAATAACGTGCATTCCGCCAAAAATAATTAGAACCAGCTGATAACTATTGGTATTATCATAAATCAATGACAACAACATGGGACCAACAATGCCGGCGACTGCCCAAGCAGTTAAAATATAACCATGTATAGCACCCAGCCTGCCTTGTTCGAATAGTCCAATGTAGCTGAACGGATGCAAACCGCCACCATACAGGAAAACGATCGCATAGACGAGAATTTGGAATAAAATAACAGATGTTAAAACCGGCATCAAAAAGTATGAAACAGTGCCAATCACAAAAAATATGGTATACACATTCGGCCTGCCAATATAATCCGAGATAGTGGCCCATCCCAAGTCTTCCGGCACCGTTAAAAGTCCCATGATTCCTACCATGGGTTGCCGGTAACGGGCTGACATCCCTGTCATTCCTGTCCGATTGGATGCGACGAGAGATGATGGCAATACCCGTTGTACGTTAAGAAAACAGCATCATCCATAACATCCAAAAGTTTTGTCTTAATTTGCCTCATTGGCTGTCATTTGAGATCCTCTTTCTTTTCTTTGGTTCATCACTTTTTTCATCCTGCATCCCTTTAGGTTGCCAGCCCTCAGGAGGCGGAGCCAGATACTGTGATGCTGCCAGCATAATAATCAAATAGCTTGCACCCAAAATATAAAACGTATTTGAAATACCGACTGAACTGACCAAAGCCTCTCCGGCAGGACCGCTGATCAACGATGCAAAGCCAAAACCCATTATGGCCAGCCCCGTTGCCAGCCCCCGATGATCAGGAAACCACTTTACAAGCGTTGAAACCGGGGCTATATAGCCTATTCCAAGTCCAATTCCGCCAACGATACCATAAAAAAAGTACATCAAAGCTAATGATTCAAAAGCCGTTGCAAGTCCTGTCCCCATTACCCCAACGCCAAAAAAAACACGGCGGATACATACCGGAAATTCGCGGTTCCCCTTTTTCTCAACAAACTTGCCCATAAAGCTGCAGGAAAACCAAGCAGAAAGATGGCAATACCTGAATGCTAATGAAATCTGGCTTGTTGCTCCAGCCAAACGCATCAGCCATCGGATTTTGTGAATACACTCCAGGCATATGCAGATCCGATACAATATGTATGCCAACCCGACAAAGCAATTAACCAGCGATTTTTCACTTTCTCCATTTTTCCCCTCCTAATAAATAGGCCCTGAGACATTATGCAAGCAGTTACATAATATCCCGGCAGGACACAACACTGATACGTATGTAATCTCAACTGCATTTATCATAATTATGTATAATTCAGAAATATTTAAAAATAAAGCTATCATAAATAATTTAAAGTTGTCAATGATCATTTTTAACTTTCAGCACTGATAATAACCCATTAAAAAAGACATCCTGTAAAAGAATGCCCTTTTCTATGCTAATGATGTTCAATATAATTTTCCCTGCCGATAAATGATCGTCGAAATTTTCATGACCGCGTGGATATAACAATTTTGCCGCAATGGAAAAGGGTCACCAAAAAATTCCGGATAAATGGTATCGAAGGTTTCTTTCATTTGGTCAAACAACCGGTCGAATACTTCATCTTCACTCAAGAACTGTGTTTCCCTTCCTTGCAGCCATTCAAGATAGGATACGATAGCACCGCCGGCATTGGCGAGAATATCCGGAATGATAATGACACCATTTTCACTCAAGTATTTATCCGCTCCGCCTGTAATCCGGTGCGTTGGCGGCCTTCAACGATGAATACGTGCCTTCACGTCTTTTCATGTTTCCTGATGAATCTGGTCTTCAAGTGCTGCCCAGAATTAACCGCATCGACATCAAGTGTCAACAGGTCGTCACGGTCCCGGACTGTTGCCTTGATATCGGCTTTATTCAGCTGTCTTCGTCTATCGGAAGTCACCATCATTATGTTGTGTGTATTGAATCAGGTTCGGATATATCCGAATTATACAATGTCACATTTTCGATCACTGACTGCCACTATTTTATTTTTTCAAATCGTTACATTGATAGGCTCAAGTGCTTGCAACTGAACCAACATTGCCAAACCCCTGAATAGCGATTGATAAGGTTGTGTCAACATGTTCCAGGGCGTTTTCGGCAAATATACTATCCCTCTCCGAAAGCCATTTTTCCTGATCTTTGGCAAGTCGTGGAGCATATATCGGAATGAATAATAAACACCTTTACCTGTTGCTTCATTCCGTCCAAAGAACCGCCATTCAGGACGCTTTTTACCTTGTGAAACTTCCTCTATATGGCTTACCGGGATGGATACTTTTATACTCGCCCATCATCCAATCCATTTCCCGGTCGCCAGTACCGACATCCGGTGCCGGTATATCCTTATCCGGACCCAGAATTTCACTGAAATATTGAACATATTTCCGGCATATCAGGTTCAATTCTTTGACTGAGTATTCTCTCGGATCTATTATGACCCCGCCTTTTCCGCCGCCAAAGGGAACTTCATGCAAGGCATTTTTCAAAGTCATGAGCGCCGCTAAATTACCCACTTCATCTTCAGACACGGATTCATGGAAACGAATACCGCCCTTATACGGACCTAACATATTATTGTGCTGAACCCGGAATGACGGAATGCGCTCAACCTTTCCATTCTCAAGGGTTACACGTAAAAAATGATTTGTGAACATGATTCGGGTCGACAAAATTGAGTGCAAGGAGAAAAAGCTTTCTTTCGTGCCTGACCCTTAATTTCCGGCAAATGAAGTCATCATCCATCAAAGCGTCCAATGATTCCTGAACAATTTTTTCAGTACTGTTTGCCATATTGGTACCTCCGTCTTTTATTTTGTAAATTGCTTTAATCTATCTATTATTTATATAACCATTTTACCAGAAGGATTAACATGTTTAAGCCTGATTATTCAGTGTCTATTTTCCTGGAAGAACGGTAAGCGGGTTATTAAACATTTTACAATTGCTGTTCGGAAGGAAACGAAATCAAGCAAGAAGAGCACGAAGAGTAGCTGTCTTCGGAAGGAAAATCAAAAAGCACGTGAGAGTGGCTGTCTCGTTCGGAAGAAATCAGGCAAGAAAGACGTAGAGTGGCGTCTCGTTCGGAAGAAAAAATCGGCAAGAGAAGGGCTGTCTGTCGGAAGGAAACAAATCAGAAGAAGAGCACGTGAGAGTGTCTCGTTCGGAAGGAAACGAAATCGGCAAGAAGAAGCACGTGGAGTGGCTCTCGTTGGAAGGAAACGAATCAGCAAGAAGAGCGAGAGAGTAGCTGTCTCGTTCAAGAAAAAATCAGGCAAGAAACACGTGAGAGGGCTGTCTCAATCGGAAGAAACGAAATCAGGCAGAAAAAGCACGAGAGAGTGGCTGTCTCGTTCGGAAGGAAACGAAATCAGGCAAGAAGAGCACGTGAGAGAGGTTGTCTCAATCGGAAGGAAACGAAATCAGGCAAGAAAAGCACGAGAGAGTGGCTGTCTCGTTCGGAAGGAAACGAAATCGGGCAAGAAAAGCACGAGAGAGGGACTGTCTCGTTCGGAAGGAAACGAAATCAGGCAAGAAGAGCACGTGAGAGTGGCTGTCTCGTTCGTCGCTGCGGAAAAATACGCCCTTTCCGCGGGGAACACTTCAGCCTCCTCCGCTCGCGGGCTAACACGAATGTTGGTCACGGAGGCGCCCGCACAGAACGCGGGCGTTCTTAGCCTTTGTTCCTTAGGTCGGCTCACTGCGGTGTCTTCATACTGTCTTTTCCACAGGAGTGTCTCATTTTCCGCATCTTCGTCATGTTCTGTCCTACTGAGAGACATTCAAATGTACAGAAAGTCAAAACCAGCGGAGGAAATACGCGGAGACTCCTGCGGGATGAGAGGCATAGGTGAGACCCCGGAGCGCGCCAGCGTGAGGAGGCTCACCAGCCGCCCGCGGAAAGCGGAGCGTATTTCCGGAGCGGTATAACAGCACTCATATAATTTTCAGTATGTCGCAGTTTGTATCGACTACAAGGTTAAAATGTAATACAGTTTACAAACAGAGGCTTTTTAGAAGATAATCAAAGCCATAAGTGCCGCGGCAAATAACCCAAGTATGACCGGCAGAAAGTTTTTCCGGACCAGATCCATAACAGATACACCACAGAAGCCGGCAATGGCAATCAATGATGACCAGGCAACAATGGTACCACCACCGGTCCAAATCGATCCTAATTGTCCCAGTGCAGCAAGTGTTCCCGCATCAACTGCACCGGTTTCCAATGATGCAGCGAGGGCACCGGTCAGCGGCAAACCGGAAAATCCGGATCCGTCAAGCCCCGTAATAATGCCGATGATCAGGACACTGAATGCAGCAAGTATCGCACTCTGCGGAACATACTGCTGTGATGCTTCAACAAGATCGAACAGTAACCCAGGTGCATTTTCTTCAATACCTAGAATGTCACCGGAAAAATCCGAGCTGCCGAGAAAAAAGAACCCTGCAATTGGAATGACCGGTCCCATCGCTTTAAATGCAAAAACAAACCCTTCCGTAATGTGATTACTGATATAATCCAACGCTTTTTGACGGCCAAATGCCACGGTCGATAATAACAGCAATATAACGGCCACACCACCAACAAAAGCAGCGCCATCTCCGCCTTCAAAACCACTCATTCGACCGGCGTTCAGTTTTGAATACATCATGTAAATAACAACTGTTAGAAGCGAAATCGGAACCAATACGGCAAATACTTTACTCCACGTATTCAGATGGATAGACTTTGCAGTGTTTTCAGATTCCTTTGCCGTCTGCATCTGTCTCATTTCGATCTCATTCAACTCACTGTCTTTTGAACGAATTGTTTTTCGATAAAACAAATATGCGAGTGCTATGGCAACACCACCTGCGATTAACGATAAGACAAGTGCTCTATCAGCAACAAGTGCTGTATCAATCCCTGCTGAAGTTGCTGACAAATTCGGTGCCACCTGTACGATATAGTCAGACGACAATGCCATCCCTTGCCCCGCTAACGCAACAGCCACTGCCGCAGTCATCGCTGGCAGACCGGACCTTATAGCTGCCGGAACAAGCAGCGCACATATGAGCGGTACAGCTGGTGTCGGCCAGAAAAACAGTGAAATGACATAGGTAACACCAACCAGTACAAAAAACGAAACATGCCCATTGACCATAAGCTTCTGAACCGGCTGAATCATCTTGCGGTCTGCACCAAGGTCACGTAAAGAGTGCAGTAAAGCCATCATGAATGTAATGATCAAAAAGATATTGAAAAGTTCGTTTGCTGCCACCAGATTTGCATTGAATATGGCTGTGAAACCATCAATTAGACTGCCCTGATAAACCCAGGCAATCACAAATGTTCCCAGTAATGCCGGCAGAACAACACCTTTTCGGAAAATCATCGTTAAAATAATCAGTAATGTGAATATACCGTATAACCAATGGGATAGCATTATTTCCACGTCAAACACTTCCTTTTCTGAGGTGTGCTATAGCCTATGCACCTCGAAAAGAAGCGGTGAAAGAAACCGCCTGTGATAACGTGAATTAACTTAGCGATTTCAGATCATCAATTGCTGATTATTTCGATTCTTTCTCATCAGCACAGTCATAACATAGCAGCTTACCATCTTCATGAACCCCATCAAAAAAACCATTCTCACAATAAACATTTTTTCCACATGACCGACATTCACCAATAAGTTCCCGCATGCCAATCCCTCCTTTATACCAGTATACAAAAATAGCCCTGTGCATTTGAATAGGGCTACTTTAGTTAAGTGATTGTGAGCGGACAGTGAACAAATCAGGCTGCCTGTAATAACGTTCTGGGCTGTTTGTGAAATAACAGGAAGACAGCAATCGCACTAATAATTAATGATGGAATGATGTAGGATGCATTATACAGGAATGAATAAACCCAGACTGATTGTCCTTCCACAGCAGATTCAAAAAATACAACACCTGCTGCAAAATGAGCCGCAAAGCGCAGCATACTGCCCAGGATGACACCAAGCGTTATATAAGTAAGATAAGTTTTGGTCTCACCTGATTTAACCGCTTCCTGAACCCGTTTTGCAAAGATCCCGGCCAATCCGATTACTGTAAAGGCCAGTGCATAGTCAATGAACCCCTGCAGCGGATGCAGTACATAACCAGTGCCTACAGCAACTTGCAGAACCCCCCATAAAAATCCTGACAAAAGACCACCTTTCAGCCCCCAGCGAAATGCAACGATAAACACCGGAATCATTGCCAGTGATACAGAACCACCTTGTACCCAAAGCTTTATCGATAAGAACGGAATAATATCCAGCATCAGTGCCAAGGCTGTAAAAATAGCCACCTCAATCAAAAATAACGTACGGTTTGAACGCATTAAATCCTCCCCTTTGCCGGCGGAATGACTCCACCTGCTAAATTTGCACACAAAAAAAGCAATGCCAAGGGGAAGCTTCCTGATGGGGAAATCCGCTCACATTGCTATCTATTCCATCAAAAAAGCCACCATTCCTACGCTAGTATTAACTAACAGGTTCGAAGGGTCAGAACAGCAACCTGTTCACTCTCAGCCAGACGGCTCCCCCTGCAGGCTTCTTACATATGCTTTTTTTGTTGAATCTATTATAACCTATGGACGGAAAATAAACAAATTTTTCCCGGAGCAAACATGCTTTGGTACTTGCAACCCCAGGGTCTTTATTCTTCCGTCAGTGAAAGAAATTCCTCAACATCCTGCACACACAGCTTAATAGCATTTTCCCAAAAGTCCGGTTTCGTCAAGTCAACATTCAAATGTTTCGCTGCCAGATCTTCCACTGTCATGCTTCCCGTATCCCGCAATAGCGCAATATAATCCTCCTCGAAGTCACCTCCCAGACTTTGTGCATATGAATAGATTCCCAGACTGAACAAATAACCGAATGTATATGGGAAATTATAAAATGGAACACCGGTAATATGAAAATGCAATTTAGAAGCCCAGAAGTTTGGATCATAGTCATCCAATGTACCACAATACGCTTCTATTTGTGCCTCAATCATCAACTCATTTAACCTCTCAACCGGCACCATCCCCTGTTTCCGTTCTTCATAAAAGCGCTGTTCAAAAAGAAACCGGGCATGAATGTTCATAAAAAACGCAATGCTGCGCTTGATTTTATCCTCAAGCAATGCCTGTTTTTCGTCGTTGGTTTGTGCATTTTTGACGGATGCATCCGCAACAATCATCTCCGCAAATGTCGAGGCGGTCTCGGCAACGTTCATGGCATAACCCTGGTTTAATCCATGAAGGTCATTCATAACATGCTGGTGATAAGCATGTCCCAATTCATGTGCTAACGTGGCAATATTAGCGGACGTTCCCGAATAGGTCATAAAAATACGCGTCTGCTCACTATCAGGGAAAGTTGTGCAAAATCCGCCCGGGCGTTTGCCGGGACGATCCTCCGCTTCAATCCAGCGATTTTCAAAAGCCATCCTGGCAAAGTCAGCCATTTTGGGACTAAACTGCCGAAAATTTTCAACAATAAAGTGCGCACCTTCCGTATATGTCGATGTTTTCACCGACTTTGATATGGGTGCGTTCACATCATAAATGCTTAATTTCTCCTGTCCCAAAAGATCAGCTTTCCGCTCCAAAAATTTCACAAAATACTTCTTGTTACGGTTAATCGCTGCCCACATGGCATCAAGCGTTTCTTGTTTCATCCGGTTGATGGCAAGTGGTTCCTTTAAAATGTGCTGCCAATTACGGTGCTTATATTTTTGCAAACGAAATCCGGCCAGATGATTTAATGTTTGACCAAAAAAATCAGCATTCCGCTCCCATTCCTCATTAAGCTGACTGAAAACATGCTGACGGACGGATCGGTCAGGATCATTTAACTTATTCGATGCCTGTCCAACAGAATAAGCATTCACGTCCCCATCTTCTTCTATCTCAACACGCATATTTCCGATAATGGTGTTATACATCTGATTCCATGCTTCATAACCATCAACTGCCAAATCATTTATCAGCACTTCCTGTTCTTGTGGAAGCAGTTCCCGGGCTTTCTCCCGTTGTTCATTCAATACAAACCCGAGCTTATTCAGTTCCGGGGTTTCCAGAAGTTCACGCCATTCCACATCATTTATTTCAATAAGTTTTTGATTTAATTTTGTCCTGACTGCATCCATTTCTGCTTTTAGCGAACTTCTTTTGGCAACAAGCAGATCAGCCTTCTTGTCATTCATATCCTGTGCGTTAAGACAACTAATAAATGCAAATGCTTCCTTCATCTTGTTCTGAGAATCCTCAAGCTGATTTACAATACCCGTGAGCTCCTTGTTGACATCACCATTTGCCGGGTTAAACTGATCAACTTCTGAATCCAGATGCCGAATAGTCGTCTGAACATTTTCCAAATAGGAATGAAATGTTTCTGATGTACTGCCTCCCGGAAAAATACTATCCAAATTCCATTTAGGGTTATACACTGTTTTTTGCATCCAATCTCCCCCTGATCTAATTAAAATTATGTATTTTACTATTATAGCGACAAATTAGAAAATTTACATTAGGCAATTCGTGCTAGATTATCCAAACGCCCAAGCTGTCATTCTCTCAGGCGTTGGTGAAACGTCAACTAAGATTCCCCTCTCTCTAAAAGATCATTTTCCATTAAAACTTGCTTCTGCTTTCTGCCCGTCTTGGTGACATAGTTATTTTTGAACCATGCCCATGTGGAAGTTGTCAGCGTAAATGAAAACGAAACAGTCTGTTCGGCTATTTCAGCGTCAATAGGAAGTGGTGATTTTCCAAACACAACGAGAAATTGGTTAATAAGCGCTACAGCAAGTGCTGCCGTTCGAATCACAGTGCCTTTATCCATGGCTGTGCCCCCCTGGTTCTGTTCATATATTCATTCTGCATTATATATGTTCAGACAGTCGGCTTTTCGGAACGGCTTTGGTCCATAAAAAGCACTTAAAACATAAGTGAAACGTCAAAGCAAAGGATTATGGATAAAACGACTGGCTGGCTATGATTGCAACGGACAGTTACCTGCACTAAACGTCATTTTTGCCGAACATTCTGATCCCGCCATTCATTTGGAATGATTCCGTTTGTTATTTTACTGGCTATTGACGCAAATGCCAGACCTGCAATTGTGATAATAACGATGATTGCAAAAAACTTGATTATAAAGCTGAGGATGTAACCCGAAACAACAGGTTCAACAAAGTGATTTATGCCATAAAAAAGGACGATTCCAGCAATACCGGCTATGGCTGCAAACGTCACGAATACACCGGCAATCTGAGTTATTGATAATTTTTTCCAGGTCTTCTTATACTTAAAAGCAACATAGATGATATAAGCGATGAAAAGAAGTATAATAAATAATGATTGCGTCATAATATCTGCTCCCGTTTATGAATGTATGGGGGTTTTTGTTTCAACTGCGTGCTTCAGCGCCTGTAGTATGTAGCCAATCCCGCCGAATTGCAATAAAGGAAATGCCCTGGGGATATCTCCGTTGAAGGTCCCATTAATAACAGGTTTGTATTTTTTCCCTGTAAGAACAACAAGTCTGTCAAATTGATCCAGCTGCTTATCGTTTACTTGCCTGATTAATTTATCAAATGTAATAATCTCGTCACTTTTCTGATTGAATGTCACATCATATGGACCGTCGACGACATCATCTGCAAACAGAAATCCATGTTTGGCTGACAATATCACCCACTGATCGGTAAACATTTCCGCATACTGCCGTGAACGCTGATGCAATGTACCTGTATACGCATCTTTTGCCGGTACTGCACCCAGCTCAGGATAATTATCCCAGATTTTTTTCCTTCCGCATGGAACAATGCTTAGCTCCCTCATACCATTCACTCCAAATCTAGTATTAGTATACCATTAAAGTTTATTAAACAAAATAAACGGGTAGATATTCTTAATTCAAAATAAATATATTAAAACTACTTGACATTATTTATTTATCATTTTATACTGGGTTACGTAAAGTAACTATTGGAGGGATATTTATGGCAAGAGAAACATTTAATGTCGACACAGTACACAGTGAAGTAGGATTTTCAGTCAAACATATGATGATTTCGAAAGCAAAAGGTCATTTCAACGACTTTGATGCGGTCATCGAGGCAGATCCGGAAAACCTGGAAGATGCAAAGGTGGAAGCAACCATTGATGTTTCCAGTATCGATACAAAAAATAACGATCGTGATGATCATTTGCGCTCAGCAGATTTCTTTGATGTTGAAAATCATCCAAAAGCGACATTTGTTGCGAATGACATTAAGAAAAAATCAGATAACAACTATGAGGTAACAGGCGACTTCACAATGGTTGGCACAACAAAGCCAGTTACATTTAATGTTGTTTCTGAAGGACAAAGCAAAGATCCAATGAGCGGCAATATCGTAGCCGGTTTCAGCGGCGAAACAACCATCAACCGTAAAGACTTTGGTCTGACCTGGAACGCTGCATTGGAAACAGGCGGCGTATTGGTTGGCGATGAAGTTAAAATCACTTTCGAAATCGAAGCACACAAAGCGGAGTAATCATATGACTTAGAAAAAATGTCACCATTATGGTGGCATTTTTTAGACTCTTTTTGTAAATTTTCCTGCTTTTGAACTCATAGTAGATATAAAATGCGATGTAGTCTGAGTAAGTGTGTTGGCAGCATTTTAGTGAGACTCTCTAACTCCGCAGCTGAATATACGTGGTGATATGTCGTGTTGCAAGTTTTTCGGTGAAGCTGCACTCCTCGCAGAAAAGAATTATATATTTAATTCGGAAGTGAGCAAAATTCAGCAGAGCGTATTTCTGGAGCGGTGTCATTGCACTCAACATATACCCTATGTCGCAGTTTATGGATTTTGTGACTGATTTCATATGTAACATCCCGGCTTTCTAGTTTGATTTACCCTAATTTGAGGTATGGACTAATATAGACATATTTTCAAAGGAGGATTAATATTGGCTTTGAACGTTACGCAAAAATTGATCAATGACCATCTTGTTTCAGGCAAAATGGACCCTGGTGCGGAGATTGGCCTCCAAATCGATCAAACCCTGACACAAGATGCGACAGGAACCATGGTGATGCTGGAACTTGAAGCAATGGGACTGGATTATGCCAAGACTGAAGCTTCAGCACAGTATGTAGACCATAACTTAATACAGGAAGACAATAAGAACCCTGATGATCATCTGTTTCTGGAAAGTGCGGCACAGCGTTTTGGTCTATACTTTTCAAGACCTGGAAATGGGGTGAGTCATCCGGTGCATATGCAGCGGTTGGCTATTCCTGGTAAAACACTGCTCGGATCTGACAGTCATACATGTGCTAATGGATGTATGGGGATGCTTGCGATGGGAGCAGGCGGAATTGACGTTGCCATGGCCATTGCCGGTGAACCAATCTACATCAAAATGCCCCAGGTAATGGGGGTTAAATTAACCGGCGAACTGCCTGATTGGGTCAGTGCCAAAGATGTTATTCTGGAAATGCTCAGACGACATGGTGTTAAAGGCGGCGTTGGAAAAATCATCGAATACTATGGACCGGGGCTTGATGACTTATCAGCAATGGACCGGCACGTCATAGCGAATATGGGAGCTGAGCTTGGCGCAACAGCAACTGTCTTTCCATCTGATAAAGAAGTCAAGCGCTATTTATCCATGCAGAATCGGGAAGATGAATGGGGTGAATTAAACGGCAGACAATGATGCCACATATGACATACATGAAGAAATCAACCTTTCCGAATTGGAGCCATTAGTCGCCAAACCGTCCAGTCCCGGAAATGTCGTTCCGGCCCGTGAACTTGCTGGTACTCCAATCTATCAATCTTATATTGGTTCATCAGCAAATCCGGGATACCAGGATTTTGCCATAGCAGCTGAAATCGTAAAGAACCGCAACATAGCCAATGGCGTATCATTCGATATCAACCCGACATCGCGACAAATGCTTACAAACCTTGTTAAAGAAATGCATATTGCAAGTCTCCTGCAATCGGGCGCCAGACTCCATCAGGCCGGGTGCAACGGCTGTATCGGCATGGGTCAGGCACCTGCATCAGGACGGAACAGCTTGCGGACAACACCGCGCAACTTCCCGGGCAGGTCCGGCACTAAAGAAGACAGTGTATTTCTGTCCAGTCCTGAGACGGCAGCAGTATCCGCATTGACTGGTGAAATCACTGATCCAAGAACAATGGATTTTCCTTATCCGAAAGTAAGTGATCCAAGTGCACCAAATGTGGATGATCGCCTGCTTGAAAAACCGCTTCCGCCTGAAGAAGCGCAGAAACAAGAGCTTGTCAAAGGACCTAATATCGCATCAATTCCGGAAATGGATGCTTTGCCGGATACGCTGGATATACCGGTTCTGTTGAAAGTCGGCGATAATATATCCACTGACGAAATTCTCGCCGGCGGTGCACGGGTTCTTCCATACCGCAGTAACCTGCCGGAAATCAGCAAATTCACTTACGAAGACGTCGACCCGACTTATGTTGACCGGGCAAATGTAACAAAAGAAAAATCCGGCCATGCCATTGTCGGCGGATTCAACTACGGACAGGGTTCAAGCCGCGAACATGCTGCACTTGCTCCCCGTTACCTTGGGCTGCGCGCGGTTCTTGTAAAAGATTTCGCCCGCATCCACTGGCAGAACCTTGTAAATTTCGGTGTCCTGCCACTTAAGTTTACGAACGAAGAGGATTACGACAAACTCGAAAATGAGGAAGTGCTCCATTTTGCGGATCTGCGTAATCAAGTGAAAAATAATGACATCATAAAATTGACCTCAGGCAGCGGAGATGAAATTACCACAGAGCATAATCTGTCTGACCGCCAGCGTGAAATCATCGTAAGCGGCGGATTGATTAATTGGACTAAAGCGAGACAACATGTTTAAATCAAAGTCAGTTAATCAGCTCAGAGGCTGCGATAAAAGTATATTGGAAAACTCGGCGTTCGCCTTTCCTATAGCGAGTGCCGAGGTTTTTAAAAGGTAACCATAGCAAAAATCCGAACAATGATTCAAAATTCTTCAGATAAACTTCGAATCAGTTCGGATTTTTATTTTATGCGTTTTCACCTAAATAAGCGAAACATACGGAGACTTTTGGGGACTGTTGAACTAAATGGGACCCCTGCAGTGCAACGAGCAGTACTCAACCAGGATTTGAGGGCAAAGAAGTCGCTCAAATTGTTGTCCTATGAACCCGGAAGAATCTCTGTATAATAATCTGCAGCGGTTTCACCCGAATCTATAGCGATTGTAGATCAAACTACAGCGATTCCAGCATGATCTGCAGCGCACCGCTGTAAACTACAGCGATTTCGGCTTAATCTACAGCGGCTTTTTCAAATAATTTCCAGACAAATGGAATCAAAAGGTAAATCCGAACGAAATATGCTTAACATTAGATTTTAATCTATTAAGACCCTTTTGGTATCTAAGTTTTCACGCAGAATACTTTTAAATGATTCAATATCATCTTTTGTACTGAAAAATCTTTTAGGCAGAACAATTGCTTTACTTTTAGAAACATATAAACGAAACAGTTCTTTATTTTCATAAGCTTTAATTATGTCATCCCACTCGAAGTAGGTGCTTGACTTTCCCCGTTTTTGCAAAATACCTTGGTTGTTGATAACGTATGACATTTCAGATTTAGCCGCCCTGTCACTTTTGTACTCTCTGCGACTAAGCAGACGAGCCATCAACATAAACGTCAACGTCACTGCTCCTGAAATGAGCAAAGATAGAGGCAGATAAACCAAAAAGAGTAAAAACAAAGAGACAGGCAGTATTAAAGAGAACACAGCCATTGAAACGATAATCGAAACGAAAAAATAATTAACAACAATTTTTTGCTGGTGATATTTGGTATATTTTTTGAAATCCTCATACGTCAATATCCCGTTAATGGCGACCTCATTACTTTCCTTGGATAACATTTTAAAAACCTCCCTTTCACCTTCTGCTCCCGATATCGTTATTGGACTTTGATAACAAATATAACAACATATTATCAATTTGTCTTGTTAATTTCTTAGGACCGTTTTCGCATTAACCATAAAAAGTATGGCGCACCAATAATGGCAACCAGTATGCCGGATGGGATTTCATTAGGAGCAAGCAGCGTGCGGCTCAGGGCGTCGGCAACAACCAGCATTGCACCGCCCACCAGCATCGTGACCGGAAGCAGACGCTGATTGGACGGTCCAACAAGCAAACGGGATAAATGCGGAGCGATCAGACCGACAAATCCGATTGTGCCAACCGCAGCTACACCGAAAGCCGCCAGCAATGTGGCCAGTAGTGCCAATTGAAAACGAACCGGCATGACCTTAAGCCCAAGTCCCTTCGCAGTATCATCCCCCAGAGATAACGTGTCCAGATCACGAATTCGGATTAATACGAATGGAAGCACAATGACAATTGGCCAAATCAGGTAATTCAGTAATTCCGACCATCCGGTAGCATACGTTGTCCCTGACAGCCACGTTAGTGCGGAGGCAACATTCAAATCCGCCCGAACGACCAATATTTGAATAATCGCTTGTCCGAAAGCGGATACCCCAATACCGAGCAATGCCAAAATCGTTGGTTGAAATTGTGCACGAATCGCCATAACCATAACAAATACGAAAAATATGAATGAACCAATGATTGCCCCGACCGGAATCCAGACAGCTGCTGCACTAAACACATACATGGTTAGCAACGCACCAACCCCTGCTCCGGACGTAATGCCAATAACAGACGGGTCAGCCAATGGATTGCGCAGAACGCCCTGGAAAATAAGCCCGCTGACAGCAAGAATCATCCCGCTAACCAGAGCAACCAGCGCTCTCGGCAGACGTAAATCCATAATCAGACCAAGCATAAAATCATTTGATTCCCCAAATATGCTATTCCATAAGAGAACAGGTTCAAACCCGTAATTACCGGATGCAGAGCTAACGAACAAGGTGATCATAATAATACCCAGCAAGACTGGAATAACTACTTTCAGCGACAAACCGGCAGATGCTTTTCCGGCAATAACTGATGTATTTTCCTCGCCATATTTATTCCGCTTCATCCGCAGTACCAGATAAATGAGCCATGGTGCACCGACCAATGCTGTAATGGCACCAACAGGCAGCTCGGAAAACGACGGGTCAATCACACGTGCCAGAACATCGGCGAACAGCAGCACATTACCGCCCCAAATAAACGACGCAATGACAAGCGGTAAATGTTTCCGGTAACCAATCAGCTTAATAATGTGTGGCGCCACAAGCCCTACAAAACCGATTGGCCCGACCACACTGACCGTAACAGACGTCAACAGCACCGCCGCTGTAATCGATATAAATTTAACAAGATGTACGTTCTGACCAAGCGCAGTGGCAACATCGTCGCCCAACGTGAGCGTATCCATCCTGAAGGTCATGATGAATATAATCATTAGTCCGACTGCAACAATCGGTAACGAAAATTGAACACCGCTCCAGTCGTTTTGCACAAGCGTACCGGATCCCCATAAAAACAGTCCTGCTGTCTCGTTTTCGTAAAAAATCTGCAAAAGACTTGTCAGAGATGAAAACAGAAACGTTACAATCATCCCTGCCAGAACCATACGAACCGGTGATGCCCTATTTCCGCCTGACAAACTGAACACAATCAGAAATGTAGTGATACCACCAATAAAAGCAACAATAATACCATTTCCGATTAATGCCGCCGGAAAAAATACCGTACTGAAAACAACGGCAAAATATGTACCGGAATGAATACCGAGTGTGCTTGCCGAGGACAGCGGGTTTTTGGTGACTGTCTGGAGAACAACACCGGCAACAGCCAGGGCACCGCCGGCAATTATCCCCATCACGGCCCGCGGCATACGCAGGACTCTTACGGTATGGTGTTCAAGCGTATCCTCAGGTGCAAAAATCGCATCAATCACCGTACCCACGGAAATCGACACACTGCCCTGATTAATATGTATGAAAGTTAAAAGGCACAAAAGCGCGGTTCCACCCCCAAAGGTGAGAACCGCAATCAATAGTTTTCGTAAACTGCTCGTCATCCAATCACTCATTTACCATAGCATCTACCAGCTGTTCTGCCAGTACCTTGTTTGACAGTACACCCCCGAATGTCCACGTATCACCGGGCAGCTGATGTGTATTGCCGTTTTGTACAAAGTTCAGGTTTTCCCAGGCCGGGTTGCCTTTAAAATCTGATTCGAAAATATTATCATCTTCCTGAACGATATACAGAAATTGTAAATCTTCTATATCCTGAAAGCTCTGTAATGCTTCCAATGTCACCTCAGAGTATCCATATATTTCAGGTTCGTCTGTTTCATACACATTTTCAAACCCAAGTTTAGTCATGATTTTGCCCACCATGGAATTATCCGTGAACAATCTCAAAGTCGGCGTGTTTTGAGCTGTAAATGCCTGTGTGGCCAGAAATTGCGATCCTTCCAGGTCTGCATCTTCAATACGCTGTTTTTGTTCTTCAATGAATGACTCCATATCAGCAACAGCCTGTTCAGCCTCTGCTTGCTTATCAACAATTTCAGCAAGTGTTTCCATTTCGTTAATCATGTTCTGATAGTGATCCTGTATGGCTTCTTCACCATAAGGCGCAAACGTGACCACTGGTGCAATCTCCTTCAATTGATCCAAATACTGTTCATGACGGAATTGAACGGCAATGATCAAATCGGGATCCTGCCTTCTTATCGCTTCAAGATTCGGCTCCTGACGTGTACCGACATCTTCTACACTTTCATCGAATTCCTCACCAATGTTCACCCATTGGCCGAAGCCATCCAGGTCAGCGACACCCGCCGGCTGAACACCAAGCGCAAGCAGGTTTTCAGCATAAGTCCATTCCAATGCCACGATGTTCTCAGGGGTCCCTTCAATCGTTTGTTCACCCATTGCATCTTCAATCGTTATTGTACGCTCACTTTCATTGGAATCACCTGCATGATCTTCATTATTGTCGCCACTGCCACTATCATTACCACCGCATGCAGCCAGGAATGACAGCAGTATAAGTAGCAGCACAATCGTTAGTTTTTTCATGACGTTATCTCCTCTGTAATTTTTTCAAATATTTTCAATGATGAATGTGGCGGATACCGATTACATACATACTAAATGAAAAGGATTCTCATTATCATTCATAATGATAAGTGGCATACCAATGCCTGTCAAGATGATCGTTTGGCATTTGTCATTTTAACAAATTTATTTTCGTATACCCGTTTCTTCTTCTGATTATCGGTATTATCAAAAAACGCAATGACATCAGCAAGCGCATTCTCCAACAGTTCCCCGTCCTTCGTTAACTCCAGCCGTTCAATGGCATTTTCGTAACTATTGGCTGCTTTTCGGATATTCTGCTCCTCCTTGTGCTCAAGACAGTACGCATATTGCATATAAATCATACCCAATTTACGATGGGATGTCTGCGGCAAACGCTTATAGATATCAATCGCTTTCTGATAATACGGTACGGCTTCTGACAGCTTGGACTGATCAAAATAATAAAACGCCATTTCAGTTAGTGCTTCAGCATGGGTCATTTGGTTTTCCAATGATGAGCCTTTAAGCAAATCCAGCGCTTCCTGCAAATACGGGAATGCCTTTTCATTTTCATTTTTACTGCCAAACGTTTTAGCGATTGTCACCAGACTGTTGATTTTCAAATCCGAATTCGAATCACCAGCCATATCAATCACTTTACTTAAATATTGCATCGATTCGTCTGCTTCGTTTTTCATGGAATACATCATGCCGATTTTGAAATGGAGGTACAGAATCATATATTGATCCGGGGATTCGTCCTCCTGAAAATATGTAAGACCCTTTTTAAAATATTTAATGGCACGAACGTATTTTTCCAAATTTTCCTCTGCCTCGGCCAGAACTAAATAACCGCGTGCCAGCTTAATCCGATCGGTTTCATCGTTTTCTTCCATTTCTTTAACAGCTGCACTCAGTATTCGGCGGGCGAGTTTAAAGTCACACATAAACGCAAGTTCACCAAGCAGCATCCATTCGAGGTTTGAGTCCTGAAATAACTCAGAAATGATCGCCTGCGATGCTTTAACTTCACCAATTTCCGAGTGACAGATAGCTTCCACCATTTTCAATTTGTCGGTGAGTTCCTGATCAGGATTCTTTTCCGACCGCAATTCTGCTGATTTTGACAATACATTCGGGTAGTGACCGCGTTTAAACTCTTCTAATATTTCTTCAAGCTGTACGCTATAATCAGAGGACATACTATCCTGAAAATGTTCATTCAAATCCAATATATCCATAAGTAATTCCCTCCTAACATAAATTTTAACCAAAACGCCTGTTAAAATAAAGCTGAAGGGATAGAAAAGCGATTTTAACTGTGACATTTTCATGGCGATACAGAATTGAACATCATTTACGGACAGTGTCCCCGTGTAATGGTTACTGCCCGTCAGTTGCGGATAGTATTTTTATATCCATGTTCCCGTTTTCTGCCGAAGCGCGAATTAAAATCGGGTGTTTAAGCTGATTCGTAAAGGCAAAGTCAGGGCCATACCAGCTGACAGTTGCATCACGTCCGGGCGGTACATAAGGGACACTGCGGCTGTGCGAATAGCGTTCCGTCATCTCAATCCCCTCTAAATCGACTGCGTTATATAAAGTGGACGAAACCTGACAGATACCCCCGCCTATATCCTCGGACAACTCACCCTTCACAATAACCGGCGCCCGTTTGTAACCTTTTTCTTCCGTTCGTTTCCCAACAACCTCATTAAACGAAAATTCTTCTCCGGGAAATACGACATGATTATTGATGGCTTCGGATGCCAACTCAATATTACGTGAACGTTCTTCATTATTTTCTTTAAAATCAGTAGCGTAACTGCCTATTTCCTGTTCCCGGATTTCTGCAATTAATTCACTGTCAACCCGCGGGTAGATCGTTCGCTCGGGCAAGGCTATTTCAGCTGTATCTCTCCCATAAAAATAATCCCTGAAGCCGTTTTTGAATTCCATCCGATCAAGTGCAATACCAGGCTTTTCCTTTATAATATTTCCATTATCAGCCAACTTTGCATCAGTCGGCTCCTTATACATTTTGTCATTCAGAACATCCATCTGCAATTCCAGTTTCGTCTCATCAATCAATAATGGATCAACATAGTGCAGTTCAAAATCTTCTCGCATTAGTTCATCAACCACTTGACCATCATATGTAACGGTCAATGGAACCGATGTCAATAAAAAAGACAAGATAACGGTTAGCACCTAACCACCTCCTGTCCCTTAGTATTCGACAATAAGATAAAAACATGAGTCATACGTACTGTCGTTTATTTCGATTATATGCACCGTTCCAAATAGGATATGGATCCAGCCTTAAAATACATAAATTGCGAAGACGATAAGAGAAATGACAATCGTCACCCCGTAAATAACCAACTGCAAAGGTACATTCGACTTCAATGATGAGCTTTCATATTCATGTGACCGCCTCAACTCGTCCTCAACCGTGTCTCCTTCTTCCTCATACTTTTTCATTTTATTTTCTTCTTGTTTAAAAGCGACATAAGTTCCACCTAACGCTGCGATAAACAGAACTCCCAATAATATAAATAATTCAATCCCCATAATACACTTACCTCCCCTTATCTCCATTATAATTGGTTTTCGCTATATAAACAATGACAATCATCACACGGGTTATATAAAAATAGACAACCACCCAGTGTACCGGCTGGATGGTTGTCATGTTTATTTTCTTCTTTAATTAACGGAAATCTCTTGAATCCTCAAGCGTACGTGTTGCTATTGTATAACCTGCAATTGCTGCCAGTGCAGCCAAACATACATATAAAAGTCCATTTTTCATGAATATGTCCCTCCTTGATTTATTAAAGCATACGTAATTTGCCTTTTTTCAAGATAAGTTTCGGTCCGCCAAGCAAGAACAGATAGCGGTTGTCGATGACCTTTTTCATGGATACTGCCGGTTTGCCGTATAGTTTATTCTCATTGAACACCGTTCCCATAGCATCTGTCGCACCAAGGGAAGCTACCGTTCCTTTGTCATCAAATACAAATTTGCTTAATGGTTCATGACGCAACAGGGCTTTTATATTGCCCGCGCATGTATCGGCATGCTGCATGGCTGCTTGTGCGGTTGGCGGGAACGGCTTGCCTTCTTCCTCGTTCATCACCCATGCACAGTCACCAAGAATGAAAATATTATCTTCGCCCGGAGCACGCATGTCACCATCAACGGTTACTTTACCTTTTGTAATTTCAAAACCGGATTTCGACAGTACGGAGTTGCCTGTTACACCACCAGTCCATACGATTGTGCCGGCTTTAATTTCTTCGGTATCATCACCTTCACCAATAACAAAACTGTTTTTCTTGCACTCGGAGATTTTCGCACCTTCTCTGAATTCAACACCACGGTTGGACAACGATTCCTTGGCATATGCCACAAGGTCATCATCAAATCCGGGCAGGACACGCGGTGCCGCTTCCGCGTTAATAATACGAACTTTGCTGCGGTCAATATCATATTTTTTGCAAAGCTCCGGTACTTTTTCAACCAGTTCACCGAGGAATTCGATACCGGTAAATCCGCCGCCGCCAACAAGGATGGCCAGATCTTCATCTTTTGGATTGCTGGCAGTGCTGTATTTGGCGAATTGATATTCAATATGCTCGCGAATCATGCGGCTTGAGTCGATGTCAGTAATGGAAAACGCATTTTTCTCCATTCCTTTAATGCCGAATGTATTCGTTTCAAAACCGAGCGAAATCACCAGGTAGTCGTATGTAATCTCACTATTTTTCAGCACTACGCGGTTGTCGTCCTTTTTCACTTCGACAACTTCATCATAAATAAGGTTGACGCGGCTCGGATTGATGACATCACTGATCATCATGCGTGCCTGATTCTGATTTCTTGTCCCGGCAGCCACCTCGTGAAGCCATGTTGTCTGATAATGGTAGTTATGCTTATTAACAAGCACTAACTCCGCTTCTTCGGGGCTTAATTTTTGCATTAAACGTTTTGTCGTCATCATGCCGGCATAACCCGCGCCAAGAATGACTATTTTTGGTTTACTCATATAATATCCACCTTTCCTGTTTGGTTTAAAGCGTTTCTGTTAAGATGCAAATAATTGATATCACGATTATCATATCAAAACTATCTCATTTAGGCTAACAATTCAATATATTAAACGGGTATTTTGTCAAAAAACCTAAAAACATTTAAAGTGAAAGTATATTGACATTGAGGTGAACTATGGAAAAATTCGTGATCGATCATCATAATGATGCTGTTAAGGAACTTGCGGGCGCTGATAAACAAATGAAAAAACTGATTGAAATCATTGGGGATATTACCGTTTCAGGAAGACCGGACTATTTCAAATCACTGGTCCGCTCAATCATTGGCCAGCAAATTTCGGTACAAGCTGCCAGCACTATTTTCGGACGTCTCGAAGTGTTGCTTGAAAATCGTGTTGAACCGGCAGCCATTTTGCATACATCCGATGAACAGCTCCGGGAAATCGGCTTATCGCGCCAAAAAATCGGTTATTTACGCGATTTGACTGCCAAAGTACATGATCAATTCATTAGCTTTGATCAAATGCATGACATGGCTAACACGGCTATTGTCAAACAGCTGACGAATATTAAAGGGATTGGAAAGTGGACAGCCGAGATGTTTCTGATCTTTTCACTCGGCAGAATGGATGTGCTCGCTGTTGATGATATCGGTATTCAGCGTGGGGCGAAATGGCTTTATGAGGTTGACAAATCCGAACGGCGGCAAATTTTACTGGATAAACGGCCTGTCTGGCATCCCCACTTCACCATTGCTTCGTTTTATTTATGGGAGGTCGTCCATTTAGGGTTTGATAAAAAATACCAGTCAATTGATGAGATCATTTAATGTGTCGAATAAAGAGAGTGGCTGAAATCAACCACTCTCCTGAACCGTTGAAATGTGAACGTCAGTGGATTAATTTTGAACTACGGGGTCGAAATATCCGATACAGTCTCACAATACATCAACGTTCTGTACCAGATCCCGTAATTCTGAGATCCACATTGACATTAATGGGCATATCAGGATAGGCTGATTTAAACTGGTCCTGGTCATAATTCCGGTTGCTGCTTCTGGCAATCTCTTCAATACCAAGGGGATCGATATTCAATTCCTGAAACCGGCTGATTAAGTTATCTGCTTTTTGCTTGATATCCTGTTCCACATCTTTTTCAATCGCTGACAGCTGATTTATCACTCCGCTCCCGGTGAACTCCCTGATAACGCCCCGCAGCTCCAGATTAACCGTCATTTCGGCACTTCCCCCCGTTGTTTCAAATACCATATCTTTGTTTGACTCGATATTTTCAAGTGCTGCATTATAAGCGTCACTTTTATACTGATAGTGTCCATCACTGACATTTTCATAAAGCATTTTAAACACATCGGCTATATGGATTGGTATTTTATCAACATATTGATCATCGTCAAACAACGCGATGGCCGTTAATGACGCACGATTGTCTGTAACACTGAGCATCGGTAAAAAAGGGTCACTGGTTTCAGCATGCAAGGCCGATTCAAATACTTTTAAATTTATTTGCGGCAAATTACCGTGCTGTATATTATGTTCGAATAGATCGCTTAAAAAAACACCCACCCCTTTATCGGTTGTTACCGAATCAATCAGTTCACGTGTTGAGCCTTCTACTACTGCAAGGTTTAAGTGACCACCAATAGAGGGGTCCCTCATCATATATTCGATAAAATGTTCAATCCCTTGTTCGGCTAATTCCCGGTTGTAGAACGTAACCCTCAACTTACCATTCAGCAGCCGTTCGGTTGCTTTTGCATTTAAGTTGACCCGATTCTCATATACCGTTTCAGCAGTATCGGTGTAGATAAAATTTCCCACCTGACCTTCCTGCTGAAATTTCGGTGACACAACGGTTTCCCGGATCATATCCTGGTCAGTCGCTTCATACCCCGCCACCGTTATCATTTGAACCTTATCAATCACTTTGTCCGGCATCTGAAGATTAAACAGCAAACCGGCAATCAACATCACGAAAAAAAGAATATATTTAAGATACATTTTTCCGCACCTTTCTGCGAATGAAATGGATGATAAACAGAACAGGTATATAAATGAACAGAAACACGAGTCCAATCCGGCCAGCCGAATCATTCAGTATATTAACACCTTCTCTGCCCGTGGAAATGACAGAGGCTATATATAAAATAATCAGCAGAACAACAGCCACTTTCTTATGCTGAAAACCAAAGGCACGGTTAACTGTACGTGTGGCCGCCCACATAAACAGTACAACATTCGGCAAAATCGTAAAGAACATTGTAGCAATCCCGAAGTACTCAAAACGTTCCATAAGCGGCATTTCGAGGATTTTCCAGAGCTCTAATGTTGGCCAGATGACTTCATCCAATTCACGCTGGCTGTAAAACACATATGCGATCAGACAAACAAGAACATATAACACCGTTGTATAGAGATTGCCGTAATGGGCATATTTTTGTGATTTGCCGGATTCCCGTATGAACGGATAAAAGACGAAGAGTGCTGAAAAGCCCATGAAATTAAGAACAGCCAAAGTAGACGATTGCATAATGTCCGTAATGGCATGGTCCATGATTGGCATTATATACGTAAATTCCGCATACGTTAACGGGTAAAGCAGTGACAGATTTAAAAAAAACGGATAAACAATACCGAGAAAACACACCCCGACGACAGTCCGGAATTGATCGGAAATTGTGTAATAAATCAGCGGAATCAGCAGTAATAAGAACGCCCAGACTTTTAAATGCGGAAACATCCATACCTGGATAATTTCAATATACGTCCGCAGCACAACAGTTGCCATTAACAGTAAATACATGATGAATAAAAGCGTCAAAAAATTTCCAAGCCATTTACCATATGTGAACTGATGGACCGCAATAATATCTCCTTTGTCATCATGCTTCAATATTTGATACATGATCCATATGATGGCACTGACACCAAGACCGGCAACGATGACGGAGATCCAGGCATCATGGCCGGCGTATTGATTGATGATACTTTGAAATCCAAGAAACCCAACACCTATTTGTGAAGCTGAGATGAGAAAAAACACCATCAGCGGTGGTACTTTATCGTTGACTGAAATCATCGTCATCCCTCTACTTATCATTATCATTTGCTATAGGCCGTTTTACGTCACTTGGGCGCACTTGAAACGGGCGTTTGTTTTGCTTATCAAACGGCAGCCGGATTAATGAATCTTTGAAATCCTGGAAACGGAACGGAAAAACCGGCGCAAAAAAAGGTCTTCCCAGCGATGTCAGCCGCAGCAGGTGCACCATAATGTAGGCGATGGCAATTGTCAGACCAATCAAACCGTAAATGCCCGCAAAGATGATTAACGGAAACCGGATAAGCCGGATTGTGTTACTCATTTTATACACCGGGGTTGTAAATGATCCCAATGCAGCCAGTGCCACAACAATCAAAAGCACATTGCTCGTCATTCCCGCTTCAACAGCCGCGGTTCCGATCACGATACCGCCGACAATACCGATCGTCTGGCCGATTTTAGTGGGCAGTCTGGCCCCTGCCTCGCGCAGCAATTCAATGGTGAACTCGAGGAGAAGCGCTTCCATAATCGGCGGAAAAGGGACTTGCATTCTGGAATGGACGAGTGTAATAAGCATTGTCTGTGGTATGATTTCAAAATGATGGGTCAGTACCGCAACATATAAGGGCGTGATCAAAATGGAGAAAAAGACGGCAATCAACCGAATCACCCGGAATGTCGACGCAGTCAGCCAATTTAAAAAGTAATCCTCAAACGCCGAAAAAAATTCAATCAATGTGGTCGGTCCGAGTAAAACATGCGGTGACCCGTCAACAACAATCGCAATTTTCCCTTCTGCGAGTATAGAGGTTATCCGGTCAGGCCGCTCCGTATCCAAAAGCTGGGGAAATGGTGAACTTTCATTATCAGCAATGGTCTGCTGAATAAACGAACTGTCAACCACTTGATCAATTTCCACATCTTTGATACGCTGAACCGCTGTTTCAACATTTTCTTTATCGGCTATCCCGTCGATCGAGAGAACTGCAACTTCTGTTTTGGTCAGGGTACCGACTTTTAATTTTTTTACACTTAACTCAGGAATGGCCAGCCTTTTCCGGACCAGATTCAGGTTCGTGTCAATATCTTCAACAAACGCCTCTTTAGGTCCGACAACACTGAATTCAATTTCAGGAGGTTGTACCTGACGCTTTTCATCAAGCGGGAGCGGAATCAGCAGATACGATGGGATGACATTCTCCATATGAATGAACACAAAGCCTTTCATCAGCTTTTCGTATATCTGACTTTGATCATCGGTCAATTCCGTCTTAGTGAACGGAATATGCTGATTCAATTCGGTTAAATCATTGTACACATAATCCTGTATACGTGGAAGGATATACTTTTCCAGCTTTTCCGGGTCAACTCCGGTTTTTAAATAACCCAAATGAATCGTACCGTTTCCATGTTCATGCTGATAATGAATGAACCCATCTTTCTGCTTTAATTCCTTTAACAGCTTTTCAAAGTCCCTTTGCACTTTTTTCTGTGATGTTTTTTTATTCATGTGAACAACCTCTTGGAGTAGACAGATATCATAGTTGTAGTATGAAATAACAATAGATTTATTATGCATTGGAGTTGGTGAACGGTCTTAACAACTTCTCCATAACAACGGGGACATTAAAAAATTTCATAACCATTCCTGCCGCTCACATCCCGATTCAAACCACCTTTATTTCTTCCCGCTTCTACAAAATGGAAAAAAGTTATATATCAAATACATATTTTCTTAAACTTGCGGCATGATAAATACGGAGCGTTATGCAGCTCAAAAATTTTAATTGGAGGTTATGTCTAATGGCACAACAAAACCAACAGCAACAACTTCAACAAGCTGTACAACAAGCACAGCAGGCTCAACAGGCTGTACAGCAAGCTCAATCCAGTGCTGATCCGCAACAGCTTCAGCAGGCTCAACAACAAGTTCAGCAAGCTGAGCAGCAATTGCAGAATGCACAACAACAAGCTGGTGCTCAAGCACAACAAAACCAACAAGTTCAGCAAGCACAGCAGCAGCTGCAACAAGCTCGCCAGCAAGCTCAATCAGCACAACAGCAGCAAAATAACAGTCAATAATGTTATTTTGCATTAAAAAAGGGAGTCCTCATGAGAGGGCTCCCTTTTGTTATGGAAAGCAACCAATAATGCTGCTTGGCTTTTGATCATCCTTTATTTGTGAGTTGCTATCATCTCCACGATTTTATCTTCTATTACGGGCCCGTCTTCTTCGTCCAGCAGGTTATTCAGCATAATGGAAAAGATCAGCTTATCGCCTTTTTCAGTCTCGGTATAACCTGAAAGTGTGCTGACCCCATCAATCGTCCCGGTTTTCGCGTGAACGTTTTGGTTTTCCATCCGGTATCGTAACGTTCCACCAACCATCCGATCTGTCTCACCTGCTATCGGCAGTGCATTCAGGAAGACGTCAAACCATTGCTTATCCTGCACGCTATGTAACAGTTTGGAAATCTCATCAGGTGAAAGCAGATTCATATGTGAAATGCCCGATCCATCTTTGATGTTTAAATTTTCGGTGTCCAGTCCTAGTTTCTTCATTTCTGTTTCAACAACTTCCAGACCTTTTTCCCAGCTGCCTTCATCATGCATAACCTTCCCCATTTCTTTTACGAGCATTTCCGCGTGCGTATTATTGCTTAGCTTCATGAATGGAACGAGCAGCTCGGATAGTGGCATTGCGTTATGCGTATATAATGTTTCGCTGTTTTGTGGTGTTATCCCGGTTTTAGCGTCACCAGTCCACGTGATGTCCTGCTCTTCCATTGCTCGTTTGAACAAATCAAGCACATAACCAGTCGGCTCCCACACAGCTATCCATTCCTTTACATTGGCTGACTCGAATGGAATCGTGCCTTCCACCTCAATTGTATTCCCGCCATGTTCGCGCTCCACAGTCAAATCCTCTTCCCCGCCGGAAGCAATCGTCTTGGCGTTATTTGAAACCTGTACATAATTTGTATCTGGGGTCACCGTTATATTGGGCTTTTCACCTGCATCACCCGGCTGCACTTCGACAACAACTGTCCCGGCGTCATAATCCTTATCAGGCGATACAGTTAAGGCAGAAATTTGTGCACCATAATACCATTGTTCATCACCCCAGATTAATCCGGAAGACAAACGTTGGTCATCATACCATGTATCATCAGCTATGATATCGCCATCAACCGTATCGATGCCACCTTCTTTCAGTTTTTTCGCAAACATATCTATATCTTCAGGCAGCAGTGTTGGATCACCCATTCCTTTCAGAAAAAGATTCCCGTTCAGCCTGCCAGCTGTTACAGATCCGTCTGTCAGCAGCTGTGTCGAAAGCGTATAATCCTTTCCCAATACGGAAAGCGCCGCTGCAGCTGTCAGCAATTTCATATTGGAAGCCGGCCGCAACCGGGTATCGCCCATATGATCATAAATTTTTTCCCCTGTTGCTGCATTTCGGATGCTAATCCCCGTGATGGCGCCCTGCAGTTTTGGTTCATTGTTAATAAAACGTTCCAGTTCTTCAGCCATCATATACTCGTCCCCTCTCTCAGCAGCTGAATCACCTGATTTATTTATAGCAGTTGATGTCATCAATAACATAAACACGAGCACAATAATCCCAAATCTATAATGTTTTACGTTCATTGCAAACACCCCGGCTCTTACAACATATTTCGTTAAGAATGGTAAGAAATCCTTCTTTGAACCTCTCAAAATGATGGACCGGGCCGTGATGATTTATACCTTTTGATAAAGAACGGAATCGGGAATGAAAAATTTAATATCTTCAAGATAGTGTATTAGTACACCGGCCATTATCCTGTTGAAAGGTTTTACATGAATAATTTTAAACAGTGACTTAAAATTCCCCTGAAACCATTATGGCCAGGGGAATTTTAGGATGCCGTTTATCGGCTATAACATTTTGGAAATGGTTGAAGGATCTACCTTGCCTTTTTTCTTCGTTAAGCTTTCAACAATCATGTCTTCTGTTTGCTTGGGAACTTTTTTATTAGCCATCCTTGATACTTGCTTGACAAGTTTTCGTATATTTTTTTCGTCTGATAGATCGGTACCATTCAATGACTGAGCGAGGTCCATAATATCATTGCTTTTGACGCCTGTTTTCCGTTCAACTTTTTTCACCATATCATCCATTATAGTCACCTCCGTGATGATTTTATTAATCCCTGAGGAAACCCAATCCTTTTACAGACAGGTATTCAATATATAAAAAGAGCGTCACATCATGGGTTATAGCGCCGTTTCACGATTATGGCTTCACACGGGGGATCGTACAAAAAGCAAATGACTGGCATCAGCTTTTGTCGATAACCGTGGCTGCCACCTGCGAAACGCCCTGAATTGTCACCCCCTAATCAGGTTATACATTATTCTATGAATACGTTTATTAAGGGAAAAGGCATCTGTGAGGGTTTGCGGGAAATGTGCGAATGCCATCGTCTAACATCGGGGTCAAATATAGTAAAAAATCAATCAGTGTGGACCTAATCCAAAATTCGTAACGAAGTCAGGGAAATCCGTCTCGTTTAAAGTAAGATTCTTTTAGGATGATTCCAAGCGAGAGAAGCGCCATCTCGTTCAAAGTGCGCTTCATAAGTGCTGTGTTCCATCGAGAGAAGTACCGTCTCGGTCATAGTGCGCTTCATAAATGCTGGATTCCAGCGAGAGAAGCCCCGTCTCGTTCAAAGTACGCTTCATGAGTGCTGGATTCCCAGCGAGAGAAGCGCCATCTCGTTCAAAGTGCGCTTCATAAGTGCTGGATTCCATCGAGAGAAGCGTCGTCTCGTTCAAAGTGCGCTTCATAAGTGCTGGATTCCATCGAGAGAAGCACCGTCTCGTTCAAAATACGCTTCTTATACGCTTTCATGAAAAATGTTTTCATTAATCGAGGGACCTTTGAGGGATGACTGCCAGATATATGCAATATAAAAAGAGCCTCTTTTTGTAAGAAGGCTCTTTTATTTCGAAAGGTGAAATGCGAATGAGCGAAGGCACCTCATACGGCTTGGCCGGATAATATACAATACGCAATGCTGCTGGTTGTGTCAGGGCAAAATTCTTACAAAACTTAAAAAAAGGCTATTTGCTTACATTTCAAAACTTATTTCAGATATAAAAAAAAGAGCCTTTCGGGAGACTCTTTACGTGTTCATATGTCAAAGGCTATTTTTTATTCTTTAATTTTCGATCAATCGTTCCTTCATGATAATCATCCGATACCTGCTCATGTGTTTCAGCCATTCCCTGATCAAACTGCGTGTTGCCGCTGTAATTTTCAGGTTCGAAATTTCTTTCGGCGATGTTGCGGCTGTCTTCAGGGTTAACCTTGTTTTGTTTTTTCGGCATTGATGACCCTCCATTCAATTATTTGATAGTTAGTTTGCACAACTTTGCTACTTCTACTGTTTCCTTTATTTAGCAACTAAAAACATCTTTGTTTCTGCCTAACGGGGTTCGTTACTGGGCACTCCACAACACAGTCAATGGGTACACATCCCATCATACATATTACAGGTAATTATTGGGGATTCCTATAGTAATGTTAGAAGTTATTGGAGGGAAAAAATTGGACTCTGCAAAGAATGTTAAACTGACATCATCAGAAATTACACAGCTTTGGACCACTTACATGAATGAAAATGTTAATATATGTCAACTGGAATATTTTTTGGCCAAGGTTGAGGATGAAGAAATCAAACCTATTGTTCAGTATTTTTTAGAATTGACTCAAACACATATCAGAAAAATAACTGCGCTTTTTAACAAGGAAAAGTACCCTGTCCCATATGGATTTAAAATGGAGGAAGATGTTGATATAACTGCTCCAAGGCTCTATTCTGACACATTCATATTGCATTACCTCCATACAATGGGTGGATTTGTTTTGCAGGCATATGCAGTTGGTGTACAACTGGCAGTCAGGGCAGATATTTACAGTTTCTTCACCGAATGTCTTGAAGAAGCTACAGAAATTCTTAGAGAAATGAGGGAATTGCTGCTATCTAAAGGGATTTTTATCAGGACGCCGAATCTCCCCATTCCGGAAAGTTATGATTTTGTTAAAAATAAAAGTTTCCTCACTGGTTATTTTGGAGAAAGAAGACCATTAACAGGTACAGAGATAACAAATCTCAACATGAATTATCAACGAAATGCCTTAGGTACTGCAGTCATGATTGGATTCAGTCAGGTCGCACAATCTAAAGAAGTGAGACAGTTTCTCGTCAGAGGGAAGGAAATAGCCCAGAAGCACTGTGAGGTTTTTAGCTCAATTTTGGTTGAGGATGATATACCCGTGCCCATGACATGGAATACTGAAGTTACCGACTCAACTGCATTCACCTTTTCCGATAAGCTTATGATGTTCCTGACAACAGCCTTAATCGGTTTAAGTGTTGGATTTTATGGTACGAGCATGTCTATGTCTCCCAGAAGAGATTTAGGAACGCAATATTCCAGGTTATCAGGTGAAATTGTCAAATTTGCTGAGGATGGCGCAAACATTATGATTAAAAACGGTTGGATGGAAGAACCCCCTCGCGCACTCGATCGGGATGAATTAGCAAAGAAAAAATAATTCTTAATCCGGAGCCCTCACGTCTTGCCTATGATCTGAAAACTTCATATACAGTCACCTCAAGCCGGTCGGAAAATTCGGAGGGCAAGCTTGTTGAACAAAGAGGGCAGTTTATATCATTAAAGCCGTTAAGCCACTTATTAATGGATTAACGACTTTTTAACTGACAGTAAGAGCCCATATCGCATGACGATAAATGTAAGGGGTGCTGCCAGTCATCATGATTTTCTCTCCACCGAATTCGGACTATTCACTTCCAAAATCCGTTGCGGGTGAGTGTATACATTCATCTTCCCTTGTCTGACAAAACCAATGACAGTTATGCCTAAATCATCTGCTAACTGCAGTGCTAAATCAGTTGGGGCCGACTTGGAAAGCAATATGCCTGCACCAATTTTGGAGATTTTCAGCAGGACTTCAGACGAAACACGGCCACTGAATACAATTAATTTATGTTTTACCGGCAGCCGTTCCTGAAAAATATGACCATAAATCTTATCAAGTGCATTATGCCTTCCAATGTCGGTTCGAATAGCGAGCATTTCATCTGGTGTCGCCAGGGCAGCATTATGAACCCCCCCAGTCCTTAGAAACTGTTCTGACGCTGCTTGCAGTTCCCCCATTAATGCATAGCACTGGTCAACAGATATGGAAAGCCGGCTGTAAATCGTTTTAGCCGTATTCACATCACTTTTAAAGTAAAATTGCCGGCTTTTTCCGCAGCAGGAACCGATAAACCGCTTCGAATGGTCCTGTTGAATGGAATCGATAGTTTTGTTGATATCAACATAAGCAAACCCTTTAGCTTCATCGAGTAAAATGTGATTAATCTCATCATAAAAACGGATGATTCCTTCTGAGGCGAGAAATCCAATGACAAGTTCTTCTAAGTCAGTTGGTGAACATACCATCGTGGCAAATTCTTCACCGTTGATCATAACCGTCAACGGAAACTCAGTGGCAACTTCATCATTTACCGGTGACGGATCAGATCCATTAAACCGGATCACCCGCCAGCCATCATGAACCGTATAGTCCATTCAATCACCTTCTAAACCTATTATAATCATTTAATCTATATATTTTCAAAAATCTGTTAATTAAAAATAACATGTAAACAAGACAGATGACAAATGATTCAGCTTTAATCCAATTTTAATTCCATTAATGTCGTGACGTCTTTAAAACCGAGCTTCTGGTAAAATGCTTTGATCGCATTACCTGCAAACACGTTGAGCTGAACAGCAGTAAAGCCTGCTTCCTCCAGCCTCTTCAAAGCCTCTGTGCATAATGCTTCCGCAACTCCCTGCTGTCGGTAGCGCGGCAGCACATAAAGTTCCGGGATGATCCCAACCGGTTTGTCCGTATAATAGTCTGTGGTACTGCCGATTCCGATCCATCCCTGCATCACATCATCTTTCACAAACACCAGATAATACCCGCCAGCAGCTAAAAATGGCGTGACCATTTGCAGCGCTTTTTCCTGTTTAGGCGGAATATGTCCAACACTTGCTTCTTTTAATACATCCAGCGAACGGGCGACAATTTGTTGTGTTTCACGTTTCGTTGCTTTTCGAATGGTCACAGGTTTTCCCCCTTTGGCAGGCAGGAAAGTAATATTTCCTGCCTGCATAACTTGACAATAAGCCAAAAACTGACTCTTCTTATTACCGTTTCATAAATTTCGTAATCAGCGGACTTACCTGACCATACAATTGACCGACTTGCTGGGCGGTTGTGGTGATTTTGTCAATATCTATATTTCCGTCCGTATCACGAAATTGATTTAATATATTTTGTCCGGGCGATTGCTGCCGGGGTCTTTGCATCGGTACTTGAGGCGGATGCATTGGCTGTCGCGGCGGACGCATAGGTGGATGTTGCGGCGGCATCGGGGGTCTTGGTCCTCCGAAATGGATCATCATAACACCTCCTTACAATCATTTTGTTATAGTCTATTCAAGCCGTTCCCGAAATGAAAAGGTATCTGTCTAACATCCTTTCAATAGGATGATTCGTAACATACTCAGAACGATTGACATATTGTATTAGATAAAAAGTTAGGAGTATGCCTATGAGCGTCGTTCGAACCGACAAATGGTTATTAGATACTTATGACAATCCGGTGGAACTTTGTAAAAAACTTAAAAGCTATTTTGATGAAAATGTGTCGGCCAGTGACATCCACCAGCACATGGTCATGCATGGCATGTATCACCAACCACGTGAAAACGGGACTAAATTGATTAAAGCATTACAAAAGCGCAACATTTGGAAACTTGTGGAACAGGAAGAGAAAGCCTTGCAAACGGAATGGGACGGACCCGATATCCCTATCTTCATCCTCCCTGCCGACGCTGATAATCGACAGTTAAGACAGGAACTGAACGGAAAATCAGGGCTGACCTTCTCTGACAAACTTTTTTTGTTCATTACTGAAGATAACACGGATAAGGAAATCCGCGCGCTGTTTACCCACGAATATAATCACGCCTGCAGATTAGCCAAGTACAGCAAAAAAGAAGCAGATTACGTTTTATTGGATACAGTCATTTTGGAAGGCTTAGCGGAAAACGCCGTCCGGGAAAGATTCGGTAAGCACTATACGGCAAACTGGACGTCATATTATTCGAATGTGAGATTAGAGAGAATTAGCAGGAATCTGGTACTGCCGAATCAAAATGCCCCAAAATCCAGCCGCATCCATCTGCAAATCCTTTATGGCCTTGGATTTTATCCTAAAATGGCAGGCTATTGCGCAGGCTATTACTTCGTTAAACATTATATGGAATCAAATGACTTAAACTTAAAGGATTTGTTGCATGTCCCGTCTCAAAAAATCATCGAAAAAACAGACGAAACCTGATCCCGTCTGTTTTTTCGTTTAATGGGGGAAATAACTAAATGGTCCTTTACCAGAAGAAAAGCGGTGCCAAAGCAAGTGTACCAATCGCACCTAATGCTATCCCATAACCGAGTCCGGGACCGTATCCGTATCCCGGTCCATAAAAGCCGCCATAGCCGAAACCGCCCAATCCCTTGCACTGATTAAGCGGCTGTATATACACACGGTGGCGATCAACATGCTTTATAATACCACGATGGACGCCTCCATCTCGGGTTGTTATTTTGACCGACCTTCCTTTATAACGGCAGCAAAGATCATAAAAATATCCAGCCGACATTTTCTCACCTCCAAATCCATTCAGAACATACACCATTGTATGAAGGTAGCAGATATCGAGTAAGGGCAAATGAATCGGTTATAAGAAAAAACGCTGACGCGTCTTTTCAGAAGTCGGAAGCCAGGGGTCGGATTGGATGAAACCGGCGAACCAGCCGATTTCCGTATTGAAAACGTCATCCGATTCTTTTCGATGAACAAAATTCAGAACCAAGCGCTTAAACAAGAGCCCAATTTCTCTAATCTGGGAGAGTACCCATATCAATATCAAATGACCTACATATATTATTAACAAACAGTTATGGAGGTGTTTTGGAATGAGTGAATATGTAGGTGGAGCTGGCTACGGTGGAGGTTTTGCCTTAATCGTAGTTCTATTTATCCTGTTAATTATTGTAGGCGTTGCTTACGTTGGATATTAATCTGTAATCAAACAAAAAACGCTTAGGAGGGTTATAAATGGGTTTTGGACCTAGATCTGGATGTGGCTGCGGTGGCTACGGCGGTCAAGTAGCCGGAGCTGGATACGGCGGTGCCGGATTCGGTGGCGCTGGATACGGATACGGCGCACCAGTAGGCGGAGCCGGATATGGCGGCGCTGGATTCGGTGGCGGCGGCCGCGGTTTTGCGCTGATCGTCGTTTTATTCATCCTGCTTATTATCGTAGGCGCGGCATGGTGCTAATAGATAAAAAATTTCATAGATGAATAATATGGGCTTCCGGGGAATCCGGGAGCCTAAGTTTCGTTTGCTATGTTTTTACGGAACCAAATTGGATTAACTAAAATTCAATTTAGAAAACCAAATGGGTATAGTGATATTACTCTGGTATCTGAGAATATCACTTATCTTATACTTTATTAAGAACGAATGGATAATAATTTTATATTTGAGAAGAACAATTTATGTAAAAAAAGCTGCCTCATTTCCATTAAAATGAGACAGCTTTTTCGTGTATATTACAGATTCTCCGAACGAGAAAGCCCATCGTCTTGAGACATGGGATGAGAGCGAGGTCAGATACGGAGTGCCAAAAAAGAAGGTTTTGTGGTGCTCCGTACCTGAAATGAATTAAGTTAAAAAGATTAAGTGTATTAAGCAAATGATTACTTGCTTTCTGATCGTCAATAGGATATAATAAAAACGAAACATACGTTCCCTTCTGAAGAGGTGTTCATATTGGCTAAAACACCCCCAACGTTTGTGTTAACCTTGGAATTAGACAATAATCCAGGAATGGTTTGCTGTCATCACTGATGAATTGGAAATTTGCCGTGTCATATATAATACCGTTCTTGGTGAATACCTGAAGCGCGAAAAACAAATGAAACGGGAAAAGGCATATAAAAGATTAATCCGGCAACTGTATGGTGTCAAAAAGAAACTGGCAAAAGATGACCATGATGCCTCGCTTATTCATGAAAAGAAAACGATCAATCAAAAGCTTCATCTTTTAAGAAAAAAATATGGACTGACCGAGTTTGCTTCACACGCGTGGGTAAAGCCTATTCGCGCACACTTTCATAACCAAGTGAATGCAGCTGTTGCGCAAAAAATAGCCTCCCGCGCCTGGCTGACATTTCAGTAAAAAAACTATTCGGCAAAGCTAAGCATGTCGCTTTGTTTCGAAAAGGGGACATGGAGAGTTTTGAAGGGAAAACGAATACGACAGGCTGGCGATTTATAGATGGATTTCTCGTTTATAAAGATTTGTCAACGCCACTGAAAATCAAACAGAACGATGCCTATACTTCTGAAATCCTTCATCATTTGGATCAACAAACACGATTCTCCTATACAATCATATCAGACGGAAAAGAGAAAACGGTAGATGATCGATACCAGGTAAAATTTGTGCGTATTGTTCAAAAGAATAAGAGGTTGCATACGCTATTTTGCTGATTTGGTATCAGCGGGTATCCGCCATCCAAGAACAGAAAGCTTGGAAAAGGAGATGTTGGATTGGGATATTGGCACATTCAACCCTGGGCTGTCTCATCATTAACAAAGCAGCACCTTATTCAATTTAGCGGAACAGGGTTCAAGAAATATCACGTGATATTCGATTGACCCAAACGCAAAATGGACCGTTCAAGACGCGCGACAAACCGCAAAATTTCAATAGAGATGGCACGATCAAACAAGGCAAGAAGACTGTATTTTCCAAATCGTTATCGGAAAAATCGTGTTAAAATTGAAAAAATTGCATCGCAAACAAGCGTGATTTCGCGAAAATTATCCCCATCGAATGCTTTTTAGCAAACCGAACTTCCTCACGCCTCGATCGCACGTTTATAACGGAACAAACCATGGGCTTTTTTAAACCCTGCAAAACGAAAGCAGCAAACCGCAAACCAATCCAGAAAACTCAAAGCCAGCCAGTACTGCCATGTTAAAAATATATACATAAAAAGGCCATTGTCACAACGCTGGCATGTGATTGATGACAATACAAAGGTACAACGAGATTTATCCCGCCTTAACGGGCAGCAAGACCCCACTTCAATATTACAATTAAATTAAGAAAGACTTGTGGGGCCAGCTGCCCGTAAAGGTCCGATTCTGTTCAACTAACATTCAGCGGTAAGAACCGCACCGCTGAATGAAGTTTCACTTTATATTCAGCCTTTTTATTGATGAATGCCAATGAATCGGGAACCAAACCAAATCGAAGCAAATGTAAGGCAACCTTTCCATTGTTTAAAAAGTTGCATGACCAAGCAATACAAACCATTGTAAAGGACAAAAAGATGATTTTAAATTCGGGAATCAGTGTAAAAAACTAATGCAACACATACAGCGGTGTGATACCACCGGGCTTGCGAAAGTCAAAAATGCGGTCGTTAATGGCAGCAGAGGCTGCTTTGGCCGTGAAAGTTCTGAAGGAAATGGTCCCAGTATCCTGAACAGCCCTAAATGTCGAGCACATGCAAATGTGTCTGTGGCTGCCGGCCGGAAGAAGGACAATAGATTCAGAACCCCACTGCTTTAGCTGTGGGAGTATCAGCTCAGCGTAGCATCCTGGCCATGAATCTGTCGTACGATTTCTTTTTCTTTTTTTGGCGGGTGAAGAAATATGGCCAAAATGAGCGCAATAAAAGCAAGGATGGTACTGGCCATAAACGCCCATTCGAATCCTGTGACTTGTGCCATCCGGCCAATCAGTTCCGGAGACGCATTGGCGTCCGGCACAAAGCTGTTGGTTCCCATAGCCACCAATGTGATAAGTATCGCCGTTCCAATCGATGCAGAAATTTGCTGTAATGTATTAGCCATAGCAGACCCATGTGCATACCATTTTGGCGGCAGCTGATTCAATGCTGACGTCATAACCGGCATCAGCGCAAATGAAAGGCCAAACATGCGAATAGCATAAATTATCGTCAAATACGTAAATGATGTCTCCAATGACAAACGTGTAAACATAAACGTTGTGACGGTCACAACAGTCAGACCAATCAGTGCCAGCCATTTAGCTCCATACTTATCAAATAGCCTGCCGGTAATCGGCGACATAATGCCAATCACGATGGCACCCGGAAGCAGCATCATCCCGGATTCAAGTGGTGTAAATCCCAGGACATTTTGCATAAACAGCGGCAGCAACGTTTCCGCCCCAATCATCGAAACCAAAACGACCATCGTAATCGCAATAGCCAACGTAAAAATCCGGAATTGGAACACACGGAATTCCAGCATCGGCGTATTCAGGACAAGCTGGCGCCAAATGAACAAGCCAATAACCAGTAAGCCGGTTACAATAGATCCGATGACGACAGCACTTCCCCAGCCGGCCTCGGAAGCAATACTGAATCCATAAAGAAATGAACCGAATCCAACAGAAGACAAAATAATCGACAGCACATCAATTTTTGGTTTTCGAAGGTCAGTCACATTCTTCAGAAAGAGCGCCGCAACTGTCATTGTAACGGCAACAATTGGCAGGACAGTATAAAATAATGATCGCCAGCTGAAATGTTCCAAAAGCCATCCGGAGAGTGTCGGGCCAATGGCAGGGCCAAATGCAATGACAATCCCGATCAGCCCCATTGCGGTACCACGCCGTTCAACCGAAATAACAGCCAAGAGAACGGTCATTAATAACGGCAGCATGATCCCAGAGCCGGAAGCCTGCACGACACGTCCCAACAGGAGAACAGGATACGCAGTTGCTATAGCTGCAATCGCTGTACCTGCACCGAATAAGCCGATTGCCGTCAAAAATAACCCTCTCGTCCTAAACCGATCAATTAAAAATGCGGACACAGGTATCATAATCCCATTTGTCATCAAAAAAGCGGTTGTCATCCATTGCACTTCTCCCTGTGATATGGAAAACGCATCCTGAATCGTTGGAAGTGCCGTAGCTAATAATGTTTCATTAATAATTCCCATAAAGGCGCCTGTCAACAATGCTGCTATCATTAAAGCTTTTTGTTTGGGCGGCAAATCCCAGGAGGTTGTTGTATCACTCATGTAAAATCCCCTTTCTACGTTGTCAGGATTATTTATTCAGCGATAAAAAATTATATAAGGCACAGTATCTTTCGCAGCATTTTTATTGTTGATTGAATTCCTGCAACTGTAAAAAATTCGAACCTTTATATATTAACATGACGTTATATTATGTTACAACTGATTCATAATGAGTGGGTTCTCTCGCTCAAGCTTGCACTTACTACAAATCCACCAATCTTAACGGTGGTGTCGTGCGATATTGGGGCTGCCGCGGGAAACTAGAGGTTCGTCGCACGATTCAGGAGTGATATCGCGCGAAATTGAGACTTTGTCGCGCGAAATCGTGCAATTGTTGCGCGAATTTGGAGCTTCGCCGCGCGATTTGGGATAGTGTCGCGCGAAATTGCGGGATCATCGTGCGAATTGGGATCAGTGCCGCGCGATTTCCTGATGGGATTACACAAACAAAATGCTTGAATAACCATTTCGGTATCCAAGCATTCCTTTTGGATATTTGAATTTTATTCCTGCATTTTCTCCAAAAAATTTTTAAGTACATGAACAGTTTGTACGCAATCATTCAAATCAGACCATTCGGCTGGATTGTGGCTGATGCCGTCTTTGCTTTGTGTAAACAACATAGCGACCGGCCATTTCTCACCAATGATCATCGCGTCATGTCCCGCTCCGCTTGGCAGCCGATATGGCCGGATGTTTGCCTCATGACATGATGCCTCCAGCAGCTGTTGTTTTTCTTCTTTAATCGGTACCGGTGACACACGCATTTTTTCGACATGATTGACGCTAATCTGATGTTTAGCAGCAATTTTCTCCGCCAGTGCCAGCACCTGATCAACAAGCTTGTCGCGGGTTTCTTCAAATATGTCGCGAATGTCGACATAGAGGGTGACACTGCCCGGAATTACATTGACACCATTTGGATCAACTTGCATTTTCCCGACAGTTGCTACTGCCGAATCACTGATCGAGGCAGGCAGTTCATTTACGCCCCCGATAAACGCGCTCGCGGCCACGAGTGCATCTTTCCGGTCATTCATTGGCGTGTTTCCTGCATGCCCTGCTTCACCCGTGAATGTAAACTCAAGCCAGCATGGTCCGGCAATGCCAGTGACGATTCCGGATGGCAAGGCTTCACGCTCCAGCTGTTTTCCCTGTTCAATATGTACTTCGGCAAACATTTCGATTTCTTCAGGATCACGCTTTGCCCCCAAATAACTGTCAACACTTAAGCCAATGTCTTCCAATACTTCTGAAAAATTCATGCCATCCTGATCGATAAGCTTTAATTTTTCTTCAATATCACCTTTGCCGACGACGGCCTCACTTCCATGCAGACCGCCATTAAATCGCGCACCTTCCTCATCGGAAAAAACGACGACTTCATATGGTTTCTCGGGCTGATACCCGGATTCGCGCCAGGCTTCAGCCACTTCGAGCGCAGACAATACACCCAGTACCCCGTCAAAATGTCCGCCATTTGGAACACTGTCCAAATGTGATCCGCTCAAAATAGCTGGCAGATCATTTTTCTTACCTGCCAGGCGCCCAAAAATGTTTCCGGCACCATCTTGACGGACCTCCAATCCGGCTTCACGCATCCACTTTGAAACCAATTCTTTCGCAGCCTTTTCTTCCTTGGAAAATCCTGGACGATGTGAACCGTTGTTTTCAGTGAGACCTATTTCAGAAATTGCATCCAACCGTTTAGCCAGTCGCTCACCAGAAATACCGTCTGTGTCATGTGCTGAATCATAACCCTGTATTAAGTTATCATATAAAATTCCCATACAAGTACCTCCCCATAATGAAAACATGATATCACCTGTTTCAAATGATATCATGCTTTTGTCGTCCCTGCATGATTGACCACAAACATATTAAAAAGATATCCAAGCTGTCCCGTCCTTTTGTTAAACACGCACGCATTCTAATGTAAATCAGCCTAACGAATTTTTCACTACGTTGCCATCTTTCATAACAAATTGGACCGCATCATGGTCTGCAAGTGAATGAATGTCATCAAGTGAATTGCTTTTCACCACAACAACATCGGCAAGTTTTCCATTCTCCAATGTTCCCACTTGATCATCCCAGCCCAGACATTCCGCAGCTGTTTTTGTTGTCGCTACAATGGTTTCCATCGGGCTCATACCGATATCCGCCATCAGACCGAGTTCACGAAGATTGGTACCATGTTTCATGACACCTGCATCCGTCCCCATTGCAATCTTGACACCTGCTTTATGAGCTTTTGCGATACTTGCTTTATGCTGTTCAATAACTTCTTTGGACTTTTGGATAGCTGTTGCCGGCATACCTTTTTCGTCAGCTGTTTCCAGTACGGCTACCGGCGCGAGCAATGTCGGGACAAGATAAGTGCCATTTTCAAGCATTCGTTCAATCGCTTCATCATCCAGGAAAATACCATGTTCAATCGAATGGATGCCTGCTTTGACTGCATTTTTAATCCCTTCTGCTCCTTGAGCATGTGCCATGACTCTAGTCCCTTTGCGGAAACGCCCTTCCTCTACAATTACAGCCAATTCTTCCGGAGAAAACTGGGTGAATTCAGGGTGGTCAGTTGCACTTAGCACGCCGCCGGTTGCATGCACTTTAATCACTTCCGCACCAGCACGCAGCATTTCACGTGTTTTTTTGCGTACCTCTTCAACACCATCACACCGTCCATCCGGCATACCGCGGTATCCTGACGGTAAAATATCCATCACATCACCTGAAACCTGATAGCCATCACCATGGCCACCGGTAGTCGTTAATGCATTAATGCTTAATTGCAGACGGGGCCCCTTAATAAGCCCGTCCTCAACCGCCTTTTTCACACCGCGATCAGTACCAAGCGCATCCCGGACAGAAGTGATACCGGTGTTTAATGTTGTTTCCAAATACTGTGCTGCCTGATAATACATATAGGAAAATGGTGTCGTTAATTTTTCCGAAACCGGTGTATATTCCATCATCATATGCACATGGGAATCAATCAAACCCGGCAGGATGGTTCCGCCTTGTGCATCGATGACTGTTTCGTCACCTTTTAGTGTATAGTTCTGTTCGGGACCAACATAAACCAATCGGTCATTTTCAGTCACAACAATCGAACCATTTTGCGGCTCACCACCATAACCATCAACTAGTAATCCATTTTTGACTACTGTTCTTACCATTTCAATTCCTCCCCTATAACTTATAATGTTCCGATCAATATACCGGCTACCACAACAGAAGCGACTGTAACAGTTGTAAAACCACCGATCAGCATCGGTGCCATCAATTCATTAAAAATGGCCTTTTCTTCCTGTTTATTTCCGGCAACACTGCGGCTGACTTCCTCACACAATATATAATCACCGGGAAATCCAAACAGAGCTGTCAATGCGACAGGCATTCCTTTATATGGGTGCCATTTGACCAGTTTGGAAACAATAAAACCACCAAATGCAAGGCCGAACGTACCAAGAATCAGGATAGTCAGAATAGCAGGCAAGTTGTTCAAGACATCCTGTGGGGTCACATCCGCCATTGTACCGATCACAACAAATATAATCGCTACCATTGTCAGTGTGAATGAATTGGATCGTTCAAGAGCTTTCGGTTCAAATAACCCTAATTTGAGACCTCCGATACCAATTGCCAGGCACCACAGACTGTAATGGACAGGTGTCAATTCACCCAGTGCAACCCCAACAGCTGCTCCGAAAAACACGAAGAATAATTTCATGGTTGCATTTGATTTAATTGGGCTTGACTTTTTCCCGGTCTCAGTTGACGCCGCAGCTTCTTCTGCTGGATCAGAAGCAACAAATGATTCATTATCCAAATTCTTCTGAAATCTTTTGGCATACTTTCGCAAAAAGTTCAGCGCCAGCGGCATTCCCATTACACCCTGAAATGCAACGATCAATGCCGGAATTATAACAAGACTCGTCATTCCAATCTCCGTTAACCGTTCGGACGTAATCAGGAGCGCCACAACACCCCCGCTGACCGGTCCGATTCCTGCAACGGCGGTCGCATAGTCAAAAAGAATCGGAACAATCACCAATACCAAAGCAGCTGCTGTAACAATACCGCCCAAAGCGATCAATACCGCCTTATATTGACGCTTAAGAATTGAGAAGGGAATCATGGTACCCATATGAAGAATCGCAGGCCCTATTAAAATGGACCCCAGTGCTGCAAATGTCGATTTTTCCAGAATATCTTCCGGAAAAATGCCAGTCCACACCATTACCAGAAATCCAACCATTGCCGTGAGAAGCATCGGGATTCTGGCTTTAGAGATGATCGACAACCACTCTCCCAGTGCAATGAGTGCAAAAACTAAAACTGTGGCAATAAGTGGGTTGCTAAGAATAAGTCATCCCTCCTCAGAAAATTTAATCAATACTATATCATGCTGTTCAAGGCTTGTCTACCGTCATTTTTCTATTTTTTGATACAATTTCAATATTTTAGTTTAAATCATTTTGTGAAGAGGGACACATGAATGATGAATAAAAATGCAAATGATTGGTAACGTAAGCGATTTCTGAGTTTTTGATGTAAATCGCTTACACTAACCCGGGTATTTAGCAAAAATTGGTAAAAGAACTTTAAAAAAAGAGTTCAAATCAAGCATTTGCCCACCACTCTTGCGGACGTTTGCATATTTTAGTAATGAAACCTTTTATTAGAGGGGTGAGTGAAAGTGGAGTCAAACAAGAATAACCGGCCAGGCAAGTTTGATATTGATATGTCGCCATTCAGGGATCTGATGGGACAAATGGATTCGTTTTTCAATGAATCATTCAAACACATGAATTCAGTATTTAACCTGAGGCCATTTTGGGTTGATGTAAATGAAAACGAATCTGAATTTATTGTGACTGCTGAATTGCCGGGCTATAAACGTGATGAAATCGAACTGGAGATGATCGGAAATCGATTACGGATTGCTGCAGAGGCCGGTTCAATTCACAACGAAACAAATAACAATAACAAAAGCCAATCTTATCAGCAAATGGAACGGTCGATTACTTTGCCATTCCCAATTCCAAAAGAGAAAACAAGAGCGTCCTTTCATGATGGGTTATTAAAAGTCACGATTCCTAAAAAAGATATTAATCGGGAATATATCGATATTATTGACGAAAACAGTTAATGTGGGATGCTTACACACTTTAAAAGCCGGCAATCCTATTGATCGGATAGCCGGCTTTTAACTTCAATCAGCAGAAAGATCTTGCTAAAGCGACATGCGGAAAAACTTCCAAATCTGCTAATAGAGCGTGTTCAAAAAGGAGGATAAAAAGGTTTCGAGGCGGCGCAGTTTCGAGCACGGAATGTATGCACTTAGATACATGAGCAGCGAGGAACAAGCCAACGAAGAAATTCGATGTATCATTTTTACCGGACTTTTTGAATAACTTCTAATAGTACAATCGCTTATACCAATACATCTCCCTCCCAAATCATCCTCCCTGATTTAAACCGAACATCTGAATATACGAAAACCTAGCTGTTCCGCATACAACGCTGTTAACTGTTCATGTTCCTGAAGAATGTCAAACATGTCATCATCAATAGTTTCCGATAGTAAAAAGTCCCGTGTGTTATCCAAATCGACGTCTCCAAATGGCAGATTGAAGACTTCCGCCCGTACATTCCAAAAACCGGCAGCGGAAAAAAGGTCACGCCATTCAGCCTCAGTCAGTAAACGAGCAATCCCATAGAAGTCAATGATTGGTTTTAATTCATGTTCCGGCAGCTTCTTTTCAAGTACCATTTCAATCGCATAAAATACGCCATCCGGCTTTAGAACTCTTTTACATTCTGCAATCGACCGGGAAATATCAGTGAAGGCTAACACTGATTCAAAGACAACCATGTTGAACAGATCATCTCGATATGACAGGTTTTCGATATTTCCCTGTCTGATGTCAATTGGCAGATTTTTTCCTGAAAACCTTTCCCGCGCCTTCTCCAGCATCATTTCACTATTATCAAGGGCTGTAACACGACACTGGAATTGATCGGCTATATATGCAGCTGTCTGCCCCGTCCCACAGCCTGCATCAAGAATAGTCATATTAGCATTTATCTCTTCCCTTGCCAATATATGTTTGGTCAAGTGCAAGCCACCGGGATGCGCACCACCGACTCCCATCAATGCTAGTGCCTTAAGATATCGATTGTTTTCCAATGTTATTCCACCTTGTTAACTGCTATGTCAGTTTATGAAGGAAGGGTGGAATCGGTGCCTTAGTTTGAGGAACTTTTACGGAGCAGGCTATTATATATATTGTCGGCAATTCTTAAAATCAGGATTACCTGTCGACCAGGATACGAACCCTATCGATTACTTGCATTTTTATGGTACATGCGATGATATTCCATGCTTTTTCAACCATTGGTAGTCTCCTGTCCACACTATATATTCATTGATGCATAGTATGGCACTATCCACGCTAAGGAGGTGCTTTTTAATGAGTGCAGGATATGCAGGGGGCGGCGGTGGCTTTGCCCTAATTGTCGTATTGTTCATTCTGCTCATCATCGTCGGCAGTGCCTACGTTGGTGGAGGAGGCTTCGGCGGCGGGTATTACTAAGGTGAGAGCCTTTTAACCGCACGACCACCTTCTCAATTGACATGTTCTTTCTCATATGGTGGAAGGCTTATGGAGGTTTTCCATAGGCCTTTTATCATTTCTGAAAAGATGGACATGGTTACAGAAAAGCGACTTCAACAACATATAGTACAAAGTGACTGTGCCTCATTTAATATACATCTTTGAATGAACCAATGAAGGCAGGGCATTCTAAAAACTGAAAGGACGTTACTATGAGTTTGTTAAGGAGGATGACAATGGGAGTTTTAGGTGGAAATCCCAAAGAAGAACCCATGCACTACGGCGAAGTCTTCGGTATATGGACTTTTCTGACGGCGGCCAAGGGAATGATTGCAGGTAATCAGACGCATCTCAACCATGCAGGAGATGAGGACTTGAGGAAATTGCTTGAAGAGGCAATTCAAGCTTCACAGCAAGAGGTCAAACAGATTGAAACAATCCTAAAAGATAATGGCGTCGGTCTGCCGCCAACACCTGCAGAACGTCCGAAAGCTTCCCGGGAGGATATTCCAGCGGGAGCTCGTTTTCAGGACCAGGAAATTGCAGTCGCTCTATCCGGCGAGATTGCAGCGGGCTTAGTGTCTTGCAGTAAGATAATAGGTGAATCAACGCGGGAGGATATTGCCATGATGTTTGGACAATTCCATACTCAAAAGGCATCACTAGGAGCAAAAGCCCTCAGACTTAATAAAGAGAAGGGCTGGCTGGTGCCTCCCCCGCTGCATCAAAGTAAAGTTGACGATTAATGATTGTCATCGGCTGGAAATAAGTGAAACTTTTTTGCTGAAATCTGAATGAAGAATGGCATGAAAAAGAGAACAGATTCCTTGTTTGTCTGTTCTCTAATTTTTTCTCCACAAAACTGAACTATGAGTATGCTTTGTTTAACTATACTTTTAGCCCATAACAGAATGCTGCAACAAGTCCTTTCCATTCTGCCAGCGCTCTGCCATGAATTTTTCCGACTCGCCTGTATTGCCGTTAATATAAAACGTCTCATTGATTAAGCCACTCCGAACAGCGACTTTCCACAGTGGCAGATATGCAACAGAAATTTCTTTTATCTCATGCCGCGGTTTTTTCAAAATATATGAGCGGTTAATCTGCTTTTCCTGGACATTTTTTACATACCTGATAGCATCATCTTTTTCCGAAATTCGCAGCTGAGCCAGATGACTAAGGCTAATTTGCTGTTCCCTTATCGGGGGGATACGGGAAAATACCCCCCGATAACCTGACACAGCGTCAACGAAAACCATATTCGGCTGCGTGCGCGACGGAAATGGCGGTCTATCAGCAATAACCAATGTTTTCGCAAGCCAGAATGGATGATAAATTAATTCACATCCCTTTGTATTTTGCCTTAAATAATCTTCATCTATCATATTATTCAACCTGGCTTTGATGCCGGCTGTTTTATAAACGTGCTTGAATAAATTATTTTCTGAAACTGCAACTTTATCCCCTATCAGTTTAATGGATCTATCAGTCGTCTGCATGGTTGCATCACCCTAACTATTCTTCTAAATGAGTATGATAATAATCCACCAATTCTTTTGTTTCATCTGACGGCGGTTCGGTCATCAAACTGACAACAATCATCAAAATTAATGATACAGGTGCTGCGATGATTGGCTCAGCATTGGTCGGAAACCACTGTCCAATAATCAGGATCAAAAAGACGATGGAACCGCCGACCATACCTGATAACGCGCCCAGCGTATTAGCACGTTTCCACCATATACCAAGGACGATTGGAAAACCGAAAGCCGATAGCAGGAATCCGCCGACCCAGCCAACCATGATCGCGATGAGTCCCGGTGGCTCGATGGCAATCAGAATACCGACAATACTTGCGACAATCATGACAACAAGACCCAGTCCGGTTACAAATCGTTCATTGGCTTTTGGATTAATATGCTCCTTATAGATATCATGGGCAATACCGGCAGAAATGGCGAGCAACATGGCATCAGCCGATGACATAATCGCTGCCATCAGACCGGCAAGCATGACACCACCCAGAATAGCCGGGAAATATTGCTCAATAACCGAAACAAATATCATATCCGTATTATCCAACGTATCAATGATCCCCATGCTTGCACCGGCAGCCGTAACGAAAAATCCGGCTACAAATAATGCCAAATAAAGCAGACATGCCCACATGGCTGAACGACGGGCTGTTTTTGCATCACGGGAGGCAAAATTACGCATAACAACCGATGGTGAAATAATGCCAAACCATAGAAATGCAATGAATAAACCGAAATAAGACATCCAAGGCTGTGTAATATCACCGAATGCAGGATCCACCGCCAATGCATCGTTGATCAATGAAACAATTCCATTATGATCAACCACTATAAATAAAGCCAAAATAATGATTCCAATGAGCATGATGGCACCCTGAATAAGATCGGTATATGTGATCGCCCACATGCCACCAAGGGCAGCATAAAGTGTAAAACCCAATCCCAAAATGATAACAGCCATCGGGTAATCAATCCCCAACACGTGCGACCCGATCAGCCCGGATGCTGTCAGCTGCGGCACCATGTAAAATGTCATACCGATTACAACAATAGCCGCCGCAACAATTTGCACCGATTTCCCAAACCGCTGCTTAAAAAATTCGGGAAGCGTTTTTACACCGGACCTGCGAATCTGACCTGACACTAAAAACATCGAAAATGGAAGAATTGCAATGACACCAAAAGCGTATGTGAAAAAATAAGGCACACCAAGCGCTACCCCTGATCCGACTGCCCCCATCAAGGAACTGGAACTCGCCACAGCGGCAAAAATCGCAAACGCCCCAACGAACGTATTAATGCTCTGTCCGGCAGTGAAATAATCATTTTCTGACTGCCGTGCTCGCCTGTAAAAATAGATACCCATGATTGTCATGACAATCAGGTAGATAAGTAAAATAATCGATTCAGTTACCTGCATGCTATCAAGCCCCTCCCCTAAAAAATCACATTCAACTTCCTTCTAATTTTTCGATCCACACGGCATAAATCACGGCCAGCAGGAACCAGAAAAACAATCCAATAAACATCAGCCAGGCAACCAGTGAAATCCCAAGCATGTAAATGTCAGTCGGCCACCAGATGAAAACAAACCCGGCATAAATAACCAGAACGACCGTCAGAATAAACCCTGGATCCTTAAATTTGGATCGTGATGCCATCAAAATCACCTCTCTCCATTTTGGTAAATATCAAATTATTAAAAAATTCAGGTATATAATATAGATTACCATATATTTTTTCGAGTATAAATACTTTTTAATGCTTGACTTTTATTCGTTTTCGACAGCGGTGCATAAATAATAGGGGCCCGCTTAGCCTAATTCCGGCTCCGCCGTCTGATTGACTAAGAAGGTGCAGGAAAAAAACACCTTTAATGAAATGTGATCTTTCAGAAACAATAACAATCAAAGGAGGTATTTCCCATGGAAAAAAGAAAGCGGAAGAATGAGAGAGATAACGATGTAACAGCACCAGGCATCGACCCGGATGATTCCTACGGTGAACCGGCCACCAGAGCTGAAATCGAAAAGGGCGAGTCTACCAGAGTAACACGACTGAGATATGATGCGTATGAACCAAGTGAGAATGATGATTAATAATCTTATAAAGCCTGTTCAGAAAGTCCGGTGAAAATGACACGGCGAATAGAGGATCTTCTGTTTGAACACACACTTATAAATTTGACGAAAGCAGGGCTGTAAATGAGCATTTCAGAACTTTTGCTCCGTATCGTATTATCATTTCTTGTATTATTTACCTTGGCAAGAATTATGGGCAGGAAAGAAATCAGTCAGATGACATTTTTCAATTTTGTTTCCGCGATTGCGATCGGTTCTATTTCAGCTAACCTCGTTGTAAGTCAAAGTTTAAGTCTTCGAAATGGACTCATTGCTCTTGTCGGATGGGCTTTAATCACAATTATTATAGGAATTTTAGATATTAAATCGTTAAATGCACGCAAAATAACGACCGGACAGCCGCTGATAGTTGTTAAGGATGGGAAGATTATGGAGAGTGCACTCCGTAAAGCTCGTCTGGATATTGACGAGCTTAGTGCATTACTGCGGCAAAAGAATATTTTTGCTATGTCAGATGTGGACTATGCCATTTTTGAAACCAGCGGCAAACTCTCAGTTCTGAAAAAGGAAATCAATCAAAGTGTAACAAAGGGCGATATGAATTTGGCTGGGACAACTCCCAATGTTTATCCGATTGCAACAAAAGTCATATCAGATGGCGTCGTTAACCAAAACAACCTTGCAGCATTAAATCTTGATATGAACTGGCTCGAACAGCAAGTAGAGCAGGCAGGGGCAACAACCTTTTCACAGATCTTTTATGCAGAAGTTCTGCCGGATGGCACACTTTATGTCGATAAAAAGGATGATGCCGTGCAGTGAGCAGATTATGCCGGATTTTTTACTGCACATCCAGAGCTTCTATCAGCGACTTTCGATTGACATGGCATATCCTGGGGCAACAGCTGCTGTGTTTAATTCGAGTGATTATAACTGGTGCCGGTGTCATGATCAATTTGACAAAACAGAGAATCTTCATGCGGATGTTCTTCACTTTCCATCTGGATCGTCACATGGCCAATTCCTTTATTCTCCAATTCACGCTCAATCGTTCGCAAAAGCTGCTGGCTTTCATGGACGGATAAGTTGCCGTTCACCACCGCATGACAGGATAATGCATTTTGCCCGCTCGTGATACTCCACACATGCAGGTCATGGATCGCGATAATTTCAGGGATATTTTCGACCGTTTTTATAATATCGTCGAGTTCAACGTTTTTAGGCGTCCCTTCCATCAATACATGAACAGCATCTTTTGTCACACGCCATCCACTTACGAGTACAAGAATGGCAACGAGTACACTCGCTAATGGGTCAGCCCAGCCCCAGCCGAAGAACATAATCAACAGTGCCGCGGTGACTGCTCCGACCGAACCAAACAAATCCCCTATAACGTGCAGGAAAGCTGCCCGAAGATTTAAATTCTCTTCTGTGTCGCCGCGCATTAAAATCCAGGCAACCGCAATGTTCACAATCAGGCCAATGGAAGCAATGATTAACATGCCGGTTGATGCAACTTCGGGTGGATCCATAAAACGGTGATACGCTTCAAAAAAAATATATAATGAAATAGCTATAAGTGTTACACCATTAAAAACCGCTGCCAAAATCTCAAATCGTTTGTAACCATATGTTTTTTGATAACTGGCGACCTTCTCCCCAAATTTGAAGGCTAAAAGTCCGACACCGAGCGAAACAGCATCACTTAACATATGCCCTGCATCCGATAATAGTGCCAGGCTATTGGTCAGGAGCCCCCCAATCACTTCAACAATCATGTATGCGGTTATAATGATAAAACTGATCAATAATGCTCTTTTGTTGGCACCATGTGTATGATCATGACTGTGATCGTGTCCCAATTAAAAACCCTCCAACCTTATCAACTAGTATCTGTTCATATACTAATATTAATGATATGCCTAATTGTGTTTGGCGTGTTCGATGGACTCTTCCAACAAGTTCATAACATGCTCGTCATCATGGGAATAATACAGTGTTGTACCTTCTCTGCGGTATTTTACAAGCCGCAGATTTTTCAAAAACCGTAACTGATGTGAAACGGTTGATTGCCTGAGATGCAGGTTCTCAGCAATCTGATTGACAGAATACTCCTGATAAAAAAGTAAATGGAGGATTCGAATTCTTGTCGGATCCCCTAACGCCTTGAATGTTTGTGATACGACAAATAACGTTTCTTCATCCAAATCTTCATACAGATCGTCTTCCGGATTTACATGATAGTCATCCATTAAAATTCCCTCACTTTGAAAAAATTAATCACACGGCTTATTAAGGAAAAATTTATTGATTAAGTGATGTATGGTTATATTAGCATATGTTCATATTATAAAAAACGTTAACAGGGCTTGTCAACTTTCCAAAGATATGTTGAAATCATTCTTTTCCAGGAACACCAAGTTTGATTCCTTTATCCAAATACTTGCGACAGATCCAATTCCATTCCGGTTAAAATCGAAACGGAAATGGTATCCTCTTTTGTGAAGACCCCTTGGAATTCATAGCCCTCATCACTTAAACAATGAATCTCTACCGATTCCAGAACCGGATCAACCAACCAATATTCCTTTACCCCTGATTTCTCGTAAAGTTGATATTTCGTCCAGCGATCCATTTTAACGGATGATGGGGAGAGAACTTCTATAATCATGTCCGGTGATCCATTACATCCTTTGTCGTCAAGTTTATTTGGGTCACACACAATCGACAAATCAGGCTGGAGCACATGATCGATCTCATCATCCCACTTGTTTTCCGAGAATAACCGTACATCAAATGGGACAAAAAAAGCGGCACATTCCTTACCACGTAAAAAAACAGAGAACGCTGTAAATAATTCCCCCAGAACTTGTTGATGTCTGCGTGAAGGGGAAGGCGACATATTGAAAATGTCCCCTGCAATCAACTCAAGTCTTTTACCCTCTTCCCATGTCAGATAATCGGCATACGAATATTTCTTTTTTCTGTTTGGAATGGCCATCCAATCATCCCTTTCGCCTTTTCTTTACCATTATATTACCACAAACAAAGGCACATGACACCGTTACTTATCGAAACGAGGCGGATATTCAAAAATTTCACTAAAGATAATCATATCCTTATTTCACGCCGCTTTCTAATATCGAAAACGTTTCGTCATGACAATTAATTTTTGCTGGTATACCGTATGGCAATATCGTTTTTGGTTTTGTGTGGCCAAAATTCAAGTTAAAAAGAACCGGCAAGTTTTCCAGATCATTTTCCTTCATCACTTCCTGAATGACCTTTTTATATTCAGCAAAATACATCTCATCCTGTGGTTTACCAAAGATAACGCCATTCACCTTATGCAAAATACCCTGCGCACCATAGTTTCGAAGCCATGACTTTATACGCGTTGGTTCCAGTGTTCCATCCGCAACTTCCAGGAAAAGGATGCTGTTTTCCCAATCTTCCGCCTCAGGCCAAATTTTTGTACCTTTCGCGGTTTCCAGCACATCCATACAGCCACCAATCAACCGGCCCTGCACAATACCCGAGCCTTGCAGCAATTCATAGCCGGAATTCTCAAGCATCTTGAGTGGTTTATCTTTATCCGCTTCATCCCATTCCAAAACCTCAATTGCCCATTCATTCGCAGCTTTGATCTCTCCGGCTATTTCATTCGAAAAGAGGACACGTTTCACCATATCAGCGGTATATGAAGCCATCTCAACATTTTCTGCAAAGTCGGTTAGAACATTCGGTCCATAAAAAGAAGAAATCCCTGCCTTAAGCATAAGCAAATGGGGAATCGTTATATCAGAATAACCCATAAATATTTTCGGATTCTCTCTGATAACATCAAGATCAATATAGGGAAGTAATTGAATACAATCCTTACCGCCAACATTCGCAATAATTCCTTTGATACGCTCATCCTTAAATGCAGTCATTAGATCCTCAGCACGTGCCCCTGGGTTTTCATGCAGATAGTCTGTTCCCTTTAAACTATTCGGCATTGGCACTACCTCAAGACCAAAGTCATTTTCCAATCGCCTGACACCTTGATCGTAACGCCATCTGGTATCCGGATCACCAGCCACTCCTGAAGAAGGGCTAACGGTCGCAACTTTATCTCCCGGCTGCAATTTGTCTGGTTTTATTAACAATGGCTATTCACCTCTCAAGATTGTGTTTGTGCTATCTTATCATACCAGGCAAAAAACGAATAAACATAGGGCCTGCTTAAATAGGGACACATCGAAAAGCTTTTCCACCCATCTTAATATTTCCGATAAGCCTTAACCGACCAGTTCCAGCAAGTAATCCAAATGCATGCCGTTAAAAGAATAGCTATTCCCGAAAACAAGAAAGGAGACCGGTCCATCCAACTGACGATTTGCTCAAACAGTTGATCGGCAAATTCAAATTGACTCACAACAATCAGTAATAGTAGAAAGACATAAATCACCGATCCGCTCCCCCATCGAAAGAAAAACGCCATATGAACAGCCAAAACACTGAATGCATAAAACAAACCCAATGTACATAACACTGTCCAGGCCGTCAGTGATGCAGCATCCGGAAAACTCAGCTCATAAATCCACCATATACCACACAGCCAAGCGATCATGAGGCCATTCATCAAAAAATTTGCCATATATTTGGCTGTGACAATTTCTTTGATGGTAATCGGCAACGTATGTAAAAACGGATAGAACCCTGACCGGATCTCCATGTCAGTCTTGGTGGACAAGAACACCCAACTGATCACATAAGCTATAAAAAGAAGCACCAAAGCCGTCAACGAAAATTCCCCTAGACTTAGTCCCGCGTGGTTCTCCACCTGGTTCAAAACCCAGCCATTACGACTGGCATAAATGAACAATAACCCAAGAATCAGGGACGTCAGGCAATACCAAAACAGTAACCGACGTTGACTATACCATTCTTCTTTGATGAAATCCGCAATCATATCTGTCCTCATTTTGACCCCCCTTGCAATAGCTTCATCCTGTCTGCGTTATGCCCTTTAGCTAAAGGAAAGCCTTTTTTCGTAACGCTTCGTACAGATAGCCACCAGCAAATCAAATAGACCACCAGTGCCATACTCATAAAAATGGCAAAAACTAAACCTCCAGGAACTATTCCGAGACTTGTCAGGTAAAACCCAAGGCAATATCCTGTAAGAGCACACACACCGCCCCAGATAAATATGGAAAGTATTGATATCAAAAAAAGGCTCCGTGGGCCATTATAAAAATATGTTAATACTATAACAGCAGCCAGAAAAATAATCAGCGACGAAAAAAAAAAGCCCGAGAGTAACCGAAATCATCCATACCGATGCTGCTTATGAAGATGGTAAAAAACATGACTGCATTCATCCAGACAATGACCACGCAACTAATAACAACTTATAAACTTGGCACTCCACAATGTGGCTCTTTCAGGCAGTGTTTGCAGAAAAATCATCTGACGGCTAGTACCTTCGCGTTCCAGACTATTGGAGACCACTTGCATACAAGGACCATTCAACAACGGACAGAGATGTTTTTTAAAAACCTCACCATCAAAAATCCTTGCAAACCCCGACCGAGCAGATTATTATGAGAGGATCCCTATTCAAGACATCCATAAACAGTGCTGGGTTTTTGCTGCCCTCAGCAATGTTTAGCACTCTGAGTTCTCTTTTTATTAACGTCCTCACCTCAACCCCTCCTTACATCTGGTTCTTTCTAGACTGACGCTCGGCTTGGCGCCTTTTCAATTCCTCAGCGTGGTTTTTCATCTTTTCCCATTTTGGATCGTCCACCTCAAGTGGAAATCCTTTGCTCTTTCCCCTTCCAACCATGATCAGCCAGCAACTTAGATAAACCAGGACAGATAATGCGAGTGATAGTCCGTACAAAAGGGGGTATGATATTTCAAATGGCTTATAAAAACCAAGAAAAAGCAAAAGCATTGCCCCATTAAGCAGTAAGGCATAATTAATCCAACCGCCGTACAAACTTCCCCGCAAAAAATACCATAAGAGATTCCCGGCCACCAGTAAAATAAGGACGGCAAGAAACAAAAATACAACTGCCCACGATCAACTGTCCAGACATTATTTATGAGCAAAATTTGCCGAAAATAAGTGCAGATACCCCAAACAAATAGAAACCGCACAATACGAGCGTACTAAGAAAACTTCGCATGAACGATGTCTGTTACGGACCGTAATGTTTGCAGAAATGCCAGCTTGTCTGCTGGCGGCGTCATCTTCCATTACGGATAACATACTTACCCCGGCCGCTAACATACCGATTAAAAATATGAACAGACTGATAAGGTCCGTTGCCAAATAACCGATTATGTTTGGTCCTAAAAGCCACATAAGCAGAATTAATACGAGTCCAAAAACGATATATGTCTGCAAACTCCTTTTTATACTGATGGTTACCATGCCTTCAAGTTCACGTCGAATCAGAGCCCGCATTTCACTTACTCTCCTTTTTCCCTGTCAACAACACGAAAAGTTCCTCCAAAGTCAGACGTTCTGAATACCAATTTCCAGTTGCTATTTTTTGGAATCTATCAAAACGCTCAGTATACCCGACATAACCGCCCATCGCCTGCTGACAGTTAAACAATATATCCGTTGCTTTTTTGTCTTTATCCGAAGTGGGACAAAGGGTCTGACCCTTTGTCCCATCTCCTGGGATCACGATTCGCCGATAACGATCCAACAGGGACTCCTTGTCTTCGCTGAAGAAGATCTTACCATCATCAATGACTGTCACCCAGTCCGCGATTTTTTCCACATCGGACGTAATATGTGACGAAAACAAAACGCCGCGGCTTTCATCCTGTACAAAATCCAATAACAGCTCCAACACTTCCGTCCGTACGACAGGATCCAATCCGGATGTTGGTTCATCCAAAAGCAGTAACTTCGGCTGATGAGCCATTGCCAGTATGAGCGATGCCTTCACCTTCATCCCCTTGGAAAGCTCACTGATTTTTTTATCCCGCGGAATCTCAAAACGCTCTAAATTTTGCTCAACAGCTTCCTGATCCCAATCCGGATAAAAATGCCGGGCAAAATTCAACGTCCGTTCCATTGTCCATGCATTGTTCATAAGCGGTGTATCCCCGACATAGCCCACCTGTTCTTTCACGGCAACTTCCTCTTCCGGCATGGACATACCAAGGATTCGAATATCGCCGTCATCCGGTTTGATCAAATCCATGATCGCTCTCATCGTCGTACTTTTTCCCGCTCCATTCCGGCCGAGAAAACCCATGATTGTGCCTGCGGGTAATATGAAATTAACATCCTGTAATTGAAAATCCGGATATGCTTTCCTTAACCCATTCACTTCCAATAAAGGCTGTTCACCATTGTTATACATTGTCTTCCCCCTCCTGCTGACGTTGTGTATCATTATCTGCTTCCTGCCATATGTGTTTAATCAGCTTCTGGAATTGCTCTTCTTCCAGGTTCAGTTTTTTTGCCTGCAAAACCGATTCCAAAAGCGGTCCACGTACTTGTTCCATTTTCCATTGTGCCAGCCTTTCCTCACTTAATTGTGCTACGAAACTGCCCTTACCTTTCCGTGTATAAATAAACCCGCTTCGCTCCAATTCCTGATAGGCTCTGCGAATGGTAATCCCACTCATCATCAGCTCTTTCGACAACTCACGGATCGAAGGCAGCATCTCATCCGGCTCCATATACCCCATGGCAATCAGCCGCTGTATTTCCGAGATTACCTGTTCATACATCGGAGTCGAACTTGTTTGCGAAATATGTATCAGCACATTAGGACACCCCCTCGGTGCGACAAAGCGCATGCAACCTAAATCATCTTAACTGTGTCTATATGATATACACAGTATACATGATAGTATATGTGAAAACAAGTCTTTTTGAATATAATTGCTCAAATTCGTGTGTGGGAAGCAAAGCAGGTCGAGAGCATCCCAAATGCGTGGGACGGCGGAACGGAGCAGCGGAGAATCTTCAAATCGAACGAGAGACTGTCCCAACCGTGCGAGAACGCCTCAAATCGTGCGAGAGATACCCCAAACCAACCTTCTGTGCTATTGATTTTCGGCAGCCGCCGAAAATCTTTTAAGAACAAAGAATAAATAAATGCACGCCTGGCTGTAGTTCTTATTCGCGCGATAATCCACCAATTTCGTGCGACACCACCCCAATTTCGCGCAACGATCCGCTGATTTCGTGCGACACCACCCTGATTTCGCGCGACAAGCATGCCAAGTTCAATTTAAGAAACGCCCAACCCCCATCTCACGCTGATTAATCAAAGCCTGCATTTTTTTATAGTTAGAGTAAATAATAAAAAAGCTTAGCAATCCAGATGCAGAATTCCGAGTAATTGAGCCAACTTCAAGGAGGCATACAACATGAAACAAAACAAACTCAATCAAGCCGTCCAAATTTTGGACAATATGACTGCTTTAACAAATCAAGCATTTAATGGGATGAATAATAAAACCTTAAAGAAATTAGAAGACCAGGTCATTGTGATTACAGGGGCATCGAGCGGGATAGGTCTTGTGACGGCAAGAATGGCGGGTTCAAAAGGAGCAAAAGTGGTTGCAGCGGCCAGAAATGAAGATGCGCTGCAGGAACTGGTTGATGAATTACGGGCAAAAGGACGAACGGCAACGTGGGTCAAAGCAGACGCAGGGCGTGAGGAAGACATCAAGAAAATTGCAGAAACGGCTATCAATGCGTTCGGGCGTTTTGATACATGGGTGAATAATGCCGGCGTCGCTATCTTTGGCCATGCGATGGATGTGGATAATGAAGACATCAAGCGCATGTTTGATACAAATTTTTGGGGCGTGGTATACGGATCCAAAATCGCTGTCAATCATTTCAAGGAAAGAGGTGTTCCAGGTGCTTTGATTAATGTCGGCAGCCTGTTTGGCGACAGAGGGACAGTCATTCAATCCACATATGCTCCCTCCAAATTTGCTGTACACGGTTGGACCGAAAGCCTCCGAATGGAATTGGAAAAGAAAAAAGCACCGGTTTCGGTTACCCTTATCCATCCGGGCAGAATCGATACACCCTATAATGAACATGCCACAAGTTATATGGCGAAGCAGCCGGCACACATAGGAATGCTGTATCCGCCCCAAGCTGTAGCCGAAGCTATTCTCTTTTCAGCCGAAAACCCGAAACGCGATATGTATGTCGGTTCGCAGGCAAAAGCCTTAAAACTGATTGGAACGCTTTTCCCCCGCTGTACAGACAAGTTGATGGAACTAATCATGTACCCGACCCAACAGGCAGATCGTCCGTCAAAACCGCGTGAAGAAAGTGCTCTCCATCAAGCAGGTTATGGCATGCATGAAAGGGGAACGAATGAAGGCTGGAGGCGATCACGAAGTCTTTATGTCAAAGCTTGCAAGCATCCAATCTGCTCAACCGCGGTAGCTGCAGGTATTGGTTTGACAGTCTGGGCTCTTATTAAACGACCTCGTACTTAAAGCACAGGCCCAGATACCTTAATGGCTTCGGTCATTAATAAGTCGCCCCCTTCAAGACCATTCAGCACAAGTGAAAAATAGACCCCCACAGCTAAACTCGCGGGAGGTCTATAAAATGTTTTCTCATTAAAAGTATCAGGGTCTCACAAAACAAACCCGCCATACACCAGCGTCCCTGCAATCACAAAGGCGGGGTGAATTTTGAAGCGCTCCAGCAATAAATAGCTGGCACCTATCAGAAAAGCTGTTTGCCATATGCCAATCCCTTCATACGAATCAGCAAAAAATCGCCATGCCATCAGGCCGAGCAAAATGGCAATGACAGGCCGGACATACAGGGTAAGACGTTTAACCTTAGGCGAATCTTTATACTTATATAAAATGCCTAATAACAAAATCATCAGGATCAGTGATGGGGCAACCGTGGCAAAGACAGCCACAATCGCACCGGGAATTCCGCCCACTTCAAATCCGATATAGCCGGCCATTTTCGTAGCAAGCGGACCCGGAAGTGCGTTACTGAGTGCCAGCACTTCACTGAATTCCTGTACGCTCATCCATCCATAGCGCTGGACCACTTCATTTTCAATCAGCGGAATTGATGCAGGACCTCCACCATAACCCAGGATGCCAGGGATGAAAAACGCAACGAAAATATTCCAATAAAGTATCAAGACCCTTCACCTTCCTTTGAACGGTCTCCATCTCTTTTAACGAGTGCCACAGCGATCAATACAGCTATGACAATCCCCGGGTGGACCCCCGTGAATTCCAACAAAACCAAAATAATGGCACTCATGACAATCGTTTGTATCCATCCCATGCCTTTACCTGCTTTTTCGAAAAACTGCCATGTCAAAACGGCCAGCATCACCCCGACAACCGGCATGACTGCAGCCGTCATGCCATTCACCCAATCAAAATCCCTGATGGATGATAACGACATTAAGAGGACGATCATTAAAACGATGGTCGGTAATATGACAGCCAGAATCGCGTTGATCATGCCCAGCAAACCGGACACACGATTCCCGATATAGCCGGCCAGTTTGGTTGCAATCGGACCCGGGAGTGTATTGCCCAATGCTAACACATCGCCAAATTCCTCATCATTCAGCCACCCATATTTATCCACGACTTCTTTATGGATCAGTGGAATTGATCCGGGTCCACCTCCATAACCGAAGATGCCGACCCGGAAAAAGGCCAAAAAAAGGTGCCATTGCTGTTTTCCTTTATTCTCATGTGTTGTCGTTTGATTCGTCACCAACAAGCAACCCCGCCATCTGTGCGTGTCTCAGAACCGCCAACAAGAACGCCGGTATCAGGATCACGCCAAATAATCTGACCTCTGCCAAAACCGTTTGGCTCAAGTTGAATTGTTACCTCATGCTCCTTTTCCGACAGTCCTTGGGCTAAATGATGAGGGAAGCGGTTTTCCACTTCTATTTTTTTATCCTTAAACCATTGCCACCGTGGCGCATCCAGTGCAGCCTGTGGCGTCAGACCAAAATCAACGGTGTTCATCACAACCTGAACGTGCCCTTGCGGCTGCATAAAACCGCCCATAACACCAAACGGACCGACCGGCTGGTTACCGTGTGTCATGAAGCCCGGTATGATTGTGTGATAACTTCGCTTACCACCTTCCAGGGCATTAACATGTTCCGGATTCATGGAAAAATTATGACCGCGATTCTGCAGGGCAATTCCGGTGCCCGGGACGACCAGACCGGAGCCAAAGCCCATGTAATTGCTCTGGATAAACGATACCATATTCCCTTCACTGTCCGCTGCAGCCAGATAAACCGTTCCGCCCTGAGACGGTTCACCCGCTTCAGGGAGCCCGGCGGTTTCACCAATCAGCTCTTTTCTGCTCCTGGCGTACGCTTCATTCAACAATTCGTCTGTGGTATACCGCATATGGCTGCGGTCTGTAATATGCGCCTGCCCATCGGCGAATGCCAATTTTATCGCTTCAATTTGTTTATGGTATGTATCAATGCTTTCTTTTTCCGCAAAGTTAAACTCTTGTAAAATATTAAGGGCCTGTAACGCAACCATTCCCTGGCCATTCGGCGGGATTTCCCAGACATCATAACCCCGGTAATTCACACTGATTGGATCCACCCATTCCGACTTATGAGCCGCTAAATCCGCAGCTGCCAAGAAGCCAGCATTTTGTTCAGAAAATGCAGCAATCTCTTCAGCCAACTCCCCACGATAAAATGATTCTGCATTCGACTCAGCGATTTTTTCCAAGGTCCTGACGTGATTTTCCGAAAACCAAATCTCACCGGGCTCAGGAGGCCTTCCGTCCGGCGCAAATGTCCTGAACCATTCCGAAAACATATCATCTGTCAGTTTTTCCTTAAACATGTTAAAGCCTTTTTTCCAAAAACGGCTTAATGTCGGTGAAACCGGAAAGCCTTCCCGCGCATAATCAATGGCGGGCTGCAGAACTTCCTGAAACGGTAGCTTGCCAAATTCCCTGGAAAGATCAGCCCAGGCTGCCGGAACGCCCGGCACCGTCACCGGAACCCACCCATACTTGGGGAGCTCTTCGTATCCTTTATCTTTAACAGCTTCAATTGAAATGGATTCAGGCGCACGTCCACTTGCATTCAGTCCATGTAACTTACCTTTCGTCCAAACAAGCGCAAACGCATCACCGCCGATTCCGTTCGATGTCGGCTCCACAACTGTCAGACATGCCGCGGTGGCAATGGCGGCATCAATAGCATTCCCGCCTTTTCGTAATATATCCAGCCCAGCCTGGGATGCGAGCGGCTGTGACGTCGCAACCATCCCGTTCTTCGCAAAGGTCGATAGTCTTGGCGAAGCATATGGATAATTAAGGTGATTAAGATTCTTCATTGTGATATTCCCCCACCTTTAAAAATTTTCTAAATTAAATATTATTTTACTTCACACTTAGTTGTCTGTCAACTAAATTATTAAACAAAAATAATGCACAATAAAAATTTTACTTTCATTCTTAAAGAAAAAACATCAAACTAGTTACATTTAATGAAGTCGTGTTATATTATTCATAATCGATTGTATTCTGGAGGTGTGCCATGAAGGTAGATGACATAGACAAAAAATTATTGGAAGAATTAGTTGAAGATGGCAGAGCGTCATATGTTGAATTGTCAGAAAAGGTCGGCATATCAAGGGTGGCTGTGAAGGATCGAATCAATAACATGAAAGAGAAAGGCATCATTGAAAAATTTTCCGTGGTCATTAACTCGGAGAAAGTCGGGAAAACCGTATCGGCATTTTTTGAAGTTGACGTGGAACCCTACCAGTTTCAAGAGGTAGCCCAAAACCTGGCAGACCACCCAAACGTGGCAAGTATCTACCAAATGACGGGCCCCAGCACTTTACATATGCACGTTTTGGTGGAAGACTTTGTGAAACTGGAAAACTTTATAAACAGTGAATTGTATTCCGTTAAAGGGATTACAAGGGTCGAGAGCAGTGTCATCCTGAAGCGGTTTAAAAGCAGGACAGGCTATAAACTCTAGAATAGGGGGTCAATAGGGGGTCTGTCCCCCACTGCGTTAACGCATTACCGTAGTGGGGGACAGACCCCCCTACGTACCCGATGTGCCTCCCCATCAACTTGGACCATAAGAGGAAAATGGGGAGAATTTTTTAACGTCTTTTGCCCTTTTTCTATTGATACTGTATGTTTCCTATCTTACTTTCCAGTTAAACATGATATACTAAATGAAAGATGTTCTCCGAGGTGATCGCAATGAGGAAAATAAACATGAATGACCTCAACCAATGGATTACTGAACAAAAGCCCAAAGCAGAGCAACAGATAGTCAGAAACCGCAACTCTGCAAAAATTATCCGCACCCGCCAAAGGGATAAAGAAGAAGAGGTCATTCTTGATAAACTTTGTATGGAGAAATGGAAAAGAGCTGAACAAGAAGGTAAAATAAAATATCTTTCAAAACGGAAGTGGTTCTATGATTTCGATTGAAGAGGCCAAATCAAAAATCGATTCATTAAAAGAAAAGCCAAAATTTGAAAAAATGGTTCAAACAACTGCTATATTGACCAGTCTTTTCGAACGGGAAAATTTAAAACCCATTATTGTTGGCGGTTTGGCTGTCGAAATCTATACCAGGAGTGAGTATACTACGTTAGATATAGACATCATATTCAGCCAGTACGGTATAGCCGATAAATATTTGAAATTGCTCGGATTTGTGAGTGAGGGACGTCATTGGTATCACAAAGAGTTACTGATAAGCGTCGAAATACCAAATGACATGCTTGAAGATGCTGATGATACAAAAGTGACAGAACTACTGTTAGATAATGGTCTTCATGTTTATGTTATCGGGATAGAAGATATTATTTTGGATCGATTACGTGCTTGTGTTCATTGGCAATCGTCATCAGATTGTGAATGGGGAAAACGGCTCTTTTCAATTCATTTCAAACGCTTGGATCTTGACTACTTAAAAGATACAGCAGAAAAAGACCAAACGTTAAACGTACTAAAACAATGGCTGAATGATATATGATTTAATACCTGATTACAGACGTGTGATAAGACATCACAACAAGTTTGCGTTTTTTATTATCCATATTGTTAGTCAAATAGGGGTCTGTCCCTCACTACGTTAACACACTACCGCAGTGGGGGACAGACCCCATTAATCCTACTCCGCCGTATACTTTTTGACAGCCGGCAGAATTTCCGTTCCGATTAACTCAATATTTTTCTTCAGTTTATCAAACGGCACACCGCCAAAATCCATTTGCGCAATATAACGCTGGTGACCGAATTGTTCATACTGATAAAGGATTTTTTCAATAATCTGCTGCGGGCTGCCGACATTAATGACGGTGCGATTATCCTGTGCCTGCGCAAACCCTTGTTTCGGAAATCCCTGGCCGTTTGTTCGCTTCATGCCCTCATTTATATGCGGATAATATTCCCTCAAAGCGTCCTGCGTTGTCTCAGCAGCATAGAAAAATCCTGCCGTTGATACAGGCAGCTCCGCCGGGTCATAGCCGCTTTGCTGTAAGGCTTCACGGTAAGCATCAACCGTTTGTTTAAAAGCAGAAACCGGCCCGCCTAAGTGCGCCATATACATCGGAACCCCGGCAAAACCTGCTTTAATGGCACTGGCGGGTGTTCCGCCGACAGCACGCCAAATCGGAAGCGAGCCATTCAGCGGACGCGGAAGAACCCTCGCATCACGTAGCGGTGCACGGAATTCACCGCTCCAATTGACAACCTCTTCTTCATTAATTTTATTCAAGAGATCAAATTTCTCTTCATACAGTTCTTCGTAATCACGAAGATCATACCCCAGTAAATCATAAACGCCAACCCTTGATGCACGTCCGGCAACAATTTCGGCACGCCCCTCAGAAATCAAATCAATCGTTGCAAAGTCCTCATAAACACGTACCGGATCCAGTGTGCTGATGATCGTCGACGAACTGGATATTTTGATTTTTTCAGTCGCCTGAGCAATCGCTGATAAAACAACCGAATGTGCCTGTGTTGCAAAATAGTCCTGGTGACTTTCCCCGACACTGTAAAAATCAAGACCTGCCTCTTCAGCCAGCTGTGCCAGTTCAATGATCTCACGAATACGCTGCCGAGCTGAAATACGCTCCCCCGTTCCAGGATCCGGCAGATGATCACCTAATGTATAAAGACCAAATTCCAAACCTTTACTCCGATCAATCCGATAGTTTTCCATTTTATAACCCAACCTCCTTAACTGGGACAAAGGGTCAGACCCCTTGTCCCTCTCAAACTGGTTTCAATATATGAACCCATACAATCAAGTCGGAATTCCAGACTTTTTCACCGTGGATTTTGGTAATGCCATTTTTATATTCTTCCAGGCTTCCATAACCTTCCTGCTGTGCATCCTGCTCTGTTATTTCTCCCAGTTTTTGGGGATATACATTTTCAACTATAACGGTGTTCCCGTTAAGTTCCAATCTGTCTCCAGGATCAGCATACCGGTCATTGCGCCGTACAGACATTTTATCACCACGAATGATTTTTTGGATATCTTTCTGAATCGTGACGAGTTTAGCAATGTCATATTTTTCAGGCCAGTTCTGTTTATTCATTTCCATGTTATCATCTCCCCTCGTATTTTTCTCATATTGAGCACATATAAACAAACATAGGAATGGATGTCTAACACATTTTCCTCTATAATGGATTTTCCTGCAGCAACGTTATACAATGAACATGGAGTATAAACGTCAGGAGAAACTATATGGGCCTAGCAGAACAACGACTCTTAAACCAAAGTGTAACAAAAAGTTTCTTTCAATATCTCGTCCCAACCCTTGTCGGAATGATGCTGATGTCAGCAAACATTGTCATTGATGGCATCTTCGTCGGTAATGGCATCGGATCGGTAGCGCTGGCCAGTGTCAATATCGCCGTCCCCGTCTGGTCGATCATCATATCCATTTCGCTATTAATTGGAATCGGCGGCGGCACCCTGTATTCAATGGCGACGGGTGAAGGGGATACTGAAAAAGCACAACGGGTGTTCACACTTGCTATGGTACTTGTGACCATTGTAATGATTATCATCGGTTTAGCAGGTTATCTCACCTCTAAACCGCTCGCCCGATTGTTTGGTGCAAACGCGGATACATTAGGTTATGCCATGGATTATATGCAGATCATTTTTATGTGGGCGCCCATCGTGGCATGGGAAAACACCTTAAGCATTTTTGTCCGCAATGACGGCAGTCCGCAGCTTGCCATGGCAGGGCTTGTAGTGTCAGCACTGCTCAATATCGTTTTGAATTACTGGATGATTTTTATATTGGAAATGGAAGTGGTCGGGGCAGCACTTGCATCGATGATCGCAACAGCAGCCGGTCTTCTGGTCTATACCCTTCATTTTCTCAAGAAAGACGCCGGGTTAAAATTTGTCCGGCCGAGGTGGCAAAAAAATGACATTCTGTTGACGGGGAAATTAGGTTTTCCCAACTTTTTATCAGAGGCTGGAACCGGTGTTTTTGTGATCGGGTACAATATTGCATTGTCTTATTATGCGGGCACGACCGGACTGGCAGCATTTTCGGTCATTAATTATTTGCACACTTTTATGTTCCTGGCATTTATCGGGATTGGCACGTCCATTCAGCCGATGATCAGTTTCTATTACGGTGCAAAGAAACATGAAGCCATCAGGAATACAGTGAGGATTTCTGAAATAACGGGGTTTGCACTGGGGGCTGCTTTTCTTATTATTGGCTGGTTCGGTGCCGGGTGGCTCGTTTCGATTTTCGGGGTGGAATCCGTAGAAATACGTCAGCTTGCCATTAAAGGGATTCGATTGTTTTTCATTGGTTATTTGTTCATGGGTGTGAATTTCACCTACATGACCTACTACCAGTCAACTGCGTATATACGGCCGTCCATTGGCATCACTCTGTTCCGCGGTTTTATTCTGTTAATTGCTGCACTCATCATTCTCCCGTTCCTTTTCGGTACAACGGGTATCTGGCTTGCGCTTCCGGTTGCTGAAGGAATGACGGCAATTTTCCTGCTGGTGTTTGCAAGGCGCGGTGTCATAAACCGGAAGTTGAGTACGTATGGCTATTGACGCACGACTCTCTCTGGTTATGATTTATTATGGCAATTTTTCATCAATTCAAGCGTTTTGGTTTGCAAAAGTGCTTTTTATGTTATAATAAAACTAGAAAGTTCATAAAATAATAAAGACCGAAGATACGTCAATATCTCCGGTCAGCAATCAGCCGCTCCCCATTAAGAGGGGTAAGCGCAATAAGGAATAGACCTCACCCGGCTGCTAAACTCAGGGAAGTCTATTTTCTTTGGTCTAATATTTTGCTAAAGTAAATTGTTACATTAACTTCTTTATCACTTTCAATAATAGCTCTTAGAGGAATATCAACAACATCTTTCCCTAAAAAACACCCATTTAAGAACCCCTGATCAAATATCCACTCGTATTATTTATTCACTTTCCCCTTTATAAATCAGCTTAAATTTTTCACATACAACCGGAATTTTATAATGAAACGCTCGATTAACATCCTCCAATTCTTTCTTGAAGAAAGCTTCATGAACCTCATGCCAATACCTTAATGTACGGTCTCCCTCTCCTTCCAGATAGGCAAATTCTTCGGTGACCTCATCAAACGGAACAACTTCCACGGACGTGGTTTCAACGATGGCAACAGCTTCACCTTCCCCGTCGAGAATAATATTGTGAAGGCCAACAAACGGTAACGGCTCTTCTTCCAACTGGTACAAGGTATAATTGGATGCTGTTGCTGTTTTCGTTCCTTCCAACACCAATTCAGCAAGTTCATCAGCCATTTCTTTGGAGTCACCAAAGGCCCATGCTCATAATCTGTTGGTGCGCTTGGGTGTGTTTCGAGTCCTCCCATACTGGCTGACAGAATTGATTCCCATATTTTCTACCAACTTTCTGACCAAATAATCTACTTTACTATCTAACATGTGAGTTTTTCCTGAAGCCACTTAAGTCGTTTCAGAAGAACGTGCTTTTACCGCTCACTGATCCAAATTGCGGCATACGAAACTGTTTACAAATACAGCATTTTCATGGACGGAGGTAATAATGCGCCAATTATTAATCCTCCCTTTTTTCCTCCCAAAGCCGTACGCGTTCTTCAAAACTTACTTCTTCATGTATTTGGTGCAGCATCCATTGATAGCCGAAAGGATCGCTGAAAATAGCATTGGACACTCCGAAATCAGACAGTTCAGTTACTGGTTGTTTCTCAGTGCAGCCAAGCACCCATGGCTTTTGAAAAAGTTTCCGTGATGTCAGGGACCATATGTTGAACAAATTGTTTGCGGTTTATCCGGCTTGGCGATCATTTCAAATTGCGGATTTCATCAGCATATGAAAGCGCACGCCATACAGAAGAAAAATGACTTTCATTTTCACCTTTTGAAAATGGTCACCTCAACACGCTCGATATCAAATATTTTTCGTATAATCCAGTGCCTTCAAGCTGTCTGTAACAATCATATCAATTTCTACGCCAACCATGATGAACACTCCTTTTATAGGTTTAAAATTCTTGCTTCATTATGTGCTTATGTATTCAGCATTTTATTTTCAGCACAATTCATTTTCATTGTCAGGAAACTCTCGCTAATTGAATCGGGGAAATAATTTAAGCACTTCTTTTATTTGAAATAATAAGAATGAAGCATTAATGCGACCAATATATTCGGTCGGTCTCTTTGTGCGTTGATTACTTGTACACCACTCATGATATTGATTACGTTTTAATGAACCAAGTAACGCTTCATTTTGAGTGAGTGTATCGTCGATGCGTGTGATAAATACGTTGTCTCGTAAAACCTATGTTCAATAGCTTCTTTAATTTGTCGTGTTTTCAGATTATTAATCTGTGTATATGCCTTCACCTATTTGCTCCCCGTTTTTTATAAATTCTTCACCTATCCTGCTGCGTAAACCACTTTCCATGATACCCACGTAACTTCATATTACAATCCCGGTCAATTTGAATCCAGTAATAAGTACCCAACTGGAACCAAAAATATCTGCCAAATACATACTGCCATTTCTGTGGAAAATAACGTTTCACATAACCCCGCTGCTCATCACCTTTAAATAGCGGCTTTTGAATCATGATTTTTGAATATTGTAAAATGACCAGCATTCAATATCCTTTGGTTGATAGGAACGTTCTTTGACAGCTAATTTTTTACTCAAGATAAAAAAATAGCAAGTGCTGCAACTGGAAAAAGAAAATTCATCAAAAACATCAGGGCTCCAAATGCGGCCAAATATAATTATTAACGCATAGCACTGTTATTCATAATAATACAAAAGTAAGTTAAAGTTTATCATGCATTCTCCATCTAAATTTTTACGTTAGCTTTTTAATTAAAATTATTTTCCTGCTCCTTTTGCAAATCACAACTACGAAACGATACCAAAAGTTATGAGTTTATCCGGCAATTTAAAAGCGGATCAATAAGAGGAATTCCGTGTTTAGCTCCGTCATGTATTTCATATTAAATTGAAAAAAACGACTTCTTCGTTTTGTCAGCCTTCTCATCATCTAAACATGATGTTATAATGTGAACGAAATTTTTTACTCAATATTTTCACCTGGCTGCTCAGTGCTTTCGATAGCTTCTTTGAAAAATTATAAATCATACTTTGTAAAGTATCAGGTAGGTTTCACTAGTCTTATCTTATTCCCTATTTTGGCTAAAATCAGAAAATACCTACTAACCCTATTAAGGCCGTAAAAGGAATGACTTTTGCTACTTTTCTGGCTGCACATTCTATGATAACAAATCAACATCAAGTCCTTAGCGCCCTACAATTTACCTCCAATTCTCCCATATGAAGTTTGCCATATAGTTTCTTACCAACGTACTATTTTCAACATAATACAAATGTAATATTCCACTTCTAATTTCATTTTTCAATTCATCCTTGCCAATATCGTTAGACGCTTTCACCTCTATAACTTTCTTGATAAACTGCCTCAGGAGCATAAAACTTTATCAAATAAAAATCAGTCAGCAACTTTATCACTAAATCGATAAACCAATAATTGGTGTGATTGACGATAACTGTATTCTATTCATCGTCATAATCCCGTGATAACTCCTGAATCACCTGTCTATCATCTTCCAAGTGTTCATCCGTATATTCCATCCATGGTATTTTTTTTGAACGCAACAATTCAATAAAATCAGTCATAGGTTTCCCCGCTAATTCAGCTGCCCTTGCAAGCGTCACCTGTTTTTCAACAAATAAACCAATTGCAAGTGTCTCTTTAATTTTATTATCAGTATCGGTTCCTTCCATGGTGTTGATAATTGGCAGGAATTCCTTAGGCAAATCAACTGAACGATTCATTTGGCATTATTGATTCAACTCCTTTCGTTTATTATATGGAAATGGTATTCATCAAGATGTCTATTGTCTGACGGCTCGTGAATGATTTCGTCCTCATCCAGTTCTTCCAGCGCATACATAAATTTTGTCATCGTCTCCCCAAACAGACGCAGCTTGATCAGCGTCGTGTTCGGGTCCTCATGAATATTCCGCTCCGCCGTTTGCCCGAGGTTTGCCAAGAGCGGCGAATATGCCTGTAAAAATGAAAAATTGCTCATCCCCATACACTCCACAACAGGTACTTTCCTTCTATTATAATACATTTCAGGCAGGATTACATCGGGAAAATTTTTTGTGAAGACGCCCCCTTTTTCGGATTTGTTTCGATTGTAGGGGTAGGAGGAGGTATAACACACAAAATGTAATATATATGTTACTATAATCTCAAGGAGGATCGACAACGTGAAAAATAAAGTAAAGGTAGCCCGCGTCGAAATGGATTTGACTCAGGCACAATTAGCGGAGAAAGTCGGTGTCACCCGGCAGACCATCAGCTTGATTGAAAAGGGTAAATATAATCCGACGCTGAAATTGTGCCTGGAAATTTGCTATGCAGTGAATAAGTCGCTGGATGAATTATTTTGGATTGGAAAGGAGCAGTTACATGAGAAAGATTAAAGATGAACGTTTGATCCTGCAAAACCTGAAAAATATTCGGGTCGCTTTTTTGGTGCAAAGTGTCGGGATTATTGCCATTTTACTTTACGATGTCATAACGAAAGGTTTAAGCGCCATGACAGATAATCCGTTGTGGTCTGTCTTTATGGTGACCGTCATCATTTTGACATGGCTCAATATGAGGATTTCAGTGGATGTGTATGATGATGCAAAGAAGAAAAAGCCCGAGCCTTATTATTGGGGTGTACTCGTGTCAATGGCAATCGGTATTGTTTTAGCACTTCTGTCACAGTCTGGGCCGGATAATAACAGTATCAGTGGAGCGCTGATAGTTGGTAGTATCACATTTGTTTGCTTTCTTGCACCGTACTCATATATTTATTATCTGCGGAAAAAACGCGCCGAAGATTCTTGACTATTATTTTATATGATACATTAATTTAAGGGATATCCCCGATGATATCCCTTAACCATTTTCACAATACATCATGATTATTCTGCTGCGCCTCCTGTACTTGCTGGCGCGTGTCATGCAGCTGTTCATACGCCTGCTGAAATTGCGGGTTTTCAGTCGCTTCTCTTCCCACCTGCTGAGCTTGTTGTAATTGCTGTTCAGCTTGCTGAAGCTGCTGTTCAGCCTGGTCCAGAAATTCTTCATCTGAGCCTTGTGCCTGACGTGCGGACTCCTGAGCATCGTGTATTTTCCGGCTTGCCTGCTGTAATTGCTCACGTAAATTCTGCTGTACCATATATGTCACCTCCGTGGTTTTTTAGTTGAATGAAAGGTTATATATATTATTCTTCGGATGCTGGTCGATATGTATCAATGTGGAAACCTTATCGGCGTTTGAACGAAACTTTCCCATCTGTAAAATGCTTGTTATTTTCAATGTTATTTAGCGTGATATCGAAGTGTTAAATTTGAAAAATAAAAAAATTTCCGGGATTTAAAATGAAGGAAAGTCATTATGTTAAAATTGAACCAGTACAAATCAATTCGCGGGGAAGGGGAAATTTAAATGCCAACTTGTGAAAACTATAATCATAAACGGGGATGGAAACAAACGATCAAAAAAACAACCACACTAGACCCTGCATTAACTTGCCCTTACTGTGGAGAAAAACAATACCAAACACAAAAATCAAAAACAAAATGCGCTTTATTAACGCCTGTTATCCTGCTGCCTTTATTGCTGAACCTTTTCTTTGAACCAGGAATTCACGTGCTGATCTCACTTGCTGTTTTCTTCCTGTTGGCTATGTCACTTTTTCCGTTTTTAGTGGAGATAAGCAATAAGGAAGAGTATATTAACTTTTTTGATAGATAAGGGCAAGAAGGAATTTTCGAAATCGTGAGCGCCCAAATTGCAATTGTAGATCTGTATGGAATAAATACGGTGGAAAATTACAATTACCCGGATTCATCATTATGCCTGTATTCCGGCCGAGAGATCCCTTCTCTCTGACGTCTCGTTCATTTTCGGTATGTATTTCGGCCGAGAGACCCCTTCTCTCTGACGTTTCGTTCACTTTTCGGTTGTATTTTCGGCCGAGAACTTCTCTCTGACGTTTCGTCACTTTCGGTTGTATTTGGCGAGAGACCCCCTTCTCTCTGACATTTCGTTCACTTTCGGTATGTATTTCGGCCGAGAGACCTCTTCTCTCTGACGTTTCGTTCATTTTCGGTATGTATTAGGGATTTGTTAGATACGGTTTACAATTTGCAGGAATCTATTGAGTAATCTCTCCCGGAACTGAAACCCGTGTTCCCTTACTGCAAAAGTTAGCACATAAGGTTGACGCAGCTTTACATGAACAGTAGAATCTAATTGCAGTTTCTTTACTTCATTGCCCTTTGGAATACTTGTTCCAAGGGGCAATTTTAACATAACAAAAATCTTATCTTGTGCCGTTAATGAGAGCGGAAAAGTAGCATGCTGGACCTGAAAAGTTTATCCTGTAGATAATAACTTTCTACTCTTGTAATCAGGTCTGTCCATGTGAGTCTGATATAAGGAAGCATAGCAAAAAGGGGGGATCCGCATTGATCGAGGTTCATAATTTAAATAAACGTTATAAATCTTTCCAGGCTGTCAACAATAGCAGCTTTTATGTGAAACAAGGCGAAATTTTCGGGTTTCTTGGACCGAATGGAGCAGGGAAAAGCACGACAATCAATATCTTATCCACTATGTTGCAGCCTACGAGTGGGACAGTCACAATCAATGGCTATGATGTCATAAAGCAGCAGAACCAGGTGCGGGAGAGCATCGGAATCATTTTCCAGCAAAATACGCTGGATGAAAAGCTGACCGCCAAGGAAAATTTAATGCTGCATTGCAAATTCTATGGGGTGCCTCACGCTTCCCGTAAACACCGGATCGATGAGGTGCTGGAAATTGTGGATTTACAGGAAAGCATCAACACGTTGGTAGAGAAATTCTCCGGCGGCATGCAGCGTCGCTTGGAAATTGCCCGCGGGCTGCTCCACTATCCAAAGGTGCTGTTTCTTGATGAGCCGACAGTCGGGCTTGATCCACAAACGCGTGCTCATGTCTGGGAATATATTTTAAAGCTGAAAGAAAAAGAAAATATTACGATGTTCCTGACAACCCACTACCTGGATGAAGCAGAAATCAGCGATCGTATTGCTATTATGGATCATGGGGAAATTATTGCGATTGATACCCCCAAACGGTTAAAACAGCAGCTCGGCGGCGATATTATCGAAATCACCACAAGCGACAATGAAGCGGCCATGAAGGAAATCAGGGATTATTTCAATGTGGTGGATTTATCGCTCAAAGACGATGTCATCTATTGCAAAGTGGAAAACAGCGATGCATTTGTTTCCAATTTTATCAAAACACTAAAGACACCGCTAACCGGACTGGATATCCGAAAACCTACACTAAACGATGTTTTTCTGTCATTTACGGGTCGTGAAATCAGAGACTAAGAGGAGGGATGATTGGTGGAAGGAATTATCGCCATTTGGCAGCGTGATATTATCAAGTTTTTCAGAGACCGTCCGCGGATGGTCGGATCTTTTTCCATGCCTATTTTGTTTCTGGTGGTATTTGGCATCGGAATGGGTGGTTCGATGGAGTCATTAGTTAGTTCGGGAACCAATACAGAGAACTTCAATTACACAGAATTTATTTTCCCGGGAATCGTGGCGATGACCTTGCTGATGACATCCATTTTTTCATCGCTTTCAATTATACAGGATCGTGATTTTGGTTATATGCGCGAAATTCTTGTGTCACCGGTGTCCCGGGTAAATATCGCAATTGGCAAAATGCTTGGCTCAGCCTCTGTCGCTTTTTTGCAGGGTGTCATGATGTTTGTGCTCCTCCCTGTGCTTGGCATAGGAATTGATCTGGTTTCGATTTTCCAAATACTACCCGTCATGTTTATGATTGCCTGCGCCTTTTCGTCACTGGGTCTGCTTGTGGCAAGCCTGCTTAATTCCATGCAAGGATTTCAGCTGGTCGTAAACATCCTTGTTATGCCGATGATCTTTCTGTCCGGTGCCTTATTCCCGCTAAATAATATGCCCGGATGGGTCAGTTTCCTTGTGACACTGAACCCGGTCACCTATGGCGTTGACCTGATGAAACATATTATGATTGATGTGGAGAGCCTGAATGCGGCCGTCAGGGAGGAAATGGGCCTTAATCTTACATTTTTTGGCCAGCCTGTAACCATGACCGGCGAAGTTTTCTTTTTGCTGGGGTTCACTGCGCTGCTGATTTTGCTTGCCACCTTAAGTTTCAGGCGAGCAAACAGTTAAGTGTCAGACAATTACGCTCCCCGGCTCCTCCCTCTCCTCTGCGCAACATCATTAATCAGCCACATCAGCCAGCGGATAAACAATAACAGCAAAAACTGGCTCAACAGTGAGTGAAACCAACTCCAGTTGATGTAATGGACAAGATCGGTGTTTTGTTGCAGTAACACTTCACCCGCAGTTAAAACACTGCTATATACGAGTGCCTGCCAGCACCAGTTAAGCACATTTTTATGGTAACTCGTCTGATAGAAAAACACACACATAAGCGGCAGCAGCAAATACTCGTAAAGAACACTGGACTGAAATTTGGGCAACAGTTGTACAGGATAAGAGAGCAAGTTATACTTCACAACTAAATCTCCTAAAAATGTGGTGAAAAATGCTGCAGTCAACAGACATAACAGCCAACTCCTGAGCGGTGGTTTTTTTAATGCTATGTATAAAAGGATTAAGCCTGAAATGAAAAACAGCCAAAGTAAAACCATTTCCATGCTAACACCTCCCGTAACAATTAATTATTCAACCAAGGCACCTCAAATATGGAAAGTAAAATGGCAATAATAATAACGGACAGTCCATAAGTGAGAAATGGCCGCACATAATGCAGCCGCAGCATCGGAAACATCACGATCAAAAACTGGAATGACCAGATGAGTGACCAGCCATTATTGTAGTCAATGGCCCCGGCGTGATACCCGATCCACTCAAATACAAAATATACCAAAACCCATTTTCCAGCATAGTACACTTGATGCAGCCATCCACCCGGAAACCTTGATAAGAACATGATAACTGTACATGGAAAAACGATAAATGTGTAAAGCAGGTTGAGAATTGGTTCGGGCAAGCCTATGTTTGAGTGGAGCGTCCACAGTGGATAATCTGTTGTGAAGTAGATATATAATAAATTCATGGTTCCCATATAAATCATCGTCGCATGGAATTGATGAAAGCGGGACCAATCTGACTTGCGCCATACCGCTATGAGAACCAAAATAATTATCAAGATATGCATATGAATTCCCCTATATGTAAAATAACTTCCTGGTTAATCAGTGGAATGTAGTGCGTGCGGTATTCCCGGTTTAGCTGCGACAGGGTTTGTTTGATTTCTGATTAAACCGTTGAATGCAGTACACCCTTTGACCATCACGCCAAAGGGTGCTCAGGGTGCTTAATACTGTTAACCGCTCATTTTTCCATCTTTATTTTCCCTTGCCCAATGGCGGTGCTGGGCAATATTGGTGATGAATTCATGCGAAAATGCGCTCAAATCGCGTGAATCACGGATCGAAACAATACCCATATCCGTTGCGACTGTGTTTGGTGTATTTTTATCAGCCAGGGTGATCTGCTTGATTTCCGAGATCATGAGTAAATCAACAGCGGAATTGGCGGCTCCAATTGTTTTAGCATGAACGAACGCATCGTTGACGAATGTTTTCGCGTCATTGTGCGACATCAGCTGATCGGTTGACTGTTTGCCGCCCGGAATATAAATAGCGTCGTACATCACGGAATTACTGATAGCGTAACTTTTATTGGCTTCGATCTGTTTCCCGTCCGCGGACGTAATCATTCCCTGATGTTTGCTGATGATGTCATATTGGAGTCCGGCGCTGCCAAGTTCTGTTGTCACCTGGTCGACATCCTTCAAATCAAATCCGTTTTCAATCAGGATGGCGACTTTTCTTGTGGTAGCAGATTTAATGGTGTTTTCCTGACTGAGAGCCGGTGAAGATGTTGTTTCACCACTGCCTCCAGGGTTTTCCGGTGGGTTGACACCTATCCCCATAGCAATTTGTGAAGCCAGTTGTCCGTCGACATTATTGAACATGTCCACAACACGCTGTCTGATTGTTTTATCCTTCACTTTGCCAACTTCAAAATGGAAGGCTTTGATAATATGCTGTTGTTCCGGAAATGACATACTATTCCAGAAAAGCGTTGCCTGGCTGTAGTGATCGTTAAAGCTGTCACTCCGCTTGCGTGTTTTTCGTCCTTCAACTTTTTCAGCATGATGCTTAAAACCATTTTCGGGATCCGGCTCTGGTGAGTTTCCTCTCATCGAGTTGGCTGAATAAGAGACAGCTCCTTTATCAATCGACATACGATGGAAACCTTCACGCTGGTTATTTTTCACCGGGACGATCGGACGGTTGATTGGGATTTCAGCAAAATTCGGGCCGCCCAAACGCAGAAGCTGTGTATCCAAATACGAAAATAGTCGTCCTTGCAGCATCGGGTCATTGCTGAAATCAATTCCCGGTACAACATGACCCGGATGAAAGGCTACCTGTTCCGTCTCAGCGAAAAAGTTGTCCTGATTCTGGTTCAGTGTCATTTTACCGATTTTCTTGACCGGAACCTGTTCTTCCGGCCATAATTTGGTCGGATCCAAAATATCGAAGTCAAACGCAAACTCATCTTCTTCCTCCAGGATCTGTACGCCCAATTCAAATTCGGGATAATCACCATTATTGATTGCATCCCACAAATCCCTGCGGAGAAAATCAGGGTCTGCGCCTCTCAATTTTTCGGATTCATCCCAGACAAGTGAATGTGCACCAAGCAGGGGCTTCCAGTGAAATTTGACAAATCGTCCTTTCCCCTCGGCATTGACAAACCGGAACGTATTAACGCCAAACCCTTCCATCATCCGGAAGCTTCGAGGTATGGCTCGGTCTGACATCAGCCACATCATCATATGGGCACTTTCCGGATTACTGACCACAAAATCCCATAACGTATCGTGTGCCGCCGTTGCCTGTGGCATTTCATTGTGCGGTTCCGGTTTAATCGAATGCACAAAATCCGGAAATTTCATCGCATCATGAAAGAAGAAGACCGGCATATTGTTGGAAACCAGATCATAATTGCCGTCCTCTGTATAAAACTTCGTCGCAAACCCGCGGACGTCACGAACCGTATCATCAGAACCTTTTTGTCCAACAACGGTTGAGAAGCGGGTAAATACGGGTGTTTTCACGGATGGGTCCTGCAGAAATTTGGCACTTGTCAACTCTGTCTGTGGTTCATAGACCTGAAAATAACCATGCACACCAAACCCCCGCGCGTGCACCACACGTTCAGGTATGCGTTCGTTGTCAAAATGCATCATCTTTTCTCTGAAATGAAAGTCTTCCATTAATGTGGGACCACGTTCTCCGGCTTTCAATGAATCAGCTGTGTTCGAAACAGGCATTCCCTGATTCGTAGTGAGTGTGGAGTTCTTGTGGTCTTTACGGTACTGATCCAATTGCTTGGACTTCGCATTCTGCTGATGAGGCTGGTTTGCAGGCTTCTTTTGATTGTCTTTTGCCATATATGTTCCTCCCATTCTCGTGGTACCTGATATATACCAGATTCCCAAATTAATTTATCCAGTATAGTTTTGCGGCATTTTTGATTTTTTATGCGAGAGACTTTTAAACAAAACAAGACAGTGGCGTCCGACTATATTGTAGAAATGTTCAAAATCGTCTACTCGAGCGGGTTCCTGACAGCTTTATTCCGGTCAAAAGCCAATGAGGACTTTTCAAACCAACCGTTTCCAATCATCATTTTCTGTCCTTGATTGGAATATAATCCGATTTCACCGATAAATTTTGCATATTTGGCATGAATATCATGTCTCAGAGATCTTGACATTGATATCCCTGCTACTCCCGGGACCCCTTTTCTAATTTAAAATAAGCAAAAAAAATAACCGGATCCCAATCATGGGAACCGGTTATTCTGTATTTATACCACGACATCATAGCCTTGCTCTTCAACCGCCTCGCGCATTGATTCGATGTTCGCGATGGCTTCATCGTAAGTAACATTGACTTTACCTGTATCGAGTGTCACCTCAACACCGTGAACACCTTCTATCTCTTCAAGTGCTCCTTTAACAGCACTTTCACAGTGACCGCACGTCATTCCTTTGACATCCAGAGTTGTTTGCATGATAAATCTCCCCTTTTTATAAGTTTTGTAATCAAGGCTCCTAACCTTAACCTTCTGTGGAGGGAACCGCTCCACAGAAGCGCTATATTTTAACTCGCTTCAAGCGAAGTGAGTTGGACACAACACTGACGGAACTTAATGCCATGGCAGCGCCTGCAACCCATGGTGCCAGAAGTCCGGCTGCTGCAATCGGAATGCCGGCACTGTTATAGGCAAAAGCCCAGAACAAATTCTGCCGGATATTTTTGATGGTTGCTTTACTGATGCCGATTGCTTTCGGTAGCAGCAACAGTTCACCACCAAGAATTGTTACGTCCGCTGCTTCGATGGCCACTTCAGTACCTGTTCCGATAGCAATCCCGATGTCTGCTACGGCCAGTGCTGGCGCATCATTGATGCCATCACCAACCATGGCAACTTTTTTTCCTTGAAGTTGTATCTCTTTTACTTTATCCGCTTTTTCTTCAGGTAAAACTTGTGCTATGACCTGATCAATTCCAACTTGTCTGGCAATCGCCTGTGCAGTGCGTTCATTATCGCCTGTCAGCATGATCGTTTCCAGTCCCTGGTCATGCAGCTGATTGATTGCTCTGGCAGCCGTATCTTTAATCGTATCGGCCACTGCAACGATGCCGCGAAATTCATCGTTAACAGCAATCAGCATAGCGGTTTTGCCATCCTTCTCGAAGCCGGCCATATCGTCTTCAGCACCGTCAATGACAATGTCGTTTTCATTCATTAATTTTCTTGTTCCAACGAGCACTTGTTCACCGGAAACGTCTGCTTTAATGCCCCGTCCGGGTATTGCTTCAAACGATTCAGCATCAACTACTGCTGCGTCCTGCTCGGTCGCATACGCAACAATCGCTTCTGCGAGAGGATGTTCGGAACCCTTTTCCGCACTCGCCAGCAGTTTTAATGTCTCCGCATCGCCGGTGAAGTCCGTCACTTCAGGTTTACCTTTTGTAACGGTACCTGTTTTATCCAAAATCACGGCATCCAATTGATGTGTGCGTTCCAGATGTTCACCGCCTTTGAACAGAATGCCGGTTTCCGCAGATTTACCGGTTCCGACCATAATCGATGTCGGTGTTGCCAGACCGAGCGCACATGGACATGCGATGACAAGCACCGCAATTGAAGCGACCAATGCCGGTTCAAACGCTCCCGGCTGAACAAACGCGATCCAAATAATGAATGTCAAAATGGCGATACCAACGACTATCGGGACGAAATAACCGGAAATCACATCAGCCAGCCGCTGAATCGGTGCTTTGGAACCTTGTGCATCTTCCACCACTTTTACGATCGATGCCAGAGCAGTATCCTTTCCGACTTTCGTTGCTTCCATTTCAACCGTTCCATTTTTATTGATGGTTGATCCGATGACATTTGATTGCAGATCTTTTTCAACCGGAATTGATTCACCGGTAATCATCGATTCATCAACCGATGTTTTCCCTTTAACAACCGCTCCGTCTACCGGAAATTTTTCACCCGGTTTAACCATCAGCCGATCACCGACTGTCACATCTTCCACCGGGATCATAACGTCATTACCATTTCGGATGACACGTGCCTGCTTTGCCTGCAGATCCAAGAGTTTTGACAGGGCAACCGTCGTCTTGCTTTTTGCGTTTGTTTCCAAAAACTTTCCGAACAAAATGAGCGTGATGATAATCGCACTCGTTTCAAAATAGAGATGCGGCATATATCCCGGGTTGCCTATTGTTTGCAATGCTTCATATAAGCTGTAGAAATACGCGGCACTCGTACCAAGGGCAACGAGCACATCCATATTGGCCCCGCCGTTGCGCAAATTTTTATAAGCGCCGACATAAAACTGCCAGCCGATGATGAATTGAATAGGTGTCGCCAGAGCAAACTGGAACCATGGATTCATCAGGATATCCGGTATATTCATGCCGAGCAGATGATCAAACATCGTCATCAGGAGTGGAACTGACAACAGGGCGGAAATAATCAGCTTCGTTTTCATTCGCTGAATTTGTTTTTCCTTTTGTGTCTGTTTTTCTTCCTGCTCCGCTTTTATTTCGGCGTCATAGCCAAGTTTCCGGATTCTGCCAATGATATCCGCTTCTTCCATCAGACCCGGATTATATTCGACAGCAGCGCTTTCAGTTGCCAAATTAACATTTGCCAGCTTGACACCGCTCTGCTTATTGAGCACTTTTTCAATTCGGTTCGAGCAGGCAGCACACGTCATACCGTAAACGTCAAACTCCGCTTTCTCGGTTTGAACGCCATAACCCAACTTTTCAATCTTAGCAGAGATATCGTCAATGGATGCTGCAGAAGGATCATAATCAACGGATGCTTTTTCCGTTGTTAAATTGACTTGAGCTTCCACACCATCCATCTTATTCAATACTTTTTCAACCCGATTCGAGCAGGCAGCACAGGTCATCCCTGTTACACCAAGCGTTGTATGTTCTGTTTCACGCATATTTATCCCCCCTACTTGGAAAACTGCTTCATGATCTCCATTAACTCATCAATGGCTTCGTCCCCTTCGCCGGATTGGACCGCATCACTGACACAATGCTTCGTATGCCGTTCAGCGATGGAGAAGCCCACTTTTTTCAGGGCAGCATTGATCGCACTGATTTGCACTAAAATATCAACACAATAACGATCATCCTCCACCATTTTTTCAATACCCCGAACTTGTCCTTCAATTCGCTTCAGCCGATTGATAACAGCTTGCTTTTCAGCTTCAGTCCGTGGTGTCACCGGATGGTCGCGCAAATGTTCACCCAACTGCCTCACTCCTTTCATCTTCTAATTATAGGATACCCCCCTTGCGTATTTTTGTCAACTAATGAAATACACGTTTTTAATTGTTCATCGTTTCGACTCATTTTCTCCACAAAAAATGGATATTCAGTATTTACAATAAGCATTGTAGGAACCAAAGTTAAGTAAATTTCAAGGAGGGGTCCATGATGAAAAAAGGCTTACTGGTTTTGCTGGCAATGGGGTTGTCTCTATTTCTCGCGGCATGTGGCGGTGATGACAGCGGTGATTCAGGAAGTTCTGACGATACTGAGGCGTCATCCGGCAATGAAATAAATCTGACTGGAACCAACTTTTCATTCGGACAGGATGAATTCACTGTACCAGCCGGCGAGGAAGTAACGATTTCGCTTACCAATGAAGATGGTATGCACGGAGCGGCCATTGACGAATTTGCTATAGAAGTGGAAGACGGCGATTCAGCAACTTTTACACCTGAGGAACCAGGTGAGTATGAGATTTATTGCAGCATCCCATGCGGAAACGGACATGACGATATGGTATCAACGTTAGTTGTTGAGTAAACATATATCAGGTTAATATCGGATTAGAAGCTGTTCGCATAGAGCAGCTTCTAATCTTACTTATATGCGAGAAATAATGGACCTTTAATCTTAAAGAGGTTGTCCAAAAAGTCCGGTAAAAATGACACGTCTTTCACACCATTCGTTTGTCTTACGCGCTTATGCCTTCAATAATTTGGCGTTAATGGCAACAATAATGGTACTCAAGCTCATCAAAACAGCACCGGCGGCAGGGCTTAACACAATGCCTATTGGAGCCAGGACACCGGCAGCGAGCGGAATGGCAACGATATTATACCCTGTTGCCCACCAAAGATTTTGAACCATTTTACGATAGGTTTTTCGTGACAGATCCATGAGGGCAACCACATCGTTCGGATTGCTTTTGACCAGAACAACATCGGCTGTTTCCATTGCGACATCTGTTCCTGCACCAATTGCTATTCCTAAGTCGGCCGTTGCTAATGCCGGCGCATCATTTACACCGTCACCAGTCATGGCAACCTTCCATCCTTTTGCCTTTATTTGCTTCACCTGATTTGCCTTGTCATCCGGCAATACTTCCGCGTATACCTCATCTATTTCCAACTGCTTGGCGACCCAATTGGCGACTTTTTTATTGTCACCTGTCAGCATAATCGAATGAATGCCATTTTCCTTCAAAGTCGCAATGGCTTCTTTCGCTGTATCCCGAACCATGTCTGCAAGTCCAATCATACCAATTAATTCATCTTTCAACAGGACAAAGACAACCGTTTTCCCTTCTTCCGACATTTGATTAAGCAGTTGTTGATCGTACGTTAAATTAAGGTTATCGACATAGCCCGGACTCACAACATTTACTTTTTGACCATCGACTTTTCCTTGAATACCTTTACCGGTTATCGATTCGAATTCAGTTAACTTTCCTAATTGAACCTCTTTTTCTTTTGTTGCGTTCACAATTCCGGATGCTATCGGGTGTTCAGAGTTTTGTTCCACGCTTGCAGCAAATTTTAAAATGTCTTCCTTACGATAGCCTTCATCAGGAACGATGTCTGTTACACCAAATTCCCCTTTTGTCAGCGTTCCGGTTTTGTCGAAAACAACCGCATTAAGATTGCGTGCTCCCTCAAAATTAGCCCGGTTGCGTACCAGCAAACCTTTTTTAGCGGAAATGGCAGTCGAAACCGAAATAACAAGCGGGGCCGCCAGTCCAAGTGCGTGCGGGCAGGTAATAACCATAACGGTTACCATGCGTTCGACAGCTACGTCGAATGAATACCCGAGTAATAACCAAATAAATAAGGTTGCAAATCCAGCCGTTAACGCCAAATAAAATAACCATTTAGCCGCACGATTAGTTAAATCCTGTGTTCTGGATTTTGATTCCTGCGCCTCTTTAACCATCGTGATAACCTGTTGCAAATACGAATCTTCTCCGGTTTTTTCAACCTGTATTGTCAATGAGCCTTCATTATTCACGGACCCGCCGATGACTTCATCACCTTTAAATTTTTCAACCGGCACAGACTCCCCTGTCAGCATGGACTCATCAATGGCTGATTTCCCATCAACGATTGTGCCATCAACAGGAATCTTTTCACCCGGTTTGACGAGAACCCGGTCATTATTTTTTAAATCAGACAATGGAACATCCTGCACCTGATCGTTCTCATCCAATCTGTGTGCCTCGTTTGGCATGAGTTTAACCAGTTCTTCAAGCGCATTGGAAGCACCCATCACTGAACGCATTTCAATCCAGTGACCGAGTAACATAATGTCAACCAGGGTTGCGAGTTCCCAGAATAACTGACTGCCTTCCCAGCCAAATACAACCATGGTACTGTATCCATAGGCAATGATGATAGCCAGGGCGATCAGTGTCATCATTCCAGGGTTCTTATCTTTTAATTCACTAATTCCTCCGGTTATAAACGGCCAGCCGCCATAGAAAAATACAATGGATGATAAAGCGAATAGAACATACATATCACCCGCAAAACGCCAGTCAACCCCGATGAAATCCTGAATCATTGGTGATAAAGCCAGAATCGGAATGGTAATAATTAAAGAAATCAAAAAACGTTTCTTAAAATCGTCTACCATGTCGCCATGGTCGTGATGTCCATGTCCACCATGATCGTGACTGCCGTGGCCACCGTGATCATGATCTTCATGCCCATGTTTATGATGGTCATCCCGACTATGTTGCTTATGATGATGGTCATGTTTTGAATGATTTTCTTCGTTATGATGCATATGGTGTTCATGATGATGCTCATGTTTATGTTTGTCGTCTTCATGTTTTGCCATTGATATCACTCCTTCTTTGGTTGACCATACCTATTTTGCACAAAGTTTCCTTTTCTTATTTCATTATACCATACTATACCCCGGCACGGTAATTTTAAACATAAAATTATAGTACCTATCTTTCTGCTTTTCTCAGAATCGCACCGCTCCCCTAAAATCTAGTTAACCCACTTATACCCGACGCCCCAGACTGTTTTCAAATGGTCTTCAATCGGAAAACCGGCTTGTTTGATTTTTTCCCGCATATTCCGGACATGGGAATCAACTGTTCTTCCGGTAGTATTGGAATCAAAGCCCCAGATTAAATCAATCAGCTTCTCTCTTGTGAAAACCCGGTTGGGGTACTTCATTAAATGGCCAATCGTCATAAATTCTTTAGGCGTCAATTTGACGGGTTTGTTTTGATACGTAAGTACATACCGGTCCTCGTTCCAGCACAAACCGTTGTTTTCAATAAGATTTGCCGGTGTTCGCCGCCTCAGCAATGCCTCCATTCTGGCCAGCAGCTCGTCTTCATCAAACGGCTTCGTTATGTAGTCATCCGCTCCCGTCTTCAGTCCTTTCACGATATCCCCTTTTTGTTCCCGGGCAGTTACCATAATAATCGGCACATCGGATATGTTCCTGATTTCCCGGCAAACTTCCCAACCGTCCATATCCGGCATCATAATGTCCAGAAGCACGATATCAAATGACGCCTCTTCCATATAAGCAAGCGCTTCATAAGCCCCCTGCGCCTTCCTGCAATTGTAATCATACGGCTTCAGATACAGCGCCAATAAATCCAGCATTCGCTTTTCATCATCCACCAGCAAAACATTATACATCTTTATTCCCCCGTTTTAACGTCATCAAAACACGCGTCCCTTTTCCGCGTTCGCTTTCGACGTGAATGGTTCCTCCGTGAGACTCTATAATCTCTTTGGCAATAGCCAGTCCAAGTCCTGACCCGCCGCTTTCTCTGGAGCGTGATTTTTCGACACGGTACATCCGATCAAAGATATACGGCAGATCTTCTTCAGGTATGCCCTCCCCGTCATCAGAAACGGAAATATGGACTGCTTCCGCTGTATGCGCGGCCTCCAATACGACTTGTCCGCCTTCATATGTGTGATTTTTGGCGTTATCGAGAAGATTTAATAGAGCTTGCTGGAGTCGTTCCGGATCACAATGGAATTTAACGTCTTCTGCCGGATAATGAACGGTAAACGTGATGTTTTCTTCAGCAAAAACAGGCGTTGTCCGGTCTTCCACTGTTTGGATAAGATCACTCAGCCTCACTTTCTTCTGCTCAATGACAAATTTATTCTGATCAATCTTTGCTAGGTCAAATAAGTTCTTAATCAGTAACGCTAAATGTTCCGTTTCCTCCCGGATAATGGCCGTATATTCCTGCACATCAGCATCCGGGAGGTTCTGCCTTCCGATAATATCCGCATAGCCTTTGATATAAGTCAGCGGGGTTCTGAGCTCATGCGATATACTGCCCAAAAACTCATGGCGTTCCCTTTTCAACTGGGTAAGATCATCAGACAATTTGGTGATGGCATCAGCCAATTCGCCAAGCTCGTCCTTGCGTGCAGTATTCAGCTCAACACTGTGCTGCCCCTTGCTCAGTTGTTCAGTCGCGTGTTTCATGTTAATTAAAGGTTGAGTGATGAGCCTGGATAATATTAGAATAGCAATGACCGTAAACGTCATTGTGATCAGACCGGCTGCGATAAATTGATTCCCCAGTTGATCAACAACCCGTTTGACATGGTTTGTATCCGCAAACATGAAAACACTGCCCCTGTTGTTACCATCAATCAAAATCGGACTGGCTGCCGCAATATATTTTTCATCATTCCATTGATCTTCTATGACCTGACCCGTATCTGTCGAGTTACTATGTTGAGTAATGATGTTTTGCATGTCTGCATCAATCGGATTGGAATTGACAATAACACGTCCCTCAGGGTTGGTGACGGCGACAGCAAGATCTGACGTTGATTCCATAATCCCGACGTGCTCCAATGTCGTATCATGATAATTTCGCTCCAAAACCTCAGCGTGTGTATTGCCGCGTGCCAGTAAATCATCCATCACCTCATCAATCCGGTCATTTGCCAGATTCGTGTATAGGATAAAAAACAACAACACTTCAATGATTAATATAAACATAAAAAACAATGAGCCGATTTTGATTGATAGTTTACTAAACATAGGCAGTCCTCTTTAGCATGAATTTTTTATGATCATGGATAAGAAATGTAGACGTCTTCATCTGATGCTTTTCAATTGTATTTTACCATATTCGAAATAAACCCGGCATTGCCTTGTTTGAGAGCACAAAAAGCCATGAACATTTATCACTAAACGTTCATGGCTTTATCAGGGCGTTTAAAGGCAGTTTTAGCGGCTGATTAACATCAGAACGCTTACCATCCCTTGTGACATTTTAATATGTCTCAAGTGTTCACTTTCTATTTTTCTACGTCTTCATCCCATGCGAGCATGCCGCCATCCACATTGGTCACATCATAGCCTCGTTCTTCCAAATATTCACTTGCCCGGCCGCTTCTGCCACCGGAACGGCACACCATATAATAGTGTTCATTTTTATCGAATTCGTTAAGACGTTGCGGTACCTCTCCCAATGGAATATGTTTGGCACCAGGTATTTTGCCCTTTGCGACTTCATCATCTTCACGAACATCAACGACATTGACGTTCTCATTGTTTTTAAATTTTTCCGCCAGTTCTTGCGTGGTAATTTCTTTCATATGTTAACCTCCGTTCTTAGTCTTTTTAAATAGGAACACCTGACCAGGTGGTTTATCATTAAGTCTTAAACAAAGGTTAAATGAAGTTAACCGACTTTGTCAACTTTACATATCCATATATACGTTTAACGATACACCTAGAAAAATCACCGTCATCTATAACCGATTTTAAATTGACTAAAACCAGTCAGCATGCTATCTTTTGTAGGTATCAAACGACTTTTTTAACAAATCATAAGGAGAATCATACCAATGTAAACTAAATCTCCCATCAGAACTGCCAAAAACAATATCACGAATATGGGAGGAACGATTTATGGCTATACATGATGAAGTAACGAAACGGCGAACATTCGCGATCATTTCCCATCCGGATGCCGGGAAGACAACGATGACCGAGAAACTCCTGCTGTTCGGGAATCTAATCCGCTCGGCCGGTACTGTTAAAGGGAAAAAATCGGGTAAATTTGCCACGTCAGATTGGATGGAAATTGAGAAACAGCGCGGCATTTCAGTGACGTCAAGTGTGATGAATTTTCCGTACCAGGGGTATCAGGTCAATATTCTGGATACACCCGGCCACGAAGATTTCAGCGAGGATACGTACCGGACGCTGACAGCAGTGGACAGCGTTGTCATGATTATTGATGCGACAAAAGGGATCGAGGCGCAAACCATCAAATTATTCAAAGTGTGTAAAATGCGCGGAATTCCGATTTTTACGTTTATCAATAAATTGGACCGTGAAGGGACGCGAGCCGCTTGAATTGCTTGAGGAAATTGAGGAAGTTCTTAATATTGAAACGTATCCAATGAGCTGGCCAGCCGGCATGGGTAAACGATTCCTCGGTACATTTGACCGGCACGGAAAACAATTTGTTCAATATAACGGGAACGAAGACGAGACATATATTCCCTATGAAGAACTGGACAATCCGGAGCATGAAGAACTGGTTTCCGATCCGACTTATCAGGCCGCCAATGACGAATTGGCTCTCGTTGAAGAGGCGGGTGATGAGTTTTCGTTGGATGCCGTTCTTTCCGGGGAGCAGACACCGGTCTTTTTCGGGAGTGCACTGGCACCATTCGGGGTCCAAAACTTCTTTGATACGTTCATTTCCATGTCACCCGAACCGGCACCGCGGAAATCAACGGAAGGTGTCATTTCACCGGATAATCCTGATTTTTCCGGTTTTATTTTCAAAATCCAGGCCAACATGGACCCAAATCACCGTGACAGAGTCGCTTTTCTAAGGGTTTGTTCCGGGAAATTCGAACGCGGAATGAGTGTGAAACTGGCGCGTACCGGCAAACCAATTAAGCTGGCACAGTCGCAGCAGTTTGTGGCTTCAGACCGTGATACCATTCAGGAAGCATATGCCGGTGATATTATCGGTATTTACGACCCGAACGCTTATCAAATCGGGGATACGCTAGTGGAGGGAAAAGACCTTTTTGAATATCAGGAGCTGCCACAGTTCCCGCCGGAGCAATTCCAGCGCGTAACAGCCAAAAACGTCATGAAAGCAAAGCAATTTAAAAAAGGAATCGAGCAGCTCGTCAGGAGGCGCGATCAATTGTATAAACATTATCCGCTCTGAATCATATATTCTGGGGTGCGGTCGGTTGAACTGCAATATGAGTTTCCAATACCGGATGCGGAATGAATACAATGTGAAGTGGATGCTGGGAACCAATTGGTGAGCGTGTCCCAAGGTGGATCAAGCCTGACCAGGTTGATCCGTCAATGTATGACGAGCGCAATATGCTTGTCCGGGACCGCTCTGATAATTATGTCGTGCTGTTCAAGAACGACTTTTCCCTGAACTGGTTTAAGGACAATCACCCGGATATCGAGTTGATTGATCTGTTTGATGTGAATCAGTATGACCAGACAACTTAATGTGATACCAGGCAAAACACACAGAAAATACTGTGTGTTTTTCTGTTTGCAGTACTGTATTTTCCAGAGCGTTTTGGGATGACATTGGCCCCACCTATATTTTCAATCTCAGGACCATGTTTTATTTTTTGCGCCCATATTTGTGTTCTCCAGCCCATATTTGCATTTTCGCGCCCATATTTGTGTTCTCCAGCCCATATTTGCGTTTTCGCGCCCATGTTTCCGTTCTCCAGCCCATATTTGCGTTTTCGCGCCCATATTTGCGTTCTCCAGCCCATATTTGCATTTTCGCGCCCATGTTTCTGCTCTTCAGCCCATATTTGCGTTCTCCAGCCCATATTTGCATTTTCGCGCCCATGTTTCCGTTCTCCAGCCCATATTTGCGTTTTCGCGCCCATGTTTCTGCTCTTCAGCCATGTTTGCGTTTTCCAGCCCATACTTGCATTTTCGCGCCCATATTTCCGTTCCCATTTTCCAATGTCAGTTGAAGTTCCCTTTTTCACGCTGAAGTTCACTGACACGGTGTTCGACAAATAAAAAACAACCGCCCCAAACGTTCACTTTTTGGGGCGGCTGCTTAATGCCAGGATTATTAAAATCAGGAAAGTTTCCCGGTCATTTCTGTATTTGTCAGCTCATGGCCGGGATACCGCTATCCCGCACAGCAATATATTCGGGGCGCTTTTTGCCTCCCGAGTACGGCTCAACTAAACGGTTCTCGACGCTATTGTACACCATGAATAAATTGTTCCTTGGGTATGGTGTAATATTACTTGTTGAACCGTGCATCGTATTGCATTCAAATAACGTAATAGAGCCTGCTCTGCCGGTTGGGACGGATATACCGCCGCCTTGTTCAGCAAGCCAGCGCAGACTATCCTCATCAGGCACACCGAATTTTTGCTTTTTCAATGATTCCTTATAGTTATTGTCCGGTGTTTCACTACCACAGCTGACATAAGTAAGTTCTGGACCCGGTATAGCAAAGGCCGTTAAATGTTATAGTGTCAGATAAGGCAATCGATAGGCTGACTGCTCTCATCCGCGGCATTCCATCCTCGACATGCCATGTTTCAAAATCGGAATGCCAATCAAATTCCTTCCCTTTGAAACCGGGCTTATAATTGATGCGGGATTGATGGATATAAACATCACTTCCCAGCAAATGATTCACAATGTCCAGTATCCGCTGGTCGTTTGTAACGTCTTTGAAGTAGTTGTCGTCTTTGTGCACGTGAAATAGAACGGATGTCATCGCTTTCCGTTCACGGATCACTTTATTCGGACGTGACATCTTATTCGATCCTGCAATTCAAAAATGGCTTTCTGCATATCATTAACCTCATCATCAGAGAAGAAATTCTCAATCTGCAAAACCCATTTTCTCATAGGATCAAGCTGTTCTTTGAAATAGGAGCCCCTTATCTTTGGATCGATCCGTGTGTATGACAGGGTCCTTTCGTTCAAAATTCCGGCTGGTCCTTTTTTGCGAAGGATAAAGATCTTCCATACTATAAACACTCCTATTCATTTTCACTAAAGCTGTATATGCTGTTAAGCGGTTCGCCGGGAAACTTTCCTGCGTTTTTTAACGACACCTCACTTATTTATTTAACGCCTAAAAACCCTAATATAAAAATCATTTAAAATTATTGTACAATTCAATGCCCGTAATTGCAAATGATTAAACATAAGATAAAAATTGCCGGATAAAAAAACACCGCAAACTCCACCATTGCGGTGTTTTTTGATAAATTTACGGCTCTTGCTGTGATTTCTCTTTATCAGTCTTCAACGCTTTGTAAAATGAAACAATCATGAGCAGCATAATGATAGAAAATGGAAGTGCTGCTGATATCAGGGCATTTTCCAAGGCTTGCAGTCCGCCGGTGTATAACAAGACAGCTGCGATTGCCGATTGGATGATTCCCCAGGTGAACTTTACCGTTGTTGGTGGTGACATGGATCCATTGGTCGTCTGCATGCCGAGAACAAAGGTTGCCGAATCTGCCGACGTGATGAAAAACGTACTGATCAGCAGGATGCCGAGAATGGATAGAATCATCCCAAACGGCAATTGATCAAACATCGCGAATAATGCCTGTTCATCAGGAAGTCCGGCAACATCGGCACCATTATTTTGCGCATCAATACCTGAAATGCCAAATGCCGAAAACCATAAAAAGCTGACGACTGAAGGTACGATCAAAACACCCGACACAAATTCTCGTATTGTACGGCCTTTTGAAACCCGGGCAATGAATATCCCGACAAATGGTGACCAGGCAATCCACCACGCCCAGAAGAAAACCGTCCAATCCAATACCCATTGCCGTTCACCTTCATCATTTGGTGATAAGCGAAAACTCTCGTAAGGCAACTGCTGTATATAAGAACCGATCGTATCTGTGAACGAATTTAAAATATATAAAGTTGGGCCCAAAATTAACGTCGCCAGAAACAGTGCCGCTCCCAATCCCATATTGGCATTGCTCAAATACTTGATGCCTTTGCTGAGCCCGGTATACGTCGAAATCATAAATAAAACCGTGACAATCAGGATTATCGTGAGCTGAACCCAAAACGCAATCGGAATATCAAACAGAAAAGCAACACCACCATTAATTTGCGTAGCACCAAAACCAAGTGTCGTCGCAACTCCAACAATCGTCGCAAACACAGCTATTACATCAATTGCCTTTCCCCAAGCACCTTTCATTCGATCACCGAACAGGCTTTCCAGTGAAGCACTGACCAGTCCCGGCTTTTCATGACGGAACATAAAATAAGCAAGGACAAGCGCAATAATTGCATAAATCGCCCACGCATGAATACCATAATGGAAAAACGTAACCCGCAATGCATCTTCAAGTGCCTCTCTTGTACCAGGTTCAGCTATGGGAGGCGTGTTAATATAGTGATTGACTGGGGATGCAACACCGAAAAACACAAGACCAATTCCCATGCCAGCACTAAACAGCATGGCAAACCATGACGGATAACTGAATTCCGGCTTCTCCCCCGGCTTCCCAAGTCTGATTTTCCCATATGAACTAAATACCAAATATATACAGAACAACAGAAACAGCGTTACAATCAATAAATAGAACCAGCCAAAATGGGCGGAAATAAGGCTCATGATTGAAGCTGAAATACGTTCAAAGCTATTGGGGGCAATAGCTCCAACTATTGATAACGATACGGTAATAGCCAGCGTAATCCAAAAAACGGCCGTTACCTTTTTCATATCATTCAACCTCCCTGTTAAGATGATTCACCATATATCGTTAGTTTTTCTTTGAGCCGTCATTCTATACGGTATTGGATTTAACAGGACAAAATGGTTATGCACCCCGAGCGTTTTCCAATCACTGTCTCAAGCATATTGGTTGTTTTCATCAGCAAATAACGTAAACTGTCATTAGCACGAAATAAAAAGGACTGACGTCTATGAAACAAGTCTACAGCGACGTTTTTCAATATAGGGGAACGCATTACGATTTTGGCTATGTCTTAGGCGAGCATCTGAGGAACTCCCCCATTCTCCCCAACCGCCAAAAACAATGGGGGCCAAAAAAAGATCGTCACTTCCTGATCAACCAGGAAGAAGTAAAAGAAGCCATTAAGAAGATTGCACCCCGGATATGGGATGAAATTCGCGGTCTTGCGGATGCACTTGGCATGAATATGGAGGATGCCGTTCGGATGTTTGGCGGCTATTATCTTGAATACGGCCGCAGCGGATGTTCCATTTTTACCGATACAGATTACATGATCCGCAATTATGACAGCCATCCAAAATCCTATGAAGGGCGTTATATGTTTTATCAGCCAACTGACGGGGGTTACGCTGTCATTGGTCCGTCCATGCAAATAACCGGCCGGATCGATGGTATGAACGAAAAAGGGCTTGTGATGGGATATAACTTTACCCACCGCAAACAATCCGGCGATGGTTTTATCTGTAACATGATCGGGCGGATGATTCTGGAGGTATGTGCAAGTGTTGAGGAAGCGATCGCCCTCTTGAAAGAAATACCGCATCGCCATTCTTTCAGTTATGTGTTACTGGATAAAAGCGGTGAATCCTATGTGGTTGAAGCTTCTCCACGCGAGGTCGCAGCGCGGAAGTCCAATGTATGCACCAATCATTTTTACCTGTTGGATGAGGAAAATCGCTATCGTCAGGAAGAATCACGCCGCCGGGAAGAAACCATCCAGGAACAGCAGCGGTATGCAACTGACCCATATCAGGCTTTTAAGGTGATGAATGCTTCGGATAAAGATGTTTTCTCGTACAAATATGATGCAGCTGCAGGAACACTGCATACCGCTGCCTACTTCCCTAACCAGATGAAAGCCTGGTTCGCTATCGGTCCTGACCGTAAGCCGGTTATCTTTGACTTTAACAAATGGCTCCAAGGGGAAAACATTAACATCAAACGCATTAAAGGTGAACTTGACTATGATGCACCATTTGTGAATATGGCTTTAATATAGTTAATTGTACTTGCGACAGTGGATTTAGCCACTGTCGTATTTTTATAAGGAAAGTATAAATGATGTAACGGAGCATGGCCGCGCCTCGTTATTGCCATTCTCAGCCGGAAAACTTACCGCACATTCATGTTGAAAACCAAGTTGGGCTTGCTCCCATTATATTAATCCGAAAATACCGCTTCCACCATTTTATCAACATGGATTTCAGTCGTATTCAAGAGCGCAATGTCAACATCCGTTTCAGTCAGAATCATTGGCAATTCCGTACAACCCAGAATCAATCCGTCAAGCTGCTCTTCCTTAATCAGGTTATTGACGATTTTCAGAAAAGCTTCCTTCGTGTCCTCTTTCACAATGCCATTTTCCAATTCATCCACGATTCGCTGATGTATAAATAGCTGGTCTTCTTCACTTGGGACGACGATTTTTTTATCCCCTGCCAAAAAAGGTTTCTTAAAAAAATCATGCTCCATCGTGAATTTCGTGCCCAGCAAACCAACATTCTTTAAACCCAATTCGTCTGCCTTATCATACGTCGCTTCAACAATGCTGATCATCGGCACATGAACTTTCTCCCGTACTTCGTCAAACACGATATGCGGCGTATTGGCTGAAACTATCACAAAATCCGCCCCGATTTCTTCCAGCTTTTGTGCCGCACCGCCGACATAGTCAACCAGATCATTAAACCGGTCTTCGCTGATAAATTTAAAAATGTTATACATATTAATACTGTTAATAAACAATTCCGGCAGCGTCTGCTTACTGTTCATCTGTTCCTGATATTTCCCGATGAATGATTGATAATAATCAACCGTTGATTCAGGTCCCAACCCACCGACAATTCCTGCTCGTTTCATCATATCCCATCCTTTTCTTAGTATTCTAATCGGTAAACTCAAATTATAATCATTTTACCATACTTCTCCTCTTATTGTATAAATTTAAAAATACATTCCAATACTACGGCTAGTACTTACAATCGAAAACGGCCATTTCTATTCAGAAAGGAGAAATAAAATGCCTGCAGCTACTGATGAAAAAACGATTCATTTAATTATTGAAAGGCAAAATGATCCTGACTCGGAGGCCTATAAAGAAGAATTTTCGATACCCTACAGCTCTAATATGAATGTCATTTCAGCACTCATGTCCATCCAGGAAAATCCGGTGAATAAGAATGGTGAAAATACCTCGCCCGTCCAATGGGAAATGAGCTGTCTGGAAGAGGTGTGCGGCATATGTTCGATGGTGATCAATGATGTTCCCCGTCAGGCCTGTTCCACGCTTATCGATGACCTTGAACAGCCCATCCGGATTCAGCCAATGCGTACGTTTCCCGTTGTGCGTGATCTCATTATTGACCGGGAGAGCATGTTTGATTCCTTGAAACAAGTTAAAGCATGGATACCAATTGACGGGACATATGACATCGGTCCGGGCCCCCGAATGAATGAGAAAAAACGTTTGATGGCCTATGAACTTTCGAAATGTTTCACATGCGGCATCTGTCTGGAAGCTTGTCCCAATGTTAACGATAAAAGTGAATTTCTAGGTCCATTTGTTTTTCCGCAAGTCCGTTTAAAAAATGTCCATCCGACCGGTGAATTTAATAGAGATGAACGAATTGACGGATTTATGGAGGATGGCGGTCTGCAAGGCTGTGGTAACTCCCAAAACTGTGTTCAAGTTTGCCCAAAAGGTATTCCGATTACCACTTCAATTGGAGCCGTCAACCGGGAAGCAACGCTACAATCATTTAAAAGCTTTTTTGGAAGTGACAAATATTAAGCAGCCTGAACGAGGGCTGCTTATGGTTTGGTGCAACTCAGATCTTTCCGTTGCACCTTTTTAGTTGTATATCCTCCAGGTTTCGGTGCTTCCCGGGATTGTGACAATTTAATTAATGGTAGAGTACCGTTGTATGGCAAGAAGAACCGGAGAACGGAAACCCCGCCCTGCCGGTATCCTCGAACTAATTCACTTTTTTTGATCCCTCCCAGTGCATTTCCCTTAAACGAAACTTTTGTAGTTTGCCTGTTGCTGTTTTTGGCAGTGAATCCACAAACTCAACCGCTTTAGGTGCTTTAAAATGAGCTAATTTGGACCTGCAATGTGCAATGATCTCTTCTTCAGTTACACTTATGTCAGGGTTTAACACAATAATTGCTTTAGGTACCTCGCCCCATTTTTCATGAGGAATGGAAATAACCGCAGCCTCCATCACACCAGGATGTTTATATAGAGCACCTTCTACTTCTGTAGATGATATGTTTTCACCACCGGAGATAATCAAATCCTTGGCACGATCACGTATCTCAACGTATCCATCCGGATGCGTAACCGCCAAATCACCGGTATAAAACCATCCGTCTTTAATGGCAGCAGCCGTTTTTTCCGAATCCTTGTAATAGCCTTCCATAACAACATTTCCACGGGTTATAATTTCTCCCAGTACTTCCCCATCCCAGGAGACTTCTTCCCCGTCCGGATGAACGACTTTTGTTTCTCCGTTAAAAGCCAGTTCAATTCCTTGTCTCGCTTTAATCGTTGCTTGATCATCATCTGATTTGGAATCAAACGCTTTTTTCCACTCACAGTAAAGAATGAATGGCGACGTTTCGGTCAGGCCATAAACATGAATCATATTTAATCCAAGTATTTCCTGAGCTTTATGAATAAGTGCTGCTGCCGGCGGGGCTCCAGCTGTAGCCATACGCGGCTTTGAGTTGATATTCGTTTCGTTTGCTTTTGGCTCATTGACCAGCATATTAATAACTGTCGGTGCACCACACAAAAGTGAAATTTGCCGTTCTTCAAATAAGTCGAGGATATGTGGCGGATCAACCTTCCGCAAACATACATGGGTGCCGCCAGCTGCTGTTATGGCCCAAACGCCTCCCCAGCCGTTAGCGTGAAACATTGGCAGGGTATGAAGGTAGACGTCATCATGGCTGAGACCGAGGTGATACATGAAATTGGCCGCGTTAAGATAATTGCTTCGATGCGTTAACATTACGCCTTTAGGATTTGATGTTGTACCGCTTGTGTAATTCAATGTCATGAGCTGGTTTTCATCAATTTCGACTTCAGGTAAAACTGCATCATCCGGGATGTGCTCGATAAATCCCTCATAATCCACAGCGTTTAACGTTGTGTCGTGAGCAGGGACGGAAACAGCGACAATTTGCTCAAGAGAAAGATTGTCCGCAATCTCCTCAATCGGACCGCTGAATTCCGCATCCACAATCAGCATTTTGGCATCACTGTGATGAATAATGTATTCCAGATCCTCAGCCTTCAGACGATAATTCAGAGGCACCATTGCAGCACCAAGCTGACAAATACCATAAAAACATTCCAGCATATAATGCGTATTGGGCAGCATTACCGCAACATGATCACCTTTGCTGATTCCTGCCTCATGCAGCGCAATTGAAAGTCTGTCAGTTCGGTCACCAAATTCCTTGTACGTAAACTGCTTCTCTTCATCAATGACAGCTGTTTTTTGCGGATAGTATTTTACCGCCCTGCGCTTCCAGTCTAATGGGGTCAGTGTCGTCAACATAATGATAAGACTCCTTTCCTGCTTTGATTTTCGCCATCGTTTCAGGATTTTTCTTTCTCATTAAATTTCTATGTGTTAATTGTACGAAAATTTAGTCCATACTTTCAATAGATATCAGAATAATTTCAAATCTTAAAATAAAGTAACCTTCGCAACAGTTTTAAATAAACCACACCAGCAATCCGATGGCCAAAAAGTACAATGAATTGGGTAATGCCAGAAACATGACTTTAAGCGGGTCCACCTTTTGATTCAAAATCCCGCCAATCAGTCCGCAGACAACAAATGCTGTCAGTCCGACCGGCGGCATGTTCTGTCCGGCTGCGGCGATATGAGATGCACCCAGAGCGATAAGTGTAGGGTCGGTATTCAAGTTTTCCAGCATGGGACCGAGAAACGTCATAATGACCGATTGTGCCGTGGTTTGTGATCCTGTCAGCATACCGATAACAACCATCGCAAAAGCACCGCCCGCTTTAACCATGGATGATGCCAGGCTCTCAGTCATAAGGGCAACTTTATCAACCAGACCCGATGCGTAAAACACACCGACCATAATCCCCGCAGCTATCTGTATTTGTACCGTTTTATTCACTTTCTCCAGTCCATTTTTCAGAACACCTTTTGTTTCCTGCCGAACTGAAGGAAACAAAAAGCTTACGAAAATAGCTATAATAATGGCACTTACAACTTGAAACGTAATGCCTTGCAAAATAGGAATGTCCATCAGCGGTTCTGTAATGACAGCAAAAAAAGCAAATTCCGTAAAGATGTTATAATCAAACAGTGTATTGGCCATCACGATGACAATTAAAACAAAAAGCGGAATAAGCGTGTTCCATCTTTCTTTTAAAATCTGTAATACGGATTGTTGCGGAATTAATTCGGAAGGCATTTTGTTGCCACGCACAAAGCGAAATGATTCCAGAATGGCAAAAATGGCACCGATTGTAACGGTTATAAATGCCATCTGCATAACGGGATTGGGTTCAACACCAACGAGAGAAGCTGACAAATAGACACCTTGTGTAATGGGAGGCATAATGGAGCCAATCGAGGCACCCAGTAAAATAATCATCCCGATCTGTTCCGGTTTTATTTTTAACTCAGTCAATGAATGAATGACGAGGAATCCAATGACTGTGGCTGCAGCAATGGCGTCACCGAGAAAAGAACCACCAATAATCAACGTTATAAATATAGCAATAATCAAGCCTCTCGGTGAATTGCCAAACGATGCACGGAGCGTGTTCAATGTTGTGTCCATGGCGCCCAATTTCACCTGCGCTTCCGCATAAAGACTTCCGAAAATAGACAGCATAATAACCCAGGATAAACGGTCAATACCATCGATAAATGCAAGTAATGTTTCACCCGGATTCAGCCCCGATATGACTGCTGAAGAAACCGCAGCGACAAGCAGTGCAACCCGTATTTCACCCCCTATCCATGGAATCTTTTTCACTAAAGCAATGGCGAACAAAAGCACAAGTGGTACGACAATTTCAATCAAGCCTACCAACTCCTTGTGTTTTCTGAATATGAATAAACTACACTGCTTGCGGACGATCCAGACGCAAAGGCTTTAATAAATCGTTATAGTCATCCTTATTCTCTACTAAACTCGCAACTAATTGACCAGTAATCGGGGCTAGGGCGATGCCATCTCCTTCGTGACCAGCCGCTATAATAAATCCTTCTACCTCTTTTGCCTTATCAACTACCGGCAGACCATCACCGGTAAAGGGCCTGAAACCTGCCATCGAACGAATAATGTTGACATCTTTTAATACTGGTGCAATTCGCACCGCATGCTTGGCAATCCCTGAAAGCACGTCAGGTCCAACTGATTTATCAAACCCTTTAAATTCCCTGCTCCCGCCAATCAACAGGTTCCCGCTGTCCGTCTGACCTAACGAAAGCCCGATGCCATAAGGCGGAACATTGCCTGTATCACCGGCGGCATGCTTGGCTGCTATATATTGCGAACATAATATGTTGCCATGAATCAGCGGATCTAATTTTTCAGTAATGAGAACAGCCCCGCGCCGCGGCATAATTGTGAGACCCACCCCAGCCATTTCAGCTATTCTGAAAGCGAATGGCCCTGCTGCATTTATAACGGTCTCTGTTGCGATTCTGCCGTGTGTTGTCTGTACGCCAACCACTTTCCCGCGTTCACACAGAATATCCGTCACTTCTGTATGTGTCCGTATGTCCGCTCCACGCCGTCTGGCTGCCTGAGCAAATGCCTGAGTCAATAATAGCGGATTCACTTCTGCATCCTCTGCACACCAGGAGGCGCCTGCAATGTCAGAGGACAAACCCGGCTGCCACGCTCGAACTTCTTTATGATCCAATAATTTTACATCAATCCCCGCTTTCTCCCGCTCCTTCACAAATTTTTTCATGGAATCCATATACGCTTCTGACTCGATGACAATCATGCCGCCGTTTTTTTTAAATTCAACCGATGTATCCAATTCGCCTTCAAGATTTTCATAGATTTCTCTGCTTGCCTTTGCCAGTTTAATTGGAAACCCCGGTTTCTTGGATTGCAGAAAAATCGCTTTATCACATGATCCGGATGTTTGCGCACCAATCTCCCCTTGTTCAATCAGGAACACTTTTCGATATTCTGATAGACGGTAAGCAATTGAGGTTCCAATCACACCTCCGCCAATCACAACAGCATCCGCTGTTTCCAACCAATCACCCCCTCATCATTTGCTCACATGCGCCTGCCATTTTTGTGATGATTTCTCCCTGCCATCCCCAATATGCTGCTGAAATTTAATGAGCGCTTGTTCTCTGACCTCTTCCACCTCTCCCTGTGCCGTTCTGATAGTCTTCCTGGGATTATTCAACAGTCCCAGTCTGTCACTGATCACCGTCCCTGCAAGCTTTCCCTGTGCCATTGCTACCTCTGCCCCTTCTATGCCGGTAATATTGCCTGCAACAAAAATGCCGTCCTGAGACGTTTCCATTTCCGGACTATGCAACGGAATATGGCCTCCCAATTCTTGAATATAGGTGAACCTGCATCCGGCCGAGGCCGCAAGTTCCGACAGCGGATAAAGACCTCCTGAAATGCAGACACAGTCCACATCAAGTGGTTTCACGCTTTCTTGTTTCAAATGACCGTTTTGATCGATTTTAGCTGTCTTTATCCACTCAACTTGTTCTCCCCCCTCGATTGCAAGAACAGTTTTTCTTAAGAAAAGTGGAATGCCCCACACTTTTATACCAAAACCAGGGTAAAATTTTGCTGCAGCATTTTTCATAACTGGATTTTTCACTATTTTTCCAGCAATCTTCATTATCTGATTTGGAGCCAGATGCGTCATACGTGATAAATCATCGATGATCTGCAATGGCGATGATTTGTCAGAAGTAAATTCATTTGATGGCGGGAGAAAAACACCCGCAACCTCAACACCTGCCATTTTTAGTTCGTGGGCAACTGCTAATGACAGCGGATCCACGCCGACAATTGCAACTTTACGGCCGGGTTTAACACGATAATAATTCGTCAACGTCTGTGCCGCACCAATCGCCATGACGCCAGGTTTTGTCCATCCTGGTACAGGAATTGGTTTCTCTGCCGCTCCCGTTGCAATCAGCACATTCTCCGCCTGCAATTGTTCCCCGCTGTGAAGCATCACTTTCCATTGCGGAAAAATCCCCCAAACCACTTTTTCCTGAAAAAAATGGACATCAAATTTTTTAGCTTGTGTCATCATTTCCCGGGAAATTTTTTCGCCGATCCACCATCCGGAGTTCGGTTCTTCGTGCAACTGTCCCAGCAGTTTTCCTCCAGCAACCGGATTCTCATCGACAATTGCTACGGCCGCGCCATACGATGCTGCGTTTATCGCAGCACTCATACCGGCAGGACCAGATCCAATAACAACCAAATCAAACGTCATAAAATCTCCCCACTTTGGGCTCGGACCCGCATGCCATCTTTCACACTCGTAATACATGCCCTGACACTTCTGTCGCCATCAACGTTCACCCGGCATTCATAACAATGACCGATTCCGCAATAGATGCCGCGCGGTTCATGGCCTTTTTCCGAATAACGTAAAATACGAATGCCATTAGCAAGCAATGCCGCCGCTATTGACTCACCTTCATTCGCCTCATAATCAACACCATTGTACGTCAGCGTGACCGTTTTCTTTTCTTGTTTGCCGAGTATCGGATGTTCATTGATTCGCACCATCAAACATCCTTTCTATTTCCGGCTAATTCATTCAGACTGAGCGGACGAACCGGATGGTTACTGTTCAATTGCGGACTCTCATGCAATTGTCGGGATGTATAAGAAGAAATAACCTGCTCCACTAACGGCCGGCAAATCCTTCCCTGACATATTCCCATCCCTGTCCTCGTTTCCAGTTTTATTGCTTTTGATGAGACCGCTCCGGCATTGATGGCGCTCAAAATCTGACTCAGCATGACCTCTTCACACCAGCAAATTACTGTATCCGTATCCATCGCATTCGCCCCTATTTAAATAATGGTCTTCATATTACTTCACTTCATGCACCCATTGTGGAAGTTTTGCGAATGGTTGCATCGGCTAAAGGAGTCTTTTAATAAACATATGAATAATCAGAATAATACATTCATTGATAGGCCATGTTAATTCAGAAGATACAGAGTGAATACCTAAAGACAGCTTTTATTTCTCTTTTCGCAGCATCCAAATCAAGGCAACCTGTGACGGAGCATAATGTGCAAGTGAATTTTCTCCAGGCACGTTTTCGTGTAAAAATCCGGTCAACAACTGCTGCTGTATATTTTGAACTTCCGCTTTGGTGATTTGCCATTTTTATGAATCGCTCCCCGAAAAAGCACCCCATACTTATACCGTCGAGAGAAAATATTCGTTCAAGCAGCCAGTTTTCAAGACTTTCCTTCTTCGGTTCAATCCGTTCACCGGTTGCCTTATACACCACTTTCAAACGACCGTCTGTTTTTCCATACCTTGCACTGTTAACATGAATCCATTCATCCATTTTTTCATCGAAATGTTTGCATGAAATAGGTAATGTTGCTGCTCGTGCACAACCAACTGTGGGCAGGTGATTGACATCCAGGCTAAAAAAATAAACACCTCTTCTGCCATGACGCTTCAACATAAGTCCGGACGTTCACCTCTAAAAATGAAGTCCGAAATGGCATTTGCGGCAAGGAACGAAAACGTAATGTACTGACTCTGAATGGAAATGATACTTATCCAGGCATCGCCATCGTATGTATCCAGTTCAAGGCCAGGCGGAAGAAGCGGTTCCAGCACATGCTGCGAAGACGATAGTGCAGAAACAATAATGTTCCCAATGCTGCATCATTAACCCACGACCGTTAGGCAGCGGAGAATCGCGATGCATTGTATTGTTTAGTATTTCCCTGATACACTGTTTTCACTCAACTTTGGCTTTTATTATATTCAATAGGTTACGCCATTATTTTTCCGCTTGTTAAGCGAATTCAATCTGATAAATTGTTAGCAGGACAGATGACTGATATAATACTCTTATATAACGAAAAGGAAGTGTGGAAGTTTGGAATACGAGACAGGTCTCATGTTGGAAGGCGCGGAGGGATGCGATGTGCATTCACAGTCGGAGTGCTTGATTACTTTCTTGATCAGCAAATCGAATTCCCTGCTGTCGCCACCGCATCAGCCGGTGCATTAATCGGAGGTTCCTATATTGCCAAGCAGCGTGAGCGAAACACCAAACTGCTTAATGCGATTGGTAAAAATCAGGAAGCCATTTCAATCAAACGGCTTTTGAAAAATAAAGAACTATTCAGTATGGATTTTATTTTTGATAAGCTGGCGAATCATACATTCCCGCTTGATTTTCAAGCTTTTACAAATGCCAGTTCCAGATTTATCATCGGAACGACCGACATCAATACCGGCAGGCCCGTTTTTCATGATACATTCAAAAAACAGAAGGATTTGTCAACAATTATTAGAGCCTCCTGTTCATTACCCGTTTTAGCCCCCGGTATTGAATATAACGGACAGCAATTAATCGATGGTGGTGTATCTGATCCAATACCAATCACCCCCCTGATCGAACGGGGACTAAAAAAGCACGTTGTCGTCCTTACCCGACATAAAGGTTATGTCAAAAAACCAACCAAACTAAACTGGTTTTTTAAACGATTTTTCAAGGAAAAACCCGAACTTATAAAATTGTTACATGACAGACATCTGCTCTATAATGAAATAATGAAAAAAATACGTGCAATGGAACAGCGCAACGAAGTTTTTATCATCCAGCCGGAAGAACCGCTGGAAGCAAGCCGTATTGAAAAAAGTCATCACAAACTCGAAGCACTATATTATCAGGGTTATCAGGAAGCTGAAAGGAAACACCTCGCATTGCAGAATTTCCTAAGCTCACAAAAACCTCTAAAAAACATTTCTTCTTGATATATGATTTTAAAGAAAAGCGCTCCTCAATGAAGGAGCGCTTTTTTCTATTCGCTGATCAATCGATTACTGCATTGGTTCAGGTCCTTATCATCCTCTTTCATATCAAAAACAGATTGATTCCCTGGTTCAATAATTTTCCGCCACAAAAAAGCATTACGCATTCAATCCATCAAAGCATCCCCGATCAGTTGTATTGCGGTATCTATTTCCTTTTCACTCACCGTTAATGGCGGCAAAAGGCGGATTATATTTGAACCGGCACTCAGAACAAGCAGGCCTTCATCAAGCAGTCTGCCAACCAGGGGGGATACATCCTGATGGCATTCAATGCCAATCATCAACCCTTTGCCCCGGATTGCTGATACGCCGGAAAAATTGCCTACCGATTCAGAAAGCCGCTGACTCAGATAAGTGCCTTTTTCCGCTACTTCCTGCAAAAAATCATCCTGGAAAACGTGCTTTAACACGGCCTGAGCTGCTGCCATGGCCAGTGGATTCCCGCCGAATGTTGCTGCATGGCTGCCCGGTCCGAACGCATCATGGAGGCTCTCTTTCGCAATCATAGCTCCAACCGGAACCCCATTGCCAAGCGCTTTAGCTGACGTGATAATATCCGGGGAAACACTATAGTGCTGATACGCAAACGGCTTCCCTGTTCGGCCGATGCCTGTCTGAACTTCATCAACCATTAACAAAACATCATTCTGCCGGCATAATTGCACCAATTCCTGCACAAATTCAGGATCAGCAATATGAATACCACCTTCCCCCTGAATCATTTCCATCATGACGACAGCAGTATCATTGTCAATTGCTTGTTTAACCGCATCGATATCATTAAATGGGGCATAGCTGAACCCTTCAAGCATCGGGCCAAAACCCGAATGAATTTTTTCCTGACCGGTTGCTGCCATGGCCCCAAATGTGCGACCGTGAAAAGACTGTTCAAATGAAATGATTTTATGTTTACCGGTTGCCTTGCGTGCCAATTTAATGGCTGCTTCATTTGCTTCGGTCCCGCTGTTGCAGAAAAATACCTGATCACCTGAACTATTCCGGATAAGTGCGTCAGCCACCTTTTCCTGAATCGGATTATGGTACAGATTTGATACGTGCCAATAGGTGTTAAGCTGACTTTCCAATGCTTGCTGAACATCCGGATGCCGGTGCCCAAGGCTGCACACACCAATTCCTGCCCCGAAATCCAGATAAGTTTTCCCGTTTGTATCCTCAACAATGGTTCCTGAAGCCCGTTCTACTGACAGATTAAAACGTTTATAGGTTGGAAAAAGTGTTGTCATATGATGCAGCCTCCCCTGAGCGCTTAATAATCGTTCCGGTAAATCCATCGTCACTGATTGCCTGATTCGCATCAGCAATCATGACATGTTGCAAATCATCATTTAAGCAGGCCATCGCTGCTTTCACTTTTGGAATCATTCCGCCTTGAATGATCCCTTTGACGATGAGTTCCTCAATTTCAGCTTCTGTTGCTGAATGGATTAATGTCCTTCCTGCATGACGCCAGGCACATCGGTCATGAAAAAAGTTGATTGGCATTTGTTGCCTGTGCAATCACACCAGCAGCCGTATCGGCATTCACGTTGTATCTGTCATCCTCTTTACAACAGCTATCGGAGCAACACCGGCACAATAATCTTGCTCAAGAACGCGTTCAAAAATGCCGCATTAACATCCACAATATCACCGACATAGCCATACGTTCTGGAAAATCTTTTTGGCACACAACGTCATCAGATTGGCATCAGACCCGGAAAACCGGCTGCCTGAATACCGAATGAATCACTTCCGTGTCATGATATTATTGATTTGACCCGACAACACCATTTCCACAACATCCATGGCAGCAGCTGATGTTGTCCGTAGCCCATCAATAAATGTAAACGGCACATCGAGCTTTTCCAGCATGTCTTTAATAGCCGGCCCTCCGCCATGTACAATAACCGGCTTTATGCCGTTTTGCTGCAGTTTGGCTATGTTAGTGAAAAACCGATCTGATAAATCATTATATACTGCCGCCGCACTTAATCACTGCATCTCCAGCATTGTCACACTCCTATGTCCGATAGCTGGCATTGGATGCGAACATAGTCATATGTCAGTCACATCCCACGCTTTGCCGTACACCATCACCAACGTTTAAATCAACGATATCGTGACGTCTTTATTCAGCATATAATTGGACACGTCTTTTTCGGAAAATGAAAGCGGTGACTGACTGTTTTGCAATACCTGAATGGATCCAATTGCGACATCAATGGTGCCGGCATTTACGTCAGCACCACTCCGGCCAATGGCGGCGATAATCCGTCCAATTCGGTCAGCTCCATAGACGGCTGTTTTAACGAGTGAGGAGCCAAACAAATTGTTTTTTTGCCACCATGGTAGCCTGTCATTATTATGTGCACCGGATACAGCCACTTCAATCAGCTTTGTTGCCCTTCACATCCCGGGCAATCATCCTGGCCAAATCCTCACAAGTTTGCGTTAAAAGTTCGACAAAATTCTCCCAATCCTGATGATCAGGTGTCAGGCTTTCATTGTCTGCTTTTCCGCTTGCCATTGTAAGCACCATGTCGTTAGTCGAGGTATCACCATCAATCGTAATACAGTTAAACGTTTTATTGGTGACGTCTTTAAGTGCCAGGTTCAGCATTTCCGGTTCAATCACAGCATCGGTTGTCACAAATGCCAGCATCGTACCCATATTCGGCTCAAATCATGCCGGATCCTTTGCCGACCAGCCATTGTCACTGTTTTACGTCAATCGTTGTCTGTGACACGTGGATTTTGTCACGGTATCGGTGTCAAATAGATTCATTGAATGCAGCAACCGCTTCTTCACCAGCCTCAAGTTTCAGCTTTGGAATATTTGGGATGATATGATTCATCGGCATATCAAGACCGATAATACCGGTTGAGGAAACAGCAACCGTGTGCTCCGGTATTGCCAATTGCTCAGCTGCAGTCCGGCGCATGGTGTTATGCGTCGCTTCACCCTGTTTCCGTACAGGCATTGGCATACACTATTAACATCACAGCCTGCAGTTTCTCTTGGCAATGCTTTCCTTCGTTACCTGTAATGGTGCTGCCTGAATAGCGTTCAGTGTATATAACGCAGCAGCATTTGCCGGCACATCACAATAATCATCAAGATCATGTCGTTTACGCTCACACCTGTATGCATTCCCGCTGCCTGAAATCCTCCCGGCGTCACAATCGACCTTTTCCATCTTGTTATGCTGGCTTCTTTTGTCAGCACATTCGTTTCTCCTCCTTTCATGGAACTTATCTTGCAATCTACAACACTTACATACAGCGGCTGACTGTCTTCTAAATGTCCGATTTAAACCGACCCGCTGAAGGGAAATTCTATCCGCATAAGGGGCAGTATAAACCGCCAGAACACGGCGGTTTAACTTCCTAAAATGTCCGAATTCTGCTCGGGCCTGCAGGATGCAGGTCACAAAGGCGTTGCCACACGATGTGGCGTTCTTAGCCTTTGTTCTTAGTATCAGTGGAGAAATACACGCCACTGAATCCGTTTCACTTTATGGGTAAACAGGTGCAAATGCCAAACCAGTTTTCTCTTCCATGCCGAACATCCGATTCATATTTTGCACAGCCTGCCCGGCTGCCCCTTTAACAAGATTATCAATCACAGAAACAATCATAATCCGGTTTGTCCGTTCATCCAATGCCAATGACAGATCACAAAAGTTCGAGCCATAAACTTCTTTCGTGCTTGGGTATGTACTTGTTCTCTATTCTGACAAATAGGAATCTTGTAGCTTTCATGATATAAATCAATCAATTCTCCGCAGTCATACCATCCGTGCATCTGCATAAATCGTTGTCATAATGCTCGTGTCATTGGTATCGAGATGTGTACTGAATGTGATCGATCTGTGTTTGCACTCCACCCGGCAAGCACCTGTTCAATTTCCGGTGTATGCTGATGTGCAAGAACTTATAGATTTAGATATCGTTCATTTCGGTAAAATGTGTCACTGGTGTGGCTTTTTACCCGCACGCTGACACCGGTTTAGCATCTAATATAATGGATTAGTGTCAATTAACCGATGTTTAACAAGTGTGCCAGCCCAGCAATGCCGCAGTCGGATAACAGCCAGGGTTGGATACCAGCTGCGTCTCTGTGAGATCAGTATCCAGCCATTCGGTCAGTCCGTAAACTGCATTTTCCAAAACAGCTTCATCAGGTGCTTTCTTGTTATACCAATCTTCATATTCCTGGGTGTCTTTCAACCGAAAATCACCGGACAAATCAATAACGCGATTGCCGTGTTTAAGTAATTCCGGAACAAGCTCAGATGACACACCGGATGGGGTTGCCGTGAATACCAAATCAGCATCCTGCGCAATTTTCCCGGGTAATGGCTGGAGTCCATTCCGGTATGGCTTGCATATGTGGATAGCTTTCTGTAATCGATTTCGCCCTTTTGACTTGATGAATGATTGACTGAAGTGTGACTTCGGGTGCTGCTGTAATAGGCGTATAAGCTCTGTCCCTCCATAACCGGTTGCTCCAATAATGGCTATTTTCATAATGGATTGTCACCTCCTGTACGTTTTTATTTCTCCTATTTAAAAATGTATATTTTATAATGTCAAGTGCATATTTTTAATTTTTGAAAATTTTATGGCTCGCATGATTCACCATTAGACCCTATACCGGTAAACCCAGATTTCAGAAGATGACAGAAAGTGCCCTATAAGACACCTTTAACGTTAATTCATTACTATCTCATATGGACCTAAAGAACACGCAGCTGGAAGACTCTTCACTTCCCGCTGACTCGAACTGTTACTTTCCACTCGGCTATTTTAAGACCGATGATACGAAACAGCGCTTCTCTCCGTCTGAACGATCTCTGAATAGGCTTCATATGAGCGAGAGAGCGTTTCTCTCGGCCGGAACAACCCATATGTGGCATCGAAACGACCGAGAGAGCGTCTCTCGGCCTGAACAACCCCATGACTCGAAACGAACGAGAGACACTTCTCTCGGTCTGAACAACCCCCATTACTGCAAGAGAGCCTGAACAATCACCATATGGACTCGAAACGAACGAGAGAACGCTTCTCTCGGTCTGAACAACCCGCATATGGACTCGAAACGAACGAGAGAACGCTTCTCTCGGCCGGAACAATCACCATATGGACTCGAAACGAACGAGAGAGCGCTTCTCTCGGCCTGAACAACCCGCATATGGACTCGAAACGAACGAGAGAACGCTTCTCTCGGCCGGAACAATCACCATATGGACTCGAAACGACGAGAGAACGCTTCTCTCGCCTGAACAATCCGCATATGGACTCGAAACGAACGAGAGAGCGCTTCTCTCGGCCGGAACAATCACCATATGGACTCGAAACGAACGAGAGAACGCTTCTCTCGGCCTGAACAATCACCATATGGACTCGAAACGAACGAGAGAACGCTTCTCTCGGCCTGAACAATCCATATGTGGCATCGAAACGAACGAGAGAACGCTTCTCTCGGTCTGATCAACCCGCAAAGAGCCCTAAAACGAACGAGAGAAGACATGAACGGACAAAATCATTCCTATAGTCACGCATTTTCCTGATGTACAGCAGTCGTTCGGATTTTAGCTTTTACCGGTGACATATTGAACACAATATTCAGAGCAATTGCCGTCATGCTCCCTGCCACGATGCCGTTACTTGTCAAAATCTGAATGCCTGATGGGAATTGAGCGAATAATTCAGGGACGGCTGTAACCCCCATACCCATTCCGACTGAACAAGCGACAATCATTGAGTTGCCGGGTGAATCCGAGATCACGCCGCTCAGCATTTTAATCCCTTGAGCGATCACCATCCCGAACATCGCAACCATCGCACCGCCCAGAACTGGAGTAGGAATAACCGTTGTAACAGCTGCTATCTTAGGGATGAAGCCAAGCGTCACAAGCATAATCCCGGTAACCAGAATCACCCTGACAGATTTAACGCCCGTCATTTGCATCAAGCCGACATTTTGCGAAAATGCTGTATACGGAAAAGCATTGAAAACACCGCCGAGTAATATGGCAAAACCCTCCGCACGATAACCGTTGGAAAGATCCTCCTCTTTTAATTCTTTTTCGGTCATATCCCCCAGCGCAAAATAGACACCAGTCGATTCCACCAGTGATACCACGGCCACCAAAATCATCGTTAATATGGCGGACCATTCAAACGTCGGCATGCCAAAATAGAATGGCTGAACGATATGGAAATATGATGCCTCCCCGACGGCCGAAAAATCAACTTTTCCCATAAAAGCTGCTGCAATCGTACCGGCAACAAGGCCGATTAAGATCGAAATGGATCGGATGAAGCCTTTTGTAAAACGGTACATAAAAATAATAAATAATAACGTTCCGAATGCCAGTGAAAGATTTAAAATGGAACCAAAATCCTCAGAACCTTCACCACCGCCCATATTGTTGATGGCAGTTGGAATTAGCGTGATCCCAATAATCGTTACCACAGTACCTGTCACAATCGGCGGGAAAAAGCGAACTAATTTGCCGAAGAATCGACTGATCAGCAAAACGACTAAACCAGACGTGATAATAGCACCGTATATGGCTGTTATGCCAAACTCACTTCCAATCGCAATCATCGGCCCCACTGCGGTAAATGTACATCCGAGCACAACCGGAAGCCCAATCCCGAAGAACCGGTTGCGGACGACCTGCAAGATTGTCGCGACACCACACATTAATATGTCAATCGCAACCAGATACGTTAATTGATCTGATGTCAGTCCAAGAGCCTCCCCAACAATAAGCGGCACCAGAATCGCACCCGCATACATCGCCAGTAAATGCTGAAAACTTAAGGCAGCTGTTTTCATCTTAGGACAGCCTCCTCTGTTTGAAATGTGACGTGACCATCAGCCAGCGATGCAATAGTGGCCAGTGATTCGACATGAATTCCGCGGTCACGCAATAATTCGCCGCCTTTCTGAAATCCTTTTTCAATCACAATCCCAACACCTTTCAGTGCCGCACCCGCCTGTTCAGCCAGATCAATCAGCCCCAGTACTGCCTGACCATTTGCCAAAAAATCATCGATAACCAGCACAACATCATGACTGTCAATATAATCTTTTGAAACAGATATTTCATTCGACTCATTTTTGGTATATGAATAAACCTCGGCTGAATAAAGATACTCATTTAGTGTTAGTGACTTGCGTTTCCGGGCAAATATCACCGGCACCTGCAAACTCAATCCTGCCATGACAGCTGGTGCAATTCCGGACGATTCGAGTGTCAGGATTTTAGTAATGCCTGAGTTTGCAAAGCGGAAAGCAAATTCCTCTCCGATGGTCTGCATGAATAAAGGATCTACCTGATGGTTCAGAAACGCATCCACCTTTATGACCGAATCCGATAGTACCTTTCCATCTGTTAAAATCTTTTGTTTAAGTGCTTCCATTCCTAATCCCCTTCCTTCATATTAGAACACCCGGCATTTGCCTCGTCTTTCCAGAGGTCAGAGGCCGGAAGTCAGACTTGTGGAAATCGGCGAATTAGCCGATTTCAGGATAGACGTCTTCATCTAATGTTATAATTTCTGATCCAATAAAAAACCCGAAAAACAAGCTTCCACTCAAACTATGAGGAAAGCAATGTTTTTCGGGTCATCAATAATACGACGCACGCGACAGGGTAAGTTAATGACGTTAATTGTCAACGTCCTCTCTACCCTACGACGAAAATCCGAACATTCCACAAAGAGCATTCACTCCGATTACAGGTGTTGCCCTTTGTTCTGCTCCCTTTCATAGTCGGTTCATTTACGGTAAACCGGTAGATACTTGCAGGCCATATCCCTGCGATTATATGAAACAGGCTATTTAATTGGTGTCTATTATAGCATGTGACGCAGAAAAAACAACCCTCATTTTAGTTCTGAAAATTTCGCCTTTAATTGACCTTTATCTTTTATACTGATTGACACATTAACAAAAGTCATGTACATTATGAATATACGAACATTATAGTTGTTATTTAAAATATAATTCGTTTCTAGGAGTGTAAAGATGGAAAATGTATTTGATTATGAAGATATTCAGTTAATACCTGCCAAATGTGTTGTGAGCAGCCGATCAGAATGTGATACAACCGTCACTTTTGGCGGCCATACATTTAATCTGCCTGTCGTGCCTGCCAATATGCAGACGATTATTGACGAAAAAATAGCACGCTACCTGGCAGAAAATAATTACTTTTATGTCATGCACCGTTTTGAACCGGAAACAAGAATCAATTTTATTAAAGACATGCACGAAAATGGGTTGATCGCCTCTATCAGTGTTGGTGTTAAAGACGAAGAGTACGACTTCATTCAACAATTAACAGATAAAAAACTCACACCGGATTATATCACCATTGACATTGCACACGGCCATTCCGAAGCCGTCATTAATATGATCCGGTATATTAAAAGACACCTCCCGGAAAGCTTTGTCATTGCCGGTAATGTCGGTACACCTGAAGCGGTGCGGGAGCTGGAACATGCCGGTGCAGATGCAACGAAAGTGGGGATTGGTCCAGGAAAAGTCTGCATCACCAAAATGAAAACAGGTTTCGGTACCGGTGGCTGGCAGCTGGCTGCACTCAAATGGTGTGCCAAAGCGGCAAGCAAACCGATCATTGCCGACGGGGGCATCCGGACACATGGTGATATCGCAAAGTCAGTACGCTTTGGTGCATCAATGGTCATGATCGGATCCCTATTTGCCGGTCATGAAGAGTCACCAGGCCAGACATATGAAGAAGACGGCAAACGATACAAGGAATATTTTGGCTCGGCCTCGGAATTCCAAAAAAGTGAGAAGAAAAACGTGGAAGGCAAGAAAATGTATATCGAACATAAAGGGTCGCTTCAAGATACCTTGACGGAAATGAAACAGGATCTCCAGTCCGCCATCTCCTATGCAGGCGGCAAAGAACTGCAGGCAATCCGCCATGTTGATTATGTCGTGGTGAAAAATTCGATTTTTAACGGGGATCACATTTACTAGAATGTCGTTTTGATCCATTTTGGCTGAAGTTGTCACAAAATCCGCTGAAATCAACAAGAAATCGGCTGATACTGTCACAAATCCGGCTGAAGTTCACAATTTCCAGGCTGAAATAGTCATAAATTCACATCAGACACAAAACGATCAGGGAAAAAACCTGATCGTTTTGGCTCCGGCGCGTTTTCCGGCATTCATCATCATTTATTTTCCAATTCAGCCTGCCGGAAAACTTATTCTTTACCTATTTTAATTCTGTAAATCTCTTGTTCATTGTTCCATGTTCTGTGCGCAAGGAGATCAAGGCCGTCTTTCAATTTATCAAACCCGGCATTCATGGATTCTTCCATTTTGACAAAGCGTTCATTAGCCACTTCAAACCGCTTATCCATCGCATCGAGTTGCTTGTCTACTTGCTCGAATCGCGCGTCTATCGCATCGATCCGCTTGTCTACTTCTTCAAATCGCCTGTCTACCTGCTCAAACCGCTTGTCCATTCGCTCAAATCCCATATTCATCTGATCCTGCAATTCCTTAATAGCTTGCATTAACTGGTGATTTTGTTCATGATTCACAGAAACACCTCCCCTTCCCTTTTATTAATCAAATTTTCATTTAAAAGCTTTGCTGGATAGGATATATATTTTTTAAATGATGTCCTATAGAGTGTCGATGTAAGGAAATTGAAATTCCCCCTGCTCCCCATTCTTCAAAATAAAATTTCTATGAAAGAAAAAATAGATTGTATGACACAAATATCCGCACAAAGCAGGTTTTTGGCTTAATTTAAAGTTCAAACGCTTCAGCTAGCAACCGGTATGAATGCACCTTCGCATCGAAATCGTAAATATTGGTAATAATCATGAATTCATCTGTCTGGTAATAGTCGCCCAGCCGCTCCAGTTCCGCTTTCACCTGTTCTGGTGTTCCGATCACGGTCCGTCTGCGGTTTTTCTCAATGATATCCAGCTCTTCCTGACGGTACGACCTTTTTTTGACTTCTTCAATCGACGGGACCTTAATATCAGATCCTTTCCCAACGTTCAGGAGCCATTTGTCCTGACTGAGCGCCAATTCTTCTGCCTCTTCTTCAGTATCCGCACAGACAATAAAAATACAAACGGCATTGACCGGCTGCTCGAAGTCTGATGATGGTTGAAATTTTTCCCGATAGGCTTCCATAGCTGCTTGACCTTTATCAGGGTTGATGAAATGTCCAAACATAAACCCTGTTCCGATTTCTGCAGCATTTTCTGCACCTCTTTCTGATAGCCCGAGTACCCACATCGGCGGTACTGTTTTGGTTCTTGGGGCTGCTTTAACGAGCCGGTAACGATGATCCTGTGGGAGCGTGTTATGTAAAAACCCCTGTAGGTCATGCAACTGACGCGGAAATTCGGACATGTCTTTATGAATGCTGTCCAGCAAAGCCATCCGGGTATCCTGGGATCCCCCGGGTGACCGTCCAATCCCTAAATCGATTCGACCCGGAAACAGTGCTTCAAGCATTTTAAAATTCTCTGCGACTTTATATGGGCTGTACTGTGGTAACAACACCCCACCAGATCCGACACGAATTTTATTAGTACAGGAAGCAATCCGTCCTATGAGTATTTCAGGGGATACGCTGGCCAAGCCATTGGTGTTATGATGTTCCGCGACCCAATAACGCGTATAACCCAATTGCTCGGTTATTTCAGCGAGCTTTAATGTATTGTTTAACGCCTGTTCAGGACTGGAACCTCGTGAAATCGGCGACTGATCAAGTACGCTAAGCTTCATTCCGGATACCTCTCCTTTCACATCTGTACCATGCTGCTTCTATCATGACATATTTGAGAAACAAACTGAAAAAATTTAAACCAGGTATATTTTGAAATTTTATAATTATTTGATGATAAAGGTTATCAATTTTGTGGACAAAACATATCCATTTAATAATACGATGAAAGGAGGGATAACTGTCATGGCTTCTAAAATTAAAATAAGCTTACTATCACAAATCGTAATTGCCTTTGTTCTTGCTATTTTAGCCGGTATTATATTCGGTCCTGATATTGCCGTCATTGCACCGTTGGGTGATTTATTTTTACGTCTTATTCAATTCATTATCGTACCGTTAATCGTTTCATCGCTCATTGCGGGTGTGGCCAGCACCGGAAGTATGGAAACCCTTGGCCGAATCGGCGGAAAAACCATTCTGTATTATATTTGCACAACCTTTGTTGCCGTCACCATCGGACTGATAGCTGCATTTCTGTTTTCACCGGGAACAGGTGTCGATATTTCCTCTGCCGGTGAGGCACCTGAAGCAACGGAAACAGACGGTGTCATCAGCATCTTGCTGAACATCATTCCGACAAATCCAATTGAAAGCCTGTCAAACGGTGACATACTGCAAATTATTTTCTTTTCCATTTTCGTCGGGATCGGTATTACCATGGCTGGGCAAAAAGCTGAACCTGTCCATCGTTTCTTTGATGGCTTTGCTGAGATAATGTACAAAATTACTTGGGTTATCATGAAATTAATCCCAATTGGTGTTTTCGGTTTGCTGGCACCCATTATCGGCGAGCAAGGTTTGTCTGTCTTAATGCCGTTAATTAAGTTAGTCTCGGTTGTTGCAATTGCTTGTATCATACACGCCCTTGTAACGTATTCGATAGCGGTCAAAACATTCGCCAAAATGAATCCGCTGCATTTCTTCAAGGGGATTCTGCCGGCCACTCTTGTCGCTTTCAGTACACAAAGCAGCTCAGGGACGCTGCCGGTCACCATTAAGAGCTCGGAGGATAATCTAGGGGTATCGAAAAAAATATCAAGTTTTATTCTGCCATTAGGGGCAACCGTCAATATGGACGGGACATCACTTTATTTGAGTGTAGCTGCCCTATTTACCGCACAAGCCTATGGAATCGAATTATCCATTGGTCAAATATTGATGATCATACTCATTGGTACACTGGGCTCAATCGGAACAGCAGGTGTCCCGGGAGCCGGACTTGTTATGTTAACGCTCCTGTTGACAACACTTAACCTGCCACTCGAGGCGCTTGCCTTAATTGCCGGGGTTGATCGTTTTATGGATATGTTCCGGACAGCTGTCAACATTACGGGTGACGCTTCAGGTACAGTTGTGATCAATGCATCCGAGCGCGGCCTGGATGAAAAGACAGATGATCCAGATTCCACAGCAGGCTAAAAAATTGAAGGCGTATGAAAATTATTCATACGCCTTCAATTTCTTTTTGTAACATGGCTGTAACACTTGTCACATTGCAGCTTGAATTTGCCTCTCCAGCCAAAATCTGTATTTTTTTGTGATGTGGCATATTTTCCCTTTGCTTTTTCAAATACAGATGACACCTAAGATGAAAGACCACGCGCTGGAAAAGCCATTTTTTGGTACATGCCAAACTATATTACATCTAGTAATCTCTTAATTGAGAACTTTTTAACTGGGAGGTTACAATATGCGTAAACTAAATAAATTATTTTTAGCAGGAGCCCTTTCGTTAAGTATAATGGCAGTTCCGGCTTCAGTGGGCGCATCTTCATATACTGTACAACAAGGTGAATCATTCCATTCGATAGCAAATGAACATGGCATAACACTTTCAAACTTGCAAATTGCCAACAAGAACTCCGGCAGTCAGTTAATGGCCGGTGAAACTATTCGCATTCCGGATTCAGTTTCCCATGAAGATAAGGAACTGATGGCTAAACTCGTTCATGCGGAAGCAAAGGGAGAGCCTTATGAAGGAAAAGTTGCTGTTGCAACGGTCGTATTAAATCGGGTTGATTCAAATGATTTTCCTGACACAGTAAAAGGTGTTATCTATGAAAAGGTCGGCGGCCACTATGCATTTTCACCTGTAAAGAATGGTGCAATCAATCAGGGGTACACTGATGAAGATATGCAAGCCGTCAATGAAGCAGTCGCTTTCAGAGGACAAGGAAACGGATCATTATACTTCTACAATCCGGACAAAGTTGACAGTGATTGGGTCCTTTCACGCGACACCATCGTGAAAATCGGTGACCATCGTTTTGCTAAATAATAAAAAAGCTGAAGGCTACCCTGAAGATAGTCTTCAGCTTTTTAAAAAGGTCAGAAAGTATACCGTTTTAGATGAAGACTTCAATCTTGAAATCGGCTTCCGGCCTCTAACCTCCGGAAAGACGAGGCTGGGCCTGAGTTTTTCTTAATAGCGTACATTTAAAACGACTGGAACACATCATAGATAAAATGCATACCGTAAAGCGGAAATAATGTGTAGATAAACAAGGTGACCGGCTTACATAGCAAAAAGTAAACGATAAATTTTTTTAGGGTCATTTTGGTAAGTCCGGCAATCAGACAAATAAAGTCATCCGGAAATCCGGGAAAAATCATTGAAATCCAGAAAAACCGCTCAAATCGTTTCCCCTTGTTGACCCAGCCGATATATTTATTGCAATCGCTGGCGCCGCTTCAGATTAAATTAGATTTTTTTGAAAAGCTGAATCCTTTCATATTCGGGACTCGGCTTTTTTGTGCTAAATACGGACATTCGTTAACTTTTCATAGTATTTCAGAATCGCAGCATGGTCGTCTTCACCATTGCCATTTACCGATAAGGTTTTCAAAGTTTCCCTGATTGAAGCGGTTAAAGGCAACGGGGCATCAATATCCGTGGATGTTTCCATCACATTATTCAAATCTTTAAGATGCAGATCAATTTTAAAACCTGGATCAAAGTTTCGATCCAGCATTTTTGGTGCCTTTGCATCCAGCACATTGCTGCCGGCAAGCCCGCCTCGTATAGCATCGTAAACTAATTGGTTGTCAACACCCATTTTTTCTGTCAGCACCAATGCCTCTGAAACGGCTGCTATATTAAGCGCGACAATGATTTGATTGGCCAATTTCGTTGAATTACCTGATCCCACTTCACCGGTTTTGACAACCGAGCCGGCCATAGCCTGCATAATTGGCAGACACTTATTGAAGACTTCTTCATCGCCTCCTGCCATCACGGAAATGGTGCCGTCAATGGCTTTCGGTTCACCGCCGCTTACCGGGGCATCCAGAAACCCGATATCCTTTTCCTTCAGTTCCTTGCCAATTTCCTGACTGGCTATCGGTGCAATTGAGCTCATATCAATAACAGTAGATCCTGGCTTCGCACCTTGGATTAACCCGCCCATTGCCAAAATCACTTCTTTCACTTCAGGTGAATTCGGGAGCATGGTAATGATGACATCTGATTTTGCAGCTAATTCGATGTATGTATCGACGACTTCTGTCCCATGTTCCTGCATTTCCCTGTTTGTATCAGGCTTGCTGCTGGAGATCACCAGGTTATAACCGGCTTTCAGCAGATTTTTACTCATCGGTTTCCCCATTATGCCCAGTCCGATAAAGCCAATTTTCATGGTATAACCTCCTTGTATTGTTGTTAGATTGATGCTTATTGAAATATTCTAAAATTCAAAATCAACATCCGTTTGCATAGCCCATTCATGAATTTCCCAGTCTCTGGCGCCATTTATGACATAAGGGTCCTGTTTAAGAAAGGACACGGCCTCATCAAGGTTGTCCGCTGCATAAATAACCAGACCCCCTGCTCCATCTGTAAACGGCCCGTTCATAAACACCTTTTTCTCTTTTCTCATTTGCTCCAGAAATGCCAAGTGCTGCGGACGTAATTCCTTGCTTTTTTCTTCATCTTTCATTGATAACAAGACAGCATAATAGTTCAAATAAATCGCCTCCACGTGCATTAGGTTGTTAAAGTTGGGCCTGCATGAACGACATCCTGCAGGCCTGACCACTCACTGATGCGGGATAAAAAAACTTTATTTCCGCATTTCTTTTCTGATCTCGGTAATTCTATCCCAAGTCAGACCAGTCGACTCTGTAACAAATTCCAGTTCCATTCCCTTTTCCAATAGTTTGCGTGCTGTTTCTTCCAGTCTATTTTCGGTTTCCTTTTTCAATTGAATGCCTTCTCGTTTTATTTTCTCAGCTTCCTGGCGTTGCTTTTCTGCTTCCTGGTTTGTCTCCGCTGCTTCCTGGTTTTTCTTCACTGCTTCCTGATTTTTTTTCGCTATTTCCTGATGTTTCTTCACTATTTCTTGATTTTTCTTCGCAATTTCTTGTTCTTTTCGCTCGACTTCCAGTTCTTTTTTCTCAATTTCTTTCGCCAAATCCTCCATGTCCCGTTTAAATGATTCCTCGTCCATAATTTGCTTGAGACGGGATTCATATGCAAGCCGTTGTTCCTGCGTCATGCTCAACTCTTCCCAATTTTCAAAGGCATTTCGCAGCTGATCATCATGCATGGCAATCACCTCCAGTTCTTTATAAATATCATTATAGATTTCATCATTTCTGGAATCGACCATACCGAGCATCATGAGCCATCTCGCTAACACGTTATTCCATGGGTCCAGTTTGTCCGCTTTCCATTCCTTGATTAATTTGGGCATCTCGATGAAATGGAATTCCATCATATTGGTTAATTTGAACCGTTCTTCATCTTCATACAAATGATAAGATGTGTGGAAACGCCCTGTTTCAGTAAAAAGATTAAAATTCATAATATTAACCGCGATAACCGGACGCAATAAAGTATAACTCATGCCTTTTTCATGCCGGGCAGAGTAGATTTTGGACCAATAATATAAGGATCGTTTAACCATATCGTACTTATTTGTGAATTGAATTTCGACATTGACCCATTCATTATCTTCCGTCCGAACCAACAAATCCAAGCGTGATTTTTTATCATTGTCGTATTCACGGCCCACTTCAGTATTATCGAAGGAAATATCCGTGATTCGCTTCCGCCCCGTTCGCTGCAGAATCGCGTTTAAAAATACGACTGTGATCTCCTTGTTCTTTTCATTGCCAAAAAGTTGCTTGAAAGCGTAATCAACTTTTAAATCCATTAACTTTTCAAGAGGTATTCGTTTGAGCAGTTTACCGCGCTTTTCAGTTTCCTTTTGTCCGTTATAACCATCCGATTCTTCTCTTACTTTAACAAATTTGGTAAAATCAGCCGTCTCCTCCACTGGTTTAGTCAATGCCACGTCAACACATCCTCTTTGGGTTATATGAGGACTTAACAAGGAAGTTTTTCTGAATTTAGTATACCATACCCGCATAACACAAACAAATGTTCTGATTATTGTGTTCCTATAATTCTCAATGAAAACTGCTTTCAACAGCGATTGCCCGCATTGGGTCATACGGTGATAGATTAAAATCCAACCCTTCTTCCATCATAATAGATGCCGCCAGCTTTCCCGCGTATGGTCCGATTGTGAGGCCTGAAGCACCAAGGCCGTTTACCATAACCATGTTATCGAACGGTTCCACAAAACCAAGCAGCGGCGAAATATCCGGTCCCATTGGTCTAAAGCCAATCCGCACTTCCTGGAGCGTTCCATCATTCAAACCCGGTGCTACAGTTAGCGCTTCATCCATCACTTCAGAAACACCGCCTGCAGTCATGCGGTAATCAAAACCTGATCCTGTCTCTCGTGTTGCCCCGGCGACAACTCTGGAATCATCAAAGGCCAGCATATAGTGTCCCGTTTGCGGTAAAATAACCGGCCAGTTGGAAGTATCCGCTTCCGTCATGCTAATATGGGCGATTTGCCCACGCTGTGGCTCGATTTTCAAATCAAGACCTAAGGGGGTCAATAATGCTGGCGACCAAGCACCCGCCGCTATGATAACTGAATCGGCATAGATGTCTTCTCCATTCACGGTGACACCTTTAATATCGTTATTCCTTGAAATCAACTCAGCGGCACCATTCACTAATGTTGCTCCATGCTTTTGTGCAGCACGTTTTAAAGCATCCCTGAGCATCCTCCCATCAACACGGGCCGCTCCGGAGAGATAGATTGCCTCCAAATTGTCATTTAAAGGCGGAAATAGTTCACGTGCCTTTTCCGAATCGACCTTTTCAAAGTCTCCCATTTCAGGTGCGTCCTTCTGTTTTTCTTTTAATTGACCGGCCAGTTTATCCAATACATCCGAATCCGAGCTGACTCGCAATGCACCAACTTTCTTATAACCTGCACCTGTTACACCATCATTGCTTAATTGCGCTATTAACTCGGGGTAAAATTTTGCGCCGCGTTTGGCAATTTCATACCAATTGTTGTCCTCCTGCCTGGAAATCCACGGACAGACAATCCCTGCCCCGGCTGCTGTTGCATTCCCTTGGTGTTGTTTATCGACCATCACGACCTCGATATTATTTTTCGCTAAATGGTAAGCGGCACTTGCACCCACAATGCCACTTCCAATAATGATGACTTTCATTGAGCCCGCTCCTTTAAAAATACGTTTTCCCGTAAGCTAAGTATTTTCTCTACATGATTATTTCGACACAAGGACGCGAATTCCTGGATAAAATGACGGAATTGTACTGATTTGCTGTACATCTGTATACTCTATATAATACCGATTATGTCAATACTATTCTACCTCAGCTAAACCTCATCCATCATCCACAACAATATACGTCACCTCCACAGGGCCATGCACACCGACAATCAAATTCATTTCAATATCTGCACTGTTGCTTGGACCTGTTACGAAACTGATACATGACGCAACCTCATAACCTGCTTCATTTGCATTGTGGATCTGTTTTGTTACTTGTGTCATTCTTGGCACAATTGTACTTTTCGGGATAATGGCAATGTAGTTTCGCGGCATCAGACTGATTGAGCGGCCGTTATATTTATTGTTAAATAACGTGACGGTCCCGGATTCTGCCAGGGTAATATCGCTGAACGTAATACCGACATCCGCACGCTCGGCAAATATTTGATTTTCTTTCCCCTTTGTTTCGTCCCATAAATGAACCTCACGTCCATTGTCCTGTAAATTTTGATAAAAATTATCCAAATCATATTCGGCATTGCGTGAATCACTGGATGCGACAATTGCTTTTGCTCGATAGCCCTCAATGACCTCATTTAAAACTGCTGTAAGACCATACCGATCCGTCCGTTTAAAATCTGTATGAATGACCTCACATTGTTTTTCCAGAACATCAAGGAGTTCATCCTGTGACAAGCCGGCTAACACGTCGTATTGAGGACTCACGCTCCACTCCGGGCGTTCAACTTCCTTCGTTCTGCGAGGACGATGCAAGTTGGCTGTCACGTTATTCAAAAAGGCTTCCCTGTTCATGATTGTCATTGGGATTCGCCTCCTTTTTGCCGTTCCTTAAACCATGCGCGGAAAGTCTGCCTGGCCGGTGCCGGAAAGTCGCGGTTAGCTGTCCAGCCTTTGAGCGGACCCGGCCCGTTCTCTAACGCCTCATCTTTCGTCCACGGTTTCATGGCAGAACGCGCCACAGCTGTACTCATTTTATACGCCGCCGGACTCGACCCCCATTTGGCAAAACCTTTCATCGCCAATTGTTCCGATTTTGGTGACATTCTTTCCTGCTCGACAATAATTTCACGATGCCGGATCAACTGCTCATGAAGCGGGATTTTAACAGGACAAACTTCAGTGCAGGCCCCGCACAATGATGAAGCATATGGGAGTTCTTTGTGATCTTCATAACCGTCCAAAAGTGGTGTCAGCACAGCACCAATCGGACCCGGGTAAACGGAGCCATACGCATGCCCACCAACATGACGATAAACCGGACAGACATTAATACATGCAGCGCAGCGGATACAATGCAGGGCCGATTGAAATTCCGTACCCAAAATATTTGAACGGCCATTATCAACAATCACGAGATGGTAATCTTCAGGGCCATCCGTTTCACCTTCCAGACGTGTTCCGGTAATTGATGTGACATAACTTGTTAAATCCTGACCGACAGCTGCGCGTGTCAAAAGACTCACCAGGATATCCAATTCCTCATAAGTCGGGACAACCCGCTCCATCCCCATAACCGAAATTTGTGTATCCGGAATTGACGTGACCATTCGGGCATTGCCTTCATTGGTAACAAACGTGACGGCACCGGACTCTGCCACCGCAAAGTTGCAGCCGGTTATCCCGACATCAGCCGACAGGAATTCCTCCCTTAATTGCTCCCGAGCGAAACTTGCCAGTTCTTCCGGTTTTTCCGATTGATCATACCCTTTCTTTTCGGTAAATGTGTCCCTTACCTGTTCTTTATTTTTATGAACAGCCGGTGCGACAATATGGGATGGCGGATCTTCATCCAACTGCAAAATCCATTCGCCCCAGGTCGGATTCAACAACATCGGCATCAACTTCCTCCAGTGTTTCGTTCATGCCAATTTCCTCGGTTACCATCGATTTTGATTTCACAACTTTTTTCGCATTCTTGTCCTTGATAACGTTTTGAATATAGTCATTCGCCTCTTCAGCTGTTTGTGCGAAAAAGACTTTTCCGCCGCGTTTCGATACGTTATCACTCAACAGCTGCAAGTAATAATCAATATTTTCGATCGTATGTGTGCGGATTTCTTCCCCGAGCGTACGCCAGTCTTCCCAATTACCAAGCTTATCAGCCTGCTTTTCTTTGCCGCTTCTGAACCGCCCCTGGGCAGAAGCAACCGCTTGACGCATAAAATCGTTCTCCACGCCTTCCTGAACGCGTTCTTCATATTGCATGTCACCAAGTCTAATACTCACCTGTTCTCCCCTCCATTTCGCTTGTTAATGCTATTCGGAAATCGCCCTTAATGCTGATTCAAAATCCCGGTTATATGTGCCACCTTAACGTTTTTACCTTCGCGCTTCATTCGTCCGCCTATATTAAGCAGACAGCCCATGTCGCCGCTAACCAAATATTCAGCGCCCGTTTCAGCGACATGTGCCGATTTTTCTTTCACCATCTCCCCTGAAATCACGGAATTTTTAACAGCAAATGTCCCGCCAAAACCACAGCAATCCTCTTTTATCGGAAGTTCAACCAGTTCAGCGCCTTCCACATGCCTCAATAGTGTCATAGGTGCTTCTTTAACGCCCAAGATCCGCATCATATGGCACGAAGGATGATAGGTTATTTTGCCTTTAAAGGTTGAACCAACATCAACAACCCCCAAAACGTCAACCAGAAATTGCGTGAGCTCAAATGATTTCGCTGCAAGTTTTTCCGCTTCCTCTTTCCAGACCAGATCATTTTTAAATATTTCCGGGTATTCCTTCAGCATGCCAACACACGAACCCGAAGGCCCAACAACATAATCGGAAAACTGAAACGCCTTCATCATTTGTTTCATAGATTCCTTGGCATCCGTTAAATAACCGCTGTTATATGCCGGTTGGCCACAGCATGTCTGTGCTTCCGGAAAATCAACTTCACACCCGACCCGTTCCAAAATTTCCACCGTATCCTTGCCGACATCCGTGGAAAACATGTCGCATAAGCAGGTTATGAATAGGGAAACTTTCAAATTGATCCCTCCTCGTAATTTCAAAATAGTATTTGAAACTCTCCAGCTATTTCCATCAATAATTAAAAACACCTGATTCTTCTCGAAAGTCACTCGCGTTTTGTTTCATCAACTTCCAACTTAAATATATCCTTCCTGGCGTAATGCCCCACAGGATCGAAGTCAAATTGCGCTTCCGGAAAGACAATGACTTTTGCCTCGTTTTCCCCTGCTTCTTTTATTAAACGAATGGCCTTATCAACGCCCTTATCTTTATCCATCATTTCCGAACCTGCTTGGATAACAGCGGCAGTATACTGTTTGATCATTTCCAATTGTTTCGCCCTCCTGATAGCGCCCTTTCAAGTTTATACAAGAGCATTCATAATACCATTTTAATTGTTTCTCAATAATTTGCAAATATCAGACACCTTTTAAAAAAATACCTCAACCACGCCCCCTTTTCTGAAAAACTTTCGATTGTAGTTATAGGAAGGGGGGGCACTAATACAATCGAATCCGGACAAGAGAAAGGGGGGCGTTGGCAATATAATTTGACACATTGCCCAGCCACATCCCCCGTGGAAAGCTGTTATTCCAACGTTTACCCTCTGTCACGTTTCTCAATTTGTCTCAATCTGACTAATTTGTCCAATTGTGATTCGCAATCAATCAATACGATATATTGCAAGAAATAAAAATGAAAGGAGTTTTTTGATGAAACTTTATTTAGATCCGGGACATGGCGGTTCAGATTCCGGTGCACAGGGAAATGGCTTAAATGAAAAGGATATAAATCTGGATATTGCGCTTAGAATACGAGACATTTTAACCAATGAATACAGTAATGCTGATGTGCGAATGAGCCGTACAGATGACAGTACCAAAAGTCTGACTCAGCGGACAAATGAAGCAAATTCCTGGGGAGCGGACTATTATTTGTCCATTCATTGCAATGCGTTTAATGGTTCTGCACAAGGGTATGAAGATTATATCCACAGCAGTTTATCCGATTCATCGACAACAGCGGGTTATCAGGATACGATGCATGCGGAAATTGTTAATGTCAATCAGCTCAGAAACCGCGGACAGAAAAAAGCAAACTTTCACGTATTAAGGGAAACAACGATGTCAGCGCTCTTAACAGAAAATGGCTTTATCGATAACGCAAATGATGCTGATTTAATGGGAGATCCATCATGGCGGCAAACGGTAGCACGGGGGCACGTGAATGGATTGGCAAAAGCTTTCAATCTAGAGGAAAAAGACAACTCCGGAACACTGTATAAGGTCATAGCAGGTTCGTTCCAGTCAAAAGAAAATGCGGAAAACCGGGAAGATCACCTGCAATCAAATGGCATTGACGCCTATATTATGATGGTCAACATTTCCGGAGAAGAGTGGTATCGCGTTCAAGCCGGGGCCTTTTCCGATTGGCAGAATGCGGCAGCACATTTGCAGGAAGTGAAGGACGCCGGTGTCAGTGATGCTTATATTACACGTGAAGACAGCTGAATCCAGGCTGGGACACAGGGTCAGACCCCGCGTCCCAGCACATGCCAGTCAACCGGTGTACGACCTGCTTCTTTTAAAAATTGATTGGCACGTGAAAAGGGCTGGCTGCCAAAAAATCCTTTATGTGCGGAAAATGGGCTCGGGTGAGGCGATTTAATAATCAGATGCTGACGTTCCTTAATGAATGCCTCTTTTGCCTGGGCATGCCGTCCCCAAAGGATGAAAACAACCGGGTCCTGTTTGGCATTCACTTGACGGATGACTTCGTTGGTAAAATACTCCCACCCTTTTCCTCTGTGGGACGTCGGCTGACCTGCACTTACGGTCAAAACCGTATTTAACAGAAGAACGCCTTGCTTGGCCCAATCGGTCAGACAGCCGTGATTTGGAATGTCAATCCCGAGATCATCATTGAGTTCTTTATAAATATTTTTTAAAGATGGTGGTATCGAGACGTGCGGCTGAACCGAAAAACTTAAACCATGCGCCTGATTCGGACCATGGTATGGGTCCTGTCCAAGAATCACTACTTTCGTATTTTCATAGTCTGTATAATGCAGTGCGTTGAAAATATCATGCATATCCGGATAAACCGTTTGGCTGCCATACTCCTGTTTTAAAAATGAACGCAGCTTCAGATAATAATCTTTTTTAAATTCACTTTCCATTATCGGTGCCCAATCATTCGTTAATATCGCCACAATTTCAGCTCCCAAATCCAGTAGAATCATTTATAAATTATCATATCACGTCACCTGCAGAACTGAAAATTACTTTGGTTAAAATGGATGTAGACACGATTTTTTCAATGAGCCTAAGAAAAACTCGGCTGCCGCCTCGTCTTTTCAGAGGTCAGAGGCCGGAAATCAGATTGGAAGAAATCGGCGAACCAGCCGATTTCAAGAATGAGGTCTTCACCTAAAATGTTATACTTTCTGACCTTATAAATAAGGGCTTGAGCCGTATGCCCAAGCCCTCAGCTTATTGCAGGATATTCCGTACTGATTCTAATACACCTTTTATCAGCGACGGCCGCTGATCTTGTTCATCCCTTTCGTTTTGGGGGTCATCGTTTTCTGATTGCTCCCCATCACCTTCAGCTTCACTTAGTTCCTTGTCTTTGCTGGCTTCATTTTTTTCTTCAGTTGTTTTATCATCATTAACGGCATTATCCTGTTGCTCCTCAGATTCTACTTCCGATTCCTCTTGAGACGTATCTTCATCACTTTCTTCAGTTGCATTTTCATTATTATCGCCATTGTCACTTTCGGCGGAGCCATTATCCTCTTGCTTCTCAGATTCTTCTTCCGATTCCTCCTGGGATGTATCTTCATCGTTGGTATTGGAGGATTCATTGCCTGTATCATCATCGGTCTCCTCCACCGGAACAAAGGTGAGATTTTCCATTATGATGTCATAATGATCTTCAGCCAAGTCTGCCTGTGATTTTTGTATAACTTTCTTCAGGTCGCCAAGTGAACTGATAATCGTTTCTTTTCTCTCTCGCAATGCACTTTCTTTCTCTTCTAATGCATCTGCTGTCTCACGAGCGGCCTCAAGGTCATTATTCAATCCTTCCAGGTTCTCTTTTGTCGTTTCGATTTGTTCAGATTGATCAGTCACAGATTCTTGATTGGAATCATTGTTTTCTTCGTTTCCATCGGATTCAGAAGCATTTTCATTAGACGATTCGGCCGTTTCCTCATCGCCTTCTCCATTATTTTCATCTCTATCTTGCAATGCAGCAAACTTTTCTGCTTGTTCTGCTGTTTCATTGTTTTCCATTTCAGCTTTTTCTTCTTCTATTGCTGCTAATGTCTCTTCTTTTTCGTTAATGCTCTCCTCTAATTCATTCATAGCTGTCAATGCGTCATTCAGCGTCGTGAAGAATTTAGAACTAATATCATCTAAAGCTTGATGTTTTTCTTCGGCTTTTGCCGTTAAGTTGACCAATGGGTTTTCGTCATTGTTTGCTTCGGCGGATTTTTCCTGATTGGCAGCGGATTCTTCGTCAGCCTCATTTTCAGATTGATTGTCGTCTGCGTTTTCACCTTCAGATTGTGGTTCATCCGCAGATGTGCCTTCATCAGCATTTCGGTTATTTTCGCCCTCTTCCTCATTATCACTTTCGTCGTTTTCCTGGTCTTCTTCCGGATCACCCAAAAGTTCCGCAATCTCCTCAATTACATTCGCCAGTTCTTCAACATGCTCTTCATCTTGAATCTGATCATAAGTATCACCGGCCTGCTGCAACAGATTCTCGATCTCATCCAGCTTCTCCCGGTCGTCTTCCAATCCTTCTAAAATCTCTTCCAGGGCCATCTCTTGTTCTTCCATTTTTTCCATCATGGTCTGGACTTCATCTCCATCTGTGGACGGTGCCTGATCAGTCAAATTGTCACATTCCGCTTCAAAGCATGTTTCGATTTGTGCTTCCGGCAAAGAAATATCCTCAACAACCTGGTGGTCAACTTCCATTTCGACACCTGTCATGCAAGGCGGGGCCAAACCACATAGTCCATCAAAATGCGGAGGACCCCCATCCAGTGTTTCTGTTTCCAGATTTGTCACTTCAACCGGACCCGGTGATGTGATTTGAATGACGAGCGGATCGCGTTCATCACCTGTTTCAAGACGTTTCGTGATCGTTAACCCCTCAATCGTTCCTTCTGTTATACTGATTTGACCAACAAGTGCACCCGCAAGATCCATTTGTCCTTCCACTTTATCGGATTCAATGATGAAACCGCCGTTATTTCCTCCTTCTTCCGGTTCATCCGATTCCCCGGATTCTTCCTCTGACGCATCAGTCTCTCCATCAGGTTTCTCAGAGTCTTCACGCGATTCCTCAGCGTTTTGCGGCTCTTCCACATTGTCTTCCTCTTCCGCTGGTTCCTCAGCATAAACACTTGTTTTTCCTGCTGGAGACAGGATAAGACCGGCTGTCAGGATGAAAACTAGGCAAAGGTAAATCACCTTATTCCATTGTCGCTTATTTTTCATATGAATTCTCCTCGTATCAAACTTGCAAAACCTGTACCGGGAAATTAACTTTGGGCTGTACTGGCTGTTTCCTCTTCCACCACTTGTTTTTGATGTTTATTTGGCTTTTTCTTGCTGCGTTTATCATGATCAAGCGTAACCTCTTCTTTTTCCCAGCCAATGAGGAGTGAACCGCCAATAATACCCATGATTGTTCCGACAATAAAGCCGCCCAGCGCTCCCATCACCGAAAGGACGGATAAAAATATCGTTATGACACCAAATACAGTCGAGAACTGTGGGTAAATATAGCCCAAAATGCCAATAATCAGAGTTAATCCCCCAAATATAAAACCGATAAACACAAAACTTCCAGGGATAAACGCAATGGCATATAAGTGCAAAGGAATATATAAAATCAACAGGCTTGCCAGGAGGGTCAATGTTGCCCCCCAAAACGGCCGTTTATTCCGCCATTTTTTAAATTTATTGCCCTCGGCAACTTTTGTGTATTTGCGCTGCCATTTTTCATCCTTTTTCTGCTGTCTTCTTAAAGCCCTCGCTTCTTTTTTATCCAAAAGGCTCCCTCCTCAAGGATTAGTTCCCGTCATCCGTTATCAATGGCTCATCGATCATTTCAGTTGAGATTTTAGCTTCTTCAAGACTGACAACTTCCTGGAACAAATAATCCGTTACCAATGTCGCATCTGTAATGGTGATCGTGTCCGCATTTTGTGACCAATTTTCGCTGAAGTCATCCGTATTTTGTTGCTCGATGGCCAAGTTGTCAAAGCTCAAGTTAGCATCAATAAACCTGGCATCCTGGATAAGTCCGCTAATATTCGTTTTGCCATCTGCTTCGATGTGGAATCGTACCCATTGCTCTGTTCCCGGAATCTGTAAATCTTTGAAAATATGCAGGTTGTCGATTTCCACTTCGTCTATGACGTTACGTACCATTGGCTCGGCATCCGATTCCCCGGTCTCACCCATCTGCGGCATCAGTTGAAATCCTTCACCATTCAGTTCGTCAAACTCGACATAAAAATCACCGATTCCGCCCAATGGCAGTGCATATGCAGTACCGGTAAAGCCAAAAGCTGATACCAGCCCTCCAAGTGCCAAAAATCCGGATAATAAAGCAACTAAAATTTTCTTCCTACCCGTACGTCCAACGACGACATGATTTTCGTTTTTCAAGTCTCTCACCTCGAATTAATTTATTGGACTTTCCTTTATTCTTCTATAGGTCTCCTTCTTTTCCTGACTAAAAGAATCACACCACCAATCATCATAAGAGCTGTGCCGATAACGATTGGCAAAAATAAATGACTCGCTGTTTCCGGAAGAAGTCCGCTCCCGTTGCTGTCGTTGTCCGATGAACCGGCTGCTATACTATCATCCGATTGATTGTCAGCGCTTACACCTTCTATATATTCCGGTTCACTGATGTGTTCAAGCGAAATCTCGGCCCCATTTAATGCAACCATATTTTGAAATAAATAATCGGTTACAATTTTGGCGTCCGTGATTGTTACTGTCTCGGCATCATGACTCCAATTATTCTGAAAGACTTCTTCCGGCGTCATCCCGGATGTATTCGTTTGCAAAATAGCCATATCATCAAACTTCAGATTGGCATCAATGAAACGGGCGTCCTGGATCAGCCCATCTATTTCTGTCGGTTCACTCGCTGTAATATTAACACGGACCCAGCCTCCCGTTGGCATTCTTAAATCTTTATAAATATGCAGATTTTCAATGGTTGCCTGATCCATCTGATTGCGGACGAGTGGTGCTTCATCGGCATTACCTGTTTCGCCGATATGCGGGTTTAGTTCAAATCCTTCACCTTCCAAACTGTCGAACTCGACGTAGAAGTCGCCCATCCCCCCTAACGGCACAGCAAAAGCTGTTCCGGTAAACCCCATCGTTGCAAGCAAAATGCCAAAAAGCGTAAAACTGCTCATTACTGTGATTAAGAACTTTTTTTTGACCGTTGTTCCAATGGTTATTTCCGTTTTATCCAACCGTGTTTCCCCCCTTTGCATGAGCGTGGAAAAGCAAGATCAATTATATGAAAATTCCATAAATATGAGTCTATTATAAATAACACCATATCAAATTCATACCCGACAATTATAGGTATTTTATATCCAGTTTTTGTAACCAGGCGTGAGATTTATCATTGTCGGGAACCGAATAAATTCGTATAGTTTTTGCCTCCCTCAAAACCTCGTCGTTAACAGTTTCCATTAAACTAAGTGAACAGGACCGGGCATTCTCCCTGAATAATGGCCCTGTCCCTATGTGTCATAATAAATACCTTTACACACGTTCTAGTTATTTTGAATCATAGTCTTTCGGCTGCCGATTTTTTTCGGATAATGATGATTGCACCCCCAAAAATAGTCATTATAGCTCCAATCAGGATGAACAGCGGATTGTTTGTGGCTGTGTCCGGTAACTCCCCTCCACTTTCTGTTGTTGCGTCAGACAACTTTTCATGATTCTTTACAACGCCTTTTGAGTCATCATCAGAACCGGAAAAACCTTTTTCTTCATTTTCGCCAGCAACCGGAACGTCATCTTCTTTGTCCTTATCCGTCACGGCAAACACACCATAAGTTGAAAAATGTGCTGTTTCGATCGTGATGGTTCCAGCTTTCTCGTCCACAATGCCGTTTTGTTTTTCCCACTTACCTGACGCTTCGTTGTAATAATAAATAGCCACCTCGTCAGCTGTATATTTTTCTAAATTATAGTCCAAAGTGAGTTCAAACGTTTGTCCATTGTCAGACAAATGATCGAAGTCAAAATGAAATACACTTCCCGCAGGTTCCAGGCCCTCGTTTTCTGATACATAATCTTCATCATTTGCATTTGTAACGGTCAGCATGGTGTCTTCCCGCAGATTGGAAGGAAGTGACAGGGACGTGTTCGTTCCATCAACAATGACCGCTTCACCTCCCTGTACAGCTGTTTCTTCACCCGGTGTAACTTTTACATGACCATCATCCCCAGGTTCTTCGGGATCGGGTGCTGCTTTTTGTACAGCATCCTCGAACACATCCTGCACATCGTCGACCTCGGCATAACCAGCGCTAGGACGATTGTCCAACACGGTTTTGGCTACGCTTGATTTATGGTCATCGGAAAGCTTGTTGTATCGATTGAGGTCCAACCCGAGATCGTCATTTTCAAGTGCGTCCTGCATATCCTCAGCTTGACTTGCTTCATTGACTTGATCCATTGGCGTCGGTTCAGAATCTATTAGATCGTTTACAGTTTCATCCAGAACAGTTTGAACTGCCGCAGTAGATTCATAACCATCTTCCGGTCTTTGATCCAATACGGCTTCGGCTACTGCCATTTGATTATCTTCATTCAGTTCATGGAACAGGTTCAAATCAAGTCCAAGATTTTCATTTTCCAGGGCTGATTGCATCGTTTCAACGTCTTCCGCCTCGATTACGTTATCAATCGGTATTGGGATATGTTCCATGAAGGCGTCTGCAATTGCTTGATAACCTTGTTCGTTTGGATGTATGTCCGGGTTTGGTAAATAGTCTTCATACTTCCCGTCAAAAAAGTCGATAGTTGGGACATAAAATGCATCATTCGCATTTGCTGTGTTTTCAATGCTCACATTCAACATATCATCCAGTACAATCTCGATGATTCCTTGCATATCATCATCCATATAATGCAGAGCATTGTAATACCCCATCACATAAACCGGTGCATCAGGGTTGATGTCCCCTATTTTTTCAAGGATAATATTTAGATTGGCTTCCACCTGCTCCAGTACTGCACTTACATCATCAATAACGCCCGGATTCAAATCTTCAAGATCCATCGCGCCCAATAAGTCATTCGCACCGATGCCGATCGTGACCATATCCGCATTAGCCAAGTGCTCCATAATATTTTGATCATTGCTCAGCATCTGACTTAATACATCCTCGGTCGTAAAACCACCTATTCCGCCATTGATTAATTCGATCTGATATGCCGATCCCGCTTCAATTTCTTGCTCGATAAAATCCGGGTACCCTTTACCAATATTGTAATCCGGTGGTACGGAGTCATTTAAAAAACCTGCTGTCAGGGAATCTCCAAGCGCCACATATGTATATGAATGTTCATCGCTGCCGGCCGCAAATGACTGAATTGGTGAAAAGGTAAAAATGAATAAAAGCAGCAGTAAAGAATAAAGAAATACATTCTTCATTAATTTCAAAAAAACACCTCCAGATATGCTTTTTTATAATGATGAGACTATAAGTAAAAGGAGACACAAGTGCCTGAATTATGGCCATGTGTCTCCATCTAAGTTGTTAAATTCAATCCAAATCCAGGAGATCGCCTTTCTGGATAAATTCTGCCTCCACAATGTACCGGTCAGGTGCACTGCCGATGAATTGGAACGGGTAGCATGTCGACAATGTTAATGTCGGATCGTCTTTTTCAACGATGACACTCCGATCTTCTGCTTCGGTAATCCATGTTTTATTGACCCTGTACTCGTAGTCCTGATCACCGTATCGGACATAAAGGGAATCACCATCTTCCAAATCACCAACAGGCTGGAATACACTGTCCCGATGCCCGGATAACACCGTATGTCCTCCCATATCAGGTGTTGTCGTCAACTGGCTGTCATACATACCCACTCCTTTGGCAAGTGCCTCATCTCCGGTTCCCCAGAAAACATCAAACGACAGGTCAATGGACGGCATGACAAGCTTTGCGATTTCATCACCATCATGGTAGCTGGCTTGTGCGATATATTGCGTATTCCATGTCTGATCCGCTTCAGACGATTTGTCTTCTTCATGCGAGTTATTTTCGTCATTGGATACCGGCGTCTTCACGACATTCCCATCGAGTTCTGACACTGACTGCATACCACTCCAATGTTGATAGCCAAACCAACCAACCATTATAGCACCCGTCACCATCAAGACGATCCCCAGCTTTTTCATATAGATATCACCTTATGCCATTATTTTTTTGCGAATGAAGACAAGGGCGCCGCCAGCGATTGCCATCAAGGAACCAATCAGCATAAGCAGTGAATTGTTGGTAGCCGTATCAGGCAATGCACCACCATCTCCATTATCTCCATTTGTACCGGTGGCCGACTCATCGGACTGTTCATCTGAATCGTCACTCTTGGCGTCATTACCTTCTTCACAGTCGCAATCTTCACCTGATTCACCTTGTGGTCCTTGTTCGCCTTCTGGACCTTGCAAACTGGCTACAAGTTCCCATTCGCCTGATTCTTGTTTAATGTAGACGTCACCACTGGCAGTATCAAGATAAAGGTCACCGTTTACGCCCTGTTCAGAAGCTGGTTCGCCTTCACCGGTCAGCCATGTAGATCCGTCTTGGCCATCTTGACCGTCCTCGCCGTCTTTGCCGTCTTCACCTTGCAGAGTGCCTTGATGCTCCCAGCCATCAGACGATTTGACATAAAAGTCACCAGTATTCTCATTCAAATACAGATCACCTTCACTGCCTGCATCAGAAGCAGGCTCGCCTTCACCGGTCAACCATGCAGATCCATCTTGACCATCTTCACCGTCCTGGCCGTCCTCACCGTCTTCACTATCTTGGCCATCTTCACCTTGAAGATTGCCCCGATGCTCCCAGCCATCAGATGATTTGACATAAAAGTCACCGGTATTCTCATCCAGATACAGATCACCTTCACTGCCTGAATCAACAGCAGGCTCGCCTTCACCGGTCAGCCAAGTTACGCCGTCTTGGCCCTCTTCGCCTGTCAGATTGCCTCTAAGCTCCCAATCATCGGATGTTTTCTTATAGAAGTCACCTGTTATCTCATCCAGATAGAGATCTCCTTCATTACCTTGATCTGACTGAGGTGCTCCCTCGCCCGTAAACCAAGTACCGCTTGGAATTCCAGGTTCCTCTGGGTCTTCACTAATCTCATTCACCGCATTATCTAAGGCGTCCTGAATATCACTTGGAAGAGGATACCCTTCATCATCTTCAGGGCGGTTCTCTAAAGCAAGTGCAGCTACTTCTGCTTTGTCGTCTTCGGACAGTGCATTATAGTCATCTAGGTTCAGTCCAAGATCTTCGTTTTCCAAGGCAGTTTGCATTGCCTCAGCGCTGTCTGCATTATTTACAGCATTAAATGCTCTATACTCATCGAGCCAATCTCCAAATGGAGGCAGAAACTTGCCATTCGCATTATTTACGGCTTTTTGAACACTAACATCATAATCATCATCACCGTTTTCTGCATACCCTGCTGCATACCCTTCTTCTGGGCGATTCTCTAATATCCATTCACCTGCTTTTGTTTTCTGATAAGTGGTATAATCATCGACAGCTGTAAGGTTTAAGCCGAGAGTTTCGTTTTCCAAGGCATTCCACAGAGCATCGACACTGTCTGCGTCATTTACTGATTGAAGCGCTTCCTCAGCAGGATCATCGGGTTCCACAACATTAACTGTACGTGTTACTTCTTCTGCATTATTACCAGCTGAATCAGTTGCATTATAAGTAACATCATATGTGCCAGGTGTAGATGTGTCTACTTCATCACTATCGATGTCAGCTTCTAAATCCTCATCTACATTATCTGTTACAGTTGCTCCTGGCTCTTCATATGCTTCCCCAACTTCAAGTTTCATTGGGTTGTCGCCGTTTAATGTGATCTCCGGTGCTTCTGTATCCTCTTCCTCAGGTTCCACGACTGTTACTATACGCTCAGCCGTTGTTTCATTCCCAGCTTCATCTGATACGCTATATGTTACAGTGTATTCGCCAGGAGTTGAAGTATCCACTTCACCGGTAATATCAATAGCATCCGTTAAATCGCCATCGACATTATCCTCAGCCGTTGCACCTGGTTCTTCGTATGCTTCCCCAACTTCCAATTCCACTGGGTTGTCACCGTTTAATGTGATTACCGGTGCTTCTGTGTCTTCAGATTCTTCGATTGGAATTGCATTTAACACAAGATCTTGTCCTTCAACAGGAGTGCACGTAACATCTACAGTCGTCCCTGAAGCAGAGATACCAGTTACGATTGTTCCTGCTGTAACCACAGCATCACCAGATTCACCAGCAGTTAAATCAACATTAATTCCGCCTTCACCCGGAACTCTAAATTCAACTTCTTGTTGCTCTTCACCTATTTCGATTGGACCGAATGGTAATGGTTCTTCAATAAAAGATGGAACCACCCGACAATGGTTAGGTTCATCCTTCACTTGAAGGCGTGTACATTCTGGAACATACACAAATCCCATACATCAACCAACCTGGATTCAGTTTACATTTTTTTCACGCTTGTCCCAATTCATAGAATTATAGGAATATTTAGGTCATATTTCCGTCAACCCGACATTTGTATGTGTATGATAGATACCGGCAGCTTAGTTAAATATCCGCCAAATGCAATATAGCGTCTTACCGGTAAAAGTCGTCGAATTGAAATGGCGTTTACCTCTAAATGCCCTTAGTCTAAAATAACCCACTTTTCCCATTTAAATCATAAACACCGAGAAAAAGAAATAATCATAAAGTATACGAGTCCCGCCTAGACCGGACACTCCATTTACAAAACCTGACTTTAGGATTGAATTTACTTACTAAACAAATTATAATGAATATACACACATGAATGAATATACATTCATTTTCTTAAAATTTATCAACCTTCTTATTAATTTAATCGGAATAAAAGGGTTTATTCACTTCATTTGTCGGATAGAAAATCAAAGCAGGACTTTTAACCCTTTTGTCGAAATGGATATTAACCGTTAATGCGGGACATTAGCAAAATATGACTTCTCGCAGTTTCTCAGTATATTTGAATGATTGTCTATATATCACAAAACTACCCTTAAAAAGAGGTGTTCGTCATGACGCTGTCACTGACGCATCAAATGGATTCGGTATTTAATCATGGCCTTCACGTGATTCAAAAACATGAAAAACCTGTTTTGCGGGAGTGGAAGGAACTCCTTTCACACATGCAAAAAACAAATAGACATTCCATCAAAAATATGGAACGAGTCATCAATTTCTTTACAGACTACTTCTTTCATCCTCAGGACAATTTCAACAATGGGAAAATGGCTTCACCGCCTGCCCAGCCGGTGGTATCACTTGACATCAATCAATCGATTATTACCTTGCTGGAAAATGCAGTACATAAAGTCGTCCAAACGACAACCACTAAATCTTATACGGACCATCAGTCAATTTAGTTCGTTTTCGACAAAATTGGTGAGCGGATTTTGACACATCCGCATCATAATCATTTTACCATCGATACGTTTTTACAGGATCTCGTATCTTCCAATCAGCTGCCGATTGAATGGACAGCAATTGCCATTAAAAGAGGTGAGTCTTTTACAATCGAAAAATGGTTTAACCACCTGAATCAGGACTTATTGCTTGGCAATGATTTTTTGAAAGCGAATACAATTTTTGGATTATCCGAACTGCTTTTACGACAGATGGAACAGAACAACAGAAAGGAATATCAGGTACTTCCGATTCCCCATGCTGATTCGACATTGCTCGTATGTATCGATAACAAGGACACATCCCACATCATACCGTTTATTACGTATGCACTGCAGCTTTTTCAGGATGGACATGATATGGTGAAAGTTGCACGGCAGGAGCAGGAATGGAAAGATTCTGTGATCCTCTTCAATGAAATGATTATGCGATCACGGACATACCAGGAGGCTGTCGAAAATATCACGGCCGGGTTTGTTAACTATTTACCGTTCGATCGCTGTGCGCTTTTTTCCTACTCAATGAATGACCAGATGGGTTTTGGGCTTTACGGCCATCGTCTCGATAATGAAGCGATCCAGAATATTACCGAGGATATCAGCAACCTGCCGATCATCCAAAATAACCTGGACTTTTTGAACCTTTTCGGAAAGAATATGAGTTATTTGCAGCCGATTTACATCAAAGATGCAGCGATCGGTTTTCCCGATCAATATGTAAATCAATTTGAATTGCGTACGGTTGTGATTGCTCCGATATTCACATCATCGGATAATAAATTGCTCGGTGCGGCCATCCTTGACCAAGGACCGGACAATCAATTCAAATTGGCGCAGGAAACCTATTCTGCCTTAATCCGTTTTGGGCAGAGTGCCGGAGAATTGTTGTCCAAATACACATCGGATAAAATCGAACAACAAAAAACAGATACTGTGCACTTATCGCCAAGGGAAATTGACGTCCTCAAGCTAATGGCAGAGGGCGCATCAACAAATGAAGCTGCCGAAAATCTCCATTTGAGCGAGTATACCGTCCGCGATTACGTGTCTGCCATTATGCAAAAAATGAAAGCTCGCAACCGGACAGAGGCAGTTGCCAGGGCTATCCGGGAGGGTATGATATAAGAAATACCCTTTGATAGCCGAATATCGCTGGTTTTAGAAGGCAATGCCCCTTATGGTTTTGACCGGAAGTCTGACGGACCACAAAGGAGCACGTCTGTTCAGATGACGCATGCTCCTTGTTTTTTGCCAGCGAGAAGCCGCAAACGACGATATTATGAATAATGAGAAATGATTCTGCTGTTGTTTTATCCATCCCCGGCCGTTACAGTCTCTTTTCGGTCATCCACAAAGTCCTCACCATAGGTCTCTTCAATCAACTCTCTGTACTTTTCTTTAATGACATTCAGCCTGAGCGATAATTTCGGGGTCAGTTCCCCGTCATCAACCGTCCATTCCTTACCGGCAATGACCACCTTTTTCGGTTTTTCAAAGCTGGCAACCCCCTCGCTATGCTGTTCCACCCTACGTTCAATCAATTCTTTAACATGATGATAACGGCAGATTTCTTCAGTTGAATCCGTCTCAATTCCCTGTCGTTTGGCCCAGGGGATAAGGTTTTCGAAATCCGGATTCACAAGGCAGATCACATATTTTTGTTTTTCACCGAATATAACCGCATTACTAATATACATACTCTCACTGATTGCATTTTCAATCGGCTGCGGCGCAACGTTCTTTCCGGTTGATAATACAAGAAGACGCTTTTTGCGGTCAATGATTTTTAAATAGCCTTCCTCGTCAAGACGCCCGATGTCGCCCGTCTTGAACCAGTCCCCGTCAAAATCCTTTTCTGTTGCTTCCGGATTCTTGTAATAGCCCTTCATAATACTCGGCCCGCGGACAAGTACTTCACCGTCATCAGCCGTTTTGACATCGAGGTTGGGCAATACTCTTCCGACGGTTCCGGCTTTGGCGTGGGTCATTGGATTGGTTGTAACGACCGGCGAAGTCTCCGTCAAACCGTATCCTTCCAGAAGCGGGAGATCAATCGCCCAGAAAAACCGTGCCAATTCAGGATTGAGTGTTCCACCGCCGGATACCATTCCGCGCAGTCTGCCGCCAAGTTTTTCCTTTACCTTTTGAAATACAAGGCGGTCGGCCCACTTCCATTTGCGGAATAAATCTTTCGGCATGGCGGTTTGCTTGATCATTTCATCCGTCCTTGCATTGAGGTAATGCTCATAACGTTCTTCACCGACGGATACCGCCCATTTGAAAATCTTTTGCTTTATCGCTGTTCCCTGATTGATTTCATCCCAGACCATGGCATACACTTTTTCAAAAAGCCTTGGGACACTTGTTAAGACTGTCGGCCGGACTTCAACCAGGTTTTCTTGTATCGTATTAATGCTTTCCGCGTAAGCAATCGTAGTTCCGACAGACAACGGCATATAATGACCTGCCATCCGTTCAAATACGTGGGAAAGCGGCAGGTATGATAAAGTTAAATCATCAGGCAGCAACTCGATCAGCCAAAACTGTACCGCTTCCACGTTGGAAAGAAAATTGCCGTGTGTCAGCATAACGCCTTTTGGATTTCCCGTTGTGCCGGACGTATGGATAATCGTGGCCAGCTGATCGCGACCGAATGCACGCCATGTATCTTCCCAATCCTCGAGTGGATGTTCTTTACCCATGGCTTCCAGTTCGGAAAATGAAAAGTTCTCCTCCGCTCTTTCTTGACTTTCACCGGGATACATCATAACAATTGCTTCTAGCTCGGCATCGCCGGCCTTTACTTTTTCATACTGCTCTTTGTCTTCAACTACCGCCACCCGAACATCGCCGTTTTTCAGTGTATAGGCAACCTGATCAGCCGGAAGCGTTGGGTACACCGGCACACTGACCGCCCCGATGCTTGCCGCGGCAAAGTCGGTCGTCCCCCACATCGGGTTGCTGTTGGATATAATGGCCACTTTATCGCCCATACCAATTCCAAGCTGAGCCAAACCTGATGCTGCACAGAATATCTTTTCCCAAAATTCCACGTACGTCATGTGCTGATACGTGCCCTTTTCCTTCCACATAAACACATTTTTATCCGGAAACCGCTCCACCGTCCGATGAAGCATTTCCACAAGATTATTCGGTTTCATCAGAAAACCTCCCGAATCGTTCATATCTCATCATTCGCTTATCCCCAGCCTTTCATTTTTCATTGGTGCTTTCCTCCTTTTTAGTTCTCAATCCTAAAACGAAAACGAATTAAGCACCGTCTGCAGTTTCAGCACCAGCCCCATGTTGCCTTTAATTTTAAGTTTGCCGCCCATAAAGGCTGATGTCGGATTCAAGGTACCGCCAACCATATTACGGAAATCATCCGTACTAATTTCCAGCGTGCACTGCGGATCTGCTTTCGCCCCTTCAACCGCACGCGGACCCTCTTCATCGATGATTATCTGAAATGTGCCGCGGTCATCTCCCTGCAAATTGAACTGATACACACCCTCCTTCCCCTCCGTTGCTGATGGACCATACTTGAGCGCTGCATCAATCATCTCAAACACTTCAACTGAATTGGGCTTAACAACATCCGCCATGAAAATCCCTCCTACATTTTAAAAACTGCTTGATTCATTTCCAAAGCGTACGGCTGCCCGGTGCTACAGGCATTCGATAATCGTTGCTGTCGCCATTCCAAAGCCGATGCACATAACTTGCAGCCCGTACTTGCCGCCGGTATCTTCCAATCCGTGGAGCAAGGTGGTCGTAAGTCGTGCTCCGCTCGCGCCAAGCGGGTGTCCGAGCGCAATTGCCCCGCCACGTGGGTTCACTTTTGCCATGTCAGGTTCAAGCTCTTTTTCCCATGCTTTTACGACTGAGGCAAAAGCTTCATTGATTTCGATGCTGTCGATATCATCCAGCTTCAGTCCTGCTTTTTTAAGTACTTTCCGCGTGGCCGGAATAACCCCAGTGAGCATCATAACCGGATCTTCACCGACAACGCTTCGGGCAGTTACCCGGGCACGCGGCTTTACTCCCAGTTCCTCCGCTTTTTCCCGGGACATGAGGAGAAGCCCTGCTGACCCGTCGCTCATCTGACTGGAATTGCCCGCGGTAACCACCCCATCATCCGGCTGAAAAGAAGGTGTAAGGCCTGCCAGTTTTTCCATGGATGTATTCCGGCGTATCCCTTCATCATGCTGGAATGTTTCATCGTTTATGGTAACGGGTAAAATTTCCCTGTCGAACCTGCCATTATCAGCTGCTTCAGCTGCACGTTGGTGGCTTTCCAAAGAAAACGCATCCAGCTCTTCGCGTTCAAGATTCCATTTATCGGCAATCATTTCCGCAGAGAATCCCTGAGGCACAATGTTGTAGCGATCCACTACATCATCGCTGAAACTGCCCATGTCACTTCCCATCGGCACCCGCGTCATATTTTCCACCCCGCAGGCAATCGCAATATCCATGTCACCCGCAAGTATCGCCTGTGAAGCATTATGGAGCGCCTGCTGACTGGATCCGCACATCCGGTTCAGGGAAAATGCAGGGACTTCTACAGGAAAACCGGCTCCAAGAACGGCCATTCGCCCAATATTTCCACCCTGTTCGTCAGTCATCGTTACATTACCTGTTACAACATCTTCAATGGCTTCCGGCTCAATGTTGTTTCGTTCAACAAGCGCTTTCAAAACCGGTGTCAGTATATCAACTGGATGCGTACCCGCAAAAGCGCCTTTCCGTTTTCCTGTTGCTGTCCGTACCGCATCAACTATAACGACTTCAGACATCGTTGTTCCTCCTTTCTTCTAAAAAGTAAATAATTCGATACCACCCGTGACGTTAAGGCCGACACCGGTAATGTACTTGGCCTTGTCGGATACGAGAAACGTAATCGCATTGGCAATATCTTCGGGCTCGCCCGGTTGCTTAAAAGCCGTTCGCTCCTTCATCCGCTCATTCATTTTGGCGTTACCCATGTTGAAAGCTTCCGTCCCGATGATGCCCGGTACAATCGCATTGACATTAATTCCGTGCCGTGCACCTTCCAGCGCCATACTTTTTGTGAAACTGAGAATACCGCCTTTTGTCGCTGAATAGCTCGCCTGGCCAAAACCGCCCAATGTTCCGGCGACCGACGACATATTGATAATCCGCCCGTCACCCTGTTCTTTCATGTACGGCCAGACCGCCTTTGTACAATTGTAAGTGCCGCTCAGGTTGACGTTCAGGTCCCGGTCCCAGAATTCATCGTTCTGATTTTCCAGTTGCGACACGTGGTCAAGTGTTCCGGCATTGTTGATAAGAATATCAATCTTGCCGAATTCCTTAATCACTTTAGCAAATACGTCACGCACCTGATCGCGGTCGGTCACATCCATTTTTATCGCAAATGACCGACGACCCATATCCTGAATCTCTTTGGCCGTTTTTTCCGCATACATCACATCCGTACTTTGCATCACTTGAGCAATCGGTCCGTATTTTTCCGCCGCCTGTTCATTTTCTTCATCTGATTCGATTAAAATATCGGTAATCACGACATCCGCTCCAGCTTCGGCAAGCGTTAGTGCATCCTGGCGGCCAATGCCCCGGGAAGCCCCGGTCACGACAGCCACTTTTCCTTCCAATAAGTCATTCCATGAAGACATCTTATCCCACCTTTTTTGTAAAGACTATGTTTCTAGTAACCGATGACGATTGCTGTTGTCACTCTGACATACGTCAGCCGTTATGAATCATTCAAAAATTTCGGTTTTTCTTTTTGAAAAAAGGCGGCCAGACCAATTCCCGGTTCGTCGGTTTCGAACGTCTCACTAAAAGCATTGGCTTCAATTTCAAGTCCTTCTGCCAGTGAGCCTTCTGCCGCATTGATCGCCCGTTTGGCCAGCCCCATCGCATGGACGGCCCCTTCCGCCAGCTCCTCGGCAAACGCCGTTGTATTCGCCTCCATATTTTCCGGATCAACTTGCCGGTGGATAAGCCCCACCGCCTCTGCTTCCTCGGCTTTCAGTCGTTTGGCGCCAAAAATCAATTCCACCGCTTTCGCACGGCCCAGGAGCTTGGTCATGCGTTGAGTGCCACCCGCACCTGGAATAAGTCCGAGTGACACTTCCGTCAGACCGATTTTTCCTTTGCCCATGATGCGAAAATCACATGCAAGTGCCAGCTCACAACCACCGCCAAGCGCATAACCGTTAATAGCCGCGATGACCGGTTTTGGCATTTCGGCAAATTTTTGAAAACACGCCTGCATCCGGGCACTTTCCTTGGCTATCATATTGTCGTCATCGCCATGATCAGTGCTCGGTGACATGGCATTTTTTAAATCCAAGCCGGCAACAAACGTTTTTTTATGATTTGAAGCGATTACAACGACACGAACCGATTTGTCCGCTGTCAGCTCATCCGCTGCTGCTTCCAAATCCTGCATAAGTGTTTCATTGATGGCATTTGCCGGCGGATTATCAATCGTCAGCCAGGCAATGCCTTTATTTCGTTTTTCGATTGCTATCGTTTCATAGGGCATGTTGTCTCACCTCTTCTTTTTGTTCAGTTATAATGGGGAATTTTGTTGTGGCTCAGTATCCGGATCAGTCGGTTGCCGATTGATATCGGAAAGCTTTTATAATCGATCGGATGCTTCCGGCAGAACACTTTTGTTATATTCAGCCACATGCAGTCGGTACGGTAACATTCGGCAACCGTGCGCCTGAAAGCCAATTCTTTATACCCTGACGCCGTATGGTGCATATTGCCGGCGTGCTGTGACAAGGTGCTGAACCTCATTCGTCCCTTCAAAAATATCGAACACTTTCACATCACGGTATAACTTTTCAACGATATGTCCGTCCAATCCGATCGGACCGAGAAGTTCCAAGCATTTTGAGCAGACATCCAATGCCATCTGTCCGGCATACGCTTTACACATAGCCGCTTCCTTGGCATTTTCCTGACCGGCATCTGCCTTCCATGCCGCCTCCCACGTCAACAACCGAGCCGCTGTGATATCCTGTTCCGCTTCAGCCAAAATTTCCGAAGCCATATGGAAAAAACGGCCACTTTTCGGGTATTCCGTCCGGACGATATCACATGTATATTCATAGGCGGCCCGGGCTATACCCGATGGCCATGCAGAACGATGGACGCGTGCTGTCACGTTTTCATCGCGACCGAAGCCCGGATGGTTTGGATCCGCCTTGATTTCTTAGAGTTCTTTCCACCGCCAAGCAGATTTTCCTGCGGGACGAAGCAAATTCTCCAAACACGAGTTCCGCCGTTCGTTGGCGCGGAGGCCCATTTTTTTCACAGTTCGGTGCTGTAAATCGGGGTGTTGCCTTTTTCCACGACAAATGGCCCTGTCCGGCTTTTCCGAACCGATGCATCCACCGTGTGGGCGAAACCAACCGACACAAGATGCGCGCGCACCATTCGTGATAATATTTTCTGACCATTCAGCACATACGCCATCCACTTTCTCAGCCGTTGTCCGAACCGCTGACGCATCAGACCCTGCTTCGGGTTCAGTCAGGGCATATTGCGCCCCAGCGGGCTTTATCCGGCGTGAAATTGGATAAAACCGCTCCTTTTGCTCCGGCGTGCGCCTGATGGACGGGTGGGCCACCAAGACCGGCCGGTAAAGATTGTACTGCAGGGTCGCCCAGGCCATTTCCTCGGTAGCTAAAACGCCCATCGGTTCCCCTTCCACGTTTCTTTTTACTTTTTTTGCTGTTTTTAGAACTTCCGCCGCCACCGCCGAACGATGATGGTGTTCAAATGTAATGCCATTTTATTTATCTTTTTCAAGCCAATCGTCCAGGAACCTTTCCAGTTTTGTCAGCCTCCATGGCGATCGGTCGGATTTCATTTGCAGCAAACAATGTGTCATTTTCCCTGATCTGATTTTGCTGTTCGGATAAGTTAGTCGATCATGATGTGACACACTCCCTTTTCCCGGTCAGAATCTGTTCGCCGCGGCGGATGTATTAACAATTCTTTCCGGCCATAACAGGCTGTTTTTGCGCCTGGGCATCAGCATCCAATTTTTTCCTGGAGGGTACTTCCTGAACAAACCGTGACCTCCAGGAAAGCTGAACAGTGAATCCGGTCACATAGCGGACAGACCGGTGCGCCCCCGGTACAATGCTCTTTAGGCTAAACGGAGCCTCGGCCGCTACTCATCAGCCTTTACAGCTGCTTCAGACAAGATGGTCGCAATACGTTTTTCGATCGCCATTTGGGAATACGGAACGAAACACCCTGGAATTTGGCAATCTCTGGTCAAAGGCTTTTCCTCGGGGGTATAGGCTGTAGCATAATCGAGTGCGTTTGCATGAGCCGAACTTCCTTTTGCTTGCTGAAGCAGAATAATCCGAGTACGGGCGTCACGATTCCAGTCTGCCGCTTCCTGACCCGAGCAACATGGTTCTTTCTGAACAAACGTATATGATCAAATGTCAAATCCGGCCGACGCCTGATGCCAAAAAACAAGCCTGACGTCCATCTTCCTCAACTTGCCAATTATCTGTATTTACAAGCCAGAGCCCAGGGCCCAACGGTCCATCTCGTTGTCAATCCGGCTGCTACAAAATACGTGGCAACGGGCCAGGGGGTGATGTTCCGTGCAGGACATATATCCCGGTCTGCCTGCGACGCATTGTCCAGCCGTCCATGGATTATCCGGGGCGGGATCTCGAAATGCTGCGTTTTCAAATTCGGTCTACAGTTTTATAATTCTCTATTATGGGTGTTCAGGTTTAAGGATAAATGACGCTACATCACCGCTCCGGCAGCCTGGACGATGCCAAGGTCCGCCGCTTAATGCGGACATCATCTGCACCTGAGAAATGAGCGGGAGTTCCAACCATCCAATCTTCAGGTAATTCAAGAGCTAAAAATCCCAGTTCAGCTACTTCCTGAATGATTGGCGGTTCAACTTCCCTGTTGGCCTCGCTGGTATTTGCTTCCGGCCGAATTTTTTCCCTTGCCAGTCTACCGGCAACAGCCGAAAATTCTGTTTCTTCTTCAGTTGGATGAAATGAAATCACATATGTACCTCCTTTAGCAGACAAATCTCATGAAAAACTCAGGCCTATCCTCGTCTTTTCAAAGGTCAGAGGCCGGTAGTCAGATTGGACGAAATCGGCGAACTAGCCGATTTCAAGATTCCTCATCTGAAATGTTTACTTTCTGGGCTTTTAAAAAAATTTCCAACTTACGTGACGAAACTGAATAAAATTGTGGCTGATTTTCCCTTATCAAGATCGGGCGCACCGATATAGCCTCATGCCAGACGCGCCCGTTTCTCTTGCCATTTCCAGTCCGGACTAGCTCTTCTGTTTATTATACGATGCGAGTATATCCTGTAATTTCAAAGCAAGGCCCATGTTCCCCTTAATCTTCAGACGTCCGCTCATGAATGCCTGAGTTCCGTTAAGTTCGCCGCGGGCCATCTTTTCAAAGTCGTCTGAACTCATATGAAGCGTGCAATCGGATGATTCCTCCGCCCCTTCTGCTGTCTTGCTGTTTTTCCCCTTCAATATGAGCTGATATTTGGTCGACTCATCACCATCAAGCTGAAATTCATATACCGCTTCAACCCCTTTGGTAAGGCTCGGATCGGCTTGCAGTGCCTTATCGATCTCCTTGAAAACATTTTTTACATCTGCCATTTGTTTTCCTCCTTTAAATTTTCATGAATCAGAGTTGTGAAGACTACTTACATACAGCATATGTCCTCACTCTGGATGAAACAATCCGTATTATGTCGGGTATTTACCGCGGCCGCTAATATCGATTCCGAACATTGTCCGTGTTTGGAAAATTATACTAATACAGCAACAAAAAAAGAGAGTTTCATTTCACTCTCTATAGCACTTTTTATTAAACACCATTTGTGGTGATTTGGCTATCCCGTGATTTTAAGGGGGTATAGTAAAAATTCAGAAAAGACCAGGCCTAACCTCGTCTTTTCAGAGGTCAGAGGCCGGAAGTCAGATTGGAAGAAATCGGCGAACTAGCCGATTTCAAGATTGAAGTCTTCATCTAAAATGTTATACTTTCTGACGTTGCAAAAAAGAGGAATGGCTGAAACCACTCCTCTACATGTTTTACTGCCGCTTTTTCGTTTTCTTGTTGTTTGCCTTTTCCATTTCAGTTAACGGCTCATTGGCAAATTCATGATCATATTGTCTCGTGAGATTCTTCCGCACCGCCTGTTCATCATTCGTTTTCTTTTTATCATTTGCCATTTCAAACACCTCCGCGCATAGTTTGACCTAAATGGAGGCTATTTAACAACATGTGCTTGTTTCCAAAATGTTTCTGTACTCGATATCGTATTAATTCTCCTTACATTTTTCGGATAAAAGCGCCTAGATCCACCATCCAGCAAACAATGGCGCCATCACCGATACCGCAATTGCACTCACTACCATGGCGATGGTACTCACCGAACCCTCCAACGAATCACGCTCCATGGCAATGGCCGTCCCGATAGCATGACTCGCACTTCCGATACCGACACCGGTCCCGATATAATGATGGACACGGGTAAATTTAAGAACAATCGAACTGAGCATAGAACCGCCAATGCCTGCAATCATAACAAACACAGCAGCCAAAGACTCGATTCCTCCCATTTCGGATGCCACTTCCATTGCAACTGGGGTCGTTGCATTTTTTGGGATAAGCGAATAGATGATTTCCTCACTCACACCTCCCCATTTGCTTAGCAGGATGCCACTGGAGATGCCTATTACTGCACCGATAACGGTTCCTGTCAGAATAGGGAAGGTCAGCTGCTTCAGCGTATCCCGATGCACATACAAAGGGTACGCCAAGGCGACTACGGCGGGTCCGAGAAGATGATTGATCCAGCCCCCGCCAATCATGTAAGTCTCATACGGGATTTGAAAGAAGAGCAAACTGAAAACCAGTATCACTGTCGCAATAATGACAGGAGCCATGAACGTGTAGCGCCATTGCTGGTAAACCTTCAGCCCAATGAAATAGCAGACAATCGTCCCAATCACTGCCGCTAAGCCGATGATAAGGTTATTCATGACTGTGACTCCTTTCTTTACGCTCGATCAGTAACTGGCTCACATGCCCCGCAGATACCATCACCATCAGTGTACTTACAAGACCAATGACGACCAGCAATAAGCCTTCCCCTGAAAACAAATCCAGATAATTGATAACACCAACCGTTGCCGGAATGAAAAACAATGCCAGATGCTTGATGAAAAAACGTGCGCCATTCTCCACCCAAGGAGCTTTAATGATACCTGTCATCAGCAGGATAAACAGAAGAATCAGACCAATGACACTTCCCGGAATAAACAGGTCAAATACCCGCTGGACCCACGTTCCCATTATATAAATGACATATAGCACTCCGATATGAAGGGCTATTTTCATAGCATTCACCAATCAGGGTCACCTCATTTTTCCTTCCATACATATACTTACATGCCATCCAGTATAGCAAAAAATCCGGATTCTCAGTGACCTTTATTGAGGTTTCCGCATGATTATCCGAAGCCCCAATTTCCGCCTGAGTATTGACCTTATTTTACTTTCGTCTCCATCTATACCGTTTCGTTTTGGTCATTCTGTTTTGTGAAAAACGTTACAATCAGCAGTATTGCGATTGATAACGGTAAACCGATAAAAATAGGATGTAAACCAAACGGATGGCCTAAAACCTGCCAAATGACGGCTGTAACGAGACCTCCCCACATTGAGGCAACACCAGCGGCATTCGTCACGCTTTTCCAAAACAAACCAAACATGACGGGCGCCAATAGACCTGAGACCGACATCGCAGTACCAGTTACCATCAAGTTAACCAATTCCGGAATTGTCAGGGCTGCCACAAGTGCAACAACTGATACGATCAAAACGGAAATTTTACTATAAAACAACATTTTTTGATTATCAAACTGTTTAACGTTCGGTCTGATCATATCATTTACGATAGAGGATGAACCTGCTATAAAGAAGGAGTCTGCACTTGATATAACGGTTGCCAATAGCACAACAAGCATCACAACAACGATAGAGAATGGAAAAACATCTTCAATAACGCCATAATAAATGAGTGCCGGATCAATATTTTCCAACCTTAAACCATATCGACTGATTACACCGATTGCAACAACAAACGCAGCTGTTAAAATAGCAATGATCATGGAAATCCAATAGCCATTCCTCGCTGTCTTGACATTTTTAGCTGCCCAAACACGCTGCCAAAGATCTTGTCTGATAAATTGATAAACGCCCAACGTCAAAAGATAGACGAGAATTTCACTTGTTTCAATATTCATAATGCTCATCATATTTTCCTGATTAACAGAACTGGCAAATCCGGAAATTTCATCCCAGCCTCCAGCGGCTATAAGTATTGTTATAAACAAGAGGATGATGCCCAATGTTTGAATTGTCCCGTGAATAACATCTTGCCAAATAACAGCCTTCAATCCGCCAAAATAAGTTTTTAATGTTAACAATGCCCAACCGATAAAAATACCTAACGTCATATTTAACCCGATAGTCAAATTCAGTATCGTGGCAATCGCAACAAACTGCATACCGGTCATGGCACAATATGAAAATAAAAAACTAATGACAGTCGGAATACGAGCTTGTTTACCATAACGCAAGGACGTATAGTCACCCACCGTGACCATGTTATGATTTTCCCCCAGGCGTCTGATCTGCTTGAGCAGAAATAATGCAAAAATAATGACGGAAAAAAGCATCGTGATATTGATCCACTGCTCCCCCATCCCTAATATGTAACCATTCTCCATATAACCCAATAATGTTGATCCGCCGACACCTGTTCCGATAAATGTTAAAATGATGGGGAAAAGTGAAACTGATCTGCCGGCAACATTATAATCTTCATATGTTTTCGTTTTCCGATTCATGTACAAAGCCAGTACAAACAGAAAAATAAAGTAAACTAAGACAATGACTGCTAATAAAACCCGTTCTTCTCCACTAAACATATCATGACTCACCTCTATAAAATTCGAATATCGTCCAATCTAACAACAATCCTGGAATAAGAATACTTAACAGAATTACTAAACGGAATTTTTCTTAAAATGCTTCTAAAAGACCCTTCTTATAATTTCAACACGACCTTTATCCAAAGCAGTTAACACAGAATCTTTAAACTTCAGCTCTGTATGATCAGAACCAAATAAAAAAAGACCACCCCACGGAGTGATCATGATTGATCTATGCAAATAGAATCATCAATGAAGTCACTTCCCTGCGCCAGCATTAACTGTATCAGGTTCCAAGGGTCAGGGTTTTCCCCTCTCAGCCGCAGCTCCCCTAGTAAGCTATTATTTAATTCTATCGTCGAGTATAGCATGATATTGAAGTTATTGGAAAATAAAAGGAATTCTCTGTTGCGTTTTCCGGCCACCAAATACATAACCAAAACCGACTCTCTACTTCCAGTAAATCGATTTTGGCTTGATTAGCTGATGTTATCACTTTGCTTCACTGATATTGATTAATTCAGGAATTGTCACAAATTCTATTCCTTGTTGCTGTAAACGGGGAATAATTTCATGTAAAGCATTCACGGTACCTGATAAATCCATTGTCCAATCACCGCCATCATGCATGAGTATGATGGAGCCCGGCATGGTATTTGCTAAAACATTGTCGGCAATGACATCAGCGCCCAATTGCCTCCAATCCATGGAATCAACGTTCCAGAGAACCACCGTGTTGCCCATCTGTCCCAGCAATTCGACAATTTCCCGGTTTAAACTGCCATAAGGTGGCCGGAATAATCTGGGACGGAAACCCAGAATTTGTTCAAGCGTTTCCTCTGTTGACGTTACTTCCCATTGAACTCTTCCCAGACTTTCTTCAGTTAAATTGGGGTGCCAATACGTATGATTTCCGATCGCATGTCCTTCAGCATTAGCTCTCTGCACAATATCAGGATATTCAGCCGCTCTGGCACCCATCAGGAAAAAAGTAGCGTTGACTTGATATTGATTCAGAACATCCAGCACTTGTGGTGTAAAGCGGGTATCCGGACCATCATCAAACGTTAAAGCTACTTTATTTTCCTCAAGTGAACCTCTTAAAACAACAATGTTGGGGTATTCACGCTGCAAGATTGAATTCGCAACTGGATCAGGCTCTCTGCCAATACTTTCTGGTCCTCCCTCTGGCTGGCTTTGCGTCATCTGCCTATAGGGATCATTCCAATGCCACCAGGAATTGCCATAACGATTATACATATTCGAACCAACCTCCTTTTCTTCATATTCACCCATATCTTTTACTATATGAAGAATGAGGACTGGTAGTGACACAAGCGGATAGGACTGTCATATAAGAATCATCATTACTGAAATTGCTAAAAAACTGTTTTTGTTTGTAATGTTTCGTTCTCAGACAAATTCTCTCTAAATTTGGCCATGTATACAATAAAGCTCAACTGGGAATCCTTTTGATGGCTCCACTATCTTTAGCAGCAAATTTTATGAATGATTCTTTAGCTCGATCATATCTAACGTCAGCCTTGAAACAAAATTTCTTATAATGGTTGTATTACGTTTTGTTTTTGACCAAACCAAAGCCATTCCCGGATAATTCTGCTCAAGATTAGAAATTTCGACCGGAACAACCTTTCCATTTACAACATTGGAATCACTTATAACGGTATAATCCGGAGCTATTGTTATAGCCAAATTTTCTATGACAGCATTACGGATTGCATCTTGATTGTTTGTTGAAAACAAAACATCTACTGGGCCAAATCGAGCCGTAAGATTGTTAACAAACTCCCACATCCGATCATCATTATATATAACAAGTGGGTGCCTCCGAATTTCCTGTGGTGTAACAGCGCTGGCGAAAGCTAAAGGCGAATTTATACTTGCAGCCACGATCATCTGTCCTCGAAGCACTACTTCAAAAGCAATATTTTGGTCTCTCATTTCCTCCCCTTCCATACTTAGACCAATAAGTCCAATGTCGAGCTGATCTTGTTTAATATTTTCCACAATATCCTGTGATGCTTTTTCTGAAATCTCAATGCGCATATTTGGATAATCTTTTTTAAACGCCGATAAGGTTTTAGGCAGATACATCAATGGACTCGGAATTGTTCCTACTCTTAATTTACCGTCCACTAAGTTAAGGTTCATATCGGTCTCCATTCTTAGTTCTTCTAGCTTTTCCAATGTTTCTAACGCCTTTTTGATGATCTTGTTACCTCTATCTGTAGGAGTAGTACCAAGTCGTGAACGTTTAAATATTTTCACGCCTAATTCTTCTTCTAAACTCGTAATCGCTTGACTTATAGCTGACTGTGTAATATGCAGCTTCCGGGAAGTAAGTGATAGTGAACCCAATTTTGCTACCTCAACGATGTATTCCAACTGTTCAATTTTCATATAGACACCTTCTTTCCATTAATAATACTTAACGAAGCATCATTATAATTAAATATACATGAAAGAAAATGATTTGTATAATGTAATTAGAAACTTCTGAAAAAATCTGCTTACATACTGCATCATCAACAAGGAGGGGATATCATGAAAATAACGGAAAGTCTTGAAGAACAGACCATTTTTCAGCAAATAACGCATTTTGAAGAAGCCCATAAGGACCACAACCCGGGCAGACAATTGCAAAAAATTAAAGAGACTGTACCAGATTTTAAAGAATGGTTTAAAGCAACCGGTAAGGCGTCGGCATTTCAATCATTTGACCTGATTAAAATACCTTACCCTAAAAAATATGGGCTTTGGCGCGCGGGAAGGAGTCCGGCACCTTTTATATGGTTTACCAATAGAATGTTTATTGTCCAATGGGAGGCACAGGGACGTACCTGGACATTATTGAATGAACCATCTGAAACGGAATTAGATGAAGGAACGCCTTTCTATTCCGCTTTAATTGAAAAATATGGCGACTTTTTGAGCAAAAGCGTCTTAACCAAAAGGTATGGAACGGTGGAGGGTTATTTAAATGAAGTTGCTCTCAAACCGGAAGACGTAGATTTTATCACATTCGATCATCTCCACACCCAGGATATTCGTCGTTGGTTAGGTACGACCAAAGCCCAGCAGGATTTAAGTCCAAATAAGCCCCTTGAAGCTTATTTTCCGAACGCAAAGCTTATCGTCCAACAAAAAGAATGGGACATCCTGCCATGTCTCCATCCATTACAAAAAATATGGTATCAGCCTGAAACATATGAAGATATCCCGATGGATCGAATTTTATTTACAAATGGGGATGTACTGCTGGGCCCTGGTGTGGCTCTTATGTATACCCCCGGACATACACAAGGTAATCACTCACTCGTAGTCAACACAGATACAGGCATATGGGTGAGCAGTGAAAACGCGATTGCGGCCGAATGTCTTGTACCGGAAGAAAGTGGCATACCCGGTTTAAAGCATTATGCCAAACATACCAAATTTGACATCGTTATAAACGGCAACACGCTTGAGAATACATCACGGCAATACAATTCCCTGGTGCAAGAAAAACTTATGGCTGACCCAAACCGGAAAAACCCGAAGATTCCACAGTTTTTTCCAAGCTCGGAGCTGACTCCCAGTATTTTTTCAATTGGAACCAAACCCTCTTTTATGCACAAAAAGGTAGCATTTGGTACGATTAAAAGGCCGGAAGATGGAGATTAAACATGAAAGCAATCGTTTATGATTTTACTATTCCGAAATACATTACCGCAAAAGCACTTGGCAAACACTTCCCTTCCTTATATTATGGGAAGCCTTCCGCGCTATCACTAAGGGATGTTGAAGAACCGGAACTGCCAAACGATAACTGGGTGAAAATAAAGCCGATTTTATCTGGTGTTTGTGGGTCAGATATGGGTGCAATATTCTATAAAACTTCTCCATCACTCACCCCATTTAACTCATTCCCGTCTGTTTTAGGGCATGAAGTGGTAGGCTTGGTGACTGAAGTTGGGGGTGATGTAAGAAAGGTAGAAGTTGGGCAGCGGATTACGATTGATCCCTATATCAATTGTGAAGTTCGCGGACGAAAAACCCTTTGCCCAGCATGCAGACAGGGAATGCATAGCTTATGTCGATATAAAGCCGGTTCAGCTAAATTGGGCCCCGGGATGATTCTTGGATTTTGTAAAGATCTCCCCGGCGGATGGGGTGAGTCACTAGTCATTCACGAATCCATGGCCATCCCCATTTCGGATACGGTATCCGACAAGGTGGCAGCTATGTCCGAACCATTAAGCGTTGGCTTACATGCAGTACTTCGCCAGCCGCCAAAAAACGGCGAGCACGTGCTAGTAATAGGTGGCGGTATGATTGCTTATTCTGTCATTGCGGCCATCCGCCTGCTTGAAATAGACTGTCACATTACACAGTTGAGTCTGCTGTCGTACCAGAAGGAAATGGGATTAAAACTCGGTGTCAATGAAGGGTTAATTAGCCGGGAAGACCTAGGAGCCTTGGACAGAAGTATGCCGTAATTTATGTAAAATAATGTATATTCGATAATTGATTAAAATTGCTTTAAATATGCTTTGGATGAAATCGCCTAATACCCTTTCAATGCAGGGTTTATAAGGTTTTAACCATAGAAAAAGCACTCTTTTAATGGTACAATGTTTTTTGAGAGAAAAACAAACCAACGAAGAGTGCTTTGATTTCATTGTACCTTATTTTGTTTAAAAACGCCACAGTTTAGCCACTCTTCGTTGGAATCTCAAAAACGAGGAGAGATTAAATGGCACAACGAAACCCTGATGCCCCTAATCAGATTGTTCTTTTCCAGGAATTATTACAGGACAAGATTGAACATAAGCCACATGCTGCCCGGTTCTTTTCGTACTTGGCAGAGGAGTTGGATCTGACCTACTATGAACGCTTACGAATGGGGGCGCCACCTTACACCCGCCGTATCGTAACGGCTGTTATTTTTTACGCCATGTACCATGGACATTATGCAGCTCAGAAGATCTGTCGGTTTGCCGAGGACAGTATTGGCGCACAGTGGATATTATCCGGCATGCGTATGCCAAGTTATAAAACAGTAGAACGAACGATAGATGCTCTTTTGGCTGAAGTGGACCGCCTTTTCATTCAAGTCATTGGAATCTGTGAAGGGTTGTCCCTGATTGGCCGACAACGCATGCATATTGATGGTACAAAAGTCAAAGCCAATGCCTCGAAGCACAAAGCGATGAGTTATGAGCACCTGACAAAGAAAATCGATCGCCAAACAAACGATATGGAAGCATTATATGACGTTATTAAACCATACATAGATGAAGTGGAGCAGATGCCGGACCATAAGCTGAAAGGCTTGTATACATGAACAGGCGGAGCAAGTGCAGCGTCTTTTGCGGAAACAGCATCAATCAGAATTACAACAAAAGGAACAGCAGGTATTCAACCTCGATTCAGAGGTAGAGGAAACCGAAACGAAGCATGGTTACGATGAAGAAGTGTTAAAATCCAGTTGCCCTGTTTTAAATGATGTGCCAGCGGAATCATTTGAACTGACAGTGGATGTCTTGAACGACGTCGCATTTACACAGGATCAAATTCACACGATGGAACAGGCAAAAACAACACTGGAGCAAAAGTGGCAAGAGGAAAATGGGAATAAAAAGATCCCACCAGGAAAACAAATCAATTTTACAGATCCAGATTCAAGTATCATGCTTACGAAACACCATGGTGTGCAGCAATGTTACAACCATCTCGCCTGGGTTGATGTCAAAGCGCATATTATCCTTGGTGCACATACAAGCAACAATGCTTCCGATCAACTTGGGTTACAACCAACGTTGGAACATGCGGAAAAAATGTGCGGCTCGTTAAAAGACATACAAGCCGGCGCCGATGCCGGTTTTTTCTCAGCCAATAATATTGCTTTCATGAGAAGGAAAGGGACGGACTTTTATGCCTCGTACGCCGTAGCGAAATCCCCGTATGCCAAGGATAAGTTTGCGTATGATGCACAGAGTGATACCTACACATGCCCAGAGGGCCAGATGCTTTCACGGCAGAAAACAAAGAAATCAGGAAAGATTGGAGAATACAGCAATAAAAGAAGCCTGCCAGTCCTGCCCGCTAGCCCGCACTGTACGAAAGGCAAAAGACGGTATTCGGAAAATAAGAAAGGGATATGGAAAATGACCCTATCAGGGAAGAAGCGAAAGCGAAGGCTGACAGTGAGAAAGGTAAAGAAAATTCTGAAACAGAGAAAAGCGTCCCGGACCTGTATGGGGCAACATTCAAGTGCAGGATGAGTGGAAACAGATGCATGGACGTGGGATGGACAATGCTTCACGTGAATTCAAATTGCACTGCGTCATGCACAATATCCGGAAAATCGTGAAAGTCTACTTTAACAGTCCGTCGTATCATGAAACCGTCCACCAGAAGGAACAATTATACAAGGATACCGGCTAATAAAGCAGACTTAATGAGAGGAGGTGAATAACGTTTTCGCTCAGAAATTAAAAAATAACATAGTGAAGCTTATTTGGTGTGCCTTTTTTAAATGTCCTCTAATTCTTACATTAAACAAGCCAAAATGAAAACCCGGGCGTTTTTTTAAAGAAAACTTTTGTCCAAGACTCCTAGAAGATACCGTGTTAAAAATGCCCGAAACTTCAAAACATAAACCTACTATTGGAAGAGATGTTTTTATGGGAGGATTTGACAGCATCTATGACTGTATTGGTAGTAAAGAGAGCCTTGATGATAGCCTTAGACTGGCACGCGAACGTGGGAAAGTGACACTGGTGGGCTGTGCAGGAGAAATTAAAAATTTAGATTGGTCCTTTGTATGGGCTAACGAGCTTTCCGTATTAGGTACACATGCATATTCCAAGAAGGAGTATTGGCAAGGAGTAACAATATCCACACAAGAACTGCTATTCAATTTAATCCAACAGCATCAGGACTATCCACTTGAACAGCTGGTTACGCATGAATATTCATTACACGAGTATAGGGAAGCAATAGTAGCCAACGTAGACCGTGCGAGTTATAAATCGATTAAAACACTATTTCATATTTAACTACCAGTGCCAACTAGCCGCGGCAAGTCATTGTCACGAATAGTTGACATATTCGATTTTTGCAATTATTAATGACACAGCCATTATCATTATCTACCATTGGATTATACAAGCAGTCTGTCATCTTCGGCTCCATAAAATTCCTCAAACTACAAAAGAGGTGCTATTCAGATTGTAGAGAAAAGCCGTATCTTTCTATTTGTGCAGACTCAGGGTCAGACTCTCTGTTTAAGATAATTAAATAAGGTAAAACTAAGGGAAAAACTCGGAAGGATATTTCTTATGGAACTGGAATTAACCTGGATGGCGTTAATCATGCTGATACTTGCCAGCTACCGGCTGACCCACCTAATTGTATTCGATAAAATAACTGAATTTATCCGCAAACCCTTTTTAACAAAAAAGAAAGTTTCAAAAGATGAAACGAAAACGGTACCCAAATCGAATATCGGCTATCTGTTGACCTGTTACTGGTGTGCTGGCATATGGAGTGCCATATTTCTTTGTTTGATATATCTGTGGATTCCCAATATCGCCCAATATGTGATCTTTATCCTGGCCATTGCCGGCGGTCAGGCGATACTTGAATCATTTGTCGGCGTGAATATCAAACGTACGGCGTTGTATGCTGAGGAAACAAAAGAACTGAAATAAAGGGACAGGCCCCTTCCATCGGACGCCTGCCCCTTTATTTACCTATCCATGTCTTTGAATGAGCTGTTTCAATGAAGACTTCTTTCCGTCCCAACTGGCCAGTCCCTGATTGAACCTGTCATCCTCAAAGCAAGTGAACAAATTCTGTATCAATGTTAGATGTTCACTGGACTCCGGGGCTGCCAGCATAAAGACAAAAGAGACCTTCACGTGTTGATCAGGGTCTCCCATTTGCGCGAAAACAACAGGATTCTTCAGCGGAGCAACCAGCAGTTGACGCTTGATAGCATATTCCGAATCTGTATGCGGAACGGCAACACCATAGGGATGCACCGGCAACCCGGTAGGCAACGCCATCTCCCGTTCCATGACTTTTTCCGGAAAATTTTTCTTCGCAATTCCCTGAAACACCAGGAAATCACCCATATACTTCAGTGCTTCTTTGTCAGTCGATATGTCCAGCTTCATGACCTCGATTTCAGACTTGTCCATCTTTATCTCCCCTTAGCCACATTTTGGTGATACACTGCTTTCGGGCAAATAACCTAATTAGATAGAAATCGTGCCAAATGATGATTTATACTTTCATAATATACGATAAAACATTTAGTGTATATAGCGTGATAAGTGGAATCCCAAACAGCGTGGTCGTTCTTCCTGCACCGGATCAGACCTCAGCGACATAATCCTCACCAAAGTTTCGCATCTCTTTCAGACGGTCATCATCCATTGTGAATCCTTTTACAAGATATTCGTTTAGGCGCTCAGTTGCCCACTGTCGAAATTGTGTACCACGATGGGAACGAACGCGGTAGCCGATTGCGATAATCATTTCGTGGTTGTAGTGTTTGGTTTTATATGATTTCCCGTCTTTTGCAGTCGTCAAGTAAAACTTGACAACTGATTCTTCTTCCAACTCACCTTCTTCAAAATATTTTTAATGTGAAGAAGACTTGCATTCTGCTTTGTTGATTGATACAATTCCGCAATTGCCTTTTGCGTCATCCAGACCGTTTCATTCTCCAGTCTGACATCGATTTTTGTGTTGTCGTCTTCGGTTTGGTAAATCAGGATGTCTGTTTCATTAGTCATTTCCATCCCTCCACCGTCCTAAATGCGCTTACTCTTGAATGATTATCCTATTAATTATTGTACTATAAAAATAACCTGAATGCAAACGTTTGTTCTCATATGGGCCAACAAGTTTATCATAGTTTCCCAGCCGCTTCACCGTATCATTCATCTTCCTCAGGCGCTTTTTGAAACAATGCTTCTGGAATCATTTCAAAGCCCTCGATAACCGTATTTTCTTCCACTTCCATCATTAAGAAACGTTTGCCATTTAAATGAACCTGGCGTACATGGCTTAAATCTTGCGGGCTAATCGATATATTCGCGATTTTCGTCTCAATTTTAATAGATTTTGAATCATATTTCGGGACAACGTTGTTTGCTTTAAATTCATATGTTTCGTCATCAATGACCGTTTTAAAAGCAGACGCCACCTTTTCCGTGTTGACATCTTCAATTCCACTGCTTGATAAAACGTTCTCGACATCTTTAACGTCCAATGTCGGCCGATCGTCCCCTTCATTTTCTTCCGCAACCTGATGAATCTCGTTGTATACGTTCGAAAGTGTGGACGTATTGATTGCCTGATCACCAGCAACATTTTTTACAATTTCCTCAAAAACCAATTTGTCCTGTGCAGCCGTCATGATTTCTTCCGCATTTAAGACATTTTCGATAAAATGATAATCCGGTTCATTCTTCTTCCCTGCTGCATACAGGATATGGTTGACGTCTGAAGCATTATCCGTGATCGATGGAAATAAAAAACCTGACATTGGTGCTTTCAAATTGATAATCGGATCGACGACGATATTATACTTAAATTCCTTTTCAACATAATCAAACAGCAATTCTTTTTTCGGATCCTGTGTTTTGTTCACACTGCATAACAGAAACGGATGGGAATAAACGGTGTCGCGCTCGCTTTCTTCTGACTCTTCGCTCATGTTTTTCATCGGCTTCATATATTCACCGCGAATAAACGTGACGACAATATCCATTTCGTATTGCTTGTCCTTCAGCATTTTTTCCACAAGCTGAAGCATTTGCGCTTTCCATTCTTCTGTATCATTGCTTAAGAGGGCCTGATGGAGAATGAGCTGACTGTTGTTGTCTACATCACGCTGAAACTTTAACTCAAATAACTTTTCATCCAATTGGCCTGTGAGCACTTTTTTAAAATTTTCCATGAATAATTCCTGCTGCTCCTGTTCCAGCATTTCAAACGGCATACTCTGGTGGTGATAAATCTCGCTCGATTCTTTCATGATGTATACATTGAAAATATCATGTATGGTCAATAAATCATTATCCACCTTGAATTGTTTACGGATATTGGCAATATCATTTTTATCCAATGTTGTTCCACTCCCAGTGTGATAGTCGGGTGCGTTTTTCGTGCGCACATTCTCTTATTCTATCATAGAAGATGGATGGTTTGCTTGGGGGGTTAAGAAGAGATTTGAAAAATACGCTGACACATCATAAAATAATAGTAATTCATAATGACGTTTTGATACGGAAGGAGACCTTCAAATGTTCAGATGTGCATGGTGTATGAAGAAAATCGGCGACAACGAGCCATTACACGCCATTAATGTTAAGTTTAATGAGTGGATTGACTACTCTGACAAGGAAGGTGAAATTGTTCAGGTTTACTTGAATTCAAGGCAGACAAGCGTTCCAATGATTGTGACAACAGCTGATTCTGAAGCCAAAAAACATGGACAAGACGGTTTATTTGCAGTCTGCACCAAGAAATGCGGCGAGAAAATGAAAAATACCCTTGAAAAAGAAATGGACATGTTTAAAGGCTATTCGGATATGGAATGATGGTGAATGGTCTCTGGCAGTGACTGCTGGAGGCCGGTACTCACTTGTTTTCGAACCGGCCGGGGTAATCTTATCTAAATTCCATGCGATTCATCTTTCTTTCAATGCCTCAATTTCTTCATGATCTAACCCAGTTACTTCTGCGATAAAATCAATCGATGATCCTTTATTCAGCATTTTGAAAGCTACTTCTTTTTTTTCTTCCGCTTTCCCTATTTCTTTTCCCTTTTCTTTCCCCTTCTCTTCATACGAAATCGGGATTTCCATAATTTTGTCCGCTTCATCCATACGTTTGATTTCATCGTTCAATTGTATTTCCTCCGTTTCATTTAATATTAAATACTTTTCGAAAAACCCGTATACCAATCGCTGTTTTGCGGGGTTCAACTCCATTTCCACAAGCATCCTGAGGAATTCTTTTTTCACTTGAACCTTTTCATCATCCGTGTAGCCCATTTTGCTTATTAACGCTGCTGCCGCAGGATTATTAGACTTTATAAATTCCCGCCAGTTCTTTTTTCGCAAATGCAGTGTTAAATAGTTAAATGTCAGTACATTTAAAAAAGGAAATGTCATGGTATACTGTTTCTTTTCCCAGTTTTCATTATAACTGAATACCGCTATTGGAATAATCGGCTTGCGATATTTGTGATACAGCAAACTAAAATACTGATACATGCGCTCATGGAAATTAGTCTGCTTCGTACTTTGGGGTTCTACATGAATAATGATAACGGCTTCAGTTTCTTTCAGAGTGGTTTCTACAACAATATCAAGTCTGCGGGTATCTCCTTCCATCAAGTCGGTAAAAAATTCTTCCGATAATGGCTTGACAGCATGAAAATCAATCATATCATGCACTTCCGGAAAGAACGCATCGAGGAACTCCTCGAAAAAGGTATGAATTAAATCTTTGAATAGTTGGTCATGATGGATATAGTCTGAGGAAGACCTTTCCTTAACCAGTGCTAATTGGGGCATTTGTGCACTTCCTTTGTGGTTTTATGAGGAGGCATGACTTGGGTGAGGTATCTGCATTTAGTATACCAAAATAACTGAACATAAGAAAGATTACAGTATGCCATAATGTACACTATTATAATATTAGCCCATGATAAGGAAATTGAGACAATCAGGGGTATATCGAATATGTAATGATTGGGCTGCTTAGCGAACGGTGCCTGGCACTGTTCGCTAAATGATGCTTCATTTATAATAATATTGCATATATCTACTATATTCTATGAAACGCAATATTGTCATTAAATCTTTCGGACCATCTAATGCGCTTCATCATAGGAAAGTTCCATCGACAAGTTATGCTTCCACCCTGACTCAGGCAAAATACATTTCCAAAATGTACCGCTATATGCACCATCTTTATTGTCTGTATCATCCCGTTCCTCATTACCGTAAGTATTCACTAATTCTTTGTTATGTTTCATCCGGAAAACTGCTTTCGCATAATTTGTCAGTGAAAGTGATTCATGCCGGAAAATCCCATATGTCCGCAGACCATTCCAATAGATATTGGAAGGTTTACGCTTCAGGCTTGTCCCTGCACGACCGCCAATCACACCACTTTTTCCTTCCTGATTCAGCGTATCAATTAAAGCTACCTCTTGATCCCCAAGTTTCTTTAATAGATCCTCAGGCCTTGCATATCGTTCCTTCTCCAGCTCCATCAGTAAATATGGAACAATCAGGAAGTATTTCGCCCTTGTCTGGATAGTCGATGTACCCGGGAAAAGAATATCCGCAAATCCATCACGAATCCGGCCTATACCGAGCTCATCCACTGCCCCAGGAGCGGAAAGCGCATCTAATACTGCCATAACCTTTTCCCTGTGTTCACTTGAGTAATCAATCCAGCCAAGTTTTAATTCATTCAATGGTAAAACTCCTTTTATTTTCCAATAAATAACCTATGATTCAAGTGCTATATTACTTTTAATTTTATCTCATATGAATTCGGTTTAAAAGTCAATGCCTTGGAAACATTGGCGATTGAACAGGCCAGGGAATACATTTTATTGTACACCCTGTATTATATAATGATTTATGTAGATTAGATCATAAAATTTTTAGGGGGTATTGATTATGAGGAAACTTATGAAATTTGGATGCTTAGGATTTATAGGCATTATTGCAATTATTATCATAGCAGTCGTTGCTATCGGAGGTGGAGAAACTGACGATACAGCTTCTAATGATACGTCGCAGACAGAGAATAGTGATGACAATAATGCTGACGAAGAAAACACTTCGGAAGGAAACGCCGAAGAAGGAAATGCTGAGGAAGAGAACTCGGGAGAAGCATCTGAAACAGAAGATGACAGTACCATAACAGGAGAAGAGTTTGAACAGATTTCAAACGGCATGACGTATGAAGAAGTTGTTGAAATAATCGGGAGCGAAGGAACAGTTCAATCCGAGACTGGTGAAGAAGACAGTGAATTCCATACAATTATTTATTCATGGGACGGTGCAGATGGTTGGGGTTCTAATGCTATGCTGACATTCCAGGATGGTCAATTACAAAGCAAATCTCAGGCTGGCGTAGGTAATGAATCCGAATCGGATGTCACGATTACCATAGACGAGTTCAACCAATTGGAGAACGGCATGACGACCGATGAGGTTTTCGAAATCATTGGTGGTGAAGGTGAAATAACATCACAAACGGGAGAAGAAGGATCCCAATACCATACTGTAACTTACACCTATTATGGCGAAAGTGGTATGGGGGCAAATGCAACGTTGATGTTCCAAGGTGGAGAGTTAAGTTCAAAATCTCAAATTGGATTAGAGTAAATTGTTAGAAGGTGTACATTTACTTTAAGTAGTTCACTTACCATGGAGAAAATTCAAAATATCAGCATGATTTTCTTATGACATAGCAGCGCGGTGAGGGGGTTCCGATCAGCCGTTGACGTGCTATGTGGATCAGAAAAAGGTTGAAAATGAGAAACGGGATTGAAGGAGGATGGCGATACTGGGGATGGTATCGTCATTTTGTGTTTTTGCCAATTAAGTCCGAAAGTGCACCATGCAGCTTTTAGAACGTCAGAGAGAGCGCTTCTCTTTGCCGAAATGCTCTCGGGATGTGATAGAAATGTCAGAGAGAGAGCGTCTCTCTGACGAAGCACACTCGGGATGTGATCGAAATATCAGAGAGAAAGCGTCTCTCTGCCGAAGCACACTCGGGATGTGATCGAAATGTCAGAGAGAGCGTCTCTCTGCCGAAGCGCACCCGGGATGTGATCGAAACATCAGAGAGAGAGCGTCTCTCTGCCGAAGCGCACCCGGGATGTGATCGAAATATCAGAGAGAAAGCGTCTCTCTGCCGAAGCACACTCGGGATACGATCGAAATGTCAGAGAGAAAGCGTCTCTCTGCCGAAGCACACACGGGATGTGATCGAAACAGCGTCTCTCTGCCGAAGCGCACCCGGGATGTGATCGAAATATCAGAGAGAAAGCGTCTCTCTGCCGAAGCACACTCGGGATGTGATCGAAATGTCAGAGAGAAAGCGTCTCTCTGCCGAAGTGCCTCGGATGGATCGAAACGTCAGAGAGAAAGCGTCTTCTGCCGAAGCGCACCCGGATGTGATCGAAATATCAGAGAGAAAGCGTCTCTCTGCCGAAGCACACTCGGGATGTGATCGAAATGTCAGAGAGAAAGCGTCTCTCTGCCGAAGTGCTCTCGGGATGTGATCGAAATGTCAGAGAAAGGGAGTAAGGCAGAGAAAGCGTCTCTCTGCCGAAGCACACTCGGGATGTGATCGAAATGTCAGAGAGAGCGTCTCTCTGCCGAAGCACACTCGGGATGTGATCGAAATGTCAGAGAGAGAGCGTCTCTCTGCCGAAGCACACTCGGGATGTGATCGAAATGTCAGAGAGAGAGCGTCTCTCTGCCGAAGCACACTCGGGATGTGATCGAAATATCAGAGAGAAAGCGTCTCTTCTCCGATACTTCCGAAAGCAGAGAGAACCTAGCCCTTTTCGCTCCCTCCAAAATCCAGCGATCTGCTGTTATTCAAAGTAAACTAAAAAACTGGATCCCTTTTATAGATGCAGTTAATTTCTTCTTTTTATATGCTTGGTAAAGGAATAAACCCTATTCTTAAAAGGATTGTTCTTAACCAAACCAGGCTGATTGTCCTTATAAGTACGTCAGCACCGTCCCTAATGACGATAGTCTGGATCTAGAACCAACTCATTACGATATGAAGCTAACTGAAGAAGAATTTGATGCAGCGGGTGAAGTATTGGCTGACACACTCGAGCATTTCGATGTGTCAGAGAACGAAAAGAATGAAGTTCTCGATGCCTTCACGGCTCACAAAGACGAGGTTATCAGTGGAACAATCAAATAGTAAAATAATCGTTAAGTTTTATAAATAGGGACTGCTCAAGAAAGATCTTATTAAACGTTATCATAACAGTAAAAAATAGCATACTAAATGTTATGCGATTTAGTATGCTAATGTATTGTGTTTTTATTTTTTCTCTACCGTAATGCAGATTTGGTCACTTTTTTATTTCGGTAAAGCGTTCGTCTGCTGAATTTTATAATTTATTTCAATCAATTGAAAGTTAAGATGCCATGATATACCAAACCGATCATTGACCTGTCAGCCATGAATAATATACTCTTATAAAATTATTGTTTATTTATAAACAAGAAATGTGGAGATAAAGGGATCTCCACATTTCAAAGAATGCAGGACTAATTATTGTTGCCCCTGTTTCACACTGGAAGCAATGGTAACCGTCCGTTTAGCTTGATGTTTTGCCGCGCCTTCAACGTCATCAACCATATTGCCTTCACCATCTATTGCTGTACTTACACCATATGGGTTGCCGCCAGCAGTAAACATGCTTGAGTCGGAATATCCAGGTGGTACAATAATAGCACCCCAATGCATGAGTGAAGTATACAGTGAAAGAATACTTGCCTCTTGACCACCGTGTGGGTTCCCTGCGGATGACATGGCGCTCACCACTTTGTTTATTGTTTTACCGGATCCCCATAAGCCACCTTGCATATCAAGAAATTGTTTCATTTGTGCCGGAATACCACCGAAACGCGTAGACATACTGAAGATAATAGCGTCTGCCCACTCAATATCATCTGAAGATGCCTCTGGTACATCTTTTGTTGCTTGTATATGTTCTTTCCATGCAGGGTTTGATTCGATTGCGGCTTCTGGAGCAAGTTCAGCGGCTTTAACGAGTCTTACCTCTGCGCCATTTTCCTTCGCACTTTCTTCCGCCCATTTTGCTAATTGATAGTTTGTTCCTGTTTGGCTATAATAAACGATTGCTAATTTAACGTTTGACATATTTTCCATCTCCTTTGATTTACCAAATAATTTATCTAAAAATCCCATAATTTATTCCCTTCTTTCTGTTTAATGATGAATATCCTTTATAAGAACCACCTCCTGAAAATTAATGACTTTCAAGTTTTCTCGCTCCCTTTGGCGAAACTTTAATTTTAACGATTTAATACTTCCTAGTTTCGAGATATTTGAGGTGATTTAGATTCGAATTTCTGTTCTTTATCTTTAATGAACAATATTTCCATTCAGTATATTATCAGTTAATATATCTTTAATTCAATATATATGTTTCTATATTGCTATATATTTTATCAACTATCTTATCTTAGTACGACGAGGAAAATGCGATTTGATTATAGTCCTCTATGTCCTTTTCAAATTCTTTTATACTTCTTACTGTATCAAATGGTCGAACCAACTTTTCAATTTCCTCACGTTTCCTCTTAATTGACATCAATTGATGGTAACGCTGCTTCAAATTTTTCTCTTTTTGATTCTAACCAGCTTGGCAGAAATTCCAATCTATTTTGGCCTTTCAATGGAAAATACGTCACCTATCTTCGCGTAGTTCGAACCGGCTAATCGGCTGACCGCAGCAAGCGTTTGATGGTTTATTCGCCCACTTTCGTATATTTTCTCATCTACATGAAACCGAACAACCTTTCCAATCAGAAGATCTGTTCCGATCCTGAACAGGTGTAACACCATAACCCTTGTCATTTAAATTTTCTCTCTTTCACTTTTTAATTAGCAATTTGCTCTTGAGCTTCCTGCAATTGACACTTTCGAACGGTTCTGGGCAGAAACATGCGGATCTCATCTTCGTTATAGCCTACCTGCAGCCGCTTTTCATCAGCAATCATTGGCCTTCTTAAAATGCCGGGGTTTTCCTGAATTAAATTGAATAAATCCCTTATCGGCAGCTGATCAATATTAACGTCAATGTTTTGAAATATTTTAGAACGCCTTGAAATAATCTCGTCAGTTCCATCTTCAGTTAAGCGTAATATATCTTTAATTTCGTCTGAATTTAATGGCTCCGAAAACAAATTTCGTTCTGTAAACGGGATTTCCCGCTCTTGAAGCCATGCTTTTGCCTTTCTGCAGGATGTACAACTTGGTGTTGTATAGAGTGTTACCATAAAACCACCCCTTAATTTTGTTTGGTCTACTTGCACCTTTTAAATTTAATTTGTATATTGTCATTTCATATATCTCGAATACGAAATATATGTTAATAAATATATTAAACCAGTATTTATAAATTTTCCACGTGATAACCGAGTCTTTTCAGTAAGTTAATCGCGACTTCAATTTCTTCGTCCGACCATTCATTAAAAATGGACTCAATTTTCTTTTCATGTTCCGGAAATGCCGCATCCATAAAGTCCTTGCCTGAATCGGTTATAGCTGCGTACATGACGCGGCGATCATCCGTACATGGTCTCCGGCGTATATATCCTTTTTTTTCAAGCTTATCGGCAACATACGTAATACTGCTGCTTGCGACCAGAATTTTCTTTCCGAGCGATTGTATAGGCTGTTCACCTTTGTGATAAAGCAATTCCAAAACAGCAAACTCATTCAGATTCAGACCATACCGGGTCACATCTCTCCTGACAGCATCCTGTACCGATTGCGTTGCCCTGTTTAGAACTGTAAATGCTTTTAGACGATTATTGACCATAATTATTTGTCTCACCTCCATTTATTAAGATCAAATTAATTAATTTATTATTACTTAATTTATTTTGAATTCGTATTATTTTAACTGTTTTTTAGCGTATCAGCATTATCAAATACTGTCAATAGGTAATTCAATTATGTGGAATAGAATAGTATTGTTTTAAGTTTTCTCGGGTAAGCTCATTCATACGCGTATCCCCAAAATAACGCCTTAAAAGATTCCATTGAAACCCATACATATTTAATGTAAGAGGATTCGCTAAATTCATGTGGAAAAAACTGTATACTTATCAAATAATCACGCATACTAAACGTGCGTATTCGATAGGTTGATGGCCAGCCTTAGTTAGAACTATGAAAATTATCCTTATCATTGATGAATGGAGGAATAAAAATGGCAGATGAAAAAGAACAGTCGAAAATGTCCCGCCGCAGATTCATGCGCAACTCCGGTTATGTAGCCGGCGGGGCAATTGGCGGTGGTATTCTTGGTTCACTGCTGGGCACAAATTTACTCGATACAAACCAAGAGACGGCACAAGAAACAAACGACTATAACCGTGCACTGATGTTTTTTACCAGACAGAAAGATTTTGATATTCTCAGTGCGGCTACGGAACGAATTTTTCCGGAAGATGAAAATGGACCGGGGGCTATTGCCTTGGGCGTTCCCTATTTTATTGACCATCAACTGGCTGGATCATACGGGAATAATGAAAAGGAATATATGCAGGGACCTTTTTCACCCGGAACAGATTATCAAGGGTATCAATCACCGCTAAAACGCAATGAACTCTTTCTGGTTGGCATTCAAGCACTGGAAGATGAAAGTATGAATAATTACAACACCACATTCACTGAATTGGAAGGCGAACAGCAGGATGAATTATTACAAGCTTTTCAGAATAATGGTGTTGGCATAAAAGGCGCGACGTCGGCAACTTTTTTCGAAACAATGAGATCAGCCACGTTGGAAGGTGCCTATTCAGATCCACTGTACGGCGGCAATGCGAATATGGATGGCTGGCGAATGAAAGAATTTCCCGGCAGCCAAATGAGTTTTATAGACGAACTTGACAGTGAAGATTTTATCGAAATGGAACCGAACGCATTACGATCCCATATATCGCACTAAAATGATGAAACAAAGGAGGACATAGAATTGGTTACAAAACTCGATAAAGCAGAAGTCGTAACTGTAGGGGTTGGCTGGGCAGGAGGCATTATCGCTGCCGAACTGGCAAAGGCCGGCGTACAGGTTGTTGGACTGGAACGAGGCGGTCACAGAGATACACAAGATTTCCAGATGGTGCATGATGAGTATCGTTATGCCGTACGTTATGAATTAATGCAGGACCTTTCCAAAGAAACGATTACATTCCGAAACAGACCGAATGAAGATGCATTGCCGATGCGTCAATTTGGTGCATTTCTCATAGGGTCCGGTGTTGGAGGAGCAGGCGTTCATTGGAATGGGCATACGTGGCGTTTTCTCCCCTATGACTTTGAAATAAAATCGATGACCGATGAGACGTATGGCCCGAACAAACTTGCTGATGGCCATACACTCCAGGACTGGGGCATCACCTATGATGAACTGGAGCCATACTACGATAAATTCGAAAAAACAGCCGGGATAAGCGGTGAGGAAAATCCAATGGGGGCGCCAAGAAAAAACCCCTATCCAACCCCGCCAATGAAAAGCACGCCAATCCTTGACCGATTTAAGGACGCATCAAATAACCTGGGACTTCACCCATTTATGCTGCCATCAGGCAACTTGTCGGAAAACTATGAGAATCCTGACGGGCAATTTATCGCACAATGTCAGTACTGCGGTTTTTGTGAAAAATTCGGCTGTGAATACGGGGCAAAGTCTACGCCAAATGTCACTGTCATTCCCACTGCACAGGAAACAGGCAACTTTGAGCTTAGAACACATGCAAACGTAACCGAAATTCTGCATGATGACAATCGGGCTACCGGTGTCAGATATGTCGACCTTCAGACCGGAGAAGAATTTGAACAGCCTGCAGATATTGTTGTCCTGACAAGCTATGTTCTCAATAATACAAAGTTATTATTGCATTCCGGCCTTGGGCGTCCATATAACCCGGAAACCGGAGACGGCGTGATTGGGAAAAATTATTGTTATCAAATCATTGCAGGTGCTACCGGATTTTTTAACGAGAAATTCAATACGTATATGGGAGCAGGTTCACTTGGTGCTACAGTGGACGATTATAACGGGGACAATTTTGACCATTCCGAATTGGACTTCATTCATGGCGGATCAATCTCCACGAAACAGTATGGGAGAAGACCGATTCAAAATAATACTGTTCCCGGCGGTACTCCCAGCTGGGGAAAAGAGTTCAAAGCACAGTCCATTAAATACCAAAACCGGTGGCTATCCGTCGATTCCCAGGGTGCATCCATGCCCCATCGCAATAATTATCTGAGCCTTGATCCAACTTATAAAGACAGTTTTGGAAATCCGCTGCTCCGTTTAACATACGATTTCACCGAACAGGATAATCGTTTATTTAAATATATTTCGGATCGAAGTGCTGAAATATTAGATGAGATGGGTGCTGAAATTGTTGAACCGAGAGAGATGACGGATCACTTTGATATCGAGCCTGCACAGAATGATCATATTACAGGTGGTGTCATTATTGGAGGAGATCCGGAAACCTCTGCAGTGAATAATTATTTACAAATGTGGGATGTTGATAATGTATTCGTAATAGGAGCTTCCAATTTTGCTCATAATGGCGGATACAACCCAACAGGCACTGTGGGAGCATTCGCCTACAGGGCTGCAGAGGGGATATTAAAATTCAGAGAAAATAATGGTCAGCTCGTAAAAGGGAAAAATAAAAATAGGATGGCTTAAAACGGTTAATTGTTAACGGCATGTATGTCAAAACAAAAAGGAGTTGTCAAAGTGGGTATTTCCAGTATAGGTATACCGGGATTGATTCTCATTTTAATCTTAGCGTTGATTATTTTCGGACCTAAAAAGCTTCCTGAAATCGGGTCTGCTTTTGGCCAGACACTGTCTGAGTTCAAGAAATCCACTAACAGCATCATGAATGATGAAGAAGGTAAGAAGGGTGACACAGAACAAGAAAAATAGCGGGACTTATTCAGGAATCAGCATAGACGGGCAGTATACTGTCCGTCTATTTTAATTTTATGGGGATTAACCGCATCACTTTCGATTTTTTCATCACAACTACTACTGCCTTAGAATTTAAGTCTCCTTCCTCATCTAATTTATCAATAATATTAAGAGGAAGCTATAAAATGAATAATCTATTCCATAAATCCAAATAATACTGGAAAGTAAAAGGCTGTAGCGGAGGTTTTAAAATTGGAAACGAATGATCCTTTTCAAGATGAATTAACGGCAGCAGAGGTTTCAACGCTTTGGACATCGTATCAAAATGACACCATGATGATTTGTGGATTACGTCATTTTTTAACAAATGTTACCGATGGCGAAATCCGTTCCATACTTGAACAATTTTTAGCGATATCAAACGAGCATCAAAAAAAATTAACTGACATTTTTAATGCTGAACACTATCCGGTTCCCCAGGGATTTACGGAACAGGATGTTAATTTGGAAGCTCCAAGACTTTTTTCCGATCGCATCTACCTTGATTTGATGTTAAATGTATGTAATTTTAGTTTAGCTATTTACGGATTAGCCTTATCCCAAGTTGAGCGGGATGATATCATTCAGTTTTATTCAGAAGCTGTAGACGAAACACAGAAAATGTACAAAATAACAAAAGATACAGCCAAAGCAAAAGACCTTTATATCCGTTATCCGCAAATTCCGAAGCCGAAGCAAATCGACTTTGTCACGAATAATAGCTTTTTGACAGGCTGGCTGGGCGAACGCAGACCATTACTGGGTACAGAGATTACAGCACTTGTATTAAACACAAGAAGGAATGCACTTGGTCAGGCAATTGTTGCCGGATTCGCTCAAGTTGCAAAATCAAAAAAGGTTAAAAAATATTTTGAACAAGGACGTGACATTGCCGCAAAACATCTGGAAGTTTTCTCATCCATCTTAAATGATGAATATATCTCTGATGGGGCCCGTATTATGACATCAGAAGTCACCAATTCAACAACTTCACCTTTTTCGGATAAATTAATGATGTTTCTTGTCACAACATTTACCGGGCCAATATGGAACGTCCATGTCTGTCAGTCCAAGACATGATTTAGGTGTTCATTATGCCCGGCTGATAGCGGAAATAGCCAAATACTCCAATAAGGGAGCGAATATTATGATTGATAATGCCTGGATGGAGCAACCGCCAATGGCAGCTGATCGAAAAAAGCTGGCGAAATAAGGCCACGATGTGGATTGTATGCAGGAAAAAAAGCCGCAAATGGGAAGTATTATTAGGGAGCATTGTTCTAACGAATTGGTGGAATGGAGTGATCGGATGACGAATCATGATACGCGTATAACGTCTGCGGAAATGGCTGGTCTTTGGGGGCAATATATGAACGATACAGCAGCCGTATGTGTTTTATCATATTTTATGACCAAAGTGAAGGACGAGCAAATTCGTTCTGTTCTTGAACTGGCTTTATCCTCCTCTGAAGAACATATCCAGTACTTGAAGGGACTTTTTGAGCAAGAAGGATTTCCAACACCTGCCGGATTCACGAAACAAGATGTCCAATTGGATGCCCGTCCCTTGTTTTCTGATGCATTTTACCCGCAGTATCTAAAGTTAATGTCTGTCCTTGGCATGAGTGCAAGTACCCTTGCATTAGGACTTGCATCACGGTCTGATCTCGTCATCTTTCATAAAAAAGTCCTTTCAGAAGCAGTCCATTTACAAAAGGTCGTTTCGGACGTGCTATTGGATAAGGGGCTTTATGTTCGCCATCCTTATATCTCAACGCCGACTGATGTTGATTTTGTCACAAAACAATCCTTTTTGGGAAACGTTATGGGTGGGAAAAGACCGTTAACTGCGGTTGAAATTTCGAATCTCAGGCTTAATATCGAGACAAATTTAATCGGGAAAGAAATGATGATGGCGTTTGCTCAGGTTGCCAGGAGAAAAGAAGTAAAAGATTATCTTATCCGCGGAAAACAAATTTCCACTAAACATATAACTGTTTTCAGCGACATCTTATTGGATAATGACATTCCGGCTGCTATGACATGGGATGCAACGCCTACCGCATCAACTGACCAGACCTTTTCAGACAAATTAATTATGTTCCATGTATCCGCCATGGCTGCTGCCGGGGTTGGGAATTACGGGTCCGCGATCGCCGCAAGTCCAAGGAAAGACATTAGTTTAAAATACTCGCGGCTGTTAACGGAAATTTGGCTTTATGCGGAAGACGGTGCCAACATCATGATTGACCATGGCTGGCTTGAGAAAGCACCGCAAACGCCTGATCGCAATCAGTTAGCAAGGGGTGAATCGTAAATGGGAAACCATAAAACGCGCTTAACATCAGCTGAAATGTCCGGGTTATGGACGCAATACATGACAGATAGCGCCTCAACCCATGTATTACCTTACTTTTTAGCTCATATGAAGGATGACGCTATACGTCCTGTCGTTGAGAAAAGTCTGCAAATTGCAGAAGGAAATCTTTCATTTCTGGCGACTTTATTTGAAGGTGAAAATTTTCCGATACCTGTCGGGTTTACTCAGGAAGACGCGGATACACATACACCCCGTTTATTTTCGGACATGTTCTGTCTTGCTTATTTAAAGTATATGACGGTTGCTCAAATGACGGCAAGTACGTTAGCCATAGGACTTAGCACGCGTTCAGACGTGGTTAATTTTCATGATAATACGCTGATGGAAACAGTTCAATTACATGAAACCATCAAGAATGTGCAATTGGACAAAGGTATTTATATTCGTCCGCCATATATTCCCATGCCAGCTGAGACAGAATTTGTAACAGATCAGCGTTTTTTAGGAACCGTTATAGGTCATCAACGCCCGGTAACGACTGCTGAAATCGCTCACATGTACGTGAACATGGAAACCAATATTATTGGCAAAGATATGATGATGGCATTTGCGCAGGTAGCTGAGAATAAGAAATTAAGACACTATTTCACACGTGGGAAAAACATGGCTAATAAGCATACGAAACAATTGAGCAAGCTGTTTTTAGAAAACGACCTCCCAGCCCCTATGCCATGGGATGTCCCCATAACGGATTCCAAAGTGGCTCCGTTTTCCGACAAGTTGATGTTATTTCTGGTATCTGCCTGGTCTGCAACAGGTGTTTCAAAATATGGGCTGGCGATGGGAGCAAGCCCAAGAAAAGATATCGGTATAAAATATGGCCTTCTATTAGCGGCTGTCACACTTTTTGCAGAGGATGGGGAAAATCTCATGATCGATAATGGTTGGCTAGAGGAACCCCCTCAGGCTCCTGATCATACGAAACACCGATGAAGGGTCAAAATTCTAAAGGACAAAAAAACCGTTTATTTAAAAAGGGCATGACAAATAAAAAAGCGCAATTCTTATTCCATTCCTGCGTCCTGTAATTTAAAAAGATAACTTAGTAAAATAGCTTTCGGTTTAAAACCAGCTTTCATATAAACATGATTGGCCTGACTATTTGTATTATCTACAGTCAAGGTAATGTCACTAATTTGCGGATATGAAAACATTTCTGTCAATGCTTCCTTTAAGATCATCGTACCTAAACCTTTATTTTGGAATCCTTTCGAAATACCAATGTATTCCAGGGAAGCCTCTTTCATTTCAGTATCAATTTCAAAGTATGCATAACCTTGCAACGCGTCAGATTCCGTTTTAAGCACTTTTAAGACATTTTCATTACTAAGTCTCTCTTTAATTGCTTTTGCATCGTAGTACGTATCCGGAAACGTTTTATTATGTAATTCTTCAAATGCTTGAAAATCACTTTGTACAAACGAAGTACTTTGTATCTCGCTGACTCTGTCAACGTCTTGTTCTTTAATTTCCAGGTTCAGGTGTTCGCCTGTCTTTTTTGCTTTTATTTCATGCATAAATAGTTGTTGCTGTACGTTTTCTTGATTGATAAAAAAATAAAATGATCGAACTGTTGGATTCGCATTTAATAACTGATTCCATAGTTCATATTGCAGCTTAACAGAGGTAGTCTGATTAAACGGTCCCCACACTTCCGCAGTTGATTCGTCTATGTCCAAGCCAATAGCTGCTAAGATCTTTCCTGCATTATTTCTTCCAATAAAAAAATTAACATCACCATCATCACCGGTAAAGTCCTCTTTCAATGTCCGGTAAATTTCCTCTGGCTTTTCACCACAATAACCAATGTTATATTTCTTTTGTTTGTTGATTTCAGATAAAAAATGAGATAACTCCGCAAGATCTTCCGCTTTTTCTATGGTTGCATCCATATGTATCACCACACTTTAATGGTTATTATAATTTTCTTCACTTAACTTTTGCAGACCATACGCTTTAATTGCCTTAGCAGCCCTCTTTTGCATAACCCGCCCCCCAATATTGGCGAGCTATCCAATAGCCTGCTTCTATCTCTTTATTTTTACCTGGTTAAATTAAAGCTTTGTTCAATTAAGTTATAAATCTCTCCTTTTGAATCGGTACGTTCTAAAACAAGTGTGATCCAATGTTCCTTATTCATGTGATATGCAGGTAAAATATCTCGTTCGTTCCTCAAAATATCATTTAATTCGGGCGGACATTTTAAATTTAGAATATCGATTTCTATTTTTCCAACTAATCCTAATTTCTCTGGAAGGACATTCATCACAAGACCATACCATTTTCCGTTAGATGTATGTCTCAAAGCAGCATAGTTTGGAAACTTCCTAAACGGGTAATCGGGCAATGTACCGTAGTTTTCTTTGACGTGCTTAAAGATATCTTCTCTTGTTAACATATTGAATAATTCCTCCAACTACTAAACAAATTCCCTACTAAATAACCTGCTCCGATTCCTTTTGGCAGTCCAAGCATTTGATCACCGCCATAAAATAATTCGCATATTGGAATTATATATTCTCTTTAATCAAATAACACGTTTAATAGGTAAGGACGCGGTTCATATATTCCAGCTTTGTGCCCATTAGTTGAGGGGAAACACAAGAATGTCTAAAGGGGTATCTTAAAAATCTTGCCTTTTCTTGTCATCAAATGATTATCACTATTACTTTCATAACTTCCTATTTCAACACCTAAACGACTGTACAGCGAAAATGATTTTGGATGACTTGATTTTAAATAAATTGCTTTATACTCTTTTAATTTATAATAAGGCATAATTACTTTTTTTAACCACCTTTCACCGTTTCCTCTTCCTTCTTGGGAAATATGAAAATAGTTAAATATTAGTACTTCATTTATATTTTCATTTACTAAAATAGGCTGTGTGAACCTCTCCATCTAAATCACAGATTTTGATGGAGCTTCCCAATTCACAGACGATTGCTTTGTTCTATTGAACCGAGTCTTACATCATCTCCAAGGGCTTCGTTTATACTGATCGGACAGGACCTTGCCCTACAGTCGGAACAATCGATTTATGCAGTTGGACTGAGATTCAAAAGAGCCAGTCCACCTTTTTCAATATTGATGGCAGCATTATGATCGCGGTCAAGAACGATTCCGCATGACTTGCATACATGCGTACGAACGGACAAAGACTTTTTCACACGCGTCTCACAGCCGGAACAGTCTTGAGTGGTATAATGCGGTTTAACACTTATGAGTTCTCCACCATTGTTTTTACATTTGTATTTGAGCATATGACAAAAAGTACCCCAGCCAGCGTCATGAATCGACTTTGCCAAATGACGGTTTTTCACTATATTTCGGATGGTCAGGTCTTCCACAAAAACAAATTTATACGTTTTTGAAAGGCGAAAACTTAGCTTATGGAGGAAGTCACGGCGCTGGTTCGCAATTTTTATGTGCAGCTGCTGAACCTTTTGAAGCTGTTTCTTCCAGTTACTTGAGCCTTTTTTCATACGGGAGAGTTTCTTTTGCGCTCGCCGCAGTTTCTTTTCTTCTTTCAGGAGAAACTTCGGGTTTTCGACTGTCGTCCCATCGGATAGGACGGCAAACTTTTGAATGCCCACATCAACGCCTGTTGATTGAACAGGGAACTCGGCCATTTCGTTTACGTGCCTTTCGACGCTGAATATCGCAAACCAACGGCTGCCCTGACGTTTGATGGTGACTTGTTTCACCTTTCCTTCCAATGGGCGGTGAAAGTTCACATACACTGCTCCGAGCTTTGAAATAAGGAGATGATTGTTTTCGTCTAACGAAGCAGCGTAGCGCACATCACGTCGTTTGACTTCACCGGTTGTCTTGGATTTTACATGACGTTTTTCGCCCCCAAATTGTGTAAATGTCAGTGAGTTATAATCTTTGTGTTTTTTTATTTTTTGGATAACGTGCACGCCCTTCAAAGAAGTTCTTGTACGCTCGTCCAGACGGAAGAATACCTCTTGCAAAGGCTGTGACGGTATTGTTTTAAGAAACGGGATCTTTTGTTTATCCGCTTTCTGCTGTTTTTGTAATTGCGTTCGGGATAATCCTGTCTGGTTCTTTTGGTAAAAACGCTGTTTATCCAGAAGGGCGGAATTGTACTGTTGACGACAAATCGATAGCCAGCTATCTAATGTTTGCATCTGTTCTTCGTTTGGAAACATCTCATATTTATAATTCATGCGCACCAGCATTTGTTGTCACCGCCCGAACGTTTACTTTATTGTCATTTTACCAAACAAATGTTCTTGTGTATAGGATTTTTATTTTTTTATAACCATTAAGCAAAGCACCGATTCATCCCCCACTAAATCACAGATTTTGAAGGGGACTTCTCGGCGAATCTGTTAAATCTTAGCTTACAACTTCATTAGGATTTCGGTTTAAAAAAATAAAAATCCGATGAGCCAATAAAGACGCAGCCTTATTCCGGATTCGCGCCCAAGTGCATACAATTTATTGAATACATTGGTCTATACTATTTTTTAGTCGCAATAATTAATCCGGTTGACCAATTGAGTCTTGTAATGGATAACTCATTTTTTGTATCCAAATAGGCAATAAAGTCTTTTATTTTTTCACCGTGTTCTTCGGGCCAATCCTTTTGCGGGAGTAAATCATCAACTATATAGAATCCACCTTTATTTAATAATTGCAGTGTTTCATCTAACGTATTAAGTTTACCAGGCCAAGTATCAGCGAAGATAAAATCAAATGTTTGACCGGACATTGAATTAATAAAATCCTTACCGTCACCCGTAACAAATTCAACTCGAGGGTCCTTGCCTAAATGCTTTTTAGCAATTTGATGTAACGTTCCATCCAATTCTACCGTGGTTAACCTTGACTCTTTGTCCATTCCTTCTAGGATCCAACTTGTGGAATAGCCTGCACCTGTACCTAATTCTAAAAATCGACTGTTCCTTTTAGACGCAGCCAATGTTCTCAATAATGCTGCAGTCTCATTGTCACAAGACATCGTGAAATCAGCATCTCTTACTTCCCTTTGAATTTTCTCTGCTGCATTTGGTATTTCTATAACATTTGCACGAAACATGATTTCGCCTCAACCCTCCCTGATACTAGGATACAAAGTATTGGACTCTATCCATTTTTTAATAGCATAACATAACTATTTAGAAAGATTCTTCCGCAAACCGGCACTTCCAAGCTATTAAACAATCTGGTATATTATTTTTAATTGCAATTGAAGATGCTCCCTTTCAAGAACATTCGTCTTTAATAACGTAGTTGGAATCACCTTCATACTGGGATTTTGATACGTATACAGCCTTCCAGTTAAATTTCTATCAGTATACCAAAAAAACTGAAAATGGCAAATAATATTCTTCCAAGAAAAAATAAAAAAATTTCCCTCAATCATGCCCCCTTTTCCACATTTCTTTCGATTATAGGGGTAGAAGGACCATCCAAATTGTAAAGGAGCTATCACATGGAGAAAAAACTGACGTTTGAAGAGATTTTCGAACAAAACGAGCTGCGGATTCATTATCAGATTCACAAGATGCATATCCACGATCCGCATCAGGAATTTTTTCAGGAAGGATTAGTCGCTTTGTGGAATGCCTATGAAACCTATCAGCCGGATAAAGGCCCGATGGCTACGTACTTCAATTATATGATACGGAACCGCCTGATTGACCGCATGCGCCGCAACAACCGGCAACATGAGATCCAGCAACAGGCTGCGCATGAACAAAGAACACAACTCACAGACGGTAATTACCACTGCTCTGCAGACGGCCCCCGTTCAATTGCAGCCAATCAGTCTTTACCATTGAATGACGCTGGTTTTTGGAAACATATCCAACCCCAGTTAACGGATAAACAATGGAAATGGGTTGATTATGCTATTATTCAGGAGATGCCTTACAAAACAATCGCCCAACAAGAAAACACGACGGTTGAGGCGGTAAAGAGCTGGGGACGGCAAGTAAAGAAAAAATTGAAAAAACCGTACTTCCGTGAATTGCTGTCGTTCGAAGGGTATGACGTATAACCGGCGGACGTCCACAGTACTATTAAAATATCGAATAAGGAGACATTCAGTGAACTATTTAAAAGAATTGAACGCATTTTACCAGCAAATTATTTTTAATCCGCTTTCGGGCTCAGCCGTTGCGCTCTGGAATACATTGATGCATTTCAACAATCTATGCGGCTGGCAGGAGGGCTTTTCCGTCCCTGCCTCGGTCATTGAGCTGAAATCCGGCATAAAAGGAACTTCCTTCAAACGCGCCCGCAGCGAACTGCAGGAAAAAGGCTACATAACCGTTACATCCAGAGACGGCCAACCAGGCAGCCGTCTATCAAATGATTTCGCAAGTCAAACCAATGTACCAGGTTGATAGCATCCCGCAAGCCAGGCAACAGCAGCCCGTGAATGTTCAAACCATCCAGATGCAACCCGAACAGCCCTCCAGCGACGTAAAACAGGAAGCGGTAATGTCTGATACATACACAAGCACCACCCAACAGCCCGCAAGTGAACCAACGGAACAGCAAATGGCAGGCCAACATACAGACTACATACAGGAAAGCAACACCACTCACAATATGAACCATACTCCCGACAACAACCCGGACCAGTGTATGGACCAGTCGACGGTCGGCAATACGGACTACAAAGCGGACCACAGTACGGTCCCATTAATTAAACAAAATACAGACAAAACGAAACATGAAAATAAAACAAAACATAAACCAACAACAACGACAACGTCAGATGCTATCCGGTTTTACCAGGAAAATTTTGGCGTGGTCAGTTCCTATGTGGCTGAAGACATCACCAACTGGATCACTGACCTTGGCGACCCACTTATTCTTGATGCCATGAAACGCGCTCTGGAGCAAAATAAAGCCACCTGGCGTTATGTGAAAGGCATCCTTAAAGCTTGGACAAGAAAAGGCATAACGACCGTTGAACAAGCCGCTGCCGACGAAACAGCATTCCGCAACCAGCAAAATTCTAAATCGACTCAATCCGCCACAACCACAGGTGACGTTGTACCCGAATGGTTCAAAGAGCGCAAACAGAAACAGGCATTGGAAGAGAAGCGAAAACAGCAGGAGAGAGCGAAGACTTATTTGCCTGGTTCCGCGGAAAGGGAAGAGTTTGAGCGATTATTGGCGGAGTATTCGGAAAGGAACGTCGGAGCTGGTTAGGGGTTTCTATAAAGGGGGGGTATTCTCGGTGAGCTAATAATAAGCGAAACGTCAATCAGTTGGGATTTTCTCTCTCACCCCTACTGAAAAAAAGCACAAAGGTTAAGTCCTCAGGCATGATAAATATTGCTTCACACGAGATGTACCGTGGAAGCAGTTTACACGATATTTTGTTAAAAACAAAAATAAGCGTGGTCCCTCCACCAATGATGATGGATTCCACGCTTACCTTATACCGGATTTTGACCCGGCCTATATCGTTATTTATTGTGTTTTTCCTTATAAGCTTTTGCATAGCGATCGGCTGCATAAATGGCATCGGCGACATCGTCTGCTGTGACATTGAAAGCTTGATGGATCGTTTCACCTTCAGTGGTTGCTGCTTCGGCTACTTTCATGATGTCGTCGCGTGAGACGTCTTTCAACTTGATATCCTCCAGTGTTACCGGCAAGCCAAGGCTTGTATACAGTTCAATGTAGCGCTCAATCTCTTTTAAATCATGTTTTTCGAGCGCGAGTTGAACAAGTGTGCCGAACGCGACTTTTTCACCATGTGTCATATTATGGATGTCACCGTGTAAAGCTGTGAAGCCATTGTGGATGGCGTGTGCTGCCCCAAGACCACCGCTTTCAAAGCCTAAACCGCTGAGGAGCGTATTGGCTTCCACAACCGATTCAAGCGCTGGTGTTACGGTTTTGGCTTGTACGGATTCATAAGCCAGATTGGCATATTTGAAAAGCGTTTCTTCACATTTTTCAGCAATCGCTTGTCCAGCAATCGTTGTGCTGCCACCTGCCATTGTGTCGCCACCAGCCTGGATGACACTCCGGGCCTCAACCCATGTTGCCAGAGCATCGGCAATCCCTGAAGTCAGAAAACGCGGTGGTGCGTCTGCAACAATTTTTGTATCAATTACAACGAGATCCGGATTTTTATTGTAGAAACGATAACCTTCAAAGACCCCGTCATCCGAATAAACGACAGATAGCGCACTTGTTGGCGCGTCAGTTGATGCAGTTGTTGGGACAATGACGGTATAGCCATTCAGCTCATCTGATACAGCTTTAGCGGTATCGAGCGTCTTACCACCGCCGACACCAATAACAACGGACGCATTCGCTTTGTTTGCAACCTCCGTAATCCGGTTAATTTCTTGCTTGGAAGCTTCACCGTTAAAAATAACTTCCTCGGCTTTTATGTTTTCCTGCTTAAGCTGCTTGACGACATCATTACCGGCAATGTCCCAAACCGTTTCATCCGCTATGACAACGCTTTGATCACCAAGGTCTTTCACGTATTCGCCGATATTTTGGATGACGTTTTTCCCCTGAACATATTTGGCAGGGCTTATAAATATGCGTTCACTCATGCTGCAACACTCCTTTTATATGTGTGAAAATTATTCCCTGTTTAACTGGATTAATACGCCCGCTTCCAAATTGTGAGCGGGGGTAAACAGTTATTAAACATCGAATGGGCTAGATGTATAAAGTACCTCAATATCACACCGGAGACTATAGCATTTGCTCCTCCCTTCTTCAGCAAGGGGAAGCTGTCCCGGATAATGGTGACTCGTTTTATATATTCCCAAATGAAGGGGAAATAACACATGGGTGCTAAGTATTAAAGAAAAAAGATGTTCTTTGGATTCATATATTTATAAGAATCTGACCATAAAAAGATATTAATGCGAATGTCTATTAAACCGTATCGTTCCATTGGATGGTTTTGTGAAATTGGAGATCTTTCAATTTTTTCTTAACCTGCTGTCCCCAGCTTTTGACGGCATCAACGGTTGTGTTTTCCTGTTTTGCGATGTCTTTGTAGGGCTTGTCCTGAATAATGTGGTATGCCCCATTTCCAATGATTGTCGGTCACTTGAGATTTTAAATACTTCCAAAAGTTGGGATCGTTCATTGGGGAGTGGAATTCATCAATGTTACGGCTGGTTGATAAATCATCCGGAGACGAATTACAGATTTGATTACCATTTCCTTGCCATGCGCATGCATCCAGGATCACCATATTAATACTTTGATTTATAAGAAAAGCAGCCCGCTTTGGACTGCCCTAAGTTCATGCCTGATTGACTGATTTTTTGATCCTGTAAATATCCGTTTCATTGTCAAACGTTTTCTTAGCAAGCAAATCGACACCGTCTTGCAGTCTTGCGATATTTTCATCCATATTATCAAACCGCTTATCTACTTCCTTGAATCTGGTATTCATCTCATCTTGCATTTTTGCAAAGCCGTCATTCATCTGATCGTGCAGTTCCTTTATGGCTTGCATTATCTGCTCATTTTGCTCGTTCGTCATGGTACACCCTCTCCTCCCAGTTTCATTCCTCCCTCAATATATTTCGATTATCTTAAAATATCGTTGTTTTTCTCCGATTTCCTCTTACTGATATCGAAGCTATTCGGTAAAGTCAAGGAAAATACCGCCAATATTGGATTAATATGGAAGTATACCATTTAGCCTAATAAGCTTGGTACCTTATTTTCCAAAAATAGGAAATAATATAATCGCACTTTGGATCTCCACATTGAACATGGTGGTGGACCCTCCCATTTATCTCGGCGTCATGTGCGCGTACATTCCTTCGTTCGACCTTACCATGTGTGGATGCCGGAAATGCTTTTTAAGTGGGTCTATGCCCTAATGGAGGTAATATCGACCGGCTAATCCGTGCTTCGATTGTATAGACATAAATCTGTAAACGTAATTATTTCTGTGTGTATAAGCGACTTCCTGTAAAGGTTTCAATTGAGATGTCCTCAAACATACGTGTTCATCAAATGAGCAATTGCGTGTACCTATCACAAAAATATCTTGATCAACTTCCCGACTAAGAGCCACGTAGGGATTGCTTTCCCTGTAGTGTTTGCTCGGTTTTTAATAATATGATGCAGTTCTTTAAATCCTTCATTATGAATCGATAAGGGCGCGCAACTTGGTATATAACAGGATCTTAACCGAACGGCGGCCACGCTTCGTGATCGTCGTCTGTCCTTTGAAATATCCGGATTGGTTCATCTGAAGGTTGAGTCCCGCTAACTTAATAATTTGGCGTGGATCTCGATAGTTGGATAAATCCCCGACTTCCGCGAAAAGACCAGCGACTGTAATCGTACTAACGCCCTTGATCGCTATCATTTGACTGGCTCCAGGAACCTGAAGAACAAGTTCTTCGAGTCGTGCTTCGTGAGCCTGGATGCGGCTCCTGTATAGCTGATATTGATCGATTAAATAAACGAATCTCCTGACGTGCCATCGTCAAACCAACTGTTAGCCCTACACTTGTTTCAGCTGCGTGTTTAAGCCTCTTGGATGCGCTTGATTCCAACGCCACGCTAGTTGCCTGTTTTACTTCACCCCATCAGTTTCCTCTTTCCGAACTTGATTGGAATGTCCTCTGGAAGATAGCCCTCTGAGAAGTGAAGAGCAGCTTTTCCGTCCAATCTTTAAATACGGTAGAAACTCTGGAAATAGCGGTCTAACGCATTTATGCATTTGTGCTTTGGATAGAGGAACAATCCTCCTGCATCATGTCATGAAGCTTCATGCCTTCCCGCAGTTCAGCATAGATGCCTTCAAGTAAGATTGGTTCATGATATCGACCAGCTCTCATTACCTGAGCGATAACTTTCGCATCTTTTGTATCATTTTTGGTTGGTGAATCATCATCCAATTCCTTCGTGCGTTTCACCTTCATGGGATTAACGACGACGGCATGTAGCTCCTGAGCCCTTAAATAATAAGCTAGATTCAGCCAATAATGGCCTGTTGGCTCCATTCCAAAAATAAAGTTGGATTTATTCGTTTCATCAGCAAGGTTCTGAGCCCATTTAAGCAATTGTTTAAATCCTGTAAAGGTATTCTCAAACACCAAACGTTTCGCTAAATCACGACCGCGGTCGTCAATGGCACGAGCTACATGTTTCTTTTTAGCCACATCGATACCGATAATAAGTGTTTTTTCTGTGATTTGTGCTAAGCGTTCATTTTGTGTAAAATCCATTGTAGGAGTCCTCCTTAGGTACTTAATTCGAGGTCATCGATGACACTCTCTATCGTACCAAGAGGGCTCTTTTTTTGTACAATCGATTCTACGTCCATTTTTCCTCAAATTTTTTCATTACAGGAATGCTTTTTCAACGTACAACTTGTTGTTAATGCGATTATAAACCTTCCCGCGACAAAAATCCAGTCGAGTGGGGGGCTAACCATACTTGATTCTACACTCTATTCCCCCGTCATTTCATGATAAATCTCATCAAACATAGCATTCATGACCGTTGCCTTAAAATCACTGTCTTCCATCATCTTCATGAAGAAATTCTCATTTTGCGACATGCGGTCAATGACGATATCCAAAAACGCTTCTTCATAACTGAATTTAAAATTGTCTTTCGTATTGACTTTTGCCTTTTGTGCCAAATCTTCATTATTTACAATGTCTTCTTTCACCTGTTCGTATGACAAACGATTAGTATCTGTGAATTCCGTGCCAAACCGATCGTTCAACCGCTCGATAATCGATGATAGACGCTCCATGTCCTCTTCAGGCGTTGAACCGGCCCCAAAGGAAGTTGGCTTCAATTTATGATCTTCTTCTGTATCAAGGGCGATACTTCCTTCAAACACTTTATCAACGTTCTCTCCTTTGCAACACTTCTCCAACTTTGATACCAAGGTGCGTTTCAAAAAGTTTTTTTATGTATATCAAATCCTCATAATTACCACTAATTGAGATTCTCCAGAATTCGCTACCACGTGATTGCGATTTGAAAAGTGTTCCTTTTGCTTCCATATAACCTCTTAAAAAATCTGAATCAGATTTAATTCGTACTTCTGCTGCTGATGAATCATAACCACTCTCCTTCAGTTTCCACAAAAATTCCTGGTCGGTAATTTGGATAACCTCTAGTATTTCATAGTTTTCTTTTTGCGAATTAGCCTCGTGATTTCTTGTATAATGATTATGTATAATACCGTAGTTTGTTAACTTAGATACTAATTTATCAGCAATTTCCTTATGTGTAGTGGAAAAGAAGACTGTTTCACGATTATTGATAATTTGTATGTAACCGTCACCATACAGTATACCCAGTAGATAGTTATTTAGCATCATTGGGACTCCTTTAAATTTACCTACTAAATTTATTGTACAATAATCGGTAACGTTCGTCTATTTTCCACCTCTTAAAAAAATAATGGTACAATAAGCCCGTATAAAATGGTTCATTGTAAAATGAAATGCAACAGCTAAATAAATAGAAAGCCATCGTGAAACCACGTATAATTAAGGTTGACTAAAACACAAAAGATACGGAGGTAATTCACGATGACTCAACCCTATTCTAACACGGAAGAACGTACATTTACACATTTAACAGAAATGGAAAGAGGACAAATAGCCGCCTATTTGGATGAAGGCGTTTCACTAAGGGAAATTGGCAGAAGAATGGGACGCGATGCGAGTACGATTTCACGTGAAAAGAACCGCGGAAGCGTACAGCAGATTGATACTAACTGCAAAACCTATACCACATACTACCCAGACGCCGGGGTCCGTGTTTACGAGGAAAACCGTGAGAATTGTTGTGGGCATTCTACTATGGCGGCTGCGCGGGATTTTATTGAGTTTGCAGAAGAAAAAATCCTGGGAGACGAATGGTCCCCTGATGTAATCGTGGGTATGCGAATAGGCAGAAGCAATTTGACTATGTCCTTCGACCGAAAGACATATTACAACTGGATAGACGAAGGTTAAGTTGTCGGTGATCAAATATGATTTGGGAGCTGAAAAACTCCGCCGCTCAACGAAGAAGACAAAACCCCGTAAAAATAAAAAACTTCTTGGGACGAGCATTGAAGAGCGCCCCGAATCCATAGATAACAGGGAGGAATTTGGTCACTGGGAAATTGACACCGTTCTGGGGCATAAATCTAAAGACGACGCTTTACTGACCCTGGTGGAAAGGAAGACACGTATGGAGATCATCAAGCGCATTCCTAGTAAAAGCGCCCCGGCTGTTACAGTGGGCTTAGAGGAAGTGATTGCGGCGTTTCCGGACAGCCAGCATGTTTTTCAAAGCATTACAGCGGACAATGGATCGGAATTCAGCGAACTGGCTGGTCAGGGCACAGAGAAGCAAATTGACGTTTATTTTGTCCATCCCTATGCTTCATGGGAGCGAGGGTCAAATGAACGCCACAATGGACTCATTCGGAGGTTTATCAAGAAAGGCCAGCCTGTCCGTACATACGCCGATGAAACAATAGACAAAGCAGCCGATTGGATGAATACGCTTCCCCGGAAAATATTAAATTATCAGACCCCAGCCGAAGCGTTCGCAAAATTTGTTGGTGTTGGGGCCTAGGCCCCAACACCAACAAATTACAGAAAACCTTACATAGTGGTTTCACGAAGGGTGTTGCATTTACTATTGCAATTTAGGGCCCGTATAAAATTAAAAAACTACCTTTTTATTATTTGTGAAAATGGTACTTGCGCGAAAACTACAGAATCCAGTTTGGTTAATATAGATTCGACACATCCTAATTCTCGATATTGGATTGAAGATGATGATGATGAATGATACAAGGCGGATTATATGAATTGAAGTTTCCCTACCAGGAATGACAGGGCTTTAAAAAACGCCCTGTTCCTTATTATTTTGTAAGAACAGATTATGGAGTAGCTTTAGGTTTATAATTAACGAAACCTCTCTCGCAATAATTGTTCAGTTATCGACACCTCCAATCACTTTGTCAACATTTTGTCCCAGCTATTCTATAAATCTTACTCATAGATTTCAACAAAGATTTTCTGATATGATAAAGTATACACTTCAATATTTAGCTTAAAAGAAATTTTTTCATCATTGATCTTCATCTTTTTATCAAAATAAGTTATAATGATAAAAAGAAGGCGAAAGGATGTTCGCAAATGAAGCGAGATAAAACTATTCGTGTTATGGAATTGTTTGCTGGAGTCGGTGGTTTCCGCCTCGGTTTAGAAAAAGCTAATAAAGACTTTTTTGATGTTTCTTGGGCTAATCAATGGGAACCAGCTCGAAAAACCCAGCATGCGTTTGATTGCTATGTAAAAAATTTTAAAGATGGTATCCATGTGAACGAGGACATAGCCACGATTCCAGACGAAGAAATTCAACAAGTAAAACCTGATTTAGTTGTAGGTGGATTTCCTTGTCAGGACTATTCTGTAGCTCGATCACTTTCCGGAGAAAAAGGGATTCAGGGAAAAAAAGGAGTTCTCTTTTGGGAAATAGAGAGAGTATTGGAAAATACACACCCTAAATATGTTCTACTAGAAAATGTTGATCGACTACTTAAATCACCATCTTCTCAAAGAGGTAGAGATTTCGCAGTAATGCTAGGAACTTTTAGAAATTTAAATTACACAGTTGAGTGGCGTGTAATAAATGCAGCAGAATATGGATTTGCTCAAAGGCGCAGAAGAGTGTTTCTTTTCGGCTACAAAAATGGGATCTCTTTTGATCAAGAACAGCGGACTTCAAACTTTAAGGATGTAGTATTTAAAGAAGGCTTTTTTGCAAAGGAATTCCCGGTATATTCAACCCCATACAAAGACAGAGAATCAATAACCAAAATACCTATTGATCGGGTTGAAATCTCCGACAACTTTGAATTTATATTTCACAATTCAGGAGTTATGAGAGATGGGGAAATATACACTGCCCATACTTCTCCGGTTGAAAAGAAAGCAACGCCTTTAAGAGATATATTAACTGACGAAGAGCTAGTTGATGAAAAATATTACTTATCGAAAGAAATCGAAGAAAAATTTGAGTATCTTAGAGGTTCAAAAAAAATAGAGCGCACTTCAGCCACTGGACATAAGTATTATTTCTCCGAGGGCGGTATGTCCCCTACTGACGACTTGGACAAGCCTGGCCGCACTATGTTAACTAGTGAAGGCACCACAAACCGCAGCACTCATATTGTGGAAGTAAACGGCAGAAAGAGATTCCTCACTCCTGTGGAATGCGAGAGACTCAACGGGTTCGAGGACAATTGGACTGCAGGAATGACAGATAGAATGAGATACTTTTGTATGGGTAACGCACTCATTGTAGGTTTAATTGAAAAGATGGGTAATAGAATCCAAGAAATTGATAGCGAAACAGTTACAAATGAGGAAGTACAATTGAACTTACATGTATAAGCTGACACTCAAGTGTCAGTTTTTTGTGTTAAAATAAATACAACTACCGTATGAAAGAGGTTACTTAATGGAATACAAAACGGAAAAGGAGCTTTTATATAAAGCAAAACAGGCAGAAGGTAAAACATTTGGTGAGATAGATAATAGCGGCAGAATAGAAGACGGTAAAGCAAAGGGGCAATTGGGACAAATAATAGAAGAAAGCTTTTTTGAATATGAAATTAACTCCAAAAGTGAAGCCGATTTCTCTGATTTAGGAATCGAATTAAAAGTCACCCCTATTAAGAAGAATAAAAATGGAACGTTATCTGCCAAAGAGAGATTAGTGTTGAATATTATTAATTACCATGATGAAGTCCATCAACTATTTGAAACATCTAGTTTTTGGAGAAAAAACCGTGAAATATTAATACTCTTTTATCAGTGGGTATCAAACATTGCAAGGGCCGATTATAAAGTCATAAAATCCTACTTACATAGATATCCGGAAGAAGACCTTGAAATAATAAAACACGACTGGAAAATAATTGTAGAAAAAATAAAAAATGGTTTGGCCCACGAACTTTCAGAAGCTGACACAAACTACTTGGCTGCGTGTACAAAGGGAGCAAGTAAAAGTTCATTACGAACTCAGCCTTACAGCGATGAAGAAGCCATGCAAAGAGCATACTCATTAAAACAGAGTTATATGACAGCCCTTGTTCGCAAGGAAATAAAACAAGAGGATCTAATAAGATTTGCTGGACCAGGGGAACTTAAACAGAAATCAATGTTCGAACTACTATTAGATAGGTTTAAACCATACCAGGGAATGTCAATTGAACAAATTTGTAAGAAAACTGGTTTAAAAGTGAATAGCAAATCCAAAAATTTTCTGCAAGAGTTTGTTAGTGAGCTGTTAGGTATCCGAGGTACGAAACTAGACCAAATTGAAGAATTCGCAAAAGCAAACATTCAATTAAAAACTATTCGGCTTGAGCCAAACGGAGTACCCAAGGAGCATATGTCTTTTAAGAATATAGATTTTTTTGAATGGGAAAAAGAAACTTGGGATGAAAGCTGGCTGAAAAATCATTTTGAAGAAACCAAATTTTTGTTTGTTGTATTTCACTATAAAGAGAGTAAAAAGGATAATCCTAACAGGAAATTGTATTTTCGAGGCATTACGCTTTGGAATATGTCCAACAACGATATCGAGGACACTCTTAAAAACTTCTGGTTACATGTCCAATCGCTAATCAAAAATGGCATTAAATTGGAGCTTGTAAAACAAAAAAATAGAACAATTGTAAAAAACAATCTTCCAAAACCCGGTAATAATAATGTTTGTCATATTAGACCAAAAGCTAGAGATAGTAAAGATAAGATTATGCTACCTGACGGACAAACTATTACAAAACAAGCTTTTTGGTTAGATAATACTTATATTGCAAAAATTATAATGAATATGTAAGGAGTAATATAATTGGCTGGCTATATCTTTAGTCTGAACAACTTAAATTCTTTAAGCGACTCTATAAAAAATGGCATTTATAGTACTATATTAAATATCCCCAAAAATAGGATTTGGGGTGCTCATCATGAAGGAACATTTGGTGATTATATTACAATGAAAGAAGGAGATAATATATACTTTTTCCACGAAAGAAAACTCTACGGGATAGGTGAGCTCGTTAATATAAAGGGGGATTGTAAACACTTAAACTTCCCGGAAGCAGATTTCCCCTATGAATATAACCATGCCTCCTTAAAAAACCGAATTATTGTTAATAACCTCCATGGCAAGAAACATAGAATGGTTTGTACCTTCAAGGGGGCTCCACATTTTTTCAAGAATGGAGTGGATATGGATGATGTTCTATCTTCAAATCCAGAGCGTTTCAAGATGTTACGCGCTTTTTGGAAACTCTCATTTATAAAGATAGATGATGAAGAAAACAAAGCTCTAATTGATGTTATTTTAAAAAACAACGAAGCAAGTTTAGTCACAAAAGAAGGCATTTTCATGGAGAAGGAGAACACCCATGAGAAAATCGCTGACCTAGTTGACGATAAATTCATTGTTAAATCAGAAAACATCCTTGCCTCCTGCTCCAATAATGATGGTAGTGTAAGACACGAAATGGCTTTAGAGACAGGTATACTAGATTATATATCAAATAATAAAACTAATAAATTTGGTGAATGGGATTATCTTTCGCATCAAGTAATCGCTTCTCCTTTTAAACCAATTGATTACATGGATAAAATGGATATATTCGGCTACAAATACATCTATGGTTTCCAGACAATTTCTAAATATCTAATGATTGAAATAAAAAAAGACTCAGCATCATCCGAGGATATAAATCAAGCAATGAAATATGTTGATTGGATAAACCAAGAATATAGTTTTGGTGATTATAATATGATTCAAGCATTTTTGGTTGCATTTGAATTTCCAACAGACGTTATAGAACAAAGAAATAAAATTGCACACAGAAATTTTGTCAAGGGTAGAAGACCCCTTATTTCTATGGAATGGGATAACCTGAAGTTAATTCGATATCACTTTGATTCGCATAATAAAAAACTTACTTTTACTGAGGTTAATTAACCCTTCATAATAATTTGGTGACACCACCTCCCGAATTATGTGCTGCTTGATTTCTCCGTTGTCTGACATTATGTAGTGCGTCGCGAGCCAATGAGGTCAGATGCCTTTTTCATCCAAAAATCGAGCCGGCTCAATCAATGGATAATATGGTTCAAATTGTTTGCTGATTTTTCAGTGTTTCAATTCAAACAAATAATACCTATATAAACAAAAAACGCATGGTGCGCATACGCCAAGCGGCCTTGTGACCAATAATCCTTAAATCAAACGGATCCATTAATACGTTTAATCGTCTAATTATTGTTTTCTCCCTCAAACGCTTGCACCTTACGCATATTTGCTGTGGTGCCGCCATCCACCAGAATATCGGTACCGGTTATGCAGGATGCTTTATCACTGATCAAAAATTCAATGGTGTTGGCAATTTCAATGGGTCCCCCTTCTCGTTGCAGTAGTGTATTATCCAGCATCACTTTCATTTGCTCTTGTTGTGATTTTTCCTGTTGTCCCATCTACAGGTGTTTACCGCAATGCCAGGCATGATTCGGGAGTTGTATGAAAATCAGGAGGAGCTTGGTTTTCTGTCGATGGAAAACTATTTCGGGCTGCGCACGACGGTGATGATCACGTACTGGCGGTCCAAGGAGGATCTGCTTGCCTATTCCAGAGGGCAGAAGCATCTGACAGCATGGAAGAATTTCAACCGAAAAATCGGCGATACCAATGCTGTTGGGGTTTATCATGAAACGTATGTCGTGCCACAAGGGTATTATGAAGCAATTTATGGAAACATGCCCGTTTATGGACTGGCTAAGGCATCCGGACATATGCCGGTGACTGCTGAGGTAAGGACTGCTAAGAAGCGGTTGCGGACGGGTGTGAAGTAGTCACGCGTTAGAATATTTCACTCTGCAGCTGAATCTAAAAAATCATAAAATTCGATGGGGTGAATTCGTTCTATATTTCCTATTTTTGCAGGGAATCGTCTGCTGTTAGCGGTGACTATGTAATCACATTCTTCCTGAATTGCTGTTATCCACACATGAAAATCTCTTGATCAAAGCGATAAAGTGGTTTACTCATTTCCAAAGAAGAGGCAATTTGTTCCGCCATTTCATTACTGCAACCACTTAGCTCAGTTAGTACCGCTCCAATCGGACGATTTTCTCTCATAATCGTTTCCACACTATAACGGCCAACAATACTGTTAACAGGAAGCTCCGCGTAATACGCTGTTATTGGACTCAAGAATTCGTTTAAAAAGAATTCAATCTCCTGACCATCATATGTTAGCATACGATTTCCTTTTCCAAGTCCGTTTGAAGCATTTCGGACAAATTCAAATAAACATACTTTTGAAATGATAGGTCGGTAAAAATGGGGAAATTGCGCAGCTCTGAGGATTTTGCGGTTGATACCATCTTTTCGTAAAGCGCCACACAACACCGTGGTATCCAAAAATACCTTCGGGGGACTATTTCGTTTAAAGATCGAACTCATCTACATCCCCCGCTTCTCTATTTTTTCTATCTATTTGTTCAAATAATTCATCAATTTTTTTATCCTGTTTCTTCGATGTTATAAAGTTATCTTCAGGAATCCGCCAATGCCCACCTTCTGAACGGTAGGCACCTTTAAACTTCCCATTTTCACACATTCTCCTTATTGTTTGATCACTGAGTCCTAATTTATGGGCTGCCTCACTGGTTGTATAGAATTGCTGATTGCTTTCTTTGTTCGCCTCTGCTGCAGCTAATTTATCCAATGGTGCGTGAGCTCTTTTCCCAACGCGGGCAGTTTTCTTTGTCTTTTTTTCAAGAATTGATGCCAACATTTTCTTGTTCGTTTCTTGAGGTTTTTTTGTCATTTTGCTGATCATATCGATATAATCCAGTACTTCTTCAAATGCTTGTTCAGACTGGGATGTTTCCATTTTCCCCCGTATAGCTGCATCCAATTGTTTCAACTCATCCAAATCGTTATCACTTGGAATGGGGAAATGTAATTGTAATACTACAGGTGTATAAACATTCATCAGTCTCAATGATTTTTCAATCGTTGTTTTTAAAAGGATTTCAGCTTTTTCTTTATCGTGTAATTGGTTTAAAAATTTCACCGTATCCCATAATGTTTCTTGTTCACGGTCCATTGTAGTTGCCATTTGAATCGCCCCCTTTATACTTATAGTTTACTATTTAAATTCAATATATTCAACAAAACCAACATAAATCACTTATATTTGTGGAGAATATAGTATTTAAGTCCTTATACATAAAGGTCCCCTCGAGTTAATGGAAATCATCCAACTCGAGGGAACTTTTTATCTACCTTTTTCTTTCGGGAAGATCCTGAATGAACTGCCAGCAATAAAGTCATCCCAATATACAAGCCGTCCCGATCCATTGAAAATATCCAAACGGTTCATTCAGCCAAATGACTGTTGTTAAAACAGCTGAAAGTGGTTCGACGGTCCAAGGGGACAGGTTCCTTGGGCCATTTTTTGAGACATTAAATAGCGTTCTATTCAAAAGGGTAGGCAAGAAAATGTATAGCACTATTGTTGCTTACCAGCCACATGCACGTACCTTTTCCGGGTATTTACACTTGATTTAACCCTCTAATACATCACAGAATACATCGGATAGCGTTTGTATGCCGAAAACGAAGGAGGGATTCGATCATGAACAAGTACAAAATTTCTTATACGGCACATGTATTTAGTTAGAAAAATTATGTAACGAGCGAGGGATTCAACACCTAAGTACAACAATCAAATAAGTTTTTCGTGTCATAACCTCAAGTTTGACACCGAAAAACGCCAAAGACATTGCAAGGTCAGTGTTTTTGGCGCTTTTTAACGGCAAAAAAACAGCGTACTATTTTCCTTTTTTGGTTTGCTTAACCCTGTAAACCTTGATGTGATATGATTATAAATAATGCACCGAGGTAGAAAGGTCGTGAGGAAAATGGAAAATACATTAAACATAAAAAACAAAATAAACGATCAAGAAGTCAGTTTTGACCTTATTGTGAATGGCAGAAATGACTATGTAATCAAAACAGAAAAATTTGATGATGGAATAATTGTCAGGGAACTGTCAAGGGAACGCAACGCTATTACTTTTTTTAAACCCCACAAAATAGCTGGCATGATGGTTAAAAAATTAGGGATTACAGATGAACAGCTGAAGGTAATTGATGAAATTGAAGAGGAATTTAAGCAGAAAGCAATTGATCAGGATGCCAAACGAAAAGAGGACTTGATTATGGCGTTACACATCAAAGTCAGTAATTCGCAGTGGAGGCATTAAACGGCTATGTCATTTTCGGCCATGGAAGCTGAAGTTACTAAAGATTTGGGTGTAGCTAAAACAGCAGGCGGATGGCAGACGTTGGTTGATGAAGAATTCATTGAAGCATTGGGTGAGGAATTTACATATCAGCAAGCAGCCGCTTATGCAAAACCATTACTGGAGAAAAGAGAGCAGCAAGAAGCCGAAAAAGAAGCTAAGATAGAGGAAGCAAAACTGACCGGTGAAAAAGTCGCCATCAGACACTGGCAAGAGAAATGTAACAACGCAAGGAAAAACTGTGATCTGGATAACATGACTGAAGTTGCGTTACCTGATGGAAAAACAAAAATCGAAAGACGGCATACAGCGGAATAGGTCTAAGTGGACCATGGGGATAGAGTCTGAACAGAATTGTTGACGCCAGTTCTCTTTCCGACTCTCAGTTTTTACTTGGAAAAGATTATGATTGATAACTCGTTCTCTTAGCTCCGATTCGTTATAAACCCTGTAATACAAGGTCAGCCGGCTTTTTTGTTTCAATATAAAGGTCTAGATTTATTTATTGTGCTATATTGCCAATTGTTCACCAAATTATCCCATTCCCTTGGGCCAGTTTATGTCTATGATATCATGTAAGGATACGCAAAGATTTGCAGATGTTGCCTGGCATTTTTGTCATAATTAGACATAAAAAATGCTCACTTTTGGTTGCGAGCAATTTTAGCAGTATAAAAGTATTTTATTCACTTTTCTAATGGCGAACATGTTTTATAATTTCCTTTTATCCTATCCAAAAAGGAGAGTGATCTTGTTGTCTTTTACAGTGAATGATGATTTTAATAAGAAGTTGGCGGAAATCGTTGGTAAAGATCGTGTTGAAGAAATCGAGCAGCGAGGCTATTTAGCAGCGCAAATTGTGAGTCATCGTCATAAAAAACAAATGACCCAACAAGAACTGGCACAGCCATCAATGTTGCTAAGTCTACAATTGGGCGATTAGAGGCTGGGTTAACGCAGCCAAATTATCAAACGCTTCTCTCCCTTTCTCGTGCTTTAGATACGCCTCTAACAATTGATGCAAAATATGATGACCTCAAATTGCGACGACCATAATTCCCCTGTGAACCTTGATGTGATATAATCACAATGCTATTGTCCAGTTCTTTAGTGGGAGAAGAAAGAACCCCCCCACTGATTGAAGATTCACTTTATATAAAGGGGATGTAGAATGAGCAGAATTATTTTATCGACAGAGAGCGGAGCGGATTTACCGGTAGATTTGGCTGAAAAGCATGCAGTTCAGGTGGTTCCGATGCACGTCGTGATGGATGGACACGATTATTTAGATGGCACGCTGCCTGTAAAGGATATTTATGACTACTATGATCGCACCAAAAAGATACCCTCCACAACATCGACAAATGCCAATGAGTATCACGACTTTTTCTCGAAGATACAAGCGGATTTTCCGGATTGCACCATTATTCATATTGGTTATACATCAAAGGCATCTTCTTCCTTCCAAAATGCGGTCATCACCTCAGAGGACTTTGATAATCTTTTTCTCATAGATGCTTTGAATGTTACTGGCGGGTTAGCTGCTATTGTGATGTATGCGGTTAATGAGTTGGAGAAAAATCCTGCGATTGAACCTGAAAGATTGATTGAAAAAATCGAAGCCATTATTCCGAAATCACGGCTTGCGTTTGTTCCCGGCAGCCTGGAATTTTTAAGAGCAGGCGGACGTGTCAGCAATATGGCCTATCTCGGCGGGGCTTTATTGAAATTAAAGCCACGCATTGAATTAGTTGACGGAAAACTTGTTTCGACAAAGAAGTATCGCGGGAAAATGAGCAGTGTTGCGGAAAAACTCATGCAGGATTATTTAAATCAATACGACATTGATCGAGAACAGCTCTATTTTCTATACTCGATCGGACTTGATGAACGTATTAAGCAACGGATGGACGACATCGCAAAAGAAAACCAATTCAAAAACGTCAAATGGATGCAGGCTGGTGCGATGATTTCGACTCACTCAGGCCCCGGCGGCTTTGGGATTGCAGGATTGGAAGTTTAGTGGCATAGTCTGTCACTTGCCGGGTTCAGAGTAGAATCGTGTCCGAAAAGGGAGTGGCCAAACCCACTTCCCTTCTTGTTCACTGCCGCTTTTATGTTTTTTTATTATTGGCTTTTCTGTTTCAGTCAGCGGCTCATTGGCAAATCATAATCATATTTTCGCGTAAGATTCTTCCTCACCGCTTAGTGCCCATTCGGTGAACTGGGTCCCTAGCACTTGACACGATTCAGAATAGTACGAGAGACAGGGTGCACTATCGAATCGGTGTAACTTACTTAACGGCTCTCCATAAGTTCATTGAAATTCAGTTTCTTGTTCAGCATATACATAATCGGAATCCCGATAGCCATGACGCCGAATTCACCCAGAGCTGTCGTCAGCCATGTGAACATGAATGGCAAGTCGGCGACCATATAAAGCTGAAATGCAATGATAAACATGTTGAACGAAAATACGACCGTGTTGATGATGAGCAGGGTTAATTTATGTTTAATAAACGTTGCCAGGAAAATGACGATTCCAAGCGACAGCACCGAATGCGCGACACCGAATGTCAAATCGTACATGCCGGTCGGGGAAAATAAATTGGTCAAAAAAACGCCCAGGACAATCCCGTAAAAATATTTTGTGTTAAAGACAACGAGATGGTTAAACATTTCGGGGATCCGAAACTGAATGTTCGAGAATGCGATCGGGGCGGCGACTAATGACAACGCCACATACGCAGCAGCGATAATCGCATTGACGGTAAGTGTTTTGATATTCAATGATTTCACTCCTTAGTTTTTTATCGTGGGATGGTTTCGAACCACGGTTTGGGCATCTTTCCCAAACACATTAATTATACCTTGAAACAGAGAATAGGCAAAGGGGTTTTTATCAGCTTTTAAAAATAATCAGTACGCTGAAATCTGTATGTGGAAGCTTTACGCCTTAGACCACGATACATTGGAAGATAAACAGAACAGGTTTAAACGGTGAAAGTTTGGGGAAGTTTTAATTTGAGGAGGTATAAGTATGATATTAAACGAAAAGCAAATTCAAACAAACCTCGATCAAGTGCCTGGATGGGAGCATATCGAGGGTTACCTGACAAAGACATATAAATTTGCCGATTTTAATGCATCGCTTGCATTTGTAAACAGCGTGGGTGAGCTGGCGGAAGAAGCCGACCACCACCCTGATATTGTCATTCAGTACAATAAGGTTAACTTATCACTACGGACTCACGATGAAGAGGGCATTACCAGCAAAGATTTCAACCTTGCCGGGAAGATTGAGAAGCTTTAACTATTAACAGTAGATAGTGACATACTGACTATAAGATTCAGTTAGCCAGTTGTGATGCTTGAACAGTAGTTGATTGTATGATTTTGCAGATCTGCATCGATTCATGTGAGACTTTTCATATTGAATAAAGTAGAAACTTCATTAGTGGGGAGGTTTCCCTTCCACCCCCGCTGAATGTTAGTTAAACGAATCGGTCTTTTACAGGCAGCCCGCCCGGTTGTACTACTGTTGACACTCAGTTAACCACCATCTATCGTTTCATAGGCCACTTTTTGGATAATTTCCCGGTGCTGCGGGTATTTTTCAAGCAGCTCCTCTTGTGTAAAAAGCTTAAAGTCCGCAAAATCAAAGCCGGGCGCCACATACAGCCTGCAAGCCCGTAGTCCCCGTCTGCCTCAACAGAAGAGCCAAAGATGGTATTTTTAGGAACGAGCACTTGCAGGGATTCCTCGTTATCCGGGTTCACGCCAAGTTTTTTCATCGTGTATTCCCCCTGCTCATCAATCATATGAATGTGAAGCGGACTGCCAGCGTGAAAGTACCATAATTCATCCGATTGCAGCTGGTGAAAATGGGATATATCACCCGCCCGCAACAAAAAGTAAATGCTTGTATACAGCATCCGTTCATCATCTGTTGCTGTATAATCATCCGAGGCAAACGTTCTTTTGTAATAGCCGCCCTCCGGATGTGGCTCCATGTCCAATTTTGTAATCCATTCGTTGGCACTGCTGGGTGTCATCAAAACATCCTTTCTGAATATCATGCATAACACGATTCGCATAAGCGATTTCATTCATCATAAGCTGTTTCTCCGATCACCTGCAAGTGATATTTGCTGTATTTATTCCATGGATTTATAACAGTCTATATCGGCGGCCTGCTCGAGCTTCCTGAATGGCTGAATAGCCTGTCCGTCTTTGAACATATCCCCCGTTTGCTGGCTTCTGATGTGGAACCGGAAAGCATTATCTGGATGATTGGAATCGCCATTGTGCTGATTGCTGCCGGTTTTATCGGTTATCAGCGACGGGATTTGGCAGGTTAATCGGATAAAAATAAGCCGTATCCCTTTATGGAAGCGATACGGCTCTTTTCTTTATTTCTCAAAAAACTTTTCTATTATCGGCTTTGCCTATCAACGTTCGTCACTTTCCATCCTTCTTGATCGACCCACTCGAGATTCACGACATACATCCAATCTTGTACACCATCAGGGCTGACTTTTCCGACTGATTGTTGCGGGCCGCCGTCACTTGCCAGTCGCCAAAGCGTCATGCTGTCATCCAGTCCGGTTACCATTTGAATCGCTTCTATTTTTTCATTCCAGTCGACTGTACCTTCATCGTAACTGGACGTATGCTCGCCTGTCTGAGAAGTACCAATAGGTTCGCCAATGTTGTCTAAATTAATGCCGTTTTCGTCCTGAGATTCATTTTCTTCCCTGCCTTGCTGGGAGTCATCGTTGTTTTCATCGTTACCGGATTCATTGCCGTCTTCAACTTCCAGCCGGTCAATCGCGTTCTCACGCTGCTCGGATTCATTTTCTCCTTGATTGTTGTTCTCTTCCTGATCAGAGCTTGCTGTTTCAGACTGCTGATCTTCACTTTCATCTTCAGTGATTTTTATATCTTCTTCCTCGTTGCCGGCGCTGTTTTGCTCATCTTCGCTTGTAGTGTCGCTGCCAAATACCATATTCCCTCCAACAACTAAAATGAGGGCAAAGACAACAACAATCGAGGAATTAAGGATAATGTTCCGTTTGCTTTTCCGCCTGCGCATGTTCATGTCAGTTCTTCTTTTCATGTTGATCTCCTTTCCATAACCACAAAAGATAATTTCAGGTTACTAGAAGAGTCATAGCGAATTTTTTTGTCCATTCCCAAATAATCTATTTTCCAAACGATACTTGAACAACGTACCGTACAGTTCAGCAATTAATATATTGTGTTCCAGATACAGTTATTCGTACTTGCCTGGGTTTTTCTGGGGTTGATTGGTCACAGTGACGCCCCGAAATTTGTCGAATACCGTCTGTTCTGCCTCGTCAATCAGTGTGGTGCCAGAACATCCTACCCTGACAGTAAACGAATGCATATTTAAGCGCTTATATAAGCCATAATCGGTTACCAACACCGGCGATTAACAGTTGAGCAGCGACGCGATCATTGATACCACTTATCATAACGGAAGCTAAAACTGTCCTATCCTGATAACGGAAAATCCCGACGTCATGCTCGGCATCCATAAGTTCTCCGGTTTTATTGGCAATAATAAGCTCGTTGTTGGTATGATAGGCAGGCAATTTGGCGGTGAGTTGCTGGTGAGTCATTATTTGTAAGATGTGATTGGCCGATTTCTTGCTTAACAGTTTGGGTGTTGAAATTTCCTCAAGAAACTTATTCATATCATCTGCTGTTGTCGTATTTTCAGGACCGTCTTCAGCTGCTTTCATGTCCATGAAATAACGCTGAATTTTGGTATCATGACATTGCAGTTGACGGCAAAGTGTGTTCACACTATGTATCCCAACCCGCTTAAGCACCAGATTGGAGGCAGTATTATCCGAGACAATAACCATCAGTGTCAATACATCGAGCAGTGTCATCGAAACATCTTCGGACAAAGCTTGTAAGAAACCGGAACCGCCAACTATAGCATCGGCTGGGACACTGATTGTTTCAAACAAGTTCAAATCACCATTTTGAGCCCGACGGAACGCTTCCATGATAATGGGGATTTTGATGACGCTTGCAGCAGGCATCGACATGTTTGCATTGACGGTTATGGAGTGGTCACCTTCTTTGATAGACAGCCCTACAGGTGAATCCATTCCGTCTAAAAGGCTGTTTATGTCGTTTTCTAATTGTGAGATTGTCATATGCATATCCTCCAAATTTTAAGTCGCACTGAAGGAGGGGCTTTCCGCTTCCATAGATATAAAAAAAGCAGCCTCTTAGACTGCCATTACCCTTAATCCAAACCCATGCTTCTTTTCATAATAAAGACTTCCTGTTCATTCTTCCATGTTTTCCTTGCAAGCAGATCCACACCGGCCTGTACCCCATCAATTTTAGTATCCATTTGATCAACTCGTTTTTCAAGCGATTCAAAGCGCTTATCAACCTGCTCAAAGCGTTTATCTACTTTTTCGAACCCCTCATTCATCTGATCCTGCAATTCTTTAATGGCCTGCAACACTTGATTATCACTCATATGCTCCCCTCCCCATTTATCCATTTTACTAACGACTTTGATTGTTAACATCATTATAATAGATTCATGTCCGAACGTCTATATCGAATTACGGTCACAGTGACGCCCCGAATTTTGTCGAATGCCGTCTATTCTGCTTCGTCAATCGGTATAAGTTTATGAAAAAGAGAACCGGCTGTTTCTCTTATTTCTGCTTCATTTTGATTATCATAGGCAATCAGGAAACAGGTAGCGGGGCCGGCGGATTTTTCCAAATCAATCCTACATTCCAGTTTATTCGTTCGTTCTGTCCAGCTTCTCCATGCTGCAGCAACTCCTTTTGAACCGACTGGAAGCAATGCTTTCACTGATTCCAGCCGGCACAGACGCTGAAATAACCAAAGTGGTGCGACCTCATCAGGTTGTTCAAGCACTTCACTACCAACTAAAGGTTTCCCGATAACCGCAAAGCCTTCTTCGCCTAAGAAGTCACTTGTTTTCACGATTGTTCTCGTTCCAATAATCGTCAGTCCTAGACCCGATTGTAGACTTGCAAAATTGCTCTCGGTACTGCCGGTTATGGGAATATGATCCAACTCTAATTCATCCAATATCTGCTCCACACCATGTTTATAGTCCAACCAAGCTTCATCATCGGTAAAATTCTGCATGACGACTGCCTGCACGTCACCACCTGCAGCAAGGCACTCCATGACTGCAACACGGCAGGCAAAGCGGCCCACAACAGCATTTGATGTACTGACTGCATCGTGCGGTTTTTCACCAATAGCGCCACTATTATCCGAAGTAATCACGAGCTCCTGATCAGATGATAATGGCAGTACGACAACATTGCTCATAACAGTTTTGCCCCTTTTTAATCACGTTTTTTCTTGTTGGACCCGCGAAAAACCTTTGCGCTGCGTGCGTATTCAACATCAGGTACATTCAATCTGGCATTGATGACCCGGGCAGCTGCGAAAAAATAATCCGACAGACGATTAACATATTTTAACGGGACGGATGAGATGTCATCTTCTGTTTTCATGAGTGACACAATCATGCGTTCAGCCCTGCGTGTCACTGTTCTGGCGATATGAATTGATGCCGATGCATCGGAACCGCCCGGCAATATAAAACGTTCGAGTTCCGGTGCCTCATCAATCAATTCATCCATTTTATCTTCCAGGTAAGTAATTGGTTCTTCGGTCAATTTATGGTCGCGTTCCGTCTTAATATTCGATAATTCTGAACCGCAGTCAAACAACTCATGCTGAATCTTCTCAAGATCTGCCACGATATCCGGGAATATGTCCTTATCCAATTCTGAAACCGCTTTTCCGACAAACGAATTCACCTCATCAATAGTACCGTATGCTTCAACGCGATTGTCGTCCTTGTCCAATCTTCCGCCAATAACACTTGTCTGCCCTTTGTCACCTGATTTTGTATAAAGTCTCATCCGAATAACCTCCTATTAAATTTAATCATGCTTTTCCCCGGATTCAATCGGGAAAAACACCCCATTGAATGAAGCTTCACCTTTCCCCGCATGTAATGGACAGTATACCGGCAAAGTACGCCGGCTAACTGTGGGGGTCTGTCCCTCATCACATTAACACTTTAGCATGGTAGGGGACAGACCCCCTATAAGTCCCTAAATGCCCGATTCGGTTCAGCTAACATTCAATGGGAAAAAGCACCCATTGAATGAAGCTTCACTTTATCGTTTGTTCAATGCCATACCAGATCACATCAGCCCGCTCAGCTTGTGCCACCAAATCCTGATAGATCCACCCGGTGATATCCCGCCATAGCCGCTCCCGTTTATCTATCGGCACAATTCCTTTTGAAATGTCTGTACCGATGATAACTAGTTTTCGGTGGCTGTCCGCTTTTTCCCACTCCAGCCAAGGTACGATTTGATTTATCACGTTTTGACGGTGTGTATCAGGTGGAAGCGCTGGATCTATTTTTGTATGTATCCATTTTTCGAGCCCTTCCAATACCGCAACAGCCGGGAAATCTTCGTGGGATGATTTAATCAGGTCAGCTGATTCATAGGCGCTCAGCCATAAGTGATGATCCGCAGCATAGTGTTTTTTCACCCATTTTCGTTTTCCATTGAAGGCACCACCCGTAATGAAGTGCATCGGTCATCCTCCTTCCAGTCATGGTATGTCCAGCAAAGTCTGATTCCGCTCGCGTGTGGGATTTGCCATTGCCAAAAACTTCTCGTCTCATCAGCCAGCTTTGTTAATAAAGAGCGGATGACCCCGCCATGCGTTACCAGCAAAACTTCCCGATAACCTTGATCATGTATTGTTTTCTTGAGTGACGTCCAGCCGCTCATCACCCTTTTCTCCATATGGGCAAACAGGCGGCTGCTCGGAAAAAGGATCAGAAAGCCAGTTTCGATATGCTTCGTCCTGATAAAGATCCACATATGTTTTCAATTCCCACTGGCCAAAATGCATTTCGCGAAATGCTTCCCTTAACACAGGCTTTAGGCTTGAACAAAGGATTGTAGCTGTTTGCTTGCAGCGTGTTAAATCACTTGATACACAGAGATCATAATTTGGCAAGTCGCTTTGCAGCGCTTTTAACGCATTTCGGGCGTCACTTGTTATCGGCGGGTCACTCCACCCCACATATTTCCTTTCCAGATTTGCTTTCGTTACACCATGGCGAAAGAGTGTAACAGCCACATGACGATCCATAACACCAGCTCCATCCCTTCTGAACTCGCTCCTAATGTATCACCCGATATACCGTCGAAATGCTTTTTTATTCTCCCGGCGATTATATATCCTATAACGATCATACAGCTTACAAGAATCAAATAGCATGCTAATAATTCAAAGTTTAATAGCCCTATCAATATACCAATGATGATCAAATAGAAACCGTAAACCATCCAGAATGAACTGCTCGTACCGTGTTTAAAAAAGTGGGCCATCCCATGACTTCGAGCTGTTGGCAAAACCTGCAGATAGGTGCCCATCAGCATTTTCCCAAAAAACGGAACCAACATGACCAATACATATGTCCAGACATCCGCCATGGTAATTAATTCATAAAGAATAACAAAACGCACACCAAGAAAAACGATAACAGACAGCACACCAAATGCACCAACACGGGGGTCCTGCATAATCGCCAGCCGCCTCTCAGGATCCCGGTACGAAAAATAGGCATCGCTTGTATCTATAAGACCATCCAGATGAATACCGCCCGACAGAAAAATCAATATAAGCCATAAACAAAGTGCCGTCATAACGTCAGAAAAAGGCGTAAAGGACAGCAGCACAAACAAAACGGATGCATAGATAACACCCTGCAGCAATCCAAGCAACGGAAATGTCCGTAACGCATATGACAGATGGAAACGGTTCATTGGGATCTCACTTTTTATGGGAATGCTTGTGAAAAACTGCAGGTTAATGCCCATTCCTGAAAAAATGCCTTTCAATCTAGTGAACATGCGCTTCACCCAGCATGATTGTTAACAGTTTTCGCCAATCCAAATGTTTTTCCAAACGCTTTGCCAGTTTTTCATAATTAGCATCTTTTTCTATTACATTGGCAGTGAGCACTTCCTGTGTACTTAAACTGTCCTCTTCAGCAAGGTCATGTTCGATGTACGGAATAACCCCCAAAACAGGAAGCCTGGTATAGGTTTCAAGCCACTCGCTGCCCAAGGCAAACGAGGTGACGTCGCCATGAAATTTATTAATGATCAGCCCCTTCACCCGGTTTCTTTCTTCCTGATCGAGTAATGCCAATGTCCCGGCAATACTTGCAAAAGCACCTCCCCTGTCAATGTCTGCAACCAAGATGACAGGTACGTCTGCCATCTCTGCTACAGCCATATTGGCCAAATCACGCTCCTTCAGGTTCATCTCCACGGGACTGCCTGCGCCTTCGAGGAAAATGAGATCATACTGCTGGTCTAACTGCTTCAGTGCCGATTGAATCGTTTGTTTTGCTTTATTGTGCCAGCACTTTTGATAATCACCGCCATTGATTGTACTGATGGTTTCCCATAAAACTCTCAGATAAGTATAAAGACAATCGGATTCATGCATACGTATGGCATAAGACCAGCTGCTTCAGCCTGCTGTGCCTGTGCAATACTCATTTCTTTTCCATCTTCCGTTTGGAATTGTACGATTTAGACATGTCTGTGCTTTAATGGGCGCAGCGGCATAGCCTTTTTCAGCAAACAACCGGCACAGAGCTGTTGTGAGAAGACTTTTTCCGAACATTTGAAGCTGTTCCTTGAATCATAACCCCTTTCATTGCGCTGCTCCTTTCTTGCAAACTGGAATCCCGTTATCGACCAAATAGGCCGTATCCGCCCGGTAAACGATCTTTTGATGAAGGTTACCAAGTATGTATTGAAATTTTCTTATTAATTGTCCCTCAACAGGAAGCCCTTGGTGTCAATTCATTAGAAACAACAACTAACACTGAGGAAGCTTCCTGAAGACTGGTTATTTCATCGAATAGACAATTAACCAACATTCCAGATTCCTTCATCATTTATCATAATAAATAATTTGTTTCAAGCGTTGTCACGCAAATCCAGAACGAGTATATCCGCTTTTGAAAAAATGCTTGGCAATTACGCTGCACGTTTCGGACATTCCCATGTCTCCCAATTGAACGGGTGCGTTTTTCCCGGTCTCTCCGGTGGCGGTATCGTGCCGACATCCCCGCGTCAATTAGGGATCACCACATGGCAATATAATGCAGATTTTGCTTCCCAGGTCCTGCCTAAATCCATAGCTTATCTTCTCCGCATATGAGCTCTTCCGCCCGAACCCCGCCTGTGACGAAAATCAGTTTTCCCCTGTTCCCATTCGGATAGCGCCTCCATAATAGTTTGTTCCTTCCCTCTAACAGCCTGCACGAAGCCACGTTCCTTCAAGACCCGGGGAAAGTTATAGTGTGCCGCAAATACACAAGCCCTTTGCGCAATAAATACATGAATAAATTCCCCGCTTGATCGTCCAGTGCAGGTCTTTGATCAAGTAAAAATTAACCGCTGACGGGCTATGCAGAAACCCGTTTTCCCTGAAGAAAGAAAATAACCGCATCCTTTCAGCCTCAATATACGATCGTGTCTGTTTGCTGTGCTTGTTGATCATTCAAACAAGAGCGTTCCTGCCTTTAATGCGATGGGCATGGAACTCCAATGGGCTGGGTTGTGTTTTTGAATCCTGTCAAGAAGCTCCGGCCGGTTCCGAACAAAAAATCCAAGCGCAGTCCTGCAATACTGTACATTTTTGTCAAAGAACGCAGTACCAGCAGAAATGGGGACCGGGGCGTTTTTTGAATAAACTGAAATGTGCAAAAATCATAAGGTCATGAATTAATAGCGTCTTTTGACTGCTCACACGAATCAATCAGCCAATCGATTGTCGACCTGTCATATTGGACACCTGCCGGATTATTGGGATGACAAAAGAATACAGCATCAACTGCGTCCATTTCCTCCAGCAGCGCTGCTTTCGCCAACTGCCAGTGCGGCGGATGAACAATATGATGAAAAATCGTGCAGTTCTCGTTCCTGCAGACAGACTCATATTCCGAAAAAGCCGGATGGATGATCAGCACCTTTTTTCCGTGGAGATAACGGGCGATTAACGTAATGAGTTCAGATGCACCATTTCCGGGCAGTAATTGCGTTTCTGCCACACCTTCCTGATCGGCAATCGTCCTTTTTTTCAATTCCGAAGCTGATGGATCGGGATAATCTTCATAGCCTCCAGCCAGCTTGGCCAGTGGTGTTTGATGGCAGTGGTGCACCCAGTGGATTAATATTGACACTGAAGTCTGCCATTATTTCCGGCGGTTCCACCTCTAAAGCTTTGAACAGATGATCCGGATTAGAGCCATGTGCCGGCAATTGCATAACAAGCTCCCCCTAACCATAATAGTATTAAAAAGAAGCGATTTGTGCGTACCATGATTGAGATGGCTGCTTTAATATGTCCCTTTTGCAATTTTCTTTGCATCAGGCCCATAATAGCCCGTTCCGACTTTTTGCCCTGGTAATAATTCGTGCCGCCGAGTTGTACACCCAGAAGAAGTGCAACGGCCGCCTCACCCCAGCCGCTGTTCGGGCTTGGATGCTTCGATGCTTCGATTTTCAACGCATGAAATGTTTGGCTTTTCGTCATAAAAGGCGACGGGCAGACAGCAATCATACAAACACCCGTGATGCGGCTTGGGAGCCAGTTAATGATGTCATCAAACCGGGCTGATGCCCAGCCGAAATGGCAGTAGCGTTCGTTGTTGTAACCAACCATCGCGTCACACGTATTAACAGCACGATAAACCATCGCCAGCGGAGCACCGCCAAACAACGCCCAGAACAATGGTGCGGTAATGCCGTCACTGACATTTTCGGCGACGGTTTCGACAGTTGCTCTGGTAATCCCGCTTTCATTCAGGTTATGCGTATCTCTGCCGACAATCATCGAAACTTCTTGTCTTGCCGTTTGTATGTCGCCGTTTTTTAATGGCTGATATACGTCCATTGCTGCTTTTTTCAAATCGTTTTGGGCAATCGTTGTCGCAATAATTACTGATTCCGCCGCTATCCCGGTGATGGTATGAAATTGATAGGCGACCCACACAAGCAGGCACGTCACAGAGAATACTGCCAACATCACCATAACTAACAACATAACGCCTTTAGCCTTTCTTTGGATGCCTTTATTCAGGCGACGGTCCAGCCAGGAAATGAGAGCTCCGATCCAGCGTACCGGGTGCGGCCATGAAGGCGGATCACCAATAATCCGGTCAATCAAAAGGGCCAATGTAATACTGACTATATGGTAAATGAGCATAATTACCTCGCTACTGTCCGTTAGATGCGGGATAACGCTGGACGGTTTTTATAATTTCGGTATAAACACTTTGTCCGATCAGTTGACCAAGCGGTGTTGCTGTGCCTGCATACGGCAATGTTTCACCCAATTGCGTGGCAGCCACTACAACACTATCTGTTGAGGTACCGGTTGCAATTGTATCCGTCCGCTTATCCCTGATGTTCAGCTCCCTTAATGCTTGTGCTTTTGCCTCTGTGGCCGTCATGATTGCCTGGATGAATGCTTCTTCTGTTAAGTGTCCATTGACAAACAACCATATATTGATCGTTCCCTGAGTCATTGAATAAGCCGCTCCGACCGATCGTGAACTGTCTGTTGCATTACCGGTTCCGGCAGTTACGACAGTAAAGATGGAGAATTGTTCATTATCCCAAAGACTGTAGGCAGCATTTTCCAGCTCGACCGCGGTCATCATGCCCACTGTGCGTGACGTGTCGAATCCGTTTTTTTCAAGATAACCTTGCATTTCCCTTTTTGGATCAGAGCAGTCATAATCATTTGGAACATGGCGATTGATAAATTGCGTATTCCAGCCAATTCCAGCGCCACACACGCCGGAAGACAATGTTTTTAGCGGTTTGGGTGAAATCAGGGTAATATGCTCCCGGTTAATGTTCAGCATCGATGGACCGATCATTGTCTTCCCTGCTGATGTTTCAGTCGCAGCAGGCAGTAATTGCATTTGCGGTTTAGCGACTGTCGGATGTGGATGTCTGGTCACTTCCGTCTGATATACTTCTTTGATCAAATCCTCTGTCAAAACGCCATCCGGTGAATGGATAGCCCGCTTTTGTCCATCGTGCAGCAACAGCGGTCACAGTATAGACTTGCAAGATTCAGATCATGAAAATAGACACGATGGTTAAGCCGTTCTTGTTCCGCTCCTTTTTTCAGTAAGTCGAGCAAATCTTTGATAGGCCAAAATCCAAAATGATTGGTCGGCTCATCAAGCAGCAGCAAATCGGGCTGCTGGGCTAATGCCTGAGCCAGAAACACCCGCTGCTGCTCCCCGCCTGACAATTCCTGAACAGTCTGATGCTGAAATGCCGTAATATTCGTTCTGTCCCATGACAGTATGAAGTACGCTCGTCCTCATGTCAAGTTCTGAAAAGGGCCCCTTGTGATGGGCATATCTCCCAAGTGCCACCGTCTCCCTGACCGTATATGAAAACGCATGTGCCGTCAGCTGTGGAAGGACAGCCATTTTTTTCGCTAATGCTTTACGTGAAAAAAAGCTTATATTTTGGTTGTTCAACTTAATCGACCCGGAAGTGCAGGGAATTAAGCCGCTAATCATTTTCAGCATAGTTGTTTTGCCGCTTCCATTTGGTCCCAAAATACCAAAAAACTCGCCTGACGAAACGGAAAAACTGATATCTCGAATGACCGGTTCTCCGTCATAACCTCCTGACACATGATCCAGGCTCAGCATGACACTCACCCCCTCTTTGGTGTTCGACTTTTTTGCTGATGTCGCGCGAGTTTTTGCTGATGTCGCGCGAGTTTTTGCTGATGTCGCGCGAGTTTTTGCTGATGTCGCGCGAGTTTTTGCTGATGTCGCGCGAGTTTTTGCTGATGTCGCGCGAGTTTTTGCTGATGTCGCGCGAGTTTTTGCATCGTCGTGCTACTCGATGCAAAACTCGCTAACTCAAATACCCTTTCGTTGTTTCATTAAAATAAGTGCGAATACCGGTGCACCGATTAACGCCGTGATCACGCCAATCGGCAGAATCTGTGGTGAAATAATGGTTCGCGATACAAGGTCTGTCAGCATTAAAAAGCCGGCGCCGGTTAAAATGGACAATGGGAGGAGGTGAACATGGTCCGGCCCCCATAAACGCCTTGTTAAATGAGGTATTACCAGTCCGACAAAGCCAATTGCCCCGGAAACCGCTACTGCTGCACCAGTCAGAATTGACCCGGCGACAAGAACCATCAACTTCCGCTTTTCGACATCAACACCAAGGTGCTGTGCCCGTTCTTCCCCAAACGACATCGCATTTAACTCACTTGTATTCATTAAAAGCAGCAATGATCCCAGAATGAAAAACGGTACAATAATCCCGATATAATTCCATCCCCGCATCGATACACTGCCAAGCAGCCAGCCCATAATTTGCTGCAGCTGATCACTCGTGAGTGCAATAATCAAGGATATAAAGGCTCCCAAAAAGGAACTGAAAATAATACCCGTTAAAATAATTGTCTCGACCCGCATCGTCCGGTCAACTCTTCTGGCAAAAAACAGCACAAGCAAAATAGTCAATAAAGCAGCTGTTATACTTATGAGCGGCAGGGTATAAAGTCCAAGAAATGGAATCGAAATGTTAAAAAACAATGTCGCCACTGCCCCGACAGATGCTCCGGAAGAGACACCTAAAATATATGGATCTGCCAATGGATTTCGCAAAAGTCCCTGGAATGCCGCTCCCGCAATTGCAAGAGAGGCTCCGACAAAACCGGCAAGCAGCACTCTCGGTAAACGGATTTGTGACACGATATTCACATATGTCGAATCAACCTGATCAGCTATCGGTAAGCGAAAAAACTGTGCACCAATAATTTTGACGATATCTGAAACAGGAACTGATACACTGCCGACGGATATGGCAGCAAGCATCGATACAAGCAAAAAGGCAAATGCCAGCAAATATGCAGCCAGATGATTATTCTTCAAAAAGTTCCGGGTAAACAACTTCAGCGATCTCCTTCGCTCCTTCCACTAAACGAGGACCTGGACGACTGACAAGATCGGAATGCACATCGTAAACTTGCTCATTTGCCACCGCCGTCATATCTCCCCAGCCATCGCGATTAGTGACTTGTTCGACTGGATTGTCTACATAATGGCCATACGTTGTAATGATGACATCCGGGTTCAGTTCCACAATGGCTTCAGGATCGATTTGAACCCAGCCATCTTGTTCTTGTGCCGCATTATCTGCATTGACGATTCCTAGGAGATCCTGAAAAAATGTATTTTTCCCCGCCGTATATATTTCCGGTGCAGGTGCTACTTCAAAAAAGACAGATTGGCGCTCATCATCACTAATTGCCTCGGTCTTTTCACTTAATGCTGCAAATTCGTCTTTCATATTACTGACAATTTCTTCTGCCTTTTCCTGTGTACCTGTGACCTGAGCAATTTGTTCAATCGATTCATAAACACTTTCAATATCCTGTGCATCATGCACCACAAACACATTGATGCCAGCATCCCGAATCTGCTTTAATGCTGCTTCGGAGTTATGTGCACCGGAAGCATGCGCAAGCACAAGGTCGGGTTCCAAACCAATAATTGCTTCCACATTCAGCTCCATACCGCCGACTCTTTCTTTTTCCTCAACTTCTTCCGGGTAATTGTCATTGTCAGAAACACCAACGATTTCCTCACCTAACCCTAGTGCAAACGCAATTTCCGTATTACTCGGGATTAATGAGACGATGCGCTCCGGTTTCTCATCAATTGTTATATCATAATCAAGCGCATCTGTTACCGTTAATGGAAAAGCTGCTTCCTCCGACGCTTGTTGTTCCGTATTCTCATCTGGATTCTCGTTACCATTTTCCGAGCCAGAGCCATCAGAACCACAGCCAGCTAAAAGACCCAGTGTAAGCATTAATAATAGAATGAAAGATAAAACTTTTTTCATTTCGATACCCCCCCAATACAAGTCGTTTAAAATAAAAAAAACATCTTCACGGAAATGAAGATGATTATGTAAAAGAGCAGTCATTATAAACCTGTCCTTTTACACCATCCTATTCCTCGCAGGCATTGATGCACAATAGGCAGCAGGCAGGTCTCCTGGCTCATGGTCATCACATACTGCATCTACCCTTCCCATACATTCACGTGTACAGTGGTCATAGCAGCTAGCTCGCAATTACAGTGGCGGGACCGCGCTGGGCTTTCACCAGCTTCCCTTTTAAGATTTCAGCGTTTGAAATCACCTGTACCCAAAACTATTAAGTTATTCGCTGTATTCAATTATACATAACGCTGCGAAATCTGTCACAAATTTAAGCTATTTTATTTGCAAAGAAAAATTCTGTCAGCTAATTTTTTTGTACTATAAACTTGCTGAATTCTACCGTAGAGGGGCTGCTGTGGCACTTATTCCCATGCCGGAGTACTAAATTACGACTGCCCATAATGCTGGAGCAGTCGCTGATAATGCATGTTGATCATTGAATGGTTTACTGTGCTTGCTTAACGTGGATTTCCCGGTCTTCTCAAGAAACGCCTCATCTTTCAGCCGAAATTAATTTTTCCGTGATAATTTTCCGACATTTCTGTTGACTTATTCAACGGTATGGTATATCTTTACCGTAAGGGTATGATAAATGCCCTGCCCTCTTTGAGAAAGGGGGTGAAAATAGTGGATGAGATTATGCTTCTAACGGCTACCATAGGTCTTGTTACGGCATTCGTTGGTTTTGTTACGGAAATCGTAACAACGTATCGGGGGCTATGCCGCCGAAAAGAATCCAACTCCGCACCAACCGGAGAAGGATTCAAAAAACTAACAACGAGGTTAAGGGGTTAACCCCCTTGCCTCACCCACTATTATAAACTTATCATACCCTTATCATACCAATTTTGTCAAGGAGGTTAATCCGATGCTCACGGCGACCATTATTATTTCCATTACCTCAATGATCATCAGTCTGTCGACACTTGTGATTGTGTATCAAATACGCTGGCAGAGAAACAAAAAAGTTAATGTAACGAGGTGGCTAACATGACTTCAAAAAAACCAATTCAATACTACGGACTCAAAGAATTCGCTGATATTGCCAGAGAACAGGGAATAACATACAACACAAGACAATTATCCGTTTACAAAGGCAGGGATAAACTGCCGGATCCAACTGTCATGATTGGTGACAAATCCGGATGGACAAAAGAACAGATTGATGAATGGCTTGAACAGGTTAAAGAAGAGAAGCGACATAACCAATAAGCGGTGAACATGCCTGCCTCTGTTCACCCCTGTTTGCTCTTTTCAATTTATCGTACAGGAGAAAAAGTTATGAGACAAAAAAACTATACAAAGTCTGTATCAGCCTTGCCTGATTTTTGGGGGAAGTCAAAAGAAATAGTAGAGCAAGAACATAAGGACTGGATTTATGATCAATATCTCAGCCAGGAAGTCCTAACGATTTATTGTGACGCATCGATAAATAAAAACAACAAAATGGCGGCCGGCTTTTGCTACGTCTATAATGGCAGCGTCTCTAAAAAATATCAATTAATATCCGGAACCGGTGATTTTGCCATGTCCGTATTTGCTGAGATAACTGCGATCATTGGAGCGCTTCAAAAATTCCGTCATAATGTCAAAGATAATTATTCAAGTGTCCTGATTTACAGTGACCTGGACTATATTGATGATATCCTGTCACAGACTTCCACATTCAAACACACTCACCTAAAAGAAATACAGAAAGAATTAGTTTTCACCTTTAAACAGACATGTCTCAAATACCCAGATCTCGAAATAAACATCTCACCGCTAACAAGGAATCAAAAGAGGTATAACCCTTTCTTAAAAGCCGCTCATAATGCTGCAAGAGAACTGATCATGTGAAAGGGTCAGCCCCCCTGAGCTGGCACAGGAGGGGGCTGATCCTTCCGGTTACTGCATTCGTTCTTTTCATTTTTAACTTAATGCATTCATTAGCTCATATTGATGAAGCTGCAATTCGAATAAAGTGAGAGGATCACGGTAGATTTCCGGTTTTTCACGCATGGTATTCAGGGAGTCCTGATGTTTTTCAATCGTACCTTGCAGTTCTTCGCTCACCTGATTCAACTCTTCAAACGGGGTTGAAAAAAACTTACTTACATCCCACTCTAATGATCGTTCAAATAATTCTAATTGTTGTTGAAACGGATTTATTAATTCCTGGATAATTGGACGATAGTCTTCATTTTCAATATAATCTTTATATCTATAATGGAGTCTTTCTTTATTTGTAGGTACCGATCCCAAGAGTTTCCCCGTCCCTTTTAGCAACAACTGGGCAGGATTATTGCGCATCATGATATTAACGTTTTCCATGTGCATCATGCCCCTTGATATTCGTTCCAAATCCCTCAGCCAATCATCTAATATCTTAGAATCACCGTCTAATACAATCTTCTCTTCCCCATATTGCTGATTAAAGCTTTCGGTCATTTCATTCATTTTAATTTGGCTGTCGTGTAACCCTTTATTACAACTCTCCAGCCACTCGTTAACGGCATTTTTAAAGTCATGTTGTGCCGTATATTCCATATATCCTGCAATTCGACGATTCATTTCATCATTAATTTCAATATGGAGTTTGCCAAAATCGCTGTCTTCATGAACCATTTCGGAACAACTTTGAAGCTCCTCAGACAACTTACTCATGATACCTTCAAAAAAATCATTTTTTATTTGACTGAAAGAATCTTTCACGACATCTGTTTCTGCTTTTTCCATTTCCTTTAACTGATGATCTATATCTTCTATACCCGCAATGACTTCTTCGTTCCAATTAATTCTATCCATAATGCCATTTTCCACCTCTGCCCGTTTTTCTACTAAAAACTCGATTGAGGTTTTAATAACACTTTGGATTTTAGATGGACTTGCCACATCGATATTGTACTCTTCCAGCACTGGTTCCATAAATTCAGTTAAGTCATCTATCAGGCCTTCTTGCTCCGCCCACCTCTTAATCGACTCAAATAGCTTCTTCCCTTCTTGTCTGCCGTATGAGGTGGCATTTGATTGTTCGAAATGGTATTGTGCTTCACGAACCAGGTTTTCATTTAAATCGGATTGAAAAATCGTATCCCAAGCAAGTATGGCTGTTGAAGAAATTAAGGTATCTGAAACAGATGATACTTCCAGCCAATTCGTTAAATGGTTTGGGATTAGCGGTGCTATGTCCCTGATTAGAAATCTTCCACTAATCAATTCAAAGTAAGATTCTTTAAATAAATCCGGAAGCTTCTTCCACGTATAGGATTCTTCCACATGATTTGTTAAAAGAAGCTGGTTAAATTCTTCCAGCCATTTTATAAAATAGTCATTTTGTTTATACTTCTTCCACAATTGTTCTGTAAGGCTCTCAAAGCGTAATTTATCCATGTGCAATAAGGTAACTAACGTTTCCTTAAAATAAATTGGATCGTAACTGATTGTAAGTCCCTGTTCTGCATATCCTTCTAAAACTTCAAACCATGACAGTGACTTCGTTCGAATTGCCTCATTTACTGCAAGATCAATCGCGTTATCCCAATCCTCGTAGTTCTCAAAGAAAGATTGGGCGACCTCTGTCACATCAGAATAATCGGGATCTAATTTAACCGCTTCTTTAATGGCATCCGTTGCATTTTCCAGTCTGTTTTGCTGAATGTACAAAGAAAACAGCTGCAGAAGGACTTCTGCATTTAAACTAACCGATTGGGTCTCAACTTCTTTATAGAATTCTTCCGCTTCCGCAAATAAACCCATTTCAAAATAAGAATCTGCTATATTTTTTTGTGCCCATGGAAACAAATTATCCTCTATAGGATGCCCCCATTTATAAATAGCCGCTTCATAATCCTTATTCAGGAAATAAACTTCTCCTTGTGCGTAGCGAATAGCGGATAAATCCGGCCGCTCCTTCTTCATCTCTTCCAAATGCATTTCACCCAAAACGTTAATTGGGTGCTTTTTTTTATAATCATCTACCAGAGTTTGATAATACGTTTTATTAATCAGTTCCATCTCAGTTGTCACGATAATCCCCCACTCGTGTTCATATAATTTGTATTCGCGGTTCAAACCGCCAAACAACCAATTTATCTATGTCAATTTCTGCTATTGTCATTTTATAGGCTAAGTATATAAAGTTCACCATTAAATCATTCGAAATAACAAGTGGATTTGTTACGGTTATTACGGTCACAGTGACGCCCCGAAATTTGTCGAATAACGTTTTTGTTGCGGTGTTCGGCAGGTGCAAATCCATATAATAGTAATATATATATAGGGTATGAATATGAAGTTCATTCATGTATTTTAACTATTCGTTCAGACCATAATTTTGTCTATCAAAATAACTTCATCTGCTGCCCACTACTATTTTCTTCACCGCTGCCTTGAACGTGGTACCCCATCGACTTATATCCCTGCATGCGCTTTTCGTACATGGTCTTCAACTCAGGAACCTGATAATCAACATAATCATAAACTTTTACAACATTCTTATCCGTATGAACGCGATGCAATCTGCCGACATATTGTTGGAGTGTTCCTTTCCAGGCAATTGGCATAGCAAGGAATAGGGTGTCCAATCGAGCATTGTCAAATCCTTCTCCGATATATTTACCGGTGGCAATAACAAGCCGCTCTTCATTATCTGAAAGGCTTTTCATAAACTTTAAACGGTCTTTCTCTTCCTGCTTACTCAGTTTACCTGTTAATACGATTATATTCTTAGCAAATCCTTTAAAAGCCTTCTCCAATTCATGTACATGTTCAATCCGCTCTGTCAAAATAATTGGATACGCATTATTCTCAAGTTCTTTTAATACATCATTGAATATCATTTTGTTCCGTTGTTCATTAATAGCCAAGTTTGCATAAACCTTCTGGATGTTGTCACCATTATTCTTGAAACTTGTTAACCGAGGAATAAGCACATGGTCAAACGGATGGAGTTTTGACTGACTTTTGGCGGAAACCTTATAACAGATTTCCCCGCATTGCATAGCAACTATTTTATGCAGCCCGTCTTTTCTAGTTGGTGTTGCAGTTAGTCCGTGAACGCAGGAAGCTTCTACTGCCCTTAATACTTTTTCAAAGCTTACCGCTGAAATGTGGTGGCATTCATCGACAATTACCTGTCCATAGCCTTTGACTTTTTCGCGCACATCTTCTGATCTGCTTAACGTCTGAACCATAGCAATATCCACTTTACCTGTTGGTTTCTTTTTACCCCCACCGATTTGACCTACCTGGTTTCCATCCAAATTAAAAAAAGCCTGCAAACTTTCTTTCCACTGAGTAAGCAGCTGCTTAGTGTGCACGATGATTAACGTGTTGATATTTCTCTCCGCAATCAGCGCTGCCGCCACAACAGTTTTACCAAAACCAGTTGCTGCTGATAGGACACCACAACTATTTACTTTCATAGCGTAGGTCGCTTCATTTTGTTTTGGCAGAAGACTCCCATGAAAATGGATATTGATACTGTTGCCTTTGATGGTTTGATCATCGATATAGAAGTTGATTTCGTTCCTGACTAAAATGGCTTTTATATCTGCCAGACAGCCACGCGGGATAACCACAGAATCCTCCGTCTCATAACTACAGTCAATTTTTCTGGGAATCCTATGCGTAGACAGCCTTTTGGATTGAGCTTTAAAAAATTCAGGATTATTGATGACCGCAAGCTTGATTAACTCGTTCAATATATTTGAAGGCAGCTTATTTTTGGGAATATGTATGCCGTTTTTTCTTATGATGGTTATTTCAGAGGGGATCTTCGCATCATACGATGCCTGTTTACTTTTTACGGTGTAACTGTTGGAATGGTTATACTTTCCCAGAATTGATTCCACAGTTTCTTTGCTGATTTTTTTTACAGACGACAGATACGCCCATTGATCAGTATATGGTTCAAATTTTTCATTAACAAATACACTATAGCCATTCTTTCGGGGAAGTTGCTGTAAAGGTAGTGCAATCAGGTTTCCAAATCCACCTTTTGGCATTGTATCCTGATTGGGAAAAAACCGGTCAAACGAATCAACACCTGTCTCGTACCGCTTTTCCAGAGTCTTGTCCATAAGAAGACTCCCTAATTTACGAGCAGTTTTCGCTGGCATTTTATCACTGAAAAAAATCCAGACATGGCCACCATTTCCGGATCTGGAAATTTCCATGCTTGCAGGTACACCTACATCGTTACAAACACCCATGAATGTGAGCGCGTCCTTTTGCCAGTCCTTTTTATCAAAGTCAACTGCCAAAAACCAGCACGTTTCATCTTTTAACAGAGGATAGATGCCAATAGTTTTATTGCCACGCAAGTGATTCTCAATGACATTGTCCGTTAGCGGCAATAATTCACGTTCTTTATATTTCTTATTGGGTTCATATTTACGAGAAGGCGCATAGTTGGATTCCCCATTAGATCTCCAATGAGCCGCATATACATCTGTCCGCCCTTTAAACAGACTTCTAAAAATAGCGATGCGTTTCTGTAAAATTTTAGTTCTCGCAATGCGTTGGCCATGTTTAGCTTGATTGTTAGAAACGGGAATGTGATGCTTTGCCAGCAAATCTTTTAATTTTTGATTTTCATCTTTTAGCCGGTTGATTTCCTTTAATGCAATTTGCAAATTTTGCTCCAAATCGTTCATGATTTATCCCTCATCATGCAGTTTGATGTCAATTTTTATATTGCGCTATGCCAAACAAACCGTGTACATTTAATCATATTGCTTATGAAACTTATTTCTATTGTAAAATGATGATGTCAATCTGTCTATTAGAAGTATTGTTGTAAGAGGGATCGCCTGGATATGATTGTCATCTCATATATGTGCGATTCCGGACAGCGGTTTAACCTGCTCATTAATTCAAGAAATTCTGTTAAATGCAAGTTGGCGCTTTCCTTATTAAGGATAAGCGCCTGATTGTTGTAGAATCGGACCAGTAGTAACTTTAATACTGAATCCTACCAGCAATCCACCGTGAAATGGCCAAAACACCTATTATTATGTTTAAGATCAACAAATAAAACTCCCCATATTGATGAGTTCAAAGTGATGTATGTACATAATTTACCTCATATCCATCTCCGAGCTCGAATTTTAACTTTTGATACAAACTCAATCCTTTTTCATCATGAGATTTAACTAATATTGCCGTATCACGTTTTACTTTTTCGCCATAATCGGTCTGTTCTAAAATTTTCCCATACTCGGTGACCCAATTTATTAACTCAGATTTCAATTTATCAGAAAGAGGAAAATCATCAATATCAAGGTTACAGCCACACTTTGAACACCACAGAGGATCAGCGCTATGGTCCGCTTCCATCGTATAGGAATCGTGAGAACATTTTATTCTCGAGAAGTTTGCCATTATCTATTACCCTTAATTTAACAAATTAGTTTCCTTACTCTATATCCTCGACCTTATATGCGATATAGACGCTCATCCTTATTAAAGAAAAGCGCCCGTTTGAAGAATACTTACACACCATCTTTGTAATTTCTATAATGTTGTATTTCTTTTTTCAAAGTACCTTTTCTCGTTTCCACCCATTGAACTTTTCTAAAAGTAATCAAGGATAACACTATCATTAAAAGATAAGCACTATATGAGGGACTTTCGCTATGAATAATATCCAATCTAATCACTCCCTTTTAAAATTTCATCTTAAACAATCTGCCCCGATTACGGCAAACATTTATTTGGTTAACGCGCCCGATTAATGAATAAAGCAGTTAGTTACATTATGATGTAGTTTGTTGTTTTTTTGAAATCAATATTTCAATTATAATACCAATAAATGACATTATACCTACTCCTACAACGGTATATTTCAACGCCATTCCAACATTACTTGTAAAAAGGGTGTTTATAGTTATGGTTGCCATTAATATAGCCATTCCCAGTTGTGTCAACAATTTGTTATTTGAATATTTATTATTAAAAAATTGAGTTTTAGTAATTACTAAATACGGGACTATAACCAATAATGCAGCTAAAACAATCATCCACCTTCACCTCTTGAATTCTTAAGTGTTATCCAATTATCAGGCTCTTATAAGGCTTATTTCAGACTCGCGCCCGATTGAAGAAATCATTTAAATTTTTTCTCTTCTAATTCTAATCTTTTTCGTTCCAACTCTAATCTTTCCTGTTCCAATTTGATCTCACGCTCTTTTACTTTAAAATGTTTGTTAGTGGAATAAATGCCCATAATTAAACTGACTAATACCACAATTACTATCATCCAAATAAATATTTCCAACTTATTCATCTCCCTAATTCATACACTTCTAATTCAGCCAGACGTACTGTACTCTTGTTCGATTACTGCGCCCTATAATTGAATACTACACACCAAATACTGCTGTTCCGCCAATCATATAAATAAACGGAAATAAGAATAAGACTAAATTTGCAATTACAGCACTAATCGTCAAAGTACTCTTTTGAATTTGATACGCTTTTGATGCAAAGAATAGACCAAAAGAACAAAAAACTATAGGAAGAAATACAGGCAATCCTTGTATCTTTTCAAGCGTAATAATATCAAACATAAAATTTACAATGAATATAAGAGGTACAAAGAATAACAAATAGGCAAGTATTATAAACCTTTTTTGCACAGCGTAATCTCCCCCTTGCAAGCAAAAGTAGCACAAGTATTATTCAGTTCTTGCGCTCGATTACTGAAATAAGAGCTGTCTTGAAATCAATTAACAAATATCGAAATCAATAAACTGATTGCAAAGAGGACAAATGCAACCTGTATGATTATGTACATTATAAATTCAAAGGTTAAAAGTTTTCTTTGCTTTTTAATCTTTTCCAAATGTCGTAAAAAGAAACCAGCACTAATAATAAGTATTACGTAAGAAATTGTACGTAATACTTCTGCCAAAATGACCAAGGATATCAACTCCTTCTGACCCTCATATGCGATATTGGCGCAATTCTTATTAGGTTAGCGCGCCCGATTGCTTAATATGCCAACTTCAAGGAATCTTGTGTATCCGATAACTTAAATACTTTCTTCATGAAAATTTTTTATATGTAACAAAAAATGGGGTCAACAAAGAGCCAATGATTAAAATAAAAAGTGCTATTCCAATTGTTACTAAAATGCTCCTAAATGGCGAAAGAAAAAGACCAAAGATCACCATTGATAAGGTCGTCAAAGAAACAAAAATTATTCTACCCGAAATTGTTATTTTATGCCCTGTACCACATTCGTTACATTTAATAGGTTTATAACCCGCCCAAAGCGATTTATAAATTTCACTCCAACTGAATGCTGCATTACAGTTTTCGCATTTTTGCAAAATAAAGCCTCTCCCGTTAAGCAATATCATGATTCAATCTTAGCATATGCTATTCCGCAAAGTGACCCTTCATATAAGACACTGACGCTGATCCTTATTTAAGAATAGCGCCCGTTTCTGGAATACTCTAATCGTTCTCTTTTCTTCCCAACGTTAACGCCCCGAAAATCAGTGGAAGTTGCAGGGGTAAACGCAACCATAGAATCCAAGGATTCGCTTGTTTTCCCGGCCGGAATGATATTCTATTCACAGCCATGTACACATTTGCTGGAAAAACAGCGATCATAAAAAATGCTAAAAGTTTTCCTGTAATATGTTGCCCTTTTTTCATCCAGAGCAAGACGGAAAAAAGCATTTCAAAAACACCTGAAACTAGCACAATGGTCTTTCGTAAGGGCAGTGTTTTGGGGACAATCTTACGGAAACCTCGCTCATGGACAAAATGCAAGACACCGGCTCCAAATAAAAGTATCGAGTATAGTGTTCTAAAAAACAATTTCATATGTATGCCTCCTGCTTATTTATTTCACGATTGATTTTCAAACCAATCCGCCGACCTCTTGCTCGCTCCACTTCCACAGTTTTTCAGCAAGAGCTTTATCTTTTGCCTTAGCTGATGTAGATATAATTTTTCTTTTATAAAAATATTCACTGCTAATTTTAGCAACATCCGGACTTGTAGTTAAATAAATAGTCGTGTCAGCCCCCTCTGCAGATGTAAGAAAAAATGGCCGTAATGCAGCATAGATGGCTTTACCAAATCCGGTCTTGCGGTTAACACCAAGATTTGTCGAAACAGCTCCAGGGTGAAGGCAGTTTGCTGTCACCGTAGTGTTTGTTAGATGGGCTGCCAACTCACGGGTGAATAAAATGTTTGCCAGCTTGGATTGACTATAACCTTTTACTACGTTAAATTTTTTGGTTAAATGAGGATCATTAAAGTGAATTTTACCCGCCTTGTGGGCACCCGAGAAAACCGTGACAATTCTTCCTTGTTCAGCATTTTTTAACTGTTTAAGAAGAAGATTAGTCAGAAGAAAATGACCGAGATGATTAACGCCAATCATACTCTCAAATCCATCAGACGTGGTTTCTCGTTTCAAGCTAACAACCCCAGCATTGTTAATCAGCACATCAAGTGTTTGGTAACGCTGTTTGAATTGATCAGCGAAGGTGCGGATACTTCCCAATGACCCCAGATCACATTTCATTACTTCTATATCATTCGTTTGGCTTTGTTGTTTGACTTGCTGCAATGCTTTTTCTCCACGCTCACTGTTTCTGCATGCCATTATCACGTGAAAACCTCTATGGACTAATTCCATGCTGGTGGCGAGACCCATTCCAGAATTCGCTCCGGTTACAATCGCTACCCTATGTTTCAAACATTAGCCACCTTTCAGACCAAATTACGTTACTATTCAACAGACCCGTTCCTTTCGCTTAGTAACACTCGTCTATTATTCAAGGAAAGCGCCCGTTTGGTGAAAATTAGCTCTACATAGAAATTAGACTTTCACCTTTATTAACGATTTAAGCTTTCAATAAATTCTTCCGATTCCTTTGCTATTTGCCTATAGTCAATATTATGAATATAGTGAGACGAATTTAACTCGATTAGGCTCGCGTTATCGTTCTTATTATTAAAATTATTTTGGATTTCAATCCACTTTTTTTCATCAAAGCCTGTTTCTTGACCATTTGATGAAAACAAAAGTATAGGTGCATTTGGTGTTCCAGCTTCTTTGACTTTTTGTGCATTTGCTTTAATATTTTTTATTTCATTGATCATATTTTTAGTCGATGTTCTTCGATAAAAAATGGCTTTGTATAATTCTTGCTCCTCATCTGTCAACGTCCCATATTTTATTGCATCACTTTCAGATAGGTTCGTAATCCATCTAGTTAATCCTGTATTTGCAGCAAAAGCACCTAACCGAACAAGCGACATATTAATATCAAAATTCTCATACGCAGCTGGAACAGCCATATCTAATCCAATGATTGCTTTTATTTCATCGGGGTAAACTTGCGCCCAGTTTAAGGCTTCAATGCCAGACATAGAATGAGGAAATAAAATATAAGGACCTTCAACTCCTGACTTTAAAAGAACTTCTCTTGTTTCGGATAGAATTGTATCAATGTCTCGGTCAGTATCTGTGACTTCGCTAAATCCATAACCTGCCTTTTCAATAACAACAAAATCTAATACAGGTGAACTCGTGCCACCACCAGACATAAAAACTAGTGTTTCTTCTCCATTTCCTTCTGTATAAACGTGCATTTGACGACCATTTACTTCTACAAGTTGTCCAGTCGGAGCAAATAGTTCCTCTTCTTTTGATAACTGTATTTTATGATTAATAAAGCTCACAGAAAGAATCAACACAAAAATTGAAATAATACCCGTAAATATTATCAGCATAAGACGTTTAAATCTTTTTCTCATGTTTCCCACCTATAATTTTAATTCTGTTTTCACGTTAGTACGATTACAAAAGAAATGCTTCGTTGATTAGCAGTTTATTTATTTCCTTACTCAACAATATGGCCCAATTCAGGCGCAGCACTTCTTCGACAACTGCGCCCTATTGTTTAATTGTTTTTGTGACTCTGCTTAATGGACTTAAATACTTGTACCCAACTAGGAACTATCAACAAAATTGTTAAAATACAAGCCAATCCTGTAATTAGCATTTCTGATAATACTGACTTCTCAGGAAAAATATATGCATCGAGGATTAATAAAGACAAAAGCATTATGAAACAAATGACAAAACTACGGCTTATACTATTTAGCCTTAAATTATCTGTCTGCATAAAAAAACACCCTTTTCGTCCTCCCTCAATATATTTCGATTATCTTAAAATATCGTTGTTTTTCTCCGATTTCCTCTTACTGATATCGAAGCTATTCGGTAAAGTCAAGGAAAATACCGCCAATATTGGATTAATATGGAAGTATACCATTTAGCCTAATAAGCTTGGTACCTTATTTTCCAAAAATAGGAAATAAATATATCGCACTTTGGATCTCCACAATTGAAACATGGTGGTGGAACCCTCCATTATCTCGGCGTCATTGTGCGCGTACATTCCTTCGTTCGACTTACCATGTGTGGATGCCGGAATGCTTTTTAAGTGGGTCTATGCCCTAATGGAGGTAATATCGACCGGCTAATCCGTGCTTCGATTGTAATAGACATAAATCTGGGTAATTGACAACGTATTATATTTCTGTGTGTTTATTAAGCGACTTCCTGTAAAGGTTTCAATTGAGGGATGTCCCTCAACATACGTGTTTCATCAAATGAGCAATTGCGTGTACCTATCACAAAAAATATCTTGATCAACTTCCGACTAAGAGCCACGTAGGATTGCTTCCCTGTAAGTGGATTGTTTGCTCGGTTTTTATAATAATGATGCAGTTCTTTAAATCCTTCATTATGAATCGATAAAGGGCGCGCAACTTGGTATAACAGGGATCTTAACCGACGGCGGCCACGCTTCGTGATCGTCGTCTGTCCTTTGAAATATCCGGATTGGTTCATCTGAAGGTTGAGTCCCGCTAACTTAATAATTTGGCGTGGATCTCGATAGTTGGATAAATCCCCGACTTCCGCGAAAAGACCAGCGACTGTAATCGTACTAACGCCCTTGATCGCTATCATTTGACTGGCTCCAGGAACCTGAAGAACAAGTTCTTCGAGTCGTGCTTCGTGAGCCTGGATGCGCTCCTGTATAGCTTGATATTGATCGATTAAATAACGAATCTCCTGACGTGCCATCGTCAAACCAACTGTTAGCCCTACACTTGTTTCAGCTGCGTGTTTAAGCTCTTGGATGCGCTTGATTCCAACGCCACGCTTAGTTGCCTGTTTTACTTCACCCATCAGTTCCTCTTCCGAACTTGATTGGATGTCCTCTGGAAGATAGCCCTCTTTGAGAAAGTGAAGAGCAGCTTTTCCGGTCCAATCTTTAAATACGGTTAGAAACTCTGGAAAATAGCGGTCTAACGCATTATGCATTTGTGCTTTGATAGAGGACAAATCCTCCTGCATCATGTCATGAAGCTTCATGCCTTCCCGCAGTTCAGCATAGATGCCTTCAAGTAAGATTGGTTCATGATATCGACCAGCTCTCATTACCTGAGCGATAACTTTCGCATCTTTTGTATCATTTTTGGTTGGTGAATCATCATCCAATTCCTTCGTGCGTTTCACCTTCATGGGATTAACGACGACGGCATGTAGCTCCTGAGCCCTTAAATAATAAGCTAGATTCAGCCAATAATGGCCTGTTGGCTCCATTCCAAAAATAAAGTTGGATTTATTCGTTTCATCAGCAAGGTTCTGAGCCCATTTAAGCAATTGTTTAAATCCTGTAAAGGTATTCTCAAACACCAAACGTTTCGCTAAATCACGACCGCGGTCGTCAATGGCACGAGCTACATGTTTCTTTTTAGCCACATCGATACCGATAATAAGTGTTTTTTCTGTGATTTGTGCTAAGCGTTCATTTTGTGTAAAATCCATTGTAGGAGTCCTCCTTAGGTACTTAATTCGAGGTCATCGATGACACTCTCTATCGTACCAAGAGGGCTCTTTTTTTGTACAATCGATTCTACGTCCATTTTTCCTCAAATTTTTTCATTACAGGAATGCTTTTTAGTCTCTAATTAAGCAGCAATATGGCCCTAGAAAGCTACAGTGACACATTTTTCATTTCGTGAAAGTGCCCGTTTTATTAGTAATGTGGTTCATTTTTTCTCAAATCACTATCCACAATAAAAAATACAATAAGAGCTACTCCCGCAAAAAATGAATTTAATGTATTTGAAATTAATCCGTACTCAGAAAGTGTTATTATGCTTAGAAGTATAACAGTTAAAATAATTCTTTGTCTCAAAAATTCCCCTTTGAAATACTTTGACATACATACTCCCCTTTGTATGCTTGTTCAATAGGATGGCCCTTCGTATTAAAGCAATATCGGTCGCAGCTTTATTCCAGATTTGCGCCCGGATTGCTTAATATTTGGCTACGCCTCTCTTTCAGGCTCTTCAGGCCATATATGGATAACTAAATATGCGACAATAGCAAATACTATAGAAACCCAGAAGTGGAAAAATTCTAGAAACCAAAACATTCCCGTAATTATAGCAATGCCTAGAAATAATAGCTTTTCATCACGCTGCCAACGATTCCGATTCAGTAAGACATTTATAAAACCAATTGGTGTGTAATTAAGCACATTGCTATTACCCATCCTTTTTTTAGATACCAAGGACGTTTTTCTACAGAATTACTTGTTGTCATTATGCTTTTATACCACCTTTCAATTACTTCGTTAAATGGCCTTTTTTCAAACATGAGCGCTGATTTCATTCCGGAAATGCGCCCGATCGTATGAAACTACTACTACCTTAAATTAAGAAAAAGAAAAGGAATCATTAATATCAAAATTACACCTACAACAGTCAGGGATATAATTTTAGTTAAATCTTTTTTCACTTCTTTTTCCAAAAAAACACCACCTAAAATATTTTACATTTTTTTTCATAATTGCGCCCTTTTCCGGAATAATGATCGTAAAATTACTTCTTATATATTACCTTAAACCTTTCACATACCACTGGTATTTTATTATGAAATTCTTGATTGACCTCTTTAGATTCTTTCTTAAAAAAGTCTTCGTGTGCTTCACGCCAATATCTCAATGTGCGATCGCCTTCACCTTCTAAATAAGCGTGTTCTTCAGTTACTTCGTCAAAAGGCACTGTCTCAACAGAAGTGGTTTCGACAATAGCTACGGCTCTTCCATCGCCGTCCAAAACAATATTATGAAGACCAACGTACGGTAACGGCTCATCTTCCTCATACATCGTATAATTGGAAGCTGTCGCTGTTTTGTTGCCATTCAATACCAATTCAGCAAGTTCATCTGCCATTTCCTTAGAATCACCAAATGCCCACGCTTCATAATTTTCCGGTGCCTTCGGGTTTGCCTTTCTATACGCCTCCCACATTTGGTTAATTGAATCATTATTCATATATATCAACCTGCTTTCTATTTCTTCTTTATTCGAAAATTTAGCCCTTATATACGATATTGGCGCTATTCCTTATTCAAGTTAAGCGCCCGATTATTGAATACTTTTTGATACGATTCCCTGTGTCCATTAAAAGTAATAAGAGCAATTATCATAAGAATAAAGGGATTGTTCTTATGACTAAGATTATTACAACTATAAGATTTAATCGTAAATAAAGTACCTGCATATCTTACTTCACTAATTTTATCTTATCAGCTATACGTGAATACCTGATACAGCTTTCGTTTTCGGGAGATAAACCAAAACTTTTGAAAACTCCTACAAACCTATATCTGTTATAACCAAGATTGTCTTTATATTTTGCAAATACTGCCCTTTCACGATCAGAGTTCATTTCCTCCATATATGTACTTTTTCTACCTTCAACTATTTTTCCATCTAGGTGTGATTCATCAATGTATGTCCAGTCTTCTGCTAAGAAATTAATCCAACCACCAGCCATTGATTTGACATCCCCGTCTATATTAATGGATAGTTTAGGACACCATGCCCACACATTACCTTTTGCCTTGAAGAAAGCATGTTGAAGACTTTTAACATTCTTATCAAATATGATATTGGCAATATCTTTTATGTACTTGAACGAGACATCATCATAAATTGATAGAAATTTTTGTTGTCTCACTTGTTCTAATTCTTCTTCGTATGATAACCACTTAAAACGGACTTTTGAAGCTTTACTTTTGATAATTGATACAACTTCATTAATTCTATCATTAATCTGTTCTATTGTTTTGGTGGCATCTATTCTAAGACATAAAAAGTCTTCAACAGATTTCTCATTAACAGCAGAAATAATATCATCCATACGAAGTTTATCTGCTTTTTGGTTGTCTTGATGGTATGCTTCATCCACTTCTATTTCTATGTTTAATTGTGGAAAATATAGATCCATTAAAGCATGCGTACCATTTTTACGTTTAACGTATTGTTGGCTAACAGGTTTAAGATCCATGTTATCCAATTTATGCCATATAGCAGTTAAAATATAGTTCTCATAATCTTTTCTTTTAGTACGTGAAAAGGTCTTAACTAAGTAGTCACGCTTATCCAATAGTATATCCCCCTAAATGTTCAACATCATTTAAATAAAAGCGCCCTATTACGGAATACCGTTAAGTGTTCGTTTTGCTGATGACTATCTTTCTGTACATACCGTTAAACATTAAAGGTGTATCCTCTTTAATAGATAAAGCCTCTTTGTTTTTCTCATACAATGTCTCAAAGTTCATACCTATGTCAGTACCTAATAACTTGAATAACGGTCTAACTGCTTTTTTCAAAGGAGAAAGTTCTTTACCTTTAGGTGAAAATTTATCAAAGATGATAATCTCACCATTTGGTTTTAATACTCTTACTATCTCTTTGATGCATTTATCTGCATTAGGAATAACTGATAAAACAAGACTTCCAATCACTACATCGAAATGATTATCTTTAAAGCTCATATCCTGAGTGTCCATTTTCAAAAACTGTATTGATGAACTTTTGAATTTAATTTTAGCCTTCTCAAGCATTTCGTTAGAGTAGTCTATTCCTGTAATATTTAAATCACGATGATTAATTAGTTCCAAATCCGCACCTGTTCCTACACCAACGAATAGTATACTTTGATTTTTAATAAACTTTTTCTCCTGAAATATCAACTTTCTCGCTTCAAGGAATTTCCTCGAATTGAAAAGTTTATCGTACACTGGAGACCAACATTTATATATTATTTCGTTCCAACGATTATTCATTTTTCACCTCTTTATCAACTATACTGTTCGATTCGGAAAAGAACACCTTCTATTCAAGAATGGCGCCCGTTAAAGCAGGAATGAGAATAAAGCGTTGAATGTGCCATTTTCAAACATAATATAAATTCCTAGCCCTATAAAAACAATTGGGACAATCCAACGTTCATATTTCTCAATTTTTTCCGATACAAAATCTAAGGAAGCTAAGCGATAGCTGACATAGCATAAAACCGCCACCATAATTAAAAAGACAATAATAGCAACAATGATTTCAAACATATTTAACGCCGTAAAGTACGGTATATAAATGGAAAAATCATCCGCACTGGAAGCCAATACAATAAAAGTAACCGTCAAAAATAATTGATTAAACCTATCTGAGGAAAATAAGGACAAAATGTTACTTTCATCTTCATCCTCTTCCCCTTTAATCCATATTTTTACACCTAAATAAAGTGGTAAAAGTCCAAGTAGTCCTACAACCCATTGCTGAGGAATTAAATTTGCAACCCCCAGGGCAACTAAAAGACTTACTCCTATAATAATTACAGTCCCTATATATTGTCCTATCCAAATATGTTTTGCCTGGCCTTTTTTTATTTGCGAAAACAAAAGAATTAATATAACAAGATAATCAATTCCTGTCGCTACATAAACCGCAGCAGCTGTAAGTATCGTTGTAATCATTTTTTCATCTCCAAAATATTCTCTGTAGTCATTTTATACTGATTAAACATTAACCTCTCCCACTTCCCTATGTGTCAATGCAATCTTCATTATCTCCTTGATATGTTCATCATCTAAAGAATAAAATGCAAGTTTGCCTTTTCTTCGGTATTTCACAACTCTTTGTTTGTGAAGTTTTCGTAAATGTTGAGAAGCATTTGCAACTGTGATACCTATAATATTTGCTATATCACACACACATAGCTCTTCATCTTGACATAAAGCATAGGTAATTTTTGCTCTATTTTCATCAGCAATAGCTTTTAGCATTTGAGAAACACTAGAAATATCTACTGTCTGTAAATCCCCTTGTATTCGATTGACCTTTTCTTCGTCATAACAATAAATCTCACAAGTACCTTTCTTATTCATAACATCATCTCATCCTCATTCAAATATTTGCTTGAATAAAGTATAACTCTTTTTTATTTTTCATTCAATTAATTACTTTAATGAGAAATAAAAAAAGAATTGGGATTTCCCAACTCTAATAAAAAATTCCTCAAATATACGAAATGGCTCTAAAAAGGAAAACAGGCGCTAACCCTTCAAGTTAAGCGCCTGATTAAGCTACAACTTTAATTGGAAATAAAAGAAATAATTAATGCATTGTATTATAATTATTATGTGAGAAAGTAATCATTCACAGCCACCTTTTTAAAAGAAAGAGAGATTCATTTATGGGAACACTAGATAAACTACAAACCTTTATCATACTATTTGCTGTTGGTTTAGGTCTTTTATTAGGACAAGCAGACATAATTGAACAATATGCGGAGACTCTAGTTATTCCGTTTCTGCTCCTAATGCTATATGGATTATTTTTAACGATTCCTTTGCAGCAATTAAAGAAGGCTTTTTCAAATATTAAATTCCTGGGATCCAGCACGATCATTAATTTTATATGGACACCAATACTCGCTTGGGGATTGGGAGCTATATTCTTATCTGATTATCCAGCTTTATGGATTGGTTTTATCATGCTTATGGTGACACCTTGTACAGATTGGTATCTCGCGTTCACTGGCATAGCAAAAGGAAATATGTCTCTTTCAACATCAATTTTACCGATTAATTTAATTCTGCAGGTGGTGCTTCTGCCGGTATATTTACTCCTATTTGCTGGAACAATTGAAACAATAGCCATATCAACGCTTGTAGAGAGTGTATTAATTGTATTGGTTATTCCCTTCGTACTTGCGCACTTTACGCGATTCTTATTAAGAAGAAGAGAGTCTGTTTTAAAGAAGAAAATTATCCCCTTCTTCGCCAATGCTCAAATTTTCTTTTTATCATTGGCCATTATGTCAATGTTTGCTTCCCAAGGTTCTTACTTAATTGAAAACCTAGAAGTCATTTACATTTTAATCATACCAATATTAATGTTTTTTTTGATTAATTATGTAATAGCACGACTGGTTGGAAGGTTCTTAAAGTTTTCCTATGAAGATTCCGTTAGCTTAAGTTTAACGACCATTGCCAGAAACTCACCGGTCGCCTTGGCTATAGCTGTCACAGTATTTCCAGATCAGCCACTCATTGCCCTAGCCTTGGTTATTGGTCCTTTGATTGAATTACCCGTTCTTGCCATTGTCTCCCAAATACTGCTTTTCACAAGAAAAAAGAGTAAGAAATGAAGGTTATCCTAGTCAGGATAGCCTTTACTTTTATTCCACAATCTGGCCCGATTGTTGAATAAAGTTTGAATCCAAAGATGTTTATCTTAAGACCATTTTATTATAATCTTTAGATTTATTTTAACATAAATATTCAGAAAACCTGGGTAAAATTTTCAAAATAAATCTCTACACACTAAAATAGCATTTAAATTAAAAGGTATTTTCGCAAAGCAATTTTGACCCTTTTTTCAATATATTGTCACTTTGTTATTTATTGTGCTAATACGAATGATAAAACATCAATTTTTTCCTTGAAAAGGTTGTTGTGACAGTAAAAAAAAAATAGCGCACTAAATGTTATGTGATTTAGTACGCTAAATGTATTGTGTTTTGATTTTTTCTCCACTGTAACTACTTACAGCTCCATGGAGCCCTTTTTCCAAACCTCTAAACTTTATTAACCTGCCTGTCGTTTTCTTCTGACATACCATACTGCCCACAATGCACCGCCAATGACTGTCAGCACGATGCCGGCCAGCAGATAATGATACATATTTGTTGCGGTATCCGGCAGAACATTTTCATTCCCACCGTTAGCGGATGGCCCCAGCACATTATCTGCCGTATTGTTACTGGATTTTTCCTGTTCAAAAACAGCAAACGTACTGAAATGTGTTACCGGCGCTGTTACTTTGCTGTTTGCATATTCGCCGCCAATAACTTCCCATTCACTGGTCTCTTCATTTAAGTTATAAAGTTTAACGCTTGCTGAATTATTAATGTGCTCCTCGTCTACATTAAAGGTCAGCGTGATACCTTCTGAAAACTCACGAAGCAGGTCATTACCTTGCGTAATTGACAAGTCGTAAACGGGGCTTAAAGCATTTTCGATATCATTCAGCTTTTCGATGTCAATTTCAGCTGCTTCTGCCCCCGTAAATACGGTAGCCGGGATATCAAGTGTGATGTCACTGTTGGTAATCGTAAGGACAATATTTTTATCTTTTAATGTTCCCACTTGTTCTTTAGTTAGTTCAAGAACAGCTGTTTCAGCATTTAATTCGATAATGATGTTGCCATTTTGATCAACTGCTTCAAATACATCATCCTGAATGGCAGCTCTGCCGTCTGTGACATCTGCATCAACCGTTTGTTTCTGGTTATTTGGAAGTGGTTGTCCTGGTTGATTCCCAGGGCTTTCCGGGTCACCCGGTTTATCCTCAGGGTCTCCTGGTTTGTCATCCGGTTCATCTGAATCATCCGGCTCTCCAGGAACTTCAGGTTTCTCAGGGTCTTCCGGCACCACTTCACCATCAACAGTCGTAAAGTTCCAAATATCTGAACGTGTGCTGCCCCCATATGCATCGGATGCTTGAGTGTACCAGAAATACTCACTTTCCGGATCAAGTCCATCCCATGTAACCGTTGCATCCTGACCGCTTGGCACATTTTCAGAAAAACCGATTTGTTCATCAGTATAGACATTGACCTCGACATAATCGGTCGCAACACGTTTTTTCTCTGCTTCCAAGTTCCAGTCGAGTGTGAATTCATCTTTTCCCGGAAATTCTTCTGGATCATAAAAATTATAATCATCCAAATAAGGTGAATAAGTCTGGACGCCAACACTGTTCGAATCCATATTAAAATTCAAAATGCGTAAATAGCCTTGTCCGCCTTCCGGACCGCCTTGATAATCGGCAAGCATTTGATAAACCGTTCGGTCGGCTTCACCATCCCCATCATCATCAACCTCATCAATAAGGGTTTGGGAATTGTGATAATGACCGGAAAGGACTGCTTTCACATTATCATTTGGCACGACAACTTTCTCAAAAATTTCATCGCCAATCGGGCTTCTTGAACCACTTGCCAGCAAATATTCATGGAAATTCAGAATCACTGTCCGGTTTGGGTGTGCCGCGATAACCTCATTCATCCAGTCAATCCCTGCCTGGTCAACACCCCAGCCCATATACAACATGAGAAAGTCGTTACCGTTTACGGACAAGAGATCATAATGCCCGCGGTTATCTTTGTAAGAACCACTGTAATAAGCACGGTCTTCAAAACGATCTGCGCCGAAGTATTTACTGTAATTGACATAGTTGTTATTTTTCATATCAACGTCATGGTTACCGGCCAGCACACCATATGGAATACCTGCTTCGTCCAGAACTTCCATACTCTCGTCTGCTACAGCCCATTGATCAAAGTCATCGTAAATATTGACAAGATCCCCGGTATGGAAAACATATTCAATGTTCAAGGCATCCTGATTCTCGGCAATCCAATTGACCTGGTCCTCATAAATATATGGGTAACTTTCCGAATAATACTGGGTATCTGTCATCCATACAAAGGAGAAGTCCTCACCCGGCGCTGCGATTTGGTCCTGGACAATGGCACTGACTTTGCCATCTTTTAAGTAGTCTGCACCTGTCACGGATCCGACTAATTGAAATGCACCGGTACCGGCAATGGTTGATGTCAATTCATCCCATTCACCGGAAGTGTAATTCCATGCATACATCGTTACTTTCCGGCCTTCTATGGAAGAACCGTCCCAAACGACTTCGATTTCATCTTCCGGACCAACATTTTCATCAACCGTGATGTCAAATCGATGGTATGGGAATTCCGTATTGGATTCAGTCGTAAATTTCTCTCCATCTACTTGCAAGAGCTGATTTCTTTCTTCTGCGCTCAGTGTTTGTTCGCCGTAAGGATCCATTGTTTGCGGTGGTTCAGTTCCAACGTTATTCTGTGAAATGCTCAGGTTTTCCGTGTCTTCTGCTCTATATTGATAAGCTTGATAAAATCCAACATCCATGGCATCTCCTGTTGGGTCGTTCACACGTACGGAAAGATCGGCACTTGTGCTTCCCGGCTCATCATCCATCCGGTCCGGCAGCCCGGGATGTTCCGCCACGACGGAAAAAGTGACGGCTTTCGTTCCAACATTTCCGGCAGCATCTTCTGCTGTATAGATGACTTCATGTTCCCCTGGTGAAAGCGCGGCAGAGGATGTTTCATAAGGCAAATCAATTGACGCGCCATCCAATTCGGCGGAAAGCTCTTCCACCTCATTGGCATCTTCCACATCTGCATCAATCGTAAATTCCCCTTTGTATTCCTTGCCTTCTTCAACAGAAGGGCTAATGTCTGGTGCCGTATTATCCGTTATGACCGTGGTCGTAACTTCCTCATCGTCTAAAGTAGCTTTAATGTCATGTTCCCCATCTTCTACAATGGTTGTATCAAACAGGAACGATTCAGATGCAAATTTTTCCTGATCCAGTGTGAATGTGAAATCATACACCGATTCTTTCCCGGGACTGTCCCCAACAGCATGACTGGTGGTCGGATCACTGTATTCCGGGTCACGGATAATGGTTCCATCCGATAAGACAAGCCGAACGTTTTTTATGGTAAAATCATCACGGTTTTCGCTCGATGTTTCATCAAATGGCCCAACTTTGTTTCCGGCACGAATGGTGATGGTGTTGTCCCCGTCCTCCAGTTTATCTGCCGGAATCGGGACGGTGAGTGTCGTAAAATCGTTATACGTATCATCAAATATTTCCAGCACTTCGTCTCCCATGGTGACACCATTCTGGAAGAAGATATTCGTTTCCGAGACATCAAACGCAAAATAGGCTTCATTTTCCATAGCCATAAACGTATCGGTCACTTGATCATCATCAAGGAATAACTCGATATCTTCTGTGTAGTCATCCTCTGTTGCCTTAATCACCTTCTCACCGGAAAGCAATTCATTCTCCCCGACATTCAACCGTAATCCTGTTTCCGCATTTGGATGAGTGATGGACAGTGTTCGCGTTTCGGTTGTATGCTGATTTTGCCCATCGCTTGCAACAAAATAATAGTCAAGATTTTCTTGCCCAATTAACTCAGGTTCATAAATCGTATGCTGATAGACGCCATTTTCATCTCGTTCTAAGCTGACTTTGGAAAAATCGTTGCCTGCTATGGTGCGGTAATAAAGGAAAACCGATTTGACCTGATGATTATCCGTAATGTTAGCCGAGATTTGGAATGGTTCTTCGGATGTCAGTTTCTTTTGATTGGTTGTATCCTCTACAACGGGAGGGGTAATATCTGCCGGCATTTCCACTTTCTCGGCTGGTACTTGTTCCGGCATGACCGTTCCAGGTGTTGCATCAACATCCCCGGAACTGATTTTTTCTGATGTTGTACTGCCATCACTCGGGAATCGGTAAAGAATTCCCTTATTTGGTGCCGTATCTTCTGCTTTATAGTTTACATGGGAAAGTTCATATCCCGTTTTTGTTGCCATGACTAATGTACGCTCAGAACTGTTCGACATGCCGTTATTATAAATTTTAATTAAGTCGGTGCCTTCCGTTAAATCCGTGCCATAATGTTCGTTAAAATCTGCCCCTGTCATATGCGGGTTGCCGCCATTAATAACCCATAACACAATTGATTCGCCGGAAGGAATAGTGATATTCTCCTGATCCAGAGGCGGCCCCCATAATAGGTCACCTTCCGCACCCGTATTGGGGTAGCGATAACGGGTAACATAATCCTTGAAATCAATATCCTCGGTTGAGTTGTTGTAAATCTCAATGAATTCATAAGCATCCGCACCGTTGGCATTCGTTGTATCAGGTACCACTTCTGTCATTAATAGTGGCGGCACTGCCTGAAAATCTACATCTGATTCCGTAAGATCAAACGTTTTGGTTTTAGTTTTCGTTTCGCCGGCTTGGTTGGCCGCTGTAACGTAATACTCAACCTGATTACTCCAAATAGCATCAAGCGGAATATTGGTCGTATAAACAGTGGAATTATCTTCATTTTCCAGCGACAACGATTCAAATCCGATCGTATCACTCTGTTTATAAAACAAGTTCACACCGGAGATATCCTGTTCTGATGTGACGTCCACTTCCACAGTAATAGCATCATCGGTAACGTTTATGGCAGGATCCCCAATTGCCGGGGTTTCTATGTTTGTACCAATTTTGATTGGCTCATCAGGAACTTGTCCAGGTACAACCGCAGCCGGTGTCACCGTTTCACTGACCCCGGTTTTCACCATGCTGTTACCTTCAGCTGGATACTGATAGATAATTCCCTGATTTGGCAGCGTATCATCTGTTTCTGTTTCATTATATACCGCTTTTGAAATGACATTGTCGTAATTATCGGTAATGCTTAGTGTGCGCTCCGAACCATTAGCCATGCCGCTATTTTCGATAATGGTGACTTGGTCTTCGGTTAAATCCGTTCCATAGTGTCCATTAAAATCGTCAATGGTCAAATGATTGTTTGCTCCGTTATGGATCCAAACGATCAGGCTTCCCTGGGAACGGATTTCGTTATCATCGGTCAGATTCCATTCCGCTTCGCTGCCATCCGGATAGCCATACGTTAGTTGATAGTCTTTTAAATTAATTGGCTGATTGGTATTGTTATAGATTTCGATAAATTCATAGGCATCCGAACCGCCAACATTATCCGTATCTGGTGTCATTTCTGTTATAAGAAGCGTCGGCATGCTTTCCGGATCAGGTGTTTCTGAAAACGTCACACCCGCTTCTATGTAATCGGTTGTTTCGGTATTTCCATTCGCATCTTCCGCAGTGATCTGATAACGAAAGACAGGTGACCAAAAATTGTCACTTGGAACCTCGACGTTATACGTATCTGTTCCATCTTCCTGTGAAAGCGAAAGCTCCTGAGGCTGCATTTCTTCGCCAGTTTGATAGGTTAACATAACGTTTTCGGCATTTGGAACGGTTGTGTTTATGGTAAGATCTTCATCGCCATTAATTTCAGTGATTGGACTGTGTTCGATAGTGAATGTTTCCTGTTGTTGTTCAGGTTCTGCATCCGCCTGTGGCTCTCTATCTGTATCCGGCTCTGTTGTTTCAGTTGTTTTGTCTTCGGGTGTTTCTGTATCAGTTGTGGAAGGTTCTTCGGGTTGCTGTTTTTTCTGTGCAGGTTTTTCTTGTTGTGCGTCCTCAAGCGCTGTATCTTGGGAGTTTTCCTCTTCCTCTGTATGCTCAATAACTTCTGCGATATAAGACAGTGATGTTTGGTTTTCATTGTTCGTCATTTCTGCTTCAAACCAGTATTCAATTGTCTCCGGGATGACATCTAAGCCTGGAATGGTTGCCGTATATGTACCATCCTTAAGCTGCTCCATCTCAAGCTCTTTCTTGTTTCCATCTGACTTGTAATGTAAGGTCATGGCTTCAGCATTCTCGTTAAATGCCTCGATGGTAACGTCCTGATTGTCAGTTAGTTGATCGGGATTCTCGTGATCAACTTCCAGAACTGCATTCTCGTCCACTTCATCTTCTTGTGTTGTTTGCGTCGATTCTTCCTTATCCAATTCATCTGCATACAAGACTGCTGATGGTCCCGGAAAAATTGTTGTTACTAAAAGTACGATAACCAGAACCATGGAAAAAGAAGAACGCATGATTCTTTTTTTCCTTTTCATATTCTCCCCTCCATGTAAATAGTGTCAGCTTAAACTTACCATTTGGATGTTAAGTCACTTTAAATGCAGTATAAAGTTATTGTAAAAGGATACACATGGAGTTTAGAATGAATGCTTGTGAAAACAGTTAGGGATGAAAAAAGGAACTGAAACGGGTAAAATCCACTTGAGGTTGGTCACTGTGACTTCCCGAATTTTGTCAATAAATGTCGAATGGGATTTTCACATAAAACGAAGAGAGCAAAGCAGCGTGCGTCAAGATATCCGGCCTGTTTCGCAAATCTTTCGGTAAACGCTGCACTCACTCCTGCAAAATCTCCCGCGTTCTTTCGAGAATTTCCTCGTCTTTCAACCGAAATTTAAATTCCACTCGTCTGGAGTCTTCTGCACTGTAATTACCTGAATCATCCGTCCGGAACTCGGTATAAGATTTGCCGTTCACGGTTAATTTATCCTGAAGGTGCGCTTGAATATTTTGATACGGAAAATCATCGCTGAGAATGTATTCCGCGACACTGTATGCCCTCTCCTGTGAGAGCTCCATATTATACATATAGCTCCCATCGCGATCTGTATGACCTTCGATGATGATTTCAGCAATATATTCTTCATAACCGCTCTCGAGCAGAATATCCAGATATTTAGGAACGAATTCATCCAAAAACTGAAAGGAATCTGGCTTTAATTCGGACTCATCATAGTTAAATAAAATTTCTGTGTTAAAAATCATAGCGCCTGTCTCCTCATCCACTTCAACACCAAGGGATGAATCGCTGAATTCCGCCTGCAAGTCATTCACCAGCTCTGACCGTACCCCCATGAGTTGGTCGATTGTCTCCTCCATCTCTTCAATTTGCAACGATTTAATAATCATCATCGCAATGAAAATTAAAATGAAGCATAATAGAATGATGGTCAACAGATCGGTAAAAGATGGCCAAAAATGCCCTTCATCCTGCTCCTTTTTAAAAAGTCGCTGGTATTTAGTATCCATTCTGTCTCAACCCTGTATCGTTCATATTTTGAGTGGTCTGACCGATCCCATTCAGCTGCCGGTTCAGCCCTTGTATTTCCCTGCTGAGATCCTGAAGCAATTGCTGGATATAACGGGAATTGCTTTGGTGTATGTCTTCCGATAAACGCCGTATTTCCTGGAATTCCTTCTTGATGCCATCATTCGTTCTTTCCACGGAGTCATTGATGTTCCGGGCAACCTTGTCAAGCTTGTCTCCCAGCGTGCCTTCCAGTCCAGCTACATAATTTGAAAGTGTATTTTTTAAAATATCAACACTTGCTTCGACTTGATTTTCGCGCTGATTAAACGTGTTGTTCATCTGTGAGATTGTCTTATTGATGTCTTGAATCAGCTGGTTATTCTGCATCCCGAGTTTTTCATACGTTTGGGTTGCTTCCTGCACCTGACGTTCAAATGCCTTCGATTCCTCGGAATGAGCTTTCAGATGATTGTTAAACGTTCGGTTAAATTCCTTAAGCTCGTCAAAACGATCGGCTAATAGATACTTATACTCAGCTTGTGTTTGATTGATAACGTCAAGCGCCTGTGGCAATTGGCTGATCGGACCGCCAATCCTTTCAAAGTCCTTTGATAGTTCACCGATTTGCGAGATAATTCCGGTCAGTTTGGAGCTGACATCCGTCCCGAATATCTGTTTAAATTCTTTATTATGTGCTGCCATTGTTTCCGCCAGGTCATGACTTTGCTGCGTTATTTTTTCAAATTTACTATGAATGGCTTGCTGCTCCTCCATGATGGATGACGTAAAGGATTTTAATTCAGAAGCTGATTCCTCGAATTGATTCAGGGTATCCATCTGGGCTTGCGAAACATCCTTAACGCGCTCGTACGTATTTTCAAAAGCTTTGGCCATTCGCTCATTTTTGCCATCCATCTTCTTAAAATAGGAAAACAGCGAATCAAAGTTATTGTTCAGTTTTGTCGTGGACTCACCAAATCCATCCGTCACCTCTTTCATATGGTCGAATAGTTCCTGAAATTTCTCCAGGTTGCTGGAAAGCCCATCGTTAAACGCCGCCAGATCTTTTGCGGATTGCTGCAGCCCACTTGTATATTCCTGAAAGCCTGCGAATGCATGTTCAATCCCTGTCAGTGACTGCTGATTCGTTTCCTGCAGATGCTGAATGGATTGGTTAATAGCTTCAGACACATCGATAAGCCGGTTTACCCCGTCCTGTTCGTTTTCCTCTAAATTGGATTCAACTTTTAACATGATATCCGTCAGCATGTATTCCGTATTAAAAATTTTAATCAATACAGTCATGATCAAGGATAGCCCCATCCCCGCAATACTTGTATAAAACGCCACATCAATACCCGACAAGACGGCAGCTATATTCTCAACAAGCTGTGTCCCTGTTGCATCGATATTTCCAAGCGCAATGGTCAGCCCGATAAATGTTCCTAATACCCCTATCAATATAAAGATAGAGACGGTCATCTGCACCAGTTTGATGAGATTGACAACAGGCACGTTAAATACACGCCAGCCGGAAAATTTCTCCTGGACAAACGTTTCCGGTTTTACAGATTCCTCCTGCCTGCTCCTGTCATACTGCGCTTTAATCGTATTCAGTGGCTCGATATCCATTTGATTTGTTGTATTCAGGTAGTTTCTGATTTGTCTAAGTTTCGTAAACAGGCCCAGATGAATGATAAGTGTGAGGAAAAAGATGATGAACAGAATCATGAAAATAAGTTCGGTGGTTGGATTGGATAAAATATCTTCAGCTATACGCTCGCTTGTCATTAACTCCAGAATGAATTGCAGCATAGTTTCTCCCCCTGCCATACGCTCTTTCTTTATAGCTATTCAGAGCTTGGACAAATCATGTATGCTTTTAGGGACAAACCATAACGTTTATAAATTGTCGGTTGGTTTTGGAATAATATGGTCGAGGTTGGCCTTCTGTCAATTTTCATAGATTTTGATACGGCAATCCTAACGACGTATCGGGATTAACGCAGCCGAAAAGAAAAGAATCCAACTCCGCGCCAACCAGAGAAGGATTCTGACTCGAAATAGGCGAGTTAGCCGATTTCCGAAAAACGTCATCCGAAATTGATGCGTCATACATCTGAATTTCAAGGATCTTTCAAAGTTTTAGGTCTTTTTCATAATGCGCATTCCTTCTGATTCAATAAACACTGGCACATGTCCCGGCTTCTGGTTCATAATAACAATGATTTTTAAATTGACCGGAAAAAGGTTGACCGTACCATGTTGGAGGACATGGAGCATATGGATTGAAATACCAAAGCGCATATTTCGCTGGATGTTGTCTCCAATAATTCAAATTCTTTCTTGCTAATCTTTTTTCAGCAGATCTCGCTCTTTGATAAAATACATTACCTTTTTGGACAGCTTCAAACGAGTAATTTCCTCCTTGCACCTGAAAAATGACCTCTCGAATGGTTCTTACATCGGTAAAATCTAAACAATCCGCTCTAGCCCGATTAACAATGACATTTCCAACATACAGCATTCCCTGTTTTCCTTCACCTACAGCCTCTGCTCTCATCATCCTTGCCATTACGTCAACGTCTGAATCTGTGTATTTTACGATTGCCATTTTCTCACCCCGAAAATAGTGTATGAAAAAGCCTGCTTTAAGTGACTAAGGACAAAAAAGACCAGACGGCTAAGTTCCCGGGTGTCCTGTCGCGATGACGGCTCTTACAGAAGACTCTCATCCGGACAAACATACAAGCAAACACTATCTTTTTTCATAAGGTAGATTGAGGTGATGAAATGAAAAAAATAATCTTATTTGCCGATACAGGTATAGATGATTCTATCGCGTTGACTTACGCGTTGAAGAATCCCGAGGTGGATCTCATCGGAGTGGTCAGCGGCTACGGTAACATCGATCGGGAAAAGGCATATCGGAATGTCGAGTACTTGCTGGAACTGGCAGGCCGTACAGATATTCCTGTCATCGCTGGTGCTACACGTCCCCTGAGCGGTGAAGAACCTGCCTTTTTTCCTGAAATCCATGGCATAGAGGGATTAGGTCCAATTAACCCTCCAATTCCAGAAGAACGTTATGCAAATCGGACGAATTTCAGTAAGCTGTTTAATTTAATCAAAAACAACCGTAATGAAGTAACGATTGTTAATGTCGGACGATGCACTTCTCTGGCCATTGCCCATTATTTAAGTCCTGAAGTCATGGAGGATGTAAAAGAAACCTATGTGATGGGTGGAGCTTTTATGGAGCCTGGCAATGCAACCGAAGTAGCAGAGGCTAACTTTTACGGTGATCCAATTGCAGCTAATTTCGTTTGTCAAAATGTCATTAATCTGACAATCATACCTTTAGATGTAACACGAGATGCCTTATTGACCCCAGGCGTTGTCAATCTCATCGATACGCGTTCAGATTCATCTTTAGAAGAGATAATCAAACCGATCTTGGATTTCTATTATGAATACTATCAACAAGAAGAGCCAGGTATTCCCGGAACACCGCAACACGATTTGGCCGCTTTAATGGCTGCTCTTGATATTGACGGGTTGTATGAGTACAAAAAACGAGAGGTTAAAGTTGAATATCAAGGCAAAATTGCAGACGGTAAAAGTATCGCTGACTTCCGACCAGGGTCAAGTAACTGTTTTGGACCAAATTGTACACGTATTGCCCTAAAAATTAATCAGGATGTTTTTGTCTCAAACGTCCTTGAAATTTTAACAAATCATCGATAAACTGACTTCCATTAGTGAAATTGAAGCATAATTAGCGTATTACACATGTTTACAGGGGATTCCAATAATGTGTCAGCAAACATTTTGAGCTAACCACTACTTATCTCAAAATACTTCCAGGCTAGACACTTATTATGCGGCATTCCCTGTGAATATGGATTATCGGATCAATCCTTAAATCATTTGAAGAGACCTGATGAATTGAAGTTTGACAATTAAGTGGAATCGTAGGATGCAAAAAACTCTCACCCGTTTGAGGAAGATTAATATTCATTAGGCATCTTTTCAGATTTGGTATAAGTGATCATTAATAATCCTCACATTTTTTATTATAATTAGACTATTAGTGACTTTTTGCGAAGGAGTACAAAGATGATAACAGCTTTTATTACATATTTTCTATTAGGTTTAGTCATATCGATAACACCTGGAGCAATGACTGTACAAATGGTTAATCAGGCATTAAGAAAAGGGTTTTTAAGTGGATGGTTTGTAGGATTGGGTGGTATGACAATAGACTTAGCATTAATTATATTAGTTTACTTTGGATTTTCACATTTCTTAGCCCATCCAATGGTTGAACTTATTATGTGGTTCATAGGAAGTATATTTTTATTAATTATTGGGGTTGACAGCTTAAGAGAATCCAAAAATAACGTTGATTTTAGTGGAGCTGCCTCAAAAAAGTCATTGACAAAAGCTTATACGTCAGGTTTTTTAATGGCAATCTCACCCGGAAACATAGTATTTTGGATTGGGATATTCGGTCCACTACTGGTCTCCTCGATTAACGGAGAGAACCAAGCACAGTTTATAATAGTAGCACTGGGGATTTTACTTGGAATATTAATCCATGATATAGGGTTAATGAGTATTATTCATTTTTCAAGAAAATTTTTAAGCCAGACGGTATTAAAATGGGCTGCAGTTGTGGCTGCGATTATTTTATTTGGATTTAGTGTTTATTTTGGATATGAGTTTATAACGCAACTTATAATGTATGTGTAACTATATTTTGAATATTTTTCTTTACCATATGACACCAATCAGGGCGTGACATTTATTTAGAAAATGCGCCCGTTTACGGAAACCTATGATTTTATTTTTTGGTCACAATTGGGGGCCTTTTCTATAACCCAAAAACACATATCCACTTAGACATAATTGAATAACACTCATGGCTAAAAATGGATTAGTTACTATATATGATTTCTCTATAATAATGACCTGAAAAATCAAGCTAATTAAGAAAATCGCTCCCATAATGGTCGATGCATACCACGAACTGTTATGCCTTTTTTTAAAACTAAACACCGCCGCTATAATATTACCCAGTCCAAATATGACAATTGCAAGAATCCCAGGCATAACCCAACTATCAAAGGGTAGTCTGGATGCCCACCTATCAGGATATTCGACAAAAATCCCACTACTTGACTTGACCATTTTAACCCCTATCCAAATTGCACCTGTCGCCAAAAACAAATCATAAATGCCCAGCATCATCGTTCTTATTGTTTGCTTTATCTTTTTCACCTCCCATATTTTTCCTCCGCGCTAAAAAATTATTCAGCCAATGACTTACCCCCATAAATAAGTTCCCACTATGCCAGTAGCTTTGCATCATCGCAGCTACACATTCTTATACGTCCACTTACGCCATAGCGCCTCCATCGGTCCCTGTTTGAATTTCTTCAAATACAATGTACTTATGATGACTTGGAGCACGTATACCCCGACGATAAGAGAAGTCCGGCGCCCGCTCGTGGACCCTGACGTAAAGTCCCCAATCCGTATCCGTGAAAATGAAGACCAAAATGAGCGTTCTGCATAAGATAATTCGTTAACGCCATCCGTCCGACAGATGCAAATGGTTTCATGATGTTTTGTCTTGTTTCCCTACGCAAGACCAGCACGAGTGCGGATACATAAAAAAGCATAAGAATCGGTCCGGTGAATATGCGGATGCCAAAACCTAAGCCATATGCAATGTAAGCCGGAATTGGCGTAAGGTCATGCATCAAAGCTGTTGTCAACACCGAAAACAATAGCCCGATCCACAAACTATGCATGCACAGCTTCTTCCAACGGTCGAGATGTGCACTCACGTCATGGAACATGCCGGTTTTACCCATATATAAACCAATAAGAAACAGCGGTAAAATTGTCGGGATCAAAAGGATATTTCCAAAAACCGCAACGATTGAATCGGCAAGTCTAAAGCCGACAATTTCCCAATAACCTCCTTCAGCCATTAACCGTAAGTGTCGTTTCATTCATCGCTTGAAATTCAGAAAACGGGTATTGTGCCCTGTTTGCACGCCAAATTGCATACCATCCCAATCATCAACATATAAAAGGCTTACGACCAAACTGGATACCGCAAGCAAAACCACGGACCAAATCATAATTGTTTTCGGATGTCTTGAAATAAAAAACAAGAGAAAAAAGCCCGTTATACCGTATGCAAATAAAATATCGCCTTGCCAAAAGAAAATAAGGTGAACCAACCCCAGAATAATCAAAAAGGTCAACCTGCGCGAGAACACCCCGGCCGGCACGCAAATCCTTTTTGCAGCAAGCCGATCATAAAAATATAAAAGCCTAAACCCGAAAAGAGTGAGAACAGCGGGTAAAACTTACCTTCAACGAAAAACGTAATAAATAATGTGCTGATCTGATTAAAGAGCCCATCCGACAATTGATGTCCGTCAACAAGAATAAAAGGATCCATCTGTGCCAATGATTTGAAATGCATCATATTCGCAAGCACAATCCCCAGAACCGCAATCCCGCGGATAATATCCAGCGTATGGATCCGTTTCGTTCGGCAGCCGCAATCCAGATACTTCATATTTCCTCCATCCCTACCAATAGAACATAATAACGATCTATGCTACTTTTACAATATTATATAACTTTTTATAATCGAAACTATATCTTTAGTATCCTTTACGGACACTTGCACAATTGTTTCCTAATAGAATTGATCTGGGCCTTGGACGGGCTCCGGGAACAGACGCTCGGACTGCTCAGCTGCTTACTCGTTCAGGTGGTGACCCGCAATCGTTTGCTAATTCTATTCTTGATCTCACTGGATGGTTCAGTGATGAGGGCTTGGCGCATAGTACACCAATAACCTCTAATGTAGGGACAGGAACGAATGTACCAATGTGGGTATTAGGTTCAAGCGAGAATGGCGCCTCGATTGCTGGTCAACTGGGTTTGCCTTTTTCCATTGCCTCGCATTTCACCCCGGACAATTATAGAGAGAAGGTTAATCTGTATCGTTCGACATTCAAATCAACAGCACCAACGGCACAAATTGAAGAGCCTTATGTCATGGCCGGAATTAACGTAGTTGTTGCGCCAACGGATGAGGAAGCGCAGAGAATTTGGACCACGACACAGATGATGTTATTGGACATGCAAACTGGAAGACAGCAATTAATGCAGCCGCCTGTGGATCCTGAAGAAATAGGAACAGAACAGGAAAGGGCACTTATAGAATCAATGTTCAGCGTCAAAGCGGTCGGTTCTCCGGAAACAGTACGTAAGAAATTGGAAGAATTTACGGAGCACAGTGGGGCCGATGAACTGATTGTTGTGACATATGCCTATGATCCGGAAGATAGGAAGCGATCGATGGAAATGCTCGCTGATCTCTGGTTATAAATCGGTTATTATAGATCCGGGTTGACTGTTGATCATACATTTATAATAGGAAAAACAAGGGCTGTTTCTTCCTCGGGATGAAATAGCCCTTTTAAAAAAGGTTCATAATGTTGCAAGACAACTAATCACGCAAGAAACTTCAAACCTCATCCTACTTCCGAATTGAGTATGGTAACATTCGAAAGAACAATCCACGATATTTAATATCCAGCATGCCTACCACAAATATAGCACCGCTGATAAACAATACGACATGTTTTTTGTTAACTTTCATAGACTTTCCCCTTCCTTATATAAAATGTTATTTAGCCTATTGTCACACTTTAGCAACGAAAAACTGAAATTACCATTATGCGGTTAAGAATATTTAAACTTTCCTATCTTCCCATCCGCACCAGACTTTATCCCTGTAACAATCAAAATAACACCAACAAATCCCACGACAATAATCGGCAGAACCCAATTAGCAGTCAGGTCATGCATAAAGCCTAATAGGACCGGGCCGATCGCTGCAATAAGGTAACCAAACGACTGGGCCATGCCGGATATTCTGGATGCCTCCTGCCCGTCGTTTGAACGTAAGCTAAAGAACATCATTGATAGGCTGAACGCAGCACCACACGCGCCGCCAATACATATAACAGCAATAATAATCGTGACGGCATTCCCGATAAGAAGTCCGCCTGCACCAATCATAACCATTATTCCTGTAATGGCAGCCAACACTTTTTGATTCTTCATTTTTTCCGCAATAACCGGGGTGATAAATGAAAATGGAATGAAAGCCAATTGCATTAATGAAAGGATCCAGCCAGCCGCATCAGATGAATAGCCTGTGCTTTTCAAAATATCCGGCAGCCATGAGATCATCGTAAAGAAAACCATCGATTGTGTACCCATGTAAACCGTAATATTCCATGCCAACGATGATCTCCAAATATTATTGTTTATTGCTTCACCGTTTTCATCTGTACTTTTTTGTGTGCCTCTCTTTTTCCTGAGCTGCGGCAACCATACGATTAAAGCCACAATCGATAATACTGCCCAGAATGCCAATGACCCTTGCCATCCCCACCCAGAAATGCGTGAGAGCGGCAAACTAACGCCCGATGCCAAAGCACCAAAGATGTTCATAAAAACCGCATACAGCCCGGTGAACAACCCAATTTTCAATGGGAATTTCATTTTGATTATGGCCGGTAATAGCACGTTGCCAAATGCGATGGCCAACCCCACAATGATTGTCCCAGCAAGCAATAGCGTTATGCCGAATAACGTCCGGCCAACAAGTCCGATGGTCAATAGGATGAATGCATAAAAAAGTGTCCACTCCATGCCGATGCGACTTGCAACGACTGAGGCAAACGGTGAAACTGCCGCAAAGGCCAGCAAAGGCAGTGTGGTCAAACTGCCTGCTACGGTATTGCTGATGCCAAGATCATCACGGATATAAGGCAGCAGTGCCCCCACTGACGTTAAAGGCGCCCGCAAGCTTGAGGCGATTAACAGGACGCCGATCAAAAGCCCCCATCCGGCTATTTTATTTTGTTTCTGCATTGGTATTGTATCATGTCTCAAAAACACACCCCCCCGAATTCCCCTGAATACAACAAAAATCATTTGCATATTTACTATATCAAAAATACTATATATTCTTGTTTGAAAACGAGTAAAAGAGATAGCATGGCGCTATCTCTTTTTATAACATTTAGTTTATTTTTGTTGTAACCACTTTCGTACTGCAAAACCACCGTTTGCCGTTCCTTAACTTCGATACCGTTCATACGGCAGCGGGTTCCATGTTCTGTATTTTAGTTCTTCGGGCCGCAGTGCAGACGGGATATCATCGAACATTTTTCGGGCGACTTCCAATTCACGTTCTGCTTCCCCTTTGTCCTGATACATAAATTCATCGGATGCTTTTTCAGATGCATTATCCACCTTTTCCTCTAAAGACGCCACAACCATTTCTTGTTGTTTATAGAGCGACTCACGGGCTTCAGCTACCCAATCAGCTTGGGTTGACCGCAGTGTATCCGAAGCATGACTGAATTCATCAAAAATTTCCTTATAAATACGATCAGCATTCGCACGCACATCCAGTATGGCTGTTTCCAAATCGTCATTCGTCAATTCGTCCGCTTCAAGTGCTTTATTCCGCTCCGGTCCGCCCAGTCTGGATCTGCTTAAATAATAAGGGAAAATGCTTTTAATCGTCTTGCCGACTGGTTTAACGGCCAGGTTGTTTTCATCGACACCTTTTGGCTGAATGCCTTGCATCGCAATCCGGGCAGATTCAGGCCGAACAATTTCCTTAGGCGGCAAAACGCCATAGCGCAACAATTCCCGGATACCTGTACCGGAAATATTAATCCGATACTGCTCATCATGCGGACACGTAAGTTCTGTTGCCGGGTGATCACAACGCGTACAATAGAAAACCTCATGGAACAACCGTATATCAATGCCTAATTCATCGGATGTAAATTCATCAAAAATGGTATGGGCTTCATATTTACCATAAAAATCACCAATACCCGCGTGATCCCGGCCAATGAGTGCATGGGTGCAACCATAGTTTTTCATAATGATTGCATGAAGAACGGCTTCCCGGGGACCTGCAAATATATACGTAACTCTTAGCGGTGCAAGCATCGTTCTGTCTTTTGGATAATAATTATCCAAAACACTGCGATAAGACAGCATCCTGAACTCGTGTCTTGTGTATTCGCGTTTTGCCATCTCTACCAGCGGCTGGACAAACAAACCATCCAACTCCTCCAACGCATTACGATGAATATACTCATGTCCGCGGTGCATCGGGTTAGCCCCGGTTATAAAGCCGCCAACCGAGTTAAATTTCTTTTCCTCATAAAATAATTTCCATGTATCTTTCGGTTCCATTCTTATGTTCTCAAATGGACCCCAATGGACCCGGCGCAGCAATTGAATCGGGCCAACCAGCGCCGTATCCCCCATCCGCCGGTAAATGGAATCCACACCAGGATGACTGCGATCAGTGGTACCAAAAAGATGTGAAGCACGGTACTCTCGATCATAATGAAAGATATCATCCAGTTTAAGAATAGCAACCGGCTCTTTCGTTTCATCCGCAAGTGCTACTTCATCGCCAACGGATAATGTTTGAATGATCTGTTCGTTCCGCTCGCCGACTGGTGCAAAACTCAAAGGCACCGGCCATATGACGCCATTTTTAAATCGGCCATCTGTCAATACAGACTTGTAATCATCTTCCACCATAAAACCTTCATTCGGTGACAAGACACCAGTTGCGATCATCTCAAGCGTAATCACGGCTTCCAGGTCTACCATGATCATTGGCAGCTGTTTTGCTTTCTCCATTGCCTCATCACGTTCTTTTCCCGTCAGAACACGATTGACTAATTTCTTGCCATGTGGCTGCTGCGGGTAGCTCGCTAATTTTGCTTCATCCAGTACAATTGAATCCTTATCCATTCGCTTTCCTCCTCATTCCCCTTATATCTATTGAATGGGACTCCGGAATTCATTTATTCCGCCTGCCCTTATCCCTTTATTCATATATATGGAAAAGCGGCTTTCACTATTACAGTGAAGATGGTGCCCTTTCAAAAACTGAAAAGCGATCTATTCCCTTGCGTTTTTGGAAAGCGCTTACTTTACTAAAACAACCTGTTCACTTTTGTTTTCCATGTATGAGATTATGATTTACATTGGAACGGCTAAATTAATGGTAACAATAGTATCATATTGATTTGAAAGCATCGGGTATAAACGATGTGCTAAAAATAAGTAAAATCTGTAAATTATGTCTATTTTATAATAATCGAATTTGGATGATTTGTAAAGCTATTCAGCTGAAACATAGGTTTCCTGAAAACCAATTGAACACAGTTTGATTACATAATGTTTTTCCCGGTGGTTTTTGCTGACGGAAACAAATTTAAACACTTCCGCTCGAAGAAATATCTTTTTTGTCAGTCGTTTGTTTTGAATCCTTTTTATGGGTCAAGAATGCAGTGATCAAAATAATTACAAATCCAGCCAGCAACCAGGAATAATAAACTATCATTAACTGGGATTTTATACCTAATACTTTTTACCCTTGTATAAATTTTTTGAATTATCTATTATGAGTAGTGTTTACTCATAGAATTTTAATAGAATTGTTAGAAAGGGGCGAATCAAAAAAGTTACGTTAGTCAAAACAAACACGAGGAGGAAGCAAATGTTTAAACGTATTGGAGTCTTTCTGGTAATCTTTTTAATGGCGTTTAGTCAAGTTGCCTTTGCATCAGGGGAGTTGGCTCCGAAACAGGATTTACAGTGGGAAAACCTGAAAGCTGAGAATCTTGAACCAACGATCGATCCGGAAGAAGAAGTACGAGCCATTGTTGAAATTGAAGGTGAAGCGCCCATTGAAAAGGCAACGAAAAAAGGCGTTAAGTTCGGTAACTTGGGTGTTACCGAAAAGAAACAGTATTTAAATGAAGCAAAGGCACAGAAACAAAATGTCAAAAATGCTATGAAGGGCAAAAATGTCAACTCAAAAGAATTGCAGGAATTTGACGCCGTTGTAAACGGGTTCAGTGTCGAAGTAAAATATAAAGATTTTGAATCAATAGAAGAAATTCCTAACGTCAAAGAAGTTTCAATTGCTAATGAATACAAACGACCGATCGCCGAGCCTGACATGGTAAACAGTAAAGAACTGGTTGAAGCACAGCAAGCCTGGCGTGACTATGGTTTCAAAGGAGAGGGCATGGTTGTTGGTGTCATCGACACAGGCATTGATCATGAACATCAGGATATGGTCCTTTCCGATAACGATTCGGCAGCGTTAACGGAAGACTTTGTCAATGAAACGATTGATGACGAAGAACTGCCTGGACGTTATTATACTGAAAAGGTGCCGTATGGCTATAACTACATGGATGAGAACCATGAATATACTGATGATTTTCCAGGTGCATCTTCGCACGGAACACATGTGGCCGGTTCAGTTGGTGCAAACGGGGATGAAGCTAATGGCGGCATCAAGGGTGTTGCGCCTGAAGCACAGTTATTGAACCTGAAAGTTTTTGGCAATGATCCGGAATTCCAGTCAACTTACGGAGATGTCTACATAAAAGCGATTGATGATGCGATTAAACTGGACGCCGATGTGTTGAACATGAGTCTCGGTTCGCCTGCCGGTTTTGTCAGTGATGAGTCGCCGGAACAAAACGCAGTCACAAGAGCCGTTGATAATGGCGTGTTAATGTCTATTTCAGCCGGTAATTCCAACAAGTTTGGTGAGGGCTTTTTCTATCCATATGCATCCAACCCGGATTATGGTGTAACCGGTTCACCAGGCACAGCCTATGATTCATTGCAAGTGGCATCATATGAAAATAGCCTCATGACCGTCGATGAACTTGACTATACGATTGATGGTGAAACTGGGTCTGCCGGTTTCTTATCTGCCAGCGAAACAGATCCACCGGCTGATGGAAGTACTTTTGAATTAGTTGATGCAGGCCTTGGCTATCCGGAAGATTATGAAGGCAAAGATGTTGATGGAAAATATGCACTTGTACAGCGTGGCGAATTGGACTTTATTACAAAAGCTTTAAATGCACAAGATGCCGGAGCAGCTGGTGTGTTTGTTTATAACAATGAAGACGGTATGATTAATATAGCAACTGATCCGGAAATTGTCATTCCGCAGTTGTTCTTATCAAAAACAGATGGTGATCTGCTCGCTGAGGCAATTGCCAATGGACAAGATCCCACTGTCTCATTCCATGGTGAAACATCATCGATTGTAAACCCTGAAGCGGGCCAAATGAGTTCTTTTTCATCTTGGGGCTTAACACCGGACCTTGAGTTCAAGCCGGAAATTTCAGCACCGGGCGGTCAAATTTATTCGACTTTAAATAATGGTGAGTACGGTATTAAGAGCGGGACGTCGATGGCAGCTCCGCATATTTCAGGTGGCGGGGCATTAGTACTGGAACGTGTTGATCAGGAATTCGGCTATGAAGATGCTAATCGCATCAATCTGGCGAAAAATATCATGATGAACACGGGCGAAACAGTAGACTTTGAGAACGCGCCTGTCTCACCTCGCCGCCAGGGAGCCGGTGTCATGCAATTACACTCAGCGCTGTCAACGCCTGTTGTTGTAACCGAATCTGAAACCGGTGAAGCGAAAGTCGCATTGAAAGAAATAACAGAAGATGTTGTCAGCTTTGAATTGACAGCTGAAAACTTTTCAGATGAAGCTGTTACGTATGACGTTGAGGCAAACGCACAGACAGACTCACCTGTCGATGGCGGCGGCGTTCTGGTAACGGCGCCAAACCAATTCCCAGCCATGGAACTTGATGGTGCAGCAACAGTTGATAATACGATTGAAGTTCCTGCAAATGGTTCCACATCACTTGAGGTCACCATTGATGTCAGTGAATGGGATAAAGAATTAAATTCAATGTTCACAAACGGCTACTGGCTGGAAGGTTTTGTCACATTAAACGATCCGAATGATGTTAACCCAACTTTGACTGTTCCGTATGCCGGTTTCAAAGGTGAATGGGATGATGCACCAATATTTGATACAGCAGACGACAATTCTTATTACGGAATGACCGGTATCGCCACAGACCTTGGTGATGGTGAATATGGATTCTTTGAAGAAGATGCTGTTATCTCGCCAAATAGTGATGGCGAAACCGATGATGCTCTGCTGGTTGTTTCGTTCCTGAGAAACGCCAAAGAGGTCACCTTTAATGTATTGGACGCTGACGGGGAAGTCGTCGAAACGCTGTCAGAAGAAAGCAACGTAAGGAAAAACTACTATGATGCTGGTCTGGCACCAACCTATTCTCTGGATCCGGCGCGTACGTGGGATGGAACGATCGATGGTGAAAATGCCTCCGATGGCCAATACTTCTTGCAGGCTGAAGCAACGATCGACTTTGACGGTGCAGAACAGCAATCTATTGAACTGCCAATCTATCTGGATACAGCCGGTCCGGAAATTGAAGCAGACATTAATCGTGGTCAGCGAGAAATGGATCTGGCAGTTGCCGATGAAAATGGCATTTCTGAATGGGAAGTTCAAATTGATAGACAAGACCCAATCGTTATGACAGATGAAAACGAACTTGAACTGACCGGAATCCACCCTAGCCAAGTTGTTACCGTTACAGCTACCGACAATGCCGGTAATGTTACGGAAGATGTTGTTATGGGGCCCCAAGGAAAAGCTAAAGGAAAATTCAAAGGCAATAATGGGAACAATGGAAACGGGAATAATGGAAATGGCCCGAGAAACTAGAACTAAAACCAGTGTCCACATAGTGGGCACTGGTTTTGTTTGTTAATTGATGTTGCTCCTATTCTTCTGTTAATATTTCTGCTTTGCCAGGAATATAAGTGCCTAAACATTCCGATCTCATCTCAGGCAGCTTTACCTTCACATCCGGCCGGAACGAATAATAATAAATGCCATCAGGAGAAACATAAACAAGGCAATGACTGTACCGATTTCGATGATGGGCACATCCCAGATCATGCTGCTTTCACCTAAAATGGCAAATCCGACTATCAGACCTGCCATAATGATACTGAAGGCAAGCATCAAAATACTGAATGCAATGCGATTGCTGATCCTGTCAAGCCGGCGCATGATCAGGTCACTATGCTTTAAATTAATGTCCAAGCCGACCTTGCCTTTTTTAACAACGGATAATACTTCCTTGACGTCATTGGGCAAACCTGACAAAATTTCAATATTCTCCCCAATTTCATATACTGCGTTCCGGATAATTTCCTTTGGATGATAGCGTTTGAGCAGTATTTTCCGGGCATACGGCTCGGCTGCGCGCGATAAGCTGAACTCCGGATCAAGCCTGCCGAGCACACCTTCCAGCGTCAGAATTGCTTTACTGATGATGACCATTTCCGTCGGCACCTTAATATGGTGGTGATAAACAACATTAAATATCCCAATAATGATCCGGCCCAGACTGAGATCTTTTATCTTAACATTTTCATATTGCTGATGAAGTTTATCAAGATCCCTCTTTAACCCCTCGATATCCGTTTCTTCTTCAATCAGATCCATTTTGGAAAATGTTTTAATCAAGGCCATCGTGTCACCCTGCTGCAGATTAACAATAATCGAAGCAAAATGACGTTTCAGATTGTCGCCGACATGACCGGTCTGGCCAAAGTCCAAAAACGCGACCGTATTTTTAGGCAAAATATAAATATTGCCTGAATGCGGATCTGCGTGGAAAAAACCATCTTCAAGAATTTGCCTCAGCATCGAGTCCGCCAGACGTTTGGCAATCGTTTCCCGGTCATAGCCTCCCTCGTCAAGCTGTTCGTTTTCCGAAATCTTAATTCCATCGATTTTTTCCATTGTGATGACTTTCTGTGTGGTGTATTCCCAGTATATTTCCGGAAACTTAATGTAAAACTGCGTATCAAATTGTGACGCCACCTGCTCACCACTGCGGCCTTCCAGTATGTAATCCAGCTCGTTTGTCAGTGTATCGGCTAATTCATCGATTATGTCGCAAAGCCGGTAACGTTGTGCCCAGCCTGTCCTCTCTTCAAGCATATGGCCGATACCGCGCAGGATTTCAAGGTCTGTCTCCATCTTAGGTTTAAGACCGGGACGCTGTACTTTGACCGCTACCTCTTCTCCACTGAACAGACGAGCGGTATGCACTTGTCCAATCGAGGCCGTAGCAAGGGGCTCGGGATTGACATGATCAAATAAATTGTCAATCCTGTCATCCAGTTCCGTCTCGATGGTGTGACGTACATGATCGAAGTCGAGAACAGGTGCATGATCCTGCAGTTTTTCAAGCTCTGTTGTGATTTCATCCGGGAGTGTATCATAGCGTGTGCTTGCAATCTGGCCCAATTTAATAGCAGTTGGCCCCAATTCCTGTAAAGAATAACGAAGCCGTTTTCCGATATTTTGCTTATCTATATCGATCTCTTCTGATGCATTCTTTTTTGCCGTTCTGCGGTCAGTTAAACCGACCCAGAATAGAAAATGACTGAATCCATTTTTCATGAGTACATTGATAATTTCCTGATAGCGCCTTGTATGTTTGATTCTTTTTCCTAACATTCATGAACACCCCCTAGCTATCCTATGATTGAAACGCTTCACAGATAATGATTTATTCCTTTTTTTATCTGATGTTAAACACGTATAGTGTTGTCGAATTGCTGCTTAAATATTTTTTCACTGCAAATTTGAAAGTCAGCATCTATTAACAATAATAAGTGAAGTATTTAACAAAGACAAATCTTCATGACCGTACCCCGCCGGTGAAAAAAATAATAAATGAATAGAATTTGGCATTTGGTCATTCAAAAATAAACAAAAAATCGTATCCACACCTGGAATACGATTCCCCCATCATTCGTGAATATTCAATCTTTCTGAACATCGCCCTGTTTTATGACTTCCTCCCTCTCCTTCTGCAGAAACTGCCTTACCTCTTCAACACTTAACCCCAGTTCCTTTGCTTCCCTCATCAGGTTGACCCATTCGTGATCATGTTTTACATGAACCCTTTCAATCATATGCTCCCCCTTCTGGTACAATGCGTACCGCAGGCAGTCCAGCCGTCATCATGCTGCCATGGAAGACCTGTAACGTTGCGTCCCCAACTTTCGATGGGTTTGCCTTTTTCTGACCATATGGTTATTTTCTTGCGGATACTGGCAATGGTTGGTAAATCCTGACACATATCCTATCAAAGCCCACACTGCCAATCACGACATGCAATCTTAGCTGTTTCCCTTGACTATAAATTCATTATAAAGCACAGGGTACGCAAAAAAAATGTATGTAATTGGAAATTTGCACTATTTAATTGTTAGTTCTTTCCATATATTAAGTCTATATGCTTATAATAACAGAAATATATGATTATTCAAACTTCATGTTTGTGGAATGTTTGATTAAGACATGTTACCTCATATATGCGATTCCATTAAATTTCATCATACAGTATAGACCATACAAAAAAGTGTCTATGTTGGGCAGTGAATTGACTCGTTGCTTCTTCCGTAAAATAAAAATATCGTCCCGTGAACGAAATGGTCAGCTCAGAAACTGACAATATCATCCCGGGACGCCTATCAATTACTCTCACGACACGACAAATTCTGTCCTGCTCGATCCTTCTTTCGTTTTCACAACATCCAGTCTTGCAGGAAGCATGGCTTTCAGATCCTGAACATGTGAAATAACCCCAATCATGCGGCCGGACTGCTGCAAGTCGATTAATGTTTCGATTGATTTATTCAATGTTTCCTCATCCAGTGACCCAAATCCTTCATCGATGAACATCGTGTCAATAGATATATTGCCCTGGAAGCTCTGAATAACATCTGACATGCCGAGGGCCAGGCATAATGAAGCATTAAATTTCTCGCCGCCTGATAATGTTTTAACGTCACGTGTCTGACCCGTATAGGCATCGTAAACGTCAAGTGCCAGACCGCTTTGTTTGCCATGGGATTCCTGCCGGTCACTTCGCATCAAGTAAAATTGGCCTTTGGACAGATCTCTAAGCCGTCCGTTGGCTGCCTCAATAATCCGCTCCAAATATTCAATTTGCAAATAGCGTTCAAACGAGATTTTCTGATCGTTTTGCCCTCTTAGAACATCGTAAAGATCGGTGACGGTCGCCAGTTCTTTTTCGCTTACAATAACGTGTTCGTTTGCCTCCATTATATTCACTTTCAAATCAGAAGCATCCTGATAATAGTCTTTAGACAGGTTTAATTGCTTGAGCGCCAATTCATAGGCCTGCCTTAAATTTTCCAGCTCGCTTTCAATTGCTGTTAAATCCATTTTTTGTTTATCTTTCAATGATTCCTGTAAATCACTGACGACTTGTTTTAATGCTGAAAGCTGCTCATAAAACTGTTGAATCGATTCCTTCAGTTTTTCGCGTTCAGCAGCAGGTATTTTTGCTTGCTGGTACGCTTCTTCAGATTCAAAACCGGCATTATCAAGAGATGCTTCAAATTCTCGCGCAGCCTTTTTTCGTTTGCCGGTTGTTTCCTCAAGCTGCTTTTGTTTATTCGTCAGATCGGCAGTTGCTTTTGCCTGTTCCTCTTTAGCCTGCTGCAGCTTTGTTTGGGCATCTTCCCAAGCTTTTTCCAACTTGGCTTTTTGATCTGTCGTTTCCTTAATTTGTTTTTCCAGTTCTGCTAACGTCCGCACTTCTTCAGGGATGTTGCGCAAGCGTTCATCATATACTGCCTTTGCTTTTTCATATGATGTATTTTGCTCCTGATACGTTTTATTGAGGCGCTCTTTGTCCGCTTCTATTTTTTTCAGTTCGCCGGATTCTTTTTCATATATTTCCTTTGCCTTTTTAAGGTCTTCGTTCTGTTTTTTTAATGACTCAACTTCTTCGTTTAGCTGTTTTCCTTTGTCAGTGAGCTGCTCCTTCACGGCTTGTGCAGTCTCAGGACCGATTTGATACTGCTTGAGTTCTTCCTTTTTTTCGTCCAATTGGGAGGCATTTGATTTTTGTGTGGCAGCAGCATTCCGGTAATCACGATCGTTCTCGTCCAGCTCCTTCTTTAATGCTTCAAGCTGCTCTTTTGTCAAATCTTTTTCCTGTTGACCAGCCTTGTGCGGATGTTCCGAGCTGCCGCAGACTGGGCAGGATTCACCATCATGCAGGTGTGCCGCTAAAAAGCTTGCCTGGTTGTGCATCCAATCCTGTTCCAATTGATCGTACTTCTGCTTCGTTTCAAGAAAAGCGGTTTCTTTCGTTTGCAAATCCTGATCAATTTGCACTTGCTTCGCCTGCAAATCAAGAAACGTCATCAGCACCTTTACCTGTTCGCGCATGTGATTAAGCGCTTCTTGTTTTTCAGGCAATTGACTGACCGCTTGATCCATCTGGGTAATCTGTTTATTCAGATTTTCTGCCGCCTCATTTTTTTCTTTCAACTGACCTTTTGCTTTTTCCAAATTATCATACACTTGATTCGTCTGTTTCCTTTGTCTTTCTATTTCCTGTTTTTGTTCATCGATATCTTTGACAACCGGAAGAAATTCTTGAAGCTGGTCCAGTTTTTTACTGACATCTTCCCTTTTTTGTTTATTGTTTTCTTCCTGCTCATGGATAGACCGGGCATGCTCCAATTTTACTGCCGCCTGTTTACTGAGAGTTCCCGCATCCTTTAAAGCACTTGTTTTTACTTTCTCTTCTTTTCGCCAATCGGAAGCTTGTTTTTCATATACGTCAATATTGCTTGCCCGATTCGCTGCTTCCAGCTGTTTTTCCTTCCCGGCAAATTCCGGTACTTGTTCCTGCAGCCGCTTCAGCTGGTTTTCTTTCTGCTCCAATTCCTGAAAACGGTCATTCAATGCCTTTGCCTGATGGAATTCGGTTTGCTTTCTGCTATGTGTATTGTACGCCTGTTCATATTTTTGCCGGTCGATGGCAATTTGGTCGTGATAAAACTGGATTTCATCATCCAGCCCGGTGATGACCTGGTTGGTATTATAATATTCCTCATCAAGTATCTGAAATAACGGGGAGCCCTCCCGATTCGGCAGTGCCTGCGAAATCGTTTGGATATAATGGTCACGCATTTGTTTTTCCCGGTTAAAATTCTGCTGGACGCTATCTTTCTTCTGTTTCAGCAACTCGTTCAATTGCTTGTACGATTCTGTTTTAAAGATCCTGCGCAAAATCGCTTCCTTATTTTCCGTTTCTGACGTTAGTAGTTTGCGAAACTCACCCTGGGGCAGCATGACAATCTGTTTGAACTGATCCTGCGTGAGACCGATGATCGCTTCTGCTTTCTTATTAATCTCGGAAACCATTTGCCTGTCAACACAAGGGATTTCCTTTCCGTCCACTTTTTCATAAAACTCATATCGTTCACCTGTCTTTGTTTTGTTCCCTTGTTTGACGTGGCCTAACTGGCGGAAAATCCGATAAAAGTGCCCGTTCAGTTCAAATTCCAATTCAACCGATGTATGGGTATCATCATCAGCAAAATCACTGCGCAGCATCCGGTGATCTTCCCTGTCTGTTCCACTCGCGCTTCCATACAAGGCAAAACAGATCCCATCAAATATCGTTGTTTTTCCGGCACCTGTATTCCCGGAAATGACAAACAATTTATTCTCCTGGAGTTCCGCGAAATCAATGACTTCTGTCTTCTTGTACGGGCCAAATGCCGTCATGGTCAATTTAAGTGGTCTCAACGTGTATACCCCCCCAGAGTTTTATTTCGATACCGCTTTTTCCTGTCCGGTTTGTGCCGACTCCTGTTCATCTTTTAAAAGTTTATCAAGAACTTCTTTGAAAATCGCTTCTGTTTCCTCCGTTACATCGGTCCCCTTCACTTCCTTGTAAAAAGCTTTAAAAAGATCCACATCACTCATATTGGTGCGGTCCATCTTCTTCTTGCTTTCCGCTGATGAAGGGGAAGGTCCATAATGCTTTCGCTCAACATGCATCGCATTTGGATAAACCGACCTGATGCGTTCCATTGGTGATAAGACAGGTGCATCATCAAGTAAACGAACAAACACATAATCGTCATTAACCGGATGGGTCAGTAAATCCTCCATTGTCGCTTCCACTGTTCGGATATCCCGTTTTGGCGTTAGTGTACGCTTTTCAATCGACACTTTTCCATTGGCGTCCAGCTCAACGATCGAATAGCCTTTTTGATGGTGTTCTTCGGAAATAGAATATTTGAGAATCGACCCGGAATACCGAACTGATTCGTTACTGACATGGTGTGCCTGATGCAAGTGTCCTAATGCTGTATAGTGGAATGGTGAAAAGTGATGGGCATCAACATATTCCGCTCCTCCGATAGAAAGCGGCCGTTCGGAATCGCTCGTATTTTCTTTCTCCTCACCGAACGGGGTGATAAACGCATGGCCTATGTACACATGCCGGGCGTCCGGATCCATCTGCCGGCGAATGTTTTCCACAATTTCCCGAGCCGCATCATTATGTGTCCGAATGTCATCGTCTTCCAACCTGGTCCGCACAACGCTCGGGTCACAATATGGCACGGGGTGAAAATGCACCGGACCATGTTCATCATGCAGCTTAACCGGCTTCAAATCCGCATCAAAATTACCAACGATATGGAAACCGTTTTGCTTCATAATATGACTTCCAAAGTTAAGACGGCCCGGACTGTCGTGGTTCCCCGCAACTGCCAATACAGGCGTCTTTAACTCAAGCACGATTTTGCTCAGGACCTCATCCAATAAATGGACAGCTTCAGTCGGCGGTACCGCACGATCATACAAATCACCGGCAATAATCACGGCATCGGGCCTTTCCGCTTCAACGGCTTTCGAGAATTGATCCAGAACAAAACGCTGATCCTCCGTCATGTACACACCCTGGACGAGCTTTCCCAGATGCCAGTCCGCTGTATGGAATAATTTCATAGGCTTGACTCCTTTCCGCACGATGTTATTATTCTATTATAATATAAAATGATCGCTGCGTGTTAGATAGGATAAGAAAATAATAGGTTATTGGATGGAAACCCCATGGTTCACCAATGCGGGATGGTGATACGTCCTGACTTACACTTTTTTAGGAACCTGTGACGAAAGATTTACTAAAATACCGGCCGTAATCATTGTAAAAACCAATGAAGATCCACCATAACTTATAAACGGAAGGGTTATACCAGTTATTGGTAACATTCCGGACACTGCACCCAAATTAATGATAGCCTGAAGCATCAATTGAAATGTCAATCCTATTGCCAGTAATTTCGGGAACATATCATCCATTGTTTTAGCAATTTTCACGCCCCGAAACATAATAAATATATAAGAGAATATGACAATGCCCAAGCCGAAAAACCCTAATTCCTCTACAATAATCGCCATTATAAAGTCTGTATGCGCTTCCGGTAAAAAACCGGTTTTTTGTACACTATTGCCAAGTCCATTCCCTAAAAATCCTCCCGAAGCAATGGCAACATAGCTGTTAACCAACTGATAACCTTCTCCGGCCATATCTTCCAAAGCATTCAAAAAGGATGTTAATCGATTGAAACGATAGGTCGATGTTAAAGAAAAATAACTAAAACTGGTTATACCAACGCCTAGTAATATCCCAATATGAGGAAACCGAACACCGGCGCATAACACAATAACACCGCAAGCCATGATTAATAAAGATGCCGAACCTAAATCCGGTTGTTGCAAGATCAGCAAAGATACAACAGCCAATATAAGAAGCGGGGGCATGACGCCTTGTTTAAATTGAGTAATATAAGACTGCTTCTTAGCATAAATGGCAGCAAAGTAAATAATCATACATAGCTTCACCGCTTCAGTCGGCTGGAATAGAAAGGTGCCAACCTGTATCCATCGTTGTGAATTATTTCTCTCAACACCTATTCCTGGCACTAACACAAGCACCAACAATAAAATCGATAACAAAACAAAAACAGGGCTTAGTCTGCTATATAACCGGTAGGGTATTAACGCAGCTATCAGGGAGAATAGAATCCCAATCCCGAACCATATCACTTGTCTAGTAAAAAAATAGCGGGAGTCATTAAAATGAATATCACCTTGTACATAACTGGCACTATAAACCATCATAGTGCCAAACACGATTAAAATCAGTATACATATAATTAATGGCAGGTCCATCTGTTTCACTTTTTGACGTATCATAACACCTCGGCTCCCAGCTCACTAGTTACTGAACAGATAATTTTTAGAACGCATTTGGACACTGAATACTAAACCTAAAGCAATCATGTTGGTCAATAACGCACTTCCACCATAGCTCACAAGTGGTAAAGCAAGACCTGTAATGGGCATTAAGCCAATGGTCATGGCAATGTTTTGAAACACCTGGAACGTCAGTAAGCCAATGGTTCCAACACAAATATAGATACCAAACAAATGATTAGCAGAAAGTGCAATAATAATAATGCGATAAATGAGTAAGAAATAAATAGAGATTAATAGACTTGTGCCCAAAAACCCAAACTCCTCCCCAATAACTGCAAAAATAAAGTCGGTGTGCACCTCTGGGATACTGCCATTTTGTACTTGAACACCCTGGTTATATCCTGAGCCTGTCAATTGCCCCGAACCAATTCCCGTCACCGCTTGTTTTAATTGATAACCATAATCAGAAGAAAACTCATTCGGATTTAACCAACCATAAATTCTTCCCAGTTGATGGGGTTTGAATACTTTTGTAAGGACATCATAATAAGATTGATATATAACTAAAAAAGCAGCAACTAAACTAATCATACCAGTAACCAATATACCTATCATTTTCCTGGATATACTTGAGACAAGGATTAACGTAAGTGTAATAGTTACGATTATCAGTGAGGACCCTAAATCCGGTTGAATTAAAATGAGTGAGAATGGCAGAAGACTGTAACCAGCTATCTTTAAAGTAACCGGAATACTGGCCTTAAAGGAAATACGTTCACTGCCCATTCTGCTTAGGTGACTCGCAAGCAAAAGAATTAAAAAAATCTTCATAAATTCAGAGGGCTGCAGCTCCATAACGCCTAAATCGATCCAACGTTGTGATCCATTTTTCGTTACCCCAAAAAAATGGACAAGAAAAAGAAAAGCAATTCCCCCAACATACAAGAAAATTGACAGACGATCCAATAATTCATAATCAAAATATGCCACAAGTAGCATAAGCGCTGTGCCAACGACATACCACATAACTTGCCGCTTGACAAAGAAAAGTGGATCTTCCTGCACATATTGACCAGATCCGCTATAAATGGCCAGCAAACTAAATATAAATAAAATCCCTATTAACACTAGAAGATTGGTATCCATTTGCAGTCTATTACGATCTTGTTGCATTGGTTTCGGCCTTTCCATTTATTTTTTTCCGGGAATTGACTGCAACACGGATTGAACGACAAACGCATCATCCAAAAATCCGACAGGTAACACATAGTCAGGAATCACATCCACTGTGATAATAAAATATAAAAGAGCGATCCCCATTATCGAAAGTTCTTTAATAGAACCTTTCTTTAAGACATAACGATTATATATTTCTTTCAACTGATCTACATAAGGACCAATACTGCCTATTGTTGATAATTTCATATTAAAATCACGATGAATAGATTGCTGCCCTTCATCCGTTTCACAATATGTTTCATAAGCTTTTAAGTGTTCATCAATTCGCAGTCTGGAAAAGTTATATTGTGACATATTAAACGCTTCAAGCATCTTTTTAATACGATCCTCTGATACATTAACCCGTGTTTCCTCTTGTTGTTCTGTACTTCTGGTGTAACCTTCCGTATTCAATAAAGTTGTGATAGGAACATCCAAATTCTCGGCAAATTTGCTTAAATGATGCAGGTTTGCATTTCGTTTCCCACGGATGATGCGAGAAATGGTAGAAGAATGAATGCCCGATAGTTCCGAAAGTTTCCTCGTCGATAATTTTTTTTCGTTCATAAGACCTTTGATCAAGTTACCTAAATCATTCGAAGCGTACTCCAACTCTTATGCACCTTCCTTTAGACTAAAAGCGAGTTTCCGACTAAGCACTATTTAAACTATATCGATATCATGACATTATGTCAACAATTGTTGTCATTTTGTCAACTTAAACGGTAAAAATAATTCCATAAACGAGCCGTCCATAAAAATTGATCATTCAATTGATTAGATACCAAAAATTAAAAAGCCGCAAACCTCATAATAAGGCTTGCAGCTCATAGACCACTTGGATTCTAATCCCATTCAAACGGCGTAGCCTGATAAACATAATAATTCAGCCAGTTTGAGAACAGTAAGTGGCTGTGTGAACGCCATTTGTGAGGTGGTTGTTGATTGACATCATCGTTTGGAAAATAATTCTCCGGTATAGCCGTCTTCACGCCTCTCGTATGATCACGTTCATATTCCTCGGCAAGGGTTGTCGCATCATACTCCATATGGCCGGTAATCATGATGTTCTTGGCATCGTTGGACATGATGATAAATGGCGCGCCCTGTTCGGAAACAGATAACAGCGTCAAATCCGAATTGGCTTCAATCGCCTCTCTCGGCACACTGGTATACCGTGAGTGCGGGGCATGGTAAATATCGTCAAAGCCGCGGACCAGGTTTACAGTCGGATCGGAAATTTGATGCTCATAAATACCGAAACATTTTTCGGTGAGTTCATATTTTCCCACACCATAATGATAATACAAGGCCGCTTGGGCTCCCCAGCATATATGAAAGGTCGAGGTGACATTTGCAGCCGCCCAATCCATAATCTCTGTCAGTTCATCCCAGTAAGCAACATCTTCAAATGCCAGATGTTCAATTGGCGCGCCAGTGATGATCAGCCCATCAAAACGGCGATTTTTGGCCTCATTAAACGTCGTATAAAAATTTTCCAGATGATGGGAGCTCACATGCGTCGGGCGATGTGTCGCGGTTCTGAGAAAACTGATATTGACCTGAAGCGGTGTGTTACCGAGTAACCGCAGCAGCTGTAATTCCGTCCGCTCCTTTTCCGGCATTAGATTCAAGATTAATATATTAAGCGGACGAATATCCTGCGTCCGGGCTCTATCCTCATCCATAACAAAAATTTTCTCCTGCTTTAACGCATCGCTTGCAGGTAATTCCTTTGATACATTAATTGGCAACTGACATCACTCCATAATTAAGTTGAATAAGTACCATTATAGAACTTAGGCGGCGAGGTGGCAACCATCTGACAGAAAATTTTGTACAGTGATCCTATCAAAGTTAAATGCTTTCCCGACACATCATGACATGATACTCTATTAACAGGAAAATAACGCAGGGAGTGTGCATCATATGAACAAGACCATTCGAATGCTTGACAGCAGGGACTATCCACACTTGGAAGCAATGGACACAGGTATTGAGTTTGACTATATCCCTCGCATATTTGACAAGCTCATAACGGGCAATAACCGGTTATACGGTTTATTTCTTGACGGTCAAATGGTAAGCATGAGTGGTTATACGATTTATGCGAACCATTACGCTATGCTTGGACGACTGAGAAGCGACCGGCGTTTTAAGGGGAACGGCTATGCGACAGAGATAGTGGCTTATGTAATGAATGAAGCATTTAAACTCAGTAACATTCATTGGGTGGGAGCGAATACAGAGGAGGATAATCTCCCCGCACGACGCGTATTGGAAAAAGTTAGCCTGGCACCATACATCGCCTTGCATGGGGCGCAGACCGAGGATACCTCTGTCATGGAATCAAACGCACGTCCGTGGCAGCCAGTCACTGATTTGACACGTAAACGGGAATGGGTGAACAAGCTTTACGCCCAAACCGGTGCCATTTTCCCTTATGAGTGCTATTATCCGTTTCCGGGGTCAGCTGATTTGTTTCAGGACGACGATTTAAAGCAGTGGTCTTTTTACGAAAACGCGTCTGGAACACGATTTCTAATCACGAAGTACGACCAGAAAAAGTACCATTATTTGCATGCAGTCTACCCATGGCACGATATGGCAGAACAGCGTGGATTATGGGAAACGATTGCAGCAGACTACCGAAAATTAAAAACCCTTACCGATGATGAAACATACATATGGATGGATTTAACTAAGGAAGAGATACAGACACTTCCCGCCGGACATCCTTTTGAACTGCCCACCCCATGGATTTTACACGGCATGGACAAAGCAACATGGGCAGAGGCAAGTGCATTGGCATGATTTGCTGATATTAAAGATGGTAAATATCCGTATCGATAGCGTCTTGATATAAAACGATTCTCGTATAAAATACTGGCTTGTGTGGCATCGTTGTAATAGAAACCATTTTGGACTTGAGAGGCCTTATCTCTTACGTTTTGAGCTCTACCGGGGGCCGTTTTGGACTTGAGAGGCTTTCTCTCTTACGTTTTGAGCTCTACCGGGGGCCGTTTTGGACTTGAGAGGCTTTCTCTGTGACGATTTGGCCGCTTTCGGAGGACGTTTCGGACTTGAGAAATGATGTTTGCGTCGGCTATTCGGGTTTACGTCTGGCTATAGGTTTCCTTCACGCTTTTAGGTGTTTCGCTGCTTTTTCATAACAACCCAATTTAAAAACCCGGATTATGGCTCATACACCATAACCCGGGCAAATGCACCGATCCTGTTATTCCGTCAACAGCGGGTAATACCCTTCTTCATTATGTGTTTCTTTTCCGACGAGTGGCGGATTGAAGACACATATCATGCGCATTTGTGTCTTGGCACAAAGGATATGCTTATCATGTTTCGTTCTACAGATACCATTGTTCAGCTTTAATTATCATAGACGTCGCCGGTTTTCCACCTTTTCGATGGTGCCTTCTCCCTCGATGCAATAAACGGCTTCGATATGATTTTTATACCAGAAATAATTTTCTGTGCCGGCTTTGATGATCGTATCATTCATGCTGAAGCCAACACCATCTTTTTTAAGGATGAAGCGGCGGCTGGACCAATTCTCATCGTAAGTTTCGTCTTCTGTTCCAATTAAATCCTCAAGTGATTTTACAATCATTTGCTGTCCCCTCTTTCATTTTTTTCTGCAATAGTGTTTACTTTATTAGCCAAGGGTTGCTTTTATGCTTTCGTCTAAAATCGCAAGTCCCTTTTTGATACCTTCCTTATCTATAATAAGCGGAGGGAGAAATTTGACAACTTCATCTTCCGGACCGGATGTCTCAACAATTAAACCGCGCTGGAACGCCTCAAAACAAATCTGATCGGTCAGTTCCGGTTTGTCGACTGCTATACCTTGCATCAAGCCTCTGCCGCGGTGATGGGCTTCAAGCTCAGGATATTTGTTAACCAGGGACTCAATGCCTTCACGCAACACAACACCTTTCTCCTGAATGGATTTCGTGAACGCATCTGTTTCCCAATAAGCGAGCGCTTCGGTTGCACCAACAAACGCCAGATTATTACCGCGGAATGTGCCGTTATGTTCACCTGGTCCCCATTGGTCATATTCCGGCTTGATCAGTGTAAGGGCCATTGGCAAACCAGCTCCGCCAATCGATTTTGACAGGCAGACGATATCCGGGTCAATTCCGGCCGGTTCAAAGCTGAAGAATGTTCCTGTTCTTCCGCATCCCGCCTGGACATCATCGACAATCAGCAAAATATCCCACTGTTTGCAAAGGTCAGCCACTTTCCTCAACCATTCCATTCCGGCTGCATTAATGCCGCCTTCACCTTGAACGGTTTCCAGAATGATAGCTGCCGGCAGGGCAACACCGCTTCCTCTGTCTTCCAAAAAGCGTTCCAGATAAGCGATTGTATCCTGGTTCTCCACATAATCATCAAATGGCATTGATACCGAATGATGGAGTGGAACACCTGCACCGTGACGTTTGAATGAATTGGCCGTTACAGACAGTGAACCGATTGTCATCCCATGAAAAGCATTTGTGAAACTGATGACTGTATCGCGGCCGGTTACTTTACGGGCAATTTTCAGTGCACTTTCCACCGCGTTTGTTCCGGTGGGTCCCGGAAACATCACTTTATAATCAAGGTTACGGGGATTAAGAATAACCTCGTTAAACCGTTTAAGGAACGTTTCCCTTGACGTGGTTCCCATATCGAGACTATGAAGGATACCGTTATTTTGAATGTATTCAATCATTTTTGCCTGCATGTTGTCATCATTGTGTCCATAATTTAATCCACCGGCACCTGCAAAGAAATCGATATATTCATTTCCATCCGTATCCCAGATTTTGTAGCCTTTTGCTTGTTCAAAAACGGCCGGCCAGCCACGGCTGTAACTCCTTACGGTTGATTCCAGTTCCTCAAATGTTTTCATCTTATTATCTTCAATTACTGTTGTTGTCACCATTTCACCCTTCCACTAAAATTTTTTCTTTTTGAATAGGTCCAATCTTAAACAATAGCTCATCTTCATGACCTTCTTTCGGGAAATCATCAGATGTAAAATAGTCATGAATAACACATTTTGTACGCAACTTTTTCGCAAGTCCTCTGAACAATTGCTGTGATGCTGTATTCGATGGGGAAACCGTTGCTTCCACATGATTGACTTCGCCGCAGCCTTCGCGTTTAAGCAGCTGATACAACATCCTGGTTGCGAGTCCGCTGCCACGCTCTGATGCATCGACAGCCACCTGCCAAATGAACAGCGTATCAGGCTGGTCAGGATGAATAAACCCTGAAATAAAGCCTACCGTATTATCCTCTCTTTCAACGACGATGGATGTTTCGGAAAATATTTCACACCACATTAGGTAGCTGTAGGACGAATTAAGATCCAGAACGCCTGTATTATTAATCAGCTCCCACACGTCTGCTCCATCATCTTTTGTCGGCTTGCGAAAAACAAGCTCTCCCTCATCTTCCTTTGTTTTAGTCATGACACTACTGTTACTGCTGTTTAAGATGATTCCACCTCCTAAGGTATTTAAAAAAGCATTCTTTTTAAGAATAAAGAGAATAGTTCTATTCGTCAAAACGGATTAATCATCGTTGAGCATGTTTAAACATGTTGAAGCCCTGTCTGAGTAAAATAAACCAAGGCAATTTAAAAAATGCTCCCAAATAAATGGAAATTGACGGCCATTTCGAAATAAGCAGGCTCAAGTCAGCTTGTTTTATTAATCGAAAAGAAAGTATAAAATTTAGGATAACGTTTTCAATACGGAAATCGGCTAACTCACCGATTCCTGCCAATCTGACCTCTGGCATCTGAAAAAGGCAGGCTGATGCGGCCTGCCTTAGCAATTATGGCGCTATAAAATTTTATTCAAAAATTCCTGTGTGCGCTCTGACTGTGGATTGGAAAACAATTCTTCCGGAACATTTTCTTCAACAATGATCCCGTCATCCATAAACAGAACCCGATCACCAACTTCACGGGCAAATCCCATCTCATGTGTCACGACAAACATCGTCATTCCTTCATTGGCCAGCTGTTTCATCACTTCCAGCACTTCTCCGACCAATTCAGGGTCTAATGCCGATGTCGGTTCATCAAACAGCATCATCTTAGGCTCCATCGCCAGCGCACGGGCAATCGCCACCCGCTGCTGCTGACCGCCTGATAGTTGCTGCGGGTACTGATCAGCTTTGTCTTCCAGTCCGACTTTTTCCAACAATTTCAAACAGCGTTCACGTGCTTCCTCATCCGAAATTTTACGTACTTTTTGAGGAGCAAGCATTAAGTTTTCGATCACTTTTTTATGCGGAAAAAGATTAAATTGCTGAAAAACCATTCCAACCTCTGTGCGCACCATATTGATATCGGTCTTCGGGTCATTCAGATTAAAACCGTCAACAATCACTTCACCGCTTGTAATCGGCTCCAGCATATTTAAACAGCGCAGGAAAGTACTCTTTCCGGAGCCGCTTGGACCAATTACACAAACAACCTCAGATGGTTTGATTTCACAATCGATGCCTTTTAAAACTTCTGTATCACCAAATTTTTTGTGCAAATCTTTTACTTCAATCATTGAATATCCAACCTCCTTTCCATTCGCTGCAGAACAAAGGATAATGTTAGTGTAATCGCCAGATAGAAGACAGCAACCGTCGTGTAAATTTCAACGGCATTAAAATGGTTCGCTGCAATCAGACGTCCCTGGAAAATCAGTTCCGGAACAAGTATGACCGATAAAAGCGATGTATCTTTAATACTAATGATAAATTGGTTGCCAAGCGGCGGGATCATCCGCTTGAATGCCTGAGGCCAAATGATATAGCGCATGGTTTGTCCATGGTTAAGACCAAGTGAACGACCTGCTTCCATTTGCCCCTTGTCAATTGATTGAACGGCTCCTCGTACAATTTCTGCTATGTAAGCCCCGGAGTTTAAGGCAATAACAATAATACCCGCTATTATCGACCCTATCTCAAACTGGATAATAAGCGGGAGTGCAAAATAAATCCAAATAGCCTGTACCAGGACAGGGGTTCCCCGGATCACTTCAATATATACGACAGAAATACCATGAATAATTTTGCTTTTTGAAATCCGGCCAAGGCCGAAAATTCCGCCCAGAACAAAGCCGATTACAAGCCCGACAACAGATATTAATAATGTATAATACAAACCGGTAAATAACTGCGGTAAAAATTCGACAACACCAGCCCAATTAAATCTTCCTATCATTCAACCACCTCTCCCCGAAAACTTGGCTCTTCGCCAACTTTTGTGGCGATAGCCTTATCTGTACCTATGCAGATAGATGATTTTTACACTTTTCCTGTTTCCGTAAATGAAAAAACTAAGGCCTATCAATACTAATGGCGATAAGCCTTAGCTTTCCGGATTTTGATTATGGCACATGTCTTTCACTATGATTATTCAGGTGTTGTACCAAACCACTTTTCATAAATTTCATCGTATGTGCCATTATCTCGAATGGTTGCCAAAGCATCATTAATGGCGGTCACCAATTCTTCCTGCCCCTGGGAAATCGCAATACCATAATTCTCAGCCTGATATAAATCCCCGACTACTTTCAGGTTATCGCCTGTTGTCTGAATATAATAGTTAACGTTCGGCGCATCATACAAAACGGCGTCATCACTGCCGTTCTCAACAGCTAAATAAGCCTGGTCAAGCTGTTCGTATTGGTTCGCCTCGGCATCCTCAATATTCTCGTCAATATACTCCGCACTTGTGGAACCAAGGCGAGTAGCGATTGATTTGCCTTCAAGATCTTCAATACCACTAATATCGTCATTATCTGCCTGTACCCCTATAGCCAGACCAGATTCATAGTACGGATCACTGTAATCAATCTTCTCTGCCCGCTCTTCAGTGATACCTATTCCGGCAATCGCAATATCAAACGAGCCTGTTTGCAGACCCGGGATGATACCATCGAAATTGGTTATTTCCAATTCAATGTCAAATCCGGCTTCATCTGCAACAGCATTGATTAAATCTATGTCAAACCCGACATACTCACCATCTTCTTCAAATTCAAATGGTACAAATGATGAATCGGTAGCCACAGTATATGAGTCCTGTAATTCACCGCCATCACCTGAACCTTCACCACCTTCTGAACCATCAGCCTCACCACCGGAGCCACAAGCTGCCAACAAGCTGATCAGGCCAATCAAGAGTAAAACAATACTAATCTGTTTCCATGTTTTTCGAGTCACTAAAAGTCCCCTCCCTAAAGGTTTCTATTATTCTACCATAAAGCAATATTACCAGTAAACGTACTATTAAGAAAATTTGTTATTTGTTGATATTCCTGCTTCTATTAGAAATACAATTGCTTACAGGTGTTTATACAAGCATATGATAAGAATTACTGCAAAATGCTGACAGTTAGATATGGTTAAAAATAAACCGGCCAATTTTCAGCAACAGTACTGCCGGTTTATTTTCAAATGTCTATGCTCCCATTCGTTTATGAGGGGCTGGACTGATTGATAAAATCTTGTCTGTTTTAAATGTTCTGATTTGCCGGCGCGTGAAACAAAACGCTTTTATTGTGTCCTGATTGACTCCGAGCACACGAATCACCCGCTGACTTGCGTGATTGTCAGCATCAAGATATATCATTTCAAGCTTCTGTCCGGTTTGTACGGCCTTTTGAAGCAAACGATCCATAACAGACAACCCCCTTAAAGAACTCTTGTTCGCATTATACCACAAAATATCCGGAAATGAAACAAACGTTCTTATTCCAAGCCAAAAATTCCGCAAACTTTTTTAAAAAAGCTTGCGGATTACATACATATTCATCACGCGTTATTCATATCCAGGATAATCTTTCCGATATTTCGGTTATCCTCCATATACTTATGGGCTTCGTTTGCCTCTTCAATTGAATAGACGCGGTCAATAATCGGACGGATTTTTCCTCGCTCAAAATACTTAGTCACTCTCCGGGAAAATTCCTGGCTCAGTTCCTCCTTATAGGCATCACTTCTTGGTGTCAGCAAGGTTCCTGTCAGCTGTATATACTTGGACATGATTGACATTAAATTGACATTTGAGAGTTCGCCCCCGCCAAGCACGCCTATAAGAACCCAACGGCCGCCATGTTTAATACTGTTTATGTTTTTATCCCAGTAATCAGCACCGATGAAATCAAGAATCAGATCCACACCTTCACCATCTGTTTTCGTCAAAATTTCCTCATCAAACGACTGCTCTTTATAGTTGATTAGAATATCTGCGCCAAGCTCTCGACAAAACTGTAATTTTCTTTCCGATCCGGCCGTCACAATCACCTGTGCATTGCAAAGTTGTTTAGCCAATTGAATGGCAGCTGTTCCGACACCACTAGCACCGGCATGGATTAAAACCGTCTCCTGATGCTGTAATTTACCGATCCAAAACAATGTTTGGTAGGCTGTCAGAAATACTTCGGGAATGGCAGCCCCTTCAGCAAACAATAACGATTCAGGGATTTTCATCGCCCGATCGGCCGGCATCACCGCGTATTCAGCATACCCGCCGCCATTGACAAGTCCCATTACGCTGTCACCGGCAGCAAAAAGCTCGCTGCCATTCGTATCCACGACCTCTCCGGCCACTTCAACGCCCAAAATGGGATTCACGGCATAGCCCGACTTGCCTTCCCGGTTCAGGATATCTGTCCTGTTCACTGCGGCATGATGAACCTTGATCAGCAGTTCATCATGGGCAGGCTCTGGTTGTGACATGGTTGCCAATTCCAATTCATTTCGCGTGTCCCCTTGTTTAACGACGACACCTTTCATACAAAACGCCCCCATATACTTTCATGATAGCTTAAGCGTGACACATCGCCATCCGGAAAATCAACCATACAGCTCTATCATCAAAAGTTACTCCTCGCTATCATCATCCGCTTCTGAATTTTCTTCTTCCTCCGTTTGCACCTCGTCAAGGTCAAGCCAGGAGAGCATTTCGTGAACAACTGTATTGATTTTCTCATCGACCATATCACTGCCGTATTTAATCTTGGCACGTTCAATATTTTCAAGGACCTCCGCATCAAACTGAATAACAGGCTTATCTTCCTCAAGATTGTTGAACAAATCAAGGATTTCATCCAATGCTTTATCAAATCGTTTCGTTTCCAATTCACTTGCTTTCATCTTTATCACCCGTTATTAGCGTGTCCAAAATCAGTTAAATTAACGTACCACGTCAATAGATACGAAAAATGGGACAAAGGGTCTGTCCCAATATCCCACTTTTTCACTTCTTCTTATTCACATACCGGCGCTTATGATCCGCTACACCTGCAAGACAAATTGTTGCGGGGTCGTCCTGAACGTCGAATGCGACTTCGGAGCCGTCTGTTGGCAGGGTTTCTTCAAAAATCGTTTCATATTCAGGAACTGTTACTTCTTTTCGTGATGCAAACAGGTCATCATGCTGTTTAATATGAAGATGTTCTTTATAGCCGTTTTGCAAAAGACCTGTAAAGAACTCCCCTACTGCGCCGGAGCCATAACTGTACATGCCGATTCGGGAACCTGCCGGAAAAGCGTTTGCCTGTTCAATTAGTGAAAGCAGACTTAAATACAATGAACCGGTATAAATATTACCGACACTTCGGTTGTATTCAGTGCTGGTTTGATAGTTCGTCTTCAAACGTTCCTGCACTTCTTCTGTCGTTTCACCAAGAACAGGTTTGAGCGCTTTTTTGCCCATTTTCGTATACGGAAGATGGAAGGTGATCGCTTCAAAATCCTTGAGCCCCAGACCGGATTTCGCCTTGTATTGGCTCCAGATTTCAGAAAAGAACGCGATGTATTGTTCATTGGATAATTTGCCATCCGCAAAAGCCTTGTCCGAGTAAACAGGACGCCAAAAATCCATAATATCGGCAGTAAAATAAACACTTTGATCTTCAAGTGCCATAATGTTGGGTTCAGCACTGATCAGCAATGCGACCGCTCCTGCCCCTTGTGTTGCTTCACCCGGTGTATTCAGGCCGTACCTGGCAATATCGGAACCCAACACGAGCACCTTGCTGTCCGGATTCATGGCAATATGCCCTTTTGCCATTTGAATGCCGGCAGTCGCTCCGTAACAAGCTTGTTTCACTTCAATTGCCCGGGCATATGGATTAAGGCCCAGAAGTTCATGCACATAAACCGCTGCGGACTTGGAACTGTCAACACCTGTCTCTGTTCCAAAAATAACAAAATCAATCGTTTCCTTATCCGCGTCATCCAAAATTTCCCATGCCGCATTTGCCGCCAGTGTCACTGAATCCTGTGTCACCGGTGTAACCGCCATTTTTTCCTGTCCAATACCAATTGTAAATTTATCCGGATCCACGTTCCTGCTTGCAGCCAGTTTGGTCATATCCAGATATAAATGCGGTGCGTAAAAACCTATTTTGTCAATTCCTATGTCCAACATTCCTGCTCCTTTTCTTATCAAGTTCATAATTTTATCGTGAGAAATTTAGCTTTTAAAGATATTTTTTAAATCAATTTTTAATTCGGTAAAGATTTCTCCGGTCAGATCATCATCTTTACCAAACACTTTTGTCTGTTTAAACGCATGCCGGTCAACAATATAGACCTCGACAGACATATTATATGGATCGACTATCCAATATTCTTTAACGCCAGCTTCCTCGTAGCTCTTAAGTTTAATCCAGCGGTCGTTTCTTGCAGTTGATGGGGACAGAACCTCCACAATCAAATCCGGTGCACCTATGATGTTGTTATCTTTAATTTTAGTGGAATCACAAATAACCATTAAATCAGGCTGCACCCAATTTTGAATATCAGCCGCTTTTGTACCTTCATCAGCGAACAAGCAAACATCCATTGGAGAAGAAAAAGCACGGCATTCTTTATCACGCAAAAACATCTTGAACTCCGCGGTCAATTCATCTACAACATCCTGATGCTTTGGTGTCGGGGGAGGAGACATGTTAATAACTTCTCCATTAATAACTTCCAAGACAACATCATCGTCCAACGCAAGATAGTCTGCATAGGTATATATTTTGTTTCTATCCAGCATGACCACAAAATCACCCCATCCATGATACACCTCAAGAATGACCTGTTTTTTTCAACTCTCATCTGAATAACAAACATCTTTATTATATTATAACATAAAGTGAAATGCCGTGAACCTCTCCACCTAAATCCAAGATTTTGATGGAGCTTCCCTATTCACGGACGATAGCTTTGTTCTAAAGAACCGAGTCTTACATCATCTCCAAGGGCTTTGTTTATACTGATCGGACAGGACCTTGCCCTACAGTTGGAACAATCTATTTATGCAGTTGGACTCAGATCAAAAAGACCCAGTCCGGCTGCTTCAATATTGATGGCCGCATTATGGTCGCGGTCTAAAATGGTCCCGCATGACTTGCATACATGTGTTCTGACGGACAGAGACTTTCTCACACGCGCCTTACAGCCAGAACAGTCCTGACTGGTATAATGCGGTTTAATTCTTACGAGCTTGCCACCATTATTGTTACACTTGTAGTCGAGCATATTACCAAAAGCACCCCAGCCAGCGTCATGAATCGACTTTGCCAAATGACGATTTTTCACCATATTTCGGATCATCAGATCTTCTACAAAAACAAATTTATAAGTCTTCGAAAGCCGGTAACTTAGCTTATGGAGAAAGTCACGACGCTGATTTGCAACTTTTATGTGCAGCTGCTGCACTTTTTGACGTTGTTTCTTCCAGTTATTTGAGCCTTTTTTCATGCGGGAAAGTTTCTTTTGCGCTCGCTTCAATTTCCTTTCTACTTTTAAGAGGAACTTTGGATTTTCGATTGTCGTCCCATCGGAAAGTACGGCAAACTTTTGAATACCAACATCAATGCCTGTTGATTGGACAGGGAACTCAACCGTTTCGTTTACGTGTCTTTCAACACTGAATATCGCAAACCAACGGTGACCCTGCCGTTTGATGGTGACCTGTTTCACTTTTCCTTCCAACGGGCGATGAAAGTTGACATACACTGCGCCAAGCTTTGAAATAAGAAGATGATTACTCTCGTCTAACGAAGCAGCGTAACGCACATCACGTCGTTTGACTTCACCGGTTGTCTTGTTTTTTACATGTCGTTTTTCATCCCAAATTGTGTAAATGTTCAGTGAGTATATCTTGTGTTTTTTGAGTTTGATAACGTGCACGCCTTCAAAAAAGTCTTGTATGCGCGTCCAGACGGAGAATACTCTTGCAAGGTTGTGACGGCATTGTTTAGAAATGATCTTTGTTTTTATTCTGCTTTTGCTGTTTTGTTAATTGCGTCGGGACAGCCTCATTCTGTTCTTTTGTAAAAATGCCTGTTTATCCAAAAAGAGCGGAATTGTACTGCTGACGACAAATCGATAGCCAACTATCCAATATTGCCATCTGTCTTCGTTTGAAACATTTCATATTTATAATTCATGCGCACCAGCATTTGTTGTCACCGCCCGAATTTGCTTTAATTCTCATTATACCAAACACAAGTTCTATTGTCTAGAATTTTTAGTTTTTTTATAACAATTAAGCACCGATTCATCCCCCACTAATCACAGATTTTGAAGGGGACTTCTCGGCGAATCTGTTAAATATGAATTCACCTGTGAAAAATATTTTTGACTATCCCACATCCCAATAAGCTGATTGAATCGCCACCGCCCGGTATACAGCTTCCTTTTGATGCGGATACATCGGTCCTTCATGAAATCCCAAGTCAAACGGATCTTCTACCGGGCTTTCCTTGCCGCGCAATGCTTCAATGACCCGAAGTGTACAAAATGGAACGTAAGCTGTACTATATCCGCCCTCGTGACAAGCAATCAACCGGCCATTGCTATGTTTCTCAGCCAATTTTTTAATCCGGTTACTCATTTGAAAATAGCCGTCAGCGGTCACAAGCATTCTCCCTATCGGATCGAACCGGCTTGCATCCTGACCGGCGGAAACAAAGATCAACTCCGGCTCGTACTGATCAATGATTGGCTCAATTAACTTATCAAACGTATAAAAATAACCTTCATCCCCGGTCCCGGCCGGCAGTTCAATATTGACATTATAACCCTCGCCAGATCCTTTCCCCGTATATGTCACTGCACCACGATTCTCAGGAAAAATATTCTCCTGATGAACGGAAATGAACAAAACATCTGAATCATTTTTAAACGCCGTTTCTGTTCCATTGCCATGGTGAACGTCCCAATCTAAAATCACGATACGTTTCAGACCGTATTTTTCACGAGCATACTTGGCTGCTATCGCCACATTGTTAAACAGACAAAAGCCCATTCCCTCGTCATGCTCAGCATGATGACCAGGCGGCCTTACAAGCGCATAAGCGTTTTGAACCCTCTCCTCCATCACAGCATCAACTGAGGTAAGCAACCCGCCTGTTGACTTCAAGGCAATCTTATAGGAGTCAGGCCCGACAATCGCATGAACAACCGCATCACCTCCACCGGCATCACTCAATTCCTTAATCCGGTCAATATACGGCGAGCTGTGATTCATTTCGATTTCTGCACGTGTCGCCGACCTTGGGGCAATCTGCTGCAATTCATCCATAAATTTTGATCGGTCAAGTAAATTTTTAACCCGACGTTTCGTTTCCGGGTTTTCCGCATGGGTATCCGCCTGAATCCACCCTCCAGAGCTTAAATTCAAGGCACCATTTCCCGTCTGATGCCAAAAATAACTCTCGTCACATATGAAGCCTGTAACCGTTGACATGCTATCGCCTCCATCGCTCCTTTTTAGTTTAATAATATTTTAAAATCATTTGTATATAACCATTATACGATTTATTTAATCAAGAAAATCCTGATTCTGAATCATTATTGTTATCTTGTTTTCACTATAAGGCCTGGTCTCACGAGATTTTGCTGAGCACATGACAACTTTTTTCATATATAATGCCCCCAAATACCAATTCACTTCGATTGTAGTTAAATGAAGTCGTTCCTACCCGCAATAAAGGGGGTGTCATTACTATAATCGAAAGAAAAAGTCATTTGGGGGCATTGAATTTGTTGCTCAAGTTGTGATTTGGATGTGAAATCTTTAAATCCGGCATAACCGCTTGTATCTTTGACAGTTGTGATCCGTTCTAACTCTGCTTGTGCTTCTTCTTCAGTATCACGGTAAATAACGTACGCTGCCATACCAATCGATTTAAATGGCTCTTTACCGGTTTTTTCTCTTCGTTCTTTCATACCAGCTATTTTTTCTCGAGCTTCTTCTACTGTATGTCCGTGCAAAATATAAGCATCACAAAGTGACGATATAACCTGTTTTCCTTTTTCACTTTCCCCACCAGCATACAGGACCGGATTGGGACGCTGAACAGGTTTTGGTGACAGTTGTGTGTTCTCAATTTGATAAAATTTCCCGTTATATGAAAACGTCTCTTCTTCCCATAGTCCTTTTAAAATTTCCAGAAACTCCGCTGTGCGGTCATAGCGTTCATCATGTTCCGTGAATTCGCCGCCATATTGTTTCGCCTCTTCAGCCCACCAGCCGGAAACGATATTTAACGTGAAACGTCCATCACTGATATGGTCAATATTTGCTGCCATTTTTGCGGTTACGGCAGGGTTATGAAACACAGGGTGTACCGCAGACATAATTTCAATTTTTTCTGTAACAGCTGCAAGGGCTGCTGCCGTTGACCATGCTTCCAGTGCATCAGTGTCTGTTCCCTTAATATCATTTAAGTATAGTTCAGCAATTAATGTCGTATCATAACCCCAATTTTCAGCAGACTGAACAACTTTCTTTGCATAATCAAATGTTGGCGGCATTCCCTCGTCCTCTACATTTCTAAGCCATCCGCCGAATATTGGTAACCAAAAACCATATCTCAATATGTGTCACTCTCCCTTTGATGTATGTGTATAAAAAATCACCTTAAAACTATAAATTTTCCCGATAGATATAAATGTATATTTAGTCATTTTCTTAAGCGCTTTTCGACAATTTCGTTGCTCGTTAACCTCGCTGTTGATATAAACTGCGACGTACTGAAAAATATATGAGTGCTGTGATACCGCTCCGGAAATACGCTCCGCTTTCCGCGGGCAGCTGAGACCTGAGCAGGAAGCGCGAAGGTTCAAAGGCTAAGAACGCCACGTCCTGTGGCAACGCCTCCCGAGACCAACATCGTGTTGGCCCGAGGCTGAAGCGTTGCCCTAAGGTGCGCGACTGCCCGAAACGGAAATCAACAAAGAACTCTATATCGCAGTTTATGGGTTTTGTGTCAAATTCAACAATCTTTCAGAAGACAGTCTTTTCTTTGCTTATTTAGCAGTCTTTGTATCTTCCAAAAACTCTTCATAAATAGCATCATAGACCTGTCTGTTCGTTAGTAGTTCCAGTATGGTTAAAGCAACTGCCTTTGTCCCGGTTATAAGTGCCTGATCTCCTTTTTCAGATTTTGCCGCTTCCCTGAATTCAACCGTATGTCCGACTAAATCAGATCCGCCTATTTTAATATGTGGATGGATCGTCGGGACAACTTGGCTGATATTCCCCGCATCAGTCGACCCTAAAGCCGTTTTTTTCTCCGTATTAACTGTCTCACCTAACCTTTCTATGATTTCTTTAAAGACATGATCAAATCGCTTGTTCACAATAAAGTTATCGACTTCATTTTGGAATGGCGTTACGTTTACACGCGCCCCGGTAGCTGAGGCTGCCCCATTTGCAATCCCTTTTACCTTTTCCGTTACATCGTTTAATACCGTCCGGGTGGAAGCCCGTATAAAAAATCTGGCCTTCGCATATTCCGGTACAATGTTAGGTGCTTCACCGCCATTGGTAATGACACCATGAATTCTTACGTCGGCCGGTAAATGCTGACGCAACGCATTAATCCCATTAAATAATTGAATAACCCCATCCAACGCATTGATTCCTTTTTCCGGGTTTGCCGAGGCATGTGCGGATTGGCCGAAAAACTCAAAATCAAGTGGATCCACACCTAGAGTCGGGCTGGTTAACGTCGTTTCATTTCCCGGATGAAGCATAATGGCAGCATCAATATCCTCCACTAAACCAGCTTTCACAAAACTGCCTTTAGCACTGCCATTTGGACCACCTTCTTCTGCGGGTGTTCCAAGCACAACGAGCTCCCCGCCAATGTCATCAATCACCTTACTTACAGCGACAGCTGCCGCAACGCCTGTCGTTCCAATAATATTATGCCCGCACGCATGACCTATCCCCGGTAGTGCATCATATTCAGCTAAAAATCCAATTCGCAATCCTTCTTTTTTGCTTTTTCGTTGCGCCAGGAATGCTGTTTCATGACCTGCAACACCTTTTTCAACGGCGAAACCTTCTTTAATAAGTATATCCGTTAATAATTGTGATGCATAATATTCTTCATTACCGATTTCAGGATTATCATGAATCGCATGACTTGTCTCAATATACCGCTCTTGATTTGCTTCAATGTTATCAGAAATTTGTTTTTGTAATCCTTCTAATTTGCTTTGTATAACTGTCATTCAATCACCTCATCATAATTATTTTTCAGATAATGCCTACCAGCCGATTTCCTCTAACGGTACAAACGTTGGTATTTGATTCCCTTCGTATTCTTCTTCAATCACTTCCTTCACATCTTCTGATTGATAAATATCTGCCAACTGTTGCAATACTTCATCATCTTTGTCTTCTTCGTTGACAGCGATAATATTGATATATGGTGTTGCCGTTTCATTTTCATGGAAAATCGAATCATTTAGTGGACTGAATCCTGCATCAACCGCGATACCATTATTAACGATAGAAGCTGCCACGTCCGGCAAAACACGCGGCGTTTGTGCGGCCACAAGTGTTTCAAACTGAAGATTTTTCGGGTTTTCAACAATCTTGTCTAAAGACCCGTTGCCATCAAAATCCTCTTCTAATTCAATCAAACCGGCATCCTGCAGCAGCAGCAACCCGCGTCCCATATTGGTTGCTTCTTTCGGCAAAGCAATTGTCGCCCCATCCGGCAGTTCTTCCGGTGATTCATATTTTTCCGAGTAAAGCCCCATTGGTGCTATAACCGTTGTAGCAATCGGCGCCAGATCCAAATTATGTTCTTCGATAAATGCGTCAAAGTAGGATACGGTTTGAAATGCATTCGCATCCAGCTCACCTTCAGCCAATGCCAAATTTGGCTGCACGTAATCAGAAAAACGTACTATCTCGACGTTAATGCCCTGCTCTTTGGCTTTTTCCGCTACAAAATCCCAGACTGTCGTATCAGAACCACTGATTCCAACCTTCACTGTCGATTCACCGCTGACTGAACATGCACTAATCATCACTGTTAAGCCGGTCAAATAAACTAAAAATAATAATTTCCTCATGTTGATTTTCTCTCCCTTTATATAAATGGATAGCTTTTGATCTTAACGTCTTCTAACTTTTCTGGATAAACTATTTCCTGCCGATTGCAACCCTTGAACCATGACAACAAGAATGGCAACGGTAATAATCATGACGACCGTGTCAAAACGCTGATAACCATACGTAATGGCCAAATCACCAAGACCACCTCCACCAATTGCGCCAGCCATGGCTGAAGCACCAACCAGTCCAATGGTTGCAATGGTTAATCCTAATAAAAGCGAGCTTAATGCCTCTGGTATTAGAAATCGGATTATAATTTGCCGTGGCGTTGCTCCCATTGCCTGTGCTGCTTCCATCACGCCCGGATCAACTTCCAATAATGAGTTTTCGATTAATCTTGCCATGTATGGTCCTGAAAAAAGAACCATGGGAACGATAGCAGCCGCTGTTCCAATGGACGTTCCAACGATCAATCGCGTAAATGGGATGACGGCAACCATCAGAATAATAAATGGTACCGAGCGAAATGTGTTCACAATGGCATTCAAGACATTAAACACCGCTATGTTCTCCCATAAATGCCCTTTACGTGTCACAACAAGCAAAATTCCTAACGGCAAACCAATGATAGCAGCAAAAAGCAGTGAAACGCTGACCATTGTAATGGTTTCTCCCAATGCCACAAGAATTTGATTCCAATCAACTAACATTTCCCAGCACCTCCTCCACCGTTACTTCGTGTTGATTTATTTGCATAATAACGCGATTGATCTCTTTTGGTTCACCATCAAATTTCACAATCAAATTTCCAAACGGAGTCCCCTGCAGCTCCGTTATACTGCCAAATAAAACATTCACTTCCACATCAAAACGTTTAGCGATTTGAGAAAGCAGTGGCGTGCCGGCAGAATCACCGACAAATACAATACGGAAAATTTGGTTCGTTGATTGTTGTGATTGGATTAATTGATGAACAGATTCCGGTATTTCATCATGCATCACGGTGCTGACAAAGTCATGGGCAATTTCTGTTCTCGGCTGGGCAAACACCTCAAAAACAGATCCTGATTCAATTATTGACCCTTGATCTAGCACTGCCACCTTATCGCAAACCTCCCGAATAACGCCCATTTCATGCGTAATCATTAAAATCGTGATGTTGTACTCTCGATTAATTTTTTTTAAAAGCTTTAAAATGGATTCAGTCGTTTGCGGATCCAGCGCTGACGTTGCTTCATCACATAATAATACAGAAGGCTGTGTAGCCAATGCACGGGCAATCCCGACGCGTTGTTTTTGACCTCCCGATAGCTGATCCGGATAATTATCCGCCTTATCACGGAGACCTACGAAATCCAGTAGCTCATAGACGCGTTGTTCCACTTCTTTCTTTGATTTCCCCATGAGCAATAAAGGCATTGCCACATTCGTAAAAGCTGTTTTCGAATTAAGCAAATTAAAATGCTGAAAAATCATTCCGATATGTCGTTTTGCTTCTCTTAAGTCTTTAGGAGAAAGACTTAAGAGATTCTGACCATTGACAATCACTTTCCCTGAAGTCGGGCGTTCAAGTAAATTTGCACAACGTACCAGTGAGCTTTTACCTGCTCCACTGAAACCGATAACGCCGTAAATTTCACCCTGTTCAATATGCAAATCAACCTCATCCAATGCCCTAACTTCCTGTTCTGCGCTTTGGTAAATCTTCGTCACTTGCTCAAACGTAATCAATGATTTCCCTCCTTGAAGTAAAAAAATGCCTCTCCTTAATAGAAAAGAAGAGGCATTGACTGCTGTCCTCTTCTTATCTATCAAGCTTGTTGCCTGCTGGATTTGGCACGGTACTTTTAATAAAGTCCGCTGCCGAGGTTTCTAAGGGCCAGTCCCTCCACCTCTCTGGATAAGAAGTCCAAGGTTATTCGGTTTTATAAAATTAAAAATCTCTTCTTATCATCAAATAAGAAGAGATTTGCATAACGTTTGCAATTCTTCTCATTTGCCAAGCAAGTGCTTGTTGGAATTGGCACAGTACTTTTAGTAAAGTCCGCTGCCGAGGTTTCTAAGGGCCAAATCCCTCCACCTCTCTGGATAAGAAGTTTGATTATTTAATTTAGTATGCTTTGTACTTTACTACGATTGGAAAGTGTTGTCAAGAGGGGGCCTGTCCCCTAGATTAGAAAAAACGCTGACGCGTCTTTTCAGATGCCAGAGGTCAGAGGTCGGATTGGTAGAAATCGGCGAGTTAGCCGATTTCAAGATTGAAAATGTCCCCTAAAATTATATACTTTCTTATCTTTGAACAAAATAAAAGAACCCCTGTATATCAAGAGTTCTCAGGTATGATTCCGAGTGGGCTCGAACCACCGACCTCATGCCTGTCAAGCATGCGCTCTCCCAGCTGAGCTACGGAATCATGTTTATATTAATTTATCGACAACTAATAATATATATGAAGTGTGCTGTTCTGTCAATAAATTTCGCGGATTTTTTTGCTGGGATTTATTTCGCACTATAATAATTGACGCTTAATCATTATATTATCCATCATTCGTGTTGGCCGGTCCACCATCAATCACCAGAGAATGATCCTGTTCGCGGACGGCAGCATAGAAAACTCTGGATATATTCGGGAAACCTGCTTTTGCCATTTCATGTTCCAGCCATTGTTCGTCCCTGTTGATCAGTTGTAAATTGTGTTGCTGGATCTCTCCTTCGATAATCACAGATACCGGCAGTCCCCGATGTATTGTCTCGATGCCTAATTGATCAGGCGTTACAGGAGATGCTTCCGGTTTTGGAAAAATGCTTATATCACCGCTTGGCTCAATAAAGGCAAAATCGATCAAAGCCATATCGGGATGTCCTTTTTCCCGCAGTTCGGATAATAGCTCGGATAGTGTGAAATGGGACTTTGTTAAATTCCGATGCATAATGTTTCCATGTTTAATAACAATGGTTGGCTGTCCGATAACAATGGTCTTTAACCGGTTAAATAGCATAAGTTTGGAAAATCCGATATGGACAATACCAATAACCACCATTCCAACAATCGTATGAACAACGTTAGTGGTTACGACCGGGCCCGTCGCAAGTGTAATCACAAAAAAGATACCAGCCAGATCATGCGCGGTCAGCTGGGCAAAAGCCGATTTTCCCATCAATCGGATGATGATAATGATGATGACATATAACAGAATCGTTTTTCCTATGAACAAAAGCATCTGCTTACCTCACATTAACCCTCAATTTGACGATAGTATTTGCTTGTTCTGTTGGAATTATGAGGTGCTGTTTGGCTATCGGCTGAAGATGTCACAGAATCAGCTGATCCTGTCACAATTCCAGCTGATGTTGTCACAAAATCGGCTGAAGTTCACAATTTCCGGCTGAAGTGTTCACAATCCCCCCTGGCCCACAGCAATAGAAAAATCCAAAACTATAAACCTGGAATTATTTCCATTCCCGAAATATATGATTGGCTAATGAACGGTTAACCTTTATAATAATATAAGAACGATTGTTAGAAAAATTCAGGCTCAGCCTCGTCTTTCCAGAGGTCAGATGCCGGAAATCAGACTTGAAGAAATCGGCGAGTTAGCCGATTTCAAGATTAAAAACGTCTCCTGAAATGATATACTTTCTGGCGTTGCAAAAACCAATTGGAGGTCACCGGCTTGAAGCGTATTTTTTCTTTTTTGAAACCCTATAAAATCCCGATTACTGTCGCTTATGCGATGACCTTAATTGAGCTGATGGTTGAACTGCTACTGCCTTTTTTCCTGGGAAAGATGATTAATGACGGGGTTGTCAATCAGGACCCGGGCAACATTATCATGTGGGGCAGCATTATGATTGCGATGGCGTTTACAGCGTTTGTTGCCGGGATTTTCAATTCCTTCTATGCCGCACACACGGGACTTGGATTTGCCTATGATATCCGCAGACAGCTTTTCCATAAGATACAGGACTTTTCGTTTGCCAATTTGAATCAGTATCCGGCATCAGGGCTTGTTACACGATTTTCCAATGATGTCCGTCAGCTTCAGAATACCATATTCATGGCGCTCCGAATCATGGCTAAAGCCCCGCTGATTGCAGTTGGCGGGGTCGTTATGTCATTTATCGTCGGTCCGCGGCTTGCACTGATTTTCCTCGTCACGGTGCCACTTCTTATCGGATTTATTCTTTGGGTGCTGAAAGTGGCAACCCGGTTGTTCGATCGTGTTCAGCGCAATGTGGATAACGTCAACCAGGTCATGCAGGAGAATCTTGCGGGAATACGGGTGATTAAAGCATTTTTGCGGCGGGATCATGAAGAAAGCCGTTTTATGGATGCAAACGAAAACCTGGCCAATATGATGCGCAAAACATTCCGCTTCATCGAGGCATCCATGCCGATTTTGCTGTTGGTGATGAATATGAGTCTTATTTTTATCATCTGGCACGGCAATACGCTGGCAATAGCCGGTGAAACAAACACCGGTGATGTCGTGGCAATCGTCAATTATGCGATGCGGGTGGCCATGTCGATTTCAATGTTCACGTTCATTATTATGGGTTTTTCCCGTGCCAAAGCATCAGCTGAACGACTCGATGAGGTCCTCAGGGTCAGATCCGATCTGATAGATAATGCGAATGCCGATGACAAACCAACAGTCAAGAACGGAAAAATCGTATTTGACAATGTATCGTTTGCTTATCCGAAAATGCCGGAATATGCACTGAAATCTGTTTCATTCACCGTAAACCCCAATGAAAAACTGGCAGTGATGGGTGCGACAGGATCGGGCAAAACGTCTCTGTTCCAGCTGATTCCGCACTTATATGATGTGAATGAAGGCACGATTTATATCGGCGATCAACCGATCAATCACTACAAATTGGAACATTTAAGACAGAGTATCGGCTATGTACCGCAAAGTCCGCTTCTTTTCACCGGGACTGTTACCGACAACATCGGCTGGGGAAAAGAAAATGCATCCACAGAAGAGATTATTCAGGCAGCAAAAGATGCACAAATCCATGAAACAATCATGGATCTGCCGGATGATTACAATACGAAAATAGGCCAGAAAGGTGTCAACTTATCCGGCGGGCAGAAACAGCGGATATCCATTGCCAGAGCGTTAATCCGTAAACCGGAGATCTTAATGCTTGATGACAGTACAAGTGCACTGGACCTCACAACCGAGTCAAGGCTGCTTGAAGCTTTGCAGGCGTATAACTGTACGACATTGATCATTACACAAAAAATTTCAACGGCCATGAACGCTGACCGGATTTTGCTGCTGGATTACGGGGAAACACTGACTATCGGAACACATAATGAGCTTTTGAAAGACGCTGCCCTTTACCGGCAGATTTATGCGTCACAATTTGGAGAGGAGTTTGCCGATGCAGACGGATCAATTTAAACGCCCTTTTCAATACAAAAAAATACCTATTGATGACCTTCGCATCCAGCAGGAAAAGGACAAAACAGATCGTGCCCGGAATACAGCCGGTACAATCAAACGCATCTGGTCCTATTTGGCGCGGGAAAAAATGATGCTTTTGCTGGTCATTTTCATGGTACTCATCAGTTCAGCGATGAGCCTGGCCGGCCCGTATATGGTTGGCATGGCCATTGATGATTTCATCGTAACCAGGGAAGTATCCGGTCTGGGCATGCTGCTTATCTGGCTGCTCATTATTTATGTTTTTCATTCATTAGCCGTATTCCTGCAAAATTATTGGATGGTCGGCATTGCACAAAATACTGTTTATTCACTGCGGGAGGAACTGTTCCGTCAATTTCACCGGCTGCCGATAGCTTTTTTTGATAAGCGTCAGCACGGTGAACTGATGAGCCGAATCACCAATGACATCGATAATATTAACACCACATTGAATCAGTCCGTTATCCAGATTTTCGCCAGTATTCTAACCCTAATTGGCACGGTCGTTGTCATGCTGGCGCTCAGTCCTCTGTTAACATTAATCACGATGACGATTATACCCATGATGTTTATGGCGATTCGCTGGATCACCAGGAGAACCGGCCCTTTGTACAAACTGCAGCAGCAACACTTAGGAGAACTGAACGGATACGTGGAAGAGACCGTTTCAGGCCAGCACGTGATTAAAACATTCTCACAGGAAAAACGGGTAATCCGTGAGTTCAAAACGCATAATGAAAATTTACAGCACTCGGGATTCTGGGCTCAAACATTTGCCGGCTTCATTCCAAAAGTGATGAACATGCTGAACTTTTTAAGCTTCGGCCTGATCGGACTTGCGGGAGGTATCTTTGCGATTGAGGGGATCATCACGGTTGGTGTCATCGTCATTTTCACCGAATATGCCCGGCAGTTCACCCGTCCGCTCAACGAATTGTCCAACCAGTTTAATATATTGCTGTCAGCGGTCGCCGGAGCTGAGCGTGTCTTTAACATTATTGATGAAGAACAGGAGGAGACCGCTGAATCAACAGCCATAGAACTTGAATCAACTGATGGAAGGCTGACATTCGACAAGGTTTCCTTTGCCTATGATGAAACACCGATATTAAAACAAATCAGTTTCACGGCTGATCCGGGACAAACGGTCGCTTTTGTCGGTCATACCGGTGCTGGTAAAACGACTATCATCAATCTGATTTCACGTTTTTATAATTATGATCTCGGCTCGATTAAACTGGACGGAATAGACGTAAAACATATTAAACGCAGCAGCCTCCGCAAATATATGGCATTTGTGCTGCAGGATGCATTTCTATTCCATGCCACCATAAGGGAAAACATTCGCTATGGGAGACTTAATGCGACTGATGCCGAGATTGTCGAGGCGGCCAAAAATACGAATGCCCATGATTTTATCTCACGGCTTCCGAATGGTTATGATACGGTTCTCGACCAGGATGGGAGCGGCATCAGCCAAGGGCAAAAACAGCTGATCACGATTGCCCGGGCAATAATGGCCGATCCGTCGATGCTTATTTTAGATGAGGCGACGAGTAACATTGATACGGTCACAGAATTGAAAATCCAAGATGCACTGAAACGATTGATGCATAACAGAACGAGTTTTGTTATCGCTCACCGGCTCAACACGATTCAGGAAGCGGATAAAATTATTATGCTTGAAAATGGTGAGATCATCGAACAAGGCTCCCATGAATCATTGATAAAGCAACAGGGCCACTACTACCACTTATATAAAGAACAGCTCAGGAATCATGCATAGAATATCCATCTGAAACATGATAAACTGGAAGCGATTGGTTTATCACGCCTATCAAAGGGGTATTCAGCATGGTATAAGAATGAGGTGTACACTATCAGACGCAAAGGAACGATGACCGAAAAACAGATTAACAGCCACTATTTGAATGAAACGCTGACGCTGAAAATTTATCAGCCGGAATCCTTTTCGCCTCTTTATAAATACCAAATTTGTATTATGCAAGATGGTGATGATTATTATCAGCTGGGCCGGGCTGCAACATGGTCTGACAGGTTGCATGATAACAGCGACATTTCCAACACCATTTTAGTCGGGATCCATTACCGGGATAAAGTTGACCGCCGGAATAAATATCATCCGGACGGCGACCAGCGTGCAGCATACAGCAAATTTCTCGTCCATGAAGTCGTGCCATTTTTAGATGACTTATTTCCTACTTATCATATGGGGCAGTCCCGTGCTCTGGCAGGTGACTCGCTGGCAGGCACACTGGCTCTGATGACTGCATTGAAATATCCGAACACATTTGGAAAAGTTATTATGCAGTCACCCTATGTGAATCAAACTGTGAAAGAAGCTGTCCCGGAGGCGAGAGGAATTCACGCGATCGCGATTTATCATACCATTGGCTCTTATGAAACAGCCGTGGAGACAACAGATGGACACACATCGGACTTTCTGACACCTAACCGCGAATTGAGTAAACTTTTACATGACAAGGACATGCATTACATCTATCATGAGCTGGAAGATGCGAGCCATACGTGGAAATATTGGCAACAGGATTTAGGTCGGGCATTCATCAGTATATTTGACCCAATTTGAAATTTTTTTACATTTTATTTTCCCATTCGCTCCATCTTTTGTTATAATAGTGGGTATACTTTAAGAGAAAAGCTTTATCACAACATATACAAGGAGGTTATACAATGAAATACGGTATTGTCATTTTTCCGTCAAAGCCGGTTCAGGATGAGATTAATTCGTACAGGAAACGTTATGACCCGCATTATGCATTGATTCCGCCGCATCTGACACTGAAAGAGGCGTTTGAAGTTGACGATGAAAAAATCGAGGAACTTATAACGGAATTAAAGCATATCGCAAATGATTCAGAACCATTTAACATGAACATTACCAAGGTAAGCACGTTTGCACCTGTTACCAATACGATTTATTTAAAAGTCGAACAAATCCAGCAATTATATGATCTGGCTGACAGAATGCAGACAGGGAAATTTCCTGAAAATCAGAGGTATTCATTTGTACCGCATATAACCATTGCCCAAAAACTTTCACAGGACGAGTATTCCGATGTCTACGGCAGCCTGAGTATGAAGGACATGCAACTTGAAGACCCAATTGACCGCTTCCACCTCGTATATCAACTGGATAATGATGTATGGACCGTTTATGAATCTTTTGTATTTGGCAAGGAATATGTATGACATGATGATCAAGAAAGTCGAAACACCAAAAGAAAAAGAAGAAGCTGTTGGCGTTCGCACAACAGTATTTGTTGATGAACAGAATGTCCCGCCGGATATCGAAATAGACGCGTTTGATGATCAGGCGATTCATTTAATCGGATATGAAAATGATTTGCCGATTGCTGCCTCCCGTATCCGGTTTGTCGATCATTACGGCAAATTGGAGCGGATTTGTGTCCTCAAAGAGCTGCGCGGGAAATCCCGTGGTTCCGAAATGATTAAGGCAATGGAAAACATTATAAAGAACGCAGGCTATTCCCTGGCCAAATTAAACGCTCAGACACATGCCATCAATTTTTACCAAAGATTGGGCTACAGCGTGGTATCAGATGAATTTATGGACGCGGGAATCCCACATGTGACCATGAATAAACAACTGGAATGAGAAGGTATCCTATTTTTCACAAAGGATACCTTTTTTATAAGGTCAGAAAGTATGACATTTAGATGAAGACTCAATCTTGAAATCGGCTGGTTCGCCGATTTCTTCCAATCTGACTTCCGGCCTCTGACCTCTGAAAAGACGAGGCCAGGCCTGAGTTTTTCTTATGCTGCATCATTCCGGCACCCCTTATTTATTTGCATGACATGTCAATCAGACGGTTATGCTATTAAATAAATGAAATAAAAGGGGGAATTGCCGTGAATGATTATTTGCTGATGCTTGCTGATGCTGTGTTCGGATTTTTTGCTTTATTTGTGCTCGTCAAATTGCTTGGAAAAACACAGATTTCATCTTTAACACCATTTGACTTTATCTCTGCAGTCATTTTAGGTGAACTTGTTGGTAATGCCCTGTTTGAAGAAGAATCAGGAATACCGCAAATTGCCTTTTTGGTCACGGTATGGGGCCTCCTGATATACGCTACGGAAAAAACTACCCAAAAATACAAAAGGACCCGGAATATGCTGGAAGGCCAACCTGACATCGTTATTCATAAAGGTCACCTCATTTATGATGTTCTCAAAGAAAATCGTTTGGATATCAATGAGCTGCAGCACTTACTTCGTGCTAAAGATGTCTTTTCGATGGAAGAAGTAGAGTTTGCCATTCTCGAAGTCGATGGAACCATCTCCGTGCTGAAAAAACCGGAATATCAAACACCTACAACGTCAGACCTCAACATCCCACCAACGCCGGTTAAACTCGGCAGGACCGTCATCAGTGATGGTGAAGTGATTTGGGACAACCTGAAAGAGGCAAAATTGACCAAAAAGTGGCTGAATGAAGAACTTCACAAACAAAATGTTCAGTCGGCTGAAGATGTCTTTTATGCCGAATGGCAGGAAAATCAGCAGAAGTTATTCGTGGCGCTTTATCATAATAAAAATTAGATCTTCCCATCGTTGCTTTGATTCTCATTGCTGTTTGAAGGAGAGGCGACCCAAGGTTTCACCGTCCCCCTCCCCTTCAAGCCATCTTCATGACCTGTTTTAAATAGTACTGCTGAAATGTCGCCCTTTTCCTGTTAATTCGGCATATAGTTTATCAGCTGTGGGAGGTTTGGGTGTGCTCAGTTTTAATTCAGCATCCTCACTCGGCGTTACAGCAGCCTGATTTCTGTGATGATTGTAGTAGTCGGTTCTCAAAATCGTTTTGTATGGTTTCTCGATGTGGAAAGGGTCAGTTTTCTCCCTCACCCGGTTTTGGTAATCAGAATACTGATAATGATTGATTGGTAATATATATCCCATCACATCACCTCCTCATACACACGATTTTCATGTGTCCCTGCTAATCTTTACCCGTATCTCCTAAAAATTATTCCATTATTTTTTCAATTTCAACCATAACTTCTTCAAACTTCGCCATCCCCTGTAAAAATTCCTTGTCCCAGTTTTGGATTTCCGCATCCAATTCATTCATTTTTTTCTCCGGATATTGAAACCATTTTTCGTTCTTTTCCAAATGCTTTTCGATGACTTTTACTGTTTCAATCAAACGTCTATCCGCTTTACTGTGCATAAAACTCCCCCTAAGCTAAAGAAAAAGACAGCCAACAGCTGTCTTTAGATATCGTAATCCTTAAAACCAGGAAAATGGCTTCCTATCCCGCTTCTCTTCTGAACTGCTTTCTTTATCATGAGCTGATTCTTTATCGACTGACTCTTTATCAGTCGATTCTTCATGGCGACCCATGTCCCATCTGCCAAAGAAAGGGTCTCTGCGCGGGTGGGGGCGGCTTGGTTGGCTTGGCTGTATATGGACGTTATCCGCTTTAATCACCAAATCCTTTACATGAATAACTTTTTTATCATCAGACACGACATCAACACTCCTTACAATTGGAATCATAATCGTTATTAGTCTATGCTCTTATTTTCATGAAGTATAGACAGATGTCCCAGGAAGATTCAAGTTTCTATTTAGAAAAGTCTCTGATTCTTTGGCTGAGCCGGTTTGATTTAAATTAGAAGCTTCTCTCAATGTTTGCCTCAGAAAATCTTCGTGTAATGCTGACGTCTGCCCACACCATATACCCATTGCTACATAGTCTATTAGGGACATCAGGTCAATAACACAAAGAAAGGGGTAATAATTCATGGGTTGTGGAAAAGAACATCATTCAGGTAACTGTGTCTGCGATGTATTGCGAGAAATTGTAGAAGCGCAAGAGGATGTCGTTGAAAATTGCTGCTCAACAAGCTGTGAACAATCAATCAGTGATTTGCTTGGTGAGACTGATGGAGGAAATGGTCTTGACACAGTACCGGTAATTCTCTATTGCAAAGACGGCTGTAAACCATTCAAAGGCTTCGGTGCAAACCCGGATGACATTGGTGATATGACATCCAGCTTTTACTTCCGTGTTAAGAAGGTTGATGATGATTGCTGCGCAGTCGTTGAGCTATTGAGAGATCCGCATGATGATGATGACACGCCGAAAGACCCTGTAGACCAATACACAAAACATTTGTGTGCTACTGGTATCTGCATCACAGTTGACTTAGACTGCTTCTGCCATGTCACATGCCTGCCAGCCGTAAACGCATTTAACTAATTGAACACAAATAAATTATGAAGAAATCGGCACTCGCTTAACCACAGCGGGTGCCGTATTTTTTATCGTAACTGGCAGTATGATTCCAGGTTTTATTATAAAAGTTGTTGCCCCTGCCTCAAAATCCATAAAGTGAAACTTCATTCAGCGGAGGAAATACGCGGAGACTCCAGCGGGAGGAAAGGCCTCGGTGAGACCCCGGAGCGCGTCAGCGCGAGGAGGCTCATCAGCCGCCCGCGGAAAGCGGAGCGTATTTCCGGAGCGGTGTCATTACACACAAATTTTTCACTGTGTCACTGTTTATATTGACTACAAGGTTAAAAGGCAACACAGAATATAGCCCTATAAAAAACAAGATGCCCGCAGTCAGCAGCAAGGAGCACCTTGTTTCCACCCCAAATGTCTGGAAGTTTCACTCAATCTAGAAACCGATCATGCGTATTTCCTTAATCGTATTAAACGGTATTTCAGCTGTTCGTCTGCCGACACGCATGTGGACATTGTCATCCTGATAATCGGTAATCCTGCCCCGATAGTTACGTTCATCCGTCTTCACTTCACACCGCATGACAGGTACATGTTTAGGAGAATTCAAGAAGTAATCAACACGCTCTTTAAGCGACATATCTTTAAATTTTTTTCGCTCCTGATCAGACTTTGTATCTGTGTGATTTGGCTGATAATGATCGGAACTTTCTTCTGACGATTCAACTTCCTCTTCTGCTTCATCATTTACAGCTTGCTTATTAAAAAAATTACGGTTAGCAGGTTGTCTTTTTAGCGTACTCGATTCCGCTTTTTTATTGTCCCGCTTTCGTTTCGGTGTTCTATAATGACTTTGCATTGGTGCTTCGGGTGTCCGGATACCCGGCTGTTGAATGTAAAGTAATGGGCTTCTGGCAACTTTTTTGTCCCCCATATGTTATACGCTCCTTTTTATAACATTCGTCAGCATATTATATGAATCCTCGCTTAAAATGTGCGTATGCCTAAGCAGATGCCAGAGGTCAGAAGCCGGAAGTCAGATTAGGGAAATCAGGAGGCAGTCGATTTCAATCGTCAAACGTCACGGCGTCTATACCAAGTACTGCATAAACGTTGTTGCAAGCCCGAAATAAATTAAGATCGAAATAATATCGTTGATCGTTGTGATAAATGGCCCTGAAGCAACGGCCGGATCAATATTTAATCTGTCCATGATCATAGGGACAAGGGCTCCTGCTAAGGTTGCCACCACCAATGTCACCATAATGGAAAATCCGACAAGGAGTCCAAGGAAAAAGTCATCCTGCCAGAAATATACAATCGTTGTTAGCATGGTACCACAGACGAATCCGTTAATTAACCCGGTCGCAGCTTCTCGGACCATGAGTTTCAGTTTCCCCTGATTACCATAATCACCTGATGACAGACCACGAACGGCAACTGCCAGGGCTTGTGTTCCCGTGTTACCGGCCATCCCGGCAAGCAGCGGAATAAAAATCGCGAGAACCGCGACCTGTTCAAGCGCCTCTTCAAATTGTCCGATCAAACTCGCGGTCAGCATGCCCAAAAATAAGAGGATAATAAGCCAGGGCAAACGCTTTTTTGCTGAGATAAATGCACTGTCTTTCGGCCGATCCATATCCGAAACACCAGCCAGCTTGGAGTAATCATCACTTGCTTCCTCATCCATAACATCCAATATATCATCAACGGTTATAATACCAAGTAAATGATTCTGAAAATCAACGACCGGGAGTGCCAGGAAGTCATAATCGCGAATCATTTGAGCAACTTCTTCCTGGTCTTTTGCCACTGATACAGCTAATACGTTTTCGCTCATCAAATCAGCAATCTGTTCGTCCGCTTCAGCAACAATTAAGTCACGCAACGACAAGACACCAACGAGATGTTTATCTTCGTCGATTACATATAAATAGTAAATCGTCTCTGCTTCGGGGGCCTCAGCTCTCAGATATTTCATCGTTTCTTTGACCGTTTTCGACTGATAAACCGCCACAAATTCGGTTGTCATGATACTGCCGGCTGTTTTCTCTTCGTAGTGAAGCAGTTCTTTGATTTCAGTGGCGTTTTTATCATCCATAATTGTCAGCAAACTGACGACAACATCCTTCTCCAGTTCATTCAGGATATCAACTGCATCATCGGTTGCCATTTCCGCTATAACCATTGCAGCAAAACGCGGATCCATTTCTGTGAACAACGGTTTGATATCGTCCGTTTCAATATGCTCCATGATACCCGACGTTTCTTCCGGGGATAAGTATGTATAAATTTTTAACCGTGTTTCTTTCGGCAATTCTATGAAATACAATGCCTGATCATATGGATGCATAGCCAAAAATGTTGCACGAAACGATTCCATTTGTTCGTTTATGACAAGCATCTGCAATTCATCTTCAAAAAATTGCCCGACATTGTTATTTTCCATATGAACACGTCCTTTCACAATGGTATTATTATAGCATGCATTTGTTTTTTTCACAGGAATACTTAATTTATCGATTGTTTTCGTGTAAACTAAAGATATAATGGATTCATATGCATTTTTGAACTAAATCTATTATTCCCTGTAATCGGCTGTTCAAAAAGTCCGGTTAAATGGGATATTTTCACTTTTAAACACTACATCTGAACTTCAGACATTTACGGACAATTAACCGGCGTTTTCTGGCGGGTTACTGACCATTGGATGCGGGGTAAAGTAAAACTTCATTCATCGGGATGCTTTTCCCCGATGAATGTTAGTTGAACAGAATCGGGCATTTAAGGTCAGTTAGCCGGCGTTTTCTGGCGGGTTACTGACCATTGGATGCGGGGAAAACAACAATGACTTTTATGGAAAGTTAGGTTAAATAATGCAAAATAAATCATTTAATATAGATTATACATTATTATCCATTCTCATACTGCTGGGTCTGGTAAGTATCTTTACACTTAATATTATCGAACCTTCATTACCAGCCAAATATGAGGGATCCAATTTCTGGCTGCGACAGGGAGCCTGGTATATCGCTGGCGGCATACTGATTGCTTTGGTCATGTTGATAGATTATGACCGGTTCCATCAAATCACATGGTTTTTATATGGCATTGGTGTATTGTCATTGTTTATGCTATTTGTTGGATTTCCTCCTGGAATCGTCCATGAGGCCAACGGTGCCGTGAGCTGGTTCCAATTTCCTGTAATAGGTACAATTCAGCCGGGGGAATTTATCAAAGTAATCCTTGTCCTGACGATTGCACATGTCATTGTCAGACACAATTCCAAATACGTCGATAAAACAATTAAGAGAGATCTTGGACTGCTTGCTAAAATAGTCGGCCTATCGCTTCCTCCCATGTTCTTTCTGGTAACACAGCCTGACTTGGGCGGTTTTCTGGTGCTTGCTGCGATTACAGGCAGTATGATTCTCGTATCAGGGATCAGATGGCGGATTCTGTTTTCCATTTTATTCATGATCTTAGGTATTGCTTTAATCTTCGTTGCCTTATGGTATTTCTTCCCGGATTATGTTGCGGCTTTTCTTGATAACTCCGGTCTGAGTCACGTTGCCAGCAGGTTTACAGGCTGGCTGAACCCGAATGAAAACCCTGATGCCGGTTATCAGCTGCTTACAGCCATGCTCGCAGTCGGATCAGGACAACTATTCGGGAAAGGGATCAGTGATATGGAAGTTTATATCCCTGAGCGGCATACAGATATGATCTTTACCGCTATCGCTGAACAGTTTGGCTTTATCGGGGCAAGTATTGTTGTGACATTGTTTTTCCTATTGATATACCGGCTGATTCACATAGCCATCCAGAGCAACGACGATTATGGAAGTTATCTCGTTACAGGTATTATTGGCATGTTTGCTTATCAGATTTTCCAGAATATCGGCATGTCGGTGCAACTGCTGCCAATCACCGGGCTCCCGCTTCCGTTCTTAAGCTATGGCGGAAGCTCAACACTGACGTATATGCTGGCAATCGGTATTGTGCTTAATGTTCATTCCCGAACGAAAGAATATATGTTTGAAACAAGGTGGAAAAATTAATGAAATTTGATGTTATCGGTGATGTCCATGGGTGTCTGGACGAATTGGATGCCCTCTTGTCAATCATGGGATACCAGCAGAAGGCGAACATTTTTATCCATCCGGATGGAAGAATTCCTGTTTTTGTTGGTGATATTACTGATCGCGGACCGCATTCAGTGGAAATGATACGTCTCGTCTATGATATGGTTGTGAATCATCAAAAAGCGCATTACGTGCCCGGCAACCATTGCAATAAACTGTATCGTTACTTTTCAGGGAACAATGTGAAACAGCGGCATGGACTTGAAACGACTGTCAGGGAATACAAAGCGCTGTCCCAATCCGAACGGCACACTGTCAAAAGGGAATTCATGGAACTTTATGAACAGGCCCCGCTCTACCTGGAGCTTGCTGAAGTGAATGCGATTATAGCACACGCCGGTATAAAAGAAAGTTATATCGGAAGACACGACAAAAAAGTAAAAACGTTCGTTCTATACGGGGATATCAGCGGCCGTTTTGACAATGAAGGCCGGCCCATCAGGCGTGATTGGGCGCAGAATTATAAAGGCCGGCAATGGATTGTTTATGGTCACACGCCGGTCAGAGAACCGCGTATTGTTCATAAAACCATTAATATTGATACAGGATGTGTGTTCGGAAATACGTTAACGGCCTTTCGCTTGCCCGAAGAAAAAACGGTATCGGTACCATCTATGCAGCCATTTGTAAAAGAGCAGTTCCGTCATGATGATTAAGCTTTCACAATCATCTTCATATCATCTGCCATTTCAGCAGTAAAATCCATCCACCTCCCTGTGATTGGATGTTCAAACGATAAATGACAGCAATGTAAAGCCTGGCGGTCGATAGGAATCGTTCCCCCGCCGTACAAGTCGTCACCGGCCAAGGAATAGCCAATATGGGAAAAATGAACCCGGATTTGGTGTGTCCGGCCGGTTTCCAATTGGACACGAATCAATGTATGGTCATCTGATTCCTTTAAAACGCTATAATGTGTGATGGCATGTTTCCCTTGATCCGTGACCGTCCGTTCAATAATCGAACCTTCTTTGCGCCCGATTGGAGCATTGATGGTTCCTTTTTTTTGCGACAGATGACCTTCTACAATCGCATCATAAGCACGCGTGATTTTACTCTTCTTTTGCGATTCCGATAAAATCGAGTGGCTCCAGCGATGTTTAGCAACCAGCATGAGACCGGATGTATTCCGGTCAAGCCGGGTAACCACATGGAACGTATAAGGCAGACCTTGCTGCTGGTAATGTGCCAGCACGCCATTGGCTATCGTGCCGGACGAATGGTGAAAAGACGGAATGGTTGCACGTCCCGCCGGTTTATTAATGATAAGAACGGCATCATCTTCATATACAATAGCCAATGGCATTTTTTCAGGAACCATCATGGCGCCCTTTTTCTCTTCAGGAAACGTGACAGCAAGCACGTCCCCTGATTTAAGTTTATAACCGGCATTGGTTTTTATATCATTGACTCGGAATTCACCGTCACCATGGATGATTTGTTTAATCATACGTTTCGAAAATTTATGCTTCCGCTGTAAATATTTTCGTATAGTTAATTCTTCATGTTGTTTCGTTACCGTCCAATTCATGCTGCACCAGCCTCAAACATCGTCATCAGCAACAAAGGAGTCACGGACCCGATCCCAGAACGGGAATGGCCTGAAGCGGGCAAACCGCACACGTTCTTTAGCAACCCGGCACTGAATTGATTTGACGTTGGAATAATTTTTTGTAAAATGATCGACGGCTATTAAAAACGTTTTTTTCTGACCAATCGGTTTCAGCATGCATGTATGGTGCTTAGGTAAAATAAGCGGTGAACCGATTGTCCGGAAAACCCGGTTATTGATGGATGCTATTTCGGTCAGCTGGATTGCTTCAAGTGACGGATGGATAATCCCGCCGCCCAATGCTTTGTTATATGCTGTACTGCCAGATGGCGTAGCGATGCATAAGCCATCCCCTCGAAACGTTTCGAAATGGGACCCTTTGATTTCTACATCAAACACAACCGATCCTTCAGCAGTTTTAATCGTTGCTTCATTTAGGGCAAGAAACCGGTTCTCCTCGCCACCGTCCTGATCACGTATCGTTACCTCAAGGATCGGATATTCAACTACCTGGAAAGGTGTTTTTGCGATTTCAATTATTAATTTCTCCACTTCTTCCGGTGTCCAGTCCGCGTAAAAACCTAAGTGACCTGTATGTACCCCAATAAATGATGTTCTGCTAAGACAGTGTATATACTGATGAAATGCCTCCAGAAAAGTTCCATCCCCGCCAACGGATATCACCAAATCAGGAGTTGTCTCATCATACTCCAAATCGAAATCTATTAAATGTTGTTTCATCGTTGCCTGTATTTTATTGGATCGTTCATCACCTTTAGACACAATTGCAAATTTCACGTATGAGCCTCCTTATTTTCGATGGAATATCCGCTTTGCTTCCTGTACCTCATTTTTAATGATAGACATTTCTTCGTCAAGTTTAAAAGCCGCTTCAGCTGCCCGCTGCAACCTTGATTTAATATCAGACGGAATGTTTCCCTTATATTTATAGTTTAACGAATGTTCATTTGTTGCCCAAAAATTCATGGCAAGTGTACGGATTTGAATTTCTGCTATGACCATTTTAACGCCATTAATGGTTTCGACCGGATAATTAATAATCATATGATAAGAACGATACCCACTCTCTTTCTTGTGAGAAACATAATCTTTTTCCTCAACAATGTGCAAATCTTCCCGCGAGCGAATCATGCGGACAATGGCATATATATCATCAACAAATGGGCAAACCACACGAACACCTGCAATATCCTGCAATTCCTCAATCCGGTCCAGTGGTATGCGTCTGGTCTCTGCCTTTTCCAGAATACTTGGTACCGGTTTAACGCGTCCGGTTATAAATTCAATCGGTGACTGCTTGGATTCAAATTCAAACTGTTTGCGGATGCCTTTTAACTTTATCTTTAATTCCTCGACCGCCTGTGCATATGGAGCAAGTAAAGCGTCCCAATTCATCGTTTACACCACCTGTACATCATCTCTTTCCATCACATATCATAACATATTCAACAGCTATTCTTTGCATATTTACGTATCATTCGCCATAATAAAGTGAAACTTCATTCAGTGGAGTGGGTTTCTCCACTGAATGTTAGTTGAACCGAATCGGACATTTAGGGACAGTTTACCGCCGTTTTTTGGCGGGTTACTGTCCGTTACATGCGGGCCAGGATAACCATTAAGACAGTAAATGGAGGAATGCCATTTGACGCAGGAGATTGAAATTGAATATAAAAATTTATTAATAAAAGAAGAGTTCGATCGCCTTCTTCAGGAGTTGCCATTTCCGGATCAGAGCGATACGCAAACAAATCATTATTTTGAATCAGCTGATTTTGCCCTGAAGAAACTGGGGTGTGCATTAAGAATCAGAGAAAAAAATGGAACATATACATTAACATTGAAAGAACCATACCCGAGTGGCTTGCTGGAAACGCACGACACCTTAACAGAACAGGAAGCAACTGCATGGATAAATGGAGACGTACTACATGAAAAAGATGCGGCAAAGCGGATTGCTGATAAAGGTATTTCCCCGGATAACCTGATTTATTTTGGCAGCCTGACAACGGAGCGTCGCGAATTAAATTACAGAGATACGTTATTGGTACTGGATTACAGCACATACTACGGTTATGACGATTATGAACTGGAATTGGAAACATCATCCGAAAGACACGGGCGCGAAATAATGCAAGACATTTTGACCGGCTTTAATATTGAAAAGCGGGACACCCCCAATAAGATCCAGCGTTTTTTTGCGGCAGCACGCTCTTAAACGGGAACGGTAAATCAGATTAGTTGCTCTTAGATAGGGACGTTGCTAAAATATATACAAACAAACTAGGAGTATTTACCGATGAATCAACCTGGAACAATATATGAAGCTATTGGCGGCTTCCCAACAATTGACAAATTAGTAACAGCTTTTTATAAACGCGTCGGCAATCATCCAAAATTAATTCCTATCTTTCCGGATGATTTAACCGAAACCGCCCGAAAACAGCGCTTATTTTTAACACAGTTTTTCGGCGGACCACGATGGTATGTCGAGGATCGCGGCCATCCAATGATGCGCCGGCGTCATCTCCCGTTTGAAATAACACCTGAACGTCGGGATGCATGGCTGGAATGTATGGGTGCAGCTCTTGATGAAACCAAAATCGAAGAACCATATCGTACAGCTATATTTGATAAATTAACCATGACTGCGCATCATATGATGAATACACCTGAAAAATAGAATAAAGTAACTGAAATAAGAAGTTCAATGAGTTAACAAATTTTCAGGTAAACTGAAAACCGCTAAATCATTTGTTTGCTTTTTGACTAAGCATTGGAAAGGAGAATCGATGTGAGTTGGAAACAACCAGAGCTTTCAAGTTCCAATAGTACAAACACATCGTCAAAATATAGCTATATCGATTTTGTTCAAAAACCGGTTGAAATATACGTCTTTATCGATCCACTATGCCCGGAATGCTGGTCACTGGAGCCTTATTTAAAAAAGCTGTCCGTTGAATATGGACGTTTTTTCACATTACGGCCGATTCTCAGTGGTCAACTGAATTCATTAAATAAGGATATTTTTGATAAACCAAAACAACTGAAAGAAATATGGGAAAAAACAGCCACCCGAACAGGTATGTCCTGTGATGGTGATTTGTGGACAGAAAATGAAATCTCAGCACCCTGGATTGCATCACTTGCCATTAAAGCAGCTGAACTGCAAGGCAAAAGAGCCGGCAAAACCTTTTTGCGAAAAATACAGGAAAGTGCATTTCTCAGCAAACAGAACATATCTGATGTGTCCGTATTAATAAGGTGTGCCAGGGAAGCAAAGCTGGATATAGAGGAATTTGAAGATGATTTATTCTCGCCAACAGCCAAAAAAGCTTTTCAATCCGATTTAAAATTGACGCACGAAATGGATGTAGACTATATCCCGACGATTGTCTTTTTCAATCAAAAGACAGATGAGCAGGGAATCAAAATATCCGGTCTCTATCCCTATGACATTTATGTACAGATATTGAAGCAGATTCTGCAGAAGGATCCTGTCCCATCCAGCAAACCACCACTTGAAACCTTTGTTCAGCATTATCAGGTTGTCGGAAGTAAAGAAGTATCGGTTGTTTACAATTGGTCAGCAGCTAAGACTGATAGAGAAATGAAGAAAATGCAGCTGCGCCAGTCAGTTGAAAAAATCCCGGTAAAATACGGAGCATTCTGGAAATATATTCATAAATGAAACTCAGGGGGTCCTATAACATAACTCCTGAGTTTTTTTGGGCATTCAAAAAATAGTTTATGCAGCCAGCCACTGCATCGACATGGAAAATAAAATTGAATGATGTATTCTCTCGCACGTTTCGGCTAGTTTTCCTCTTCGCTTTCTCAGTGATAAGCGTTCTCTCTGACGTTTCGGCCGGTTTATCCTTACGTTTTGTCACTGATAAGCGTTCTCTCGGACATTTCGGCCGGTTTATCCCTTCGTTTTGTCACTGATAAGCGTTCTCTTGGACATTTCGGCCAGTTTATCCCTTCGTTTTGTCACTGATAAGCGCTCTCTCGGACGTTTCGGCCAGTTTATCTCTTCGCTTTGTCACTGATAAGCGCTCTCTCGGACGTTTCGACAGGTTTTCCCCTTCGTTTTGTCACTGATAGGCGCTCTCTCGGACGTTTCGACAGGTTTTCCCCTTCGTTTTGTCACTGATAAGCGCTCTCTCGGACATTTCGGCCGGTATTCCCCTTCGTTTTGTCAGTGATAAGCGTTCTCTCGGACATTTCGGCTAGTTTTTCTCTTCGTTTTGTCACTGATAAGCGCTCTCTCGAGTTCGCAGTTATCCCTTCGTTTGTCACTGATAAGCGCTCTCTCGGACGTTTCGGCCGTATCCCTTTCGTTTGTCACTGATAAGCGCTCTCTCGGACGTTTCGGCCGGTATTCCCCTTCGCTTTGTCAGTGATAAGCGTTCTCTTGGACATTTCGGCCGGTTTTCCCCTTCGTTTTGTCACTGATAAGCGCTCTCTCGGACGTTTCGGCCGGTTTATCCCTTCGTTTTGTCACTGATAAGCGCTCTCTCGGACGTTTCGGCCGGTATTCCCCTTCGCTTTGTCAGTGATAAGCGTTCTCTTGGACATTTCGGCCGGTTTTCCCCTTCGTTTTGTCACTGATAAGCGCTCTCTCGGACATTTCAGGGGCATTCACCGCCAGTTTTGTCCATAAGAACGTACAGCTATACTAAACAGATAAATTCCCCAAAATGAGAATGAATTCCAAGGGAGGCCTTTTAAATTAATTTATTATACTTTCCAGACGATAATCCGGATACCCGTTTTTTCATTCCGGGAATTGCTTTACACAAAAAAACAGGATGCACGGGGCAGCGTGCATCCTGTCGTTCTCCGTCTCTGTATAAACAAAGGGGGATGGGAGAAAGTTTCATGATCAAAAACAAAGGGGTTTTGTTTGTGACTCATCTCACATTATTAATGATATCAGTGAGTGTTTACTTTATCAATTAGCGTGTTCACCTTTTCACAAAAATGTCACACTTCTATTTCACAGATTTGTAACATATCTTGATATCAAAGAGCCATGCACTGGTGCACAAAAGGCTGATATTGGCGATCGACCTATTTTAGCAGACTTTTATATGAAAACTAATTTAATTAGGAGCGATATTATGGAAAGAACTCCTCCGTTTATTTTCCTCTTGATACGTTGGTTTGGCTGCGTTTTTGAATTTGCTCGGATTAATGCAATTAATACCATTGTACATTACATTACCCCTGCTGTTTATCGCGATTTATTTAACGATCTATACATTCACACACCGGAATGTGTATAGGGGGCGAATGCGTGGCCGAGGTTTGTAGAGCCTAAGAAAAAACGCTGACGCGTCTTTTCAGATGCCAGAGGTCAGAGGTCGGATTGGAAGAAATCGGCGAACTAGCCGATTTCAAGATTGAAGTCTTATCTAAAATGTTATACTTTCTGACCTTATAAAATAGGCTGCCGCCGGAACATACGGCAGCAGCCTTCTCTTTTACTCATTCAAAAGCAATTTCTCCATTTCATTCAATTTTTCCTCAAACACGTCGAGTGCCGAAAGTATCGGCTCTTTTGATGTCATATCGACACCGGCTTTTTTCAGAACTTCGATCGGATAGTCGCTGCTTCCCGCTTTCAGATAGTCCAGATAGCGATCCACAGCTCCCTCTTCACCGTTTAAAATCTTATCAGCAAGTGTCGTGGCTGCAGAGTAACCTGTTGCATACTGATAGACGTAATAATTCATGTAGAAATGAGGGATCCTTGCCCATTCCTTGCCGATTTCGTCATCTGAAACCACATCATCACCATAATATTTTTTATTCAAATCATGATAGATGGCAGTTAAATTTTCAGCCGTCAGAGCTTCACCATTTTGGGCACGTTTATGAATCTCATGTTCAAATTCCGCAAACATTGTCTGCCGGAAAACCGTTCCACGGAATCCTTCCAAAAAGTGGTTAAGCAAATATAATTTTTCTTTCTCATCGTCAACATTGTTCAGCAAGTAATCGTTTAATAATGCTTCATTCGTTGTGGAAGCAACTTCAGCAACGAAAATCGAATAATTGCCATACCGGAATTGCTGATGTTTGTGGGTGTAGTAACTGTGCAGCGAATGCCCCAATTCATGTGCCAATGTGAACAGGTCATCCAATTTATCCTGCCAATTCAGCAAAATATACGGATGCGTTCCATATGCACCGGATGAATACGCCCCGCTGCGTTTACCTTTACTTTCTTCCACATCGATCCAGCGGCTGCCGAAGCCTTCTTTCAGGACATTGACATAATCATCGCCCAACGGTTTCAATCCTTCAAGTACATATTTCTGGGCTTCCTCATATGAAAATGTCATATCGGCATTTTCTACCAGCGGAGCATATACATCATACATGTGCAGCTCATCAACAGCGAGTACTTGTTTACGCAAGCGCTGGTAACGATGCAACAGTGGCAGTCTTTCATTGACAGCCTCAACAAGATTATCATAAACCTCTTCCGGAATATTATTGCTGTCTAATGCAGCCTGGCGTGCAGAATCATAATGATGCACTTTCGCATCGAAATTATCCGCTTTAACTGTACCTGCAAGTGTGGATGCAAACGTATTAATGAACTTGCCGTACGTTTCATACATGGCTTTGAAGGCCGCTTTCCGTACATTACGATCCGTTGATTGCATAAACCCGATATACCGGCCATGCGTTAAGTCAACTTCTTCCCCGTTTTCATTTTTAATTGAAGGGAATGTTAAATCAGCATTATTGAGCATACCAAACGTATTGGATGCTGATGACATTGGCTCAGATGCTTCGGCCAGCAATGCCTCCTCTTTTTCACTTAATACGTGTGGGCGCTGGCGGCTAATCTCATCCAATACGTGTTCATAAAATTTTAAGTCCTCATGTTCTTCCAGAAAATTTTGCAATTTGGATTCATCCATAGCCAGAATTTCCGGAACAATAAAACTCATCGTACTGGATGCAACCGTCAATACATTTTCCGCTTTGGCATCCATCGCCTGATAAGTCGAGTTCGTCGTATCCTGATCAGAACGCATATGTGCATATGTAAATAGTTTGCCTAATCGTTCCGAGAGCTCATCCTGAAGCTGCAAAGCATCATACAGGTTTTGTGCTGAGTCAGCGAGTTTACCCTGAAATTTCTCAATTGCCGGAAGATCGTTCTGCAATGATTTCAATTCTTGTTCCCAATCTTCATCCGTTGCAAAAATGTCATCCAGTTTCCATTTACGTTCTTCCGGAATCTCACTTCTTTTCGGTAATTCCTTTGTTGCTTTCGCCATAATCAAATCCTCCTTATATTCTTTCTATCACTTTATTCTAGCTTAGTCCAAAAAAACCTTCATTTCATTTAGTATAACGAATTATTCCGGTTTCATGCCCGTAATTTGCCTGTTGAGCTGATCCATCAGCTGATAATCCCCATCAAGTGCTGCTTCTATATGCTGGTAAAAAAGCAACGACTTTTGCTTAATAAAGCATTTGGGGGAAATTTCACAAATAACACGGAGCTGTTCTAATAATTTAAGGTACTCATAAATTGGGTTTGCATGTGAGTTGATAAGCGGAAAAGATTTTGGGCTCTGAAGATGATGGCGTAAAAGGTGTATGCATTGCTGGAGACTAAATGTTTTATCAATCGCTAATGGGTGAATGATTTCAAGGCATAATCGGCTCTGCCAGTCCCACGGTGGTGTTTTCATCTTATATTGGGCAGAAACAGGAAGATGAACGATGGCGGGAAGTGTCTCTCTGTGAGCTTGATTGATATACAACCATTGCTTCCATGCCAAATCACGCCCATAGACTTGTCTGGAAGGTTTCATACGGAAGAAGCGCTTTTCCTGTTTCCAAATTTGAGCAAGTTGTTTTTGATTTAAAAAAGATACATAAAACAAATCGGTAAAAATCATGTCACTTAATTTTTTGACCGTTAACTTACCTGCTGCTTGCTGTAATGATGCGAAATATATGTTCTGAAAAGAAATGAATTGAAGTGAATCCGGACAGAAGTAATATAACGTAAGTGGAAAATCAGAAGAAAATTGGTGAATCAAATGAAGCTGGAAATAATCAATTTTTAGTTTATACCGGTTACGGCGATCCAGCCGGTTCCCTCCCAAAATCCAAATTGGTACAATCCCCTGACTTACATAGCCCGCATTCCGGCTGATGATTTGTTCAGGCGGAATTCTTGCACATTGGTATTCAATCGCAAGCGTCTTATTTTTAAGTTTGATCAGAATATCAGGCCGCTGATTGATTTCCGGCAAATATGCCTCAAGCTGAACATCGAGTTTCTGATGCCTGAGCCACTGATACAATAACAATTTCCCCTTCTCATGATAGGTACCCTCGCCACCTTCCTGCGACGGGCAGTTACGCCGCCTACTGTGGGCAAAATGTGGAATTGTTTTGGGGCCAGCCTTTGCGATGACCGGTTCGTGACATGCCGGGCAGAAGAATTGTGTTTTTTTCTTCCATGCTGAAATTTCCTTCCTGGTGCAGGATGCTAATGTTACCAAATTGCCATATTCAGTTTTTGCTTGCAGCATAAAAAAATCACCTCCGCTACTAATATTCGACAGAGATGAACAAAATCCTGCAAAATAAATTTTTTTCAAAAAAAGGACACTCCCTTATTCAGAGCGTCGAATCGTCGCAGGAAAATGGGAGCGAATTTGACCAAACGTATCGGCTTCAAATATCTGCTTTCCATATTCCTCAAGAAAGTGAATGGTTACATCCGTATCATTCGCAAATTCAAATATTTGACTGAGTAAATCTTCCTGTCTGTCATCATCTTCTTGTGGAAATACAATATACAAGTAATAATTGCCTTTATAATGATAAAGCATATTGTCTAATTCTTCATCGTTACCCTGGAAATAATGGCTTAATTGAATAACATCCTCAAAGTCATTGAAACGAACAATCAATGAAAGGGTGCCATCCTCCTCATCTTTACTGCCCGCTTTTTCTTTTCCAAATTTATCATCCAGGACATCTTCTATTTTCTCATTAACTGAAACGTCCACCGTTTTGCCGTCCTCATCCGGAAGCTCAATATTCTCACCGTCCTGGGAAATTTGTGCTTTGGTTACGACAATCTCCATTCCTTTATCCATGGCCTGGACTTGAATCCATAGCGGACCATCAACATTAAAGTCTTCTTTATAGTTAAGTTCTTCCATCATTTGCCAGAATAATTGCTCTCCCCGCTCACGATTATACCAGATTTCTTCACGCTGGAATCCGCGGTCTTCAATATCGACATACGTAATATAAAACTTTACCGTATTTTCGTTAATACGTTCTATTTCCATCCCGCTTCTCTCCCTTCCTTTAAAAATCATAACATTAGGGGCAAATCCAAATGGTGGAAGAGTCAAATTGACTATACTTTAGTATACGTTTCCCTATCTGTTAACACTTATAACCATTCATATTTTCTTTATCCTCATTGTATGATATAAGCATCCGTTTTGAAAATTTATATGCCTATATACAGAGGATTGATTTCATATTTTAACTGATTTTATTCACATTGTCACTAGCTGTTATAAAATATTCAATTATTTATGAGGATAGACAGTTCAAAGACCCGGCATTCGCCTCATCCGGCCGTGCATATTATAGACAGCAAGGGCGCCATTCCGACACAATGACGTCATTTATCATTTTGGAATAGCACTCTCCGCTGGAAGGTATCTCACATGACTGTTTCTGACGCTGTAAAGAAAAAACGCAGACCTGGATTTAAAGGATCCGCGTTTTTAATTTTATGCTGCATGTAACTTGTAACTGGAAAGCTGCGGGAACGATATCACTTCGCTGAATGAAGCTTGACTAGTTAACCATTCGCTGTGCTTCGCGCAATTGGAAAGTCCGTACCGTTCTCGGCAGGAATCTGCGTATCTCATCTTCATTGTATCCTACCTGCAGCCGCTTCTCATCGAGAATAATCGGCCTGCGCAAGAGTCCCGGATTTTGTTGAATCAAATTGAACAAGTCTTTCATCGGCAACTGATCAATATCAACGTCAAGCTTTTGAAACACTTTCGAGCGGGTTGATATAATCTCATCGGTACCATCTTCCGTCATACGCAATATTTCCTTGATCTCATCAAGTGTTAATGCATCAGAAAATATGTTACGCTCGATAAACGGAATATCATGCTCTTCCAGCCATGCTTTTGCCTTTCTGCAAGATGTGCAACTCGGTGAGGTAAAAAGTGTTACCACGTAACAATCACTCCTCAATTTAGAATATATAAACATTTAATGAACAATAACTTATTATTAAATTAAAATAAGTTTAAATAACTTATATGTATAATTATACTATAGTTGTCAATCAAAAGGTAGAGGATTTCGTAAAAAAAATGGTAAAAAATATATGTGTTCACAAAATGTTCGAACTTAGTTGTACTATACCCCAATTTATTTTTAATTAAACCATTGAGTAAAAATTCCAGCCTCTTGTTTCCTGAGAAAACCAAGAGGCCAACTGATAACATGTGGTAAAGCTTTTATGCTCTTTCCGTCAGGTTTTCAAATATATCTTCTGACGTACGTTCTTCGTCATAACTCAACACTTCATCGACCGGCTGATAGGACTCACCATAGATTTCCATGTCTTTGTACGTATGGATTGTCTCATACATTTTTTTCATTTTCTCATAAATCTGTTGTTCAGATTCATCAGCAGGAGACCAGTATAATACTTCCATTGGTGTATCTTCATTTGTCGCCAGTGAGCGGCGATTATAATCAATGTACTGTGCATGGGTGAAGCCTTCACGTTTATAAAAATGAAGCCGTTTCCCGTTATCCGTATCATCGTAATCAACTGGCTCCACTTCAAGGATAATCGGTTTATGACGCTTTTTCAGTTTTTCAATCAGTTTATGACCAATTCCCTGTCCTCTTGATTGTGCAGAAACCCAAACATAGTCAATAAAGAGGAATGTGTCGAATTCAGCATACATTAAAACGTGGTAAGGCCCTTCATCCTTATGGTACACATCTCCTTTTTCTCTCAGCAGCATTTCCATATGCTTTCTGGATTTCATCTCCTCAACAGGGAAATATTTGTTTAATTTTTCATACCAATTCATAGACCTACTCCTTCGTTTAGTAGTCTTTTCCATTATAACGGCAACAATGATGTATGTTAAATCGATTAAATGGCCATCAGCCCTTATTGTACCCTGTTTTGGTGTATATGAACTTATTATAATTAAAAAAACCGGCTTTTATTCAGAAAAGCCCGGTTTTTTTATAAATCACAGTTATTTAAGGTAATACCGCTTTAGTCAATTGGTGTATAATCAACATTTTCAGTATAGTTATTCCCTGCATTCCAAAGCAGGAATTCGTCGATGCCATTTTCATTTAATGCTCTGATTTGTGCTTCAACTTCCTCTTTCCCGTATTCAGTCGGTGATCCGCTATAAAGCCACGGCGCCTCAAAATCCTGGAGCCAGGGACGTGATATTGGTTTTTCATCTTCATCCAATTGATCAAGAATTTTATTTTCGACTTTCGCATATTCGTTTACCGTTCTATATGGCTCTTTATCCGGGAATTCAATGTCGAAATAGGATGTCCAATGACTCGGATAAATCATAGAGGAAATGACATCAACATTGCTGGCGATTTGCGGGAAATTTTGCCCGATTCCCGGTGCTTCCTCAATTGTTGCCGTGTACCCGAATATATCAACAGATACATCCACATCGTAATAATCCAGCTCTTCCCTGGCATATTCGACAAAATCGGTAACAGCCTTAACGCGCCGCTTCACATTACTCATATCTTCATCTTCATAATCGCCCTGCGTGTAATCCAGTTCACTGTCTCTGGTCTCAAAACCTTCAGGGAAACGAACATAATCAAATTGGATTTCCTGAAAGCCCAGCTCGGCAGCTTTTTTAGCTACCTCCAGATTGTATTCCCAAACTTCTTTATGAAATGGGTTCACAAACGCTTCATCTTTATTATTCTTCCATACTTCCCCATTTTTTGTGAACGATAGGTCAGGCCGTTGTTCAGCTAGTACTGAATCCTTAAACACGACGACTCTGGCAATTGGATAAATCCCTTTTTCCTCCAGGTATTCCAGCATTGCCCTGGGGTCATCAATATAATTAACAGCTGCATCTGAATAAGGTGAGTCTTCCGGTACACTCACTGTCAGATTTCCGTGGTCTTCTTTAATATCGATGACCATACTGTTCAAATCAGATGAGTCGATCAGATTGACAAGGTCATTGAATTTCTCTCCTCCGGCTGAAGGGCCTGTCACATATACGCCTCTAACGGCATCCGGATAGTCAAAATCAAGACCGGAATCATATGTAAAACGCTGCAGCTTTTGCTCGTTATCAATTGCGGATAGATTCGTTTGCCTTTCCGTATGCGGACTTGCTGTCAATGTCTCCTCGCCACTCGTTTGCTGTGATGTAATCGGTATAATCGTAACGATAAGAAGGAGAATAATGGCTGTCGCAGTAATCATGAAGTATCTTCTCTTCATTATCTATCAATCTCCTATTTCCTTTTGATTCTATTATAAAGGAAACCGACAATTAATAGAACATCAAATTTCAAAATGCGACAAAAATCCTGAAAAAATAACTGGTCATGTTTCCTCATTTTAGATTATGCGGCTGTGATTGAAATATTGTACAATTATTCTCGTTCCCATGCAGCCAGTCTTAACCAATTATTGGCTGTCTTTCATCAGATTTTCCTCAAGATAAAGAATCGTATCTTTATCAAACGCAACCGGTAACACATAAGCCTGCTGATATTTCTCATGACCTTTTCCGGTAATAACAATCCAATCACCGGGGTTTGCCTGTTCAACCGCCTTTTTTATAGCCAACGTACGATCTGTAATAACAGTCCCCTTTTCATTTCCGAAGTTTTTGTTCAGAGCCGCTATTGTCTCCTCCATTTTCTCATATGAAACAGAATTAAGATCGTCAAGTGTTAATATATACAAGTCGCTTAATTCAGCTGTTGTCACAACCATGTCCCGACGTTTGCTCATGTCTCTGTTACCCCTGAAACCGAAGACATGAATAATTTGACCGCTCCCGTTCTGTTTCACCGTTTCAAGGCAATGGTACAGTGCATCAGCCGTATGGGCATAGTCAATCACAACTGTCACACCGGATTCCAGCTTGAACATTTCAAACCTGCCTTCCACATAATCAAAGTCATCCAGGGCAGAGATAATATGGGCGTTGCTTACATTGAATCGTCCTGCTGTTACAAACGCCATTACTGTGTTATAGACGTTGTGCATGCCAGGAAGCGGCGAATGAATATATGTTGAATCATTTTCTTCAATAACCTTTACACCTGAGCAGCTTCCATTAAAGTCTTCCAATCGTACGTGCGCATACGCCGACTGTCCAATTGTAACGCACCGGCTTCCTTTATCTGATAACAATGCTGCTAATTTATTCCCCCATGTATTATCAATATTAACGATAGCCTGTCCGGTTTTTTTCAGCTTATCAAATAACAAATACTTTGCCTCAAAATAGGTCTCCATTGAATCATGATAGTCCAAATGATCATGCTGAAGATTGGTGAACAGGCAAAAATCAAATTCAATTCCGTCAACACGCCCTTGTGTCAGCCCATGGGATGATACTTCCAAAATGATGACGTCATCATTACTGTCAGCCATCAGTTTTTGTAAAACGAGCGAGCCTGGGGTTGTATTATCGTATTGAGAAGATTCACCATTAATAATCGTCTGGTTGGTTCCGATAACCGAGCATGTTATCCCATTACTGTCCAAAATATGCTTTAGTAAATGACTAGTTGTAGTCTTCCCGTTCGTGCCGGTAATGCCAATCATAAGTTTGCGGCTTGCCGGGTTTTGATAGTAATTACTTGCCAAAATACTAAGCGATTTGCGGCTGTTCGCCACTTTTACAAAGGGTACGGACAAACCTGATATATCCTTGTCACCGATTATGACGGAGGCTCCGTTCTCAATAGCATTTTGAATAAAGTCATGACCATTCGCACTGTAACCGGGTATCGCTACAAATACATAGCCCTTTCCGACATCTTTTGAGTTTTCAGCTATCCCATCGATAACCAAATCCACTATATCCCGGCTTAAATTCTGTTCCACATGAACGTTATGTAATATATCCTGTAGTTTCACTGTTGACTGACTCCCCTGAAATCAATGTCGTTATTTATTCATTTTACAAGCTGTCCAGGCCGTTTTAAAAATAAAAATGCAATAGTTATTTTTTGTCGAAATGGTTACGCAAATAATTCAGGAATGATTAGCCAATTTTATCTGTTGCTGAAAGTAACGTCAAATATCTCTGTTAAAAGTGACTAATTTCCTATGTATTCTGTGCTTCACACGATAATTTATACCCGCAGTTCTTTCAGTTCCCAATTTTCTTTCGTTTGATGTATAATAATCTTATTATATTACATAAAAAGGATGTGGACGATGCTGTGCCTTATAAACCGCGTACAAAGCCACCCGAATTAATAACCCTCGAATTATTAAACTGCCGGATGAATTTCACCAGCCAAGAAAAACGTCATTATTTGAGTTTGAAAAAAGGCTATGAAGGAGAAAAGCAATTTGACACCTTAACCGAAAAACTGCAGTGTGATTGCCTGATTTTAGATGATTTACTGCTGGAAGTGAATAACACGACTTTTCAAATCGATTCTTTGATTATCACACATGGCAATGCCAGTTTTTATGAAGTGAAAAATTATACAGGTGACTATTATTACGAATCAGATAAACTTTTTAAAAAACCCAATTTACAAGTCGTTAACCCTCTTCATCAATTGAGCAGAAGTGAGACCTTGTTACGTCAGCTGCTCCTCAGCTCCGGATTCAACCTTTCAATTGACTCTTCTGTCATTTTTATTAATCCGGAATTCACCTTATACCAGGCGCCTCTTGATAAACCGATCATTTTTCCCAACCAGCTTAACCGTTATATGAATGAATTAAATGCACTGCCTGCAAAATTGACAAAAAATGACGTAAAACTTGCAGAGCAATTAGTGTCATTAAATATGTCGGATTCTCCCTTTGAACAGCTGCCTTCCTATGACTATGACCAGCTGCGAAAAGGAATTATCTGTCCAAACTGTCGCTCATTTTCTATAAACGTAGTTAGAAGAAAATGTATTTGTCAGGATTGTGGATATTCTGAACTCGCTTCGAACGCTATATTGAGAAGCACGAAGGAATTTAAAATTCTCTTTCCAAATGAAAAAATTACAACCAATATCATTCATAACTGGTGTCAGGTGGTGCCATCCAAACAGAGGATCAGAAATGTACTCCTGAATAATTTTACAAGATCAGGAGCTCATCGTTGGTCTTACTTCGAATAAATAAGAGGAATTCAGGTTATTAGCCCTTCAAATACTTAATGAAGGGCTTTTTTTATGGCGCAGGTTCACTACAAACCTCATCTCGTGATTTCCCTGCTTGATTCCATTCCCTTCCGAACGTGATGACACCTCTCTCGTGCTTTCCCTGCCTGATTTCGCTTCCTTCCAATCGTGACGACACCTCTCTCATGCTTTCCCTGCCTGATTTCACTCCCTTCCGAACGTGACGACACCTCTCTCGTGCTTTCCCTGCTTGATTTTGCTTCCTTCCGCACGTGACAAAGCCTCTCTCGTGCTCTTCCCGCTTGATTCCATTCCCTTCCGAGCGTGATGACACCTCTCTCGTGCTTTCCCTGCCTGATTTCACTCCCTTCCGAACGTGACGACACCTCTCTCGTGCTTTCCCTGCCTGATTTCGCTCCCTTCCGAACGTGACGACACCTCTCCCGTGCTCTTCCCTGCCTGATTGCGCTCCCTTCCGAACGTGACGACACCTCTCGTGCTCTTCCGCTGATTCCATTCCCTTCCGACGTGATGCACTCTCTCGTGCTTTCCCTGCTTGATTTTTGCTTCTTCCGCACGTGACAAAGCTCTCTCGTGCTCTTCCCGCTTGATTCCATTCCCTTCCGAACGTGACGACACCTCTCTCGTGCTTTCCCTGCCTGATTTCGCTCCCTTCCAATCGTGACAACTTCTATCACGTTTATTCTATTATTCAATTGTCGCAAACACTTACATCTGTCCAGATAAATTGTTCTCCTTGCATTTCAGGGTGTAGCAATATATAATGTTCACAAAACCGATTATCTTGCAATGACAAAGATTGAGTACAATGACCCGCTGGATTTACAGAGAGCTTGTGGTCGCTGAAAACAAGCACCATGGTTAATTGGAATTGGGCTTTGGAGCTTATTCTTAAAAAAGTGATCATGCATTTTTCTGTGTGATAAATAGGGTGGCACCGCGGTTCATTCGTCCCTTTCAAATGGGATAAATGGATCTTTTTTATTGTTTGGAAAAATGAAGGAGTGACAAAACATGCAAACGATATTCTCAGGCATACAGCCGAGTGGAACATTGACAATTGGTAATTACCTAGGAGCGATCCAGCATTTCATTGAGCTGCAGGAGGAGAGTGACTGCTATTTCTGCATTGTTGACGAGCATGCCATCACCGTACCACAGGATAGGCTGGAATTAAGAAAAAATATCCGCTCGCTGGCCTCACTGTATCTTGCTTCCGGTATAGATCCGGAAAAATCGACATTGTTCATTCAATCGGAAGTGCCTGCTCATACGCAGCTGGGCTGGATGCTGCAGTCGATCAGTTATATCGGAGAATTGGAGAGAATGACTCAATTCAAAGATAAATCGGCCGGAAAAGAAGCTGTGTCATCAGCATTATTGACCTATCCGCCATTAATGGCATCCGATATTTTGTTATATAAAACAGACGTCGTTCCTGTAGGGGAAGACCAAAAACAACATTTGGAACTGACGCGTAATCTGGCTGAGCGGTTCAATAACAAATTCAATGATATTTTCACCGTGCCTGAGATCAGCATCCCGAAAGTCGGTGCACGCATCATGTCACTGCAGGATCCGACCAAAAAAATGAGTAAATCGGATGAAAATGAAAAGGCGTTTATTTCCATGCTTGATGAACCGAAAAAAATCGAAAAGAAAATTAAAAGTGCTGTTTCGGATTCTGAAGGCATCGTAAAATACGATCAGGAAAATAAGCCCGGTATTTCAAACCTGTTGACGATTTACGCCAGCTGTTCCGGAGAATCGGTTGAAAATCTGGAAGCGAAATTTGAAGGAAAAGGCTACGGTGAATTTAAACAAGCGGTTGCCAACACCGTTATAGATGTTCTAAAGCCAATCCAGGACCGGTATTATGAACTGATTAATTCTAAAAGCTTGGATGACATTTTGGATACAGGGGCAGATAAAGCGGCCTTTGAAGCAAATAAAATGATCCGAAAAGCTAAAAAAGCTATGGGACTCGGACGTGTTAAGAAAAAACGCTGACGCATTTTTTCAGATGCCAGAGGTCAGAGGGTTTGGAAGAAATCGGCGATGCAGCCGATTTCCATATTGACAACGTCATCCGAATTCCATACTGCCTTTTAAATTAAGAAAAAACAATAGACACTAAAAGGGTGGGTTTGCGAATAATGCAATCCCACCCTTTTTACTCTTTTCAATTCAATTGGTGAACGGTTTTTTTCACTTACCTTAGTTTAGATGTGTTCTGCTCCTGCGTCTGCTCTGCTTCCCACATTTTTTCCAGAAATGGCTGGCCTTTAATCATTTTGAGGCATAAATCTTCGTGTGATTGACTCCAGCCATATTTAACGCCCTCATATAATGCATCCCAAACGGTTTCCTTATCCATATACCGTATATAAGGATACTGTTTCGGATCCCATTCCGTTAACCAATACCGGAGTTCTTCAGGATTATTCACTGTCCTTAACTGATCCAGAGCGATCATCAGCAGCTGCTTCAATTGACGCTCCCGCCGCGTCAGGCCATGAATAAGCTTCGGCTCCATTGACAGCATGTGATATTCCTTTTCGACTTCTTTGCCCTTAAAGTTAAACGATTCCGGTTTGGTCGTTTTAATCATGTCAAACACAAGCTGTTCCTGTCTTGGTATCAAGCGGCTTTTACGAACTGGTATTTGATAACCGATTGAATCGAATGCGATAATGTCATTACCATCTGTTACAACAGCTGCAAACTCAAGACTATTTCGCTCCTGTCCTTTACGGATATAAGCGCGCTTGTATATCTTATCCATCATGTCTTCCGGCAAATCGTGCATGTCATTTTCAATATGGTCATAGAGGTCTTCAGTTATGTATAACAATGGAACTTGATCAAGCAGCTCGATTCCATCATTTTTTCGCCATTCATGAAAGTAGCAGACACTATAACCATTTTCCTCACCTTCAAACCAGTTCACCCAGACATCGTGTAAATATAGCATAAACAACCCTCACTTTGAATGAATCATTTAAAGAAAATGTATTTAAAATACATTATGACCATGATGGAAAAAATTATTCGATTCACCGGAAATTAAAGGTTGTTTGGATAGCGAAATAACGTTATCGCCATCAAAATAATGCCAACAGGAAAAAAATAGCACTCGGGACGACCAGCTATGAAAATTAAGTAATCCAACCATGACACACCCACAGGCAAAAAATTCATATAAGCGATGATTGTGACGCCTCCTGATACCGTAAGCCCAAAGCCAACCAAAAAAAGAAATATAAGTACCAACTGCTCCCACCCACCTAGTCAGTAAACTGGTACAGCAGATCCTAGCGCTTGTCCACTCTGCTTGCTTGTCCATGTCTATTTAGTTCATTTTATGTCATGATCATCTCATTCATGACTATTTATTATTACTTGACTCAACAAAAAAACTGACTACCGGAGCAGTCAGCTTGTTTGCTTATTGATATTTTTTAAAAATAAGTGTGGCGTTATGGCCACCAAACCCGAGCGAGTTGCTCAAGACTACATTAACATCCTGCTTTCTTGCTTCATTCGGCACATAATCAAGATCGCAATCAGCATCAGGTGTCTCGTAATTCATGGTTGGCGGAATAACGTCATCATCAATTGCTTTAACTGAAATCACAGACTCTAATCCGCCGGCTGCACCAAGTAAATGCCCGGTCACACCTTTCGTTGATGTAATGGCCAAATTTCTTGCATGATCACCGAAGACATCTTTAACCGCCTGGGTTTCATATTTATCATTTAGAGACGTACTCGTACCATGAGCATTGATATAATCAACCTCTTCAAATGAAATGCCGGCATCCTGAATTGCCTGCTGCATCGCACGTGCAGCTCCTTCACCATTCTCTGACGGTGCAGTGATATGATAGGCATCACCGGTTGCGGCATAACCGATGATTTCACCATAGATGTGGGCGCCACGTTCAATGGCCGAATCAAGTGTTTCCAGGACTAAAATACCGGCACCTTCACCCATGACAAAACCATCACGCTCTTTATCGAATGGACGGCTCGCTTTCTTCGGGTCTTCATTTGTCGATAATGCCTTCATGGCGGAAAAACCGGCAAATGCCATATTCGTAATAGGCGCTTCTGTGCCGCCGGCAATCATATAGTCAGCATCACCGCGTTCAATGGCGTTAAACGCATCACCAATCGAATTGGCGCCTGATGCGCAGGCTGTCGTGGTACAGGAATTGATCCCTTTAGCACCCAACTGGATAGACACTTGCCCGGCTGCCATATCGGGTATCATCATCGGTACAAAAAACGGACTGACTCTGCGTGGTCCTTTATTCATCAGTTTCGTATGCTGATCTTCCAGTGTTCCCATGCCGCCAATCCCGGAGCCAACCCAGACACCAACACGGGCAGCATTATTTTCATCAATTGTCAGGTTGGCATCATCAACCGCCATTCGTGCTGCAGCAACGGCATACTGTGTAAATAAATCCATCTTTCTGGCGTCTTTCTTTTCCATATAATTTGTCGGATCAAAATCTTTCACTTCGGCAGCTGCAGATGCTGGTAATTCACTATGGTCAATCCGACTAATAAAATCTATTCCGCTGTTTCCGGAAACAACATTATTCCACATTGTGTCGACATCGTTACCATTAGGGGATATGGTCCCAAGGCCGGTAACTACGACTCTTCTTTCTGCCATATTTGCTTCCTCCTATAGATATTTAAATCATTACAGGCCCCAGCGTAAGGCAACAGCTCCCCATGTTAGCCCTCCACCAAAACCAACAAGAACGAGTAAATTATCATCCTTTATTTTACCACTTTTGACTCCTTCTGATAAAGCAATTGGAATAGAAGCCGAAGATGTGTTTCCATACCTTTTGACCGAGGTAGCCATTTTGTCTTCTGCAATACCTAATCGCTCGCGGGCTGCTTCCATAATTCGGATATTTGCCTGGTGCGGAATTAAATAATCGACATCCTGCTTATGATACCCGGCTTTCTCAACAACATTTACTGATGATTCCGGCATCTGTCTGACAGCAAACTTGAAGACTTCCCGTCCATTCATGAATAGAGAGTCGGTTTCTTGACTTTGATAAAGGTATTTTCCGCCTGATCCGTCAGAACCCAGTTCAAACGAAAGAATGCCCTTCCCTTCTGAAACAGAGCCGATAACAGCAGCTCCTGCACCATCCCCAAACAGGACACACGTATTCCGGTCAGTCCAGTCGGTAATTTTGGATAGCTTTTCTACGCCAACCACCAAAATATTTTGATAAGCATTTGCTTCAACAAATTGCTTGGCCGTAATCACCCCGTACATAAAGCCGGCACATGCAGCACCGATATCCATTGAAGCAACTTCTCTGGCCCCCAATCTTTCCTGCAGCATATTGGCAACAGAGGGGAAAGGTGTATCAGGAGTAACTGTGGCAACCAGGATCATATCAAGATCCCTTGCCGTCATGTTTGCTACTTCCAGTGCATTTTGTGCAGCATAAAAAGCCATATCCGATGTATCCATGTCATCATCAGCGATACGTCTTTCTTCAATTCCGGTTCTTGTCCTGATCCATTCATCATTCGTGTCAACTATTTTTTCAAGGTCTTTATTTGAAACAACGTTACTCGGAACATAATGCCCGGTACCTAACAGTCCGACGCCCATATTCCCATCTCCTTATCAACTATTGTTAATATCAATTCTTATGACTTGGTACTAATTTTAATGCAAACATAACGATTGTGCAAGATTTTATTTATTCTTCTTCCATTTCATGCGGGAGCAAGCCGGTATTTTTATACGCTTCTACTTCTTCATTCATTACCTGCTGAAATTCATCAGGTACGTCCGCGTTGAATTCCCCGAGCGAAATCATATCATCCTGGAAATCATATGTCGTAACGCCACCGCGAAGGTCACCTTCATTGAAATTATCTGCTGCCAGTATGTATAATTTCTCAACATGCTGTATCGTGCTCGTCAAAACCGTATCCTCGGCAATTTCCGATTGATCAGCTACATAACCAATCGCATATATCCCATCAGCACGCGCCTGTTCAATAACCGTGTTACTATATGCATTGCCTGCAGGATAAATAACATCTGCACCATCATCCCGCATCGTGTCATACATTTGCATCGCTTTTCTCTCGCCATTCCAGTCATTCACGTAATTAAAATGCACTTCTGCTTCTGAGTTCTGATATGTAACACCTTCAAAAAAACCTTCTATTTCCGGTTGCCATTCAAATGCACCAATTACCCCTACATGATTGGTTTCGGTCATTTCACCTGCCATCATACCAGCGAAAAAGCCCATAGCATGTGAATTAAAATTCAGGCTTGTCACATCTTCAGCGAATTGCCCGCCATTAAAATAGACGAAATGAACGTCGGGATACGATGCTGAAATCTCTTCAAAAAATTGACCATACGAGCTGCTGTGCCCAAATATTAAGTTCACACCGTCATCGACTAATTCATCGACAGCTTCCCGCACATCATGCTCTGATTTAACCCCTTCTTTATAAAATACGTCAATGTCGAATTCCTCCTCAATTGCAAGCAGCCCTTCATACCCTTTTCTATCCCATGGCTGATCATGAATGGACGACTCTACCAGCATCCCGGCATTTTGCAAGTTACCCGTGTCGAAATAATTGCTGCAGGCGGATAAAACAATCAATATGAAAGTTGCCAATACGCTGATCGCTAACTTTTTCACTATGTCCACTCCATTCCCGGAACTTAATAAGTTTGTACCTGACATTTTATCGATTTAAAAAACCCCAGTAAATGTTCTCATCCATTACATTTTCATAACAATTCGTAAATATTTTTATACATTTCATAGTGATGTTTGACGGTATTCAAGCTTTGATTAATAGGTCTATTGTTTCGGATATAAACGGTATTTTCAAGTTTTATTTTTGTTCTCTGCCTGTCGTGGGATGATTTGACCTCTAAAGTTGATGGCAGGTCCGATGAATGAAGCCATTGCAGGAGACTCTTTAAAAAACTGTCGATGTAGACACCCTCTGAAGCAAATTGCTGTGTGTCAAACCGAATAAATTCATGTTGGCTATACATGCCTTCCTGATTCATTGGCATCCATTCACCAAACACGAGCGGGAGTTTAATGGTTACCGGGCGATTTGTTTTCACTATCAATTCCCGATCATAAACACCAATTGTCGCATCGTATTCTTTGTCTCGTTGCGATGATACATGGCGAAACAATTCATTTCGCCCAACAAACATTGACAGATGCTCCTTTTTCCCTGTATTAATGTCATCCACTCCATCAATGTGATAACCATTTTCCAGTAAATGATTGACAATATGAAAACCAAGCCAATGAAAGCAATTTTCGATTAAAAAAACCATCCTGTACAACTCCTTATATGGACAATCCTTTTATTTTTCCATCTGATTTGGTAAACTGGATAAGGAAAGTTTAAAATAATGAGGTGTAATGAATATGCGATATTTTTGGTCATTTTTTTGGGCACTATTAATTAGTTTAGTTATTTCATTTATATTAGTAAGCATGGCAGGCAATGCATTTGCTATAGCAGATACCTTAGCGATGGCAGTCATACTTACACTTGCCACGTACATACTTGGTGAAGGCATACTGAAAAGTGAAAAATGAACAATAACTAAGCAGAATCGGGCATATGACAATTTCCTCCAGGAACCGAATGACAGAAATGGGGACCTGCTGGATTACTGAATTTACGATTCATTTCCGGCGAATAATATAACTGCATATGAATCAACCCTTGCCTTCAAGGTGATGGCAAGGGTTTTGTGTTTATGGGTTTCCAAGGCTTTCGTTAAATGAAGTCACTTCTGCAATTAATTTAATACCAAGGAAGGGTAGCCAGTGCAGTCAGGCCGGCCAATGGCAGTACCAGACGGTTGAATCTTCTTCTTGGACGGCCATAACCTGGATAACCTCCATAGCCGCCGTAACCGCCATAGCCGCCAAAACCACCGTAACCCGGGTATCCGTAACCAAAGCCGCCAAAATCACCTGGACGATGGTGCCAATTTTGATGCTGATCATGCCCCGACATGTGAGTATCCTGGCCTATCGGTACAGCCATATAGACATATTCGCTATCGAGACCGGTAATAATGCCATCGACTTGCGTTCCGTCATTCATTTCGGCAAGTACATAGGAATGCATATGCTGTTTGCACAATTCATACATATGTTGATGATTATAATTCATGTTTTCAACCTCCTCACCAATCAGGCTATTCATAAGCCTATAGGTTAGTGACACGTAAGGAGCGTTAAAATTAACGAATCGGAGGAAGTATTATGGAAACAATTGAAGCATTTTGGCTGCTCGTTAAATATATTGTGCTTGGTCTGATTCAGGGCTTCACAGAGCCGATACCAATATCCTCAAGTGGGCATCTCGTTATTATAAGGGATCTTTTTGATGTAGGGATTGATGGTCTTTCGTTTGAAATTATGGTGAATTTCGGATCCCTTCTGGCTGTTCTGGTAATTTACCGGAAAGACATTTATCGGCTTGTGGAAAATGGCATGCGCTACATAACGACACGGGCCGAGGACGCGAAAAGTGATTTTCAATTTATCCTGTTTCTGGTGATCGCAACAATTCCAACCGGGATAATTGGACTGCTATTTGAAGATTATATTGAGAGTCAGTTAAGCGGGGTTGCTGTTGTCGGGATTACACTCTTGATAACCGGAGCAGCTTTATGGATTATTCGAAATCTTAGAGGCCGTAAAAATGATGGTGGAATTACTGTCCGTGACGCTATTATCGTTGGACTGGCCCAGTCGGTCGCACTGGTACCCGGCATCAGCCGCTCCGGTGCCACAATCGTTGCCGCCATGCTTGTTGGAATGAAAACAGAGACAGCACTGCGCTTCTCATTTTTATTGTATATACCGGTCAGCCTCGGTATAACAGTATTATCAGTGGGTGATTTAATTGGCAGTGATAGTGATTTCAGTGTTGTTGCCATTCCTGCAATTCTGGCATTTGCAGCATCAATCATTGCTACCTACTATTCCTTGCGGTGGTTCATGAATGTTATGGCACGGGGTAATTTGAAATATTTCGCCTATTATTGCTTCGCTGTCGGCATTCTTGTCATCCTGTTTCTGTAGAATTCCGATAGCACATGTTTGCTGATTTTGACATAAAATCTATAGACTGCGACACAATTCTATCGAGGTTGGGTGCTCGTTCGTCGCTGCGGAAAAATACTCCCTTTCCGCGGGGAACGCTTCAGCCTAATACTAATGTCATGGGCTTCAACACCCAATATGCAGAACATCACTTCCAGCGGAGGAAATACGCGGAGACTGATATGAACGAAACTGTCAAGGACCTCCGCACAATTTTTTGAATGTGATTTTTGGACAACTTTAAGCGAAGGGTCTGAATTGGGCCCTTTGTTCAATAAGTAATATGCCATAAGCAGAAATGTGCAAACTAATGCCTTCTTCTTAGCTTGCCAAACCCTCCTCCTATATCTGAAGGATTGTCAAGTGCTCTCCTTGACGATCCTTCAGATATAGGAGATACTCATACAAAGCTAAGAAGAATGGAAGTTCCTCCTCTTCATAGGTTGTGAAGAAGAGAAATACACGGCATGAAGGCAAAAATCTCTGCTCCGGTTAAGAGACTGATATCCGTGGGTTCTCACATTATATCTTTCCGTATAAGGATCTGTCACGAACTCCTGGCGTGCGTTCACCAATGGCTGGCTAGCACAAGTCTCCGTCGTGCGTTATCCTTTACGGTTTTTATCTTTGCCTCCAAGCCCTATATTCCTTTCCTTTTCCCATTATCCTGCAGTTCAGTTTCCCGAATATATGCCTTTTATACGTAACTTAATGCCGCTTGAGTTTCAGTATCCGATTCATTGGCTATGGCCCAAAATGAAATCCTGCCAGTTTCTCTTGCAACGGCCGTGATGGCTTTTTCCGCTTTCCTTCCACGTCCTAATAGGCGGAAGTAATTTTTGTGCAGGCGGTTTTGTGCTTTCCATGAAATATTCAGGATATTCGTTGGCTGTCCTTGTTGCCTCTTTTTTAGCTCACCTTTCACGGCAGGCTGGTAACGATAGCTCCACGCCGCCTCTATTAATAATTTCCGTACATGACGATTTCCTGCCTTGGTGATATTTCCTAATCTGCGTAAGTCACCACTGGAACTTTCACTGGGGACCAGTCCATTGTAGGCCATAAATTGGTTAGGCGTTTGAAACCGTTCAAATGACATGATTTCGCAACCAAACTGGTAGCTGTAATGACTGCCACACCTCGTAAAGTCATGAGTTTTTGAATCATTGGCGCATGGACGCCTTCGTTGGCTTGTTCCTTAATCTCCTGTTCTAACACTTTCAATCGTTGCTGACATTCCTTCACCTGCTGCAAATATTCTTGGAATGCCACGCGAGAGGCAGAGCGTTCAATTTTTAAACTATCCAGCCAATCCCAATACTTTACTGTCCACCTTTTCGTACCTTGAGGCGTTTTAATCTCTTTTCTGAGAAGAAATTTGATCAATCGCTGTTTAGCTCTTAATTCATCTTCCTTCACATCCTCACGTGCCCGAACCAGGTCGCGCAAAGCTTCATCATCTTCTGTTGGTACATAGATAGGTGTTAACTCTCCCGAACGATAAAGCGTCGCTAAGTTCAAGGCATCCCGCTTGTCTGTCTTAACACGATCACCGGGCTTCTGAGGAATTAACGATGGTGCAACCACGTCACATTCAATATCCATACTCTTCAGGAGACGATAAAGTCCATACCCGGTTGGGCCAGCTTCATAACAAAATTGAAGTTGTTCCGGCATCCCTAATTTGCTTATTAATTTCCTGATTGCCTCTACTGTATAAGGAATCATTCCAATATACCTTGCCTTTGAGCGCCCTTCTTCCGCAACACCGACTGCAATTTTTTTCCTTTGACACGTCTAATCCATATTTGTGATATACTCCATCATACTAGCTCCTTTCGTATTATAGCTCTGATTTGGTTTGGCTTTACTAGTAATACAGTATGACCAAATTAATCTACGTTCTTACGATTAAGGGGCTAGTTTCGTTCATGATAACTCCTGCGGGAAAAGTGGCCAAAGTGAGACCCCGCAAGGCGAATGCCTGAGGAGGCTCACGGGTCACCCGCGGAAAGCGGAGCGTATTTCCGGAGCGGTGTCATTGCACTCGAAATATATTCTACGTCGTAATGTAAAGATTTAATGTCATAAACAACAATGTTTTAGAATTTATGACTAAAATTTTTTGGATATCCAAGTTGGTACATTTGATGTATTTTTTATCAGAAAACACCTTTTATTGGTTTTCGAAGGATACTGAAAAAACTTCTAACCGCAGATCAGTTAGAAGTTTTTTGTCTTTTTTCGCGTCTATGCTGTTCACGCCATGCTTTTGGAACGTAAACACAATACGGTTCGCTTTCCATGTAGTCGCCTGTCACATTATACGCGCGGGATCTTGAGCCTCCGCACACATGCCGGAATTCACACACACCACATTTGCCTTTATATTTATCCGGATTCCTGAGATTCTGGAACACTTCAGATTCGCGGTAAATCGTTGGAAGTGGATTCTGACGTACATTGCCGGCTTTTATCGGCAGGAGTCCGCTTGGGTAAACATCACCCGTATGGGAAATGAACACAAACCCATTTCCATCGTTGACGCCTTTTGGTGCACGTCCCAACCCATCGATTTGACCGGTTTTTCCTTTCATCAAGGCATCTTCATAGCGAATCGTATCAGCGCTGTTCTTATTTTCACGTATTTTACCCTGGATAACAACACGCCGGTAATGCTGGGCTGCTGTTGTTTTAATGTCAAATGGCACACGTTTGGATAGTTTATAAAGCCAGCGTAATACCTTTTCATGTTCAGCAGGTGAAATCATATCGCTTTCTTTACCTCTTCCCGTTGGTACGAGAAAAAAGACACTCCAGAGAACGCAATTCAAATCCTCAACCATTTGAGCCATTTCTTCCAGGTAGTCCACGTTATACCTGGAGATAACCGTATTAATCTGAAGAGGCATTTCCAGCTCATGCAGATACTTAATCGCATTCATCGTTAAATCAAACGAACCCGACGTACCACGAAAATGGTCATGAACCTCAGCACAATGGCCATCAATGGAAAAAGCCCATCTGGACAACCCAACGTCCTTTGCTTTTTGCATGGCTTCTTTTGTTACGTTTGGTGTAGCAGACGGTGTCATGGAAACACGCACACCTTTTTTGACGGCATATTCCACAATATCGAATACATCCGGACGCATCAGCGGATCGCCACCGGTAAACACAAGCATCGGATTATCCATTTCATAAATATCGTCAATTAATTTTTTGCCTTCTTCAAATGACAGTTCCAATGGATGCCGGTGGTACTGTGCTTCAGCTCTGCAGTGCAGACACTTTAATTCACAGGCACGTGTTAACTCCCAAATGACGATAAATGGATTTTCATTGTAGTCTCTTGGAAACATGATACCCCTCCTGAAAATGATTGCTGGATTCACTATACGCCTTTTGGATAGATAGAGGATGTGATTTCTTTCACTTATGTGGCATCTGTCATAAAATAGACATAATAGATTCAATCAGCGAAAAGGGCTTTTCCGCTGATAATAAAATTCAAAGGCTTAACGTGTCACAACGCTTAATGACCGGCAAACACGGACAATTATGCCCCGTTTTATGAGGGGTAATTGTTCAGTACATAAAGTCATCGAAATTGCTCCAAAAAGCTGCTCCAATATTTATTTTTTCCCAATTGCTACACGCCACATGGATGGTCCTTGCTCTAAATATTCCCATGAAAACGTGTCTTCACGTTCAATCATAAATTGATAATGCAGCGGTTTTGGATCATGATCATTGGAAAGTTCCATAAACTCTCCTGAATTCAAGCCATCGAACACTTCAAAGATTTTCGGATGCCTGTTGCGCGGATCGATTTCAGGTGCATGTATTTTGGCAGCAAATTGTGTATCATTCATTCCTAAATCCCTCCAAATGGAATCATTATTCTTTCTTCTCGCACCTTTATCATAAGCAGTGATCAGCCATGATGATGTGACAAGGGGCACCCTCTGCATATGATATTCATCACACACTCACAAAAGTTCACCAAATTGCAGTCATCAGGACGTTTATTATATGATAAGGTTAAATAGAATGGGGTAATATGATGATTATCCGCTAATTCCCTGCGAAAGGAGTAACCGCAATGAATACAGGTACTATACAGGAACTGCTTCAAAGAGTTCCATTGTTTAAAGATCTGACCGACCATGAGATTGAGCCGATAATCGACCTGGCTAAGCACCGTATGTATCGGCACGGCACACATATATTCATGCAAGCTGATCCACTGACTAATGTCTACTTTATTCACCAGGGAAAAGTTAAAATCTATAAAACCGACTTCCATGGAAAAGAACAGATTGTAAATGTCCTTCAGCCGGGAGACATGTTTCCGCATCAGGGCTTTTTCAGGCAGGACAATTACCCCGCACATGCTGAAATCCTGGAAGATGCGATTTTAATTTATATTCCAATTGAATCATTTGAAAATTACCTGATTAACCACCCGGAAATTAGTATAAAATTGTTTCGTGTGCTCGGTGATATTATTGTTGATTTACAAGCACGTCTGGAAGAAAAAATTCTGCATAACACATATGAACAAATTATTATGTTGTTATTACGCCTTTCCAAAGGATATGGAAAAGAAACAAGCAGCGGCATGATCAAACTCACAACCCAATTCACCAACCGTGAGCTTGCCAACATGATCGGATCCAGCCGGGAAACCGTCAGCCGCACACTGACCCAGCTGAAAAAACAAAGCCTTATTGCAACCGACAATTCCGGTGCTATTATTTTAGATATCGATGCATTGGAGGACGAACTGTTTTAAGAAAGATCATCCGCCTGGGTGGTCTTTTTTGATTAACGGCCCTTTCGTTATCCGCATGCAACTGGCGTAAAACCCCAATAGGGAAAAACGTTCCTGAAAGGTTTCCCGAATTTCGCTTTTCCTATATTATCTGGCTTCTTCTGCTGATATTTCTTCACTTCTGTTGATACTCCTGCTCTTCTGACGATATCTCCATTCTTCTGCTGATACTCTTGCTCTTCTGACGATATTCCTGCGCTTCTTCTGATTTTCACTAAGCTAAAGCAATCCTTCATCTCCACCATGACAAAAGTGTTAAGACATTAAAAATGTGACACACATCACTTCTTTCCTAATTGAAAATCATTATCATATAGGTAGACTTCAGAATATAGACGAGGTGATGTTATGCAGAAGCAAGAGAATATTGTGGAGCTTGACGTTCGTGAGGATTTGGCCATGAAAAAAGAACCGTTTGACAAAATCATGGGGACAGTTAAAAGCTTAAATGACGGAGAAGCTTTTATCCTGCATGCGCCGTTTAACCCCCTTCCATTGCATAAAATACTGAAACGACGCGGCTTTGTATATGAAACCGAAAAGATTGCGAAAAAGCATTGGAAAGTAACGTACACCAAGAAAGAAGGTGATGAAGAATGACGATTGATAATCGCGGGCTTGAACCGCCACAGCCGATGATGCGCACTCTGAAAGCACTGGATAAACTGAAAAATGGTGAATCACTGGCCATCATTAATGACCGCCGTCCGCTGTTTTTATATGAAGAACTCGATGATCGCGGGTATGCTCATGAAACAGAAGCTCAGGAGGATGGCAGCTTCAAAATAACGATAACGAAATCTGGTGATTAATATGGCCTCTGGCGGAAGCATGCAATCAAACACAAACATTAAGCTGCCACTGGCGTTTATTCTGTATGCCCTTGCAGCCTTTGTCATATCTCAAATTGTCCTTTTTATACACAATGATATTCTGGCTACGGGGCAGTTCCGGATCCCGGATATTTGGATGGGCGCCCACTTTCTGGTCCTGGGCTACGCAGCCATGATTGCAATGGGTGCGATGTATCAGCTTGTACCAGTTGCCTTATTGACACCGATCTGGAACCAGACATTCGGCTATATCCAGTTTATTATCACTGCTATTGGCGTCACGCTTTTTTCCATAATGCTGGGAATCGCACCTAACGAGGCATTATATGGCGGCATTATAGCCATTATTGGAATCATCATGTTCATTATTCAAATGGTCATCACGATTTCCAAACAGGAAAACAAAAATATGATGACAAGCTTTATCCTTGGAGCGATAACATGTCTCTTTCTGACAATTGCGGCCGGTTTTTTGCTCGCATGGAACCTCGCTGAAGGCGGAATCAGCAGCCATGGAACAATTCTTTCATCCCATATTGCACTTGGTGTTTCCGGCTGGTTCACACTTTTGATTTTTGGCTTTTCCTATAAGCTTGTACCCATGTTCAGCCTATCCCACGGGTATTCAATGAAATGGGCAAAGCCTTCGTTCATAACTTATATGGCAGGTTTGATCATGTTGATTGGTTCATTTTGGACAGATATTGCATTGCTCGAAACCATCGGCTGGTTTGTGCTGATGGCCGGATTCTTCTTTTTTGTACTTGATATACGGGAAATTCTTGCCAAGCGATTGAAAAAAAAGCTCGATAAACCTTTTTCTTTCTCACTTGTTGCCATCCTGAACGGCCTTGGTGTACATGTGCTTGCTTTCGTGTTTAGTATTTTTGGCATTCAAGAAATGTCTGTCTGGGGCTGGCTCATCTTTTTATATACAATGGCCTGGATTATATTCAGTATCCTTGGCTACCTTTATAAAATTGTCCCATTTCTGTGGTGGACACATAAATACTCAAATAAAATCGGTAAAGAAAACGTGCCAACACTAAAAGACATGATCAATGAAAAAAATAGTGTCATCTTATTCACACTCTTTATGATCAGTGTAGCCGGCCTGACGATAAGCGGACTGCTCTATATCAACGTGATGGTATTTATTTTCCAGGGCCTGCTTGCATTCACATCATTATTATACACATTGTCAATTATTCGGGTTTTGGTAAAGTGAAACTTCATTCAGTGGAGTGCTTTTCTTCACTGAATGATATGAGGGCGAAGAATATTTCACAGAAAGGAGCTGGCAGCTATGTTACTTGAGAAAAAAATCGGTGCGGCCTTATTTGAAGTTATCGACCCTGAACTCGGAATTAATATTATGGATTTGGGGCTCGTTTACGGTATCGCCGTTGATGCTGAAGATAACGTAAAAATTGTCATGACCCTCACAACTCCCGGGTGTCCAATGCACGACAGTATTATGAACGGTGTAAGACATCGCGTCAATCAGATAGAAGGTGTCGGTCATATTGAAATCGATTTGGTATGGGAGCCGGCATGGACGCCGGACAAAATTAGTGACCGTGCCAAGGAGCGACTTGGATTTGGCTGATCCTGGCAATCAATAAATAGAGTGATACGAAATTGATTTGTATCACCCTTTTATTTTGGTCGCGTGCTATAGAGACCTAACAAGGACATCCCTGCAATTCAGCCCAATATCGCCCGGTCACTTTCAAAATCACTTCCTCGTTTCTTCTGGAATTCCTGCATTAAATCCTCAATCGTGAGCTTCTGTTTTTCATCTTGGGCTAAATCTAAAATAATTTCCCCTTTATCCATCATAAGCAACCTGTCACCCAGGTCCAGTGCCTGCTGCATATTGTGTGTCACCATAAGTGTTGTCAGTCCAAATTTACCCATGACATCATGTGTAATATCAATAATCAACTCAGCTCTTGATGGATCCAGTGCAGCTGTATGTTCGTCCAGAAGCAAAATATCCGGTTCTGTGAAAGTCGCCATAAGCAAGGAAAGGGCCTGACGTTCACCACCGGAAAGTAGACCAACCTTTGCCGTCAAACGATTTTCCAGCCCTAAATTAAGTGTGGCTAAGTACGCTTTAAATAATTTTTTCCGTTTCTTCGTTACACCCGGTTTGAGCTTCCTTTTTTTATTCCTCGCATAAGCCATTGCTAAATTTTCTTCTATCGTCATGGCCGGCGCCGTTCCAGCCATAGGGTCCTGAAATACACGACCGATAAAATGCGATCGTTTATATTCCGGAAGATTGACGACTTCTCTGTCATTCACAGCGATACTACCGACATCCGGAATGAGATTTCCGGATACAGCATTCATCAGCGTGGATTTGCCCGCACCATTACTTCCGATAACCGTCACAAACTCACCCTTATGCAACTCAAGATCAATCGAGCGCAATGCCCGTTTTTCATCCGGTGTATTTTCATTAAAGGTAATGGATATGTCCTGTAACTGAAGCATTTCTTACACCTCGCTCGCTTTCTGCTGCAGTAATTCAGTCTGTTTTTTCATGCGCCTTTTCTTCTCATGACGCGCTTGAACTATTTTTGGCGTGATCAGTGCTGCTACGACAAGCAATGCTGTAATCAGTTTCATATCGCCTGTCTCCAAAAAATCAGCACGTAGCGCCATCGTTACAAAAATTCGGTAAACAATGGCACCGCCAATAACAGCCAACGTTGCTCTCGCAATTGTTTTGACGCCAAATATTGATTCCCCGATAATAACAGAGGCCAGGCCGATAATAATCATTCCGATACCCATGTTCACATCGGCGAATCCGCCATGCTGAGCAACCAATCCGCCTGAAAAAGCCACAAAGGCATTTGATATGCCAATACCGCTGATAATCAGGTAATCCGTATTTGCTGAAAGACTGCGGATCATTTTTTTGTTATTACCGGTCGCTCTCAGTGCCAGACCAACTTCTGTTTTCAAGTAATAGTCGGTCAAAATTTTGATTATGAGGGTAACAACTATCATAGCGAGAACAATAACCCATGTTGAGGGCGTCTGGTCCAAACCCATTGCTGTTAATATGTCATTGAAAAAGGCGTCGATACCTGTTGCTGCCCATAAGGATTCCAACTGTTGAAACAACGTTGTTTCGTTTAGCATGGATAAAGTGGGCTGCCCCAATATCCGCAAATTAATTGAATAAAGAGCTGTCATCATAATAATCCCTGATAATAAGGCATTAATTTTTCCTTTCGTATGCAGGATGCCTGTTAAACATCCCGCTATGAAACCAGCAACTGCAGCCATAATCGATGCTATGACAGGAGACACCCCATTTACAATTAACAACGCTGCTACTGCGGCCCCGGTAACGAAGCTCCCATCAACTGTTAAATCCGGAAAATCCAGGATACGAAAAGACAAATAAACACCAAGGGCCATAATGGCATAGATTAGTCCTGATTCAATAGCTCCAAATAATGATATAACCATGGTTGCCTCCTTATGACAAGACGGCTGGAAATGCCGCTCCGCTCGGCTTATGAATTGTCACTTTTCTATTCCGTTTCAACCAATTCCGCTTCCTCATCCCAGGTATCATTCCATTCAATCCCTTGTTCTTCACCAGCCTGCTTATTAATAAACAATTGAATCTCTGGCGGATACTCCACCGGGATATCGTTTGTTGTTTTCTCTCCTGTTAATATTTCTGCAGCCATTTCACCCGTACGATAACCAATGGTGTGATAATCAATTCCGTAAGTGGCAAAGCCTCCACCTTCCAAAGAATCAGGCTCACCGACCATTAACGGAATATCCTGTTCATTTGCAACACCCACAACACTATCTAAAGCGGAAACAACTGTGTTATCAGTAATAATATAGAATACATCCACTTCCTCTACTAATGTCGTGGCTGCATCATTTACTTCTGATGAATTAGCAACCGTCCGCTCTGCTAAACTTAAGTCTGTACCCTCCATAGCTTCCTTGACGGAGTCGACTTGGGCAACCGAGTTTTGCTCACCCGCATTGTAGACCGTACCTACAACAGCACCCGGGAAGTTATCAGCTATAAATTCCACCATTTTGGTAATGGCATCGGGATGCAGGTCAAGTACACCTGTAATATTCTCACCCGGCTCATCCATAGATTCTACTAATCCCGCTCCTGAGGCATCGGTTACCGATGTAAAAAGGATGGGAATTTCATTCGTTGCCTGCAATGCCCCAAGTGCGCTTGGTGTCGAGTTGGCAAATATCAGGTCAACACCATCAGCAACAAAATTATCGGAAATCGGTTTGACATTATTTTGATCGTTTTGTGCGCTTTGGAAATCGTATTCCACATCCAATCCCTGATCTTCCAATGCAGCCTGGAATCCTTCATATGCCTGATCCAATGACGGGTGTTCCACAATTTGTGTAGCACCTATCTGATATGAATCCGATCCTTCAGATGATCCGTTTTCCTCCGACGAGGCATCATCAGACCCGCAAGCAGCCAATAAACTTATAACTGCTGCACCTATAATGAATTGAAGCCATTTTTTCATCTCATTTCCCCCTCGTTATTAATTATTTAAAAATAACTTATGTATTACTTTTTCACTTTAAATCTTTTATGCTTTAAATACCTAAAGCATAAATATATACAAGTGACTTGCCTGATTGTTTGCCGACCACAATCATACGATATTCAGCTGTCGTTCACCTGTGATAAAGGCCTTATGAAAATATTATGAATATATTACACCAATTCAGGGCAAAGCGTCAATAGTTAAATGAGCCGGAAGAGAAAATATTTCTTCTTCCGGCTCAATGTTTTTTTAAAATCCATTATGGGATGGTACAACTGGTGTATCTCATCCACCGCTGACCGGCGGAATAAATGCTACGGTATCTCCATTATTTAACACCGTATCCTCCCTGGAATATTCTTCATTTACTGCGATCATGGCGTGGTCCAGACTGTTCAGATCATACGACGACACCAGTTTTGTTTTGAGTTCGCCCAATGATAACCCATCTGCTTCCACATTTATTGTTTCGCTCCCGGCAGCTTCCTGCAGTTCAGCAAAAAACAAAACGTTAATCACCTGCGCATCTCCTCCTCGGAAGGAATTTTCTTATCATAAGAGGTATTTTCTTTCTGATCCCCAATCCATTTCGTTCCGTCTTCCCAATGTTCTTTTTTCCAAATCGGTACAATTTCTTTAATCCGTTCAATTGCGTAGCGGCTTGCGTCAAACGCATCAGCCCGGTGCGGTGTCGATACAGCAATAACAACCGCTATATCCGTAATATCGAGCCGCCCGATTCGGTGTACGATAGCGACATCGGCATTGCCCCACTTGTCCTGAATCTCATCACCGATTTGGGCCAGTTTTTTTTCGGCCATTGGCACATAAGCCTGATATTCGAGAAACAATGTTCGTTTGCCTTTTGTAAATTCACGGACAATTCCAATAAATGTGTTCACAGCGCCTGCCTCATTGCGAACGACTTTTTCAATACATTCGTTCGGATTAATCGCCTCTTGTGTAATCCAAAATGTTTTATCCATTAAAACCCCTTCTTATATATTCAGCCAGTGCTGATATGTCTTCCTGCAGATTGCTCATGTCAAATACGGGGCATCCCCGGTCTTCAAGCAAATTCATATCCCAAGTGCCTATTGCTATTATATTGGAAAGTTCCTGCAAAAGCGACAGGTCAGCTTCATTTTTAATCAGGACGACTTTACGATAATCCGCTTTTTTATAACCTTCAATCAGTAATAAATCAAGCGGGAACTTACTGTACATCTGAATTAAATCATCCAGCTCAAAAGGCATTTGCAGCATCAGCTGTGTCACGCCGGCTCCCTCAACACCACTGATCATTGAACCGGATTCAAAGTGCTGCCTGCTGTCTGTTCCTTCTGCCATATCCGGCTCACCACCGTGACCATGATGTTTTAATGAGCCAACTCTCAGTCCTATGCCGGAAAAATACCGGATCAGCTGATTCATGATCGTTGTTTTTCCTGAAGATTTATAACCGGTAATTTGACAAATATGCATGATAACCCCATCTTTACAATTGGCTGATTTCGCTGAAGTTGTTGCGTTCTGATTCACTGCCGTTATAAAAAAAGGCCGATCCATTGTGATGAATCAACCTTATCTCAAAACTTAATCAGGAATACCAAGTGCGATTTTGGCATAACGTGACATTTTATCTTTATCCCATGGTGGATCCCAGACGATATTCACATCTGCTTGTTCAACTTCAGGAATATCTGAAAGTGCACGCTTGACGTCTTGTTCAATATGGCCTGCCAGAGGACAACCCATTGCTGTCAGCGTCATGGTAACTGTACAAACGCCCTCATCATCGAGATCAGCGCCATAGACAAGGCCAAGGTTGACAATGTCAATACCCAGCTCCGGGTCGATAACATTCTCAAGTGCACCCATGATATTTTCTTCGAGAGCTGCTTCCATGACAATCCCTCCTTCACTGTTCATAATCTTATTTAAACATATTCAGACCCATTTTTAAATGATTTCCATCACACTAAAGTGTTTTGTCAATTCTAGGACAATTATTTCGCCCTATAAATGCTGTTTAAACCATTTCACTGTTTCCAGTATAGCATATCGGCTTACTTTATGGTCCCGATGTGCTTCTTTGATGAAGCGTATATTTCCCTGATCCGTATAATGCTGTTTCACATCTTCATAAAATGTATAGGAATGATCGAACGGTACCACCGGGTCATCTTCACCGTGCCAGAACAGAACCGGGCGTTCATTTAACTTATCGCCCTGCTTTGATAAATCATATTGTTCAAGTCGAACGTATAAGTACTCGATTTCATCGTCCGCAACAGGCAAATCGCCCATTTTTTTAAAACTATCCACTAGCGTTTTGGCATATGTCGTAATTTTCGGTGATCCCATCAAAATACCTGCCGTTTTAATCCATGGATACTGTGTCAGGGCTGCTGCCGTTGTAATCCCGCCCATACTTGTTCCGGCAATTCCAAACCGGTCGTTTAGCACAAGTTTTTCCGAATCCAATTCCTCCCTGATATCTTTCAATTCCCTTACATTTTGTATCACAATATCCCAGAATGAGATTTGCCTTTTTTTGCTGGATATTTCCTGTTCACGTTCGCCATGCAGCATACTATCCGGCAGAATAACCCGGTAACCTTCCTCAGCCAGCAAATAAGCGAGCGGCAAATTATGCTCTTTTGCACTCGTAAACCCGTGAAAATATGTAATCGTTGGCAAGGTATCATTTTCTTTTGCATGATCGGCAATAACTAAACATGGAACGCTTGCAATCGTTTTGTGAAATACTCCTATCATATATAGCAATCCCTTTCCTGTAATCTGGTTGTACTGAATATCATAATATGAAGTTTTTGCAAATTGCAAACGAATCCTTTACCCCGCATGTAACGGACTGTAACCCGCCAGAAATTTCACTTTACATATAACATCATCACTTATAAACTAAGTAGCAGACGAGGTGAAAATATATGGAAGCAAAACATTTGATTGCTTTGGATTTGGATGGAACATTACTGACGGATGATAAGGAAATCAGTCTGCGTAACAGACAGGTATTAAAAAAGGCTATCAATGAAGGGCATATCGTTGTAATCGCAACCGGAAGACCACATCGCGCCAGCATCGATTATTATCACTTGCTCGAACTTGATACGCCTATGGTAAATTTCAATGGCGCATTAATCCATCACCCAACCGATGATAAATGGGATGTACTGCATAACCCATTGCCGGTCAGAACGGCCCACCAAATCGCTGGTGCGTGCTATGACCTGAATGTCAATAACATCGTGGCTGAAGTGATGGACAATGTTTATCTGGATCAATATGATGAAAAGATCATTGAAATTTTCAAGGCAACCCGTCAGGAATCCCCTTTTACCATTGGAAGCCTTAAAAATAAGCTGAAGGAAGACCCGACTTCATTAATGATTCACCCGAAAAAAGACAATATCGACCAATTACGGAACCATCTCGATGATTACCATGCTGAACTGATCGAACACCGTAATTGGGGAGCACCATGGAACATTATCGAGATTGTCAAAAAAGGACTGAACAAAGCTGTCGGCCTGCAAAAAATTGCTCATTACTATCATATCCCGGATGAGCGAATTATTGCATTTGGTGACGAAGATAATGATTTGGAAATGATTGATTATGCCGGTGTCGGGGTTGCAATGGACAATGCCATCGACGAACTGAAATCAGTTGCCAAACATATAACCGAAACGAACGAAAATGATGGAATCGGAACTTTCCTGGAAGATTATTTAAAACTTAAATCCAAAGTCATCCAGCCAAACGTTAAGCATCTTTGAACAACCTCTAAAAATTTCCTTTCATATCCGGCTAATATCAGACCAAACTAGGAGTGAGCGCTTGAAGCGTTCACTTCTTATTTTGTTTTGATGTGTTTCCGGCACGACGGGAATATTGCAGTTGGAACAAGGTGTATTCCAAGGGAGGAATTGCCGATGGGAAAACAAAGCAAGTCAAGACGTTTCAGCCAGCACAGTGCTGACTCTGTCAAAAAACATGACGACGTATTTCCGTACAGATTGCGTTTTTCTGAGGCAAAACGCAAAGAGGAACAAACTGACCCGAACACAATAGGAGGGGTTTAAAAATGGCACAGCAGCAGAATAACAATTTCATGCAACGCGCCAGAGAAGCCGTCAACCAATTAGCAAACAATCCTGCCAATGCTAATCAGCAGGAGAAACAAGCTGCACAAAACGCGATACAGAATGCGAAAAACCAGGCATCACCTGAAGAGCAGCAGCAGCTTCAACAGCTTGAGCAGCAGTTAAGACAAAACAACCAGTTGCAGTAACCTCCGCCTGAAGCTGACGTATCACACGTTTTTCAGCAAATAACAATCATTGTATGTTAACGATCCACCATTCATTGATCTCGGATGAAGCTCGGGATTCTAACATGCATGAACACCCTTATCCGACAGACGGATAAGGGTGTTTCCCTTTTATCCGTTTTTCTGTTAGAATGGGGACAAGTATGAATAGTGATGGGAGGATATTAAAATGGGAGTAAGAGCTGAAGCGACACCTAACCCTAATGCATTGAAATTCACAACCGACAGCCTGATTTTTGAAGGTGACAGCAGTATCTCCGTAATGCCCGGTGACACCAGTGAACATGATATTTTAAATGACCTGATGCAAGTAAACGGTGTTGATAATGTGTTTGGTTATCAAAACTTCATTACCGTTAACAAAGCATTTGATGTTGAATGGGACGAGCTGCAACCAAAAGTCATTGAAGTCATTGAAAAATATGGATACTAAGAAAAAACGCTGACGCGTCTTTTCAGATGCCAGAGGTCGGAGTCAGATTGAGTGAAATCGGCGAGACAGCCGATTTCAGCGTTTAAAACATCACCCTGAATTATACACTGTCCTACCTTATAAAAAATACATAGTTGAAAAAAGACAGCAATTATCAGTTGCTGTCTTTTTTATGTCGGCGGCAGAGTTTCCTTTAACCGCAGCAACTGGTTTAATCCTTTCTAAAGAATCCGAATATGCCGGTTGTCTGAACAATATTGGTGAATGCATTCGGGTCCACTTCACCGATGATCCTCTCCAGGTCATAAAGCTCATACCGGGTCACAACAAGATACATCATACTTTTATCATCCCGTGTATATGCCCCTTTTGCCGGAAGGATCGTGATTCCGCGAACCATTGTTTCATGAATGGCTTTTTGCAGTTCTTCTGCTTTGTGGGTAATAATCATGGCGGTCACTTTTTCATGACGGGTATGAAGGGCATCAATCACACGCGTTGTCACATACAATGTCAGCAGTGTATACAATGCGTTTTCCGGTTCATAGAGAATACCGGCCATTGCAATAATAACTGCATTCAAAATAAGAAAATACGTCCCAATCGGTCTGTCTCTCATTCGGGACAACACCATAGCTATAATATCCATTCCACCTGTAGATGCACCATGTTTTAGAGTGATACCAACACCTGCACCGCCGAGAACACCGCCAAATACAGCATTTAAAATAATATCTTCAGAGAGCTGTACAACTGGCAGGATCTCCAGGAAGAATGTCATAAAAATAACCGAAACGACACTGTAAATGGTAAAGCCTTTTCCAACCTTATACCAGCCTAATATCACAACTGGAATATTCAATACAAATAAAATAATACCGGTTGTTAAGCCAATTCCCAGAAAGTCTCTAAAAATACTGGAAACAAGCTGTGCCGCACCAGTAAATCCGCTGGCATAGACATTTGCTGAAATCAGGAAAAAGTTTAGCGACAAAGCATTTAATATAGCACCAAAGATCACAATAATTATCCGCTTAGCTTCAACTAAAAACACTGAATTCCCTCCTTTAATACCGACACGATTATCACTATTTTTTGACTATTCTTCTATATAGTTTTAAACTAAAGTAGATAATAATTCCAATGAATGAAGGTGAAAAAATGAATATTAAAATCCTCGCAGATTCTGCATGTGATTTGTCCGAGAATCATTATAAAACATATGACATTGAAATGGTACCATTAACGGTTCATTTGGACGATAAAGAATATAAAGACAGCATCGAAATAAAGCCAAAATCTGTTTATGATGCCATGCGGGAAGGCAAAAGCCCCAAAACATCCCAAGTTTCACCACAAACCTTTAAAACTATTTTTACATCCTATGCCGAAGCAAATCAACCATTAGTGTATCCAGCCTTCTCTTCTGAACTGTCAGGTACATACCAGACAGCCAAAATGATGGAACAGGAAGTCAAGGAAACCTACCCGGAAGCTGAACTTCATGTAATCGATACAAAATGTGCTTCAATCGGATACGGTCTTGTGATCCTTCGTGCTGCCCAGCTGGCCAAAGAAGGAGCAGGAAGCGATGAAATCATTGAAACAGCCACATACCACGCCAAAAACATGGAACATATATTCACCGTCGATGACCTTGAATACCTGTATCGCGGCGGTCGTGTCAGTAAAACGGCTGCCTTTGTCGGATCGTTTCTTAAAATCAAGCCAATTCTGCATGTGGATGATGGAAAACTTATACCACTCGAAAAAATCCGCGGGTCAAAAAAACTGCAGAACCGAATGCTCGAAATTATAGAAGAACGTGGAGCCGATTTTTCCAACCAAACGATTGGCATCAGTCATGGCGATGATTATGAATCCGCTCAAAAAATGGCAGAGGCCATCAAAGAAAAATTCAATCCCGGAGATATCCTGATTGAAATGGTCGGGTCAACAATCGGCGCCCATGCCGGTCCGGGCACACTTGCTATTTTCTTTTTAGGCAATGATTATAAGTAATCATCGTTTGATATACAGAAAAGGGTACCCAGCGTTATTGGATACCCTTTTCTGCAGATGTTAAATCCCTTTTCGTTTATAAGCTGACCGTGACCGGTATTGCTGGTACGGCCGATTCAGATAATGGATTGGTGCACTGTAAAGGTGAACTAATCGTGTGAACGGAATGGATGCAAATAAAGCAAAAGCCGTAATCACGTGTAATTGGAATATAAACGGGACACCGGTCATCAGTTCATATTGCGGACGGAAAGCAAATAAACTCCGAAACCATGGTCCAATCGTTCCCCGGTATTCATAAGCTTCAACTGTTGTATTGTAGATCAGCGTGATATACACACCAATACCAGCAACGATAATCAGACTGATGACACTAAAGAAGTCCGCAAACGTTGCATGCACCCGTACACGGTCAATGACCATTTTGCGGATCAGCAAAATGACAGCACCTGCCACAACCATCAATCCCGCCATACCTCCCGCAACAATTGCGAATAAATGATACAAATGGTCTGGTATACCAACCCAATAATAAAATTTCATAGGGATCAACATCATTAAATGACCGATAAACGCAAACAGAAGCCCATAGTGGAACAATGGCGATCCAATCCGCAGCCACCTTTTTTTCTCAAAAAACTCAGTTGATGGCGCAACCCAGGTCATCTGACGATAGGCGAAGCGGTAAATACTTCCGAAGATCATGATAGCCAGCGTTACATATGGAAAAATAACCCACCAAAATATCTCTGCCACTATTACACCCCCTCTTGCTGCTAATTCCTCTTCTGCTGCTGATATTTCCGATTTTTTATCAATATTCTTGCGCTTTCATTGATTATCCTGTTCTTCTGTCGATATTCTCGCTCTTCTGTTGATTACCCCGTTCTTTTGCCGATATCCGTGTCACGTATACATAATCGGGTATGGCAATTCTTCCAGATCGGCTTTTTCCCGCTGCTGTTCCATTTTTTCCAAATCCTCTTTGGACGGTGCTTCAAAGACATTTTCCATTAAAGCCTGCATTATTGGATAATAGGGGCTTGTCTCAGGCAAATGGTCCATAATTCGCTGTGTAACGGCAGACAGTCTTTTGATAAGACGTTCATGATTCACCTTGTCACTTGTGATCGCGACCAGTTCATACAACATCGGGATATAATCAGCCAATTCATCGTCAACACGCTCATAGCCTGCTTGATTCACTGCTTTTTGAAGTTTAATTAAAGCTGCACCGCGTTTCGGACTATCACCGAATTCATGTGCTGAAAGGTAGAGCCCCAATTTTTCCTTTAAATCAAACGTCGAAACATATATTTCCTGTAAGTCATGCAGTGGAATGCGGTAAACTGCATTTGCCGCATTCCACACTTCTTGTTTAAGGGTTTCTGACACGTTCATCTCTTCCACACAATTCATGACATCATTTTCATCATTGCCGGATGGATAACTGAGCAGACGCGATGCAACCATTAACAATTCAGATTGATAGGTCTTCATTTCAGCTCCCCCTTTCAAACGGATACGTTACCATGCCTTCAGGTGGCGCAAGGTCTTCAAGACTGCACGCCCCTTGTCTGTAATGCAGGTCATCGTCCATCTCCCTGCGTCCGGTTGGAATAACAAATCGCTCATCATATTTGGCCACACCCAATAGCCGGACCATTTCTTCAATCGTCTCAACGTCTACTCCGGCTTCTTTAAGTAATTCACTTTTTGACAGATCATCAATTCCGCCAACATTAACAGAACGCATATGGACACGCATAGCTGTCATTTTCAGCAAAACTTTACGGATAACACGCGTGTCACCTGCTGAGAGGATGGATGCCAGATATTCGATTGGTATCCGCATCTGGTCAACTGCCGGAATATAGCCGTCCGTGTTCAATTCCTGTTCATTTGTAATATGATTCATAATCGGGCTGAGCGGCGGCACATACCAGACCATTGGCAATGTGCGATATTCCGGGTGCAGCGGAAGGGCAATTTTCCACTTCATCGCCATTTTGTAAATGGGTGATTCCTGTGCCCCCTTGATCCATTCATCATTGACCCCGGCCTCTTTTGCCGCCTTCATCACTTCTTGATCAAATGGGTCAAGAAAGCAATCAAGCTGTGCTTCATATAAATCCTGCGGGTCTTCAACCGATGCCGCTTCCTTTACCTTGTCGGCATCATACAAAACAACACCGATGTAACGGATCTTACCGACACATGTCTCGGAGCAAATGGTTGGAAGTCCCGCCTCAGTTCTTGGATAGCAGAAGTTACACTTTTCCGCCTTGTGTGTATTCCAATTATAGTAAACTTTGTTATACGGGCAGCCATTCATGCAGAACCGCCAGCCGCGGCATTCTTCCTGATCAACCAGTACAATGCCATCTTCATCCCGTTTGTACAGCGCACCGGATGGACAAGATGCCACACACGACGGATTCAGACAATGTTCGCAAATTCTCGGCAAATACATCATGAATGTTTTTTCATATTCAGTGGCAATATGATCTTGCAGCTTTTTGACAGTCGGATCACGTTTGACGACTTCACTTCCGCCAGCGAGATCGTCATCCCAGTTGGATCCCCATTCCGGTTTATCCATATAGTTGCCGGTAATTAATGATTTTGGCCTTGCAACCGGAAGATTTTCCGATTTTGGACTGTCAATCAAATGTTCATAATCATATGTCCATGGCTCATAATAATCATCCATTGTTCCCATGTTGGGGTTATAAAAAATATTCATCAGCTTGGTTACCGGACCACCTGCCCGTAACCGAAGCTTCCCTTTTTTTAACTCCCATCCGCCTTTATAATACTCCTGATTTTCCCATTCCTGCGGGTAACCGACACCTGGTCTTGTTTCCACGTTGTTAAACCACATATATTCTGTTCCCGGACGATTTGTCCACGTCGTTTTGCATGTGACAGAACAGGTGTGACAGCCAATACATTTATCCAGATGCATAACCATTGCTACCTGTGCCTTAACTCTCAAGCCAATTGACCTCCTTCAATGGTTTAATAATTGCGATGGTATCACGCTGACTTCCGGTCGGACCGTAATAGTTGAACCCATAGCTCAGTTGTGAATAACCACCGATCATGTGGGTTGGTTTCGTCGTAATCCGGGTCACACTGTTATGGGTCCCGCCCCGTTTTTTCGTGACAGTGGTTCCCGGTACACCCATTGTCCGGTCCTGGGCATGATACATATATGCCGTCCCTCTTGGCAACCGATAGGTTAGCACGACCCTTGCGGAAATAGCGCCATTCCGGTTATAGACCTCAATCCAGTCATTATCCTTCACGCCAATTGACGCCCCGTCTTCCTCGTGCATCCAGACCACTTGCCAGCCGCGGAACAGCTGGACCATCGGGGAGCTTTCAGTAAACATCGTGTGAATGCCCCACTTTTGGTGCGGGGTCAAATAGCGGACGGTAATCGACTTATCATCATGATCCGGCTCATCTTCTCCTTTGACATAAGGACCTTTATTAACCGGCGGAAGATAAGTCGGCAATCCTTCACCGAAATCGCGTATCATTTCGTGGTCAAGATAAAAGCTTTGTCTGCCTGTCAGTGTCCTCCATGGAATACTGTACTCCGTATTCACTGTGAACGGTGAATAGCGTCGCCCACCTTTCTCAAGGCCACTCCAGACCGGTGTGGAAATCGTATGACGCGGCTGGGCGGTAATATCAGCTAATGTATAAGATGTCTCTTCGTGTCCTTTGGCAATTTCAGTCAGATTTTGTCCGGTCTTTTCTTCCATTGACTGCCAGCCTTCCACGGCACGTCTTCCATTTGTAGCGCCGGACATCAAAAGAATCGTTTCCGCTGCTTGAATATCTGTGTAAAGGTCCGGATTACCATTGCCAAGTCCTTCCCGTTTCGAGACACCCAGGCGTTGCTTTAACTCCTCAAATACTTTATCGCCCGGCAATTTAACACCTTTCATGCCGTAACCTTTTTTCAAAGCAGGACCGATTGTCGTCATTTTCTGATAAACGTTCGGATAATCCCGTTTAATAACAGAGAGATTTGGCATCGTTTTGCCCGGAATGGCTTCAACTTCGCCTTTTCGCCAGTCCAGAATTTTGCCGCTTGGCTGGGCAATTTCGTCACGAGTATCATGGCCTAATGGCGACGATTGAATCTCCTCTATTTCCTCCGGTAAATGTTCTTCCGCAAGTTCTGAGAATACTTTACTGATTTCACGGAATGTCACCCAGTCACTTTTGGATTCCCATGGTGGTGATATGGCTGCGTTAAATGGATGGATGAATGGATGCAGATCCGTCGTACTGATATCGTACTTTTCATACCAGGTTGCAGCCGGCAGCACAATATCCGAAAACAGCCCGGAGCTTGTCATCCGAAAGTCGATGCTGACAAATAAATCTGTCTTGCCTTCTGCTCCTTTATCCTTAACATTGATTGTTTCAGGCCGCCATGATGATTCAGGAGCCGCCATGACCTGGTCATCCCCGCCGATTAAATGCTTTACAAAAAATTCATGTCCTTTTCCGCTGTCACCAAGCAAATTCGAGCGCCAATTGAAGAAAACGCGCGGAAAGTTACGGGGGTCATCCGGGTTTTCGATGGACCAGTCAATATCACCGTTTTTCAGCTGATTGACGATTGTATCAATAACGTCCTGCTCGGTTTCCGCCCCGTTTTCTCTTGCTTTTTTAACCAGATCGATCGCGTTTTGGGAGAACTGCGGATAGGACGGGAGCCATCCGAGCCGTGCCGCCAGCGCATTGATATCAGCAGGATGCATGTCATTGTATTTGCCGTCCCATGCTGTATCTTTCATGACATCTTGTTCTTCGTACCGGTATTGATCGGTGGCAAAGTAGAAGAAAGACGTTCCATTTTGCTGTCTTGGAGCACTGCCCCAGTCCTTTGCGAAAGCGAGCGTCTGCCAGCCTTCAACGGGACGAACCTTTTCCTGTCCGACATAATGCGCCCAGCCACCGCCGTTGACACCTTGCGAACCTGTCAGCAATACCAGGTTCAAAATCGACCGGTAGATTTGATCACTGTGGTACCAGTGATTTGTTCCGCCACCCATTGCAATCATGGATTTGCCTTCTGTGCGTTTAGCATTATCGGCGAATTCCCGTGCTACTTGAATCACGTGCTGCTGATTGACACCTGTGATACTTTCCTGCCAAGCCGGCGTATATGGTTTCGGATCCTGATAATCGCTTGGATAATTCCCTGGCAGCCCACGACTGACCCCTGTATGGGCCATCATTAAATCATAGACCGTTGTCACACGGAGGTGGTTTCCATTTCTGTCCTGCATATGTTTCACAGGTACACCGCGTTTCACAATATCACCATGTTCTTTTGCGAAATATGGAAACTCGACCTGTATCGTCTCATCAGCCATGTTCAGGAAACTGAGTTCAGGATTGATCGTGGTGCCATCTTCTTTTTCCAGGTTCAGGTTCCATTTGTTATCGCCGTCCCAGCGGTGTCCCTGCGTCCCATTGGGTACCGCTGTGCTGTTTGTATTAAGATCCCAGACAACCGTTTTCCACTCGCCAAGCTCTTCATCAGATGTCATATCATCAGCATGCAAAAACCGGCCTGAGCGATACGCGTTATCTTGTTGATCGATCGTAATCAAAAACGGCAAGTCAGTAAATTTTTTGGCGTAATTTATAAAATAAGGCGTTGGGTCATCCACGTAAAACTCTTTCAATATGACATGTGTCATCCCCATCGCCAGTGCACCGTCCGTGCCTGCTCTGGCCGGCAGCCAAATATCGGCAAACTTTTCATAATCGGAGTAGTCCGGACTCACACCAACCACTTTTGTTCCGTTATAGCGTGATTCAACCATAAAGTGGGCATCCGGAGTTCTGGTCTGCGGTAAATTCGTACCCCAAATGATAAAGTATTTCGAATTATACCAGTCAGCACTTTCCGGTACATCCGTCTGTTCTCCCCATACTTGCGGAGAAGCTGGCGGTAAATCAGCATACCAGTCGTAGAAACTGAGAATATTGCCGCCGATCAGTGATAAAAATCGTGTCCCGCCGGAATAGCTGACCATCGACATGGCCGGAATCGGACTGAACCCGGTGATACGGTCCGGACCATATTTTTTTATCGTATGTATCAAAGAACTGGCAATCATGACACAGACATCCCGCCAGTCTGCCCGGACAAAACCGCCTTTACCCCGCGAACGTACATATTGCTGCCGTTTGTCGGGATCACTGGTAATATTCTTCCACGATGTGACAGGGTCGTGTCCTGCATCGCGTTCTTCTTTCCAAAGCCGGTAAAGATCACTGCGTACATACGGATATTTCACACGAACAGGACTGTATGTGTACCAGGAAAAACTGGCACCTCTTGGACAGCCTCTTGGTTCGTATTCCGGGAAGTCATCACCGGTTGACGGATAATCCGTATGCTGGGTTTCCGATGTAATAATCCCGTCTTTTACGTAAATTTTCCAACTGCATGAACCGGTACAGTTTACACCGTGCGTTGACCGGACAACTTTGTCATGTGCCCACCTGTTTCGGTACACGGATTCCCAATCACGCTGTCTGGGACTCTCTTCGGCCCACCCGTCATCAATACGCTTGCCGGGTTTCAAAAATTTTAGATGTTTGAATAATTTGTTTTTATTACCTTTCATCAGCATCACCATGGTGGGACATATACTCCAGCGGGTTAAATCGTTCACCAACGATTCTAAACGTCCCTTCCCCTTCTTCCAGCTCTTCCAAAAATGTCTTAAAATCCGGCGCATTCGCCCCGACTAAAATTAACCGTTCAATCGTATCAAAGTCATCCAATTGGTAAATCGCCTCAACCACATCAGGTTCAAGCGAGCCAAACCGCATCTTCAAAAGCCCGATTAAATCTTCACGGTCTTGTTGCATTGCAGCTTCTTGTTCATATTGAAACATCCCATTCCCTCACCTTCCGATTATGGTCTGAGCATTTTGAAATAATCTGCTATCAGTCTTTCTTGACACTTATTCTTTATTTCCTCTGAAAAATCCTCAAATGAGTCGTCAGGGTTATGCAATACGTCTTCTGAAAATGTGCGGGTCAATTCCTGTGAAAATGTTTCGCCAAAACGTACGTTAACCTCAACTGAGGAACCGACCTTTTTGCCGGTTATCTGGACATCAAACGAATGAATATTGTTTTCCTTCAGCTTATCCATTAAATAACCGTAAGCGTCAGGGTAGATGGTACGTAATAACTTTTTGCTTTTTTGTGATGCTGTCGTTTTCAATCCAATCACCTCCAGTTATCAGTGCTCCGGTAAGATTCTTTCTTCTTCTTCATTGTGCAGCTCATCCACCAGAATCATCGCCTGAAAACGCTCAAGAACATTGTACCCGACACCACTGTCTTCAAGGCTATTTTTAATGTTAGAAACGATATGCCGCATCAAATTATGATCCCTTGTTAAAGCAACGATATTATCTTTTAATTCAGGCGTTGTTTCAGCCATTTCCTTATATAAGCCTCTTTCCTCCGCATCTGCGTGTGCAAGCGTCCGCGTTTCCCAATGTTCCACCAAAATATAAGCGGTTTCTAAAGCGCTATCTGTTTCATGTTCTTTTAACAGATTCCCTAATATATTTGTCAGCTCCCTGGCCTCCTGCAATGCTGCTTCGTGGATGGAAGCATGACTTTCGACCTTTCTAAGTGCTGGACCTGCCATGTCATCACCCTCCTTTTTACCTAATATTACCTGTCATAAATTTTCCTATACCGAAAATGAGGATCTTTTTTCCATAATCTGTTTATGCAGGATTAACAATCATGATTGGAACGGGTCTTGCATATATTTTCTGTAAGACAACCTAAACCGGGAATGATAAGGAGGGGTCACGTGAGTATTTTTGAACTAATTACCATTTTTGAAATGGATCGAAATCAGCCACCGGAATCTATTAACGCTTTGTTGGATTTTTATCAGCAAAAATACATCACTGGTGAAATTGACATAACCTACTATCGGAAAATTTATCACTACCTGGATCGCCAGGGTGCTATTTCATCCCATGAATCTGCATAAGAAAAAAGGCAGGTCACCAAAGTGAGAAAAGCTCGCAAACATGGTATAAGATGGAAAAGGGAAAACATTTTTCTTACGAAGGTGCCATTGCTGCCGTAAGAGCACTACCATGGAGAGCTTTAAATGATTGATATGATATCTTGTTAAATAACAACGTTTTCGCCGATATTAACAGGTTCATTAACTTGTTAACCAACACATTGCGTAACATAGGTTCTCTTGCTTCACAAAGAAGCAGGAGAACCGTTCTCTTGAAGAGAATCGTTTTACATCATCACAGTTATACATTTTTATATGTCCACTTCCGCCATAGTGACTCCATCGGCCCCTGTTTGAATTTCTTCAAATACAATGTACTTATAATGACTTGGAACACGTACACCCCGACGGATATGAGGATTCCGGCTCCGCTCGTGACTTGACCGTAAAGTCCTAAACCATAGCCGTGGAAAATGAAGACCAAAATGAGCGTCTGCATAAGATAATTCGTTAACGCCATTCGTCCGACAGATGCAAATGGTTTCATGATGCTCTGTCTTGTTTCCTTACGCAGCACCAGCAACAGTGCGGATATATAAAACAGCATAAGAATCGGTCCGGTGAATATGCGTATACCATAACCTAATCCATATGCAATATAAGCCGGAATTGGGGTAAGGTCATGCATCATAGCTGTCGTCAATACCGAAAATAGTATCCCGATCCACAAACTATGTGCACATAGTTTCTTCCAACGGCTGATATGTGCACCAATATCATGGAACATGCCGGTTTTACCCATATATAAACCGATAAGAAACAGCGGTAAAATTGTCGGTATCAAAAGGATATTTCCAAAAACCGCAAAGATTGAATCGGCAAGTCTAAACCCGACAATTTCCCAATAACCTCCGTCAGCCATCACTGTAAGCGTCGTTTCATTCATCGCTTGAAATTCAGAAAGGGGTATTGCCCCTGTTTGCATGCCAAATTGCATGAACCATCCAATAATCGCATATAAAAGGCTTACAACCAAACTGGATACCGCAAGCAAAACCACGGACCAAATCATAATTGTTTTCGGTTGTCTTGAAATAAAAAACAAGAGAAGAAAGCCCGTTATGCCGTATGTAAATAAAATATCCCCTTGCCAAAAGAAAATAAGGTGAATCAACCCCAGAATGATTAAAAAGGTCAATCTGCGCGAGAACACCCGCCCAGCACGCAAGTCCTTTTGCAGCAAGCGATCATAAAAAATATAAAAGCCTAACCCGAAAAGGAGCGAGAACATTGGATAAAACTTACCTTCAACAAAAAACGTAATAAATAATGTACTGATTTGATTAAAGAGCCCATCCGGCAGTTGATAGCCATCTACAAGAATAAAAGGATCCATCTGTGACAATGATTTGAAATGCATCATATTCGCAAGTACATCCCCAGAACCGCAATCCCGCGGATAATATCCAGCGTATGGATCCGTTCGTTCGGCGCAATTCCTCGATATTTCAATTTACTTCCCCCTTATCATAAACATAAATAACGATCTTGCTACTTTTATGGTACCTGGTTGAGCGTATAGGACTTTCCCTCGCAGGTGTAGTGGATCTTTAGTGAATGCTTGATCATGCACACCACTGCAACAATAATCCATACTGAGATACCGCGAACCAGCTGTCAAAGAAAAGCGTTTTGGCTCCAAGCTTCTCAGAGTTAATCACATCCAACAGCGAAAACGTGGTTTCAGCTCCTTTTTCTTAATGCTCCCTTTCGGCGAGGGTAGCCGATTGTCCGCTTATCGATAGCCGGGTTGATTGTGTCCGAAAGCAGTTTTTGCTTTTTTCAAGCTCAACATTGAAAAGGCAAGCGGTAGAAATGTGGCAGCGTCCGATAACCCCAACATGAGCATGGGAAACCCTTTGACATAACCGCTGTTGGTATGATCCCCTTTTCACGCGAAATAAAAGTTCCACAGCTTTACTGCGGTTCTGGTCATACACAACATCTCTATACAGTACGCTGGATGGATGTCCCAGTTCAAGTGTTCGACCCAAATTCCCTCTATTAAAATAATTTCAAATTCAATTATAGACGAACAACCACTTATTCCACAACCTGGCCCTTATATCCTGGTGGATTCTGATGATTCTCCCTCTCTTCTGCAGATATTCCCGCGCTTCTGCTGATTCTTATTTTCTTCTGCAGATTCTTCCGCTCTTCTGCAGATATTCCCGCGCTTCTGCTGATTCTTATTTTCTTCTGCAGATTCTTCCGCTCTTCTGCAGATATTCCCGCGCTTCCGATGATTCTCGATTCTCCCTCTCTTCTGCAGATATTTCAGTTTTAGCGCTCATGCTAATCCTGATCATCGCCCATTTGAGGAAGATCATGGCAGATGAGCATGAGCGCTTTGTCTATTATCAAACAAAAAATAAGGAGAGGCTGCATGATGAACAGCCTCCCCTAAACGGATTTGACAAATTATTTTTCTAAAAGCTTCAGGGATTCACGGTTGAATGCAGGAAGATCATCAGGTGTTCTGCTTGTTACAAGGTTTCCATCTACAATCACTTCTTCATCTTTTACAGTTGCTCCTGCATTTTCCAAGTCTTTTCTTACGGAAACAAAGCTTGTTAACTCTCTTCCTTTTAGTTGGTCTGTATTAATGAGAAACTGAGGACCATGACAAATTGCAAATATGGGTTTATTGTCCTGGAAAAATGTTTTTGCAAACTCACTATTCTTCTGGTTGATACGTAGTAAGTCAGGAGAAAACCCGCCAGGTACGAGTAATGCATCATAATCGCTCGCATTTACTTCATCGATGCCCCGATCTGCTTTTATTTCGTCCCCATTTTTGCCATTGATGGTTTTATTTCCTTCATTACTGATGATATCCACCGTATGCCCAGCTTCCTTGTAAGCTTTCACAGGATCAGTTAATTCAATTTCTTCTACCATGTCTGTAACGAGAACTGCAATGTGTTGACTCATATAACGTTTCCTCCTTTTATCATTCTCGAATTTATTCTAACAAACTGCCCATATCCTTATTAAGCATTATGCTCATGATACGGATTATGCACGAACCAAATAACAAATTGCTCTAAGGACGGGTACTTGTTCTTTTCCACCTTATCGTGTTACATAAACGTGACCATTTGTCCAATATAGGAGTCCCGCTGATTTTTTTCACTCAACACACGCCAAGGAATTCATCTTCAGTCTCAATACTATCTCCCACCAGCGATTGTTGCCAAAAATAGTACTTTAATTTTTTCTGAAAATCACCTGGACAACCCTTTATGAATGTTGTAATATGTTCACTCGTGATTGAAAAAAAGTAAAGGGGTGTGAGCCATGAAGCACTTAAACTTCTCAAGAAACATGATTCTAACCGTATTTATGCTTGGAACATTCGCCATTGGCATGACCGAGTATGTCGTTACAGGTTTACTGACACAGTTTGCTGCAGATTTAAACGTAGATGTGTCAACAACAGGATTGCTGCTGAGTGTCTACGCCATTAGCGTAGCCATCTTTGGGCCACTCCTTCGCATAGCAACGATCAAGTTTTCACCTAAGCCGCTTCTCCTGGGGCTGATGGGTGTATTTATCATTAGCAACATCATTGCTGCCACCGCGCCAAACTTCGAGATCTTATTACTATCCCGGTTATTATCGGCAGCCATGCACGCGCCATTCTTCGGCTTATGTATGAATTTGGCTGTTAATATATCTGAACCGGAAAAACGGACAACAGCAGTCGTCGCCGTTCAAGGTGGGCTCACAGTCGCCGTCATGCTTGGTGTCCCTTTTGGTTCTTTTCTCGGTGGAGCGCTTGACTGGAGACTCGTTTTTTGGTTTATAGCTATCCTTGGGGTTTTGACGTTTATTGGTCTTTCGTTCGTTACACCGAATGTCAAACCAACGGAAACTCCAAAATTGAAAAAGGAACTTGGGATTTTTAAAAATAAAAATGCACTCATGGTGATTGCCATTATTGTGTTTGGTTTTTCCGGGAATTTTACCGCATATACGTTCATAGAACCCATGATGCAGGAATTTGCTGATTTTGGCGTGATTGGTGTTACGACCGGGTTATTTTTCTTCGGACTTGGCGGTGTCATTGGAAACCTTATTTCCGGCAAAGTTCAACCACCTCGTCTAACAGAGCGACTTATGGCAGCCTTAGGCATATTTGCCGTTATACTTGCGCTGTTCACTTTCTTACTCCCTTACGCTCCCTTAACCTTTGTGATGTGCTTCTTGTTTGGTGCAGGAGCGTTTGGAGTCGTACCAATCTTGAATTCCAAGATTATTATCGGTGCACCCGAGGCACCATCCTTATCAGGAACCATTGCAGCATCCGTCTTTAATTTGGCCAATTCCATCGGTGCAACATTGGGAACTGTTTTACTGAACACCGGCTTGACATATACCATGATCACCTTTGTAGCCGCTGGTATGATGATGTTTGGAGTGCTTCTCACGATTGTCATGCATAACATTGAAGATAAAGCATTATTTCAAGGAACAGGGAATACCGGGCCATCTTAAGGCTCGGTTCTTAGATTCCAATGATTACTTGGTTAAGCCGCTCAAACGATACTTCCCTTAATTACGCTAGTGCGGCCGTTTCCGGAAGGTCATATAACTTATGAACTGACGCCTCAATTCTACGTATCCATTTATCGTAAAATAAAACAATGCTAAGTAATAAAGGGTTGATGATGTGTGCACACCAAACACTCCACCATCCGTGATGAACGTATCCCCACGGTTCAGACAACAATGTCACCAATTCATATAACATGATTTACTACACACCAAATATCGCTGTACCACCAATCATATAAATAAATGGAAATAAGAATAAGACTAAATTTGCAGTTACTGCACCAATTGTCAATGCATTCTTTTGGATTTGGTACGCTTTTGATGCAAAGAATAAACCAAAAGAACAAAAAACTAAAGGAGAAAATACAGGCAACCCTTGTATATTTTCAAGCGTAATAATATCAAACATAAAGTTTACAATGAATATAAGAGGTGCAAGGAATAACAAGTAAGCAAGTATGACAAACCTTTTTAGCACAACATAGCCCCCTTTGAAAGCAAAATTGGCACAAGTGTTATTCAATTCTTGCTCCCGACTGCATAACAATTTAATGAATAACACTGGCTCCTGTTATTTTTTAGTCGCAATAGTGAACCCTGTTTATCCAATTTGTTAATAAAATCCGCATTAATGTAAACAATAAACCTACCTTAAACATGCTCTTAAGGAGGTTACACGATGAATGAAGAGAACATTCGACTGACATCTTCAGAAATTGGTTCGCTTTGGACCGGGTATATGAATGATAGTATGTCGACATGTATTTTGGGTTTTATGCTGAAGCACATTCAAGATGCGGATATAAAACCTGTTGTGCAACATGCCTATGATATTTCAGCTAATCATATTGAGCAACTAACATATATGTTTGAAAATGAACAATACGCCATTCCAAGGGGCTTCACTGAACAAGATGTCAACATGAATGCACCATGGCTCTTTTCAGACACATTTTGTTTAATGTATGTGAATCATATGGCAAAGGCGGGAATGTTAATATACGGCGGTTTTGTTTCTATGAGTTACCGGGAAGATGTATGTAACTATTTTGTGCAGGCGCTAAATGAAACCAGTAACCTTTATCAACAATCACTCAAAATTGGCCTTTCCAAGGGAATAATTGCCAGACATCCGTATATTGAAGTTCCCAAAGAAACAGATTATGTGGACAGCAAAAAGTATCTTAGCGGCTTAAATCCTTTCAGTAACAAACGGCCATTAAATGCTGTTGAGATTTCCCATTTGTATCAGAACGTACTAACAAATTCAACGGGGATGCACTTATGCATTGCATTTGCCCAAACGTCACCATCTAAAGATGTACAGAATTACATGCTTCGTGGAAGGGACATTTCGAAAAAGCATTTAAAAATTTTCACAGATGCACTTTTGAAAGATGATGTTGAAACTGCACAGTCCAACGTAAGTGTAAGTGGCTCCATAACTCAAACGTTTTCAGATAAATTAATGATGTTTCACATGAATTTGCTTATATCTTCAGGAATGGGCAATTATTCTACTGCAGCATCTGCAAGTCAACGCAGTGATTTGATGATTAATTATGAACGATTATCATTTGAAATTTCCCGGCTCGCCAAAAGCGGAGCTGACATCATGATTAAGCATAATTGGCTGGAACAACCACCTGGAGTAAAAGATCCTAAAAAATTAGCTAAGAACAAACAGAAAGGCTGATCTTAAAATGGATCAGCTTCTTTATTGATCTTAGAAATACTCATCATATTCAGTTTAAGCGCTAATACAATCCCTGATTAGTCCACTTCTGTTTCAAAAAAACATCACAAATATTGAAAAATGCTGTAGCCAAGATCAGTAAATTAATCTTGGCAACCGCTGCGGAAAAACACAACGCTTTCCGTGTGCCCCGAGCTCGAGCCGCCTCGAAAAAAAGAAACTCGTTTTTCTGCTCAGGTCTATTCTGTGCTTTTTTCCGCCAGCTAGTTGATACATATTTATTTATATATTTCAATTTTTGATATTGGTCTCGAGCCATTATATTCATATGAAAACGGAAGCTGTGCACTACGCATTAGCTTCCCGTTTTTTCTGCTTTCTCGTCAAATAAATAATCCCTGCCACAAACACGATGAATATTGCGGCGATCGGAGCAATTACGAACCAGTTCAGCCCGGTATTGTCTTCAACAATATAAACCTCAGCTGATTCACGTGGCAAGCCAATAGTAAATTGCCCATTGCCATTATCTCTTACAATATCATCCTCCAGCAACCCTCTCATTTGTTTGTCAGCACTGATGTCATCAACCTGTGTAACTTGTGATTGTGTGTCATTGTTAATTGCAATATACATGGCGTTACCATCATAAGAACGCTTAAATAAGCTCATGGCACCACTTGAATCCACCAATGCATAATCGCCATGCTGTAATACCGGAAATTCCGCTCGGAGTGCTGCCATCCGATTCGTGAATTCTTCAAGTTCCTCGTCTCCACTATTCCAATTAACTAACTGCTGATTTTCCGGAAAGCTTCCACCACCCATTGGAATTTCGGATCCCTGATAAATCATTGGTGCACCAGGTGCGGTATATAAATAGGTTAATGCCAATTGCCACCCCGTTAATGGTTTTCGTCCATTTTCCAGAAGCTTATTGGTAAATCGCTCTGTATACGGATTATCCAGATAATTTAATCCGCCTTGCATATCATTATTTTGCAGCGTTTCATGAATTTGTGTGAGCGGTGTACCTGCCTCCGCGAATACTTCGGTCATCGGGGTGTATAGTTCATTACTGTCCGCTGCCTGTATAGCAGTATCTTCTGTGAGATCACCCGTGTACGATTCACCATCTAAAATATCGCCCAGTAAGTAAAAATCCGGGTTATTTTCGTGTATATCAGCTGTTAATTCATCTAAAAATTCCTGATTGGCCTGATCGGCTGCGTGAAGTTTAAAGCCATCTATATTGGTTTCATCGATCCAATAATCAGCCACATCTTTGATAAAGTTTTGGACATCCGAATTTGTTTGATCCAGCATAACCGTGCTATTCATCCACTGCAAAGACTCCGGTCCATCATTTTCCTTCAGCCAGTCATTTCTATCCGGATCCTTTGTTATCGGATGCGTCTCTGAAACATAATTCGTTACAAACTCCAGTACAACTTTCATATCACGGCTGTGCGCTTCGTCCACAAGTTCCTGCAAATCTTCCATCGTTCCAAATTGGTCGTCCACTTGATAAAAATCCTCAATCCAATAGCCGTGATAGCCATTAGGGGCGTTTTCCATAATTGGTGATAAAACAAGGGTCGTGTAACCAAAATCCTGTAAATGATCCAGCTGGTCGGTAACACCTTGTAAATCACCGCCATGATAAGCAAATGGATCCTCAAGGTCTACCTGCTCATCTCGTGACGAATCACCATTGTTGAAGCGGTCAACTAATATATGATAACCAATTTCACTATTGATTGCCGTTTCCTGTTCAGCTGCAAAAGCCGTTTGTGAAAAACTCACGAATAGTATCATAACGAATATGATCGATAATAATAAGCGTTTCATATGTGCGCTCCTCCAATTATAAAGTGAAACTTCATTCAGTGAAGTGCCTTTCTTCACTGAATGGTAGTGAAACTTATCGGACATTTAGGGTCAGTTAGCCGCCGTTCCTTGGCAGGTTACTGACCGTTACATGCGGGATAAAATCATCTCTCTCTATTATTAACACTACACACCTGCAGTCAATACAAAACGTTAATTTGTCGAAAATACTTCAAAATCTCCCCTTCTTACTCCTATAATCGAAACCAACAGGCAAAAGGGGGCATGAATTTTTTTAAAAAATCACGCCCCCTTTTTGTGATTTCTTTCGATTATAGATATGAAAGAAGGTTTATACGTTACGAACTGCCAGTGCCAGTTGGACTCCTCCATGACGGGAAAGTCCTGAAGTCTTGGGAAACTTGCCTTCCGATTAATTGGCTTTGATCAGCAAATAGATAAAATAAGGTGCACTGAGAATGGAAACAACCACCCCAACTGGTATTTCCATTGGTGCCAATACATTTTTTCCAATCATATCAGCAACCATCAAAAGCAATGCACCAATCAGCGCTGATATTGGTATGGTATATTGATGCATTGGGCCAATAATCTTTCGTGCCAGATGTGGTACAACAAGTCCAAGAAAGGCAATCGCACCACCGGCAGCAACACTTGCACCTGCCAGTGCAACAGCGATTAGTAATAGCACAAGACGACTGCCTTCAACTTTTGAACCCAGTCCTCCTGCTATATCGTCACCGAGATTTAATACATTTAAAGCATTCGCCTTCACAAGTGCCAAAGGGATCAGTATTAGTATCCATGGCAATAGCGACAAAACAAATGGCCAGCTGGCGCTCCAAATATCACCGGACAGCCATACTGTCACCTGCCGGAAGTCCTGTGGGTTCATTTTCAGCTGGAGGATAATCAATGCCGCACTGAAGCCTGCGTTGATACCGATTCCCACAAGAACGAGCCGTATCGGATTCACCCCGTTTTTCCATGCCAGGGTATAGACAAGAAATGCTGCCAATAACGCTCCGAGTAACGCAAATAAGGGCATCATAAAAATGGAAAACGTGCCATTGAGTGAATCCTGAATAAAGAATATAAACAATACAACAGCAAAGCCGGCTCCGGTATTAATACCCAAAATACCCGGTTCAGCCAGCTCATTTTGGGTCACGCCCTGCAGGATAGCGCCGGAAACCGCAAGCCCGGCACCTACAAGCAATGCCAGTACGATACGCGGCAGCCGGAAATCTAAAAGTACCAGTTCCTGTCTGTCGGTTCCCTGTCCAAAGATCGTTTGGATCACTCCCAAAGGCGATATGGAAACAACACCTGTGGCCAAGGCTATAAAGAACATGACCACAATCAGCACGATCAGCAATACCGAGACAGACACAAATCGTCCTGTCCGATGGTTTTCAGTCTGATTCATGTTTGGCCACCCCCGCCACGTGCAAGATAAAGAAAGAACGGGACGCCAATCAATGATGTGATAGCGCCCACAGGGGTTTCAAACGGTGCATTGACCAGCCTTGAAACAATATCGGACAAAACAAGCAATAATGCACCGAACAAGGCCGATACAGGAATGATCCAACGGTAATCCGTTCCCATTATAAATCGTGTGATATGTGGAATAATGAGACCAAGGAAACCAATAGCACCCGCTACTGATACGGCCGCTCCGGTCAATATGAGGACTGCCAGAATACCGAGGGCTTTTACCAGGACGTTATTTTGTCCAAGCCCTGCTGCCACATCTTCACCTAAATTAATGACGGTTATGGATTTGGAAATCATTAATGCGATGATTATCCCGACAGCGCCGGAAATGAGCAGAACTTTATTTGACGTCCAATCTGCTCCTGCTAATCCACCGGCCTGCCAGAAACCCAGCTGCTTTTCCAGCTGAAAATAGAGGGCAATAACCGATGAAAGCGACGTTAATAATGTACCAATTGCAACACCGGCGAGCGCAAGTTTAACTGGTGTCAATCCACTTTTCGAAAATGAACCAACCATAAAAACAAGTACAACGGCCATACCGGCACCCGCAAATGAAGCGAACGTCATAGCAAGGCTGGATGCCGCTGGGAAAAAAGCCATTGTGATAACAAGGGCAAATGCCGCACCTTGTGTAACCCCCATAATGGACGGTGATGCCAGCGGGTTGCGCGTCATTCCCTGCATAATAGCACCGGATACTGCCAAAGAGGCGCCAACCATCGCCGCAGCCGTAGCTCTCGGCAGCCGCAACTCCTGAATGACCTGATGGGATGTAAGATTTTCATTAAAATGAACAATTGCCTGCCAAACAGTTGACAGATTAATATCAACTGCCCCAAAGGCAACCGAAAACCCCATCGAAACAGCCAGTGCGACTACCGTTAACATAATGATTGCTATTCTCCATAGCTTGGAATGCTGAATAGTGGATAGCATATATTACTCCTGTCAAAACAAATTAATCCATAAAAAAGTATAATAGCTTATAACGTACACTGCAATATTTTTAGAAATAAATTGACATTTTAATTGAAAATGATTATCATTATCGGCAGGAAGTTCATTTTACAGATAGAGGAGTTTTACATATGCGTAAGCTGAACAGACCATACAGCCTGGTCATTACTCTCTTAATCGCTTTAATACTTTTAATGACCGCATGCGGCGGCAGTGATTCGGATGAAGAATCGTCTTCCGGTGAACAGGCTGGCAGTCAGGATTCCGACGTGACACTGGACAGTGAAATGGGCGAGGTGACCATTCCCGCTGACACCGAGCGTATCATCGCACCATACCATGAGGATGCATTGCTAGCTTTAGGCGTTACACCAACAGCAAAATGGGCAATCGGTGAAACAGTACAGGATTACCTTGCTGATGACCTGCAGGATGTCCCAAAAATTGAATGGAACCTTCCACTGGAACAGGTCCTGAATCATGAGCCGGATTTAATCATTCTGGAAAATGCCATTGACAGTTATGAAGGCTCGTACGAAGACTATCAAAAAATCGCCACAACCTATGTCATGACTGAGGAAACGACAAATAATTGGCGTAAGCAGATCGAAACATTCGGTGAAATGCTTGGCAAGGAAGCCAAAGCTGAAGAAGTGCTCAATCAGTTTGACGAAAAGACAGCAAATGCAAAAGAAACACTGAACAATGCAATCGGAGAAGAAACAGTTGCACTGATTTGGGCACAGGGCGATCAATTCTATCTGTTTGAAAACAATCGGCACAGTGCAAAAGTACTCTATTCTCAACTGGGAATCAATCAGCCTGAATTAGTCAGCGAACTTGGTGAAGCCAAGCCGCAGTGGAATCCGATTTCGCTTGAAAAGCTTTCCGAATTAAAAGCGGACCATGTATTCCTGCTGGCCCAGGAGAATGAACAGGGACTCGAGACACTGGAGGACAGTTCGGTCTGGCAAAACACACCCGCGGCTCAAAACGGCAATGTCTATACAATGAATGATCCAAGTCACTGGACAAACAAGGGCTTGATTGCATTTGAAAAAACAATTGATGACGTACTTGAAACACTGACTGAATAGTGGTGGTATTATAAGTCGCGTAAAAAGTGCCATGTATTTATTTGAAATTTCATGGCGCTTTTTGTCTTAATATAATTGAGAAGGTTTTCTTTTCAGCATTTGTGACAATTTGAGCTCAGAAAAACTCAGGCCCAGCCTCGTTTTTCCAGAGGTCAGAGGTCGGATTGGAAGAAATCGGTGAGTTACCCGATTTCAAGATTGAAGTCATCATCTGAAATGTTATATTTCTGATCTTATAAAAAAGACTCCCCCGCGGAGAAGTCTCTGTATCACATAGCTTATGGCAAAAACCCTAAACCTAACCGGCCAAAGCCTAAAATCAGTGTCAGCAGTACAGCAATGACAAGCTGGATCCACCAGCTTTTCGTCGGCTCTTCTCTGCCTGATTTCAAACTGATCATTTCCATGGCGAATATAGCCCAAATACCTGCGAGCCCTTTAAAGATAGCTTCGCCCATTTGTGGACCATTAAAATAGGCCACTAGCAAGTCACCGCCGGAATATAATATCAATAAATAATCCAGCCTGAGAATCATTTGAACGATTTTAGCGGCTTTTGCTTTACCTGATTTATTGAGGGCGACAACAACAACAAAAAGGATGAATGCCAGAACCCATGAGGTTACGTGCAAATGTGTATTCATTTTTCTATCGTTCCTCCTTGAAACATCTTTTACCTATTTTCATAGTACCTATCTTAACATGTCCTGCAAGGAAAATCATTTGATAATTTATTGAACAGGTTTAAGGAAGAAAACTAAAATAAAAACTGTTATACTGATGATGAGTTGCATTTTTTAATTCGGAGGGATTGTATGACTAAATCAAGCCAGCAAATTATTGATCAGACACAGGAATATGGTGCCAAAAACTATCATCCGCTTCCTGTCGTGATATCCCAGGCAGAGGGTGTGTGGGTCGAGGATCCCGAGGGCAATCGGTACATGGATATGCTTAGTTCATATTCTGCCCTCAACCAGGGACACCGCCACCCCAAAATCATTGACGCATTGAAACAGCAGGCTGATGCTGTCACATTAACGTCTCGAGCGTTTCACAATGATCAGCTCGGTCCTTGGTATGAAAAAGTATGCAAACTGACCAACAAAGAAATGGCACTTCCGATGAATAGCGGTGCAGAAGCTGTCGAAACAGCAATCAAAGCCGCCCGTCGCTGGGCATATGATGTCAAGGGTGTTCAGGAAGACAAAGCTGAAATCATTGTAGCTGAAGGCAACTTCCACGGCCGTACCATGACAGCTGTATCCCTGTCATCAGAAGCGGAATATCAACGCGGATATGGCCCACTTCTCCCTGGCATCAAAATAGTGCCATACGGCGATATTGATGCGCTAAAAGAAGCCATTAACGAAAACACAGCCGCCTTTCTATTTGAGCCAATCCAGGGTGAGGCTGGCATCAACATACCGCCTGAAGGATTTTTGAGAGAGGCATACGATGTTTGTTCTGAAAATAATGTCCTCTATATGGCTGATGAAATCCAAGCCGGACTTGGACGTACCGGCAAAATGTTTGCCTGCGATTGGGAAGATGTCACCCCGGATGTACTGATTCTAGGTAAGGCACTAGGCGGTGGTGTCATGCCAATTTCCTGTGTTGTAGCTAATAAAGATATTCTCGGTGTGTTCAATCCGGGCTCACACGGGTCAACGTTTGGCGGAAATCCGCTCGCATGCGCGGTCTCTACAGCAGCACTGGAAGTCCTTGAAGAAGAAAAGCTGGCTGATCGCTCACTTGAACTCGGCAATTACATGATGGATGAATTGAAAAAAATCAGCAACGCAAAAATTAAAGAAGTGCGCGGCAAAGGCTTGTTCATTGGAGTTGAACTGACTGAAGCAGCACGCCCTTATTGTGAAGAGCTTAAAGAAAAAGGCCTGCTTTGCAAAGAAACCCATGACAATGTCATCCGCTTCGCCCCGCCGCTGATTATCGAGAAAGAAGATCTTGACTGGGCTATAGACCATCTTAAAGACGTATTGAAAGCATAGTTGAATTGCAGGCTGCACCAGTGTGGGTAAGTAGTTCACTTACCATGGAAAAAATTTAAAGTATCAGAATGATTTTCTTATGAAATAGCAACGCTTTTAGACTGTTATTAACAGGTTAATTAACAGGACAATTATGCAAAAAAAACATTGCTTTTTAAAGGCTTTTGGTATGAAAGAAGAAACAGCTCTGTGAATAAGTTACTGAGCTGTTTCTTTTTTTAAAATTATTCAATAATCGCGCCCCGATTACAGAAGATTGAATAACACGAAAAGGTCATCACCGTTCTTTAATTTTTGCTAACTGCCTTTATTAAAAGAATATCATTTCCCATAGGGTATTTGTTTTGCAGTCAAAACAGACATATATGACAATCGTTTATAAGCATCCAAATATATGCGTCCTTAACTTCTGGAGGATATGCAAGTATATTGCTTAATTCATCAAGTACTCTATGTCCAAATCTGACCATTCATCCGGGTCTTTCAATCATTAGCCCTCGACCCTACGATTATTACGATGCGGATATCATCTTGATTTTTACACCATGCGGTCACTTTTTTGATTAGCTTTTCATAATTTTGATTTTGTTTTTCCATAACCCCACCTGTTTTTAAATTCTTTGTTTTTTTACGTTAACTGGCCAAAGACAGCAATAGTGGACGCATTTCTTATTCCGCGAAAGCGCCCTATTGCGGAATTTATTATGAATCCAATGGTTTCTTAAACACATAACTCACCTTGTCATAATCCATTCTTTCTTCATAAAAACGATGAGCATCTATACGTTTTAATCCTGATGATAAAGCGACACTTTCATAGCCACTTTCTTTTGCCCATTTATGTACATAAGAAAGGAGTCGTTCACCATATCCGTTTGAACGTTGACTGCTATCAGTAACTAAATCACACACCCAAACAAAATGCCCATAATAAAGAGTTATCATAGGCTTAAACCCAGTAACTGCAACAATTTCTTCTTGATCATACAAAGCAAATAACCTGTACATATCCTTTTCTTTAGCTTCTGTCACTAAATCAAGATAAGTAGCTTCATCAAGATGAGTTCGTAATTGATTCATTATTGGAAATGCTTCAAGGAATTCCTCCCGGGATCGAAGTTCTTTGATAGTTAAAGTATTCATTGCCAAACTCCTTTTTTAATTATTACAACTCATTGTCCTATTCGACATTCCATTGTTGGATTCCTTCATTCCTCAAAGGACCAGTTCAAAAGGAGTTCACCTTATTCAGTTACAGCGCCCGTTCGTATTCTGGAGTATACTACTGCAATAGCTAATTGAACTAATCCTCCCTTTTAAACGAAACACTATTTAGTGACTTTAACTAATACAAAAAGAGGACTAGTAAAATATGATGTGCTAGTCCCCCTTTTTTCGCATTGATGGATACAATTCTAACTTATCCAAATCAATGATGAAATTATATTGTTTTAAAATATCTAATCCTAGCAATGCACTATGTTCTTGGGGTAACATTCCTACATCTACTTGGAAGTCTTTTATGGTAAATGAGTTTATCTGTATTTGATCCATATTTTTTGTGTAAAATGGAACACTACCACCAATCCCATACGCTTCGTAAATTGCGTCGCCATTTTCATATCTAACTCCAATTGATTCTAAAATATCTGGTGAAATAACAGTATGGGATGACCCAGTATCCACAACGACATCGTCTATATTTATTGCTTTTCCACGGAATATGACGGTTAAACTGGTCGTAATAAGTTGTCCATCATAAAACAGATTCATTAGATCCTTCTCACTTTCATTAAGGGATCTTTACGTATATGGATAACAAAATTTTTATTTCCCGTATGATAAACCATTGTTCCCTCTTCTGCACTAAAAAACGCTTTATTTGCATCTTCATCTTTGATTGGGCGTATTGGGGCTACTTCATCAACTATCTTCTTGTCACCTTCGTAATGATAATCCAAAATGGAAACCAAAAGAAATTGATTAGGAAATAGTTCACGAGCTTCTTTCCATTTCATTTTGTATCCCTCCTTATCTACATTATAAATAAGAATAAAGCATTATCAAATACAAATGACTAAGTATAAATAAACTTCATTCAATTATATTGGCTCCCTGCTTAAGATGCTCAACTAACGCGCCCGATCGCTGAAAGGTCTGCTGTATATCGTCGTCTTAATGTTTCTGTCTTTTGATATAATCAATTCGTTCTTGAACATTCCCATTAACCATATGTTCTTTAAAATCCAAAGAAGATTTATCCCTTTACTGTTTCAGCTATTCATTTTTATCTTCAGTTATACCACAATCAAATTTTTTTATTTCTAAATCTAGCTTTTTTTGTTCCAACTCTATCTCTTTTCCCTTTAATTCGTAGCTTTTCTTTTTATCATATCCATAATAAATAAGAGAAAAGCCTATAATAATTGTTATATAAAACCAAAAACTCAACTCTCCACCTCCAACTCTCCCAGAAACTATGTCTGATTCATTCTATTCAACTAACCTATCCCTTTCAGAATGACGTCATCTATTAGATACTGTGCCCGTTAATTCAAGATTCTTCTTCATTTGAGATTTTTAACTGTTTGGCATATAAAAGGCCGTCCTATTATGAATAAACCTAAACAGGCAATGTGACAATCCCTGAGTATCGTCAAAAAACATTGAATAATCATTGACTTATATGATTTATTCTTGTTGTATAATATGCTAAATGAGTTTAGTAATAAAACAAATAAAGGATAAAAAAATAAAAATCCCAAAATTATCAGGCCGTCCCCAGGCCCGCCTTCATCTGCTGGGTGGATAATAGGAAATAAAGAAACAAATATAAAACTGAAAAGAATCACATATGGTAGCCAAAGAAGAACAGTCCAAAAAGATGATTTACGATTCTTCAACCATTTATTTGTTAGATAGATAATGGCCGCAGAAAGAAGAATAACGGAAATGATTGTGATAAACACCTATTACATGCCAATGACCACAATTCCATCCCGTTAAACCTAATTAATCTGAAACATTTAAGTAAAGCTCAATAGGTATAAAAATCATAATAGCATACAAGATACTTATAACATTTAATTTCCAAAAACCATTCATTTATGACCCCCTAATTATCCGAGCTGATACGCCAATAAAGACCGAATCCTTATTCCTGATTTGCGCCCGTTAGCAAAAGAAAACAGCATATATTATTAAACCTACAATGAGTATAAGGATTAGTATTCAAGTCCCTTTCCAACCAAGTCCTCCAACTAAATCAACAAGACTTCCATTACTTGCCCTATTTGTTGCATCATTCAAAACACCACCTGGGTTATTGTTTTTCCATTCTTCTTGCCTTAGTCTTTCTCTTCTTTCTTCAGGAGTTTCGTTACACTGCCCATTTTATCCCTCCACAAACTGGCCCGATAATGCAGATTTGGACGCTTTTTATTCCGTTAAAGTGCCCGTTTACTTAAGAGTCATACAACTGGTAGGTTTTTAATTTCAGTTGGATTATGAACATTTAGCCAATCATCAGCTTTCCGAACCATCCACCCTCCGAAAGTATCTAGAAACGGCAATAGTTCCCTTGGATTTAAAGACGGGTTAATCGCAAATTCAAGCGCTTGTCGCATCTCCTTCTTCTTTTGAGGATAATGCCTTGAAAATAATTTGTAAGCTGGATAAAGATCCCTTGTATATGTCCCTTCATCAATAATGACCAATGCCAATCCGCATCGGACTATGAGTTTCATAATCCAGATACAACAGTCCTTAATGTCTTCAACGTCTTCATTTCCTTCCAAATCACTTTTTGCACTGTCGATTTGGCTTCTTATTTTGATAATGTGATCATTAGCTAATGCATGACCAGCTTTATAGTTAGGAAGACTGGGTCTCAGATCTTTGCCGTAAATACAAATACTGTGGGTTTTCAGCATAAAAGAAATGATGAAAAAGTATTTTGATTCCATGACCTCATTTAAATGATAAAAACCTAGCTCAACCCCATTTAGAGAACTGTTTTCCTTATTGATTTCTTTTTCTGCTTTCTCCACCCAATCCAAAGTTAAATTCTCAGGCTTGAAATGAGTAATAACCAATACATCAATATCGGATACACCTTCAATTCCTAATCCTCTGGGAACTGATCCTCTGATATAGATGCTGTGAATCTCCTTTGGCAAAAAAGACAAGAGGTAGTCTTGAATGGAGTGGAGCGCTCTTCTAAATTCAGTACCTACATTCTTCAAATCAGATTCATTCGTAATATATCCATTGTCATCAATATGACATAAATAGCCCATTTCTTTTATTTGATTCATTAAACACCTCATAACTGATTACCAATTTGTTAATTATCTCATGACAATTAATAACACCCATTATTTAATAAAATACAAATGAAAATACCTTCCGTTATCCGTGGTATGGCCCTTGAGCCAGTAATAGGAGGATTTTTGTTCCTGATAAAGCGACCGATTATTTAATAAATACTTTTTTGTAATTTGGCCATTAATTCTTTGTATTTAACAAAAACCTCTTTTATGGATACGACAGCAAAATAAGAAGACACCTCGAAATTACCTAATGGAAATTCATCATAAACTAAACCTATATTTAACTCTTTTTGAGGTGCAATTTCCCTTTGTGTAAGAAAGTTTGCCAATTCCTCATATAATTTTTGACCTTTCTCATCGATAGCTCTTTCTACTGAGAATCGCCCCGCAAAGCTGTCCCACCACACCTTAAATGTTTGATGAATTTCACTATATTCCTTTAAGCTGTCGTTACCATCCACGAACAATCGTTGGTGAAATAAATCTTTTTCTTCATAGAAAATTTTCATATCATTCTTAGGATGTTCAGATACTCTTTGTATAACTTCATCCCATAATTCTTTAAACCGTAATTCAAATTCTTCCTTCACTATGTACTTTGAAGGGATATAAGGAAATCTGTACTCTTCTTCACTTCTATTTTGATTAAGAAATATATTTTGGATATAAACCAAAAAGTTCAAAGCAGAGGATGCCTCTGTTTTCATTAACAATGAATTTTCCATCAAACTCCTCCTCGCCACTATAATAAGTTAAATTTTACAATTAATGCTATGATAATTCCGGATAATGAATCTATGATGCAATATTGGCGCCATTCCTTATTAGGGAAAAGCGCCCGTTAAAGGAACAATTTTAATAATTTGTTTTGTTATCCCTATTTTTATTTTGCATTAAAAAATAAATAATTGCTCCAATCACAAATTACTAAAGGACCTAACAACAACTGTGTTAAATTCCCAATAGTAGCATCAAAAACCCAACTTAAAGTGCCGTTAAGAATAAATACAAATATTAGCAATGATAACTGAATGGTGATTGATTTTTTAAATTGAGGTCTGTATTTTCTTGAGAACAACAATAAAGTCCAAATAATGGATGCAATTAGAAAGGCAACTTCAAAAAAATACACATAATTAGATAATGTCTTTATACTGGAAAACTCTGATTGAGTTATATTGGATTGTCCTATTAAAGGCTCAAAAAGGATTGATTAATTTCTATTGATACATAACCTATATTCAGAACTAATAAAGTTAATATAAAAATGCTCTGCTTTGTTTTAACATTCCAATTCCTTTAATTTTGATCCCCCCTAAAGTGTGAATTTACTCAATTAAATGGCCCGATTCAGGCGCAATGCTTCTTCAACAACTGCGCCCGTTGCTTAATAGTCTAATTGACGTAAATACAAAAGAAGATCTTCTCCGTGTTCTTTAAAAATGTATTTTTGAATTTTACTATCTATCTTTCTTTGTTGTTCATCCTCTTTTCTAGAATCTGCTCATTAAAAGAAAAGTAGGACTACCTCCAAACCCTGACGCCCTTGTCCCCAATTATCCCATAATTTGTCCTTTATATATGACACCAATGTTAATCTTATTGAGGAATAGTACCATTTAGCTTAGTCTCAGATATGAATTGATTTTTCTAAAAATGAAGTAATTTACAACCGCGGCAAAAATGAAAACTAATCTACTGTATTCAAAATGCACATTTAAAAACAACAGAAATATAGTAATAAAGAATAATAACTCTATTATAATTTTCAAGTTAAACTTTAAGTGTTCTCTAATAAGTGACATATATATAATTGTTATTGAAAATATTAATAAAACCAATACGAAAAAACGGTTAAGGGTAATATCCATTATCAGTAGTATAACTATACCAATTAGGATGACATAAGCTAAGAAATATAAATATTTCATTACATTTTCTTTGTTTTTCACAGTATTACTCCTTCTTCAATTGAATAAGAAATTATGCCCTTCGTATTGATGCAATATTGGCGCTAATCCTTATTAGGGAATAGCGCCAGATTGCGGCAACTTAAAATTTATACTTTGTAAATACTTTTTGCTTACTGTTGAATACTAGTTTTTTTGTTATGGTTGATTACCAAATTAATGATTGATTAGCCATATACCTTGAATTATTGCTGGGAATGTAAATGCAAACAATAAAACAATAAATGATAGTAGTTTAGTCTCGGGCGTTTGAACAGCACCCGAACCATCTACTTCTCTCGTCCAAACAAAAACTGTACCCACAACAAAAAGAATCATCCAAAAAATATTTATTATCCACCAGAAAATCCACGATATCTTCAATTAATTTATCCCTCCTTGTGTCAACACTTATTCCAGAAAGGCGCCCTATAATTGAATACTGAATCAAACATTATTAAGTCAAATTTAATTCATAATGATAAAATTGCGAGTCTCGGATATATCCATCTTTTTCATATAATCTTTGAGAAGCATAATTATCGGGTGCTGTTTCCAAACTAATACTTTTAGCACCTGTTTCAATAGCAAAATCCTTTGCTTTATTTAAGAGCATTGCTCCTATTCCTTGTTTTCTTGCTTATACATCTATATACAAGTCATTTAATATCCATGCTCTTTTCATGGATATTGATGAAAATGTCGGATAAAGTTGAGTAAATCCTTCGTTTCATCTTTTGCATAGTCGATTTATTCATAATGGAGACATATAACATTCCACCTGGTTTTAAGACCCTATATGATTTGTGAAAGCCTTGATCCATACTTTTCCAGAAATATATTGTGTGAACTGTGAATAATTTATCAACGTATTCACCATCAAATGGCAATGACTCGATCCCTGCCTCTTGTATATCAACAACACCGTTATTAATGAGTTTCTCATTATACTTTTTTGCTTCCTTAATCATATCTTTTGAAATATCAATTCCAATATTTCTTCCATTCATATTTCTTCGTGATATTTTGTTTAAGATAGAGCCATTTCCAATTCCAATTTCTAATATTTCTTCACCACCCTTAATTTTCAATAAATTTATAGTCCAGTCATTTATTTCATAATTTCCTTTTTCCATAGACCTACTTACCCATCGTGATAAAAATCCACTTGGTCTTCTTAATTGATTACCTAACCATTTCTCGAACATACTCCCCTCAGAGGATATTACTATACCCCTTAATTAAGGACGCAACCTCTATTCTGGAGTTACGCCTGATTGTTTGAAAATTAGCTTACAACTTCATTAGAATGCCGGTTTAAAATTTGAAAGTAAAAAAGTATGGCAGTTATAGTGCAAAACCCACCACTTAATAACCAAATGTAAAATAAGATTTGGCCTCCTGGCGCAGGGGAATTAAAGCTGAAATAGCTTAGCAGAAATAATCCTCCACCTAGAAATGAAAGATAATACGTAAACAATTTATGCTGTCTCCTTAAGAAGCGATACCCAGTAAGAATTAACAAATATAAACTACTTATTATCATAATGACTGGAAAAGTTGGCTGAAATTTCGCAGCGTATATAAAATGGTCAAGTTGTAAAATTTGGTTACTGCTTTGGATTTCATCATAGAGCAATTGGGAAAATGGTGTTGAATGTTTCCATTCCCAAGGGTCAGTTAAAATCGCGCTCCCTTCGTACCAAGCCGCAACAGTAGAAAACAGCAGCAATATAGATGCAATACCTGCCTGTAATAAAAACTTAAACACATTAACACCTCTATCTTACGCGATAATATGGATCTCTTAACCAAGAAAAGCCGCATTCATTATTCAGTTCCTGCGCCCGTTCGTATTGCGGAAAGAATAAATTCAGCCGTTATTCATCATATAAATCAGTAATCACTGTGGTAATGAAGTTCGACCTATCAAGTAACATTACTGAAATTTTTAGTCTCCTGACTCCCTCAATATATTTCGATTATCTTAAAATATCGTTGTTTTTCTCCGATTTCCTCTTACTGATATCGAAGCTATTCGGTAAAGTCAAGGAAAATACCGCCAATATTGGATTAATATGGAAGTATACCATTTAGCCTAATAAGCTTGGTACCTTATTTTCCAAAAATAGGAAATAATATAATCGCACTTTGGATCTCCACATTGAACATGGTGGTGGACCCTCCCATTTATCTCGGCGTCATGTGCGCGTACATTCCTTCGTTCGACCTTACCATGTGTGGATGCCGGAAATGCTTTTTAAGTGGGTCTATGCCCTAATGGAGGTAATATCGACCGGCTAATCCGTGCTTCGATTGTAATAGACATAAATCTGGGTAATTGACAACGTATTATATTTCTGTGTGTTTATTAAGCGACTTCCTGTAAAGGTTTCAATTGAGGGATGTCCCTCAACATACGTGTTTCATCAAATGAGCAATTGCGTGTACCTATCACAAAAAATATCTTGATCAACTTCCGACTAAGAGCCACGTAGGATTGCTTCCCTGTAAGTGGATTGTTTGCTCGGTTTTTATAATAATGATGCAGTTCTTTAAATCCTTCATTATGAATCGATAAAGGGCGCGCAACTTGGTATAACAGGGATCTTAACCGACGGCGGCCACGCTTCGTGATCGTCGTCTGTCCTTTGAAATATCCGGATTGGTTCATCTGAAGGTTGAGTCCCGCTAACTTAATAATTTGGCGTGGATCTCGATAGTTGGATAAATCCCCGACTTCCGCGAAAAGACCAGCGACTGTAATCGTACTAACGCCCTTGATCGCTATCATTTGACTGGCTCCAGGAACCTGAAGAACAAGTTCTTCGAGTCGTGCTTCGTGAGGCCTGGATGCGCTCCTGTATAGCTGATATTGATCGATAAATAACGAATCTCCTGACGTGCCATCGTCAAACCAACTGTTAGCCCTACACTTGTTTCAGCTGCGTGTTTAAGCTCTTGGATGCGCTTGATTTCCAACGCCACGCTTAGTTGCCTGTTTTACTTCACCCATCAGTTCCTCTTCCGAACTTGATTGGATGTCCTCTGGAAGATAGCCCTCTTTGAGAAAGTGAAGAGCAGCTTTTCCGGTCCAATCTTTAAATACGGTTAGAAACTCTGGAAAATAGCGGTCTAACGCATTATGCATTTGGTGCTTTGATAGAGGACAAAATCCTCCTGCATCATGTCATGAAGCTTCATGCCTTCCCGCAAGTTCAGCATTAGATGCCTTCAAGTAAGATTGGTTCATGATATCGACAGCTCTCATTACCTGAGCGATAACTTTCGCATTCTTTTGTATCATTTTTGGTTGGTGAATCATCATCCAATTCCTTCGTGCGTTTCACCTTCATGGGATTAACGACGACGGCATGTAGCTCCTGAGCCCTTAAATAATAAGCTAGATTCAGCCAATAATGGCCTGTTGGCTCCATTCCAAAAATAAAGTTGGATTTATTCGTTTCATCAGCAAGGTTCTGAGCCCATTTAAGCAATTGTTTAAATCCTGTAAAGGTATTCTCAAACACCAAACGTTTCGCTAAATCACGACCGCGGTCGTCAATGGCACGAGCTACATGTTTCTTTTTAGCCACATCGATACGATAATAAGTGTTTTTCTGTTGATTTGTTGCTAAGCGTTCCATTTTGTGTAAAATCCATTGTAGGAGTCCTCCTTAGGTACTTAATTCGAGGTCATCGATGACACTCTCTATCGTACCAAGAGGGCTCTTTTTTTGTACAATCGATTCTACGTCCATTTTTCCTCAAATTTTTTCATTACAGGAATGCTTTTTAATAGCCAAGCCAGAATAATATAGATCCAAAGAAATACTGGCTGAAATAAAATAAAAACCACTCGTACGAAAACGGGAGAAGTATAATACTTATTCAGGAACTGCGCCCGAATGCAGAAATCTTCAATCTTAATCGGCTTTTTTCTTCTTCTGGCAGCTTTTCTAAAGTCGCTAATATATCCTATTGATAAGAAATGAACTCGGAATGCCAAATATTGCTGCCATAAAAGTTCCAGTAACTATCCAATGCGTAAACAAATATTTACCTACTATAAGCAATAATAGCCCCGCAAAAAAACAGTATATTACCTATTCTTTATACCCAACTCCAATTAAATCAATTTTGCTAAACAGAATTGCACTTATGTATGGAATGGGCGCCAAAATTGCTCAAGAATGGCACCCTATCGGATTATAAAACCTTCTGATTATCATTGTACTTATTTAAATTTTAATTGTCATTACACATATTTTTTACTTGTCAAATAAACTCCGTGACTTTTTGGCATTCACCTCATAATAAATATCACTTTAAACTTTGAAATATCATTGATTAAAGCCATGGACGGTCACTTCTACCCGGCGATTTTTCTGTCTGCCTTCAGGGTTATCCGAACCATCATTATTTGTATTTTGGGCAATTGGTTCTGATGCACCTTTTCCTTCAGCGGTCATACGTCCCTCTTCAACGCCTTTGTCGGCTAATGCGTCAAGAACAGCATTCGCCCGATCCTCGGACAGTTCCTGGTTATAGCTATCCTCGCCTTTACTGTCTGTATGTCCAACGATTATTACTTCATCATCGGTTGTGTCTATCACCTGCACGAGTTGACCAATCGCTTCATCAGCTTCAGAACGTAATTCACTCGAATCAAAAGCAAACAAAATATCTTCAGGCAACGTTAACTTTGCGCCATCCTCCGTTCCCACAGCATTAAATTCCGTTAACGTTTCCATCACTTCTTTTTCAAAACTGGAGTCAATATCCATGCTGCTTTTGAAAAAAATGGATCCAAATGACATTTGCGTTATATTAAATTCCGACTTCGGTACATTCTCTTCCTGATCAGAATCGTTTTTGTCAATCTCTGCATTGTCAACCATTGCCGTATCATTTTCATCGTTTGTTGCAGCCTTCTCATTCGCTGATTCATGATTATTTTCTTCAGCGTTCATACAAGCGGAAAAAAATATCACACATACAATAAGAATAAAACTTAAATTAATCTTTTTATAAATGGAATGCAATGAGGATACTCCTCTCCACATATGAATTAATTACTACCATTCTATCTCAATATCTTCAAAATTAAATTGAGGTTCTACATTATCAGGATTAAATATTAACGTCAGTGATTGGGCGTCATCTTGAATTCTTCCCGCAAAACTAACCGTCCCAGTAACTTTTTCCTGATCCTCAAGCTTTATTCTATCAGAGTCGTCATCAGCAACATATCGATAATCATAACCCGTATCATCCTGTAACGTGATACCACCTAAATTTGAACCTTTTGCTCTGCCTCCACTCGCCAGATACTCGCTGAAACCAGAATGATTCTCGGCATTAAAATCTACTGTAATATGATCTTCTTCAAAAGAGATTTGCTCAAGCGTCAGAGTAACACCATCTTCGTGCTGAATTTGTTCACCTATTTCAATAGTTTTCGGCAGCTCATTGCTATTTGCGGACGCATTATCATCAGAAGAGCTTGATTGTTGTTCGCTAGCGTCATTTGTTTCATTTGCACTTTGATCGTCACCAGGACCCGTTTCATCATCATTCTGTGTGTCACCTGAATTTCCCTCAGTTCCCTCGTTATCTTGATTACGCATCTCATTTTCATCTTCATTGGATTGAGCTGATTCCTCTCCATTATTTTGTGCATCATTTTCATTACTTTGACTGCTGCAAGCAACAGCGACAGATACTGTGAAAATGAACGTTAAACACAAAAGAAAAATACGTTTTGGCATAAAAATCCTCCTAGTTGGGTAATGTATTACATTTATAAAACAATTTTGCTCTTCTCCAAAAATAAGTGTTTCAGTTTTTCTTTTGATATGTTATGTAACGGGCGCGCCGATAGAAAAAAAACAAATATTCCTAATATACCCGTTCCATTTTACCTCCAATATAAAACATTCTCACTATCATTTATATCTACTTTATCATAAATATCCAATTGTTTTTGGAGAATTTTTTCGACAAAATGGCCCATCATATTAAAGTAAATGTAGCGCGAATCTTATTCCAGAAGTGCACCCGTTTGCGGAACTGTCTTTATAGTGGTAGATGTACTTCTTTTTTGGGATTATAAACCTTAAGCCAATTCTCTGCTTCTTCCTTCATCCAACTCCCAAAGTAGTCCAGGAAGTCCAATATTCTTTCTGGATCCGATAGGATTGATTGCTTACCAAAGCGCAGTTCTTCATTGTTTTTCGGGATAATCCTTTAAAAAAAGTTTACATGCCGGGTATAAATCTCTTGTTTTGTCTACAGAGCATAAAGATCCTATTTCTTTAATTTGAGCCACTTCTTGAAATCCCTCATTTCTTTTTAATACCACCACTTTACACGTGTTAATACAGCAACTACTGCGCCCGCCCGTTAACGGCATAGTCAAATCAAAGTTTGTACAGAAAACTTTAGTAAGACATGAGGGGATCGACTAGATTCCATTGGAACCACCGTCCATGACCATCCGTATCGCCAATTATTAACTTGGTTTCTTTACCATCAATCCAATAATCAAGGTGTAATGCTTTATCCCAGATATTATTGTAGACGTGAATAACGTCTCTTTCTTTACCTATGACCTCGATTTTATTTAATAAATCTAATTTCACATCTTATGTGTTCGCTACATGCGTTATGGAAAATACATATTGCTTGATCAGAAGGTATTTCCTTTGCGATTCCCTCAATCAATGAAACGCCATCACCTTCTATAAGATTTGGTGGTTGTTTTTTAAAAAGTTCAACCGCATCATCAAAAAGCCTTAATCTTTCCTTATGTTCTGGCCAAATGAGTGATTTCAGCCATCTATATTCTTCATTATCATTAAGATTAGGGATATTTAAGTCTAAACCTGCTTTGTGAGTGACAGGAGGGGCTGAACTTGGGATTTCCGGTAGTTCACCTTTAACTTCTGAAGTGATATGTACTTTTGAATTAACATCTCCGAATACCTTGTCAGTCCCATATGAATAGCTATATTGATCCCACATCAAATTGTAAACCTGCACTTGTGCCGATTTTCGATCATTAGCCAGGGGGTTTGTTCACTTGCTTATAGCATAACAAAATTTGGGGCAAAGGTAAGCGCACCGTCTCCACTTCATTGTCTGCACTTAATTTAACTTTTAGAATGTCTATAATTTGTCCCTATTTTAAGGCAAAATCTTTTGAATAAAGGAAAAGCGTCTTTCTTATTTTTTGGCGGATTAGTTATACTTGGATAATAATATTTCAACTCATGATTTTAATCCTTGTAATAGTTAAAGTATGGAACAGCCCCAAATAACATGTTTGGTCTGGCTGTCCTTCTCTTACATAAGTGGATAACTTCAAGTAGTTGCTCAATCAAGGAAGCTACTTGTTAAGGATAGAAATTTCATACATACCTTGTACTTTGCATTCTCTTCTCAGCAAATTTTTTAAAACTTTGAGACAGACTTGTTGATCCACACAAACCCTCCCTCTACTGCATTGTTCCGGATAGGCGCCGATTGTTGCTTACCTTAGATTTGCTAAACACTATTATTTATAGCTGTATAAATAAACACTGTTTAAGATTTAAAAAGTTTATATAATCTTCCCTGCTTTACCTCCACTACAAATGGAAAAGTGACATAATGAAAACAAATAAAATAGAGAATAAGCTAAGCAAGAGATACCCTGGATATCAAAGATAAAGTGGCCAGTAAGATGACAATGTCAAAGCACCGTTTTCATTCTTGATTTTTTTGTGTTTGATATTGGGTTTTCTCCGCAATAGGACAAGTCATTTGCCTGATCCATGTAGTTGTTTTTGATAGTCTCTGTTTCCAAGTCCACTTTTCACCCGCAATTTGGCAAGGTTGGCATCTAATCATTTCCCCCTTTATTCCGTAACTGCGCCTCGTTAATGGCAAAGTTTATTAATTACTACCTATATGATTGAATCAGTTAAGAAAGCGTCTTATTATGGGGCAAACCCATAAAAAAAGTAATATAAATATAAGGCTCTTCACCAAAACCTATGGTTGACAAACTAGTTGTAATTATGAATTTAAGTGACCGCTGCGGAAAAACACTACGCTTTCCCGCAGGAGTTATCATGAACGAAACTAGCCCCTTAATCGTAAGAACGTAGATTAATTTGGTCATACTGTATTACTAGTAAAGCCAAACCAAATCAGAGCTATAATACGAAAGGAGCTAGTATGATGGAGTATATCACAAAATATGTGGGATTAGACGTGTCAAAGGAAAAAATTGCAGTCGGTGTTGCGGAAGAAGGGCGCTCAAAGGCAAGGTATATTGGAATGATTCCTTATACAGTAGAGGCAATCAGGAAATTAATAAGCAAATTAGGGATGCCGGAACAACTTCAATTTTGTTATGAAGCTGGCCCAACCGGGTATGGACTTTATCGTCTCCTGAAGAGTATGGATATTGAATGTGACGTGGTTGCACCATCGTTAATTCCTCAGAAGCCCGGTGATCGTGTTAAGACAGACAAGCGGGATGCCTTGAACTTAGCGACGCTTTATCGTTCGGGAGAGTTAACACCTATCTATGTACCAACAGAAGATGATGAAGCTTTGCGCGACCTGGTTCGGGCACGTGAGGATGTGAAGGAAGATGAATTAAGAGCTAAACAGCGATTGATCAAATTTCTTCTCAGAAAAGAGATTAAAACGCCTCAAGGTACGAAAAGGTGGACAGTAAAGTATTGGGATTGGCTGGATAGTTTAAAAAATTGGAACCGCTCTGCCTCTCGCGTGGCATTCCAAGAATATTTGCAGCAGGTGAAGGAATGTCAGCAACGATTGAAAGTGTTAGAACAGGAGATTAAGGAACAAGCCAACGAAGGCGTCCATGCGCCAATGATTCAAAAACTCATGACTTTACGAGGTGTGGCAGTCATTACAGCTACCAGTTTGGTTGCGGAAATCATGTCATTTGAACGGTTTCAAACGCCTAACCAATTTATGGCCTACAATGGACTGGTCCCCAGTGAAAGTTCCAGTGGTGACTTACGCAGATTAGGAAATATCACCAAGGCAGGAAATCGTCATGTACGGAAATTATTAATAGAGGCGGCGTGGAGCTATCGTTACCAGCCTGCCGTGAAAGGTGAGCTAAAAAAGAGGCAACAAGGACAGCCAACGAATATCCTGAATATTTCATGGAAAGCACAAAACCGCCTGCACAAAAATTACTTCCGCCTATTAGGACGTGGGAAGGAAAGCGGAAAAGCCATCACGGCCGTTGCAAGAGAACTGGCAGGATTCATTTGGGCCATAGCCAATGAATCGGATACTGAAACTCAAGCGCATTAAGTTACGTATAAAGGCATATTATTCGGAAACTGAACTGCAGGATAATGGGAAAAGGAAAGGAATATAGGGCTTGGAGGCAAAGATAAACCGTAAAAGGAATAACGCACGACGGAGACTTGTGCTAGCCAGCCATTGGTGAACGCACGCCAGGAGTTCGTGACAGATCCTTATACGGAAAGATATAATGTGAGAACCCACGGATATCAGTCTCTTAACCGGAGCAGAGATTTTTGCCTTCATGCCGTGTATTTCTCTTCTTCACAACCTATGAAGAGGAGGAACTTCCATTCTTCTTAGCTTTGTATGAGTATCTCCTATATCTGAACAAAGGGCCCAATTCAGACCCTTCGCTTAAAGTTGTCCAAAAATCACATTCAAAAAAATTGTGCGGAGGTCCTTGACAGTTTCGTTCATATTCCTCCGCTAGTCAGTCTTTTTACCATAGTTATCCACTAATATCAACCATAGATTTTAGTGTTGACCCAAATATAAAGGGTAATATATATCCAATACCTACTGCTACACACTAAAATTGCATTTAAATTAAAAAGTATTTACAATCATAACCTTATACCGAGTCATCCTTTTTCTCGCAACGGCTGCCTTTTCTTATATGTCAGACTGCGCCAGGCCCATTCAAGCGGACCATAACGGAACCGGGCCGTCCACCATTTACTCAAGACAATCTGCAGACTGTAAACAATCAGAACGATCCCCATTGCTTCAATCGGCCTCACTGAACCATACAGGCCGAATCCGATACCATAAAATAACACAAAGCAGATGACCGATTGCAGTATATAGTTGCTCAGCGACATGCGCCCAACATAGCTGAACGGCTTCAGAACCTTTTTGCCAAACCGGCTTTGCCCAAGTAATGTAATTGAAAATAGGTAAAACAATGCCGAGGCAGCTCCGCCGACATTATCCTGCGCGTACGAAAACCATTCCGGATTACCGTATAAATATGGCCCCGCTTTCAGCACAATGAAAAAAATCAAACTAATGATCCACCCTGCCACTAACTTTTGTCTGTGCTCCGTCGGTTTATGCAGCCAGCGTTTCCGTCCAAGATACGCTCCAAACAGAAATAAGGGCAATAAAGTAGTTCCCAGGAGTACATAAGAAAACAGACCATTGGAATAGAGCCAGTCATTCAAATTCTGTCCTAAAATAACAGACAAATCATCACTGTTATAATTCTCTTTTGCAAGCGAAATTCCCGCCGCATCAGAAGTCCCGAGGAAATCTCTAACATTGTATAACATTGCAGTATACAAAAAGACACTGATACCGAGCATGAGCGATCCCCAAGTTAAAATCACGCGATCACTGCTATTGATAAACGCCAATAGAAATAAACCGATCATTCCATATGATAATAAAATATCACCATGCCATATTAAAAATGCATGGACCAAGCCAAATCCGATTAATATAACAAGTCTTCGAAATAAAAATGGAATAACTGCAATATCTTTTTCCTCAAGTCGTTCTTTTAAAATTTGCAAACCAAAACCGAACAGAATCGAAAACAATGTGTAGAAACTTGCCTGAAAGAAAATATCAATCACTATTTGTATAAATTGATCAAGTTCTGATGGCCATGCATCCATTTCCCCGCCATATAAAAAATACGGTGCAGAGAATGCCCCGATATTGACAACGAAAATTCCCAGAATCGCAAACCCTCTGGCTGCGTCAATCCACATCATGCGTTCAGATTTTTGTAAAGGTACAGTAGTGTTCATGAATATAACAACCTTTCCGTTAGACCAGCTTCCCACCATACTGTTCTATACATACGACCACTCCTGTTCACTGGTTTCACAAATCCGTATTCATACATAAATTATAGAGAAGGAGGACGTTACAATGCCAGCAAAAGTGGGTGCAGTAAAAGTGAATACAATCGATAATTCAAGCATCTTCAATATCGGGGATGTCTATTCCATGTGCCCGGAAAGCACTGCAAAAACCTATGCTGGCGGCGGTTCTTTCAACACTGGAGACAGAACCCGCATCAGACTGGGTCAGTCGATGACATACGTGTCGGACAAAGACAAATTTGACCAAACTATAACGTAATATGGAGTGTTTCGTATGAATTTGATCGTTCATCAGTCAATAGCCATCCATTCAATCAGAGTAGAAGCGATATCCAACTCATCTGTTTTTCAGATAGGCAGCACCGGAAGCATTCAGGCGCAATCAGATATTCATAATACGGGTGGCTTTACTGAACCCGCTGAACCTGCTGAACCTGTGGGTGAACATACGGTAATCAGACTCCGGCAGCCCGGTTAGTATCACAACCTGAACACGATGTGCATATATTATGTATAGGTCTTTGCCTAATAATGGTGTTCAAAAAATGCGGTGAAAATGACAACTTACGAATCGTAAGGAGGGCACACTTATATGAATGGCTGGAATCAATATGTTTACAACCTCTATCAGCGTATCGATGAACAGGATCGAACCATCCGGTCACTGGAAACGCGAATACAGCAGCTCGAAAACCATACAAATCAGCAAAGTCACCAAGGTTTGGAAAAAGTTGAATATCACTTCGATCAACTGAAAATCGAAAACCTTAACGGAACCCTGCACATCGGTTTAACACCGGAAGATTTGAACAACATAGACGATTTTTCTGTCCCGGAGGCCAATAATTCAATGGTCAAACAACAATTACTGCCTGAACTGGACACATATTTACGGGAAAATGGCGAACAGCTTATTCGTGATCTTGCCGTTCAGCATCATGTCCCAATGGATCATATCGATTCGAATTTGCTGATAGAAGATATGGCAAAACAGCTGCCTGAACGAATTGCACATTACGAAGCGGAGGCCGGACAAAATAGGCAGGAATTTAGCCAGGAACAGTTAACATTTCATATAGGTGAGCAAATTAAACATGAAATTTATCACTCATTAACTAAATACATGGAGGGGAATGATCAATCCAATGAATATGGAAGTTCATAATTGGGGTTTGCATGTCAGCAACATTGAAGTCACGACGGTCACAGCATCATCTGTCTTTTTAATCGGTGATAATGATGCATTTGTCTTGTCATCTTTTTTTGATACCCCACCTGAAGCCGCTGCTTTAGGATCGATTGTACCATTAGCAGGTGGTTAATCATGCAAAAACGAACAGCTGCTGTCAGTAAAATCAACCTTAACGGCTTAACATACTCTGCTGTTTTCAATATAGGCGATACGACATATGCCGGACCACAATCAAAAGGGATTGCTGTACAAAAGGAAGGTGCAGCTTTTCATGAGGATGATGGGATTTATTTTAAGGATTATTCGCTGTTTCATCGGGAAGCAAATTGGCCGCCAATCGCTCCGACTGTAGAAAAAAATACGGTTCATCACCGTGATACCATTCAAGTGGACAGCGTGAGAATGATTGGTGTCAGCCAAACGGCCATTTTTCAGGTTGGCAGTATTGACAAAGTCGATAGTGAAGCGAGAATTAAGCATCTTCGCAGATATTTAAACGCTTGATTTCACACAAAAACACATGATGTTCATAAACTATCATAACCAACTATCCGAAGAAGGTGTTTTCATGCCATCAATTGTAGGACCCATTAAAATAAATAGTGTGGATGGAGGCGTCATAAACTTTGGTGACTCCTTTTACCTATCACCTAAAAGCACGTCAAAAACAAGTTCCGGTTCGGGTTCATTTAATACCGGTGACTTCCTGAACACCAATAGCGGTGTCAATTCAACCAATCCGGTCGACCCTGATATAAACGACCAAAATCTCTCCGCAAACGCTTAGAAATTTTCTACAGACGGTGTGAACCAGTCCTGTAAAAGGATTTATCCAGGACAACAAATAAAGATCTCTCATACAATACTCCCTCTCTTACAAAAATCCAGCCGTCATCATGGTAAGACGGCCGGATTTTTTTTTAATCGTAATAGATCTCCTCTCGATCGGTTGATTCTTTTTTGTAGCGCATTACGATCGTGACAGATCTGCTCTTGATCGGTTCATCCTTTTTTGTAGCGCATTACGATCGTGACAGATCTGCTCTTGATCGGTTCATCCTTTTTTATAGCTTATTACGAACGTGATAGATCCTCTCTCGATCAGTTCACCCTTTTTTATAGCGCATTACGATCGTGACAGACCCTCTCTCGATTGGTTCACCCTTTTTTATAGCGCATTACGATCGTGACAGACCCTCTCTCGATTGGTTCAACCTTTTTTATAGCGCATTACGATCGTGACAGATCCTCTCTCGATTGGTTCACCCTTTTTTATAGCACATTATGAACGTGACAGATCCTCTCTCGATTGGTTCATTCTTTTTTATAGCACATTACGATCGTGACAGACCCTCTCTCGATTGGTTCACCCTTTTTTATAGCACATTATGAACGTGACAGATCCTCTCTCGATTGGTTCATTCTTTTTTATAGCACATTACGATCGTGACAGACCCTTTCTCGATTGGTTCATCCTTTTTTATAGCACATTACGATCGTGACAGATCCTCTCTTGACCAGTTCACGCAAATTCTTGATACGCCTTTCCAGTTCATATAAGCGTAAAACAAAAAAATACCACAGCGTCGGGCACTGCGGCAGTGATACTTCCCATTGGGTATATACCTTGCTATTCATAATCAGACGGGTTAACGAAAAATAATTGAATTAAATAAATTAAAATGGCTGCAGCGACCGTAATAAAACCCCATCCAAGGGTTATTTGTTCTTTGACCAGATAGTTATTGCATAATTGAACCGGGGATGCAATATATAATATACCCGTTCCCGTATAAACAATCAAGAACATGAGCAATGTTCCGTTTTTCCATTTTGTCGTCAGTTTGTTCCAGCTATCCCGTAGTGGCACACCAGCCAAAAATGGCAGACTGATAAACTTGAAGATTTCAACAAGTGGTATTGTCAGTGCCTCATCCATCGCTCGCGGGATATTCCAAAAAAACATAATGATCATAAACAGCAAAATTCCGGGAATCCCGTTCATGTTATATTTCGCAAAAAACGATGGGAATTTTTTTTGGAAAAGAGGCGCCATTAAAAATCCAGCAACAACAAGCAATGGCATTTGCATATGCATATGAATAATCATGATTGATTCTAACAGTTCAACGACGGGAGGGAGCATGAGAAATAGATAGAAAACAAGTCCAGCGATTACCTGAGTCATTCGTTAGCCCCCCACTTCCTGATCTAAAATCGAATTGACCCGATCAGCAGCTGCATCCGGCTGAGTATAATCCATCACATCAATTAAATAGCCGTCCGGGTCGACTAAATAGAATGCAGAGTTATGAGTGAAGTTTCCATGATCATCCGGAATAACAATGACGCCAAATTCCTCCAGCAATGCATCCAATTCAGCCTGGTCCGGAATCCGTGCCATGCGCCATGTTTCACCATCACTTTCAAAATAACCCCTATATTTTGTCAGGGTCTCCGGATCATCCCGTTCTGGGTCAAAACTAATACTTAAAAATGTTATATCCTCTCCTATATATTCTTCAGGAAGTTGCTTATAAACTTGCAGCATATTCATCTCCAGTTCAGGACAGACATCCTCACAGGACGTATACATGAACGTAATAAACAAGTAGTTTCCTTCAAAATCAGAAATAGGATATACACGTTCTTTGCTATCCTCTAATGTTACTTCGGGAAACTGTGGCTGAGCTTCAAGTAAATCGTTTGTTCTTGCTGTTTCAGCTGTGAAAGCAGTGAAACCATCTGTGCCAACAGCAAATAGTAGAATGCCAAACAGGATAACAACAGTTGTCGCTATTGTGTTATTTTTCCTCATCACAATCACGCCTTATGAAAGACTCGGCCTCTGTCTCGTCTTTCCAGAGGTAAGAGGTCAGATTTGTGTAAATCAGCGAATTAGCCGACTTCATTATACATCATCCTAAATTTTATCACCTGATATCGACGTCAAATCTTTATCATTTAAGAATATTTCCGGGTCAATCAGCCTTTTTATAATTGGAAAGGGATAGCCAATCAGAAAAGCTATCCCTATTTAACCCACTCTTACCACAATTGGAATGGTGGTGATCCCGGTGGTGCATAGCCGATAAAGTCAACCAGTGGAATAACATATCCCATCGCCACAACCACCAGCATGATAAGAATAGTGCGGCTCCAGCGTTCGGTCCAGAATGGTGTTTTACTTGCTTTGTCTTCTACTTCGCCAATCGGGAATTCTTCCTCACCCTTAGGAGCACGGAACATCAGATGGAATACCGCATACACTTGCATGATGACTGCAATAATCAGGATGGTTCCCCCAATTCCCAGGAAGATTAAATATGGGTCCCAGCCTAATGCGGTAGCGTTGTCGCCATATGTTGAGTAGGATGTTCTTCTTGGTGATCCCAGTAATCCGACCAGGTGCATCGAAATCGACATCAACGACATACCAATTGTCCAAAGAATTGTAGTAATGACGCCAAATTTGTTCATGGCCGGCGTTAACACACGTTTTGAAATATATGGCACCAACCAGTAGCTGACTCCAAAGAAGGTTAAGGCTACAGTCATTCCTAATGTTAAGTGGAAGTGTCCGACGACCCACAGTGAGTTATGGACAACCTGGTTTAACTGGTTTGTTGTTTGTACAATTCCGCCAGCACCGGCTGGTATAAATGCAATCATGGCAATCATTGGTGCCAGGAAACGTGCATCTCCCCATGGCAGCTTTTTAAAGAAACCGAATAACCCTTTCGCACCTTTTGCCCTGCCTGTACGTTCAAATACACTGAACATGGCATATGCTGTCATTAATGATGGGAATCCGATGGCCAAACTCATGAATACATGCAGATATTTAACCGATTCGGTAATACCCGGGTCAACGATTTGGTGGTGGAATCCGCCGGGGATATTCAGGATAACCAGCAGAATAATGACAACGCGTGTTAACGTATCACTGAAACGACGGCCGCCAATGACTTTTGGTACAATGACATACCATGCTGATAGGGCTGTTAAATACCAAATGTTGACTAATGTGTGGCCGAATGCCCAGAATAAGGTCCGGCTCAGCATGACATTAATCGTTTCCACCCAGCCGAATGCCCACGGGATAATCATGAACACCTCAATGGCTACTGGAATACTGCCAAAGAATAATAGAACAAAAACACCTGTTGCAAAGAATGATAGAATTGGCAAATGTTGGCCTTTGTGATTTTTACGCCAATTTGCCACTTGGATAAATGCGCCAAATGCAGCCATCCATACACCTAACACAATTAATACCAATCCGATATAAAACCATGGTGATGCCTGCAGTGGCGGGTAAAATGTGTACATGACGCTTGCTTCACCCATCACAATTGGAACTGCAGAAAACACAAAACCTACCAGCTTCATGCCAAAGCCGATCCATACCATCTTCCTGACTTTTGGAATCAAGCCCCCTAATGTGTGGGACATACCCGCATAAAAGTAACCAATGGCAAAAAATGATGTAAATACAAGAACTAATAATAGGCCGTGTGATGTCAATACTTGATAATAATCATACCATGATGGAAGTTCCAGAAGTCCTGCACGATTTAAACCCTGCAGCAAGCCAAAGACTCCTCCAAATAACAAGGCAATAAACGAAACGGTAAAATATGACTTTGATATTCGAGCATCTTCTTCGTTTAATCCCATCGCCTGATTCGCTTTATCTTTAATCTTTTCAGCTAATGCCATTGACCTTCCCTCCTTTATTTAACAGTGATTGTAGTGGACATCATTTGGTGACCGGCACCACAATATTCATTACATAAAATCAAATACTCGCCCGGTTCATCAAATGCTTGCGTGATCGTTTGAACATATCCTGGCATGACCATGGCGTTCACATTCGTTCCAGCAATTTGAAACCCGTGTGTCACATCTTTTGACGTCATAATGAAAGTCACTTCAGAACCTGCCGGAATTTCAATATCAGCCGGTGTGAACATGAACGCTTCAAGTGTCATGACCACTTCATATTGATTTTCACCCACTTCATAAACACCAGGTTCGTCAAATGGCTCGGTTTCATCCACTTTTTGCGGATCGAGGGTTTCCGTATTACTTGGTGGTCCCATCTCTAATGCAAACGTCTGATAACCTGTGAATAACATAAAACCAATAATCATAATACTGCTTATTGTCAGCCATATTTTTTCATGTTTATGCATCACATTTACCTCCCTTATTAAATGTCAACCCGGAACATATATAACCAGTAGATCGCTATATACAGCGCAAAAATAAATCCGCCAACAAAGATCATCGAAGAAGCAAATGCACCTTTTTCAGAATGCTCCCGCTCTTCAACTTCAAGGTTATCTTCCTTTTCTTCAGGATTAACGTTATCCATTTTCATGAAAATCAACCTCCCTTTGGATTTCTTACTTATATCCTATTTGAGAAAGGCTCTCACCAAAGTGAACTGTATCACAGGTAAATGTGATTTTTATTACATTTTTTATCAAGCCACATTTTTTCAGCATAAAAAAATGCCAAACCCCTTGATATAAAAGGGTTTGGCCGATAAAGTGCCACGCTGTATTCTGTAACAATTTTGCCATATTTGTTTAATCAAATTTCCAATTCCAGCTGTCTGGAGAAGAAATAAAGATGAGCTGTTGTCACCGGTTCTTTCCAGATATGTTGCAGAGCTTCTTTATAAAGTTTCATTTGCACGTCATAACGCTTACGCAGGTCGTTTTTTACCGTTTCAGTCACGTCTTTTGTAATCGTATCTGTCTTGTAGTCCAAAATAAGCCAGCCTTCATCCTTTGGGATAACGCAATCGATAACCCCTTGAATCAGCACGAGTTCCTCTGTTTCACTCGTCCAATCGGCGTAAATTTCTGATGCCGGCAATGTTAAACTGAACGGCACTTCACGATAGACAACTGGTGCATTCATGACCGATTGACCGACAGCTGTTTTGTAAAATGCTTCAACAGCAGTTAAATCAATAACGTCTGCCCCCTGTCTCGTAAGCAATTCACGTTCGACCAAGGACTCCACAAATTCCGCAATCTCCTCACGAAGCAACGGTTTTGCAAGTGGTATGTGCTGCATCACGGTATGCATGGCGGTACCACGCTCCGCAGCCGAAATTGTCTGCTGTTTTTGCATAAAGGCCGGACGTTTTACAATGGGTGGCTGAAACGTCTGTACAAACTGATCACCACTATATTCATCCTTTATTTCACGCTGACGTTTAATTTCTGTAACGGTTTGTTTAGCACGGGAACGGGCAGCTTCCTGGTATGGATAGCTATATGATAACCGATTGTCGATAGCTTGATGATAGGCATTATCGTCTATGTCGAGTGCCTCCCAGTTCACAATGCTTTCCTTCAGTTCATCCGCTTCGCTCAGAGACGTTTCATCCAAATTCGTATAAGAGCTTCCATGTACAACAGACACGTTCCATTCAGATGGATCAATACGGATGGCTTCAAGTACTTGATCGGTCACTTCCACCGTGCGCAATGCATCATTTGTCTGATGACGTATTAACGCAGGCCCGATCCAATCCAGGTATGTTTTCGACTTCACACGATAATGAGCCGGTAATACCCAGTCGGAATGATCAATGATTTGCTCCCACTTTTCCTGTTTTTTGGCAAAGGATGGCACACTCGCGACCATCAGCAATTTTTCCTTTGCTCGTGTTAATGCAACGTATAAAACACGCATTTCTTCTGCCAGTAATTCACGTCGTTTTTCCTGTTTTAAAGCATGATAAAAGAGTGTCGGGTACATAACACGCTTAATGGGATCAATATATTTGCTGGCAAAACCAAGATCTTTATGCAGCAAATAACGCTGATTCAAATCCTGCATATTAAACTGTTTATCCATGGCACCGAGAATAACGACCGGAAACTCCAGCCCCTTACTTTTATGAATGGTCATAATCCGGACAACATCTTCCTGTTCACTGAGTGCCCGCGCAGCTCCTAAATCATCACCGCGCTCTTCCATTCGTTCGATAAATCGCAGGAAGCGGAATAATCCCCTGAATGAGGTTGTTTCATAGCCCCGGGCACGATCATAAAGTGCTCTCAGGTTAGCCTGCCGCTGCCGGCCACCCGGCATGCCACCAACAAAATCATAGTAGCCGGTTTCCCGATAAATTTGCCAAATCAGTTCTGATAAAGCCCCTTGGCGTGAAGCAAGACGGTAGCGCTCCAGCTTTTCCAGGAAGTTGGCAGCTTTAATCGCCGTATCACCGGTATTGCGCTGATGAAAAGCTTTCAACGCGTCATAATAACCGCCGCGTTTATCAGCCAAGCGTACTTGCCCCAGTTCTTCTTCATTCAATCCGACAATCGGGGATTTTAGAACAGAAGCCAGTGGGATATCCTGCCTTGGGTTATCAATCACTTTCAGCAGGTTGATCATAATTTTGACCTCGATCGCTTCAAAATAACCGGTTGAAAGTTCGGCATAAACAGGAATCCCCTGTTTTTTCAGTTCATCCATAATGGTCGGGGCCCATGTCATTGACCGGAGTAAAATCACCACATCGCGGTACTGCATATCCCGTTGTGTATCGGTTGTTTTGTCATAAACCTGCAGCGGGACATCATCCTTCTGTCCAATCCAGCCTTTGATTTTCTCGGCGTATGCCCGTGCTTCAAGCTGTGCCTTCTCCAAATCCTGATAATCCTCTTCTTCCGGTGAAAGGTCCTCTTTTTCTTCCGGTGATTCACGGTCGATAATAACAAGCTCCGGCTCTGGTTCCGAATGCGGTAGTGTATCATATCTGTTATTGGCATAGATTAATTCAGCATCTGCATCATAGCTGATTTCACCTAAATCCTCGTCCAAAATCTGCCGGAAGACATAGTTGGTGCCTGTGAGGATGTGCTCCCTGCTGCGGAAGTTGCTTGCCAAATCAATCCGTTTCGCCGACAGTGCATCACTCGTAAACCGTTTGTATTTGTCGATAAATAAGGATGGCTCAGCATGACGGAACCGGTATATGCTTTGTTTCACGTCACCCACCATAAACATATTGCCGGGGCCATCCTGATCACTTATTAATGTCAGAATGGTTTCCTGGACAAGGTTGGTATCCTGGTATTCATCAACCAGCAACTCAGTGAATTGCTCCCTCAGGTTGACCGCCACATCGGATGGTTTCACTGTCTTTTCCTCTGTCGTTTCATCCATTAACAGCTGCAGACAGTAATGTTCGAGGTCGGAAAAATCAACAATTGCCCGTTCCCGTTTTTGTTCGGCAAAACGCGCTTTGAACTGCTTTACTAACTCTGTCAGCTGTCTGATGACAGGAGCCAATTCCTGCATATCGGCAATATGACTCTCCAGATTACGGCTGAACCATCCTTCTTTCATATCGTTCCAGCGTTTTTTATAACTGTCACGCAGATTTTTCACTTTATCTTTTTTCGCTTCATCACAATCAATTTTTTTGCCGGATAACCGAGCGAATGAGCTGGCTGCCATAAACGCCTGTAAATCATCCCATGAATCCTGATGTGCCTGTGCTTCATGCAAATTGGCAAAGTCGGATTCAATTGTATCGGCATAATGATAGGGGCCATCATTTTCCCGTATCAAATCCATCGCCAGGTTCATTTCCTGGCTGATGGCATCAAGCTCACTTGTTACTTCTTTTTTAATGATTTTAAGCCAGCCTAAATCGCTCTCCTGCCAGTCTTCCGGGACGTCATACACACGCGCGAGCCCATCAAGCCATTCATCCGGCCAAGGGTTTTGCATCGCAAATGTATATAAATCAAGCACAAGACTTTCGACATCTGTATCACTGCGGTCACTGGAAAAGCGATCAACTACCGAAAAGAAGTTTTGCTGTTCTTCGCCTTCCTTTCCATACCATTCTTCAAACAGATCATCAATAACCTCCTGTTTGATTAAGTCAGCTTCCATATCATCAGCGATTCGAAAGCCGGGATCCATATCAAGCAAATAGGCATAACGTCTGATGATATCAAGGCAAAAGGAATGCAATGTTGAGATGGAAGCACGCTGCAGCAGTGATAACTGCTTTTTCAAATGGATGGAGGCAGGTTGTTCCGCCAGTTTTTCCTCCAATGCCTCCCCGACACGATTGCGCATTTCCTGTGCCGCTGCATTTGTAAAGGTCACAACGAGCAGCGAATCGATGTCAACCGGATTTTCTTTCCGTACGAGTTTTTGGATAATCCGCTCCACAAGGACAGCTGTTTTACCTGATCCGGCCGCAGCGGCAACCAGCACATCACGGCCATCCGTGAAAATGGCTTCTTCCTGTTCTCTTGTCCAGTTGACCATTATGATTCCTCCCTTATACGGAGCTTTTCCAGAATTTCCTCATCTTTCATATCTGTCAGCTTGCGGTAGTTATTCTCCTCAAGACTCGGGTCAAACTGACAAACGGATCGAAACGGGCAGAAGGTGCACGCCGTTTGCTGTTTATGCTGAAATGGATTCAAATGCACACCACCCGATGTCATATCGATTCCCGCTTGCATCATTAAGTGGTGAATGTGATTTTGCAGGCTTTGGAATGTTTCCTGGTCAGCAATCCTGGAGCCGCTATAGAATCCCCCATTCTTTTTCACACCGGCAGGGATAATTTGACTCCTGCCTGATTCGAGCGATGTATCCATCAGTTTGACAATCTCTTCATCCGACAGCAGCATCCCCTGCATCTTATACTTTTTAAATAATTCTTTTTCAATCTCATCATCAGACATGTTCATGTTTCCTGAAATCATCGGATTGTGCACATGAAAATAAAGGACACCGGCCGGGGTTGCCTTCACTCCGAGCCATTGTTCAGACTGGGAGAGCACGACATCCAAGTACGTCAGCATCTGAAGTGCCAGCCCGTAATACACTTCCAAAAGATCGAGTCCTTTTTCACTCGATTTATAGTCAATGATCCGTAAAAATAACCCCTCGGCACTTTCCGCTTTATCGACACGGTCAATCCGTCCCCTGAGCATCAGTTCATACCCATTTGGCAGCTGCAGTGTAACCGGATTAAGCGTCTGTTTATCACCAAATCCAAGTTCGAGTCCAACCGGTGAGAAGTCACTCTTTCGGGCCTGTTCACTTAGAATATAGGTTGCTCTTGTTATAACATCCTGCAATTTTTGCTGAATATATTTATAACGGTTGGAACTGTGCAGGATTTGGTGCTGCAGAACAGGGGCAAGATTCTCCACAGCCTGCCGGGCATAACCTGCACTTTCCTGTTTTGTTAAGTGGGAAAAATCCCGGCCCTCCGCTTGGATCCATTCGGTGATTTTTTTCAATGCTTCATGAAAAAGCTGACCAATATCCGGTGCATCAAGCTTGTACGTTTTTCGTTCCTGAAGCTGCAGACTATACTGGGCAAAATGCTGATAGGAACAGCGATAATAGGACTCAAGCCTTGATACACTTGCTTTAACCTGTTTCGGGTAAAGCTCTTCAGTTGTTTGTTTTGTCAGGTTAACCGGCTGATTCTGATAATACAGGCTTTGCAAAATGGTATAAGTCGTGCTGTATTTTGGATGGTTATGAATATACCAATCCAGGACATACCACCAGACCTTCTTAATCGGATACCCTTTCCGGTGGCGCGCCAACTGGGCCGTCAGCGCTGCCCTTGTCTTGATTGGCGTGGTAATGAACCGCTCAGCATCAACCAGCTCATCAGGTTCCTGCAATAACATATGATCAGAGCATTCAGGGAATAAGTCCTCCATTCGCTTAATGAGCTGTGATGGCATTTTTGATTTGCCTTCTTCATCACTCAACGGGTAACTGACCCATAAATAGTCATTTGCCGAGGTAAACGCGAGATACATATAAAACCAGTCATCCAAAAGCTGTCGCTTGCTGCTTTCGGCCAGCTGGATCCCATGCTCTGCCAGGGTGTTTCGTTCTTGTTCATTGATCATGCCATCTTCTGCCTGATTCATCGGCCATGTGCCTTCATTCACACCAAGTAAAAACGAACACTTCACGCCGCTTATCCGGGAGCGATCAATCGTACCGACAATCACATGATCAATGCTTGGCGGTACATGTGCAAATGTCATCGACTCGAAACCGGCATCAATGGCAGCGCGGAATGTTTCCATCGTCATCGTCTCGTCTCCGGCCATTTCAACCATCTCATCAAACAACTGAATGACGGCATTCCACACTTGTTCCTGTTCCCGTGCCTTTTCCAGTTGACCTTGGTTATCGTATGTTTCCCGCATTTTCTCGAGCCTGCCGGGTACATCGAGCTCCTCCAGCAGCATATAAATGATTTCGCATCGTTCACGCACCGTTTCGGCCTGTCTGATATCTTCATCAAATGCCTTTAAGCCCTTCGCAACTTGATATCGGTACGCATTGATCCGTTTTTGGGTTTCTTTTTCTGCATCCGTCTGTCCTGATCGGTCAAAACCGAGAAACCGCTGGAACACCCATTCGTCATCACTGAGCCACTGCGTACGTGACCGAATCCCATACTCAAGTACATAATTCTCGAGCTCATCAATCGCATCATCGTTGAGCGGATACTTTGAGTCAGACACCGGGATAAATCCGGTCTTTAATACGCGAAACACCGCATCATAACGCCAATTTCCCGCGACGATATCCATGACGGAACGAATAAATTCGATCAGTGAATGGTTCAGCATACTGCGTTTTTCATCGATAAAAACCGGGATATCATAATCATTGAAAATCGTATCGATCAAATCATGATAGACATCGGTCTGCCGGATGAATACAGCTATATCCTGAAAACGGTAATGCTCTTCTCTCACCAATCGGAGTATTTCCTGAGCCACTCCTTCCACTTCTGCACGCGGGTGGACTGCTTCAGCTATTTGGATAGGGACTTCACCGTTATACACAGGGGCAGGTCTAACATCAAAATGCTTTTCCAAATGTGCAAAATACGGCCGATCACCCAGCCTGCCATCTTCCGGGTTCAATAGAACTGGTTCATTGATTGGGATACCATGATCCTTAGCGATTGTTTGCAATGCATAATAGGTTTCTTTTGTCTGGTAAAACAAATCCAGTTCGGAAAGCGCATCGTCATCCGGAATATCTGTTGTCAATGCAACCGTCACTGAATGACATTTTTTCATCAGCTCCTCGACAACAAGGCGTTCCTTCGGGGAAAACCGGTGAAACCCGTCCAGATAAATAGCCGCATCCTTTAACAATGGCGCATCCTTTATTTTATCAGCAAGCATCTGCAGCTGATCTTCACTATCAATATAGTTACCTTCCAGAACACGCATTAAATTTTCATAGATATAAGCCAGATCATTTAATTTACCCGTTAATGCTTCTTCACCAGGCTCTTTATGTACAAATTGCTCCATTTGGTCGATTTGCATATAGAGCATTTCCGGGGTGATAAGGTAACGTTTGAACTCAGTGATCATGCTCTCGAGCTGTTCCAGAAACCCTTGCTTCTCCAAAGCCTTTTGAAAAATATTCCATTCACTTTCTTTCTCCGCAATAATTTTACGAAGCATCATCTGGGTACCGACCGAGGTGATAAATTGCCTTGTAGCACCACCGGTTTCTTGCAGCACGCGCCATGACAAACGTGAAAAACTGACAACCTGAGCACGGATACTTCCTTTGATCTCATCCTGAAATAATGCATATTCCTGCTGAAACGTCATTTGCTCCGGAACGATATAAAAGATTGGCGGTCCTTGCGGGTTATCGGTCAACTTATTCCGGATCTCATTTAAAATCCACTCACTTTTACCGGTTCCGGCTCTTCCTAATAAAAATTGCACGCCCATTAGATTACCCCCCCTGAGGAAAAATGTTTGTTTCCAACCTCGTAGTCGATATGAACTGCGACACACATTGGAAAAATTGTGTGCAATAACACCGCTCCGGAAATACACTCCGCTTTCCGCGGGCGGCTGGTGAGCCTCCTCGCGCTGGCGCACTGCGGGGTCTCACCTATGCCTATTCTCCCGCTGGAGTCTCCGTGTATTTCCTCCGCTGTTCTTGACTTTCTGTACATTAAATGTTCTTTCACTAGGACAAAACACAACACTAGCTGCGGAAAAATGCGAGACTCCTGCGGGAAAGGAACAGTCTGAAGACCCCGCAGCGAGCGCTAAGGAACAAAGGCTAAGAACGCCACGTCCTGTGGCAACGCCTTTGTGACCAACATCGTGTTGGCCCGCGAGCGAGGAGGCTGAAGTGTTCCCCGCGGAAAGCGAGTATTTTTCCGCAACGATGTACGAGCACACGTCCCCGATGGATTGAAGGAAGACATTGGTTGCGTCGCAGTATATGGATTTTATGGCAAGAACAACAATCTTTTAGAAAACAGCCTCACAAAAGAACCTAAATTTATTCCCTGATTTATAATTTCAAAGCTAATATCAAAAATAAAACCTATTTCTCATTTTACCAGAGAAATAGGTTTTATACACTTTCCAAATGTATGCTAACTGTTAGCCGAAACTTCAGAAAATGGCCAGTATTTGATATCTACTTTCCCGACAAGTTGTTCAATATTAATGAAACCGATATTACGGCTGTCGAGACTATCGCCGCGATTGTCTCCCAATACGAACAGTTTTCCTTCAGGGACTTTCGCTGAGCCCGTAATGCCCTCCAGGGTGAAATCCTCTGTGTATGGCTGATGTTCGTTTACGTTTTGAAACGGCTCCAAAAATTCTTCCGGCACGTATTCACCATTAACATACAGTTTATCATTTTCGTAAACTAGTTCATCTCCAGGCAGGCCGACAACACGTTTCACATAATCATTTTGTTGATTCGCATGAAACACAATAATATCAAAGCGATCAATATCTGTCAGATTATAAACCACTTTATTGACCATTAACAGATTCCCGTCATACAGGGTTGGTTCCATCGATTCTCCGTTCACAACGTAACTGGCAAATAAATGGGTTCGGAAAATAATTGCCAGCACAACAGCGACTATTATGACTGGGGTTAATGTGCGAATATATCTTTTTTTCATTCCAGGTTTCCTCCAGGGTAATTTGCTTAGCGATGACTTTTTACCAGTATCAGAAACATAGGAAAAATCGGCTATTTCACCGATTTCCTCAAATCCGGCTTCCGGCATCTGACCTCTGATTTCTGTCTTATCCCGCATGTAATGGTCAGTAAAACCTCGAAAAACGGGGGTAAACTGTCCATAAATGTCCGATAAGTCTCACTATCATCAGTGAAATAAAGCACTTCACTGAATGACGTTTCGCTTTACTAGCATACCCTGATTATCTATTTTTTAACCTGTTCTCTGTCGGAAATCTCCTCTATGATCATTTTTCGCTGCAGCCGTCGTTCGATATATTTTCCAAACAACCAGAATAATACGATACAAACCCCGACAACAATTGTTCTTACCGGGTTTTGAGCAAATTCAAAGATACTTGACCCTACAAAAGCTATCGAAAAGATCATGACCGACTTACCCATGAGTACGGCCAAGATGAATTGCTGAATACTTATTTTCGAAAGCCCTGCCACCACATTAATCACCGAGGACGGGGAAAACGGGAAACACATTAATAGGAAAAGCGGACCGAAGCCATGCCGTTCGACCCATTTGGTTACCCGGCTCACTTGTTTATTCCGGCGGATTGCCTTAAATATACGCTTGTCCCCCAACTTCCGGATGAGCAAAAAGACCAGTACCGCGCCAACACAAGCTCCTATCCACGATAATATGAATCCTTCCCATAAGCCATATGCTGCTGCATTGGCAAACACAAATACAATTAATGGCAAAAATGGGAGAAATGCTTCTATAAATGGTAATAAAATGCCTGGAAGCGGTCCAAGACTTTCATATTCATTCAGTAATTCCAGAATAAATTCATCCATTTTGTCCTGTTCAAACCACATTCGCCAATCCATAATGCTGGTGTTAAGCAATTTCATGTGTTCATTGTCCCCTTACTCATCGATCGTTTTCTGCATATGCTATATAGTATAACTTTATTTTAAAGGAATCATACGGATATGCATAGCAGAGCCTATTCAGAAAAATTCCTCCATTTTCGATTTCTGTGGAGTAAAATAACATGAGCCTCTTTCTTATCATTTTACCTCAAATTAATTTTTTTAGTGTATTTTTAATCAATTTATCATATAATAGTCATGGAACAAATGTTCGTTAATGGAGGAGATTATATGCGTTATCTGAACGACGATGAATTACAACTGGCCTCACGCTTTCTGTTTCTTTCAATGGCAATGGTCGTTATTCAGCAGGATATCCAGAACATCCGGCAAGGAACATTTAAAATTAAGGAACCTTATATAAAACTTTTGGAAAAAATGAATACCGAAGCTGCAAATGAACGAAAAGAGCTGCGAAAGGCGATGAAAGATAAAAAGATTCAAGTTGTTACATTGAATAAAAATGATTCATTTTCATCCTACTTATTTGTTTGCAGGGGACGTGAAGAAAAACGTAATTATTTCAACCCCGCGATCCGTAAAAAAGTGGAGACGATTATGCGGGAACTTATGCAAAAGGCTCTGCCACCATATCCGAATTATGCCTCTGCAGATACTTGATACGGTTGTCCAGTAAATATCGGTACTGGGCAGTCCGCTGCACCTGATTAAGCATCGAGCCAAATGAAACGGAAAGAAGAACGGACTTCTTGTTTTTGAAGATAACTTCCGCCTGCCTTCCCGGTCCCTGGGTTACCTGGTCGATATGCGAATGGGCAATCCACGAACATTTAGCGTTGGTTGGGGAAGTTGTCGGGAAAAAATACATGCCGCTGGTTGGATCAATGGAAATGGGGGCTTTATGTGTAATACCGCAAATATCACGTGTGCCATCCTGTCTGCCGCGAAGGCTGCTTCCGAAGAACTTGCATGCGTTATCAATCATTTTACTTGGGGAATGAAGAATAACATATTCTTCCTGTTCTTCCAACACACGTGAGCTGGTATTTCCATTTTCATCTTGCTGTGCGATAACCGCCATTGTCAGGGGAGTCACTTCATATGATGGAGAGTAAAAATTGTCTATCATTCGTTTTCATCCTTTCATGTAAACATGAAAAGAAAGAGGCATATGTATAAATTACCAATTTATTAGGAAAAAAGCAACATAATTTTTGTTTTTTTAAAATTTTATGAAGCATATTTTCTAAATTTGACACAAAATCCATAAAGTGAAACTTCATTCAGCGGAGCGCATTTTCCGCTGAATGTTAGTTGAACAGAATCGGCATTTAGGGTTAGTTAGTCGCCATATTTTGGCAGGCTACTGACCATTAGATGCAGGATAAACTGTAACGTAAAGAGCTAAGAGTTGAGTGGAATGACACCGCTCCGGAAATACGCTTCGCTTTCCGCGGGCGGCTGGTGAGCCTCCTCGCGCTGACGCGCTCCGGGGTCTCACCTATGCCTCTCATCCCGCAGGAGTCTCCGCATATTTCCTCCGCTGGTTTGTGCTCACTTCAAATAAAACCACTCCTGTGATTGTTGATTGGAGTGGAGGCCAGTCGACTCCTGCGGGAAAAGCAACAGCTGAAGACCCCGCAGGAAGTGGTTTTCTTCCGAGGAGGCTGAAGCGTTGCCCTAAGGTGCGCGACTGCCCGGAACGGAAATCAACAAAGCACTTACGTCGTAGTTTGTATCTACTGAGAGGGTTAAAGTGTAACAAAATCTACGAAAAGAGCCTTTAAGGAAAAACGTGTCCCGGAATACCGGAACACGTTTTTTCTATTGTGCTACCTGTTCACGCAAGTTTTTGCGCAATATTTTCCCGGTTGTGTTTTTCGGCAGTTCATCCAGAAACTCAATTTTCGATGGAACTTTGTATTTGGCCAAATGTCCTTTACAAAATTCCAATAAAGCTGTTTCATCCAATGAGGAATCGTTTGCTACGACAAAAGCAAAAACGGATTCGCCTGATTCCGGGTGCGGGGTCCCAATTACGGCTGCTTCCGCTATGGCAGGGTGGTCATACAGCACTTCTTCTACCTCGCGGGGATAAACATTATAACCACCCACAAGAATCATATCTTTTTTCCGGTCAACAATATAAAAGTACCCTTCGTCGTCCATTCGTGCCATATCACCGGTGTGAAGCCAACCGCCTCTTAGGGCAACGGCTGTTTCTTCCTCTGATTTATAATAGCCCTTCATGACATTCGGCCCGCGAACGGCCAATTCACCGACTTCACCGGGCGAAACTTCCTCGCCAAACTCATCGACAACTTTGTTTTCCACGTTGACAATATTCGTCCCGATTGAACCCGCTTTCCGTGGTTGATCAAGCGGATTGAAGCATGTGACTGGTGAGGCTTCTGACAAGCCGTATCCCTCAGAGAGTGTCACATCGAAAGCCCTTTCAAATTCGTTTAACAATGAAACAGGCATCGCTGATCCGCCGGAGATACATAAACGAACCCCGCCAAAACTCCCTTTATTACCGTCAGCACTTTGCAGCAGATAATTGTACATGGTCGGGACGCCCGCAAAAACTGTCGCTTTATGCTCCGGTGCCATCCGGAAAACTTCCTGCGGTGAAAATTTTGGCATAATCAATACTGTTCCGCCATTCATCAGTGGTGCATTCAGCGCAACCGTCAGACAGAATACATGGAACATCGGTAATGCAGCAATCACACGGTCGTCAGCGCCGATCGTCAAATAATCGGCAACATCTTTCGCATTCGAAAAAATGTTTTTATGAGACAGCATGGCACCCTTTGGTTTGCCTGTTGTTCCGGAAGTATATAGGATAATGGCCGTATCCTCATCATTTGTGCCCGGGTCATTAAACCCCAGGCTGTCTTCTCCTGACACCATTTGCGTAAACGATTTCAATTTTGCTGATAATGGGCTTTCTTCCAGTGCTATATCAGCCCCGCTTTCACACGATATGTAATGTTGCACATCCGGCAGCTGATTTTGAATCGCTTCAAACTTTTCCAATAATACATCCATGGTGATAACCCCTTTCACATCACCATTTTTCAAAATATAAGACAATTCATGTGATGTGTACAATGGATTAATCGGAATAACCACTGCCCCCATTCGTAATGCCCCATATAACCCGATAATATAATATGGACTGTTTCCCACGACGAGTGCTATGTGGTCGCCTTTCTTATACCCAAGCTTCTGCAAACGGGAAGCAAATTTCGTTACAGCATTTTCCAGTTCCATATAGCTTGTTTCTTTATCCTGAAAAATGTATGCCGTTTTATCGCGGTTCTTCCTGGCAGTAATCGACAGCTGTTTTGTTATATCCATACTTTCCCCCTATCTATTGAATGAATAATCATTCATTTATTATAGAGGAAAAAATTAAAAAATTCAAGTGAAAGCGATGCCAAACGATACATGAGAAAAACTCGGCTCCCGCCTCGTCTTTCCAGAGGAGGTCGGATTGGAAGAAATCGGCGAACTAGCCGATTTCAAGATTGAAGTCTTCATCTAAAATGTTATACTCAGAACTTATTAATAAACCGGCTGTCTTATTTAAGTCAGCCGGCTCTTTTACTGTATTAATACAGCAACTTAATAAATTCATCTTTTGGAATCTTGCCGAGGTAATGCGGCACATCAACATCCGCCAATGCTTCCTCAATTGCTTTGCGCTCATGGCGTACATCTGTCAACGCATTTTCAAGATCACTAATTTCTCCCATACCAAAAAAGTCTCCATAAATTTTGCAGTTTTCAATAGTGCCGTTGTTGACGTCCAGACGAACATCAACTAACCCTGCGTCAAATTTATGTGATTGCTGCACATTAAATTTAGGCGATTTGCCATAATTCCATTCCCATTTTTGATAACGGGTCTCGGAAATCTTGTGAATTTCTTCCCAATCCGCTTCAGTCAAGTCGTAACGTGGTACATCTTTGACATCTTCCACATCAAAAACATGTTTCAGGATCATTTCTTTAAACGCATCCATCGAAATTTTTTCATCCAAGTACTCGGAAATGTTGGCAACCCGGCTGCGAATCGATTTGATACCTTTCGATTCGATTTTTTCTTTGTTGACATTCAATGCTGACACAACATTTTCAATTTCGGAATCAAGCATTAGTGTTCCATGACTGAACATACGGCCTTTTGTTGAAAACATAGCATTCCCGGAAATTTTCCGGCCCTCAACCGCCAAGTCATTTCGACCTTTCATTTCAGCGGGTACTCCCACTTCATTCAGTGCGTCAACAATAGGCTGGGTGAACTTTTCAAAATCCTGGAAACTATTGCCGTCATCTTTTGTGATAAAGCTGAAGTTGAGATTTTGTTCATCATGGTACACCGCGCCACCGCCGGACAGACGCCGGATAACTTTGATACCGTTCTCGTCCACATATTCGGTGTTAATTTCTTCAACTGAGTTCTGATTCCGGCCGACAATAATCGAGGGTTTATTGATATAAAATAATAAATATGTATCTTTTTCCCCGAAATTCTGCAATATATACTCTTCAATTGCCAAATTAATCGCCGGATCGGTAATGCCCTGATTATCAATGAATTTCATGAAATAGGCCCCCCCATAGAATAATATTTGCCATCTTTTAGTCTAAATGAAATACCGTAAGCTATCAAAAATTACGACTTTTTTCCCAAGTAAGACCGTCTTTGGCCAGCTGAATATTCCCGGTAAAATATTGCTCAGCTTCTTTGACTAGGGTCTGAATATCTCCGTATTGCGGAAGGTGGCTGAGGATCAGTTCTTTAACATTTGCTTTGTCAGCAATCGTAGCCCCTTCTTTACTTGTCATATGGCCAGCTGATGAACCATCCTGATCTTCATAGAAATTACAGTCCGTAATCAAAAGATCAGCGTCTTTTGCAAAATCATACCATGCTTCCTTAAAAGCAGTATCAGCCGTATAGACAATTGACGTCTCCCCATCGGTAATCCGCATACCATAGCATGGAACCGGATGGGCAGTCTTCAAAAAGGTGATTGAGAATGGTCCAACCTCCAATGTTGCATCGGGATCATACGCGACGCCTTCTGTATTTTTATGCGTCAATGACTTGAATCCGTCCTGATCTTCCTGATGACCATAAATCGGCAATATTTCCTGTCGATCCTTGACATAAGACTGAACCAGCCATGCATACTGCAAAACACCAATATCTGCCACATGATCATTATGATAGTGGGAAAGAATGACCGCATCCAAATCCATCACAGGTTTTGTGTTTTGCAATTTTGATAACGACCCACTGCCTGCATCCATCAGCAAGGTGAAACCGTCTTTTTCCACCATATATGACGACGTTGCACCACCCGGGGCAGGATAACCGCCCCAATAACCGATTATCGTTAACTTCATAAATAAATCACCTCAATTTTAAAATATGTTGTAACACAGCATTGACACACGACATACTGTTATAATACAATATTATTAATAACTCAAAGGGGATGTTAACATGATGATGAACGTTGTTGAGTTTTTTCAGAAATCTGCCACGGAAAAAATGCCACAATTGTGGTCACGAAATGTATGAGAAAGCCGATTGTTACGGTAATCTATGTGACGAATGTGACCATCCGGCCAGATAGTTACCGCATCATTTTCATTGTACGCTAAGTCTATACTTCCTTTCCATTGATACAGCTATGCATACAGCTGTATTTTTTTGTTTAAAAGAGCATTTGATACTAACGGGGGGCAGTTTTGGGAGAGAAAAAGACTAATAACAGTAGAAATATTCTTTTATCATTGAAACCTCCATAATCCTAATGATTCGATTAATCATCAATTGAATCGCTTCATTCTGATACAATAGCAAATAAAATTTATAATTAAAACACTGTAACCTTTTTATTTCTTATCCGTGTTATGTGTGGAGGGGGAAGAAACATCGTGGGAAATAATTTAGACGGCATTTATAATATGTATTTTCATGACCTATATCGCTTCCTTCTTTCCCTTTGTCACAATCATCATACGGCAGAGGACCTTGTACAGGAAACCTTCTTTCGTGCTCACCTTAACATTGAGAACTATGAAGGGGAGAACATAAAAACATGGCTTTTTACCGTAGCACATAATGCTTTCATTGATTATTACCGAAAGCATAAGCGAACAAATGTTAAAGAACAAAACTTCTTCACATCTCTATTTGATAGGAAAAGAACAACGGAAGAAACGGTCGTTATTCATGATGAAATACAGGAAATTATCGAGATGCTGAAAGACTTACCAGAAAAACATAAATATGCTGTACTCCTACATGATTTTCACGGATTATCCTATCATGAAGCGGCCCTCGTCATGAATGTAAGGCAACCCTATTTTAAGGTTCTACTATTCCGTGGCAGACAGGCGATAAGAAATAGAAAGGCGGGAGAAAAGTGAGCGATGAATTTAGCAGAAAACTGGAAGCATATGAAAAAGGAGAACTTACTGATCAGGAATTAGAAGAATTTGAAAAGGAATTAGAAAAACTGGAAAACTACCAAAAAATATTGGAAGATAAACCGGATGAACAACCGGGATCTACTATAAGCAACAAAAGGCAAAAAAGAATTGTCAGAAAAGGCAAATGGAAGGCACGAGTGCAAACAGCATTTACCGCCATTGGAATATTTATTATTATTACGATTTTATCCAGTGCAATAACTGCAGCATATTATTCGTGGGGCAATCCGGACCGAGTGAATGAATTTAGAGAGGTTATTGATCACACGTTAACAATTACAAATCCTTATGGTTATCTCGGTGGAACAAGCACAAATACTAAACCCTATTTTGGGTTAGAAGCAACAAGAGATATTAAGAAGAAAATTGGCAATGAAACAATAAAAGTTGGCGATTTAGAAGTAAATTTTCTATTCTCCTTTATGACGTTTCCAGAACAATCATATATGGGAAATAAATCACAAAACCAGCCGGCCTTTTTTTCCCATCCTAAATCTGACGTAAGGTTTAACTCAGATTGGGATAAATTAGAGAAACTTCCAGAAGGAACAGTCGTTTCTGCTTATGTATCATTTGATGAATTGATGGAATCAAAAGATGTGGAACAACTGTTTTCTGAGAAGGATATGCGCCTTTTATGGTTTGCTGTTGATACCGGCATCGAATCAGATAAGAATCATGGCATGTTTTTTGACCCTATAGGTTTTCCAAGTCAACCTATATGGCATGAAGATGACATGATTACACAATCGCGTAAAGAGGAGGAAGGATTGTTTGGCAGCAAAACGGTGTCAGAAAGTTCTTCATCACCAGGCTATACTGAAGGTGATCAAGACATGCTCCATGACCAATTTATGAAAACATTACACTTCCTGCAGGGCCACGGGAATAAAGCTGATCAATTGTCCTTTGGAGACTTACACCTCGAAGATCGAATTGACTATCTCGAAAATAACGGAATACTGCATTATGGTGCAGTTATTACCGGGCCCACAAAGGAAATATTGAAGCTGCAGGATGAATCATCGGTAGAAGGGCTGAAAGTGGATGAAGTTGAATTTTGGAATTGGGAATAAGTTCTGCCTCCATTTAATTTAGTAGAAAGAGCAACGCCTAAATTGTAACGGGGTCATATGATTATTGCTAAAATTGCAAGTGCATTTTTTCCGTATCTTTAAAGATAGCAATAAAACCAAAATGATTTTTGTACTCTTAGTTATCGTGTTATTTGTAGTTTTCCCCTGTATAACTGAACATGTCAGTTATAGACCACATCATTACTTTTTAAACAATATCCGAAAATGATGTTATTTCAGAGATGTTTGTTTTATAATTAATTAGAGAAACGAAACAACATGGGAGGGAATATTGCAATGGCCACAAAAGCAAAACGTCTCACACGTTCTGAAGTACCGGAAGAACAGGCGTGGGACTTAACCGATCTATTTGCAACCAAAGAAGAATGGGAGAATGAATTAAGCGCCATTCAGGCAAATGTCAGTGATGTTACCCAATATAAAGGAAGACTGACATCCAGTACCGAAAATCTGTTAAATGGTTTGCAGGCACAGGAGAATTTTGAAAAACGGCTGATTCGTGTCGCGACATATGCCAACCTGAAATCGAGCGCTGATGGTTCAGATTCGCAAAACCAAGCCGATTCTGCCAAAGTATCATCCGTTCTGGCTGAGATTGGTGCGAAATTAGCCTTTGTTGAAAATGAACTGCTGCAACTATCAAACGATGCCATTGAGTATTTTATGAGTGAAGAACCTGAATTGGAAACATACCGGAAAATGCTTGATGACGTTTTGGAGAAAAAACCGTTTACGTTGGCACCTGAAATTGAAGAGACTCTTGCAGCGCTTGATGAGGTACATAGTGCGCCATATATGATTTATCAACGGAGCAAATCATCCGATATGCAATTTGAATCAATTGAAGGCAGCAATGGTGAAGAATTGCCTATGTCAGCCGCGCTTTATGAGGACAGCTATGAACTGTCGTCTGATACAGCTATACGCAGAAACGCATACGACTCGTTTATAAAAACATTGAATCAGTATCAAAACACTTATGCAGCAATATATGCTACCGAAGTGACAAAACAGGTCACGACGTCCCGCTTGCGTACCTATGATTCCGTTACGGATATGCTGCTGCAGCCACAACAGGTTACAAAAGATATGTATCATAACCAGCTTGATGTGATTCAAAAGGAACTGGCACCGCATATGCGCCGGTATGCCAAGCTGAAACAGGAAAAACTCGGACTTGAAAAGATGCACTTCGCCGATTTGAAAGCACCACTTGATCCGGAATTTAATCCGGCGACAACATACAAAGAAGCAACCGACACAATTCTCGAGGCGCTTCAGGTCATGGGACCGGAATACAGTGAGATTATGCGAAAAGGGATTAATAATCGCTGGGTTGACCGGGCTGACAATGTCGGAAAACAGACCGGGGCATTTTGCTCACCGCCATATGATGTCCATCCATACATTTTAATAACATGGACAGACACGATGAGAGGAGCATTTGTACTGGCGCATGAACTGGGACATGCAGGCCATTTTTATCTTGCCGGTGAAAATCAGTCACTCGTCAACACGCGGCCATCAACTTATTTCATCGAAGCGCCGTCAACCTTGAACGAGTTATTGCTGGCAGATCATATGATGTCCAAAACGGACGATAAACGGATGAAACGCTGGGTCATCAGCTCGTTGCTCGGTACCTATTACCATAACTTTGTGACGCACCTGCTTGAAGGTGAATTCCAGCGCCGTGTGTATGCACTGGCGGAAGAAGGAACACCGCTGACAGCAAATGTACTGACCAAGCAAAAAAAGCAAGCACTTGAAAACTTTTGGGGTGACGCAGCATCCATCGATGACGGAGCAGGTCTGACATGGATGCGGCAGCCGCACTATTATATGGGCTTATACCCATATACCTATTCAGCCGGTCTGACGATTTCCACTGCTATGGCAGGAATGATCCGCAAAGAAGGACAACCAGCCGTAGATCGCTGGCTATCCGTGTTAAAAGCCGGCGGAACAATGAAACCACTGGATCTTGCCCGGAAGGCCGGTGTAGACATGTCGCAGCCCGATGCCATTAAGGAAGCTGTTGCCTACGTCGGTGAACTCGTTGATGAACTAGAAAAAAGTTATGACTAGCAATCAGTGCGCCCCGGCCTTAGCCGCGGCGCTTTTTTATTGATTTTCAACTACAAAAAACAGAATCGGAATGATGGTTATAATCTTCTGCAGATTCTGCTTATCTTCTGCAGATATTTCTATTCTTCCGCTGATTCTTTCCCTCTTCCGCAGATATTTCTGCCCTTCCGATGATTCTTTCCCGCTTCTGCAGATATTTCTGCCCTTCCGATGATTCTTTCCCGCTTCTGCAGATATTTCTGCCCTTCTGCTGATTCTTTCCCGCTTCTGCAGATATTTCCACGCTTCCGCTGATTCTTTCTCTCTTCCGCAGATATTTCTGCCCTTCTGCTGATTCTTTCTTCCGTATCCACTTTTTCGGATTTTGAATGTCACAAACCATCTATTTAATTCACTAATTTTTCATGATTTTCAGCAGGAAATGAATCCTTTTGTCGAATTTTATAAGATAAAAATATAAAAGGAGTTGGTTCAAACATGAGTCCAACGACTATAAAGCACAGAAAAAAATCACACGAAACTGTTATTCGTATGAAGCACTGTTCAGATGGCTATTAGCGCAATACCGGCAGCATGAAGCCATCGTTTCAGAGTACAAACGGGAAAAGGCAGGTTATGATGGTGAGAAAAATGTTGACTACAAACTTTCCACATACCCGCAAAAAGATTTCTTCGTATTTCAAGGCATCCGACTGCAAAATCCTCCATTTTATTTTCAGATTGACACGCTCATCCTATCAAAAAAGGTCATTTTCATACTTGAAGTTAAAAACAAACAGGGAACATTTAAGTATGACTCAAAACAAAGACAGTTAACCCAGGAAGTTGACGGACAAATAAAGTCATTCAAAGATCCAATTTTGCAAGCCGAGGGCACAAAAAGCCGCATTTGCAAATATGGCTAAGAAACACGGATTTTTTTTAATATCCCCGATCGACTCTAGTTTGTTGTCGCTTACCCCTCCAACTATATTGAAAAAATGTTTGGAAAAATTCCAGATTCTTATAAAATTATAATAACTAACCTGCAACAAGCCATTTAGACAGACTAAAATCATAACTACTCGCAAAATATATTCACGAATGCCCCCAGTTTAAAGAAATTATTCTCCAACCTTTACTTGCAGGCAGACACCCCTCATTCATGCTGCTGCATCCTTTAAAATTCATGAACGGATGATTCTGGACTATTTTCTCCTCAATGGGCCAACCATTACAAATAAGGAATGCCGGAACCTGCTCCAGATTGCTTCACCAAAAACGGCTCATACCCTTTTGAATAGCATGCATCTGCAACATAAAGGACAGAATAGAGCAAGAAAATACTTATCGCCAAACATTAACGATTTTCCACAGCATTCAAAATTTCCCTATAAAAATACTTCAAAACACATACTACAGTTTGACTAAAATAGACCGATTTATCTGCAGATGTTTCTAAACGTCTGCAGTCTTTTTTATTGATATTCCTGCTGTTCTGATGATTCTTTCCCGCTTCCGCAGATATTCCTATTCTTCTGATGATTCTTTCCCGCTTCTGCTGATATTTCTGCTGTTCTGATGATTCTTCCCGCTTCCGCAGATATTCCTGCTGTTCTGATGATTCTTTCTCTCTTCCGCAGATATTCCTGCTCTTCTGATGATTCTTTCTCTCTTCCGAAGATATTCCTGCTCTTCCGATGATTCTTTCCCGCTTCCGCAGACATTCACTGCTCTTCTGATGATTCTTTCCCGATTCCGCAGATATTCCTGCTCTTCTGATGATTCTTTCCCGCTTCCGCAGATATTCACTGCTCTTCTGATGATTCTTTCCCGCTTCCGCAGATATTCCTGCTCTTCCGATGATTCTTTCCCGCTTCCGCAGATATTCACTGCTCTTCTGATGATTCTTTCACGCTTCCGCAGATATTCCTGCTCTTCCGATGATTCTTTCCCGCTTCTGCTGATATTTTCGCCCTTCCGCTGATTATTTCCCGCTTCTGCTGATATTTCCGTACTTCTGATGATCTCCCTATCTTACGCGATGTTCTCTCTTCATCTCGTCAAAACGAAAAAAACGGCACCAACTCACAGTCTTGATGCCGTCCAAAACTTTAATCATCCCAAAAACTTCAAGGACGTCTACAAACCGCCTTTTCACCTTGACCCGATACAGTCCGGATGCCAACGCCTTCATACGAACTGCCTGCCAAAAACCACGCCAGGAAGTTCGTTCTGCATATTTTCACGTACGTTTGACACCCGCTCGGTATGTCCGACCGTGTATTGCGGCATGGCATTTTTCCAGCGGCTGATGACACTGAATTCAGGTTTATCTGTAATATTCATCGTTTTGTTCAGATCGTTCATGACGATTTCAGTGATTTCGTCATCCGTTAAATCCACCACTGATTGGTCACTTGGTTTCCCGACGTAGCATCGCACCAGCGCTTTTCCATCAGGCACGGCATTTGGCCATTTTTTATGCGTCCAAGTACATGCTGTAATCCGGAAGTTACTGTTTCGTGACACAACGAATCCTGTTCCGTCAATATCCTGTTTAATGGCTGACTGGTCAAACGCCATCGCAACATTTGCAACAGATGTGGCCGGGATGTCTCTGAAGTCGTCAAACACATCGAATTGGCTGAACATTTTCGGCAATGTATTGTGTGGTGTCGCCATCACCATGGCATCTGCCTTGTACACGTCACCATTACTCAGCAAAACATGGTAGCCTTGTTCTTTCTTCTCAACATGATCAACCCCGACACCCCGTGAAACAACATCACCGAGAACGGACTCAAGCCGCTCAACCAACGATTCCAGTCCATTTTCTAACGAGAAAAACACACCCTGTTTTTTACCACCGGATTTTGGCTTCGATTTATCCGGCATTGTTCTTCGCAGACCTTTGATCAGACTGCGGTGCTCCTGTTCAAGACGATAAAAATTTGGGAATGTCGCCTGAATGCTCATATGATCGATATCACCGGCGTAAATTCCGGACAAGAGTGGTTCAATCAAATTCTCCACTAATTCATTGCCAAAGCGCCGGCGGAAAAAGCTGCCCAGTGACTGATCCCCAGTCTTTCCTTTTGGCATGGCCAAATCCATTCCTGCTCGAAGCTTCCCTAGGGGTGAAAAAATACCGGAAAACAGGAATGGTCGAACACGTATCGGAACTCCCATATAGGACCCTTGAGGGATTTTATGCAGTTTATTATTGACCAGAATATAGGATTGGCCGGTACCGTTACGAACCAGTTGATCACTTAACCCCAATTCCCTGACCAATTTAACACCAGGTTCCTTCCGCGATAGAAATGAATCCGGGCCTTGCTCAATAATGTATCCATTGCGTCTTGTTGTTTTGATTTTACCACCAAGGCGACTGCCTGCCTCGACAAGCTTGATTTCATACGGTAAACCTTTTTCGTCTATTTCTTTTTGCAAATAGTAGGCAGCAGCTAAACCGGTTATGCCACCGCCCGCTATCAGAATCTTTTTCGTTTCGCTCATTGTGCTTCACGCTTTACTTTGTTCAAAACAACATCAGCAAGCGTTGCGATGAATTGCGGATGGGCATTCGGCATTTCCGGACGATGATAATTCGCACCGAGTTCATCACAAACGACTTTACATTCGTAGTCATTGTCATACAACACTTCCAGATGATCAGCAATAAAGCCGACCGGTGCATAAACGAAAGAACGATAGCCTTTCTGTTCATACAAATCACGTGTCAAATCCTGCACGTCCGGGCCGAGCCATGGATCAGGTGTATTGCCTTCACTCTGCCAGCCAATCGCATAGTTCTTGATGCCTGTCTGCTCGGAAATCAAACGCGCTGTTTCTTTCAACTGGTCAACATATGGGTCCCCGTCCTGTAAAATCTTTTCCGGCAGACTGTGCGCGGAAACGACCAAAACAGCTTTTTCCCGTTCGTCTGCAGGCATCTCATCATATACGGCACTGATTTGATCGGACCAATACGTGATAAAGCCTGGTTCATCATACCAGCTTTCCACCGATTCAATGGAAATACCGTATTTTGCTGCAGTATCATTGGCACGCTTGTTATACGATTTGACACTGAACGTTGAATAGTGTGGTGCGAGGACGATTGAAACAGCTTCCTCGATGCCATCTTCCGCCATTTGCTGAACCGCATCCTCAATAAATGGATGAATATGCTTCAGGCCGATATAAGCTTTGAACTCAACGTCATCCTGTTCAGCATTCACTTTTTCTTCCAATGCCTTCGTCTGTTCTTCAGTAATTCTTGCCAGAGGTGAAATGCCGCCAATCGCTTTATAACGGTCTTTCAAATCCTGGAGTGCTTCTTCAGACGGCTTTCTCCCATGGCGGATATCCGTATAGTATGGTTCAATGTCTTCTTCTTTGTATGGCGTTCCATACGCCATTACCAGTAATCCTAATGTTTTCTTTCCCATTTGTAACACCTCATCAGTTTCAAATTATCGTTTCGAATAGGTATGGATAAGCTCGGTCAATTTTTTAAGTGTCTCCGGCTTTATGTCCGGTGTGACACCGTGACCAAGGTTAAAAACATGTCCTCCATGCTGTATGCTTTCATCGAGAATCGCCTTTGTTTTTGTTTCAATCGTACTCCAGTCGGCGAGCAGTACTGTCGGATCAAGATTACCCTGCAATACTTTCGTCACGCCCATTTGCCGTGCCTCGGTAATCGACGTCCGCCAGTCAAGACCAATGACATCCACAGGCAAATCGTTCCATTCCAGCAGCAGATGCCGTGCACCAACGCCAAAAACAATCAATGGAACATTTTTCGTCTGTAGTTCAGAAAAAATCCGCTTCATGACCGGCTTGATATAATACCTGTAGTCCTCAACATTCAAGGCCCCTACCCATGAGTCAAAAACTTGTATAGCCCTCGCACCGGCATCAATCTGGGCCTTCACATACGTGATTGTCATATCTGCCAGTTTGTCCATTAACGCAAACCATACGTCCGGTTGACTGTACATGAGTGCTTTTGTTTTACTGTAGTTCTTTGAAGGTCCGCCTTCAATCATATAACTTGCCAATGTGAACGGCGCGCCACTGAATCCAATAAGTGGTACATTCAGCTGTTCCTCTGTCAGCAGGCGGATGGTATCGAGCACATATGGTACGTCCGTTTTCGGATTGATCATTCCCAATTGTTCAACGTCCTGAAAATTGGTGATTGGATTGTCAATGACCGGTCCGACACCTTTTTTAATTTCTACATTGACACCGAGGGCCGGAAGCGGCGACATAATGTCTTTGTACAAAATAGCCGCATCCACACCGTAATGCTCAACAGGCAGGCGCGTGACATAAGCGCACAACTCAGGCTGATGGGTAATTTCAAATAACGAGTATTTTTCCTTCAGCTTACGATACTCTTTCTGTGACCTGCCTGCCTGGCGCATGAACCATGCAGGTGTATAGTTAATTTGCTCTCCATTGTATGCTTTCAAAATTGTATCATTAAAATGTTCTGTCACTTACTTCACCCTTTATTCCAACTTCTATCGTATTAGTCTCTTCTTTACTATAGCGAATTTCATTTCCGTTGTATAGAAACCATTAGCGATTGTCATCAATTTGTCTCAATTACAATGTGATTCCATCAATTTCCGTTTAATTCAAGCATTGACATTACGTGGGAAGTTCAACCGTATTTGACCTCTGTCCCTCTAACTTAGTCAGTGGGTCGTATGGTACAACATAATAACTGGATGAACCGAATATTTGGAGGCGGTCAATTGTAAATTCATTCTCTCCTTCCACTTCACCTATCCGCTCATCAATGCCTTCTTCTTCCCGATAAATGCGATAAACAATCCGATCATCTTCTGCCTCGGTCCATTCAAGTTTTCCGTTGAACAGGGAAAAGCCGGCAAACGAATAACTTCCATGCAATGTTATATTTTCGGGAAGGTCAATCGGTTCCGGCAATGCCGTAACATTTTTCGGCTTATCAAATGATGATGCGAGTGATTTTTGTTTATCAATTTCCGATAAAATATTCTTTGTCAGCCGGGTCGGCATCTCACTTCCAGCTGTTAAATAATGATTTTCATCTGATGTATCATAGCCTATCCATGCAGCACTCACATATTCCGGCGTAAACCCTATAAACCAGGCATCTTTCGCCACACCATCAACATGCGGATGCTGGGTGGTGCCCGTCTTACCTGCCAATGCTTTTGTATAATCACCTGCACCCCCTGTACCTTCTGTGACAGCATCCGACAATATGGTTGTCATGTTCCAGGCTACTTGCGGACTGAAGACATCAGCAGTATTTGTTTCTCCTTCATGAATAACCTCATCTTCCCGATTATAGATTTGATCGATTGTCAACGCCTCGATTGTTTTACCACCATTTGCAAACGGCCGGTAACTTTCTGCCATTTGCAAAGGTGTTAAACCTTCTGACAACCCGCCTAAACCTATAGCCAGACCTTCATCCTCAACCGGCAAATTTAATTTATTTAAATAATCCTTTGCATAAGGGATGCCTATGTCATTCAAAAGCCATACTGTTGGCGCATTTTTCGACTCCACCAGCGCGTCATAAATGGTGACTGCTCCGTTATACTGATCATCATAGTTCGTGGTCGTATAGCCATCAATCTCCATTTCCTGATCGGGAATCAGTGTATAGGGCTGGTAGGCTTCCTGCATCATGGCAGGACCATACACAGCAACAGGCTTTATGGTTGAACCTGGCTGACGCTTTACCATCACACGATTCAAATCACCTATTTTGTAATCTCTGCCGCCAAGTGCAGCAGCAACCTTTCCCGAATTTTGTTCCAGCATCACAAAGGCACCCTCAGCACCCTCGGTATTACCCGGGAAATAATCCTCATTCTGAAATTTATCATAGGCAATTTGTTGGATGCGGGGATTAATGTTAACTTCTAACCGATAGCCACCGCGCTGCAGTTCATCGACTGATATATGGTACTTATCCTCTGCTTCTTTCAAAACAAGATCAATATAACTCGCAGCCCACGGTTTTGGTTCATATTCCTGCACATCCAGACCAAGCGTTTTGCCTTGTGCCTCTAATCGTTCCTCTGCAGAGATATTGCCTGTATCCTCCATTACTTGCAACACGACATTTCTCCGGTTCTCTGCTTTTTCAGGATGGTCAATCGGTGAATAGCCATTCGGAGCTTTTGCCATCCCTGCCAAGAGAGTCCCCTCAGAAAGTGTCAAATCTTCAGCTGATTTGTTAAAAAACTTTTGGGAAGCAGCTTCAAGCCCATATACACCTTGTCCAAAATAGATTTCGTTTAAATACAATTCAAGTATTTCATTTTTTGATAAATTGCGCTCCAAATGAATCGCAGCCATAACCTCTTTCGTTTTGCGCAGCCATGTTTTATCATTCGTCAGAAATAGATTTTTGGCCAGCTGCTGGGTTATTGTACTGGCACCTTCCACTTTAGCCATAGCAATAATGTCTCGATAAACGGCACGGACCACCGAGATAAAATCAACGCCTGAATGATCATAGAAACGCCTGTCCTCTACAGCTATAAAAGCTTCCTGGACATGCTCAGGAATAGCTTCAAGCGCGATTGGTATGCGATTCTCTTCATATAATTTTCCGATGACCGTTCCATCACTTGTTTCGATTGTTGTTGTGACATCAAGAGTCAGTCCTTCTTCATCAACAATCAACGCACCACCGAATAAAATAACACCATATCCGATTGCTCCCAATGCCAGAACAAAGACAAATGAAAGCAACAGCCATTTTAGTTTCTTCATCGTGTAATAAATTCACCTCAAGTAATAGTATACGACAATTTTTGCAGTGACGAAAGAATAATACACAATGTTATATGATAATTGTTCTAAATAGTGGTTCACAAGGGAACAGCTTGCTAAGAAGTGGTAAAAGAGTAACACTCAGACGGAACGGGTATGTTAAACTGAGAGAAAAGCAATAAATTGGGGTGAAAGATATGAATGCCTACATGACAAATGGAACACTCGACTTCTTGAGCAAGCTCCCGGATAAGCATCCGGATATTGATTTTTATTTTATGCAGGCAAGCTCAAACACACTGTTTATTATGAAGGAAACAAGAAAAACATCTTTGCTCCCGGAAGGGGTTTTGAATCATTACTGAAAATGGCCAGATTCGGGGAAAAATGGCTTTATCGGTCATAATAACATCCGGTAGCTGATGAAGCTAAAAGCAACGTTTGAGAATAAATTCAAACAGCGTCAGCAAAGTGTTGAATCAATGCCAGGATTTCAGGCATTCCGCTTATTAAGACCAAAACAAGGAAAACACTTATATCGTCATGACGCAATGGGCTTCAGAAGCCGACTTTTGAAAACTGGAAAAACTCGGATCAATTTAAACAAAGCACATCAAGACAGCAGCGACGTGAAACTGCCTGCCTACTTTTTGGACAGACCTTTCGTGAACAGCTACCATATGGTTGAATTTGAAGAATAAAAAACATACCCCATTTGATGGATCATTGATTCATGGACAACTTTACATTTATAAAAACCAAGCAAGCCGGGATGACCTCCCTAGCTTGCTTGTTCATTGTCTGTATCATTAACGACATATTCATTGAAAAAGGCTCTGAATAATTCATTCTGCTGCGCGCCATTAACCCGATCAACTTCTTCACCATTTTCAAAGTAAACGAGTGTCGGTGTGCTTTGGATACCATACTGTCCCCAAGCGCTCTCGAATTCCAGCAGGTTCAGTTTTTTCATATCAACACCCATTTCTTCAGCAATTGGAACCAATCTTGGTGTTAACTCCTGACAGTGATGGCATGTCGGATCATAGAAATAAACAACCATATCCTCGCCATCGTTCAGCAGTGATTCCAATTCATCCGGCAAAATCTGATTCTGGTAGTTCTCATCATCCAGCTGATCAACCGTTGCCTGATGCAAGTCGTCTTTACCGTATGGATTTTCATTATCGCCAATCGCTTGCTGGTTTTTATAATCAATCACAAAATAAAGAGCAGCAAACAGCACAACAATCGAACCGATAATTAGCAGCATTTTCTTTCGCATAGATTAATTTCTCCCCCATTTTAATATCATAATATGCAATACGACTATAATCATAAATGCTATACCCGCCAAAAAAGGAATGGTCACAAAGCCGAAATAGTTCACATATTCCGTATTACATGGAACAACGCCACACGCATCACCGGCATTCTGTAACGCAGCTATTTTTTGCACCAAATAATGATAAATGGAAACAAACATTCCGATTCCGCTTAATATTAAGCCCGGCAATGCAATCGACATATCTTTTTTAATCAGGGCGGTCCCGTAAATAATCACTAACGGATACATGAAAATCCGCTGTATCCAGCACAGTTCACACGGTACGTAGCCCATTATTTCCGAAAAAAACAAGCTCCCCAATGTAGCTATAAGTGACTGAGTCCATATGACCATAAGCAATGTTTCATTTGTTTTTGTGTTTTCCATATGGTCGTCCTCTCATTTTATTTCTTAATGTATTATACAAGTAAACGCATCAAAAAATCAAAAAAGACGTCTGCTGATAGCTTTTTTGAAACGTTTTTAAAATATAAAACTTCTCATATCAGCTTTAAGACGAAGAGTCCCCCCTCAACGACTGTAGCCATTCATACAAATAAATCAGGCATGTTAAAAATAAAATCCGACCAGCGATAATAACAGCAATATGATAGAATTGCGTTTATTTATCACGTTCAAAACCTCCCACTTCCATCCTACCCTATTTGATTCTGCCATAACAGGCATAATTTTTTCCCATTTTTAAAGTTCCGGAAAACGTGAAACCTTTATACTTTTATGTTTTTCAAATAATAAACCAGGGAATAAATTATGTGCTCTATTATAATAGAAAGGTTGGGATATATGGAACAAATCTCCAAAAATCTGGTTGACGGATTAAATCTCGATTTGTCCCAATGAATATGCTGCAGCGATTCAATACACCTATAGCGCCTCAGTCGTTTCGGGATTGTACCGTTCAGCGTTAAAGCCTTTTTTTGAAGAAGAAATCAACGACGAAATGGGTCATGCACTCTATCTATCCGAAAAAATCAAATCATTAGGCGGAACACCGACTACAGAATCCGCTGGTGTTCCACAACCGACAGAGGTCAAAGATTTGCTGGAAGCTACCCTGGAAGCTGAAATTGAAACGATTAACCGGTATGAAGAACGCAAACAACAGGCTGAACAATTAGGCCACACTGAACTGGTCGTGAAACTTGAAGACTTTATTGCAGATGAAACAGGCCATAAAGAAGAAATTCAACGCCTCCTCACAGATCCAAGAGTGCAATAAAGTGAAACTTCATTCAGTGAAGCGGTTTTCTTCACTGAATGTTAGTTGAGCCGAATCGGACATTTAAGGACAGTCAGCCGCCGTTCTTTGGCGGTATACTGTCCTTTATATGCGGGGTAAAGTGAAACTTCATTCTGCAGAGTGGTTTTCTCTGCAGAATGTTAGTTGAACAGAATCGGACAGTACTGGATAAATCAAAATGTTATGGTTAAAAGACTGTTCCTGCATTTAGATTGGAATAGTCTTTTTTCTGTCTTTGAGGAATAACCGGGAGTCAGCATATGTGCACACCCCTCCATGAAAATCTTCCATTCTTTTGTTAGGACGCCTTCCCTTCTGCTGATATTTCTCTTCTTCTGCTGATTTCCCTGCTCTTTTCCGTCTGTCTCCCGCCTTGCCGATGTTGAACCTTTATACATTCAAACCAACACGGCTATCTCAAAAAATGTTATAATAGTTAGAAAATGTTCAAGTTAAAGGAGGTCTTTCGTTGTTACAAGCTATACATAAACAGCTTGATGAACTGTACCCTGAAATGGTTGAAATCCGGCGCTATTTGCACCAATATCCGGAACTGTCTTTTCAGGAAACGAAGACAGCACAATATATCGCTGACTTTTACGACAATCTGGGGATTCCATATCAAAAAAATGTCGGCGGCAATGGTGTGATTGCCACGTTAAAAGGCGGCAAACCGGGCAAAACCGTTGCACTCAGGGCTGACTTTGATGCACTGCCGATCCAGGATGAAAAAGAAGTTCCCTATAAATCAAAAGTGGCGGGTGTTATGCATGCATGCGGCCATGACGGTCATACTGCCTCACTGCTGACACTCGCTAAAACGATGAATTCTTTCCAGGATGATTTGCCTGGCACCATTGTATTTGTCCATCAGCACGCAGAGGAATATGCACCAGGCGGGGCAAAACCGATTGTAGAATCCGGTGCGCTTGACCATGTCGATGCTGTTTTCGGAACACATCTATGGGCCACTACCCCATTTGGTGTGCTGCAAACAACAAAAGATGTTTTCATGGCAGGAACAGACCGTTTTGAAGTTAACATTCAGGGGCAGGGCGGCCATGGTGCATACCCGCATGAAACAAAAGATGCCATTGTACTCGGTTCTGAAGTCGTATCGCAGCTGCAGCAAATTGTAAGCAGACGGCTGGATCCCTTGGAAACAGCAGTCGTGACAATTGGTCTTTTTGAAGCAGGGACGACATTTAACGTCATTGCTGATACAGCAAGATTAGTCGGCACCGTAAGATTCTTAAACCCGGATATTCAAGATCAAATTATTGAAGAAATGGAAAAAGTTATTCAAGGTGTCTGTGTCACCAACAGTGCTTCTTACACGTTCGATTATGTAAAAGGCTATCCACCATTGGTTAACCATGCTGAAGAAGCGGAACTTGTCATGAAGGCAGGCAGTGAGGTTGACGAAATTCATACAACTGAGGTTGTCAGACCGGTTATGGGCGGCGAGGATTTTGCTTATTACACGCTCAAAAAGCCTGGTGCATACTTTTTCACCGGAGCACAGAAAGACGGAAGCACGTATCCCGCACCACCATCCGAAATTTGATATCGATGAGCGTGCATTGCCCGTTGCAGCCAAAACCCTTATCTCAGCCTATTTTGAATATCAGAATTAACCAGCGTGAAAACGGCTGATCTCAGAAAAGATCAGCCGTTTGTTTACCCCTCTATCTTTTTCTTCACATAACCTTGAATAAACAAATAATTAAACAGCGTACCACCCACGAGTACGACTGCCATACCAAATCCACTCCTGCATCCCTGTGAACAGCAATGCAAAAATGATGGTTTGAATCAGTGTCAGCTGAAACAGCAGCTTAAACAATGATCTTTGTCTTACCTCAATAGCAATCGGATACAAATCAAGCCACATGACAGTCCGGTGATGATGGTACAATGTCATCATCTGAAAGACGCTCATGTACAAAAACAGCAATGCAAAAAGTAATTTCATCCATATGTTTGGGATAAAATAGATGAATAACCCACCAATTACGATAAGTCTGACATACATTCCCAAATAATCTCCACTGCGGACAAAGGAAATGCGGTACAAATAATCAAACGTATGTTTATTGGCAAATGGCACCCTGCTGATGAGCGATACAAGCCAATGTCTGCTTTTTACCCGATTTTTCAAGTGCGGCACATCCGTGAACATGTTAGCAATACGGTAAAACGTCTGCATCCGGTTTCGATCTTTTTCCACCAGAAGATCCCAAATGATACCCGGCTGTTTTCGGGAAACATTCAGATCGTATAAAAATACGAGCGTAAACAAAACAGTCGTAACGCCGGCCCAGACCATTTCACCTTGAACAATAAAATAAAACACAGCTAAATTGAGCAATACCCGTACAGTCTGATCAATCCCGCGCAATCCGGGCTCCCTGATTTTAAGTATCCACCAGTTGGCGATCAAATTACCCGCTTTAAATATCAGAACAACCAGCAGTGTCAATAAATAAACATTCCCCGCACGGTCCGGATAAGATTCAAAATAAAGCGGACCAAACGCGGCGCCGGCAAGCAGGATAATATAAAGTTGAATAACAAAGCTATAGACCAGTCCGTTTCTGAAATAAGGCCACATTTTATTCTCCGCGGCAATCAGAAATACCAAATCCGGCTCTTTCAAAAGGGTTCTGGCGGGACTGTAACTGACCAGAAGACCAAATGTCACGCCAATAATCAATGCTGTCGGAAAATCTTCCGGAAGTCCCTCAAGCCACTGCTGATAATAATACGCCCCCGCTGAAATAAAAAACAGCATCGCAAAAGCAATATGCCCATTAAAAATATAGCGCAGATAACGGCTTGTCTCCTTTATATGAGCAGCAAAGCGCTGTTTAAAAAACTTATGCGCGTCAAACATGGCTATCTTCCTTCGTCAATTCCACATATAAATCATCAAGGGTTGCATCAGGCATATCAAAGTTCTTCCGCAGTTCTTCCAATGTACCTACTGCCCGGATTTGACCTTTCATGTAAAATGACAAATCGATCACAATTGCGCTCAGCTGTCGCAAGAATATGGGTAGACATTAAAACGCCTGATCCGCCCGCCTTCATATCATCCATGCGCTCTAAATATGATTTTATCCCAAGCGGATCAAGGCCAACAAATGGCTCGTCCACAATGTATAGCGGTGGTTCGATCAAAAATGCACACATAATCATAACCTTTTGCCGCATCCCTTTGGAAAAATGTGTTGGAAACCACTTAAGCCGTTTATCCATCCGAAATTCTTTGAGCAGCGGCGGAAGCCTTTTTTCAAATGCTTCCTCTGAAATATCATAAGCCATCGCCGTCAGACGGAGATGCTCATACAGTGTCAACTCATCATATAATATCGGCATCTCCGGAATATATCCGATCTGTTTTCGATACGTATCCGGATTATTTTCAAATGTTTTCCCATTTACTGCAACCGTACCTTTCTTGGCTTGCATCAGTCCGATAACGTGTTTAATTGTTGTACTTTTTCCGGCGCCATTCAATCCGATAAGGCCGACAATCTCACCTGGAAAAACATCAAACGAAATACCGTGCAGCACATTTTTGTGCGTATAACCACCATACAAATCATCTATATGTAACAAAGGTTCCACAAGCGTTCCTCCCAATTTTCACTTATTTAAAATTTTACCATGTTTAAGACGTGAAGCCAAAGTAAACTCATCGCCCGAATTCGACAACAGCCGTAAGAAAAAACGCTGACACGTTTTTTCAGATACCAGAGGTCGGATTGGCAGAAATCGGCGAGTAAGCCGATTTCCGTATTAAACATCACCATAAAACGAAGCACCTTGCACAGTCATATTGATTCAGTGAAATGACCTATAGTTCTCTTTATAAATGGGAACTTTCCGCTATCACACGAAATTATAATCAAAAATTGTATAAAAAATGACTCGCCGTTACAGACTAGGAAATGAAGTTAAGAGGATGAACAAAATCATGTAATTACGTCTTAGACACAAATGAGGTGTTTGCGATCGATAATTAGGTGATTGACAAGATATAGATCAACACGCGTCTATTGATGCTAAAGCACCGATCTGTATTTGACCATCTAATGCTTTAAACCCTTTTGCCAGATCACCCCAATGATTTGGGATGCTGACAAACCGGTTTTTGTAATCGCGTTAAAAAGCAATATGCGGTTTAACTAAAATTACAAAGTCCCCAACGTTAGATGTTTTGTCATCCTCTTGCTTCACACAGCAGGCAGGTTCACTTAAAACGTGAGCCTGACCTGTTTTTATTTTTGGTGATTTTTCCCCACAATTAATTTCAATTTTTCTTTACAGGATACTTATGCTCCTGGCTTTACTTTCCACCCCATTTCTATATACAATGAATGTAAACACGTATAGGAGTGATTGGTATGGCTCATGAAGATTGCATTTTTTGCAAAATTATTGATGGTGAACTTCCATCAGCAAAAGTTTATGAAGATGAAGCTGTTTACGCATTCCTGGATATCAGCCAAGTAACGAAAGGGCACACTTTGGTTATCCCGAAGACGCATACAAAAAATATTTATGAAACACCACCAGAAGTTGCAAGCAAGCTATTTGAACGTATCCCGACCATCGCTAATGCAATCAAAAAAGCATATCAGCCGGCTGGAATGAACTTGTTGAATAACAATGAAAAGCTCGCTGATCAGTCAGTATTCCATTTACATATTCACCTTCTGCCACGTTATGGCGAGGATGACGGTTTCTCATTTAACTGGCAGGTGCATACTGATGATTATTCACAAGATGATTTGCAGCAAATCGCAAAAGAAATTAATGAAGCATTTTAACTGACTTTCATCTGACTTCTCCAGAAAGGGTCAGAAAATTAATACTTTTTATTCAGGTGTTTTTCTGTTATAATTAAGTTACGTTTCGCAGTCGGCAATCAGTGCACAACTGGAAACTCAAATAGCTTAGCCGAGAAGAGGAGAGGTAAAAATGAATACGAGGGTTTTAGTACTTTTATCACTGTTATTGGGGATTGGTGCTGTACTGCATTTTATCATCCCGCCTTTTATTTACGGAATGAAACCAGACATGCTGCTGTCCATGATGTTTTTAGGCATCATGCTGTTTCCGAAAACGAAATATGTCATGGTGTTATCACTGGCAGCCGGTGTTATTTCGGCTTTAACGACCCAAACACCCGGAGGACAAATCGCCAACATGATTGATAAACCAATCACTGGTATACTGTTTTTCGGATTGTTATTACTCGTTAAAGACAGGCTGGATGTTAAAATAAATGTTCCGGTATTAACGGCTGTTGGTACTATGATCAGCGGCTCAATATTTATTACCATAGCGCTTTATATTGTCGGACTGATGGAAGGCGCATTTTTGATATTATTCGGAACAATCGTGTTGCCGGCAACTGCATTGAATACAGCATTTATGATTATTGTTTACCCAATCGTCCAAAACATTTTTAAACAGACACGTCCACTATCAACCGTGTGACATATGACGACTTGTATCGACAATCCTCTGGCACAATTAGTTGTCAGAGGGTTTTTTAAAATGAAATGTTATGAAATGATGTTTTTCTGAGTGCGACACAGGTAAAAGATATAATGGAGAATTCGAAAGGAGCGTTTACCACTATGGGTAAAGGGAAATCACTCGTTCTTGGAATTTTGGCAGGAGGAACAGTAAGTGCTGCCGTGGCCTTATTAAGCACACCTGAATCAGGCAGCAGCATCCGAAACCGTGTTAAAGAACAAAGCATCGAACTAAATGGCCTGTTGAATAAGTTGAAAACAGATGGTTTACAGTTAAAAAATCAAATTACTGAAACATCCAAAGAAGGCGCCGTCCTCGTTAAGGAATTGACACAGGAGATGAAAAACTCTGTAGAAGAATGGAAGAAAACAGTGGAACCACACCAGGAAAACATTCATGACTATCTTGAGCAAATCGAAGTAAGTTTGAAAGAATTGGAAGATAAAGCAAAAAATTAAATACAATCATGAATCGCCCCGTATCTGCTGCACGCTGATACGGGGGTTTTTTGTTTCCATCCGGCAATAAAAAAGCTGCCTCATTGTCATGAGACAGCTTTTATTAATAGGCTCGAGATTTATTCACCAATACCTTCTGTCCAGCTTTCCAGAAGATCCGGATTGTCTTCAATGAATTGCTGTGCTGCTTCTTCTTCACTTGCACCGTCGTTAACGCTACCAGCAACTCCATTTTCCATTTCTTCACCACATAATCTTCTGTGAAGCGTTGTACGATTTTCAAAAGCGCCTGGAGAATTTTCCTCGAAGTCAGGGTTGGCAAACAGCTTCGATACGGTCACCCTTCACCGCCGTAAACTCGTCAGGATCTTCCAGCATTTTCAGATCCAATTCGGCAAATTTCCAATGTGGTTTCCAACCCGGAACAAGAATTGGTTCTTCATTATCGATTTTAGTCTGCAGTTCTGACAGCATGGCCCCTTCAGAGCTTGATGACAGTTCCCAATTCTCAAGTCCATAGTTCTCAATTGCTTCTTCCGTGCTCGCCATAACACCTGCACCTGGGTCGATACCAGTAATGGTCCAATCGACTTCTTCACCCAGTTCCTCATTGCCTTTCAGGTCTTCAATTGACTCGACATCCATATAAGATGGAACGGTTAATCCAAGCGGCGCCTGCGCTACAAACTCACCGATCACTTCAACATCATCCTGGTATTCTTCCCAATAGTTTTGGTGAGTCGCCGGCAACCAGGAAGCTGTCATGAAATCAGCCGAACCATCAGCGACACTCGTCCACATCGGACCCGCATCAACTTGAGTTGCCTCAACGTTATAGCCCGCTTCTTCCAGTGCTATTTGTAATAGTGGTGTACGTACGAGTGCACCTGCCCAAGCAACATATGGGACAGTCAGATCAGTTTCACCAAGTTCAATGGTGTCACCACTAGCTTCACCGCCATTACCATTACTGCCGTCGTCAGCGGATTCACCGCCGTCGCCTTCACTATCGCCACCGCCGCCACATGCAGCGAGTGTTATAGCCAGCATAAGAGCTGCAGCTAAGCCTAATAATCTAAATTTCTTAAACATAAGAAATGACCCTCCTTAAAATAATAATATATATATGTTCGGATCTCTGCATCATGTATGATGCAGATAACCCGTGAACATCCTTAATTTTTACTTGCCCCCTGTGTAATCCTGTCAAGCAGCATCGCAAGGATAACAAGTGATAAACCACCTTCAAATCCTGATCCGATATCAACCTGTGTAACAGCCCGGTAAACAACTGTACCAAGACCAGGCGCCCCGACCATGGACGCGATGACAACCATTGACAAGGACAGCATAATCGTCTGGTTAATACCTGCCATGATGGACGGCATTCCCAGTGGTATCTGAACTTTTGCCAGCCTTTGCCCAGTAGTGGAACCAAAGGCGTTGGATGCTTCAATCAGTTCCTGGTCAACCTGCCGTATGCCAAGGTTTGTCAGCCTGACAGTCGGCGGCATGGCAAAAATGATGGTTGCAATAACACCAGGGACCATTCCAAGGCTGAAAAACACAACCGCCGGAATCAAATAAACAAATGCCGGCATCGTCTGCATAAAGTCAAGTACCGGCGTAATAACCGTCTGGACAGTGTTTTTTTGCGACATCCAAATCCCAATCGGAATCCCGATTATCATCGCAATAACAACTGAAACTAAAACAAGGGATATCGTTTCAATAGTCTCCGTCCAGTACCCGAGGTTATTAATAAGTCCAAGACCCAGGAGAGCAAACAGACCAATTTTCCAATTGACTACCCACCATGCCAAGAGAGCTATTATGACAATCAGCAAAAGTGGGGGTACAAATTCCATTAATAACACAAAATTCTCTGTAATGAATGCAACGACGTTCGAAATCGTATCAAACACAATCGAGAAATAATTTGTCAAAAAATCAACAAACGATTCAACCCACTCAGCCAATGGAATGGCGGGGAAAAATCCTGTATTCTCATCCATTTGCTTCGTCACCCCCATTTCCATTCAGCACTTTATCGTTACCTGCAAGTGCTCCGATAATGGATCCTCTGACAACAATGCCGACCAGCTTACCTGATTCGTCCACAACAGACAGTGGCGCCTTGTCATCAGCCATTGGCTCGAATAGTTCAGACAGCAATGTATCAGGATGAACCGTCGGAATATCAGTTACCAGAACATCTTCAAGTGCCTTATTTTCCCTAGCGGCTTCTGCTGCCTGATCTGCCGTTACATAGCCGAGTAATTTTTGTTTTTTGTCAACCACATAAATGGTTGAAACCCCATTTTCCTTCATTAACCTTAGCGCAACATTGGCACCCCGATCGACCGTCACCGTTTCAGCACGTTTCATGACATGTCCAGCTGTGAGAACCTTGGCAAGATCGACATCTTCAACGAAACGCTCAACATAATTATTGGCGGGATCCATCAGGATATCTTCAGCTGTCCCGACTTGCACGATACTGCCATCCTTCATCAGTGCAATCCTGTCACCAATTCGGAGGGCCTCGTCCAAATCATGTGTGATGAAGATAATCGTTTTATGTACCCGCTGCTGCAAATCCATGAGTTCATCCTGCATATCTTTACGAATCAATGGATCCAGTGCACTAAACGCCTCATCCATCAAGAGAATCTCCGGGTCGTTGGTGAGCGCTCTGGCCAAGCCGACGCGCTGTTGCATACCGCCGGATAGTTCACTTGGATATTTTTCAAAATAGCCGCCTAAACCAACGAGTTCCAATGCTTCACCCGCTCTTCTTTCCCGTTCTTCTTTGTCAATGCCTTGAATTTCCAAGCCGTATTCGGCATTTTTGAGAATTGTCTTATGTGGCAGCAATGCGAAATTTTGGAAAACCATGCTCATTTTTTTCCTGCGCAAATTTCGCAAATCGTCCTTATCCATCTCTGTTATATTTTCATCGTCGAGCCATACATCGCCTGAGGTTGGTTCAATCAAGCGATTCAGCATACGAACGAGTGTTGATTTACCACTTCCGGATAAACCCATGATAACAAAGACTTCGCCATCATCTACTTCGAATGTAGCCTGATTAACACCCACTGTCATACCCGTTAAGTCCAGAATTTCATCTTTTGATTTATTTTCCTCGAGATATTTGACAGCTTGTTTCGGTCGCCTGCCGAATATTTTTGTTAATCTATCGACTTTAATTTTACTCATTTTTTCACCTCACTTAACGATAGTCCTTTAATTTTTTAGTGTTGATTCAGAACAACTTGATTGAATTGCCCATAATCAGTGAGCATTCCATCACGTTTCTATTGTCCTTTTTCAAATCAAATATGAATGACAAGGATAAAAGTCCTGCAACTTCTTTATCAGATTAAATTTATAAAACGACACCAAAACGATTTGGTTCGGTTGAGCTTAAATTTAACTGACCTCATCTCGTTCACTCTTAATACTATAAGACTATTACATTTAAATTTCAAACATTAAATACCGGTAATTTTGTACATATTTTTTGTACAGTTTATTCTGTACAAAGTTATATAGACACATTCTTTAATTTCCTCTCATTTTCTTTGATTTACTTGTATACTCCAAATTTTTATTTTGCTTAATTTTCATGTAACCTTTATTTAGCAGCCTTTTTAGGAGGATTTCATGTACAAGTCAACGACAGAAGATGTTACATATAAAATTATTTCAGAATTTGCAAAAACACTTGAAATGTTCGGCTTAAGCCCCTTGGAAGCACGGTTATTTGTTTATTTATATTTGCAGGATCAGCCAAAGACGTTAGATGACATGAGTGAAGCACTGGGAAAAAGTAAAACATCGATGAGTACAAGTATACGCAGTTTATCCGATAGCAGCCTGGTGACACTTGTATGGAGAAAAGGTGTAAGGAAAGATTTATATGAAGCTAACAATCAATTATTTAAAACATTTATGAATAATTATGTTAATAAGTGGATTGACGCATCCATCCACCAAAAAGAATCGCTGCAGAAATTACAGCAAGACCTTGAAAATCAGGGAACAGAACAACCTTCCGAACTTTTGAACAACCTAAATAAAATTATTGATTTCCACAAGCAAATTGAATCCTCGTTTCACCATTTAGAGTCTGATTAAGACCGAAACCTGGTTTTTCGACCTGATGCTTGGTGTTTTCTCGTGATAGCCTGGTTTCACCTTTCCAAAATTTTTATGAATTCTTGCATTAAAGAGGGATAATATCCTTCTTTTTTTAATGCATAAACCGTTGTATTCGGATCCAATTTTTCGTTAAGCATACCGGCAAACTGTACTAAAAGTGACGAAAAATCCAGAAAGCCATCATCTTTTTGGTTCATGTATTGATGATGCAATTTTTCCAGCAATTGCAAAATCCTCTCATATTCAGCCTTTGTTATGCTGTTTTCAATAATCATTTTTGTGAATGGATATTGATTTACATCGATTGTTTTCGATAACAGTTGAAAATAAAAACGCAATGTTTCATTCTGCTCTCTATTCCTCAACAACATAACCCCCCCCGAACCGATTTATTCATGTTCCCTATTTTAAATTATTATACTAAAAAAAGCAGTTAACTGAAAAAGTTTCATAACTGGCTATCTGTTCATGCAGCGATGACGTAACCAAATTCTTTACGGATTTAAACGTTCCTGATTTTATAAATGAAACCGGATTTCCAACATCGAAAAATTAAATTTATACTGTTCATGACAGGAATCTTTTGATAAAGTATTAAATATGGATGATGTGGTATCCTTTTTTAAGGGGGTTTTTAAATGGGGTTTATTTTTGCGTTTTATGCAATTTTTGTCTTACTGATATTTAATTCATTAACACAGCAGTTTTGCACGAAAATGGAAATGAAGGAGAAAAAACAGTCGTCCATGTTTCGTGTTATTAATATTATGGTGCTGGTCTTACTCATATCCTCTTATGTGAAAGTATTAAATGCTACCGTTTAGGAAGTATATTCCGACTTTTCAGGGATTCTTTAAACTGAAACAAATAAAATATATGCTATATTAGTAAGCTGACTAATTGCTAAAGCGACAAATCGATTAGGAGTGTGCACAAATGAAAAAATTGGCAATCGCTGCAACCTTAACTGCCGGTGTTTTGACATTATCAGCCTGTACGGATGATGGTGACTCGGAGGTCGTAGCCGAAACAAATGCCGGTGATATCACCAAGGAAGAATTTTATCAGGAGATGAAAAATCGTGCTGGTGAAGGTGTCCTTCGTGAGCTTATTACGATTGAGGTACTGAGCGATAACTATGAGGTAACAGAGGAACAAGTGGATCAGGAAGTGCAAAATACAAAGGACCAACTGGGTGAACAATTTGAAATGTTCCTGCAGCAGCAGGGAATCCAGAGCGAAGAAGCGTACCGCAACACAATCCATCTCAGTCTTCTCCAGCTGGAAGCAGCAGCTGAGGATATGGACATTACCGAAGAGGATTTGCAGGATAGATACGACCGCATGCAAACAGAAATTGAGGCACGGCACATTTTAGTCGATGATGAGGAAACGGCTAATGAAGTGAAAAGCAGACTTGATGACGGTGATGATTTCGCCGACCTCGCAGAAGAATATTCAAATGATAATGCATCTGCCCAGAATGGCGGCGACTTAGGCTACTTCTCTGTTGGTGACATGGTACCGGCTTTTGAGGATACAGCCTATGATATGGAAGTAGATGAAATCAGCGATCCCGTTGAATCCCAACATGGCTTTCACGTTATTCAAGTAACGGACAAGCGTGAAACTGAAGAGGATATCGGTTCATTTGAAGACAATCAAGATACCATACGCCGGAATATTATAAATGATCGTGTCGATATTCAAGCACTTCAGGAAAAAGTTAACGGCCTGATTGAGGATTCTGACTACAACATTCAAGCAGAAGGTCTGGAAGATATCTTTGAACAAACAAATCCAGGGCAATCTCAAGGGCAGCCTCAAGGTTAAAAAAAGCTGCTGATCCGCATAAAACGGATCAGCAGTTTTTATTAATCATTTTTAATGTGACAATTGCTGTCTCCGTTGCTGTTTTTGCTGGCGTTCCTTTTCCATTCGATCGATGTATACTTTACCTTCCTGCTCAATATATTGCTGTTCGATCCGGCGTTCTGCTCTCATTGCTCTAAAAGCCATGTAACCGCTCAAAAAAATGAAAAGGATCATCATAAAAACCCACCAAGGCACTCCAAGAATCATGCTATGCCCCCCTTGTCCATGAATGAATCTGCTTCATATATATGACTAAAAAAGGGGGAAAATAACCTTTTAAAGAAATCAGCCTAATTCTCTTCAAAGAGCGGTTTATAAAATGACCGATTATCAAGTGCAAATAACCGTTCTGTAAATTCTCCGGGCTTGACCTTATCCAGTGCACGGTTCAGCATATTCATCCGTGCATCAATCAAATCAATCAAATGCAGTAATTCTGCTTCCCGGATTAATGGCGGCTTGGGACTTCCCCATTCTGCTTTACCATGATGGGATAGAATCAAATGCTGTAAAATCAATACTTCCTCACCATCAATTTGCAGTTCTTCAGCCATATTTCCAATCTCCTCAACCATGATTGGAATATGTCCAACCAATTTTCCTTCCAATGTATACGATGTCGTTACAACACCTGATAGCTCTTTAACTTTCCCAAGGTCGTGCAAAATGACGCCTGCATATAATAAATCCTTATTCGTATTCGGATAGAGTTGATGCAGTTCTTTAGCCAACGCAAGCATGCTGACAATATGGTGTGCCAGCCCTGATACATATTCGTGATGGTTTTTCGTTGCTGCAGGGTAAGTCAGCAGAGCTTCCTGATACTTTTTGATGAGAGCTCGTACAATTCGCTGTAATGACGGGTTCTCCATCTCAAAAATGGCTTCCGTTAACTTTTCCATCAGCACGTCTTTATCAATGGGGGCTTTCTCAACAAAATCGGAAACCTGGACACCATCTGTTGTTTGGGAGGGGCGAATGGAAAAGATTTTCAGTTGTGGCTTTCCCCTGAACTGATTAACTTCCCCGGAAAGCTTCACAATCTGCTCGGGAACAAATATTTCCTCATCTTCTTTCGTCGCATCCCACAATTTTGCTTCGATTTCACCTGTCGCATCGCGCAATATTAGTGTTAAAAATGGCTTTCCATTGCTGGCAACTCCCCTTGTGGCTGTTTTGATCAAAATAAAACTGTCGAATGCATCACCAATAGTGTAATGTCCTATCCCCTGTTTCAAATCGCTTCCTCCCCCTTTTTTATCATGATCGGTTATCCCTTCGATACTTCTCATCACCTGTCTCTATATCGTTTCTTGGTACATATTCAAATATTTCGCCCGACTCAACCACCTGAATAAACTTCATCAGCCACTTGTAATAATCCTTGGCATAACGGAGACGATCAATGTCCCGGCCAATTCTGTTTTTCAGGTTCTCATCACTCGTTTCCTGAGCTATTTTTCTGAGTTCCATGATGGTTTCTTCAGCCTCTTCAATGTTCGTCTCAGTATGGTGGCGCCAACGGTTTCCAAACAATGATGTGAATGATTTATACCAGTCCTCCTCTGATCGATACAAATCTTTTCGGATGCCTCTTTTAAAAGTCGATTCGACCATTTTCATATCCGATAAAGACCGTACACCTGTTGACATACTGGTTTTACTCATTTCCAGGGCATCACGCATACCATCAAGTGTCATCGGTTCATCTGAAAAGTACAGGACACCATATAACCGACCTACAGAGGATGTAATACCATATAGGCTCATATTTTTAGCAATTACTTGGATGAATTTTTCAATCGTTTCTTCATATTTTTCTTCTTCATTTGATGTGTGTTTATCGTTAGGCAATGGAATCCCTCCATACACTTTTATAAGAGGTTGGTTTTTACCAAACGAGGTAAAAAGTTTAGAATTAAAGCAGTATTTACCATGGTTACAAAGTGAACTAAACGAAGTCCGGCTCTAACGCCCGGCAACCGGTGAAATCTTCCTTACCACAATACGATAAGGCAGCATCGATTCGCTGATTCCCGGGACTTCGGCACACAGATTATGCCGGTGTTGGCACAGAGTGTGTCGTTTTAGCCGGCCGTCCTTTGTATATACAGCATCTACGCCTTTGTTCTAACCTGAAAATAGTTTATCATTAATATTTACGGAATGCGAACAGAATTTGCTGATTCTGTTGAAATAACATGACCTGCAGCTTCTTTGAATTCATTCTTACCTGTCACCATTATAACAAACTCCTTAAGCGAATATATGTTTACAGGAAATCCTTCTCTTGGTTCCGCTTTTATGATATGTTTGAATCAAAATACAGCTAAAATTATCTTAAGGGGGACTCACACTTATGAAAACGTATTTTTTAACTGTTTTTGATAAAACCGGAGAAAGATTGCTTAACGAGTCTTTTGAAGCAAGTGACAATCATGAAGCGGAAAAAGTTGGTCAAGCGCGACTCGACGAAGAAGGATACGGTGAGTATACCCACCGCTGTGTCTCACCGGAAGCAAAACTGGTCTTGTTTCATCGCTAGTAAAACGGTCTCTCACTAATATAATCGAAACGAAACAGACAACAGGGGCGTACAGTCAGCGAAAAGCATTCAGCGGAATGGTTTTCTCAACTGAATGATCGGCTTGGCAGCTGTCCCACTTTTTCTTTTTTATATAATCTTAACGTTTTGAAGTGTGGGACTAATTGCCATACATGTATGATAAAATTTTAAATTAAAGCCACCTTTTTAACGCCATATTCGATATTAATAGTGAGAGGGCTTACTATATACCCTTAAACACGGGTTGACGCTTTTCCCGGAACGCCTGCACACCTTCCCGATGATCTTTGGTCTGCAGAAGCTCCCACTGTGTTTGCCGTTCTGCTTTTAAATAGGATTTAAGTGTGTCGATATTATGATCATGATAAATTTTTTTCGTTTTTAGCATGGAATTAATTGGTGAAGCCAGTATTTGCTCAGCCATTTGTGCGGCCTGTTCTGTAACGTCCGTTTCACTCAGGAAATCGACAAGCCCCATTGTTTCAGCTTCCGTTCCCTTAACTTGCTGTTTACCCCAAATGAACTGCTTTGCGCGCTGTGTCCCCAGACGCTCACGCACCCAAAAATGTCCGCCGCCATCCGGTGCCAGTCCAATACCAATAAACAGCATGCCTAATTTGGCTTCCTGATGAGCTGCAACATAGTCGGCTGTTAGCGCAAGACTTAACCCCAATCCGGCAGCAGACCCGTGAATGGCTGAAATTACAATTTTAGGCATCGTATATAATTTCAGGACAGCGTTTTCAATTTGCTCCATGACCTCTTTATAATAATCATTTCCTGCTAAATCAGTCATCATACCAATATCACCGCCTGCGGAAAACGCCTTTCCTTTTCCGCTTAAAATGACAACTTTATCATCGTTTTGCTCGACTTGATCCAACACATTACTCAATTCCTTCAGCATGTCCCCGTCCATGGCGTTATACCGACCAGGCCGGTTTAAATAAATATAAGAGACATTATTTTTGCTCTCCAGTAATACAGTACTCATCATATCAACCTCTTCCAATAATTTATACATGACATAATTCGCGATTCTTGTTAAAAATCCTTCTTTTGTTCCTAAGTTATCCTAGAAAAAACGCTGACGCGTCTTTTCAGATGCCAGAGGTCGGAGGTCGGATTGGTAGAAATCGGCGAGTTAGCCGATTTCCGGATTGAAAATGCCATACGAAATTTATACTTACTTATCTTACTAAAAATACCACTATATTTCCCAATAAGTAAAACTCCCGCAGTACATGAGACTGCGGGAGCGTGTTAGTATTTATTCATTTGATTCTTCTTCCGGATTACCATATAACTCTTCTAACGGTTTTGTAATAATACGGCTCACGTCATTAATGACAACATTCAGACGCTGTTCTTCTTCCATTAATTTGGAGATATCCTCCTGCTGCTGCACTAGCTCAACAACATTGCGGGCTTCTTCAACTTCTTCTTCGGAAATTTCCTGACCTTGCATTTGTTTTTCCTGTAATTGCATTTGTGTATTCCGGAAGTTATCAAACATTTTCTTTGTGGATTCATCAGCCATTACGGCATCATACGCTTCTTTTAAGCCTTTGAATTCATCACTGCTGCGAATTGCTTTTTCTAAATCATATGCACTATCATAAATATTAGACACGATAGATCCTCCTTCATTTTCGTCTAAACTTACTATAACAGACGTTTCAACCACTGTATACCTTTAGGAAAAAGGCCAGAAAATGCAAAAATTGATGTTTTCACCTCCTATACACTGGTATAATGAAAAAAGTACCAGGAAAAGAGGCATTTTTATGATAGACCAATTGCGCAAAATTTTTTCTACACTAATTTTATATCAAGATATAACTGAAAATGAGAAAGATAACTACAGGTGGTTTATGACAATGGATAGTGAGCTGATTGGCGTCCATCAAAAAGAACTGACAGGCAAAGATGTCCAGTTGTTAAGTACGTTTTTGCGGCCTCATAATATATTTACGCCGGCAATCACACCTGAGGAAAAAGCTTGGCATACATAACATCGGCAACGAAACACAACAGTGATGACAAGCCGATACATACGCTTTATTTACTTTTCTTTTCAACCGGATCAGATTAAACCATCATTATTTAAAGAGGCAGTAAATGAATTTTTCGCAAAACAGGTGCCCGTACTGTGGGAAAATGATCATGAAGGGGTTATTGTTGAGGAAAACCCTGATGACCCTATTTCATATGAAGCGATTATTGACGTCTTTATGAGTGATCTGTCCGTTAATCTGCACTTTTTCGTTGGACCTTTTTTAACGTCATTATCAGAAGCAGGAAAAGGGTATCAAACACTGATAAAAGGTGCCGAAATCGCTGGCAAATATTCCGATAAGGCTGTCGTCAACTATCTTGAAGCTCTCCCCTATATACTTATTGACCAAGCGGAAAATGATTTTCGGGCTGACTTTGTTCAGACTGTTCTAGCCGATACGGCAGATGATGATGAACTTCTCAAACAATTGAAACGTTTTATCACGTGTAATAAATGTATCCGTCACCGCCAAAGAGCTATATCTCCACCGGAACAAGCCTGCAATACCGCCTTGAACAAATTCAAGGAAAAACAGGTATCGAAATACGCGAATTCCACCAGGCAGTGACTGTTTACCTGGCCTTACGGATGATAAAGTGAAACTTCATTCAGTGGAGCGGTTTTTTCCGCTGAATGTTAGTTGAACAGAATCGGATATTTGCGCCAGTTAAGATCCGGCTTTTCACCGTGATACTGACTCATCATTTTTTTGAAAAATAACAATGTGCACAAAATGGCTTGTTTTCTTTGTGCATGATTACCATTTACGAAGCCTCCTCCAATTAACTAAAATGAACTTATAAACCGCTTACATATTGAGAGGAGAGAAAAAATGGCTGAAATGCGAATGGAAAGTATCCAAAAAGTATACGACAAAAACGTCCCTGCCGTTGATGACTTTAATTTGGATATTACTGACAAGGAATTCATTGTTTTTGTCGGTCCATCCGGCTGTGGAAATCAACCACTTTTACGGGATGAATTGGCAGGAATTGGAGAAATAACTGATGGGATATACATTGACGACAAACGAATGAATGATATCGCACAAAAGACCGTGATATCGCAATGGTTTTCAAACTATGCCCTCCTATCCGCACATGAATGTTTATGACAAACATGGCTTTGGATTGAAAACTCCGGAAATTCAAAAAAGACGAAATTGAACAGCGGGTTCAAAACGCTGCTAATATTTTAGGCTTGGAAGGCTATTTGGATCGCAAACCAAAAGCATTATCCGGCGGGCAGCGGCAACGTGTTGCTTTAGGCCGGGCAATTGTCCGTGACGCAAAAGTCTTCTTAATGGACGAACCACTATCCAATCTCGATGCCAAACTGCGTGTACAAATGCGTGCGGAAATTCAGAAACTGCATCAGCGGCTGCAAACAACAACGATTTATGTTACACACGATCAGACAGAAGCAATGACAATGGCGACACGGCTGGTCGTCATGAAAGATGGTATTATTCAGCAAGTAGGTGCTCCAAAAGAAGTATATGACCAACCGGAAAATATTTTCGTAGGCGGTTTTATCGGCTCACCATCGATGAACTTCATAACCGGAACATTGGAAGATGGCTTCTTTGTAAGTGACGAAACGAAGATAAAAGTTCCTGAAGGCAAAATGAAGACACTTCGCGATCAAGGATATGTCGATAAGGACCTGACCTTGGGGATACGTCCTGAAGATATTCATGATGAGCCTGCTTTCATTGAAGCATCACCTGATACAAAAATAACCGCAATGATCGAAGTTGCAGAGCTTATGGGTGCTGAGTCCTACCTTTACTCGAAATTCAATGAACAAGACTTTGTTGCACGCGTTGATTCACGCTCTGATATTACCGGCGGCGAACAAATCGAGCTTGCCTTTGACATGAACAAAGCACTTTTCTTTGATCCGGAAACAGAAAAAAGAATCAGGTAACGAAGAACATTGATTTAGTATAAAATCCAATTAAATGCAAAAAATACCAATGTATTTGGATATTAAAATAGAGGGAAGCTTTGAAACTTCCCTCTACTCTTTAGTAATGGGGGTTTATCCCCTCGTGAGGCCATTCATTATTATTGTTGTCCACTGAATTGAGATTGAGCTGATTGAACAAGTCGTTTGGTAATTTCACCACCGACAGAACCGTTTGCACGGGAAGTCGTGTCAGCGCCCAAGTTAACACCAAACTCTGATGCAATTTCAGTTTTCATTTGGTTTAGAGCTTGTTCTGCGCCAGGAACAACTAGCTGGTTTGAGTTTCCGCTATTGTTATTTGCCATGTCTATCACCTCCTGTACGCATTATTGTGAACAGATCCCGAAAACTTATCATGAAATATCGCTGGTAATTGTTGCTTATATACGGGAAGCGGCAGCATTAGCAACGTTAACTGGTTGGTTGATAAAAAAGCTCACTACCTAATCAGATAGTGAGCTTTTTAGTATTATTTCGGATATGTCATTTCTTTCGGATTCACGTATTTTTCAAATTCCTCTTCGCTCAGCAATTCAAGTTCAATGGCAGCTTCTTTAAGGGTCGTATCGTCCTCAAATGCTTTTTTAGCAATTTTGGCTGCATTTTCATAACCAATATGCGGATTTAAAGCAGTGACCAGCATTAACGAATCACGTAAGTATTTTTCAATTTGTTCAAGGTTTGGTTCGATGCCTTTTACACAACGCTCATCAAATGAAAGCATAGCGTCTTCCAGCAATTGACATGATTGCAGGAAGTTATAGGCAATAACCGGTTTGAACACATTCAGTTCAAAATTACCCTGACTGGCCGCAAATCCGATTGCCGCATCATTTCCCATCACTTGTGTTGTTGCCATCGTAACTGCTTCAGGCTGTGTCGGATTGACTTTTCCGGGCATAATCGAACTTCCAGGCTCATTTGCCGGTATGGTGATTTCACCAATGCCTGAGCGTGGGCCACTTGCCAGCCAGCGCACATCATTGGCAATTTTCATCAAATCAGCTGCAAGGCCTTTCAACGCACCATGAACATGAACCGCATCGTCATGGCTTGTTAAGGCATGAAATTTATTCGGTGCGGATTTAAAGGTTTTGCCGGTTTCTTCAATGATGGCTTTTGTCACGGCTTCTGAAAAATCAGGATGGGCATTCAGGCCTGTCCCGACAGCAGTACCGCCGATCGCCAAGTCCCTGACATAGTCAAGGCTTTCAGAAATCATCGTCTCTGATTTTTCCAGCATGCGATGCCAGCCGCTGATTTCCTGCCCCAATGTCAGAGGTGTCGCATCCTGTAAGTGTGTGCGGCCAATTTTGACCACTTCCTGAAAGGCTTCCATCTTTTCATTCATGGTATTTTTGAGTGTTTTTACAGCAGGCAGAACATGATCTTCCAATTTTAAAACGAAAGCAATATGCATAGCTGTCGGATAGGTGTCGTTAGAGCTTTGGGATTTATTGACATCATCATTCGGATGCAGCGTCACCTCACTGCCCTGCTCTTTCAGCCATTCTGTACCGACATATGCAATAACTTCATTCACATTCATATTGGACTGGGTTCCGCTTCCGGTCTGCCAAACAACCAACGGAAAGTGTTCGTCAAGCTTACCGTCAACTATCTGATCAGCGGCATAAGCAATTGCCTCTGCTTTCTTCTTGTCCAATAAGCCGAGATCGCTGTTCGCCTTGGCAGCACTTTTTTTAAGAATTGCAAATGCCCTGATAACTTCAATTGGCATCTTTTCGCCGCCAATCGGGAAATTCTGTTTGCTTCGCTGTGTCTGTGCCCCCCAGTACTTATCGGCAGGAACTTTCATTTCACCTAGTGTATCTTTTTCAATCCGGTAGTCCATATCTGTTGCCTCCCTATGTATAAATATAAACTAACTGACCTTATTGTAACAAAAAGTGGGGCAAATGGGCAGGTCCGGATTTCTCTCTGCCCAAATGCAGTACGAAATCAGCTAAAACGTCAGAGAAAAGGCTTCTCTCTGCCAAAATGCAGCACATAATCAGCTAAAACGGCAGAGAGAGGCCTTCTCTCTGACCAAATGCGGTACATAATCAGCTAGAACGTCAGAGAGGGGCCTTCTCTCTGCCATAACGCAGCACATAATCAGTTAAAACGGCAGAGAGAGGCCTTCTCTCTGCCAAAATGCAGCACATAATCAGCTAAAACGGCAGAGAGAGGCCTTCTCTCTGACCAAATGCGGTACATAATCAGCTAGAACGTCAGAGAGGGGCCTTCTCTCTGCCATAACGCAGCACATAATCAGTTAAAACGGCAGAGAGAGGGCTTCTCTCTGCCAAAATGCAGCACATAATCAGCTAAAACGGCAGAGAGAGGCCTTCTCTCTGACCAAATGCGGTACATAATTAGCTAGAACGTCAGAGAGGGGCCTTCTCTCTGCCAAAATGCAGCACATAATCAGCTAAAACGGCAGAGAGGGGCCTTCTCTCTGCCAAAATGCAGCACATAATCAGCTAAAACGGCAGAGAGAGGCCTTCTCTCTGACCAAATGCGGTACATAATCAGCTAGAACGTCAGAGAGGGGCCTTCTCTCTGCCATAACGCAGCACATAATCAGTTAAAACGGCAGAGAGGGGCCTTCTCTCTGCCATAACGCAACACATAATTAGCTGGTACGTCAGAGAGGGGCCTTCTCTCTGCCATAACGCAACACATAATTAGCTAGAACGTCAGAGAGAGGGGTTTTCTCTGCCATAACGCGGTGCATAATCAGCTGGAACGTCAGAGAGGGGTTCTCTCGGGGGCAGACCCATGTCCCACCAACACTATATTTAGTTAATTTGCTAACACCAAAAATATTATATAAAAAGTGCATAAACCCCCATTAAACTAAGCTATATTTTAGCAACTCTTATTTTAATTGAAAAACCATTAAATCCAAACTTCAGTACACTCCCTATCAAAATGACAACCGCTAAGAAAAAAGACGCATAGCGATAATCAACGCAGCTTGTTCCAACAAAATAACCTTCCTTTATGATATCCGTTTCAAATGAGCTATATAATGCAAAGGAGCACTATAACACTGCTCTTCTTATCTGCTTCGTATAATAATAGCGTACAACAAGGAAATAGGTGATCTGGATCAGTGTAAACGAACCAAGCACCATCGCCGATTCGGTGACAAGATTGTAATCAAATAAATTTGACAGCGCGGTCAGGGCAACGGCTCCGTGAATCAAAGCGACAACAATCGGTGCAAAAAACAGAAGCGCTGTCTGACGGTTGATCACTTTTTTCAGTTCATTTTCGGTTAAGCCCATTTTGGCAATCGTCTTAAACTTCGCCCTATCCTGGTCAAGATCTGAGTATAACCGGAAATACAGGAAGCTTCCGGCCGATACAAAAAACACAATCCCGATAAACAGACCGATAAACAATACAGGTCCAAAACTCTTATTGATGGTATAAATTTGATAATCAATCGCTTGGAATAAACCTGGCTGGAACTTATTCTGCAATATTCCCCCGGCTTCGATGATCGCATCCTCGGATCCTTCCGTCGCCTGCCAGACTATGTGCGTTTTTGTTTCAACTGGTGCCGGTAACGATTCGAATGTGTCATCATCAACAATATAATAGGAATACATTTCAGGCATTACAACCGTCGATATCAATCGTTCCGGCTGAATGTTCCGTCCACCCGCCAGTCCAATCGGAACATCCATCAGTCGTTCCTTTGGTGATGCACCTATCCAAATCTTTGAACTATCCGAGACGACAATCGCTTCACCTTCACCTGCATCAACTTTCTCCTCACCAAGAAGCCCGGCAAAACGATTAAAATCCGATTCTTTGGCAATCAAAACTTGTGGCCGTCCGCTGTTGTCCACTTCAAAATAATCCAATTCAACTGAAGCCTTTTCAGCCTGAACATCATAGTTGTTCAGTGTTTCATCAACCGTCTCGCTATGTTTCTGCAACTGGGATTCATCCGCTTTAAAAGGTGAGTACGTATACGTATATGGATTCATGTCTTTGACTTCTTTGGTCAAATACGACTGAAACCCATACAACGACCCAATCGCACTAAACGCAACAGTAGAAATAATCGCCACCATGAAAAATGTCCGGGCATTGTCCTTCATCCGAAATGACAGATCCGAGAAAAGCACCATATTGGTTTTCCGCCAAAAAACACCCTTGCTGCTCTTCAGCCGCCGGATCACGTAAACACTCAGCTGGGTGAACAATAAATACGTTCCAATTACCACCACGACAATAACCGGCAGCATGGCAATGATAACGCCCTGACCTCTCACATACAGAGCCGTAGCGTAACCGGCAGCAAGCAGCACCGCAGCCACAATCCCCAGCGTGACAGACGCTTTCGGTTCACCTTTCGACTGTTTGTCCCCCTTGATCAAATCGACTAATTTCCGGGTCCGGAGAATAAATGAGACAAACAGCGAAATGAACAAGAAAAGCACAATAAACGACACAAACGTTACGACAATGGCCCACAATGGAAAATAGAAATTTAGTGTTTCATCAATCACCAGTACATTTTCCGCAAGCAGAAGAATTGCCTTAGCAAACACAAGGCCCAGCAAAATCCCGCTTAAGGTCGCGAAAAAGCCGATCAGCATATTTTCCATAAATACCATCAAACGAATCTGCCTTGTGGACATCCCCTGCATCATCAAGAGACCAAATTCCTTTTTCCGGGATTGTAAAAATGAGCTCATCGAATACAGCACAAAGAAAAAGGAAAAAACATAAATGATCCCGCCTGCGATTGACATGCCATACAATACTTCGAACCTGATCGATCCTTCAGAGAATCCTTCAAAGAACGCAGGATGAAAAGCAAAAATGGCAAATGTAAAGAAAACCATCACTGTAAACAGACTGCTAAAAAAATAAGCAGCATACAGACGCTTATTGCGAATGACATTATTAATCGCGAACTGACGAAAAGTCACTGTCATCCCCTCCCATCAAGGAAAGCGTATCAATGATGCTCTGAAAAAACGTCTGCCGGCTTTCCCCGCGGTGAATCTCCGAATAAAATTTTCCATCCCGGATAAATACAACCCGGTCCGCATAACTTGCCGCCTGCGGATCATGCGTGACAAGCATCATCGTTGTATTTTCTTTTTTATTCAGCGTCTCAAGCATACCCATGACATCTTTGGATGCCTTGGAATCAAGGTTTCCTGTCGGCTCATCAGCAAGAAGCAATTTGGGCTGATGAATCATCGCTCTGGCAATTGCTGCCCGCTGTGCCTGCCCGCCGGAAATCTCATGAACTCGCTTGCCCATGATATCGGGAATGCTCAGTTTCTCAGCAATATCCTCAGCTTTCTGTTTCATCTCCTTTACACGCTTACCGTCCAATGTCAGTGGGAGGACCATGTTTTCCTCCACGGTCAATGTATGAAGAAGATTAAATTCCTGAAAGACAAACCCAAGTTCACGCCGGCGGAACTTCGCCAGTTCATTCCGGCTGAGGGTATGCGGATTGTCATCTTCTATCAGCACTTCACCAGTTGTCGGTTCATCAATTGTGGCCACCATATTCAGAAGTGTTGTTTTTCCGCTCCCCGATGGCCCCATGATGGCGACAAACTCTCCTTTACGAATGAACAAATCGATGTTTGACAGGGCGCGATACGCTACTTTGCCTTCATATACTTTACTTACATTTTTAACTTGAAGCATGTTCATACCCCTTTCACCGGGTCTCCAGCAACACCCGGATTATATCTGACTTTAGTGTATCGCTCACTACCCTTACAAACGATCGATTGGTCTTTCATTTAGCTTACATTTTTGTAATGTTTTGGGCCGGTGAAAAAATAATACGGAATGTTGTTCCCTTACCGGCATTGCTTTCCATTTCGACGCCGTGCCCCAAGTAACCAGCCACCTCTTTAACGAGAAACAGACCCATACCAGTGGATTCCCGATAATTGCGTCCATTTTCACCGGTATAAAACGCATTGAAAATCCGATTCCTGTCTTCTTCGGGGATACCGATGCCAAAATCATTCACTTCAAAAATAGCCGCTCCATGTCGTTCGTACAAGGAAATCATAATTTGTTTACTTTTTCCGGCTGAATATTTTACAGCATTTTGAATGATCTGTGTCATCATGAATAACAGCCACTTCTCATCCGATTCAACTGTAATACCGTCTTGCTCCTTTTCCAGTTTCGGGTATACTTCATTGCGAATGAAGAAACGTTTGTTGTCCTGGTTAACATCATGGATCAGGTTTTCCAATACGACCGGCTTGATTCGGAAATCCTGCTCAATCGTACGAAGACGTGCCATGTACAGTACGGTATTCAACCCCGTCTTGATACGCTCTGTTTCTTCACGAATGTTCGATGAATCGGGTTCATCAAAATCCTGGGCAGTCAGCTCGATGACCGACAGCGGTGTTTTCATTTGGTGAACCCAGCGATCAATGAACGTCATATGCTCTTCCTTCTGTATTTCTGTTTCACCAATCCGCTGCTCGTACAACCTGTACTGCGACTTCAGTAATCGATTAAGTGCTTCAGCAATCGGTAACTGATCCGTTTCCTGCAATGATTCATCAAGTGTTGCCATTGGTCTCTCAAGTCTTTTATAAAAATTGCGCCCTGACACATAACGGTAAACAAGATAACCGCCCAATAAAAAGAACCCCAGAAAAATAGCATAGAGCACAATGCTGATATCCTGGTAGCCATTCAGCCAAAGTATTAACAAAATGAGGCCAAACTGAACAACTTGTAACCCGATAAGTAATTGGTGATCTTTCAGGAAAAGCTTCATGCATGCTCCGCCCCGTCCCATGTCACATGAAGCCGGTAGCCTGCTCCCCGGACTGTTTCCACAGCGTCAGTAATTCCAAGCTCCTGAAACTTTTTCCGAACACGTGTCATATTAACGTTAAGCGTGTTTTCATCCACATATGTATGTTCATCCCATAACTTCTCTAAAAGATCCTCACGACCAGCCACACGAGGGTATCTATCCATTAGACTTTCAATAACATCCGCTTCGTTTTTGGTAAGCGATACCGCAGCCGTTCCAAATCTGAGCTCCATACGTTCCGGAAATAACTTCAGTCCATTCTTTTGTATGATCCGTTCTTTTGATCCCGCAGCATATTCTCCATAAGCCCGCCGTAATTGACTGCGGATTTTTGCCATAACCACATCCGGATGGAATGGTTTGGTGATAAAATCATCCCCTCCATTCTCCAACGCCATCACCTGATCCATCTCTCCGGTTCTGGCGGAGATAAAAATGACCGGACAAATCGATTCACGACGAATTTGCCGGCACCAGTAAAAACCGTCAAAGCGGGGCAGATTGATGTCAAGAAGCACCAAATCCGGCCAAAATTGGTTAAAATCACGCATAAGATTTTCAAAATCATCAACGGTGAAAACATCATATCCGTATTTTTCGATAAAATCATACAAATAACCGGCTAATTTTGGGTCATCTTCAACAATCATAATTTTTTCCACGACCAACCCTCATTTCACACTATGTTTTGGTATGATTATAACATTTTAAAGATATTTTGCTTTAAGTCTTCAGAGCAAGTTACCTCGATTGCAATGTTTGTGTTTTTTAATAGAAGTGATGAATTTTGGTCACAAAATAGTAAGTATTACGGGATGTTTTCTCACCCATTTTCTTTTATACTATATGAAAAGCGAAACTTCATTTAGCGGAGTGGTTTTATTCGCTTAATGTTAGTTGAGCCGAATCGGACATTTACGGTCAGTTAGCCGCCGTGTTTTGGCGGGTTACTGACCATTTCATGCGGGATAAAGGATCGTATAGGCAGGGGGGATTCTCATCATGCCAAATATTTGGACACATATACTTTTTTGTGAAAATGTGGTGGATTCAATTGAAAACCCTAATTCGTTTTTACATTATGAAGCAGACATGAAATTGGGAGCTCAAGGACCGGATCCTCTTTTTTATTATAATTTTTGGCCATGGATTAAACATGAGCCCGTAAATGATATCGGATTAAAATTGCATCGGGAGAAATGCGGTGAATTCCTGCTGGATATCATTGAAAAAGCCAGGAATATGAACGATATTGTGCAGGCGTATGTGTTCGGATTCGTGACCCACCATATACTTGATCGCAATGCTCATCCCTATATTCATTATAGGGCCGGATACGAAGGCAGTAAACACCAAAAATTGGAAACTATAATTGATACATTGATGATGTCAAAATACCATCATTTAAAGACATGGAAAGGACATGTATTCAACGAGATTGATGTTGGCAGCAGGCTCGATAAGGATACCGCTGAATCACTGCACAAAACAATCGCAGACCATTATCCCGAGGTGGATCAGGAAACCTCAGCATATATTCAAAAAGCTTATCGTGATATGAAATTAGCTTTAAAATTGCTTTCTGATCCTTACGGCTGGAAAAATGCACTGTTCAAGCAATTAATTTCACCCTTTTCACACCAGCCCATCAATGATGACGTTGATTATTTGAACCTGGATCATACAACCTGGTATCATCCAGCTACTAAGGAACCCAGTTCAAAAAGTTTTGTCGATTTATACAATCAGGCTTGGACAGAAGGTATCGAAACCATGACAGAAGTGATTCGTTATTGGAATAAAGCGGATTCGATTCAAAAAACCAGATTGCCTGATTTGATAGGCCATATCTCATATGATACCGGTAAACCACTTACACTGAACCTTGAGAACAGATACAGCGAGCCGATTGTTTAGCCACAAAAAAACGAAAGCTTTCACCCTGAAATCATACGGTGAAAGCTTTCGTTGGTTAAAACTATTTAAACAATTTGCCAAGTAATTTCCCTGTTCCTTTGCCAGCAACTCTGCGGCCGACTCTTCTGCCGACCCTCCCTCTTTTGACTGCATTGACATCACCCAGAATTTTGGAAATCGTATATAATGCTTTTCGTATATTATTAATTCGCATTTACCTCACCCTCTCGTATGTAACTGGCAGGAAGATCCCATTGATTTCAACCATTATTTAGCATACTCTTTCGCCTGCTGGACACCTTTTTCGATATTCACAAATCTTAGTAAAATGATACCTGCTATAAAAAATACAAGTAATGATATGATACCAAGTCTGCTTGATCCAGTCAGCTGGCCAACAATCCCAAAAAGGAATGGTCCAAAGACAGCTGCAAATTTTGACGAAATACCATAAAAGCCGAAAAACTCTGCTTTTTTGTTGACCGGCACCATCCGTCCGTAAATCGATCTGCTGAGCGATTGTGCCCCGCCCTGTACCATTCCGACACAAATAGCCAGTAAATAAAAATGCAGAGCAGTCGCCATGAAATAACCGAGAATAACAACGCCAAGATAAATATATAACGTTATATACAGCGCTCTTTTCGCTGTTATTTTTGTCGCCAGCCACCCAAAGAAGAACGTAAACGGAATACCGACAAATTGTGTGACTAAGAGGGCAATAATCAACGAATTAGAATCAATGCCAATACCGCGGCCATAGATTGTCGCCATTCTGATAATCGTTGATATACCATCATTATAAAGCCAAAATGCAATAAGAAAAATCAATAAATACTTAAACTGCTTTATTTCTTTAAATGTATTGACCACTCTGGAGAAACCGATTGCTACATAAGGTTTGTCCCGTTTAACCATTGTTTTTTTCTCTTCCTGGATATTCTTAAAAAGCGGGATCGAGAAAATGAACCACCATACGCCAACAGATGCAAATGAAAGCTGGCTGGCCGTCGTGACATCCGGTATGCCAAACCAGGAATAATTCGTAATCATCAAAATGTTAATCGCCAGTAATACGCCGCCGCCTATGTAACCATATGCAAAACCGCCGGATGATAATTTATCCATCTCGTCTTCATTTTTGGCAATCTCCGGCAAAAACGCATCGTAAAACACATTCGCACCCGAAAAGCCAATATTACCGATAATGAGCAAAAGAGAAGCAAACAGATAATCACCTTCACCGACAAATGCCAGCAAGACACTTGCAATGATTCCCATATAGGCAAAAAAACGCAGGAATTTCTTTTTTGCCGCAGAAAAGTCACTGATTGCCCCCAGTATCGGTGCTAAAATAGCAACAATTAAAACCGCAATCGACTGTGAATATCCCCAATAACTTTCCGCCAAACTTTCGTCCAGACCGACAGCAGCCACATCGTAATAAAAAACCGGAAGAACGGCAGCCATAATCGTCGTTGCAAATGCAGAATTCCCAAAGTCATATAGCATCCAGCTTAAATTCGTCTTTTTATTCATGGGTCCTCCCCCCCTTTTCCTACAGCATATCAGATATTCGATTTGCTAAGTTTAATTTTTTGTTAAGAATTATGGCTTTTTAAATAAATATTATAGAGCTCAGTTCTAAATAATAGTTCGGGAAATTCTGTAACATCACATGAAAAAAGCCTTACCAAACATCGGCAAGGCATTCTTGTTGAGTCCGGGTTATTCCCAGATGTAATTTCTGTATTCCTCACATAGCTGTCCGAATTTTTCTTTATCGCCTGTATCAATCGCATGATTTATAGCAGATTCCAGTTGCTGTTTATTCCAGCTAAAGCATATTTCATCCAACATTAATTGTGCTGATAGCTTCAATTCAAATGGGACTTCGCGTTTTGCTTCAATAACTGCTCCAGCATAACGGTAAAGCTGGTAGACCATTTTTTGTTTCTTCAATGGAACATTCCCCCTTGTTCCTTTTTTCCATTATCCTAAATTATTTAAATATTTGCAAGGAAAACTTTTTGGAAAATGAATTTTAAATCAGTGGAGCACTTCCTAATGATAGTTGAATGGTTCTTTCAGCTAGGGTTTTATATTACGATATCCCAAAAATCCGGCAACTAACGCAAATATAGCCAAAACACTCGCCATCCAGCTAATATTGCCCTTCATCAAAATTGCAATAACAGGAGGCCCTGCTGCAACGCCGATAAACCGCATGGCACTGTATATTGACGTCATCACACCGCGTACAGTTTTATCCATGCTTTCCGTAATCATCGCATCCAAACATGGGAGTGCCATACCTATACCGGTTCCACATACAAAGAAGATGGATAACAAATAGACAGGATGGTCCATAAATGGAATAACAGCTACCGAAGCACCAGTCAGCATAATGCCTGTAAATGTCACCCACTTCATGACGTTCAGATTATCTTTTATCTTCCTGCCGGTAATAAATGAAGCGACCGACAATGCCAGTAACGGTATAGCAAGAAGTATCCCTTTCCAAACACCCTCATAGTCATATTTCTCTTCCAGAATACTGGACAAATAAAAAAGAAATCCAAACAAAATAAACATTAATACCGCACCGATGATAAATACAGCAACCAGCCACTTGCCATGCTGTTTCAGAGTATCTTTTGCAAGACCTATGTATTCCTTGAAGCGGGTTTCACTTTTTTCACCGGATTTATTTTTAATAAGAAAAATGACCAGTAAAACAGAGATTGTACAAAACACCGGAATCGCATAAAATGGCAGATACCAAATAATCGCCGCGAGTGCTGCCCCGAGTATTGGACTTAACACTTTCCCCACTGTATTAGAGGTTTCAATTATACCAAGTGTTGTGCTCGCTTCCTTATCATCTTTGAATAGATCGCCAACAAATGGAATCACAATTGGAAAAGCACCTGATGACCCTATACCTTGCAATATTCTTCCGGCCAAAATAAGCAAAAATGGATCATCCATCATTTGTGATGCCAATCCGGCGACCAATCCTCCCACACCAGTAATAATTAAAGAAGGAATGATGATTTTTTTCCGCCCAAACCGATCCGATAAAAATCCTGCTACTGGAATTAAAAAAATGGCCACTACTGAGTAGGCCGTAATAATGTAGCTTGATTGAAGTTTCGAAATACCCAGTTCCTGCTCCATAACCGGCAAAATAGGAATGAGCATTGAATTTCCCAGTGTCATAATCAGTGGTATTGATGCCAAAGATATAACTGCCCAACGTTTTTCCTGCTCTTCTTGATGGTCGACCATAATCTTTCTCCTTCTTATATATAATCCTAAAATTACTATTTACTTGTGCGCCAAATTTATTCCTGTCTTTTAATAAGCGGAAAAGAAAATCAGGCACAATATATAGACGGGAACCTTAACGTTTTTCTGGACTCATCAGTTATAACTCTGTTAGACTCTAGCTTGACTTGCCAGTTAAAATAGTTGTTCAGATGGAGGCTATTTCATGGAACAGGCAGATAATTTAAAAAAAGGAGAAAAAGGTGCCTGGCTCAGCATCTGTGCTTATGTTGTTTTGGCAGCAGTGAAATTGATCATTGCCTCGGTTGGAAACTCTCAAAGCTTGTGGGCAGACGGGTTAAACAACATAACTGACATCGTCGCCTCCGTTGCGGTATTAGTCGGTCTTAAAATTTCACGGAAACCTCCTGATGCCGATCATCACTATGGTCACTATAGAGCAGAAACGATTGCGTCTCTGTTTGCAGCATTTATTATCGTAACGGTCGGTATCCAAGTCATTATAAACACATTTGAACAATTAATTGCTGGTGAAAGTGCCCAGCCAGGCATGCTTACCGCCTGGACCGCACTTGGAGGAGCTGTTGTGATGTTTTGCGTATATCGCTATAATCTGTCACTTTCGGAAAAAATTGGCAGCAGCTCACTCTATGCCGCCGCCCAGGATAACCGCTCAGATGCCTATGTCAGTATTGGAGCGTTTATCGGCATCATTGGTGCACAATTCGGGCTTTTCTGGCTTGACCCATTTGCCGGATTAGTTGTCGGCATTATTATTTGTAAAACAGCATGGGATATTTTTAGAGATGCAACACACAACTTAACGGATGGATTTGATGAACACCAAATCAAGACAATAAAGACGAGCATTGGCAAGGTGCCTGAGGTCAAGGAAGTAGTGGATATAAAGGGAAGAAGACATGGCAATCAGGCATTTATCGATATTACAATCCGCGTTAACCCCGATTTAAATGTCAAAGAAAGCCATGCCATAACAGAAAACATTGAGACATTTCTCCGGGAACAACACAACATAACGTACGCACACATCCATATCGAACCCTATGAATAAGGTGAAACTTCATTCAGTGCGGTTTTTAGCATTTCGGTCCCCACTTAAGTGAGGACCTTTGTTACATAGTCAGCAAAAAAACTGTCAAAATAGCTCCGATAACGACTAAAATGACATTCAGGCCAAAGTATGCGAGAACAACAGCAACGGCCCCTCCAAGGAGGCCTATTAGCGGCTGATCAGGAATCACACTTAAAACCCCTGGAAAAATCAGCGCCCCAAGTGCTGCAAATGGAATCGCATTTAACCAGCGATTTATCCAATCGCGAAACTGCATTTTATCAACAATGAATGCCGGAATGACTCGGGGAATCATCGTTACAAGCGCCATACCTATAATAATTGCAATAATCATGACTCTTCCCCCTTAAGTAAAAATACCCCACTTAATCCGCCCAGCACCGTTCCAAACACAATTGCCCATCCTTCACTCATAAACTGACTGCACATGAGATTAATTAACATGGCGATAACGGCAACTACCCCAACACGCCATTCCTTTTTCACCGACGGGATAAGCAATCCAATAAACATCGCATATAAAGCGATACCCATACTTTGACTTAATTGTTCCGGAATAACTTCTCCAAGAATTCCTCCTAAAAAGGAGCCGGCTACCCAGGCGAAATAGGCTGTCAGTATAAGTGCTAAATAAAAATAAGCACCTTTCTCCATTTTTGCCTCATTTTTATGTAAAGACGATACGGCAAACGTTTCGTCTGTTAATCCCATCGATAAAGGCAATTTCCATTTGATTCCAAAACCCCGTAAGCGATTCATAAATGATAGACTCATGACAAAATGGCGGAAATTAAGGACAAAAGTTGCAACGACAATTTCGACAGCTCCCGCACCTACCGCAATCATATTCGCAGCCATCAATTGACTGGCACCGGCAAACACCATCACACTCATTGATGTTAATTCCGTCACTGACATTCCTGCCTGTTTTGCCAGCACGCCATATGTAATCGAAATCGGCAAATAACCAAGCATGATCGGAAAACCAACTGCAATTCCCCTCCGAACCATTTGTATTGCTGGGGATGATTTTTGTTTATCCAGTATTTCAGTATCCATTCCCGTCCCCCCAAGTAAGATTTAGACCATTATAACTTAACTTATATTGAAGAAAAAGTAATTGATTTCAGAAAAAATTTTCACATTGACAAATCATTATCATAACATGTATAGTCATTATTAATCATTTAGCTGAATATAAATCCGTGAATGCGAAGTAGAGTCATTGCCTGGCAGTTACAAGAGACGGGGCGGCTGGTGAAAGGCCCGGCAGGATTTGATTCGAATTACACATTCAGGCTTGGCGGATATTTTTTGAGTGGATGAGTTCCTTTAATCAGTGTGCAAAACCCGGCTTCTCCAATACAGATCAGGCGTTTTTGGCACTGTGTTGTGATACTCATCAATCAGGGTGGTAACGCGGAGTAAAGCTTCGTCCCTACTTGGGGATGAAGCTTTTTATTTTTAAAAGTCAGGAAAGTTTATTATTTCAGGAGCCGATTTCTTCAAGTTTGACTTCCGGCATCTGACCTCTGGAAAGACGGGGCGGCACTCGAGTTTTTCTTAACACTAAAGGGGGGTTTCATCATGTTTCCAATACAGCCAAAATATCATCCAGCTCTAAGTGAATCGATTTTATTCTTTATTTTAACAGTAGGTCTTATCAGTTATTTTCTTATTGGCTTAGGAACAGAGCCGCATGTTCCAATCTTGATTGCCTTGTTGCTGACAGTTGCGTACGGGCTTTTCCGGCGTATTTCGTACAAAGATCTTGAAGAGGGGATGATTGCTGGTGCCAGATCAGGTATGGCTGCCGTTTTCCTCTTTTTATTAATCGGGATTTTAATCAGCAGCTGGATGATCAGTGGAACAATACCTGTCCTGATCAGTACCGGCTTTACGTTAATTGGCGGAACATGGTTTTATGCGATTACATTTGCTGTTACAGCAGTCATTGGGGTCTCACTGGGCAGCTCACTGACAACTACCGCAACAATCGGGGTTGCATTTATCGGAATGGGGAGCGCCATGGATGCCTCGATGGCGATCACGGCCGGCGCAATCGTTTCCGGAGCATTTTTCGGTGATAAAATGTCGCCATTATCGGATACAACCAACCTGGCTTCTACGATTGTGAGAGTCGATTTATTCGACCACATTAAGCATATGAGCCTGACAACAATCCCGGCATTCTTAATTTCATTTATATTGTTTGCCATTCTTTCACCTGACGAAGCTATATCAGTGAGAAATCTTGATATGTATATGGCAGGCCTTGAAACAACCGGATTAATACACTGGACATCATGGATACCGCTCATCATCCTGGTTATGGCAACTATTTTTCGTATTCCGGCATTCATTTCGCTGGCTATCAGCAGTGTGATAGCGACGTTAATTGCAAGTATAACGAGCGGACTTTCCTGGACGGATATTTGGGCTATCTGGTTCAACGGCTATACAGCTGCAACCGGCTTTGAACCTGTTGACAGCTTGTTAACAAAAGGCGGCATCAACAGCATGCTGTTCACGATTTCACTTGTCATTTTGGCACTTGGGTTTGGCGGATTATTATTCGTGACCGGCATCATCCCATCCATTTTGTCTTCATTCCAGGAAAAACTGCAAAAAGTACGGACAATTGTTATATCAACAGCCGGAACAGCCATTGGTGTCAACGTGTTGATTGGTGAACAATATCTCTCTGTTATGTTAACCGGTGAAACATTTAAAGGCGTTTATCAGAAAGCAGGTCTATCCAATAAAGTTCTTTCCCGAACATTGGAGGATGCCGGAACAGTTATCAACCCGCTCGTCCCCTGGAGTGTCTGTGGCGTCTTTATCGCTGACGTTCTGGGGGTCCCGGTACTGACCTACTTGCCGTTTGCATTCTTCTGCCTGCTGAGTCCGCTCATTACGATGGTTTTTAGCGGAAGAGCATTGAAAAAGTAATTAGAACAATCAAAGGGAGATGCTTCTCCCTTTGTGCTGATTCTTTCTCTCTTCTGCCGATACCCCAGCTCTTCCGGTGATATTACTATACCTCTGCCAATATCTCGGAAAAAATTTAAAAAACCCCAAGTTCAGGGGTTTTTAGTCCAATATGGCTATCAATTTATGGAGCCCTTCCAGCAGTCTTGGTGACGGTCTGCAAAAAAGCGATTCTTCGAGAACATGAATATTATCCTCCTGAATAGCTTTCATATCCTCCCAACCAGGCCTCCTTCGTACAAGCTCCGGCCGCATTTTCGACTCTTTCACACCTACCCACACCATACAAATATGGTCGGGATCCCGTTCTTTTACATCATCCCAACCTGTCTGAACGCTCGCTTCATCTTCCGTATCAAAGATATTTCTGCCGCCTGCCAAACGGCTGATTTCAGTCAGCCAATTACTATTACCCGGGGTGAATATTGGCTTTGGCCACCACTCCCAATATAAAGAAGGTTTTTGTTTCCTCATTGCAGCCTGTTCACGTAAGCGTTCAATTTCTTCACGAAAAGCAGCCGCCTTCTTTTTACCTCGTTCTTTTTCACCTAATGCAATACCGACTGTCTCGATATCATCAGCAATATCATTCAATGAACTGGGGTTTAATATAATATAAGGCAATTTCCGTTCATCGAGGGCTTCAATATTTTTTTCCATGCCAGGAACGCTCAGTGATGCCAGTACTAAATCAGGATTTAATGCTTCCACCTTATCCATATCAATTGAGAGATCCGGGCCGACTTTCGATAATTCGAGAACGTCTGAGGGCCAGTCGGAATAATTATCAACACCAACCAGCAAATCAGTCTTACCAAGATATTCCACTACTTCCGTGTTACTCGGGCAAATTGAAACGACACGCACTTGCAGCTCCCCTTCCTGCAAAAGCTGAGTATTCAGCATAATATTACCTAAGATAAAACACTAAAGAAAATTGAATACATTTCCCCAAACCTTAAACTCACTTATCCTGATCCGTTGTCAATAACGGGCCATCTTTTGTAATAACTACCGTATGTTCATATTGTGCTGAGCGTCCTTGATCAACTGTGCGAGCTGTCCAATTATTGGAATCCATTTTGCTTTGCCAGCTGCCTTCATTAATCATCGGTTCGATTGTAATGACCATACCTTCTTTAAGCCGTGTTCCTTTATTTGGCAGCCCAAAATGAGGAATATGCGGTTCTTCATGCAAAGTCGGTCCAATACCATGTCCGGTAAAATCACGTACAACCGAAAAGCCTTCTCCTTCAGCATATGTCTGAATTGCATGCCCGATATCCCCGATTCGATTGCCTGACTGGGCCTGCTCAATCCCTTTGTATAGTGACGTTTTCGTAACATCCAAAAGTTTTTCGCCTGCTTCATCAAGTGCTCCAACTTTATACGTCCAAGCAGAGTCGGCCAGTCCCCCGTTCATGTTGACAACCATATCAATCGTGACAATATCGCCGTCAACGAGCTTTTCCTGCCGGGGAAAGCCATGGCATATTTCATCATTCACCGAGGCGCATGTAGCATATGGATAACCGCTAAAGCCTTTCTGTTCAGGTGTTGCGCCATGATCAGCCAGGAAATTTTCTACAAACGTGTCAATCTCCATTGTGGTGATTCCCGGTTTAATTATGTTAGCTATTTCCTTATGACATTTGACAAGTATGTCACCCGCAGCCTGCATTTTCTCAATTTCGCGTTGACTTTTACGTGTAATCATATCTTTCGTCCCCTTCTGCAAAATCTTCTTATGATATGAATATGCAAAAATTGCACGTTCCATCCAATTCACTTCAACAATTGTACCATAAAGTGAAACTTCATTCAGCGGAACGGGTCTCTCCGCTGAATGTTAGTTGAACAGAATCGGGGATTTAGGGTCAGTTGGCCGCCGTATTTTGGCGGATTACTGACCTTTATATCCGGGGAAAAGTGAAACTTCATTCAGTGGGGCGCTTTTAACCCACTGAATGTTAGTTGAACAGAATCGGGGATTTAGGGTCAGTTACGAACTCTTTTCAATGAAACGCCAAAGTTTTAGCTGGAAACGCCAAACAATCTTGCAAAAACGCCGAAGTTCAGAGTGAAAACGCCAAAGTTCTGAACAAAAATGCCGAACGTTGACAAGGAATCACCGAAGTTTAGAGAGCTAAACGCAACGACAGGGAATCGGTGAAATTCAGAGCAAAAACGCCAAACAGCAGCTTGTGCCGGGCGTTTTTGCTCAGTTCAGCGGACTTCCTCAAATTTGAGCGCCTGCAGTGCAAACAGCTGCATATCATTTCGGCTGCTATATGATTACTTTGCATTTCCTGGTTGTGCTCATGATAAAGAGGAATAAGAACAACTGAGCCACCAAGCAATTGAGACCGAGTAATCATTTCACCCAATATTTAAAAATAGTCGGCGACGTTATAGATTTTTCCATTAACGATACTGGTCTCATCTGTCAAAGTATCAACGAGCACGCCACCTACTGTATCAGTATCCTTCAGCTTATTATTTTCCTTATAACCACGGAACTGATCAACATCTCTAAATGCATCCTCATCGCTCTGACGAATTCTCTCCTGCATTTGGGTGTCCATAATCCCAGGACTGAATGCGATAACTTTACTTTGGGTTTTCAATTGATCCTGTTCCAACGCTGCCGTTTTCGTATACATATTAATACTGGCCTTCGAGGAACAATAGGCACTCCAGCCATATACAGGTCTTTCCGCTGCACCTGAGGAAATGGTTGTCCCAATAAATCTGACATCCTGCTCGGCAGCTTGTTTCAGAAATAAATTCGTTAATATGATTGGCACGGTCGTATTCACCTGGATGTGATGTGCTACATCAGCACTTTTTGTATTCATGGATTTATCAATCGGTTCCACCACCGCTGCATTGTTTATTAAATAAACCGTATCAGGCTGCCGGGAAAATATATCCTCGCTGATTTCCTGAAAGGTTTGCTCTGCTGTTTCCAGATCACCCAAATCAACGGAATAATGCTGGTAAGTAACATTATTTTCAGTTGCAAATGCCGTCAGTTTGTCATTCTTGCTGCGGGAGACCCCCACTACATGAATGCCTGAGTCCATCAATAGCTTAGCAAGGGATTCCCCTAACCCTTTCGAGACACCGGTAACGACTGCATATCGCATATAATAACCCCCTACACTTTCGTATCTAATTGTGTGTTACCCGATTTTTTTACATCAAAACAGCTTATATTTACAATAACCATTCAATCCGCGATGCAGGATAAAAACAATAACATTATGCATTGACTTCTGCCCAGTAGCGTACCAGTGTTTCCATACCTTTATCAAAACTGTCCAAAGGGAAACTTTCATTTGGTGAATGCAGTCGGTCATCCGGTGTACCGAATCCGAGTAAAACAATCGGAATATCGTAAATACCCTCGATCCATTCAACAACCGGGATAGACCCTCCCATTCGAACATAGACCGTCTCTTTTCCAAATGATTCAGTATAACTTTTGGCAGCTTTTTTGATTAGCGGATTATCAGGTTCAACCTTATACGCTTTAGCTGACAATTTTTCTTTCTTGACATCAACCGTTATACCGGATGGCGCAACCTTATGGACATGTTTTTCCAGCAGTTCCTGAATTTTTTCCGGGTCCTGACCGGGAACGAGCCGGCAGGTGATTTTTGCGGTTGCAGTTGACGGGATAATCGTCTTTGTCCCTTCTCCTTGATACCCACCGTACATGCCGTTTATTTCAAATGTCGGCCGGCCCATGGTGTGTTCTTTCGCCGTGTAGCCTTTTTCAGAGGCGGTTTCCGTTACGCCTGTTGCTTTCGGATAATCCTCGCCCTCTACATTTCTGATCAAATCCCGTTCATCATCGGAAAGCGGTTCAACACTATCGTAAAAACCATCAACCGTAACAACTTCTTCCTCGTTCTTCATGGATGCCAAAATGTGATTCAGTGCCATGATTGGGTTGCGGACTGCACCGCCATACATGCCTGAATGCAAATCATGATCAGGTCCGGTCACACTGATTTCGATGCCTGTGAATCCTTTCAGTCCATATAGAATCGTCGGCTGATTTTCGGCAACCATCCCTGAATCTGAAATGACGGCAAAATCAGCATGAAACTGTTCTTTTTTATCATGCAGCACATCGTAAAGGTTTTCACTGCCGATCTCTTCTTCACCTTCAATACAGACTTTTACATTTAACGGCAGTTTTCCCTCCGTATTCATATAAGCCTCAAAAACAGCCAGATGCATGAATACCTGTCCTTTGTCATCACTTGCACCACGAGCATATAAACGCCCATCCCGGACTTCGGGTTTAAACGGGTCACTCTTCCATTGATCGATCGGGTCGACAGGTTGCACATCATAATGACCGTAAAATAATACAGTCGGTGCTTCAGGGCCAGCCTGGTTATATTCAGCATATACCAGCGGATGACCGCCAGTATCCTGCTGTTCAACTTGATCAAATCCGATATCATTCAGATAGGATTCCAAAAAGTTTGCCGCTTCTTTAATATCATTTTTATGTACACTATCCGTGCTGACGCTTGGAATCGATAAAAACTGATTTAGCTTGTCCAGCAGCTGTTCACGGTTTTCGGATAAATACTGTAGTGCCTGCTTACTCATCGACTCATTCCTCCCATTCGTTTTGTTCCATTTTAGCATAAATTTTAGAATAAAAACGAATCGGAGTTCTGCTGATAATTCTTTTCTTCTGTCGATATAGTCTCTGTTCTGCTGATATTTTCCTTCTTCTGTCGATATCGCTTTTTTTCTGGTGATATTTCCCTCTCTTCTGCTCATATCTTAACTTTTCACCAGAAAAAAGACAGCCTTTCAAAAGACTGCCCGCAAAATATTATGCCAACGCTTGTGCCAAATCTTCAATCAGATCATCCGCATCTTCAATCCCGACTGATATACGAATCAACCCGTCCGTAATCCCCAGTTCCGCGCGTCTTCCTGCTGGGATCGAAGTATGTGTCATTTTTGCCGGAACCGAGATAAGACTTTCAACCGCTCCCAGACTCTCGGCAAGTGTGTAATAGTGCACACGGCTCAAAACCTTTTCGGCTTCATCTCCGCTTCCTGCATCGAATGAGACCATCCCGCCAAAACCAGCTGCCTGATTTTTAGCAATATCATGGCCTCTATGTGATTCAAGCCCAGGATAGTAGATGGTGCTTACCTTCTCATGTCCTTGCAGAAATTCCACCAGTTTCACTGTATTCCGTTCAATGGCTTCCATTCGAATGCCCAGCGTTTTGATACCACGCATAAGGAGCCATGAATCTTGTGGTCCTAGTACTCCTCCGGCTGAATTTTGAATAAAATGGATCTCTTCTGCCAAATCATCGGAATTCACTGCTAAAAGCCCTGCCACAACATCACTGTGACCACCTATATACTTCGTTGCACTGTGCAGTACAATGTCTGCACCCAGATTCAGCGGCTGCTGCCAATACGGTGTTGCAAAGGTATTGTCAACAATCAGCAGCAAGTTATGCTTTTTGGCGATTTCCTTCATTTTTGCAATATCCGTGATTTTTAACAGTGGATTTGTCGGCGTTTCAATAAACAGTGCCTTCGTATTTTCTTGAATGGCTGCTTCGACATCGTCCGGATAACTTGTATCCACATAGGAATGGCTCAGATTAAATCGGTTCAATACGTTGGTCATCAGGCGATAGGTGCCGCCATAGACATCGTCAGTCATAACAACATGGTCACCCGCTTCAAATAGCATCATGACCGATGTAATGGCAGCCATTCCGGAACCGAATGCAAAACCTGACTCGCCGTTTTCCAATTCAGCAATAACGTTTTCCAGCGCATGACGGGTTGGATTGCCGGTCCTGGAATATTCATAATCTCCCGGATTTCCTGCTGAATCTTGCTTATATGTGCTGACCTGGTATATTGGAACAGATACAGCACCTGTTTTGTCGTCCCCTGTTACACCACCATGAATCATCTTCGTTTTCGCACGCATATGCCATTCTCCCTTCCATTCACCCTAATTGGGATAAAGTGAAATTCGAACTGTGAGATTTCTACTGCCCATCAGAATAAATACCCTTACTCAAGTAACGATCACTGCCATCCGGAAAAATGGTGACAATAGTTGTTCCCGGTTTTGCATGTCTGGCCTCCTCCAGGGCAGCATACATTGCTGATCCGGATGAACTTCCGACAAGCAACCCTTCTTCTTTCGCCAATTGTGCCGTCAGTGAAAATGCATCCCGGTCTGTTACCGTATAAACGTCATCGACCAATGAATGGTCAAAAAAATCAGGCAAAAATTCCATGCCTATTCCTTCTGTTTTATGTGAACCAGGCTCTCCACCGGCAATAATTGATCCCTCGGGCTCCACAATCACAGACCGGATATCCGGTTTTTGCTCCTTCAGATATTTGGATGTTCCCATAAAAGTACCCCCGGATCCTGCGCCTGCCACAAAAACATCAATCTCACCATCAAGGTCATGCCATAATTCAGGTGCGATTGTTTTATAATATGCGTACGGATTTGCCGGGTTTGCAAATTGCTGTGGTGAAAAACTGTTTGGAATGTCATCCAGCAGCTGCTCAGTCTTCTCAATCGCACCCGCCATACCCTGATCACTCGGTGTATGAACAATCGTTGCGCCCAACGCTGTCATAAGCTGCTGTTTCTCAATACTAAATTGCTCCGGAACACAAAAGATAACCGATAAATCCTGATTCATTGCTGCCAGTGCCATCCCAATACCTGTATTTCCAGCAGTCGGCTCAATAATTGTTCCACCGGGTTCGATCTTCCCGCTGGACAATGCATTATTAATTAATTCAAGCCCCAAGCGATCTTTCACACTGCCGCCCGGATTATAAAATTCCAGCTTCGCATACAAACGAACGCCCTCTGGAAGGGAGAAATGGGTTATCTCTAATAACGGTGTGTCCCCAATTAACGCTTTAGTAGAATGATATATCGCCATCGTCTCAGGCACCTCTTACTCTGCAAAGACTTGCTGCCACTCATCTTTTTTATCCAGCATATCTTTTGCGATTGATTGTGCGCCTTCAAGACTGTGGTTGGCTGCCCAGCCGCACTGGACTTCATTGCATGCCGGCACTTCATCTGCTTCCATTACGTCCTGAAGCGTTTTTTCGAGTGCTTCCAGTACATCGTCATAACTGTCATTATTCAGGATGGACAAATAAAATCCTGTCTGGCATCCCATTGGGCCGATGTCCAGCACATTATCCATATGATTCCGGATGTTTTCGGCCATCAGATGCTCAATTGAATGCAATCCAGGCATATCCATATGCTCTTTATTCGGCTGTTTAAAGCGAATATCATATTTGTACACTTTGTCACCGCTTGACCCCGTTGTCACCCCAACAAGACGAACATATGGTGCTGCAACTTTTGTATGGTCCAGGTTAAAACTCTCCACATTCATTTTTCTCTGCCATCGTCAATCGCTCCCTCTTTAAAGTTATTTTTATTTTTTCACTGCCATTATCAACCAGGCGAAATCATTCATTTGTTCAAACGTAACATGAAAGCCGTTCGCTGTAAAAATGCGCCTCATTTCTGGCAATGTCGTATAATACTCGCGCTGCAAATCCTCCACTAAATCCGTAAACCCTTGATTCCGTGCTTTGTGTATCGCCCGTTCCTTATGTTCATCTGTTTCAAATACCGTGTCTGCAAACACAATTTTTCCCATAGGCTGCAGAAGCTCAGCATATTGCATAACAGCCTCATTCTTTTCAATATCTGTCAGATGATGGAAGGCAAAAGAACTTGCAATCGTGTGAACAGGTTCAACGGGTGTCGGATAATCAATGAAATCACCTTCAACCAGGGAAAGAGACGGAAGTTTGGCCGAAGCTTTTTCCCGCATAGCCGAAGATGGCTCTATTCCTGTCACCTGGCACCCGGAATCCAGCAGCTTTTTTGTTAAATTCCCGGTTCCGACACCAAATTCCAGTGTATTTCCGAAAGCACATTTTGCCACTTCACTTAGAATGATATCATAATTTTTGAAAACAGCTCTATATTGCGGATCAACCCCTGCGACACTGTCTTCATATGAGTCTGCCCAATCATCAAATAAGTCTAAAAACTCACGTCCCATCTATTGTCATCCCCAATGGTTATTATTTCATAGTATACGACTATGTTTAATATGGATTCTATGTATAGAATAGCAAATGTTGAATAAAATCGCAAAAAAATTGGGTGTACACATCATGTGTGCCACCCATTCATTTAATAAGCTGTTTGTTGTTTAATTATTATTTCCTTGCTGCGGGAAAATGCGTTCAATCATATTACCCATTTGATCGAATAACCCTTCAACCGGCTCACCACTATCGGCATCATCAGCATAATTGTTCGCTAAATCAAAGAAATCAGGGTTTGTTGAAACATATACATTGTCAACATCCGGATCAACCGTTCTCACAATTCCGGAGATTTCCTCTTTTACGGCGTCCGTTAATTCGCCGCCTTCATTGTTATTGTCATTATTGTTGGTTGTTCCATTAATGTTCGCGTTGTTATTGTTGTTCGTATTGTTGTTATTGTTGCCATTGTTGTTATCCTGGTCCAATTCGGCAGCTACATATGCATTATTATCTGTTTTTACCACATAGGCATTGTCAATACCGTCCACTTGATCGCTGATTCTCTCTGCAGCTTCATCGGCCAATTCATATTGATTCTCATTATTATTGTTTTGATTGTTTCCCTGTTCATCCGTGTTCCGTGTACGATTGCCATTGTTGAACTCATTGTTGTTATTCCGGTTGTTCATGTTATCTGTTCCCTGGTCATCATTACCAAAACGTGTTTGTTCAACATTGTCATTATTATTTTGCCCTTCGTCGGTTCCATTGTTCCCGTCATTGCCCGTGCCACAAGCAGCAAGAGCAAGTGTCGCTGCCAGCATCATGCTAAAAAGTTTCCATTTCATTATTTAAATCCTCCTTACTGTTTTGGGGTTAGTATGTAACAGTAAGATGAATTTATACGTTTTACAAAAAATAGCAGAGACACCATTTTTCTTGCAGACAATATAAATAATATTTGGGGAGACTATAACTGAATCCTTTTCAACATGAAGGAGGGCAAAAAATGGAAATTCCTGATTACGACAAAGCGCTATATTATACGCTATGGGGACAGTGGGATGAACTGCTTGTGCTGATGGTCCGCACAAATGATGACATGCTGTCCAAAAAAATCCAGCTCTTCCTGCATGCTTACCACTACTCACCTGAACAAGTTAAAATTATCGAAACACATGATGAGTTACTGTATTATATTGACCATGCCATGAAATACACCCCACCGGTTGCTATGGAAGTGTAAATAAAGCACAAAACACCTTGCAGGATATACCATCAACCTGAAATATGAAGAATGCACCATTGTCCGGTGCATTCTTCATATATTATTTTGGCGCTTTACCATTGTTTTGTGTCACTTTTTCTTTGGCGGCAGACTCCGAATCACTGTGATGATTGTTATAAAATGAATGTATAATTTCTTTTTCGTTATCATCAACAGATATATCCGCGTCTGCACTCTCTGCGTAAGCATCGGTTTCAATGAGATTTACTGCCATCAATTCATTCATCGATTGCTCATTATCCCGGGAAGCCTTCCGAATGTCTTTTGGAATCTGAAATGTTACGATGCGCCATCCTTCATCTTGCTCCATAAAGTAATCATCAATCGCTTGGGTAACTGAAAGAGTATGTGTATCCTGGATATAACTTACGCCTGCAAGCAAGCTTTTTCCATTTTGTAACAGGTTCGTTTCTTCACTTTCGTTCATAATTTGCTGAATGACGTTCTCCAAATGATCACCTTCAAAACCTGCCAGCTTCTGTAAAACATCCTCTGCATCATCATTTAAGGGAGAAATCGATTTTACATTTAATTCATCGTCAATTTCTAATTCCAAATTTGGATTGACGGTAATATTAACATATGCATATGTTTGATTCTCGTCCACCATAAAATAAAATGGCATTAATAATAATAACAGGCAGAAGATGGCTGCTATTTGAAACGAGATAAACTTCTTTTTGGTTATGTAGTAAAACAGGGGGCGGCGTTTACCGGCGAAGGGCTTATAACTGACTTCCATGCCAACGGATGCATCTTCGTTTTCCAGCGGAGATGCTTTTTGGAATGCACCATCTTTTCGCATAACAATGATGAAATCACGATGCTTTTCCATCACAATTCCTTTTTTCACTAACCCACCCCCTTAAGATACTCCTTTAAATATGTGTAATCTTCTTCCAGGATAATGAAAATCGCCAGAATAAACTTACGATTTCTTTCCAGCGTTTTTTTGCTGACATTAACCTGATTAGCTAAGTTCTTCAACGGTAACTTTTTCTTTTTTTGTACAAATGCTCTTAATTTTTCATCATTATGCAGGATTCTCGCCACTGAAATGGCTGTTTCCCGAGCATCTTTATGTTTAGGTGAAACCTCTGTCAGCTCAATTAATGACAATTTATAGCTCCGCAGTTTTTCTTTAAAATCGAGGATTTCTTCCCTGAGATTCCAAGTATTCTGTGCCTCACGGTAATATGCCTTTACCGCAACAACTTCCACCGGATTTTCCATCTGTTCCTCATCATAGTTCTCATCCAAAGATACGGCAACTGGTGTTTTCTGAACATAGCGGATATAATCAATGACTTTCCGCTTCACAACCAGTTTAGCAAATGCCAAAAAGGAACTTCCCTTTCCGGGGCAATACGACATGATAGCCTCATTAAAGGCATTTAATCCAACACTGAATTCATCATCTGTTTTAGGATCAATATAACGTTTACACACTTCTGAAACGCTTTTAGCGATAAATGGCTGATAGCTTTTCAAGAGATAATTTTGAATCATATAATCGCCCTCCTGTGCCGAGACGATCATATCTTCAAGAGGTATCTCTGTTAATGGCTGATCGCTCATCAACATGCAACACCCCCAGCCAATACAACGTTCGTTCTCAAAAAGCATTTTTTGGGTGTGGGTTTCAGTGAATCGCAATCTATTGACACATTTATGGTTAAATCGTTAATATACACTATATTCACCATCTTTATATGATAATCTGACTGATATCACCAATCGTAACGCACCATGTCATGTGTTGCTATCACAGGTTCATTACATTTCATTTAAAAAACCATTACTTTTCGATTATATTTTCGTAGTCGATATAAAATGCGACACACTGAAAAATTTGTGTGCAATGACACCGCTCCGGAAATACACTTGGTGCTCGTCGTGTTGCAAGAGAATTCGGCGGAGCCAGCAACTCCTCGCAAACTCGTAGCTTACTCGGTGGATGTTTGCTCGTCGCTTTCCGCGGGTGACCCGTGAGCCTCCTCGCTCGTTCCTGTGTGCTCGTCGTGTTGCAAAGTGTGTCGGCGAAGCAAGCACTCCTCGCAAACTCGCAGCCTACTCGTGATGTTTTGCTCGTCGCTGCGGGGTCTCACATTGATCACTTTTTTTCCCGCAGGAGTCTCCGTGTATTTCCTCCGCTCGTGTGACTTTCTGTAGATTGAATCTTCTCCACTAGAACAGAAACACGACTCGAAGCTGCGGAAAAATGCGACACTCCTGCGGGAAAAGGAACGTCTGAAGACCCCGGCAGCGAGCGTTCAAGGAACAAAGGCTAAATCGCCACGTCAATAGCCAACGCCTCCGCGACCAACAATCGTGTTGGCCGCGAGCGAGGAGGCTGAGGCGTTCCCGCGAAAGGGAGTATTTTCCGCAGTGGACGGACGAGTACCCAATGCCGATAGAATTGGAGAAACACATTCCAAAAGTTGTTTCGCAGTTTATCGGTTTTGTGGCAAAACAACAACCTTTGAGAAAACAGCCAGTCAAAAAAGATGCCCTGTTTCAGACATCTTTTATCACGTGTCATAATTTGTCACGATGCATGGGTAACTTCATCTTTTGATCCGTAACTTGTTAGTTCATTCAACTCTTTAAGAGAGCTATTAATGTATATATGCCCGTCCATCCAATCAACTGATTGTATTTCTCCGGGTTCTATCAGGAGCAATTTATCATCGGCAGCAAAATCACCTTTTTGAACGGCAACATAACGGATTTTCCAGTAGACATCATCGATCAGGAAATCCGCTACAGCACCGGCCTTGCCATCATTTGCATGTACTCTGAACGCCCTTGTCTCCACTTCACTTCGCAAATAATGCTCTGACTCCTGCATAAACCTGTCCTCATCTGACAGCTGTTCATCAGTATTGGTTCCGGGTATATCTTCCGTGCCCCACAGCATACCACCGAGCCAATACCTGCTCCAGCCGTAATATCCTGTCAATGCTATTTCCAAATCTTTGGAAAATGGTGCATCAGCAGGTATGGACGGACTGTTCCGGACAGTTTCTTTATCATGTTCAACATTGATACGCTGATTTTGACTATCAATCGACTGGAACGATCCTAGTGAGAGCAAAATCCGTCTTGATGGCAGCCACTTTCTGACATCCAATACGGCATAACGCACAACCCATTTGTCATCATCAAAATATAAATCCTGTATTTTTCCCATTTGACCATCGGAAGCATCAATATTATATTCATTGAGATCTGATGCGAAAAACAGCATTGTCAAGCACCTCCTGCGTTTCGTGGATTTTACAATGCTATTCCCTGTGGTTATGCGGGCTAAACAACAAGGTCAGTTATGATGGTAATCATAATAATAGTCGATTGGGATAAACAGACCAACACGGCCATGGGTATCATGATGAAGCGTGGCGAACACAATACCGATAACTTCTCCATCCATATTAATGACCGGACTTCCGCTATTGCCACGGAAGACTGGTGCGTCCATCATAATAACCGGCTCTTCCCAACCATTTAAACGAATCTCATCAATAACGCTTCCCTCATTCGCTATGCCGTTGAAATTGGTTGGATTACCGATGAAATAAACCTGTTCTTCACCAGATTCAAACGCGGTTTCATCCGCAAGCTCAAGATGAGGCAGACTATTTCCGCTGATTTCCAATACGGCCAGATCAACGGATGGATATGTCTCAACAACATTTCCGGAAAACAGCCCTTCCTCAGGGAAGCCCACAGTCACCTCATCTTCGCCTTCAACGACATGGTGATTGGTTATGATCGTACCGTCACGTGATATGGCGAATCCGGTCCCCCTGGAGTCATCTGTTTCGATAACGACAACAGCTTCCTTGTAAGTCTGAATGTTTTCCTGAGTCGAGAGCTTGGTGGAAGTCATTAAAAAATCAATCGCCGGAATAGAAAATGTTCGTGGAATAAGCGATACAACATTTAACACCATAACAGCCGCAATCAGCCAAAACAGCCATTTGGGGAATGGACGCTTAGGTCTTGGGTTATTTTTTTCCTCCCTTGACCTTGCCAGCGCTTTTTGCCGTTCTTGTTCAACAAGCTCATACAACTCTTCCTCATCGAGCTCTTCATATAAATCGTCATCAATAATGTCATGATTTCTCCTATCGTTATTCATAAGTCACCGCCTATATGGCAAAATACAGCTGCCTGTTTTTGATTATATTTCATTTAAGAAAGAATAACGATGATGTTGTCTTTATATTGTACCATTTACTTGAAGAAATTTGATCCGTTGGCTGCAATTATGCCATTCCGGTCATACATAGAATTAAACACAACTATTGTCCATAAAATCGCCACACTTTTTTGTGATACTTATCACGTTTTACTTAACATCAAAATGAAAAATTACAAAAAAATGATATAATGCTAAGTGAATAATGAATCTTCAGTGGAGCTTAATCTAATATGGACGTGGATAGTTATGTTACTTAAAGGATACTACAAAAAAATCGAACCCGCATCCGGTGCCATCATTATGGGCGGTGGAATTTTTCTGATCGGGGCAGTTGAGGCATTCCCGGTTCTCGATGTTGAATACGGGAGATATTTGGCATTTTTTCTGCTTGTAGCCTGGGTGATTATTTACAAAGATTTATCAATCCAGTTTTTTCATCGGGATTTTCTGATTCCGTTCATCCAAAACCCGGTCAATTCATTTGTTATTGGAACATGGATTGCAGGTGTGTCGGTACTGTGTAATGTATTCCTGAGATATTTCCCGGAAATTTTATTATTGACACAGGCCATGGCGATTTTTAATACGTTTTTATGGCTTTTCTTTCTGGCCAATTGCTTGTATAATTTTAAACAATTACTAGTTGACCACAGAGACTTTCCGGTTCATGGAGCCATATTACTGTCAACCGTCGGCACACAGTCGATTATTGTTTTATTGAACAACGTCTTTTTTCAGTTTCCGGTTTATTTTTCACGAGGTATCATCATATTAGGAATCATTTTTTATCTGGCCGGAATCATATTGCTTTTTAACAGGTATATAAGACACAATAACTGGACCCTTGCTGACGATTGGGCAAATACGAACTGTATTATTCATGGCGCGCTGTCGATTACGGGGCTGGCAATTGTCACAACAAACACTTTTGCACCGGGCTTTGTCACTTATTTTTGGTTATTAGTGTTCGCATTACTAATCATTGTTGAGATAGTTGAAGTTGCCCGGGCCGTAAAGCGCATCAAGCAATACGGCTGGAATAAGGCGATCTTTACATACGATGTTACGCAATGGTCCCGAATCTTTACATTTGGCATGTTCTATACATTTACATTGGTTATGCAGCAAAATCCCTTTTATCCAATTTCAGAGTCACTCTATAATCTGCAGCGGACGTTCATGGACTATTGGGCATGGGTTGTTCTGATAGCCATACTTTGGGAGATTGCCATCTTTATTAAGGCAAGGCTTATCGAATTATATAACGAAAAACTTATCATTCATGATATACCCCGAAAGGAAGGATGAGTGAAAATGCTTCTTGATGACATGCTTGAATACAATAAAAAATTTGTTAACGGAAAAAAATACGAACCTTATCAAACAAATAACATCCCCAATAAACGGACTGTCATTTTTACCTGTATGGATACCCGATTGGTTGAACTGCTGCCAAAAGCATTGAACATCCAAAACGGTGATGTCAAAATGGTCAAAAATGCCGGTGCGATTCTTCGTGATCCGTTTGACAGCGTTATGAAGAGTATTCTCGTTGCGATTTATGAATTAAAGGCAGAACAGGTGATGGTTATCGGTCACCATGATTGCGGGATGTCACATGCGGATCCTGCAGCATTTAAACAAAGCCTTTTGGAAAAAGGGGTTGCAGAAGAAACGCTCGCGACACTGGCAAATGCCGGAGTCGACCTGGAAAACGAGTTCAAAGGGTTTGATGACGTGGAGGATTCTGTCAGGGACAGTGCTTCCGTTATTCGCAACCACCCGCTTCTGCCATCATATGCCGATGTTCATGGCTTAGTCATTGACCCGGAGACAGGCAAGGTGGACCTGGTGACAAACGGCTAAGTTATGGTGAAAGTCCAGGCTAAAGATACTGAGAAAAGACAAACTGGCGGTTGCTGCCGCCAGTTTTCTTATATCCATTAACTATGATTTTCTATGTATTATGCGGAGAATGAAAAACTCCCCCCCCTAAAAATTGGAGACAGTTTTTTATTCGCCCGTTTTCGACATTTTTTAGCCACAGTATACGCCGGCTCGGATTTTTGATTAGTCAGTCTAAACAGAGATCTCCCGGGTACTTTTCAAGTCTATTGACGTCTTCATTATTCGGAATTCCCTGCATCCTTGATAATCTCAATTACCCGGTCGCGTGCTTTTTCACTCTGGTAATTTTTCATATGGTCAATCATAACCGGTGCTTGTTTTTTCAAATTATACAGTTCCTCTGCTAATGATTCCGCTGTTACGGCTTCTTCCTCCATAACACGGGCATAGTTTTTTTCCTTAAACGAATTAGCGTTAAGGATTTGGTCTCCCCTGCTGGCTGATTTCGACAATGGAATCAGCAGCATCGGTTTCTGAAGTGCCAGAAATTCAAAAATCGCATTTGCGCCCGCCCTTGATAGTACAAAATCAGCAGATGCGAATAAATCTTTCAATTCTTCATTGACATATTCAAATTGTGTATAGCCTTTTTGCTCAACTGACGGATCTGTTTTTCCCTGACCGCAAATATGAACAATCTGAAATTCGGATAAAAGCGCTTCAAGACTTTCCCGCACCGTTTGATTTATTTTTTCGGATCCGCCGCTTCCGCCCATAATAAGCAAAACCGGCTTTTCTTTTGTAAAACCGCACATTTCCAGTCCTTTTTCCTTATTACCTTTGAAAAGTTCATCACGAATCACTGCACCAACATACTCCGCTTTCTTTTCCGGCAGATAGTCGATGGTCTCTGGAAAGGTTGCCAGGACTTTTTTTGCAAACGGGATTGAAAGTCTGTTGGCGAGACCTGGTGTGAAGTCCGATTCATGAATAACTGCCGGCACCCCGCGCAGTTTTGCCGCCATCACAACCGGAACGGAAACAAAGCCACCTTTGGAAAAGACGACAGCCGGCTTTCGTTTACCGATAATACGCCATGTCTGCATCGTTCCTTTCAGCACTTTAAACGGATCCTTAACATTTTCTTTTGATATATAACGGCGCAGTTTACCGGTGGAAATAGGATGATACGTCACCCCATCAATTGATTCAATCAACTTACGCTCAATCCCATTTTTAGAACCGATATAATCAATTTCCCAGCCTTCCTGCTGAAAAACAGGAATTAAAGCAAGGTTAACAATCACATGACCGGCAGTACCACCGCCTGTAAATAAAATTCGATCTGCACTCATAAATGAAGCACTCCTTTTTTGCTGCATGAAATAAATAGGTATCATGATTCTTACATGTATAACGCCTTCTTCAATCCTAACGATAAAATGACTCATATGTATAAAATGAATCTTTAATTAGTTGAGCTTCCCTCATCCCACTGTTAATACATTGCACAGTTTCATTGATTCGCTAGCGTGAGACCGGATTACCCGTTAATTATATAACTACATTACCATTAAATATCTTTTTCAACTAGATTTTTATATTTGGAAAATGGATGGGTGACTGGTCTTCTGAGCAGCTGCACTTTAGCAAATTATACAGTTCTGGAACCGTTTGTCTATTTGGACGGTATCACCCCGTTGGCTTGGGTGCCGGTACTGTTGCATTGCTAACTTGCCTGTTATATCTGCTGAAAAGACTTCTCTCTGACCTTTTTACTGCTTTCATACTTCATTTTGGAAGAGAGAACCGCTCTCTCTGACCTTTTTGCTGATTTCATGCTTCATTTTGGAAGAGAGAACCGCTCTCTCTGACCTTTTTGCTGATTTCATGCTTCATTTTGGAAGAGAGAACCGCTCTCTCTGACCTTTTTGCTGCCTTCATGCTTCGTTTTGGAAGAGAGAACCGCTCTCTCTGACCTCTTTGCTGCCTTCATGCTTCGTTTTGGAAGAGAGAACCTCTCTCTCCGACCTTTTTGCTGCTTTCATGCTCCATTTTGGAAGAGAGAACCGCTCTCTCTGACCTTTTTGCTGCTTTCATGCTTCATTTTGGAAGAGAGAACCGTTCTCTCTGACCTTTTTGCTGCCTTCATGCTCCATTTTGGCTCTGAAACGCCTTCTCTCTGACCTTTCTACAAACAAGTAAAGAGATGCGGGCAAAACAAAAACAGGCAGAAATCGTCCTCAGATTAACGCCTGTTTTTGTATTTGTTCTTCCCGCAGGACATATTATGCTTAAATAAGTTTAAAGGAACAGGCCCGCAATCGTAGCGGACAGAATGGAAGCCAGCGTCGCTCCGATCAGCAGTTTCATACCGAAACCGGAGACTTGTACAGCTTTTTTGCTGTCAATTCCTTGTACCGTTCCTGCGATGATACCAATCGACGAGAAGTTGGCAAAGCTTGTCAGGAACACGGAAACAATGCCGATTGTTTTTTCCGACATGTAGCTAAGCTTCTGTTCAAATTCCAGCATAGCGACAAACTCGTTGGTTACAATTTTCGTTCCCATGACGCCGCCAGCTTCAATAACTTCACCTGGTGCAATACCCATTAGAATACCGATTGGTGCAATAATATACCCGAGAATGTCCTCTAAGGTGACACCGGCAAATATAAGCTGAATCAGCCAATTAACAAGTTCCAGCGAAGCAATAAATGCGATGAGCATTGCCGCGACGATAAGAGCGATTTTCCCGCCTTCTAAAGCTCCGTTACCCATCGCTTCGAAAATACTCTTGTCATTCGAAACTTCTTGAACATCAACCTGATCTTCTTCTTTTGATACATTAACAGGCGCAATCACCGATGCAAGAATTAACGCACTGAACATGTTAAGAGGCAGGGCAGCCAGTACATATTCCGGTGGCAGGATTTGCAGATACGCACCAACAATTGACGCTGAAACAGACCCCATAGCCGACGCACTCACAATATACAGCCGGTTGTTATTCAAATGATGAAATTGCGTTTTGACAGCCAATAACGCCTCTGACTGACCAAAAAACATACTGTTAACAGCATTAAACGATTCCACTTTTGGCAGTCCAGTTATTTTCGATAATAATCCGCCAAAATATTTAATAACCGGTGGCAAAATCCGTAAATATGTCAGAACAGAAAGTAATGTTGAGAAAAAGATGATCAGCAGCAGCACATTGAAAAAGAAGACATCTCCTCCTTCTTCCACTAGAATACCGCCGACGACAAAATTAACACCTTCTGTACCGAATTCAATTAATTTATTAAACCCGGCTGAAATACCATTAATAATGGCACGGCCTATATCGGTATTAAACATAAACCATGTAATAACAAGCTGAGCAGCAATCATGATGCCAATGCCTTTAAAATTAATGTTTTTCTTATCATTTGACATCAAGTATGCCAGACCTAATACGATAATAATTGCTAAAATCCCCAGTAGAATACCCACTTATGAAGCCTCCCTTATGATGTTAAAGTAAAATTACAGTAAAACTTCCATCAGCGGGTTCTTTTCATCCCAACTGATGATTAGGTACATGAATCAGTTGTTAGCGTCCGCTATTCCCTGCCTGATATTTCTTTTACTTCATGTTTCGAGGCAGGAGTGTACACAGCAGTTTCGGGTATAACCGCTTTCATCACCACTTTTACCAAATTCGATTTTAACAAGTCATCAGACGTCTGGCAATCCAAATTTTTTCCATTAAATATAAAGCTATATTAGTACTTCCCTGTAAAATCAAAATTTAACATAAGAAGCCTTGTAACCTGCATTTTTTAAAGGGGAAGCTTTGAATTTTTGCCATTCTTTCTCATCTCAAAGTTACTTTTTCAACAGATGATTTTTTCAAAAAACATGATATAATACCCATAAGGGAGGTGAGATGATGAGTGAGGAAATGAAGGTAATCTTAACTGAAATTCAAAAAATGAACAATCGACTAGATACAATGCAGGAGGATTTCGATAGACGATTCGATGGGATTGACAACAGATTTGTTGCTATAGACGAGCGGTTCAATGAGATTGACAACAGATTCGTTGCTATAGACGAGCGGTTCGATGAGATGGATGATAAACTCATGAACCTCGAGGACCAGCTGCGTATTGTCAGAGAGCAAACTGCTAAAAATTATGAGTTTCAGACTGCAATAGAGCGTACATTTAATGATAAAGTAATGGAGATGGAATCAGACATCAAACTGTTAAAGAAAGCAGTCATCCACTGAAACGAATTCATTTAATACCCACAACATGTCAAAACTTTCCAATTCATTTTCTCTTTAAAAGACCCCCGCCATGATAACGGAGTCACAGCGAGGGTTTTTAATTTATCCTATCTATTAGCCTTCCAGCAATAAATCATATGGATCTTCCAGCAGTTCTTTAATCCGTACAAGGAATTGGACTGCTTCCTTACCGTCAACAATCCGGTGGTCATATGATACAGCAAGATACATCATTGGGCGTACTTCTATCGAATCATCCGGCATAACCATAGGACGTTTTTGAATATTGTGCATACCAAGTATTCCGACCTGAGGCGAATTCAGAATTGGTGTTGACAACATTGATCCAAATGTTCCGCCGTTTGTGATGGTAAATGAACCGCCCTGTAAGTCTTTCAAGGATAATTCCTTATTGATTGCCTTTTGACCGAGATTTCCAATTTCCTTTTCAACTCCGGCAAAATCCAGCTTGTCTGCATCTCGTACAACCGGTACAACAAGTCCCTCATCGGTTGAAACAGCAATACCGATATCATAGAAATGTTTCTTGACAATTTCTTTGCCCTGTATTTCCGCATTCAGAAGCGGGAAGTCTTTTAACGCACCGATAACGGCTTTAGTAAAGAAGGACATGAAACCTAATTTGACGCCGTGTTTTTCTTTGAAGTCCTCTTTCCGCTTATTACGCAATTCCATAACAGCTGACATGTCGACTTCGTTAAAGGTCGTCAGCATAGCGGATTCCTGCTGTACTTCTACAAGGTTCCTGGCAATTGTCTGGCGGCGGCGGGACATCTTAATTCTTTCGACCGGCTTATCGAACTCGGTTTTCTCAGATTGTTTTGGCTCTTCTTTTTTAGCTGGCTTGGATTCCTTCTGTTCACTTCCGCCCTTAGCTGCGGAATCGACATCTTCCGGACGAATACGGCCTAACGGATCACGTGCCTGCACGTCGCTCAAGTCAATGCCAAGTTCACGGGCACGCTTACGGGCTGCCGGGGATGCAATGACATCCTGACTGCTCTCAGAGGAATCATCTTGTTTCTCTGGTTTTTCTTCTTTTTCTGCTTCTTTGGAAGAATCCGGTTCAGATGCTTTCTCTTCTTTTGAATCCGAAGCAGGTTCTTCTTTTTCTTCCTCACCGGACGCACTTCCGCCTGCCTCAGCGTTTTCATCCACTTTGGCAATGACATCGCCGACTTCAACATCAGCGCCTTCCTCTTGAATAATCTCGGTTATAACGCCTGCATAATCCGAATTAACTTCAACGTTTACTTTGTCCGTTTCCAATTCAACGACTGCATCGCCTTTTTCAACTTTGTCACCTTTACCTACGAGCCATTCGGAAATCGTTCCTTCTGTAATCGATTCTGCGAGTTCCGGGATTTTAATTTCACTCACTGGAATCTCCTCCTTCTGACGGGTTAATCGCTTGTTCAATAATTTGCCGCTGTTCTGTTTTGTCCACGTTTGGTTCGCCTACAGCTGGTGATGCACGGTGCGGACGACCAATATATCTTAACGTCTGACCTTCTGTTAATAATTCCCTTAAATAATCATCCACGAAATCCCAGCTGCCCATGTTTTGTGGTTCTTCCTGCACCCAAACAATTTCTTTCAGGTTCGGCAGCTCTTTCAATTCCTTTTCAAGCTGTTTAGCCGGGAATGGATAAATTTGTTCCAGTCGTAATGCGCGAAGCCAATCAAACTTCTCCTCTGAATTAACAATTTCTTCTTCAATATCCACCATAACTTTACCGCTTCCGATTAATAATCGTGTTGCGTTTTTCTTGCTTACTTTCAGGTTAGGCTGCTGTTTTAACGGCTCGAACTTGCCCTCTGAGAATTCTTCCGGACTTGAAGCAACCCGCTGGTTACGGAGCAAACTCTTAGGTGACATCAAAATCAGTGGACGTGCCTCTCCTTTTCCGCGCATAGCTGCCTGCCGGCGGAGTAAATGAAAGTATTGGGCAGACGATGTCACATTGGCAACAATCCAGTTGTTCTCTGCTGCAAGCTGTAAAAAGCGTTCGAGACGTGCACTGGAGTGTTCAGGTCCCTGGCCTTCGTACCCATGCGGCAACAGCATAACCATATTGGATTTATCGCCCCATTTAGCGCGTGCCGCTGAGATGAACTGGTCAAATATAACCTGAGCCGCATTCGAAAAATCACCAAATTGTGCTTCCCAAATAACGAGCGTATTCGGTGCCTGAACACTATAACCATATTCAAAACCTAATACACCAGCTTCTGAGAGCGGGCTGTTTCGAATATCAAACGATGCTTCCACACCTTCAAGTCCGTGCATTGGGCAATACGTTTCACCGGTTTCGGCATCATGCAGAACCAAGTGCCTGTGAGCAAACGTTCCGCGTTCAGTGTCCTGACCTGTTAAGCGAATCGGGATACCATCATTTAAAATCGATGCATATGTCAGGGCTTCTCCTGCACCCCAGTCAGCTTTATTCCCTTCTTCCAGGACATTTTCCCGTCGGCTCAAAATCCGTTTCAACTTCCGGAAAACAGTAAACCCTTCCGGACGTGATTGCAGTCCTTCATTCAAGTTTTTCAATGTTTCCAGCGGTACAGCCGTTTCAAATTTATCAAGACCATTTGTTAAAGCTTCAGGCATTCGTTTGGCTTCCGCCTCGCCTGATTCATTTTCTTTCATGTTTTCAAATATTTCCCGCAGATTTGACTCGTTTCGATCTTTAAAAGTTTCCAGTGCATCTTTTTCGACAATACCCTCTTTTTGCAATCTTTCAGCATAAACATTCGCAGTAGTAGGGTGGTTATCAATACCCCGATACAAGGAAGGCTGTGTTGCCCTGGGCTCATCCATTTCATTGTGACCGTAACGGCGATAACCGACCAAATCAACCAAAAAGTCTTTTTGGAATTTCTGGCGGTATTCATAGGCCATTTTAATAGCAGAAACACACGCAATTGGATCATCTGCATTGACATGAATAATCGGAATTTCAAATCCTTTTGCTAAATCACTGGCATAACGTGTTGATCTGCCATCTTCCTGATTGGTCGTATAACCGAGCAAGTTATTCGCGATGATATGAAGGGTTCCGCCTGTTTGATAACCCGGCAGCCCTTTAAAATTCAATGTTTCAGCAACGACACCCTCTCCGATGAATGCCGCATCACCATGAATCAATACAGGCAACGCTTTGCTGAAATCCTGCTCAGGATAGCCTTTTTGCGACCGGTCATCCTGGCCTGCACGTGCAAATCCTTCTACAACCGGATTTACAAATTCCAAATGGGACGGGTTGTTGGCAAGGGTAATGCGTGTTGTCGTCTCATCACCTTCTCTGACATCTTTCGTCGCACCAAAGTGATACTTAACATCTCCTGTCCAGCCATAGTTAATTCCCGTCGAACCTTCAGACGGAATTAATTCTTTATCCGGTGAATGATGAAACTCGGAGAATATATTTTCAAATGGTTTCCCCAGAACATGTGACAGCACACTAAGACGGCCGCGGTGAGCCATTCCTATCATGATGTGTTCGATTCTATCCTTGATTGAATTTGTAACAATACGATCGAGCATCGGTATCATGGATTCCAAACCTTCAATGGAAAACCGTTTCTGTCCGACAAACGTTTTCTGAAGAAATTCTTCAAACCCTTCCACCTGTGCAAGACGCTCGAGTAACTTCTTTTTATTTTCATCATAAAACGCTGTATCGTATTTACCGGATTCAATGTATTCCAGCAGCCATAAACGCTCATCTTCATTGTTGACATGATCATATTCAAACGTGATGGTGCCGGAATATAACTTCTTCAATTCCCGGACAACTTCAAATCCATCATCTACTCCAGCAGGTGCTTGTTCCCATAGCCATGAAGCAGGTATACTCCGTAAATCCTCTTCGGTTAATTCGTATGTCTCCGGATTGACCAGGTTTGTTTCACGCTCATTGGTATACCCTACCGGATAGATATCCGCTTGAAGATGACCAAAACGACGAATTGCCTCAACAAGTTTCATTGCTGAGGTTAACTTTTTAACATCACCTATTGAAGATGCCGATTGAGCCGTTTCCGTGCTGGCTCCTTGTGGTGAACGTACCCAGTCAGGGGCGCCATATTGATCAAAAAGTTCTTTTAAAGAAGGATCAACTGCCTCATGGTTTTCCTTGTATAATTCATATTGCTCTTCAATATACCCCATGTTCGGCCCATGAAAACTTCTCCAGAATCTTTCATGAGATTCTTCATTTTGTGCCACGTCTTATACCCCCATTAGTAGTCAACTTTACCCCGTTATAATAAGAGGCAATTCAGAAATCCACCTCTTTCTTAACATGACTATAACGGCTCTTTACACTCTGGTTTCATTATAGAACTTTAGCGTTCGCTTCATCAACTAATATACTCTATTTTATCACTCGATACAATAAGAGAGACTACTGTTTGAAAACTAAAATAATTCGATTAAAACAAAGGGGAATGTTTAATTGGGTTTACAGTTCACAACGGTAGGATTATTCGATATAATAGAGGCATAATAAATTGAAAAAGTGGTATACATATAATATAAGGAGGAAGTCCGATGAAACTGGCATTGATATTAGGCGTTTCTGTAACCTTTTTAGTTTCCTGCTTTACTTCTGGATATGATGCTAAACCCGGCGTACCGAAAAACGATCAGTAATAAGACTTCCCGGGTAAAAAGCCGTCATGCTCGTGCATGGCGGCTTTTTTAACCGTTAAGAACCCATCATTTCAACGAACGATGACAATCTTGAAATCGGTGATTCGCCGATTTCTTCCAATCCGACCTCTGACCTCTGGCATCCGAAAAGACGCGTCAGCGTTTTTTCTTATTATCTCATACCCGGGAAACCTTGCTGTCTTAATACCTCATAAATAATAATCGCTGTTGTGTTTGCTAAATTCAGTGACCGTACCATATCACCCATATGAACCCGCAGACACCGGTCTTCTTTTCCCTCCAAAAAATTGGCAGGAAAGCCGCTTCCTTCACGGCCAAATACAAACAATAAATCCTGATCCATATCCGTAAAATCATAATCTGTATAATAATTGGAACCGACATTTTCAATATAATAATACGAACCATCCGGATAAGACCTATACAGCTCTTCTATGGCGTCATATTCCCGGACATCCACGTAAGGCCAATAATCCAGACCAGCCCGGCGCACCATTTTATCATCAGTAGAAAATCCAAGTGGACGAATTAAATGCAATGTTGCATTTGCTGATAGACATGTTCTGGCAATATTACCTGTATTTGCAGGAATTTCAGGTTGATATAATACGACATGCAGACTCACTGTTCCATTCTCCTCTTCCAAATTTACATTTTACAAGGTGTTCAAAAAGGAGGATAAAAAGGACCAAGAAGTTCGAGGCGGCGTCGTTTCGAGCAGCGGAATGTATGCATTTAGATACATGAGCAGCGGAGAAACAAGCCAACGAGCTTCCACAGGATGTGGTGACTTCTGCGTTGCCCACAGGACGTGGGCGGTTTTAGCAGAAGTTCCTCTGTCGACGTGTCATTTTTACCGGACTTTTTGAACAAACTCTTTTACAACTTAACTATTATACCACTACTCCCCAATTCGGAAAAACTTATACTGAATTTCGGGTGTCCATGCAGTTGAATCTTCATACGACCAGTAACGGTTACGGCTGTTATCGGTATGGGCATTTACAAGCGGCATCCCACCCGCATCCTTGGCAACGACAATCGTATTATGATCCCATTTGCCGTCACCTTCAAAATCATAACAAATAATATCCCCCGGCATAAGCTCACGGGCCGAGTCCACCTCTTTCCCTTTTAAACCCGAAGTTGAGCCGCTTAAATACCAGCGTAATGAATGGGCAACTGCCCAGCTATAACTCCAATTATCCTGCTGGTACCACCATCCATTTTCCCGCTCAGGCATCCCTCGCATTGGTGCTCCACCGGCCCGCATACACTGTGAGACATAATTGGTGCAATCCACATCGAATTTCCGGTAATCCGGATTGTAACTGTTCCACCACCGCTCTGCATATTGCACAGCTGAACGCCTGTCGTAGGAAAAGCGCTCCTTAGTCGATCCTCGCAGTGACGCTGTTTCGATTGCTGGTTTCTCTTCCATTGGCAACGGTCTTTCCACCATTTTGTGCTCGACTATTTCGTCATTTTCCAATTTGAATTGAAATGGGATGACCTGTTCCTCCCTAAACAACTGATCACGCTGCCTGACTAAAAAAGATAGGTGTAATAAATACTGATGAATCGTTTGACCGGAGTACCTGAGCTCCTCAAATAGATGGCCTTCCCCGCTGATCCGGACAATTTCAGCTTCCCGTGCACGGTATAAATCCTTTTTTCGTTCCCACCAATTATCCTCCTCTCGACCAGACCGAAAAAAATGAAGCCAGTTATTTTTTAATTTTTCCATAAAAAATCCCCTCCATCACTAGTGTATGGAGAGAATACCTGTCCAAATCCTATTCAATTAGCCTCGTGAGCCAGCAGGAATTCTTTTTTATCCAGACCGCCGCCATAGCCGACCATTTTTCCGTTCGCCCCAATGACCCGATGACACGGCACAACAATCGAAAATGGGTTTTTATTAACCGCCCCGCCAACTGCACGAACAGCTTTTGGGTTGTTTATAGCTTGTGCAACATCTTTATAGGTTTTGGTATCACCATATGGAATATCGTTCAACGCCTGCCAGACCTTCTGCTGAAAAGGTGTGCCGTTAAATGCAACGTCAAATGTGAATTCCCGGCGTTTTCCCTGAAAATATTCACGCAGTTCCGTTACAGCATGAGCAACTTTATTGGGCTTTTGAATAAATGCGGACTGATTAAAATAACGCACACACAACTTTTGTAACTTCATTTCGACATCAGTAAACGTTCCATAATCGATCCTGATCACCCTTTTCCCATCACTCACAATCGTAAGCGGACCAACCGGGGATTCCATTTCATCGTAATACAGATCCATCATCAACGCCTCTTTTCAATTAGTTTTCAATCAATTGACAGATGTTTCTTTAAAGAGTTCCTTTTCGTGAATTTTATTCGTAGTTGATATAAAATGCGAGGTAACTTTTGGAATGTCTTACTCCAATTCTATCGGATCTGAGTGCTAGTTCGTCGCTGCGGAAAAATACTCGCTTTCCGCGGGGAACGCTTCAGCCTCCTCGCTCGCAAAAACCGCTCGCTGCGGGGTCTTCAGACTGTTCCTTTCCCGCAGGAGTCTCGCATTTTTCCGCAGCTTAGTGTCGTGTTCAGTCCAAGTGAGAGAAAACTGCTAAACAATTTTTTTTCTCGGACTTCATCCTTTCGAAATGCAGAAAGTCCCTGACAGCGGAGGCAATATACGAAGACTCCTATGGGAAAAGCACGTGTCCGAAGACCCCGGAGGAAAGCGGTCTTTGCTTTCCGAGGAGGCTAAGGCCGTGCCCATGGAAAGCGAAGTATATTGCCGGAGCGTCGCTAAGCACTCAACGCTAATTAGAACAGGAGGAAGCCTCACTAATGAGAATTTTCACTGTTTCGCAGTTTATGGTTTTTGTATCAAAACATAAACCTTCTAGAAAACAGTCTCCTGAAACGCCAGGCCTTTTTCCATCTCAGCCAGTACTTGTTCATCATTTTCTTTCTCCATTGCATCTTTGATGGCTGCAAAGGATTCCTCTGTACCGATTTTCCCGAGTGACCAGGCTGCTGTCCCGCGAATAACCGGTCTTGGATCGTTGTTCATGACGGCAATTATTTCGTCAACAGCTGTCGCATCCCTATAATGACCAAGGGCAATTAATGCATTGCGCTGCAGCGGTTTTTTGCCCCGCCATGATCCGGCAATATGCCCGAATGTATTTTTAAATTCGCGGTTAGAGATTCTGAGAAGTGGCTTCAGCTTCGGCTTGGCCACATCAGGTTCCGGTTCGAATTCCGGATGATTATGAAAATCAACATGTTTATTGTACGGACAAACTACCTGGCACGTATCAAATCCATAGATAAAGTTACCAATTTTCGAGCGGAATTCATCCGGCATAAAATCTTTCGTCTGCGTTAAAAACGCCAGGCAGCGCTGTGCATTCAGCTGCCCGCCTTGAACGAGTGCACCGGTCGGACAGGCGTCAAGACATCTGGTGCAGGAACCGCAGCCATCTTCAAGTGGTGTATCCGGAACAAAAGGAAGATTCGTTATCAACTCCCCAAGGTAAACATATGAACCGAACTCAGGTGTAATAATAGCTGTGTTTTTTCCGCTGAATCCAATTCCGGCCCGTTCAGCTACAGCCCGATCAGACAACTCACCTGTATCGACCATCACTTTGGTGGTTGCTTCTGGTATTCGTTCCTTGATGAATTCACCAAGTTTACCCAGCTTTTCCCTCAGAACCTCATGATAGTCAGTTCCCCATGAAGCACGGCAGAACACGCCCCGCCGTTCTTCTTTGGTGCTTTTCGGGCCATCTTTGATACGGGATGGATAGGCTAAGGCGATTGAAATGATTGATTTAGCTTCCGGTACCAGCCGATCCGGTTCCGTCCGTTCTTCAATCGATCCTTTTTCAAAACCTGACTGAAACCCGAGTCCCTGCTGTCGTTTCAGTCGTTCTTTCAACCCTTCAAATACATCTGCAGAAGCAAACCCGATTTTATCAATGCCGATTTCCTTGCTGTAATCGATTAATTCCTGTCTCAGCTGATCTGTATTCATCCGGTCTGCCTCCTCTCTTGTTTTACGTTTGATTGACTTTTGCCGTGCGCATTCTATTCAGCACTGCAGCAATCTCGTATCGTCTTGGCCGGGCAATATCACCAGGATGATGATCCTTAAACACAGTAAAGGAAGCCAATCCTTTTTGGTCCATTTGCGCCTCAATATCATCGAGCAGCTTATACAGTGATTTATCGCCAAGCGCGTTTGTCCGGTCCAAATGCTGGATTATTTCGGCAATCATCCGTGTCTGGGACGTATCAACAAGCTGCTCTGTCTCAGCAAAGGTGATATCCGTACGCCCCATTAAAATGGTTGTCAATCCTTTAGCCTGTGTTTTGGATTTTTTCCCTTTTTGGGTCTGCAATGAATTCTGCTGGAAGCTACGTCCGCTGACATGACCAAAAGATTCATCTGACGTTTCGCGATTGATCGGGTGATCCGACATAATCGCTCTGGCCTCGCCCGTCACATTATAGGGTTCATAGGCTTCCATCATAATCACTGAGTCGGCAACATCAAAATAATCACCGGAGCCGCCCATGACTAAAATGGTTGACACTTCAAGCTGATCACGCATTTGTTTGATTTTATCAATGAATGGTGTGATCGGTTCTTTATCGCGATGAACCAGCTTCTGCATCCGGTAATCCCGAATCATGAAATTAGTGGCACTGGTATCCTCATCAATCAGTAATGTTCCGGCACCAGCTTCCAGGGCTTCCATCACGTTCGCTGCCTGTGATGTACTCCCGCTGGCATTTTCTGTTGAAAAATAGGTCGTATCCTGTTTGTGCGGCAAGTTATTGATAAACGGTGAAATATTAACACCTGTTACTTTGCGGCCATCTTCAGCACGGATTTTCACGGCATCCTGATCCGTCACTACATATTCACGACCGTCGCCGTTTGTATGGGAGTAGACACCGCGTTCAATTGCCTCCAAAATCGTGCTTTTGCCGTGATAGCCACCGCCAACAATCAACGTGATACCCTTCTTGATCGCCATACCTTTGACCGGCTCGCTTCGATGCGGAATCTCAATTTCCACTTCATTTTCCTGTGGGCTTTGAAACGGTACAGCATCTTTCAGTGGCCGGTTGCTGATACCGCTTGCCCTCGGCAGTACAGATCCGTTGGCGACAAAGGAAATCCAGTTATTTTTACGCATTTCTTTCCTAATGGCTTCCTGCTGATCCGCCAATTGGACAGCTTGTTCAATTTCATTATCGGTTACCAGGAAAATGGAATTCCTGAGAATAGCGGGAACAGCGTTGATAAATAACTTTTCTGCCTCTCTGCCATTTATTTTACGCCCATTTGCCGGCAGTCCGACCGAAATGCATACCGTAATCGAATTGGAGTCAGCTTGCACGGCACTCCGCTCGAGTACTTCCTGTCCCGGACGGTCAAATTGGATATTGCCACTTTTCCCCGATCCTTTAATGGAAAAATTGCCAGTTGCAATCGCGGCACCAACTTTACGGGCAAGAATGTCCTCGGTTGCTACTCTGCGCCGGTATGACTCAAGCCAGCTATCTTTCAAAGCTCGCTTCCCTGCCGGTACAACTGCCCGGATTTTTGAGGGTGCTGCAAACGGATCACCCTGGACATAATCTATATATAAATCAAAATCAGAAAATGTGTAGTGACCCTGCACACTTTTATAGGCTTTATACCCTTTTCCATCGATCTGTTTCAGTGTCTGCATCAGTTCCTTCATAAAAAATCCCTCAAATGTTGTAGTTTTAATTTCAGAATACATGGAAGAATAGACACATTCAAGTATACAGCGGGGGCATACAAGAAAAAACGCAATGCTTCGTGATATAGCGAAACACTGCGTTGTGACATATGTATGGAGCGGGTGATGGGAATCGAACCCACGACATCAGCTTGGAAGGCTGAGGTTTTACCACTAAACTACACCCGCGTTATTCTTTCTGCATCCGCACCTGCAAAATATGTAATGTGATGTCTTTTTTTGCAACAGTATGTATTATACCAACACTGCAAAATGAATTCAACCCTTACAGAAGGAATTAAGTCACTTTTTTTGCGGCAATCAAACCCAAGACCGAAAAAAGGGGCATCACAGAAAAAATATTTCATGCCACCCCACCTTTATCTGTTTGCATACAATTATAGAAGTAAAGCAAGGCTACAACACACAATTTTCAACGTTGCATTGTTCACAGGCGAGCATTTTTCTAAAGTAATTCATGTCTTTAATCAAAAAATATTTATTTTTCTTCGCGATAACCCCTTGTTCTTTCCACTTGTTTACAATCCGGCTGACCGTTTCCCTGGAAATCGCAATGTGCCTGCTGACATCCTGAATCATAATCGGTTCGGTAATACGTATGCCTTCGGGGGTTACCACACCATGCATGTTTGAATAACGCACAAATATAGAAGCAACCGCGCCCTCTGAACCAAAAGCGATATAATCCCGCATTTTTGCTTTGCTTGCTTCCAGTGACTCAGCTAACCAGCGTGTGAAATGAAGACTCAACCGGCCATCTTGTGCTAATGTTTCTTCTATCGTTTCGCGTTTCACCGCATACAGAACACTATCCTCCATGGCTCTTGCTGAATTTGAATAATACCTGGCCCCAAAGACGCCAATCTCACCGAAACCATCCATAACACCGCGCGTGAAAATCGTTAAGTCTTTGTTCGGTTCAATTTGTTTAAAAATACGTACTTTTCCTTTATGTATCAAGTACAAGTATTCTGCCGGCCTGCCACCTTCAAAGATAAGAGAATTTTTAGGGATATACAGCTTCTTTGAAACATCCATGAGTTTATCTCTGTCCTGAGCACTTACTCGTTCCAAAATTGGTTCCATGTCATATTCCTCCCCTTTAACCATTATATATCACATTATAATAGGGTTTAAACTATTATTCTGTGATATTTGTCACTTTTGTATCACACTTTACAGAATAGGAATATCATTATAAAATAGCATCTCAAGGAGGCGTATAAGGTGTCTGTTTATCCTATTATTCTTTCACAAACAGGTTTCGCCCATCGTGACGAATTGACATACCCTTTTGAAGAACGGGGGCTGCAATTTGGCGATGGTGTCTATGAAGTGATTCGTATTTATGGTGGTAAATATTATCTGCTCACTGAACATGTTGAACGATTATTCCGTTCTGCAGAGGCAATTAAACTGTCACTGCCTTTTTCCAACCAGGACATTACGAAACGACTGCTCGATCTGTTGGAACAAAATGAAATGGTTTCCGACGGCATTGTATATCTGCAAGCAACACGTGGCTCAGCACCACGTAACCATGCCTTTCCAACAGATACTCAGGCAAACGTCTATGCCTACATTCGAGATATGCCACGTAAAACGAATAACCTGATAAACGGTGTTTCAGCCATTACACAACGGGATACCCGCTGGGAAAACTGCTATATTAAAAGCTTAAACCTGCTTCCGAATGTACTGGCAAAACAAGCAGCACAAGAAAACGGCAGTTATGAGGCAATACTAGAGCGTGACGGGATAGTAACCGAGTGCAGTTCATCCAACATCTATCTTGTAAAAAACGATAACATATATACTCACCCTGCCACAAAGACTATACTTCACGGCTGTGTCCGTATGCGGGTGGAACAATTTGCCGGCAATGACAATATCCCGTTTGTCGAAGAGGCTTTTGCCGTTGAAGATATTTTCGCTGCTGATGAACTATTCCTGTCGAGCAGCACTTCTGAAGTGATGCCGATCGTTGAAGTCGATGGAAAGATGATTGCCGATGGAAAACCCGGAAAAGTCACCAGACAGTTGCAGGAAGCCTATGAAAAAGATGCCAACATCAACAAAATCGTAACCTAGCTTCCTGAGATAACAGCCATTATAACATTTTCAAAAACCATAGGCGCCGGTAAATCATTGACACACACTTGAATGTAGCACCCCCCTGTTTTAACTACAATCGAAATAAATCGTAAAAAAGGGGCATGAATTTTTATTTTTTTCATGCCCCTTTTTCAGGTCCTGAATACGATTGTAGTAGTGAGAAGGGTATTTGGTTAAGTGCCTCTTTGATTCGTGATACGAAATAGTTTAATATAAAAATAACGTGGCCTTCATATAATGAAAACCGGGATATCCATAAATTGACCATAACTTATATTTTCGGAATTAATTAAGGAGGAACCACTATGAACAATGAAACAGCTCGTCCATTGACTGCAGAAGACCTGAAACATATTAGTGTTTACAGCGATCCGCAATTCACACCTGACGGAAAGGCCTACGTATTTGTGTCCACCAGGGCCAGCGATGATAACGATTATGTATCACAGCTTTTATTTCAGTCTTTAAATGAACAAAAGCCGAGACAGTGGACATTTGACGAAGCAAAAAACAGTCATCCGCGTTTTTCACCTGATGGCAAAAGAATCGTTTTCCAATCAACCAGAAGCGGTGTTCCGCAATTATGGCTCATACATACTGATGGCGGTGAAGCGAAACAACTGACAACATTCAAACATGGTGCTGTCAACCCTGAATGGACCAAAAACGGAAAATATATCATTTTCAGTGCACCGCTGGAACAAGGCGATGATGTAACCAATCAACATGAAGCATCCAAGGAACAACGGCAAAAAGAGCAAGACGAAAAAAACAAACAACCACTCACCATCAACCGTTTAAAGTATAAGTCAGACGTAAACGGGTTCCATGACGATAAACGCACACAAATCGTCCTGTATGATGTCGGGAACAACACATTTGAACAGTTGACGTCTGCTGATCAAAATCACAATTTTGAAGACGTATCACCGGACGGGAAATATCTCTTATTCAGCGCCAATCTAAACGAAGACAGTGATTATGAACTGACGAACGATCTTCATTTATTGAATCTGTCTACAAAAAACATAACACCATTGACGGATGGAAAAGGCCAATATGGCAATGCACGTTTTTCACCAAGCGGAGCAAAAATTGCCTGTTTCGGTCATGAATTTGCCTACCAGGGCGCAACATTTAATGACTTATACGTATTTGATGCTGCCTCTGGTGAAAGGTTTTGTCTTAGCGATCAATGGGACTTCCAATTAGGAGATGCTATGGTTGGTGATACAAAAATGGGACAGTCTGAAAATGGTCCTGTCTGGAGTGACGACGAAAAGTATTTATTTTTCATTGGCACTGATTTTGGGGCAACCGGTTTATACCAGACAGACCTGAACGGCGAACTGACTGTGCTGTACAAAGAGGACAACCACGTTTTTGGATTTTCCTATCGCGGCGGTGATTTTATTCTTGGTATAAGCACGCCAACAAATCCTTGCAATTTCTATCAGTTGGCTAATGGCGGACAAGTAAACCAACTAACCAATGCCAATCAGGAATTTTTAGATGATGTCGCATTAAGCGAGCCGGAAACACTGACAATTAAAGCAGAAGACGGCTGGGGGAGATTCAGGGGTGGCTGCTCCGTCCATACGGGTTTGAGAAAGATAAAAAATACCCGTTCATTTTAGAAATACACGGTGGCCCGCATATGATGTACGGTCAGACATTTTTCCATGAAATGCAGCTCCTCGCTGCCAAAGGCTATGTCGTTTTGTATACCAATCCGCGGGGGAGCCATGGATACGGTCAAGCTTTTGTGGATGCTTGCCGCGGGGATTATGGCGGCAAGGATTACACCGATTTGATGCGTGCCGTCGATTATGCACTGGACGAATTTGAGTTTATTGACAAAGACCGGCTTGGTGTAACCGGCGGGAGTTATGGCGGTTTCATGACAAACTGGATTGTCGGCCATACCAATCGATTTAAAGCAGCCGTCACGCAGCGTTGCATCAGTAACTGGCTTAGCTTTTATGGTGTCAGTGATATTGGTTATTTCTTCACCAAATGGGAACTTGGCAAAAACTTGCTGGAAGATCCAGCAAAACTGTGGGATTTTTCCCCATTAAAGTATGCTGAAAATATTGAAACGCCATTATTGATTGTTCACGGCGAAAAAGACTTCCGCTGTCCGATTGAACAAGGTGAGCAACTGTTTGTGACTTTGAAGCATTTACAAAAAGATGTTGAATTTGTCCGCTTCCCTGACGCCAACCATGAATTAAGCCGGAGCGGCAAACCGGAAATGCGCATCGAACGATTAAACCATTTTTACACGCTGGTTTGACGACACCTGTAAGAAAAACGCTGACGCGTCTTTCAGATGCCAGAGGTCGGAGGTCGGATTGGTAGAAATCGGCGAGTTAGCCGATTTCCGAATTGAAAACGTCATCCGAAATTTTATTCTTTCTTTTCGATAAACACAAATGGACACCGCTGGCTATAGGTGTCCCTTTTTCATCCAGCGTGTTCTCTCAGAAATGCATTGACTTTATCAAAATTATTTATCTTTCGCTACCACATAAGGCTCACCAATGATCAGCATTATCACAGTCAATGAGTTCTGCTTCACTTTTCGTATTTTCATATGTTTGTGACATGCTGGCAAGGACGAACGTATCAGCAATTCCATGAAAATACAGTATCGGTACCTCCGCCTTTTTCACTGATCAGCGCTGAAGCTCTGTCAGCGATAACCTGCTCTTAATTGCGTCACAACACTCGTTGATGGCAAGAACGGGAATGACGGGAGTTAAACATGCCGTCCATCTGATAGGCGAACAATCGTTCAACTTGTATATGGACTGTCTGCAACAACGGCTTTCACGTTATCCGGAGTTTTCACCGGCAGTCATTAAACAAGCAGCCGGCTCCATTGAAATACATGTAAATGAATCTCTGTATCTGCTCCATATCTTTCTATGATTTGGTCAATCAGTCCCAATAATCCAGGCGTCATGCCAGCCGAAACCGATGTAGTCACCGCCGCTTGCACCGTGTCCGCGTGCAATCGGCCGTAAATATGTTGTAGCCTTTTTGTTTCATAAATATTCACCCAACAGCCCATATCCATCGCAATTGCCGGATAGCCATGTGCCATCACCACGACTTTATTGGATGTTCTTCGTTCTAAAAGTGTAGCTGTCAATTCATCCCATCATCGGATACATTCGTCCATTCATCAAATTCCTGGTTGTCAACCCATGTCCGCCAGTCACCTTCCAGCAATTCTTCCATTGTTTCAGCGGATACTTCCAGGTCCTCATTCCCCTGCAGAAAATCTTTTTCGCCGCGGTCAATTGCCAGGTTGTAAAAATAAAACTGGCGATAATATTTATAAACAGGATGCCTAGAATCCCGATACCAAATTTTTAGCCATGTCTTCGTTTCACATCATATCTCCTCTCCAAATCTATTTCTCTTCCCCCATTATACAAAATCACGTATGCTTTGGCCTTTTATTTAATGGTACTTCTTAGAAATGACCTAAATCTGGAAAATATAAAGAATCGGGAAATAAAATCCACATTGATTAACCTCGCAGCCGATACAAATTGACACAATGAAAAATTTGTGTGCTATGACATCGCTCCGGAAATACGCTCCGCTGTTTGGTGCTTTAAATCAAATTCATTTATCGTGTAATCAAACCTCTCTTGTGGTTGTTGATTGGAGTGGAGGGCAGGAGACTCCTGCGGGAAAGCGGGCAGCTAGACCTGAGCAGGAAGCGGTTTTCTTCCGAGGAGGCTGAAGCGTTGCCCTAAGGTGTGACTGCCCGAAACGGAAATCAACAAAGCACTCTATGTCGCAGTTTATCAATTTTTGTGACAAGAACAATAATTATTTAATAAACAGACATCTAAATACACCTTCTTTTTGAAAGCGCTTTATAATATAATAGTTTATAAGATTTAAAAAAGGAGGAAGTTGAATGCGTCACATCTATTTTCTGACTGGCTATCCGGGATTTCTTGCAACAAATCTCATATCACAGCTCATCCATGACCATAGGCAACATATAGATCATATTTATGTACTGGTACTGCCCAGCCTCCATGAGACAGCCTCCCGGGAAATCAGCCTGCTTGCGGAAAACAACGCTATTGATCCGGCCACTTTTACCATTGTTTCAGGTGATATCACAAAGCATGAACTCTCGATTGAAAAAGACATGAATCAACAACTAAAATCAGCAGTCACGCACGTCTTTCACTTAGCAGCTATTTATGACCTGGCTGTTCCGAAAGATTCCGCATTCAAAGTCAATGTCAACGGAACCCGCAATATGAATGACTGGGTCAAAGAATTAACAAAACTTGACGCTACGTCTATTTCCAGTACCGCCTATGTATCCGGAAACGCGAGGTAAAATTTACGAAACTGAGCTATCAGAGGACAGTCATTCAGACCATTATGAAGAGACAAATATCATGCGGAAGTATTTAGTGGATGATTTTGAAAAAGAAGTTCCAATAACCAATTATCCGTCCCGGCGTAACAAGGGCCATTCCACTACTGGAAACACTCAAATTCGACGGTATTTTATTTTCAATGCTGAATATGTTTGACCGGTTAGCCTGGTTACCGGTTATTCCATATATCGGTGAGGGCAAACCAGAGGGGAATTTCATACCATATGATTACCTGCTGCAAGCCGCAAGTTACCTCGGGATGGAACCAATCGGTGAAGGAAAAACATACCATCTCACAGATCCAAGTCCTTATACAATGCGTGAATTGTACCGGATGATTGCAGAAGAATATCTGGGGAAAACACCTAAGGGCACTATCCCATTGTCATGGCCAAAACGTTCCTTATCTTCTGCACCACTGCGCAAATGGCTGCACGCTGAACAGGAAGCGATGGATTATTTTATAATCGATGCAAGTTTCGATAATTCAATTGCAGCAGCGGATCTGGCCGAATCAAAAATCACCTGTCCTGATTTTAAAGACAGCATCCATTCAATGATACAATTTTATCGGAAATATAAACACGACAGCAGCAAACATATATCAATTGTATAACCTTTAATCAGCAAAGTTATAAGAATATTTTACTATTTTTTGAAAATGACAAGCTTTTCCAGCATCTTTATAGTATAATGAATGGGACAGCTTATTGTGGGAACGCTTTGCATTAGAGTGGCAGGAGAATCATTTCTCCGGCTGGCGGCTTCACTCCTTTATATGAAAGGGGCTGAAGTAAGTGATCCCAATTGACAAGACGCTCGAGCTGATGTTGATGTTTGGGACGCTCGTATTGTTAATTTCTGGCTCGAATGAAAAATAAGTAATACCCAGCCAAAATTAAATAAGTCAGGGGCATTACTTTTTTTCGGTTTCTGGTTAAAAGCCGCCATTCCTTTCAATAACTGTCACGAGTCGCAAGTTGCAGCTTGCGGCTCGTTTGCGTTCTTTCGAAAAAACAACCAATTCCATTCTATTTAACCTTAACACCAATTATTCATTAAATATTTGATTCTTTTCGCTCTCTGAAACCCGTTGCATGTGGGGTAATGCTTTGCATGGTTATCATACTTTTGACTCAATCATATTATACCATTCTTAATACCCAAAATCCATCAAAGGTACCTCTAAATTTCGCTCCACTCTTCTACCTTCCCGTTAAAACTCTTCGTATAACGTCCCGGAATTGGACTGATGGATGGCAATTTAATGACATCAATGTTGATTACAGATTCTCCGAACGAGAAAGCCCATCGTCTTTAGACTTGGGATGAAAGTGAGGTCAGATACGGAGCGCCACAAAAGAAGGTTTTGTGGTGCTCCGTATCTGAAATGAATTAAGTTAAAAAGATTAAGTGTGTTTAGTAAACGATTTCTTGCTTTCTGATAGTCAATAGGATATAATAAAAGTGAAACATACGTTCCCTTCTAAAAAGGTGTTCACATTGGCTAAAACAACATCCCCAACGTTTGTGTTAACTTGAATAGATTATAACACCAAGAATGTTTGCTGTCATCACTGATGAATTGGAAATTTGCCGCATCATATATAATACCGTCTTGTGAGTACTGAAACGTGAAAAAACAAAAACGGGAAAAGGCATATAAAGCGGTTAATCCGCCAACTGCATAGCGTCAATAAGAAATTGGCAAAAGATGACCATGATGCCTCGCTTATTCATGAAAAGAAAATGATCAATCAAAAGCTTCATCTTTTAAAGAAAAAAAATATGAACTGACAGAATTTGCTTTCACACGTGTGGTAAAACCTATTCGTCAGCACTTCCATATAAAGTGATGCAAGCTGTTGCGCAAAAAACAGCCTCCCGCGCCTGGCTGGCATTCAGCAAAAAAACTTATTTGGAAGGCCAAACATGTCCCGCTTTGTTCGAAAGAGAAAATGGAAGTTTTGAAGGAAAACCAACACGACCGCTGGCGTGGCGTTTTAGAGACGGATTGATCGTCTATAAAGAATTTACTACACCACTGAAATCAAAAAGAACGATGCCTATACTTCTGAAATCCTTCACCATTTAGATAAGCAAACACCTTCTCCTATACAATCATATCAGACGGAAAAGAGAAAACGGTACATGATCAATACAGGGTAAAATTTGTGCGGATTGTTCAAAAAGAAGTAAGAGGGCGCATACGCTATTTTGCTGATTTGGTTATCAGCGGGTATCCGCCATCCAAGAACAGAAAGCTTGGAAAAGGAGATGTTGGATTGGATATTGGCACATCAAGCCTGGCTGTTTCATCATTAACAAAAGCTGCCTTATTCAATTTAGCGGAACAGGTTCAAGAAATATCACGTGATATTCGATTGATTCAACGTAAAATGGACCGTTCGAAACGGGCGACAAACCCGCAAAATTTCAATAGAGATGGCACAATCAAACAAGGCAAGAAAACCTGGGTATTTTCCAATCATTATCGGAAGTATCGTGTAAGATTAAAAGAATTGCATCGCAAACAAGCAGTGATTCGAAAATTATCCCACCGTACTTTAGCAAATGAACTTCTCACGCTTGGTGATCACTTTTGTACGGAGACCATGCATTTTAAAGCCCTGCAAAAACGAAAGCAGAATACTGAAACATCCGGGAAAACAGGAAAGTATATACGCAAAAAACGTTTTGGAAAAACACTCGGCCATCGGGCACCGGCCATGTTTATCACCATACTGCGTGAAAAAGTGATACGCCTCGGCGGCACCTTTGCAGAAGTGAATACTCAGAAGTTCAAAGCCAGCCAGTACTGTCATGTTAAAAATATATACAGCAAAAAGCCGTTGTCACAGCGCTGGCATGTGATTGATGACAATACGAAGCTGCAGCGTGATCTGTATTCAGCCTTCTTATTGATGAATGCCAATAGGTCAGGAACCAAACCAAATCGAAGCCAATGTGAGGCAGCCTTTCCATTGTTTAAAAAGTTGCATGACCAGGTAATAAGAGCCATTGTAAATAGCAAAAGAATGATATTAAATTCGGGAATTATTGTAAAAAACTAATGCAATACATACAGCGGTGTGATACCACCGGGCTTGTGAAAGTCAAAGATGCGGTCGTTAATGGCAGCAGAGGCTGCTTTGGCCGTGAAAGTTCTGAAGGAAATGGTCCCAGTATCCTGAACAACCCTAAATGCCGAGCACATGAAAATGTGTCTGTGGCTGCCGGCCGGAAGAAGGACAATGGATTCAGAACCCTACTGCTTTAGCTGTGGGAGTATCAGATGTGTTTTCCCCACTGATAAACGTTTAAATAAAATCAGCTTAGTTTAAAGTGGCTGGGACATGTCTATAATTATCAACTCTAAAGACGAACAATGCCCAGATTTAGCGAAGGAAATATACGTAGACTCCTGCGGGAAAAGAGGCATAGGTGAGACCCCGCAGTGACGAGCAAAACATCTACCGAATTAGCTACGAGTTGCGAGGAGTGCTGCTCCCCCGAATTCACTTGCAACACGACGAGCAATGCTTTTCTGCGAGGAGTGCGACTTCATCGAAATAACTTGCAACACGACGAGCACCAAGTATATTTCCGGAGCGGTTTATTTGCACTAACCATTTATTCTGGTGTAGTCATCCATCTCTCTAAGATTTTCATCGCCCAGTCTGTCTGTCCTTAACTGCCCTATAAATAACTTTAATGTCTGCTCGTTAATCCAATTCGTTCCCCACACATCATCATTGGCGATCATGGTTCCCATCAGCCAAATCCTCCTGGCAGTAATAAACAGCGGCAAGCTCTTCATCTCGGCTCCTGATAAATCACGCTCAGCTAAATAGCCTTTCAAAAATGCATCCCAGCATTCTTCCTCCATATTTCGATAGTTATTTTTCAAATTCCACCAGGACACTGCAATATCATAGCCGCGATACCCGATAGCACAGCAGTCAAAGTCAAACACTTCTAATTTACCATCATGAATATGCATATTATGGTTATGGAAATCACCATGGCAAAAGCCCTTTTCGAGATCGAGTTCCCATAGGTCAGCCTTCGTATTTTCCACGACTGTTTGAAAAACTTCGACGGCCTCATGACCAATATATCTTTCAATGACCGGGGATATAACAGCTGCCGGTTCATCAAGTAAGTGCGTTGTATCCAGCTGAAATCCGCGTTCATGTATCGGGAAGAATCCAGATGTCAATTCATGCATACGTCCAAGCGCTGCACCGATTTCCTCCGAATTGTCCACATTAATCAGCGGACGCACCCCTGCCGAATAGGAAAACAGCACACCATAACGCAAACCTTCAGGGGCTTCTATTTCATTCAAAAATAGCCCATCCCTTTTTTTAATCGGATAGGATATACGAAAATCCTGTTCATACAAATGAAGAAGGCTGTCCAATTCAAATGAAATGGCCTGTTTATCACGCCAGCCTGACCGATAAACCCTGAAAATATATTGATGATCCTTATCATCCGTTATGTAATACGTATCATTCAATCCACGGGCTAAGAAATCACAGTGACAATCCCCCTCCATATCATAATCTGCCATCATTTGCTTGATTGTTTCCGGATCGATTAGTGAGTGTTTTACATTTATATGCAATATCTGATGCCTCCAACATGTAACGTCATTCATCAGTGTCCCTGAATACCTGAACTATCCCAGAGTCATAACCATATACTCCTCGTCGAAATAAGTATCACCTAACTTGACGGCCTGTTTATGTACACCAAACGGAACAAACCCCAGTGCATAATAGAGGCTTTTTACAGTATCGCGTTTAATGATGACGGATAGACAAACCTGCTCCACACCATCCAATGACTTTGCACAATCAATTGCTGTGTGCATTAATGTCTTGCCTGTTCCGTTTTCCCGCTTATACGGTGTTACATAAAGCCCGGAGATCGTAGTACGGTGTTCGGCTTTCATTTTTGTTTCCCTGATGAGTGTCACCACGCCAAATAATTCATTCGATTCAAAAGCACCAAACGTATGAATGTTTTGCGACTGAAATATTGCTTGATACTCACCAATCGAGTCAGCCTGTACTTCCTCATAACTCGCTGAAAATGCTTCGGGACTATTCAAGAGTGCCTCCAGCCGCAATTTTTTATATACCTCTGCATCCCCCGGTTCCAGCAAACGGATATCGATCATCACCATCTCCTTTTTCTGGCCATTTGTCAAAAGGGTTGTCCTTGCCATCATTATATGAACGACATGATTCATTTCATGAGGATATGATGGAAAAACTGCTATTTCCTAAAGAATAGCAGTTTTATCCAGCTTAGACAGTATTCTATTCTTCATAAGCGCCATCGTCTTCACCGTAAAATCGGTTGTAACGTGCCTTGAATTTTTGAAACAAATAAACGGTAAGCACCTTCAAAATGGCATATCCGGGGATACCAAGGATGACACCGACGACACCGAACAGATTCCCTGCGACCAATAATATGATAATGATCGTAAGTGGGTGGACCTGCATTGTCTTTCCCATAACGTTCGGCGAAACAAAATTTCCCTCGAGAAACTGTACCGCAGCCCAGACAATTCCCAATTTCAGCAGCATAACCGGCGAATCAACAATCGCAATGATAATGGCCGGAATGATGGCAATCGTTGGCCCTATATATGGCACGACACTCGTTACGGCAGCAATAATAGCCAGTGTGATGGCATAATCCAGACCAATAATCAAATAGCCGATATACAGCATAATACCAATGCACGTTGCGACAATAATCTGACCCTGAATATAAGAGCCGACTTGAACATCCATATTGTGCAGTATTTGATTAACTTCATTTCTGTATTTAGGCGGCAGCAATTTCAGGAAAAATTGCTTGAAACGGTCTCCGTCCTTTAACAAGAAGAACAAAATAATCGGGAAAGTAATAATGGCGACCACAACGCTTGTAATGGTGCTGGCAACGTTTTGTACACCTTCAACGGCACCACCCAGGTATTCGCCTACTCTGCTCGTTATATCACTTAAATTCGATGTAAACCATTCGTAACCCTGTTCATAATATGGGGCCAGGAAAGAAGTTTGAATCCAGTTTTCAATCCCTTCACCCATTTGCTGCAAATAATTCGGGAATCTGGCGGCCAAATCCTTCACCTGCGACTCAATCGCCGGTGCCGTCAGTAAAATCAATCCGGTCAATAAGCCACTGATGCCGAGGATAATGATGACAATCCCCCATATGCGATTAATATGTACCCGCTCCAAAAGGTCAACAATCGGATTCAGTAAATAAAAAGCAATAAAGGCTAATATAACCGGCGGCAATACGGTTGAAATAATGGTAATAATCGGATTAAAAATAAACGATACTTCCGTATAGATGAAGATGGCGATTCCAATCAGTATTAATAAGATCAAACCGTAAAACAAATCACGGCCGCCAATAAATTTCATAAACCGGCTTGTTTTCATAACAGAACGCTCCTCCTCGATACACAAATTATAGACGATATTACGAAAAATTTCCATAATATCGTGAAGATTGAAGCGCATATTTTTCGTGCAATACCTGCCAGCTCATCTATTCTTGTTCTATACCGGTACTACTATAGATCCCTGAAAAACACAAAAAACCAGCTCCCTGAAGGAAACTGGCTTATCACTTAATTAATTAGCAGCCACAAGTGCCGTATTTCTTAAATAAAAAGTTTTAAAACCACCACTTCACCAAGTGGGTGTTTGCAGGAACCTTCCTGTCTTCCACTCGTTGGAGGCACGACATTTGAGTCCCGATATAAAACTCCCTATTCATCTGTTAGAGGTTAAAACTTAATTTAAATACGAACATCGCAGCTTGTAAATTTATAATACATCTTGAGGGTAATAAAATCAATGGTATTTTTTGCCTAATTAAAAAAGTAATTCATAAATTTCTCTTAATTGCCCGGCTCGCACTTCATCTTCTGCATTTCTGGCATAATTCAATTCCTTCTTGACTACCTGATCCAGATATTCCATTTCTTCTTCGTTCAGGTTTCTGACAAATTCCTCTTCATTCTTATAACCATTTCGCTCAAGCTTATCGGCAATTTGTTTGGTCATATCATTTTCTTGATGGTTCACAAGTGATTCACGCAAGTAGCTCAATGTATTATCGATGATTCTCACCTTCGTCCTTTCATCAGATAGCACGTTTAAATTTTTGTGTTTTTCTTTTTCGCACGCTGTTCAAGCTGACTGTCCGGCTGCTGGTCCGCCACATCTTCACTCAGCCCTTGCTTGTTAACACTTGTTTTGACTTGATTCTTATCTTTTTTCTCAGCCATAAAACCACCTCCAAGCTTTATTATTTCAAGATGGAAGTGTTTTATGCTGAATACCGATGGGGAAACTTTGGCGTTTTCAACCCTGATTTTGGCGATTTTATATCAATGTTTGGCGTTTCCGATGTTAACTTTGGCGTTTTTCTCCTAATCTTTGGCGTTTTTCATTAAGTGGCCTACACCTCTCCCGGATTTTCATACTGATCCCGCAAAGAACGTTTCAGAACTTTACCACTCGGATTTTTGGGCAGCTCATTCGAAAATTCCACATACTTCGGAACTTTGAAATTTGACAGCCGCTCCCGGCAAAATTCAATAACAGTCTTCTCAGTCAATTCCGCTCCGTCTTTCCGCACAATGACAGCGGTAACGGCTTCAATCCAATAGGCATCCGGAATCCCGATGACTGCAACTTCGGACACCGCATCCATCTGATAAATCGTTTCCTCGACTTCACGGCTCGATACGTTAACCCCGCCTGTGTTGATCATATCTTTTTTGCGGTCAATAATCGTAACATACCCTTCTTCGTCCATCACACCCAAATCTCCGCTGTGAAACCATCCGTTCTTGAACACTTCAGCCGTTTTTTCCGGATCATGCAAATAACCTTTCATTGTGTGCGGTGTCCGGTGAACAATCTCGCCGACTTCACCGCGCTGCACTTCATTGCCAGCATCATCCATAATTTTCGTCTGCACGTTAAGTGTCGGTACTCCGGCAGAGCCAAGCTTACGCAGCTGATCTTCCGGCTGCAATGCTGTGGCGAGCGGTGCCACCTCTGTCTGCCCGTAGAAATTCCAGAATTGTGCATTCGGAAGACGCTCCGCAAGCTCTTTTAAAATCTCCCGGGGCATGATAGCGGCACCATAATAGCATTTTCTCAGTGTTGACAAATCCCGCTTATCAAAATCAGGATTCCTTAACAGTGCAATCCAGACCGTCGGCGGTGCAAATAATTGGGTTGCACCTTCCTCTTCAATTGTTTTTAAAATAACTTCCGGACTTGCTCCTCCTAGAATAATACCACTAGCCCCGACATAAACACTCGGCCCTAAAAACACATGCAGCTGTGCACTGTGATAAAACGGCAAGGCATGCACGAGTACATCTTCTGCTGCCATTTTCCCATCAACGATACAGCTCACATATTCACTTATAAGACTTTTATGAGAAAGCATAACCCCTTTTGGCCGTGATTCCGTTCCACTCGTATACAGCACATGCGCAAGGTCATCATCGCTGGTGGCAACATCAACGAGGTCAGATGCCTGTCCTTCACGCGCATCAGATAACGATACCCACTCTGCAAGAACGCCATCAAACGTCCCCAATGTATCCATTAAGTAACGCTGCCTGATGTCCAAGTTCCCTGCTGACTCATCCAATACTGACGCATATTCCTCTGAAGCAATGAACGCACTGACTTCTGCATGTTCCAGAATATACTGTACATCCTCACCCGACAGCATATAATTGATGGGGATCATGACCGCGCCCATACGTGCCAAAGCAAAATTGACGACAACAAAATCCAAACTGTTCCTGGACATCACCGTTACCATGTCACCTTTTTTCATACCGTCTTTCAGAAACGCACGTGCTGTCTGATTTACTAAGTCATCCAATTCTGCATAATTCAGCCGCTGTCCATCATAGACAAATGCAAATTTTTCAGGCATCCGGTCACGCGTACGTGCCAGTAAATCCCCTAACGTATTCCGCCGCGCCCTGTCCAACATTCTGCCAAGATCACCCGATACATTTGTTTCAACACTCATAACGCCACTCCTTAAATGAATTTTCGATGGTTTATACTGAATCTTCTTTGTTTTAGTTTAATTCAGATATAATATTATAACAAGTGTGAAAAATGTCTTCTTTTGCCGAAAAATAGCTGCAATCATCGCAGTTTGTCTAAATGGCTGATCATAACTGAATAACACTAGAAAAACTCAGGCTAGCCTCGCCTTCCCAAAGGTCAGAGGCCGAAAGTCAGACTTGTGGAAATCGGCGAATCAGCCGATTTCAAGATTGAAGTCTTCATCTGAAATGTTATACTTTCTGACGTTACAAAAAATCCACCCTCAAAATGAAGATGGATCCTTTTTTAATATGACTCAGTCGTTATAACACTTTTTTAAGCTTAAGGGATAAATAAGTTATTGTCCCACGTTCCATCAATCAATCATCCGTTTGAAAAACTCACCCTCAATGATTAGTTCGGGAAGTATATTCTGGAACATGGAAATAATCCCCATCATGCCTGCAATATCTCTTGGGTTATAAACCTCATATAAAAAATCAGTATTTATTGTAACCGGAAAAGGCATGCGTTCATGAACCAGTTTAATGGACTTCTTCTTAAGATTAGCTTTCAGCAGATTATAATCATCCGATCCGACATAGTATTTCAGGCTCCCCCAGCTTTTTTCCAAAAAGATCGGGTAATTAGCAAGTGCACGGTAATCACTTGCAGCGTCATAGGCACGATGCTTTCTAATAATATTTAAGAGTAAGTTTTCTACATCAGGTGTTGTATGACATATATCCACTAAGTGAATGGCTTCCAATCCTGGAAAAACGCCAGGAGCTATATATCCATTAGAATGCTGCGTACCTTGAATTGGCCGATTACCTAAACTTTCCGCCCATGCGCTGGCAATTAGTAATAATTTTGGATTGACATAATTGAAAGTAAAAATGACGCGTTTAATTTTCTCAATCGTTGACACATCATAAATTGTATCCCAATTCATCCCTGGAACATCCACACTGATATCCGGATATCTGAGTTTATCAGCAGCTTTTTCCATCTCAACCGTCAGCATATTTGGACGAACCTGAGTCCATGCTGCGCCTAAAAATGTTTCATATAGCGCCAGTGTTCTAAACATAAAATTAACAATTGGCACCTTTAAAACCGTCTGTATATCCTGATATAGCATTCCCAGACTTTCTTTTGCCTCTTTCTCATAAATTTCCGGTACACCGTAATCCAAATTTAACATAACGAAACCTCCAAGCATTAAACGTCTTCTATGAAGTTATCCTATGTTCGCCTGAAGATAATTGGGACGATAGTACAGTTTTTCGGAAATATACAGTTTGGATTATATATGAATGAGTTTTTTTCAAAAAAAAGATGGCACTGTAAACAGCGCCACCTTCTATCATCATCTGTCAAACACAACCCGTGTGCCGGCAAACATGTCATGGATTCCTCGTTTTTGTGTATCGAACGCCACAAATAAATATAACACGTTTGTAAACCAAAACACACGGTGAATAAAGCGTCCAACCACTTCCCGGAAAATCAGATCACTCCATTGCAGCGGCTCCATATCTTCACGGACTACCCTCAAGCCCAAAATCATCTTGCCCAGTGTCTTCCCATAATATTTTGTCATGAGCAAAAAGTACAGATAAAACACAATCGCTCCAATAATACCGGTCACCGTCCAAAATCCGATATCGGTCGGGTCGCCATCGTTAATAAATTTAAATGGACTGAGAAGGATGCCGTTAATACTGAATACGATAACTAAATCGGCCAGGTACGCCCAAAAGCGCATCCAGAATCCGGCAAATCGTCGGTCATTGATTGTTTCTGAATATGTTTCCGGAATTTCGTTCATAACAGCACCCCCTACTTCGTATATAGATACATGGCACGTGGCCCATCTGATTGCTGAATCAGTTCCTGAATTGCTGTGAGATCAGCTTCTTCATTTTTAAACATGCTTTGTGCCCAACCGCCTAAGAAGTTGTTAAATTCAAAGCCGGATTTGTACTCAACAACCTGTGCATTTGGCCAGTCAAAATCTTCCTTCATGACCTGAGCTGTTTCTTCCAATGAGCCAAGTTCATCGACAAGCCCATTGTCAGCCGCCTGTCTTCCGGTATAAACCCGTCCGTCACCAAGGTCACGCACTTCAGACTCGGACATATCCCGGCCGTCGACAATGACCTGGACAAAATCAGCGTACATATCGTCAATCATGTTTTGCAGAATATCCTGCTCCTCATCAGTCATTTCCCTTGTCTGGGACATAATGTCCTTAAACTCACCACTCGTAATCGTATTGAAATCAATTCCGATATCTTCAGCAAGCTCGGCAAAGTTAATGCTTTGCATGATCACACCAATTGAGCCGGTCAATGTTGCCGGATGAGCAACGATTTTATCGGCAGGTGCGGAAACATAATAACCGCCGGATGCCGCCTGGTTACCCATTGAAACGTATACGGGTTTATCCTGTTCTTCTTGTATTTCAACAATTTTGTCATGGATTTCGTCACTTTCGACAACACCACCACCAGGTGTATTGACACGTAAAATAATCCCGTCCACCGTACGATTTTCACCGACATCCTCCAATTTTTTCAAAAACCGGTCGTGGTTGTAGCCGCCCGAATTAAGCATGGAAGACGTGGAAATATCCTGGATTACCCCGTCAAGCTCAACAACGGCAATTTTATTTCCGGTACCTTGTTCGATAACTTCCTGTTGATATTGCTGCTGCGGTGCATCAAACAAAGCCTCCACATCGGTTGCAAACAACGAGCTCATAAATCTGAAACCGATGGAAACTGCAAATAATATGACCGCAATCCCTAATGCGAACCAACGTTTTCTATTCAATTCGATGTCCTCCATTCAGTTTAATGTTATATGTATACGCCCATGATACTACATTTTTTGACAAATCTTAAACGAGAGGCGGGTAAACACTATATTAAAGATCCAGCTTGTCCAAAGCAGTTTTCAGATTAGTCAGATCTGCGTCCGTCAACGTGACACCTTTTCCCATTTTCGCCTTATCCGGAGACCAGTCCCGAAGATCATACTTGGGATCACGTCCATTCCAGCTGACCAGATTCAGCTCTTTTGTCCAACCTTTTTTGGTGATCGGACAGTACTGCAATATGTTCGATAATTTTCGTATTTTATATCAGCCACACAATTCTCCCTATGAAAATATTAAGGCTGAAGCAGCGCCTCTATAAAATTTATAGAGTGCGCCGCAGCATGCCATAAACTTCAGTAAACATTATAATTTTGCCCGGTTTGTGCACCTTCTACACTCTTAATATAAGACCTTGCCACACGCTCGGCCGGCACAGGTGTAAACGGCAAGGTTACCTATCTTGTCCAGGATTCCTGTACGATATTAGGACTGACGCAATTTATCCTGATTCCCCTTGGCATTTCAATCGACGCTGCTTTCACAAACGCTTTGACACCACCGTTCGCCATGGCAGCTGAGGCGCCCATTGGTATGGGATCATCCATCATGACACCCGTTGTCAGTGTGAAACTGCCGCCATCGTTCATATATTCCTGCCCCAACAGCACCAGGTTGATTTGCCCTTTCAGCTTACTCTCGATTCCTTTTTCGTTCAGCTCTGGTGTCAGCTCCGGAACTGCTTTGAAATTTGCTCCCCGGACGTTCACGGACAGCATCCACGACCAGTCGTTTCATTACATAGCTGTTATACTCCCGGCGATGTTATATCAATTGAAACATCCGCCCCGTTTCTCCCGCACGTATACCTCATGATCCGTCTCCAATGCTTTTCGCACTTCACTTCCGATCGTTCACTTGCCCAACAATAGTATTCGCACGCACTCATCTCCCTTTTTTTTATTTTTTCTAAAACATCAAAAGGCCAGTCAACATTTAAAAATAAATTTTCCTGCTTTGTTTTCTACGTTTCATTTTCGGTGGAACATAACCATGATTATAAATTCTGCCTTTTGATATATGACACTTCTTTAAAAATATATCCATTTGATCCGTACCATATGTCCCAAATGCCTGAAGTGAACCTCTCCACCTAAATCAGGATTTTGATGGAGCTTCCCTATTCACAGACGATTGCTTTGTTCTATTGAACCGAGACTTACATCATCTCCAAGGGCTTTGTTTATACTGTTCGGACAGGACCTTGCCCTACAGTTGGAACCATTTATTTACGCCGTTGGACTGAGATTCAAAAGGGCCAATCCAGCTTTTTCAATATTGATGGCAGCATTATGGTCGCGGTCAAGAATAGTTCCGCATGACTTGCATACATGCGTGCGAACAGACAGAGATTTTTTCACACGAGCCATACAGCCGGAACAGTCTTGACTGGTATAATGCGGTTTAATTTTTACAAGCTTTCCACCATTATTGTTACATTTATATGTGAGCATATTACTAAAAGTACCCCAGCCAGCCTCATGAATTGACTTTGCCAAATTACGATTTTTCACCATATTTCGGATGATCAGGTCTTCCACAAAAACAAATTTATAAGTTTTCGAAAGCCGGTAACTTAGCTTATGGAGAAAATCACGGCGCTGGTTCGCAATTTTTATGTGCAGCTGCTGCACCTTTTGAAGCTGTTTCTTCCAGTTGTTTGAGCCTTTTTTCATGAGGGAAAGTTTCTTTTGCGCTCGATGCAGTTTCTTTTCTTCTTTCAGGAGGAACTTTGGATTATCGACTGTCGTCCCATCGGATAAGACGGCAAACTTTTGAATACCAACATCAATGCCTGTTGATTGAACAGGGAAATCAACCGTTTCGTTTACGTGTCTTTCGACGCTGAATATCGCAAACCAACGGCTGCCCTGACGTTTGATGGTGACTTGTTTCACTTTGCCTTCCAATGGACGATGAAAATTCACATACACTGCCCCGAGCTTTGAAATAAGAAGATGATTATTGTCGTCTAGCGAAGCAGCATAACGCACATCACGCCGTTTGACTTCACCGGTTTTCTTGTTTTTCACATGTCGTTTGTCGACTCCAAATTGTGTAAATGTCAGTGAGTTATAATCTTTGTGTTTTTTGAGTTTTGGATAACGTGCACGTCCTTCAAAAAAGTTCTTATACGCTCGTTCCAGAGGAAAGAACACTTCCTGAAAAGGCTGCGACGGTATCGTTTTAAGAAACGGGATCTTTTGTTTATCCGCCTTTTGCTGTTTTTGTAATTGAGTTCGGGATAATCCTGTCTGGTTCTTTTGGTAAAAACGCTGTTTATCCAGAAGGGCGGAATTGTACTGCTGACGGCAAATGGATAGCCAGCTATCCAATGTTTGCGTCTGTTCTTCGTTTGGATACATCTCATATTTATAATTCATGCGAACCAGCATTTGTTGTCACCATCCGAACGTTTGCTTAATTCATATTATACCAAACAAACGTTCCCGTGTCTAGGATTTTTATTTTTTTATAACCATAAAGCGTCGATTCATCCCCCACTAAATCACAGGTTTTGAAGGGGACTTCTCGGCGAATCTGTTAAACGGGCTGAAATACGCCATCGGATTGATCAGGCTATAATACGCATCTACTATTTTCTCTCCGTCCACAACAGCAATGCCGACTGCACACGGACTGCTCCGTTTTTCATTCGCGGTTTCGAAATCTATTGATACAAACTGCATGCAGCTTCCCCCATTTCGAATAATAATACGGATAAATGAAGCACGGCGTTTCACTTTTTTCGTATCTGTGTCTTTAAAGATTTTTTTGTTTTGGACACAAAATCCTCCTGTTGACAGAAAAAAAGAGGCCGTCGCCATCCGAACTGACGAAAGCCCCCTTACCTATTCTAAACAGCATTTCTGTTATGCCTGGGATTTTTTACGAAAAAGGCGAGAACAATGCCGATAACCGCTGTAATACCAGCCACAACAAATGACATGTTGGAACCATGGACGAGACCCTGCTGGCCTTGTTCAGGAATGGCGGCATTGGACATAACCGTTACAAGCAAAGCTGTACCCATAGCACCGGCTACCTGACGCATGGTGTTATTCATAGCCGTGCCATGCGGCATCATTTTGTTCGGCAATTCATTCAGACCAGCTGTCGTTATCGGCATCATGACCATTGCTACACCAAACATCCGAACAGCATTCACCGTCGCAATGTAGGCAAATGTTGTTTCCGTTGTCAGAACAGCGAGCATAAATGTTGTGACGGTAACGATTGTCAGACCGGTAATCGCCAGGTATCTGGCACCGAATCTATCAAATAATCTGCCTGTTATTGGACTCATAATTCCCATGACGGCTGCACCAGGCATCAGCGCCAAGCCTGATTCAAGCGCACTGAACCCAAGGTAATCCTGCATCAGAATAGGCAAAACAGTCGCTGCACCAATCATGGCAATAAAGACGACCATACCCAGCACTGTAGCCAGCGTAAACATTTTATACTTGAAAATCCGGAATTCCAGAATCGGCTGTTCAAGGCTCAGCTGTCTTAGAATAAAGAACGTCAGCGAGATGGCACCTACAACCATCGAAATCATCACTTGAGAGCTGCCCCAACCTTCCTGAGCTGATCCAGCGACACTGAATCCATATAAGAGACCGCCAAAACCGAATGTCGACAAAATAATTGACAGCACATCCACTTTCGGGAACGTGCGCTCAGTAACATTCCGCAGCAAAAAGTACGCAATGACGATATCGATGACAACGATCGGAAAGACGACGTAAAACAGGCTTCTCCAAGGAAAATGCTCAACCAGATAGCCGGATAATGTTGGCCCAATCGCCGGGGCAAAGGCAATAACCAGGCCAAACATGCCCATGGCAGAGCCGCGTTTTTCGATTGGATAAACAAGCATCAATATTGTCTGCATCAGCGGCATGATAATCCCGGCGCCGGAAGCCTGGATGACTCTACCCGTCATCAGCACCGGAAAAGTCGGTGCGAATGCACAAATGACGGTCCCTGCTCCAAACAATCCCATCGCGGTGAGGAATAGCCCTCTGGTTGTAAAACGATTAATCAGCAAGGCAGTTATCGGTATCATAATTCCATTAACCAGCATGAAAATGGATGTCAGCCATTGAGCCGTACTTTCTCCAAGATTCATGTCTTCCATTATTTTCGGCAATGCGGTTGCCAATAAGGTTTGATTCAAAATCGCAACAAACGCCCCTGATATCAATACGAGCATGAGTGTTGTCCGTTTAGCTTTATTTTCTGTATGTTGATAATCGTGATTCTCAGTCATCTAATGATCCTACTTTCCGTTTAATGAAAAAGAGCCCCGCCAAATATAAAGGGCTTACCTTTTCTTAGACATATTCTTATAGTTTACCATATATTATCCGGTTATGGAATCATTCAGCAAAATTTTATTAAATCTTATTTGCTTGATTAACAATCCCCTGTCACAGCAGTATTGAGGCCGTTCAATCTCATCATTCAATCTATTAATTTCCCCCTTCAATATTCGACAAATATACAATAAAACCCTGCAAACATAATTTTATCCCGCAAGTTTCAGATTATATTCAAAGGGAAAAGAAAATTAGATAGATTTTTATTATGGAGGTGCTTTAATTGGCAGAAGAAGTCTATGGACCATTTGCCTCAGTTGAAGAAACCGTAAAGACAGTTGATGTCCTCGAATTGGAAGGATATGGTAATTCGTCGATAACAATTTTCTCACATGGCGAATATGCGGATGACATAAATAATAGAACAGATGCCAGTGTCACAAGTACTGAAACATCCCAAAAACGTGAGGGGACAATCCGTGATAAAATCTCTGCAATCATTTTCAACGGTGTTGAGGAAACAACAAATCTTACTGAACAGCTGCAAGAAAAAGGACTGTCAGAGAAACAGGCAGCCAAATATGCTGAAGAAATAAAATCCGGCCAACTCCTTGTAACAGTTAGCAAGGGATTAAAAATGGGCAACGATGCTGCAGAAGACCTGGATACCTTTGGTGAACGCGTTAACCATATGAACCACTAAAAAAACGAATACGCCACCTTAGAGTAATCGGCAATCACGCCGATTACTTTATTATTCAGAAGATGAATGTTTCCTTTTTCTCTTTGAAACTGACTGCTCTTTTGGCTGTCTCCCGCCAATTCGTCAAATAAGTCGCCTAATTGGAAGCTGATATAGTCACAGCGTATAATGGAACTAAAAAGGACTGAAAATCATCATGTGTCTGATTAACTTTCATTTCCATAATCACCCAAATTACAAATTGATCATTGCTGCCAATCGGGATGAATTTTATAAACGTCCGACTGCACCTGCCGGGTTTTGGGAGGACAACCCTGAGATCCTTGCAGGCAGGGACCTGGTTGGTATGGGTACATGGCTCGGCATTACGAAAAGCGGACGGATGGCAGCTTTGACGAACTACCGGGACCCGGAGGAAGGCAGCAGCAATAAACATTCACGCGGCCAAATTGTGAAAGGTTTCCTGGAATCTGACGTGCCTGCAAAAGACTTTTTCAACCAGCTGAAGAACCACAAAGATGCCTATTCGGGCTTCAATTTCATCGCCGGGACTCCGGAAGCGTTATATTATTACAGCAACATCCAGGACAACATTTCTAAAGTCTCCATGGGAACTCACGGATTAAGCAACGAATTCCTGGACACACCATGGCCTAAAGTCGTCAAAGGTAAACAACGCTTAGCTGCTTATGTCCGTCAGAACGCCACCATTGAAACCGAGCCGCTATTTGATATCATCACGGACGCGGAAGAAGCACCAGATGAGGAGTTGCCTGACACCGGGGTTGGTCTGGATTTTGAACGGAAACTGTCACCCTTATTCATCAAAACGCCGGAATATGGCACCCGCTGCTCCACCGTTCTTCTGGTAGACAGGCATGACCAGGTGACATTTGTGGAACGGCGGTTTAATAAAGGTAAGTTTGAGGATGAAAACCGCTTTTCGTTTAACATTGTTTGAACACCGGTTATGACATAATGAAATAGGCGACCGGCACTTTATGGGTGCCGGTCGCCTTTCATTTGTTTAATCATCTTTTTTATGCATCTTTCGCATTTCATCAGCTACAAATTGTACTTGAGTACCGACAACAACCTGGATACTATGCTTTCCGACAACGTTGACGCCCGGAACGCCTGTTGCTTTAATTTTATTCTGGTCAACTTTATCCATATCGTCGACTTCAAGTCTTAGACGGGATACACAATTGTCGACTGTCCGAACGTTTTCATCTCCGCCAAGGCCTGCATAAATTTCCTTTGCCATAACGGTTGTTTCATCTTCGTCGGCAGGTGTCCTCTCTTCCATAGCATAGCTTTCATCAACTTCACCTTCACCCGGTTCATCTTCCTCCCGGCCTGGTGTTTTCAGGTTAAGTTTCACGATCAGGAAGCGGAACACGAAATAATAGATAACCGCAAATACAAGTCCTTGCAAAATCAGCATGAGTGGCTGATTGGCAATTGGCACAGGAAGACTCAAGGTATAGTCAACCAGACCGGCACTGAAACTGAAACCGGCTGTCCATTCAAATGTAGCAGCAATGAAAAGTGATAGTCCTGTCAATGCTGCATGGACAACATATAGTACAGGTGCCAGGAACATGAATGAGAATTCAAGTGCTTCCGTTACACCGGTGAAGAATGATGCGAAAGCGGCTGCCATCAAGAGCGATGCAGCTTGCTTTTTCCGTTTTGTTTTGGCCGTATGATACATCGCTAGAGCTGCTGCAGGCAATCCAAACATCATAATCGGGAAGAAACCTGCCTGATAACGGCCGGTAACGCCCTGTTCGCCTTCACTTGCCCAGAACTTGGCAATATCATTAATTCCGGCAAGATCAAACCAGAAAACATTGTTCAACGCATGATGCAAACCGGTTGGAATAAGCAAACGGTTAAAAAAGCCGTATAAACCGGCACCAATAGCTTCCAAACCGACAATGGCTTCACCGAATGAGACCAGCGCATTATAGACAAGAGGCCAAACGAAGAACAGAACAGCTGAAACAACCATCATGGCTGCTGCACTCATAATAGGAACCAGCCGTTTACCACTAAAGAAAGCTAAAGCATCAGGTAATTTCACATGACTGAATCGATTGTACATAATCGACGCAACAATACCTGAAATGATACCGATAAACACGTTTTCAATATTTCCAAAAGCACCATCAACCGCGCTTTCTTCAATACCCTGAAGCCCGGCAACACCACTGACATTGAGAACAGTGGTTGCCACCAGCCAGGAAACAAGACCACTTAATCCGGCAGCACCATCCTGCTCTTTTGACATCCCGATGGCAACACCAACCGCAAACAGTACGCCAAGATTACTGAGGATGGCATCGCCGCCACTTGTGAGATAATTGCCGATGACACTGTCTTCACTAATAAGGTTAAGAATCCAATTCCCAATACCCATCAGAATCGCCGCAGCCGGCAGCACTGCAACCGGCAGCATTAAGGAGCGGCCAAGATCCTGTAAATATTTCATCATAGTGTTTCCCTCCAAGTCAAAATTTTTTCCGGAATCCATTATTTTCATAAGGCGAGCCAGGAACATCCTGAATTCGATTACAAAATAAGTTCATATTGCTCATTACTAGGCATGTCCTATGAATGTGTCCGCAATCGCTCAATATGAAGCGTAATGTATCCCAGTTCTTCCTCTGGCAAATTAATGCCATACGAGGCAGATGCTTCTTCTGCTACTTGTTTAGCACATTGATATGAAACGTCATATTTCTGCTTGATCATGTCAAACATGTCTTTATCCATTACATGACTGTCGTGGTACCTGGCCCGTGTTAAGGTAAATCGCAGGTGTGTTACCAGCCGTTCATAGGATATATCTGCCTCACCAATCGAAATGTTCAAATAGTCCCTGATTCGCTGCACCATTTTCTGCACCATTGTCGTCTGTCTGACTGTTTCGTGTATATCACCCCCTTGAACTTTCATCGTATGAATGTATAGGGCAATAAACGCTGCTTCATCCACAGGCATCTCAATACCGATGACATCCTTAATCCGCTCTATTGCCCACAAACCTATTTCAAACTCTTGCCTGTATAGTACTTTAATTTCCCGCAGTAAAGCATTTTTCAGCTGAATCCCGCTCTGTTCCCGTTCAATAGCGAACGAAATATGATCGGCAATCTGTACCCGGATATGTTCATTCAATTCAGTATTAAGCTGCTGCTCGGCATAAGTGATAATTTCTTCGGATAGGGTAAAATGTTCTTCCGGTATTCGCAATAAAAGCTGCTGCAGTTTTTCATTTTCCTTTAAGACAAACAGTTTTTCAATTTTTTTTGGATTTATCACGTCATTTTTTTGCTTCTCAAAACCCACGCCTGAACCGATCGCTATTTTTTCTTCACCATCATCAACAATAATGACAGCATTATTATTTAATATTTTTCTGATTTTCATCCGGGACCTCTCCCCTTCACTTAAGAAAAATCACTTATCTGAAGCTGTAATCACAACTGTTTCGCCCGCTTTGCCTTCTTTTTCGTCTGTCATCGTAAACGTTTTACCGGTCTCCTGCCCATTTGTGATCACAATCGGCGTCACATCACTTGATGCATTGTTACGAATATAATCAAAGTCACATTCCATCAATTGCTGACCCTGTGAAACTTTATCACCTGTATTGACATGAACGGTGAAGCCTTTACCTTCAAGCGAAACGGTTTCAAGTCCGATATGAATCAGGATTTCAATGCCGTTGTCTGTTCGCAGTCCGATGGCATGTTTCGTGTCCGGCAATTGAACAACTTCCGCATCAAGCGGTGCATAAATATTACTTTCCGACGGCTTGATTGCGATGCCATCGCCCATCATTTTTTGACTGAATACCGGGTCAGGCACCTCCTCGAGCGGCACAATCCCGCCACTCACCGGTGCATATATCTCTGTTTTGGAACTGCCTTTTTTAAATAAATTTTTGAACATTATAATAAAACTCCTTTTTGATGTTGTGGACATGCTGCATGCGATAGTATGCACAAAAGACTGCCAGATAAAAAGGCATGGCGGTATAAAGAGGCTAGTTGCCCCTTTTTAATATACCACCATGCCTGATCATGTCAGTAACATGTAATGCTTATTCATCTTTTATCTACGCCAGTATACCACGCCTTAAACCTAAAAAACAATAAATTAAATGCTCATACATAAGTAATCAAATAAGTCAGCAGAGACTAGTCCCTTCCGCCTGATTTTTCAGGAAATTTGACCTGTTTTGTGTCAAAGCCCCTCCATATATAAAAGATTTAAACTATAATGAAAATAGATGTTTCATTATAGGAGGGAGAAACAGTGGCAAAAATGCATTTAATTCCTTATCAGGTGAACGAAATTGAGGATACGTCAACCGACATTCCCCAAGGCGTTCAAATGATACAGGCTCCGGACATATGGGAACAATCCGATGAAGGCAGCGGCAATGTGATTGCAATCATTGATACTGGCTGTGATATGAACCATCCCGACTTGGAAGGTCAAATCATTGATGGCAGAAACTTCACGAATGATGGTGATGAAGCGGAATACGGTGATGAGAACGGACATGGCACTCATGTCGCAGGAACAGCCGCTGCAGCTGCGGGCGATGAAGGTATTGCAGGTGTTGCACCAAAGGCCAAGCTGCTAATTGTTAAAGTGCTGGATAGTAATGGCAGTGGCGACTATCAGTGGATTATTGACGGTATCAACTATGCAACGGACTGGGAAGGTCCAAATGGTGAAAAGGTGCGGGCAATTTCGATGTCCCTCGGCGGCCCGGAAGATGTTCAGGAATTATACCATGCTGTTAAACGAGCGATTGATGCAGGTATTCCGGTTGTTTGTGCTGCCGGCAATGAAGGCGATGACCGTCACGAAACAGACGAATATGCTTTTCCAGGTGCTTATAATGAAGTTGTACAGGTCGGTGCTATTAATTTTGACCGGGAAATCGCCCATTTCAGTAACACAAACAACGAAATTGATATCGTTGCGCCGGGCGTGGATATTCTGTCAGCTTACACAGATCAGAAATATGCGAGGCTGTCCGGCACATCAATGGCAACACCACACGTATCCGGAGCACTGGCGTTAGTTAGCAATGTAGCAGAAGAACAATTTGACCGGAAACTGACCGAAGCGGAACTATATGCACAATTGGTAAGACGCACTGTTCCACTCGGCTATCCAAAATCGGCAGAAGGAAATGGCGTTGTCGCACTCGATATTCTGAATCAGTTTGAGCGATTGTTCCAGACGTTTAACACGGTATTTAAGTGATAGTGTAAGGGTAGCGGAATCCTGTTTGGGTTGAAATAAGGATTCCGCTGCCGTGTAAGGGTTCCCCGAGTCAGGGTAAGTAAACCTATCCTTAATTTTTGTCGTCTTTTTCACGCACGATGTAGTAAAAAAAGGCGAAGAAAGATATGTTGAATTTAGGCTGAAGATTGGTTCTCGGACTGGAGTCGGTTTTCGAGATGGAACTTATGCCGTTGGGATGAGGTTTTTGTAACTGGGCTGAAGCGGCCATCTCCTGAAGATACTTTGAATTTTGAGCCCATGTTTTTGTTCTCCGGCCCATGTTCCACTTCTTCGCACCCATATTTTGTTTCTCCGGCCCATGTTTCCATTCTCCAGCCCATGTTCCGGCTCCCCCGCCCATGTTCCAGCCTTCGCGCCCATGTACCCTTTTTATCATCTCAACCGGTCGGACCAAGGATCCATCTCAGTACCCAGCCGATAAATCAGAAACCGGTCATATGGGTCGCCATTAAATATGTGGGACAGGGTGATTTCCTTTTTCAATTCAAAAGCAGTGTTGTTTTCCAAATAGTCAACATACTCATCTGACCCGTAATAGACAATCAACTCGATATCTCTCTTATATTCCGCTGCCGAATGCAGGATGTTGTGAATGACTTTCATAAATATCTCGACCGAAAACGGATTAAAAAAATAGAAACGGTTATCTGATGGATCAACCCGATACGCTTCCGCCATTCCGTGCTGAAAATGAATCTTGTCCGTATGCTCCTGTGTCTGATCCAGATAACGCCTGCGATTTCTGATGGCTTCATTATAGAGTGAGCGGTTCATTTCAACTCCGGTAACAGTCACGTGATAAAAATAATAGATATAAAAACTTAACCGGCCTTTCCCACAGCCAAAATCAACAACATGATCACTTGGTTTCAAATGATACGCCTGAAACAACGCCTCCAGCGCTCGATATGAAGTCGGCTGATAAGGGTTATGATGTGACGAGTCGGGAAAGGTCCTTTGCGTCCCCCGGGTTTTAATATTCAAGAGTTTGTCATAATAGTATTCTTTCATGGGGATGCTCCTTAACACGCGCACCTCTTAGATTTGAACACGTTATTATAATGTCAAATACCTTTTTGTAATCTTAAAATGATGCTGCTCATGTATAGCAAGCAAAAGCACACATTGGATGAGATTCGGGTATTCAGCAATTGGGTCTGTCCCCTGCTGTTCGACTCTCCAGCTTGTTGCTTTTCATTTATGTACACTCCCACACTATAGCTTAGACCTTTAACCTGATACTCCCACAGCTAAAGCAGTGGGGTTCTGAATCTATTGTCCTTCTTCCGGCCGGCAGTCACAGACACATTTGCATGTGCTCGGCATTTAGGGCTGTTCAGGATACTGGGACCATTTCCTTCAGAACTTTCACGGCCAAAGCAGCCTCGCCGATAAGCCGAAGCCGCAAGTGTATTTGCTTCATTTTATGCAAGACGATGGGCTTTCTCGTTCGGAAAATCTGTAATATAATATTACCATAAAAAATATGCAGCTAATAATCCACTAACCATAATCGCAATCATTAATACAGTCCCCAATACAGCATAATCCTTCATTACCAAAACACCGGACTGATTAGCAATAATCGTGGTATTGGAATAAATCGGCAATACCATGAAAGTTCCAATCACAAGAATCGTCAAGAGCGCAACAGATAAAACGGGCAGTCCTAAAGAATGGCCAAAGGAAACCGCTAACGGCAGTATGACCGCAATTGCACCGGTCGGACTTGTGAAAAACATTCTCAATAATAAAACCATGGCCATTAATAGAAACAAAGCCAGGAAACTTGGGTAATCCGGAGAAATCCAGCCGAATAATAAATTGGCCAACCAGTCTGCTGTTCCGGTTGTCTGTACAATATTAGACAAAGATATCGCTGAACCGATTAACAAAAATGTCTCCCACTCGAAATTCCGAAAATCCAGATCCGAAAATAATCGGATTCCTGGCAATGAAAGAATTGTCAGTACAATAATTGGAGGCAAAATGGTTGGCAAGCCGGTCCCGCTCCCCAAAAGCCATGCCACTAACATCGAAATCATCAGGATTAATACAATCCACATTTCCCGCTTATCAACATCAAGGTCAGCAAACTCACGCCTGATTGTATCGGACAGCTCAGATGGCGCTTTTTGTTGATAGGATATTTGACGCAACTCATCTCCAACACGAAAATAAAAAAATGCGTATATAATGACGATGACCGTCGCGATATAAACAGGTGGCATCATGTACAAAAACCAGGACACCCAGGTCAGTGTATAACCGGCCTCAGCCAGTAACTCCGATGCCAATATGGGGTAACCGCCACCTGTTAAAACGATCATCGTTAAAAATTGATTGACCCCGCTGAACAGCCAATTACAAAAGCGTCTGAATGCGCTCTGTTCCGACAATTCATAAAAAAGATTAACAGAGTCAATTAAAGGATGAAACATTCGATACCGGGCTACAGCGGATGGCATCAGTATAGGTAATACCATTGCCGCCAATATAAATCCGAACAGCACCCTTACGATATTGCCTGATGAAAGACGCAGGATAAAGCCGGCAATCTTTTGATCCAACCCGACTTTCACCATCACCTTGCTAATCATCGAAACGATTAAAACAAAATAAAGAGCAGATGCAATAAACCCTGATATGGCTGATGAAAAGGAATCTGCAAGGTTGAAAGTCATCATAACAGCAATAATAAACAGTGAACTAACGCCCAACGGAAGGAGTTTGGTTGACCATAGAAAAATAGATACGATTAACAGCAGAAGTGTTTTCCACTGTTGATCATCCAAACCGGAGACCGGTGCAGGAATAAATAAACCTGTTGCGAATAAAATAACGACCAAAAATAATTGTAACCACTTTTTGTTAAGAAAATGATTCCCTGTGATCCGCCCTTCCACATATAATCCACCCTTCAAGAAATACACGAACTATGTGAGTAGCTCTCTTTAATTCGTTACAAGCAGATTATTTTTTTTCATTGCTCGCATTCTTCTTATCTATTTCCGGTAAAATAGTTTTTGCTATTTTCTTGTCTAAATCTTCATAATCGTAATAACTGATAGTATCGTATAGTTCTTCTCTCGTCTGCATTTGGTCTAAATAATCCCGTTGCGTCCCCTTGTTCGCTATTTCCTGAAAAACTTGCTCATATGCTTTGGCCGCCACACGTAATGATGTCACTGGATATATCACCATATTAAACCCGAATGATTCAAATTCATCTGCTGTGTAATATGGTGTTTTCCCAAATTCAGTCATATTGGCTAAAAGTGGTGCATCAAGCTGATAACTAAACGTTTTAAAATCACTTTCCGATCTTAATGCTTCTGGAAAAATAGCGTCAGCACCTGCATTTATATATAATTTGGCACGTTCGACTGCTTCGTCAAGTCCTTCAACACCGGCTGCATCTGTTCTGGCGATTACGACCATTGACGGCGCTACCTCTCGAATCGTTTTGATTTTTTGTCCCATTTCCTCCTTGCTGACAAGTTTTTTACCGTTTAAGTGCCCGCATTTCTTTGGTAAATCCTGGTCCTCAATTTGAATGGCGGCAACTCGTGCCTCCATCATTTCCCTGGCAGTTCTGGCAACGTTTAAAATCCCGCCATATCCAGTATCTATATCCACAAGAATTGGCAAATTTACTGCACGAACAATAGCTTTGGCGCGGGCTGCCATCTCCGCGGATGTAATAATCCCTAAATCAGGCAGCCCTCGACTTGCCGTATAAGCGGCACCTGATAAATAAAGAATGTCAAAACCTGTCTGTTTAGCCATAAGTGCTGCCATGCCATCGTGCGTTCCAGGTATTTTCAAAATTTTTTCTTCAGTCATTTTTGTGCGAAAATGTTGTGCTAATTCCTTTTGTGATAATTGTTGATCTGCTATCCAGCTCATTGTCAGTCCTCCTTTACATTGACCATTTTACCGCTACCGAATTTCGCTGAAGAATCTTTTATTTTCGCCAATGATCTAAGAATTCGTCTACGTCCATTTGATACAGTTGTTCTTTATCATCAAACAATGCCATTAATTTCTTACTTTTCTTTTCGGAAAATTGAGTTTTAATATTCGCTTCAAACTTTCTATAAAGCAAAGGTCGACCTTCACCTCGACGGAAGCGGTGTCCTATTGGGTATTCCCTCTCAATTTTTTTTGTATAATCACCGCCTTTAAAAATCACCTGTACTGCATTGGGAATCGAGCGTTTTGTTGGATCTAAATAGTCGCGGGAGTACTTTGGTTCCTCACGAACGGTCATTTTGTAACGCAGCTTGTCGATTAGCGGGTTAGCAGCAATTTCATCCTCATAATAATCAGCGGTAATTTTTCCATAGATTAACCCGATAGCCGTAATATACTGTAAACTATGATCCCGATCTGCAGGATTCTTTAGCGGCCCTTCCTTATCGATAATACGGATGGCAGATTCATGGGTATCAATGATAATTTCCTCTATCTCATCCAATCTATCAACAACTTCCATATGCAAATCAAACGCACATTCTGCGGCTGTTTGCGCATGATATTCTGCTGGAAATGAGATTTTAAATAAAATATGTTTCATGACGTAATCGTTTAACGGCTGGGATAAAGTAAGTCTTTGTCCATTCATCAAAACATCTTCGAACCCCCACTCTGGTGCGGTTAGCGCAGTGGGATAGCCCATTTCACCTTTCAATGCAATAATAGCCAGCCATACCCCTCTGCTCGTTGCGTCTCCTGCCGCCCATGATTTTCGGGAACCTGCATTGGGAAAATGGCGATATGTCCTTAAGCTAACATTATCTATCCAAGCATTGGATACCGCATTCACAATTTCTTCATTTTTCCCTCCCAGTAAATACGTCGTAACAGCTGCTGTGGCAACTTTAACAAAAAGGACATGGTCAAGTCCTTGACGGTTCAAACTATTGTCTAGGGAAAGGATGCCTTGAATTTCATGTGCTTTAATTGTAGCCTGCAGGACATCCTTAATGGTTAATGCAGCTTTTCTTTCCCGTTTATTTTTTCTGCTGACATAATCAGCAACAGCCAGGATTCCTCCCAAATTATCGGATGGATGACCCCATTCCTTGGCAAGCCAACAGTCATTATAATCCAGCCAGCGGATCATGGTACCAAGGTTAAACGCTGCCTGAACTGGATCCAAATAGTAATCCGTTCCTGGCACACAACTTCCTTCACTTGTCGACTGACCGTGTAATAATGGACCAAGAAGCTTCGTACAGGCCGGATACCTTAGCGAAAGCATCGCACAGCCTAAACTGTCCATTAAAACTTCAGTTGCTACTCCGCATGACTCCTCATCGCCGATAGCGCTATTTGATGTATAGTCACTTATGTTTTGAAACAATTCATCTGCTTTCTGTTCCATCATAAACTACACCCTCCTCTTAGATTACGATTTTCCAATAAAAAAAGATGCTTAGAAAAACAATAGCGAGCCAAGCCGCCATCGAGATAATCCCCACACGAAATAAGTCACGCTGATTATAATAACCATACGCATAGGTAATCAAATGTACCGGAGACTGCGTAATTAATAAAAATCCGGGAACCCCTATCAAGTAAACAGACATTGCCAACTCTAATGAACTGAACATTAATATTCGTTCTCCTAAAATAAGAGCTAAAGGCAATACAATTGTTAAGAAACCCAGGACATTAACAAATAAGACTCTAGCTACTGCTATAATCAAACATAAAGTGATTACAACCATTATTGGATGAAGATTTTCAGTTGAATTGATTAGCCAACCTGCAACGACATCCATTGCTCCGGTATCAATTAAAATATTTGATAACATTAAGGTAGCTGCGAAAAAAATCATCATATCCCAATCCACGCCTACTCTTGCTTTGTCCCAATCCATTACACCAACATACGGGAATATAACCATAGCAGCCCCTAACATACCAATTAAAGGTATAGAATAACCATGCCACGGTTGGGTTACCCATAAGCTCAATGTAATAGTTATAATAACGGTCATTTTTATTTCTTTTGAGCTCCAATTTCCCAGCTTCTCTTTCTCTGAAAATATAAGATCCTTCACCATTTTTCGGTTAACCTTTTCACTGGGAAAGATTATATAAAAAATGATCCAAAGTACTAACACAAAAGTAAACATCGGAAAACTAAAGTATTATTACCATTTTATATAACTCATTTCATCAGAGACAGAGAAACATACGAATGCATAAATAGTTGACTAGCTCCAGTTGGGACAAGGCTGCAGAATTGCACTGATAAAGCAATCCATAAAAAATGATAAAAAAAAAGAAATGTAGTTTGAATGGCCTGTAATTTTGTTATTAGATTATCCAATATATCGCTAATCAATTTCCCTTTTCCAATATTTGAAGGTATAAATACTGTTAACACAAACATCATAATAAAGGATAGGAAGAGCAACAATCTCCCTGATCCTTTTGCAAGATTTAATATAGAAGCCTAGGAGTCTTGGACAAAAGTTTTCTTTAAAAAAACGCCCGGGTTTTCATTTTGGCTTGTTTAATGTAAGAATTAGAGGACATTTAAAAAAGGCACACCAAATAAGCTTCACTATGTTATTTTTTATTTCTGAGCGAAACGTTATTTCACCTCCTCTCATTAAGTTCTGCTTTATTAGCCGGTATCCCTTGTTATAATTGTTCCTTTCTGGTGGACGGTTTTCATGATACGACGACTGTTAAAGTAGACTTTCACGATTTCCGGATATTGTGCATGACGCAGTGCAATTTGAATTCACGTGAAGCATTGTCCATCCCACGTCCATGCATCTGTTTCCACTCATCCTGCACTTGAATGTTGCCCCATACAGGTTCCGGGACGCTTTTTCTCTGTTTCAGAATTTCTTTACCTTTCTCACTGTCAGCCTTCGCTTTTCGCTTCTCCCTGAATAGGGTCATTTTGCTTTCGTACAGTGCGGGCTAGCGGGCCAGGACTGGCAGGCTTCTTTATTGCTGTATTCTCCAATCTTCCTGATTTCTTTGTTTTCTGCCGTGAAAGCACTTGGCCCTCTGGGCATGTGTAGGTATCACTCTGTGCATTCATACGCAAACTTATCCTTGGCATACGGGGGATTTCGCTACGGCGTACGAGGCATAAAAGTCCGTCCCTTTCCTTCTCATGAAAGCAATATTATTGGCTGAGAAAAACGGCCATCGGGCGCCGGCTTGTATGTTTTTAACGAGCCGCACATTTTTTTCCGCATGTTCCAACGTTGGTTGTAACCAAGTTGATCGGAAGCATTGTTGCTTGTATGTGCACCAAGGATATATGCCGCTTTGACATCAACCCAGGCGAGATGGTTGTAACATTGCTTGCACACCATGGGTGTTTCGTAAGCATGATACTTGAATCTGGATCTGGTAAAATGATTTGTTTTCCTGGTGGGATCTTTTTATTCCCATTTTCCTCTTTGCCACTTTTGCTCCAGTGTTGTTTTTGCCTGTCCATCGTGTGAAATTCGATCCTGTGTAAATGCGACGTCGTTCAAGACATCCACTGTCAGTCAAATGATTCCGCTGGCACATCATTTAAACAGGGCAACTGGATTTAACACTTCTTCATCGTAACCATGCTTCGTTTTCGGTTTCCTCTACCTCTGAATCGAGGTTGAATACCTGCTGTCCTTTTGTTGTAATTCTGATTGATGCTGTTTCCGCAAAAAGACGCTGCCACTTGCTCCGCCTGTTCATGTATACAAGCCTTCAGCTTATGGTCCGGCATCTGCTCCACTTCATCTATGTATGGTTTAATAACGTCATATAATGCTTCCATATCGTTTGTTTGGCGATCGATTTTCTTTGTCAGGTGCTCATAACTCATCGCTTTGTGCTTCGAGGCATTGGCTTTGACTTTTGTACATCAAATAATGCATGCGTTGTCGGCCAATCAGGGACAACCCTTTCACCAGATTCCAATGACTTGAATGAAAAGGCGGTCCACTTCAGCCAAAAGAGCATCTATCGTTCGTTCTACTGTTTATTAAACTTGGCATACGCATGCCGGATAATATCCACTGTGCGCCAATACTGTCCTCGGCAAACCCGACAGATTCTTCTGAGCTGCATATGTCCATGGTACATGGCGTAAAAAAATAACAGCCGTTACGATAACGGCGGTGTAAGGTGGCGCCCCCATTTCGTAGCGTTCATAGTAGGTCAGATCCAACTCCTCTGCCAAGTACGAAAAGAACGGGCAAGCATGTGGCTTATGTTCAATCTTGTCCTGTAATAATTCCTGGAAAAGAACAATCTGATTAGGGGCATCAGGGTTTCGTTGTGCCATTTAATCTCTCCTCGTTTTTGAGATTCCAACGAAGAGTGGCTAAACTGTGGCGTTTTTAAACAAAATAAGGTACAATGAAATCAAAGCACTCTTCGTTGGTTTGTTTTTCTCTCAAAAAACATTGTACCATTAAAAGAGTGCTTTTTCTATGGTTAAAACCTTATAAACCCTGCATTGAAAGGGTATTAGGCGATTTCATCCAAAGCATATTTAAAGCAATTTTTAATCAATATCGAATATACATTATTTTACATAAATTACGGCATACTTCTGTCCAAGGCTCCTAGATAACTCAAAACCTCCTCATAAGAAGAAAGGTGGAAGGAAAGAATCAACACAAGAAGGACAGAACTATAGGCAAGTGGGAACACCCTTCCTATCCAAAGTATCTGAATAATAAGCAGTGTTCCCCCAGCTTTCAGCTCCGGTTCTGAGTCTCCTACCCAAAAAAACAAAATGTATAGAGTAAATGCTATACCTAACAATATCTTTTTTTTCATTAAATTTCCCTCCCATAAATAGGAAAGGACCGGTTATGCTCTCCCCTGTTTAGCATTTTTTATCCATCCGACTATAAATGGATAAGCAATGGATAAAACCGTTAGAACAAGCAAGGTAATCGTAATAGGGGAAGCAAATAGGACATTAAAGAAATTGTCATGTGCAACTATACTTTTCCTGAAGTTCTGTTCCATATCTGAACCCACTATAACTGCAAGAATTAAAGGTGCAACAGGAAATTTGAGAAGCTTCATTACCAAGCCAATCAGTCCAAAAATGACTAAAATATAGAAATCGATAACACTATAACTTAGTGTATAGGTCCCAATGAACGCCAGTACTAAAATTAATGGATAAAGAATCTTGGGTGGAGTATCCAAAATCCTAATCAACAGACCAATCATAAGAATATTAATGATCACCAGAAATAAATTTCCTATGAACATACTGTTAACCAACGTCCATACTGTTTCTGGGTCATTCTCAAATAACAGCGGACCTGGCTGTAACCCCAGCATTATTAGTGCACCTAAAATAACTGCCGTTGTTCCCGAACCAGGGATCCCCATTGTAAGAAGAGGGATAAACGCACCAACTGATGCAGCATTATTTGATGATTCCGGAACAGCCACTCCTTCAATTGCCCCTTTACCAAATCTTTGAGGTTGTTTCGAGATTTGCTGTTCTGTTGTGTAACTGAGCATTGAAGCAATAGAACCACCAGCCCCAGGAAGAATACCTATCAAAAATCCAATAGGTGCCTGCCTAATTATTGGCCACTTTGTTGTCTTCCATTGTTCTTTTGTAATACTTTTTTTGCCAACTTTCTTTTTTTCTTTTTTACTAATCATCAATTAATAGGTTGTATTACTTGCTGCATAAACCCCTATATGATTACAAGAAATCGATACCTTCACTTAATTGTGGAATATCAAACGTAAAACGATACACCCCAGTCTGAGTATCAATACCGACAGTACTTAATATTAGGCCAACACTCATGGAAATAAAGCCTTTTACCATATTTCCTCTTGACAAAGATACAATTGCCGACAAAGTAAATAAAAACAGAAGAAAGTATTCAGCCGGACCGAAATTAAGTGCAAAGGATGCCAGAGGTTTAGCAAGCAGAATAAACCCTGCAATCGCTATTGTTCCGCCAATAAGTGAGGCAATAACTGCTACTGTTAACGCCTGTCCAGCCTGCCCTTTTTGTGTCATCGGATATCCATCAAATGTAGCTGCAATAGCTGACCCATCACCAGGCGTATTAAGTAAAATGGAACTTCTTGAACCTCCGTACATAGCCCCGTAGTAAATAGCCGCCATAAGAACTAATGCACTGGTTGAGTCCATTCCAAAAGTAATCGGTATTAATACTGCAACTGCAGTCGCCGGACCCAAACCTGGCAACATTCCAACAACTGTACCAAGAAATCCGCCAATGAAAACCCACAATAAATTCATAGGCTGGAATGCTGTTGTCAGACCTGATATAAAGCTTTGAAAATCCACCCCCATATTCTTCTCTCCTTTCTATGGAAGACTTACGTTTAATAACTCGGAAAATGAATACCAAGCAACGACTGAAAATAAAACGGCTATTACTATATTCTTAATCCAAGACTTCCTTCCATTAACAATAAATAACAACCCTGATAAAAAAATCATAGTTGAAAATAAAAAGCCTATCCTCTCAAATAGGATTGTATATACAAAAATCATGATTAATGTTGAAACAATTAAAAAAGGAGTTCTCCCTATAAATAGTGCTTTAAACTCCTCAAATTTCTCTCCCCGTTTTTTCCATTCCTGCAGAAAATAAACTATACTGAATACCATTAATACTACTCCAATCAAAATCGGAAAGTAGAGTGGACCATTTGGATCCCCTACATTGGAGCGTGTTAAATTGAAAGTCAGTACCAGATATATTATTCCTGCCACTATACAGATTGAGGGTACAACCAATCTAGCCATGTATCATTCCTCCCTAAAATAAGATGATGAGGCCGGGGGCATCATTAAATACCCCCTATATTTCCTAATCTACCAGTCCTGCTTGTTGTATCAACTCATCGTACATTTCGGTCTGCTCTGCTAAAAATTCTTCTGATTCTTGACTATTATGATAAAATGGCTGCCACTCATTATTTGCCATAACCTCTTGCCATGCATCTGTTTCCACCATCTCACTTATTTTTTCATTCCAATAATTAACTTCTTGTTCAGTCATATCAGGAGGTCCCATCACCCCTCGCCAATGCGGGAAGACCATGTCGACACCTTGCTCCTGCCAGGTACTTACTTCATCCAGTCCTTCTATTCTTTCCTCCGAGCTCACCGCTACAATTTCTATCTCATCAGCAACGTGCTGTTCTTTAGATTCGGAGACTGACATAGTCGCAACATCAACATGACCACCTAATAATGCTGTCAGTACGTCCCCTCCACTTTCATAAACCAAAAACTCAACTTGTGATACATCTACGCCAAATTCATGAGCCGCCTGAACAAAAGATAAATGGTCGTTATTTCCCAGAGCAGGTCCTACGCCGATTGTCAACGAGGTAGGATCTTCTTCAAGTTGCTCCATTATTTCAGCACCTGTTTCAAAAGAAGAATCAGGCGGAACTGCAACTGAAATCCATTCAGTACTTAAAATGGCTAACGGCGTAAATTCCTCATAAGTTAAATCACTCTGTCCCAGCAGGTTATTCGTAATCACCAAACTGGAATTAATTGAAATAGTATGTGCATCCTGGTCTTTCAAATATTGCCAGCCTACTTCACCTCCACCGCCTGGTTGATTCGTCACATTCATGTTTTCTTCTATGAGTCCCTCTTCATCAAAAATATTTTGCATAGCCCTTGCTGTTGCATCCCATCCTCCACCAGGAGAGGCAGGTGCGACAATTTCAATATCCCCATCAGGAAAATTTTGCGCTTCTCCATCACTTTCACTAGAACAACCAGCCATAATTAGTGCCAAAAGGACCAACACTACTCCGAATAGCTTTTTCATAGTTCTCCTCCTTGCTATAGATTTGGTTAATACAATATACTGAATTTTCCCTAATGTATACGTTTTCATAATAAGTCACATAAAGTATCTTAAATTAGTTGTGTTCATTTTGTTCACGAAATTTAACCAAGATAATACCTACGTTCAGGTCTTCCTATGATACCGTACTCCTGTTCAACGTTTACTAAGCCTAATTGAACCAAATACTCTAAATAACGGCGGGCTGTAGTTCTGGATGAACCTATTTTCTCTCCCATTTCTTCAGCTGACCATGATTTTTTATTTTTTTCCATATTGTATTTAACTTTTGAAAGGGTGATCTTGTCTATACCTTTAGGCAATGATTCTTCTGTTACTCGCTTATTTAACCGGGAAGAGAGTAATAATTCATCCACAACATCCTGATTAATATGTTCTTTATATTGCAACAAGTTTTTCTTTTGTTTATATTCATTGATTACTATGTTGAACTTTTCCATACTAACTGGTTTGATTAAATAATTTGTAATACCCTTACGCAAACTATTCTCGAGCAGTTCTTTTTCCGTTGCGGCAGTAATGATAACGACATCCAGATCAGGGTGTATTTTTCTGGAATCTTGAATTAGGTCTGTTCCAAGATAATCAGGCAAGTAAAGGTCCAAAAGCAATAACTCTGGTTTCCATTCTTTGATTAAGGATAATGTTTGTTCACCATTTATTGCTTTTCCTATCACACTTACTCCTTCAATTTCCTTAATAAACTCTTCATGTATATTTGCTATTCTAAAATCATCCTCTGCAATAACAATATTAATCATAGATATGCCTCCTTTCATTTTTAGGGATATATACTGTAACTGTTGTCCCTTGTGAGGTTGAATCAACTTGAATTACCCCGTTCAATTTCTCTACAGTTGATTTAACGTTTGCCAAACCGAAACCTCTTTTCTCTTCACCTTGCTTTTTAGTTGAATAGCCGGACTGAAAAATTTTCTTTATTTTCTGTTCTTCAATACCGTTTCCATTATCGGCGATCTCAAATATTATATCGTTCCCTATATCAATTGCAGAGAAGGATACACTTGGGTTCTGCTGAGAAACCACAGCATCCAAAGCATTATCTATTAAATTACCAATAATTGTCACCAAATCACTGGATTCAATATGGGGTGGTAATGGGCTTAGATAGCTTTCCTGATCAATAATTAAATCAATCTTTTTTTCTGAGGCTTTTCCTATTTTTCCTATTAAGACAGCTTGAACATTTGAATCTTTTATTTGTTCAAAAATGCTTCGATTTATCATCTCAAGATTACTTATCTCTTTATCAATCAAACTCAGCACCTCATCATATTTCCCCAACTGTAACATACCATATATAAGGTGCATTTGATTGGAGTGTTCATGTGTCTGAGCACGCAAATCATCAGAATACCTTTTAACCTCGGATAACGTGTTTATCAATTCTGTGATTTCGGTTTTATCTCTTAGTGTTGCTACTAACCCTGTAGTATTTTGATCTGTTAGTGTAGGGACCAGGTTAACAATTAACGTCTTATTATTGATCACTGTTTCCTGGTTTAGTTTTCCTTTCCTATCCTCATATACTTTTTGATAATCTAAGTTTGGCAATAAGGTAGTAATATGCCTCTTAGTATAAGAATTATTTATACCAAGCAGCTTCTTGGCTGACTTATTAATAAGTGTTACCATCCTATCTTCGTTTGTTGCAACGACACCCTCATTTAAAGAAGTAAGCAATGCATCTCTATTTCTGTACAATTCAGCAATTTCCCGCGGTTCATAGCCCAATGTTTCTTTTCTTATGTGACGAGCTAATAAATAGCCCAATCCTATTCCTATAACAATGACAATAATCGAGAAATACATAATAATCCTTATTCGTTCAAAAATTAAAGACCATAGCTCCTTTTTTAAATAACCGACTGTTACTACTCCCAGGACGTTTTCGGACGATGATAGGACCGGGGCAATACCGACTATAGCAGGACCAGTAAATTCATCTGTTTCCAAATTATAATACCCTCCAAAAACGCGAGCCTTGTACCCATCACGAAAATTTGTGGATCCTGCCAAGATACTCATCATCGGGATGAGTTAAAACCCTGCCATATTTATCTTGTACAATTATAAAATCTGCATCATTTTCCAAACTGAATTGATCAGTCAGAAATTGTAATGACTGTCTGGTTTGATTTTCATTTAACCCTTCTGTTATTGAAGGGAGTGCAGATACAGTCCTTGCAGTTTGCAGGCTTAATGTATATTTATTTGAAATAATTTGTTGAATGTTAGAATAGGTAAAGAATCCGGAAAGAATAAGTATGAGACTTATTATGACGCCTAATAACAATCCGGTTATTTTCGTTTGCAAAGATACATTGGTTAAACGTTTTAACAGTGTATATACCTCCCCTCGCATCAATAAATATAACTAATTCAAGCAATCAATTTTTTTAACATAATATAACAGGATTCATATTATTAACGGAGGCAGACATCAGCACATATCGTTTTGAGAATCTCAAATAGATTAACCTTCCAGCCTGTAAATCAAAAACCGGTCATATGGATCACCATCAAATATATGTGACAGGGTGATTTCTTTTTTTAGTTCAAAAGGGGTTTCATTTTCCAAAAAATGAATATAATTATCCGATCCATAATAGACAATGTAGTTCAATACCTCGCTTATATTGCTTTGCCGAAAGCAGGATGTTGTGAATGACGCTCATAAATGTCTTAATCGAAAAGGGATTGAAAAAATAGAACTGGTTATCAAATTGATTGATCTGATAGTCCTCCGTCATACAGTGATGAAAATGAATCTTGTTCATTTGCTTCTGTGTCTGATTCAAATACCGCATGCGATTTCTGACAGCTTCATCATAGGGTGATCTATTCATTTCGACACCGGTTACAGCAACATTGTGAAATAATAAATATAAAAGCTCAACCGTCCTTTTCCGTAGCCAAAATCAATAACCTGATTACCGGTTTTCAAATGATAACCCTGAAATAACGCATCCCGCGCTCTGTATGATGTCGGCTGGTATGGGTTATGATATAAGGTATCAGGAAAATCTATTGGCACTCCCCTAGTTTTGATGTTCAGCAAGTTGTGTCATAAAGGACTGGTCAGTTCCCTAGAGTTTTATTCTATTATACGTGTAGATGCAACAATTTTCCATGCAAAATAAAAAAGACCAACATTGGTTGGCCTCTCTAGATCACTCTGTTCATAACTTTCTACTCATACTCCTTCCCAAACGCCTTCGTACTTCTCACTGTATCAATCGGACGGACAAATTGTTCAATCTGCTCACGCTTCGCCTCAAGCATCGGCGGCAATGCTAATTTCTCACCTAATGTTTCATACGGCTCGTCATCCATAAATCCAGGACCATCTGTTGCGAATTCGAATAAAATTTGCGGAGCCACTGGTGCGTATAATGATTCAAAATAGAAACGATTGACATAACCGGATGTGCGGAATCCGAAATCGTCCATTCGTTTAATCCACTCTTCCAGAACAGAACGGTCTTCAACACGGAATGCTGAATGATGAACTGTTCCATAACCTTGCTGTGCGTTTGGCATGACGGTGTTATACTCAACAACAACCCGTGCGCCATTTCCGCCTTCACCCACTTCAAACAGATGGCGATCGCCTTCCTGGTCAATCTCTTTGAACTGCAGAACTTTTTCCATCACTTCTTTGAAATAGTCAAAATTGGCGATACGTACATGAATCGGGCCAAGTCCGGTGATCGCATACGCCAATGGAATCGGGCCATCCTGCCATGGTGTTCCCGGTGCCACACCATCCAAATTTTCATCCGAGACTAATTGATATTTCTGATCATCAAAATCTGAAAACGAAAGTGTTTTAACCCCGAATTCTTCTTTGATGCCATCGTGCTGAATTTCAAGCCGGTCAAAACGTTTTACCCAGTACTCCAGCGCCTCATCGCTTGGTACGCGAAATGCCGTTTTGGCAATTTCATTCGTGCCATGCGTTCCCTGTGGAATTCCGGGAAAATCAAAAAATGTCATATCTGTTCCTGGATTGCCTTCATCATCCGCAAAAAACAAATGATATGTCCGGATATCATCCTGGTTGACCGTTTTTTTGACCAATCGCATGCCCAGTACATACGTGAAAAATTCATAATTCTTTTCTGCACTGCTTGTGATGGCAGTAACGTGATGCATTCCCTTTATACCATTCATAAAAATTCCTCCATACTTTATTAAAATAATTAATCTGAATTAATTTAATTTGAATTCAAAATAAATATAATACAACCACCTTATGTATGTCAATTTATACGATTCCAACAAAAAACCGATGCTTGATGACCCTGCTTGTCAGTAAGGACTCACACACCGGCTATTCATATAACTAATTAATAAGTCTATTCAGCATGACACTATGTTCACCATATTTCTGAGAAAGAAAGCCAACATCATTTTCGATATTAATAATCCGTTCTTCCATCCTGTCCATTCGCGTTTCCAACCCGCCAACACGTTGTTCGAGACCGCCCATGCGGTGTTCCAGGCCGTCCATTCGATGTTCCAGACCGTCCATGCGGTGTTCCAGACCGTCCATGCGGTGTTCAAGATTGTCCATTCGAATTTCAAGCTTGTCGATTCGTCCATTTACTGCTGCGAATTCTTCATGCATCTCCTTGAACCCCTGCTGAACAATCCCCGCCAGTTCATCCATATCCACCATATCACCACCCTTTGCATTCTAATAGAATTATAGCACAGGGCAGCTAGAATGGTGAAATGGCTAAAATTTAATTTTTCCTCGCTGTCAAACCGCAAAAGGACGCATAAATCCTTGCTAATTCACTTTTCATAAACATTATCTTTCAAAAATGATGAGTTTTATAGACTCAAGAAACATTTATTCTGATTTTAATATTTACGCAAATGTGCACAGTATCTTTTTGCTGTACACATGCATCAAACGTCAATCACACCTTTAAAAACCATCCCCTGGTCAAAATCGATGACCTCAATCATACTTTTATCCTTTTCAAAAACACTTTTATATTGCGCATATCCACTTTCATCTTTCAAAATAATAATCCGTATGTTATGACTGTTCTCAACGACCTGCATCTGATAACTATCAGCGTCCACCTGCTCATCCAATATGTCACTTTCAGGGTACATACCGGCAGTGACATCGTCATTTGAAATGTTTTGTGTCTTCTTATTCTTCTGTGTCATCTTTGCCTTTGCCTTTGTCCGATATCCCGCTGCTGAGCCTGTAAAATTAGTTGATTCGGCATAGGCTGCTGATGCAGAAGCCATCGTCTTAGCCAATTTATTCACAAACATTGATTTCATTTTGATACCCCTTTCTATTTTCGGGCTAGCCTTAGCATAATGAAACTTTTTGAAAAATAGGTTGGAGAATCATTAGAAATCACTGAGAAATTGGTGGAAAATTTGCGGTATGCCTGTAAACATTCTGTAAGCTGGGACAAAGGGTCTGACCCTTTGTCCCACTCTCAGTTTTTCTTCTTGGCCAGTTCATCACGATCAAGTGCTCGTGGCGGTTCTTCCATCCAGCCATGCTTGATCATAATATTGGCGCCATCCTCTGCATACTTCAGAATTTCGTTCAATAACCTGTTATAAGCTGTTCCAATGTCTCGTCTTGGGCTCATAGACATGCTTGCTCCATAGTAACCGACACTCAATGCAATGAGTCCAGTACTGTAAAACATCATTAACTTATCGGAAAATGTATAGGTCGTAGAATTCGTTACGGAATCTTCCATCTTTGTCGGAGCGGGGATATCGTCCTCATGCAAGATCGAACCAAAAACTTCACAATGCTTTTGTGCGATTTCCTTTCCTCTGACCAAAAACTTTCGAACATCCGTGTTTTTGGCCACTTGACTGTATCCGACCAACGTAGCCGATCCCAAAGCATTTCGGTGATAATTTCCAAATAAATTATTAATTTCCGAACCTGCTAATGGACGTCTCTCCCCAAAGTACCCCGTCAAAAAGCTTTGATTCTTCACGAAATCATAGCTTTCCGGTGTTGGAAGCTGTGGAAGTGCCGAATATAGACCCTTGGATTGCAAAGTTGAATTACTCATTTTAAGCAGTTCGTCCTGTTCCCGCAGACACTCCGAAAAGAAGTTATAGACATCCTCCCTTCCAGCCAATGACAAACTGATACTGAATGCCTCTAAAGCTGTTTTGAACCCTTGCTGGAGGTAATTCAGAATATAAGCATCGGAAAACAATTTCGGCGCATTGACATCCACATCGTCATCTAAACTAAATCCATATGGAATTGGATAACTCTCTTTATTAAATATTTCGGTGATTTGCAATATATGCGATTGGACTACATTTAGAGATTTTTGTAAAATCAGCTGAATGTCTTCATCATTAACTTTCATCAAAAAATATTGCAATTGACATTCCAGCGCATTGTCATTCATGTAAGCTGCCCAAAGCTGTGTTATTTCTGCTGATGTCAGTGATTGGTTCTCCATATTCACGTCCTGCACCTCCTAACACATCAATACGCATATTTTTACCGAAAGATAGAACGATATGCAGAAACATAGGAAAAACTCAGGCTTAGCCTCGTCCTTCCAGAGGTCAGATGCCGGAAGTCAGACTTGAAGAAATCGGTGAGTTAGCCGATTTCCGAATTGAAAACGTCATCCGAAATTTATACTTTTTTATCTTATTAAAAATAGCCGATCCATTATGGACCGGCTCCTTCTAATAAGAGCTTAAGTATTTATTTAATGACCAATACCGGACAGTCAGATTCCTGCACGACCCGGTTACTGACACTGCCCAAAATCATTTTTTTCACGCCACCGAGACCCCTGCTCCCTACAATGATTAAGTCTATATCATACGCATCAGCATGATTACAAATCCTGGTTCCTGCATTTCGATTTACGGCATCGATGATAATATCTGTATTTATCGTGATATCTTCTTGTTTAAAATCTTCCTCGATTACTTCCATATCAGGCTTGATTTTTTCCGCCAGCTCCCACTGAATGCTTCGTGCGACCGCCGTATTGGTGCTTGGTCCAGCTTGAGTCACAACCGACACCACATATACTTCTGTTTCCGGAATCCCTCTAGCCTGAAATTTAGCCTCCTGAAGCGCTTCTTTACTCAAATCCGATCCGTCATAAGCCACGAGAATTTTTCGTTTCATCATAAGCACTCCCTTTTTAGATTCGGAAAACAATAACGCTTTTCCTGCTTCTATTATATCATTGATATGTCGCGCATCCCGGAACACTTCCAAACATACTGTGAATTTTCAAAAGTAATGTTAGAAATAGTGAAAGGATAATGTTATAGCAACTGTTTACACCCTTGGACAAAGGGGAATAGAAAAGAATAACTTATTTAAACTAAGACGGAAAGGAGACCTAACATGACACCTGACCAAATAGGTTTTGCATTATTATATCTGGGATTATTTCTATTAATCGGAAAGTGGATTCGGGTACGTGTAAAATGGATGCAGAATTTATTTCTGCCTTCCTCTGTTATTGGCGGGTTCTTCGCTCTTTTTTTAGGCCCGCAAGTACTTGGACGACTATTGGAACCTTACACGGGAGGAGATTCGTTTTGGGCCACGGGGCTTTTGTCTCCTGAGGTAATGAACGTCTGGGAGCCCCTTCCAGGATTAATGATTAATGTTGTCTTTGCCACATTGTTTTTAGGCACGGTGCTCCCAAGCTTATCAAAAGTCTGGCACGTCGGTGGTCCACAGCTTTCATTCGGGTGGACGCTCGGCTGGGGCCAATATGTTGTTGGTCTGTTGCTGGCTCTGTTCGTACTCGTACCATTCTATGACATGCCGCCATTTGTCGGCGCCCTCATTGAAATAGGCTTTGAAGGCGGACACGGAACAGCTGGCGGTCTGCAGGGAACATTTGAAGAACTTGGATTTGCCGGTGCTTACGATCTCGCTATCGGATTAGCCACGGTTGGTATTTTATCTGGTGTAATTATTGGTATTGCAGCTATCAACTGGGGTATACGGAAGAAAAAAACAGACGTGATAACCGATACAGAAGAGATGTCGTCGGTGAAGAAAGCAGGCATTGTCGAATTTGAAAATCGTGACAAAGCAGCGAAAATGACCGTCAGACCGGAATCAATCGAACCGCTGTCCTTTCATTTTGGAATGGTTGGCCTTGCCGTTCTGACCGGTTACATCCTATTGCAGGGAATCACCTGGCTGGAAGGTGCCATCATCGGATCCGATTTTATGACCTATATTCCGTTGTTCCCATTAGCTATGATCGGCGGAATAATTGTTCAGCTCATTGCCAGCAAGGTTGATAAAGCAAATCTTCTGGACAGGCAAATGGTCATGAGAATACAAGGGTTTGCACTTGATATCCTAATTATAACCGCTATTGGTACCGTTTCACTCGATGTCATTGGTGAATATATCGTGCCGTTCCTGCTCTTATCCATTGTTGGGATTGCCTGGAATGTCATTGGTTTCTTTGTTTTGGCACCACGCATGATACCGACATACTGGTTGGAAAGAGGTATCGGTGATTTTGGCCAATCAATGGGTATTACGGCCACCGGTTTACTATTGATGCGTGTGGCAGACCCGGAAATGAAATCACCTGCATATGAAGGTTTCGGCTATAAACAGCTCGTCTTTGAACCATTTTTAGGTGGCGGTCTCGTTACAGCATTATCCGCCCCACTCGTATTCCAATTTGGTCCGGTACCATTCCTCATTTTTGCAACCGTGATGCTGGCAGCTGGTTTACTTGTGGGCTTGTTGTACTTCGGAAAAAAGAAAGAATAAACCACGCCCTTACACATGGATACAGAATAAAAAGAGCATGAACCTTATAAAAGGCCATGCTCTTTTTTATAAAAATTGTATCCACATTTCTCCTGTTATTCAGGTTCATTAATCCCTAAGCCGCTTACCTTTCAGTTTAACTTGTCGCCCTTTTCTTCCGCGTACATTATGAATCCAGGCTCTGTCGTTATCCATCATTTTCTTGGCAGCGTAAATGGTCAAGAACTGTATGAGGATGATCGGTATGCCCATAAGTCCTGACAGAACTTCCAGAGGCGGCAAACCACCTATCCGCATCAGGAGCAGTGCCAGCACTGTTATGATTGCTGCTACAATTATTCTTAATGCCCTTGACGGTTCTGCCTGACTCATGTTTCGTGTGCCTGTGTACGATGCAATGGTATACGTTGTCGAATCCAATGTCGTCGTTAAAAAGATTGTTGCAATGATGATAAAGATAATAAGCACAATAGGCGCTAAAGGCAATGAAGATAGAATTGCCGGTATGACCGCCATCGCATCTTCCTCCACAATATCCAGAACAGGAACTTCGCCAGTGAGATATTGGTGTACACCAAGACCTCCTAAGACACCTGTTGCTACCCAGGATAGGAGCGTAGGCGCTAATAGGTACGTTAAAATCATTTCTCGAATGGTTCTGCCCTTTGAAATCTTGGCAGCAAACACACTATGCAGCATCGCCCATGTAGCACTGTAGGCAAACCAGAAGACCGTATTGCTGACAATATATGTGGAGCCCTCCATATTGGTCGAATCCGTGTAGATGGATATATCGATATAATTTGCCAGTAAATGACCGACACTGTCTGTAAAAAAGTTAAGAATAAAAATACCAGGTCCTATAATCATAATAAATATGGCAAATGCGCCAGCCAAGTACATATTCAGGGTACTTAAGCGTTTAATTCCTTTTTCAATGCCCAAATAGGCACTTATCGAGAATAAAAAGACCCAGACAATCGTCACAATCAGCGTTAAAGTGAAGGACTGCTCAATGTTTAACAGTTCAGCCAGGTTGTAAGTAACAATCGGTGCGCCTAGACCTAATGTGACCGCTGCGCCTGCAAGTATACTGACGAGAAAGATAATATCCAATATTTTGCCGCCAAGACCATCCACGAACTTATCACCAAAAATATCGCGGCATGCTTCGGATATTCGCATAAATGGTTTCTTTCGTACGTGCAAAATATAACCCATTGCAGGCGCCGCCATAACAAAGATAGCAAATACCTGTACGCTCCACATGAACATACTGTAGGCATTTCCCCAAAGCAGTGCTTCAGCTGACCCGGCCTCAGCACCGAACGGCGGATCAACCGCCACATTCGCCCATTCGGTCATACCCGTTCGCATGATTGTTGAGCCAAGCCCCATGGCAATTAAAATGGAAGCATATTCAAATAAATTAAAGCGTGGTTTTTCTAACGGATCACCCAACACAACATTTCCATATTTGGAAAATGATAGGTATAAACCAGCCGCGACCAGAATAATCGCGTACCATATGTAGCCCCAGGTGAACATTCCAACAATCCGATCAAAAATGCTATTCAAGAGTTCCAGCGATTCATCCTCATACATCGCAAATGGAATACAAATTAAAATAATAATAATTAAGGACGGCGCAAAAATCCTATGGTCAATTAACCTGCTGCTTAACCCTCTACTACCATTTCCCTTCATTGTGAAACCTCCAATCAGGGACAGGGGGTCGGGTTTCTTGTCCCAGTCCTGCATGAGTCATTAACCCTCCCCCTTTAACCCGTTTTTAATAATATAGAAGGAAATATATTGTATCTATTACCACGTGATTTCATTTATAAACTTAGGTTGGCCATGTGAATTTATACAAAAAGCTTGATAGCCAATTCATATGCCATTTCTCCCCTTATCCTAACATACAGCGACACTTCCATCAGTGAAGGTCTTAATCCCATGAAAAACTGTTTTTCAATCTAATTGCTGCTCCCGATTTACGAATATCTGCCAGTTATATGCAGGATAAAGGCTTTTTTATGCATATTTCGCTGCAATTTAACCAAAATAGTTACAAACAACAAGACTTAACGGAGGTTAAATAGTGCCTAATTTTGCACAGCTCTTTGAAGCTTCATCAAAATTACTTCAATCACTGACAGATAACAAAAAAGACCCATTACACATTGGTGAAGCCATGGCTTGCTGGACATACCTTGCATTCGTGAATAATATCATAACATATGAAGAAATAGGCCTTAATACAACAACAGACCCTGGTGTGAAAGAACTCTATCAGGACGGATTAAAAATGGCAAATGACCACAAAAAACAATTAAAAAAACTGATGCAGGAAGAAGGCGTGGGCATGCCATCTTCCCCGGAAAGCAAACCATATTCCGATCCGAGTGCAATACCAATCGGCACGAAATTCACAGATTTCGAACTGGCAAATACGATTAATATCAACTTTGTGGCAGCAGCCGATATGTGTGCAGCAGCTGCTAGTCAGTGTCTTCGCACAGATCTCGGATTAATGTTTATCAAATTCCAGACTGAAAAGTTATCCTTAGGTTACAAGGCCAAAGATCTAATGAAGCAGAAAGGGTGGCTTATCACCCCACCCTATTACCAGCCTCCTGGCACACCACACCCAGAAAAATAACGGGGGACAGAGAGGGCTGGGCTCTCTGTCCCATTTCTCACCTACTTCCTGAATGTGAAGAGCTTCAAAACGGATTTCATAAATTCATCGAATGATGAAAAGTCTTTTTTGCGCTGATTGTACCACTTTCGAACCGTTTCCAGCAGCCAAAACGGAACAACCCTTCCATCAATTAAATGGTAATATGCTTCATACGCACTTTTTAAATGCTCCCACCGCAAGTCATTCCCCGGCTGCATATATTCAGATACATCAATTATTTTTGCTCTGCCATTCTGCAGCAAAATATTTTTCAAATGCATATCACGCGGATTCAATCCTTTTTCGCGCACGTGCTCTCTCGCAACCTCCACGTCCCATACAACCTGTTCAGGAATATGGATGCCTTGCAGGAGACAGTCCTGAAGGGTTACGCCATACTCATAACTTAAAACAAGATAATGAGCATCAGCAGCAAAACATACCGGGAAACAAGCGGAATCCCCCAACAGATTATAAATATTTCGCTCAGTTTGGATTTTGTCTGTTTTGTCCTCCGCATAGATTTTAAATGCATAAGAAGAGGCGTACCGATAATGGAAAACAGCCGCATCCGTACCGACACCAACACACTTCAAATCATCTGAATGGCCGGATATTGTCACAGGTTCATTATTTGGATTTGAAAAAACAGTTATTCGGGAAAGTGAATCATGCGCTTTGGTCCAATCATTTTCCATGTCTACTCTCCAATCAGTGCTGTATAATAAATATTTTTTCCTACAAACATGATACTACATTTAACGTCTCTAACACTTTCCATAGGACTTATTCTTCCTCAGCCGACCGATGATGCTCGAACTGTTGACTCAAACTTACCGGCAGCACTTTAACTGCGATCTGTACCGTCACCCTGTTATCTTTATTTTTTATGATCTGACACAATCGCAGCCACCAATGATCCGAACGTAAGCATCAGAATCAGTGACTCAAACACTGTCATATAGCGTCATCCTTCCTTTTGAATCAGGAATTTCACATCTCCCGCTGCGAACTCTATACCAAGTCAACTCGCAGAATCAACCTCTGAGACTAAGCCATAATGGTTTTTGATAACTGATTCTTCATTTTATTATAATTAAGAATATGTGAGACACGGCTTGTCCTATGACCAGGAAAGAAAAATTTAGCATATGTCATTTGTCAAACCGACTATTTAAGTGTTCTAATTCTAATATTTGCCGTAAAGTTGCCACCTCTCGTGTGGTTCATCCGCTTATGAGCTGTCTTCCAATCGTGACAGATGCTCTCTCGTGCGGTTCAAGCGATTATGTGATGCCTTCCGAACGTGACAACCTCTTTCTCGTGCGGTTCAAGCGATTATGAGCTGTCTTCCAATCGTGACAGCTGTTCTCTCGTGTGGTTCAAGCGATTATGTGATGCCTTCCGAACGTGACAACCTCTTTCTCGTGCGGTTCAAGTGATTATGAGCTGTCTTCCAATCGTGACAGTTGCTCTCTCGTGCGGTTCAAGCACTAATGTGCAGCCTTCCGTACGTGACAACCTCTTTCTCATGCGGTTCAAGTGATTATGAGCTGTCTTCCAATCGTGACAGTTGCTCTCTCGTGCGGTTCAAGCACTAATGTGCAGCCTTCCGTACGTGACAACCTCTTTCTCATGCGATTCAAGCGATTATGAGCTGTCTTCCAATCGTGACAGCTGTTCTCTCGTGTGGTTCAAGCGATTATGTGATGCCTTCCGAACGTGACAACCTCTTTCTCGTGCGGTACAAGCGATTATGAGCCGTCGTTCCAATCGTGACAGATGCTCTCTCGTGCGGTTCAAGCGATTATATGAAGCCTTCCAAACGTGACAACCTCTTTCTCGTGCGGTTCATCCGCTTTCTACGCTGTTTTCCGAAAAAGACAATAAATTAAGCTTATTAGTACCGTATATTGCGCCGGAAAGAATTTTTATACTCTTTTCTCAAAAAAGAGGATCAAGCGAAACTTAATCCTCTTCCAGGTACAGGCACTGATGCAATGGCGGACAACCGAGCACCATCCAGATTTTGACGAACAATTCCAATCTGGGCTGTGAAGCGTTATTGAATATTTTACTGATATTAGGCGGCTTCATATTCAGTTGATCGGCAATATCTTTGATGTAAATACCTTTCTGCTTTGCAATTTCTTTAAAACGATTCTTAATAACCGGTTGCTGATCATTTTCAATAGAAGGATTAATCTGATTGAAATGGTTAATCTGCTCCATTTTGTCGATGATGGAGCCAACGACAAAATCTTCAATCCGGTAGTTGTCATCCCGGTTTGTATCCCGATGACGGTTAATTAAATTCTCAAGTTCAGTCAGTTCTTTTAGCTGTTCATACGTGTCATCTTTGATCTGAATGGTTATTTCCTTCATGTATAAATCACCTCAAGAATGGACAAGACTAATGTCAAACAAATAAAGGATGATGAAAATGGTTAGCCTTAACATGATAAACCGAAATGACAAGGATGAGGATGTTATTGAAACGCTTCATGAAACATTCGATAAAGGCAAAAATGGATGAGCCGTCAACTGCAAAAATATCATGAAAAAACGGCCTGTTATTGATATATTCATTAGCTCTAACGAAAATACCTTTATAAATTATGCTTCCGATGAGAGCTGTTTCTTATCCTTTTTAACTTGGAAGAAACCAGCTCTTTTTTATTCCTTTTATTACAACCTCACACCTCGATCTGAATAGCAAGTTTAGATTCCAACCAACCACCGCATGTTATACTTTAATGGGATTATGTTGCTGATTAACACGAAAAAAGGGTAAACTGAAATCAGAGGTGATAATATGAATCAAGAACAAGCCAAATCATTCTTAAAAGACATCATTCAAATTAAAAGTGTCAATCCACCCGGAAATGAAACAGCAGTCGCTGAAAAATTAAAAGCCCTTTTTGATAAGCATGGCATCGAGACCGAACTTGTGGAATACGATGACAACCGGGCCAATTTAATTGCTCGTTTAAAAGGTGAAGAAGATGGACCCATTCTTGGACTAACGGGGCACATGGATGTTGTCCCTCCCGGTGAAATCGAATGGGAGCATGACCCGTTTGGAGCCGAAGAAGAAGATGGCAAAATTTATGGGCGCGGGGCGTGTGACATGAAAAGTGGTCTTGTTGCCTGTGTGTTAGCTATGATTTCACTTAAAGAAGAAGGCCTGCCGAAAAAAGGCGAGGTCACCCTTTTGGCAACGGTTGGTGAAGAAGCAGGAGCTGTTGGTGCCCGTCAGCTGACGGAAAAAGACTATGCCGAGCCGTTAGATTCCCTGATCGTCGCAGAACCAACGCAAAACCAGATTAAAATCGCTCACAAAGGAGCATTGTGGCCACAAATTATCACATACGGAAAAACCGCGCATGGCTCAATGCCGGATAAGGGAACGAATGCTGTTGCGCATATGAATGAAATTATCCATCGAATATCAGGAGAAGAATTTGAATTAAACTATGAGGAAGATGACCTGCTTGGTGGCGCCACATACAGCATCAACGTCATCAAGGGTGGATCCAATACGAACGTTGTACCTGATCGATGTTTCGTGAATATCGACATTCGAACGGTCCCTTCTCAAGATCACAAACAAATCACCGAGCAAATTGAACAGGTCATACAATCTGCGACAGAAAAATATCCTGAACTAAAAGCGGATATCCGTATATTGAACGATCAGAACCCTGTAAAGACTTCAAGTGAAGATCCTTTTGTCAAACTTGTTCAAGACACTGTTGAATCTTTAGATGGCCAAGCAACACTTGAAGGGATGACCGGCTATACGGACAGCTCACAATTCACACAAGCGAACAAGACATTTCCAGTTATTGTACTGGGACCCGGAGACACATCCGTCGCCCACCAGCCCGACGAATATGTTGAAGTCGATGAATTCTTCAACAGCATTCAACTCTATAAACAAATTACAAAGAAATATTTAGGATAAGGGGGACAAAGGGTCAGACCCTTTGTCCCATTGCTTGCTCCTTAAGTGATTGCTAGAATGGACACGAGAGGGGTGACGGCACATGAAAGTCTCCGATCAGCACCGGCCGGTTGTTTTCATTACAGGGGCATCAGGTGGATTCGGCCTGTTAATCAGCCTCGCATTTGCTGAATCCGGTTATATTGTTCTGGCGTCCATGCGGGATTTATCAAAAAAAGAAACATTGCTGAAAAAAGCTCATGAACAGGGTATTGAAACCAACATCGAATGCATTGGCTTGGACGTTACTAAACAGAATGATGTTGATTCCACAATACCGGATGTCATCGAACGTTTCGGGAGCATTGATGTATTGATCAACAACGCAGGCTATGCCGCCGGCGGGTTTACGGAAGAACTGCCACTTGAGGAGTGGCGGCAGCAATTTGAAACGAATGTCTTTGGCTTGATTGCTGTAACCAAAGCTGTTCTTCCCCATATGCGAAACAAGCAGCGCGGTACGATCATTAACCTGTCCAGTATCAGCGGCAGAATGGCACTTCCCGGTCTCGCTCCATATTCCGCATCCAAACATGCTGTCGAAGGCTTCAGTGAAGCGCTCAGGCTCGAAATGCTGCCTTATGGAGTTCATGTCGTATTGGTTGAACCGGGCTCTTATCAGACAGATATTTGGGAAAAAGGAATGGACAATATTAATGTCGCTCCAGAATCGCCATATAACGAGAAAACCGAAACCTTAATGAAAATCGTGAATCACATCGCTAAAACAGCCGACGCCCCCGAAGAAGTGGCACGCCTGATTGTCAAAGTCACTCAAGCAGAAAAGCCCGATCTCCGCTACCCCGTCGGTAAAAACGTCAAAACCATGACTCGGCTGAAAAATTTGCTGCCATGGAGATGGATCGAGCGTGTGATTTTGAAAAAAGTCAGCCCGCGTAAATAAACCCAAACTTCAGGAAACGATTCAGACCTTCCCAATCATTACCCGTCGTGCTATCATTAATCTACAATCCGATTAAAGGTACGTGAACGCAATGCCAAAACTTGAATACGGGAACACAACCATCGAATACATACTTTACAAACAACAACGAAAAGATTTAAAAATAACCGTCACATTGGTAAATGGCGTTGAAGTTTATGCACCATTTACAGCTGAAGATGCCAAAATCAGTACGGAACTTAAAAAGAAAGCGCCCTGGATTATCAATAAACTAAACGAACTCAATCAGGTTGAAGCATCCATTCAGCCAAAGGAATTTGTAAGTGGTGAAAAGTTGCCATACCTTGGCCGTAACTATCGCCTAAAAATTCATCGTGAACCTGTCGATCGCCCAACATTAACGTTTTACCAAGGCCAAATTCATCGCAACCGTCCCGAAAAAAAGGACGCAAAAACAAACGGCGGAAGCACTTGAAGAGCGACTTGTGCAATGGTACCGACAGCAGGCTGCCAGAAAACTGCACGAACGTATTCAGCGTTATTAAGAACTCATAAACACCAATCCAGCATCCGCAAATATCCGAACACAGCATAAACGCTGGGGCACGTGCACCCCTGATGGGTATATATACATCAACTGGCGGCTGATTATGGCGCCATTAAGGGTATTTGATTATGTGATTGTACACGAACTCACACATTTGAAAATTAAAGATCATTCACCGGCATTCTGGAAAATCGTCAAATCCATTCTGCCGGACTTTGAAGAACGAAAAGAATGGCTGCGGGTTAACGGTATGGGGCTTCACTGTATCGGTTATTATTGAAGAAAAATTGGCGCATAACATCTGAATGTTGATGTTATGCGCCAATTATTTGTACTTCATGGATTTGCTTTCTGTTGTAAATCACGTTCTGTTAAAGAAGCAAGCTTGCTTTAACGTTTCAATTTCCCGTTTCAAGTGATCGATTTCATCTGTCTGTTTCTTTATATCCTTGATTAATTTGTTTTGATTTTTTTGCTTTTCTTTAATGATTTCCACCATGCGCTGCTGATGATCAACATTGCTGACAACTTTTCCAATCGTCTGCATCATTGTCACCACATTTTCTTTGTAGCCTCCATCGTTGGATTGATGAGAAGCACTTTGCATATTCTCCAATCTTACGGGAAAGGTACTCTTTGCCAGCATTTCCTTGATCTGCATCCTGTCATAACCTTGATCGCTGCATTGCTTAATATACGTCAACACATCGATTCCATCCGGACGATAACAGGTGACGTTGTTCAGTTTTGTTTTCGGGATATAAACATTAAAATCCTGAGTCCATTTTTTCAGCGTGTATTTGTGAACCCCGATAATATGACTCAAACTCTCTATACTAAAAAATTCCAATGTTTCATCGTCTCCCTTTTCCATTTATACCTTTCATCCTCATGATAAAAAATGAATTCGGAAAAAATATGTAATAGATGTAAAAAATATGAGTGATGAAACACTGTTTTCATTTCAACTCTGTTTGCAGTATTCTCACACAAAAAAGAACATAACATCTTTACTCGATGCCATGCTCTCACCATTAATACGCTATCTGCTTATAATGCGCTTCCGCCAGTTCCATTAGCTGCCGCGCGAGATTTTCCACCTCCTTCGACGGGCAGTCGTTTGTGCGGAGCTGTCGTTTAATTCGTTTGCGCATTTCGCGCTTCACATCATCCTTGAATGTCCAATCGATGACCGCATTTTCCTGAATAATCTCTGTGATAATGTGCGTCAATTCCTTCACATTATCTTCTTCAAAACCGTCCAGTTCACTTGCAAGCATCTGATAAAATGGATACTGTTCCGGTTCAAAACCATGTGCCGCACTTTCCTCGGCGTTGCTGCGCATCCTATCAATTATATCATGATATTCCTCCAGCAGTTCCTCAATCGTCATTTGGCGCTCTTTGCGTTTCTCAATCAGCTCTTCCAGCCGCTCTTTCAATGACGTGTACAACACCGGATTTTCATCCAGCTTCACCCGTATTTCATGCTTGATCGCATGTTCCATTTCAGCAGCTTTTGCTTCCGGTTCCAGCACCTTCAAACACACTTCCAGATTTTCCTTATTGATATAGTCAAAAAATCGCATTGCCTGACGATGACGGGTTTCAAGCCGTGGTATCTCCTCGTTAATCTCATGCATGGCCCCTTTAATATCATCTTCATGGAAAACACCGAGGGCTTCCTCGAGAAAAACACCAGTTATTCAAACCAGCAGCCTCTGTATAATTATTTCATCCGACAAATAGATTAAAGCCGGTAGCAACAGACCCAAAACTCAAGAAGGGCCCCCTATTTTTTCTCTAATGCCAACTTTACAGCTGCCTTCTCCGTAATCATCATGTTATGACCATATGTTGAAAAGGCACCTAAACCCGGATAATACTCTATTTTAGATGTCTTTGATGTTAATTCCTTCTAATCCTTGATTTATGCTGTATTCACAAGCAAATGCAACTAAGCACCTTCCTATTCCAACATACTTCCTCTTTTCATTATTGACACCGTGAACCATTTTTTTATTGTGTGGTGATGATTCAATAATATCTATATCTACACATCGAAAGGCATCATCATAATTTGGTTTTAGAGCAATCAACCCTTGAACTGAATTAGGATATTCTGCAGTTACTAATCCATAAACGTTAAAAAAATGAGTTACAGGCTTTAGCCAGTGAAAACTCCAGCCACCCTCAGGATTGTATTTCTTTTCTATTATTTCCTCTCGTTCCACTTTTCTAAAATAGCAATCTACTAACTTATCATTAATAGTATCACAATCATTTTTTCATTCTCTCTTCACTTTTCTATTTTAACATATTATAGGGTCTATTACATTTTGAATATTGAATTATTTTCTTCTACTCATAAATACGAATGCTTAGGCAGGATGGTCATCGCCTGCCTTTAAGAATTTTAATGCTTTCGTGTATCAATAAACTTCATTGGATGGCCTATCAGCTGAATTCCAGCTTATCCTCAGCCACTTCCCAACGCAATTTCCGCCTTGCCGCCTTACCCCAGCTCTTCACCGCTTCCACCGAAACACCCTCCTGCTCAGCAATCTCCTGAACAGACATGTCCTCAATAATGAAATACTTCACCCATTTCCACTGCTTCTCCGACAAGTCCTTCTTTACATCCTCCCAAAAATCACTATGATACATCCCATTATCTTCAGCAACTCGCGTCAGCTTATTACGATCAGTCGTGCTGCCGCCCCGATAATAATTCCCATCTTCCAGTTCTGCTTGGTGTTTCTGCAAACTCATCCTCTGCTTTTCCTGCTCTTTCGTCTCTTTGCGAATCAAGTCAATCAAGCGATTGCGGATCACATAGTTGAAATAAGTTGACATAGGTCCCTTATCCGACGAAATGGGTGAAATTATTGATAGCAGAACACCACTGCTTGAGGCGGAAATTGAAACAAAAAGAGGAGCGCCTGTTGATAAGGACAGTTTTAAAGTTATTGTAGATGGTATTACCTACGAACCTAGCTATGATAACGAAACATCAACATTATCACTGCAGCTTGAAGAAGAACTCCAAGAACGTTTCCATGTTGTGACCTTTGAAGCAAAGAACAGGGCAGGCAAAGTCACAAGAGAGACGCGAATATTTTATATTGAGGATTAGTCCGGCAGAATTTCTAAAGTGCAGGATGATTGATTTCATTCTGCGCTTTATTATGTTTGTCCGAAGCATATACTCTTCCCTCAGATCCTTCACAAAGTGCACATAATCCAGAAGGTCTTCCAATCCGGTCATAGCATATACTCAACTGGCCGTGTTTTTCATTTCACCAATAACAAGTCTCATTAAGTGTCCAGTTTTTGATCAAAGAGCACCTCCATCAGAAAATCAGGCCGGCCGAGCCATAAATCATTAGTTGGAGAGCGACCGAAAATTGCTGAGCCAAATCATTAAACGCATACACCACTTTAATATATACGAGCGATAATACCAAAGAAGTAGAGAAACAGCTTCAAAATCCTGCATCCTAAGGCATATTCCAACATATATGACATTTGTCATACCCACCACTTGACGTTTATGACTTTTATTGCTCATAGGTTTTCTCTAGCATATAAATTAGACATATTAACGAAAATAATTTTTGCAGGAGTGATTTTATGAGCAGACAAAAACAAGCACAGTTGAAAAAAAGCGTCGCGGCCTTTGCTAAATCAGATACAAAAGCTAGCATAATACAGCTCATAAACACGATTCCGCCATTTTTCCTGATTTGGTTTCTGGCCTATCAAAGCTTATCTGTCTCTATCTGGCTGACACTCCCACTCTTGGTGGTGGCATCAGGGTTTGTCGTTCGGATCTTTATCATTTTCCATGACTGTACACACGGATCATTTTTTAAAAATGGCAAAGCTAATCGGACTATTGGAACGATAACGGGAATCATCACGCTGTTTGCTTTTGAAAAATGGAAACGAAGTCATGCGATTCATCACGCGACAAGCAGTAACCTCGATAAGCGTGGAACAGGTGATGTGTGGGTGATGACGGTTGATGAATATGCTGATGCTTCCTTTTGGGGCAGGCTGGGTTACCGGCTTTACCGCAATCCGATTGTAATGTTCGGATTAGGCCCGTTTTATCTGTTTCTCCTATCCAATCGTTTTAACCGAAAAGGCGCCAAACGGAAGGAACGGCTGAACACGTACGTTATCAATGCTTCTGTTGCAGCCATCTATAGCCTGTTAATCTGGGCAATCGGCTGGCAGGCGTTTCTCATGATCCAGGCGCCCGTTATCTTTATGGCAGGTTCAGCGGGGATTTGGCTGTTTTATGTGCAGCACCAGTTTGAGGATTCTTATTTCGAAAATGAAGACGAGTGGGATTTTGTCAAAGCTGCTGTTGACGGAAGCTCCTATTACAAACTGCCAAAAGTTATGCAATGGCTGACAGGCAGCATTGGCTTCCATCATGTGCATCATTTAAGCCCAAGAGTACCGAATTATCATTTGGAAAAAGCCCATGAATCGACACCGCCATTACAACAGGCCACAACGATAACGCTATTCTCCAGCCTGAAGTCGATCCGCTTCCGGCTGTATGATGAAGCGAGCAAGTCGTTTGTCAGTTTTAAAGAAGTTAAAGCACTGTTGCGAAAGAGGAAATATGGCATCCAGGTGAACCCGGGACAATCATCTGTGCAAGAAAAATAAGGACGCTAATTTTAAAAACCTTCCAACGATTGTATTGGAGGGTTTAATTTTTTGTTATACTTAACGAAAGCAGTGAGGAGGCCCGGTATGCAAAAATGGTATCACATTATCCCCAAAAACACAGGGCTTAGTATTTATGCGTGGATTATTTTTTGTATTCTCCCCTTTTATTTCATATTCCGGACAGCTGGAACATGGGAAATTATTTTCGGTATTTTAATGATATTCCTGTTTTTCACTGCATATCGCGTATCTTTTCTGTCAAAAGATTGGACGGTTTACCTGTCAGTGGGAACCGAAATGATCATAAGCCTTGTCATGACAGTGCTTATCGGGTATGTTTATTTCGCGCTGTTTTTGGCGTTTTACATCGGTAATATTCAGCATAAAGCCGGGTTTATAACACTGTACGTGGTCCATCTGGTTACAACGATTGCTGCAGTCACGATCGGTTTTTTTACCCAGAATGAAATTTTCCTGTCCCAGCTGCCATTTATCGTCTTTAGCGTAATTGGCGTTATCCTGCTGCCGCTAACGATTTATTTTCGGAACAAGCGAGAAGCATTGGAAAACCAATTACACGCTGCCAATCAAAAGATTTCCCAGTTAGTTGTCCTGGAAGAACGTCAGCGGATCGCCCGTGATTTGCATGATACACTTGGACAAAAACTGTCTATGATTGGTCTTAAAAGTGATCTGGCAGGGAAACTGGTGGATTTAAAACCTGATAAGGCAAAAAATGAAATAAATGATATCCAGCAAACAGCACGAATGGCGTTAAAAGAAGTGCGGGAGATGGTCTCGAGTATGAAAGGTGCAAAACTGGAAGACGAAATCACCCGTGTCCGGGAAATGCTGAAAACTGCCCGGATTGATTTTCATGTGGTAGGGAATCCGGAGCTCACCAATACACCTTTATTTGTTGAAAATGTCCTCAGCATGTGCTTGAAAGAGGCTGTCACCAATGTCGTCAAGCATAGTGAGGCGTCTTCCTGTACTGTCATCATTACACCATCAGCAGAAGAGATAGTTATTGAAGTACAGGATAATGGGATCGGTATGGTGAATAAACATGGTACATACACAGAAAACGGACTTCAGGGGATGAGAGAGCGCCTGGAATTTGTCAATGGCAGCATGGCTATTAATTCAGAGAGCGGTACAACACTGACGATTCGGGTGCCAAAAGTCATTCAGCGAACAAAACAGGAGGGCTTGATGTGATACGTATTGTGATAGCAGAAGACCAGCGCATGCTGCTAGGGGCACTGAGATCGCTGCTTGATTTGGAAGATGATATGGAAGTTGTCGGTAAAGCCGGGAATGGTGAAGAAGCATTATCGCTTGTCAGGCAGCATCAGCCGGATATTTGCATTATGGATATTGAAATGCCGATCAAAAGCGGCCTGGATGCAGCCGAAGAATTGAAGGATGACCATTGTAAAATAATTGTATTAACAACCTTCGCGCGAACAGGGTATTTCCAACGCGCGAGAAAAGCCGGTGTGAGCGGTTATTTACTGAAAGACAGTCCGAGCGAAGATTTAGCCAACTCGATACGTCTGATTATGAACGGAAACCGGATTTATGCTCCGGAACTGGTTGATATGGCATACGATCATGATAATCCGCTGACCGATCGGGAAGAACAGGTCATCAAGCTGATTGCTGACGGCAAAAGCACCAAGGAAATTGCCAGTCAGCTGTATTTGACAAATGGCACGGTCCGTAACTATATCTCCGTGGTCCTCGATAAACTGGAAGTGACGAACCGGATTGAAGCCATATCCAAAGCGAAGGAAAAAGGCTGGCTTCAGTAAAGTTCTTTTGTATAGTTTTTGGTATTCCGACCGCGGTGGTAATTCCTCCAGCCCTTGGATCCAGGTCCAGCAAAATCCCGTAACCATGGCAGGCCCTTAGGCATACGATGATATGAAATCGATACAATAAAAGAAAGGGTGCTAGTGATGTACTATCCCCCATATAACCATCCTCCATATCATCAAGGACAGTATCATCCAAATGCCGTTTACAACCATTTTCCGCCTGCTCGTCAATATCCGCCCGTGGATACAGAAATACTTACTCAATCAATCCATGAATTTCAGATTTTAATCCGGCAAGAGGAAATTTTACTGGAAAGATTAAATGACACCGAATTTGCCCGACTTCTCATGCAGGCTGCACAGCATGGAAACCAGTCTGAAGTGGACCGTTTAATTTATTCAATCGAGGGATTATACGTACCTGTTCAAACAACCTATACGCCATCAGGGGTTATCTTTGACCTTGAATCACCTGCTGCAAGTCAAGGCGCTAATTGTTGTACTTTGACGATGACACTTAAATGGGGAAACTAATTTTTTAGAGCAGGGAGACCCGCCGTATCCTGCTATTTGTGTTTCTTTCCTCGTTTACTTATTATGTAATCCAAAATCACTAATTTAACCAATTTCAGCCTTCTTTCTATGTCCCCCATCGCGCTTATGCATTTTCACTTAAAATAAAGCTTACAAATTCTTCCTTCGTGAGATTTCCAAAATAACCAGTTAAATCATACCGCTTCATCGCGTTTAATAAGTCATCTTTTCTTAACCGCACGCCGGTAAGGGCCTTTTCTATTTCCTTTATATCGTTTGTTCCGAAGAAGTCACCCGTAATCTGGATTTCAGCAATTCTGGCATGCTCAATCGTAAGACCGGCATTAATCGTTCCAATTGGAAACCGTTCTGTCAGCCGATATTCAAACTGATTAAAGCGGCCATAGTTCCAGTCCCAATTATGGTATTTCTCAGCAGCAATTTTATCGACACCCGCCCAATCTTCCGGTGTTAATTCATAACGCTTTGCTTCACTGATGTCATTGACGCCCAGCAATTCACAAATCATATAATCCGTGAATTCCCACACCGTCATATCCTGGTATTCAGGTGCTAAATGAGGTCGGATTGCACCCACCCGGCTGCGGACGGACCCGATGCCATGTGATTCAATTTTTTTCTGGTTTGGATTCAGAACAGAAGCAATAGCTTCATAATCCGGATCAAGCAGCAGCGAATACCCGGCATAAACGCGCCCTTGCTGCATGGTCATTGCTGCACCGGAAATTTTCTTCCCATCTAAAACCAGATCATTGCGGCCTTGATATTCCGGATTATCCACTCCTAACTTTTCAAGTGCTTTAATCGCCGGTTCGTACAAACGTGCAAAATTCCCAAAAATGTCGTTACTCCCATCAAATAAGAAACAAAAGCTCATATTGCGGTCATCAAGATAAATCGCACCACCTCCCGATTCCCGGCGGAGGATTTTAATATCATGTTCATCCATATAAGGCTGGTTGATTTCCTCGTATGCATTCTGAAATTTCCCGATTTGAACAACCGGGTGCATCATGTATGGGAACAAAACATCGTCATCCAGGAAAATATGGTCTTTCACAAATTCCTGCAAAGCCATTGTCATTCCCGGGTCATAAATCCATTCGCCATTTCGCTTCGAATCTATTAAATACATTTAATGTCCCCCATTATTCACTTGCATGACACGTAACACGTCAGCAATATCTTCATCAATCTGCACTGTTTGCGGCCGAATTGCATGTGGAATGAAATATTCTTTTTGATTCATGGTCACAAACAGTGCTTTCGCATTTTCTTCCGTCATTTGCTGAAAAGGATGTTTAATAAACTGCGGGGTGGTATGTCCTACACCAATCTCCCAAAATAGTACTTTCTTATCCTGATTTTCTTTTAGAAATTGTTCATAGCGTTCTTTCTGTTCATGGAAATGGGCATCTTCAACCATACCTTTTTCTTCATTGCGTTTATTTACTTCCAAACCGGCTCCGCATTTCGGACAATACGGAACCAGATCGGCAGGTATCTTCATATCCGATTGTTCTCGGGCCATTTGGCGAATCAAGGCTTCATCTTGATACGTCTTTTGATGGCAGTGTTCAGAACATTGCCACAGGCCGTATTCGCCTTGAATGCGAAATACTTTATCCATATCGAAATCCGCTGCATAAAACGCATTATCGGCATTCGTTGTTATCACATGATAATTTTTACCAGCCAGCATCTGCCGCAAATCAACATACGCCTGTCCAACTGGCTGGTCAAAATAATTAAGCAAACTAAAGCGGCTCTGGAAGGCCCAATATTCCTGCTCATCTTCAAAATCGAAAAGACTTGCCTGCAGCATATCGAAGAAGCGATACTTTGCAATAAAATCACCAAAAGCATTCGTGAATCGCTTACCCACATATGTAAATCCGGCTGCTGCAGACATGCCTGCACCAATCCCAATCACAATTGCTTCAGCTTCTTCTATTAGCTGGTTTAATAAATCGGCTTGTGACAAAGATGATTCCATCCTCAAGGTTTGCCATGGTCTATTAAATTGCTGCATAATAATCCCCTATTCTTTTCCCGCTAATAATGACTGGTAAATTTGTAAATCCTCATCTTTAAACACATTGAAAATAATATGAAGGTTTGTTTGCGTATTTCGTATATATTTTTCCACCGTTTGAACCGCAATTTCAGCTGCCCGCTGATTCGGAAAGTTAAATTCACCTGTCGAAATGCAACAGAATGCAATGGTGTCCAGTTGATACTTATCCGCTAATGCTAAACATGAATAATAGGACGAAGCCAATAAATGTTCTTTTAACGGTGAGACACCGCGTTCGTCGATAAATGGCCCAACGGTATGGATACAAAAACTCGACGGTAAATTGTAAGCTTCCGTGATTTTTGCTTTTCCCATCGGCTCTTTGCGGTCTTGTGCTTTTATCAGCTCATTACAGGCTAACCGCAACTCTACACCCGCACGCGTATGAATACTGTTGTCAATACAATCATGATTTGCTTGGGTGCAGCCCAGTAACTCACTGTTGGCTGCATTAACGATTGCATCAACTGCAAGGGTAGTAATATCACCCTGCCATAAATAAAGCTGCTGCTGAACAGGTTGTAAATCATGCAAAGAGGTTATATTTCGTTCGTTATTCCACTGTGTTAAGAAAGCATCCTGAACCTCAAGAAATTTTTTTGGGACCGGTTCAGGCTGCCGGATATTACACAGCCCCCGAAACAACGCTGTTTTTTCTTCCAGGGTATCCGTTTTGTCCAGAATCATTTGTTTGTCAGCATTTGGGTTCTCGTTCAATAAATAATCAATGAGATAATCCAATCTGGCTTCTTGATCCATAAGCTGCTCCTTGCGATATATACTAATGAAAACAGATCTATTACGACTGTTAATCAGCACGCTGATAAACAGAAATGAATAGGTCCCTCGACGATTCATTCATTAAGCATCTTCTAATTGATTAAATGCATCTTCATCTACTTCTGTTAATTTAACGACCCAATTTTCTTCGGTTTTGGCTGAGTTCAGAAGGCCTGGTTCACTGATTGCTGCTTCATTGCGCTCAACAACTTTACCGGCTACCGGAGAAGCCATTTCAAAAACAGTCTTTGAAGCTTCCAGGTTTAAAATGGCATCATCTGCGTTCAGCACATCCCCAACAGTGAATTCCACAAATCCAACTGTCCCAATATCATCCTGCAATTCCGGTGTCATGCTTACGGTATAAACATCATCATTTTTTTCGATGAATAAGAAATTTGCGCGTTTTTTCATAACTAACCCTTCTTTCTTCTCTAAATATTATCGTAATAAATTTAAGTATATCATCTATCAGCAACACCGCCAACGGAGTAGCTTATTTATTAATAAAACTGTTAAGTTGCACCACAACGACTCTCTTAAATTGACACTCCCCACCATAGTTGGTAGCTTTTAGTTATCAACAACTATAATACTATGGAGGGATTGGATACTATACAAATGAAAACAACAGAACAATACAGACCATTGTTTAAACCGCTCATCCTGCCAAATGGTATTGAACTGGATAATCGTTTTGTCCTGTCCCCGATGATTACGAATTCTTCAACCAGTGAAGGCTATGTTACACAGGAAGATTTGGCTTATGCAAAGCGGCGTGCTCCTTCAGCACCGCTGCAAATTACAGGCGCTGCCTACATTGAAGCATACGGACAATTATTTGAATACGGCTTTAGTATCGATGATGACCGCAGCATCCCGGGGCTCAAAAAACTTGCACAGGCAATGAAAAAAGACGGCGCTAAGGCTATCATTCAATTAACGCATGCCGGACGTTTTTCCAAAATATCGCTTAAGGATTTTGGTGTCGTTTATGGCCCAAGTGAAATGCACTTGAAAACACCCGTTGAGCATACCGTCATACCGATGACCAAACGCAAAATACGGCATGTCATTACCCAATATGCTGACGCTACTCGCCGTGCGATTAAAGCCGGTTTTGATGGCGTTGAAATTTCAAGTGCTCAGCGCTTATTAATTCAAACGTTCTTATCCACTTTTTCAAATAAGCGTGATGATGAATATGGTGCGGAAAATATTGAAAACCGTGCACGTTTTGGCATCGAAGTGATGGAAGCCGTTCAGAATGTTATCGATGAAGAAGCACCTGCTGACTTTATTCTCGGGTTTAGAGGCACGCCGGAAGAGACGCGTGGCGATCAAATTGGCTACAGTGCAGAGGACTTCCTTTATTTCATGGATCGGACCATGGAAGTGGCAAATATCCAATATTTAGCGACTGCAAGCTGGGGAAAGAATATTTATAAACAAACGATTCGCCAGGGTAAATTTAAAGATGAATTCATGAATCACGTTGTGTACGACCATATCGCCGGACGTGTTCCGATTATGGCCACCGGTGGCATCAACTCACCCGAAAAAGCACAGGAAGCGCTCCAATTTTCCGACATGGTTGGTATGTCGACACCTTTCGTGACTGAACCTGACTTTGTTACCAAATTAAAAGAAGGCCGGGAAGATGCAATTAACTTAGGGTTTTCTCCGGAAGAGCTGGCCGATTTGGCAATTCCCGAAAGAGCCTTTAAAGACATTGTTGAATTAATGGATATCGGCGGTTCGCTTTCTGAGGCTTCCCGTCAGGAACTGCGCAAACTGTATAAATAGTAATGGAATAATCACAAAAACACCAAACCACAGCCCGGGAAAGTAGCAAACAATGCAAAAAGAGCAGGGTTCGGTTGATAACCCTGCTCTCCTTACGTGTTTCACTGATAATCATCATTACGATTTCCTGAAATTCCCCACCACTTCAGCCGTTTCACTGACACTGATCGATAATCGCTAATGCCAATTCATAGCGGGTGATGACAGTATACAGCACTTTATTTTCATTATTTGAATAAGCACCATAGCCGTTCATAACGGTGATACCCCGGATCAAATTTGCAATCAGCTCATCTTTAAGCTCTTCACCTTTATTCGTAACCACCATCAGACTTAACTTCACATGGCGGGTATGGACACGATCGATCACAACACCGGTAATATAAATCGAAGCCATCGTATAGAGTGCCAGCTCCCAGGAGAAGAAAAAGCCGGATATAAAGACAACGACACTATTAATCACAAAAATTAAGACACCCAAAGGCATATCATATTTTTTGGTCACAACAAGACCAATAATATCAGCTCCCCCGGTTGAACCGTAAAACCTGACAATAAACCCGATGGAAACACCAACAATAACACCGCCAAAGACGGCAGACAGCAATGCATCATCGGTTACCTTCATGACGGGGATATACTGCATCGACATCGACGTGACGAATACTGAAAAGACACTGTTCGCTATGAATTCCTTACCCAGTTTCATCCATCCAATCATGAAAACCGGGATATTTAATATGACAAGCCAAATACCGGAATTTATGGGTGAAAGCAGGCCGAATATCATAGCAATCCCTGTTACACCACCCGATAAGACTTCATGGGGAAGCAGAAACATATTGAACGCGAACCCTAAAACAATTGAAAACACAAAAAGTACAGCATATTTATATAGATGATACATTGCATGCCCCTCCAATCCGGACGTTAATATAAGTAAACACCCGATAAATTTTAGGGGCCGTGAAAGACAAAGTCAATAATAAATTTGCACACAAAAATAATTCTCTTCCTAAGTAATATTGTTCCGCCAATGACATCCTTCATTGCCCTGTTGAAATGTGATTCACGTTTCTTTATCCTTTTACTATAAATAGGTTCCTTTGAAAGGGAGTAAACAAAGTGGAACAGCCAATAAATATTTTAGTCATTGAAGATGACGATGATATTAATCAATTGTTATGCAGAATCCTTAAAAAGAGCGACTACATCCCACAGCCTGCCTATTCCGGAACAGAAGCACTCATTTATTTGGAAAAGCAGATGTGGGACTTGGTTTTGCCAGGCAAGAATGGAGAGGAAATTCTTGCGGAAGTTACTTCGAAAGGCTCTATTCCAGTCATTATTATTTCGGCCAAAAACGAACAACAGACAAAAATTGATAATTTACGATCAGGCGCTGATGACTTTATTTCAAAGCCTTTTGACGTGGAAGAGGTTTCTGCACATATTGATTCCCTTCTAAGACGATACAAACGCAGCCATGAACCTGCGAAGATAAATCAGTTAACGTATAAAGATATTCATATTGATTTGGATGCAAAAAGCGTTTATGTGAATAGTTCAGAGCTTACACTGACAAGCCGCGAATACGCTATACTGGTCCTTCTTGTGTCATCACCCAAAAAAGTCTTCTCAAAATCCAATCTATTCGAAAGTGTATGGCATGAACCTTTCCACGGGGATGATAATACGGTAAATGTTCATATGAGCAATTTGCGGCATAAACTCGCAGGAGCAAATCCAGGTGAAGACTATATAGATACTGTTTGGGGGATGGGGTATCGTATGAAATCTTAAGGTTTTCTTAAGTTTTCGCTTAAGCCTTTCTTATGATTCATGTCCCATACTAAGGTATGACGAAATAAGGAGGCTAAAATTACTCGGTATGAAACAACGTCTTGGACTGGCAATTGCGCTGTTAAGTGATCCGGAATTCCTGATTCTTGATGAACCAACAAATGGCTTGGATCCAATGGGCATCGTTGAACTCAGGGAGCTGATTAAAAAACTGAATCAGGAAAAAGGACTCACGGTTTTAATATCAAGCCATATATTAAGTGAACTTCACCAGCTTGCAACCAAATACGGCATCATCCATAAAGGGGAGCTGCTGGAAAAATCTCGTCAAAGGAACTGAATGAAAAATGCAGACAGCACTTACGGATAAAAGTCGATAACCCGGCGATGGGAGCAACATTACTGGAAGAAAAGCTGGGCACTGCCGATTTTGAGGTGTTACCGGATGGCACGATTAAACTTTACAGTTACCTTGATAGAGTTCATTATGTATCGAAAACTTTAACCGACAACGGTCTTGTGATTGAGCATCTCGCCCAAAATGGTGACAGCCTCGAAAGCTATTTTTCAAAGCTTGTAGGAGGTGCCAACAATGAATAATCTCGTCCAAGCAGAAGCGTTTAAATTACGACGGAACAAGACATTTTGGGTATTGATAGTAACGATTACCGGATTAAGTGCGCTATTGCATTACCTCATTATGATTGGATGGTGGCAAGTGAGCGGAACACCATTTGACAGTGCCGGATTAAGCGAATTGAATGCTTTATCAGCGTTCACCATACCATTACTGTTTAACTTAATTGTCAGTACGCCTGCCGCCTTTTTTATCGCCAATGAGTTTTCAGATAGCGGTGTCATCAAAAATCAGGTAATCAGCGGCCATAAACGGTCTTATATTTTTATGGCGAAGTTGCTTGTTTTTTCGCTTGGCGCGGGTTTTGTCACGATTGTCATTCCCTTGCTGACAGCAATTATCGCCGCCTTCCTGTACGGGCAAGGGGATCTATTGACAACTTCCAATCTAACGTATTTAGGCAGAGCATATAGTTTATTCACATTACAATTTTTGGGTTTTGCAACGATCGTATTATTGATTGCTATTGTAACAGAAGACAGCGGGAAGACCATTCTTTTCACGCTTTTACTCTCGATTGTGATGTTTGCCATCGAAAATCTTATCACCGCACCATTTGTAAGGCTATTAAACGAGCATTCAGTCTTCTTTCAATTTAGTGAAGTATTCAACCATACCATGACGAGCGGTGAAATGATAGAATCCATTCTAATTGGATCACTGACATTCATCATCATCTCCATTTGTGGCATTTTGGTTTTTAATAGGAAAGAAATTTAACAATCAGAAGCGGGTGAGAAAAATGCTTTATCTAGCAATTGTCATGACCATAGCAGCTGTTTTCCTTCTCACCCGCTTATTATCGTTTAAAAAAGAAGTAAGAAAAATCAGTAAGCAGCTGCAGACGTATAACAACCGAAAAACGAATAAAAAAATAAATGGGGCCCTGCTGGATAAAGATATTGAAAATCTGAGTCTCGAAATCAATAAGCTTATTGACTTGCATGTGAAAGAAAGCCGGGAAAAAATACGTTTTGAAAAAGACCAAAAACAGACAATTGCCAATATGTCCCACGACCTTCGAACACCACTGACTTCTATTTTGGGCTATATTCAGATGGCTGAATCAGATAGTGTTACAGAAGAGCAAAACGCGTATTTAAGCATTGCCTCCAAAAAAGCCAAGAGACTGGAATCATTGTTGAATGACTTCTTTGAGCTGAGTGTGATTGAATCCACGGATCATCACCTGACATTCGAGCGAATCAATATAAGGAATTTAACAATCGATGGCTTAATGCATTTTTATGGTCATTTTAACGAGCGAAACATCGAACCCATCATCACTATGCCTGAGAATGATGTGTACATTATCGCTGACGAATCTGCAATAACACGAATTATAGAGAATCTGTGTTCCAACGCCGTTTCCCATTCAAACGGAAATATCATGATAAGCCTTGAGGAAGCAGATTCAACGGTTAGACTGGTTGTGAAAAATGATGCGCATACATTAACCGAAAATGATGCTGTCCACCTTTTTGACCGATTTTATATGGCGGACAGATCCCGGTCAGGAAAAAGCACCGGGCTAGGCCTGTCGATTGTGAAAAGCTTTATGGATAAAATGAATGGGACTGTTACGGCCAACCTGAAAGATGGGCAATTAGCCATCGTTTGTGAATGGAAGGCAGCAGAGAACAAATAATGTGAAATGGCGTATAAAACAAGGTGTTATGTTTGATCTTCATAACTTAACGGTAACACTGAAATGGGATCAAAGAGGCTGGGACAAAAGTGTTTTTATGTCCCAGCCTCTTTTAATCACAATGCTTTGCTAATGACATGTACTACGACAATTTTACAATCGTCCTGCCGCGCACATTGCCATCCAGGATATTCCTCAGGACATCCGGCAGCTCTTCCAACGATATCTCATTAACCATTTCTTCATGCATGTCCGGTTTGAAATCATCCGCCAGACGTTCCCAGATTTTCACGCGTTTTTCCATTGGGCACTTGACTGAGTCGATACCAAGCCAGTTAATTCCCCTTGAAATGAAAGGAAGCACGGATGTAAACCTCTGTCCCTCCTGTCAGACCACTTGTCGCGACAGACCCATCATAATTCAATGTGCTCAGAATATACTGAAGTGTTTGACCTCCAACGGGATCAACAGCACCGGCCCACCTTTTACCGCGCACTGGTTTTTGCTCGGTGTCCTCAACCTCATGACGGTCAATGACATCTTTGGCACCTAACGTTTTTAAATAATCTGCTTCATTAGCTTTACCCGTACTGGCTGTAACGTCATAACCCCGCTTAACCAGTATATTGACAGCAAGACTGCCCACACCGCCAGTAGCACCGGCCACCAGGACAGGACCCTGATCAACTGTCAAACCGTTATCTTCAAGCCTTTGCACGGACAATCCTGCTGTAAAGCCTGCTGTTCCAATAATCATTGCTTCTTTAAGGGACAAGCCTTCTGGAAGGGGTACGCCCAGTCTGCGGGCACGCGTGCCACTTCGCTGAACCCACCGGAATGTCCTGTGCCTAGCTGATAGCTGGTCACAATCATCTCATCGCCTGCATTAAACCGGCCATCCTTGGAATCAACAACCGCGCCGGCTAAGTCAATTCCCGGAATTAACGGATAGGATTCGGCAAGCTGCTGATTGATGGCCACCATCCCGTCTTTGAAATTCACACTCGAATAAGCAACACGAATGGTTAATTCCCCTTCCGGCAAGTCATCCTTGTGTAATTGTTTGATGTCCAAATTCGTTTGCTCATCCTTTTCATCAAGCACCAACGCTTGAAACGTATCCATAAATAAAATTGCTCCTTTCTGGAAACATTTTAGTTAGACTATTACCTGGAATTCTCTTTGGAAAACTATCACTTCTATTCTAACAAATCTTTAAAAATTGCCAGGCTTATGCGATCGGATCCAGCAAATAAAAAAGTAACCGCTCCGATCAACAGATGGCGATTACTTCATATACTCTATGATGTTTATTTATTTCTTAAATTTTTTTCGCTTCAAATCCGACGTAATTAATTTTATCAATAATATCAGTGATTTTTGTCAGATTGTTATTAAATGTTACACGACCATTTTCGGTTGATAAATTGACGTTTATGTCTTTTACACCCGGCATTTCCGAGACGGCTTTTTCAATTTTCGTTGGACAGTTGGAACAGTGCATACCTTTAATAGCCAAATCATTTGTTTCATTCATTTTAATTGTCACCACCTTCGTTCTTTTTAATCCATTTTATTTAAAAATGAATCGGTTTAGAACAATCAAAACCTCTTTACATACTAGCTCCACCTTTCTTCATTTCCGAGGCGAAACGAAAGCTTAAGGCCAAATTTATGCACACCCAACATTAATATTCCAGCCGCAATCTGATCATATTCGGTATTGAAAGGGTAAGGAAGCAATATATTGACAGAACCGGTTTGAGGGGGAACGCAAAGTTGAGCCGTGAGTTGGCTGGCAAAGGGATTGTTCATTCCGTCGATAAACGCATTCACGATGAATAACATACAAGCCGGCATAATAACAACCCCGCTCAGGAAAGTGTAACGTTTCATATGCCATCTGCTAAATCGTTGCTTCGGATTTGGCGATGCAATGGGTAACCACATGAAAAAAGCTAACACAAACAGAAGAAGTAAATAGATATTGTGACTATATGTATTTTGTGCAAGGATATTTAACGTTACCGGTAGATGATATAACAGGAATAATAAGGAAAAGATAAACAGCGACAGTTTCGGGGAAAAGTTCAGTTTACTGAATCTTTTTAGAACCGTATTTTTCCATGCTTGCTGATACAATCGATATGGAATTCCCAACAGTAATAGCGGCGGGATAATAAAATAAAGAATACTCATTTGCATCATATGTAAGCTGAAGGAAAAATGACTGATGGTTGATAAGGGGGTTCCCACGACAACATAAAATAACCCTAAAGCCAGAAAAAACAGAAGAATTTGTTTGGAATAATCCCTCAATTTTCCAAAATGTTTAATCAAGCATGCATATAAAACAGCTGTAAAAACGAGTCCTGCTAATAAAGAAATATTCCAAGCCTCTAAATTTCCAAATAACGCGCCATAAAGCAAGTGATCGCTCCCTTCATGAATGTTTCATTCAAAGAGGTATAAGCTTCATATAATTTATATGCAATCATTCACAAATAATTCACTTTTATTTCACATAATACCCGTTGATAAACAGTCTGTCATTCTATACGATGAGAGTATATGCTGAATTAGTTTATATAAATGGAATGATATAGAAATAATAATGGACGATTTTCCAATATATGGAGGAATGACAATGAAAAAATGTATTTGGACAGTTTTGATCGGAACCGCCATACTGCTATTTATCAGTGCATGCGGTGACAATAGCAATGGTGGCACTGCAGACGAGAACGCCGAAAATGAGGAACCAGCCGTCCTTGAAGTTGAATTTGATTTGCCTGAATCAGCTGAAGCGGGTGAAACAGTTGAACTAAAAGCAACCGTTACGTACGGTGATGAGCTGGTCGAGGACGCCGATGAAGTCGTGTTTGAACACTGGGAACAAGGAAATGAAGACGACAGTACAATGGTTGAAGCCACCAACAATGAGGACGGAACATACACCGCTGACGTTTCATTTGATGAAGATGGTGTATATGAAATGTATGCCCACACCACTGCACGGGAAATGCATACAATGCCCAAAAAGTCTATAACCATAGGTGACGGGGGCAGTCAGGAATCGGAAAACGGTGACGAAAGCCAGGATGCGAGCGGTCATGAACATGGTGATCATGCGGACGGATTCAGTATGGATTTTGCCCAGTCCGAGAATGTCAGTTCAGGTAAGGAAACCGACTTGACAGTTCAACTGCAAATGGATAATGAACCGCTTGAAGAAGCCAATGTCCAGTATGAAATAACAAATGATGATTTGGATATTCATGAATGGGCTGAAACAGACGAAACTGAAGCTGGTGAATACACTGGCTCTTATTCGTTTGAGGAAGCCGGAACGTATAACATGACAATTCATGTTAAAAATGATGACGGTCTGCATGAGCATGAAGAACATGAGATTGAGGTTAATTAATTTAACCATTTGGGATCAGTATGTATCTGGCTTGACAGGAAGGGTATTCCCTGCCAAGTCAGATCTTCACACGCTGTCCTCCAGCCAGTCCCTTTGCCATTATCCGCCTTAATCGCCCTTTGGAATATAAGGTAAATCTAATTCATCCGGTAAATTGATCACATGCGTTTCAGTATAGGCCAGCAATCCTTCTTTGCCATATTCACGTCCAGTACCGGATTGCTTTACTCCACCGAACGGAAAGCGGACATCCAGACCTTGAACAGCTGCTGTGTTAATCATGGTAGTACCAGCTTGTATACGCTCCGCAACTCTAACAGCATGCTCTTCCTTCCCCCAGACAGAGCTTGTTAAGCCATAAATACTATCATTGGCCAATTCAAGAGCGTGTTCATCATCGTCAAATGGCAAAATAGGTACGGTTGGTCCGAATTGCTCTTCCACAACAATCGGGTCTTTATAATCAGCGCCTAATACAACGGTTGGCTGCATAAAATAACCTTCGTCATATAAATCCTGATCAAGCACTTTTCCAAGCTTCACAACCTCTGCACCTTTACTTTCGGCATCGTCAACCAAATCTTGAACAACCTCAATTTGCTTTTTGTTGTTGACAGCGCCAATCGTGACGTTTTCATCAAATGGATCACCAACACGAATCCATTTATTCGCTGCTTCAATATACTTTTCCACAAACCTATCGTATATCTTACGGTCAACATAAATGCGCTTGGCAATCATACAAATCTGCCCGGCTGTCAGAAAGTTTGAGATGACTAACCGGCGCATCGCCTCTTTGTCATCAACATCGAAATCATCTAACACGACAGCAGCATCATTTCCGCCTAATTCCAGCGTCATGTTCTTGATGGTTTCCGCAGCGGACTTCATGATGTCTTTCGCAGTTTCGGTCCCGCCTGTGAACGCAATTTTAGCCACTTTTTCATTGGAAGTCAGTTCAACGCCAACATCTGCATCCCCGTGCACCACATTCAGGACACCGGGCGGAAATTCATCAGCAATAATCCCGGCCACTTTACTGACAGCTAGTGGTGCTAGTGGGCTTGGCTTGAGCACCATAGTGTTGCCGGCCAATAGTGCTGGTGCCATTTTTATCGTTGACAGCGAAATGGGATAATTCCACGGGGAAATCGCGGAAACAACTCCGATCGCATCCCTTGCAATAATTGTCCTTCCGCCGTCATCATGTTCCTGGATCTCATTGTCTAAAACATCTTTAACATTATCGCAAGCAAATTCCATCCAGGCCAGGGAGACTCCAATTTCGCCCTCCGAATCATAAAGCGGTTTGCCATGTTCTTTGGAAAGGAGTTCTGCAATCTCTGGCGTCTTATCCTTAATGACTTGAATCGCTTTTCTCATGCGTTCCACACGCTCATCAATCGATGACCGCCGCCATTCAGGAAATGCGTTGTCTGCTGCATCAATCGCCTTGATTGTATCTTCTTTCGTATTAACCGGTGCATAGCCGACGACTTCATCAGGGTATGTCGGGTTTTCCCTTGGTTCCTGTTTTTCAGCTTTGTATTTTTCACCATTGATAATTGCATCAATTACAACTTCATCTGCCATTGAAAAATCTTCCTTTCTAAAATCAAGGCTCGTTAACCTTATAATTTCCTTAGTATGGATTGACTTTATTTTGACACCGATAAGGCTAAATCATACAAACGTCAGGAATATACATTGTAAGAAATTATGAAGGACATACAAAAATGGTGCACCTAATCAGATGCACCACTTTTATGTGAACTTTAGATACTTGCTTTTGGGTTGGGACCATACCTATTTTGGCCTGAATCACTGTCAAGGCACATAAATACTAATAGGACAATAGCCCCGGCAACCGGTACAAACCCTATCAAAACCCACAAGCCGGATTGTCCGGAATCATGCAGCCTGCGAACCACAACTGCCAATCCCGGTAAGAAAACAGCTAACGAATACAGTGTTGATAATACGCCAGGGAGTGCCATTATAGCCTCCAGAATGGATATCAATAACAAAATAATAAAGTTAAAAAGGACGAACATCCAGTATTCTGTACGTCGTGCACGGCCGGTAAATGTAACATAATTTCTCAAAACCTTTGTGTACCATTGCATAACAAAACCTCCCTTCTAAAGAAATAGATCATTAGATTACTATGTAATGCCATACGATGTATTCCTATGATATTAACATAACAGTCAAACTAAAACAAAAATAGACAATTGTTGTCGATCGATAAGCTTTTCTGCACTTCGGTTGAATGTTTTGCCTTTTAATATATGAAACTTCCTTTCAATACCGTTTCATAACGCACAAATTCCGCGTCGATCGAATATATTAGGCATAAAACCAGAAGAAGGTGACTAAAATGCCAAAATCATTACCTGTTCGTGTTAAACCGGTCAGAATCAGCAGTGGAGAACAGAAAAATGTCATTTACCCGAGAGTATTCGATATGCGTGACAAAGAAATGGAAAGATCTATCAACCAGCAAATCATTGATGAAACGCAGGGACTTATCGATCAACAAGCTGACGAAATGGCAACACCCATCATAGAAATGGATGGGTCTTTTGAAATCAAAAATAATCAGCGGAACGTTCTCAGTTTATTGCTGAACAACTATGCCTACCATTATCAGGCTGCACATGGCATGACTTATATTGAATCATTGACATTTGATCTCGAGGAACGGAGACAATGCCGTTTGAGCGATTTGTTTAAGCCGGGAAGCAATTATGTTGCGCGATTGACAGAACTGGTTAATGAGCAGATTGAACAGCGTGATATTCAAACATTTAATGAGCATGTTGAAGTCCGGCCTGAACAGGATTTTTATATTGCTGACAAAACACTTGTCATCTATTTTCAGCTTTATGACATAACGCCATATGTTTTCGGGTTCCCGATGTTTCCGATATCGGTCTATGCCATTATGGATATCATCAATGAAGATGGGCCGCTTGGCCGGATGGCGGTTAATAATTAAAGGATCAGCATACATTTAATTTTTTAAATATCAACTCCTGCCGAAACCTCTTAATGTTATACTGGATAAAGCGAAACTTCACTTCAGTGGAGTGCTTTTCTCCACTGAATGTTAGCCCGAGCCGAATCGGACATTTACGGGCAGTTAGCCGCCGTATTTTTGGCGGGTTACTGTCCGTTACATGCGGGATAAAGCGAAACTTCATTCAGCGGAGTGCCTTTTTCCGCTGAATGTTAGCCCGAGCCGAATCGGAAATTTACGGGCAGTTAGCCGCCGTATTTTTGGCGGGTTACTGTCCGTTACATGCGGGACAAACCTATAAATGATTTTTCAAACAGGAGTTTGTATGAATGGCACATTTCAAAATTGATCACGACTTTACCAACAATGAATCACTTCCTTCATTTTCCCTTACCATCAATGATTCGTATGTCACGGCGGTTTACAGTGATACCGACAGGCAGGCTGAGCTGGTAGAGGTTCTCCGCAGTGATGCCAAAATGACGGTTTTTGATCAACAGGAAGGGCTATATGACCGTCTGACAGTGGAAGATAATATCGCCTTTTTCCGTAAGTGGTTCGGATGCCGGAAACCGCTGCCGGAAATTCTTGTTCTATTTGAACTGCACAGTTGTGCCAAAACCCCACTTTCAAAGTGCTCGCACTCGGAAATCCGCCGGGTTTACTTTGCCAAGTACTATATGAGTGGTACCGAGCCAATCGTATTCCGGGAGCCGATTCATGGCGTGGATATCAAGACAATCAACACGTTCATCAATATGCTTGAAAAGATCAAGGACGACGGCATACCTGTACTTGTCCTGGTATCTAATATGGAGCACGCGCTGCTCTTGGGTGACGCAGCATACAAACTGCAGGAACACGGTATGCAGCCAATTGAGGTTGATGAGGAAGACGCTAATACTGCCGAAGCTGAGCGTTCTGATGTGCCGGTGACCACCAACCTATTCAAGATCCCGGCTAAAGTGGAAGATAAAATGATTTTATTTGATCCGCCTGAAATCGACTACATTGAAAGTCAGGACGGAAAAGCTATGATTGTAATTAATGATGAATCATATACATTAGATTCCACGCTCGCTGAAATCGAAAAGAAATTGGAGGTTTACGGTTTTTACCGCTGCCACCGCTCTTATATTGTGAATCTGCAAAAAGTACGTGAGATCATCACATGGTCGAAAAACACCTATTCACTTAAAATTGACAATAAAATACAATCGACCATCCCTCTGTCCAGGACGAAAATTCAGGATATCCAGGAGAAATTCAGCCTGAAATAGGTACAGTTCACGGAATTTTCCGCTCGAGACCTGCTCTTCCAGTATTCCGGACATCCCCCCGGAATCGGTACAGTTCATCCCGTCAGCGGACACATACGGTTTAAAAATGCTTTTTTTAAATCTGAATCCGGTACAATTCACTCTTCTTCTGGTACATTCCATTCGGATTTGACTGCGCCCGCAGCCTCTATCCGCTATGATTGAAGCAGCACATCGAAGGAGGTTTTCAGTTGGAAAATGCAATTGAAGTAAACGGAATGCGAAAAGTGTTTGGCCAAAAAACGGCCATCAAACAACTCAGTTTTAATGTGGAAGAGGGAGAGATTTTCGGACTGCTTGGACCAAGCGGATCAGGCAAGACCACGACGATTAAAATTTTGACCGGAGAGCTCGGTCAGACCTCGGGTAACGTGAACGTGCTCGGGATTGATGCGAAACAATTCGGAACGGCTGATTTCAAATCCAAAATCGGTATTTTGTCCGATAACAGTTCGCTGTATGAGCGGCTGACCGTTTATGATAACCTGAAATTATTTTGTAAATTATACCATGCCCCGCTCAAAGAAATTGATGTGATATTAAGGGAAGTCAATTTGGAAGACGAGCGGACAAAAACGGTCTCAAAGCTGTCCAAAGGTATGAAGCAGCGTGTGTTACTTGCAAAAGCACTCATTCATAAACCGAAGCTGGTTTTTCTTGATGAACCGACGTCTGCTTTGGACCCGGGTAATATGGCACAAATTCATCGCGGACTGCAAAAGCTGAATGAAGCCGGGACAACAATCTTCCTGACAACCCATAATATGGAAGAGGCAAATGTATTATGTGACCGGGTTGCCTTTTTGCATAACGGCGAGCTGCAGGAATTGGACAGCCCGAATGCACTCCGCTACAAATACTCGACACATGCATTTCATGTGGAAACATTTACCGGTGACAAATTAGTCATTGAAAACAAGCGCGGTAATGCTGATCAAATCAGGGAACTAATTGCAAACGGACAAGTAAAGACAATGCATACGGATAATCCAACACTTGGTCAAATCTTTTTAAAAGTGACCGGAAAGGAGCTGGTATAATGAACGTTCAGCGCATAAGTGCCATTTTTGAAAAAGATATCAAAGACTTCATGAAAAATATGATGCTGCTGACGATGCCGCTGATTCCTGTCGTACTTGCTTTAATTTATGACCGGATGGGCACAGAGGAATTTCCACTTACGCTGCTCTATTTAATTGTCGGGGTGACTTTTTCGGCGGTCACATCAAGCACTATGATGACAATGATGGCAGAGGAAAATGAAAAGAAAACATTGCGCGGACTGATATTGTCACCAGCCTCTTTTGTAGATATCATTATCGGAAAAAGTCTTGTGACAGGCCTTATAACACTCGTATCACTCGTTGTATCACTGATGATCCTTGGCATTGACCCGTTTTTGAACACCATACCCATCAGTGGATTAATATTGCAATTCCTATTCTTCCTGTTCCTCGGTATCGGTATCGGCCTATTTTCAAAATCGATTGCATCCACATCTGTCTATCTAATGCCGGTTATGTTTTTGTTCGGCTTTACACCGATGGTTGGACAGCTCGGATTTTCTGAAGACGGTATCGTCATGACCATTTTCGATACATTTCCAGTCATGCAGGCGATCGAGGCGCACGAAAACAGCTCATGGGCACCCATCGGCATCATAACACTTTGGGTCGCTGCCGCAGCACTATTTATGTTCATTTGTTTTAAAAGGACAGTGACAGATGATTAATCTGGATAACAGTCGCATTTTCGGATGAGAATGCGACTGTTTTAATGTCCTATTTAAGTACAGGGAGTTTTCTTGTCGTGTGGAAGGTTACGCTTTTGATACTTTTAAGCCGAGCTATCACTACTTCCGCCCACACTTGTTGTCAGTTTTGCGCCCACGTTCACGAGTTACCGGCCCATATTTCGGATTTCCGGCCCATGTTCCAATTCTCACGCCCATATTTTGACTCTACGGCCCATGTTTTCATTTTCTGGCCCATGTTCCGGAGTTCACGCCCATGCTTCGTCTCTCGCACCCATGTCCGACCCCCACCCACACAATACGCACACAGGCTTCCTCTCATCCCCACTTTCACAAAAGCATTTTTAATAAAATATATCACAATTTCATGACCAATTATCAACGAATGATTGACTGTCAACAAAAACGGGAAGGCGTCTAATAAAATTGTTCATAGGTTAACACTAGATTCATAGTGAAAAACATATCTCCAACGAATTGCAGAGGTGTTATTTCATGAGACATAGACTGAAGCATCTGAACAAATGGGTTGCCTTTATGCTCATTGGCCTTACATTATTGCTCAGTGGATGCAGTGAGCTGACTGTATTGGATCCCAAAGGTCCGGTTGCGGAAAGTCAGCGGGATCTGATTCTCTATGCACTCATATTCATGCTGGGGATTGTGGTGGTCGTATTCACACTCTTCACCATCATGGTTGTGAAATACAGGGATAAACCCAACCGGAAGGCCGAATATAAACCGGATCTTCACGGTAATCGTAAACTGGAAACGATATGGACGATCATACCGGTTATGATCGTAACTGCCCTGTCCATACCAACCATCTCAACAATATTTGATTTGGAAAAACCGCCGGAACCTTCAGCTGAACAAGGCCCGCTTGTCATTCATGCGACGGCTGCTGATTGGAAGTGGTTTTTCAGTTATCCGGAGCAGGGTATTGAAACGGTCAATTACCTGCACATCCCAACAGACCGAGCCATTGAATTCCGGTTATCCTCGGCTGATTCAATGCAGGCCTTGTGGATTCCTGCTTTAGGCGGTCAAAAATATAATATGGCCGGCATGCACACCACGCTTTATCTGCAGGCTGATGAACCCGGTGTATACCAGGGCCGCAATTCCAATTTTAACGGTGAAGGCTTTGCTGAACAGACGTTTAAAGTACATGCCGAAAACAGCAGTGACTTCCAGGACTGGGTGGAATCAACACAAAACACAGCGCCTGAATTGACGCAGGATCAATATGATGCATTGCTGGAACCTGGAATCGTGGATACGATGGCATTTTCATCGACACACCTTGAGTGGGTCGACCATGGCACAAAAGAAGGCATGGACTATTCCATTGAACGCCATCGGGCTGAATTTGCAGAGCAGCTGCATCTTGAAAACGGCGAAAATCATGAACATGGACCATCGGAGAAAGAAGGTGGACAGTAATGCAGCTTGATGAATTTTTTGTAACGGGCGAACCGCTTATATATGCCGGGATGGTTGCCATTACACTTGTTACAGGCGCCATCATCTTCCTGCTAACTTATTTTAAAAAATGGAAATGGCTCTGGCGCGAGTGGCTGACGACCGTCGACCATAAAAAAATCGGCATCATGTATATCTTAAGTGCGCTCGCAATGTTGTTCCGCGCAGGTACTGATGCACTGATGATGCGGACACAGCTGGCCTTTCCGGATATGAACTTCCTGAACGCCCAGCATTACAATGAAATTTTTACCACACACGGAACGATCATGATCTTTTTCATGGCAATGCCGTTTTTGATTGGTTTGATGAACATTGTCGTGCCGCTGCAAATCGGAGCGCGTGACTTTGCTTTTCCTTATGTGAACGCATTGAGTTTCTGGTCCTTTTTCTTCGGGGCCATGCTGTTCAACGTATCATTTGTCATTGGCGGCGCACCTGATGCCGGCTGGACAAGTTATACACCGCTTGCCGGTGATGTGATGAGTCCTGATCCGGGACAGAACTTTTACCTGCTCGCACTGCAGCTGTCAGGGATTGGAACACTGGCAACAGGCATTAATTTGATGGTGACAATCCTGAAAATGCGTGCACCGGGTATGACCATGTTTAAAATGCCTATTTTTACCTGGTCCACGTTTATTACATCGTTCATTATCGTATTTGCCTTTCCGATTCTGACCGTTGCGCTGGCACTCATGACGATTGACCGGATTTTCGGATCACACTTCTTTACACTGGCCGGTGAAGGGCTGCCGATGATGTGGGCAAACCTGTTCTGGATGTGGGGCCATCCGGAAGTCTATATTGTAATACTTCCGGCTTTCGGTATCTTTTCCGAGGTTATTGCCACATTTGCCAAGAAGCAATTATTCGGTTACACCGTCATGGTCTGGTCGATTATTATCATTGCCGGACTGAGTTTCCTTGTATGGGTGCACCATTTCTTTACAATGGGCGCGGGAGCATTTGTCAATTCCATATTCTCGGTTACAACGATGGCGATTGCTGTACCGACCGGCGTGAAAATATTCAATTGGCTGGCAACCTTATATAAATCCAGAATCAGAACAACAACAGCGATGATGTGGGCACTGGCGTTTATCCCAAGTTTTACAATTGGCGGTATAACAGGGGTTATGCTTGGCATGGCTGCCGCCGATTACCAGTTCCACAATTCGTATTTCCTGATTGCACACTTCCATTATGTCCTGATTGCAGGAACCGTTTTCGGTTGTTTTGCCGGACTTGTGTATTGGTATCCGAAAATGTTCGGCCACAAGCTTAACGAACGGATTGGAAAGTGGAGTTTCTGGCTGTTTGTCATTGGTTTCCACATCACCTTCCTGCCACAGTACTTTTTGGGACTCGACGGCATGCCGCGAAGAGTTTTCCATATCGTTCCGGAATGGCTGCCATTAAACCCAATTTCAACAGTCGGTGCATTCAGCATGGGACTCGGTTTCGCCGTATTTGTGTATAACATTTATTACAGCTACCGGCACAGCGAACGTGAGCAAACCGGTGACTCTTGGGACGGCCGAACGCTTGAATGGGCAACCCCGACACCGGTACCGGAATACAATTTTGCCGTTGTGCCGCATGTAACGTCACACGACGCTTACTGGAACATGAAGCAAAAAGGTGAAACGGTCTACGATGAGTCAAAAGTAGAACCAATTCATATGCCGAACAGCACAGGACAACCGTTTATCATGTCAGCCATCATGTTCTTTGCCTGTTTTGCTTTAGTTTTCGAGTGGATTTGGCTGGCAGTCGCCGGACTAATCGGTACAATCGTGATGATGATCATCCGTTCATTTGACTACAATAAAGGTCACCACATTGACGCAGACGAAATCAAGCGGACCGAACGCTCGGCAAGGGGGTTATAGCATGAATGCATCTGAAGAAAACAGCAAACCACTTGAATATCAGACCGAACAAGGCCAAATGAATATTGTTGGCTTTTGGATCTTTCTGGCTGCAGAAATGGCGCTGTTCGGAACATTATTTGCGACGTACGCTGTGCTTTTTGGCCGAACGGCAGATTCCCCTGCCCCCGGGGAGCTGTTTGAACCGGGAATCGCAATTGTGATGACGCTCATTCTGCTGACGAGCAGTTTTACAGGTGGGCTTGCCATTAATGACATGCGGCGTGGTTCAGTCAAAGGTATGATGACGTGGCTGCTGATCACATTGGCTCTCGGCTTAACCTTTCTGGGGTTTGAGATATATGAATTTTACCATTACGCCACGGAAGGTGCTACCCTTCAGTCCAGCGCATACTGGTCAGCGTTTTTCGTGCTCACGGGCACACACGGCCTGCACGTGACATTCGGAATCGGCTGGCTGATCCTGCTGCTGATACAGCTTGCAAAAAGAGGCATAACATCTGTCACGAGCAATAAATTATTTATTTTCGGGCTGTATTGGCACTATTTAGACGTCATTTGGATTTTCATTTTTACAGGTGTTTACCTGTTAGGGATGGTGATTTAGTATGGAAAAGCAATCCAAAAAACTTCCAATTAAACACATCATTGGGTACGTGACATCTGTTATATTAACATTTGTGGCAATATGGGCGGCGCTGGGTTCTAATTTGCCGGTCATGTGGATTATTATTTCAATCTTTTTACTGGCGATTATCCAGGCAGCCATTCAGCTCTTTTTGTTCATGCATTTGATTGAACGTGGAATGGGCAACGCACCATGGAATATGATGTTCCATGGCACCATCATCTTTGCCATACTCATTGCAGGTTCATTGTTCACGATGTCATTCGGCTTTATGTAAGAACATGATTTTAAACACTGCAAAAAAACCTCTTTCCCAATAGCGGAAAGAGGTTTTATAATTCACGGATTTCTTTAATGGTGAGTCCACCGTATTTTTCTGACGTGTTGATCATGTCGATAATGAACATCACCCAGCCTACCGCGGATAGCATCATGCTTGTGTAGAACATTATCCACGTAATGGAGAATACGGCGGGAACCACAGCCAGAAACATCACTTGGATAAAATAAACCCACATGCCTGCAAGCAGAATTGATTGCACAATCGCAAGCGTTTTTTTGTTCAAATACAGGAAAATGAATGGTGTCGCAGTTCCCAAAACCATAAACATTAACGTAACACCCATTTTGATCATCTCCTATAAAATGTGTAAGCGGATTCTTAATATTATTTTAACAAATTATTCGCGTTTTTGTCACACAACGTTCATATTTTATTAAAAGATTTTTTCTGAATCACATCAGTTTTTATCGTCAAAAAAGATAAGCTCCGCATGAATCTCCCCGGTGATTTCAAGGATGGCAAATGAATAATATGGCAGCGTCCGCTTATCCGTTGGTGATCCCGGATTGAGCAGCAGCTGTTTCTTGAAATACCGGATCAAGGGAATATGTGAATGACCGAAAATGATGACATCCGGCTGATCATCAGCAAACGCCTCAAGAGCCCGCTTTTCGGTAGTCTTTTTGTCCCCGTGACCATGGATAACGCCGATTCTGAAACCCTTTATCTCAAAAACTTGTTTCGCCGGCAAATGTTCCCTTATATCATCACCATCGATATTGCCGTAGACGCCTATTACATCACCATATCGGGAAAGCTCTTCATAGACATCGTATGATTTCCAGTCTCCTGCATGCACGATTACATCAGCTGATTGAAGTTCTGTGATGAGGCGTGAAGGGAGTTTTCCTGCTTCTTTTAAATGAGTATCCGCTGTTACGACGATTTTCATGGTAAGACTCCTTTAAATGTAGCATAAGTCGGGACAAGGGGTCTGACCCTGTGTCCCATTTCAAAGGTACACCATCCACTGCACATACACCTGAACCATCACATACAGGACAATCGCATATTTATAGTTGAATTTGAGTCCGTTTTTTAACGGACTTAAGCCATTCGTGCCGCTCAGCACAATAACCGGCATGATTAGCGGTGACAACAGAATGGATATGGCACTTCCGGACGTGACCGCCAGGACAACCAATTCAGGCGGATAAGGCAATGAAATGCTCTCGAGTATACCGGCAACCAAAACCATGACTGTCAGCGGTCCAAGCCCCATAAAGCCAAGCACGATAACGATTAGCGGCAGAAAGTATAATATATTAATAAACGGGAAAACTTCCTGAAGCGAATAAACGCCGTTAACCATCGCTTCCCCGAGCCCGGTCTGATTCAAGCCGTATATCATGACACCGGCCGAGGTCAGAACGCTGAATTGATAGGATTGCCCTGCAAGGCCGTTTATATAATAATCTTTTATTTCCAACAGCAGTTTATACGGTTTTTTCTTGACCAGAAAATAAAGACCAGCCCAAATGATAATCATGATAGGAATCAGCACCATCAGTTCAAGGCCGAGCACTTCATACATCAGAAAAATAGAACCGAACAGCGTGATGAACAAAACAGCAAATTCCCACGTCCGGCGCTTTTGCAGCTTTTTATCCGTGGCCTTTTCAAGCACCGAATCGATTTCCGTTTTTATTTCGGCTGTCATATCAATATCATGACGTCTTTCTTCAAAATAAGAAAAAATAATAGCAACAATCATTGCAACCGCAGTAACTATAAAACCTTGAAAGATGGCAACGGATAGTGAGGCATCAAGCACCTCTACTGCGAACGCAAAACTGGGAATACTGATAACCCATAAACTTGAGAGCGCAAACGCACGCAACAGCGCCGTCGCTTTATATCTTTCCCATACCTCGCCTTTCTGGTGTTGCAACAGGTCATTGACGAACCCGTACATCAGCGGAATTGAGCCGAACAGCAGGAAATAAGAAATGAGGTGTGTAAACATCATCACACCAGAAAAAAACTTGCGGCTGGTATTAAGCATTTTGTGAGCAAGACCAATAAGGTCATCAATATACGGTTCTGACCTTAGCACCCAGCCGATAACCGGAACGACAGCCAACAATCCGACGATATTGCTCATTTGCCTTATGCCGTTTTGCATATTTTCCAGGAATGATCCGCCTGTCATGATTATAATTGTGAGCCCCGTCAAAAAAAGAAACAGCGGCAGCTTGAAACGATGTATTTTCAGATGTACAAAGGCTAAAACAACCATGATGAAACCAATGATGGCATGCAAACCTGCCAACATTTCGATATTCCAAAAATAGGTTGTGAAATGCAGCAGGGCATATAAAAGGATGGAAAACCGCAGACCTCTTGTGGTCAAATCCATTGTTACAGTCCTCTCAAATAAAATCTATTATCCATTTTAAACTTAGCACAGTGGAAAGACAATAGAATGAGCTGGACTCCTCTTCACTTCATGGTTAGGACTTAAGACTTAATATTTATCCACCTGCCTCAGAAAGCTGAAGAATAAAATAAACCACAGTGATATGGTTTTACTGGTTGTGCAGAGGCTTATTTTTATCATTCTAAAATACTAGTTCAAACGTATTATTTTAAAAGAAAAATTTAAGGTTCATATGAAATGACAGCACTTTATTGTATAATGCAATTCAGCACTGGCAATAACCGCTATACATGTCTTTCCTTGTACATTGAAGCGGCGTTGCATAAATTATTTCGGAGAGGGGTTTTGTACATTGAGAAAAAGTCTGTACATATTATTAGTTATGTTTTCAATCATGCTGGTGGCAGCCGGATGCGGACAATCAGACTCTGAATCATCCGGAAGTGGTGATTCAAATGAAAGTGCTGAGGCAACAGAAGAAACGGAACAAGAAGAGGAAAAACTGGCACCTGAGGATGTCATCATTAACTCCAGCGAAGCCATGCAAGATTGGCCGGGAATGGAGTACTCATCCAATACCCAGCAAAATATGACGGTAACACAAGGTGACCAGGAAGAATCCTTTGATCAGGAAATGACTATGGATGCACGCATGACGCTTGATCCTATGACCATGGAAATGTCAGGCGAAACCACGATGCAGGATATGCAAATGCCGCTCGAAACCTATTATGTTGATGATGTGATGTACTCTCAAACTCAAGGCCAATGGATTGGTATTGAAGGGATGAATCTCGATCAGTTCACCGAACAAAGCCAGGGCCAAAATCCGGCTCAGCAAATGGAACAAATGATGGCTATTTTTGAGGAGCTCCCGGAAAGTGAAGACGACAGTGACTATATCTCTATGACAGAAGAAAATAACGAGTATGTTGTCGAACTAAATCTGAATGAGGAAGCTTCCGCTGAAATTATGGATATAGCCATGGAACAACTTGAAGGAACCATGGGGCAGCAATTACAGCAAATGGGTGCTGAAAATGCACTGCAGGATATGCAAATCAAGAACATGAACCAAACATACTATGTTGACAAGGAATCCTTCGAACAATCAAAAATTGAGCAACAAATGGAAATTGAGATGCCAATTGAAGATGTGACGATGAGCATTGATATGGATATGACAACGGAAATCGCCGGCAAAGTTGAAGAGGAAATTACCGTTCCGGATGACGTTAAAAATAATGCTCAAGTCATCAGCTTAGAAGAGCTGCAGCAAATGGAACAAGGTCAAAATCAGGACCAGGATCAGCAAGGACAAAACGAAAGCCAGTAACTCTTCGCTGCTTAACATCCTTAGAGGCTGTTTGTAGTGGGAGATTCTGACAAAAACCAGACATACAATACTGTATGACCGTTTCCCGTTACAATCGGGAAACGGTTTTTCTGCTTTAAACTTCTACAATCTTTTGTTCCAGTTTTGTTAGGGCACCGAAACAAATAATTCACCTGTCTCGTGAAAGCTTTCTGCGTCACACAGATGATAAATGTATACGTACTTCTTTCAGGAATCCAACACATCGTTTAGTATGACACACACAGGGAATCGCCAAGGAGTATTTAAACGCAGAGGAGAATCACCATGACGTCATTACACGTGATTATATTACTCTTGTTCGGTTATCTTATTTTTATATTGGATAAAAAACAAACCTACTTCCCTGTCCCCGTTATACTGGTGCTGCTGGGTCTTGGTTTGTCGTTCATTCCTTACTTCTCATCTATCAATGTGACTGCTAAAATGCTTTATCACGTCTTTTTGCCGGCGATTCTGTTTACGTCCGCTTATCGTTTTTCATCAGATAGTTTCAAAAAGAATGCCGGCATCATTACATTTCTCGCCACCATTGGCATTATGGCAACCGTCGCCATTCTTGGTTCGGTCATCTACGCCCTGAGCGGTCCCTTTGTCTCACTTTCATTCATTGGTGCGCTCGTTATCGCATCAATTTTGACACCGACAGACCCCGTTTCAGTCGTGTCCATATTGGAGAAGTCCGCAGACAGCAAGAAAATTTCTTCGGTTGTTGAAGGGGAGTCGCTGATCAATGATGGGACGAGCATTGTTATTTTTTCGTTTCTTGCAGGTATGCTGGCGCAGGGCAAATCATTCACGGTCATGAATTTTTTCAGTGATTTTCTGTTTGTATCAATTGGTGGTGCGCTTCTTGGCGTTGTATTCGGCTGGCTGTTGAGTAAAGCAGTCCATTATACCTTTAACCGCGAATACCAGATTATGCTTAGCATCATGATTGCATACGGATCGTTCAACCTTGCCGAGTTCATAGGGGTATCAGGCGTACTGGCCGCCGTATTCTCCGGGATCATGCTTTCGTTTGAATACGGCCGCATCATTAAAGAAAATGATTTACGGGAAACATTGAACAGTTTTTGGAATATCGCTGAAGTATCTGTTTTATCACTGCTTTTTTTGTTAATTGGCATTGAAGGTGCTGAGTTTCTGCAATTCAATGCCTGGGGTTTCGTGTTCATCATTTTCGCTGCTTCGTTATTGGTACGTTTTGTCATCATTTCGGGAACAACACGAATCTTCACGGACTGGCGAAAAAGAATGAGCTGGCGGGAATCGACCTTGATTACATGGTCGGGCTTAAAAGGTTCCATGTCGGTTTACCTCATCTCGAGCTCCAAGCGAAGAATTCGGGTGACAATGATATGATTTTATCATTGGCTTTTGCCACAGTTCTGGTTTCACTAATTATCCAGAGTCTTGGTGTTTCACCACTGTCGAAATGGCTGGCAAAATAAATTTTCCGGGTAAATCACATGAATAAGCAACCTGGTCAGACCTGTGGCTGCTTATTGTCAGCCAGCTTTTTTCTATTTCTTTGGGCAACATACCACCGCGAAACCGTCCGTCATTCATTTCTCCATTTTCCGCGGATTCGCTTATTTATCACCCAAAACAGAATAACAGCAATAACCGCTAAGATGATCAGAACCGGCAAATTTCCGATTATAAAAACAAACAACCCTGAAAACGCAGAGAGCAAAAAGTTAATACTTTGCATGAACTGCTGTTTTGTTTTTTCCCACGTATTTAAATCTTCCTCACCGGCTATGGCTACATTGTTTTCCTGGATATTGATCGTCACAGTAGCCAGATCGACCTTGTTTTCCAAATAAGTCATTCGTCCGGTTATTTCCTCTATCTCCTGCTGAACGGTAGCAAGATCATCAGAAATGTTGAGCAGATCTTCCGTCTTGTCCGCTTCTTCCATAAATGAAAGAAGTCGTTCTTCCACCACACGTTTCGATTCGAGGCGTGATTCCAGATCAACGTATTCTTCTGTCACATCCTGTCCTGAGACGGAACTCTCCATAACAGTGCTGCTGCCGTCTTCCACTATTTGAACAAATTCTTCAAACTCTCCCTGAGGAATCCGTGCGGTGACTCTACCGCTAATCGACCCTTCCTCATCATCTTCATGCATATTCGAGTCCACGATATACCCGCCGCGTTCTGATACTTCAGCTTGTATACTATCAACCGTTTCCTGATAATCCGTCACTTCAATACGAAGATTAGCGTTATAAATGACTTTCCGATCAGCCTGTGTACTTTCATCTGCTTGGGATGCGGCTTCTTCTCCACCGGCATTATCTTCCTGCTGTTCAGTCGAGGCCATATCCTGCCCACTGCCTGCATCGTCTGCATCAGTAAGTGTTCTGCTGTTCTCTGTTGCCTTTTCCTCTGTACTTATATCAGCCTGATCAGCAGTTGACTTATTGTCCTCCGTTTCATTGCTGCAAGCCGTCACCACAATCCCAACACATACAATCATTAAAACACATAACCTTTTTGCCATCATGACCCCCTGCCTTCCTCTGTTTTTAAATACAGACGGAATTTAGTGGAAAAGGTTACACAAATTATTGAATAAAAGGGAAAATGATTGATAACTTGATGAGTTGGCATGTGCCTCAGCCAGCCAAACATGCTGTGAGTTCAAAGCTGGGCATTTTTTCACCGGTTAATTGACGCCGCCATTCTGATATACGTATGCCGCTTGCCGCGTATGGCAATCGAATAATCCATAATATTTTCCACGACAGCAATACCGTGTTCTCCAGCGTCACCAATATGGTGAATATCCGCGCCGGCCATTTTATTCTGCAAAGCCATTTGTTGAATGGTTTCTGCACGCGCTCCTTCCTGGCTTGTGCCGATTGCCGTTAATGCCAGGGCGCCTTGTTCGTGAACGGCTTGAATCAGTTGCTCCGTTTTGGCAGGTGTCGTACCTGGAATACTGCCGACCGCCGGAAGTAAAACAACATCACTTCCGGCCCGAGCAAATTCCGATACGAAGTCTTGACTTACAATCGTGCTGCCTGCTTCATTCCTGACACCTGCCCCATGCATTTTTCCCGCGATAATCATAATCTCATCCTGAAAAATAGTTTTTGCCTGTTTCACTGATTTTAAGATAGCCGTGTTCGTCACACCGGTTTGCGGGTTGCCTGTGAAGCAAACAAAATCCACACCCAGCTCTTTAGCTTTTTCCAATGATGAAGTGATAGCGGTACGCCCTTTTGGTAAGTTAACCAGTGTTTCTGTATTATCTGCATCAGGATCAACAGGTTCCAGATTAATCCCTACCGGCCTGCCAACTAACTTTTTTAACTCAGTGATGACATTTTTTGGATTTTCAACAGTCAGCCCTTCGATAGTCGGTTGATCAACATCAAATACATTCAATAAAATCATATCTGCCCCGAAAGCAGCAGCGTATTCCGCATTGGTTAAACCGGGATAAAGTGGCGTTGTCGCACAGATCACCTCCGACAGCATGACCCTCCCCTCAGAAGCCGCAATCGCTTGTCGCAGCTGGTCCCCGTTCATTTCATCAAAATCTGATGCCGTACAATTCAATAATCGCTTCATTTGCTATGTCGTCCCTTCCGTAATATTTAGTGCTTCTTCTATTATTACAATCGAAACGAAACTTAAAAAGGGGCCATATGAAAAAATTTATTTTTTTCCCGCCCCCTAAATGCAATTCATTGCGATTGTAGAGATGAGAACAGCAATAAACTTTATAAACTGACCATTGTGAATCTTTTACGGCAAATCTGTTTAAAAATTGCGTGGGTGAACTTTTTTAAAGCAGGTACCGTTTTTGAGAAAATTTTTCTGCACCCACCAAAATTTGCATACAGGCTATGATTCTTTTAAACTGCTCAGTAAAGGTGATAACTATGACGGCAGGATACTGTTGCTGGAAGAGATTAACTCAACTGTGCATGCTCAGCATCTGAGTTCAGACTTCACTGGATGGAATCATAGCGTTTACCGAACCTTCGTTGCCTGAAACGCTAAAGTTTGTTGTGAAAACACCAAAGTATCCTATGATTTCGCCAAAGTTTCATGCGAGAACGCCAATGTTCCTCATAAAAATTATGTCAACAAGTTCCCTTTGATCACAGCTTCATTAACGAGGAGAGCTTAAAATTAAGGAGGTATGCACCAGTATGCGAAATTGGTTAAACGAATCCAATCATACGGTCATTTATACCGGTGCCGGCATGTCAACCGAAAGCGGCCTGCCTGATTTCCGTTCCTCTGGCAGCGGATTGTGGCAGCAGGAGGATCCAAGCAAAATCGCCAGTACTGACGCTTTGAACAACAATGTAGATGCGTTTATCGATTTTTACCGGACACGGGTACTCAGCGTAAAGGATTACAAGCCGCATAAAGGGCACCATATTTTAGCGGATTGGGAAAAACAGGGCCTGATCAAGTCAATCATCACACAAAATGTTGACGGTTTTCATCAGAAAGCTGGCAGTCATAATGTTGCTGAGCTTCATGGAACTTTAACAAAATTGCACTGCCAATCATGCGGCAAAGAATATAATAGTGAGGAATACGTCAACAAGGAATTTTATTGTGAATGTGGTGGTATATTGCGCCCTTCTATCGTTTTATTCGGGGAAATGCTGCCACAGGAAACGTTTCAATTTGCATTGTCTGAAGCGGAAAAAGCCGACTTGTTTATCGTACTGGGTTCTTCACTTAGTGTAACACCGGCCAACCAATTCCCGCTCATTGCCAAGGAAAATGGCGCCCGGCTGGTCATTGTCAACCGGGAACCGACTGAGCTTGACAGGTACGCAGATCACGTCATTCACGGCCGGGAAATTGGTAAGGTGCTCGCGGAATGGAACAGTTAACGTGGCATGCGGCAGTTCTCCAGAGAAAACGGACTGCCGCACATCGATGTTCAGGTTGCTTTTTGCACCATTGACCGGTCAAATTCTGCGGCCGATTTTTGGCCGGCCAGTCCCATTGTCAGATCCATATCGGCAATCATATTTTGCAGCACTTGTTGAACGCCTCCCACTCTTCATAGACGACGGGAAGCCTGTCAGGATTAGGATTTTGCATCGTTTGGTAGATTTGAAACTGCACTTGGTTACCAAAATTGGACATCGATCAAAACGCCTCCTTTATACAAATATATTTCCATTATATTATGAATTATTCGTAATTTTAAATCATTTCCAACTGTTATATAACTTTTATTTAAAAGACAGTCTTTTTTGCTATTTCCGCCGGTCTTTTTATGACATATCATGATCTAATCTAACGCTGCATTTTATCTTAAAATGAAGGTGTATGTCGTTTTTTGTAAGGTTTTGACTTTCTTTGCAGAATCTATTGCATTTTATTTCACTAATGGCATAATAGATTTTGTGCGATTAAGGCAAAGGTCCTAGTCATTTTACATATCTTGAAAGGAAGGTTAACATGCAAGCTTTCGAACCAAAGCCATTTCGGAAAATATTAAAATTCCAAATCCTCTGCAAAAAGAGAGAGATGATTGATTTGGGGATGAAGTATGGCTTAACTGACCAAAGAACGATACAATGCAGTCAGCAGCTCGATTATCTATTGAACTTATATAGTAAAGAGAACAAACTTGAACCAACTGGATGATATCGATGAAGGATGTTACATCATAAAAAAATTGCTGGAATCAGGATTAATAATAAAGGGATTTAATAGTATCCAAATCAGTTAAAAACTGTTCAACTTCTTCCTGGTTTAAACGGATAAGTATTTGATCATACAAGGTAAGAACTTGACCATCAGGGTCATGTTTTTTTTTACTCAGATAATCAGACAGGTTCGTCAACTGTTTTTCATTAAGGGTTGTTTCTGTTGAAAGATGTTTTACTTGTTGTAGTATAAATTCCTCAGTCTGTTGATCGAATTCACCGGATATTATCTCTCCGCTTAATGACATGATTTCACTCCTGAATATTTAAATGGGTCTTATTAGTTTACCCAAAATATGCGGTTATATTAAAAGTTTTTCAGCTGAGATTTTACCTTCAGTTTTGACTGGCACGCGCCATATGCAAGCGTCAATTTGCCTTTTTCCGAACTGCTGATTTTCCCGTTTTGCTGCTTTGTTTTGTCGTCAGCATAACACCAAAAATGACCGCCAAAGCGCCAATAACCTTCATTTGCGTGATCATTTCGCCCAGCCAAAGGTACGCTCCAATCATCGTAACGATCGGCAGGAAGTTTAAAAATACCGGCGCCTGTGAAGCACCCAAAATGCCGACAGCGCGATTGTAAAAAATTAATGCAATGAACGATGGAAAAATACCGAGATAAGCTAACCCCGTGATGTTCGATGGCGCTGTTAATTCACCCGGTATTCCGACAATAAGCCATTCCACAACGACAATCGGCAGAAGCACAATGATGGAAATCCCGCTCATCGTCAAGAGTGCACCAAACTGCGGGAATAAAGGCATATATTTTTTGACCCAAATGGAGTAGGCTGCCCATGAGCCAATGGCACCAATCATAATCGCATCACCTATGTTCCAGTTCATATTGGTAATCGAAAAAATATTGCCATCCAATACAACCCAAACAGCACCGATAAGCGACACCAACACCCCGATGATTTGCACATTCCGCAGTCTTTCTTTTAACAGGACTGCACTTAGCACAATAGTCACGACAGGTATGACAGTCTCCAGCACGGATACATTCGTGGATGTTGTAAACTGCAGTGCCCCGTAGATGAACGTGTTAAAAAACGTGATACCTGTCAGTGTCATGATCAAAAATGGCTTCTTATAGTCGAAAAATTTATGCCGATATTCCCAAGCACTGCGAAGGCCAAATGGCAACATAACAATAAACGCAACCACCAAACGGAAAAATGCAATCGTAAATGGCGGCAGCTCGTTAATAGCTCTTCCAGTCAGTATATTGCCTGCATAAAAAATCACAACAAAAAACATCATGATATACGCATGGACCATGGAATTCACCCTTTATACAGCAACAGCAATGCTCATCCTTGTGAACCCTCCACCTAAATCACAGTGAAGGGGACTTCCTGGCAAATCTGTTAAAAATATTTGAAAACCCTCTCCTTCAACTTAACAGAAAAAATCAGAACTGCACACTGGTTAGGGTATTAAAAGAGGTTGGGACATAACCAAAATGATCAATTCTAAAGATGAACAATAAATTACTTTAGCGGAGGAAATATACGGAGACTCCAGCGGGAGGATAGGCATAGGTGAGACCCCGCAGTGCGCAAGCAATCTTTTCTGCGAGGAGCGTATGCCTCGCCGAGATTACTTGCAACGCGACGAGCACGAGGAGGCTCACCAGCCGCCCGCGGAAAGCGACGAGCGAAACACCCACCGAGTAAGCTACGAGTTGCGAGGAGTGCTGCTTCTCCGACCTCCCTTGCAACACGACGAGCACTAAGTATATTTCCGTAGCGGTATATATGCACCAACTTAAGTTCGGATTTTCCTCTAGTAAAAGCGCTTTTGTCCCAATCTCTTCACAATTATCTTTTCACTTAATCAGCAAGTTTGCCTTTCGAAACTTTTAAATACTGGCCATCTGAGACATTAACATTATATTTTCCATTGAAAATGTTATTGTCAACAATTTCATTATCGCCGACAGGACCGGATAATATGGCTGTATAGCCTTCACCCATGCTTTCAATCGTATATTGGTTTGGTTCGATATCATCGCCAATTTTATACATTCCGGATTCCTTATAGTCTTCAGCACCATTCATCTGTTCATAGAGTTCTTTGGCCCCGCTGACATTCAACTCTTCAAATGCATCGACACTGACTAATACGCCATGTGTTTCCAAATTCGCAGCGCCATGCACATATACGTATCCGAAGCTATCAAAATTTTCATTATCGATAATGTTACCGGCACTGTCCGTTTCGCTATAATATTTGCCGCTGCCATCAAATGGAATGAACGCATATTCCCCTTCTGGAATGTCGCCTTCAACGTAAGAGCCCGTATCAAAAGCTAATCCTTCATCCATCAGCTCAACAACTTCTCTGAGTGCTTTTTCCTGAGGTGTTTCTTCAACAGTTTCTTCCTCGACATTCTCTTCTGTTGACTCGTCAGTTTCTTCCACTTCTGTATCTGCTTCAGATGTATTTGTTTCTGTTGTATCTGTTTCATCGGTATTCCCTGACGTATCTGTATCATTATCTTCTGTTGTTTCCGTTGCATCTGTTTCCGCGGCAGCCTCATCTTCCTCTACATCATCAGAATTTACTGTCCCAATTGCTATTATGATAATAACAGCAACCACCCAAACCCAAATCTTCTTATACCACGGCTTTTTCATTCGGATTTCCTCCCCTTGTTTTAATAAGTTCTTACATTTCTAATCTTAACAAGGAGGGTATACACAAAAATGTATGGGTTTACTTTATTTCTTCGTTTCCGGTTTTTTCAGCAGCTTCACAAGTCGAATAAGACTAATCGCCCCAATAATGACACCGAGAGTCATATAAAAAACCTGGAAGTCACTCATGGCGTATGAAAAAACGATTCCGACTGAAACCAGTAATATGAAAATATGAAAACCAATCTCAAATTTTGCTTCCCCGCTCAATTATTGTCCTCCCCGTCTTTGTCATTAGCTTATAAATATTTTAACATAATAGAGCTCACACACTCCTTTTGAAGATTGTTCTTGACATTCAACCATAACGGGTGTAATCTGTTCATTAATACATAACTGAATAAATCGTTCTTATCCAGAGAGGTGGAGGGACTGGCCCTTTGAAGCCTCAGCATCGGTCTATGACTGTGCTAATTCCAGAAAGCGTTATGCTTACAGATAAGAAGAGTGAATGACTATGAATTCAAGCCTCTTCTTATAGGAAGGGGCTTTTTGCATTGTCATGTTCGTTATGAATTCAATAAATATTTAGATGAGGTGGGAATATGAGCAACACATTGATCGAAGCAATCAATTTATTAAAGGAAAAGGAATGGGTTGATTTAACGCATGCATTCGGACCAGATTCACCCCATTTTTCAGCTTTTGATCCGGCAGATTTCAAGACACTTTTCGACCATGATGACGGGTTTTTTGCCCAGCAATTTACGTTTCCGGGGCAATATGGGACACATATCGATGCCCCCATTCACTTTGTCCCTGGTGATCAACGTTATGTGCATGAATTAGAGCTTCAGGAGTTAGTGCTGCCGCTGATCGTTATTGACAAATCAAAAGAAGCCGCCGAAAACCATGATTTCACACTCGATTCAGATGATATTCTGAAATTCGAGGAAGAACACGGCGAGATTGAATCGGGTTCGTTTGTTGCGCTGCGTACTGACTGGAGCAAACGGTGGCCGAATCAGGAATCATTCGACAACAAAGATGATGAAGGTAACAGTCACGCACCCGGCTGGTCGGTGGAAGCACTGCAATTCTTATTTGAACAGCGGAATATCAAGGCAATCGGTCACGAAACATTCGATACCGACTCAGCCGTTGATTTCCAGAAAAACGGCGCACTCGTAGCCGAATATTATGTGCTCGACCAGGACACGTTCCAGGTGGAAGTCATGACCAATCTTGATAAAGTCCCCGCTAAAGGTGCCATAATTTTCAACATTGTGCCAAAAGCAAAAGGTGCAACCGGATTTCCGGTACGTTCCTTTGCTATTTTGCCTTAAAATATTTATGAAAACTATACACACAGAAAGAAGGATTAAAATGACTAAAACACTCACAAAAGCACCATTCCGTGCAGACCACGTCGGCAGCCTGCTGCGCCCTGATCGCCTGCACGAAGCAAGAAGTGAATTCAAAAAGGGCAATATTACCGCTGATCAGTTACGAGAGGCGGAAAATACAGAGATTAAACGCGTCGTCGAAAAGCAAATTGAGTCCGGCTTACAGGCTGTAACCGATGGCGAGTTTCGCCGCACATTTTTTCATCTTGATTTCATGGAGCATTTAAACGGATTTGAAGGCTACGTTCCTGAACAAGGTTATGCGTTTAAAGGTGAGGAATCGGAAAAACGCAATGTGTGGAACACCGGTAACATTTCCTTTAATCCGGACCACCCGTTTTTGCAGGATGTCAAATATCTGATTGACACTGTTGACGCCAGGGCGGATGTGAAATTTGCCATCCCTAGTCCGAATATGTTCTTCAATGATGGCATCCGTAACCCGGACATATATCCGGATTTGGAGACGTATGCGGAAAATATCATCAAAACTTATCAGGATGCAGTCCAGGCTTTTTACGATGCCGGCCTGCGCTACCTGCAGTTTGATGATGTTTATATTGCCGGTCTGGGTTCTGACAACGTACCATGGAACGAGGATCCGGGTGAAGAACGTGATTATCGGATAAACCTGGCAGTCCGTGTCCTGAATGAAAGTCTGGCGACAAAACCGGATGACTTAACGGTGACCGTGCATTTATGCCGGGGCAATTATCGCTCTACATGGGCGTTCGAGGGCGGATATGACCGCATAGCGCCTAAGCTGTTTGCAAAAGGCAACGTCGATGGGTTTTTCCTTGAGTATGATGATGAACGCTCTGGAAGCTTCAATCCCCTTAAATACATTCCGGAAAATGGACCACGCGTTGTGCTTGGTATCGTGACATCGAAGTCGGGCGAACTGGAAGACAAACAGGACGTTGTTGAGCGAATTAAACGTGCATCTGACATCGTGCCACTGGAACAGCTCTGTTTAAGCCCGCAATGCGGATTTGCTTCAACACACCATGGCAATGAACTGACCGAGGAAGAGCAGTGGGCCAAGCTGAAATTTATCGTGGACGTAGCTGAAGAAGTTTGGGGATAGCAAACAACTAAAAAAACAGCTTGCAGCCATTGATGCCGCAAGCTGTTTTATTTAAATTTAATTTCAGGAGAAGTTTCCAACTTTGAAATCGGCTAATTCAGCGATTTCTTCAAGTCTGACTTCCGGCCTCTGACCTCTGGAAAGAAGAGGCTGGGCCTGAGTTTTTCTTTATCGTTTTTTCCATCTATTTCGCTTGTTGTGTTCATTCAATTTGATGGGAATGCCTTGAACAACGACTGTGTCATCATCGACTTTCCCTTCGTTTTCCTCCTCACGCAATCCCCACATTTTCAGCAGGTAAAACAGGGCGAACGAATAGCTTGTCAACTGCATGAATTTCAGTACCCCGCCTGCAAGATGCTGATCATAAACAGCCGTCAACGCAGGAATCAGTTCACCTGAGACCGCCGTATACGAGGTGTAGACCGGATCCTGCAAAACCAAAAGAAAGATTCCGATCGGCATGAGGAACAACGCCATAAAAAATACATAAACGAGTCGCTTGAAATAACTATGATCAGCCACTTCCTCCGAAGGCTCGATAATGACCCACCATGTAAGAAAAGCAAACGTAACCAGCAGCACCTCATAGAAAAACTGCAGTATATTCCCGTGAATGAAATTAAAAACTGACGGGACAAAAAATAGTGTGACAAGTCCATTAAACATGATCGCCAGTGGCCAAGGGTACTTAAATAGCATTTTTGCTATTTTTGACCGTCTGTGGCGCCAGAAAAAGACTGCCAGATATTGCTCCGGCAAACTAAGGATGAACAACGGCACTGTCATAAAAAACGTGACGGAAAGCTGCAGTATAAGCGCACTGAACAAATAGTTGCCGGCAATGACAGCAAAAGGCGTCCCTTTTACCAAAACAAACAAACTGACCGCTATGAAAAAATACATCATTTGTGTGTTTGTTACATTATAATAGGGTGATTTGATAATGGTTTTGAATATACCAATAACAGAGAAGCACTGCTGCCGCCAGCGTAACGGGGCCCACCAATTCATACCATGCATGATCAGCTAACAAAGAACTCATTCTGAATCACCACCATTCTGCCGCCATTAGGCTTGTATTTCTTATAGTTTACCAAATGATGCAGAAAATTTATACAGAATGAGCTTATCATGCGTTTCGACCCGAATATCAGCGCTTCACTTAATTTATAATTTTTCCTGGATTCAGCATGTCATCAGGATCAAGAGCATGCTTGATTTTGCGCATGACACTGAGCGCCTCGCCATGTTCGCGTTCCTGGTATTTTTGTTTTCCTGTTCCGACGCCATGTTCACCTGTACATGTACCGCCACGTTCAAGTGCATAGCTGACAATTCGCTCGTTCACTTGGTCCGCACGCTCAATATCATCCGGATTGCCTGGATCAAGCATCAATAAAATATGATAATTGCCGTCCCCGACATGCCCGACAATACCGCCGGAAAGCCCGGATTCACCAATAGCAACCCGCGCGTCTTTCACAGCACCGGCCAGTTCGGAAATCGGCACACAAACATCTGTGACCATCTGCTTTCTGCCCGGATGATTGTGAATGAATGCGTATGCTGCATTGTGACGTGCTTCCCACAGCTTATTGCGCCCGGCAGTCTCCGTTTCAAATTCAATTTGCCTGCAGTGCATATCATTCACAATTTCTTCCATAAACTCGATATCATGCTTCAAGCCCGCCTCATTCCCGTGCAGTTCAAGAAACAATGTTGGCACTTCATGATAACCGGTTTCACTATATAAATTCATCTGTTTAATGGCTTCCTGATCCACCAGCTCCACGCGGGCAATCGGAATTCCAGCCTGCATAACAGCAATCACTGCATTTACGGCATCATCAACACTATCAAACTCAGCTCTTGCAGCCATAATGTGCTCAGGAATGCCAATGACTTTCAATGTCAGCTCAGTGAAACAGCCCAATGTCCCTTCTGAACCGATGAACAGTCCATTCAGATTATAACCGGACGATGACTTAGCTGCCATGCTGCCGGTATGTATAATCGAACCGTCCGCCATCACAACTTCCATATCACGCACATTATCACGCATGATGCCGTATTTTACTGACGTTGTGCCACTGGCATTTGTTGACGCCATTCCGCCAAGTGTCGCATCCGCACCAGGATCAACCGTGAAAAACAGTCCGTACTTTTTCAACTCTTTTTCCAGCTGTGAACGGGTAACACCTGGCTGCACTTTGACAAGAAAATCATCTTCCCGTACTTCCAAAATCTTGTTCATGTTGGCAAAATCAATCACAATGCCGCCCTGCTCCGGAATAACATTCGCCTCAAGACTGGATCCGTAACCATATGGCACAACAGGTGCATCGTACGCGTTTGCCAATTTCATTATCTTACTCACTTCATCGGCATTTTCCGGAAACACGACAATGTCCGGCAACTGTGGTGTGTGGTACGATTCATCCGAACTGTGCTGCTCCAATATGGTTTCATTTGTCGTCACACGTTCGTTTGCCAACACTTCCCGCAGTTCCTCCACCAGTTTCGTTTTCGTTTGTGTCCCCTCCATATAAAACGTCCTCCCTCTTTATCTTGCTTGTGAAATCTGAATCAGGTTCCCGCACGTATCATCAAAAATCGCAAATGTTACCGGACCTGCTTCTGTCGGTTCCACCGAAAATTCGACGCCGTGTTTCGTTAAACGGTCATATTCCGCTTGGATGTCATCCACGACAAAAGATGTTATTGGAATCCCTTCTTCATAAATGGCCTCCTGGTAATTTTTCGCCGCATCGTTATTATTTGGCTCCAACAGCAGCTCCACACCATCCGGCTCTTCCGGTGATACAACGGTCACCCATTTGAAATCCCCTGCCGGCATATCCATTTTTTTCTGAAAGCCAAGAACTTCCGTGTAAAATTGAAGCGCTTTATCCTGGTCGTCTACGAATACACTCGTGATTTTAATCCGCATTGTAATCCTCCATTCTGTTACGTCTATTATAGCAGGAATGATGGGTTATTTTAATGTATTGTGTTATATATGTCTGAAAAGGACAACATACTCGGCAGAAATTTTAAATATATCGTTTTCAATTCAATTTGAAAACTGCCTCATTCCAACCTGGCAAAGGCAACCGCATCCCCCTGATCGCATGATTCGAATCCGTGCTTTTCATAGAAGGCTCTTGTAACCGATTCATCATGTGTCAAAAGAACCTTCTGCCGCACATTCTGATATTCCAGCAGGAGTTTTTCCATTAATTGTGAGCCGACACCAGTATTTTGATAATCCGGTAAAACCAGTATGTCCTGAATATAGATAATCGTACACCCGTCACCGACAGCCCGGATCAATCCAATAAGCTGATCACCATCCCAGGCAGTGATGACTTTCAGTGAGTTTTTTATCGACTCTACCAATCGCGGCATATCGTTTGTATAGGCTGTCCACTGAACACTGCTATATAAGTATTTCAATTGATCCGGGTTTATGTTGTTTCTTTCTTTAAGGACCAATGCCATATTTTCAGACTCCTTTTCATATGGGATAGCTTAATAAGATTGTTCACTTACCTTTTCGGTCTTCCGAATGACTTTAGCGGAAAGCTGTAGATTCAGCCTGCTTCTGAGTCAATAATTTAAACTGCATGATGTTCTCCTCCTCTTTCTTCACTTCGATATCCACTTTAATAAATCCTTTATTGCAAATACGAAATAATTTAACTATAATAAATAATTGATTAATCAATCATTTAAAGGAGCCCTTTAAATGGCGAAACCAAAATCCAATGAAAAACGTGAAGCAATTTTCCAGACCGGATTAAAGCTTTTTGCAGAAAACGGTTATTCCAAAACGACGATTAAAGACATTGCCCAAGAGGCCGGTGTCAGCTTTGGGACAGTTTTTACCTATTACGAAAACAAAGCAGCACTACTCCGGGCATGTGTAACCGAACCGCTTCAGGAATTTAGACAACATATGCTAGCCGCACGCGAAGAGCTTGAATCTATGACGTTTGAAACTTTTAACAATCTGGTAGACCGGCATATTGGACTCTTTATGGAAAAAGAGCAATACTTACGGGTCGTCCAGTATGTTATCGGCCAGCCGGAACGCTTTGATGAAATGGAAGTACTGGACGAATTTGCAGATGAGTTCCGTTCTTTCACTAAAAGTATTGTTGAAACCGGGATGGATAAGGGGTTTTTACCGGAAAGTAATCCAGAAGAGGTAAGCTACGGGTATCTGGCGTTTCTTATGGGCATGCGCCTGAGTTTCACCGACCACTCCAAGTCCCATCAAACCAGTACATTTAAGAATCAGGCACTTCGCCTATTTGGGATCCAGGAGGTACATCAATGAAAAAATTCAGGCAGCTCCATCGCTCCATCAGAATACGTCTTTATCTGCAATTCGTCACCACGATGGCAACGATGGCGATCATGCCGTTTATTGCCATCTATTTCAGTCAGCTCGTCGGAGCAGCCATTACCGGTATTCTCGTCATCCTGGTCATTGGTTCGGGAATTGTTGGCGGTTTCTTCGGCGGTTACGTGTCTGACCGGATTGGCCGCAAAAAACTGCTGGTGCTGTCCGAAACGGCAATGGGGCTTTCATATCTGGCAATTGCTTTCTTTAACTCCCCCTGGACCGTCATGCCATATGTCAGCTTTGTGCTTTTCATGATCAACATGTTTTTTAGCGGTCTGTACATTCCTGTGTCGACAGCAATGATTTTCGATCTTGTCGGTAAAAATGAGCGGAATTTTGTTTTTACTGCCCAGTACTGGATTTCCAACTTGGCCATTGCAATCGGTAGCATAACCGGAGCATTCCTGTTTGAAGACTATCTTTTTTATCTGTTTCTGACAGTCGCAGCGGTCACCATCATATCCGGAGTCATCACCTATTTCTTCATCAGTGAGACATTTGTAGCAGTCGATACCGGGAATACCATGAAACCTGCTTCCATATTCGCCAATTATCGAGCTGTTTTTAAAGACCGGACGTTCATGATGTTTATGATCGCTTCAATGCTTGTCCTGTCGCTTGAAAGTCATTTGACCAATTATATTGCGGTTAACCTGGAACGAAATATGGCAGAAACGACTTGGTTCGGTTCATTTACAATTAGCGGTATCAATATGACAGGCATCCTGCAAGCAGAAAACACATTAATTGTGGTGTTTGCGGTGGGGGTTGTCACATGGTTCATTCGAAGGACATCTGATTACAGCAGACTGATTTACGGGATGACGGTCTATGTCGTCAGTTATGCATTGCTCAGTTATACTGTCTCGCCATCACTTCTGGTCGGGTTTATGGTGCTGATTTCCCTCGGTGAACTCATCCTGATACCTGTTAGGCAAAGCTTATTGGCAGAGCTCACACCCGATTCACAGCGCAGTTCCTACCTGGCCATTGACAGTTTCATGGAGCAGGGCATGATGATCATTGGTGGTGCCGCCATTACAATCGGGGGAATCGTGCCGGGCTACATGATGAGTTTAGGATTTCTGGTGCTGGGAATGGTTGGTGTTCTGCTCATGGCATCGATTATGAAGCAGCCGCAAGAGCAGGAGCGAATCTCAGGGTAGTTATTCTGCCCGGTTTTCCAGCATCCGGGCTAGTTCTGCTTCCGGCTGAAGTGTTAACATTTTTGCCAAAAAACGCCACCCCCTTAGCCAATGCTTTTTCCCCGATGCCACGCCAGTGCCTTCCGCTCAGTTTCCTCGACAAACTGGTTCTTTCGCTCAATATAGGCATCCATATAAGCAGGAAAACGTGCAGCTAAACCCAATTTCAGCCGGCTGTAGCTGGACGCTTCATCGGGATGATTACGCAAATAGTCCCGAAACGCCAAATGCCGCTCAATATGGACACTACCTGCTTCAAACACATGAACATGATGCGTACGGTCGTCCCCGCCTTTCTGGAAAAAGCGGCGCCCAGGTATCCCATGTTCCCTTTTTGCTTCATAACCGATTCGTTCCATGCTGACGTTCAATCGATCGATCATGCCGATATCCCTGACGACCGGCATTATATCGATAACCGGTTTGGCATGCATTCCTTCCACAGATGTACTGCCAATATGGTGGATTTCAAGCACCCTGCCTCCAAAAATCTCTTGCAGCTTTCCCGCTTCAATATCAAACAGCAGCGGCCAAAGCGCGTCATAAGGAACCACGTCAACTTTCCGCATAATACTCCCCCTACCAATATGGCTCTTGTTCATTTGATAGTTTCAGAAAAAAGGGCATGATAATGATCAAAACGACACTTATCACGATTGCCAGGGCAAGAGCGATCCAAACCGTCATACCACTGATATATGGAATGATGAAAACAAGCGGTATCGGAATCAGACCGATTACCATCATTCTTCTTCCCGATGAGGCTGTTCCATATTGTCTTTCCCCGCAATACGGACATTTCATCGCCATACTGACTCGTATCAGACCTCTAAATGTTGTTCCCCAGGACCATTCTTTCCCGCAATTCTGACATGCAGGCATTCTCCTCCCCCTCTTCTATTTCATCATCTCCTATGAAATCCGTGTGCCATTCTTCACCGGTTCATCCGGGCTCAATAATACGACATCGTTTTCTTCCTGAACACCGCCAATCACGAGTACTTCTGATTTATAACCGGCTATCCGCATCGGCGGAAAATTGATCACGCCAACCACCTGCCTGCCAATAAGCTGATCAGGTTCATAACGTTTCGTAATTTGTGCTGAGGACTGCTTCATACCTATCTCTTTGCCAAAATCAATCTCTAATTTAAAGGCCGGCTTTTTAGCTTCCGGAAATGGCTCAGCCTTCATAACCGTTCCGACACGCATATCCAGTTCCATAAAGTCTTCAATGGTTGCCAATTTAACTCCCTCCAATATTTTGTAATGATCTATCTTTCAATATGGCCGTTTAAAACAAAAGCTAAAAGTGTATACAAATTATTATTTCGCCAAATGATGCGCGTAATCCTGCCTTTTCACTTTTAATGCAAAAATCTCTTATTCCAAGCTTTTAATATGACAAATAGTGGTTATCATTATATAATAAAGATAAGGAATAGTCTTCAGAATGTTCTTATTCAGCAAAGTCGTCATGTCGAAACAGTTTTATATTTTCGGCTTTGCTGGCAGCGAATAGTTGTTAGCAGGCCTTGCCAAAGTGGTCAGGTCTTTTTTCATACCAATTCAATCATTTTGATCAACTTACTGGACAGTTGATTCACGATAAACTTGATTCATAAATTTTTGAGGAGCGGATATCACGTATGAACCAATTTATGTCAAAAGGTATGCCAACATTTATTGAGAGAGAACTCGAAATTATTGATGAACTGGTGAAACCAAAACTTAAGAAAAGTTCCAAATATATGTTCATCGCCATTCCATTACTGAGCATTTCGATTATCAATCTATTTTTCATGCTGGTCATTACGGGTTACAATCAGGATATGTTGATCGCACTCGGTGTCTACGCACTATTAGGTGCCATTGGAGCTGCGCTGTTTAAAGAATCCAGGCATGTAAATAAAGAAATCCGACAAATCGGCATGGATCATATTATTAAACGGATTAAGGACAGCGAGCATGTGAATGATTATAAGAAAAATGAGTACATCAATAACGTTAAAGCCAAACCAAAATTCAGCTTGCAGACCTTTTTTAACTTCCTGTCAGAAGAACAGCGACGGAAAAAGATGATGGATAACTGAACGTAACTGGAGGTCCCCTTATGATGGTGTCTCAATTTTAATTTATATACAAAATCTGACGCCGGAAAAACCCTTGGTACTCCATATTAAGCGGCCGTTCCCAATTCAATTTGGAATGGCCGCTTTTTTGTTAATATACCATTTATGTGTGGCATTGTCCTAAGAATAATATTTGTAATTCCTGTAGAATTCCGTATAATAATAAAATAGCATTATTTAACAAAGGGGGAGAATCTCAGGTTTTTGGATTAGTTGATATTGTAATCGTCATTACGTCAAAAAATTTTAGGGGGCTTCATGAAGAAAGTATCACGTGTTTTTTACATCACTGTCGCTTTAGTCATCATAACCGTCATATTCGGGGCGTTATTCCCGGCTCAATTTGAACAAATAACCGGAAACATCCAATCCTTTGTTGCTACAACATTTGGATGGTATTATATGCTCCTCATGTCCGCACTTGTCATCTTTTCCATTTTTATCGCTATAAGTCCATATGGGCAAATCCGGCTCGGCAAAGATACTGACAAACCGGATTTCTCTACACCAACATGGGTTGCCATGCTGTTTTCGGCTGGTATGGGTATCGGGCTTGTATTTTATGGTGCAGCTGAACCATTATCCCATTATATGTCAGATGCGCCGACCGCTGAAGCAGGATCCGATCAAGCATTCAAGGAAGGGCTGTCCTATGCCTATTTCCACTGGGGTCTTCACGTTTGGGCCATGTACAGTATTGTCGCACTGGCACTGGCATTTTTCCAGTTCCGTAAAGGTGAACCCGGATTGATTTCTTCAACATTGAAGCCATTGTTCGGCAAAAAAATGAATGGGCCGCTTGGTACATTGATCGATGTGCTTGCCGTCTTCGCAACAGTGTTTGGTGTGGCTACATCACTCGGCTTTGGCGCCGTGCAAATTAACGGCGGACTGTCTCACCTGTTCGGTATTGACGTTGGTTTCAACTCACAATTCGTTATTATTTCTATTGTGACACTGCTGTTTCTCATCTCAGCATGGTCCGGTTTGAGCAAAGGCATCAAATATTTATCCAATACGAATATGGTACTTGCCATTATACTGCTGATTGCCGTGTTGATTGTAGGACCGACATTGCTCATCTTGAATATGTTCACTGAGACATTCGGTATGTATATGCAAAACCTGATACAAACAAGTTTTATGACCGCACCACTTGAAAGCGATAATCGCGGCTGGCTGGATGCATGGACCATTTTCTACTGGGCATGGTGGATATCGTGGGCACCGTTTGTCGGTATGTTTATCGCCCGGGTATCACGCGGACGTACAATCCGCCAATTTTTGACCGGTGTCCTGATTTTACCGACACTGCTTGTTTCCATCTGGTATGCAGCATTCGGTACGACAGCCGGTGACGTGCAAAACAGTGGCATTGAGCTGACACAATTTACGACCGAACTGGTATTGTTTAATATGTTTGATCAATTACCGTTGGGGATCATCCTATCGATTGTCGCGATTCTGCTGATTGGGTCATTCTTTATTACATCGGCAGACTCGGCAACATTCGTTCTCGGGATCCAATCGACACATGGTTCATTGGAGCCGCCAAACAAGGTGAAAATTGCGTGGGGGATCGCACAATCCTCTGTTGCACTGATTTTACTTTATGTCGGCGGACTGCAAGCCATTCAGAACACGATTATTGTCGCGGCACTTCCTTTCTCGTTTGTGATGATACTCATGGTCATTGCGTTGTTTAAGGCATTGGACAAGGAATCTCGGATCATCAAAGGACGGGAATAGGAAAATTTTTATGAACAAAATCCCCCTGCATGCTGGGTGCAGGGGGTAAAAATGGGATTCTAAAACAGTAAAAAGGTCAGAGTCTGTTTTTAAAAACTATTAATCAAAACTGGCTCCAAGAAATTGCGTTAATCTTTAGCGGGCACATATCACATCGTTCATTTATGTCAGCGTAATGGTGTTACTTAGAAAAAACTACTCGGCTGCCGAATGATGTATTCTCTCTGACATTTCGGTTGGTTTTATCCCTTCGTTTTGTCAGTGATAAGCGCTTTCTCGGACATCTCGGCTGGTTTATCCCTTCATTTTGTCAGTGATAAGCATTCTCTCGGACTTTTCGGCCGGTTTTTCTCTTCGTTTTGTCAGTGATAAGCGTTCTCTCGGACGTTTCGGCTGGTTTTTCCCTTCGTTTTGTCAGTGATAAGCGTTCTCTCGGACTTCAATCTAAAATTATATCCAAAAAAATGATGCATATAACTGATCTGAAAAATTAAATCCTATAAGCCCTGTTCAAATGGTTTGATCATCCCTAAAACAGCCCTGGTATACGGCACATTCAAGTTCACTTCCTCGGCTAAACGTACCGCACCACCCTGTAAATGATCTGCCTCAAGCTGCAGTCCTTTCCTTCGATCTTTATGCATGGATGAAGTCGCTTCAGGATCCAGTGAATGTACATTTTGAAGAGCCGCTTCAACATCGGAGTCAGTAATATCTGCTCCATATTTTTTTGCCAGGTTTTGCATTTCACGAAGCATCATTTCGCCAATATGAAGTGTTTCGGGATGCTCACGGACTGGACCTATTGGCAGGTTGGCAGCTGTCGTCACCCCTGACAAGGCTGTGATGAACATATATTTTTTCCAGAGCTCCAACGTAATGTCGGAACTATGTTTGGAGATAAATCCGGCATTCTCGGAGATTTCCGCCAGCTTCTTGCAGATTTTATCCTGAGAAGGTTCAAGCTCGCCAAAAATCAACTGATGCATATCCCCTGACTGTTCTGCGTGGCCTTTATCGTTCAGCGTGGCAAAAATATATGACAGACCACCAAGTATATATTCCTTGCCCAGTTTTTCCTGCAAAATCCTGATATGTTCGATGCCGTTTAATACCGGGAGCACATAGGCACCTTTAGCCCTTAATGATTTCAAAGCGTCCAGTGTGCCCTCCAAATGAAATCCCTTTACACTGACAAGCACAACATCTGCAGACTGAATCTCATTGACATCCGTCACGACTTGTGGATTTTTCAGTTCGTAATCGCCGTGTGTACTATTAATCTTCAATCCGTTTTCTTTAATTTCGGCCGCTCGTTTCTCCCTGACTAAAAATGTTACATCCTCTCCGGCTTCAATCCAGCGCCCGCCAAAATAAACACCTAAAGCACCGGCACCCAATACCACAATACGCAAAATAATCCCTCTCCTCTATATGGTCAGTTGTTAATTTTAAGAATACGCCTAATTGCGTAATATGTCTATCCGGTAGAACCGAATTATCGGAATTAATTAAACTGATTGACAATAACGGCATATTTGCTATGATAGATAAATCAAACAACCGTATTCATGATAGAAAGGAGATATAGCATGCTGCCGGATCAACAATTTTTGCGCATTCCTGGCCCTACCCCGATTCCACCAAGTGTCAACGGCGCGATGAGCCAGCCGATGATTGGTCACCGCGATCAGGAAACAAACGATTTATTACATACCATAAAACCAAAATTAAAACCTGTATTTGGTACAGATCAGGATGTCCTGATTATCTCAGGGAGCGGAACGGCTGGCTTGGAGGCTGCAGTCGTCAATGCCGTCCAGCCGGGTGATGAAGTGCTCGTTATTGTGACAGGTGCATTTGGTGACCGCTTTGCCCAAATTTGTACGGAATACGGGATTGCCACCCACCGTATTGATATTGAATGGGGGGAAGCCATAGAACCGGAATCAATTCAGGAATACCTGAAAAAGCACCCTGACATTAAAGCGGTTTTTGCTACATTTTGTGAAACATCCACTGGCGTGTTGAATCCTGTTCAGGAGGTTGGCCAGGTTATCCAGCAGCATTCAGATGCCTTATTTATTGTCGATGGTGTTTCCGGTATTGGCGGTGTGAACATGGAAATGGATGCCTGGGGAATTGACATCCTCATAACCGGTTCGCAAAAAGCCCTGATGCTCCCGCCAGGATTGACATTTATGGCTGTGAGTGAACGCGCCTGGAATGTTATTGAAAAAAATGACCGTCCATCCTTTTATTTTGATTTAACGAAATATCGCGATCAGCTGGCGAATGACTCAACACCGTTCACACCTGCTTTATCGCTGTTGTTTGGCTTGAAACAGGTGCTTGAACTTCTGGACCAGGAAGGCCTTGAAACAACTTTTTCCAGACACCGGCAAATGATGAACATGACAAGAGCGGCTTTTCAGGCACTCAGTATTCCGCTTTTAACGAATGCTCAAGCCGCTTCACCCACAGTGACTGCTATCAAGGCGGATGATTTTGACCCGGATACACTCCGGAACGTTCTCAAAAATGAATTTGGCCTGTTAACAGCCGGCGGGCAGAAGCATCTGAAAGGCAGGATATTCCGAATCGGTCATATGGGCTATTGTTCACCTGCCGATATTTTGCAGACAATCAGCATCATTGAAATCGCGTTAAATAAAATCGGCAAACCCATTGAGCTTGGAAAAGGGACACGGGCAGCCCAGGAAATTATGCTTTCAGGAGGTTCGTAAATGTTTCATATATTAATAGCAGACCCCATCAGTGATGAAGGCCTCGATGTTTTGTATACCAACGAAAATGTAACAGTCGTCAAAGATACCGGCTTGAAACCGGACGAATTGGAAAGCCGGATTCCGGAATTCGATGCATTATTGGTGCGGAGCCAGACCAAAGTAACACGCAGTATAATTGAAAAAGCTGAAAACCTGAAAATCATCGGACGTGCCGGTGTCGGTGTCGATAACATCGATCTCGATGCAGCCACTGAAAATGGGATTATTGTCGTTAATGCACCGAACGGCAACACCAATTCGGCGGCAGAACATACCATGGCGATGATTATGGCCCTTTCCCGGAAAATCCCCCAGGCCCATTTGGCGTTGAAAAATGGCAAGTGGGAACGGTCGGAGCATGTCGGTGTTGAACTTAAAAATAAAACACTCGGTATTGTCGGCCTCGGCCGTATTGGTACGGAAGTCGCTTACAGAGCCAAGGGACAGCGGATGAATGTCATCGCTTATGATCCATTTTTGACCGAAGAAAAAGCCGACACGATGGGCATTGAATACGGTGAACTTGAAAATGTTTTAAAAGAAGCTGATTACATTACCGTCCACACCCCACTCATGAAAGAAACACGGCACATGATCGGACCGGAAGCGTTTGACCTTATGAAAAATAGCGTATATATCATCAACTGTGCACGCGGCGGAATTATTGACGAGGATGCTTTATATGATGCGCTTAGCTCCGGAAAGGTAGCCGGCGCTGCAATTGATGTGCTGGAAGAAGAACCATTCCAGGATCATAAACTGCTTGAATTGCCGCAAGTGGTTGCCACACCGCATTTAGGCGCCAGCACCGTTGAAGCACAGGAAAATGTCGCCATTGATGTCTGCCATGACGTCTTAAGGCATTTGACAGGTGACATGGTCAAAAACCCGGTCAACTTGCCGGCTGTTCCGAGTGATGTTCTCAGTCAGATCGAGCCTTATTTTAATTTGGCTGAAAAACTGGGCATGTTCCTGATCCGATTGACAGATGATGTTCCGGAAGAAGTGAACATCTATTATTCCGGTGCTCTCTCAGACGTGAAAATAGCACCGATTACAAGAAATGCTGTCAAAGGCTTGCTGCAGCGGCACCTCGGCAGTCGTGTGAATGATGTAAATGCCCTGTATCTTGCCGAGAAGAAAGATATCAGTATCCATGAGAACCGGACCTCAACCACGAAGGGTTTTACCAACTTAATGACAGTTGAAGTGAAAACAAAATCAGGTGTGCGCAGTGTTTCCGGAACGCTGCTGAATGGATTGGGAGCCCGTATTGTCCGGGTTGACCACTACAGCGTGGACGTTATGCCAGAGGGACACATTGTCATCATCCACCATAAAGACCTGCCCGGTGTCATCGGCAAAATGGGAAGTCTTCTGGCCGAACACGACATCAACATTGCCACCATGCAAGTTGACCGCTCCAATATCGGCGGTGATGCCATTATGATTTTGACCATTGATAAATATGCGGAACAACAGGAATTGGAAGCTTTGAAAGAGCTCGAGGAAATTAACGCCGTGACAGCTATGGATTTGTGAGAAGGACATGAAGGATAATGTAATGGATTGGATACTGCCTGAAAAATGATTAGATTTAAAAAGACATAACAATCGAATGAACGCATAAAACGCTTGGATTAACGAATAAACCCAAGCGTTTTTAACTTTTCTGGATGATTTTCTTGGCTTCACAGCCGATTTAAATGGTTTTCGTTAAAGCCGGATGGGTACTTCAGGCCGTAGCCAATCATCCTGTCCATACCAATATGGGCAGTCCATATCAGACCTATCGCCAGCACAATTGCGTTTACAAACAGTAAGCCGCAAAGCACGACCGCTATTGCCATGCTATACGTATGGAATAAATTGTATATCCATGCCCCAGCTTTGTTACTGATCAGATAACCCAGCATTGAGATATCCGGTGCCAATAGTAAAACGAAAAATAACAGCCAGCTGAATTCAAAAAATGCATATAAGGAAAGTGTCAGCAATAAGACCATAAACCCTTCAATATGCAACAAAAATCTGTTCATAACCTTCCCCATTCCCGCCCCTGTATCATTAATTTTCTCAAAACTGAAATTCCTTTTGAATCTTTACTGTACTGAACAAATTTTGGCATCTATCAATCGATTCGTTTCAATACGTTCAAAAGTTCTTTTAACCGTGATATTTCATATGTCGGGCTGATATCATGAGCTTCAACGTTATGATGGTTAATCCAGACCGATGAAACCCCTGCTCTCGATGCTCCCAATATATCCGAATTCGGATTGTCACCCACCATGAGTGCTTCATCTTTCCGGGCAGATAATAGCATGAGCGCGTGCTCAAAAATCGATGGATCCGGTTTCCCTTTTCCAAATGCGCCCGAGATGACAATTTGATCAAAATAGGGGGTTAATTCCGGTGTTATATTTAATTTTGTCTGCTGCAGATCAGGCGATCCATTTGTCAGCATAAGCAGCCGATAGTTATCACTTAATGTATCCAACACATCAAATGTTTCCTCATAAACAAACTGACTTTTATTGCGCTCGGCCTGAAATTTTTCCGCTAGCTCGATTGCCAGTTCCGGATCATCGACACCCGCTTCCTTTAGTGACCTTGTCCAGGCTTGTTTCCGGTATTCCGGAGCAATTGCTCTCAATCGCTCGAATGACTTCCCTTCATCATCAAAATCAGCCCACAAACCTTCAAACGGACTGATTCCGATCATTTCAGTAAACTCGTACGTATCATAAGTGGCAAACAGTTCCTGCGCATTTTTTCGGATCTTTTCTTCCAGCAAATCCGGACGTACATCCGATTTTTGTGCCGCCAGAAGGCAAGTTGCTGCAAATGCTTCATCAACACTTTTCTCATCCCAAATCAACGTATCATCCAAGTCGAACATAATTGCTTTGAGCATGTGTGTCACCTCTGCTTACATGATAGGTTTATAGTATCACGTCGGTTGAAAACTGTATATACCGATTTACGTGTGCATTTTTATGCAGATGCAGTTTGAATTCGGGATTTTCATTGTGAACTCCAGTATATAAATTGTGAATTTCGGGATTCTTAATGTAGACCTTGGGAAATTCTAGCCAAACTTCGGAATCCATCCGTTTATTTGAAAAATTCCATATGCGGCTTGTCCGCTTTATAATATTCCAGCCGCTCCTGCAATGTCCCTGTATGAAACTCGAATTTATGTCCATCCGGATCCGTGAAGTAGATTGATTGCCTGTCCCGCTCATCCCTCGGCCGGCCGGTTAAAATAGTCACATCAAGCCGCTCCAATTTGTCATACATATCATCAAATTCCGCCTCATCAATCGAAAAAGCCGTATGTGTATAGGACTCATGTATGTCATTCCGCGGAATATCTTTTTCCACATTCAACGCCAGCCACAAACCATCCAAATCGAAATATGCTGTACTTCTTCCCTTGACCAATAACCTCGCACCAAAAACTTCCTGGTAAAATTCAATCGATTTTTCCAAATCTGACACAGAGAATAGCAAATGGTTGATTTGCATTGTACCCCTCCCAATCTTTGGCATTTTTTGGAATGAAGCTTTTTTGATAAACCTTCTTTTTACTACTATCGAAATGCAATTAAAAAAAGTGTCGTAATTGGTATAAATTTTTTTAAATACATGCCCCTTTTTTGCTGCTTCTTTCGATTGTAGGAGTGAAAGGAGGTTTGGTTAAGATTGCGGCGCTTATGAATCCGTTTCACTTTCCGGGTAGAAAAGCCACCCGTATTCAGGCAGCTCAACAAATTCAACGATAATTTCGATCATTTCTCCGCTTGTCGATAAACTTTTTAATCATCGGATAGATAATTGGCCCATATTTGATTAGCCGCTTAATCAGCTTCTTCACAAGATCTCCTCCACTTACATGATCGTTTAAACGTATTATTCCTTATTGATTTAGAATTAAAACAAGATAGAGAAATTAATCGATCATACTTAAAATGAAGGGTATAGCTAACAATAATAGGGCTGTGGCTGACAGTGTTTGTACTGCTTTTTTTGGAAGCTTTTGACGCCCTTCACCCGTATACCAGCCGGAAAACTGCCAGCGATTCCGGTACAGTATAAAAAGAAACACATATATACCCAGGCCGCCGATCCATTGATACTGCTCTGCGGCTATACCATCGTAAATATTATTGAGTATTAACCATAACAAGCCCCCAAATAGTGCAAATATTAGAATGATCCGTAAGAGTTCGAGGATGATGCGCATAATAACCACCTTTTCCTTGGTCCGAGTGATAATCAATCTACTGACAAATCCATAAGGTAAAAATAACTAGCCATTATTCCCGAATGCTGCCAACGCTCCCAACCCAGGACTTGACAAATTTGATGATTTAGCTAAGAACGAACGACTTTTGATTTGTCATTTTATGGAATGATCCGCTGTAGTTTGCAGCGGGGCCGCTATAGATTGCTCTAATTCCGCTATAACTTAGGCGTAAATCGCTATAGTTTGCGTGAAATTCGCTATAGATTGGAATAAAATCGCTGTAGATCAGCAACGAATCGTGTCCGCCTACTAAGACTCACTGCTGAACCCCAATTATTCTTCCGACATGGAGTGCAGATAAGCCGTATTCCATAAATTATTATAAATCCGCTGTAGTTAATACAGTTTTGACCTTCCACTATTCCTCATACTGAATCATAGCCACAACACTTCCAAACCCGGCAGCAATTTGAATGTCGATAATCGTAACATATTCTTCTTCAATGAAACGATTGATTTTCTTTTCCAATCCGCCTGACGTCATCGCGTCCAATATTTTGACTTTCACTGTGATTCCTCCATTGTTTAGTTTACTAATGCTTTTTTATGAATCCGATTAAACTATTCCTGTCAGTTACCTGGATAAGTGAATGCCATTATTCTTACCTTGCTTTTTTGAAGATAACGACTTAACTAAGAAGCCGGATAAAAATGACAACAATGTATACAGGACTGCCCAAAACCAAAATGAGGTGTTATATACTGTAAAGGTTGCAATAACTGCTATAATCGCGATTATTATTGGTGTTAGATAAATGTTTTTAAAGATATAATACCCAAGAACGCCTAATATCAGCGAAACAATTGGGAAAACAAATATGATGAATATGACAAATTGAGCCAAATGTTTTACCCCCTTATCGCCGGGTTTTCTTTTCACGTCGACTGACTAAGAAATAACCCTGCCTTTTATTCCAGAATGGCATCCTTTTATGGAAAATCAATTTATGAAATTTTCCTGCTTTCCAAAGCATCCCATCATCACAGAACCATTTTTAAAATCTCTTCCACCCATTGAGGCTGTTCTTCAATCTCGACCTTTTCACATAAATACTTATGAACTTTCTTAAATTCAGGAACAATCTCCTTTATAACATTTAAAATTTCGTTTGGATCTCTGCTGCTGTGCCATTGCGCAAGAAGAGATAATTGCCAATCCTTCAGTTCACTTCTTTTACCCTCAATTTTCGCCCAATCGCCAAAGGTATTGGGTTGAATTTCTGATTTCATATACCAAGCGATCGCCATTGACATTCGTAAATTATCCAAACAATGCAAAGCATAATAAATCTCTTCCCGCATTATTCTTCTATAAGCCTCGTGAAAATTAGCAAAAAAATTTGCTCTCCACAACTCAACCTCTTGAACACTTGGGAAGTAGGATAAATTCAGTGACTGTTGTTTCACTTCATTGACAAAGCCGGCAGGATCGTGGACAACCTTGATATTTTGAAGCCAAATTGATGGCTGAATATCCTTCGTTGTGTAATAAAAAGTATCCACTTTTATAAAGGTGTCGAAGTGAGCAATACTAAATGATGTCCATGGAAGGTCCTCGAAAAACAAAACTCGGCCCCAGTTTCTGGCCCTTTGTTTTTTATTCAACCTGTATTCTTCATACATTTCATCTTTAACCACTATACGTAGGTCAATATCAGAATACAAATCGGTATTTTCTTCTCCTATTGAACCTCCGTAAAAACAGCCAAAACAGCTTCATCATTGATCAGGTCTCTTTCAATTGCATTTATTAATGCCTGGCGATGCTTCGGAATTTCGAGATCTCTATTTTTGTGTTTTGAATCAAATCCCACACATAACAAATCAGCTCCTAACGTTTTACCTTATGGCGATCACTCTGATTGATCTTCACACGGTGATTAATCATGATTTTATTTAAGAGGTCTTTTCATATTTCCGATGTAGTGATATAGTTTTAAACTTCATTATACTTGGCCATTCCGAATCTTTTCTTTCATTTCATCTGAAGTAAAGTAGTTTTCTTCTTCTATATCTTTTTTAGCCTGCCGCAATTTTTGTTTTAACTCAGGATATTTCTCAACATCTTCTGCTACAGTTGTTTCCGTATCGTCTTTATTATCTAATGCTACAATTTTATATTGGCGTCCATTAAATTCAAATAACTCATCGTTATCTTGAATAATATCTTCCAATACCTTAGCCGTTTGGGCATCAATCTTTTTCATGCAAAACCGCCTCCTGACTTCATTTTACCATGATGTGATGCAATTTTTTATCAACTGGTACGACTTATACAATGTTGTCAATAAAAGTGTTCTCGCATCTGAATGGCAGGGCAGCATTTTGTATCATTTATGTATGGGAACAATTATGTTACTTCAGCCACCATGAACCGATTGCTATAAATAAAGCTACGACTATCACCATCAGTGCTAAATACCAATCAGGGACGTGAAACATACTAACCGAAAATAACATTATATGCCCCCTTCACATAATTAAGGACTCCCTCGACAAGTACCACTTGAATTTGCGCTACCATATTTCACCTAACTCAGTCTGATTGCCATCCGTATCCAGTAAAACCGCTATGATACCCCAATCAAATTCGAGACGTTTTTCAATAAAATGAGCACCACGACTTTCCAGGTGCTTACCGCTTCTTTCAACTACAACGAATCGTTCCAAATTCCTTGAAATTCATGTTAGCCCTCTTTCGCAAGTTTATCAAGATCCTGCCAGCCATATGCAATCTCTTTCAACTTCACACCGGCAATCGTCATGTCCGATGTATCAACATATTTCCCGCCAAGCTTTTCATAAAAGTATGTGGCATCATTATCTTCCAGCACCCATACCAGCATGGAATTGATCCCATTCTGTAAAAGTTCCTCAGCTACTGGCTTAACCAGTTTTTTACCGATTCCTTTACCCTGATATCCCTCAAAAATATAAATCGCATAAAGTTCCCCTTCGTATTCATCATATTTTCCTTCTCGCTCCTTGCCGCCTGTTGAAAATCCGATAACTTCTCCGTCTTCGGTTTCTGCGACAAAGACACTCATTTGCGTCACATTTCGCTCCCAAAGTTTTGTGCGATCCTCGTAGTTTAAACTGTTCAAAAACGCATCAGGAACAATGTTTTTATAGGTCGTCCGCCAGCTGTCGACGTGGACTTTGGCAATACTTGGTGCGTCCTGCCGGGTTGCTTTTCTGATTTTCATTGATCGGAAGCCTCCTTTACAGAATGATTCATATACGTGGATGGATCCAGCGCGTTTCCTTCAGTGACAATTGCTGTTAATCCTTTTTCTGAACGCGTTTCATGCCACTCGCCTTTCCATGCCTCTAATTTTCATCCAAATCATCCTTAGTGTTAGATTTTTCCCTATGCTTCTTCTTCAGCATCTTCCCCACTTCTGAATTATCGATTCCATGCCTGACTGCAACAGTAATGACAAGGTAGGCGATGTATAAAGCGAGAGCGTATATAAGTACAGTAAAAAGTATCCCGATTCCGGAAATAGTAGACATATAAAATCCCCCTCTTTTTTATTTTAAAAGGGGTCTGTCCCTCACCACATTAACGCTTTAGCATGGTAGGGGACAGACCCCCCCTATTTTTTAGTGACGGTTTTGATTTCGTACTCTGTACCATTTCAATTTCGATTCCCTGATCAATTTTACGGGCGCTCATCATGGTGAATAGATACGAAATACCTAATGAAAAAATGAGCATGAGCAGAATACCGGCAATGGAGACCATGACCGGACTGGCAGCCTTCCAGCTCAACACTGTATAAACAAACCCGGCTACAGAGCCAAAGAAACCATCAATATCCTGGCTGAGGATTTGTGCAAAATCCATTACCTCAACCGGAATCAAAAGCATCACAAACGGAATCAACGCAAAGAACAGATACACATAGGAAGCAATCATGAGAATGAAAGCTGTGCCGAATTTCAGTCTGTTTTGCGGATTATCCGGGTTATATTTTGCACCAAGTGTACCAAGCCACATCCCAATTCCACTGATACCAACCGTGATAACAGCTTTCATGGCGATACCGGCCATAAATTGAACTGCTGACCATCCGAAGAACAGGCCAATCACGATCTCAACAACAGTCAAAATGACAAACGGAAGCAGCCAGCTGATCCATAGTTTGCCGAATGCGATATCTTTTCCGGATAATGGCAGGATGTGCAAAATCCAGACTGACCTTGCCTCCCTGGCGATGGTTGAACTGGCAATCTGCCCATTGAACATGGCATAGATGAATAACAGAATTGCCTGCGTGATCGGCCAGGTCACTTCACTCGGGCCGCGCAAATCACTGAGGCCGCCACCACTTGCAAGGAACCCGGCAAACCCGAATATAAAAAAGAAAATTAGCGGCATGAACACGAGCCATTCCCGTACGTCGCGTTTGATCGCATACCATTCTTTTTTTCCGACAGCGATGACCGGATGATTCAGTTTTGGACCCGATTTTTTTACGGCACCTTTCTTTCGCTTCTTCCCGCCACCTTCACTCAATTTTACCCAGCCGGTCCGGAAACCACGTTCTACCAGTGTTGATGTCAAAATGAAGAAGATGACTGCCAGCACCACAATCATGACTAGCGGCAGCAGGAAACCAATCGATCCCGAAACAGCACCAATAATGGCATCACTCGCCCATGTGACCGGTACCCATTCCGGAAACAGCGGTAATCCAGCTAAAATCATTTCAGATAACGGACGATCATTTACCATGGTCGGCATCATGAATAATAAATAGACAAAAATACCGGATAAGAAACTCATGACCGTCATGAATTCATTTACTTTGCTTGCCGGAACGACCTGCACAAGCAGCAGGTTAAATAAATAAGCGATCGAAAGCCCGATGACGATGACAGACAAAAGGACAATCAAAACGACCGGGTAATACAGCAAATTTGCACCGATAAAAGCACCATAAACGAATAATGGAACGATATAAAGAACGAATACCAATAACGGAATGCCAACGAAGCTCTGCAAATATTTGACCCAGAAAATATGGCGTGTCGGAATCGGCATCGTAAACAGCAAATTAAGATCGGTCGCCGAATACAGATGCTTGAACACTTGCGGCAGTCCAAGCAGAATGATAAATCCAATAACGATTAAAAATCCGTATGTCAGTATACCGGCAAATACCGGTTCTGTTATGACATCACTAAGCGCCCAGATCCCTGCCGAAAACCAATAAAGCAGAATCCCGAATACCGCAAACATCACAAAATAACCGAAATAATTTTTGCCTGGCTGTGATTTCAGCGTGTTGATGAAAATTTTCCACTGATTTCGCAACAGAGCCTTCATCATTTGGCATCACCGTCATCGTCGGACATTTCATTGATGATGGCCTGCTGATCCTCGCCGCCGGTCAACTCAAGGAAGATATCCTCCAGACTTTGTTCAGCGTCCTCTCCTGCTTTCAATTCATCCATAGTTCCAAGTGCTATAATGTCACCTTCGAAAATAATACCCACCCGGTCACACATTTGCTCAGCAATCTCGAGAATATGCGTGGAGAGAAAGACTGTCATGCCATTATCACAAAACTCACGAAGCAGATTTTTCAGATTGCGTGCGCTCTTCGGATCCAGTCCGACTGTCGGCTCATCCATGAACAATACATCCGGTTCATGCACCAGTGCACCGCAAATGGCGATTTTTTGCTTCATTCCATGTGAATAGCTTTCAATTAAATCATTCGCCTGTTCAGTCAAGCTGAAAATCTGTAAAAGCTCATTTGCTTTAGCTTGGAATTGATCTTTTGGCAGCCGGAAAACCGACCCAACGAACTCGAGATAATCCCATCCCGTCAATTTGGGGTAAAGATTCGGCTGGTCAGGCACGTAAGCAATTTTTTCTTTCGCTTTGAGCGGATGTTGCCAAATATCGATGCCGTTGATTTCAGCAGATCCGCTCGTCGGCTCCAGCAGCCCGGTAAGCATTTTAATCGTCGTCGTTTTCCCTGCCCCGTTTGGCCCAAGAAACCCGAATAGTTCGCCTTTATTTACTTCAAGATTAAGACTTTTGGCTGCTTCATGTTTTCGATATGATTTTGTCAGATTAGTTAATTTGATTGATTCGCCTTCCATCGTCTTCCCCCTCATATAGTCAGCAACACTTCATTCAGCGAGGCGTATTTCCGCGCTTAATGCTAGTTAAACAGTATCGCGGATTGGTAACCCCCGTTTTTTGAGAGTTTATTGTCCGTAACTTGTGATACAGATCCTGCGTTCATTATAGCAGAGATTTACGGTTGTTAATGCCCCGATTTTTAAAAGTGACGTTTAGGGTGTCAAGCTAAATAACAGAAAATTCGATTAACTTTAAAGAAACTAACAAAAAAGAACATATTAAATTTTGGCTCATGATAGCGGTGTTTTTTGTCGGAATGATTGTCATAATGGGACTGACGGGGTAAAATAATGGTAAGGCGTGATGTCATGCGGTTCATCGCCAGTAATGAAACTATAGATAGAGCATCCAGGTTCGATCTTTATTTATTTAAGCTGCTGCATGTTCTTACGTTTAAAAGGACGGTCTGGATTCCGACGAAAATATGTGAGATAGAGCGGGCTAATGAGCAAAAGAATAACCGGATTGTTTATTGAAACATTTAATGGGGTATTCTAAATCGGGAATACCCCACTTATATGACATCTAACAAGATTCTTCCCATTATACTGTAACAGGTGTAATGATGATCTACAGCGATTTTCCCTCCAACTACAGCGCATTTCTTTCAAACTACAGCGTTTTCCGGTCCATCTACAGCGAATACACTCCAATCTACAGCGGGGAGCTGCAAACTACAGCGTTTTTGGAATAAACTACAGCGCATCCTGTAATTTTTAACATAATTCTCTCATGAAAACGCCAGTAAATCTTCTCTATCACAGATTGTCCAAAATATTCGCTATCCCGTACCTAAGTTCGTACTAAAAAGCCCTGAAACGCTAGCGCATAAATTGCCGCAAACATTTCAGGGTTTTTCTTCGTCACCATATGGCATTTTTGTTATCACAATCGGATCGTTCAAATTCGCGTTTGGTATTTGCTGCGGTTCGAATTTTTCCGGCATTGCTTCGATCTCCTGTGCTTCCGGTGGGAGTGGTTCATCAACAGAATCCCGAATAATAAACTCCCGATCCGCTACGTCAGACTTTGCTTCTGTCTGTTTAACAGCCGATCCTGAGTTGTGCTCTGAATCCGCATTTCCGCAGCCTGCTAAAATTAATCCGACAACCATCATTATAAAAAGTTTTTTCAATCGTACCACACCCTCATTTAAACATATGACTGTTGACATTATCCTACCACATTAAAAATAGCACACAAATAAATTTGCGTGCTATTTTTATCAGCGTGCTACATATCATGATGCGGATTGTGTTTTTGCCGTGAATGGTTCCGCTGTTTCACTTTGTGGGAGCCCTGCATCGGTTCGCCATATGGCTGTTTCGGGCTTTTTGGCAGATTTGGTTTTTCCTGCTGTTTTGGTCCTTTGGGTTTTCCGCCCATAATCTTTTCCTCCTTTGCGATTTCACGCATAGGTTTTGACGAGAAAAAGAATTCTATACCGCAGCGAAAAACTTGCCGCAATCAGGAAACCAAATTTTCACCGCGCTTCCGATTACCTCTTTTTAACATGTTCACATATGGTAAAAAGAAACTGATAATGACCCCGGAAAATAATGCGTTGATTAATGTGCCGATGCCAACTGCTCCTCCAAAACTGACAGCCAGAATGACAAGCACGATGCTAATGGCTGCGCGCGAATAGGACACATTCCAGCCGGTCAGATTTGATATGACAAGCATGGAGCGGTCCATCGGGTTTGGAGCAATAGTTGACTGCAGATAAAATGCTACGCCAAGTGCCATTAAAATCGTCCCAATTAAAAGCGCTGCCCATTCCCCATACCACGTGACAGGTGTCACAATGTCGCCAAGCAAGAAAAGCCATGTATCAATGCCGATTCCGGTCACAAAGGACGTAATCAGGGCAAAGAATTCCGGCCTTTTTTTCGCTGCCAGGGCATTACACAAAATCATCGTCAAACCAACAATTATTTCAAAACTGCCAACCGTCAGCCCAAACGTACGGTGCAGCCCGACCAGAAGCGCATCAAACGGCGAAGCGCCCATTGTTGATTCGATGGTCAATGCAATGCCAAACGTCAGAATAATAAGCCCTGTAAGATAAAAATGTACGCCTGCACGAATCAGCCGCATGATACCACTCCCTTCCTATTTAGCGTCTAAACATCTATATTAAAATTAAATTTCAGCCTGTGTGTACCGGCAAAAACTTTATTTAACTGCCTCAAATTTAAGACCGTTCTTGTAGTGTAACAAAGGTTATCAAAAGAAGAAACGTTTTAACTCTTCTATAAATGTCGCAAAATTGCTCTTAATGACAGCACGGACTGACACGTGCCTTTTTTCGACATAGACTTCTCTCAAGCCTATACAAATTTTTCTTTTCATTAATACACTGCTATAGAGCTTTAAGGGAGGTCTTATATGGGGAGATCCCAAATTTATTATATCATTGGATTAGGACTTTTGATTGCAGCGCCTTTAATTTTGGCCTTATTATTGAACATTTCATCCGACCAGCCTGATTCACCATCAAACGGAGACGAAAACGGTCAGAACGGTGACAATGAGCAGGAAATTTACTGGGGTGTCGACTCTGCCAGTTATACCGATGAAAACATATACCAGTGTGTCAATGAAAACTTCGGTGAGCCGGAAGTCTGGGGACGGTACCTCGGGGATAAAGAAGGTGTTTCAGCCGGAATGGATACGAACGAAGTCAATCTTCTGCATGACAATGATGTACGCATCTTAGTTATTTACAATCATTTCAATGAAGCAACAGGTTATGATCATGGCGCCAGACACGCTTGGAATTTGTGAACTTTATCATTTTAATTGTGAACTTTAGCGGATTTACTGTGAACTTCAGCATTTTAAGTATGAACTTTAGCGTTTTCATTGTGAACTTTATCATTCACCAGTTTATCAATGTCAATTTTATACCTTCTCCCACTTGTTTTTCCAAATTCCTGAAAATTTTCTTGCTGAATTAATCGCTTAGCTGTATGGATGGATTTCAACTGCAAAAAATCCCTCGCCTGCCGATTATTAATATAATCTCCGGCCAACAGCGCGTAGTCAGCCAAAGCTGGCCGGTGCGCCGTTTTAGAAACACAACTGCACGACGGACACCACCATTTCCCGCTCTTCCAACGCATTGGTACCGCACTGCATGCTGGACAGATAACACCTTTTATCAGATCGCTATAGTCAATACCAAATTTCTCCATCCCATCAGCGTCTTCAGGTACATGCTCATTAAGAAGCCGCCAGGAAATCTCCATTAAATGGTCCTCAGAAATCAGTGGAGATTGATGTTTATTCATCAATGTTTCAATTTTGGAGAGTACTTTGTCGCGATGCATCACGATATCAGAAATGATTTTATCGTTGGTGAGGTTTCGGAGGTAGGTGTCATCACGGCTGTAGACGACAATTTTTTCGATTGGGAGAAGCGGAAAACCATGCTTGCGGAGCCAATCCAGATACCTTCTCTGCTGCATGTTTATCTGTTCAACGGGGTTGGCAAAAACGTCCACTTTCCCATCAATTTCCCGGTAAGTCTGCCCCATATCGTCAAAATTCATATTGTCATAAATATTTTTCACTTCCATTATCAGATGAAACCAGCGGGATAATATAAGAAAATCAATTTGAAAATGTCCATAGAGATCGGGAATTCTCACATAATGAAGGATGTGAAATTCGTCTTCCGGAAGAAATTGGAGATGATATTTCATGGAGCTTTCGCCTTTGTAGCCTGAGAGAAGATTCACAGCCCGATTACTGATGGTTTTCTTGGAGGAATGGCTGGCGGGAGTTCGGCGGTCCATTGACTTTGCAAACAGTATATGCTCGGGGATTTCAAGAGGTTTAATAAACATGGAGCACAGCCTTTCTTATTTAGTTTTTCATTCTCTTACCTTATTTCGACACGATTCATGAAAATCCTGCATAATCGCTGTAATTTTTAAAATAATGTTGCGTATGATTTTCAGATAGAATTAGTGCCCCGTTCATGTGTGCTGAAAAGAATATGTGACAATTTGAGCCAAATAAATGTGAACTTGAGCCGGAATTGTGACAGTTTGAGCCGATATCTCGTAAACTTGAGCCAATTGTGTGACAACTTCAGCCAAACAGCCAATTTCACCACCGCAATCAGGCAATTCCACCACGCTACATCCAATAATCCGGGTCCATCATCCGCATTTCTTCCACCGTGTCCTCGAGATCAGCCGGGGTAATCAAATAAACCGGATAATCGCCTGTCTTTGCAGCCTGCTGTGCCTCCTGATGAAAATAACGATTGCTCGCGGGAAACGCCTCATCCAAAAGCAGTAGGCAACCGTCACTTTTGTCAATCAGCCATTTGTTGTTAGCCTGATACTGATAGGGACCGCTGTAGCCACCTTTATAAAGCGGTCGAAAAAAGTCCGCTGCTGCCGTCAATTCCTGATAAACCTGCTGTATTGGTTCGGGCCAGCGTTCTTCCTGGTTTTCAAATGGCGGAATCACAGCAAGTTTAAGCCCATATTGTTCACGCAGTTCCAGTACTGCTTCACCGGCCCACAGCTCAACGCCCATTTTGCCGGAAATAATCACCCACTCCAGGCCCTCCTCAACAAATCCGATCAGCCGCTTCTCGATTGCTGCTTTTATAAATTGAATCCGCTCGTCATCCGGCTTGAATATGTTAATCTCCATTGGTTTATAGCCTGTCACTGCCAATACTTTCAAAGCGCTCGCCGCCTCCATTCCTTATCATCTGTCTGGTACCGCCCGAAAAATCGGTCCATCGTGCACATATGTATGGTATTCACCGGATTCACCCATTGGACAAACATCATCATACCCTAAAATATCTTCCACAAATCCATCATCAACAATCCGGCTAACCCAGCTATCCGGTAATTTCGCTGCATCAACCTTGATTATTTCCGCCTCAAAACCAAGCGCTATAAATTCGCGCAGCAAGCGGACCACTTCCTGTTGATCTGACCACAGTGGATAGACAGCCTCAACGCCTGCTTCTTTTGCGACCTGTTCACCCCACTTGCGGTGCCCCTCAAGATAAATATCACCAAACGCCATCCCATCAATGCCATAATGCTGCTTCATCTCGTTTATATGAAAAATAAAATCATTCGTGTATGCATTAAAATCCGTCTCGATAAAATGAACAGGAATATCCAGCCGCTCAGCCTGTTTCTCAACACGATCGCGCCTTTCCTCGTGTGCAACCGTTTCGCCCTTCCCCTTCCATACAGTCGTCAGCAGGCAGCGCACATCAACGCCCTGCTCAAGCAAGTAATAAAGCGCCAGGCAGCTGTCCTTCCCGCCGCTGAATGATAGAGCTATCTTTTTAGCCATTCGATCCCCTCCCCCAATTTATCACTCAATATCATATTACGTGATGCACAGACATTTATCAAAAACTACTCTTCCCTGTCTTTCCTTGTGCCTACATTAACGACCATTTTCTTTTTAGCTTTTTGTTGATTACCATTTTTTAACAGATCATGGATTTCTGAGAGCAATTTTTCTTTTTCATCCGGTTTGGGTGTCTTTTTCGAATCCTCCTCACGTCTTACCTTTCCGACTAAACGTATGAAAATAAAGATGGATACTGAAATAACCGCAAAATCAAATACAGATTGCAAGAATTCACCATATAGCACGTCCACATTCCGGACTGTATACGTTAAATTCGTAAAGTCCACCCCGCTCCCCAAAACACTTGCCAATGGCGTGATAATGTTTTCGACAAGCGATGTGACAATTTTTCCGAAAGCTGACCCGACAACGACCGCAACTGCAAGATCCAGAACATTTCCTTTCAGCGCGAATGCTTTAAAATCCGCCCACATGTATACCATCCTTTTTGCAGGGTTTGTACTGATTTTATGCCTGATAGAAAATAAATAATACAAATCGGCCTTGTTCTGATACCATGAAAAACAGATGGTTATATAGTAAACTGAAAACATACATCATTCTTTAACGGAGGCAGAAATGATGACATTACAAATCAGGCAAATCAAACTCCACCGACTGAAAATGATGCTGAATAATCCCTTCACGACCAGTTTCGGATCAATGCAGGAAAAAGAATTCTTCATCACTGAAGCCATTGACGCCAACGGAATTCGCGGGTTTGGCGAATCAGTTGCTTTCATCAGCCCTTGGTATACCGAGGAAACCGTTGAAACAACCCACCATATGATAAAAGATTTTTTAATACCATTGCTGCGGGAAAATGACATCCAGCATCCGAATGATGTCAAAGAAGTATTCAAACCGGTTAAACGCAATAATATGGCGAAAGCTGCATTGGAAGGCGCCATATGGGATCTTTACGCTAAATCGGAAACTATCACACTTTCGGAAGCGCTCGGAGGCAATAAAAAGGAAATTGATGTTGGCATCAGCATTGGAATCCAGCCGACCATTGACGATCTGCTGCAAAAAATTGACCATCATATTAACCAGGGCTTCAAACGAATCAAACTCAAAATTAAGCCGGGGCATGACTATGAAATGCTTCGTCAAGTCCGGCAGCATTTTCCCGATACACCGATTATGGCCGATGCCAATTCAGCCTACACGCTTCAAGATATTGACCAACTGCAAAAATTGGATGAGCTTGATCTGATGATGATTGAACAGCCCCTGGCACATGATGACATTGTCGATCACGCCAAACTTCAGGCTGCGATTCAGACACCGATTTGCCTGGACGAAAGCATTCATTCACTTGAAGATGTCCAAAAAGCGATTGAATTAAATAGCTGCAGGATCATTAATGTCAAAATCGGACGTGTCGGCGGTCTTTCTGAAGCCAAACAAATTCACGACCTATGCCGGGAAAACACCATTGACATCTGGTGCGGCGGTATGCTCGAAGCAGGTGTCGGCCGGGCTCATAATATTGCACTAACAACATTGCCGCAATTTGTACTGCCCGGTGATACAGCCGGCTCATCGCAGTATTGGGAAAAAGACATCATCAAACCTGAAGTCGTTGTTAATGACGGTATGATTACCGTTCCCGACAAACCTGGTATCGGCTTTGAAATCGATGATGAGGCATTGGAGAGATTTACGATAAGCAAAGAGACTTTTTATTTATGTTAGAAAAACTCAGGCCCAGCCTCGTCTTTCCAGAAGTCAGAAATAAGAGGTCGAATTGGATGAAATCGGCGAGACAGCCGATTTCTGCCTTCAAAACTTCTCTGAATTTCATACTTGTCTCTCTTAAACAAAATCCCTGCACTAATCACGCTTGCAGGGATTTTTTCACGTCCATTATTTGGTAAATGCTTCTGTCAGATTCGTAACAATCTGTTTCTTACGGGAGACAACGCCCTTCAGCAGTGCGCGGTTGCGGTCATCCAGTTTAACATCAAATGCTTGTTCAACATTGTCTTTCGCATTGCCCAGTGCCAGAACGTCCGAGTCATTCTCTAAAATATCAGTCGCAACAAACAGGAATAATTCCAGATTATTATCGCTGATTAACTGTTCCATTTCTTTTTCAATTGCGTCCTGTGATTCATAAATCTGATCGGTGTCCACCGCATTGACCTGTGCAATTTGTACTTTTGCATCGCCCATGGTAAATTCTTTCGCATCCATTGTAACCAGTTCAAGTGCTGTTGTATCACTCAAGTCAGCACCAGCTTTCAGCATATCAAGACCGTATGTGTCAAGGTCCACCCCGGCAATTTCAGCCAGTTCATAGGCCGCTTCTGTGTCTTCCGCTGTACATGTCGGTGATTTCAATAGCAATGAATCGGAAATAATTGCCGACAACAGCAATCCGGCGTTTTCCTTAGTAAGAACGACACCATGTTCTTTGTGCATTTTATTTAATATTGTCGCTGTGCATCCGACAGGCTCTGCACGGAAATAGAGCGGTTCTTTTGTTTCAAAATTGGAAACCTTATGATGGGTCGATAACCTCTGTAATCCGCACATCTTCAATATTATCGACACTTTGCTGGCATACAAAAAAAATACTAACAATCGTCGTCCACTTTCGCGATAAGCTCCGGTGCTTCGACGCCAAAATAATCAAGCGCATACTGTGTTTCTTTATTCACTTCACCAAGTCTTGCCGGAGTCGCTTCCACACCAAGTGCGTTTTTCAAATCTGCAGGACCATAAATTATGTCGATTATGAATACTATTTGTTGTCTGTTAACCGTCTCAGGTCGCATTCCAAATTTTATCATAGGTGTTATAGTCATTCATGGCAATATCAAGGTCATGAAACATGCGGTGTAACGTGCGTACATGACCTGACTCCTTTTCATTTATCACACCATTCGCCAATTCCCGAATCCGTTCCAAATCAGCTTGCAGTACATTATCTTCCACTTCCGGCAATTTGTCCTCCAGCGTATTCAGGATTAAGTTGGCCTCTTCCCTTTGCCGGTCCCAATCAAGTGATGATATACCGCCATAGCCGGTTGTTTCATTATAGAAATCATGAGTGTCCGAGACAAACTGTCCCAGATCCTGATTCTCCTCTCCAACGGTTTCCCGCACTTCTTCTACCTGTTGGGCGGTTTCCTCTGACATATCGTCTGCTTCTGTTGCGTTGCTGTCATCGCCGCCAAATAAGGCGAGCGGATTCAAATCAAATAAATTAAAAAAGAATAATGCCGAAGCCACTAACACAACAGTCACAGTACTTATGAGAGTCCATCCAAACCTGCCCATCTTCAAAAACTTCCGATTAGCCAAAAAGACACCCCTAACATCGAATCTTGTCATTATATGTTAAAACAAAGGTTGTACATTTTTATGTACTAAAACATCTGTTAATTATTTTTATTGTACCACTGGATCACAGATTGTCTGATCGTTGCATCGTTTGTTTCCTGTACGCCAAATCCGCCAATATAAACAACTCTTACATAATATTCATTGCCACTTTTAAATCTCACCAAACAGTAGTCTTCCTTGGGTGAGGGAACAATCTCAACAATCGTTTCTTCTGAATAGCGGTCATGAATTTTTGCCATTTCATCTTCGCCCAATACCCATCCTGGCTGTGAATCTTCCATTGTTTGGCTCTGCTGCAGGTCAGGACCACGTTTTTTACCAGCTGGTCGCATTTTTTCATTAATGCTGTGCAGCAGGCGAATGTTTTCGGCAAATCCGATGAATAACATGCCGGATACAAAACCGCCGAGCGTCCATGCGAAAAATACCTGCCAGTTCATCATATAAAAATTGGCGGTCACTGTTATCAGACCGATAATCAATCCAGCTGCCATTTGTGCAACGCCTATAATAAATAGTATTTTAGCAATTACATTTTCATTCATTTCTAATTACCCCCCTTGTTAATCTTTATTATTTCTTCCAGCTATGATCAAATGCATGTCTATGGTGATTTCAAAACAATTGGAAAAGGGTAGAAATAAATCTGTTTCCTTTAGTATAACCTATAGATCTATCTAAACAAAGGCAACGGTGCTTATGATAGAACATCAATTCAACCGCATTTAAAGGTCGTTTATGAGATAACAGATTAAATCCGGACAAATATTGTTTATTTTTTGCAAACTCAACATCCTTTGGCATCGTGATATATGGGGGGCGAGGGATCGCCGAATGTTTTAACAGAAAACTTGTTGTTTGGTCATATGTTTCTTGCGCATCAACCGTAAAACGCTGGTACAATTCTCTTATGTCATCTCGATAAGCCATGGATAGATGTACTGTGAAAAGCCCCATATTGATAGCTGCAATCAAACGCAAGTGCATGATATCAAACATTTCATCATACAGACGCGGTGCTCCCGGTGTAACATCTTTTCCAGTAAACCCTACAGGCAACACAGCCCCCTCGTCCTGAAATATTTTTATCAGTGTCTCGACATGTTCATTTTCCTTGTTGTAGTAGGATTCTAAAATATCTTTGGCTTCCGGATCCTCTGCTTTTTCAATGTAATATTCCAAAAACCGCATATTCATCGTCTTATTTTGATACCCCATCCAAAGTGTTCCTAATTCTGCCCCTGAAATTGACAGATTGTCTGAAGTCGTCATGGATTAAATCCTCCTAATGTCAAACAGCTTCATCTTTAACCTTCCTCTTACTTTAATTTTTATTACGCTTAAAACAGGGTTGTATTTTTCTAAAACTTACTCGTTAATGACGCAATCGCACCCTTTACCTGAAAAATGCAGCTAATCTTTTCTCTCCCCACTGATTGAAGTTTCGCTTTATTTCTCTTATAGTTGATGAAGAGAATCAGAAAGGGTTTTTATATGAATCGATCTATTATTATTGGAGCCGGTATATTGGGGGCTTCCACTGCTTATAAACTAGCCAAATCCGGCGTGGAAGTTATTATTGTTGACCGGCATGATAGTGGACAAGCGACCGATGCAGCTGCCGGGATTATATGTCCTTGGCTTTCCCAGCGCAGGAATAAAGCATGGTACAAGCTGGCAAAAGGCGGTGCACGCATTTATCGGGATTTAATCCGGGAGCTGGCTGACGATGGTGAAACCGAAACAGGCTATGCGCAAACCGGAGCAATCAGCATTCATACCGATGAGCAAAAACTTAAAACCATGAAAGACCGGGCCCTGAAACGCCGTGAAGATGCGCCGGAGATTGGTGAGGTTACACTTCTGGATACGAAACAGACGAAAACATTATTCCCCCACCTCGCTGATCATTATGCGTCTGTTCATGTAAGCGGTGCTTCTCGCATTAATGGGCGTGCATTACGGAATGCGTTTATACGTGGCGCACAAAAACATGGTGCAACCGTAATCCAAGGCAGTGCTGACCTTATCCATGAAGATTCCCGTATAACAGGGGTGACAGTTAACGGCCAAACGATTGAAGCTGATCAGGTTATTGCCGCATGCGGTGCCTGGATGCATGAACTGCTAAAGCCTCTAAACGTTCATTTTCATAACACATCACAAAAAGCACAAATTCTGCATTTGCATTCACCTGGCGTAGACACGTCCGATTGGCCTGTTGTTATGCCGCCTAACGATCAATTCATGTTAACGTGGGACGACCGGGTTATTATTGGCGCCACCCACGAAGATGATGGGGGCTTTGACACCCGCGTTACAGCCGGCGGACTTAGCGAAATTTTATCCAAAGCATTGGAGGTTGCCCCGGGTTTGGCGAATAGTACCGCGATGGAGGCCCGCGTTGGTTTTCGCCCGCATACCCCCGGTTTCCTGCCGGTCATTGGGCCGTTCCCGGGCTATGAAGGACTTCTGATTGGCAACGGTCTTGGTTCCTCAGGTCTGACAACAGGTCCATTTGTCGGTGACCAGCTGGCGAAATTGGCCCTTGGAAAGGAATTAGAAATTGACTTGGCTGACTACAGTGTTTCCGGTGCAGTGAGCAGTTGAAACCAATCCTCCATTTACAGCTGCAAAGGGTTTTGCTAATCTTATAGCAGGGATAAAGTGAAACTTCATAGGGACAGTTAGCCGCCGCTCTTTGCCGGGTTACTGGCCCTTACATGCGGGATAATAAGGGGGATAAACGCTATGGGTAAAAAAGTTGTTCTGCTCGTTGTTGCTTTAACAATCGCCGTTTTAATCTTTGGCTGGTACTTTTTACAAAATGTCATGAACAATTTTGATGTGGACCGCGATACATCCGAGTTTGGACAGCCCGAAATCAATCACAGTATTGAAATAAGCGTATAGGTGAAACGTCATTGAATCGAAAAAAGCTTGGAATCATCCAAGCTTTTTCCGTTACGATTTATCCTTAATAAATCGTCTTCCGTAATCCCTGAACACAAAATACTTCACCATGAAAAAGCTGGCGAGGAATGATAAAAACATGGCCAATCCTTTTGCTATATTAAAACGCAGCCAATTTGGAATAGTGATGAAACCCAGCAAATCACTTATGCCCAGGAAAACAAGGTTGCTTACACCCAGACTGATCAGACCCTGGACGATAAACAAAATGCGCTGACGGTTGCTCCCTTTCGCCGAGCGTTTAAACGTAATATTTGTATTCCAAAAATAACTATTGCCCACAGCCAGCATATAAGCAAGTGAGTTATATAATAAAAGCAGCATTCTGTCATCAGTATGAAATAATATGAGTAATACGTTGAGTGTCCCAATATCAATCGCTGCGTTGGCAAAGCCGATCACACCGAACTGCAGAAATTGCAAAGGACCTCTTTTTTGTTTTTGCTGTGCCATAGAACGCCTCTAGTGTTTCCTGTCTTTCTTAATATCCGAAATAGCGATTATTTATTTTCCGTTCTTAGACTGGATGATTTAACATTATTATGGCTTAACACGTTTTCTTCTACTCCCGCGATTTCCTTGTAATAATCAAGCACCTGCTTTGATTGGGTATCCCAGCTCATTTCGGCTATATCATGACGCGCATCTTTGGCTAACCGTTTTCGCAATGTTTCATCCGCAAAACGTAAAACAGTCTGTGTGAAATCACCCTGCTTGTCCTTGTCATAAAGCAAACCGGTGCGATTGTCCTCAATCTGTTCGCACGTTGGGCCACTTTCAGCTGCAACCAGCGGCAATCCCGATGCCATCGCTTCTGTTATGACAAGACCAAGTGTTTCCGTTGTTGACGGGAAAACAAAAACGTCCGAGGATGCATATGCTTTGGCGAGCTCTTCGCCGTGCATGAATCCGGTAAACACGGTATTGGTCCCGGCAAAATGCTTCTCAAGGGTCTGGCGGTGCGGTCCATCACCAACGATAGCCAGCGCGAATTCATCCGATGCATCCAGGACGGATTTGATTTTTTCAATCTCTTTCTCCGGTGCCAGTCTGCCGACAAACAACAGCAGCTTTTTATCCGTCCGGCCGTCTGAAAGCTTCTCGCGCATTTTTTCATCATACTTATCCGGGTGGAACAATTCCGTATCCACACCACGCTTCCAGACATGGACATTATGAAAATTCTGTTCTAGCAGTTCTTCCTTCACAGCCTCGGATGTGCAAAGATTCAATTCCGCCTGATTATGGAGTTTGCGGAAATACCACCACAAAAATCCTTTAAACATGGGGAGATTGTAATAATCCGCATATTTCGGAATTTGTGTATGATATGAAGCCAGCATCGGAATCCCGAGTTTATTCGCATAATAAACGCCCGTTGCTCCCACCAGCGCCGGATTCACAACATGCACAACATCGGGATTATAGGCTTCAAGCATTTTTTTGACTTTCCGGGTCGGCAATGAGAATTTTTTAGAACGATAAAGGGGGAGAGTCCGAGCTGGAACTCCTTCTATTTTCGCCCCCTCAAACTCATCCACACCAAGATCCGGTGCGATGACCCGAACATCATGCCCATTGCGTTTAAAATAGCGGATGCATGCTTTCAGTCTTGTAACAACGCCATCTGTTGAAGGTACGAATGTTTCTGTTATTATGGCAATTTTCAATGACGACACTTCCTCAATTAGTAAAAATCAACATGTGAAAGGCACTCTTGTTACTTCCACGACACTTGAGGCAGCACGTTTTCTGTGATGACCCGGTCTTTATGATTGACAACCGTCCGGAAGATTTCACGAATGACATCATCATCAAGCAAGTGCGGCTCAAGCCCAAGATCTCGCAGTTTGGTGTTTTCTGCCTGGAAAAAGTGTTCTTCCTGCTCGACCCTTGGATTATCAAGGTTGGCAATGGTCGTTTCATAGCCTTCTTCTTGTGCGACCTTTTTCACTTTTTCTGCAAGCTCGCCGACAGAAAACTGCTCGGTAAATTGGTTGAATACCCGGAATTCACCTTTATCTGCCGGATTTTCTGCTGCAATTTCAATACAGCGCACCGTGTCCTGAATGTTCAGGAACCCGCGTGTCTGGCCGCCTTTTCCATATACTGTCACATCATGGCCGATTGCAGACTGGGATAATGAACCGATTCAGTGCTGTGCCAAATACATCATCATAGTCCAAACGATTAGTAAGCACCGGATCCATTTGCGTTTCATCAGTATCCAATCCGTATACAACACCCTGATTTAAATCAGTTGCCCTGATACCCCAGATTTTGCATGCAAATGTGATATTGTGGCTGTCATGCACTTTGGAAAGGTGATAGAAAGAACCCGGCTGTTTTGGAAATGGCAGGACATCTTTTCTGCCTTTGTGCTCAATCTCAATATACCCTTCTTCAATCGGAATATTCGGGGTTCCGTATTCGCCCATCGTTCCCAGCTTAATTAAATGGCAATCCGGCACGAATTCTTTAATGCCGTAAAGAACATTCAATGTGCCGGAAACATTATTCTCCTGGGTATAAACCGCATGTTCCCGGTCAATCATCGAATATGGAGCCGAGCGCTGTTCAGCAAAATGCACAAACGCATCAGGCATCTCCTGTTTCAAAACTTCACGGAGAAAATCGTAATGGGTCAAATCCCCATCATAAGTACGGATTTCGTTTCCAGTCAGTTCCTTCCACTTCGCCACCCGCTCTTCCAGTGTGGCAATCGGTGTAATCGAATTTGAATGCAGTTCATTATCGATTTTTCGTCTGACCATATTATCGATGATTGCGACATCATGGCCTTGTTTTGATAAATAAAGGGCTGTCGGCCAGCCACAAAAGCCGTCTCCACCAGCTACTATAATTTTCACGTTATTTACCTCCAATTTACGGGATTTTATATTCGGATTTCTATCTTGATTTCACAAAGGAGTATAATGACACACTCCATTAACGAATATATATCCATATTAAAAATTATCATGTTATTCGCCTGTTTACAAATGAAGCAAGCGAATTTTCCAGTCTATACGAATCATTATAATAGAATGTTCACCTCTTTTTCCATACCAATCGATATTTCTTTATGTCATTTTTACATTATGTAATTGTTCAATCCATTTTCTTCAATCGCATAAGTATGTATGTACAGGCGCTATTGGACGCTTCCCCGAAGGTTGTCCATCGCTCGTATCCTTTACAATTCATATTACGCTTTTTTTTGCAGGTTAACAAGCAATTGCCGATAGGCCTCTGACTCCTGTTTCATTCCCAGCTCCTGATAGGTTTTCGACAGCCATTTGATTGGTTTCGGATCCTCGGGTTTCAATTCGGTCTCCCAACTGAAACACTCGATCGCTTGATTAAACTGTCTGAATTCATAATACAACTCCCCAAGCAACTGCATTTGATCAAGGTCATCATTGAATTTCACAAGCGCATCAATTTTTAAATAGACCGGGTGGACTGCGCGGGACTCTATAAAGGGCGTCAGCAGCTCTTTGATAAACGATGGCTCGTGTGTGTTCAGAAGTGCAGCAGTGTATTGATGTATAAGACTTTCAGCTGTTTTCGGATTCACATCGATGACTACTTCAATTAAGGTATGCAACTGTTCCGGGGAAAATGATCGGGACTCCGGATCTAAGTGCTCAAGCATTTCGGCCATTGATTCAGTATCTTGAATCGTGAGACTGATATCGGAATCACTGTACATATTCAATACATCTTCCATGTTATTCATTTCAATATATTTCTGCAAAAGATCCTGTTTGAGTGGTGCATAGCGGGGCAGTTGGCGGTAAATACTCTCGAGGTAACGCATGATTTGCTCGTTGTTAAAATACCGGTTCAGAAGTTTAAAAAGGGAATCATACCTGTCATCTGACGGGCTTTCAATTAGCCTGTCGCCATACAAGGCCATCCTATCCATCCAGCGCGATTGTTCATGCAGCAAGGTTAGCAGCTGCCAGAAACAGTTGTCCTTATCCTTCTCAAAATAGAGCACTTTCTCGGCAAAAATGAAATCTTTCGCCATCACGTTTTCAGATTGATCGCGATACCAATCGGCATATTGCCTGAAATTCCAATCACTGGCAAGTTGTCTGACTAAACTGTTGTCTGGTGCAAAGTCCATTAGAATCCGGACAATCTTGTAGCCTAAAAAGTTCTGCCCATTCCGGCGATAAACATAAAAGATCGATTTGATTTCATTGAATAAACGTTTTTTGGAAATGAATGATTCAAAAAATGTTAAGATAAATGCTTTTTCATGAGGGGTATATTGCTTATCAAGCTTTTTTAAGAGCGGGTCGAATTGGGTGATGCGACATTGACGGTTTGCAGATAACAATTCATCAATAAACGGATGCGGTGCACTGAACACCAGCCCTTGTTTAAAGGCTGACTCGATGAATGAATGGCGTCTGAGCTTTTTGGCTTTTGCAGCGGTGAGGAAGTCATGTTTGTAAAAGAATAAGTAATACGCTTCATTCTTTTTATTCCAGGCTTCTATAATCCCGGCACCAAGATACAGTGCAATTCTGCCGGCACGCAATTTAATTGGCTTTTGACCGCTTCCGTAAATGTGAAACTGATCTGAATTCATAGGTTAGTCCCCCTAGCCTTTTTGTCCATTGTAACATATATGAATACTGATTTAAGCCTTGAGAAAAACTCAGGCCTAGCCTCGTCTTTTCAGAGGTCAGATGCCGGAAGTCAGACTTGAAGAAATCGGCGAGTTAGCCGATTTCCGAATTGAAAACGTCATCCGAAATTAGAAAACTCAGCCGGTATGACCGGAATCCGAACGATAGTTTTTCATCCGTGGAGTTGTAACTTGTTTCACCAACCGGCCCATTCGCAAATACGTATATTGGAATATCGGACTTTGAATAAATGTGAAAATAAATGTAAAAATAAAGACAGGTCCGCCTAAAATAAGTCCAATCACTAATACGCCGCTTTCAACAATAATCCGCACCTTGCCAATTGACGCACCGGTTTTATCCGAAATTGACAGCATAAAGCCATCGCGCGGGCCCGATCCAACACCGCCCGCATTATAAATGCCGCCGCCCAATCCCATGACGACAATACCGGCCATAATAATGACGATATCAATCCAAGTGTTTGTCGCATGCGGAAGAAAATCAAGCCACATATATAAATCGACAAACGCACCGACCAGCACCGCATTCAAGAATGTGCCGATTTTAATATAGGATTTGTCGAGAATCCAGGAAACAATAATCAGCAAAAATGAAATGATCATTGCCCATGAGCCAACGGACAACCCGACTAAATCGAATAAAGCCACATTCAATACGTCCCATGGGTGAATTCCCAAATGCTGCACATTGACCGTAATCGTGATCCCCATACTGAAAATCATAATCCCAATAAAATAAATGAACCAGCGAAATACATGAGCCATTACGTTTTGCCCTTCTTTCTGTGTACAGATGCGAAATATCTATTTTAGCACATTTCGTGCATAAATTCAGTCTTTTTGGGAGGACAATTATAAGCGTTGTTTAACAACTGGATTATCAGGTTATGATTCATACCGAAACGCCATAATAGGTTTAAAATAGGAGGAATAAATCATATGAGTTTCATTTGGAGTCTCATTGTCGGAGGTATCTTAGGCTGGCTAGCCAGCTTAATTGTAGGAAAAGATGTGCCAGGCGGAATCATTGGTAACATCGTCGCCGGTATTATCGGTGCATGGATCGGTTCCGGGCTTTTCGGTGAATTTGGACCCGTCATTGGCGGTTTTGCCATCATCCCAGCTTTGATCGGCGCGATTATCCTGATTTTCATCATCAGTCTGATTATGAAAGGAACACGTAAAGCTACCTGAACCTTTCTGAATTCGTGCGCAGTGGTAATACTTGTAAAAATACGCGCTGCAGATTCCGGCAAAATCGCTGTAGTTTGCAGCGCGGCGCTGTAGATTGGCTAATAATCACTGTAAATTGAGAAAAATTCGCTGTAGTTGAAGCCAAAACCGCTGTAGTTTGGAGTAAAATCGCTGTAGTTGCTAATATCAGCAGATTGTCAGCAGAAAAGTGAAACAGCACGCCGGCCAAGTTTACCAAAAATGGGCAGCGTGCTGTTTTATTCCCAAAAACGTTGACCTGCATAATTAACTTTCCCTCACCCGCGTACCCGAATAACGATCGTGCGGCATAACCGCCCCTTCCTCTTCAGTAAAGCCTTTAGGGTTTTTCAGATAACTGAAGCCGGCAATTGTATCCCGGTGTGCCATCCGTTTGAAAATTTGCGACGTCGATGGGTCTGAACCGTTTTCATCTTCCAGGATGAGCTTTTGCTGCTTATAGCCGAGGGTTTGACCGCTCCGGCGCATTTGAGCGTATTCCAGCGTCCACAAAACGACTGTCGGCGTGACCACTGCATGGACTGTTTCATTCTTCACTCTTCTTCTCAGAAAATACTCCACCCCATATGTAACCGCAGCCGAGATTGCCGCATCAATCAAGAAAGCCTTCGTCCGCTTTTTCGTGACACGTTTCATCCGAATCCTCTCCCCTTTTTGGTTATACATGATATACGTTATTCATTCGAGAATCGTTTCATAAAACTGTCGATCTTTTTAGAGAACTTCCTATCCAAGAATGGTATGATAAGGCTTATTACAGAAGCCCCCTTTCACTCCTATAATCGAAAGTATGCATCATTTGGGGGCATGTAAATGAAAATATTTTAAAATTATTTTTGCCTGAAGATGCCTCTTTTTACGGATTTGTTTCGATTGTAGGGATGAGAAAGGGTATTTATTGTGGACTCGCATTCATATAGATTCACAAAGGATTGAGAATCACCAAAGAATTTCTTCCAGATCAACCTGAAACCCTGTCAATACAATTGATTTCGCAATACCTTCACCCTTCAGTATATCAACTTGCTGGTATACTTGTTTATCCGTTAATGCATATACTTGAATCGCATTCAGCATGGGGTTGACAACCCAGTATTCTTTAACACCATATTTCATGTAAGCTTCCATTTTTGTTACAAGATCATGACTTTGATTGGAAGGACTGAGAATTTCAACAATCATTTCAGGAACACCTACAAATTTATTTTCTTCCAGCCCTTCAACATCACAGATAACAGATAAATCCGGCATGAATATTTTTGCATCGTCAAGATCATCTCTGTACAAATGAACATCATAAGGGGCACTAAACACTTGGCATTTTCCGCCATCAAGGAAGTTAAATAATTTTGCCTGCAGCCTGGCAGAAACCTGTTGGTGCCGAGTCGATGGGGATGGCGACATCAAAACAATCCCATCGTCATACTCCAATAAGTGATCAGTTTCTTCGCGCATTTTATAAAACGTTTCGATACTTACTTTCTTTTCCTCGGGAAGACTCATGCCAATCGCCTCCATTTATATATTTATTATCTTATTATATCACAGGACGGAGCTTGTTTAACGAGGATTGCCGATTAATTACTTTTAGTTTTTCATCCGTCTGCTTTTTCTTGATAGGATTTCGGCAGTTGACGATGAAAGATGTTTGCAATGCAGAAAAATATACCTCCATAATGACAGTCATTATTGTATAATGGTATTGATGAAATTCACTGTCTTTTAATAATTGGAGGTGAAAAAGTTTGTGGAAAAAAATCAGTAAATATTACTCCCCATTTGTGGATGTACTTTCCTTTACTCTCCTGGTTCTGACAGCAATTTATGTCCTGCTCCAGTACGGCCAGCTGCCGGATGAAATTCCTCAGCATTTCAATGCAAGCGGCGAGCCTGACGCTTGGGGAGGAAAAGGGCTGCTCATCGGTTTGCTCATTTTATACGGCTTTATTTTAATCCAGGTATTCGTTCTTAATTACTTTTTATTTATCAAACAGGATGCAAAAGAAGCCTTGCACTTTGTTAATTTTCCCACCATCAAAAAAGAAGAGTTGACGGAAGAACAGGTGCAGCTGATTAAGCAGAATACGGTCAGAATGATGGCGATGATCAATCTGTTTATGAGTATCATGTTCAGCTGGATACTCTTTGGCATGATTCAAACCGCTGTGGAGCAGGCGAATGGTCTGTCGTCAGGCTTTATGTTTTTTATCTTCCTCACGATTGTCGTGACATTTTATTATGTTTGGAAAACGTATCGTGTTGCAAAAGGGAAAATTTAACTTTTTTTGTTTCATTACATCCCGTTTCCATTCTCCAGATTCTTAGTCGCAGAAATTAGGGTAAGGGGGCGCTCGGTATTGGCTGAGGGTTGCGCGAAATGGGATAGTGTCACGCAAAAACAAGGATCGTCGCGCGATTTTGCAGTAGTGTTGCGCGAATTCAGAGGACCGTCGCGCGATTTCGGGGTGGTGCCGCGCGAATTCAGAGGACCGTCGCGCGATTTTGAAGTAGTGTCGCGCGAATTCAAGGATCGCCGCGCGATTTCGGGGCAGTGCCGCGCGAATTCAAGGGAGCGTCGCGCGAAATTGAGTCATTATCGCGCGAATAGAAACTTCAGCCAGGCGTGTCGTTTTGTCTACCTTTGTTCAATCAAAAGATTTTCGGCCACTGCCGAAAATCAACTGGATAGAAGTCTGGAAACTTATATGAATACAATTGATTTAATCAGATTCAGGTATTAACATTTAAGTAGACTGGGCCAAACGATTGGCAGAAGTATTTGACTGTCTCATTAGGTGAGTGGCAGTCTATTTTAGCGAGCAGGAGTAATTGGAGGTCTGGATGAGAGTACTATCTTTAAATTCATTATGGTTTGTAATAGCTATTACTTTAAATGCTTTAGGCAATAGTTTTATGATAATCAGTAACTTAGGGAGTGCACCCTGGACATCTGCTGCGGAAAATCTTGAATATTTATTACCGTTTAGCGTTGGTGTTTGCATCATTATTTTGTATTTCTTTGCGATGTTGCTCAGCTATTTTATGAAAATAAAATTCACCGTGGGAATGATTGTCAAAACCATTGCGCTTTCTGTCATTTTTGGGGTTTTCATTGATTTGTTTTTGTACCTGCATCAAATGGTTTATGTACCAAATGATTTAGGCATTCGTTATATATACTTATTCATTGGACTCAACTTAATTGCAGTCGCTATATGCATTTATTTCCAAGCAAGTTCAATATACTTACCAAGTGATTATTTGTTGAAGGCATTTGGGAAACTGATGAACAATTATACAACAGGCACCATTTTGTGTACGGCAATTCCGCTGTCGATAAGTATTATCATTATTATTTATCGGCAAAGTATAAACGGTATCGGCCCAGGAACATTGATGTTTATGTTTGGAATGGGGCTTCTAATCGATATATATAATCGCTGGATTGTGATAAATAAAACGCCGGAGAAGCTTAACCAAATTAGTTAACTATACAAAAAATAGCCGGGAACACCAACCCGCGGCTATTTTTAAATCAGCTGAATTAAGATTTATTTACTTGGCTTGACGGCCGTCTTTCATATAACCCGCATGGTAGCAGAATAATTCGCCAAAATCATAGTTCAATAGTCTTTTGATGGAATGAATGATCATGGGGACATTTTCTTCCCGCAATATAACTTTGATTTTGGGCTGTCGTACAGATCTCCTGAAAAGAGTTGTCCCGCTTGGCGATTCAGAAATGATAAATGATCTTTTGCATGCCCGGGTGTCTGAATCACATCCCAGGTGGCATTCCGCGATTTGAGACTCCCACGGCTAAAGCCGCAAGCCCTACACCTTACGATGTGACGGGTGGGATTCTTGAATGACTACACGTTCGCAATCCATTTCTGTTTTGAACAGCCTTCAAGATGAGGGTATCTCATTACCCCTCCTAAGACAGTGCTTATAGCATCTTAGGCTGATTGACTTTTACCATCAACCACAGGTGCATAGCGAATATTCATAGCACCGATTATATCCCTGTGTTTCTCGAAGCCGCATTTACACTTGTATTTTCGACCTTGTGCCTTATTCTTTTCAGAACACTTCGGACATGTTTGACTTGTGTATGCAGGGTTCACATATTCAACGTTGATACCTTCTAAATTTGCTTTGTATTCAATGAATTGCGATAGACGATAGAATGACCATGTGTGCAAGTTCTTTTCGTTTTTACGACTGGTTCTTGTCGTCTGTCTAATCTTCGCTAATTGTTCTAAGCGAATAACAGAAATTTTATTTCCTTTAGCAAAATTAACAATCGCACGACTGGTTTTATGATCTTGGTCTTTCATCCAACGCTGTTCCTTGTCTTTTGAACGACGAATAGCATTTAGCTTTTTCTTTTTACCTAAAGCTTTGCGATCAGAACGAAATTTTCTCTTTTTAAACTTGTTTTGTCTACCATTACCAAAAAAGCATACCTTTTCATCATCTGTTACAGCAACAGCAGGTACTTTTAAGCCTAAGTCTACTCCCATGATTTTTAATCCCGTTCCTCGAGTAGTAGGGATAGTGACAGAAATTTGAGCAATCCATTTGTTCGATTTCTTTGTGATACGAAGCGTACCTAGTTTGTACGTAAGAAGGTCAAAATTACGATTGTCCTTATCAGCCAATAAAGCACAAATAGGTATTTTGGTCGCTTTCCCATTAACCATAATTGGCATCGAAATATGAGTGTAATCAAACGAATAGTTTTGATTGTTCCATATACAGACAGGCTTTTTCAGAACAGGCACAGAAGTGAATTGGTTTTTCCTTGTTTTCTTAAATACACTTTTAGCATCTTTGATGGCTTGGTTTTTAACTGCACTTGGCAAATGAACAGGAATATCCTTGCTTGATTTCTTTGTACTTTTCTTTTCAGCAACCATTTCAGATACAAGTGTATTGATGACAGAGATGTATGTTTGGCTCATCTCATACAAAATAGAAGCCTGTTCTTTTGTTGGAAGTAGTTTGATTTTAACGGTTATCGTTTGCGACATAATCCTCACCCCCTTGTTTTTTGCTGTTCAACATAGCGTTTAATCGTTGTACGTGATACATTTCATGCGGTTGATACAAAATAGGGACGTGTCCAAAGACTTGGCAAATGCCCGAGATGAGGAAATTCCTCTCGCAACTTTTTAGAAGTCACTCTTTTGATTTTTTTATAATATTAGCAGGACTAAGTGTTGGCGATGCATTTAGAAACATATGTGTATGGTCTTTGTCACATTCTAAAGCAAGAATGGCAATTTCTAAACCTTCACATATTTCTTGTACCAACTGCTTAAGCGTTCTTCTATATCACCGCGAAGGAATATCTTCCTTCTATATCGAGGGCAAAAAACGAAATGATAGTTGATTAAGGATACGGTTGTCTTGTTTCTTCTATATCGGTCATATATTATTGTGTCAGTTTTATTAACAAACTACAACAGATATACAACTAAAAGAGTGCGGTTTTCGGATACTTGAAGCGCCACAAACCTTACGATTTTCAGTGGCACTCTGTATCCGACCTCACTCTCATCCCACCCCTAAAGGGGGCGCTAACGCACCGTAGTGGGCTTTCCTGTTCGGAAAATCTATAAATGATTCCCCGATTGGCTGTGCTTGAAAAGGGCGTCTTCTTCCCCAGAATACTTGGCGGTATAATGGGTAATCCGCCTTTTCCATACATTCGTTGATTGTCATGGCGTTCATATAGACAGGCAGACCGTATTCTGTTTGTAAATACCCTGCCCCACCTGTATGGTCTTCATGAAAGTGGGGAATCATAACCTGGTCAACATCCGCTTGTGCAAAAAATGGTTTAAACGCTTTTAACAATGACTTGGAACCGGTATCGATTAACACACCATCAACCGCAAAACAATAAACATTCATCTTAACATTCCTGAATGACACCGACCCATTTACCAATTGAACATCACTGGCTTCATTCATTGAGGATTTCTTTTTCAATAACATGCGCCCGTCTCTCCTTTTAAGACACTTCCCTGCGTCAAAATATCTATTTTCATTTTAACATAAGCAATATTCAGATTGGGGCGCATATTAATGTTAAATAAGCTCCAGATGATTAGGGCAAATAAAGTTATTTACTTTAATCTGTAATAATCATCACTTATAAAGATAAAAGGAACCCTTTAGGATTCCCCTCAACTCTTTCTATTCATTTCAAGCTGTAATAAGTCTATAGTAAATCCAGCTTGCATTAACAAATCTAATCCAAGCAATCCGTTAATATCCTCATATCCAAAATCATTAAAATCGACTTCTATGTTTTCAATCGTATAATCACTGATTTGGATACTGTCTACATTTTTTCTAAATGCATACTCTTTTCCACCAATTCCATAATAAGTGACAATCTTATCATGTAAATCAACCTGCATACCAATATCATCTACTGCATTTTGAGAAATAAGTGTCCGAGCAGCCCCTGTATCCACCACCAAATTTTTGATCACTTTATTTTTCCCATTATACCCCAGCGTCATATCCACTAGTAGCAATCCATGTTTGTATTTTATTTCCATGTTAGTAGAATCTCCTCAACCCTACATCTTGCCGGACTTCAAGTACAATATTTTCATGGGAAGTGTGATAAACTAAATCTTCATCTTTTGATTTTAAAAGTTCTTTTGTTGCTGATTCGTCCGGCACCGGTCTTATAACAGCCATATCTTCAATGATTTCTCGATAGTTTTCAATATGAGACGATAGTACTTTCAGTTTAACAAATTGATCCGGGTACATATTTCTAACTTCTGGCCATTTCAATTTTACCGCCCCTTTCATTTAACATTATTATATCACTATTTTGACATTCACCATAGAACTTCATAATAAATATTGGCGCAAATCCTTATTAAAGAAAAGCGCCGGTTTGAGGAAGATCATATTTTCTCAGATACTAAAAATGGGAATCTAACATAATGACCAGATAAAAAAATAATTTAGATAAATTATTTTATTCCACAATCTGGCCCTTTTCTGGAACAACTATATTGTAAAAGAAACGACTTTATTGAAGTAAAAACATCTTTATTATCATTCAACACCAGAATTATAGAGGTTTCTCAAAGGATGTGCCTCTATAGTCAATCTGAATAGGAGGATAATGCGTCTTCAAACAATCCCCAAAATTTTTCATGGTCCAATTGATAGGCGAAGTTCACATTCGGTTCTCGATTGGTTACGCCAAGTGTATCCACACACGTCATGCCGTAAGTGAACTCTCCTTTTGTTTCAATATCGACGCGTACATGTTTGACACCAAAAATTGTGGGGTCCATTAAGTAAAGAGCGGTGCACGCATCATGAACCGGGCCGCCATCCATATCGAAAACATCCTCATTTGTTTTGATAAAAAACTTGAGCAGTTCAACAACAAAATTGGAAACATGATTATCGATTTCGGAAAGCCTTTCTACCGTTTCCCTGGTTGCAATAGCCTGATGCGTCACATCCAAGCCAAACATGGTAATAGGCACGCCGCTCTCAAATACAACTTTTGCAGCTTCTGCGTCCACATAAATGTTAAATTCGGCAGCCGGTGTCCAATTGCCGAATGTGCCGCCGCCCATTAAAACAACCTCTTTTATTTTGGGTATGATTTTTGGTTCTTTGATCATGGCTAATCCAATATTCGTTAGTGGGCCAGTCGGGACCAACGTTATATCATCGTTTGAGGCCATAACTTTATTGATGATCAGATCGACAGCGTGCTGATCAACCGGTTTTGTATTCGGTTCATCAGGCAGCTCAGGTCCACCCAATCCTGTTTCACCGTGAATCTCTTCGGCAATTTCCGGTTTTCGGAACAATGCCTTGGAAGCACCTTGAGCTACCGGGACATCTTCTAATCCTGCAATGTCACACACTCTGAGCGCATTGACTGTATTTTTTTCTACTTCAACATTTCCCGCAACGGTCGTAATGGCTTCGATGTTGAGGTTACTTATTTTTGAGGCTGCTAATATAATTGAAATTGCGTCATCATGACCCGGGTCACAATCTAATATCAATTTCTTGTTGTTTGCCATATTGATTCTCCTTGGAATGTTATGTGTATCTATTATGATATTACGGTTGTCTGTATTTAATCATCTTGATTCCGAACCTCATCATCGACGTCATCATCTTGATTTTTAATAATCCTCATGTAACTTCTTATTATCGGTTAAACCATTTAAAACAGAATTACGGAATTTCACTACATAATTCGACTTTAATTCAATGTTGTGTTCTAATGCATCACATTTATCAAAGATTTGCTCAATCTTATTTACTATTCGAGCTTGCTCCTTCAGAGGTGGCAAAGGTGTTATTAGTTTACTTAATGAAGTTGCATTAACGTTAGGCTGACCTGTCCCTTTTGAAGAAGATTTTAATTGATTCCAATATAAACTACTTTCTAAAAAATATTTAAAGAACTTTTCATTTAATGTTTTATTCAACTGAACTCTAATTAAATAAGATGCAAATACAGAAGGATATAATATATTTTCAATTAAAAAGGATTTTCCAATTGTTCCACCCGTTCGAGCTATAAGTATATCTCGCTCTTGCAGCGAATTCTTTTTATAATTGTCATCATCAATATCACAGTAGGGGACAGTATTCCAATTCACTTTATTTTTTTGTATATCGCTGATTCTAAGTAACTTTGTACCTGTATCTGTATCTTTTGCAGAAGCTGTATAGCCATAATGAATTTTATTCGATATAGTTCCTAACCTGATCCATTCCCATCCCTGTGGTAACTCATATGGCTCTTCTTCTGCTGTAATATCGTGTAATTTCTTCGGTTTTCGAATCTTGCCTTCTACCACTAAACGTTCTTTTTCGCCTTCAATATTTTCAAGCAATACAGATGTCGGTTCATCGTTTGGATCTTGCTTAACCAATTTACCTTGAACGGCCAAACTCAACAGACTCTGTCGTAACAAATCGACGTCTTCTTTTGTTTGACACAAATCATCCATATGTTCAATCGCAAAAGCCAAATCTTCTTTTTGAGAAGGATTGGATGCATCTTGTATACGTGAAAAAAGATTAGTATTAAATTTGTCTGATGATTGTTTTTCCAATTCTATTTGTGTATGCAGTTGATCACAAATAGCAAACAATTGGTTTACCCTATTAACTATACGATTTTGTTCATTGAATGGTGGCAAAGGAAAAGCTAAATTTTTTGCTCTTTTAATTGTTAGAGTACTAACAGTTGTTCCCATTGCATCCTTGGTTATCTGGTTTTTAGCAAAGTTTGAATGCATAAATAATTTTACAAACTCTGGATTAATATTATAAATATTACTAAAGCATAGTACACTTGCATCCTTATAGTAGAATTCATCAGGCTCTTTTACTACATAGGTAACCCCTATTGTACCTACTCCAGTTACCATTAAATCATTTTTCATTGGTACTCCAAAAGTGTCTTTTAATTTAAGATAATGATCCTTAGAAATAAATAATTCATTGTCAACAAAGCCATTTTTTGATAATTTCACAATCTCTCGAGCCCGGTAGAAAGGTATCCCTGAATTTCTCCAATCAGCTTGTCTAACTCTTTTTGAAGAACCAATATTCATTATGTCTCCCATGTGTACCCAAGTCCAGTTACTTGGTAAATCAAAAGGCTTTTCTGTTATTTGAAGTACTTTTTCACTGAGTTTTTCCTCATTTTCCAATTGCTTTAAAGCAAGCATTTCATTTTTATTCTGTGGAACTAATTTCCCTCTTATCGCTAAGTCCAAAATTTTCTGTTTCAATTCTTCCACATCTTTTTCCGTCTGAACCATCTCTTCAAAGTGTTTTAAAAGAAGTTCCATCAAAACACCTCTTTCATGATGGAAGCGAGTTCATCTGCCAATTTTTGCTTGGTTTCTTTCACATCCGCTTTCGCTTTCTGATAACGTGCTAAAGCTTCTTCCGGATCTAAATATTCCTCTTCTTCCGTATAAGGATTTTTGATATCCAGGTTATAATCACGTTCTTTTATTCCGTCGATTGACACTTTCCAGGCGTATTCATTTTCTTCGCGGTTATTCCACCAGGCTTTTTCACGGTCAAATTCCTCGATACGAATCGGCTTAGTTTTGGAATAGCTTTTTTGCCCTTCAGGATAAGGATGTTCATAATACCAAACTTCCTCTGTCGGTTTCCCTTTTTCAAAAAACAACACATTCGTACGAATATTTGTGTACGGTGAAAATACGTTATGCGGTAATCGGACAATCGTGTGCAGGTTAAATTCTGTCAGCAACCTTTCCTTTATCCGATACTTAACACCGTCATCGCCAAACAAAAAGCCATCAGGTAAAACAATGGCGCCACGTCCATTATCTTTTAACAACGTCATAATCAACACCATGAATAAATCGGCTGTTTCCTTGGTTCGAAAATTATTTGGGAAGTTCGCTTGAATGCCGTCTTCTTCTGTCCCGCCAAATGGGGGATTAGTGACGACAATATCGACTTTATCTTTTCTGGAATAATTACGTAATGGCTGCGCTAAAGAATTATCACGACGTATTTTAGGCACTTCAATATCATTCAATATCAAGTTCGTAACACCGAGCAAATGCGGCAATGGTTTCTTTTCAATTCCCAAGACTGTATCTTGAAAGGTTTGGCGTTCGTCGACTGTTTGGGCCTGTTTTCTCAAGTGATCGATTGAACTGGTTAAAAAACCACCTGTCCCGCAGGCAGGATCAAGTATCTTTTCACCTAATTTCGGATTGACCATATCCACGGCAAATTGGGTTACGGCACGTGGTGTGTAGTACTCGCCACTGTTGCCGGCGCTTTGCAGGTCTTTTAGGAATGTTTCATAGAAATCGTTGAACAGATGACGATCTTCAGAGCTATTAAAATCTATTTCGTTAATTTTATTCACAACTTGACGAATCAACGTCCCTGATTTCATATAGTTATAAGCATCATCAAAGACCGAACGAACCATATTGGCACGTGAATGGACTTCGGTTACTTCCAATTCTTTTAATGCTGGGAATAATTCATCATTTACAAACGCCAGTAATTCATCTCCCGTCATCCCCTCATCATCTGCTGCCCAATTTCGCCACCTGATGTGTTCCGGGATCGGGGATTGGTAGCTATCATCCAGCAGCTCCAGTTCTATTTCTTTATCGTCGAATATTTTTAGAAAAATCATCCAGACTAACTGGCCAATTCGCTGGGCATCCCCATCAACACCAACGTCCTGGCGCATAATATCCTGAATACTTTTAATCACAGACGTAATACTCATGCTTGTTACCTCTCCCTATACTAATTAAGACGCATAAATTTCCTGTTCTAATTCCTGTACGGCCATTAAATAGTTATTTTTTCCGCCGAATTCTTTTATGATTTCAATAACCGATCCATGCTCGCTGAAGGTATCTAATTTCAACACTTCCATGCTTTCAATATTTTCAACGCCATCATCCGCATATTTATCCAGAAGCTTTTCCAACACGGCACGGGCTTTGTCACCATACTTGGTAAAGTAATCCCGCTTTTTAACATTATTCGCTCGTTCTTGTCGTGTTAAAGGTTTTTGATCATATGCCACATGAAGAATTAAATCAAACGGATCATAATCACGCCCGACTGTCCGCTCCAGTTCGTCCAGCATGACACCCTGTTCCAGCAATTCCTGAATAATGGCTTCTTTCCGCTCCGATTCATTCCATTTGTTCAGAAATTCATCTAATGTCTGATATTCATTCCGGACCGTTTTCTTTGTATAGTCTTTGAGTGACTCGGTAATTAATTTACCATCTTCACCGTAGTATTGAACTTTTTCAGAAACAACTTTGACTTTCGCGTCTTTCACATAATAAGTTTTGTTCTCATCATCTTTGTCATCAATAAAAATGTCCTCACCACCCGGGCCTCTTTCCGGATAGCCATCATCCTGGAAATCAGGATATACCGGTTCATCCTCTCCGTCTTGCTCTGGCGGCACAGTAGGGTCACCGTCTTTTGGTTCATAGATTTGGACAGGATCACCGTCAAAGTCCGGATCAGCAAACAAATCAGTGACACCTCGAAAATCAAGGATCGTAAATGAATACTTGCCATATTCTTCATTGATTCGCGTTCCCCGCCCAATGATTTGCTTGAATTCGGTCATACTATTAATGTTCGAATCTAAAACGATTAACTTGCATGTTTGCGCATCAACGCCTGTTGTCATTAACTTAGATGTCGTTGTCACAACCGGATACACAGATTCAGGGTCAATAAAGTTATCCAGCTCCATTTTCCCTTCCTCGTTATCCCCAGTAATGCGCATAACATACTTGTGATTCTCCGTCACCAAATCCGGATTTTCATTGGCAATTGCCTGACGCATTCGCTCGGCATGGTCAACATTTACACAAAAGATGATCGCTTTTTGGAAACGATCCGTATGCGCCATATATTCAGCTACTTTTTTAGCAACTTGAACCGTCCTGTTTTCCAGGACCAAGCCTTTGTCGAAATCTTTCTTGTTATACATCCGGTCTTCTATTAAATTACCAAAACGATCTTTTTCACCTTTCCGCGGACGCCAGCCTTCCACATCACGGTCAAACGTATAACGAATTACACGATAAGGCGCTAAGAAACCGTCATTGATACCCTGCTTGAGTGAATATGTATAAATTGGTTCGCCAAAGTAGTGGATGTTCGAAACGTCTTCTGTCTCTTTCGGTGTTGCGGTCAGTCCGATATGTGTCGCATCACTGAAATATTCCAGTATCTCCCGCCATGCGGAATCTTCCCGTGCTGAGCCGCGATGGCACTCATCAATCACGATTAAATCAAAGAAATCAGGGGAAAATTCTTTATAAATATTTTTCCAGTCTTCAGCACCTGATACGCCCTGATAAAGAGCTAAATAAATTTCATAAGATTTATCAACGGTTCGATTGGTAATTTTGGTCATCTTATCGCCAAAATGTTTGAAGTCATTGGCCATTGTCTGATCTACTAAAATATTCCGATCCGCCAAAAATAAGATACGTTTTTTCGCACGGGATTTCCAGAGTCGATGAATAATGTTAAACGCAATCATCGTTTTGCCTGTACCAGTTGCGCAGACTAATAAATTACGGTCCCCGCCTTTCGCAACGGCTTCTACTGTTCGATTAATGGCAATTCGCTGATAGTAGCGAGGGGTCTTACCACCCGGTTCCATAAAGTAATCCTGAGCAACAATCTTTTCTTCTTCTTCGGTAAAACCCTGAGATTTCCGATATCGATTCCACAGTTCTGCAGGATATGGGAATTCTTCAAGCGGCAATTCCCGTGAAATTTGCTCACCGGAACCCGTCCGGTCATGTTCAACAAATCCATTTCCATTTGAACTGTAAACAAACGGAATATCTAATATCTCAGCATAATCCAAGGCCTGCTGCATACCGGCCCCGACCGAATGATTTTGATCCTTGGCTTCGATAATGGCAAGGGGAATATTCGGTTTATAATAAAGGATATAATCGGCTCGTTTCCCTTGTTTGCGAATATAGCCGTTATGGCGTGCAATAATACGACCTGCCGTAAAACTGACTTCCTCACGAATTTGTTTATGTAAATCCCAGCCGGCATCTATAACGGCAGGCGTGATAAATTTACTGCAGACATCACGTTCTGATAGATTTTGCCCCATGCTTTGCCACCTCGCTACCTAAATAATCACTATGACTATTGTACCAAATCGCGGTGATTTTTGGTACGGCAAAGCTGTGATATCCCTAGTTTTCCCCGAAAAAATAAACGATTGTCCATTAAGTATATGAACTCAATGAACAGTCTCTATATGACGCTAGTTTACAATAACATTCCACCCCAATTAATCCTCAACCGCAAACAACCCATTGAACGATTCGCTCATAACCGGGTGATTATACATCTGATCTCTCAAATACGTATAAGGCGCGTCCAAGTCCATGGCAAGCTTGACCAGGTTGATTAATTCTTCTGATACCGGACCGAACAGGCTGGCTCCTAAAATCTTGTCTGTTTGCTTATCAACGACGACTTTAAACAGCCCGCGAAGATCATTAAGCACGTGGGCACGGGGGTGTGATGCAACCGCCATTTTACCTTCAGCAGCTTCAAACCCTTCCTTGTCAGCCTCTTCCTTGGTCAAGCCAACTCTGGAAAAAGGCGGTTCAACAAACATGGTATACGGCACATTTTCACGCGTCTTCAGCGAATAGCTTTTGTCACCGAGTAAGTGACTCATGACAATCCGGTAATCATCAAGCGAAATATACGTGAATTGAAAACCGCCTCTGACATCACCAAGAGCCCAAACGTTATCAGTGGTAGTTTCAAGATTATCGCCAACTTTAATGGCGCCATCTTCCGTCAACTCAATCGAGGTGTTTTCCAGACCGAGGCTTTCCGTATTCGGTTTGCGGCCGGTTGCAAGCAGGACGGCATTTGCTGTCACCTGGTCGTTATTGGATAACGTTAGCGTCACGTCATCTTCATTGTTCTCTTCAATTTTCTCAGCTTTCGTCCCATTGATTATATTAATGCCTTTATTTTGAAACTCCTTTTCGATTTCTTCGGCAATATCCGAATCTTCATCTGAAAGGAGCTTCTCTTCAGGTGTTATGACGGTTACGTCCGATCCGAAATTGCGATACATCGAGGCATATTCCAAACCGATATAGCCGCCGCCTACGATCGCAAGTTTCTTCGGCAGCTGCTTCCGGTTAATCAATGTGGTGCTGGTATAGACTTTATCCGAGTTAATGTCCCCTTCCATTGGCGGGATATTACTGACAGCACCAGTATTGATAAATATGTGCTCAGCTGTCAGAATTTCCTTTTTCCCGTTTGTTTCAACCGCCACTTCTTTATCCGAGCGAAATGTGGCCCCCGAATCGAAAATCGTGACATTATCATGATCAGCAAGCTGTTTATAATTTTTTTCGTTCAGTTTATCAACAACGTCATCTTTTCGCTCAATTGCCTCGCCATACGGTACATTTTGCATCCCGTCGTGGACCAGCATTTTTGTGGGAATGCAGGCAATGTTAATACACGTTCCGCCATACATGTTGGGATCTTTTTCAATCATCGCCACTTGCCAGTCTTTGTTTGCCAAATCACCGGCAATGGTCTTCCCGGCTTTTCCAAATCCAATTACGATGGCATCAAATGTCAGCATAATCATTTCCTTTCTATGTTGTTTGGATAATAATAGCGTCTTGTATTTGATATTATTCCCAATCTTGAAAGGCCAGAAAACATGTTAAGCGAGTGGCAGAGGCTGTATAACTTTACGGTTTTTCAGGGAGAAGTATTTTACCGTAGAGGGCTACCGCTTTTTCCGTTTCCTGAGACATGTCCGCAAACAAAAGAAACAGCATTTCCTTTTTAGGTTAACGCTGTTTCCAGTATCAAAAATAGATTTTTCAGTCTGCCTATGCAATCCGGTCTATTTCTTCTTTCATCCGTTTATCGGCATATGCCGTGCCATATTTTTTCATTGACACTTTATACAAAACAAAGCCAAGTATAGCCCATATCCCAATGATAGCCCATTCATACGGCCAAACAAGTGCTGAGGACATGCCCGGCAAATACAAAATCCCAATACCTATTGACATAACGACGGCAATCCAGCCAATGACAGTACCGCCGGAAAGCTTAAACGGGCGCTTCATCTCCGGTTCTTTTTTACGGAGAATAATGAAGGAAATCGCCACCATCAGCCATGCAACGACAAGACCAAGTCCGCCCGCATTGACAAACCATTGAAGTGCAGGGCGGCCCAACAACGGTGCAGCAGTGGACAAAACAGCAATCAGCAAAATGGCTTTATGTGGTGTATTATATTTTGGATGCAGTTCTCCCAATGATTTAGGAAGCATACCTGCTCTGGCCATAGCGTAAATGGCACGGCTGCCACCAACGTAAAAGCCAAGCCAACTCGTTAAAATACCGCCAATACCGCCCAGAACGAGGAAGTTCCCCATCAGCCTGCTATCACCAAACGCTTTTGCCATTGCGTCTGCGGTTACAAGATTTGATTCATTCAGTTCGGCCGGGCTCAACATCCTGGAAACACCAAAGATGATGGCCACATACCAAAGTACAGCGAGAAGAACTGATACAATCAGCAGCTGGCCAATTCGCTTTTGCGGAACATTGATTTCTTCTGCTGCCTGCGGGATGACGTCAAAGCCGACAAACATGAATGGTGTCATAATAATGACTGACATAATGCCTGCAGAACCCGCTGCAAAAAACGGTTCCATTGTTTCAACACTGCCACTGGCCGTTCCACCGGTGATCAGTAAAACGCCTGCCGCAAGAATCAGCCCGGTCAAAATAACCGTAATCGAGGACGTTAATTTAATGCCGCGGTAATTGACCCAGGCAACGATGATTGATCCTATGATGCCAATTCCTGCCCATGTCATGGTAACGTCCCAGCCGGCCAACGTGTATAAATAGCCTTGGCTGTAATTCGGTATCAGATACTCAAAGACTGTTGGCAGCGCAACGGCTTCGAATGCAATAACCGACACATAGCCAAGTATAACTGCCCATGTGGCGATAAACGAAACTGTTCGTCCCATCGCTTTAAATGAATAGACAAGCTCACCACCAGCAAGCGGCAGAGCAGAGGCCAATTCTGCGTACGTGAGCCCGACCAGAACCACAAGTAAACCGCCGATCAGGAATGCCAGAATCGCTCCCAATGACCCAGCTTCAGTCACCCATAATCCGGCTGTGACAACCCAGCCCCAGCCAATCATGGCGCCAAATGCAAGTGCGATAACATCTTTATTGCCCAAAATCTTTAATAGTTTGCGGTCACGCATTGTTATCCTCCTTGTTTTGGTTTTGACATAGAAGGTTTATCAGATTATATTGTTCATTTTATGGTAATATTCAGGATTCACATTTCTTTAGCCAATTTGCTTTTCCGCTGCCATCACAGATCGATATAAGTGTCGGTCAAATAAATGCCCTCACCTGTTGGATGGAGGATGTCGGGTTAATAAAATGTTTCTGATCCAATTCAGCTAAGTTCTTGATAAGTAATCGCTTCCAAATTTTCATATAGAATATTACTTTCATAAGTTCATTATTTTCTTCAATACACCTATCAATATATCTTTATTTATTAATTGCGAACGACTACAATCACTTCATAATCTGCTTCATAACTATATAAGCTCACTACACAAATATGATTTAATTTTAAAGATAATACACACAACCACTTTCTGAAACTCGTACGGCTGTTTTGTGTACTTTCACTGTCGACATAACCTGTTCATAAAGAACAGAGATGATAGCAATGTAGGAAGTACGCTTGCTGGACTATGAATTATCTGGTTTGGCTGTAATTTTTGATATTTAATCCTCACGACTTCTCTTTGCTAAGCATCGAAATCAACAATCCTTTTTGAAATTTATAACTGGTTATTGTTAAGTTTTCAGTCCCAGTAGGTGACAGACCGTTTTTGGAGCATGTCACGGAATTGTTGCGTTGATTTTTCCAACACTTCACCTGTGGATAAATCAACCAGCACGCCATATTGACGAATTAAATCCAACTGATTGATCTCACCTTTTTCAAACAGATTACCAACGTAGTGCATATCTTTCTGAAGCCATTGTTTTCTATGATTACGAATGTATTGTCTCATTTCTTCTGTTGCTGCATCATCAATGATATATTGATCTAGCTCCGCGTTAACTTCATTAATAACTACACCATAATCTTTTATGGCTCGTTCAATAGATACATATCGATTGATAACATCATGCAATACTTTTTTTGGTTCGCGATCGAGCGGGTCGCCTAGTCCGCCTCCTCCGGCAGAAGGCCGTGTGAATGAATCTCCTTCTTTAATGACAACACCAGAAAAAAAGGCTCCTAAGAAACGTTCATCGTCTCCTGTAGGTTTTAGCCAAGTACCGTGTGGGTATGAAGGCAATCCACCAAAGAGACCCCATGGAACTGAACGTGACCGATCACAACAAACGGATATGACGCTATTATCAACATTGGTTAATGTACCACCTTTTTCTATGCCACATCCACCACGGTATTTTCCAGGCCCTCCTGAATCTGTAATTATTTCATGTTTAGAAGTCACTACGGGAGTTAATCGTTCTTGACCTTCGCATGGCTGAACACTTAAACCTATACCAAATACCGGCGAAATGGCATTAGCTCCATCCCGGTCAATGCGACCGCCATGTCCTCCTGCCATCCAGTCATACCACATAAAAAAGCTATCCTCTTTACTCCGCTTATCTTCCCCTCCTATTAATAAGTATTCCAGATTAAAGCAAGCCGTTCAGGCAGAACATGCGACCATAACTCGAAACATGCATTCATAATTTTTTCATAAGGTCCTGAACAAAAGCCAGTTACAGCTACAGGCCACTTTGCATTGACAACTGAACCTTCAGGCAATTTAGCTTTAATTACACGGTAAAAACCTGAATTTAATGGGATATCAGGGAAGAGAGTTTTCGTTCCGGCAAACAACCCTGAATAGGCTGATCCAAACGAAGAATTCAAAAAACATCCTATAGCATCATGTGTCCCTTCAAGGTCATAATAGATCTGATCATCCTCTATTGTCATTTTAACGTTAATTGGGATCAAGCCATCCCCCACTTCCGGATCCATATCAATATAATCAACCGTTTCCCACGTACCATTAGGAAGATCCCTCAGCTTAGCTCTTGCAAGTTTCTCAACATAATCCTGCACTTCATCAAAAGCTGTTAAAACTGTGTCAACCCCGTACTTTTCGACCAATCTTAGTAGTTCCTTTTCTGACACTTTCGTTGCCTCGGCCTGTGCTCGCAAATCTCCTAGACGCTCTTCAGGTACACGCATATTAGAGACCAGCAAATTAGCTACATCCTCTAAGTACTCGCCTTTATGCCATATGCGCGTTGGCGGGATAAGCACTCCTTCCCCATAATGATCCTTGGAACTTACATCAAAGGATCCGGGCACAGAACCTCCCATATCTGCCCAATGGCCACAGGATTGCATAATTGCTATCATCTCTCCATTATAAAATACAGGTCGCAAAACACGGACATCATTAAAATGCGTCCCACCACGATAAGGGTCATTGATTAAAAATACATCGCCTGGATGTATGTCATCCTTAAAATCTTCGAGTACTGCTTTTGCTGTGAAATGCAATGTTCCGACATGAACCGCGATATCCTGTGTTCCCTGCATAATCGTGTTTCCTTCCGCATCGCACAAAGCATTGCTGAAATCACGATTATAAATAACAAACGAATAGCAAGTCCTTAAAATTTGCTCCGCCATTTGATCGACTAAATTCGAGAATCCATTCTTCAAAACCTCAAATGTTACTGGATCCAGTTTACTTTCAAACGTTTTTTCCACAGAAATCACCTCATTTTACTAAAGAAATTATAATATTTTTATATTTGTCTATATAAGCCTGAAATTCAGGAGGAATAACAACCGTTGAATCTAATTGTTCAACAACCGCAGGACCATTAATCCTGGAATCAACTGGCACATCTGCACGATTATAGATTGGCGTTTGAACAATTCCATTTGATTCCTCAAAGTAAACATCCCTGTATTCTTTCAAAGCATCCTCTAGAGTGCCTTGCGGTTCTTCCTTAGGCAGCTGAGGTTTTGATACGCTCCCAACAGCTTCCACTCTCAAACCATAAATCTCTATACTTTTATCAATATCCGAAAATGCGTATGCCCGTTCATGCTCCTGGTGAAATTTAGCAACGGCTTGGTCCAAGGAATCCAAAGGCCGATTGATAGTCACCTCTAATGACCGCCATTGGCCACTATAGCGCATTTCCAAGTGTCGAATAAGCGTCATGTTTTCAGATTTTATCTTTTCTTTTTCCAAAAGTCCAATAGCCTCTTTCTCCATTTCGATATATTTTTCTTCCAATTCATCATCTTTTATATCATCTAGGTTGGCGACAAAGGTCTGTGTAATATCATGTCGGACATCCACAAGCAAACACCCTAGTGCTGCAGAAACTCCCGGATATTTTGGAACAATGACACTTGGGATTTCTAATTCTTTGGCTAGATATGCACTTTGTAAGGCACCAGCACCTCCAAACGCCACTAATGCAAAGTCTCTCGGATCATATCCCTTTTGTACGGATATTAAGCGCAGGGCATCAGACATATTTGCATTAGCTACTTTCAATATAGCATTAGCCGCTTCATATTCATTAAAGCCAAAGTTCTCGCAAATAGATTGAACTGATTTTACAGCAGCTTCCCTTTCCAATGTCAATTGTCCATCTAATAACTTATCATTTAAACGCCCTAATATAAGGTTGGCATCGGTGTTTGTTGGTTCTTCGCCTCCCAAGCCATAACAAGCCGGGCCTGGGTCCGCTCCTGCACTTTCGGGGCCATTTCGCAGTGAGCCGCCATCATCAATACGAGCTAAGCTTCCTCCACCTGCCCCAATAGTCCGTACTTCCACACTAGGGAAGCCAATCGGATAGCCATACTCAATATACCAATCTTTCGTTACTGGAAGGTCACCTTCATACATAAGTGATATATCGCAGCTTGTTCCACCCATGTCCAGTCCTATAGCATTATTAAAACCGCATAGCTGGGCAATATGTTTACTAGCGATTGCTCCTGCTGCGATGCCTGAACTTGCAACCCTTGCAGCCAGACGCGGAACCATTTCTGATGTCATGACACCGCCCCCTGAATGAAGCACCAAAATATCATCCTTGTATCCTCTTGTCTTCATGTGATCTTCTAGTCGTCCCATATACTGGCTCATAATTGGACCAAGAACTGCATTAATAATTGTGGTACTCGTTCTTTCATGTTCGAATATTTCCGGCAAAACCTGACTGGATGTACACACATATACGTCATCTAATTCTTCTTCTAATACAGCTTTAACTTTTCTTTCATTTTCGCCATTTACATAGGCATTCATAAAACAAATAGCAACTGATTCTATTCCTTTTTGTTTTAACGTTTTCGCCAACGCCTTAACCTCTTCCTCCTGTATCTCTGTTAAGACATTTCCCTTATAATCAACCCGCTCATTAACTTCAAAACGGTTTCTTCTTTCAATATAAGGCGGGGCAACGTCCTTATAAGCATCCCACAGATCCGATTTAGTCCCCCTGCGAATTTCTGTTACATCCCGAAAACCCTTCGTCGCAATCAAAGCGGTTTTAGGTAATTTTCTTTCAATTAATGCATTTGTTCCGACTGTTGTTCCGTGTGATAACAGACTTATATCTTTACCTGATACATTTGCAGCATCAACACCATTAACGACCCCTCTTTCAGGGTTTTCAGGCATTGAAGGTGTTTTCGCGACTTCGATTTCATTCGTCTGTTCATTGAATACAAACACATCTGTAAATGTACCACCGGCATCCACGGCTACACGATATTGGCTCATATGATTCCACTCCCTTTAAATTACTTGTAATCAATTATTGTAATTTTAGTAGATATTTTGACTTCCTATACCTATCTCTTTTTCTACCGCCAGCACAGCATCATGCACTTTTTCAACCAGGTTATCAATCTGTTCTTCATTGATAATTAATGGCGGTGAAAAACAAATAATGTCCGTGCTGTCGAATGTTACAGGCCGGCAAATAACACCACGGTCGTATAGTGCATTGATTGCTTTTCCAGCCACCTTCCATTCAGCAGGAAAACGTTCATTGGTGTCCGGATCTTTGACGAGTTCCACAGCCCCAAGAAGACCGAGTGCCCTGACGTCACCAACAATTTGCGTGTCTTTTTTGATCTGTTTGAAACCTTTCAGCAGCCGTTCACCCATTTTTTGTGCATTTGCTGCGAGATTTTCATTTTCCATAATTTCAATGTTTTTCAACGCGACCGCACTGGCCGTTGGATGCCCGCTATACGTGAATCCATGGAACAATGTGCCGCTTGAACGTTCTTTCAGCATGTCGTGGATTTCATCGGAAACAACTACCCCGCCAAATGGGAGATAGCCGCTTGTGACACCTTTGGCAAACGTCATCAAGTCAGGCTCAACATTCCAATTTTCCATGCCGAACATTTTCCCAGTCCGTCCAAAACCGGTAATAATCTCGTCGGCGATGAACAAAATCCCGTATTCATCACAAAGCTTGCGGATCTCCTGGAAGTAATCATCAGGTGGAATGATGACCCCGCCAGCACCTTGTACAGGTTCTGCAATAAATGCCGCAATCGTTTCCGGTCCTTCCTGCTCAATCACCTGGCGTATCGATTCGATTGCCTCTGCTGTGTCTTTTTCATATGGTGTATCCGCATGAACGAAATCAGGCATAAATGTTCCGGCCATATCCCAAAATTGCGGAATACCCGTTGCGCTTGTTGAAGCTGCAGCAACACCGTGATAAGCCTTTTTACGGGAAATGATTTTCCGGCGCTCCGGTTCACCCTTCAGCTTCCAGTAATGCCGTGCCAGTTTAAAGGCTGTATCATTCGATTCAGAACCACCTGACGTGAAAAACACAGCATTTAATCCTTTTGGCGCTATAGAGGCTATTTTTTCTGCGAGCAGTATGGCCGGTTCGTGACTGAACGTTGAGAATGCAGAGCTGAATGCCAGTTTCTCCATTTGCTCTTTAGCAACCTCTGCCAACTCACTGCGCCCATGACCGATATTGACATTCCATAACGACGACATCGCATCAATGTAAGTTTCTCCCTTGATATCGGTTAAATAAATGCCCTCACCTTTTTCAAAAATATAAGCCGGCCCATGCTCCTGCTGCTGTTGGATGGATGATGTCGGGTGAATAAAATGTTTCTGATCCAATTCGGATAAGTTTTTTGACAATGGAATCATCCTTTCTATAGGTAATCGCTTTCAAATTCTCGTAAAAATCATAATCTCAGCTTTATGTTGCATAACCCCCTTGTTTAACTGTTTACTGTGAATTTATAGACTAGTATGATACTTTGTTGGTATAATGAAAAGTACCAGAATTAAGAAAATTATGGGACCAGGGTGAAGGCAGATGATTAAATTCCATATCGATAAAAGACAAAAATCAAATTATATTTATAAACAAATTTATGAAAGACTCAAGGAATTCATACTGGATCACAAAATTCTTGCAAACAACAAACTCCCTTCAAAAAGAGAAATGTCCAATGAATTGGGAGTAAGCATCAATTCAGTCGCAACGGCATATGAACAATTGCTTGCGGAAGGGTACATTTATACGGTGGAACGTAAAGGATATTTCGTTGAAGATATTGCGCATTTTGTTAATGGCAATTCTGCTAAAGAACGTGAACTGCCTAAACATTTAAAGGAAACTCCCAGTGATGAAAAAGGTTGGCTTTCCTTTTCACATATCAAAATAGACCATTCCATGTTTCCTTTTTATGAATGGATGAAGAGTCAACAAAATGCGATATCCCAACATACAACAGAACTTTCCGAGATCGCCCATCCACAAGGCCCATTTACCGTAAGAAAGACGATTTCCGATATGATAGGCTTAACACGCGGTGTAACATGTGAGCCTGAACAAATCATTATAGGTACCGGTATACATCCATTAATTCATCAATTAATGGCAATACAAGGCTCAAATACCAAAATAGCTATCGAAAACCCGGGATACTCACGGATTTTCCAAATACTAAAAAGCCTGAAACTGGACGTATTGCCTATTGGGTTGGACAGGGATGGGATCGATATTAACGGAATCAAATCAACCAATCCTGACTTTTTGTTTATGACACCTTCGCACCAGTTTCCAACTGGAACGATAATGCCGATTTCCAGACGTGTTGAGCTGTTGAATTGGGCTGCAACCGGCGACGATCGATATATTATAGAAGATGATTATGACAGCGAGTTCAAGTATGGTACGGATAATATCCCTTCCCTGCAGAGTTTTGATCGAAATCAGCGCGTCATCTATTTCGGCACCTTTTCTAAAACTTTACTGCCAAGTTTCCGGATTAGTTATATGGTATTGCCGCCTAAGTTACTTGAAAGATATCAATTTCATTATTCTGACCGGATACAGGGCTGCAGTTCGCTTCAATTATATGCGTTACATTATTTTATTCAAAATGGGGATTACGCCAAACACATTAAACGAATGAATCAGCATTATGATAAGAAACGGAAACAATTAATAAAGGAACTCGCTGTAAGGTTTCAGAACAGGATAAAAATTAAAGATGCCCCGGCCGGACTCCATTTTCTTGCGGAATTTGATACAGACAAAAGCTATGAAGAGGTAAAAGAAAAAGCCAAACAGGAAAAGCTGGAAATCTATACAATGAAACATTTTTTACTGGGGGATGATGATAGCAAACCGAAAAATATTGAAATCGTTATTGGCTTTGCAAGTATTAAGGAAGATGAAATAGCTGAGGCGATTGACCGGTTGTATCGTGTTATTTGCTGATTAGTTTTGACAGTGGAAAACGCTATCCCATGATGTGCAGTGATAGATTATGATAAACTACTATTAAATACGAATAGCTTAATGGATTAAATAAAACAAAAATATAAAAGGAGTGACACGATGACGAACCAAATACCCGAAATCACACTGAATGACGGGACAAACATCCCGGCAATCGGCTTTGGGACATACAAACTGTGGGGAAATGACGGTGCAGCAGCCATCGCAAGTGCCATTGATCATGGCTACCGCTTGATTGACTCAGCCTACAACTATGAAAATGAAGGAACAGTCGGAGCCGCATTGAAGCGGACATCCGTACCACGTGAGGAATTGCGCATCACATCAAAGCTTCCCGGCCGTTACCATACGTACGACAAGGCAGTGAAAACCATTCAGGAATCACTCTATCGCGCCGATTTGGACTATTATGATTTATACTTAATCCACTGGCCAAACCCGAAACAGGATATCTATATGGAAGCTTGGCAGGCTTTAATTGATGCAAAAAAATGGGGATTGATCCGCTCAATCGGTGTTTGCAATTTCCTGCCCGAGCATCTGGAACGTCTGGAAAAAGAAACGGGTGTCTTGCCAAGCATCAATCAAGTCGAGCTTCATCCATTCTTTAACCAGGCAGAACAGCGCAAATGGCATGAAGAGCATGGTGTTGTCACTGAATCCTGGAGCCCTTTAACCCGTGCCAGTGATGTTTTCACTAATGATACGATTAAAGACATTGCGGACAAACACAGCAAAACGGCTTCACAGATAATTTTGCGCTGGCATTATCAGCACGATGCTGTTGCCATTCCGAAATCAGCATCACCTGTGCGTCAACTGGAAAACATTTCGATTTTTGATTTTGTGCTGGATGATGAAGATATAGAGGCAATAGATGAGTTGAGTAGGACGGATGGGCGTATGAAGGATCAGGATCCGGCGGTTTATGAGGAGTTTTAAATGCGTTATTTAAAACAAAAGGCTGCTTTCCACCGTTTTTGTTGGTGGTTGGCAGCCTTAGGATCTTGAATCTTGCATCAGCTCAATATTTATAACACAAAAACAACAAAACAATTGAATCATAACATTAATAAGATCTCGGCATACCTAAAACATGCTGGCCAATGTAGGATAGAATCATATTGTTATTCACTGGCGCCACTTGATACATGCGTGTTTCCCTGAATTTACGTTCTACATCATATTCATCTACAAATCCATTCCCACCGAATGTGTTAATGCAGATATTTCCGGCTTCCCAGCTGGCTTCACTTGATAAAAGCTTCGTCATATTTGCTTCTTCACCGCACTTTTCATTTGCATCAAACTTTTCTGCAGCTTCGTAGCGCAATAAATCTGCAGCTTTTATGGAAGCATAAGCGTGTGAGATTGGAAATTGCACTCCTTGATTCTCCCCAATTTTACGGTTAAATACCTCCCGTTCGCTTGCATATTTTGTTGCTTTATCAATAAAAAAGTATCCATCCCCAATCGTTTCTGAAGCGAGCAAAATTCTTTCAGCATTCATACCATCTAAAACATACTTAAAACCTTTCCCTTCTTCTCCTATAACACTATCAAGTGGTATTTTCATATCTTTATACCACACTTTATTCGTTGCATAATTAAACATTGTACGGACCGGTTCAACTTCCAGTGAATCAGGTTGGCTTACTCTGATTTCCCGCAGATCTACCAAAAACAGGCTGATCCCATCTGATTTTTTGGTAACTTCCTCTAAAGGCTTCGTTCGTGCCAAAAGAAGGAGTAAATCTGACTGTAGAATACGACTGGTCCAGTTCTTATGGCCATTGATGATATAGCCGTCTTCTGTTTTTTCCGCAAACGTTGTAATTGATGTCGTGTTTGATCCCGCTTCAGGCTCGGTGATGGAAAAAGCCTGCAAACGGATTTTTCCTTCAGCAATCCCGGGAAGATATTTTTTCTTTTGCTCTTCGGTTCCGTGTCTAAGCAACGAACCCATCGTATACATTTGGGCATGGCAAGCAGCTGCATGGCCACCGGCGCGGTGGATCTCTTCCAGGATTATGGTTGCTTCCACCAAACCGTACCCTTTGCCACCATATTCTTTTGGTATCAGCACAGATAAATAACCTGCTTCGGTTAAAGCGTCCACAAAGTCATGAGGGTATTCTCTTGGGGGATCTAGTTTTCTCCAATATTCATTACCAAATGAAGCACATAATTCACGAACACCCTGCCGAAGTTCATTTCTTTCTTGTTCACTTAACTTAATTGGTGTCTTCTCATCAATTGTCTGAACCATTACCATTCCCCTTTTTGTATTTCCTTATTTATAGCCGTTTGTTTTTCAATATTAAGGCTATTTAAATTTTTTCTGGGATTCCTTATACCAGTCTCTGCCTTCTGAATCATTAATCACCATACAAGGGAACTCTTCAACTGTTAATTTTCGTATGGCCTCAGTGCTCAGATTTTATGCCATTAACTCCACCGATTTAATTTTTTTCGCCCAATAGCGCTCCCGATCACCAATGGCTTGCCAAAATAAACGGCACTTATCTCAGCAACTGAATGACTCTTCTTGACCCTGTAACCTTTACCTATCATTCCTTTTAATCCCCGTTCAAGTAAAGTGGGCGTATATTTATCCATTCTGATGCTTGTCGTCGGGCCTGCCGAGCCAATCACTTCCCCGGGTTTGGCAGGTGTCGGCCCCACATAATAGATGATTTGATTTTTTAATTCAAATGGAAGTTCTTCGCCATTTTCTATCTGTTCTACCATTCTTTTATGAGCTGCGTCCCTGGCAGTATACAAAGTTCCTGTCAATAGGATTTGGTTCCCTGCCCTTAATGATCTAACAGTTGCTTCGTCCTCAAACGGCACATTTAATTTTATTTGAGCCATGTAATCCCTCCAAAAAAAACTAGGTTAAAGTATGACATGTTTATGCCGGCTCGCATGGCAATTTAAGTTGACTGCCACTGGTAGGGCAGCAATATGACATGGGGAAATTTCTATTTTTATATCAAGTGCCGTGGTGCTTCCCCCCATCCCTGCGGCCCGATCCCCAATTTATTAATCTCTTGGGTCAATTCTTTCTCAAGATTAGCAATCTCCTCATTAGCATGTCGTTCCCCAACCGGTCTGAAAAAAGTGATTTCTTGGGCCAAGTAGGCACAAGAATCAAAAATTGCCGCCTTATCCTTGCCGACTACAAGTGGAGGACAAGCATTGGACCTGCTTCCCGAACTGTATCCAAAATGAATTTTTTCACACCTTCAAGTCCGTCACTCGGTTTAAGCATTTTGAGAGCACTCATGTTTCCGCCCGCCGCCTTTTGCGGTCATATATATTTCAAGACGATCTCCCGATACTATTTCTGTATGAATGACAGAAGGCGTATTATCTCCCGTATTTTTTCGATTAATAGGATCATCCACGATTGAATAACGCAAGTAACCATCCTCGTATCCAGTACGAACACCTTCATTGATTGCTTCCTGCAAGCTGCCACCGGTGATATGACAATCCTGTCCCAGTTTCACAATGAAAACGGATACACCGGTATCCTGACACATTGGAACCCGGTCCTGAATTGCAATATTGGCGTTGTCGATCAATTGGTTCAGCACTTCTTTACCGGCTTCAGAAGACTCTGTTTGAACTGCTTGCTCAAATGCTGTTACAACATCCTCCCCCAAGTCATAATTTGCCTCTTCGCACAGACGTGCCACATTCTGAACAATATCATTATAATGAATCTCTTTCATTCGAACCACCCTCCTGTTTTTTTCAGTCTTGTGGCTTACTTTTTTCCAGGACTTTGTTTAATAACTTATTCTCTTTTTTAGGTGCATAATCCTTTTTGTAAATCATGAAAGTCCGCTTAAATGTGATCACAATTTCGCCTCTTTGGTTATAACCGCTTGTTTTGACATTCACAATACCGACATTCGGTCTTGATTTGGATTCCCGTTTATTCAGTACTTCCGAAAAGGAATAAATGGTATCCCCTTCGAACACCGGATTCGGCAGGCGAACCTCATCCCACCCCAAGTTGGCCATGGCATTCTGGGATAGATCTGTGACAGACTGGCCTGTCACTAAAGCAATTGTGAACGTTGAATCAACCAGCGGCTCCCCAAACTCGGTCTGTTCTGAATAATGACTATCGAAATGAATGGGATTCGTATTTTGAGTCAGCAACGTGATATAAATGTTATCTGTTTTTGTTGCAGTTCTTCCGAGTGGGTGTGAATAAATGTCCCCAATTTCAAAATCCTCATAAAAACGCCCATTCCAGCCTTCTTTTACACTCATTGAATGTACCTCCTCATTTTGGACAAATTATTTATTAACCTTTCTCATGCCTATTTCGTCTAAAATGTCGTCGGTATGCTCACCAAGAGCAGGAACCGGTTTCATAACTGATTCAACCCCCTTCATCGTAACCGGCGGTATAAGGGCGTTAATCGCTCCCTCAGGTGTTTGTACCTCTTGCCAACGATTCCGTGCAGACAATTGCGGATGATCAAAAAAATTCTTCATATTATTTAGACGCGCGTTTGCAATTTTTGCGTCCTCCACACGTTCAATAACATCATCAGAACTTAAATCTTTAAAACTATCTTCTATCAGTGCTTTCAATTCTGTCCGATTGGCAGATCGTTGTGAATTGTTTTCAAACTTTGCGTCCTCAGCAAGCTCTGGATTTTTCAGTACACGTTCACAAAAATCCTTCCACTCACGCTCATTTTGTAATCCGATAAATACAGTTTTGTTATCACCACATTTGAACGGGCCATATGGATAAATAGTTGAATGACTTGCACCGGTCCGTTTAGGCTCCGTCCCTCCGTACGCAGCATAGTAAGCCGGGTATCCCATCCATTCTCCGAGTGCTTCCAACATAGAGACTTCAATAATTGTACCTTCTCCCGTTTTCGTCCGATTTAGCAACGCTGTTAAAATCCCGGTATAGGCATACATACCAGCAGCTATATCGGCAATGGAAATGCCAGCTTTAGAAGGTGTCTCTTCACTTCCAGTTACGGAAACAAGTCCCGCTTCACACTGGACCAATAAATCATATGCTTTTTTTTCCTCATAAGGCCCATTATTTCCATATCCAGATAAACTGCAAACAATCAATTCCTGGTTTTTTTGGGTAAGTTCCTGTGGGTCAAAACCCATGCGTTCCAAAGCACCAGGCGCCAGATTCTGTACAAGAACATCAGCTTTTTCAAGCAAACGACTGAGTGCCTCTTTTCCTTGCTCTGATTTCAGGTCAAGTTCAATAGATTCCTTCGAGCGATTACACCAGACAAAATGACTGGACATGCCCTTAACTGTCGTATCATAATTACGGGCAAAATCTCCCGCGCCCGGCCTTTCTACCTTTATGACACGTGCTCCCATATCAGCCAATTGCCGAGTTGCAAATGGGACGGCAATTGCTTGTTCCAAGGCAATGACAGTAACACCTTCTAATGGTAACATTCTATTCCTCCTAAATTTTAAAACTTTGCAGAAAGTGCTGAGAATAAAGTGATATTTATTGGATATTGTAATATTGGATACAATATATTTTAGTGTATTTAACATTGTTTGTAAACCCAATTTTAATATTTTTTTGACATTTAACCATATGTAAGCCACTACTTTTAAAAAATAAATCAGACCCTCAGGGAAAATTAGAAAGAGTCTGATTACATCTACGAATTCATTTAAAATCTTTATTATCAAGGAAATGAGCAATTCTTCGCCGGTCCTGCTGATTATGGTGGTCAAAAATTCCACCGCTTTTTCCTCATCTCCATTTAAAACGGCATTTAAAAATATCTTTCATCTCCTTATTCTTTGGATTTGCCCGGGAATAACTTGCGGGATGGTCCTGCGGCAAACCCGCGTGAAACGGTCCGATAAAATCCAAGAAGCCGGGGACTTTGACAAACGGCTGGAAAGCAGCTGATGAAACATTGCATTCCACTCCACGTATTCTTCCCCGTTTGTACCCTCCTTCATGGATTTATGATAAGACTTCAATGCTTCAATTGTCATCTTCAGTTAAAGTTTTCATACTTTTCTCAGAGCCAATGGTTCTAAACCGATCGCAGTTCATAAAATTTCCCTGAATGTCCTTCTTTTTTTGTATCGGTCGGACCACTGCCCCTCTGTGTGGTTCCATTTTAACTAATCCCTCTGTTTCGAGTGTCCTCAAGGCTTCTCGAATGGGCATTCGGCTGACACCAGTCATTTCAGCCAGCTCTGTTTGCACTAATCGCTGACCCGGCTCAAAATCACCTCTCAAAATTGCGCTTCTCAGCACACTGCATACTTGATTATGAAGCATTTCACGGTCGCCTATCCTTAAATCTATTTTCTCAGTCATAATTCAGTCTCCATTTCATTATAAGTGGATATTGTATACTTTATTATATCGTATGACTGGTTTAAATTGAAGGGGTACATCACAATGATTTTCATACTTTAAACTTCTCAAATTGATTTAATCCAGAGATATTTTGCTTAAACCAAGAAGATTTCTTGCAGTCTCCTGTTTTTCTAAGTCCAGAATCCTTTCTGATAATATTTCACGGTCTTCCTCAGACCATATTTTTGTAAGACTCATAAACTTTTGCCGAAGTTCATTATTTGAAACAGCATTTTCCGGGTCGCCACGTGGAGAATCTGTCTCTTTTCTTATGACCTCTCCCGATTTCATATATACTTCTACAATTGCCCCCCACTTCGATGGATACTGGGCATCAATCTCTTGATCTGTTACTACGTCTACGCGCTTCATCAATTCACGTATATTCTCATCCCACAAAGTATCTTCATTAAAGATTTCCAGATTCCCATGTCCCTTCAACAAGGCTAGTGCAGTGCAAAATTGTTGACTAAATTTTGACTGATATTGAGTAACCGGCTTATTATTGTCAGTAATATTTATAGCGACCTGATAGGTTTTCACACTAATACGATCAATATCCTTGATATCTATGTCCCTTTCGTTTGCCAAATCGATCATAAGATCCATGGCCGAATGCGTGTGACGGCAGGAAGCATGTACTTTAAAGGAGTTTTCCAAGATCTTATATTCTTCACCCAAACCATCTGTGATTTTAGATATCTTATAATTCTCACTCATGGATTCAAAAAAGCCACGGTCCCCTTCAAGTATTTTTTTAGCGCCAGTAAAATCTTTTTTTCCTAATAATGCACTAATGACACCGTTCATCGCCGCTTTCCCTGGATGCAATTGTTTTGACATCGCTCCGTCCTCAATGAATTCCCATAGACCCGCAGCCTGGGTTCCAGCACTTCCCAGTGTATTGATGATTTGATTTTCATTTAACTTCAACAATTTAGCCACTGCAGCCGCCGCTCCAAAAGTGCCGCAAGTTGCAGTGTTATGCCAATAATAGTAGTGTGATGGCGATACCGCTTCACCGATTCGGTAACAAACCTCATACCCAATCACAACTGCATTAATCAATTCTTTACCGGACAGGTCTTTCCATTCAGCAACAGCCAAAGCTGCTGGAATCACAACTGTGGCCGCATGAATGATTGATCCCTTATGGATATCGTCCTGTTCAACAATATGACTCGATGCGCCATTAAGCAATGCTGTCTGGGGTACTGAGGAATGGCCTCCGGTAATCAAGGATGCCTGTGACTCGCCTCCCATTTCCCTGACCAATTCATCAATTTTCTGAATCGGTTCCGTTTTGGATCCCGCTATGGCTGAGGCGAAATAATCCAAAATGCATAGTTTCGTGAAATCCACAACTTCCTCAGGCAAATCATCATAATCTGTATCTATGACATAGTTGGCCAGCTTTTCACTTAATTCCATGAAACCTCTCCTTTAAAAAATATTAAAAAGATCTCGGGAGACCTAAGACGTGCTGTCCTATATAAGTTGTAACCAAATTATTGGTTACAGGAGCAACAATGTATAAGCGGGCTTCCCTGAATTTTCGTTCTATGTTGTATTCAGAAGCAAATCCATATCCTCCAAATGTGGTCATCGCTGCGTTAGCAGCTTTCCAGGTCGACTCCGTTGAAAGGTATTTAGCCATATTAGCCTCTGCGCCACAATTTTCTCCGGCATCAAACAAATTTGCTGCCCTATCTCTCATCAGCGCTGCTGACTCAATTTCCATGTACGATTGTGAGATGGGAAATTGGACACCCTGATTCTGACCGATGGGACGGTTAAACACTTCACGTTCATTGGCATATTGGACAGCTTTGTCAATAAAATACTTTCCATCTCCAATACTTTCAGAGGCAATTAAAATACGTTCGGCATTCATCCCGCTGAGTACCTGTTTAAAGCCCTTGTCCTCCTTGCCGATCAAATTTTCTGCGGGAATTTCCGCATTCTCAAAAAACACTTCCGTAGTGGCGTGGTTGATCATAGTGTCTATCGGCCGGATTGCGATATTATTTTTCTGGTCTTTCATATCTAAAATGAACAAACTCAACCCGTCTGTTTTCTTCGCTACCTGATCCTTTGGTGTTGTACGTGCCAACAGAAGCATCAAATCCGAATATTGCGTACGGGATATCCAGATTTTTTGGCCATTAATAATGTATTTATTCCCCTCTCTGACTGCTGTCGTTTCTATACTCGTTGTGTCACTACCTGCTGTTGGTTCTGTAATGCCGAAAGCCTGCAGCCGCAATTCGCCACTGGCAATTTTTGGGAGATATCGCTGTTTCTGCTCCTCACTGCCATGTCTTAATATCGCACCCATTGTATACATCTGTGCATGCCCAGCACCGGCATTCCCCCCGGAGCGATTGATTTCCTCCAATATGACACTCGCCTCATACATGCCAAGTCCCGCCCCACCGTATTCTTCCGGAATGAGTACAGACAGCCATCCTTCTTCTGTCAATGTTTGGATGAATTCCTCCGGATAAGCGTTCTTTTCGTCTGTCTCTCTCCAATACGATTCAGGGAATTCCGCACAAAGTGAACGGACACTTTGGCGGATCAAATTAATTTCTTCATCAGCGCTTACAGTCATATGAACATCCTCCTTTTAGTGGTGGTTAATTAATGAATTGAGTGTATAAAACTTTTACTGATATAGGCTTTTGAAAATAAAATATTAAGTGAGTGCTTTTACTTTAATAGGAAACTCAGCTGATTGGGTGTACCATGTTTGATGGATTGACAATCCTTTCAAACTCATCTTTATCAAGCATATTTAAATTTAAAGCTGATTCTTTTAATGTCAGTCCTTCATCGTGTGCTTTTTTAGCGATTTTAGCTGCATTTTCATACCCGATATGCGGATTTAAAGCAGTGACAAGCATCAAAGAATTTTCCAAGTTTCGTTCAATCACTTCATGATTCGGCTCAATGCCTATTGCACAGTTATCGTTAAATGAATTCATACCATCGGCCAATAGCCTTGCCGATTGTAAAAAATTATAAGCTATCACTGGTTTGAACACATTGACTTCAAAGTTACCTTGACTTGCAGCAATGCCTATCGTGGTATCATTTCCCATCACTTGGGTAGTGACCATTGTTAACGCTTCACACTGTGTAGGATTGACTTTACCCGGCATCATTGAACTCCCTGGCTCATTAACCGGAATGGTGATTTCACCGATGCCACTTCTGGGGCCACTCGCCATCCAACGTATATCATTGGCAATTTTCATCAGATCCGCAGCCAATGCTTTCAATCCACCATGTGTATAGACAACTTCATCATAACTGGTAAGAGCATGAAATTTATTGGAAGCGGGGATAAACGATTTCCCGGTAAAGGATTTAATCTTCTCCAATGCCACCTCGGCAAACCCTTTGTATGTATTCAACCCTGTTCCAACAGCTGTTCCTGCAAAAGCCAATTCTTCCATCTTCCTGTAACTTTCTTTAATCATCATCTCTGATTTCTCAAGCATCCGATGCCAGCCGCTGATTTCCTGGCCCAATGTAATGGGAACAGCGTCCTGTAAATGCGTACGCCCAACCTTCAAAACCTGATCGAAGTCTGCTGATTTTTTTGAAAATGTTTCTTTTAATTTGGAAAGGGCAGGAAGCACATGATCCTCGATGACGGTCACGGCTGCAATATACATCGCAGTTGGGTAATTACAGTTTGAGCTTTGTGAAATGTTCACGTCATCATTGGGATGAATCCATTCCGAACTCCCTTTTTCCTTCAAAACACGATTTCCTCTGTTTGCAATCACTTCATTGATGTTCATATGGGTTTGAGTCCCACTTCCAGTTTGCCATACCAATAATGGAAAATGTCGGTCCAGTTTCCCTTCAATAATTTCATCTGTTGCATCAGAAATCGCTCTAGCCTTTGCAGCACTCAATTGACCAATTTCTTGATTCGCAAGAGCTGCACCCTTTTTCAAAATTGCAAATGCCCTGATTATCTCTTCCGGCATCCGCTCGGTGCCAATTTTAAAATTCTCCAGACTTCTTTGGGTTTGAGCGCCCCAAAACATTTCAGAAGGTACTTGCATCTCACCAAGGGTGTCCTGCTCTATTCTGTACTCCATCAGATAACACCTCGCATTTTATTAAGCGCTTACACACTTTCATGATTACTGATGATTTATAATTGGGCATCATTTGCCATATCCAAAATATACTCTGCATAAAGAATAGTGAATATTGTATCCAATATCAATATAAGTTTATTTCATATTTTATAAAAAGTCAAGTTTTTTCTAACTTTCTAAAATTATGTAGCACACATCGATTACTTAGCAGATTTCTCACGTGGGGATAAAGATAAAGACACTGATGATGGATAATTACATCTTGAAAAAAGAAATGAGGTACGATCAACCTCACTTCTTTTTTCATCTTCGTTTTTATATGATCCAATCATTCATCATTTTCCTGATCGCCAGAGTAATACTTCCACAATAAAAAGCCAAATACTATAAAAGATCCAAGTGTTGAATATAGCCAAATGGACAGCATTGGATTAATCCACAAATAAAACCCTCCTTCCAGTTTCATACTGAATTTCTAATTATCATCCAACTAGTGATGGGATGGGATTTTTATTGTATAAGCCAAAATCCACATCGTAACTATCCCGACCAAAGTAGCCCATCCCCCGGCCGCCAAAGGACTTGATTCAATCCCGGTAAAGACGATAATCAAATAAGAAATCAAACCAATGACCATTGATGCCTCTGCAGAACGTGGCGAAGCTTTTTTGCGGCCAAATATTGCATACATGATTGGTCCAAGTGTTCCAGCCGAAACACCTGAGATTCCAATCCACATCAGATCACCCAGAAAAGGAGGTGGGTTAAGAACAAGTAATGACGCAGCGATACCCACACCAATAACTGCAATCCGGCTTATACGCAAAGCAATTTTATTAACATCTGCTTCTTTTACATTTACAATCCCACGTTTTACTAGAACCTTTCTAAAGATATCGTTTGCAAAAACTGTTGACATCACTACAAATAGCCCATCTGTCGTTGATAAAGCGGCGGCTAAAATAACGACCGCGACAAACGCTGCAAGAATAGCAGGAAGTCCCCACGTCACATATTCAATTAAAGCAAGATCAGGATTATCTAGACCAGGTACTGCCATCCGAGCATAAAGTCCACCGAATAAAACTAGTAAACACAATGCAGAAGCTACAATATAGACAATAATCATTTTTCTTAAATCTTTTTGTTTTTCTAACGATAAAACTTTATTAAACAGTTGTGGTTGTGCTGCAAATGCAAATTGAATAATCATTAAACCAATAACAGCAGAAACAGCATAGTAGTTTGAATCAGGGTTTAGAATTGCAACTAAAGCACCATCTTGTGAACTTAGATTCTCTGATATATTGTTGAAGGCAGTATTAATATTTCCATCACCGAAAAAGTAAATACCTGAGATGAAGACGAAAATTCCAGTTGCCACCATTAGAACTGCTTGTATAGCATCTGTGTAAACATCGGCATAGGATCCGCCAACAAACACATAAATGATGACGATTCCGGCAATCACTATAAGCCCTGTTGAATAACTTAATCCAAGCATCGTCTGGAAGATTTGTGCACCTGCCGAAAATTGTGCAGCGATATAAAAAAGGTTGAATAACATGATAAGCCCAGAGCCCACACGGAGAAAATCACTATTATAATAGTCACCTAGCCAATCCGGCAAAGACAATGATTTTTGAATCGCATTTCTTTTTCTAACCGCTTTTGCTATCGTAATAACACCAAGTGGCGCAGCAACCATAAGTGATAAATAAAGCCATAAATTACTGAATCCCCATGCATAAGAGTATCCCGGATATCCCATAAATGTGGCCGCACTGAATAGGGTGGCTGCCAATGATAAACCTAGAACGTAAGGACCCAATTTTGCACCACTGATGGCAAAGTCTTCGATTGTCTTTGTTTTTCTTGCTGCATAATAACTCACACCTATCATGGCTAACAAGAAAATGGAAAATAATACCCAAAGGTAAATGTTGACCAATCTCCTCCTCCTCCTTGATTAATTTTAAATTTTCTATAATCTTATTAGTCAAAAACATAAATATGTATTGAAACAAAAAATATTTGTATATTGTGGTGTCATGAAAATAATTATGATTCATAGACTATCAACAAATTTAAATGGAGGGATTGGATGGAACCTCTGGAAAACTTTTTGTCAAAAAGTATATCTGAAATAGGAAATGAAATTAGAAATAAAAGGTTGTCAGTTTTTGAAATTGTCAGTGGGCTGCTTGACAGAATAAACAGGTTGGATAAACATCTTAACACTTTTATAACCATTAACCCTGAAGCATTGGAAATGGCAGAAAAAGCGGATGAGGAAATTGGCCTCGGTAAATATAGAGGGCCGCTTCATGGAATCCCAATTGGTTTGAAAGATCTGATTGACACGAAAAGCATTAAAACGACCATGGGCTCCGGAATATACAAAAACAATATACCAAGTGAAGATGCAACAGTTGTTGAACAATTGAAAAAATCAGGTGCCATCATTATCGGAAAGCTGAATACACATCAGATGGCATATGGGCCGACCGGCGATCGCTCGTATTATGGACCTGTGCGAAATCCACATGATCTGTCAAAAATGACTGGAGGTTCTAGTAGTGGATCAGGTGCTGCTGTTGCGGCCTGTTTATGTTACGGTGCATTAGGAACAGATACAAGCGGCTCTGTTCGAATCCCGGCGTCATTTTGTGGGATTGTAGGCATGAAACCAACATATGGTACAGTAAGTAAGCATGGGGTTTATCCATTATCTTGGACATTGGATCACGTTGGACCAATGACACGGACAATTAAAGATAATGCCATCTTGATGAATATATTGCAAGAGTATGATAGAAAAGATTGCGATGCGCTGAGCAGAAAAAATGAAGACTATTCACGTCTTATAGGAAAAAACATCAATAAAGTAAGAATTGGTATACCGAAACAGTTTTATCTTGATAAACTTAATGAAGAAGTTAAAGTAGCGTTCAATAAAACAATCTCTCACCTTAAAGAGTCAGGGGCAGAGATGAAAGAAGTCAATCTATTAAACATGGAAAAACTTTCAGATGCCCAAAAAATCATATTGCGTAGTGAAGCATACGCTACACACGAAAAGAACTTGAATGATTTTCCGGACCTCTGGGATGATGAGGTAAAAGAAAGGTTGATGACTGCTCTTCAAGACAGAGGTTTTGAGTATGCCAATGCATTGAGATTGCGGGATTCAGCAAAAAAGGTGTTCAATGACGCTTTGGAAAACGTTGATGCATTGGTCACTCCCACCATGTCAATATTACCACCAAAAATCAATGAACGGTATTTAAGTCATAATAAAACGGATGATGACCATATCCGTTGGGCCAACATTAAACTTACTGCACCAACCAACTTGAATGGTTTTCCAAGTTTAACATTACCATGTAGTTTTTCCTCGGAGGATATGCCGATTGGTGTTCAACTTATAGGGAGGGAAATGGAAGAGGCAAAACTTTACCAAATAGGATATGTGTTAGAACAGCAATTATCTTTAGATGTAGGAAAACTGAGCATTTGAGCTTTTAAATGCGATTCTTGAATGAATTCACTCAGCAGAATTGAGGAAATTAAATTATCCCTATTGATCAAAGCCTGACCAATAGGGATAATTCCATAACACTATTCTAATCTGTAATCTCAGAACCATACATTTCTTCTATCAGTTTTGCATACTCGGAATGATCCGCGCCCTCCTCACTTCTCGACTGGGCATATTGCCACAACTGATAAACTGTATTCGATATAAAGGCTGGCGATTTTTCATTCCGAATGATATCTGTTGCAATCGTCAAATCTTTACACATCAAATCCATTGTAAAGCCGACGTCAAACTTTCTCGTCAATACGTGCTGCGGAAATTTATTTTCACTTGAGTTGTTTCTCCCGGTACTATGATTGATGACTTCCAGCATTTTACTCGGGATAAGTCCTTTTTTAATGCCAATGGAAAGTGCTTCTGCAGTAATGGCAAATGTTGTCGCAGAAATCAGATTATTCAACACCTTTATGGTATGTCCGGATCCTAGTTTTCCAACATGGGTGATCGTCGATCCAATATCATTGAAAATCACCATACATTCCGTGAAGGTAGCCTCATCTCCACCAACCATCACAGCTAAATCCCCTTCCTCGGCCCTCTGCAAGCCACCACTTATTGGAGCATCCAGCATTCTGATTCCCTGCTTGTCCAATGCTGCACCAATTTCTGTTGTAACGTCTGGAACAGAACTTGTGGCGTCAATCAACACACTCCCAGGTTCCATTACGGTAATAAGACCTTCTTTTCCCAGCACAACGTTTTTTACCACATCAGCATTTGGCAAGACCGTTACAATATAATGGCAGCTCTTCGCGAGATCAAGTGGTGAATCTGCCGTTTTCGCGCCTAATTTGGCAAATTCCGAAAGCAGTTCGGGGTTAATATCATAAACGGATAGTTGATGTCCTTGCCTCATCAACCGTTTAGCCACACGTCCTCCCATATTTCCTAAACCGATCAAACCGATTTTCATCTCGTACACTCCTTAAAATGCTGTCTTATTCATCCTCTTCCGCAAAAACTTGTTGAGCGGTCTTGAAGCTGTCCAAGGCCGCAGGAACACCACAATAAATTGCAGTCTGTAAGAAGATTTCCTGGATTTCTTCTTTTGTAACCCCGTTCCGGAGTGCTCCACGCAAATGAAGTTTTAGTTCATTCGGACGATTCAAAGCCGTCAACATGGCAAGATTAATGATACTGCGTGTCTTTTTCGGCAGCCCCTCTCTTGTCCAGATTTCACCCCAGCAGTACTCAGTAACCAACTCCTGCATGGGTTGTATGAATTCATCCGCATTTGCAAGCGATTTATCAACATACTCTGCCCCCAAAACATCCCGACGAACCTCTAAACCAGCATCAAATTTTTTATTATCCATCATTATTCCCCTTTCAAAAATTAATTTTATTGATAACAGTAATTCAATTGACTTAGTTTTCGGCCGTTATTCAGCCACAGAACGAAGTAACTGAATCAAATCCGATTTTGCTTCGAATCCGACCCCAGGAACTTCAGGCATACGAACATAACCGGATTCGACCGGTACATCATCCGCAAATCCCCCGAACGGCTCAAAGACACCTGGGTATGATTCATTACCGCCCAATCCCAGACCAGCGGCAATATTAAGGGACATTTGATGGCCGCCGTGCGGGATACAGCGGCGGGAGGACCATCCATATTCCTTCAGCATATCCAAAGTGCGCATATACTCAACAAGGCCATAACTTAAAGCGCAGTCGAACTGCAGGTAATCACGGTCCTTCCGCATACCACCATATCGAATCAAATTACGTGCATCCTGCATTGAGAAAAGATTCTCCCCGGTTGCCATCGGATTTTTATAGTGTTTTGACAATTCCGATTGGAGTTCATAATCAAGCGGATCTCCCGCTTCCTCGTACCAAAATAGATCATAGGGTTCCAATTTCTCAGCATATTTGATAGCTGTATCCAAATCAAATCGTCCATTGGCATCGACAGCGAGTGACTTTCCATCCGGAACGATTTCCAGCACCGCTTCGATTCGGCGTAGGTCTTCCTCCAACGAGTTCCCTATTTTCATTTTTACGACCGAATAGCCTTCGTTCAGATAGCTGCGCATCTCATCTTGTAGCTTGACAAGCCCTTTCCCTGGTTGATAATATCCGCCTGCCGCATAAACAAAGACCTTGTCATCTGGGTTCCCATCGCCATATCGATCGGAGAGCAATTGATATAAAGGCTTATCTTCAATTTTTGCGACAGCATCCCAAACAGCCATATCAAGTGTACCCACAGCCACCGAACGTTCACCATGGCCTCCCGGTTTTTCTCCTGTCATCAAAATACCCCAAATTTTATGGGGATCAAGGTTTGACCCATCATCATTTAAGTATTCCTTTGATTCTGCTTCAAGCAACCGGGGGATGAAGCGGTCATGCAATAAACCACTAGGTGCATAGCGGCCGTTTGAATTAAAACCGTAACCAACCACCCGTTTTCCGTTCTTTTCCACATCCGTGGTGATAGCTACAACCGAGGCAGTCATTTTGCTGAAATCAATATAGGCGTTGCTTATGCTTGATTTGATAGGAACCACTTTTTCTTTAATATTCACTATTTTCATATGACAACCCTTCCTTTTCCAATAGATTTCTTTCAAAAAATCAAGTGTTATTGGGTTCAAATTCAATCAATACCTTATTGTTGCTGATTTACCCTCTTGTCAGAACCTAAAGCTTGTTGCAAAACATCGATCATATCATCATAATTTTCCAGAACGGACGCGCCGGCTTCTCTTAATTTTTTCATTTTTATGGATGGCCTACCAAAATCACCCGAAATCATGGCCCCGGCATGCCCGAATACTGTCCCTTCCGGCATCGATTCCGTAAAGCGTCCGGCAACGTATGAAATGACTGGTTTTGTGAATCCTCCACTTTTTATGAACTCTGCTGCATCTTCTTCAAAAGATGTACCGGGTTCTGAAAAAGTGACAACCGCCTCTGTATCATCATCTTGTTCAAATAAGCAGAGTAAATCTTTGATGTTGGTACCTATTAAACTATCCCCACCAATACCGATGGTCGTTGAGACACCATATCCGGCCCGTTTGACCATCCATGATGTTTCATTGGCCATCCCCCCGCTTCTGGATATGACACCTACATTACCAGGAGCAAAGGTACGTTCGGGGAATTCCCCTCCGATCGATCCCAATTTGATTCGGTCATCAGGATTCACCATGCCAGCGGTATTTGGACCAATAATGTAAACCCCATGTTTTTTTGCGGCTGCAAGCATTTTTAAAACATCTGTTTGCGGAATATTTTCTGTAGTCACCACCAGAACCTTGATCCCGTTATGAATTGCTTCAAGCACTGCATCAAGTGCAAAGAATGGTGGGACGACAATTAGGCTTGTGTTCACTTGATGCATCTCCACCGCCTCTTTCATTGTGTCATAAACAGGGACACCGCTTACAATCTGCCCCTTTTTACCGGGAGTGACACCAGCAAGGATATCTGTTCCATAGTTAATGGTGTGATCGACAATCATAGCCGCTTCCCGTCCAGTGATCCCCTGAACAACAATTCTTGAATGTTTTCCGATCAAGATCGCCATCCATATACCTCCTCCATACGCTTAACCATCTTTAAAGCAGCTTGCTCAATTGTTATTTCCTCACCGTAGTATGTCACATTGGCATCCTCGAAAATTTTTCTCCCTTCCTCATCGTTCACACCTGCTTCCCTTACAATCACCGGGAATGTGTCGAGATCGATTTTCAACTCTTTCAATGCTTTGACGACCCCTGTGGCCATCACATCAATTTGCGTGTTGTTAGAAATGTTATGAGCCACGTATAACCCTTTAACTCCTTCTTTCGACAGTATCCCTTTTGTCAACCCGTATACTTTTTCAACCGGGGGGTTACCACCTGTTTCGGTATAATTCGCAGGTCTACCCCCGTGACGCGTCAGGGCGTCAAAACTTAAAAGACTCCCACCGCCACCTCCACACATGAATCCGATTTCTCCTCCCTCCATTTCGGTATAACGTGCAGTCCCACGGTAATCTGCATCATTGACTTCAATCATTTGTTTTTCCAATTCTGTCAATGGCCGCCATGACCTTTCACTACCCACTTCGACCATCCCTGCTAATTCTTGTTGACGGCGAAGGGCTGTGTCGTCCACCCCCATAACCGAATCGGCCACAACAAGGTCTTCGTCTTTTGTGAGGGCTAAAGGATTAATTTCAAGAAGGTAACAATCATATTTTAAAAAGACGCCGTAGAGCTTGGAAAGCGTCTGTGTGGCACGCACAAGTGCTTTTCCCGTAACACCAAGGGAACTCCACAATTCCTTGATTTGAAACGGCTGTACCCCTTCAAAAGGATCAGCATGAATAATGGCCATTTTTTCCGGGTCGTTTTTCGCTGAATGTTCAATATCAACACCCCCGTGTGTTGAGACCATAATAACAGGCTTTTGCTTTTGGTTATCAATACTAATGGAAACGTACCATTCTTCCTTAATTTCAAGTTTTTCTTCAACTAACACCTGCTTTACTGGGAAATTATAAACAGTCATTCCTAAGAGTTCCTCAGTTTTCCGGTGAGCTTCCGCAGCCGTTCCAGGAAATTTAACAGCACCGGCCTTCCCCCGTTTTCCAGCAGGGATCAGAGCTTTTAATACGACTCTTTGTCTATCAGCTATTTTTCTGGATTTAATACCAGTATCAACAACCCAATTATCCGGGGTTTTCACACCATTTTCCCGGAGTAAGCTTTTACCGAAATGCTCCAATATTTTACCCATATTTAATCCCCCATTTTTTATTATGAAACAAGGCCTAACCATCTCCACCAGGTCAGCCCTATCAAAATGGTCAACCCTATCATTAATAGTGTCATATAAACCCCAGGCTTTAAGTAATCACGTTGGGATATTTGTCCTGAACTATATACAATCATGTTCGTCATGGTTTCCACAATAAGGATATAACCGTGTAAACAAGTAATGGCTGCTGTATAAGCAATTAAAACCGGATTAACTCCTGCCTCGATGGAAAGGCCAATATAAATCGGTATCAACGTGACGACAGCTGTGGAGACGTTTGAAATCAACAAGTGAATGACCTGCGTAGCAACCAATACAAAAATCAATGCCAATAATGGCTCTTGCATTAAATATAAAATCCAGGAGGCATCCCCAAGCACCTCACCAATTTGTTCTGCAGCACCCGAATCATTCAAGGCGTAGCCCATCGAGAGTGTTGCACCCAACAATAAAACGGTATTAAAGTTTATCTTTACAACACTTGCCCAATCAGCACAACCAATTCCAGGAAACGTCATCAGAAACACACCAATTAAAGCAGGAATACTCGGATGTAGTCCGTGAAGTGGCTCAGACATCCACATCATAACCGTGAACGATAGAATAACCAAGCACTTTATTTCTTTATTGTCCAGCGGGCCGAATTGTTTTATTTTCTGTTGCATTTCCTGTTTCAAATGTGGAAAGGAGGACTCCCTTTCTCCTAAAGGAAAGCTTTTCAATAACAGAAACCAACTGCCCGGGATCAATGCTAGCCACAGTGGTAATGAATAAATGAACCATTCAAAATAAGTGATATTGACTTGAAGTATTTGATTAAGTATGTCCACTGCTAAAATGTTTCCGATTGCAGCTGTCATAACAGCAGTGCCGCTGATTGTACATCCGTAAGCGACTGCAAGTAAGATCATTTTCCTCAAGGGACTATCCCTTTTTGCCCCAACCGTATCAAGCACATTGATTGCTATAGGAAGTAGCAGACTAGTCCGGACGGCGGTAGCAGGAATGAAGAATGCCTGTACTTGGGGGATGACCAAAACACTCCCAAGCAGGCCCTTTGCATTCCCTCCCCACCTAGACAATATAAGATAGGTGATACGTTGTGCCAACCTTGTTTCATTTACAGCTTGAGCAAGCATCATTCCACCGATAATCAAAAATACAGCAGGCGAAGCAAACCCACTATAGACAACCTCAACAGATACGGGATTAAGTAACAACATCAACAAGAGTACCAATACAGCCGTTAATCCTATCGGTATTGTTTCAGTCACCCAAAGCACAAGGCACCCGGTAACAATTGCTACCATTTTTCTTGAATCTACATCAAATGAACCCGGCAATCCGTAATAAACTGATAAAAAAGCTGCAACCGCTCCCACTATCCCTATTATCTGCTTTTTTTGCCTTAGCCATCTTCTTTTATTCGAATAATTGGTTTTTTCGCCAGTGTACACGCTTTCTTTCTGAGAAACATCACTCATATTCTGTCCTCTCCAGTGAAACAAACATTTACTAAAAAAACCAAAATAGTGTTGTGATTGACTTATATGCCAGCGAATTAGCTTTTTCTAACCAAGTCCAACATTTCTTTAGCCTTTTTATATACAGGATAATCCACAAGTTTATTATTGACAGAGATGGAGGCTAAGCCTTGCCGTTCGGCTTTTTCAAATTCCTCAACGATTTGTTTTGCTTCATGTAACTCTTCTTCCTTGGGTGTGAAGACCTGGTGTACGTCTTCGATCTGCTTTGGATGGATAATCAGTTTCCCTCCAAAACCAACTCTTTTGGCCATCATCGCCTCATTACTTAGTCCTTCTGGATTGTTCAAATCAATATAAACAGTGTCAATAGGCTTACCTATCCCTGCCGCTCTGGAAGCAATTACGATTCTGGAACGAGCATAAAGGAGTTCATTACCGCTTGCAGTCAGCTCACAACCTATATCCAGAGATAAATCAATAGAGCCTAAAGCAAGATTAGATACAAAAGTGTGCGAATTAGCAATTTCATATGCAAACTCAATTCCCTTTGCAGTTTCCAACAGCGGAATGACCTTAAGATCCATTTCATTCTCATTCGACGCTGTTTTTTCAAAAATATTTTTTGCTTCGTCGCAAACTTGGGCAACTTCTTCTTTACTTTCGGATTTTGGAATGATAATACCATCCACGCCACTTTCTACCGCTGTGTATAAATCTTTTTTCCAGTACGACGTGGACGTATCATTGATTCTCACATAAATTGGTTTCCCACCTGCAAATTCATTCAAAGCTTCCTCTAATGATTCTCTGACAGTATCTTTTTCTGAATGAGCTACCGCGTCTTCAAGATCTACGATAATACTGTCGGCATCAGATTTTACAGCCTTACCTATCATGGACTGCTTTTTGGCAGGCACAAATAAATAAGAACGCCAAACATTCATTTGCAAACATCCCCCTATCTAAACTAATGATCATTCAATAAGAAACAATGAGATTTGCGGGAATACGACGATGATAATCAAGACTATAACGAATATCCCAAAAAAAGGTACAACCCCTCGTATAACTTGTTCGACTCTTTCTTTAGCAATCCCGCTTACCACAAATAGATTTAACCCGACCGGCGGTGTAATCATACCAAGTTCCATATTCACAACCATAATGATTGCAAAATGAAACACATTAATATCCAACGTTTGTAATATTGGTAGGAAGATCGGCAATGTTATCAGAATGATCGCAGTCGGCTCCAGGAACATCCCAAGCATAAAAAATAGAATACTTACAATCAGCAAGAATGTCCACTTGTTAAATCCGCTGTCAGTCACCCATTGTGCAAAAGCTTGCGGTACTTGCTCTGTCGTCAGGAACATACCAAAAACAAGCGCAGCAGCGATCACCAGAAAAATCATTGCTGTCGTATTTATTGATTGTTTCGTAATACTGATGAAATTTTTCCAGTTCATTTCGCGATAAACAAAAAACTGAAATGATAATCGAATATAATACAGCCAAAAACGAAGCTTCGGTCGGAGTGACAACTCCCATATAAATGCTTCCAAGTATGAGGATTGGCATGACGAGACCCCATATTGCTTCAAGGGTAGGTTTCCAACGATTGGACATCGGGACCTTTTCCAATCCTCCGTAATTATTTTTATTGGCAACAATTATAGCTGCAATTATCAGCACAGTAACCAGCACAAGTGCGGGTAAAATGCCCGCAGTGAATAATTGACCTGTCGATATCTCAGCAACCGATCCATAAAGTATCAACGGAATTGATGGTGGCATTAAAATCCCTAATGTCCCTGCCGTAGCAACAAGACCCATCGAGTATTTTTTATCATATCCCGCGTTCACCATCATCGGTATCATGATTGCCCCAATAGCTGCAGCAGTAGCCGGGCTTGAACCGGAAATTGCCGCGAAAATCATACAAGCGACGATTGTTACAACAGAAAGCCCACCCTTCGTATGACCAATCCAAGCTCTAATACACTCTATCAAGTATTTGGATATACCACCTTGAGCCATTAATAACCCCGCAAACACAAAGCCAGGAATCGCCATAAGGGTCGTATTGTTGACACCTGTGAACATTTTTTGGATAACTGTATCTAACGAAAAACCAACTAACCATAAGGCGACAATACTGGAAACCCCTAAACTTATTGCAATAGGGACCCGTAGGAAAGCTAATACGAATAATAATACGATCAAAATTATTGTTTCCATTCTGTATTACCCCCTTCATGCAGTTCCTCTTTTTTAACAAAAAAGCGAAAGGCCTTTTCGACAAAGCGGATGAGTAGTAGTGAGCCGCCTATCGGCATAATCAAATAATTGATCCAAATCGGAAACTCAGCATCGAGTGTCGTGATTTCCTGTTCATATGCTGTAAGAACCATATCGGTCCCTGTCCATATGAAAAAAAGACTGAAAGCGATTCCAACAATGAGCGTAAGTAATTCCGAGATTTTTTTCATAACGGGATTAAACCGTTCATAAAGTATGTCTATCGTAATATGCTTATCATCGCGTAAAGCGGTTGAAAAGCCGATAAATATCGCCCACACAAGAAACATGGTGAAAAATTCAGTTGCCCAGGACTGTGAACTGTTCATCACGTAACGCATGAAAACAGCGTATAAACTGATTGAAATCCCGACAAGGAAAAAAATAATAGAAATGGTATTTTCAATCTTATCCAGTATTTTCATTGAGAACCCCTTTCTTTACTACCAAAATTAACTTCTCTAATAGATGCTTATTGCAACAAATTTTTAAAATGTCAATAATCATTCCCCTTTCTTGTATTTTGGATACAAACTTTTTGGATACTGAGTAAGGATATGATAATACAATTTAATAATTATGACAAGTGCAAATTTATGAAATGTGAAAATTTATTAATTATTCTTTACTTTGGTTGTGAACTATGATAATTTAGTTACAATCAATTGTATCCAGAATCCTGGAGGTGAAGTTGCCATGAATTGAAAACCCTTTCAACTAAATTTTTATGGGAGGTGATAAATGGGATTGATTAGGTAATCTACAATGAGTAAATTTTCCAAAGTAACTTTACAAATCATAGGGGGTAGAAAGTTCATGAAGAAAACACAGTTTGGTTTATTATTCTTGATGTTTGTATTGGTTTTAGCAGCATGTGGTGGTAATGATAGCGCATCTGGTGAAAGTGATGATAACGGCGGTGAAGAAATTCAAGAAACAACAATCAAATTCTCCCATGTGGTTGCCGAGAATACACCTAAACACCAAGGTGCTTTAGCTATGAAAGAGTATATTGAGGAAGAATCCGACGGTAAAATCACGGTGGAAATTTATCCGAACAGCTCACTTTTTGGTGACCAGGATGAGTATCAAAACTTAGCTTCAAACAATGTGCAGTTTATTGCACCCGATATTTCCAAGTTTGTCGGTAATAACCCACAATTCAACGTACCTTCTTTGCCTTTCGCATTTGACAACGATGCTGCAGCGTTAGCATTTTGGGATGGGGAAAAAGGTCAAGAGATCATGTCCAGTCTTACCGATGACGGAGTTCTCGGTCTCTATGTATGGCCAAACGGCGGAAAACATCTCACGAATAACGAGGTCAAGATTGATTCACCAGAGGACCTTGAAGGATTGAAATTCCGTACACAAGGAGGTCAAGTGCTTGAATCCATTTACAATGAAATGGGAGCTGGGTCTGAATCAATCCCATTCGGCGAATTGTATAATGCCCTTGACCAAGGTGTTGTAGAAGGACAAGAAAATACTTTCAGCAATATTGAATCCAAGAAGTTCGACGAGGTTCAACAACACTTGACGGTGATGAATCATACACGTGTGGATTATGGACTCTTCACCAATACAGAGTTTTGGGACGGCTTGAACGAACCTACTAAAGAAATTGTCCAAGCCGGTGTCGAAGAAGCAACCGAGGTTGCCCGGGAACAAGCGAAAGCTTTGAATGATGAAGGATTCGAAATCATCAAAGAACGGGGCAATGTAGAAATTACAGAATTAAGTTCTGAGCAAGTTCAAGAATTCCGTGATTACCTCGAGCCAATTTGGGATGAATATGAAGATGAAATCGGCTCTGATGTATACGAAGCGGTACGTGCTGCAAATGATGAGCATGGAGACACTTAAGTATATGCTCACTAATCAATTTGAATTGTGATGTAAAAGGGGCTGGGATAAAACCCCAGTAAATTTAAAAAAACAAGCGTGGTGCCCACCATTATGAACTGGTGAGGGTGCCACGCTTATTTTAGAAGCAAAAAAGGTCACACACGTAAGTCGCAAACTCGAATAAGACGTATACAAAACGCTGAACTTGTCGTCATTGTCGATCTAACGTTTTTATGGCAATTGATCAACATGAGAACAGCAGAGATCATTCACTTAAATCAAATATCGTTACCAGATGCACCATAGATTATCTATTTTCATATTTTACTTTGTTGGCTTACTTAAATATTTTAAAACATTAATAAATAATATGGTTCTCTCTTTAAAGCTATCTACTAGTAAATATTCATCTTTACTATGCTGTTTTCCACCAACTGGACCCATACCATCAACAGTTGGAACATTCATAGCTGCTGTAAATGACGCATCAGATCCCCCTCCAGTTGCTGTGTGTTTTATGTCTAACCCAAGTTTTTTCCCTTCATGTTGTATTATCTTAACTAACGTTTGTACCCCTTCATTGAACTCCATTGGCGGTCTATTGATTCCCCCTGTTAAATCCAAAATGGTTCCTTTAATAGTTGTTTTACTGCCGATTTTTTTGATTTTTTCATCAATAATTTTGCCTTGATTTACAGTGCTAATTCTAACGTCGATTTCTGCTTCTGCAGCTGGAGCGACGGTATTCACTGAAGTTCCACCTTTAATTAAACCAACGTTAACATTTAAATTCTCTTCAGGTTCTGACAACGCTTGTAAATCAATTATTTTATGTGCCAATTCTTCTATTGCACTAATTCCACTTTCCGGGTCAATACCAGAATGCGCGCCTTTCCCTTTAACTTTAAGCGAATAGTATCCCATCCCTCTTCTTGCACTAACAATCGAACCATCCTCTCGAGCTGGTTCCAGAACGAGAACACATTTTTTGTCTTCAGCTGCATTTTCAATTAACTCTCGTGATGACTCGGTACCAATTTCTTCATCACTATTTAACACAATTTCTACATTCTCATAACCTGAAATATTATTTTCTATTAACGCTTTCAGACTAAAATACAGCATGACCAGACTGGATTTCATATCAATGACACCAGGACCATATGCTTTCCCGTCGGCAATTGTAAAAGGTCTCTCTTTTGCTGTGCCCTCCGGGAAAACAGTGTCCATATGAGCTACAATTAAGATTTCAGGTTTCACAGCCTCTTTGTGACGAATAACTAAATTATTCCCGAAGCTTTGAATCTCTTTTTCTGTTATTAAATACCCAAGCTCTTCGTATTTATTTTTTAAAACATGGCCGACTTGATCAATTCCTTCTTTATTATAAGAACCACTATCGATATTCACCAATTCTTCTAACATACCTAACATAGCATCAAAATCTTTTTCTATATATTCCCTCATCATAATATCTCCTTTTCACTTATCCTTTCCTGAACCCTTTCGTCCACTCATCTAACCAAATATACAGACTTGGAATTTTTTATAGCTGCCAAGCTCTAAATGTCATTGAGTTAGGACTCAGTAACTTGCCCTATACGCGTTGTCAATATCCACTCAAATAATTTCTGGCAAAAGTAGCTAGAACTTTCGTTGTTTGTATAAGATCATCAATTCCCATATTCTCATCATAATTATGAGGGTTGTTTTTTTCAGGATTACCAGGTCCAAAATTAATCCCCGGAATTCCATTTTTGATAAACCAACGAAGATCTGTTTGACCGAGCATACCTACTACCGGGAGCGATTGACCGATTACTTCATTACATGCTTTTTGGATTTCTAAAATAAAAGGCGATTTGTCATCAATGATCGTAGGTTCTGTTTGCATTTCTGGTATATTTTCAATGACTATTTCCATTTGTTCGTCCTCTTTTTCTAATTGGTTTATCAAGTTTTCAACCCGGTTGTAAATTTCTTCAATTGTATGTTCAGGAGTGACTCGAAAATCTACCTCAATCTCGCACAAATCGGGTACAACATTTATTTTTGTCCCTCCTTCAATCATACCAATATTAACAGTCGTATAATCCATTCCTGGAAAGGTGTATGTTTCTTTTTCCAACTCTTTTTGCAGTCCTGATAAGCCATTTATCACCTTAGCCATTTTTTCAACAGAGTTTACCCCTTTCCATTTCCATGCCGAATGTGAGGAAATCCCTTTAGAAATAATTTTAAGTTGAAGAACTCCAGGCATTGCACGTACAATTTGATCACTATAACCTTCTACGACAACCATATCTCCTGAAATAAACTTATTCTCCAAAATATACCCAGCGCCAAGCATTCCTCCCGTTTCTTCATCACAAGTCAAAACAATAGAAATGTCACCCCGGAAAGGGATTCCCGATCTTTTTAATGCCAGTGCCGCCATAACGTACGAGGCGATCCGTCCTTTCGAATCAAACGCACCCCTTCCATAGATACGCCCATTTTCTATCCGGCCCGAGAAAGGAGGATAGATCCACTTTATTCGGATCACCAGCAGGAACTGTATCCAGATGTGCATTTAGTATTAAATTTTTACCATTGCCAGTTCCCTTTAAGGTAGCTATTACATTCCTGCGGGCTGTAGTTTTACCCACCTTCTGAATCAATTCATCAGGAACATCTATAACATTCACTTCAAATCCCAGTTCTGTTAATTCTTTTTCTAAAAAATCACTTATTTCATCATAATTACCTGGTGGGTTTACACTTTGAATTTGAACTAACCTTTGAAGAAAGTTAATAATTTCGTTATCCATTTTATCTACTGTCTGTTGGATTTTCTGTTCCAATTATTTCACATCCTTTTTATTCTTATTTGATTACACTTGAAAAGGGGATATTAATTTTCATATACATTGCAAGGATGTCATAACTTGGATGTCATGTACGGTTCATTATGTTGGCACGAAGTGAACAAAAGAAAGTAAAGGTTTTCTTAAAGGAAACCAGTATAGTTTGGCAGACACTTAAAATTTCTAAAAAGGACCATAATTACTAAATATTGCATAACTAATAGCTAGGACACCAATAACCACCCACATTAGTAATAATGGAAAGACAAATCTCACCCATTTTATCCACTGTACTTTACCCACAGCTAAAACTGCCATAAGTACACCTGAGGTAGGCGTTATAATATTAGTAAATCCATCCCCCAATTTAAATATCAGGACACCTGTCTGTCTTGTTAAACCTAATAAGTCAAGCAGTGGGACCATCAATGGCATCACTATTGACGCTTGTCCGCTACCTGAAGTGACCAATAGATTAAAGATTAAATTAAATGCGAATAGCAACTGGCCACCAATAAATACGGATGTCGCTTCCAGTGGACCAATAGCAGCATGAACAATTGTATCAATTATCGCTCCTTCTTCTAAAACAACAATTACTGCTCGCGCAATTCCAACGACCAAAGCACCATAAACAAGCGATCTTGCCCCGTCCATAAATGTGCTAATGAATTGATTGGGCGTTATTCTGGCAATAAAAGCAACCACTACACCCATCATTATAAAAATCGCTGATAATTCATTTATACTCCAGCCATAATTAAAAGCACCAAATACAAAGAAGGCTATAAATACAAAGAAAACTAATATAATGAGCTTTTGTTTTCCTGTTAAAACTGTATCAACATTCTCAACGGACTCTTCTTCTACGCTATCTGCAAATAATTGCGGCCCCATTAGAGATTTCGCCGGATCATTTTTAACCTTCTTAGCATAAAAGTTAATGTAAATAATAGTTACTGTAATAAGGGCTAAAAACATAAAGATACGGAGGGAAATTCCGGAAAAAAGTGGTAATTCTGCAATAGTTTGAGCCAGACCAAGTATAGTCGGATCAAAAATCCCGGCAATCATACCTGCGTAATAACCTAAATACACAGTTGCCACACCAGTTATTGCATCTAAGTTAAGCGAACGTGCCAACGCTATGCCTATGGGTATGAAAGCAATGACAGCATTTGGTGCAATGCCAAGAGAAGCCATTACGCCAAATATACCGGAGACAGTTGTAATCAGCAGCATATATCGACCTTTTGCTTTGTCAATTAACGTATTGATACTTGAATTAATAGCACCCGTTGATTCAATTAAGGCCACAACCCCACCTATTATAAAGATTAAAAATATAATATTTGCTGATTCGACCATCCCGACTGGTATAGAACGAAATAGTTCCACTAAATTAGTAGGGTTTGATTCGGTAGATGAATAACTGTCAGGAACTACCTGTGTAATATTATCGACCGTCTCTCTTTCATAAGAACCGGCAGGAACTAAATAAGTGGCAATAGATGCCAGTAACACGATCCCAAAAATAATTATAAATGCATCAGGCATAGTAAAGCGTTTTTTTAAACCAGTTTTTGTTTGTTTTTTTTTCATACTACTTACCTCCTTGTATATTATGTTTAGACCTAATTTTCAGGTCTCTAAAAGCTAGATTTGAACCTTGAAAATTGAATATAAGCTCACCCTTCCTTTAATAGGAGGTGAAGGACATAGCTTCGTAAATGAGTGTTGCTTGCGGAGTAGTTAAAATATTTAAATATTGGTTTGCCTAACGAAAAACTCATTGTCAAGAGACATTAATACCACACCTTTTTAATATTGACAATAATTTTTAGGTTACCGTACGCATACTTTCCAAATCACAAGCATTTTTCAAGATAATCATGAAGGATATCGCACCCCATGGTCGATATGACTTTGATAGCGTAGATCAACTACATGCTGTAATTACTTTTCAAATCCTTTAAAAAGGCAAAAAAAAGCACATTTGGTGTTTTTTTCGTTTTTAATTCTTATAACTTCAATAGTAAGCGTGCTAATAAGGCCGTTCTATTAGGAATTTCATCAATCTTAATATGTTCATGGAAAGCATGTGGACCCTCTCCAACTGAACCTAATCCATCCAAGGTCGCTACGCCTATAGCTGCAGTTAAGTTTCCGTCACTAATTCCTCCGACCGATTCACCAGTTATGTTAAAGCCTAATTCGTTAGCGCTCTTACTGGCGAGTTCAAATAAACGTGCTGATTCCTCATTTCCTTCCATAGGAGGCCTATTAATTCCACCTTCAATTTGCACTCTTGTTTTGGAGAATTTCGGCTGCAAATTCAATATTTCCTGTTCAATTCTTTCTCCCTCACTTTTTGTAAAAAAACGAACATCTATTTCTGCTTCAGCATTGTCAGACACAACGTTACTCATTGTTCCGCCTTTTACTACCCCAACATTAACTGTAGTACCTTGGTCCAGATCAGAAAACCCTTCCAAAATTCTTATTTGGTGAGCGATTTCATGGATAGCACTGGCGTTTACGTCTGGATTATTCCCAGCATGAGAGGAAATGCCTTTCACAGACATTTTAAACTTGGCCGCTCCCTTTCTGGCTATTTTCAATGCTCCTGTTTTTGCATTTGGCGGTTCTAGCACCAAAACTGCTGCACTTTTTTTTGCTTCCTTCTCAATTAATTCTCTTGATGTTGGACTAAATAGCTCTTCATCAGCAGTTAATAAAAACGCAATTTTTTTGTTTGTGCTTAACTGTAAATCTTTAATTGCTTTCAACGCCCATATACCCTGGATGATTCCTCCTTTCATGTCATGAATACCTGGTCCATATGCACGTGAGCCTTCGATTTGAAAACTTAGTGTGCCTTTCTCCCATACAGTATCATAATGGGTAAGAATTAAAATTTGTTCGGCCCCTTCTCCAAAGTCAAATTTTAAGTGGTTACCGACATCTCTGTTCGGATATTCCTTTGACACAGAGCCCAAACGTTCAGAGATAAGTTGTTTCAAATATTGTCCACATTCATCAACCATCTCTTTATGTAAAGATGGCGAATCATGAATAACTACATCCTCTATATCTTTTACAATTGCTCTCTGATTTTTATTTAAGTAATTCAATATTTCCATTATTAACCCTTCTTCTCATTATTGTTTATTTTTCAAGTACACAACCATAATGTTCAAAATATATATTGTTGAAATTCTCAGTACTTCCGCTAAAATATTGGCAAATATGTTGCTCCCCTCTGCGATAGATTTAGTTGAAGCCTGAAATTTGCTATAACTGGTTAGTATTATCAAAAAAACGTCCAATCCCTATATATAAGAAAGTCCGAATAATAACAGTTGACTCACTCTCGCCAATTTGTGTCACCATTATAAATATGTTTCTTCAGTTTTCTCTAATACCCTTCAAAAATAAATGGCGCAAACCCCCTTCTGAAAACAGATGGGGATTTCGACGGTTTATAAATGGACAATACTCATAAGCATATAAAAATCTTACAAAGGATTTTCTGTTTTATTTGACTCAAACCAATCATCCTTCTTAATATCACCATAAGAATCTGTAGTAGTTATTGTGACTACGTACATGACAAATAAACCAACTAAAACACTGATACCTGAAGCCCCAAAAGGATTAGAGAAATCAAAACCAAATGGTAAATAAACTACCCAATACACGATACTCCCTGCCAAAAGCGAACAAATTGCAGCTTTTTTGGTAGCTCTCTCCCACAAAGCACCTAATAATATTGGTCCAGCGGTGGCGGCCATTATTCCACCTATCCCAATCCATAAGAAAACCGACAAAGATTCGGGGGGGGACAATGCTAGCAATACTGCAACAATAAGCACAACGATTGTACTATATCTACTGATAATCAATTCATTACGTTCCGCTTTTTCTTTTGAAACATTTATTCGTGGAACAATAGTTTTTCTATATAAATCATTAGCTAACAGTTGTGATAGTGAAACCACCAACCCATCTGAAGTTGACATAACAGCAGACAACACCGCGACTGAGAAAAACGCCGCAATAATCGGAGGAAAGACTTCACTGAAAAGAACCGGAATAATTTGGTCTGGATGAATGCCCGCATCACTACCTATCACAGCGATTCCCAACATTCCTCCCAAAGCCATTAATGGTAGTGTTGTAGCAAAAATAGTGCAGTACATTATTAACTTACGAATATCTTTTCCACCTTTAACAGCCATGAACTTATTACCCAAATGAGGCTGAATAGCAAATGGCAAATGGGCGATAAATAATAAGGCCACCAACCAAAATGATCCATAGGTATCGTCTCCAGGAAGAAACAGATGGTTAAAATCCCCTTGTGGCTTCTCCGCACTAATGGTTTCTAACATTGCTGAAAATCCGCCGTTTACTCCGGCACCTACGACAAAACAAAGAAAAACAGTAATAGCCACTAACAGCATTAACAGACCTTGAAAGCCATCAGTAATAATATCTGAATGTGAACCACCCATAAATACATAAATCCCGATAACAACAGCTGTAAGAATCAAGCCTAGTTCATAATCAATTCCCATCATTGTTTGGAACATTGTTGCAGCAGCTACAAACTGTGATATGACATAAAAAATAAGGAGAACTGAAATGACAGTTAATGCAATTCTTAAAAACTCACTCTTATATCGTTCTCCAATGAACTCAGGAATAGTTCTGGTTCCAAACTCATCCCCGTATTTTTTAATAACTTTTGCTATAAATAACATACCTATCACAGTCGCAATTGGATATAATAATGGGTACCAAAGACTAGGGGTCCCTATATCATAAGCAAGACCAGGCATTCCCATAAAAGTTGAACCACTTGCCATACCAGCTGAGATAACTAAAGCTATTACAATAGGAGAATAGCTTGATCTCGCAGTTGCAAAATCATCGGCAGTTTTCGTTCGCTTCATTCCTATCCAACCAAAAAATAACATACCAAAGATAAATAATCCCATAAAGATCCATGAATAAGTTACAATTTGAGCATCCACCTTTTCTTTCCCTCCTTAGTTTACAAAAAATCAGCCTTGTACCATTTTAAATCCAGACAGTGAAGAACCTTTTTTCTATGCCATCTGTCAGTCTTCATCAGCTAGTTAAATCTTCATAACCAAAATTCCAAAAATAGATAAGGTTAATCTTTGAGGAGATTTGTTTTAAAAAGAACGACTGCCATGCCAACCCAAGTACCAAGTATACAAACGGCCATAATGAGTAAGAAATTCAACTTATATCCCCCCTTTCTCTATAAAAACTTTGTATAATAACATAATTCTTCAACTTATCATAACTTTGAGAACTAGGCTCATATAGATAACTCACTTCCTTTTTACCGAAAGTCTGTCTTTTGTTTTCAATTTGATATGGGATGTATACTTTAGAAATATTTGTACATTTTAATTCTGGGATTTTCCAGGATCTCCGACGATAAATGAAATACTTTTTCAAAGCTTCAAAACTGCTTTTATAAAACTCATTTTCATCAATTTTATAAGCAATCAATTCCTCATTTTTCACTTCCTTGGATTCACAAACTGGTACTGTGTCAATTATACTCGAGTGGTTTGTGACACCATCTCCTAACGTAAGGATTTTCTCTCTTCTTATCCCAAAAAGAGTACGAAATTTAATGAACCATTCCGCATAATATTTAGGATAATAACAATTAAATAAACCTTCTTTGTGTTCAGCCATAATTGTATTTATTATCATTTAAGTACTCACCTTAAAACACAATAGAGGCTCGGTTGACTTCTCTTTTAACAGAGCTATCCAGAGCCGCTTCTATTTCTTCAAATGTGAATTCTCCATCAATCATATCTGCGAATGGGTATTTATTAATATTGTCTGAAACAAAATCTAACGATTTCTTCAAGTACCATGGATGATATCGAACAATTGGGATAATATTGATTGACTTTCTAGTAAGTAAGCCTGGGTCAAAAGAAGTTGACTTACCTGGCGAAACATTACCAATAGAGACATACCTACCACTACCAGCAACCAACTGAACACCTTCACTGAAGGCATCGGGGACTCCGCTTAATTCCATACCAACGTCAGCACCTTTTTGATTCGTTAGGTCATAAACTCTTTCCGACCGTTTCTCTACTGTTTCATACTCTTTAAAATCGATAGTATAGTCTGCACCAAATTTATAAGCATTCTTCAACCTATTATCCACCCCATCAATTACAATTACTGTTGCCCCTTTTTCTTTTGAAATTGCTGCAGCATTCAATCCTAAGCCGCCAGCCCCTTGAATCACTATTGTTTCGCCATATTGCAGATTAGCCTGTTCAATTCCAAAATAGACTTGTGACAACGCACAGTTAGCACTGGCTGCAATAACATCTGGCACATTTTCAGGAACTTTATAAAAATAGAAATCAGGATGAACATAATAATGAGTAGCGAAACTACCATGAAAATGTGGTGATTCTTCAGCCGGTTTATTCCAGAACTCATACGCATTTTCACATAAATTAAATGCACCCTTTTGACACATCTTACATTTTCGGCATACCTGGAAATATGTTGATGCGACCCTATCACCAATATCCAGTTTGGCTCCTGCAAAGTCAGTATCTACGCCTTCTCCTACACTTATTACTTCTCCTACCATTTCATGACCAAGTACTCCTGCTTTCTTTGTAGGATGCTCCCCTCTCCATATGTGTATCTCGGAACCACACACATTTGATCGTCTAACCTTTAGCAGGATTGATCCCTTTTCAGGAGTGGGTAATTCATAATTTTCAAAGGCCATTACTTCGGGTTGTTTCATTTCCGCTACTTTTCCTTGCATATTTATTTCCTCCCTCTATAATATTCGCACTTACTAGGAATGCGCTTTCAATAACCTTTAACAACAATGTTCCTATCATATTGATACAAGCTTGGCATTTTTTCCGAAAAAATCATTCGATTATTTCATTAATTTTTAATCTTTATTGCTACATTCTTGACTTGTGTATAATGCTTAAGCGACTCAAGGCCTTTCTCCCTTCCAAAACCGCTCTTACCTTGACCACCAAATGGCATTTCTACTCCACCACCAGCTCCATAATTATTAATGAAAACTTGGCCTGATTTTACTCTGGAAGATAACCAAAGTGCTTTATCTATATTCTTTGTCCAAATACCGGTAACTAGTCCGTACTCAGTACTGTTAGCCAATGCCAATGCCTCCTCCTTAGACTCAAATGTTAAAACAGTGACTATCGGACCGAACAGTTCTTCCTGAGCTAATCGACTTTTTTCAGAATCCGGCACCACAATCGTAGGTTCAAAAAATAGATTGCTTGGCATATTTTTTTTACGGTTACCGCCTTGTAGAATTTTAGTTCCCTCTTCTTTTGCAATATCCATATATTTCTCTAAATTTTTAATTTGTTTTTCAGAAACAATAGGGCCCATATCATAATCATCCAAACCAGGGCCTACAGTGATATTTTTCATTATTTCACTTACTCTATCTAAGAACTTATTCTTTATACCTTCCTCGATAATTAACCTTGTACCCGCTGTACATGTTTGACCACCATTTTGAATCAAGGTTTTGACTACCCATTGAGCTGTCTCTTCAAATTCTGCATCCTCAAATACAATGTTTGGCGATTTGCCACCCAACTCCAATGTTAAAGATTTTATATTTTCAGCTGCATTTTTCATCACTGAAGAACCAGTAGGAACTGAACCCGTGAACGTTATATGATCAATATCCGTATGTGATGACAAAGCCGAACCAGCTTCTCCCCCATAACCTGTTATTATATTAATAACCCCTTTAGGAAAACCCGCTTTTTCACTGAGTTTTGCGAGATGAAGCGATGTAACAGATGTATCTTCAGCGGGTTTAACCACAGCTGTATTCCCAGCAGCCAATGCTGGAGCTAGACTCCGTGCTGTCATTTGAATCGGATAATTCCAAGGCACTATATGTGCGGTAACCCCAAACGGTTCACGTACTGTATAATCTAACATTTCAGGGTTGATGGGAATTGTTTCACCCAAAATTTTATCAGCTGCACCCCCAAAATACTCGAAATATCTGGCAGCCACTTCAACATCGGTTCTGGCTTGGGTCAACGGTTTCCCCATATCTTCAGTCTCTAGTTCAGCTAAGTGCTCTTTATTTTCCCTAATAAGATCAGCCATATGAAGTAACTTTCTTCCCCGCTCAGCATACACCATCTCTTTCCATTCAACTGATTCAAAAGCCTCTTTGGCAGACTTGACAGCTTTATTTATATCTTGCTCATTACCTCGGGGGAAATTAGCAATTTCCCTCATATTTGCAGGATTAACAGATTTTATTATATCGTTTGATTCACTATCTACCCATTCACCATTTATAAACATTTTTAATTCCAACACTATTTTCACTCCAAACTGTTTTTCCACCAAAACGGTGTACTTAATAATTAACTAATAAAATCCAGAATCTTAAGAGCATGCTCAACAATCAAGGGCAAAATAAAGATATTATTTACACCTGATACACCACCGAAGATTATTCTTAAGGCATGAACTCCGTTATCAATTCCGTCAGATATTTCATTGGATTCTCCCTTAACTGCTTTTTCTTTGCTCGTCAGTCAATTTAGCTACATCAAAACTGTCATCTTTCCATATAAGTTTTTAATAGTTTCTTTACCCGATATCAACTGCCAAAATCACTCATAATATCACCTCTACTTTCAATACTCAATTTACGAAAGCGATTTCATAATTCTTGGATTTTGTAGATTGGATACAATTTATTTTAGCAAACTTCAGAAAGTTTGTAAACCCAATATTAAAATTTAATTTTTTATTATGTATTTTCTGAATCAGTAAATCTCTGAATGTTTCCGAGAAAAATAGGATACAAAAGTATGAGTCCAAAAGTCTATGCATTTCCTACGTGTATTCATAATATGTTTAAGCGTAGTGAATTATTTCGTCTTGTTAACCATGTCAAAATAAAAGTATTCAATGTCACTATTGCTTTTCCACAAAATTTAATTATGTATAAAATCAAATTTCGTAGAAAACAACCTTACCTTGAAGTTTTATGCCATGACTTTGGCATTAAACCAGATTTTTGAACGTATGTTACCCCTTACATGTATATGATCAATATACAACAGAATCTGCGTAAAATCTATGGGAGTCCTTCAATACCAGCTCTGTCATATAATAGTTCTTTATGACGCTCAGTTCACATCTGGCTGTTTATAAATTATTATACAAATGAAGACGTGTTGATACAGTAATTTGTTCCATAAATTTAAGGTTTTCCATATGATTCCTGCCTTTTAGGTAGAGCCGGTTTTCATATACCCCAAAATGCAAATTACGGTTCATAAATTTTTAACACCAACTACTTGACTTTTACCGTAGTCTAAATGTATATTTTTATCCTATATCCAATTTTATTCTAATTATTTGAATGAGTCAGTAATTTAAATAAATAATATCTTACCAACTCTTACCTTATATTAATCTTCTTTTAGCTCCTCCATCCTGAAACATTTTATTTAAGGGGAACAAAGGGTGTTTAAATAATGAAAAAATTTTTTGTCATTCCAGGCGGGTTAACAAAAAATGCCAATCAGACTTCTTCAAGGAACTATTTACTCTAATTTATCAGTTAAACCATTCTGAAAGAGATAATCAAAAATAACGTGGTATGTAAGCTTTAAGAATTCAATATGTTTCTTCAACGACATAATGAACCGATTGCGGTTAAGATAACATTACCTGTACACAAAAATCCCGCAAAGGAGCTTGCGGGATCTCGTCTGCCTACTAAACTGTATACTTGAATAAATTTAAAAGGAGTATAAATGGAATCGCCGTTCTCTATCGCAATTATGATTCGTTTAGTAATTTATCCAATACCGGTAGCAAATAGGTCTTGAACTTTGCTGGGTTTTCAGACATCGGAAAATGCCCAACCTCATCCATCTGTGTATAAGTTGATCCTGGAACTTGCTCATGCAGTAATTTACACTTCTCAGGGGTGGCCGACCAATCGTATTCCCCACTCAAAATATGAAGGGCAACCTTATTAGTATCGATGTTTCTGGCGGTCTCCGTAGTGTCGTAGTCAATTCCGTAATAGTTGAGATCACCGTAAAATACTGGAGGAGCGCCTTGACTATACATCCAAATAGTTTCGTTCTTGTTTGCATCTGGACTCTGTGGAGCCATCATCGTGTACATCAAGCTGGGTTTTGAGTCATTGCTAAGACGAGGATGATGCCACCACGGCATAATATCCTGTATATCGTGGCTTTCCATAGCACCTTCAAGGGCAATACAAGCTCTAAATTCATCAGGATGGTTTAAGGCAAGATCAGCGGCTAAATGACCGCCCATCGAACACCCCATGAACACAGGTTCGTCAAGTCCTAATTCATGACTTAAATTAATTACGAATTCCCTGAAAAAGCTTTCGGTAAGCTTATATTCTTCTTTCCACCATTCTACTCCTTCAGGGGGAAGTGATTTTCCATGATAGGGAAGATCATAGGCAATGACCCGGAAGTTCTTAGTAACGTCAGGGTCATCTAAGATATGACGATATTGACGACCGTCAGATCCGGCAGTATGTTGACATAATATTGGTATTCCTTCGCCACTTTCTTCGAAGTAAACCCTATATTCAATTCCTTCGACTTCTATGAATACATATCTTCCGGTTATGTTGGTTTTCTTTGACATGATATTATCCCCTTTCTTTATTATTTGCTGTTGCGAGCCATTTGAAACAGACGACGAAGCGCCATGTGAAAACCAAAGAACTGTTCTAAGTCTCCCTCAATTGTTACATCGTGATGAAGCCATGCTGAAAAAATATCTTGATAGAATGGTGGAGGGTTATCTCCTAAAATCTTATCCCAATCCTCAGTTGGGGCGTAAATCAAGAAATCACATTCAGTAAACAAGGGAGGGTTGTGTTTGATGCGCTCAATATCACCCTCATGCATTTGAAATACGTAGGTTTCTTCACCAATGATAATTTTGAAGCTACCTTCCCACTTCCGTGCTTTTAAGGCAAACTCAGCGTCATTATTCAACCGTTCACGAATTTGCTCAGTTGTGTCACCTATTTTCAATGACATGCTCATTATGGTTAAATCCTCCTTATGTTAATAGCTAGTAATTTGCGTAATAATGCTGATGTGGATCAATTTTGGCCGTCACCTGGATTTGTATCATAAATCAAGGTATCCGACATGGTAAAAAGACGAATCGTTCATTTGGAAGTGGACTATTTCATTTTACCAATGTTATCACCTCCCAGCTTTCACTATTTCTATTTTAACTCTTATCCTGTCTCCCACACTACCAAAATTACCTTAAAATATAAATAATTCATGGAATTAAATCTAATTTGAGTAATACAAAAATTATTGACGTATCCATCATGTTTTCCAAAAAGACACCTTATATTTTAATTTAAGCGATATAAAGTATCGAGGCCTTTTAAAGCATAGTAAATTTTTCTAGTTCATAAATGAATGTCCTTTTGTTAAAAATGGTAATAATTACGATGTTATTTACTCTGCGAAAAAGCATAAACCCTTATATTTAAAGAAAATACAAAAGATCAATTCGTTACAATAACCATGCAGCCGTTGAACCTGTATCAAAACCATTCAGAACTGGGAGACAGAAATTATCAACTATCATCGACTGCGATTTATAAATGCGGTTGTGAAAGGACGCCATAATAAAATAAAAGCTTTACAACGGCGCCATTGTTTCACTCGTAATCGGAATGTATACAAAGATCGTATCTTAGTCGAGTGTAACTTAGCTTACATGCAAGAGACTGCTTCAACCATAGATTTTGGTGTTGAGCCATAAAACTTTATTCTTGATTTCAATTAAGCTATTTATATTCCCAGATAAGCCTCTTTAATATCTTCACTTGTTTCTAATTCATCTCTTGTACCAGTAAGATGAATTTGACCTGTTTCTACTACATATCCCCTGTCGCAGATTGCTAATGCCCTGTGAACATGTTGTTCAACAAGTACAATTGTTGTTTCCTTTTTTATCTCCTCTATATTTCTAAAAATTTCATCGGTTAAAACGGGCGCTATACCTAAGGATGGTTCATCTAATAGAATTAGTTTAGGCCTAGCCATCAACCCCCTCCCAATAGCTAGCATTTGTTGTTCTCCACCAGATAAATTCCCGGCCAAATGGTCAATTCTTTCTTTTAATCTTGGAAAAATATCAAGTACATATTCAAGAGAATTACTTCTCTCTAATTTTGCCCTTTTGTTATAACTACCTAAGATTAGATTTTCCCGAACGGACATTTCTGGGAAAACTTTTCTTCCTTCTGGAACATACGATATCCCCATTTGTACCATTTTATGCGCAGAAACTGATGAAATGTTTTTTCCTTCAAATTCAATGGCGCCTGTTTTTTCGACTAATCCCACAATTGATTTTAAAATTGTTGTTTTTCCTGCTCCATTTGCCCCTATAATGGCAATAATTTCTCCTTCGTCAATCTCTAATGACAAGTTCCAGACTGTTTGTATTTTTCCATAAAAACTGTTTAATTGTTTAACTTTTAACATACTCATCCCCCAAATACGCTTTTATAACATTTTTATCATTTACTACATCATTAGGTTCACCTTTAGAAATCAGACTACCATTTTGAAGGACGATTATAGAATCTGATACCGCCATTACTGCTTTCATAATATGTTCAACCAGTACAATAGTAACGCCTTCTTTATTTATATCTTTGATCAGTTGAATAGATCCATCCACTTCAGAAGGTGTTAAACCACCCATTGGTTCATCCATTAACAAAAGTGTCGGATCAGTTGCGAGTGCACGTGCAACTTCAAGACGCTTCAGGTTTCCAATAGAAAGTGATCCTGCCGTAGTATTTTTTAATTCCTCGAGATTAGTTTTTGTTATGACTTCCTTCGCCTTTTTTCTGGCATCCTTTATATTTTTACTTTTCGAAAGACATGCAACCATAAGGTTATCGAAAACACTTAATTTTGCAAGAGGTTTTACAATCTGAAAAGTACGGGCAAGACCACGATTATTTAAAACATAAGGTGGATTTCCGTTAATTTCCTTCCCTTCAAAAATAATTTTTCCTTCTGATTGAGAGAATACCCCAGCAATCATATTAAAACATGTTGTTTTTCCAGCTCCATTCGGCCCAATTAATCCCAAAATCTCTCCTTTTCCAACTGAAAAAGAGACATTTTTAACAGCATTTAATCCACCGAATTTTTTACTCAAATTATCCACTTTTAGAATAGTCACTCTCATCTCCTCCTTTCGAAAAATATTGACGTATTTTTTTGATTCCATCTATAATACCACCAGGAAGGTATACAATGATAATCATAATAAATAATCCATAGATTACTAAATAAAGAGATGAAAAAGATTGGAACATTGGCACTTCTTTTAAATATTCCTGAAGAGTAATTAAAATTGTGGACCCTATAACAGGACCGAGTATTGTTCCAATCCCACCCAATACAGTTACAAATATCATTTCTGCTGACATATGAACGGTTAATGTCATTTCAGGATCAATAAATTTGTTATAAAGCCCATAGAATCCTCCAGCAACTCCAGCTAAAAATGCACTGAAAAAAAGAGCTGTACTCTTAGTCCTAGTTGAGTTAATGCCCATTGCTTCTGCTGCATCCTGATTCTCCCGAATTGCAATAAAACTGTAACCTGCTTTAGTTTTCATAAGATAATAACAGGACAAAGATACTATAGCAGCTAATAACAAAGCTACAAAGAAATATTCGTCATTTGAGAATATTTCAATCCCTAAGAAAGTTGCATTATTCGAAAGCATCATTCCCTCTCCACCATTAGTAAGCCCTTTCCAATTTCTTGCAACAATATGTAGTATTTCAGCAAACGCCAATGTAGCAAGTGCAAAGTATGGCCCTTTTAATCTAAAGATCAATAAACCTAATGGAAAAGAAAATAGCCCAGCAAATAAACCTCCAACCAACAAAGTTAGAATCATATCTAAATTAAGGCTATTGGTGATAATCATAGAACTATATGCTCCAATTGCTAGAAACATCGCATGACCAAAGGAGATTTGCCCCGTGAATCCACCTAGAAGATTCCATGCCTGCCCGAGCATAATCCAAATTAAGACGGTTGTTAATATAGAATACAAATATAAATCTGCAAATAAAGGAACAATAACAGCAATTATACCGGTTACGATCATTACATAAATGACAGGTTTCATCAATTACACTCCTTTCCCAAATAATCCTTGGGGCCTGTATAATAGAACTATTAAAAATATTATGAGCCCAAACACATCTCTATAACCCGTCCCCCCAGGAATATAAGTAGCTCCAAAACTTTCAGTTACCCCTAGTATTAATCCTCCAATAGCAGCTCCAGGAATGCTACCCATCCCTCCCAAAACAACAATGATAAACGATTTCACTAGATAAAGTGATCCAATACTAGCATAAATAGGGTATGTTGTAGCCAGGATACTTCCTGCAACCCCCGCAAAAGCTGCACCTAAGCCAAATGTTAAACCTGAAATAGATGAAACATTTATACCAACGATTTGTGCCGCTTGTGGCTCTTGTGCCGAAGCTCTCATTGCCAGTCCTATATCTGTTTTAGTTAAAAATAAGTGTAGGAGACATATTAATATACCTGTAACAAAAAATCCCATTAATAAAGCAGAATTAAATGAAACACTCCCTATATTAAGCACGTTGTTTTGCCAGAACAAATTATCTCCTGTTAACCTAGAGAAATTCGGTCCCAAAAGAAATGGAAGTGCCATAAAGTTAATTAAAAAAATACTTGCGCCAGCGGTCAATAAAAGGGTATTCTCCTCTCCACCCTCTTTAGCTTTTTCTACAAAAAACCGGTATAAGAGATAACCTACAAGAAAACAAGCAGGTGCAGAAATAATAATACTTATAAATGGATCCAATCCTATACTGGTAAAGAGAAAGTAGCTTACAAACATACCTATCATTACAAATTCACCATGTGCCATATTAATCACACGCATAACTCCAAATATTAGAGTCAAGCCAAGTGCTATTATGGCATATACTCCACCAATCATTAGTCCGTCAAATAATGTTTGTACCATAATGGTCCTCCTAGAATAATTTGCTATAAACTGGAGAAGGATTCGCCTTCTCCAGTTTTGTTTTTAATCCCAACCTTGAAATGGTACTAATTCTTGCTGTGCCTGATCTTCCGGGTAAACTGTAACCATTTTTCCATTAATCCACTGTGAAACATCCGTAATGGCTCTGTTTTGATTTGTATAGCCGTCAAAATCCTCAAATTTAATTGGTCCAAAAATTGTATCCAAATCTGTACTATCCAAAGCAGATAACACACTTTCTCTGTTAAGCTCTTCCGCTCTTTCAAAAGCATCGGCTAAGACATATATTGCTGTATAACCCTCAATTTCATGTTCTCCCGGTTCATTACCATAAGTTTCAGTAAATTTATCGAAAAAAGCTTGGTACTCTTCGTCGTTTTTATCACCGTGCCATGGCCCTGCTGTTAAAACCGTTTCAGATAAATCACCTGCCTGCTCTGCAAACCCCATAATAGAATGCCCAGCACCTGTCCCAACAAATAACTCTGGTGAGAGGGATGCTTCGTTTGCAGCCATCATCAACTGTGCAGCATCATTATCATTCCCTGAAGTCATCAAAACCACCTCTGGATTCAAACCTTTTGCCTGTTCCATAATCGGTTTCAAGTCTAATTCCCCTGCAGTGTATTCGAACATTTCATACTCAACATCCGAGTTCTCTACATAACCCTGTAAACCATAGTCATAAACTGCTTCTCCAAAAGCATTATCAACGTTGATATGAGCAATAGATTCTGGAGGATTCTCATTAAAATAATCTAATAATGCATTTGGATACATGCCTGCCGTTGGATTTAAACGATAAACATATGTGTACCCTTCCATAGTTGCCAAATCACTGGATCCATGATCAATTAAGTATGGGATTTGATTTTCCTCTGCTACCTGCGCTTCAACTAAAGTAACCCCCGAAGAACGTCCACCTGTTAAAGCTAGAATCCCATCGTCCGAAACCAATTTTTCAGTCGCAGACCTAGCATTTTGTGCGTCTCCCTCAGAATCTTCAATTACAATCTCTATCTCCTTACCATTAACCCCACCAGCCTCATTAATTTCTTCAGCAGCCATAGTATAAGCTTGTTCAAATTTTTCCCCAAACACTGCATTACCACCCGTCATTGGTAGTACTGCACCAATTTTAATGGTGTCACCTTCAGATGAAGCATTTTCTGAATTGCACCCTGAGATAATCAACACGATAAATACAAAACTAAAAAGAATAAGCCCTTTCTTTACAATACTCACCAAATATCTCCCCTTTTTATTATTTTAGAAACCACAAATGTAACCGATATCATTTTCTGATGTACCAATTTCTCCATATCCCTCCTTCTTTCAATTAAGGCTACTTTAAACTTTCATCATTTTGTTCCAAATCTAATGATCAATAAAAATCTATGTTTGAAATCCTTTCGTAAGATCCATACACACAATTTTTATTAGACCATGGTTGATAGATGCTACGGCGGTTACACTTGAAGAACTGGTCCATTACTTCTAATCTACATCTTTAATCGTGGTTTCTTTTGCTCTCTTTGCTAAGTTTAAATTACCATTACTGACAGGCAGCCTTAAGTAGATACTTCTACCTTTTCACCTGCAACTGATTTGAATCAGTGGTAACGGCTCCCAAAATGGAACCCCATTTTACTATATACTGTGAATTTATAGACTAGTATGATATATTCTTTTTATAATGAAAAGTACCAGAATTGAAAAAATTTAGGTACCAGGGGGCAATCAAATGATCAAATTCCACATCAATCAAAGTGAAAACGCCAATTATATTTATCAGCAAATTTATGAAAGACTGAAAGGATTCATTTTAGAACATAAAATTACTGCAGGTGATAAGTTGCCATCAAAAAGACAACTTGCAAATGAATTGGGGGTAAGTATCAATTCAGTTGCAACTGCTTACGATCAATTACTTGCAGAAGGATACATTTATACAATTGAACGAAAAGGATATTTCGTTGAAACTGTTGGTCATTTTATTAACGTTCCCTCCCTGAAGGAATATAAATTACCAAAGTATTTAAAAGAAACTTCCAACCATAAAAAAGGTTGGCTGTCTTTCTCTCATATCGCAACGGATAGTTCTAGGTTTCCTTTTAACGAATGGATGAAAAGTCAACAGAAAGCGATCAAGGAGCATAAAAGGGAGTTTGCTGAAATCACACATCCTCAAGGCCCTTTTACCGTAAGGAGGGCAATTTCGGATATGATTGCTTTAACGCGCGGTGTAACTTGTGAACCTGAGCAAATTGTTATCGGCTCCGGCACTCAGCCTTTAGTTCATCAGTTAATGGCTATGCAATCTTCAAACATAAAAATAGCTGTCGAAAACCCGGGCTATTCACGTATTTTTCAATTGCTGAAGACCTTGAATCTTAATGTACTTCCTATTGAATTAGACAAAGAAGGTATTGATATTGGAGAACTAAAAAGAACGAAGCCTGATTTTTTGTTTGTTACACCGTCACATCAATTTCCGACTGGAGCGATTATGCCAATATCCAGAAGAGTTGAACTATTGAGTTGGGCTACTATGAAAGAAGATCGATATATTATAGAAGATGATTACGACAGCGAATTTAAATATGGTACAGATAACATTCCTTCCTTACAAAGTCTTGATCAAAATCGTCGTGTTATCTATGTTGGAACTTTTTCTAAGACACTGTTACCGAGCTTCCGAATCAGTTACATGGTATTGCCACCTAAATTACTGGAGAAGTATAAATACCATTATTCGGATTGGATTCAGGGAAGTAACTCGCTCCATTTATATACGTTACATGACTTTATACAAAGGGGTGAATATGCCAGGCACATTAAACGAATGAATCAACATTATAATAAGAAACGTAAACACCTAATTAATGCACTTCGATTAAAATTTCAAGGTAACATACACATAAAAGATGTACCAGCTGGTCTCCATTTTCTTGCGACATTCAATGCAGAAAAAAGCTATGAAAAAATCAATGAAAAAGCACAAGAAGAGAAACTGGAAATCTATACAATAAAACGGTTTATGCTGGAAGGTGAGGTTAAAAGATCGAGCAATATTCAGCTCGTCATTGGCTTTGCCAGTATTAAACAAGAAGACATCGCTGAGGCAGTGGATCGGTTGTATAGAGTGGTTTATTGATTGTGGGTTGTTGTAATATGCAAGATAGACAAATCGACTGCAGCTTAATGACTCATTTTTAATATCAATACGAAGACTGCCCCAAAGTGTTCATTTTTATTTAGCGAAAACCGTCTATTTTAGTTTAGCATTTACAATACTGCTTGTCTGTTTATGATCTTTCCTTTTCCATTCTCATTCCACACAATGTCCATAAGCAAATCTTAATAGCCCCCCCTTTACCTCTTTAATCGAAACATTTTAGCATTTGGGGGCACCAAAATGAAAAATATTTTTTATTTTTTTAACCGAAAGATGCCACTTTTCCCGGGTTCGTTTCGATTATAGGAGTGAGAAAGGTGCTTTTTGATACGTTGGGATGAAATGATAGCAGTAGTTATACAGGTGAACGTGAAAACCAAGTGGCGGGAGTTGTTATTTTGCGGACTTTTCGGAAATAGATTAAACTGATAAGTACCAACTTACTATAACTCTAAGGGGCTGATAGTCATGTCAGTAAACGGAAAGTACATTGAAATCGATTCTGGAATCGAATTATTCGTTCAGGATGTTGGACAGGGTGAACCAATTGTTTTTATTCCGGGATTTTACATTCACAACTGAGGTATTTCAAAACAGGTGGACTATTTCTCAAAAACGAATCACGTCATTGTCCTTGACCCCAGGAGCCACGTGAGATCCACATTGACCGTACATGGCAATGATTATGTGACACATGGTACGGATTTGGCCAAGTTTTGAAGCAATTAGATGTGGAGAACGTCACACTTGTCGGGTGGTCCTTTGGCTGCTTGACGGTCTGGGAGTATTTCAAACAATATGGATACGAGAATATCAAATCAGCTGTTTTAGTTGATATGCCGCCGAAATCATTATCTGTCCATAGCGATGATTGGGTAGAAGGAACACTGGACGATATTGCGGCGATTTATACGTCACATTTGCGGAACCCACAAGGTCAGCGGGCATTCATCACAGACTATATTAATCAAGTCATGATCCAGCGGGAAGTAAAGCAAGAAGAACTGAATTGGCTTGTTGAACAATTGCTCAAAACACCATACTATATTGCGGCGAACGTTTTTGCATCAGGTATGTTTTCCGATTACCGAGATGAAACGCATTCCCTAAGCAATTCCGTTCCAACCTTAACAGTTGTTGCAGAACATTGGGCAGATACAGCTTCTTCTTATATAAAAAAGGTTTCGCCTGAATCAAAAATCGAAGTGCTCGGCGGACATATGATGTTCTGGGAGCATGCGGATCAATTTAATGAAATGCTGGCAAGTTTTTAAAATAAAGAGAAACCTCAATTTGTCTGCAGGGCAAGTCGGTGATCGAATGGTTATGATTGTAGGGGTGTATCTTGAGGAAAAACATTTATCGCGTTATGCACAATTTTATTAATCGGTTTATATTTGCATGTAATTCCTCTGATTCCTCTAATATTGACAAAACGGATAACAGTGAAACCAAAGCAACTTTCACAGGAACCATTGAAGAAATAAATGGTCAGAATGCTCTTGTTACAATAGATGAGGGTGAATATACTTAAATCAGGAGGCGAAGCAACTGTGAATCTTTCAGTTGCCGGCGATATAGCATGGCAAATCGGTGACAAGATTTAAAGTCGAATATGACGGTGAGATAAGAGAAAGCTACACTGGTATTAATACAACTTTTGTAGAGTTTGTTAAATAATTGAGCTTTGTTAAATGACAATAAGGCTGCCAGCCATTATTGATAGTTGGGTAGCCTTATTTTGGCGGTTGAAGTTCACCTTAACTTCTATTTTAACTACAAAAGGATTCATAATTTGCTATAATAAAAACTGAGCTACATAAGCAGTTGGCGGTGGAGCCTTTGCTGCTCGTCACTTTGACAATGGAATATGTCAAAACGAGAGGAGTGATATATTATATTGATTACGCTTTATCAAGGCATCATGCTCATGATCAGCTTTGGTCATTACTCATGCTGGTCATGACGCTAAATTGTTTTGATTTAAGAAAGTAATCCCACCTGTAAAAAATGGACACGTTGGGACTACCTCTAACCCACTCCACCGCAACTTCTTGCGGCGTAGCTTAGAGAACTCCGACTCCCACTGTCGGGGTTCTTTTTAGTATTATGCTTTCTACTTTCATTATATGCCAACAATGATTGTATTTCAAGGTATCGTTACTTAAATTTCTATATATATTAAGTTTCCACTAATCCCGGCATAGCTAAACGTAAGAGAAAATAATTCACATCAGTGAAAGCCCAGTTTTAACAAATGACTCGTACCAACCGTATGGCACACCCCTCTGCAAAATAATCTCTTTCATAAAGAAATTCCTACTTAATAATTATACAATACAAGATATATTTTATTAAGAATAATACCGTTTGCAAATTTTAAGTTAATCCTTATTTTTGCCGGCTGTTTTCTTTCATCATAAGTTATGCTACCATATAAATACAACATTATTTCACTAGGGGTGCCTTTTAAAGGCTGAGATTAGAGTGTACTCTAAGACCCTTTGAACCTGACCTGGTTAGCGCCAGCGGAGGAAAGTGGACATTATAGCATTATTTAAAATAGGCGAATTCAACCATAAGTATTAGGCATGTGCAAATGTTCGATCTATCTTTTAATGACCTCCCTTTTCTTCGTGTGCGCCCGTGTCGGGTCAACATTAATCAAGAAGGGGAGGATTTTTTATGCGTTTTACGGAGTCATTGCGTGAAACAACGACAGAAAGCTGGGAACAGAGTCTGAATCATCCGTTTGTCCAGGGGATTGTCCGGGGAGACCTGCCGCTTGATACGTTTAAGTATTATATTCTGCAGGACATCTACTATCTGAAGCATTTTGGCAAAGTGCATGCCATCGCCGCTGCCCAGTCGAATGATTTTCAAGTGACAGCGATGCTTACGGAAAAAGCCAAAATGACGGCTGAAGCAGAATTGACTGTTCACCGCGAACATGCGGAATTGCTGAACATCACCGAGGATGACATGAACAACTTCAAACCGGCACCGACAGCCTATGCCTATACATCACATCTGTACAGGGCAGCACTTTCCGGCCAAACCGGCCAGACGGTTGCCGCGATGCTTCCGTGCTACTGGCTATACGCTGATATCGGAAAGAAAAACCAGGATGCAAAGCCCGGGGAAACCATCTATCAAAATTGGATCAACATGTATGCTGATGATTGGTTCCAAACATCAACACAGGAGCAAATCGATTTGCTGGACCAGATAGCTGAGGAAGCAAGTGACAAAGAGAAAGAAAAGATCAAGGAGCAATTTGTTATGGCGAAAGAATACGAGCTGGCATTTTGGGAGATGGCCTATACGAAAGAAAAATGGTTATCGGCTAAAAGAAGTACTGTTTGATTGCCAAACTAGATGACATCCTGGTTCATTCCAGGATGTCATCTTTATAGTGATGGCTGGAAGGCCTCGATAGATGCCTAAAATGGGATCAGAAGTAAAGAGTGTTCGTCATGTGGAAAATGATCCAGCTGACTCGGGTTACTCTTAATATTACCGGCAATTATATTTCGAACATCCATTATTTAAAAGAGATTGTATTCCTATTATCAGCTATCCAGTCATTTATCTGCAAGTCGTAACTATCGACAACTAAGATATTGTTATGATTATTTTGTTTTATATCATCAATGAAGAGTGTGTGGTCATGTTTCGTCCGGACCAGGACACTTAAAAGACAACCTCGTTTTTTGCTTGCATGCCGTAATTTTTCGATCGCTTCGTCCAAACTTTCATTGTCTGACTGTATTTTGACAGGTACTGGTTTATCCTCATAGTATTCACTTAAAAAGCCATCAATTCCGCTATTCCTTTGAACAGGGACAGCATCTATTGACTTTAGTAATGCTAGTTCCCTATCTGTTTTATTGATATATTTCTCTTTACCTTTTTGCAGCAAATGCGATGACGTTTTAACCGGATTTTCAAGACGCTGTTTCGTTAATTCAACAGCATCCTGTTGAAACGTCAATGCCAATAGACCGTCTATTCATTAATTCAGCCGCTACTGCAGTCGTTTCGCCCCTCGCAGAAAGGATCTAATACCAAATCACCTTCATCACTTGCTATTCTGATGATTTGTTCCAGCAAACAGGATTGTTTTTGCGTGGGTAACCGGTACGTTCTTTAGCCTTGGGATTTAAAAATGTATTTCCCATACGTCTGACAAGGGGACACCTTTTTTGCTTACCCAGTAACAGTATATTTCCATTTTCATCCTGCTTGGTATCTGGACTCTGTTATTTTTCATCTCTGACACGTTCCTGTAGAATTTGATCGACGTTTGTTGTCTCCGAATAACTCGTATAGATTCTATTAAATTTAAAATTTCTTGTTTTACTATAAAAATAAATGGTCTGGTGATTATTCAACAGGCCGGATTTTGAATTAGACCATCTTTTGTAGGACCATACGATTTCACTTTGAAAATTTTCCATCCCGAAAACTTCATCAAGTGCCATTCTTAAATAATGGGAGGCATACTTGTCACAATGTAAAAAGACTGCCTTTGCTTTTAAGACCCTATGGCACTCAATTAGCCTGTCCTTAATAAACACATAGTAATCATTCATCGACTCCCAGCTATCTTAAATGAATATTCCTTTGCATTATCTCTGTTTTCAGTTTCTGGTTTTTGGGTAATGGCGGATCCAAATAAATGAGATCAACACTGCCAGTTTCGACATTTTTGTTTTTTACAGTCCCAGTAATATTGACATTTAAAAAATCGCTCCTTTATCCCGAATTTTCCCCAACTATTTTTAAAAGGATTCCTTTTAAATCAACTCCGGTTTCCTTATGAACAAAATCCCACGCCCCATCACCATGATGATAATGTCCGTCCACACCGTTGTAAAGGGCTTCCAATTCCTGTTGTATTTTGACGGCCTGTTTTACGATTTGGATAGTAAAACATTAGTCTATGTGTGTATATCCTTTATCTTTGATTGACCTGAATCTTGTATGTTCCTTTCGTATATGTCTCCATCTGTGTAGCATCACGCCATTTAATTTCATAGGCATCTTGACCGACCAAACAATCTATCTCGAACTTTTTTGGCCGTTGTCCGATCGTATTTGGTATCCTAACCTTTTTTTCAGCACGTTCGCCATATTTATGTTCAAAACAAAGAATCGTTGCTTCTTCAAGAAAAGAGCCACATTTATACAGGAAACGCCCTTTATTCTGGGTATATATCGATTGCTTCACCTTCTTCTTCTGTAACCCTTTAAAGCCTGATATACTAAAATAATGACTTTATTATCATCTTTCATTTCTTTTATTCTTTTGAGAACCTGTTGATCTAGTTTGGCAGAATAGTATTTTGCCAATTCTATTATTTGCTGTTCGATTTTATATCAATCCTTATGTATGAACAAATTCTTATATTTAATTATACCACATGTTAACAATATTATCGTATTCTATTTTAAAAACAGCCCAACCCGTAATTCTTGCACAAAATCCCTTGGATATATGCACCCACCGTTTGGCAAAAAGTTCATTTAACTTCCGATTAGGCACAAAACTTGCAACACATACCGGCACAAAAAAGACACTTCACCTCATTAGTGAAGTGTCCATCAAGTCAAACAGCTATTCCCTTCACTTAAATTGAATTAATCGCTTCCTTAATAGCTGTCGTTCCACCTACTACCTGAAATTCCTTTCCAATCGTTGAATTATTTTCCAGACTTGCAAGGATGACACTGGCGATATCCTCCCGTGGAATCTCATCCCTTTCAACTTTGGTTCCTGCATTGACTTGACCAGTCCCTTTTTCATTTGTTAACAGGCCTGGATGGATAATCGTATAATTCAAATCAGAGTCTTTCAGCCATTCATCCGCATAATGCTTGGCTGCCACATACGGTGCAAAGGACTCTGGAGCTTCCTGGATCGCTTCACGTGTGGTATCAAATGAGCTGATCATAACAAACCGCTTCACACCGGCAGTTTTTGCCGCTTTAATTGTTTTAACAGCCCCATCCAAATCCACCATAATCGTTTTGTCTTTTCCTGTATGTCCCCCGGAACCTGCAGTGAATACAATCGCATCGACGCCTTCAGCAGCTTCCGCAATCGCGTCGATATCTTTTTCGAGATCCACGATAGCCGTTTCCGCACCCAAGTCTTCAAAAAAGGACGCCTGCTCTTCATTGCGAATCATTGCCTTCGCATTCAGACCATCGCTGTTCTGAATAAATGTCACGAGATGTTTTCCAATTTGACCGTTCGCCCCAGCGACAAGAACTTTCATGCAATCCATCCTTTCTGTCTAAATCATATACTTTTCTTACTTACATTGTCATCCATTCAAAATTGATAAACAACTATTCTGCTTTTAAATCGGGGTCAAAGTTGACTTATTTATGTTAAAAGTCCGATAACTGTTTTGAATCATCCAATCAGCATCTGACAAGTTAAAACCCCTTTATGCTTCACCATAACTCTCAATCATATTCGCCATATGGGCATATGAACCGCCTGCCAACATCGCGGAAGCAACCAACACGGCTTCACTGAGCTCTTCTCTCGATACGCCCAGCTTATCGGCATTTTTTGTATGAACATCGATGCAATAAGGGCAAAGGGTTGCGTGACCGACAGCCACTGCGACGATTTCCTTGAATTTCGTACTCAATTCCCCTTCTTTCATTGCTGCTTCATTGAATCCGGAATAGCCTTGAAATGCATCTTTCGCATGCTTGCCCAGCTGATTGAGATTCTTCAGGTTGGAACGCTCGTACAATACATCACCCGCATCATCCGACAGCGTGTTATGCATATTGGTGCTGTGTGTAACGGCACCGCCTGCTTCAACGGCTGTTGTCACATAAACGCCTTCAACCAATTCTTCAAGTGTTGCTCCTTCTTTTTTCGCTTTTTTAGTGTGCGAATCAATGCAATACGGACATTCGGTGACATGTGCAACTGTAACCGCGATGATTTCCTTTTCCTTTTTGGTCAGGGCACCGTCCTTGAAAACACCATCGTTAAACGCTGCAAAAGCCTTCGTCTGCTCCGGCGCAAGATCTTTCAATTTACTTAAATGCTGCGCCTGACTTGTCTCATAAAAACTGCCAGCCAATGTCATTCCTCCTTGTCTATTCTTATATTGTCTATTTTCACGCTTTTGGTATAAAATAACAACTATTCTGATTTTAGAACTTAGTGATGATAGACTAAGTCATCAAATCAAGATTGCAACACCCCGAAGCAAACGTACCTATGCCAAAAGTTTGTTGAGCCCTATATTATAACCCCCAGTCCAATTTTAAAATCTCTTTCAACTGTGTCACTTTTTCGGTACCGATATTTTCGGCAATTTGTTTTTCAAGCATTGACTCCAGTGATTCATTTTTTCTATAGCATTCTTTCCCAAAATTCGTTAATGTGATGGATCGTTCTTTTTTATTATGTTCCATGGCTTTTATATGCACCAGCCCTTTTTGCTCAAGCTGCTTAATGAATTTATGTGTCGCCTGGCGGGAGATATCCACATTTTTGGTCACCGAAGAAATGGTTGTCTCTCCCTTCTGATAAATTCTTGCCAGAATAAACCGCTCTGATTTTGCCAGATAAATGTCACTTCTCTCATCCCAAAGACTCTCAGATAATTTCCGAAGCTGAAGATGACGTTCGCTGATCATATCAATTAAATTCAGACTTTCCAAATTCATTTTTAACACTCCTTAACTATTGGTAATATATACAATCCATCCCTCATTGTCAATTAAGTTGACATTTTTCCAAAAAAGATATATAACGGAAATAGTCAACTTGGTTTACAATAGTGGTTAAAAGGAGATACCTAAATGCATGATATTGGCGATTTGATTATCTATTCCGGACACGGCATATGCCGGGTGGAGGACATCTCTGATAAGGAAGTGAATGGAGCTGTCAAAACTTATTATGTGCTGCATCCGATTGAAGATAACCAGCACCAGTTAACGATAAACGCCCCTGCAGAAAACAAAAACGTTATGATGCGGAAATTGATGAACAAGGATGAAGCAAAAAAAATCCTGGAATCGTTCCAATCGAAGGGTGTTGACTGGATTGACAATAGCAATTCCCGGATTAAGACCTATAATGCTGCTCTCAACTCCGGAGACCGGATGGAGATTGCCAAAACAGCCAACACCCTGATACGGAAAAAACATGTCTATCAAGCAGAAGGCCGAAAGTTTTTTGAACAGGACAGTAAACTTTTAACAAACATACAAACCATTTTGTTTAAAGAACTGTCCATCGTGCTCGAGACGTCGACCGATGACATTAAACAAGAAATAATCAGAATTTATTTCATAGTGCATAATACTCGAAAAGTAAAGCCGCCAGACTGGGCGGCTTTGCTTTTTTGGGTAATATCTATTGTCATCCTTTCGAAAAGGGCTATTGATAGATAAAATAGCTATGAGTTGCTCATTTAGTTCCTCGGCTGAAGTCTTATAGCCTTCACGATGCCATTCAATCAAAATACCGAGAATGGCATTCGTCTGGTAGCTGACAAGATAATCCGTATTTATATCCTGATTTGCCTCCAATTCCCTTTCATCCACGGACTTTTTCATAATTGAGCGCACGGTATCAAATAGCAAATGATAGTACACCATTGGTATACGTTCATCAAAGACGATCCGATAGAAACCTTGATATTTCTTGACATGATGAAATATTTTAATCATATCTGCCTCAATATCCTGAATCGCAAAGTTCGTCTTTATAATAAGGTCCCTCATAGATTGTCTTAAATCTTCCACAATTCCCTACTAATAGTGTAAAAACGCCATGAACGTCTTTGTAGTGTAAATAAAAATGTGCCACGATTGATGTTGCAGTGCGGCATAGTTCGGCTACTTGTTATAGATCCAAGGCTTCGATTTTAATAGGGTCAATAAAGCGTGGCGTAAATTTTCCTGCGTTTTAATAACCCGCAGATCCTGTTTCAAATTTTTTCACTCCATTGCTGAACATTTTTATAAATAAGTCAATTACTGAACGTTTATCGCATTTTTCGTTGTTTGTGCTTCTTTTCCTCCTCGAGTATAATTTTATTGTACACAATGTTCAATATTTATCATCATTTCAGGAGGGAAAAGGATGAAGTTAAAAGACAAAGTTGCAGTTGTAACAGGTGCAGCTTCGGGTATGGGAAAAGCAATTGCCGGTTTGTATGCTAAGGAAGGCGCAAAAGTAGTGGCTGCTGACCTTAACATAGAAGGTGCAGAAGCAGTCGTTAAAGAAATTGAACAAAAATAATGGACAAGCTACGGCTGTTCAAGTGAATGTTGCGAAACAAAGATATTTGATAACATGGTCGATACTGCCGTGAATAAAATTTTGGCACGTTGGATATTTTAGTAAATAATGCAGGGATCATGGACGGTTTGAACCAGCAGGGAAGTTCTTTGATGAACGCTGGGGGTCTCATTTTGATGTGAATACAAAAGGCGTTATGAGAGCTATACGTAAAGCCCTGCCCATTTTCCTGGAAAACGAAAGGGCGTTATCGTGAATACTGCTTCAACCGGCGGATTCAACGGGGCTCATGCAGGCGCAGCATATGGTGCATCAAAAACATGCAGTCATTGGTCTCACGAAAAACACGGGTTATATGTATGCACAGAAAGGTATACGTTGTAATGCCATCGCGCCAGGCGGTGTCGCAACGAATATTTCATCATCGATGGAAAATGTCAGTCAGTTTGGAATGGAGCGTACCAAACCAGTACAGGCTGTTGATGCCGAGAGTCGGAACAACCGAGGAAGTTGCAAAGCAGCATTATTCTGGCATCCGAGGATTCAAGCTTTCTAAACGGAACAGTTCTGACAGCTGACGGCGGGTGGACTGCTGCATTCTAATTTTTACCGGGCTTGTGAGTGCATTGTACATGTCAGAACAGATTGAGTGGCAGTTGGATCCCTCTTTTCTTCTTGGATTTACCTTATCGTCTTGAGGTGGGGGATTCCAAAAACAGGGTATCTAGTGCCGACAATCCGACCTACATAGCGTTTTGTCGGCCTGTCAGTTGCATGCGGCAATATATTATTAGCTTTTATGTTCATAACGGGAGCATAAAGATTCGTCACGTTCAAATTGTGCTCTAAATTTGCGACTTTTGATCGAGAGAAGGCCTGTCTCGTGTAAAGTGCGCTTCTTTTTTGCTGTGAGCAATCATGAGAACAACTCTCTCGTGCATAATGCGCTTCTTCATTGCTGTGATCAATCGTGAGAACAACTCTCTCGTGCATAATGCGCTTCCTCATTGCTGTGAGCAATCGTGAGAACAACTGTCTCGTGCATAATGCGCTTCCTCATTGTGTGATCAATCGTGAGAACAACCTCTCGTGCAAATGCGCTTCCTCATTGCTGTGATCAATCGGAAACAACCGTCTCGTGCATAATGCGCTTCTTCATTGCTGTGAGCAATCGTGAGAGAACAACTGTCTCGTGCAAAGTGCGCTTCTTTTTGCTGTAATCAATCGCGGAGAAACAACTATCTCGTGCATAATGCGCTTCTTTTTTGCTGTGAACAATCGTGAGAACAACTCTCTCGTGCAAAGTGCGCTTCTTTTTTGCTGTAATCAATCGTGAGAACAACTGTCTCGTGCATAATGCGCTTCTTTTTCGCTGTAATCAATCGTGAGAACAACCGTCTCGTGCAAAGTGCGCTTCTTTTTTGCTGTAATCAATCGCGAGAACAACTATCTCGTGCATAATGCGCTTCTTTTTTGCTGTGAGCAATCGTGAGAACAACTGTCTCGTGCATAATTCGCTTCTTTTTTGCTGTGATCATTCGTGAGAACAACTGTCTCGTGCATAATGCGCTTCTTTTTGCTATGATCAATCGTGAGAACAACTCTCTCGTGCATAAATTCGCTCTTTACTGCTGCCGAAATTTGTCTGCTTGTAAAGTTTCGGCTAAATGTTGATCCCTTCGCCCAATTTATCAAATTTTAGTTAAACAATTGAACGATCAACCAAGCCTTCCGTTTCACGAATCAGCTCCTGAAGTATGCTTACAGCGCTGCGTGTACTCTCCGGATTGGTCGAAATCAGCGAAAAGATCTCATCTGTCCTTTTCTTATAATTTTCTGGCTTGTCAGGAAATCCTTCAATCATGCGTACTGCTTTTTTCTCATTGATGCAATAGGTTTTGTTCCAGGCGAACAACACCTGATTCAGGCAGGCTATGCTTCGAAAACAGTGACCGGCCACATATGTCATATCATCTTTTCCCGCATTATCTTTCGCGAACATGAGGGAAAAAATCGCTTCAAACAGGAAATAACCGGTAATCGCATCTTTAATGCCTTGGGTAAGGCATCGTTTTGGCTTTCAGGTCTGCGATTTGTTTTTCTGGGTCAGTTAAAAATTCACAAATCGCAATTTCGCCCATATACATGACATTCAGGAACGCATGTGGATGTCCAGTGTGGATAGTGCGATGAAACATTGCCTGATAAACAATCATCAATAACTTGTGAGACCCTGTGAATGTCCCGAAAATCAAATCAACATGATATCCCTCAACACCAAGCCATCCGCCGCCGTTAATCCATGGCCCCCACTCTCCTAATGAACTGACCAGATTTTCCCGATGTTTGTCATCCAATTGTTGAGCTATTTTTTCAACTGCCTTCACATCAAAACCAGTTGCTTCATCATAATAGATGCCGATATCAATATCCGACGTTTCATGATGAGTCCCTCTTGCCCGTGAGCCGCCTAAAACAACGCCAACAACTCCCGGAACATTACTTATTTCATGGCTGACTTCATCTAATATTGTTTGAATGGTCATGTCATCCCCTCCTGTCCTCTTTCTTCTGATTATTGTACAATTTACAGATTCTCCAAACGAGAAAGCCCATCGTCTTGAGACATGGGATGAAAGTGAGGTCAGATACGGAGCACCACAAAAAGAAGGATTGTGTACTTGAAGTATCTGAAATGAATTAAGTTTAAAAAGATTAAGTGTATTTAGTAACCGATTTCTTGCTTTCTGATTGTCATAGGTATACTAAAAATGAAACATACGTTCCCTTTAAAGAGGTGTTCACATTGGCTAAAACAACATCCCAACGTTTGTGTAACCCTTGAATTAGACTATAACACAGAATATTTGCTGCCATCACTGATGAATTGGAAATTTGCCGCATCATATATAATACCGTTCTGGAATACTTGAAACGTGAAAAACAAATGAAGCGGAAAAGGCATACAAGCGATTAATTCGGCAACTGCAGGGCCTTAATAAGAAATTGGCAAAAGATGACCATGATGCCTCGCTATCAGGAAAAGAAAATAATCAATCAAAGCTTCATCTTTTAAGAAAAAAAATATGGACTGACCGAGTTTGCTTCACACGCGTGGGTAAAGCCTGTTCGTCAGCACTTTCATATAATAAAGTGATGCAGCTGTTTGCGCAAAAAATAGCCCTCCGCGCCTGGCTGACATTCAGTAAAAAAACTATTCGGCAAAGCTAAGCATGTTCCGCTTTGTTCGAAAAGACATGGAGAGTTTGAAGGGAAAACGAACACGACAGGCTGGGCGGTTTATAGATGGATTCTCGTTTATAAGATTTGACAACGCCACTGAAAATCAAAAAGAACGATGCCTATGCTTTCTTAAATCCTCATCACTTGGATCAACAGACACCATTCTCCTATACAATCATATCAGACGGAAAAGAGAAAACGGTACATGATCAATTACAGGGTTAAAATTTGTGCGGATTGTTCAAAAAGAAGTAGGGCGCATACGCTATTTTGCTGATTTGGTTATCAGCGGGTATCCACCATCCAAAAACAGAAAGCTTGGAAAAGGAGATGTTGGATTGGATATTGGCACATCAACCCTGGCTGTCTCATCATTAGCAAAAACTGCCTTATTCAATTTAGCGGAACAGGTTCAAGAAATATCACGTGATATTCGATTGGTCAACGCAAAATGGACCGTTTCAAGACGCGCGACAAACCCGCAAATTTCAATAGAGATGGCACGATCAAACAAGGCAAGAAAACCTGGGTATTTTCCAATCGTTATCGGAAACATCGTGTAAGATTAAAAGAATTGCATCGCAAACAGCAGTGATTCGGAAATTATCCACCGTGCTTTAGCAAATGAACTTCTCACGCTTGGGTGATCACTTTTATACGGAAACCATGCATTTTAAAGCCCTGCAAAAAACGAAAACAGAAAACCGAAAATATCCGGGAAAACAGGAAAAAAAATGTACGTAAAAAACGTTTTGGAAAAACATTCGGCCATCGGGCACCTGCTATGTTTATCACCATACTGCGCGAAAAAGTGATACGCCTTGGCGGTACTTTTGTAGAGGTACATACTCAGAAGTTCAAAAGCCAGCCAGTACTGCCATGTTTAAAAATATTATACAGCAAAAAGCCATTGTCACAGCGCTGGCATGTGATTGATGACATACAAAGCTTGCAGCGTGATTTATCCCCGCCTTAACGGGCAGCAAGACCCCACTTCAATATTACAATTAAATTAAGAAAGACTTGTGGGGCCAGCTGCCCGTAAAGGTCCGATCTGTTCAACTAACATTCAGCGTAAGAACCGCACCGCTGAATGAAGTTTCACTTTATATTCAGCCTTTTTATTTATGATGAATGCCAATGAATCGGGACCAAACCAAATCGAAGCAAATGTAAGGCACTTTCCATTGTTTAAAGTTGCCATGACCAAGCAATACAAACATTGTAAAGGACAAAAGATGATTTTAAAATTCGGGAATCAGTGTAAAAAAACTAATGCACACATACAGCGGTGTGATACCACCGGCTTGCGAAAGTCAAAAATGCGGTCGTTAATGCAGCAGAAGGCTGCTTTGCGTGAAAGTTTCTGAAGGAAAGGTCCCAAGTATCTGAACAGCCTAAATGTCGAGCACATGCAAATGTGTCTGTGGCTGGCCGCGGCCGAAGAAGGACAATAGATTCAGAACCCCACTGCTTTAGCTGTGGGAATATCAGCATGGAAATACAAGCAACTATACCATTCTTCACATGATTTATCTTGATTAGCTCAAACTATGGGAAAAGGAGGTTTCCAATGAGCACTGATAAAGGGAAAAAGAAAAAGAACAAAAACAAAGAAGAATTAAATGCTATGAAAGGCGGTAAAGAAAGACATCGCCGTAATCGTTCTTAGAGGATGACAGATTTTAATAATCAAGGAAATCCGGACTTGGATTTTCCTTGATTGTTAAAAGTTTACGCTCATCCAATCATTACAACAAGAAAAATCGAGATGGTCATAACCGAAACGACGGTTGTCGCCAATATGTACAAAGGAATTTGCTTCACGAGTGTCTGGTATTTTTCAGCAAATACGTAAACAATCGCACCGGTTGGCAGAGCTGACAGTATGACAACGGACGTTGCCCATAAGTCATCATCCAGCGGGAACACAACATAGACAAATAAAATCGCGAATAAAGGCAAAGCGATTAATTTTAAGCCAATTAATGTAAGCATCTCAGGCAACTGGTAAGTTTTGTTTTTCAATACACTTCGCTGGCCGGTTAACCCCAATCCCAATGCAAATAAGGCAGTCGGACCTGCTGCAGGGCCTAATGTATCTGTAAATACATAAACCGGATCGGGAAGCGGGATTTGTGAAACAGCGACAATAATCCCTAATAACAGTGACGCATTAATCGGATTCAGTAGTACCGATTTTGCGATCATTCCGGACAGTGATAAAAAGCTTGTCTGTCCGTCATGTTTTTTATTCATCGCTTTGGCTGCTTCAAATGATCCGACAACCAGCGTGATGATGGTCAGATCATAAATAAACGTAACAATCGCTGCCGGCACAGCGGCTTCCTGCCCAAATGCTGCAACCAACAGCGGGATGCCCATAAAACCGGTATTGCCATATGTAGTAACCATTCCGTACATGCTGACTTCGGGAAATGTTTTTTTAAATATGTATTTAAATATCAGGACTGTTAAAGCAAAGCAGCTAAAAATGATGCATAGATTAGCCAGAATAAATTTCACATTTAAAATTCGATCCACCGGTGCAGTGGCCAGCGAAAAGAACAATAGTGCCGGCAGTGCAAAATAATACACAAAATTGTTTAACGATGATGTGCTGTTAAATGACAATAATGAAAGCCTTCCAGCCAAAAAGCCACATAAAATGATCGCAAAAATCGGGATGACTACCTGAAATAATACGATCATTGAAACGCCATCCCCCTTCGTTTGTTGTGTAACGTTGCCTTTCTAATTATCTATTCCCTCATCGTATTATAAAAAGACCGGACCATCAATGAACTCCGGTAACATTATTTTTAAATTCCATTAAAAACTTCTCCTATTTAAACCAGTCACATAAGATTAGGCGAAACCATACAATACCTCTAGGCAAATGGCTTGGAGGCGATGAAATGGATAAACACCCAGAGCAAATTTTGAAGAATTGGGAAGGCAACCCTCTAAAGGGAGCAAAAGAAATCATCCAAAAGGATGGTTATCCTCAAGAAGCGACAGAGAGCAAACTGGTCTGGCATCATAACGGGGCGTGGAAACGCACAATCGTGCACCGGGAGACGGTTCCGCATAATTTTCCCCACCCGCATCCTGACTTTTTGGAACAAACGATTGACTATCAGGTCCCACCACAATTGTATGACGATATTGTCATATTTGATGGCAGTCTGACCATTGACCGTACAAAAGGTGAGGTTACCTCCATGTGTGACCAGGAAGCGATGAACCTGTTGTCTATAAATATCATGAACGATATCGTCATGGGACGTTGTGATGTGCAGAGTGCCAAAGCATTTCTGTCAGATACAGCCTATATGTATCTCAAAATGGGTCAATCATCACCATACACAGAAGGATTTCTTTTTCCGAGACAATTCAATACCGGTGATCCGGGTATCTGCTATTTTGAATGAATAACCCTTCTTACAAGAAAAAGCAGTGGGGCCATAATGGTACTTTCCATTCAGACCCACTGCTTTTCTATCTTATCTACCGGGACAGCTTTAGAAATCAGCCATTGCTCTACATTTGATTTTCCTTTTAAAATTATTTAAGGTAGTATGAGAAGGTAATATATTTTCATGACTTAAGGAGATTTGTATATGAGCCAAAACATCAAACTCGGAATCGTTGGTTACGGTAATCTCGGGAAAGGTGCCGCAAAAGCTATCAAAGAGACTGCTGACTTGGAGTTAGTTGCCGTTTTCACCAGAAGAGATCCGCAAACACTCGACCTTGATGACTCAAGTGTTAAAGCTGTACATATTGATAAAGCAAGTGACTACCAAAATGATATTGACGTGATGCTGCTTTGCGGGGGTTCTGCAACAGACTTACCTGAACAAACCCCGCACTTTGCAAGCATGTTCAATACTGTGGACAGCTACGATACACATGCTAAAATTCCTGAGTTTTATCAATCGGTTAATGAAGCAGCAACAAAACATAATACAACCGCTGTTATTTCAGTTGGCTGGGATCCGGGCTTATTCTCCATTAATCGTGTTATGGGTGAAGCGATTTTGCCTAATGGCGGAAACTATTCATTCTGGGGTAAAGGACTCAGCCAGGGACACTCTGATGCCGTCAGAAGGGTCGAAGGTGTAAAAAGTGGTGTGCAATACACTATTCCATCTGAGGAAGCAATTGAAAAAGTACGCAATGGTCTTAATCCGGAATTAACCAAAGCAGATAAACATCGCCGCGTTTGCTATATTGTAGCTGAAGAGGGTGCTGACAAAGCAGCCATTGAAAATGAAATCAAAACCATGCCGAACTATTTCGCTGATTATGATACCGAAGTAAATTTCATTTCAGAGGAAGATCTGGAACGCGACCATTCAAAAGCACCTCATGGCGGTTTCGTTATACAAAGCGGAAATACAGGTCACGATAACAAACAAATTTATGAGTTCTCGCTCACATTAGACAGTAACCCTGAATTCACCGCAAGTGTATTAGTCGCATATGCGAGAGCAGCCTACAGATTAAGCCAGGAAAAGCAATATGGTGCCAAAACGGTTTATGATATTGCACCAGGCTATATTTCACCAAAATCAGCAGAGGAATTAAGAAGAGATTATTTATAAGACATTAATGTTGCAGCAACTCCCTTTCTCGTGAAGGGAGTTGTTTCATTATGTTGCTTCTATAAGTTCATAATTAGAGCATATCCATGTTTAAAAAGTGATCGTTAATACTCTGCTTAATTTTTCGAGGATATTTGATACCTTCCGAAATCTGATCTTGACGCATAAACCCGAAACAGCATATATGCCAGCATGGATAAGAAAATACCTGAAATATAAGGCAGGCCAATGCTGATGGAATACAGGAAACCTCCCAGTACCGGTCCAATAATTCTCCCCAATGAATCAAATGACGATAAGTATCCTGTCACAATGCCGTAACCTGTATTAGATTTTTTCGTTAATAATAGGGACACACTTGGCCTGATAACACCGTTACCGACACCGAAAACAGCAAAGAAAAATAGCGGCGTGTAAAGTCTTGTGTAAAAGAAATAAGTCCAAAACCTAATCGCTGACATGACAATACCTGCTTGAATGATAGCGGCTTCCCCATATTTTTTGTCAATTTTCCCATCGATCCTTGGACAGCTGCACTGGCCAGTCCCATAATTATAAAAATATAACCTAATGAAACAGCATCCAACCCAGCCGTTGCTGCGGCAAAATAAGCGAATGTTGCTTCCAGGCCGGATAACGACAGTGAAATAAACAATTGCAGAAAATACAGCATCGCTAATGGTCCGCCTGCAACGTTTCGCCATGAGAATTTTTTGTTTTGAAACAGCTTTAGTTGAAGCCAGTTGTATCGATTCTCTCAGCACAAAAAATACGAGAATCAGCGTGAGGAATGATAAAATCCCTGAAATATAAAAAGGTGCTTGTAAGTTAATATTTGTAAAAATACCGCCAATTGCCGGTCCACAAATAAAACCAAGTCCGGTAGCCGCTCCTATGATCCCATTCCCTTACCGCGCTCTTCCTTCTGTCGTTATAATCTGCACGTAAGCCTGGGACTGTTGGCATGTTGGCGGCTGATATACACCGCCAATGACACGAGCGGCAAACAACATCCATAAATTTGCAGAAAGTGCCAACATGAAAAAAGACAATGAAAGGCCAAAAATACCAACCATAATCACCGGCTTTCGACCGATTTTGTCAGAAATCCGCCCCCACATTGGCGCAAATAGAAACTGCATTAATGAATAAACAGCCATTAATAATCCAAGTTCAACTGGCGACGCTCCCAGTTCCTCTGCATAGAAAGGAAGCACTGGTATAATGATCCCAAATCCAACCATGACCAGAAACATTATCGTAAAAAGAATGGGGAGTACGGGTTTAAGTTCCAATGTTATTCCACCCTTGATGTGATAGCCAATAAAATCTGCTGCAAGCTCCATTAATAAGTCAAATTAAATCAGAACTAATTATATCATATCGGAATAAGAAAAAGTCTGTCGAAAATCACAGGGTATACACGAATCATAAAATGCTCACAAACGTGGAGTTACTGACATTTGTGGCCTTTTAAATCACCTCTTCATTGATGTTATGTAGAATGAGAAGGTAAGTGGTTACCTTCTCATCCCCCTCTCCATTAGTCTTACTGTCGAAACATCGTTTTTTCCTTTAAAATGGTGATCATTATTTTTCGTTAAATCCTCTAATTTCCGAACAGCTTTATCAAATTCATGGTTTGTTAGTTGTTGAGTGGATAGTAATGAGCATAGCATTGCATATGCCATGGGTGTCGTATCAATCAGTATGCTTATATCAACATCAGAATTGCCACTGTCCTTGATAATGGATTCAACTGATTTTTCAACCTCGGCTTTTCTCCTCTCATCCAACGAATACAAATTATCCAGGCTTTCCATAATTATTGCCTCACTTTCAGAATCAAAGTGGGATAAACCATCCCACTTTGATAATGGTTGTTTTAATGTTTACCTTTTTTATGCTTTTTCCGTTTTTTGCAATTGCACCGACCGTTCTCATCGTCCTGTACGCCGGCTACTTCGTCGTCATCTTGAAAGTCTTCGCCGAATTCAGTTTCGCACTCAACATCAACTTCCATATCCACATAAGAGTTTCCACTGTTGACGACTCTAGCGATATTGATATTCCGGTTTCTGTTTTTCAGATCGTTTTCGTTGTCATTTTCAAATTCATTATCAAATTTTATATCGCTGTCGAAATCAACTTTTGACTTTAAATCGGCATCAGATTTCGCCTTAGCCTTTGAAAAACTGACCTCCTGATTTCCTTTATCATCATATTTCTTCCACATATCACATTTCTCCTTTCCTGATATATTGACAATGTATGCGAATACTGTTCTGATAGGAAAGGCCTCTACCATATGGCAATTGATGAATTATTACGGATCTGCTGGTGAAGCTGCGAAATAATGATAATATAACCTATTTCTCTATAACGACGTATAAAAAGAGTTAGAAATCGGGATTAGTCGTTTTCACGACATCGAGTTTTAAGAAAGTGTATTTAACCAGGGAACCTTTGACGCATTTGTATAATTAAACTAATCTACCACTCAAAATCCACCTTCTTGCTATTTTCTGCAGTTTATTAATTTTCCTTCTGGCCTTTTTTGTCTACCTCACTGTACACGACTTGATGCACACGATTTTTCTGCCTGAATCCCAAAAAATGGATAATAAAAAAAGAGTCCTCACAACTGTGAGAACCCTTCAGTCTAAAATTTTTTCACGTTCTATGTCGATACCGGTGGTGGGGCTCGAACCCACACTCCCGTAGGAACACGATTTTGAGTCGTGCGCGTCTGCCAATTCCGCCACACCGGCATATTCGTTAACTTTGGAGGCGGTAACCGGATTCGAACCGGTGATAAAGGTTTTGCAGACCTCTGCCTTACCACTTGGCTATACCGCCACCGCCAATAGGAAAGAAAATGGAGCGGAAGACGGGATTCGAACCCGCGACCCCCACCTTGGCAAGGTGGTGTTCTACCACTGAACTACTTCCGCTTTTAATGGCTGGGCTAGCTGGATTCGAACCAGCGAATCACGGGATCAAAACCCGATGCCTTACCGCTTGGCTATAGCCCAATAACATCTCAATAATGATATGGGGCGACCGGTGGGGATCGAACCCACGAATGCCGGAGCCACAATCCGGTGCGTTAACCACTTCGCCACGACCGCCATAATAAAATTATGGCAGGGGTAGTAGGAATCGAACCCACATCAAAGGTTTTGGAGACCTTCGTTTTGCCATTAAACTATACCCCTACTTTTAAAATGGTGGAGGGGGAGGGATTCGAACCCCCGAACCCTGAGGGAGCGGATTTACAGTCCGCCGCGTTTAGCCACTTCGCTACCCCTCCATATTAAATTCATCCAAAGTGGTGGCTCGGGACGGAATCGAACCGCCGACACACGGATTTTCAGTCCGTTGCTCTACCGACTGAGCTACCGAGCCGCAAAAAGTTTATAACTCCAATTCAATGCTAGCTTCTAATTTTCAATCCTCGTCGTGTTGCAAGTAATTTCGGTGAAGCAGCACTCCTCGCAAGCCTGCACATAGATGATTATTCGATGATGCAAGCGGCTTGCTCTACCGACTGAGGCTACCGAGCCAGCTGTGTACTATATACTATATTTAAAGTGGGCGGTCCCGGACGGGACTCGAACCCGCGACCTCCCTGCGTGACAGGCAAGGCATTCTAACCAACTGAACTTACCGACCAATTTGATTGCGGGGCAAATTCGAACTTGCGACCTTCGGGTTATGAGCCCGACGAGCTACCAGACTGCTCCACCCCGCGATATAAATGAAATATAAAATTGTTCATAATTCCTTAGACATTTTAACCCAACTGCTCGTCGTGTTGCAAGCTATTTCGATGGAGATGCACTCCTCGCAAGCCTGCACATAGGAGCAATTTCAATGGTGATTACGGCTTGCTCCACCCCGCGATGTGAGGTAAATATTAATTTATTTTAATGGTGGAGGATGCTGGGCTCGAACCAGCGACCCCTTGCTTGTAAGGCAAGTGCTCTCCCAGCTGAGCTAATCCTCCAAGAATGAGATGGGTTAATGCATGTGTTGCGATAAATTCAATGTGAATTTAACATGGTTTAATTAATATCTCTTAAAATAAAACTGGTGACCCGTACGGGATTCGAACCCGTGTTACCGCCGTGAAAGGGCGGTGTCTTAACCACTTGACCAACGGGCCAATCTGTGAAAATGGCGGAGAGCGAGGGATTCGAACCCTCGAGACCGCGATAGCGGCCTACACGATTTCCAATCGTGCTCCTTCGACCAACTCGGACAGCTCTCCAAGGCTCCACAGGCAGGATTCGAACCTGCGACCGATCGGTTAACAGCCGATAGCTCTACCACTGAGCTACTGTGGAATAATCCAAAATGAATTTCATTGCAGTATAGCCCAATATAATTGTGCCCGTCGTATTGCAAGCCGTTTCGATGCGGTTGCACTGCTTGCGGCCAGCTGCTGTGGAATGGATTTGCCTGGCGGCGTCCTACTCTTGCAGGGGTTAAACCCCAACTACCATCGGCGCTGGAGAGCTTAACTGCTGTGTTCGGCATGGGAACAGGTGTGACCTCTCCGCTATTGCCACCAGACCTTTAGAATGCATGTTGTAAAATGTCATTCACATCCCGTGAATACTTCAACAATATATTCTAAGCAAAACCAAGTGATCGCATAATTTTTATACCAGCAAATATTATAATTGTTTTTGTGAAAAAATCAAGGATTATATTAAAATTTTGCACCCTGAAAACTAAATAAGAGTTCCATTCAACCACATATGGTTTAGTTAAGTCCTCGATCGATTAGTATCCGTCAGCTCCACGTGTCGCCACGCTTCCACCTCGGACCTATCCACTCATCGTCTCTGAGGGATCTTACTCACTTAAAGTGATGGGAAGTTTCATCTTGAGGGGGCTTCATGCTTAGATGCTTTCAGCACTTATCCTTGCCACACGTAGCTACCCCAGCTGTGCTCCTTGGCGGAACAAACTGGTTACACCAGCGGTGTCCATCCCGGTTCCTCTCGTACTAAGGACAGCTCCTCTCAGACTTCCAAACGCCACGACGGATAGGGACCGAACTGTCTCACGGACGTTCTGAACCCAGCTCGCGTACCGCTTTAATGGGCGAACAGCCCAACCCTGGACCGGACTACAGCCCCAGGATGCGATGAGCCGACATCGAGGTGCCAAACCTCCCCGTCGATGTGAACTCTTGGGGGAGATAAGCCTGTTATCCCCGGGGTAGCTTTTATCCGTTGAGCGATGGCCCTTCCATGCGGGACCACCGGATCACTAAGCCGACTTCGTCCCTGCTCGACCTTGTAGGTCTCCGCAGTCAAGCTCCCTTCTGCCTTTGCCACTTCTGCGAATGATTTCCAACCATTCTGAGGGAACCTTTGGCGCCTCCGTACCTTTGGGAGGCGGACCGCCCCAGTCAAACTGCCTGCCTGACACTGTCTCCGGGACCGGATCACGTCCCTGGGTTAGAATGTTCGTACAGCCAGGTGTATCCCACGGTGGCCTCCACGTAAGCTGGCGCTCACGTTTCGACGGCTCCCACCTATCCTGTACAAAGCTGTACCAACATTCAATATCAAGGTGCAGTTAAAGCTCCACGGGTCTTTCCGTCCAGTCGCGGGTAAATGGCATCTCACGCATAGTATATTTCACCGGTCTCTCGTTTGAGACAGTGCCCAAGTCGTTGCACCTTTCGTGCGGTCGAACTTACCCGACAAGGAATTCGCTACCTTAGGACGTTATAGTTACGGCCGCCGTTTACTGGGCTTCGGTTTGGCGCTTCGCGTGACAAGCACGCTAACGCGTCCCTTAAACCTCCAGGCACCGGGCAGGTGTCAGCCCTATACTTTCGCCTTTCGGCTTCGCAGGAGACCTGTGTTTTGGTAAACAGTCGCTTGGGCTATTCACTGCGGCTCTCCTCGGGAGCACCCCTTCTCCCGAAGTACGGGGTCATTTTGCCGAGTTCCTTAACGAGAGTTCTCCGATCACCTTAGGATTCTCTCCTCGCCTACCTGTGTCGGTTGCGGTACGGGCACCTGTGAACTCACTAGAGGCTTTTCTTGGCAGTTGTGGAATCAGGACTTCGGTTACTTCAATTTCCCTCCCCGTCACAGCTTGGGATTGTCAGACGGATTTTACCTGTCCAACTCCTCACTGCTGGGCGCACAAATTCCGACAGTGCGCTTTCCCTATCCTGCTTGCGTCCCCCATCGTTCAAACGCTCACGAGGTGTACCAGGAATATCTGCCTGTTGGCCATCGCCTACGCCTTTCGCCTCGGCTTAGTCCCGAACTAACCCTGAGTGGACGAGCCTTCCTCAGGAAACCTAGGCTTTCGGTGAAAGAGATTCTCCACTCTTTTTCGCTACTCATACCGGCATTCTCACTTCCAAACGCTCCACCAGTCCTCACGGTCTGACTTCACAGCATTTGGAACGCTCTCCTACCATTGTTCGACGAACAATCCGCAGCTTCGGTGATACGTTTAGCCCCGGTACATTTTCGGCGCAGAGTCACTCGACCAGTGAGCTATTACGCACTCTTTAAATGATGGCTGCTTCTAAGCCAACATACTGGTTGTCTGGGCAACTCCACATCCTTTTCCAACTTAACGTATACTAGGACCTTTAGCTGGGCGGTCCGGGCTGTTTCCCTTCGACTATGAACCTTTATCACCCATAGTTCTGACTCCAGGGTTGCGTTACTGGCATTCGGAGTTTGACTGAATCGGTAACCCGGTGAGGGCCCCTAGTCCAATCAGTGCTCTACCTCCAGAACGCTTCTCCCTGAGGCTAGCCCTAAAGCTATTTCGGAGAGAACCAGCTATCTCCGTGTTCGATTGGCATTTCACCCCTACCCACACCTCATCCCCGCATTTTTCAGCATACGTGGGTTCGGGCCTCCAGTCAGTGTTACCTGACCTTCACCCTGGACATGGGTAGATCACACGGTTTCGGGTCTGCGACCGTATACTGTTTACGCCCTATTCAGACTCGCTTTCGCTTCGGCTCCGTGTTTGCCACTTAACCTTGCATACAATCGCAAACTCGCCGGTCCATCTACAAAAAGGTACGCCGTCACATTAAACGGGCTTCGAACTACTTGCAGGCACACGGTTTCAGGTTCTGTTTCACCTCCCTTCCGGGTGCTTTCAACCTTTCCCTCACGGTACTGGTTCACTATCGGTCACCAGGGAGTATTTAGCCTTGGGAGATGGTCCTCCCGGATTCCGACGGAATTTCCCGTGTTCCGCCGTACTCAGGATCCACGCCGGAGGAAATGGCTTTTCGACTACAGGGCTCTTACCTTCTTCGGCTGATCATTCCAGATCGATTCGTCTAAGCCATTTCTTGATAACTCCCATGGCGTGTCCTTCTACCCCGGAAAGCATCGCTTTCCGGTTTGGGCTGTTTCCGTTTCGCTCGCCGCTACTCGGGAAATCGCGTTTGCTTTCTCTTCCTCCGGGTACTGAGATGTTTCAGTTTCCCGGTTGTGCCTCTTGTGCCCTATGAATTCAGACACAAGTACTGCCCCATTACGGACAGCGGGTTGCCCCATTCGGAAATCCCCGGGTCGCAGTCTACTTACGACTCACCGGGGCATATCGGTGTTAGTCCCGTCCTTCGTCGGCTCCTAGTGCCAAGGCATTCACCGTGCGCCATCGTTCACTTAACTAATACGTGCGTTCGTTTGACGAACGTTTTTAAATCAATGTCGTTGAATGTCTTGCTCTTATTTAGTTTTCAAGGTCCAAACTTCGCTTCCACACGAGGGATTTTGCTCCCTCAAAACTGAACCAAACAACCATGTATGACTTCCTTGAAAATCCTTAGAAAGGAGGTGATCCAGCCGCACCTTCCGATACGGCTACCTTGTTACGACTTCACCCCAATCATTGGCCCCACCTTCGGCGGCTGGCTCCGAAAGGTTACCTCACCGACTTCGGGTGTTGCCAACTCTCGTGGTGTGACGGGCGGTGTGTACAAGGCCCGGGAACGTATTCACCGCGGCATGCTGATCCGCGATTACTAGCGATTCCGGCTTCATACAGGCGAGTTGCAGCCTGCAATCCGAAACTGGAATGGTTTTTATTGGATTGCTTCACCTCACGGCTTCGCTGCCCTTTGTTCCATCCATTGTAGCACGTGTGTAGCCCAGGTCATAAGGGGCATGATGATTTGACGTCATCCCCGCCTTCCTCCGGTTTGTCACCGGCAGTCACCTTAGAGTGCCCAACTTAATGCTGGCAACTAAGATCAAGGGTTGCGCTCGTTACGGGACTTAACCCAACATCTCACGACACGAGCTGACGACAACCATGCACCACCTGTCACTCTGTCCCCGAAGGGAACACGGTATCTCTACCGCCATCAGAGGATGTCAAGACCTGGTAAGGTTCTTCGCGTTGCTTCGAATTAAACCACATGCTCCACCGCTTGTGCGGGCCCCCGTCAATTCTTTTGAGTTTCAGCCTTGCGGCCGTAATCCCCAGGCGGAGTGCTTATTGCGTTAACTTCAGCACTAAGGGTGGAAACCCCCTAACACTAGCACTCAACGTTTACGGCGTGGGACTACCAGGGTTATCTATCCCTGTTCGCTACCCACGCTTTCGCACCTCAGCGTCAGTGACAGACCAGAGAGTCGCCTTCGCCACTGTGTTCCTCCACATCTCTACGCATTTCACCGCTACACGTGGAATTCCACTCTCCTCTTCTGTACTCAAGTCCTCCAGTTTCCAATGACCACCCGCAGTTAAGCTGCGGGATTTCACATCAGACTTAAAAGACCCCTGCGTGCCCTTTACGGCCCAATAATTCCGGACCAACGCTTGCCCCCTACGTATTACCGCGGCTGCTGGCACGTAGTTAGCCGGGGCTTTCTGGTCAGGTACCGTCAATGTCCTGCCCTGTTCGAACAGAACGTGTTCTTCCCTGACAACAGAGTTTTACGATCCGAAAACCTTCTTCACTCACGCGGCGTTGCACCGTCAGACTTTCGTCCATTGCGGATGATTCCTACTGCTGCCTCCGTAGGAGTCTGGGGCCGTGTTCTCAGTCCCAGTGTGGCCGATCACCCTCTCAGGTGGCTACGCATCGGTCGCCTTGGTGAGCTCTTACCTCACCAACTAACTAATGCCACCGCGGGCCCATCTGTAGTGACAGCTTAATGCCGTCTTTCAACTGCCGGTCATGCGACCGAAAGTGTCATCCGGTATTAGCTCGCGTTTCCGCGAGTTATCCCGGTCTCACAGGCAGGTTGCCCACGTGTTACTCACCCGTCCGCCGCTCGTTCCACAGGTGAAGCGCCCCGAAGGGCGTTCACCTGCTTCCCGCGCACGACTTGCATGTATTAGGCACGCCGCCAGCGTTCGTCCTGAGCCAAGATCAAACTCTCCAATAAAAGTTTGCCATAAGGTCGACACCGATCAACCTTATAAGTGTCTTAGCTTCAAAAATTGATTCCAGGGGTTAAAGTGTCATCATTCGGATTAAAACAATCCGACTTCCGACCTCTTACCTCTGACATCTGTTTCATACAGGTTGTTTTGTTCAGTTTTCAAAGAGCAAATTCAATGTCGCGCTCAAAAAGCGACTTAATTAGTATATCACCTTCAAACAGCAAAGTCAATAAGTTTTTAAATTGATTTCGTTGTTTGCTCGCATCTCTTTTCGCGACCTTTAATACTTTATCATGATTCTTCACTTTAATCAATGGTTTTTTTAATTGATTTTTTAAAGAAGTGAATCGCGCCGTTAAGGCGACGATATTTAAGATAACATGATATCCTCATGTTTATCAAGAGGAAATTTATAATGTTTCGCCGGCCAAATTCGGTATGAATTTTTGCGACGCATTCAAATGTACCATGCATCATAATGAAAGTCAATAAGTTTTTCCAAAAGAGTAAAATGGCAGCCTGCATACTGATGAACAAATAATCCGCTATCTTAAACCTCCTATCATAGTTAGTCTTTTCGATAATATAGACTGATCAACAAATCACTTGAATGGCTGACTACGTAAACAACAAAAACAATCAGCTTGAAATTCGTCTAACAGCATATTGAAAACATGTCCTCTATACCAACCTAATACTGATTCAGCTTATAGTGTTTAAATAATGATGATTCACATCTTTGTCCGAAAAGCTTCCATATATAAGTCACTATTATTCAATCAGCAGGAGGTTTTTCACTTCCCTTGGTTGATTAGTTGATCGGAATCAAATAGATGCGGGCGGTTTTACCCTCCACTATTTCACCGCATCAGCTAAAAGCAGGTTCCTGCTGCCATACAAAATGGACAGTCATCGCTTCTTGCCAGTCGATCAATTACTGATGACATGCCTCTAAATACCTAACGTTCTTCTGTATTCATCTTATACTTTCGCTTATACACACTTTCAGCTTTTGTTTCAATTTTTTCGGTGGTTATGATTCTTTTTTCGATCAAATAATTCAATATTGCAGCCAGGTCTAATTCATATGGCTTAACACCGGGGTGCTGCTTAATTTCCTCGAATGACCAGGCATCTTGTTTTGTGGCCATAATATCCAGTAAATGCTTTGCGGAAACCTTTGCTCTTCGGCTAATCGCAAAATCCGCAGCCAGTATCATCAGGTGTACCCGTTTAGCTACATCCTCATTGCTTTCAATCAATTCTTCATAAAGTTTGTACACCTCTGGGTCGATTTTCTTGACCTGGTTCCATAATGTCACTTCCGGATAATACCCTCTTTCGATGACCGCAAGTCTTGCTAAATAATGAAGCGAATGAACCATCCGGCTGAAAGCATCCTTATACTGTTCGGTGCCATACAGATCTTTTACTTCCGTATAACTTTTCAGCAGCTTCCCGAATTCAATTACTTTACGTAAATCCCTTCTATCATGGGGAAAACTTCTTAATTGTTCTTTTAACCGGGCTACATACTGATCACGGTCAAAAATAGTTTTCCCCGCCATGATCCATTCGAGTGCTTTCCGATAGCCATTTGTGTCAATCCATTTCAATAATAAGTTTTCAGTTACTGCATGCATGACGGCTGTTTTTCCGTTAAATTCATAATGTTTTTCCTGCCAATTCGTCTCGAGGTTGTTAACAATAATCAGTAAGATCACATCAAAGTTATCGGTTATTGGGCTGTCCGGTTTCTTCTTTTCAATTAAAATAGCCCCTAATGTATCAGAGTCACTTGTATATTCCTGATAAATCGGTCTTAATAAATCTTCCATTTTTCAAATCCTCCATATAGCTTCAATACTATATAATTCGTTATCATTATTATGAAATCCTCTTCCAAAGTCAAAAAACCTTTTTGGAAAAACTTTACTTGTCACGAAATATTCATATAAAGTGACATCAGCCCTATACTCACGTCGTTTTATACTTTATGACGACATAAAATATGCTATACTGGCTCTGTAACATCATAAGGAGGACTATTCATGGCTGACAAGTTGGTCTATACCAGTAAAATAAATAAAATCCGTTCATTTGCTCTCATCCTGATTTTTGTCGGATTTGCTGTTATGTACGGAGGTTTGTTGTCCAGAAATATTGAATGGCTCATGCTGACGTTATTTTTATTTGGCCTTTTGTTTATCATTTTAAGCTGTGTTATTTATTTCTGGATAGGAATGCTCTCAACAAAAGCTGTTCCAATCATGTGTCCTACCTGCGAAAAGCCAACAAAAATGCTCGGGCATGTTGATGCCTGCATGCACTGCAAACAACCGCTGACACTTGATAAAGATCTGGAAGGCATGGAATTCGATGAGAAATACAATAAGCGAAAATACCGGAGAGAGGCAAAAGCTCAAATAAAAGATGAATAACGACCTATGATAAAAACGCCAGCTGCTTTACCAGCTGACGTTTTTATTATAAGAAAAATGATGGATTAATTAATTCCCGAATGACAACATTAAGCTACATTAATGTTGTTGCTTTGCTTCCACTTGCTGGCAGTCTTCACATCTCCCGTAAATTTCCATCCGGTGATGGCTGACATCAAAACCTGTCACTTGTTCGGCTAATGATTCAACCTCATCTAATATCGGATAATGGAAATCCACAATTTTACCACATTCCTCACAAATAATATGATAATGTTCACTTGAGTTATAATCAAAACGGCTTGATGAATCACCATAGGTCAATTCCCGGACAAGGCCGATTTGGCGGAGCACACGTAAATTATTGTACACCGTTGCAACGCTCATGTTTGGAAACTTTCCCTCAAGCGCTTTATAAATCTCATCAGCTGTCGGGTGAACCATTGCGTTTAGAAGATACTCAAGAACCGCATGACGTTGTGGTGTTATGCGTACGCCAGAATCTCTGAGTGTGTTGATCGCTTCCTGCAGTTTCTGATCAGACACCGCCATGCACCCCACTTTCAATAGTATATTCAATCCAGTTGTATTATTATATTATAATTCTTCTAATTAAAGTGTACTCGGTTTTACTGTGTTCTGTCAATATAAGTATATTGCCAACTTGTTTATATTATTAACCTTTTGCAAAATTTGTTACTTTCAAAGCCACAGTCTGCATATAATGGCCCTTCAATCGGGGGGGGGGAATCTTAGTGATAAAAAATGAGCGATACCATTCTTTGATAATCGCTCATTTGACTTAATTAAATATCCGCTTTTAATGGTATTTCCGTCCCCTTCAAAGCCTGGTTGATATATCTCGCAGCTACAAACAGGAAATCGGACAGACGGTTCAAATAGGATATGACCAGCGGATTGACCTCTTCCTGTTCATTCAGAGCGATAGCCGTTCGCTCTGCACGTCTTGCTATTGTTCGTGCTGTGTGCAGGGCACTTGATGCGGAATGTCCCGATGGCAGGATAAAGTTCCGCAGCATTTCCAGATTTTTATCCCACGCATCCATTGTTTCCTCGAGTTCATCAATGTGCGCCTGCTTCAGTTTCCAGGCTACTTCCTTATCATTTGGCGTAGCAAGCTCTGCTCCCACATGAAATAAAATCGTCTGAACGCGGTGCATTTGCTCTGAGAACGCTTCCTTTTCCGGTAATTCTTCCTGATCAAGGAAACTCAAAGCCAGACCAATGAATGAATTGGCCTCGTCGCACGTACCATAAGCTTCCACACGCAGGTCATTTTTCGGTACACGTTTTCCGGAGATTAATGATGTCTCCCCTTTGTCACCTTTTCTCGTATAAATTCGCATCGTTAATACCCCCTGGTTACATCAATTTTGTTCACGTAATCTGTTCCGTTATTCAAATATATTTGCAGGTTCTGATCAAAAATATCAAGCGCACGACGCTGATAGTGCGATGAAACACCTGACAAATGCGGTGTTACCGTGATATTTTCTTCTGTCCAAAACGGATGCTCTTCCGGAAGCGGCTCTTCTTCAAAGACATCCAGTACTGCATGGACAATTTCGCCTTTGCGAACGGCATTTAAAATGGTTTCATCACTGACTGCATCACCTCTGCCCATATTTAAAAACACAGCATGAGAAGGCATTTTCCGAAAATCATCAGTGGTGAAAAATCCTTTCGTCTCCGGTGTGCTCGGCAGGACAGACACGATATAATCCGCTTCAGGCAAAAGGTTCTCCAAATCGTCCTGTTTAACGTTCCAGTCAAAATAACCCACCGGCCGTCCACTTCTGGAAACACCATATACAGTCATTCGAAAAGCCTTTGCCAGCCGTGCCACTTCCTGGCCAATTGCCCCGGTTCCGGCAATAAGCATGGTTTTCCCCGTCAATTCTTCCATCCGTACAGAACGGTCCCAATTTTTTGCCGTTTCATTCGCCATCAATTGTTTAGCCTGGCGGTTGACCTGCAGCAGCATGGCAAACGCATACTCCGCCATTGGGTACTTATGGATTCCCCTCGCATTGGTTACCAGAATCTCGCGTGTGCTGATTGCTTCAAACGGCATACGGTCAATACCGGCAGACAATACCATAATCCATTTCAATTGGGAGGCCCAGCCAATCAAACCGGCAGTCAGATCCTCGCCATAAGTGACTAAAGTGCCCGCTTTGTCTATATGCTGCTCAGCCTCGTCCATATTTTTGCAAAAAATAAAGGTAACATCAGGATAGCGTTCACGCAGTCTTGTTTGGTGTTTTTCTGAAATTTTTGCTGAAAAAAGGGTAATCAATCTAATGCCTCCCTGGCTTTTTCTTACCTCTATCGTAACCGTTTACGGCTGAAATTTCCATTACGAATGCCCTGTTTCAGTGTACGAAACATGATGATAATATCCCATTTCATGGAACAATTCCGGATATAGGAAAGATCATCCCTGATTTTTTTGGCATGGTTTTTATTTGTGCGGCCATTCAGTTGGGCGAAACATGTTAGCCCCGGCCGCACCTGCAGACGCTGCTTTTGATATTGATTGTAATAATCCGCAATATCCGGAATCTCCGGCTTTGGCCCGACAAGAGACATATCGCCTTTTAATACATTAAAAAGTTCCGATATCCGGTCCAGACGATACTTTTGAATCCATTTCCCTGTTGGGGTAACCGTCCGCTGTGATTCACGATTAAAGTGAAAGGCATCCGGCACACCATTAGACCAGCTTTTAGGGAAAGGATGCGGCGGCAGGGCACGAATAACTTTCGAAGCATTTGTCATCGTACGAAACCGCCATCTGATAAATAGACGTTTATCTCTTCCAGCGCGTGCCTCCCGGAAAAATACCGGCCGCCCTTCCTTTTTCAATAGCCGATAACTGATCCAAAGCAATACCGGTGCCAAAACAATCAGACATACCAGACTGATTATGATATCGAATAACCTTTTGACGATTAAAAACAGCTGCTTATGGCGAACGGAAACAGATTGCAAACGGATATGTTGACGCGCCTCCATAAAAGCACACCCCTTTAATGTTTTAGTTAATAAATTTTATTCCTGGGGATGAGCCTATATAACGCAGAAAACATAAATATAATAAAACTGTAATATTAGAAAAACTCAGGCCTGGCCTCGTTTTTCCAGAGGTCAGATGCCGGAAATCAGATTTGGGGAAATCGGCGCATTAGCCGATTTCAGGATTGAAAACGTCATCCGAAATTCTATACGTTTTCCAATTAAAAACAGCCCACCTCTAGATGGACTGTTGTTTCATTCGTTAACTGGCTTCCCGCAAATAACCGAGGGCTTCTTCCACATGCCCGTCGACTTTCACTTTGCGGAATTCTTTCTGCAGATTGCCTTCTTTGTCAATGATGAAAGTGGAGCGTTCAATGCCGCCATTCCAGACACCGTAGTCTTCTGCAGCTTTGTTATCCACATCCGCCAAAAGCATAAATGGTAAGTCATGTTTGTCAATAAACTTCTGATGACTTTCGACCGGATCCGGACTTACACCGATAATGACCGCGTCAAGATCACTGAATTTCTCTTTATTATCCCGGAAGTCACAAGCTTCGTTAGTACAGCCCGGCGTCATATCTTTCGGATAAAAATAGAGAACGACATTCTTACCCTTATAGTCTGACAGGCTTACTTGTTCGCCGTCCTGGTTTTGCAATGTGAAATCGGGTGCTTGTTTACCTACTTCAGCACGCATTGATATCCCTCCATTTAATTAATCGATTGTGTTGTGTTGAGAAAAAACGGTGATGCGTTTTTTCAGATGCCGGAAGTCAGAAGTCGGATTGGAAGAAATCGGTGAGTTAACCGATTTCTGTATTGAAAACATTTATACTATCTTTTCGATTCAAAAAAGATAAACCAATCTTCTCAAACACCTGATATGTCCACTATAGCATATCCTTTTCCCTATCTCTATTCTCCTGATTGTTTTGTACAAGCTTTAATACAAAGGCTGTCGGCAAAATATAACCAATCAGCGCCTGCACAAGTGCAATCAGCCTGCCGATTCCAATCGGTGTAATATCCCCGTAGCCAACCGTGAGCATGGTTACACCGCTGAAGTAAAACGAATGGATCATTGAACCGATAACACTTACTTCCCGCAGTTCACCATCTTCAACTAATAAAACATCATTCATTGAGAGCATAAAATAGATAAATCCGAAACCCAGAATGACGATCAGGTATAACATTAATAATGTATAAAAAATTTCAGCAGAAAACCGTCTTTCCCGCATATGCATGCGTTCGCGAAGTTTTCCGCCACGAATGAAGTCGATAATACTGGTGATGAGAACCGCAGCAATTCCGACGATGACAATCAACGAAATAAAGTCCATAATATCCCTCGCTCTACACTCATCATATGCTTATCCATCCGGTTAATTGCCATTTATTTTTCGTGACCCGCCCGATGCGGTATAATCAGAATGGATATTTATATTTTTTGTACAGAGCGTAATCATTATAGGAGGCATTTTTTATGGATTTTTCTACATCAAAAGCTTTGCATGAAGAAGCGCTGGATCATATCGTTGGCGGCATAAACTCACCATCACGTGCCTACAAAGGTGTCGGCGGTGGTGCACCCGTCTATATGGACCATGCAAAAGGCGCCTATTTCTGGGATGTCGACGGCAATAAGTATATTGATTACCTGGGAGCGTTTGGACCAATCATTACCGGCCACGCTCACCCGCATATCGCAGAGGCGATTACATATGCCGCTAACAACGGCGTCTTGTATGGTACACCGACCAAGCTTGAAAATCAATTCGCCAAAACCCTTAAAACAGCCATCCCATCGCTGGAGAAAGTGCGGTTTGTCAATTCCGGCACAGAAGCTGTCATGACAACAGTCCGGGTAGCACGCGCCTACACTGGCCGGAATAAAATCATTAAATTCTCCGGCAGCTATCACGGCCATTTTGATTCCGTACTGGTCGAAGCGGGATCAGGACCGGCGACATTGGGAACGCCCGATTCAGCAGGTATTCCGCAATCAACCGCAGAAGACGTGATTACCGTCCCATTTAATAACCTGGACACATTCCGGCAAGCAATCGACCGCTGGGGTGATCAAGTTGCAGCTGTTTTGGTTGAACCAATTGTCGGCAACTTTGGGATTGTCAAACCGCATGAAGGGTTTTTGCAATCCGTTAAAGATATTTCGCATGATGCCGGCGCGCTCGTTATCTATGATGAAGTGATTACTGCATTCCGTTTTACATATGGCAGCGCACAGCAAATTTATGGCGTCGAACCGGATATGACCGCAATGGGCAAAATCATCGGCGGCGGGCTGCCAATCGGTGCATACGGCGGACGTCAGGATATTATGGAGCATGTTGCACCACTCGGACCCGCCTATCAAGCCGGCACCATGTCCGGGAACCCTGCATCAATGGCAGCAGGGATCGCTTGTCTGGAAGTGCTGCAGGAAGACGGTGTTTATGACAAACTGGACCAGCTGGGTGAGCGTCTCGAAAATGGTATCCTGGCTAAAGCATCCGAAACGGGTATTCCAGTTTCAATCAATCGCGTATGCGGTGCTCTCACTGTTTTCTTTGGCGATGACACTGTTGAAAATTATGAACAGGCTGAAGCCAGTGATCATGACGCATTCGCCCGGTTTTTCCATCTGATGCTCAAACAAGGGATTAATTTAGCCCCATCCAAGTTTGAAGCATGGTTTTTGACAACCGAACACACTGAAGCCGATATTGATACAACCATTGAAGCCGCCGGCAAAGCATTTGCTGCCATTTCGAAAGATGAGACAAACTAGAATTGCTGTGGATCCCATATTTGCTGATGCGCTGCTGACCGGCTGATCAAGATAAGCAGCTTACGGTATCCCACACATTATGGAAGAGTGCATTATCCCTTCTTTTAATTACAATCGAAAGTTATCCCAAAAAAGGGGCATGTTTTCAAAAAAATTTTTTGACTATCATGCCCCTTTTTCAGGTTTCGGCACGATTGTAGTAGTGAGAAGGGGGTATTGGACCTGAGGCTGCCCGACTAGGTGACGCCCCCGGTATGAGTTTGAGCAATTTTATGCCAGGGGGGCAAGATAAGTCCCTTAGTGCAGCGAGCCGATATTTGTCGGCAGGGAGGCCGTCCTGATAGCTCTCTTATTAACTCGCAGAATCTCTGAATAATGATCTACAGCGATTTTCGCCTAAACTACAGCGATTTCATCCAAATCTATAGCGATTATTGATCAAACTACAGCGATTATGGCATGATCTATAGCGCACCGCTATAAACTACAGCGAATTCAGCTTAATTTACAGCGGCTTTTTTCAAGTAATTTCCAAATGAGTGAATAAGGCTGAGACAAAAGGATGGAATCAAAAAGAAAATCCGAACAGTGATCCAAAATTCTTCAGATAAATTTCGAACCAGTTCGGATTTTTCTATTAAAGTGTTATAACCAGTGTAGATAAGACCCCGCAGTGCAACATCATGAATCATCCAAATTTTGCACTTGATAAAGATCGTAATAATGCCCTTTTCGTGCCATTAATTCAGCATGTGAACCAATTTCCTTAATCTCGCCATCTTCAATATGAACAATGCGGTCAGCATGTGTGATGGTTGCCAGACGGTGAGCGACGATAAATGTCGTCCGATCAGAAGCAAGCCGCTCCATAGCTTCCTGAATAATATGTTCACTTTCCAGGTCGAGTGCTGAAGTTGCTTCGTCGAAAACCAAAATAGGCGGGTTTTTCAAAAATACCCTGGCAATGGCGATACGCTGTTTTTGCCCGCCGGAAAGTTTGACACCGCGTTCGCCGACTAATGTATCGTAACCATCCTGCAACCCCTGAATAAAGTCGTGGGCATTTGCCGCTTCAGCAGCAGCAACCACTTCTTCATCTGTCGCATCAGGATTGCCCATTCGGATATTCATGGCAATTGATTCACTGAACAATATATTATCCTGTAAAACCATGCCGATATTATCACGCAATGAGCGAGCTTTCACATCACGGATATCGGTGCCGTCCACTTTGATTGACCCGCCTGTTACATCATAAAATCGCGGAATCAGGCTGATCAATGTTGACTTACCACCGCCGCTCATACCAACAAAAGCGATTGTTTCACCGCTTTCAACATGAAGCGAGACATCGTTTAATACTTGCGCTTCCTCATCTTCATACTTAAATGATACATGGTCGATGTCGATTTTTCCGTTGACACGTCCAAGCTGTTTGGCATCCTGATTATCAGTAATGTCGTATTGTTCATTCATCAATTCAAACACACGGTCAATCGACGCAATTGACTGAATCAAAACAGTCGAGGAACTGATCAGTCGGCGTAATGGACTGTAGACTCGTTCCATATAGCCGGAAAAAGCAACCATCGTTCCAACTGTGACATCACCTTGAATGACCAGATACCCGGCAACGGCAATCACCAATAGCGGTGCTAAGTCGGTGATAGTATTCATGACAGCAAATGTCTTGGCATTCCAGTCAGTATGATTAAGCGCTTTGTGCAAAAAGTTGGCATTGCGGGAATCAAATTGCCCTTGTTCGTAGTCTTCCAATGCAAAGCTTCTCGTCACCGGAATACCCTGAACCCGCTCGTGCAAATGCCCCTGCACTTCAGCAAGTGCTTGCGAACGCTCCCGTGTCAGTTTTCTGAGTCTGCCATAAAAATACTTCACACAGAATCCAAATATCGGGAATAAAATGATGGCGACAATTGTCAGACCGACATCCATTGTCAGCATAATGCCGATTGCAATCAATATCGTAATCATATCGAGCCAAATATTCATTAAACCTGTCACAACAAAGTTTTTCGTTTGTTCGACATCATGTATTACCCGGGAAATAATTTCCCCGGTTTTTGTCTGAGAATAAAATCGCAAACTCAGCTTTTGGATGTGATCAAACAGCTTATCCCTGACATCATACAGAATTGTGTTCCCTACCCATTGAGCCAGATATTGTCGAAAGTATTCAATCGGCGGACGCAAAATCAAAAAGATGACAAACGCTCCGCCCATCAGCCAGAGTAATTGCTCAACCTTAGCTGCATCGCCCAGATCATCAGCATTAATGATGTTGTCGATAACATACTTTAAAATCAATGGGATCAGGAGCGGGATACCGAATTTCAGGATTCCGATACAAACGGTTATTAAAATTTTCCATTTATACGGTTTAACAAACTGTAAATATTGTCTAATACTGCTCATTATCTTCGCTTCCTTATATCATACTTAAAAACAAAAGCCTTGCTACGGGTTGTAACAAGGATCTATAAAGCCACACTCATTTGATTATAAAACGATTCCGTGTTGTTAAGCAATCAATTGATTTATGCTTCAAATTTTAAATGACGTCTTCAATACAGAAATCGGCTGACTCGTCGATCTCACCCAATCCGACCTCTTACTTCCGGCCTCTGGAAAGACGAGGTGGCAGCCGAAATTTTTCTTAGAAGTTAAGAAGGTATATCACTTCAGAGGGACACTTTCAATCTTGAAATCGGCTAATTCGCCGATTTCTTCCAATCCGACTTCCGGCCTCTGGCATCTGAAAAAACGTGTCAGCGTTTTTTCTTAATACGTTAAATACCGTTCATACCACTGGTCGATAAATTCGCCTGAAAAAGGTCCCTTCCGCTGCCTGACCCAGTCCAGCAAATAATCGATGTGGCGGTATAATATGCGATCCAGCGAACTGGGGTAATTCATTTGCTTTTTATGCTCGTCATATCATCTCATCAAGCAGATCAAATGTCATATCCGGATTATACTTTGACATCGAGATCGTTAATCGATATAATTTTAAATGCTCTTCCGTCATAAAAACAAAGGGTGAGCTGATATACTATATAATAAATCCCATCATTCGCAGCATGCAAAAAACATTTAAACCAATACTCTGCATGGAAATAACAGATGGCGGGTTCTCTTGTTATCCAGCTGCGGCCATTGCTTTCATTTACCTGTGTCTTATCATTCGCGCCGATAACGACCATCTCGGTTCCTTTCAGCACTAACGTATTTTCCCACACGCGGTGCAGGCTGCCATTATGTTTATAACTATGTATTTGTATGGTTGACCCGGCACTTGGAGCAGTCATCCAATCTCTCCTAACCAAGATTATCTTTATGTCGCCAGCGTACACTTATATTGAAACCCTACTATTTCATTATAAGTGCCATGACAGAATTTACAAAAGAAAAGGGCTGGAGACGGATTTAAAACTTCTTTCCCTCTTTGTTTCAGGTTATCGTCTTGAAGTGAAGAGTATCTCGTGTTTTTTGCGGCTTTTTTAACGTAATTTGAACGTAACAGACATTCTCTCGTGCGGTTGAGGTGTGTTTGGTTTGCATTTGAACGTTGCACAGTCTCGTGCGGTTGAGATGGTTGGTTTGCATTTTGAACGTGATGCACAGTCTCTCGTGCGGTTGAGATGTGTTTGGTTTGCATTTTGAACGTGATGCACAGTCTCTCGTGCGGTTGAGATGTGTTTGGTTTGCATTTTGAACGTGATGCACAGTCTCTCGTGCGGTTGAAGCTTGTCGTGCTCACTTTTGATCGTGATGGACATCCTCTCGTGCGGGTTGAAGCCTGTGTTTGGGCGTACCGCTTTGATCGTGACAGGCTCTCTCTTCGTGGTTTGAAAGCTTTCTTTTAGCGCTTACTTTACGTGACTTGAACACTCTCTCGGTCCATTTTCACGGCATTTTTGGCACATTTCCAACGCACTTAAAAAGAGCTCCCTGGGGAAGGGAGCTCTTTCATTTCTAACATTGGGGGTGGTTACGATTTCTTATTTTGCTTTGACTTTTGATTCTGCTTTCTGTAGCCCATCACTATCACCTCCGCAGTCATTACTTTTTCCATTTTAAAAACAGTTATCCGCCATATGCGGAGTTAAAATTAACTGCCAGAGGTATATAATGGGAATAAGAAAAAACTGCCGCGTCTTTTTAGATATCAGAGGTCAGATTGGAAGAAATCGGCGTAACAGCTAATTTCCGTATTAAAAACATCATCCGAAATGTCATGGCTTTTCGAAAAATATAACAGTCGATTCCTGCATACAATAAGGACAAGTCCTCCATTTCATGAAAGATACTGCATCATTTTTTGATGGGAAACCGGGAAGGGATAGTTTTCCAATTCATCACGTCTCACAAAGCGCAAACGGTCATCTGCTGCTTCATCACTTGTTGAGGTTGCGGCCACGACTTCCAATTGCCAGATAATGTGGGAGAATACATGTTTCAGATCACCCTGCTTGGATGATAATTCAACATCGATACCGTATTCCAATTGTACCCAATTTTTTATATGATCTTTCCCGATTTCGTCAACCGGAGCCATCGGAAATTGCCACATATTTGCGAGCAAACCATTTTCAGGCCGTTTTTCGATCACATATTCATCATTGTCATTGCGAATTAAAAGGACAGTGTAGGCGATTTTCTTCTGTTTTTTCGCTTTTGACTTGACCGGAAGCTCCTGTTCCATTCCCGCCTGAAACGCACGGCAATATTCCTGAACCGGACAAAACATGCACATCGGCTCTTTCGGCGTACATATCAGCGCACCAAGCTCCATGACGCCCTGATTGAATGAAGAAGGATCTTCATGTGAAATGAGAGCTTCAGCAAAACGTTCAAATTGTTTTTTTACCTTAGGCTGTGCAATATCATCCTCAATTCTTAAAACGCGCGAAAGCACCCGCATCACATTACCATCAACAGCCGGTTGTGGCCGATCAAATGCAATCGATAATATGGCACCTTTCGTATATGGGCCAATTCCTTTAAGTTTCCCTAATTGCTTTGGATTATCCGGCACTTCACCATTATAGTCAGAAACAACTTCGCGAACAGCGTTTTGCAGATTCCGTGCACGGGAATAGTAGCCAAGTCCCTCCCACGTTTTTAATACATCCTGCTGGTCTGCATATGCTAAATCATATAAAGTTGGATATTTTGACATAAACCGTTGAAAGTACGGAATAACGGTATCAACCTGGGTCTGCTGCAGCATGATTTCAGAAACCCAGACTTTATAGGGATCCTGATCATGACGCCACGGCAGATCCCGTTTATTGTTTTGATACCATTCGATTAATTGTTTTTGAAAACCGTGAATGTCAAAACTCTGTAAAATTTTATCAGTCATTTTGCTACATCCTTTATGTTACACTTGTATTGACTTATGACTTTTTGTTTAATCCCCTGATCAATTATCTCATCGTTTTGAAGCGGGGTTACGAAAAATTACAAACGGAATAAATACGCGGAGCTTATCGCTCTTTACATTCACTATATACCATAACTTAATATTAGGAGGAACCTAACTTATGGATACAGGCACCCATATTGTTATGGGGGTTGCAATCGGCGGACTGTCAACATTGGATCCCGTTGTGCACAATGATCCTGGTTTGTTTGCCGCTGTATTGGCCGGTACAGTTATAGGTTCGCATGCGCCGGATTTTGATACCCTTTTAAAATTGCGTAATAATGCTGTTTATATACGGCATCATCGTGGAGCTACCCACTCCATCCCCGCTGTTCTTATGTGGGGAATTTTGATAGCTGGTGTGATTCATGCAATCGTGCCAGAGGCCAATTTTCTGCATTTATGGGCATGGACTGCTCTCGCGGTGATTATCCACGTTCTTGTTGACATTCCCAATGCTTATGGCACTCAAGCATACCGGCCGTTTTTCAATAAATGGGTTGCGCACGGGGTGATTAATACGTTTGATCCGTATATTTTCATGCTCCATATCGGCGGGATTGTCGCCTGGCTGCTTGGAGCGAATCCGGGCTATACGTTCTTGATCATTTATGCCGTCATTGCACTTTATTATGTAAAACGGTATATAGATAAACGGGAGATTGTGCGGACGATCAAGGAATTTTATCCGAATACCGAACAGATTGCAACCTCGCCAACCATTAAGCAAAATCGCTGGCGTGTAGCTATTACGACAACAGATTACTTTTATGTCGGATCGGTAAAAGATGGCCATATTGATATTGTCGACCAATTTGAGAAAATCCCTTTGCCGGATAACAAACTTTTTCACCTGGCACAACAGGATAAAAATATCGATGCATTTTTGTCATTCTCCCCGGTTTACCGCTGGGAAGTACATGACTTTGATGATTTTACCGAGATTCGATTTATTGATTTACGGTACCGGTCAAATGAGCGCTACCCGTTTGTTGCGGTCGTGCAAATTGATGATAATATGCGTATTTTAACGTCTTATACGGGCTGGATTTTTTCCGAACAAAAGCTGCAGCATAAGCTTGAGGTCGGTGACAATCCGGTTTAAACAACAGCACGGGACTTACCCGGCTGTTGTTTTTTAATCAAAAAAATTTCGGATAACGTTTTCGATATGAAAATCGGTTACCTTGTCGATTTATTTCAAGCTGATCTGGCATCTGAAACGTCAGCCGCCATTTCTATTCATACTCAGGCCTTATCCCCCAGCAGTGAAATCGGAAGGGCTTCTTCTTTTTCATGCACTTCATCCAATAAATTAACACGATGGCCCCAGGCAAACACACCGTTGATATAATTAATTTTAAATTTATAGCCGGGGTCACCATTCAATTCATGTATATCCTGTGCTGAGAAGTCGTCCGGATTCATCATGTAGGCAATAGCGACTTGCATTTTACGCTCATTAATCGCCACTTCGCTGATATTCCCCAGCTGCTCCGCTTTTTGGGCTTTTTCCTTTAGCTTTCCCACTTCTTCCCGCAATTGCTCAACTGTATAATCACTATATCTGAAATCCATCTTTTAATGCTCCCTTCTCTATCAGTTTACATTTTACCAATAGTTTAGCAAAATAGAAATAACCATAACCTATTTTTGGAGGGATACAGAATGTCTACGGTTGCAATCACAGGTGCAGGAAGTGGTCTGGGACGTGCACTGGCACTGGGATATGCCGACAATGGCTATAAAGTATTTTTATTGGGGCGTGACGATACGAAACTTCACCTCGTCCAAAAGAAAATTCAGAAAAATAATGGACAAGCCGAAGTCATCCTTTGTGATGTCCAGGAGCCGGCTTCGGTCAGTATCGCCTTTCAGCAAATTGGCGAGCTGGATGTTTTCATCAATAACGCCGGAATAGGGATCTTTGGGCCGCTGGAGGATTATACCAGCAGTGATATCGATCAAACACTCCATACTAATGTCAAAGGGACTATATTAAGCGTTCAGTCAGCACTCCCACTGATCCGCGAAAGCAATGGGCGTATTTTAACCATCATTTCCACTGCCGGCCTGCGCGGAAAAGTGCATGAATCCATCTATAGTGCCAGCAAGTTTGCCATTAAAGGTTTTACGGAAAGTTTACAAAAGGAATGGGAAAATGAGCCGATTGCGATAACAGCTGTCTACATGGGTGGCATGAACACGCCTTTCTGGGATCATTCGACACATGTGGATGACCCATCGGTTTTAAAGGGACCGGAAGTTGTGGCTGAACAGATTTTTAATGAAGATGATGGGCGAAATGAAATTGTTATCGATCGGTAACTGATTGCATTTCAAAGTCAACTTCTACTCTTCACGTTTCTCATCCAAAAAGATTGTGATTAATTCAATTGTGAAGCCTTTGCGATATAAGGCTTCTTTTATTTTTTGCTCAAGCTCAAAACCGCTGTATTTCGGCTGATGTTTCCGCAGCAATTTTTCACCCTGTTTTACGAGTGCTGCCCATTCAGCATCATCATCTTTTTCATTCCGGAACTCTGCGGTGACAGCTTGGACAACTTCGCCGGAGAACCCTTTTTGCATCAATGTGCCCTGCAGTTGCTGGATTTGCTTCTGGAAGGATTTATTATTGTCAGTTCTCAGTTTTTTCGCCGCCAGCTTCATGGCTTTGTCAAATTGAACATCAAATGTGTACATATCCACCGCTTCACTGGCAATCGCGTTATCAACGCCTTTTTGCATCAGCTCTTGTTTAACAAGCATTGGCCCTTTCTCTGCCGTTTGAATACGTGTTCTGACAAACGCTTGTGCAAATTCGTTGTCGTTAACCAGCCCTTCCTCCGATAATTTGTCCATTATTTTAGCGATATGCTCCTCATCTACTTCTTTTTTGAGCAAATAACCATGGATTTCTTTTTTTGTGCGCATTCGGTAGCTTAGAAAATTGATCGCGAGTGTATATGATTTATGTAACGTATCTTTTTGGATGAGTGCCGTAATGGTTGCGTCATCGAGTTCCATATTTTTACGCAAACGGTACTCGACTAATACGGCTTCATCAACACTGAAACCATACTTCTCTCCTTGCCCGTCATCCAGAAAGATATTGTAACGGTCTTTATGTTTCTTTTGTGTTGTAATCCGGGAAATTTTCGACAACATGACTTCCCCCTTTTTAGACGATTATAACATGATAGCGGACCGAAGAATGAAATACTTAGTGAAAAATAGTAGAATAAACTCAAAGACAGCACTGCTGATAGTTGAGAGTTAATGATTGGAGTGATTGGCATGAATATTATGATAACCGGCGGGACCGGATTTGTCGGCAGGCATCTGACCAAAGCGCTGACCGAAGAAGACCATCATGTTTACATACTGACACGCTCCCCGGAAAAGCATACGAACACCGAGAAAAAAACTTTCATCAGCTATAACCATTCCGTTGAAGGCATGCCGGCCATACAAGCGGTCATTAATTTGGCCGGGGAATCATTATTCGGTTACTGGACTGAAAAGAAAAAAGAATCCATCCGCACAAGCCGGATTAACACCACCCGGCAGGTTGTCCAGATGATGGACCAAATGGAGACGAAGCCCGACGTCTTCATAAGCGGCTCGGCGGTAGGATTTTATGGAACGTCCGAAGATCTTATATTCACCGAAAACACGACACAGTCTGGTGACGACTTTCTGGCGGAAATTGTCATGGAATGGGAGCAAACGGCAAAACAGGCGGAGGAGCTTGGCATCCGGACCGTTTTCATGCGGTTTGGAATCATACTGGGAAAAGAAGGCGCGCTGCCTCTGATGAAGCTGCCGGTTAAAATGTTCGCAGGCGGAAGAATCGGTAATGGTGAACAATGGATTTCCTGGATCCATGTAGAAGATGTCGTCGGACTAATTCAGTTTTGTCTGTTTAATCAGCATATCAATGGACCTGTGAATGTAACCGCACCACATCCGAAGCGGAACAAGGATTTTACCCACGTACTGGCAAAAGTCTTGCGCCGCCCCGACTGGATTCCTGCGCCTTCCTTGCCGATTCGTACAGTTCTCGGCCAAATGAGCCTGTTAATCCTGGAGGGACAATACGCGTTTCCGCAAAAGGCCAAAGAGAATGATTTTTCCTTTGTCTACCCGTATCTGCAGGAGGCATTGCAGGAAACAGAGGTTAGGGCGATTTTGTATAGGCTGTCTTCACATTATTGTTGCTATGGACCCCGCAACCCGAATACACGTGCTCGTCACGTTGCAAGTCATTTCGGCGAAGCCTACGTTCTCGCAACTCGCAGCTGATCGGTGGAAGTTTCGCTTCGTCGCTCCGGGGTCTCACCGATGCCTCTGCTCCCCCAGGAGTCTACGTGTATTCGGGTTGCTAGTAAGGTAATATATCCTTAAATCTAATCCAAAACACATCTTTTAGAAAACAGCCTTTGTATATTTTCTCAGATTAGGTTAATCCTATTAAAAAATCGTTCAAAAGGATGTGTCATGTACCTGACTTTTGAACGACCTTTCTAAAGTGAGGGATTATCTATGCCGAAAAAACCCATTGAGCAGGAAAAATTTTTGTCCAAAACACAGGAAGTCCTTTATCAAAAAGAATTCAGAAAAGCTGATCGGGAGTACAACCGGTTAACCCAAAGAGGAAATCGCAGTTAATATGGCGATTTCCTCTTCACTTATCCACAAAAATCATTTACGGTGTTGATAAGTCTGTGAACCCCTGCCACTAAAGGCCCTTTTATTCACAGCTGATCAGTGGATAATCTCCTGATCGGCTGTGGATAATGGGGATAATCTTGTTGATTACTTTGCGGCGGCCCATGAGGTTGTTGATAATTTTGTTGATTGAGATAGTATCATGCGTGCTTCGTCCAGTGCATCCATTTTACAATCGCCAAACCCAAAACCTGTATTGATGTTTTCCGTTTCAAAAATGAGTGCTGCCTGCAAAATACTTTCTTTATCCACATTCCACAAGTACATAATCACTGTAGCCGCTTCAACAACATGTATTTCAAAATCCTCTTCATGAAACATTGCCCTCAGTATCATAATTTTTGTCAAACTTGTGATAGTTCTATGATACAAAACCAAGCATCCCATCATGGGACCATCTCCCTACATGTTCTATTTTAAAACATCATACAATATGTGCATATAGAGCACAACAATAAACCCTTTTCACACTCTGAATCATGGTAGGATTTAAATATCGATCAAAAATCCGGATAATTTGTCCATTACAAGACAGAGTGTGATAATCATGAATTTGGAAAAGATTGCTTACAATATTAAATTTTTGCGTGAGCAGCATAACTGGACACAAGAAAAGCTGGCATATCAATTAAACATCTCCCGCTATGTGGTCATCCGCTGGGAAACAAATAGAGTGACCCCGGATTTGGAATCATTGATCAAATTAAGCGAACTTTTCGACGTGACCATTGATCATATTGTTGGTAATCATACTTTCCGGGAAGACTTGCTGAAAGATTTCAAACGGATTTACAGTTCCAACACGACGTCATTTGACGAGGAAGCTGTAGAGCTTGTTCAATATCTGATGGAAAACCCCTCTCTCAAAAAGCAGATTTTCCGCCTGCGAAATATCCCCGTCCGGAAGCAGCAGGCCGTACATGATATGCTGGAACACTTTATTGATATCATTGACGATCAACTATAAGCGGAATTGTTTATTGTACTGACCTTAATAAAATCATGGATAGCTAAAACACTGGCACTTGATTATTGAACTATATGACAAGTGCCAGTGTTTTGTTGTTAATGAAACCTTCTTATAACTGATTCCGTATAATGACTATACATTACGATGGAGGAATCATAATGGAGGAAATCAACTCAATCAATGAAATCGACTGGACTGATATGTTGACTGTGATTGTGCCAATGCTTGTCATCCAAGCTATTTTGCTGATCGCAGCCATTATTGACCTGATCCGAATTGAGCGAACGAACGGACCAAAATGGGCGTGGGCACTTGTTATTGTTTTCATTAATATTATTGGCCCTATTATATATTTCATTTTCGGAAGGAGAAACGACTAAATGGCATTGCTTAGCGCAGACAATTAAAGTAAAAAATACGGTGGCAACCCTGCCGTCGATCACGTCAGTTTCCAATTTGAATCCGGAAAATGTATTGCCCTGATTGGTCCAAACGGTGCCGGCAAAACGACAACATTACGTATGCTTTCCGGACTGTTAAAACCGACAAGCGGGACCATTTCATTTACCGATATGAAAGAAAATCGTGATATACGCAAGTCAATTGGCTATCTGCCGCAGCACCCTGTCTTCTATAAATGGATGACCGGACAGGAGTTTCTTGTTCATGTCGGGCGGCTGGCGCATCTCTCAAAATCAGAAGCAACAAAACGTGCCAAAAAACTGTTGGAACGCATTGGACTTACCGATGCTGCAAATCAGCGAATCGGTAAGTACTCCGGTGGGATGAAACAGCGGCTCGGGATAGCCCAGGCCATGATTCACCAGCCAAAATTGCTGATCCTTGATGAACCGGTATCATCATTGGATCCAATTGGCCGTCGTGAAGTGCTGACATTAATGGAAGAGCTGAAAGAAGATATAACGCTATTATTTTCCACCCATATTTTAGGTGATGCCGATGAAGTCAGTGATGAACTGCTTCTTTTGCATGAAGGCAGGATTATTGAGTCGGGCTCGATGGAAGCGCTTCGTGAAAAATACCAAATCGCCAAAATTGAGCTCAGTTTTGACGGGAATTTACGTGATTACCAAAAGAAAGTGGAAGCCTTGTCAGCTGTCACAGCATGTTATACTGACCAGAGTCGCCTGCATGTGACGGTAGAAGATATGGCTGAAGCGCGGCGTCATATTTTAGCTGCTGCTTCAGCTGAAGAATGGCCACTTACATCTTTTTCCATTAATCGCGCATCATTGGAAGACATGTTCATGAAGGCGGTGAATAGCTGATGCAATGGTGGACGCTTTTTCAAAAAGAACTGATTGAAAATGTCCGGAACATTAAATGGATATGGGTGCCTTTGGTCATGATACTGCTTGCCATCGTGGATCCACTCACCAATTATTTTTTGCCGCAAATCATTGACGCTGCCGGCGGAATGCCTGACGGGACTGAAATCCAGCTGCCGGAATATCAGCCGAGTGATGTCGTCATGATGAGTCTTGGTCAATTTAATAGCCTCGGTGTATTAGTCATTGCACTCATGTCGATGGGCACGATTGCCGGTGAACGCAAAAGCGGTGTCGCCGAATTAATTCTGGTTAAACCCGTCTCCTATACAAACTACATAACAGCCAAATGGGCATCATTATCGTTGCTGACTTTAACTTCCATTACACTCGGCATGATTGCCAGCTGGTACTATATCAATTTATTATTCGGTGACTTATCATTTGGAGCACTGCTGCAGGTCGTATTCTTTTATGGATTGTGGATACTACTGGTCGTATCCATCTCGATTTTTTATAATACGCTATTTAAGATACCCGGTCTTGTAGCGTTTTTAACGTTTGCAACCGTCATCCTGATGGGTGTCATCACGTCTATTTTTGCCCATGTACTCGAATGGAGCCCGAACAATATATCAAACTATATTCAGCAAATGCTCGTAACCGGAAGTGTGCCATCTGATTTAATTGGGGCAAGCCTCGTTACACTTATCATGATTGTGCTGCTGGTTGGAGGTTCAGTCTTTATATTTAAAACAAAAGATATGGCGGAGTAGAAAAGGACTGGGAGCCCCAGTCCTTTTGTTATCTAACTTTGACCGTCGTAATTCTTCGCAAAAACAGATAAGATAAAGCATAAATCACCAAGCCGATTCCCAACAGCTGATAAAAGAATTCAAGATCAATTCCCGCCACTAAGTCTGTAACGAAATCAATGATCCAGCCCTGTGCGATTCCTAACAAACCAACAACCACCAGGGCACCAAGGAAACTGCCTCCGCCTGCCAGACCATATTTATAAAACATCAAGCCGATAATAAACATAACCGCAAAAAAGAAGAACATAACCGACGTATCAATGAGAATGCGTGTGTACCAGGTATCATCCACAAAATATGCCGGATGGAGAAAGTAGAACAGATCGATCCCTGTTGCATTCAACAATGCCAGCACTAGCTCCTGCAGCATCGTCGCGGCCAGTGCCAGTGCCATTGACAGAATGAGAAAAAATATTCCCAGACTGATAAATAAATTTTTGCGTGTTGCTCCCATTTTAATGGCAAACGGCACAGAATCCTTCACTGACAAAAATCCTACGATGGCGCAAAAGACATACATGGGTCCTGTCAGGCTGAAAGTGAAAAATGTGTCGCCGTCATTCAATCCTTCCAGGAAGTACGCAAAAGCCAGCGAAACGGCTAAGATTGCCAGTAAAATCGTCCAAAAAATCATGAGTGAGTAACGCAGATCCGATCCGTAAAAATAAAGCAGGCCTTTCATTTGTCTGCCCATCCGCTACGCCCCCTTCTTTTCCGTCAAATAAATCATCAGTTCCTGAATCGGTATGCCTTCAGCAGACAGACCAGCTGATTTGGCCTGGTCTATATTGCCATAGACGTATGCTGTCATCATGCCGGCAAACTGTTTGCTCTGGATGACTTCCTTGTCTTTGATAAACCCCTCAACATCCTGAACAGGTCCGGAAACCCCATAAGCATTATCGCGCAGAACTTCCGCTTCCTCTTTTAATACAAGCTTCCCGTCCTGTAAAATGAGAACTTCCTCAAACATCAGGCTCACTTCATCAATCAGGTGTGTGGAAAAAATAATCGTCCGTTTTTCAGCTTCATATTCCTCCAGTAAAATATCGTAAAACTTCTTGCGTGCGGCTGCATCAAGTCCGATATACGGTTCATCAAAAATCGTGATGGGTGCCTTGCTTGCCAGCCCGACGATAATACCGAGTGCTGATGCCATCCCTTTTGATAATGTTTTGACTTTCGCATTGAGATTCAGATTATACTCGCGTATTAGCTCATCAGCCAGTTTCTGATCCCAAGTCGGGTAAAAATAAGCATAAATGCGCAGCACATTTTTTACTTTCAAATCCTTTTTGAAATTATCTCCTTCTTTAATCAGACAAATCGATTCAGTCAGGCGCTGATTGTCAAACGGATTTTCACCGTCGATCAGAATTTCGCCTTCAGAGGCTAAAATGTGGCCCGATAGAATTTCCATAAAGGTCGTTTTCCCTGCCCCATTACGTCCGAGAAGCCCATAGATTTTCGGTTCTGATAACGTAAACGATACATCATCCAGCGCTTTTGTTTCCTTGTAGTTTTTCGAAACATTTTTGACTTCAATTTTCATCGCTTTTCTCCTCCCTGTTCACCATTTCCATCAGTTCATCTTTATTAATTTTTAATTTAGCCGCCTCATCTTTTAATGGCAATACGTAATGTTCATAAAACGTCTGCTTCCGCTTCTCTATTAAAATTGATTCGGCTTCTTCGGTCACAAACATGCCGACACCCCTCCGCTTGACTAAAATACCTTCATCCACCAGCTCATTGGTCCCTTTCGCTGCCGTTGCCGGGTTGATTTGAAAGTGCTTGGCAAACTCATTTGTAGACGGGACACGTTCACCCGGTTTAACCGTTCCATTAATAATTGAATCTTCCAGCTGTTCTTTAATTTGCATAAAGATGGGCTTATTTTCATCCAATTGCATTTTCATAATGAGGCTCCTTAGCTAATTGGTTAATTACTTATGTAACTAACCATATAACTAAAAGTGCTGATTGTCAATCATTTTTTGAAAAATTAATTTGTGCATGGTCAAATGAAACTGTAATTTGTAAATTGGCCCAAGATGTCACAGAGTTGGCCCAAGTTCACATAGAATCGGCTCAAGTTGTCACAATTTCGGCCCAAGTTCACGATTTTTCCGCTTAAATTGTCACATTTCCACCGGTTCTAAATACATGTGGCGCGACCTGATTTTTATGTAAAAGCAAAAAAGCTCCGCACCTTAACTAAAGTGCGGAGCCTATATCAATCTTCCCCTATTTTTTTATCCTGTGATTTCGGTAATCGACCTGCTTTCTTGGCTGATTCCCTGAGCAAAAATTCCACATGACTATTGACGCTTCGGAATTCATCCTTGGCCCAGACTTGTAAAATCTCATATAGTTTCGGGTCTATCCTCAATGGGAAATTCTTTTTTTTAGCCATCGAAACCCTCTTTTTACTGATAAAGTGATCCGGTATTGACGACCGGCTGTGAACCATTTTCAGACACAATTGACACCATCAGATTATTGACCATGGTGGCACGCCGCTCTTCATCCAATTCAACGATGCCGTCTTTTTCCAGCTGGGCGATGGCATCCTCGACCATTCCGACAGCTCCTTCGACAATTTGTTTACGTGCAGCAATGATGGCACTTGCCTGCTGACGCTGCAACATTGCTTGGGCAACTTCAGTCGAATAGGCAAGATGTGTCAAGCGTGTTTCCAGAACCTCTACACCCGCAACTGTCAGCCGTTCCTGAAGATCCTTCGCCAATTGTGCCGATACTTCTTCTGCATTCCCGCGCAGCGTCATTTCATCGGCTGTAAATGTATCATACGGATACTGAGTGGCGACAGCGCGGATAGCCGTTTCACTCTGGATCTCCACATATTTTTCATAACGATCCACTTCAAATACCGCTTTAGCGGCATCGACCACTCTAAATACAATAACAGCCGCAATTTCAATCGGATTTCCGTTGACATCGTTCACCTTCAGCTGGCTGCTGTTAAAATTCCGGACGCGTAATGAGACCATCCTTCTGCTTGAAAATGGAATGGTTATGACGACCCCTTCTTTGCGGATGCTGCCCATATATTTTCCCAGAAAAATCACAACCGCTGCCTGATTCGGCTGGACAATCGTAATACCGCTTCCCAGTACAATAGCAATCACCAATGCAATGCCACCGATAATAAAATGACTTTCCATGAAGCTCATAACAGTAACGGCCACCAACACAGCAATAGCAAGAATCCCGACATACCCATTCATCATCCATGCATCTTTTTCACGAATCACATTGACACACCTTCCCCGATTTCAATTTTATATTATTATGATATCATCATTGTATATTTTTGTAAAACATTATCCTGCTTTTAACCGACTTTCAGGTCTTTTCTCATGGAAAAGGACAAATCCTTTTCCATTTGTGCGAACCGTTATATCACCAAACGTTGCTGTCGGATAAATGGCTGTATCAACTTTGTGCAAATTTTCCATGACCCGGTCAACCGGATGGCCGTATTCATTTTCCTGTCCATATGTCAGAATTGCGGCATTCGGACTGACCTCTTCCAAAAATTCCAGTGATGTACTTGTATGTGACCCGTGATGGGCAACTTTCACTATTTCCGAATCCAGATCATACTTTTCGGCCAATTTTTTCTCCTGTTCTTTTTCAACATCACTCATTAGTAAAAAATCCATGTCTTTAAAACTGATTTTCAGAACAATGGATGATTGATTATTCGTTTTGGATCCGTTATGTGTGTTTAAAATCCGTACGTTTAATAATGGATCAATGTTAATCAGTTCATTCCGGCCAGCAATTTCAATCGGTATATTCCGCCTTAAAACCTGGCTGATATAATGTGCATACGTTCTCGTTGAATGAATTTTACCTGTATCCATAATTCTATCCACTTCAAACGATTTCATAACCTCTGTCAGCCCGCCTATATGGTCAATGTCCGGGTGTGTCGCAATCACTAAATCGAGTTTCTTTACATCCTGCTCTTTAAGAAAGGAAACAACTTTCTTGCCTGCGCTGGGGGGCCCGCCATCGATAAGAATGTTTTTACCGGAAGGCGTTTGAACCAGAATACTATCCCCCTGACCTACGTCGATAAAATGAACATCCATGTCAGGCTGCTGTTCAGCATTATAAACACCTGGTGCGATTATAAAAACGGATATGATGACAGATATAAACCAAATACTTCTTTGCCGTTGCATAATAAACATCCTCTTAGCTGTGAGTGCTTATAGTTTGTTCAAATTGAGGGCACTATTATGCGACATGATTGGTGGAAATAACGCGGTAGTGCATGTCGGGAATTGATTTGTTTTGGGAGTCTCACGCTCATATTTTCGGGTTCTCCGGCCATGTTCTCGGTTCTCTGGCCCATGTTTCGGTTCTCCGGCACATGTTTCGATTCTCCGGCACATGTTTCGGTTCTCCGGCACATGTTTCGGTTTTCTGGCCCATGTTTCGGTTCTCCGGCCCATGTTTCGGTTTTCTGGCCCATGTTTCGGTTTTCTGGCCCATGTTTCGGTTCTCCGGCACATGTTTCGGTTTTCTGGCCCATGTTTCGGTTCTCCGGCCCATGTTTCGGTTCTCCGGCACATGTTTCGGTTCTCCGGCACATGTTTCGGTTCTCCGGCACATGTTTCGGTTCTCCGGCCATGTTTCGGTTTTCTGGCCCATGTTTCGGTTCTCCGGCACATGTTTCGGTTTTCTGGCCCATGTTTCGATTCTCCGGCCCATGTTTCGGTTTCGTGCAAATATTTCCCCTCTCGCTCATGTTTGTTTGCTAAAATTCCACACTAAAATTTCAAGCAAACAAAAAGCCGCTGAACAAAGTCAGCGGCTTTCCGTTTTACCAGCACAATGTTTATTCACTTTTTCCAACAACAATTTCGCCATCTTGAACGGCTACTTGAACAGCACCAATTGTTTCTTCTTCAAGAATCAGATCGGTCAGTTGATCTTCTATTTTGTCCTGGATAACGCGGCGTAATGGTCGTGCGCCAAAGCGGCGGTCGTATCCAAGCTGGACAAGCTCATGTTTCGCTTCGTCGGTAACAGAGATGGCGATGTCATTTTCTTCAATCGTTTCTTCCAGTTCTGTCAGCATCAGATCAACAATTTGCAGAAGACTATCTTCAGTCAGCTCATTGAATGTGATAATGCTGTCAAAACGGTTCAGAAACTCAGGTTTGAAATAGGCGCTCAGGTTTTCAAGATTTTGCACCGATTCATGTTCATCCCGGTTGAAACCGACATTAATTTGCTTTTCACCGGTTCCGGCGTTACTTGTCATGATGATAACCGTTTCTTTAAAGCTTACGGTACGGCCGTGCGAATCGGTCAGTTGTCCGTCTTCCATGATTTGCAGGAACATGTTCTGCACATCAGGGTGTGCTTTTTCGATTTCATCCAGCAATAGGATGGAATAAGGATTGCGGCGGACTTTTTCCGTTAGCTGGCCTGCTTCTTCGTGGCCGACATATCCCGGTGGTGAACCAATAATTTTGGAAGTCGAATGTTTTTCCATATATTCACTCATGTCAAGTCGGATTAAGCTGTCACGTGAACCGAACAATTCTTCAGCAAGTGCTTTTGTCAGTTCTGTTTTACCGACACCGGTCGGCCCGACAAACAGGAATGATCCGATTGGACGATATTTGGATTTCAGTCCTGCACGGCTGCGGCGGACGGCTTTGGCAACTTTTTGCACTGCTTCGTCCTGACCGATGACTTTCTTCTCAAGATTCTCACCCAGGTCACGCATTTGTTTTTGCTCATCAGCCTGCAGTTTGGTAACCGGAATACCGGTTTTTTCTTCAACAATCAATTGAATATCGGAAATAGCCACATCGACAATTTGTTCTTCGTCTTTGGCTTTTTCCAGTTGTTTTTGCAGCTGGATTTCCTGATAACGCAAGTGTGCCGCTTGTTCATAATCTTCTTTTTCAGCGGCTGCTTCTTTTTCACGGACAATTTCATCCAGACGGTTTTGAATTGAATCCGAGTCTTTTTCCGCATTGTCGAGATTCAAGCGTGAACCAACCTCGTCCATCAGGTCAATCGCTTTGTCCGGCAGAAAGCGGTCCTGAATGTAGCGTTGTGACAATGTGACGAACGCTCGGATAGCTTCATCGGAATAACGGACTTCATGGAATTTTTCATAACGGTCTTTAATACCGTCAAGAATCTTTACAGCATCTTCCAGTGACGGCTCCTGAACCATGATTGGCTGGAAACGACGCTCCAATGCGGCATCCTTCTCGATTTGACGATATTCTTTCAGTGTTGTGGCACCGATCAATTGCAGTTCACCACGAGCCAGTGCAGGTTTCAAAATATTGCCCGCATCCATTTGTGAGCTTTCTGCAGTACCTGCGCCAACTAAAAGATGTATTTCGTCAACGAACAGGATGACATTTTGACGTTCCTGCAATTCCTGTACGAGTTGTTTCATGCGTTCTTCAAACTGACCGCGCATGCTGGTGTTGGCAACGAGGGATGCGACATCCAACAGATAAATTTCTTTATCCATCAGTTTTGCCGGTACTTTGCCTTCCGTAATTTTCAGTGCAAGACCTTCTGCAATGGCCGTTTTACCGACACCGGCTTCACCTATCAGCACCGGGTTGTTTTTGTTCCGGCGGTTCAGCGTTTCAATGGTGCGCTTCACTTCGTTATCACGTCCGATAATCGGATCTACCAGTCCGGCACGTGCTGCATTTGTTACGTTTTTGCCAAGTTGATCAAGCAAGCCATTGTTACCGGATCCTTGCTGTGTTTTGGTTCCGGTGAATCCTTGACCTTGCTGACTATTACCCTGGAAAAATTTATTGGCAAAATCGCCTTGCTGACCTTGATTAAAGTCGCCATTCATCATACTTCCCTGAACTTCCCGGAAGCATTGATTACATAGGTGCATATTCATACGTTCATTGTTGATTTGCATTGAGACGTTTATTGCTGCTGGACGAATACCACAATTTTGACATTGCATAATGTGAATCCTCCTTGTTTAATAACAAATGTATTTTTAAAAGGTTTGACTTTGACTATCTTTGACCTTTCTGATTCTTATTATACTCTGACCTTCTTTGACTTTCAAGTGGTTTTGCTCAATTTTTATGGAAAAATTATTTTTCCTGAAAGACCATCGCATGCGGCCGTTGCTGTACTTCATCATTTTAATAAAACCTTCCACTTATTCATTTTCACGTCAAAAGGGCTACCCTAAACATAGAGCAGCCCTTTCGAAAATATACGTTTTTAATTTTTGACCTTTTCCTTTTCCCTCAATTCAATTCTTCTGATCTTTCCTGAGGTTGTCTTTGGCAGTTCATCAATAAATTCAATTTTCCTCGGATATTTATACGGAGCCGTTAGTTCTTTAACATGATCCTGCAAATGTCTGATTAAATCAGGATCATCGGGATCTGCTACATCCTGAAGAACGATAAAAGCTTTGACAATATTACCACGCACTTCATCAGGGCTTGCCACGACAGCACATTCCTTGACAAATGGATGTTTGACCAATGCATCCTCTACTTCGAATGGTCCGATCGTATAGCCGGAACTGATAATAATATCATCACTGCGCCCTTCAAACCAGAAATAGCCTTCCTCATCCTTTGATGCCTGATCACCTGTTACATAATAATCACCGCGGTGGGACATTTTCGTGCGCTCCGGATCCTTATAATATTCACGGAATAATGCCGGACTGTCCAGCTTGACCGCAATATCACCAATCTCATTCGCAGGAAGCGGCTGCCCGTCTTCATCAATTATTTCCACATCGTTACCCGGCGTTGGTTTTCCCATCGACCCGGGCTTCACTTTTGTGTTTTTCATAAACCCGAGCAATAATGTATTTTCTGTTTGTCCATAGCCATCACGAACTGTCAAATCAAAATATTCCCGGAATGTATCAATGACTTCCCGATTAAGCGGCTCACCCGCCGAGACAGCACTATGGAGCGCAGGTAATTGATAGTCCTCGAGATTGTCGACTTTAGCCATCAAACGATACTCGGTTGGTGTGCAGCATAACACATTAATATCTTCATCCTGCAGCAGTCCGAGATAGGTATTCGGATCAAATTTGCCTTGATAGACAAACCCGGTGGCGCCTGAACCAAGCACCGATAAGAAAGGACTCCAGATCCATTTTTGCCAGCCCGGACCCGCTGTTGCCCAAACCTTATCACCTTCATTTATACTAAGCCAATTTTCAGGCGCTGTCTTCAGGTGGGCATACCCCCAGCCATGTGTATGTACGACCGCTTTGGGATTACCGGTTGTGCCCGATGTATACGATAAAAAGGCAATATCGTCTTTTGTGGTGGCAGCCATACCCAAATCACCTGATGCTTGTTCCTTCAACTCATCCAGGTTGTGCCAGCCATCGACGGAATCGCCTACTGAAAATAAGGTCAGCTGATCAAATTCCTTGATGCCTTCAAATTGATCAACGAACGGGTAATAGCTGACGACCGCGCTGACTTCACCGTGGCTGATCCGATACTGCAGATCCTTTGTCTTCAGCATTTCCGATCCCGGTATAACAATAATTCCGGTCTTCAACGCCGCCAGATATGTTTCATACGCTTCGATTAATCGCGGAATCATAACGAGAATTTTATCGCCCTTTTCCAGGCCAGTCCCTTTGAAAGCGTTACCAATTCTATTTACATTGTTAAGCAATTGATCATAGGTGATTTCTTTTGCCTGTCCATTGTCATCTTTCCAGACAATCGCATTCCTCGTCGGGTTTTTTGATGCAAAGTGCTCCATCTCCATTACAATATTATAGTCTTTCGGAGCAATTAAATCTTCTTTGTTCATTAAATCAACTCCAATACTAGGATGTTCGTTCATTATATCAGAATTTATATAAAATTTGTATAAGTTATTGGTTTCTTGTCCATTTCCATTTAAAAAGCTGCCTTTCATATTGAAAGACAGCTTTCGTATGCATCATAACCAGTGTAATTATCAATAGCCATAAATCGGCTCCGGCAATTTGTTTTTCATGACAAGATGGTCCAGGCTTCTGAATTGGTAACCTTGATTTTTCATTTCCTCTATCATTTTATCCAGTGCTTTGGCATTATCGGACGAAACAGTGTGAAGCAGGATAATCGCTCCCGGATGGATATTGTCCATAATATTTTCATACGCGTGCTCCCAGCCTTGCTGTGTTTCCCAATCAACGAACGCCGAAGACCAGAATATATGGATATAACCCAGTTCATTCGCCCAATCCAATGTTTTTTCGCTGAACATACCCTTTGGCGGACGCACATACTTGATATCCTCCTGGTCGGATACTTCTGCAACGGCTTCCTCCAATGTCTCCAATTCTTCCTGCATCGTATCTTTCGTGACAATGGTGAAATCGGGGTGATGGTAGGAGTGATTGCCGATAATATGCCCTTCATCAGCCATCCGGTTGACAAGGTCAGGCTCACTTCTCACATAATGGCCCGTCAGGAAAAAAGCAGCCGGAACATCATGCTTCTTTAAAACATCGAGAACATCATCGGTATAGCCACCCTCATACCCGTTGTCAAACGTCAGGTATACTACTTTTTCTCCGGAATGATCTGCGTAGTAGGCGCCATGTTCCTCGAGAATTTGCTTATACTTACCGACATCCGGAATTTCATGTTCATCATTTTTTTTGAATCCCCATCCATAGCCACTGGCAGCATGGGCGATATCCTGATAAGGCATATAAGTAAGGAAAAACAGGATAACCGCCAAGGCTGCAGCAATGTATTTTCGCATAGCATACCCCACCTATTTTTTTCCTTACTTTTTCCATAATCCTATTCATTTATTCATAACACCTAAAGTACCATCGCGGCAATCCATCCAAACACAATCAGTGGGATATTAAAGTGAATGAATGTCGGAACACAAGTATCCCAAATATGATGGTGTTTGCCGTCAGCGTTCAATCCGGAAGTGGTACCGAGTGTACTGTCTGATGCCGGTGACCCTGCATCACCCAATGCACCCGCAGTCCCGATCAGTGAAGCGGTTGCCAGCGTTGAAAAGCCTGCTGACAGACAAATTGGAACAAACAGCGCTGCCAGTATCGGAATGGTTCCAAACGAGGAGCCAATGCCCATTGTGACAATCAGCCCGACAAGCAACAATATGAGAGCAATTAATGCCTGGTTATCGTCAAGAAATCCGGATGACATTTCCACGAGAGCATTCACGGCTCCAGTATCTTCCAAAACCCTGCCGAACCCGGAGGCAACCAGCATAACAAACGCAATTTGTCCCATCATCGCAATACCGTTTGCCATTATTTGATCACCTTTTTTAAATGGAACAACGACAAGTGCAAACATTAGAACCAGGCCTGTTAACGCCCCGGCAATCAGGTTTTGGGTGATGATCTGAACAATTAATGCGCCTGCAATCGCAACTAATGTCAGGGCGTGTTTCTGATTAAATCTGACGTTTTCCGATGGCGGCGCTGTAAAATTGGCCTCGCTGCCGCCTGCCCCTGGAATGGATTCACGATCTTTACGGTAAGTGAATAAGACAGCAATTAACAAACCAATAACCATCCCTGCACCTGGTATCAACATCGCCATTGCCGTCTGCCCGGTCGTGACATCAATGCCACTTTCGGCCATCCCATCCACAATCGTGTTGTGAAAAAGCAGACCAAATCCGGCTGGAATCATGACATATGGCGCTTTTAACCCAAATGTCAATGCAGCTGCCACACCACGGCGGTCCACCTTCATTTCATCAAACAATTTGAGTAATGGTGGAATCAAGATTGGTACAAATGCTATATGAACCGGCACCGCATTTTGTGATAGAGATGCCACACCGGCAATTGCCAGCACCATCATCGTTTTTCTGCCGGTTAGTACTTTGATTAAAAAGTTTACGAGAATGGACGTAATTCCGGTATAACTAATGGCAACAGCAAAAGCACCAAGCAAAATATAACTTAATGCCGTGTTTGCCTGACCACCCATCCCGCTGACCATCAATTCAATTGATTCAATAACAGACAGTCCGGACATCAGTCCTGCTGTAAGAGCTGCTGCAATGATGGCAATAATGACATTGACCTTTAACAAACTAAGAATGGTCAATACTAATACAGATACGATCACAACCCATTCCATTTTCGTTTCCCCTCTCCATTTCTATCTCTTTCGTTCAGCTTTAACACTTTATTATGATAAAGCATTAAAGCTGAAAAATCAACCCTATTTTTGATCTGGGAAATTATTCTAATGTCAATCGGGCTGATAAATAAGGGGATGTCCTTGGGTAATACAGTTGAAGGTTCGTCATGGTTTGCTGCTTGGGGGCTGTTCGGGAGCATGTTTGGATTTTCGCGCCCATGTTTGCGCTCTCGAGCCATGTTTACGATTTTGCGCCCATGTTTGTGCCGCTCGGGCCCATGTTTGTGATTTCGAGCCCATGTTTGTGCCCTCGAGCCCATATTTGTGATTTCGAGCCCATGTTTCCGATTTTGAGCCCATGTTTGCGATCTCGAGCCCATATTTGTGATTCCGAGCCCATATTTCCGTTTTTGCGCCCATGTTTGCGCTCTCGTGCCCATATTTGTGATTTCGAGCCCATGTTTACGATTTTGAGCCCATGTTTGCGCTCTCGAGCCCATGTTTACGATTTTGAGCCCATGTTTGTGCCGCTCGGGAACATGTTTTGATTCTCGAGCCCATGTTTGGCCGAACGAGGGCACCTTTTCGTGATCTGATTAATACCCCCTCCGGAAAGATTTCCGGAGGGGGTATCACCAGTTATTCCTATTTCAATTGGAAGGAAAATGATACGTGGTCCTGTACTGGTATCCAGGCACCTATTCCTTGTTTGGTAACATTCTTGACCACAATCGATTTACTGTTGCCTTTCAGTTGAACATACACTTCGCCAAAAGTCACTTGTCCACGCTCATTTACTGCCGGTGCATATGCTTCGAGCTCCCCGTATTTTTTCGCCGGTACACTATACGTGTTGTCTTTTTCTGTGTTTTGACCGATCACACTCGTATAGGCCAATGGCAATTCAAGTTTATCCTTTGCCTGCAGCAGCATCATTTTTTTAACATCATCGGGGTTTGTGATTTTGTTCGTTAATGCGCCTTTAATCTCCTTCTGCTCCTGCTGATTATATTGCATTTTCTTCTCTGAGTCGCCGCCGATATTATTCAGCTCATTTGTATTAATGTTCTGATACTCCCAATTGATATTTGTTTCATCTGATTTGTAGTTCAGCGGCCATCTGCCTAAGAACACCATGCCACGGTAGCCAAACGAAATCGGTGAGGGGTTAATGGATGTTTCGTTGAGCATTTTAATCAGGTCGGGATTCTCGATTGTAATTTCGACATCGTTAATCAATTCCTCAGTCAATTCACTCGGCTCAACAACTTCCTGATCCTCCGTCGAGTTAGGGTAAGTGTTTTCTTTTGATATGTTCAAGACATGACTCGGTACCTCATATTCATCCTTTTCCTCTGATTCCGTGTCTTCATTTTCCTCAGCCAGGCCGCTAACGGGAATCAGTAAAACAAATACCATTAATACGCTGATGTAAATTCGTTTATTCATGTGTCCCATTCCTTTCATTCTGCTTAAACCAATTGCTTTTCACCGTTTAAGTGTAGTTTTTTCGGACACATGAATATTATACCCTCTTTTTAACGGCTCAGTTCCACTGTTTCCAGTGTCTCCTCAATCGTAATACTGTCTTCAACCGAACGGACCATGGAACAATTTTTTCTGGCCACTGCAAGATTTTTATACAATTTCTCATCATCTAAACGATAACCTTTGATGATATAATGCAAATCAATCCGTTCAATCCGATTTGCATCGTCAGGGTTGCGCTCGACGTTTGTTGTTATGGTCATATCCGATACATCTGTCCGCTGTTTCTTTAAAATTTTGCGAAAGACTGACGCGCTGCAGCCTGCAATAGAGGCAACCATTAATTGAAACGGACGGAAACCAAATTCCTCGTTCCCCGATATATCCAGCTGACCATAATCTAAATCAATACGTATACCTTCTTCTTTTAAATGAAATTCCATTATAATTGTCACTCCCTCATCATAATCCTTTATTATTATTTACCCTTAATCTTATATCATAACGCCCTTTTGAATGAAATGTTTTGAATTGACCTTGGTTCTGAAAAGAATTACATTAAATGCAGCAACATGAACGGGGGAGGGGACAAACAATGGTATCAGCACAAACAAGATTTTGGATATTAATTGCGCTCGTATTCATATCAGGATTCTCACAAGGAATGATCCTCCCATTATTATCCATTATTCTTGAGCAAAATGGTGTCCCCTCTTCTGTCAACGGACTCCACGCGACGGGATTGTATATTGGTATCCTGATCGCATCGCCTTTTATGGAAAAACCAATGCGCCGATTTGGTTTCAAACCGGTTATTATGATAGGCGGTATGCTTGTATTCATTTCATTAGCGTTATTCCCTTTTTGGAAGGCTTTATGGTTTTGGTTTATCCTGCGTGTCATGATCGGGATTGGTGATAATATGCTCCATTTCGGTACCCAAACGTGGATCACAACAACCAGCCCCAAAGAAATACGCGGGAAAAACATTTCATTTTACGGCTTATCATTTGGGTTAGGGTTTGCAGTGGGACCGCTGATGACCCGGCTCCTGGAAATAAACGAGGCTTTGCCGTTTCTCATTTCTGCATTGCTTAGCATGATTGTCTGGTCATCAATGTTTTTTGTCCGAAACAGAATGCCTGATAATGGGGACATCCATACCACCAGCAGTTCCAGTTCAATACAGCGGTTTATCCAAACCGGCAAAATTGCCTGGGTTGCAATGCTACCGGCATTCGGCTATGGTTTTTTAGAAGCAACCTTGCACGGTATATTCCCGATATATGGGTTGCGGATCGGGCATGATGTGAACATCCTGTCGTTAATCATCCCATTTTTTGCAGGTGCAAGCATTATTACACAAATTCCTTTAGGCATGTTAAGTGACCGGGTGGGAAGACGAAGAATTTTAATGACGGTCATAGCGGGCGGAATTATTTGTTTTCTGTTTGCAGCGTCATTTGAGACATCCACCGCGGCACTGTTTATTTCGTTTGCCGCCTCAGGTATGCTCGTCGGTTCGTTATATTCATTAAGTATTGCCTATATGACCGACCTGGTGCCAACCTCACTCTTACCGGCGGGAAATCTGATGACAGGCATTTCATTCAGTCTGGGAAGCCTGATGGGACCTTATTTAGGAGGACTATTTATCGAATACTTTCCCGGGGTCTCTTTTTTCTATATGATTATTGCTGTGCTGATACTTATGCTGGCAACCATCTTTTTCAAAAAAGATACAGGGAAGTCGCTCTAATTCGTAAAAACTCTGTATAATGATTTACAGCGATTTCCGCTCAATCTTCAGCGACTTCACCCGAAGCTATAGCAATTATCAATTAAACTACAGCGATTAGGGCATGATCTATGGCGCACCGCTGTAATCTACAGCGGTTCCGGCTCAGTTTACAGCGGTTTTTTTCAAATAATTTACAAACACGGGTGGGATAAGGTATAAATCAAAAGAAAAATCCGAACAATGAGCCGAAATTCTTCGGATAGACTTCGGTTTAGTTCGGATTTCTCTTTTATAAAAACCTGCTGAACCTTGCTTCCAGCCGGTCCTGCATGAACGAAATAAGCACACAAACAGGCCAATAGATCAAGGCAACCAATATATACAATGTCATCGCATCAAATTCCCTGCCAACGACGATTTGTGTTCGCTGAAACAATTCCGGGACCGTAATAACAGCTGCCAAAGATGTTGCTTTCACAATATCCATAAATACGTTCGTGAGCGGTGGTATTGCAATCCTGGTCGCTTGCGGTAAAATAATGATTTGCAACGTTTTCCAGTACCCTATATTTAGTGACTTGGCTGTTTCCCATTGTCCAATATCAACGCTGTTCAGTGAAGAGCGATTTATTTCCGCTATATAAGCAGCACTGTTCAATCCAAACCCAACAGATGCAGCGACAAATGCAGTCAGTTCCAATCCAATATACGGCAGGCCAAAATATAAAATAAATAGAAAGACGAGAATGGGCGTCCCGCGCATAAAGGAAATATAAACCCTTGAAGGCCACCTCAATATGATCCTGTCTGAGGAGCGTGCCAATGCGAGAAACAGACCCAGTATCATCCCGATTGCCATACCAGCTAATGCGACGCCAATCGTGGCAGGAAGTCCGCCAAGCACAAACGGCAGACTTTCCAGTGCCAGCTTCACATCAAAAATACCGCCAAAATCAAATCCGTTCATCTTTTAAAAATCCAATCCTTCAATTTCACGAATATCTTCTTCCGGTTCCGGGAGGCATCTTCTTCATAGAATTCCTCAGCGAGTGCCGTTAGTGTACCATCTTCCCGCATATCTTCCAAAGCCTGATTAACTTCAGTCTGCAATTTGTCGGCGCCCTCCGCCATAATCATTCCTTTTCGTGTCGGGTGAAACTTCAATTCCGGATGAAGGGTGATATCAAACTCCGGAAACGCAGCAACACCGAATTTTGATAGATAGTAGTCATTTATACAACATCAGTCCTGCCATTATTTACATCGCGAAGATAAGCCTCATTTGGGCATTCCCATATGTAACGACTTCTGCTCCGAATTTGCGCGCGATTTCACTGTAGACAGTGGAAGCAGCACCACCGGCATCTTTTCCCTCCAAATCCTCCAATTTCTCAACACCTGAGTGGTCATGGGTTATGTACCATCTTCCCGCATATCTTCCAAAGCCTGATTAACTTCAGTCTGCAATTTGTCGGCGCCCTCCGCCATAATCATTCCTTTTCGTGTCGGGTGAAACTTCAATTCCGGATGAAGGGTGATATCAAACTCCGGAAACGCAGCAACACCGAATTTTGATAGATAGTAGTCATTTATCACAACATCAGTCCTGCCATTATTTACATCGCGAAGATAAGCCTCATTTGGGGCATTCCCATATGTAACGACTTCTGCTCCGAATTTGCGCGCGATTTCACTGTAGACAGTGGAAGCAGCACCACCGGCATCTTTTCCCTCCAAATCCTCCAATTTCTCAACACCTGAGTGGTCATCCTCCCTGACAACCATTGTCGAATATGAGTGTTTAAATGGACTGCTGAAATTGAATTTCTCTTCCCGTTTGTCCGTAATACCCATACCTGCCATATCAATTCGTCCGCTTTCAACGGCGGCTAATACACTATCGAAGCCGATAATTTCAAATGTTATATCGAGATTTAAACGTTCTGCAATTTTACGGGCCACTTCCACCTCATAAACCAGTTAGGGCATCTTCATTTTCCTCATCACCTTCAAAATAATAAGATCGGCAATAAGTGTGTTCCAGAAACCTCGTATCCTAACAACGAGTCACCTGCTCCTGGAATGCTGATTTTGACCAACCCCATATTATTGAAATTGGTGTTAGAAATCGTGAGAATCATTCTTACTCCACTGCTATTCTTCCCCTGAGATATTATATAGCGTGCCAAGGCGGGCCTAACACCCAAAAAATATAACGGCTAGGATTTATTTATACACACCGACTGCAAGACTTTTCTCATATATGTTACACTCCA